>NZ_CP059079.1:0-2944986 GCF_015602665.1 Acinetobacter sp. TTH0-4 | reverse complement strand
GTGAAACCCCTATTCAGTCCATTGTACATAATAAAAAATTACCAAGCCCGACTAAGCGGGTCGCCATTCTATCGAAGTTATCCACATCTGTCATGGCAAAAATAAGAAAATGTCAGTTAAAAATTAAAACCCCCCATTTAAATTTAAATTCAAAACAGGTGTGGATAAGATTATCCGCAAGGTGTGGATAAAATATACCATAAAGTTATCCACAAATTAACCACTCCATAGAAACATAGATATTCACAACCTAAATATATGTTTTATATTTTAAAAAACTACTTTTACACAGAAAAATAGCTCCCTAACAGTAATAAACTTAAATTTATAAATTTGAATTTATTTATTAAGTAAGTCTTCAAATGAGGATAACTCTAAAATAGTTTAAATTTAAATTCAAAAAACTAAAGCAGGGATGATTAAATTTAAACACTGTGGATAATGTTGTGAATAATTCTGTTTATAACTCACGATATTATATTAATCAATTATTTGTATTGTGTATAAAATTAATAATATTGTCATAAAAATAAAAACAACCGTTTGAATAAAAGTATTTAAAAATTGCTTATTTTGAAAGAATACTTGTTTTTCATTGACAGCTTATCGTTTGACCACTAAAATCGCGAACCTTCATATAAGATCATTTTTGGAGTTTCAATATGAAACGTACATTTCAACCATCTGAATTAAAGCGCAAGCGCGTTCATGGTTTCCGTGCTCGTATGGCTACTAAAGCTGGTCGCCAAGTATTAGCTCGCCGCCGTGCAAAAGGTCGTCATAGCTTAACTGTTTAATTAGTTAAGCTATTACGATTTTGGGTGTTATGACACTTTATGGCTTCAGCACAAACGTACGTATACGTTGTGCTGCCGATTATAAAAGTGTGTTTGATGGTGCGCTTTTTAAAGTGCATCAACCCCATTTCTTATTTCTTGCAAAATGTTCCGAACAGCCTTCAAGCCGTTTGGGAATTGTTGTTGCCAAGAAAAAAGTGCGTCGTGCGCATGAAAGAAATCGAGTAAAACGTCTTGCTCGCGAAAGTTTTCGCCTGCATCAACAGCAGTTAGACTTATTAGATATTGTGGTCATGCCTAAAATAGGGATTGAAGCAGTACCTAATGCAGAATTGCAGCAGCAATTACAATTTGCTTGGCAGAAATTGCAACGCCTTGCCAAAAAGCATAACAAGATAGCTCCCTCCCCACAAAAGTAGAGAAGGCCAATGGTACGTTTACTGCATTGGTTGATTCGATTCTATCAGATCGCGATTAGTCCTTTATTGGGACCCCGCTGTCGTTATATTCCAACATGTTCTCAATACTCTTTAGACGCAGTCCATTCTTATGGTGCTGTACGTGGTGTGTGGTTAGCTACTCGACGTATTTGTCGTTGTCATCCTTGGGGTGGGTCGGGTTATGACCCTGTTCCTCAAAAGGCAATTCGTTTTATTTCATTTCAGCAAATAGATTCTCAAACGCTTCACGTTGTTGTACCCTTTCGTGATCGTTTATTGAACCGAAATCACTTTAACTACTTGGGATAATAGATATGCAACAATGGGCCAGGTTTGCAATTCTAGGGGCCATGTTTGTCGTCGCATATTTGCTTATTTTGGCTTGGCAAAAAGATTATGGTCATGCAGAAACTAAACCACAGCAAAATACCGCTGTTGTTTCGCATGAAGTATCTGCAGATTTGCCAAATGGTCAAACCGCTGCTACGACAGCATCTGACATGCCGCAAGCAAATATTGCTACTCAGCAAACTACAACAGATGCAACAGCACCTGTAAGTCAACAGCTTATTTCAGTACAAACTGACCTTTATCATCTTTGGATTAATCCTAAAGGGGGTGACATTGTTCGTATTGAATTATTGAACCATGATAAGAATAAAGACAGTGATCAACCTTTTGTCATGCTGGAAAGCGATGCAAAACGTACTTATGTTGCTCAGTCTGGTTTAATTGGTTTGAATGGGCCGGACAGTAACCGTAATGGTCGCCCAGTCTATGAGATTGAGAAATTAGCTTATACTTTGGCCGATGCCAAAGCGCAGCAAACCAAAGATGGTAAAGCGTTTAAAGTTTTATCTGTGCCAATGGTGTATAAAACTGCTGATGGCGTAGAAATTATTAAAACGTTCACCTTTAAACAAGGTGAATATCCGATTATTGTGAACCACAAAGTGGTTAACCGTAGTGGCCAAAATTGGCAAGGCCAGATGTTTGGTCAGATCAAACGTGATAATTCAGATGATCCGGGTAAATCAGACCAAGGAATTTTCACTCTGGGAACATTCCTAGGGGGTGCTTGGGGTACGCCTGAAGAACATTATAATAAGCTGAAATTTGCCAACTTCAATGAAGAAAAATTGAATGTAGAAGCAAAAGGTGGCTGGGTTGCTGTTGTGCAACATTATTTTGTAAGTGCATGGATTCCAGGTGATCTTAAGCTGACACAAGCTGGTGGTCAGCCATATAGTGCTAAATTGGAATCTCGTCAATCGACAGATAACATGAATATTATCGGTTTTACTTCGCCGATGATTAATGTACCTGCAGGTACTGCAGCTGAGTTAGACGCGACCTTCTATTCTGGTCCTAAAGTTCAATCTGAACTGAAAGATCTGGCGGTAGGTTTAAACCAAACCGTAGATTATGGTTGGTTATGGCCGATTGCTAAGTTATTGTTCCTCGGACTTCAGTTCTTCCATAACATTGTAGGCAACTGGGGTTGGTCAATTATCTTATTGACTGTATTAGTTAAACTGATTCTTTGGCCATTGTCGTCTAAGAGCTACCGCTCTATGGCGAAAATGCGTGTGATTGCCCCTGAAATGCAACGCATGAAAGAAGAATTCGGTGAAGATCGTATGCGTTTCTCTCAAGAAATGATGGCCCTGTATAAGCGCGAACAAGTCAATCCATTGTCTGGTTGCTTGCCACTGCTTTTACAAATGCCGATTTTCTTGGCCTTGTATTGGGTATTGATGGAGTCTGTTGAACTTCGTCATGCACCTTGGTTAGGTTGGATTCAAGATTTATCTGCGATGGATCCTTGGTTTATTCTGCCGTTATTGATGGGTTTGACTATGTTTATTCAGCAGTCATTGAATCCACAACCGGCTGATCCAATGCAGGCGAAAGTCTTCAAGCTGATGCCAATTATCTTTACTGTATTTATGTTGTTCTTCCCTGCAGGCTTGGTGTTGTACTGGATTGTCAATAACAGTATTACCATTTTACAGCAGAGTCTGATCAACAAGAGTGTTGAGAAGGATCGTGCGAAACGTGAAGTGGTTTAATTAACAACTGCTCGTGAAGTACTGAATAAATCCGCTTAAGATGGTAATCTTAGGCGGATTTTTCTTTGCTTATGATTTGGGATTTTTGAGGTGAATGTTATGCAAAACCGAACAACTACGATTGCTGCGATTGCAACGCCACCTGGCCGTGGCGGTGTGGGAGTAATTCGTTTGTCTGGTCCCAAATCTTATATAATTGCAGAAGCCTTAACTCAAAAAGCACTGCCTAAAGCACGTTTTGCTGGCTTTCGTCAGTTTTATGATGCTGCGGGTGAGGTAATGGATGAAGGTTTAGCGATTTGTTTTCCTAATCCTCATTCATTTACGGGTGAAGATGTTGTGGAATTACAAGGTCATGGCGGACCTGTCATTCAAAATGCATTACTGGCACGTTTACTAGAATTGGGTGCAATCGCAGCCAAGGCGGGTGAATTTTCTATGCGCGCTTTTGAAAATGGCAAACTTGATTTGGTTCAAGCGGAATCGATTGCTGACTTGATTGATGCAACCTCACAGGCGGCTGCTCGTTCTGCGGTGCGCTCGTTACAGGGTGTTTTTTCAACCAAAGTAAATAGTGTATTGGAGAAATTGATTCATTTACGTTTGCATGTTGAAGCAGCTATTGATTTTCCAGAAGAAGAAATAGATTTTTTAGCTGATGGTAAAATTTTGGCACTACTCCAAGACGTACAAAGTTCAGTAACTGCAGTACAGACATCTGCTCGTCAAGGGCAGCTTTTACGTGAAGGTTTACAGGTGGTAATTGCGGGAAAACCCAATGCGGGTAAATCTTCATTGTTAAATATGCTTGCAGGAAATGATCGTGCTATTGTCACGGATATAGCGGGTACAACGCGTGATGTATTGCATGAAAAAATTACACTAAATGGTTTGCCGATTACTCTTACTGATACTGCTGGCTTGCGTGAAACAGGGGATGTGGTAGAAAAAGAAGGGATTCGCCGTGCCATTAAAGAAATTGAACAAGCTGATTTATTATTGTTGGTGTATGACTTAACCCAAGGTGATAATCCTTTACGGTTGGCACAAAACTATTTTGCTGAGCATCTTGAGCCCAAGCGTTTAATGTTGATTGCCAACAAATGTGATTTGACGGGCACTGTTGCTGAAATTGGCGATTATCAGGGATTTCGTCATATTACAGTTTCTGCTAAGCAAGAAACTGGCGTTCAAGCGCTTGTAGATGCGATTACAGCACATGCAGGCTTCCAACCAGAAGAAGATACCTTTATAGCCCGAACACGTCATTTAGATGCAATGAAGCGCGCACAGCTATATCTTTTAGAGGCAAATGAGCAGTTAGTGGTATATCAGGCTGGAGAATTGGTAGCCGAGTCACTACGGTTGGCACAAAATGCTTTGGCAGAAATCACTGGTGAGTTTAGTGCAGATGATCTATTGGGGAAAATTTTTGGATCGTTCTGTATTGGGAAGTAATTTAAATAATGACTTAAATGCGAACCCTATTTGAGTAATGTTGAAAAAATAGCCTTAATTTATAAGGCTATTTATAAAAGTTCATTTAATCAGCAATCAGATGAACTTTCTTATGCCACATCAAAAGACTTAAGCACAATAAGCCAATCACAATACAAAATCCTAAAATTCCGAAGGTTAAGCCAAAATGATCAGCAAGATAACCCACTGCAACAATAGGAACAATAGTACCTAAATATCCAATGAATAAATAAGTCGACATGATCGCGGCCCGATTGTCTATTGATGTCATTTTATGAATTAAACCAAATGCACCCATTAATCCAAATCCATGGCCGATACCCACAAAAATATCACTGAAGAAGAATAAGCTACTCCACTGCATGGTCATACACAGCGCCAATAAGACCAGACTCATGGTCAGGGTAATTAAACCATAATTTAAACATTTTTCCGCAGCCAATGATTTGGCGAAAAATTGTACTATTGCGGAAATAAATAAAATACTCGAAATGGCAGCCCCACTTACGAAAGGTCCATGCCAAGGAATTAAATCTTTAACAAATGAAGGCGATAAAGAAGCAAATAGGCCAAACACGCCAAAGGCACAAAAAGCAGTTAATCCTGCAATAAAGAATTCAGATTTGTATTGAGGTGCTGGAATTTCTAAATGTGGTGCTATCGAAAATGGCTGAGGTTTAAATTGAGGAGTCTTGACGCGATATAAACCGAAAAAACATAAAATTGCAGCTACAATAATGGGTAAATAGGGCGTAACTAAAGGTTCATAAGAAAATTGTGCAATTAATCCGCCGATAAAAGGCCCTAAGCCGAAACCAATCACGGTAATAATAGAACTTAATTGAGGTGCATTTTTTTTATGGCTATCTGGAATGGTGGTGATTAAGCCAAGCATTGCAGAGGTGCTGATGAGTCCAGAGGCAATCCCAATAATAAACCGCCCTAGACCGAGCCAAAGTGCATTAGAGGCTATAGCAGATAACAGCAACCCGATGACTACAAAAACAATCCCAATTTGCAGGGTGCGTAAAAATCCAACACTATTACTGGTTCGCCCTAGAAACAACAAGGTTGCCAAACAACCGAACATGTAAGCCACAAAAATATAAGTAATATGGCTAGGTAAAAGATGCCACAGTTCTTGATAAATCGGATATAAAGGACTGGCCAGAGCCGTGCCGATCGTACCAATACATAGTGCCAGGCTCACCATTAAAAAGGGTCGCCATGATTGCTGACTCATCATGTAAGCTCACAGAAAGATTCACCATTTGGTCAAAAAATGAATACTTTTAGAGGAAAGGGAGAATCATAGAGTAATTCTTTGAGCGTGCTATCGTCAATTTATAACATGTAAATATTACAGTGGTAAGTTTTTAATAATTCTGAAAAATTTAATCTTTTATCCAAAATTTAATTCGCTTTCAGAGTCAAGTAAAAGGGTTGGAAAATATCTTGCAGAAATGAGGCTATCTGTCAGTGTATTAAGCCATCATATTTTATTCCCATTTTGATAAATCTGGGCTGTATCACTGAACAATGAATAAAAATAATCCACGATGAAAAATTTTAGATGTTCCACGTGAAACTTTAACAGATAAATATGTGGTTTTTCGGTAATCAGTTCTTAAAATAACGCCTTTAAAAATTAAATTTTCAGTAGAATTGGCTGCAATATTTATAAGTGATATTTAACATGATTAAAAAAACATGGTTATTCGTCTTAGTCAGTGTTATCTCAAGTTTAAGTTGGGCAGATGTGAATACGGTGAAAACCAATTTGACTCAACTACATCCAAAACTGAAGATTGAAAATATTCAAACCACTGAAATGAAAGGTATCTATAGTGGATTGATGGATAATCAAGTGGTTTATATGGGCGAAGATGCGCAGCATATCCTGATTGGTTCTATGTTTCGCCTCAGTGATCAAAAAAATATCACCAAAGATTTAGTGCTTAAACAAAACAGTATTGATTGGAAAAAATTGCCTTTACAAGATGCTGTGAAAATAGTGCGAGGTAATGGGAAACGCCAGATTGCAGTCTTTTCTGATCCAAATTGTCCGTATTGTAAACAGCTTGAGACTGAATTAAATAAATTAAACAACGTCACTATTTATACTTTTATTTATCCGATCAAAACACAATCGGTTGCAATATCAAAACAGATTTTTTGTGAGTCAGATCCTGCTTTAGCTTGGTCAAATTTAATAGGCAAAGGGATTCAACCCCGTTCAATAAAAGCATGTGCCAATCCCGTTGAACGTAATTTAAATCTAGGAAAATCTTTAGGTTTAAACGGTACACCCACGATTATTTTTTCAAATGGCTTTAAAGCGATGGGTGCCTACCCTGCTTTAGAAATAGAGAAAATTTGGAAAGAACTGGGTTTATAAAGTATTGCAGTTTCTACAAAATAAATATCAAATAAAAAGCACCTTATTGAAAGGTGCTTTTATTTCAATTGAATATTGATTGGTTAAACACGAGATTTTTTGGTCATTAAATTATAGATAAACAGAATAATAATGGCGCCAATCACTGATGCGATGAATCCAGCTGCAGAGTTTTGGTCGTAGAGTCCGAGCAACCTACCTGCATAAGTGGCCAGTAAAGAACCTGCAATACCTAATAATGTGGTCACAATAAATCCAGATTTATCATTACCAGGATGAATGGCACGCGCGATTAAACCCGCAATAAAACCTACTACGATGGCAACGATTAGTGTCCACATAAGTGTTCTCCATTTATCTTTTGTTTATATATTTTCATCAAGATTTAAAAGTAATCATTCATGATTTATGACAAAACGAATAGATGAATCATGCTAATAACTGTTGTTTTTTTGTTCTTAGAGAAGTTTGGCTAATAAAAAAGTGGCTATCAGCCACTTTAAAATTGAGAAAAATTTTATAGACCGATTTCACCAATAAAAGGTAGGTGACGATATTTCTGGTCATAGTCTAATCCATAACCCACAATGAATTTATCTGCAACTTCAAAGCCTAAAAAATTGACCTTAAGTTCAATTTCACGGCGTGAAGGTTTGCTGACTAAAGTACAAAGTTCAATAGAGTTTGGTTGGCGAGTTTCAAGTATTTCTAAAACCTTGCTGAGGGTATTACCTGAGTCAATAATATCTTCAATAATCAGCACATCTTTGCCACGAATCTCACCATCCAAATCTTTCAAAATTTTAACATCACGGCTTGAAACTATACCCCCACCATAACTTGATACAGTCATAAAATCGAGTTCATGCGGCTTGCTGATGACACGACATAAATCTGCCATAAAAATCACAGAACCACGAAGTAAACCAATCAAAACAAGTTCTTTGTCACTATGGGCATAGTGAGCATCAATTTTTGCGCCAAGCTCTTTGACTTTGGCTTGAATTTCTTCAGCCGAAATCATTACGCTCATTTGAACGGTCATGGGTAGATACCTAAAAAAAATCAAAAAATAAAAAAGGTGTTGACCAGCAACACCTCAAAAGACATCTTAATTTTAATACATCTGGTCAATTGATGCACCTTTTTTGCTTTTCAAAATGTATCAACTCTGCGGAGCTGCACTATCGCGTTTAAGCACCAGCGTACAAATAATGGCGATGCCAATCAATACAAAAAACTTTTTAGCCGGTTGCTTATTGCTGTTATTTTTTGACATAAACCCGTTCTCCATAGACATAGGTGGCTTGAATATTACGATCATCGCCCATGGTCATCAGCGCAAATAATGCATCTTCAATACCTTGTGTACGTTGTTGGCGCAGCGTTTGTAGTGCTGTGGCATTTAAATCTAAAACAATAAAATCGGCTTCTTTACCCACATTAAAATTGCCCAATTTATCGTGTAGATCTAGAGCTTTGGCTCCACCTAGTGTCGCATGATACAAAGACTCAAAGGCTGAAAGTTTATTGCCCTGAAGTTGTTGGACTTTATAGGCTTCATTTAAGGTCTGGAGTTGACTAAATGACGTACCTGCTCCGATGTCTGTACCTAAGCCAACTTTCACCTGTTTTTCCCACGTTTTTTTCAGCGGAAATAAACCACTCCCTAAGAATAAATTCGAGGTTGGGCAGAAAGCGATTGCGGAATTAGTTTCATGCATGCAATCCCATTCTTGTTCTTCCAAATGAACACAATGCGCAAATACCGAGCGTTGGCCTGTTAAACCATAATGATGATAGACATCCAAATACCCTTTTTGTTCTGGAAATAATTCTTTCACCCAAGCAATTTCATTTTTATTTTCACTTAAATGGGTATGAACATATACCTCGGGATATTCGGCTTTCAACTGCCCTGCTTTGACTAGTTGTTCAGGCGTTGATGTAGGTGCAAAACGCGGGGTAATTGCATAGAGATTGCGTCCTTTACCATGCCATTTTTCAATTAATTTTTTCGAGTCTTGATAGGCACTTTCTGGCGTGTCGCAAAGCTCTGCTGGTGCATGACGATCCATCATCACTTTGCCTGCAATTAAACGCATTTGGTGCTGTTCTGCTGCTTCAAATAAGGCATCAACCGATGCGGTGTGGACGCTACAAAACACTAAAGCAGTGGTGGTGCCATTTTTAAGCAGTTCATGAACAAAAAATTGTGCGATTTGGTCGGCATAGGCTTTATCTTTAAACTGTAACTCAGTCGGAAAAGTATAGGTATTTAACCATTCCAAAAGTTGTTCGCCATATGCACCGACCATTTCTGTTTGGGGAAAATGGATATGGGTATCAATAAATCCAGGGACAATCAACTGTTCAGGATAGTGTTTAAAAATCACGTCTTTATTCAGTAAAGCTTGCCCTTCTTGCCATGTGCCAAACCATGTGATTTTTCCATCGACGGTGATGAGTAAACCATCTTCAATGTAACGTACCGCTTGTGCAATATCGGAGGCTTGAGAAACACTGTGCTGAATATCGAGAAAGCGACCACGAACGGCGTGTTGAGCTTGAATGGGAGACATACAATACCTTTAACTTTTCATTTTTTCGATTGATTGTACCTGAATGTATGGTTTTAAACAGTATTCACTTGATTTGTGGGCAAGCGATTGGAGTGAAGACATGATGATAAAGAATGAGATACATTAATTTTTAGCATAGAGTATTTGAGTGTGCGCCAACACTGTGCAGTTGGATCAAAAATTGGCTTTTTTTATTTGTTTAAGCAAGAATTTTGCCAATTTTTTGTTGTAGGCTTAAATCATTGATTTGAGTGAAGACTATATTGCCATTCAATATTTTCAGTTACGTTTTATTGATTCAATAAAAAAGCCTTTCACCTAAAGATGAAAGGCTTCCTATGCTATTGAATTATTAAAGCTGCTCTTGCTTCTTATTATAACGAACGGATAACCAAGCAGTAATCGCCAATACGATGACAATAAAGCCTAAAGAGATCCAAATTGGCATATGGAATACGTCTAACATCAACATTTTGAAACCAATGAAGAGCAAGATAATACCTAAGCCATAAGGCAGATAATGCATTTTAGACGCTGCACCTGCCAGTAAGAAGAACATCGCACGTAAACCCAAAATTGCCATCAAGTTTGCAGTTAACACGATAAATGGATCGGAAGTTACAGCAAAAATGGCAGGAATTGAATCAACAGCGAAAATGACATCCGACGCTTCGACTAAAATTAGCACCAAAAATAACGGCGTTGCCCACAATAGCCCATTTTGACGAACAAAGAATTTTTCTCCTTCAAGCTGTGGGGTAATACGCATATGTTTACGTAACCATTTCAGCAACGGCATTTCTTCAATATTGGGATCTTCTTCATGACCGCGAAGAAATTTATAACCGGTATAGACCAGAAAAGCACCGAAGATATAAAGTACCCAAGAGAATTCTTGAACGAACCATGCACCAATAAAAATGAATAAAGTACGAAGTACAATTGCACCCAATACACCGTAGAGTAAAATTTTACGCTGTAATGCAGGGGGAATTGCAAAGGCTGCAAAAATCATTAACCAGACAAACACGTTATCAATAGCCAGTGATTTTTCGAGTAAATAACCCGCAATATATTCCATGGTTTTTTGGTTGGCTAATACAACACCAGCGGTTTGCTGTAAATACAGCCATAAGCCACCTGCAAATAGCATTGCAACACTGACCCAAGCAATGCTCCAGTAGGCTGCCGTTTTAATTTGGACAGGTTGGCCTTCTTTTTGTTTAAAGCCTATAAAGTCGATAATCAGCATGACTGCCACAATCGCAAAAAATGCTAAATACAACCCAGGGTTGCCGATGGTTTCCATAAAAATCTCCACATCGGGCAAATGGATTCGGCATAAAAAAACCTTGACCAGTTGCCAGATGAATTAAACATCTGTTTCAACATGATCAAGGTCTTGCCTACATCTAAATACGTATATTGCGTATTTTAGATGCTCAGATACCGACTTTTTTCAAAGTGTAATGACGATAGTCTGACACCTAAGTTTCAACAGATTTTAAGTTGTTAAAAAGCTTAGGTTTGGAGGAGGCTACTCCCCTTGTTCAACTCAATTTTGTTTTGGATTAAATCCAAATGTGGTTGAAGAATCGCATATTTATGAGCATTGTGCAAATTTTATCTTATTTTTTATGTACCCATAAAGTCCTTGCGTGTGACCAATACCAACGCAAATAAGGTGGCAATCACGGCAAGCAAGCCGCCCACTATACCAATATAACTTAAACCAAAATGAGCTGTGACCATGCCACCCAATAGAGCACCACCACCAATGCCAACATTATAAAGCCCTGAATAAATGGCCATGGCGACATCGGTTGCATCTGAAGCCAGACTTAATGTTTTGGCTTGCAAGGCTAAACTCATGGCAATAATCCCCATTCCCCAAAATGAACTGATCAAATATAAATGGCTCATACCTTGTGCTAAAGGGAGTAACAGCAACATTGAAATGGCCAGACAGAAGGCAGCTAAAGGAATGGCAACTTTAGGATGCCGTGGACCAAATTTTCCAAATAAGTAAGAACCTAAAAAGCCTGCGCCGCCGTAAATCAGTAATAAGCTGGTGGTTTGTGCAGAGCTAAAATGGGCGATATTTAAACTGAAGGGCTCAATATAACTATAAGCCGTAAATTGTGCGGTAATAATAATCACCGTAAGTATAAATACCAGCACCAAGCTTGGGCGTTTGAATAAAACACCAATACTTTTTATAGAGCCTGAATTGATACTGGGAAGTTTGGGTAGTAGGTTGGCTAAAATAATACAAATGATGGCGGCACCGAGTGCAATTAGAGCAAAAGTATTGCGCCAGCCATAAGCTTCTCCAATCATACGCCCAAATGGAATGCCCAAGACCATGGCCAAAGCTGTACCTGTCGCCAATAAGCCGAGGGCTTGAAATTCTTTGCCTTTAGGCGCGACCCTGACTGCTAAAGAGGCGGTAATTGACCAAAATAATGCATGTGCAAACGCAATCCCAATTCGGCTGATTAATAAAACATTAAAATTCCAGGCAAAGTAAGACAAGCCATGACTGACAATAAAAACACTGAACAGTGCAATGAGTAAAAAACGCCGTTCAATATTACGAGTGATTAACATCAACGGCAGAGAAATAGGAGCGACAACCCAAGCATACAGCGTGATCATGAGACCCACATCTGTCGCTTGCATATTAAAACTTTGTCCAATATCACTGAGTAATGCCACAGGGATAAATTCAGTGGTATTAAAAATAAATGCAGCAAAGGCTAAGCCAATCACACACATCCATTGCCGCGTTGGATTGGATAATGGTTCGGGAGATAAGGATGACATGGTCAGATAATTTACAAAAGAATGCTAAAGTTTAGGCTTAAACATGTCATTTGTTAAGTTTAAAAATAAAGACGAAAAAATGCTTTTGAATCATCGTTAGCTAACAGTGGTCAGTAACATAAACAAAAATGAATACGATATAGGTTTAGTTTTTTAAAAATGAAGCAGCAAAAAGAGGTTTTAAAAGAAGATATATTTAACGTATTCTGAATGAGGTAAAAGTGAATCAGATTAAGGAGAATTTATGCAATTCCAACATCAAGCTAATCAACACAAAGGCGAATTTTTTACTTTTGATGAGACAGGTAAGCGTATTGCAGAAATCAGTTATGTTTGGCGTAATGAACATACCATTATTGCAGATCATACTTGGGTGGACGATTCTTTACGTGGCCAAGGCGTAGCACGTCAGTTACTCGATATATTGGTTGAATTTGCACGTGAAAAACATTTAAAAATTATTCCGACCTGTTCTTATGTCGATGTGATGTTTAAACGTGATCAAAGTTTGGCGGATGTAGTCGCTTAAACACAAACCTGAACTCATTTGGATAAAGCGGGCGGATCAAAAATATAGTGTTCTCAAGCAATATTACATTCCCAATATCTGATTTAAAGAATTTAAGCTTTGAGCTGAATGTCCTCAAATTAAGAAGTTGATGGAAAATGCTGAAATGATCTAGAAAAACAAAGGCATTTTATTGACCTTTAAAAAACCCGCATGATTTTGATAAAAAAGCCCGCTTTCGCGGGCTTTTATAAAAATAAATTAGGCTTTTAACGCGGCAATCAATTTTTGATGTAAACCACCAAAGCCGCCATTTGACATGATGACTACCGCATCGCCCTCACCTGCTTCAGCCACAATCTGATGAAGAATCTCATCTAGAGTACGTACAATAATGGCTTTGTTAGATGCCGCATCAATAACAGGCTGTAAATCCCAGTCTAAACCTTCTGGCTGATACCAAATCACCTCATCTGCCAAACGCGCAGAATGTGCAAGTCCATCTTTATGACTGCCCATACGCATCGTATTGGAACGAGGCTCAATAATCGCCCAAAGTTTGCGTTCACCTAAGCGTTTACGGGCACCGTCTAAAGTCGTTTCAATGGCTGTGGGATGGTGAGCAAAGTCATCATAAACTTCTATACCTTTCACCGTACCTAATAATTCCATACGGCGCTTGACTCCGCCAAAGTTTGAAAGTGCTTCACATGCAGTTCCAATCGCAACACCGACATGCTCTGCCGCGGCAATGGTTGCTAAAGCATTCGCAACGCTGTGCTGTCCAGTCATATTCCACTTAACTTCGCCTTTTAATATCCCATTTTCAAGCACTTTAAAATGTGAGCCATCAGCGCTCAATTGCTCGGCTGAAAGTACCGCTTGTGGATGGGCTTCTAAACTTGTTCGAACCACAGGTGTCCAACAGCCTTGTTCTAGAACTTCATCAATATGGGTTTCAGTGATCGGTGCAATAATACGGCCTTCACTTGGAATAGTACGCACCAAATGATGGAATTGTTTTTGGATAGCAGCCAAATCATCAAAGATATCGGCATGATCAAATTCCAGATTATTCAAAATAGCCGTTTTAGGGTGGTAATGTACAAACTTGGAACGCTTATCAAAGAATGCAGAATCGTATTCATCGGCTTCTACACAAAAATATTGTCCACCTCCTAAACGTGCACTTTCGCTAAAACCCAGTGGTACGCCACCAATCAAGAACCCCGGATTTAAACCCGCTTGATCGAGCACCCATGCCAACATTGTGGTTGTTGTGGTTTTACCATGAGTCCCTGCCACACCTAAAACGTGTTTACCTTGCAGTACATAATCTGCTAAAAATTGTGGACCTGAAATATAGGCTAAACCTTCATTCAGCATATATTCAATGGCATCAATACCACGTTTCATGGCATTCCCCACAATCACTAAATCTGGATGGGGTTGTAAATGACTACGATCATAACCTTGCATTAAGGTAATGCCTGCATTTTCCAATTGGGTTGACATCGGTGGATAGACGTTTGCATCTGAACCCGTCACGGTATGTCCTAAATCTCGTGCTAATAATGCAAGCGAACCCATAAAAGTGCCGCAAATACCCAAAATATGCAGATGCATTGATTTTAACTCCACTATTATTTTGACACATCACATATTCAGGCGTGCTGTTGTCATGATTTATTCGATTTGGAAGCAACGATATCAAGGGTTTTACCGAAAAGATAGTCTTTCTTGTATCTTATTCATTGCAATCTAGACAGCGGTTATATTGGAATATATTTTTATTTTTAAGCAGAAATATGAAGTGAAATAACATACTTTTTAGAGTGAAAAACGTAAAATATAAAGTCTTGCCCTTGATCTATCTGCCATGCTATTTCCCTTATTGTTATTGATTTTTGCTAACTGTTTTATGACACTTGCATGGTACGGTCATTTAAAATTTTTACCTCATGATGCGCCACTTTGGCAAGCGATTCTATTGAGTTGGGTCATTGCCCTATTTGAATACAGTTTAATGATCCCTGCCACTAGACTTTTAGCACAACAAGGTTGGGCAGTTGGGCAAATGAAAATTACCCAAGAAGTGGTGACTTTACTGGTTTTTATTCCTTTTATGCTTTTGATGTTCAAGCAACCGTTTAAATTGGATTATATTTGGGCAGGTTTGTGTCTTTTAGGCTGCGTCTATTTTGTGTTTAGAAGCCAGTAAAATTTAAGCTGATAAAAACTAGATATAGTTTGTACAACAGAATCTTTTCAATGGTTATTCAATTCTGGAAATAAATTGGGTTCGACTGAGTTTTATTGGGGAAAAGTAAGCATAGGCATGCTATACGCAAAAATCATTAAATAGGCCGAAAATTCTATCAATTACAGAAACTTTGCTTATTCAGTACATTCTTGGCTTATGCTACAAAATTACTCTATTGATTGCTCAGTTTACGAATAACATTCCTAAGCATCAATTTAGTTTTAGTTTTTGAAATCAATTTATTTATTATTTTTCTAAAAATAGCGAAAATATCGCGCTACACGAACTGTTAAATTTTGGCGAGACGAATTTTCAGTCTATAATAGCGGGCTTGTAATTCATTTAAAGCTTGGCATGGGTCAAGATTTTTCCTTCCTTACATTCGTTTATGGAATATTTGCAATGAATACGGCTGCTGCACAAAACACACCTCTCGTTGGAATTATCATGGGTTCTCAATCTGATTGGGCAACTTTAGAACATACCGCCAATATGCTGAAACAGCTGGGCGTGCCATTTGAAGCGGAAGTGGTTTCTGCACACCGTACACCTGATCGTTTATTTGAATATGCCGAAACAGCGCGTGATCGTGGTATTCAGGTGATTATTGCGGGTGCTGGTGGTGCAGCACATTTACCAGGGATGTGCGCAGCAAAAACCGATTTACCCGTTTTAGGCGTACCCGTAAAATCTTCGATTTTAAATGGTGTAGATTCATTGCTTTCAATTGTACAAATGCCAGCGGGTATTGCAGTCGGAACATTGGCGATTGGCCCTGCGGGTGCAACCAATGCTGCCATTATGGCAGCTCAAATCTTGGGGTTAACCCGTCCTGAGATTGCCCAAAATGTGACAGCATTTCGTGCTGCACAAACAGATAAAGTCGCCAGTAACAATATCCCAGGTCAAGCTTAAAACGAGACATATATTATGGATAAGACCATCGGTATTTTTGGAGGAGGTCAGCTTGGCCGTATGATGGCACAAGCTGCCCTTCCCCTAAATATTCAATGTACTTTCTTTGAAGCGAATGCAGATTGTCCATCGGTTGCATTGGGTCAGGTCATTTCTCCTAAAGCTGAAAATGGATTAAATCAGTTTATTCAAAGTGCAGATGTTTTTAGCCTTGAGTTTGAAAATACGCCTCTTGCAGATGTTGATGTACTCACCAAACAAAAAGAATTATATCCATCGCGTCAGGCTTTGGCGATTGCCCAAAACCGCTTGCTTGAAAAAGCATTATTTGATGAGCTCGGTATTCCTGTTGCACCGTATAAAGCGGTCAATTCTTTAGAAAGTTTAGAACAAGCCGTGACAGAACTGGGTTTACCGATTGTCCTGAAAACTACCACAGGTGGTTATGATGGCAAAGGTCAGTTTGTAGTGCGTAGCAGCAATCAAATGCAGCAAGCATGGCTCGAACTTGGGCCAGCAGGTTCGCTTGTTGCGGAAAGTTTTGTGAATTTTTCGCGTGAAGTGTCCATTATTGCGGTGCGTGGGCAAAATGGTGAAGTTAAAACTTGGTCATTGGCTGAAAATCATCATCACAATGGTATTTTATCGCATTCGATTGTACCGGCACCAAAAAGCTTAGATTTACAACCGGTTGCGCAAGATTATATTACTCGCCTACTCAATCATTTAAATTATGTCGGTGTGCTGACTTTAGAGTTATTCGTCACAGATAAAGGCCTATTTGCCAATGAAATGGCACCCCGCGTGCACAATTCAGGACATTGGTCGATTGAAGGTGCGGTATGTTCACAGTTTGAAAATCACATTCGTGCGGTTGCTGGTTTACCTTTAGGTTCAACGGATGTGATTCGTCCAAGTGTGATGGTCAATATTATTGGTCAGCATCCAAAAACGGAAGATATCTTGGCACTGA
The DNA here is from genome assembly GCF_015602665.1 of Acinetobacter sp. TTH0-4. Classification (NCBI taxonomy): domain Bacteria; kingdom Pseudomonadati; phylum Pseudomonadota; class Gammaproteobacteria; order Moraxellales; family Moraxellaceae; genus Acinetobacter; species Acinetobacter sp. TTH0-4. The sequence continues at coordinate 2,927,733 of NZ_CP059079.1, read as the reverse complement.
ATGGCGCACACTTACATCTGTATAATAAAACGGAGCGTGAAGGTCGTAAAATTGGTCATATTACGCTGCTTCCAAATGACAGCATCGAATTGACCCGTTTATGTCGTCAATTGGCAAAAATTTTGCCTCAACCTTTAGCATTGACTCAAGATATGAACATTTAATCCTGAGATTGAATACAAAAAAAGCGTTCATGTTTATGAGCGCTTTTTTTAGGTCTGAAGTTCGGGCATGATTGCGCCCTTTTTAAGAGAAAGCATCATGGATCGGGGCAGAATAAAAAAATAGGCGATGTAAGTTAAGCTCTTATATTAAAAATATAATCATTCAAAATTTTTGCGGTGTTCTTACATTACTGGAAACTAACCAGCATAGCTTTTAAATTCAAATCATTAAAAATGAATTCAAAGTTTATGAATTTAAACAGCAGGGTTTATTTTTGAATTTAAAAATATGAATTCAAAGTGTTTTGGAGAATATGAATTTAAACTTTTAAATTTAAAAATACAGTTTTGAATTTAAATTTTTACTTATTTAAAGATATGAAAACAAAGATAATAAACTTATCCACAGATGTTTGGATTTAAAAAGAATCTTTTAAATTTAAAGCAATAAATTTAAATTCATATATTGAGTATCTTTGAATTTAAAATTTTTAAAAATATGAATTATGGATAAGTTTTTAAATTCAAAAACAGAATATGAATTTAAAATGAAGGAAAATGAATTTAAATTTACGATTTGATTCAGAAATTATGAAAGGTTGATGGTATGGTAAAAACATAATTTAAATTCAAATGTTGTAAAGGATATGATGATTCGCTTAGCTTCTGTTTTAGGTTCAGTTTTTCTTGCAATGACTCAAGCCCATGCTGAGCTGATTATTAATGGCCAACCAGCAAGTTCTAATCTTTCTCCAGCACCGAGTTTTTCTGCACAAAATAATTTTCAGCAATGCATTGCAAATTTGCGTTCTCAGGCAATCGCCTCAGGGGTAAATGGTTCGACATATGATCGTTATACCCAAAACTTAATGCCTGATTATTCAGTGATTGATAAATTGAATTATCAACCTGAGTTTTCTACACCTATTTGGGATTATTTGTCTGGTTTGGTTGATGAGGAACGGGTACAGCTGGGGCAGCAAAAACTATCTCAACATCGGGATGTACTCAATCGCGTTGCATCTGTATATGGAGTGCCTGCTGAAAAAGTGGTGGCTGTTTGGGGTGTTGAAAGTAATTTTGGTGGAATTTCGGGAAGTTATCCTTTATTGCAGGCTTTGGGTACTTTAAGTTGTGAGGGGCGTCGTCAAAGTTATTTTCGTGGCGAGTTTTTTGCCACCATGCGAATTTTACAACGCGGTGATTTAAGTGAATCTCAAATGAAAGGTTCTTGGGCGGGTGCGTTTGGTCATACCCAATTTATGCCATCTACTTATGAAGAGCTTGCCGTTGACTTTGATGGCGATGGCCGTCGTGATTTGGTTTCGAGTACCTCAGATGCCTTGGCTTCTACTGCAAATTTCTTAAAAAAACGTGGTTGGCAAACAGGGCAACCTTGGGGCTTTGAGGTTCGAATTCCTGAGGCAATGTCAATAAATGGTGAAGGGCGTCGTAATAAAAAGTCTTTAAGTCATTGGATGAGCCGTGGTTTGGTTCGTGCGGATGGTGGTTCATTGATTCAAGCTGGTTTATCAAGCAGCAGTAATGCGGGATTAATGGCACCTGCGGGTGCAAATGGTCCTGTATTCTTGGTGTTTAAAAATTTCGATGCTATATATAGTTATAACGCTGCGGAAAGTTATGCTTTAGCGATTGCACATTTATCTGATCGTTTACAAGGCAAAGCGGGTTTTAGTAAGTCTTGGCCGACAGCAGATGCGGGAACCTCAAGAGCAGAGCGCCGTGAAATTCAGCAATTTTTAATTAATCGTGGTTATGACATTGGTGCAGTGGATGGTTTAATTGGTGATAAAAGTCGTCAAGCTATTCGTCAAGAGCAAACCCGTTTGGGTTTAAGTTCGACAGGACGTGCAGGACAACAAATTTTAAGTGTTATTCGCAATGAAAATGCTAAAAATATGATGCAATAAATTTTTGATCATTAAAAAGGTCAGCTTGAAGCTGACCTTTTTATTTTGACTAATTTATTCTTATACAGCAGTCATTGTTCCCAAAATACGATATCCAGATGCACCTGTCACCGTAGGCAAGTTACCGCTCTGTTGGGTGATAAAACGCATGGCCAACCATGCAAATGCGGTCGCTTCTACCCAAATTGGTGCTAAACCTAAGACAGAGGTGGTTTGTACTGACCAATTGTGTTTGCGTAAGCGCCAACGTAATTGTTCAAGTAAATATGAATTATAGGCACCACCTCCACATACATAGACTTCACCTGTATCCATATTTGAGCGGTAAATCGCTTTTTTTATGGCGCGTGTGGTGAGTTTTAAGAGTGTTGCCTGAACATTTTCAGGTGTATCTTCTAATTCGTTATATTCAGTATCATTATGCCAGTCAGCTATTTGTTCATCGAGCCATTCTAAATTGAAGTCTTCACGACCTGTACTTTTTGGAGGTTCTTTGGAGAAATATTCATGAGATTGTAAGCGGTCAAGTAAGCTGCGAATAGGTTGACCATAGGCAGCCCAATTGCCATTTTCATCATAAGGTTGTCCAGTATAACGATGGCACCAAGCATCCATTAAAATATTGGCAGGCCCGGTATCAAAACCAAATACACCTTCAGGATGGTTTGCAGGCAACATACTGACATTGGCAATACCACCCAGATTTAAAATGACGCGATGAATGCTGGAATGTTGAAATAAGGCTTGATGAAATGCAGGCACTAAAGGTGCACCTTGACCACCCGCAGCCATGTCGCGACGTCTAAAATCTGAAATCACAGGAATTTGAGTGATTTCGGTAATGATATTGGGGTCGCCAATTTGAAGGGTAAAGCCATGTTCAGGGCGGTGACGAATGGTTTGTCCATGCGAACCAATCGCTTTAATATGGTTACGATCTAAGTAATTCTTTTCAATCAGCTCATTAATCCCATGCCCAATCATTTGAGCCAAAGCAACATCTGCTTTACCCATACGATCAATTTCATTGTCATCTGGCAAAGTGAGCGCCATTAATTCATCACGTAAATCTAAATCAAAGGACAAGGTCAGAGTGGCGTGAAGCTGCAAAGGATCAAAGGAAGCAGCCACGATGTCAACGCCATCCATGCTGGTGCCGGTCATTACCCCAATATAGATCGCTGTCATGATGATAGTTAAGCCTGCATTGTGCTGAAAAAGTGTTAGTATATCGCACAAATTGTATAACAGATGTATTGGGTTTTGTGATGTCAAATTTCCTGCCGGCTGAAGAACAACTTGCCCTCATTCAACGAGGCACTCATGAAATTATTTCTGAAGAGGATCTGTTAAAGAAACTTAAAGAAAATCGCCCCTTAAAAATTAAAGCGGGCTTTGATCCAACAGCACCTGACCTGCATTTAGGTCACACTGTACTGATTAATAAGCTAAAAGTGTTCCAAGATTTGGGACATGAAGTGACGTTCTTGATTGGTGATTACACCGCCATGATTGGTGATCCAACAGGTAAAAGTGCAACGCGTCCACCCTTGTCGCGTGAACAAGTGTTGGGAAATGCCAAAACCTATCAAGAACAAGTCTTTAAAATTCTTGATCCAAATAAAACCAAAGTGCGTTTTAACTCTGAATGGTTTGCCGAAAAAACGGCTGCTGATCTGATTCAATTGGCTTCACAGCAAACGGTTGCCCGTATGCTTGAGCGTGATGACTTTACCAAGCGTTATAACAGTCATCAGCCGATTGCGATTCACGAATTCTTGTATCCATTGGTTCAAGGGTATGACTCAATTGCATTAGAGGCTGATGTAGAGCTTGGTGGTACAGACCAAACCTTCAACTTATTGATGGGTCGTACGCTACAAGGTCGTTATGATCAAGAAGCGCAAGTTTGTATTACAGTACCCATTCTCGAAGGTTTGGATGGCGTCAACAAGATGTCTAAATCTTTGGGTAACTATATTGGTGTCTTTGATGCACCGGGTGCAATGTACCAAAAAGTCCTTTCAATGCCAGATACCTTAATTGAGCGTTATTTCGATTTGCTCAGCTTCAAATCTGTTGAAGAGATTGAGGTGTTATTAAAAGAAGTCGCAGAAGGGCGTAACCCACAAGAAGTGAAGAAGATTCTGGCACTGGAGTTGGTGGAGCGTTTTCATGGCACACATGCGGCTGCCAATGCACACAAAGGTGCTGGGAATCTGATTACTGAAGGTGAACTTCCTGAAGGTACGCCAGAAGTGGTTATTTCACGGTCAGAATTTGGCGGTGAAATGTTTATTGCTTCTATTTTACGTACGGCTGGCTTAACCAAAAATGCAGCACAAGCCAAAGATGCCGTGGCTCGTGGCGCTGTAAAGGTAGATTGGGAAGTGGTGGATGCAAACTTTTCAGTTGCTGAGAATAAAACTTATATTATTCAAGCAGGCAAAAAAGCGATTGCGAAGGTTATTTTCATTGACTAAAAAAGCGTCAAATTGTTGAAATAAAAGCAGACCTCGGTCTGCTTTTATTTTTTATTTATATATCTGGATTATGAATAAGTAAATTCAGAAAAAGTCGTATAAAAACAAAGATTAAATTTTCCCAAAAAGCTTGTAATGTTATTTGTTTCTAGATAAGATTTATTCGCCACGCAGCGTGGATATAAGTTATGTGTGAAACACTCTATATTTTTAAGTTTTGTAGATAACTATAATAATGACAGCATGGATCGGTTAATGGTCTAACTCCGAGGGAGAGGTTTTGGGAGAGATCTCTTTCTTTTTTTCTATTTAAAATTGAGTAAATTTTAACTCAGCTTATTTTAAGCCAGTTTTTGGCATAATAAAGCCATATTCTCAGGTGATTGATCTCTTCTTTTTGAAATAATCAAGACAGAGCTTATGCAATTAAAAAACTAATCTGGGTTTGCGCGGATATTTTCAAATCAATTAGTAAAAGAATAAAAGTAAGCTCCCTTGTTTTTCTCTAAACGGTTTATAGGCTGGGATGAATTTCACAAATAAATCACATGATTTCGAAAGAAGAGTGGATTGATCGCTTTCTTTTTAAAAGCTTAAAATAACCACTTTGGCGATAAGCTTATTTTATGGCTTACAATTATGTGAAAAAGTCGAAGAGCTTCACAGCTAAAGTTCTTTTTTTAAAGAACTAGAAGTATTTCTATCTAGAAAAAATCGAATTCAACTAAGAAAAAATCAACTTCCTACTCAATAAAAGTATAAAAAATAGCTTAAAAATAGAGTTTTTGAGAGATTTGGTAGAAAAAATAAGCATACGTGAAAAATAAATCATTTTAGGGGTTGCGTGCTGTTATAAAGTGTATAGAATACGCTGCATCCCGACGAGATAGACGGAAAGTACGAAGCGCTAGATGCTGAGTTTTTAGGTTTATGTTGTTGAGCGACTTATTCTGACGAGGAATAAGAGAGATCATTAAGAGCTTATGAAGAACAACTTGTGTGGATTTTTACTGATTGATTGATCGAAATTATTTTCATTGATTAATGGTAGAAATTACTCGAAGTTTATTTGAGAAATATTTGTCAGAAAATTGATGAGCCAAGATTGGTGCCCTATAGGTACTAAGCAATATTAAACTGAAGAGTTTGATCATGGCTCAGATTGAACGCTGGCGGCAGGCTTAACACATGCAAGTCGAGCGGGGAAAAGTAGCTTGCTACTTAACTTAGCGGCGGACGGGTGAGTAATACTTAGGAATCTGCCTATTAGTGGGGGACAACATTTCGAAAGGAATGCTAATACCGCATACGTCCTACGGGAGAAAGCAGGGGATCACTTGTGACCTTGCGCTAATAGATGAGCCTAAGTCGGATTAGCTAGTTGGTGGGGTAAAGGCCTACCAAGGCGACGATCTGTAGCGGGTCTGAGAGGATGATCCGCCACACTGGGACTGAGACACGGCCCAGACTCCTACGGGAGGCAGCAGTGGGGAATATTGGACAATGGGGGGAACCCTGATCCAGCCATGCCGCGTGTGTGAAGAAGGCCTTTTGGTTGTAAAGCACTTTAAGCGAGGAGGAGGCTACTCTAGTTAATACCTAGGGATAGTGGACGTTACTCGCAGAATAAGCACCGGCTAACTCTGTGCCAGCAGCCGCGGTAATACAGAGGGTGCGAGCGTTAATCGGATTTACTGGGCGTAAAGCGTGCGTAGGTGGCCAATTAAGTCAAATGTGAAATCCCCGAGCTTAACTTGGGAATTGCATTCGATACTGGTTGGCTAGAGTATGGGAGAGGATGGTAGAATTCCAGGTGTAGCGGTGAAATGCGTAGAGATCTGGAGGAATACCGATGGCGAAGGCAGCCATCTGGCCTAATACTGACACTGAGGTACGAAAGCATGGGGAGCAAACAGGATTAGATACCCTGGTAGTCCATGCCGTAAACGATGTCTACTAGCCGTTGGGGTCTTTGAGACTTTAGTGGCGCAGCTAACGCGATAAGTAGACCGCCTGGGGAGTACGGTCGCAAGACTAAAACTCAAATGAATTGACGGGGGCCCGCACAAGCGGTGGAGCATGTGGTTTAATTCGATGCAACGCGAAGAACCTTACCTGGTCTTGACATAGTAAGAACTTTCCAGAGATGGATTGGTGCCTTCGGGAGCTTACATACAGGTGCTGCATGGCTGTCGTCAGCTCGTGTCGTGAGATGTTGGGTTAAGTCCCGCAACGAGCGCAACCCTTTTCCTTATTTGCCAGCGGGTTAAGCCGGGAACTTTAAGGATACTGCCAGTGACAAACTGGAGGAAGGCGGGGACGACGTCAAGTCATCATGGCCCTTACGACCAGGGCTACACACGTGCTACAATGGTCGGTACAAAGGGTTGCTACCTAGCGATAGGATGCTAATCTCAAAAAGCCGATCGTAGTCCGGATTGGAGTCTGCAACTCGACTCCATGAAGTCGGAATCGCTAGTAATCGCGGATCAGAATGCCGCGGTGAATACGTTCCCGGGCCTTGTACACACCGCCCGTCACACCATGGGAGTTTGTTGCACCAGAAGTAGGTAGTCTAACCGCAAGGAGGACGCTTACCACGGTGTGGCCGATGACTGGGGTGAAGTCGTAACAAGGTAGCCGTAGGGGAACCTGCGGCTGGATCACCTCCTTAACGAAAGATTGACGATTGGTAAGAATCCACAACAAGTTGTTCTTCATGATGTATCGATGGGTCTGTAGCTCAGTTGGTTAGAGCACACGCTTGATAAGCGTGGGGTCACAAGTTCAAGTCTTGTCAGACCCACCAAGTCTACTAACTGAAATAATGAAGAGATGAGAGTCTTGGAGTTGAGTTACAAACGAGAGATACATAAAGCTAATAAGTGATAAGCTGGGGACTTAGCTTAGTTGGTAGAGCGCCTGCTTTGCACGCAGGAGGTCAACGGTTCGACTCCGTTAGTCTCCACCATATATTGTTCTTCAATATATAAGCTAAGAAGTTAGATTATAGAATTTAATAAATAAGATCATGATTAAATGATTTTTTAATTTATTAAGTTCTGTGATTTATCACAGTTACCTACGGTCTGACGAAGACGTAGTTAATCATTAACAGATTGAGAATTTGAGTTGAAATAATTGTTTGAACTCAGAACTAATTCAGCATTGACTGTAATACGCAAGTATTTCATTTCAATGACGAAGAAGAACTGAGAACTAGCGAAATTAACTGAATCAAGCGTTTTGGTAGATGAATTTAGATTGAAGCTGTACTGTAGTTAAATCTACAGACCACAAACTGTATGAGAAGGTCGTAAGGCTGACTCTGTTGTTACATCACTTGTAGGGTGTTAACGACTGTTTGGGGTTGTATAGTCAAGTAATTAAGTGCATGTGGTGGATGCCTTGGCAGTCAGAGGCGATGAAAGACGTAATAGCCTGCGATAAGCTCCGGGGAGGCGGCAAATATCCTGTGATCCGGAGATTTCTGAATGGGGAAACCCACTTACCATAAGGTAGGTATTGCATGATGAATACATAGTCATGCAAGGCGAACGAGGGGAAGTGAAACATCTCAGTACCCTTAGGAAAAGAAATCAATTGAGATTCCCTTAGTAGCGGCGAGCGAACGGGGATCAGCCCATTAAGTTATCTAAGTTTTAGTGGAATGCTCTGGGAAGTGCAACCGTAGTGGGTGATAGTCCTGTACACGAAAGGGCTTAGATAATGATGACGAGTAGGGCGGGGCACGTGAAACCTTGTCTGAATATGGGGGGACCATCCTCCAAGGCTAAATACTCCTGACTGACCGATAGTGAACCAGTACCGTGAGGGAAAGGCGAAAAGAACCCCTGTGAGGGGAGTGAAATAGATCCTGAAACCGCATGCATACAAGCAGTGGGAGCCGACTTGTTCGGTGACTGCGTACCTTTTGTATAATGGGTCAGCGACTTACATTCAGTAGCAAGGTTAACCGCATAGGGGAGCCGTAGAGAAATCGAGTCTTAATAGGGCGTTTAGTTGCTGGGTGTAGACCCGAAACCGGGTGATCTATCCATGAGCAGGTTGAAGGTTGGGTAACACTAACTGGAGGACCGAACCCACCGTCGTTGAAAAGCCGGGGGATGACTTGTGGATAGGGGTGAAAGGCTAATCAAACTCGGTGATAGCTGGTTCTCCCCGAAAGCTATTTAGGTAGCGCCTCGGACGAATACCATTGGGGGTAGAGCACTGTTTCGGCTAGGGGGTCATCCCGACTTACCAAACCGATGCAAACTCCGAATACCAATGAGTACTATCCGGGAGACAGACTGCGGGTGCTAACGTCCGTAGTCAAGAGGAAAACAATCCAGACCGCCAGCTAAGGCCCCAAAATTATAGTTAAGTGGGAAACGATGTGGGAAGGCATAGACAGCTAGGAGGTTGGCTTAGAAGCAGCCACCCTTTAAAGAAAGCGTAATAGCTCACTAGTCGAGTCGGCCTGCGCGGAAGATGTAACGGGGCTAAAACTATATGCCGAAGCTGCGGATTTGCAATTTATTGCAAGTGGTAGGGGAGCGTTCTGTAAGCCGATGAAGGTGGATTGAGAAGTCTGCTGGAGGTATCAGAAGTGCGAATGCTGACGTGAGTAACGACAATGCGAGTGAAAAACTCGCACGCTGAAAGACCAAGGGTTCCAGTCCAACGTTAATCGGGGCTGGGTGAGTCGACCCCTAAGGCGAGGCCGAGAGGCGTAGTCGATGGGAAATTGGTTAATATTCCAATACTTCTGTGTAATGCGATGAGAGGACGGAGAAGGTTAAGTCAGCCTGGCGTTGGTTGTCCAGGTGAAAGGTTGTAGGCATGCATCTTAGGCAAATCCGGGGTGCTCTATGCTGAGAACTGATAGCAAGCTGTACTTGTACAGTGAAGTGGCTGATACCATGCTTCCAGGAAAAGTCTCTAAGCTTCAGTTACACAGGAATCGTACCCGAAACCGACACAGGTGGTCAGGTCGAGTAGACCAAAGCGCTTGAGAGAACTCTGCTGAAGGAACTAGGCAAAATGGTACCGTAACTTCGGGAGAAGGTACGCTGTCGACGGTGATGGGATTTACTCCCTGAGCGGTTGACAGCCACAGAAACCAGGCCCCTGCAACTGTTTATTAAAAACATAGCACTCTGCAAACACGAAAGTGGACGTATAGGGTGTGATGCCTGCCCGGTGCTGGAAGGTTAATTGATGGGGTTAGCGTAAGCGAAGCTCTTGATCGAAGCCCCAGTAAACGGCGGCCGTAACTATAACGGTCCTAAGGTAGCGAAATTCCTTGTCGGGTAAGTTCCGACCTGCACGAATGGCATAATGATGGGGGCGCTGTCTCCAGCAGAGACTCAGTGAAATCGAATTCGCCGTGAAGATGCGGTGTACCCGCGGCTAGACGGAAAGACCCCGTGAACCTTTACTGCAGCTTGACATTGAACTTTGATCTTACTTGTGTAGGATAGGTGGGAGGCTTTGAAACCGAGACGCTAGTTTCGGTGGAGCCAATCTTGAAATACCACCCTGGTAATATTGAGGTTCTAACTCTGCTCCATAATCTGGAGCGAGGACCATGTCTGGTGGGTAGTTTGACTGGGGCGGTCTCCTCCTAAAGAGTAACGGAGGAGTACGAAGGTGCGCTCAGCGTGGTCGGAAATCACGCGTAGAGTATAAAGGCAAAAGCGCGCTTAACTGCGAGACCCACAAGTCGAGCAGGTACGAAAGTAGGTCTTAGTGATCCGGTGGTTCTGTATGGAAGGGCCATCGCTCAACGGATAAAAGGTACTCTGGGGATAACAGGCTGATACCGCCCAAGAGTTCATATCGACGGCGGTGTTTGGCACCTCGATGTCGGCTCATCTCATCCTGGGGCTGAAGCAGGTCCCAAGGGTATGGCTGTTCGCCATTTAAAGAGGTACGCGAGCTGGGTTTAGAACGTCGTGAGACAGTTCGGTCCCTATCTACCGTGGGCGTTGGAAATTTGAGAGGATCTGCTCCTAGTACGAGAGGACCAGAGTGGACGAACCTCTGGTGTACCGGTTGTAACGCCAGTTGCATCGCCGGGTAGCTATGTTCGGAAGGGATAACCGCTGAAAGCATCTAAGCGGGAAGCCTACCTCAAGATTAGATTTCCCTGTGACTTTATGTCACCTAAAGAGCCGTTGAAGACTACGACGTTGATAGGTTGGATGTGGAAGCATAGTGATATGTGAAGCTGACCAATACTAATTGCTCGTGAGGCTTGACTATACAACACCCAAACAGTTGTATTGCATCATCTAAGTGATTCAAAACCAAGCAATATACCCTTGATTTAGTTAACGCTACAAACTAAAATCTCAACTCAAATTTAATGTCTGTTAATAACTCTTTTGGTACAAAGTAAGGCTTACGAAATAAATCCCGTAAATAAGACCCGAACAAGTCCATAAACAGTTGTGCTGGCGACAATAGCAAGAGTGAACCACCTGATCCCTTCCCGAACTCAGAAGTGAAACCTCTTCGCGCTGATGGTAGTGTGGGGTTACCCATGTGAGAGTAAGTCATCGCCAGCTCATTATTCTAAACCCCCCTCAGTCTTAAGACTGAGGGGGGTTTTTCTATACATAATTTAAAAAGTAAAAAGTGAAATAAATAAATTTAAAAAATACCCGCATTCAATTTGGTTACCAATAAAAACAGCCAGTCCTTATTTTTAATTTAATCATTGAAATTCAGTATTTTAAAAAATAATCCTTTTATCTAATTAAAAAACAATCAATTATTTTAGGACGCTCAGAGGAAGAACTTATGGCAAGATAGAGCCCATTAGTTAAAAAATAATTTACAGGATATATATTATGAAACTCAACTCATTTTCCCCCATGCCTGAAGATGATGATGAATTACATCTTCCTGAGTTGGTGTATTGGTCATCTTTAGGTGATTTAGAACAGCTCGAAGAGTTACTTTTGCAAGGAATTAATCCAAATCAAACGGATGAAGAAGGCTATAGTGCATTACAGGCCGCAGCTGAAAATAATCACTTAGATGTGGTGAAGTTATTGGTCAGTAAGGGGGTAGATATTGCTTATCGAGGGACTTATAACGCTTTAGAACTGGCTGAAATGGCAGGGAATGAAGAAATTGTGATGTATTTAAAAAGCTTACAAGGTATGAAGTAAAATTAGAATAGCCCTATCATCCTGATTGGGCTGTTCTATAGATGCAGCTTAGATTTGAATCCTAGCGAATTTTACATTCTGACGCTCAAACTTATTTTTTAGTGTTCGAGAAATCCCTATTCCTGATAAATCTAGAGTATAAAATTTAGTTAGAGGCTGATATAAGTAAATATTCGCTTTTCAGGTAAGTGGTTTCTTACAAAAAAATAAATTAAAAATACTGTGTTTTAAAAATGCGCATTCAAGCCTATATATGGTCCTTTAAATTCGATTTTTAAATCTTGATCTTTTAATTGATCAAAGTCTACTTTCATATAACGATAACCCACTTTAGCCCCGATATCCAAAGCAATGTTATTGATAAAATCATATTGAAATTCGGCTTGAAGATCGGTAAATTTTCCGTCAGAGAAACTGCTATAGATCGCCTCAGTTGAAGCACTTAAACCTGTGAATGGTAATTTAGCGCCCACATTGACATAGCCGATTACCCCATTTCCATTAATGGTATATTTAATTTCATCCAGAGAGTTGTATTGTTTCACGTCTCCGTCTAAGTTTGCGAGACCGAGACCCAAATCAATACTGATGATATTGTCCAAAATTTCGTAATATAAAATGTAATCGGTGTTTTTTAATGAGGCATCAGTATTGTAAAGTTGATTCTGTGTAGTACTGTCTAAATCGACATATTTAATTTTGGCATTGGGTAGGAAAGGAACAGGATGTTCAAATGCTAAAGAAAGTTGAACTGCGCCATCACGGTCAAGTTTATCGTGTACTGCATAAGGTTGGGTAATATCTACGTTACCATCAGTAATCCAATAACTGATATCGCCTTTTAAGCCAATAAAATCTGCTTGCGCCACAGTGCTTAGTCCCAAAGCTGTGGTGAGTAATGTCATTTTTAATAATTTCATAAGTCCTTAACCTAAGTGGTGACGTTTTAGTTGTTCGATTTATTTGAGTACATGTGAGAGCGCTCAATTTTGAGGCCATCATATCGAACTTTTGAGCTTATGGGGCTACACAACAGATATAAATGGGATTATTTTTATCTACAGTCATGGCTTATTTTAAATCCAATAAAACGTGATTATTCATATTTATAAATCATGATTATTTAATTAAGGTGCTTGAAGCGTCACATTTTGATCAAATCAGATCATTAGCCGTAGAAAAGCGAAGAATTTCCGCAAAAACTACAGATAAAAGCCCGAAAAGTGGGTATTGTTCACCTATTAAAAGGTAAAACTCATAAAAGGCTTTAAGCAAGATTTTGTGATGATAACCTGTTTGTAATTTAGAAAATCATGCTCAAAAGGCTAAAGCTAAACTTCAGACATAACAAGATTAATTTTTGAATGGGAATTTTTTTGCTCGCGACATAATCAATAACAAGCGGCAAGAAAAAAACCGAAGGTTTAGGTATTTTATGACAGATTCTCGTGAAAACTGGACGTCACGATCGGGCTTTATTATTGCCGCGATTGGGTCTGCAGTTGGTTTAGGTAATATTTGGCGCTTTCCTTATGTCGCCTATGAAAATGGTGGTGGGGCATTTTTAATTCCGTATTTGATTGCTTTAATTACTGCAGGATTACCGCTTTTATTTTTAGATTATGCAGTAGGCCATAAAAGTAATCGTTCTCCACCTAAAGCCTACCGTGCCATTTTCAAAGGTGGTGAAACACTTGGATGGTGGCAAGTATGCGTGTGTATTATCATTGGATTGTACTATGCCAGCGTTTTGACTTGGGCGGGAAGCTATGTGTACTTCTCAGTGGGTCAAATGTGGGGCAATGATCCAGAAGCATTCTTCTTTAAAACTTATTTACAAACCTCAGAAGCATCAGGTTTTGATCCGAAATTTGTCAGCCATATTTTTTGGCCACTGGCGGGTATTTGGGCACTGACTTTAATTATTTTGTATGGTGGTGTGAAAAAAGGGGTCGAGCTTTCCAATAAGATATTCATGCCGTTGTTGTTTGTTTTATTTATTCTTTTGGTGATTCAGGCACTTCGCTTACCTGGTGCGGTACAAGGTTTAAATGCCTTCTTTACGCCAAACTGGTCCGCCATGATGAACTATAAAGTGTGGTTGGCAGCTTATGGGCATACCTTTTTCTCGCTTTCAGTGGGCTTCGGGATTATGGTGACTTATGCTTCTTATTTAAAACCAAAAACCAATTTAACCGGTTCAGGCTTAATTGTCGGTTTTGCCAATGCATCAACTGAAATTTTAGCGGGTATTGGTATTTTTGCTGCACTGGGCTTTATGGCTTATGCTGCGAATACTAATGTTGAAGATGTTGTGAGTGGCGGTATTGGCTTGGCCTTTATTGCCTTTCCTAAAATTATTTCGAGCTTGGGTGCAGGAGCAGATTTATTCGGTATCTTGTTCTTTACCTCCTTGTTTGTTGCCGGTATTTCATCCATGGTCAGTATTTTGGAAGTTCCAATTTCTGCCATGATGGATAAACTGAAGTGGAGCCGTAAAAAAGCTGTTTCAATTATCGGTGGTGGTAGTGCCTTGGTGTCAATCGTACTCTTTTCCAGTGTTAACTCGATTAAATTGGTCGATATTATTGACCATTTCATTAATAACATCGGGATTATCGGCGGCGCATTGCTTTCAATTATCAGTATTGCGTGGTTTAAGCGTTCAGCACTGATTGAAATTAGAAATCATGTCAATGCGATTTCAACTGTGCAATTGGGCAAAGGTTGGGATTTCACTCTAACCGTTATTACATCGTTGATTTTATTGATTACTTTGGGCATGACCATTTATAACTTATTGTTAAAAGGTTATGGCGATTATAGTTTAAGTCTACAGTGGTTATTTGGTTGGGGCTGTGTGATGTTCTGTGCAGTAGTAGCCTTTATTTTATCTCGTGTTAAAGACCGCTAGGAGAGAAAAAGATGAATACTTCTGCAATCGTAATGATGGTGATCTCGATGGTGTTTTTGTGGGGTGGATTGGCTTTATCTATTCTACATTTAATGAAAAACCCAGAAGAATTGGATGATGTGTTAGAAGATGTAAAAGATCAGCATACGCTGTAAATCCAAAAACGATCTCGGTCGTTCTAATAAAATATGCAAATGAAAGTCATTATCATTTATGATAATGACTTTCTTGTTTTTAAAATGGGGCATGTCCATGCAGATCATTTTATCCCATCAGGTTTTGATTGCATTTGCAGTGACCTTCCTTGCTGGATTGTCTACCGTCATTGGGGGTGCATTGGTTCTATTTTTTAAACAGCCGAGTTATCGTGTATTGTCTTTCGGCTTGGCTTTCGCCGCTGGTGCAATGATCTATATTTCATTGACTGAAATTCTGAATAAATCGATTGCTTCATTCAGTCAAGCTTTTGAACCCAAATATGGTTTTGCTTTGGGTACTTTTGCTTTTTTACTTGGGATGATTTTGGTGTTGTTATTGGATCGTTTTATTCCTAATCCACATCAAACCCTTGAACCGAAATATGCTGCTGAAATTGAAAAACAGCAATTAAAGCGCACCGCTTTAATGACGCTGTTTGCGATTACTGCTCATAATTTACCTGAAGGCTTGGCGACATTTTTTGCCACGCTAGAAAGTCCGACTTTAGGTGCACCTTTGGCCATCGCGATTGCTATTCATAATATTCCTGAAGGTATTGCTATCGCTTTACCTGTGTACATGGCGACTGGACGTAAAGATTTAGCTTTGGGTGCTAGTTTCATTTCTGCTTTGGCTGAGCCATTTGGCGCTGCGCTTGGCTATTTTATCTTGGCACCCTTTATGAATTTTAGTATTTATGGCGCTGTATTTGGCATCATTGGCGGCGTGATGGTATTTTTGGCTTTAGATGAATTATTGCCAACGGCAAAACGTTATGCTCAAGGGCATGAAACAGTCTATGGATTAGTGGTTGGAATGGCGTCTTTAGCTTTAAGTTTAGTGATTTTTAAGTTGGTACTATAATTGTTTCGTTTTCTAAAATGTATAACGGCTTTACAAATAATACTTTATTCTTATGACGTTGATCATCAGGTAAATAAAAAGGCCTCATCCGAAGTTAAGGCCTAAATTTATACAGTCAATACTTGATCACTTAAGCTATTTTTTCGATTCGACAATAATAGAAACCATCGCCTTGACCCACTTGTGGTAACAATTGACGACCATGAATTTGTTCAATGCCCCAATCAGCCTCAATTTTTTGTTCCTGAGCATCGGCATGTTGGGCAAAGAAATCGACCATTTGCTGCTCATTTTCAGCTTTTAAAATTGAACACGTCACGTAAAGCAGAGTGCCACCCACTTTGAGTTGTTGCCACATATTATCCAAAATTTGTTTTTGCAACTGAACCGTTTTGGCAATATCACCTGACTGACGTAGTAAACGAATATCTGGATGACGACGGATCACACCAATGGCTGAGCAAGGGGCATCCAAGACAATACAATCTGCAAGTTCAGATGAACTCCATTTCACCGCATCTGCTGTGACAATTTCTACATGTTTACCATCGAGTACCAAACGTTCCAAGTTTTCAGACACACGTTTTAGGCGTTTTTCATCTTGGTCGAGTGCAATCAATTTTTTGGGTTGATATTTTTCTAAAATATGTGCAGTTTTACCGCCTGGCGCTGCACAGGCATCAATTACAAATTTGCCATTCAGATTAGGCAATAAAGTTGCGCAAAGCTGAGCATGCTCATCTTGTACCGAAAAACCACCCGCTTCAAAACCAGGAAGGCTTGGAATATGCAGACTTTCATCCATCACAATGCCGACGTCAGAAATGTCGCAACGATGTGCGTCGATGCCTTCATCTTCTAAAATGTCGAGATATTCATCTCGGCTGACTTGACGGGTATTTACGCGCAAAGTGAGTGGCGCGACTTGTTTAAGTTCATAACTTAACGCCTCAAAGTTTTCACCCCAATCCTTTTTTAAGCGTTTTGATAACCAACTTGGTAAATTTGAGGCTTGTTCAAGCACATCATAGAACTGCTCAGTTTCACGTGTTGCGCGGCGCAAAATGGCATTGACCACACCACTTAAGCTTTCCATGCCCAATTGTTTTGCGGCTTCAACTGTTTCAGAAATAGCGGCATGAGCGGCAACACGAGTACATAATAATTGGTATAACCCAACATATAAACAAGTTTCAACCACTTGATTTTCCAATGGTTTAGCCAGTAAAGGTAAGGTTAGTTGTTTAAGCGCATGCCATTGGCGCAAACAACCCAGCACTAATTCATGATACAACGCACGGTCTTTATCAGAAACAATAGACATATGCTGTTGAAGAACTGATGCCAGAGATTGACCATTTTGGACAGCCAATAACGTTTTCACAACCTGAGCACGTAAGTTGAGGTTTTTACCTGAGGCGTGGGGAGATTGCTTCATTATAAAATTTGTCCAATAGTCAATTTTTGGGTTTGTAAAATTTGTACAGCATTCAGTGGTTTGCCGCCTGGCCATTGTAATGCAGTTAGTATAATGATGCTTTGATTTGCACAGGCCACATGTACTCCATGTTGATCAATCGCGATAATTTCGCCAATTTGAGCATTTGCTGCTCTTTGATTGGATAACTCAGAATTCCAAACTCTTAAATTATTTTGCGCATCGAGAACAATAAAAGCCACTGGCCAAGGATTAAACGCACGAATATTACGGTCTATTTGCACGGCCTCGATAGACCAGTCAATTTGAGCTTCGGCTTTAGATAATTTATGTGCATAAACAGTCAGGGTTTCATCTTGAACTTCACGTTTTGCCAAATAATTGAGCAGCGTTTGTTCAGACTCTAAAACGGTCACAATTGCGCTTGCACCTTGAAGGGCTAATTTGTCATGTAAGCGTGCAGAAGTATCATTTGCTTCAATCGGACACCGGGTTTTATACATCATGTCGCCTGTATCTAAACCTGCAGCCATCTTCATAATGGTTACACCCGTTTCGATATCACCTGTAGCAAGCGCGCGTTGGATGGGCGCCGCGCCGCGCCAGCGTGGAAGCAGTGAACCATGAATATTTAAACAGCCATATTGAGGAGTATCTAAAATCACTTGCGGTAAAATTAAACCATAAGCTGCAACGACCATAACATCTGCAGCAAGGGCTGCCAATTCTTGTTGTGCTACAACTCCTTCCTCAGTCGAGGATTTAAAATGTAAGGGTTGATAAACTGCAATATTGTGCGCTAAAGCCAACTGTTTAACCGCGGATGCGTGAAGTTTTTGCCCCCGACCTGCTTTGCGGTCAGGTTGAGTATATACCGCTACAATTTCATGTTCAGTTTTTAACAGCGCCTCTAAAGCAACTGCAGCAAATTTAGGCGTGCCTGCAAAGATGATTTTCAAAAATGAAATTCCAAATAAACTTAAGTTATTATAAGCCAAAAGTACACAGAGACCTACGATGCTGTAAGCAAACTGATAAGCAACTGAAATTAAAAAAGGATTGGATTTTTAAGGAATTTTTTATAGAGATTAATTTCTAAAATAATAAAATAAAGTAATGCAAAATTAAAAAATTATTCATGAAAGTTTTGTATTTAATTTGATGGGATAGCGTTATATTAGTTTCCAATTTCATTTTTTATGACACCAGTCGAAATCTGAATAGACCTTACTGAGCTGATTAGACAACGTAGCTGATTCAATACCCAAGCTCGAGTAAGATGAATTATTTTCGACTGCTTTAGTCTTATCTATCCGTCATATTCAGCCAGAATGAATCCTAGAATTCATTTCAAGCACATACTTTGTTGGAAATACACAATGCCTGACTATCGTTCAAAAACATCGACACACGGAAGAAATATGGCTGGTGCACGCGGCTTATGGCGTGCAACAGGAATGAAAGATGAAGATTTTGGTAAGCCCATTATTGCCGTGGTCAATTCATTCACACAGTTCGTACCCGGTCATGTGCATTTAAAAGACTTGGGTCAACTGGTCGCAAGAAAAATTGAAGCATCAGGCGGTGTAGCTAAAGAATTTAATACGATTGCGGTCGATGATGGGATTGCAATGGGTCATGACGGGATGCTGTATTCATTGCCTTCACGTGACCTGATTGCCGACTCGGTTGAATACATGGTGAATGCGCATTGTGCCGATGCGATGGTATGCATTTCTAACTGTGACAAAATTACTCCAGGCATGTTAATGACCGCTATGCGCCTGAATATTCCCGTAGTGTTTGTTTCTGGCGGTCCAATGGAAGCAGGTAAAGTCAAAATCGGAGGCAATGAAAAAGCCATCGATTTGGTTGATGCTATGATTGTGGCTGCAGATGATAGTTTTAGCGATGAAGAAGTGGCTGAATATGAGCGTTCAGCCTGTCCAACCTGTGGTTCATGTTCAGGCATGTTTACTGCAAATTCAATGAACTGTTTGACTGAAGCTTTAGGCTTATCACTGCCAGGCAATGGTTCCACTTTGGCAACGCATGCTAACCGTAAGAAATTGTTTGAGCGTGCGGGACAATTGATTGTTGAACTTACAAAACGTCATTATGAACAAAACGATTACAGCGTTTTACCACGTTCAATTGCCACCAAAGCAGCCTTTGAAAATGCCATGACTTTGGATATTTCAATGGGTGGTTCAACTAATACTGTTTTACATTTATTGGCAGCTGCACATGAAGCAGAAGTTGATTTCACCATGACTGATATTGACCGTCTGTCTCGTCAAGTGCCAGTATTGTGTAAAGTTGCACCTGCAAAACAAGATGTACATATGGAAGATATCCACCGTGCTGGGGGAATTATGTCCATTTTAGGTGAGCTTGATCGTGCAGGCTTGCTCGATACTTCTGTACCGACCGTACATGAAAAAACACTCAAAGATGCCTTAGATAAATGGGATATCATCCGCACGGAAGATGAAGAAGTTTATCAATTTTTCCGTTCAGCACCCGGCGGTGTACCCACCCAGACAGCTTTCTCACAAGACCGTTACTATGCCCGACTAGATGGCGATCGTGAGAGTGGCGTGATTCGTAATGTCGCCAATGCCTTTTCGCAAGATGGTGGTTTGGCTGTACTTTACGGCAACATTGCTCTCGAAGGTTGTATTGTAAAAACTGCGGGTGTGGATGATTCTATTTTAAAATTCAACGGCACAGCACGTGTATTTGAAAGCCAAGATGCTGCGGTAGAGAGTATTTTAGGTGGTGGTATTCAAGCGGGTGATGTGGTGGTGATTCGTTATGAAGGTCCACGCGGCGGGCCAGGCATGCAAGAAATGCTTTATCCAACCAGTTACTTAAAATCGAAAGGTTTAGGTAAAGATTGTGCATTACTCACCGATGGTCGTTTCTCAGGCGGTTCATCAGGCTTATCGATTGGTCATGTATCACCAGAAGCTGCGGAAGGTGGTGCAATTGGTTTGGTTGAAGATGGAGATCTCATCGAAATTGATATTCCGAACCGTACTATTCATTTGGCGGTTGATGAAGCAACGATGGTAGCACGTCGTGCAGTGCAAGAAGCCAAAGGTTGGCAGCCTGCGGAAGTACGTCCACGTAAGGTTTCTAAAGCCTTAAAAGCCTATGCCATGCACACCACCAGTGCTTCAAAAGGTGCGGTACGTGAACTTTAATGTATCTTTTCTTTGATAGATAAAAAAAAGCACTCCATTTGGGGTAATGCCAGTCAGTTAAGAAATTGACTGGCATTTTCTTGGATATTTCTGTGGTTTTATCTTCACAACCCGAGGACAATTTCTTTTCCTCCTCTCAGGTAAGATATACATCTTGGCTTTCCCTAGTAAGCTTTCTAAATGTTTAGGTAAATTGCCTGCTGAATCTAAAGAGGTGAATCTTAAGATATTGAGGATACTAATGGATGCAAGATGAAAGCTGATTCTCAAAGGACTCACTTTTACTCGCTGAGCCATGTACTTCATTTGTCTTCTTAGGACATTATACGCAATCAATACCCCCCATAATTCTTGATAAACTAAATCAGGTTGCTTACTCCTTAAATGTTTTCCATCCTGTAAATCACTTTTGATTTCCCGATAACACATTTCTATTTCCCAACGCTGAGCATAAAGCTTCGCTAAGGCAGTGAGTGGATATCTCTTTGAATCCGTTAATGACGTGATATAACGCCTCATTTTTCCTGCATGCTCAACCTCAATCAAACGCGCCTCCCAATAATCTCCCAATGTCGGATTAAGCTTCTTAGCTCTTGCTGATATTGGCATTCTGATATGAAAGTCATGCGGGGAATGATGCTTAACCACCTCATAACGTAAGTTGTCTTTTGCTCGCATCAACCAATGACTTGCCTCTGCACGTGTTTGCCAACCCATTAGAAAGTCAGCAGAGAAATAGGCTCGATCAAACAGAGTAATACTATGCGATGGAGGGCATAATTGATTTGCCAGTGTAAGTTCACCTTGATCCATACTGCCTATTTGGGCATCAATCATTTCATGAGTGTTGGTATTTACCAGACAGGTCGCTCTCACTTGCGGATAAGGGGGTGCAGCTGTTTTACCTTTAGATGAGCCAAAGTGATTAAAGTTATCATCGGTCTGTGGCATAGACCAAACCACCCCATCAACAGCACACACACTGAGACCATGAAAGTTTGAATATTGCTGTTGCGATTCTTCAAACCAAGCTTGGCTGAGCAGAGAGAATAAGGTATTTAAGGGCTCCCGCCCTAAGCGTTGTCGTGCTTGTACTGCTGCACTGGGAACGCAATACTCTGTTGTACCAAACACAAGTTTTAGTTGCTCTACAACATACCTGATCGGTTGATCTCGAAACAGGGCAAGCCCAATCACTAGCCATACCACATGTTCGGCAGGTAATTTTCTTCTCCTGATAGAAGCCTTACCTGTTTGACGCAGGCTCTCTTCAATCCAGTTGAAATCAATCAACTCGCTAAAATTAGTGAGTGATGGCATGGATTGCTGAAGGGTTAAATCTAAATTCTGAGATAAAGTCATAAAAAAATAAGCGTATTTACATACACTCATTTTTACTACATTTCTCTAATGTCTGCTTAACTGACTGGCATTACTCCATTTGGGGTGCTTTTTTAATATTTTTAGAAAATATCACGACCACATTTTGCTTTGAAATTTTAAAATGGCAATGCGTAGATGATCTTTGACTTTTGAGAGAGCAAAAGTAACACAAATCTTTCGTTGCCCTCATGCAGCGTCCTTGCTGCATGAGGGCAACAGCGACATCCATATCGCTAGATCATGTGATTAAATTTCAGTGAAATAGGTCTAAAAGATAAATTTACTTAAGCTGCGTTAGACGTTTACATATCAACTGCTTTCTATACAATCAAAATATGAATAAATTGCCAAGATGTAGGGTTTAAATCCTCAGCATCGCCAAGGAAGAAAATAATGAGTAAAGACAATATCCGCGAACATTCAGCGCCTGTTTATGAAGGCATAGAAAATGCTCCAGCACGTTCTATGATGCGCGCCACTGGGTTTAAAGATGCTGATTTTGAACGCGCCTTTATTGGCATTGCTTCGACATGGGCCAATGTCACGCCTTGCAATATGCATATTGATGGCTTGGCACGTGAAACTGAGAAAGGCGTGAATGCAGCCGGCGGTAAAGGCATTATCTTTAACACCATTACCATTTCTGATGGAATTTCCAACGGCACAGAGGGCATGAAATATTCACTGGTGTCACGTGAAATCATTGCTGATTCCATTGAAGCCGTGGTGGGCTGTCAGGCTTATGATGGGGTGATTGCGATTGGCGGTTGTGATAAAAACATGCCAGGTTGCATTATGGGCTTGGCACGTTTAAACCGTCCAGGTTTATTTATTTATGGTGGAACCATTAAACCGGGCGCAGGCCATACCGATATGATCTCTGTGTTTGAAGCTGTCGGTCAGCATGCCAAAGGTGAAATCAGCGCCATTCAAGTCAAGCAAATTGAAGAAGTGGCATTACCGGGTCCTGGATCTTGTGGGGGAATGTATACTGCAAATTCAATGGCATCTGCGATAGAAGCACTTGGTATGAGCTTACCGGGTTCATCGGCGCAAGAAGCGGTGTCTGACGAGAAGTTACTCGATTGTAATCGTGCGGGTGAAGCAGTCATGAATTTGTTGCGTTTAGATATTAAACCACGCGACATTATGACCAAAGCGGCTTTTGAGAACTCGATTAAAGTGCTGATTGCACTGGGTGGTTCGACCAATGGTGTACTGCATATGCTCGCGATGGCACATACCGCAGGCGTTGAACTGTCATTGGATGATTTTGTGCGAATTGGTCAGGACATTCCCGTAGTGGCAGATGTACGCCCATCAGGTCAATATCTCATGTCAGAATTGATTGCTATTGGTGGTATTCAACCGCTCATGAAACGTATGTTAAATGCGGGTATGTTGGATGGTTCATGTTTAACCGTGACCGGTAAAACGCTGGCAGAAAACTTGGCCGATGTTGAAGATTATCCTGAAGGTCAGCAAATTATTCTGCCTTTTAATGCCCCGATTAAAAAAGATTCGCATCTGGTGATACTAAAAGGCAATTTATCCCCTACAGGTGCTGTCGCTAAAATTACGGGTAAAGAAGGTTTGTATTTTGAAGGTCCAGCTCGTGTATTTGAAGGCGAAATTGCTGCCATGCGTGGGATATTGGATGGAGAAGTACAAGAAGGTGATGTCGTTGTGATTCGCGGTGAAGGTCCGAAAGGCGGGCCAGGTATGCCAGAAATGCTGAAACCCACTTCTGCCATTATTGGGAAGGGTTTGGGTAAATCGGTCGCATTGTTAACAGATGGCCGTTTCTCTGGCGGTAGTCATGGTTTTGTGATCGGTCATGTCACCCCAGAAGCGTATGAAGGCGGGCCAATTGGTTTAGTGAAAAATGGCGATAAAATTTCCATTAATGCCGAAACCCGCGAAATGACCTTACATATCTCTGATCAAGATATGGCTGCACGTAAAGCGGTTTGGATTAAACCACAGCCTAATTATCGCTATGGCGCGTTGGCAAAGTTTGCTAAATTGACCACAGGGGCCGAAAAAGGGGCGGTTACAGACCTAAATTTAGATGTATAATTGATCATTCTCTAACAAATTGTTATAAACCCTTGTAGCACTACAAGGGTTTTTTTCGAGGCCAATCTCATGTCACTGTTACGCCGTTGGTTTGACCCCCTTCGATCGCGTTGGTTTTATCAAAAACCGAGTCGTCAAGCGGTACTATCTACGGAACAGGGTTTAAGTATTCATTTACGTTTAGATGATGTCTACAGCTATTTGGCAGCGCAGCAGTTACCTGAGCTTGAAGAAATTTTAAGTGATGAGCTGAAACCATTAAAAGTGATTATTTCAAGCCAAACAGCCGAACCGCCAAATCATATGACTGCGCTTGAGTGGCAACATTATTGTTTAAATGATGCAAAAATTTTATCTAAACAGCACCGCTTTAGCTTTCATGAAACGCCAGAACAACCCCCCTTAGAAGCGATACAACAAGCTGAAATTGTTTTGCGTCATACCCC
Source organism: Acinetobacter sp. TTH0-4 (assembly GCF_015602665.1). NCBI lineage: Bacteria > Pseudomonadati > Pseudomonadota > Gammaproteobacteria > Moraxellales > Moraxellaceae > Acinetobacter > Acinetobacter sp. TTH0-4. The sequence continues at coordinate 2,903,440 of NZ_CP059079.1, read as the reverse complement.
TTTGCGTGGGCAAGATTTTTTGTATTTGTTAGAAGACGTGTTTCATATGCTGTGGCAAAAGCAGTATGGCAAATTACGGACTTTACACGCCATGGCCAGTCGGCATCATCATGTGCAAAATTTTCCAGAACGTATTTTTAATGATGACGCGATATTGGCGAGCTATTTTGAATTTGGCGAGCGTAAATATCAGGCTGTTGATGACTTATTACGTTTGACCCGCCGTTTAAAACAGCAAAAATTACTGACCGGAAATCCAATTTTTTTAATTAATCATATTGATTGGCGCGAGCATTTAATCAGTGATGCCGAAGAACTCAATAAAATTCAAGCGCTTGATCCAGAGCTAGATTTATATATTGCACTTGAAGACCCCGTTTCATGGTTGCTGTTGGCTTATATTAAAGAAGAGCTGGCGAATTATTATAATATTCAGCTGAATGTTTATCCTTTGTCCTACCAAGGACGTGATCTTTTTGATTGGGGCTTGGCGACACGGTTATCAAAACGGACACAAGTCAAATTTACCCCATTCTGCCGCCCTACGCAGCAGGCGACTCATGCAATGGCGACCTTGTTTTACAGCGTGCCGAAAGCACAAAGAATTGAGACTATGCATGACATTTTGCAGGCTGTTTGGACACAAGGAAAGGATCTTTCCTTTCAATCACATTTTAATCAAATCAAACAAAATTTAAATATTGATACATTAATGACTGAAGATATTGCTGCCAAACTCAAACAAAATGACATACTCTGTGAAATGAAATCACAACCTGATTTTCCCGTGCTTGAGCTTCGGATTGATGGTCAAAGTTATGTCTTCAATAGCTTGTATCGAGTTTGGATGATTGAAAGTATTTTTTCTAATGTGTTAGAAGAACAATATAAAAGTGAAAATGATGATAACCACAATGAACAAAGAAAAATGTGAGTCTTTAGAGCAAGCACGTGAAAAGATTGATGCGATTGATACTGCACTGATTGAAATGATCGCAACACGTCAATTTTACGTCGATCAGGTAGTGCGTTTTAAGAAAAGTATACAAGATGTACAATCTCCAGAGCGTGTTGAGCAAATCATTCAAAAAGTTCGTGCACAAGCGCTTGAATTAGGGATAGATCCAGATTTGGTCGAACAATTATACCGTGCAATGATTCAGCAGTTTATTCAACGTGAATTAAAAGAAATTAGACCTTAATGCGTATTGATCAGGCACTCAAAATGATAAAAAAACACTTTAAAAATATCTGATTAAAAGAGATTAAAAAGCGCCTCATCATTTTATTCTTTCGTCGATGTGCGCAGTAAGTGTTTTCATTTAAATGAAACCATTTTTGAGAAAAAGCATAAATCAATTTTTTTAAACCAGCCTCAATTTTTGATTGAGGCTCAGTTCGGAAAACAATGATTTTATAATCTACATACTTGACCTAGCATGAGTTTCATAGTTGAACGAGTGTAGTCGATGATTGGTTTTATAATGGGCGTATTTGCGCTGGCAGGGATGATTAAAGGTACGATTGGACTGGGTCTGCCTGCAGTCTCTATGGGCTTGTTGACCATTTTTATCACGCCATTTCAAGCAGCCACCTTACTCATCGTACCTTCAATGGTGACCAATATTTGGCAACTCTTTGCCGAAGGGCATGTGTTGAAATTAGTGCGTCGTTTTTGGCCGTTATTATTGGGGATTATTGTTGGTTCGGTCTGGAGTATTTTTCCAACTTTGGATCATGGTGAATTTAAAAGTGAAGCATTACTGGGTGCTATGCTTGCACTATATGGACTCTACGGTTTATTCGCTCAAAATATGCCTAATTTGGGCGCCTATGAAAAATGGTTATCGCCCATAGTGGGATATTTAGGGGGTGCTTTAACCGTTGCAACAGGCGTGGTGGTGATTCCAGTGGTGCCTTTCTTACAATCATTACATCTAAAACGTGATGAATTGGTACAATCCTTAGGTTTGGCTTTTACTGTTTCAACGCTGTGTCTGGCGGTATTTCTACAGCAAAATCCAATTGGAAATATTTCTGTTGACTATAAAATGTCATTGATTGCCTTATTCCCAGCCCTGCTTGGGATGTGGCTTGGAACTAAAATTCGTTATCGTATTTCTGAACAAAAATTTCGCAAAGTTTTCTTTTTCGGTCTGGTTGTTTTCGGCAGTTATATGTTAATCCATCAGTTTGGGATCATTTAAAGCTTAAATTGAGCAAGTGCGCTTAAATTCAAAATGATAATTTAGACTTTTTTGAAAGTAAGAACTGACTAAAATGCTGATAAGAAACAGGCAAATCATTAAAATTTTTGGCTGCTAATAACAGCTTACGGTTTGCCCATGCACCTGTTAATTCAATATGGTGCAAGGGATAATCAGAACTCAAACGTGTAGCTGCGCGTTTGGGCATAATCGCAATACCAACGCCATTGGCCACGACTTGGGCAATGGCTGCAAAATTGGGTAAACGTAAACGGTAATTGATATTGCAACCTAATATTTTGGCTTGAGTTTCAATTGATTGTTGTAAAGAGTGATATTGCATTAAACCGACAAATGGATAATGCAAAATATCGACCAATTGCAGTGCAGACTGATGTTTAAGTTCATGATCGATTGGACTAATCAGCATCAAAGGGTCATCTAAAAAAGGCAAAGTGTGTAAATGATCAGAATTAAAAAAACTTGAAATCATGCCCAGTTGTGCTGTGCCTTTATCTAAAGCCTGAATAATGTCATTGCTTTCTGCTTCTTTTAAATCTATCTGTACGTGAGGGTTTTCAAGTAAATATTGAGGCAATAAAAAAGGTAGATATTCACTTTGTGCAGATGAATTGCACCACAGTGTTACCTTTGAATGCAGTCCTTTTTGATAAACTGCCATCACCTGTTGCAATTGATGACCTTGTTGAATCAAAGCTAAGGCTTGTTCTGCAAAAGTTTGTCCTGCAATACTCAGTTTAACCCCAGCAGAATGACGGATAAATAAAGTCACGGCAAACTGATGTTCGAGTTTCTTGATTCGTTCACTGGCAGCCTGTAAAGAAATGGCAGAGCGTTCAGCACCTTTGGTCAAACTGCCAGTATCGACAATATTTAAGAACAGTTGCAGATCAAAAAAGTCGAGACGCATGGAAGATATCATTGCCATAAAATGTCTTTCATCATACTAAAATTTTTTAAATATAAGCCAAAAAAAAAAGCAGCCAGTCGGCTGCTTAAAAATGACGTTTATATTTATGATGGATCGGCCAGACTAAAGAACCAATTAAGAATGAGCGCAGCAAAAGTTGCAGTGCCAATTCCACCCAAATTAAAGCCTCCAAATTGCAAAGCAAAGTCACCTGTACCTAAAATAATGGTTACCGCAGCCACCATTAAATTTTTATTTTTTGAAAAATCGACTTTATTTTCGATCCAAATTTTTGCTCCAGCAATGGTAATTAAGCCAAACACCACAATCGATGCACCGGTTAAAATTGCAGTGGGAATGGTGTGGATAATCGCGCCAAACTTAGGCGACAAACCCAGAAAAATTGCGAAGACACCAGCAAAGACAAAAATAATTGTAGAATAGACGCGTGTTACTGCCATGACACCAATATTTTCACCATAGGTGGTCATGCCTGGTGCACCGACACCACCTGATAAAGTCGTGGCAATACCATCTGCAACAAAAGCTTTACCAATCTGTGGATCCAAATTTTCACCTGTCATGGCACTAACTGCTTTGATATGACCCAAATTTTCTGCCACTAAAATGAGCGCAATCGGTGCAATAATTAACATAGCATTAAAATCAAATACAGGCGAATGAAAAGTCGGTAAGCCTAACCAAGCAGCTTGTTGAATGGGGGTGAAATTAATGGCCGTTCCATAACCCATTACATTTGAAACGATGTAATAGATGAGATAAGCCAATAATAGGCCCACCAATAACAACAGTCGTTGCAGTAAACCTTTGGTAAAGACCGCAATCGAACCCATACACATCACTGTAACCAGTGACATCCACATATTAAAGTTATTGCCAGCGACTCCTTTGACGGTGACAGGGGCAAGATTTAAACCAATAATCATCACCACTGCGCCAGTGACGACTGGTGGCATGAGTTTTTCAATCCAGTTTGTCCCTGTCGCCATGACAATAAAACCAAAGATGGCATACAGCACACCACAAGCCATAATACCGCCTGCTGCCAAAGCCAGATTGGCATTCGGCGCACCTGTGCCAGAAGCTGCGTAACCTGTGGCCGCAATTACCACACCAATAAAGGCAAAACTCGAACCTAAATAACTCGGGACACGGCCACCTGTGATCAGGAAAAATAAAATGGTACAAATCCCTGACATTAAAATAGCCAGATTGGGATCGAAACCCATTAAGAAAGGGGCAAGGACAGTTGCACCAAACATGGCAAATGCATGTTGTATCCCCAAAACCACACTTTGGGCAGGCGGAAGATATTCGTTTGTACCTACAGGACGTGCGTCAATACTGCCTTCATAGGGGCGCCATTTCGGAAACCAACTGGACATAAAATGAGCACTCAAATCATAAATTGTGCACATCATACTCCTGTTTTTAGAAAATTTAATCTAGATCAATTTAATTTTATTCAAATTAATAGTATGAATTTATTTATTATTTTACCGATTGGTAAAAATTTAATGATTTAAAATGGATGTGAAATCAGCCTATTAATGTGAAGTTAAACTAGGTTTGGCATTCATAACCATTTTTTATTTTAATGATAAATAATAGTCTATTGAGCTTACGAGTTAGAACAAAAAAAGAGCATATTTACATATGCTCTTTTGAACAAACATTCAAAAAGCTAACCCGTATTACGAAGTCCTGCTGCGATGCCGGCAATACTGACCATTAAGGCATGATCGACAGGGGTATGCTCTGCCTGACATTCTGCCAAATAGCGTCGACGACGTTTCATCAGTTCAGCTTGTAATAAATGCAGCGGCAACAAGTAGGGTTTACGCACTTTCATGGACTGATCCAAGACCTCATTACTACTGAGCAATTGCGATTCACCTTTTAAAGCCAATAAGGTTTGTACGGCATCTTTTAAGCGTTGACGCAGTTGTTCACCCAATATTTTTAAATCTTCATCATCGGTTAAATGTGATTCGTAATATAAGGCCACATGACTATCTGATTTTGAGAGTACCATTTCCAACATATCAATTAAGGTTTGGAAATATGGCCATTGTTGCAACATTTCATCCAATAAAGGCTTTTGTCCTTGATCCAGCATTTGATTAATCGCGGCTCCAGTCCCGAGCCATGCAGGTAGCATTAAACGAATTTGTGTCCAAGCAAATACCCAAGGAATTGCACGTAAAGACTCAATCCCACCGCTCACTTTACGTTTTGCGGGACGTGAACCTAACGGTAACATTTGTAATTCAAGTTCAGGCGTGACGGTACGTAAATATTTCACAAAATGTGGATTTTCACGCACGGTTTGACGATACACCTGTACTGATAAATCGGTCATGCTGTGCATGAGCTGACGCCATTCATCTTTTGGTACAGGTGGCGGCAACAAGGTCGCCTCTAAAGTGGCTGCGGTATAAATTTCTAAGTTTTGCATTGCAATACCTTCAAGTCCGAATTTAAAGCGAATCATTTCGCCTTGTTCAGTCACTCGAATAGCACCCGAAATAGAACCTGGGGGTTGCGAGAATAACGCTTGTTGGGTGGGTGCACCACCACGGCTAATTGAACCGCCACGACCATGAAACAACGTCAATTGCACCGCATGTTTTTTTGCCACAGCAGTCAGTTCTTCCTGTGCACGATATTGCGCCCAGTTGGCCGACATAAAGCCTGCATCTTTTGCCGAGTCAGAATAACCAATCATCACTTCATGTTTGGCCTGAATATGCTGTTTATACCAATGCATATTGAACAAGGTATTCATGGTGTCAGCTGCACCATCTAAATCTTTCAGGGTTTCAAATAATGGAACCACACGCAAAGCATGTTGAATGCCTGCTTCTTTTTGCAACAGTAAAACAGCCAGAACATCACTTGGATACTCCGCCATGGAAATAATATAGGCCCCCAAGCTTTCTTTCGGCTGTTCGGCCAAAGTACGCATGGTTGCGAACACTTCTTGTACATCGGGATGTTCAATCAGACTTTGTTTTGGTTCATTCAAATGTTTCGGTAGCAATGGACGTTTGCTTTGTAGTTCCTGCAATAAGAAGTTTTGGCGTGCTTGTTCAGTCCATGTTTCAAAGTTGCCTAAGCCCAAATATTCAGTGATCGCGGAAATGGCTTGGCGATGACGACCCGATTCCTGACGAATATCCAGTTTGAGCAATTCAATCCCAAAGCAATTGACCCGATGGATGAAATCGAGCAGTTTGCCATTGGCAATGTCGGTTAAATGACAAGCGATGAGCGAGCGATAACACAACAACAAAGGCTGTAATAATTCATCTTTGCTTTTGATGACCGCACTGTCATCGGCATCGAGCCCTTGTAGTTTTTGGGTTAGCCAATGTCGTGTGGCTTTTAAACGCTCACGAGTATCACGTAAATATTCACGATAAGGTTCAGCATGTGCATGTCCAAGCGCATCCGTCAGTTCTTGACTACAATTTTGAATCGACAATTCCCAGCGTAAATCTTCGATATCTCGTAAGTACAAATCTGCTGCTTTCCACCGTGACAACCACAGTACTTCTTGGGTAATACTATGGGTGACATTCGGGTTGCCATCACGGTCACCGCCCATCCATGAGGCAAAACGTACTGGCGCAATGCTTAAGGGTAACCGCTGACCACAATGATCTTCGACCATTTCATTGAGTTCGCGGATGAATTTGGGTACGGCATTCCAAAGGGTTTGTTCTATAGTGGTAAAGCCCCATTTGGCTTCATCGACAGGCGTTGGGCGGTGTTGACGAATCTCGTCCGTTTGCCAAGCAGAACAAACCAGTTGTTTTAATTCTTGCAAAATTGTTTTGCGTTCACGCGGTGTCAGTTTTTGTTGATCGGCTTTAAACAGACAGTCATTAATATCATCATATTTTTGAATTAAGGTACGACGGCTGACTTCGGTTGGATGTGCAGTCAGAACCAGCTCAATATTCAGTTCACAAATTTGCTGGAATAAGGTATTGGCTGAGATATCATGGTCTTTAAATTTTTGAAAAAGATGATCGAGTGGATTAGGGGACGGTACCTGTCCATCAAACTCACTTTTGCGACGACTGCGTACCACATTGTACTGTTCAGCAATGTTGGCAAAGTTCAGAAAATGGGTAAATGCACGCGTTAATGGCAGAATTTCATCATCTTCAAGGGTTAAAAATAATTGTTCAAGTTGTTTTTCTGCTTCGATTTGACCATCGCGCGCGCCTTTAGAAAGGGCACGAATCTGTTCAACCTGATTAAACAAATCTTGTCCTGCATGCTCCTTTAGGGTTTCACCCAATAAGTTTCCGAGTAGACGCACGTCTTCACGCAGTGGAGCATCAATTTGTTGAATCATTTTTTTACTCTCCCATTCTTGTTATTTCGACTATATCGCGAAATATCTACATTCCTAGTAGGGGCATACAAAAGTATGTAAAGTTTTGCCGAATTAAACAGCAATCAGATCTCTATGAAGTATGCCTGAAGCTTGAGCAATGCATTATTTAGAATCTTAATAGCGGGAGAGAGGACTATATTTCATCAGGAATAGATCGATACTGTCTAAAACAATTTGTCGCTTTTCCTCTTGATTTGGAACCGCACGAATTCCAAGCAGTACTTCATGGTGACGCATACCGAGTAACAAAGATAAAATCAGCAAGTTTAGCGTTTTTAAATTTTCATCCCGAATAAAGCCAAGATCAATCGCTTGCTGAAAAAAGTTTTCCCAAACTGCATTCATTCGCAGATGTGAGGCATTGTAAAATTGTTCGGCCAATGGACTTTGTTCAGCCGCCAGCTCTAGTAATAATAATTCTAATTTTATGGCCTCTGGTAAATTTATAACATTTAGAGCCAATTCACAGGCCTGTATAAATTCTTTTTTAAAATCACTATTTGCATCTAGTTTTAAGGTGCGTGCTCGGATGGATTCTTCACAGGTTTGTTCAATCGCACAGACAAACAAATTGGCTTTATCTTGAAAATGATTATAAATGGTCAGTTTAGTCACAGCTGCTTCTTGAGCAATCTGATTCATGCTTGAACCGTGATACCCACATTTTAAAAAAATACATTTTGCCGCAGTTAAAATTTGCTGACGTTTTTCTAAATCTTTCGGACGACCGAGTTGTGTTTGCACAATTTTTTCCAAAAAAATGAAAAAGGTCATTGATTTGACCCTAGAATTATAATTAATGTACCAATAGGTATATTAATTAAAAAATAAACAATTTAAGATACATCTTATTTTGCCTTAAAAATCATTTTTAAATAAGAGCGAACTTCATGAGCACAATTCAGACTCTCGTGACCAGCATGGTGATCATTTGCAGTATAACCTTAACAGGATGCAGCAAAGATGTAGCTGAAACGGAACATATTCCCTTTGTCATGGTCGCTCAACCTGAGACCACGCACAATGAACAAAAAAGTTATGCAGGTGATGTACAGGCACGTCAACAGACGGCTTTGGCATTTCGGGTCGGTGGACAAATTATTGAACGTTACGTTGATGTCGGTGATCAAGTTAAAGTGGGACAAGTTTTAGCGAAACTCGATGTAAAAGATGCACAGTTACAGCTTAATGCTGCTCAGGCTCAACTGGAAAGTGCACAATCTACATCTAAAAATGCTGAAGCAGAGCTGAAACGTTTTAAACAATTATTGCCCATGAATGCGGTGAGTCGTTCGCAATATGATGCAGTTGAAAACCAATATAAATCGGCAATGTCAGGCTTAAAACAAGCACAATCCAATTATGACGTTAGCCGAAACCAGACGGGTTATAACCAATTGCTGGCCAATAAGAATGGGGTCATTACTGCACGTAATATTGAAGTGGGGCAGGTGGTTGCTGCTGGACAGGCAGCGTATCAAATTGCGATTGCCGGTGATCGTGAGGTGGTCATTGGGGTACCTGAACAAGCCATTGCAGACATTAAAGTGGGGCAAACTGCATGGGTGACTTTATGGAGCAAACCGCAAGACAAATTTTCCGCTTATGTGCGTGAAATCTCACCTGCAGCAGATCAGTCGCGCACCTTCAGTGTAAAAGTTGCCTTACGTGAAGGAAATTCTGCCATTCAACTAGGACAAAGTGCGCGAGTGTTTTTTAATCATACTGAACAGAACGTGTTGAGCGTACCTTTATCCAGTGTATCTGCAATAGAAAAACAGGCCTATGTTTGGGTGGTTAAACCTGATCAAAGTATTCATAAAGTTTTTGTCAGTTTAGGTGCTTATGGCCGTGACAGTGTGCCTGTGTTATCCGGCTTAAAAGCGACAGATTATGTGGTGATTGGTGGCGTGCATTTATTGCGTGAAAAACAAAAAATTCAGCCAATTGACCGAGAAAATCGTGCCGTAAACATTCAGGCAGGAGCACCTTCATGAAGCCAACTATTAAATCGGCCATGAATTTTAACGTATCTGAGTGGGCACTTAAAAATAAAGGTTTGGTCCTTTATTTCATGTTGCTTCTAGGCATTGTCGGTATCGTATCCTATTCCAAATTGGCGCAAAGTGAAGATCCGCCATTTACTTTTAAAGTCATGGTGATTCAAACATATTGGCCTGGTGCAACGGCTGAAGAGGTTTCATTACAGGTCACTGATCGTATTGAAAAAGAACTGATGAGCACGGGCAAATATGAACGGATTATGGCCTACTCGCGTCCAGGTGAGTCGATGGTTACTTTTGTTGCCAAAGATTCTTTATCTGCGAGTCAAATTCCGGATGTCTGGTATCAAGTCCGAAAAAAAGTCGGTGATATTCAGCAGCAATTGCCTACAGGTGTTCAAGGTCCATTTTTCAACGATGAATTTGGCGATACTTTCGGTAATATTTATGTGCTGACTGGACATGATTTTAGCTACGATGTTTTAAAGGAATATGCAGACCGTTTACAACTCCAACTTCAACGGGTAAAAGATGTTGGTAAGGTCAATTTGGTCGGGTTACAAGACCAAAAAATCTGGATTGAACTGTCTAATACCAAAGCTGCGCAATTGGGTATTCCTGTAACGGCCATCCAACAAGCGCTGCAACAACAAAATACTGTGGCCAGCGCAGGTTTCTTTGAAACAGGTACGGACCGTATACAAATGCGGGTCAGTGGACAGCTTAAAAGTGTCGATGAACTAAAGCAATTGCCACTTTTGGTGGCAGGCAAAACCATTCAATTGGGCGATGTTGCTGAAATTTATCGTGGCTTTAGTGAACCGGCTCAACCCCGTATGCGTTTTATGGGTGAAAATGGTATTGGTATTGCAGTTTCCATGCGTAAAGGTGGCGATATTCTGGCCTTAGGTAAAAACCTCGAAACCGAATTTGCACAATTACAACAGTCTTTACCTTTAGGCATGCAGCTGAAAAAAGTATCTGATCAGCCTGTGGCTGTGAAACGTAGTGTCAATGAGTTTATGAAGGTTTTGGCTGAAGCCGTCATTATCGTTTTACTGGTCAGCTTTTTTTCTTTAGGTTTTCGTACTGGATTGGTGGTGGCATTTTCAATTCCACTGGTGCTCGCCATGACTTTTGCAGGCATGCATCTGTTTGATGTGGGGCTGCATAAAATTTCCTTGGGTGCACTCATTTTAGCCTTAGGCCTACTGGTCGATGATGCGATTATTGCCATTGAAATGATGGCGATTAAAATGGAACAGGGTTATAGCCGCTTAGAAGCTGCTGGTTTTGCATGGAAGACCACCGCATTTCCCATGTTGACGGGAACCTTAATTACCGCTGCTGGATTTTTACCAATTGCTACGGCAGCTTCTAGTACAGGGGAATATACCCGTTCTATTTTCCAAGTGGTGACTATCGCACTGATTGTGTCATGGTTTGCAGCGGTGCTGTTTGTACCTTATCTTGGGGATAAATTGCTGCCCGATTTTAACAACTTGTCCCAAAAAGCCCCTTGGTATCAAAGGCTTTGGGCGCGTTTACGAAAACAGCCTGCTCCGCAACCTGTTGTGCATCATGCAGGCGAAGCCCATGACCCGTATCAAACGCCGTTTTATCGAAAATTTAGCAGTTGGGTCGATTTTTGTTTGACCTATCGTAAGACTGTGATTGGGACTACGATAGGTATTTTTGTGTTGTCGGTTCTCATGTTTAAACTGGTACCGCAACAGTTTTTTCCTCCGTCAAACCGTGCAGAAATTTTGGTCGATTTAAAACTGGAAGAAGGTGCATCGTTAACCTCGACTGAAAATGCGGTAAAAAAAGTGGAGAAATTTTTATCAACCCAAGAAGGTATTGAAAATTATGTGGCCTATGTAGGTACAGGTTCAACCCGTTTTTATCTGCCACTCGATCAGCAATTGCCTCAAGCCAGTTTTGCTCAATTTGTGGTTTTGGCTTCATCCTTAGATGAGCGTGATGAAATTAGTCATTCTTTAGATCAGCAAATTCGTCAATTATTGCCTGATGTACGTACACGCGTCTCACTGTTAGAAAATGGTCCGCCTGTGGGTTATCCACTGCAATATCGTATTTCAGGTGAAGACTTACATTCTGTCCGCGAGTGGGCACAAAAAGTGGCTGCGGTGGTGGGGGATAATCCCAATACCAGCAATGTGCATTTAGATTGGGGTGAACCAAGCAAAGTCATTCGTTTGAAAATTGATCAGGATCGTGCCCGTCAATTAGGGGTATCGAGTGTAGATTTAGCCAATTTTTTAAATAGTTCGATTAGTGGCGCAACCATCAATCAGTATCGTGAAAAACGTGAACTCATTGAAATTCGTCTACGCGGTGACCAAACTGAGCGTTTGGAAGTGGCGTCATTGTCGAGTTTAGCCGTACCTACCGCAAATGGTAAATCTGTACCGTTGGCACAAATTGCCCAGATTGAATATGGTTTTGAGGATGGTTTAATTTGGCATCGTAATCGTTTGCCGACTATTACGGTTCGGGCAGATATTCGCAGCAAATTACAGCCTGCGAGCGTGGTCGGTGAGCTGGATGAAAAAATACAGCAACTACGCGAGACATTGCCGAGTGGATATTTGGTCGAGGTGGGCGGAACAGTGGAAGAGTCTGCACGTGGACAAAACTCGGTTAATGCAGGCATGCCGTTCTTTTTGGCGGTGGTCATGACATTATTAATGATTCAATTAAAGAGTATGTCACGTGCCACGATTGTTTTATTAACTGCACCCTTGGGCTTAATTGGAGTCGTGCTCTTTTTATTATTGTTCAATAAACCCTTTGGTTTTGTAGCAATGCTCGGTACTATTGCACTTTCGGGCATGATCATGCGTAATTCATTGATTTTAATCGATCAGATTGAACAAGATATTCAAGCTGGTCAGGATTCGTGGTCAGCCATTATTGATGCGACAACGCGTCGTTGTCGTCCAATTGTACTGACTGCATTGGCTGCGGTTCTCGCCATGATTCCATTATCACGAAGTATTTTCTTTGGGCCGATGGCCGTGGCGATTATGGGGGGATTAATTGTGGCAACGCTATTAACCCTGTTCTTCTTGCCCGCTTTATATGCACAATGGTTTAAAGTGAAAAAAAATACGCATCCAGTATAATTTTTTATCAATAAAAGGTGCGAAATATTGAAAATTTCAATATAGTAGCATCTTATATTTTTATACATTTCTATAAAGTAATTTACTACATATTAAAAAACTAACCATGTAGTAAATGGGGTTTAGATGCACATGAAGCAAGACAACTTAATCCGACTTCGCCGTTCCATTGCGATTTCCTATGTCTTCATGTTTCTAGCTTTGTTTACTGTGATTGGTGGTGCATTTGCTTATTGGTATGCACGAAAAATCACGCAAACAGAGAATGCCGAAGTATGGTTACAAGCCCAAGCTTTATGGATTATGCGAAATGTGGCTATTTATTCTATTTTGATCTGTTTTGCTGCACTTTGGTTTATTCCATTGATTTTTTTCTACTGGAATAGCGCGCTCTGGGTCACTGCTTGTATGGTGATGGGTGTGGTATTTACTCTGATTGCCTTTTTGTTTTTACTCAATGCTTGGCTGAAAGGCCTCTCTCGTTTTTTTAAAAACAAAGCTGTTTTTTAAAAGAACTGCACTTTTTTTCTTAACTGCCCTTGAAAAATTTGGTTTGACCCCCAATTTCAGACCACAGTTAAGTATTATCAAAATTCCGTGAGGAGCATCGCCAGACATGGCTAAACGTGATTATTATGAGGTTTTGGGCGTCGCTAAAACCGCTAGTGATGATGAAATTAAAAAAGCCTACCGTAAGTTGGCGATGAAATATCATCCAGATCGTAACCCAGACAACCCAGAAGCTGAAGATAAATTTAAGCAAGCTGCCGAAGCTTATGAAATTTTATCGGATAGCGAAAAACGCAGCATGTATGATCGAATGGGGCATAGCGCCTTTGAAGGTGGTATGGGCGGCGGTGGCGGCTTTGGCGGTGGTTTTAGTGCAGAAGATATCTTTAGCCAGTTTGGTGATATTTTCGGTGGCGCTTTCGGTGGGGGCGGTGGACGCGGTCAACAACGTGCGCGTCGTGGATCAGACCTTCGCTATGTTATGGAATTAACGCTTGAAGAAGCGGTCAAAGGCATTAAAAAAACCATTACCTTTACGGCACCAGCACCGTGCGATAGCTGTGATGGCAAAGGTTCAAAAACACCAAATGATGTCCAAACCTGTAAAACTTGCCATGGCGCAGGTCAAGTGCGTATGCAGCAAGGTTTCTTTTCGGTACAGCAAACCTGTAGCACTTGTCGTGGGCAAGGTAAAATCATTAAGAACCCATGTAATACATGTCATGGTTCAGGTGTAAAAGACCGTCAGCAAACGCTTGAAGTAACTATTCCTGCAGGCGTAGACAATGGTGATCGTGTTCGTTTAACGGGCAAAGGCGAAGCCATTGGTGGTGGTCAGTCAGGCGATTTGTATGTTGAAGTCGTGGTACGTGAACACGAAATCTTCCAGCGTGATGGTGCGGATCTCTATATGGATGTGCCTGTCAGCATTGCCGATGCTGCTTTGGGTAAAGAAATTCAGATTCCAACCTTAGATGGTCGTGTCAGTTTAAAAATTCCTGAAGGGACTCAAACGGGTAAAATGTTCCGCTTACGAGGTAAAGGTGTTAAACCTGTGCGTACCAGTATGCAAGGTGATTTACTCTGCCGCGTTGTAGTTGAAACACCCGTGCATTTAACTGCCCGTCAACGTGAGTTGCTGAAAGAGTTGCAAGAAACGATGGATGGTGAAGACAGCAAATCATCACCGAAGAAAAAATCATTTTTTGGTTTGTTTGATTAATTCAAACTGCGAGATGTAAAAAGGGTGGTCTAAAGACCGCCCTTTTTTTATGCTTATTTTTTAAATTTATTCTTATATTTTAAATAGCACTATAAGAATGATCTTGAAGAATCAGTACTTCATGTCTGTTTACTCAAAGATCGGTGCATCAATTTCTTTTACATCGACTACATTATTTTCAGGTTCAGTTGGCTGTTCAGTCGAACTTGGCATAGTTTGTTGAAGCGGTTTGTTTTCAAGCATCATCGTGGTGGACGGCGTAACTGTGGTACGAATCTGAACCTTAGATAAACTTTCCAAGGTATCGCCTGTTTGTAATGCAGGTTCTGCCCAGACACTCGTCATGAAAGCTACAGTGAAAAGACCCATTAAGAATTTGTGAAGATGCATGTTGATTCCCTGATCATGATTTTTTGAATTGGTGTTGCGTAGTTTGCGCAGTGATGTTTACAGAGATATGAAAATAGATCCTCTTCCAGCATTATTTTTTAATGTTTTGTTTTCTAGGATGACTTTAGTTTTAAGAGCGCTTCATCATGCGCATATTTGCCCCTGATCGCCTATGATAAAGCCACAAAATACAGTTTTTCGTTAAACTTTTTTCAAGTAGAAACTTAGTCTCGCTACAGAGTTTTGCTATAGTAAGCACAATTTAGAATCAACATTAGGAATATGTTATGTCAGCAGCTCCACGCATTGGTGTATTGGGTGCAGGCGGTCGTATGGGACGCATCCTCATTCAAGCCGTTCAAGAAGCGGGTTATCAGCTTGCGGCTGCCGTTGAGCGTCCTGAAAGTAGCTTAATTGGTGCTGATGCGGGAGAAATTGCAGGGATTGGAGCTGTTGGTGTCAAGGTTGTGGGGAGCTTGCAAGACATATTAAAAGATTGTGATGTCATTATTGATTTTACTGCGCCTGTAGCGACCCAGCAGCATTTAAAATTATGCCGTGAAGCTGGCGTTGCGATTGTCATTGGTACGACTGGCATGAACGACGAACAAAAAGCTTTTTTAAATGAAAGCGCGGCACAAACGCCAGTTGTTTATGCAGCTAACTATTCTGTTGGGGTAAATGTGTCTATTAAGCTGTTAGAGCTGGCGGCTAAAGTTTTTGGTGATACAGTCGATATCGAAGTGATTGAAGCCCATCACCGTCATAAAGTAGATGCACCATCGGGCACCGCATTGATGATGGGTGATGCCATTGCAGATACTTTGGGACGCGATTTAAAAGAGGTGGCTGTATATAGCCGTGAAGGTCATACTGGACCGCGTGATCGTCAAACGATTGGTTTTCAAACCATTCGTGGTGGCGATATTGTGGGTGAGCATACTGCTATGTTTATTGGTGATGGCGAACGTGTTGAAATTACCCATAAAGCCACCAATCGCATGAATTTTGCATCAGGTGCGGTGCGTGCTGCGGCTTGGGTGGTTGGACGAGACGCAGGAAAATATGACATGAAAGATGTACTGGGATTTAATGATATTCAGCTTTAAAATAGTTAAATAGAATGGATAACGCCTCCACCCAATTAAAATAAGAAGTTCAATGGAATGAAAAAAGTGATCTTGATGGTCTGTGCCGTAGCTATGTTTGCTACAGCACAGGCAAAAACTGCTGAGCAGACCTTGAGTATTAATAAAAATAATATCAAAGTTTGGACTTATCAAAACAGTCAAAACCCAGTGTTTTCTTACAGAGCTGAAACGGTATATGACACGTCTATAGAAAAAGCCGTCAGTTTGGTTTTAGATGTAGAGAATGCTGTCAAATGGGTACCCTACATGGGCAGTGTGAAAGTACTTTATCGGGATGATAAAAAAGGTGAATTTTTGCTCTATATGGTGCTAGATTTTCCTTTTCCGCTCAAAGATCGTGATTTAGTGGTGCAAGGTAAAATACAAAAAAATGCCCAAGGCATCATTAGCATTAAAAATAAAGCGATTGATAAAGGCTATGCAAAAAATCCGAATTATGTTCGTTTGAACGATTATCAAGGCGATTGGACTTTTCAGAAATTAGCCAATAATAAAGTCAAAGTTTCGACTTATGGTTATGCCAATCCAGAAGGCTCTATTCCCTTAAAATTCGTTAATTTGTTTGTGGAACAGCAGCCTTATCAGATGTTGCAAAAAATGAAGACAGAGCTT
This sequence comes from Acinetobacter sp. TTH0-4, assembly GCF_015602665.1. NCBI lineage: Bacteria > Pseudomonadati > Pseudomonadota > Gammaproteobacteria > Moraxellales > Moraxellaceae > Acinetobacter > Acinetobacter sp. TTH0-4. The sequence goes on along the minus strand of NZ_CP059079.1, from coordinate 2,886,833 downwards.
GGCAAAAGTTCAAGTGTTCCTGTTTTACCGGAAGCCTTACGTTAGATTGCGCCCGAAAAGTTTGCAAAGGTAGGCTTTTTAAAATTGTCATACTCGGGAAAGATAGCACTTCATCTCTCATTTTTTAGGCTTTACAATTGGATAGATATCAGTTTTTTTGCTAAATTTTTGATATTCAGTTTAACAATTTTAAAAGTATGTATTTGCATAAAAAATGCTTTAGATCATTGTGGGGTGATTAAAAAAATCTCTGAATTTACATAAAATATAATCGGTTAGACGTTGATATATGGGATAAAGATGAAGTCGACAATTGAAGAGTTACATGCGTTTGTTACCATTGTCGATACTGGTTCTATTGTGATGGCGGCGGAACGTTTAGAGCAAACCACTTCAGGCGTAAGTCGTGCCTTAAAGCGTCTTGAAAATAAATTAGATGTCACTTTGCTTGAGCGCACCACCAGAAAACTCAAACTTACCCAAGAAGGGCAGTTGTTTCTTGCAAAAGCCCGTAAAATTTTAAACGATTTAACTGAAGCTGAAGATGGGTTATTAAAAGCGGATGCGGATACTTCAGGTCTAATACGAATTGATTCTGCCACACCTTTTGTGCTGCATGTGATTGTGCCGTTGATGCATGAGTTTATACAGCTCTATCCTAATATTGAAATTGAACTCAACAATCATGATCAGGTAATTGATTTACTTGAATATAAAACTGACTTAGCGATTCGTTTCGGTGAGTTACATGATTCTAGTTTACATGCCAAATTGCTGTGTCGGAGCCGCCTATATATCGTGGCGAGTCCTGATTACTTGGCACAATATGGAACGCCACATTCTTCAGCAGAGTTATACAGCCATACATTATTGGGTTTTAGCCAACCGACGCACTTAAATACTTGGCCACTTGAGTTTAAGGGCGAAGATTTTATCGCCCATCCGAAAATTAAAGCTTCCAATGGTGAAACTGTTCGCCAGTTGGCTTTACAAGGTGTGGGAATGACTTGCTTATCACGTTTTCTGGTCGAAGACGATTTACGTGCAGGGCGTTTGGTAGCTTTATTTGAAGAGCAGATTCGTATTGATTATCAACATATCCATGCTGTTTATTATCGACAAGAACATTTACCCAAACGTGTACGGTTATTTATCGAATTTATGACCCAGAAATTGTCCAAATATCTTTAAGTGATTTAAATACTTCATCTTTAAAAACTCTGCCAAACGAAGAGTCGTTTGGCAGTTAAAAAATTTTTAAATTGAAGAAGTGAAAATTTAAGCAAAATCAGCTTTGAGTACAATACGGTAACGCGCTTTGCCTGAGTGTAAATGTAGAAGGGCTTGATTCAATTGCGACATTGGAAACACTTCAATTTGCGGTGCAATATTTTTACGAGCTGCAAATTTTAATAATTGGCGTAATGCAGCAGGTGAACCTGTAGGCGAACCCGTGACCGATTTAGAACCGCCAATTAAGCTGCCTGTATTAATTTTTAAAGGTTCAAGTACTAAGCCCAACATATGAAGGGTGCCGTGCGGTGCAAGGGTCTGAATAAACGAGGCCCAATTCAACGTTACGTTGACTGTACTGAGCAATAAATCAAATTTTCCATATTGTGCTTTAATCGCATCAGTATCACGACTATTGACGATATGGTCAGCTCCCATTGCCTTGAGTTCATCACTTTTATCTAAACTGGAAGTAAAAGCGGTAATCTCACAGCCCCATGCTTTTAATAACTTAATCGCCATATGGCCTAAACCACCAATTCCAATCACACCAACATGATGTGTAGCCTGAATTTGATGTTGTAAAAGCGGATCAAATACAGTAATTCCACCGCACAGTAATGGACCAGCACTCTCTGGATCTAAATTTTCTGGTAGGGGGATAATCCATTGCCAGCCAGCGCGAACTTTATCTGCAAAACCACCTGCATGACCTACAATAGTTGCCGTAGAACCACCGGTACACAGCACTTGTTGCCCTGAAACACAGGGATCACAAGCTTGGCAACTTTCTGCCGTCCAACCTAGGCCAACACGTTGACCCACTGTTAAGCCTTTTGCTTCGCTCCCCAGTTGAGTAATTGTACCGATAATTTCATGGCCTGCCACCACAGGATAAACCGAAGAATTCCATTCATTATTAATAACGGAAACATCCGAATGACATAATCCACAATATTCAACTTTGAGCTCGACTTGATGCGGCTGTAGTTCTCCTGCATCAAATTGATAAGGCTCGAGTTCTGCACCTGCTTGCATGGCTGCGTAGGCATGAATGATATTATTACTCATAAGAGAATCCTTTTATTATCGTTGTAAATTATGTCACCGTTTTAAATGCACAATGGTTTTCATGATCATCGACCATGCCCACGGCTTGCATAAAAGCATAACAAGTGGTTGGACCGATGAATTTAAAACCATGTTTCTTTAAGGCTTTTGACAGTGCGACGCTGGTTGGGGTTTGAGCAGGTGCATGGCGATAGTCCGCTACATCGTTACGTAAGGGATATTGTTCAACAAAGTTCCATAGCCATTCAACCACATTATGATCTTGCTTTAATTTTTGCCATGCTTGGGCATTGTCACGAATGGCTTTGAGTTTAGCTCTATGTCGAATCAGGCCAGCATCTTGTAGTTTAAGTTCGAGTTGATCATCTTTCAATAGAGCCAATTCTGCAATTGGATATTGAAAAAAGTGTTGCCGATAGCACGCACGTTTTTTCAGTACCGTAATCCAAGAGAGGCCTGCCTGCTGTCCTTCTAAACACAACATTTCAAATAAATGTGCTTCATCACGACTGGGTTTGCCCCATTCATGGTCATGATAATCGAGATAAAGCGGATCGTTGGAGCACCAACCACAACGTTGAATTGACATGTTTGCTGCTCCTGAAATTGTTTTAAAGTTTAAATTCGGCCCATTGGTCGTGTTGATTATCCCAATAGTAAAGCTCGGCTTGCGGAAGTTGGCTAAATTGGATCCATTTATCTTCGCCCGTTTTTTCAGCAAAACCAGTACTGATTAAAAGTGCTTCTTCAGTAATTTCCATCACCCAACCTTGATGGCTTTGTCCAGCCAAGACAATTTTCTGCTGATTACCCGATTCGGCAAACTCAACAAGACGGTTGATTAATGCTTCTGACATGAATAGTTCCTAAAATTTAACGTAAAAAAGGATAGGGATTGACCGCACCACGACCTTTACCATTTAAGTAAATGCCATAGTGTAAGTGTGGCGCAGTATGTCGTGCATTGCCAGTGTTGCCAACATAACCAATCAGCTCACCTTTTTTGATATAATCTCCGACCGCTAAGCCACGTTTATGTTCATCAAGATGAGCGTAATAATGCCAACTGCCACCCGGTCCCATGATCCAAATGACTTTACCACCCAAATTGTTATTGCGTAAGTCAGCAATTAGCCCTTCTGTGGCACTCATTACTTTTGTTCCACGTGGAGCCATAATATCAATGCCTTCATGAAGACGACCATGACTACGTGAGGCTGCCCAAGTATCACGTAATTGTTTGGCTTTTATATGCTGTACTGGAATAGGCAGGGAAGGTTTAAGCTGCATATTTTTAAGTTTTTGTACTTGAGATGCAGGTAAAACGACAGATACAGGTTTTTTTGGGCTAGAAGTACATGCTGCAAGCCATAAAATGCTAAAACTCAAGAATAAAATATAAATTAAACGTCGCACGAATCATCCTTTTTGTTTTTAGAGCCTAAAAGTGTTCCGTATTCCCGTGTCTGACTATGTCATAAAGTTATAGCTGAGATCAATTTTTTCATGGCAGTGGGAATCCCCATTTCTGTTGCAAGCTGTGTCGTTAACCACGTTCCATTGAGTTCAATGGCAAGATGTTCTTGCTGGTCAGGTTCTACTTCAAAGCAAATGGCTGCAAGCTGCCAAGTAAAATGAGTAAAACTGTGACTAATTTCAACATGATGCACAACGTGCTTGAGGCCCAAAGACTGACATAATGGTTCGAGTTCAGCTGGATTTTCAATAATGGGTAAACACCACAACCCCCCCCATAAACCACTATGCGGGCGCTGTAGCCACAACCATTGTTCAGCACATTGTATGACGACAACCTGAGCAGATTTTACAGGGACAGCTTTTTTGGGTTTTTTAAAGGGTAATTCAGTTTCTAGTCCCTGTTGATGTGCTTTGCAGTGCGATTGCATTGGACAATATAAACACAAGGGTTTTTTTGGGGTACATACCGTCGCCCCTAAGTCCATAATGGCTTGGGTGTAGTCATGATTACGTTCAACGGGACAAAGTTTTTCTGCAATTTGCCACATGGCACGCTCATGCACAGGTTTGGACAAGTCATCTTCAATGGCAAAGAAACGCGCTAAAACACGTTTGACATTACCATCCATAATGACGCCATATTGACGTAATCCCAATGACATTAACGCCCCTGCAGTTGACGGGCCAATCCCAGGGAGTTCAATCCATTGTGCCAAGGTTGTGGGGAAATGCCCTTGTTGTGTCACTATGCCCGCTGCTTTATGTAAATTACGTGCACGTGCGTAATAGCCAAGTCCTGCCCAATACGGTGCAACATCGTCCCAACTGGCCTGACCCAAATCTTCTACTGTAGGAAATCGAGCAATAAAGCGTTCAAAATATTGCAATACTGTTTTCACTTGGGTTTGCTGCAACATGATTTCAGATACCCAAACCTGATAGGGATTATCGGTCACTTGCCACGGTAAATCATGACGACCGTATACATCAAACCAAGCCAGTAGGGCATCGGAAAAAGAAAATGATGACATGCGCACTGAGTATAAAAAATAGATGAAGAGTATAACGAAAAATAGGGGGCGTCAGCGTTGAAAAGCACAATAAAAAATGAAACTGATATTGTGCCGAGCTACATTGTATCTATAAGTAGATCTAAAGTTCGCACTGATTTATTTAATATTTAAAAGCGTCTGCTTGGGAGATGTCCGAGTTCTTTTATTTTAAACTGATGATTTTTAGCATATATATTAAAGCTATAAGAAAAAACCAATATCAGCGACAGATTAGTTTTAAACAGCTTTAAGAGTAGTCGTTAAAAAAGCCAGTAGAAGAATGGGTAAGGTGTGGCGTCCATGCCACAGCCGTACATCCTAAATCATGTACTCAGATTTAAAAGCAATAGTGCAGGATGATGATAATACCGTTATTCACTAATCATGCCCCAGCGTTCATCGAGCTTTAAAGTTTGCTTTTCATAACGCGGAATAATATGAATATGTAAATGTTCAGAAGCTTCCCCAAATACAGTGCCATCGTTAAAGCCGATATGGAAACCTGAAGGTTGGTGGCGCAATTGAAGTTCATTACGGGCAAGTTCAAGTAATGACATTAAGCTTTTGCGTTCTTTATCGGTCACTTCAAAAAAAGAACTGATGTGACGCAGTGGAATAATCACCGAATGACCTTTAGATAACGCAGTAGGCTCAGGTAAAATTACCCCAAAATCATTTTTATCAATAATGTCATATTCATCAAAGTTGCAATATGCGCAATTTTTTTCACTCATAATGATCTCCTCTTTTGTTAAAATATTATCTTGAATCATAATGTCAGCCAATGCTGAAAAAAATAAAAATATTTAAACGGTCTGTTTTTCAGTTAGGCAATGTTCCAGTAATTCATACATCGCCGCTAAACCCTGTTGCTCAGCTTGAACGTTATAACCCAAATCGACGCCATTGGCTTTGGCACGTTCGTCTGCAAGCGGGTTGCTAAAACCATGTTTAGCATCTTCAAAAACAATTACATCATGTTTAACTTGGGCGGCAAACATTTCCTCTTTAAAGTTGGCGACATCATCTAAAGTAACCATACTGTCTAGCTCGCCGTGTAGCACCAATATTTCAGCTTTGATAACACCAACTTGAGCAGGCGCCTTCGGTGTTAGGGTGCCATGAAAAGTGACGACTGCATGTAAAGGTGCACCTGAGCGTGCCAAATCAAGCACCACTTTGCCGCCATAACAAAAGCCTACAGCAGCCAGTTTATCTGGATTTACTTCTTCTTGGGCAGCTAATATCTCTAAACCTGCGGACGCACGGGTCACAATCGTTTCAGGATCATCAAAAGTTTGCATCATCCATTCACTGGCTTGTGGAACCTGAGTGGTCACTTTTTTGTCACCATACATATCAATGGCTAAAGCCGCATAACCTTGCTCTGCTAATTCTCGTGCGCGTTGTTCAGTATATTCATTTCTTCCCCACCACTCTGGCGCCACAATTACACCTGCTACAGGATGTTGCGATTCTGGTGCGGCGAAATATCCGACTAAAGAAGTGCCATCTGCCGCAGTGTACTGAATTTCGCGTGTTTTAATGGTGAAAGCCATAGCATTAATTCCTGTGGTAAATGCAAAAATATCAAAATGAATGAGATTGTATAATTGAATGTTTAAAATGATTGTACAAGAGGCATCTATTTTAATGACATAAGATGATGCATAAATTGCAACAATTTTTGAACAGATGAACTTGAGAATTAAATCAATAAATTAGATGTCTAAAATGAAATGAACTGCTGTTGGATTTACAATGAAAGACTTTTTCAATTTAGACAAGGAATAACATGAAAATTAAAGAAATATTTTAAAAATAAAGGAGGCAGCAAACAAGGCTATTTTCTTTGCTGCTTTAAACCACGGCAACTTATTTGCTTGGGTTCGGTAAAATTTCAAGCAGTTCGACATCAAAAATTAAGGTGCTGTTTGGTTCAATCACATCACCTGAACCAATTTGACCATAACCCAGTTTGGCTGGAATAAAGAAACGATATTGGCTTCCTTCTTTCATTAATTGTAAGCCTTCGGTCCAGCCTTGAATCACTTGACTCACTTGAAAATTAGCAGGTTGATCTCGAGCAATCGAACTATCAAAAACAGTGCCGTCAATTAAACGCCCTTCATAATTTACTTTCACCAGTGCGCTCGCTTTAGGTGATTTACCACTGCCTTGTTTAAGGATCTGATACTGCAAGCCTGATGAGGTCGTTTGGATGCCCGATTTTTTGGCATTATTGGCCATAAAAGCTGCACCGATCAGCGCATTTGCTTCAGCTTTTTGTTTGAGTTCGATGAGTTGTTTCGCATCACTACGTTTTTTATGTTGGGTCAAAACACTTGCCATTTCTTCATCAGTTAGGGTGGAAGGATTACCCTGAGCTGCTGTTTTAAGCCCCAATATAAAAGCATCTAGATCTAATTCTTTCACTGATTCAGCGTTACTACGACCCATCAAGTAGCCAAAGCTGTAGCCGACCTGTTCATTTAAACTACTGGTTCTGTTTACCGTTTTTGCAAAACTAACCGTGCTACATAAGCATAAACTAAGCAATATTATCGATGTTTTCATTTTTGTCTCGAGATAAATAAGGAGAGCAAAAGCTCTCCTTGAATTTTTTATTTTACTTTGATCAGTTCAACATCAAAAATCAGAGTACTGTTGGCAGGAATCATGCCTGAAACACCTTGTTCACCGTAGCCGAGTTGAGAAGGAATATAAAACGTGGCTTTGCCTCCTTCTTTCATCAACTGTAAGCCTTCAGTCCAACCTGGAATCACCTGATTGAGCGGGAATTCAATCGGTTCACCACGTTCAATTGAGCTGTCAAAAACCTTACCATCAACCAGTTGACCCTTGTAATGTACGGTCACCATAGAGGTTGCTATCGGCTGTTTACCCGTTCCTTCCTTGATCATTTTATACTGTAAGCCAGACGCAGTCGTTTTTATACCTGCTTTTTTTGCATTATCTGTTAAGAATGAATCACTGGCTGTTTGAACTTGTTCTGCTTGCTGAACCTGTTTTTGTTGCATTTCTTTTTGGAATTGTTCATATGCTTTTTGCAATTCTTCTTCGCTATAAGCAGGTTTACTTCGTGCATGGCCTTCGCGTACACCTGTCACAAAACTATTAATATTGAGTTCTGGTGGTGTTTGATGTGCAACCTCATAGCCCAGCGCATAGCTAATTTTTTCAACAGCAGATGCATTTTTTGAGGCTTTCGATGTCACAGTTGCAGGGTTCTGCGTGGCATAGTAAATAGGTACAAGTGCAGCACCGCCTAGAACAACTGCGACAGCGATGGGTAAGGCTTTACTCATAGGTTTTCCCAAATTCATTTTATATAAAAAAAGTTGCATTAATTTTAGCAGACTTTTCTAAACAACATCTGTCAAGTGCACTGTATTGTTTAGAAATTCAATATATTCTGATCAAGCCTACTATTCTATAACTGGCTGAATAGTTAAAACATTTTTAATACAATAAAATCACCAATTTTAAATGTGTATGCACATGAAACTGTACTTCACATGAAATGATTGTCCATACATCAGGTTAAGTTTTTTTGATTTTCGAAATGTTTTATTTTTATATCAGTGTGCTGAATATTGAGGGACTATTGAAGTTTTAAAGTCAAAAGCATTAAAAAATCAAGCCAGTATAAATACCGGCTTGATTGAGTCAGACGGACTGAAAAATTACTGTGAAGATTTAATCATTGTCTTTATTTGCAGTATAAGCATAAGCATAGTTATAACCATAACTACTGCCTGCGGTACGTTGAATATCATTCAAAATAACGCCTGTGACTTTTACGCCTGCTTGTTCAAAACGATTGACCGTCAATTCCAGTTCTTTAATTTGAGTTTGAGCATGACGTGCAATCACCAAATTGACGCCAGCATATTGCGACACAATAATACCGTCCGTAACGGCTAAAATAGGCGGTGTATCAATCAGAATATGATCGTATTGGCTAGATAAATGTTGCAGCATTTCTGCAAACTTACTGGTACCCAAAAGTTCTGATGGATTTACCGGACTTTTACCACGCGACATACTGCTGAGGTTTTTGACATCGGTAGAACGGATAATCTGATCTAAACCCTGTTGATTGCTTAAATACTCGGATAAACCAGGTTGTGCATCGTGATTAAAATACTTATGCATATAACCGCGGCGCATATCAGCATCAATCAATAAGACGCGTTTATCGCTCTGCGCCAAAATAGTCGCCAAGTTAATCGAGATGAAAGATTTACCCAATTCTGGAGCAGGGCCTGAAATCATAATGATGTTGTTTTTCGCACTACTCAGTGCAAAATGGATGGCAGTACGCATACTCCGTAAACTTTCAATCGCGATATCATCACTGTTTTTAACCGCAAGAATAGGAATACTCTTTTTCTTTTTCAGAATATTGATACGGCTCTCCTGAATTGGAGAACGCGGAACCGTGGCATATACAGGCAAATCCAGTTCATTTTCGATTTGACTTGAATCTTTGATGCCAGAACGTAGCATATTGCGCATTAAGGCCAATAATACACCAATAAAACCACCGACAAAAATAGATAAAATTAATGTAATTAAAGATTTAGGCTTAATATGCTTAACAGGTTCTATTGCATGGTCTATCAGTCGGACATTACCAATTTCACCAGCCTCAGCAATTTTTAGTTGTTGGTAGCTATTTAACAGCGTGGTGTAGAGTTCAGTATTCACTTTTACATCTCGATAGAGTTGTAAATATAATCTTTGAGTTTCAGGCAGACGTTTAATTGATTGCGTCATTTCTGAGGTTTTTTTGTTAATTTCGGCAAGTTGCGCATTAATAGCTGACATCAATGGATGGTCATTGGTATATTTTGAAGAAAGTTCTGCTTGCTGTTGTTGCAATTGGATCTTCATTTTTTCAAGTTCAATATTTTGTTTGAGTAGCAATTCAGATTCTTGAGTGACATCAATCGTATTATATTGCTCACGGAAACGATTAAACTTAATTTCTGACTCTTCCAGTTTTTGTTTTAAATCAGGCAATTGTTTATCTAAAAAACTTAATGTTTGTTTAGATTCTAAAGACTTACGTTCAATATTTTGTGTTTGATAAATAGATAAAATATGGTTTAAAACTTGAGTAATATATTCTTTATCATCACCACTATAATTTAGTGCAATGACACCTGAGTTCTTGCCTTTCTCAGCTATAGAGTAACTCTTACGGACAAAATCAACAGCAGTCGGTGGAGCAAGTTTGGTCAAGGTAAAACTTTGTTTAAAGGGTGATTGAGTAAAAATCTCAACCTTCCAGTTGCCCTTAATATCTCTTTTTTGATTTGTTGTATTTAAATTACCTTCAAATACAGGCTTATCTTTGTAATACAAATTGAATTTATTATTTTCGATAAATTGTAGCTTTAAGTCTTTATCTAAATAGTCATTTGGTACATCTAATTTTTTGATGACAAAACTAGCATTGGGTTTTTGAAAAATTATTAGATCATTCTTATAAATAACTTTGCTTTTATCGTGCGCCGTTAAACGATTAAATACAGTATCTTTATCATCTTTAATACGGATATCTAAATTTAAGTCTTGGATGACTTTAGTTAAAATCATACGGGAGTTTAATATTTCAATTTCAGCATCGGCTGGAGACTTCCCACCGATTCCTCCTGGTAGACTGTCTCCCAGATTTCCTAGTAAAGCCGCAGCACCTGCACCTTTACTGTCTTCAACCAATACCATCCCATCAGTAGAGTAGGTTTTTGGCGTGACTTTTAGGTATAACAATGCACAAGTTAAGCTTAAAATGACGCACAGAGCAATAAGTTTCCATTGTGCGATTAATGAAAAAAATAACTCTTTTAAGTCAATGGTATCATCGTTAGTATTTGAATTTGGGTTCATGAATTAACTACTAAATAAGTTTAAATATGTGATTGCCAGTCCGAAACATAAGACTCGATATTATTACAAGTTTGCTTAAAAAAAGCTTGATCAAGTTTATAAGGATCAGGAACATTTTGGTCTTGCCAGTGCCCTAAACGGAATACTTTACCTTTGGCATAAGGCCAAGTCTGTTCAAGATGTTTTTTTTGATTAGAACTCATGACCAAAATTAAATCAGCAGCTTTAATAAGGTTCGCATCAATTTGTTTTGCAACATGCGAGTGCATATCAATTGTTTTATCAATCATGCAATCAATAGCTTTGCTATCCGCAGCATGTCCAACCATAGCAGATAAGCCTGCGGACTCAATATGCAAATTGGGATGATTTTTTTTAAGAAAAAATTCAGCCATAGGGCTACGGCAAATATTTCCAATACAAACCACCAAAATATTTTGAATTTGCATTTTATTTATTTACCCAACTGATCAAAACTATACAATGCACTAGAAAATGGAATAATTTGACTGACAATACGCTGCCAACGCGTTAAACCAGTTGCATCAATATAAACAATGTCATTTTTTTTCATTTGGAATTGATTGGCCAAGCCTAGATTACCAAAACTACTTAAATTTAAATGATAAACGGTAGACTGCTTGCTGCTTAAATCTGTACGCATAACATAAATTTTAGCGGCACTGGCAGAATAAGGATTAATCCCTTCACTTTCCCCAAGTACATCGCTCAGCGTCATGCCTTGATCACGTAAAGCAAGCGCCTGACTTTTACTCGATTCACCCATTACATATAATTTTTGATTCTGCTTGGTATTTACAAAAATAGTATCATTAGGTTGAATCAAGAGGTTGTGTAACGATAACCCCTGTTTTTCAAGCTCAATCGCGTTAAGTGCATAGGTTTGCCCTTTACGAATCAGTTGAATATTGGTGTTATCCCCAGTTTCAGTATTGATACCGCCTGCTTGACCTAATGCAGTATAAATACTAATCGGCTGATCATTTAAAGTATATTGTCCGCTACGCATGACTTGCCCATTGACAAAATAAGGTCGACCTTCATAGGACAAAACACGAACAACGACATCGGGATGTTTTAAATAACGTGCAAATTGGCTGCGTAAAAAACGATTGGTTTCAGCAAGGGTTTTACCTGCAATGCGGACTTGTCCCACTAAAGGCAACTGTACATTACCACTCGAATCAATGGGATAACCTGCTGCTTTAACATTCGAAATATCTTGAACAGGTGGTGTGATTTCAGGGTAAGCCCACAAATTAATGGACAATACATCCCCTGAACTTAGCTTGTAAATAGACTGATTTTTATGAAATAACTGAGAAACTGGGCGGGTATTTTGCTGAGCCGCCGCTATAATCGGTAAGTTTTCTTGGGTCAATTGAATGACTGAAAGCTCTGCGCCTTGATCCGTTTTAGCAAAACCTTGATCGGGTAGATCATAGGTTTGTAAACCTGAACTAATAGCACAACCTGAAAATAAAAAAGAAATTGCTAAAAAAAGTGAGGTGCGGTGATACTTCACATTCAAAACCCTTAATTGGTATATGTATTATTGCTTGAAATTCATTTCGAGGAATGATTATAGTGCAAAAATGAATAGGTTGATATGTATATCAACTTATGGAATTGTTTAAAATCGTCAATTTTCGTTGAACAGCGACTATATTTGTTAAACTGTAATAAGAATTACTTTATACTCTGCGTGTAGAAAATAGAGCTTCACAAATTATTAGATCGTCTGGATTTTTTATGTTTCAACTAGAACAGCTTAAAATTGCTATTATGGGTTTAGGATATGTAGGCTTACCATTGGCTGTTGAGTTTGGTAAAAAAGTTCAAACGACGGGTTTTGACATTAACTTACAACGTATTCAAGAATTGAATAATTTTCAAGACCATACTTTGGAAGTCAGTGCTGAAGAATTAGCTCAAGTTGAAAATTTATCTTATTCTTCACATATAGAACAACTTAAGCAGTGCAATTTTTTTATTGTGACTGTGCCGACGCCTATTGATAACTTTAAACAACCTGACTTAACACCTTTAATTAAAGCTTCGCAAAGTATCGCACAAATATTAAAGAAAGGTGATGTCGTGGTGTACGAGTCTACCGTTTATCCAGGTGCAACTGAAGAAGTCTGCATCCCTGTTTTAGAGCAATATTCTGGGTTAGTGTTCAATCAAGATTTTTTTGTCGGTTATAGTCCTGAGCGAATTAATCCAGGGGATAAACAACGAAAAGTGACCAATATTTTAAAGATTACATCGGGTTCAACTGATGAGGTCGCAGACTATATTGACACTGTATATCAACTCATTATTGAGGCTGGAACGTACAAGGCACCTAGTATTAAAGTTGCTGAAGCAGCAAAAGTGATAGAAAATACGCAACGTGATGTCAATATTGCGTTGATTAATGAACTGGCACTCATTTTTAATAAAATGAATATAGACACTGAAGAAGTGCTGAAAGCTGCTGGGACAAAATGGAATTTTTTACCCTTTAGACCTGGATTAGTCGGTGGGCACTGTATTGGTGTAGATCCTTATTACTTGACCCACAAAGCACAGTCACTTGGTCTTCATCCAGAAATTATTTTGGCTGCGCGACGTTTAAATGACCGTATGGGGGAATATGTTGCCACTCAACTGATTAAAGAAATGGTGAAGCAGCGTATACAGGTGGTGGGCGCTCGAATTTTAATTTTAGGTTTGAGTTTTAAAGAAAACTGCCCAGATATTCGTAATACTAAAATTGTAGATATGGTGAAAGCCTTAAAAGAATACGATTTGGATTTGGATATTTATGATCCTTGGGTGAGTCCACAAGAGGTTGAGCATGAATATGGGTTTGCACCTCTTTTAACGCTTGAGCAGCATCAGTATGATGCGATTGTGATTGCCGTTGCACATGATCAATTTAAACAGATGTCTGTAAATGATTTTGAAAAGTTGGGTAAAGCCCAGCATGTATTATACGATTTGAAATATATTCTTGATCAAGAATATAGTGATATTCGTTTATAGATTTTTTAAATATATAACAATTGAATAGGAACAGCATGAAAGTTTTAGTGACGGGTGGGGCTGGTTTTATTGGGTCGGCTGTTATACGCCATATTATAAAAAATACCCAAGATGAAGTATTAAATATTGATAAATTGACTTATGCAGGTAATTTAGAGTCACTGAAAGAAATTGATCAAAATTTAAGATATACATTTAAACAAATTGATATTTGTGACCATGAAGCATTAACTTTGATTTTTGACGAATTTAAACCTGATGTCGTTATGCATTTGGCTGCCGAATCTCATGTGGATCGGTCAATTGACGGTCCTGCAGCATTTATTCAGACCAACATTGTCGGAACCTATAGTTTGCTCGAAGTTGCAAAAACGTATTGGTTAACATTGGATGAAAATCAAAAAATAAAATTCCGTTTTCATCATGTTTCTACAGATGAAGTTTATGGAGATTTAGATGGAACCACGGATTTATTTACAGAATCGACCTCTTATGCACCAAGCTCCCCTTATTCTGCAAGTAAAGCAAGCTCTGATCATTTGGTTCGCGCATGGCATAGAACATATGGTTTACCTGTGATTATTACCAATTGTTCAAATAATTATGGTCCTTACCATTTTCCTGAAAAGCTTATTCCATTGGTTATTTTAAATGCACTTGATGGCAAGTCTTTACCTATTTATGGAGAGGGTAATCAGATTCGTGACTGGCTTTTTGTTGAAGACCATGCGCGTGCTTTATATAAAGTAGTTACTGAAGGTATTGTGGGGGAAACCTATAATATTGGTGGGCATAATGAAAAACAAAATATAGAAGTGGTAAAAACCATTTGTAATATTTTGGATGAGTTAAAACCTCAAAGTAAACAACAATCTTATGAAACACTGATTACTTTTGTAAAAGATCGACCTGGACATGATTTACGTTATGCGATAGATGCACGTAAAATTGCTCAAGATTTAGGTTGGAAGCCTGAAGAAACATTTGAAACGGGTATTCGTAAAACTGTGGAATGGTATTTAAATAATTTAGAATGGTGTCGTCGAGTTCAAGATGGTAGCTATCAACGTGAACGATTGGGTGTAAGCGCATAATGAAAACAACAAAAGGTATTATTTTAGCAGGTGGTTCTGGTACACGTTTGTATCCGATCACAAAAGGCGTATCAAAACAATTACTCCCTATTTATGATAAACCGATGGTGTACTATCCGCTTTCTGTCCTAATGTTGGCAGGAATTCGAGAAGTTTTAATCATCAGTACGCCAGAAGATATTGATGGTTTTAAACGCTTACTGGGTGATGGTTCACAATTTGGGGTAAAACTCGAATATGCAATTCAACCAAGCCCAGATGGTTTAGCGCAAGCATTTATTATTGGTGAAACTTTTATTGGCGACAGTAATGTTTGCTTAGTCCTTGGTGATAATATTTTTTATGGTCAAGGCTTTACACCTATGCTTCGACAGGCGGTTACCCGTCAAAAAGGTGCAACGGTATTTGGTTATCAAGTGAAAGATCCAGAGCGTTTTGGCGTTGTTGAGTTTGATGAGCAAAAACGTGCTATTTCATTAGAAGAAAAGCCAAAGCAGCCTAAATCAAATTTTGCAGTGACGGGCTTATATTTTTACGATAACGATGTGATCCAAATTGCGAAACAAGTTAAGCCATCTGAACGTGGTGAACTAGAAATTACCACAGTCAACCAAATGTATTTGGAACGTGGTGATTTAAATGTGGAACTACTTGGTCGTGGCTTCGCTTGGTTGGATACAGGTACACATGAAAGTCTGTTACAAGCAGCACAATTTGTAGAAACGATTGAAAAACGTCAAGGTTATAAAGTCGCTTGTTTAGAAGAAATTGCCCTAAATAATGGGTGGTTGAATAAAGAACAAGTATTGGCAATTGGTCAAAGCATGAGTAAAAATGACTATGGTCAATATTTGATTTCTTTGGTGGAAGAGGAGACGGGCAATGAACTTAATTGAGTGGGTTGAGTTGCCAGATTTAGGGGATCACAGAGGTTCTCTAGTCGTGATCGAGTCAAATAAAAATATTCCTTTTGAAGTGAAAAGATTGTATTACATTTTTGACACTCAGTCAGATGTTCCCCGTGGCTTTCATGCACATAAAGAGCTTCATCAAATTGCCTTTTGCCTAAAAGGAAAGTGCAAAATGGTGATGGACAGTGGTAAAGACAAAGAAGAAGTATGGCTAGAGGGCTCCAATAAAGGGCTACGAATTCCTCCCCTTGTTTGGCATGAAATGCACGATTTTTCAGAAGATTGTGTGTTGCTTGTATTGGCAAGTGAGCATTATGATGAAAGCGATTATATTCGTGATTATCAAGGTTTTTTAAAGGAAGTGCATAAGCCATTTATTCATCCTTTAGCCGATGTTCAATCCAAGAAAATTGGTCAAGACACACGAGTTTGGCAATATAGTGTCATTCTTAAAGATGCTGAAGTTGGAAGTGGATGTAATATTTGCGCACATACATTAATCGAAAATGATGTGAAAATTGGGAATAATGTCACAGTTAAATCTGGTGTTTTTATTTGGGATGGCATCACATTAGAAGATGATGTTTTTATTGGTCCTTGCGTTGCTTTTACCAATGACAAAAACCCCCGTTCAAAACAATATCCAGATGCTTTTCCAAAAACAATTGTGGAAAAAGGTGCAAGTATTGGTGCCAATGCAACCATTTTGCCTGGTATTCGAATCGGTCAAAATGCGATGGTTGGTGCTGGTGCAGTTGTGACTAAAGATGTGCCTCAAAGTGCGATTGTTGTTGGTAATCCTGCTGTAATTAAAGGTTATATAGAAGAATGATTCCTTTCCTAGATTTAAAAAATATTAATCAACAATATCGTAGCGAGCTTATCGCTGCTTGTACCCGTGTGATTGATTCAGGTTGGTACATTGGTGGTGAAGAGTTAGAGGTATTTGAGCAAAATTTTGCAGATTATTGTGGAACTGAGTTTGCTATAGGTGTCGCCAATGGGTTAGATGCACTGATATTAACTTTACGTGCGTGGAAAGAGCTTGGTAAGTTGAAAGATGGAGATGAAGTCATTGTTCCATCGAATACCTATATTGCGAGTATTTTGGCAATTACAGCAAATAATTTAACACCAGTTTTGGTGGAGCCTGATTTAGCAACCTATAACATCGATCCATTAAAAATTGAGCAGGCAATTACGTCTAAAACGCGTGTAATTCTGCCTGTACATTTGTATGGTCAACTTGCAGCCATGCCTGAAATCATGGCAATTGCGCAACAGCATAAATTGTTAGTTTTAGAAGATTCAGCACAAAGTCATGGTGCACAAATACAAGGTAAAAAAGCAGGTCATTGGGGGCATGCTTCAGGTTTTAGCTTTTACCCTGGTAAGAATTTAGGTGCATTAGGTGATGCAGGTGCAATCACCACGAATGATGCCGAGTTGGCAAACATGTTAAAAGCCCTACGTAATTATGGCTCACATGAAAAATATAAGAACTTAGTCCCTGGTGTAAATAGTCGGTTAGATGAAATACAGGCAGCAATGCTTGATATTAAGCTAAAGTTCTTAAATGAAGAAATACAACATAGACGCCAAATTGCAAATTTATATTTGACTGGAATTAAAAACCCAAATATTGAACTACCATTAACAGATATAAATGCAGAAACCTATGAGCAGCATGTTTGGCATTTATTTGTGATCAGAACTCAAAATCGTGACGCGTTACAACAGCATTTTACAGAAAATGGTATTCAAA
Organism: Acinetobacter sp. TTH0-4; assembly: GCF_015602665.1. Lineage (NCBI taxonomy): Bacteria > Pseudomonadati > Pseudomonadota > Gammaproteobacteria > Moraxellales > Moraxellaceae > Acinetobacter > Acinetobacter sp. TTH0-4. The sequence goes on along the minus strand of NZ_CP059079.1, from coordinate 2,869,258 downwards.
CTTTAATCCATTATCCAATCCCACCGCATAAGCAACAAGCGTATAAAGAATGGAATGATTTGAGTTATCCAATTTCAGAAAAAATTCATGAGCAGGTTCTGAGTCTTCCAATAGGTCCTACTTTATCTTTAGAAGATGCTCAAAAAGTGGTTGATTTGTGTAACCAGTTTCAAGCTTCAAAAGTATGAATTTACTAAAGACAAGTGTATTAAACGGAGTGGCTGTTTTAATTAAAACAGCCACAATGTTTATTTTGAATAAAATTTTAGCCGTATATGTCGGACCTTCAGGTTATGCTGCAATTGGACAATTCCAAAATTTTATTCAAATGGTGACGACCTTTGCAGGGAGTGCTATCAATACCGCAGTGATAAAATATACTGCTGAATATCATGAAGATGAAAGCAAGCAAAGAGCCATTTGGAAAACAGCAGGCAGTATCGTTTTTTTATTTAGCGTTATATTTTCATTATTGATCTTAATTTTTCAAAAACAGCTTTCAGTTTATATTTTTCAAACAGTTGAATATCAATCTGTTTTTATATGGTTTGCTATTTTTTTGCTATTTTTTAACTTTAATACACTTTTTTTAGCCATTTTAAATGGTAAAAAAGAAATTTTAAAGTTAGTTATTGCCAATATAATCGGTAGTCTATTCTCATTGATTATTACGGGAATACTGGCTATTCAATATCATCTTTATGGTGCATTGATCGCGTTATCTATTTATCAATCTGTTGCATTTTTTATAACATTGTTTTTGTGTTATAAGGCGGATTGGTTTAAATTTTCCTATTTATTTGGAAAAATAGATAAAAATATAGCTAAAAAATTTGTTGGTTTTGCACTTATGGCTTTAGTCAGCGCAATATGTATTCCTTTAACTCAAGTGGTGATTCGTTCTTACTTAACATATGAGTTTGGGTTAAACTATGCTGGTTATTGGGAGGCAATGATACGTTTGAGTGGTGCATATTTAATGTTAGTCACTACAACATTAGGCGTTTACTATTTACCTAGACTGTCTGAGCTTTCCGCACTTAAAGATATCAAGAAAGAAGTTTATTTAGGATATAAGTTTATTTTTCCCCTAGCAGTCGTAGGAGGGTTAACCGTTTACGGATTGCGTGATTGGATAATTTCACTTTTATTTAGCAGTGCTTTTTTGCCTATGCGTGATTTATTTTTATGGCAAATGATTGGTGATGCACTTAAAATAGGCAGTTGGATATTGGCTTATTTAATGTTAAGTAAAGCAATGACCAAACTTTTTATTACGACAGAAATTATTTTTTCTTTATTATTAATTGTTCTAACCTATATTTTTATTCAATATTTTGGTTTTGAAGGTGTTTCTATTGCATATTTGGTTAATTATGCAATTTATTGGATAGTCATGAGTATTTTTATTTTTAAAACTTTAGGTGATAAAAGTCAGTGAAAATTTTATTAATTGGTGAGTATTCAGGTGTACACACTAACTTAGCAAATGGGTTAAAGAGGAAAGGTCATGAAGTATTTGTAATAAGTGATGGTGATGGATATAAAAAAATTGGAAATCCAGATCTCTTTATTAATTATAATATAAAAAAAAGTAATATAAGATTATTTGCAACTATATTAAATTTTTACTATATAATTTTAGAGTTTGTTGGTTTGAAAGGTTTATTTAAAGCATTTGATTATGTTGGCGATATTAGAAAATTAAAAGAGTATGATGTTGTACAATTAATTAATACAAAACCATTTTCAAATTTTAGCACTTTTGCTAATATATTTCTATTGTATTTTATTTTTAGACAAAATAAAAAGATTTTTCTGTGCGCTTTAGGTGATGATTATACATGGGTCAAAAGCTGTTTAAAAAAATATCCTCCATACTCTATGTTTGATAGATTTAATGTAAGAACAATAAAACATTATTTATGGTCATTACAGTATATATATGGTTTTGGAGCTGTTGTACTAGATAGATATGTGGTCGGTAGAGTTGAGAAAGTGATACCTGGATTGTATGATTACTATTTTGCATATAAAAAAATGGGATGTAAAAAAATTTCGGATATTATTCCTCTACCAATAGATATAGATCATAATATAAAACCTATTAAATTTACTAAATACCCTATAAATATATTTCATGGGTGGCAGATTGGGCGTGATTTTAGAAAAGGTAATGATTATTTTGATTTAGCAATAAAGGAAATCATAAAAAAATATCCTAATAAAATTTCTTATGAAATTATAAGTGGTTTACCTTATGAAGAATATTTGAAAAAATTTAATACTGCACATATTTTTTTAGATCAATGTATTAGCCTAGATAGAGGAATGAATGCAGTTGTTGGTATGAAACAAGGAAAAATAGTTTTTGGTGGATTCCATAAAATGACACAACAATATTTTTGTGTGGAAAATAAGTTGCCATTAGTTAATGCTTCTCCAGATATAACAAAAATTATATATGAACTAGAGAAATTAATATTAAATCCTGAATTAATTGAAGAAATATCAAAAAATTCTATAAATTTTATAAAGTCACATCATGATACTGATTTGATAGTAAAAAAATATATAAACATGTGGTCGTAAATATATCAATTTTAAAGGTGTTTCTGATGGTGAAATTGTCGATTATAATACCTATTTATAATGTAGAAAAATTTGTTTTAGAATGTTTAGAAAGCATTTTTTCTCAGCTTTCTAATAAGTATGTTGAAATTATTCTTGTTAATGATGGTTCTATTGATAACTCAATGAAAATAGTTGACTCTTACCTTAAAGAGCAGTCTCTAGATGTTATTAAAAAAGTTAAGATTATTAATCAAGAAAATAGAGGTCTTAGTGGTGCTAGAAATTCTGGAATAAAGATTGCTCAAGGAGATTTTTTATATTTTTTAGACTCTGATGATTATATTGCTACAGATTTTTTTGATAAAATATTGCCAATATTAGATGATTCAATTGATATTATTGAATTTAATGCAAAGTTTTTTCATTTAACTCATGCTAATAAAATTTTCTCTGATAGAAAAAATATTTATAAACATGGATTGCATACTATTAATAGTGAAGACATGCGTGCAGAGTTTTATGGTTGGCAAGATTGGGCTGTATGGTATCGGATTTACAATAAAAAAATTTGGAACAATAGGATATTTCCAGAAGGAAAATTATATGAGGATGCGGCCACTATTCCATTTGTTTATCAAGGCGCAAAAAAAATTTACTCTCTTGATTTTACTTTAATTTATTATAGGAATAATCCTAATAGCATTATGAATAATAAAAATACAAAGAGTTTAGATAGTATTGATTTTATTGTTAAAATTTTTTCATCAGACTGTCAAACAAAATATATTAGAATTGTTCATAATAGATTTGTTATTGCTAGTATCGCCATTCTTTTAAAGAATATAGGTATATTGAAAACTTATTTCTGGATGCTTAAAAATTTTAAAAAATTAGATTCAGAAATTTTGAAAAATATAAAATCTAAAAAATTGGTTTTTATTAATAATTGGCCACTCTTGCTTATTCCATATTTTAAATTGAAATCAAAGGGTGTAATTAAATGAAAATTGGAATACCTTTGTCAAAAAATGCTTATACACCAGAGTCATATGCGTATTATGACTTTTTAATATCTAAAGGGTGTGATGTTGAATTAGATTATATTCTAGAACCAAAAAATGATATTAATGTTTATTTCATGGGTTTTCGACCATTTTGGAAGAATGAAAAAACGAATGGTTTGGAAGTTCATGAATATCAGAGTTTATCAACCCCACCTTTTGCTTATTTAAAAAATACCCTAAAAACTAGATTAAATAGTAAACCTAATGGAAGAATATTTTTAAATGATTTTGTAAAACAGGAAGTAGACTTTACTGATAATGTTCCATTCATAACTCGTGATATGGGTATTGATAAGTCATTTTTTCAAAAACCTATTAAGAACCCTGAATATGATATAACTTATTGTGGGTCTATACTCGGAAGGATAGGATTAATTGATGAAATTATTAGACTTGGTTTATTGGGTTTTAGAGTTCAAATTATAGGTAATATTGATGAAAAAACAATAGAAATTTTAAAAAAATATAAAAATATAAAAATTTGGGGTAGGGTTGATAGGAAAAATATTCCTGCACTTTATCAAAACTCTAGATGTGGCCTAAATTTCACGCCAGATATTTATCCATTTAATATGCAGACTAGTACTAAAGTATTAGAGTATGCTGCGTCTAACTTATTAATTTTGTCCAATAGATATAATTGGTCAGAGAAATTTAATAAAAAAAATTCACTTGGTATGATATGGTTAGATGAGGTAAAAAGCTACGATAATTTTTATCGTAATAGAACTCCATCTTTTGATAATACTCACTTATGTAAATTTGAGTGGAATATTCTTTTAGAAAATTCAGGATTTTATGATTTTTTATTAAATATAGTGAATAAGTAATTATGTTTTTTTATATAATATTCTTTGTCCTTGTCAGCATACCTATTTTATTAATTAATAAAAAATATAATTTTTTCCCTAAACTTTTGTTTTGCTTTATTTGTATTTTATTTTTTTCATTAAGAGATTTTTCTGTTGGATCAGATACATATTCATATTTTGAAATTTTTTCTTTATCTAAGTATATTGGGGTGTTGAACTCTTCAATTGAGCCTCTATTCATTTTATTTAATTTAGTAGTATATTCAGTAAATTCAAGTTTTAACTTTTATTTATTTATTTATTCTACTTTATTTGTTCTATTGTGGGTTATTAGTATTGAGAAAAATGTTATCTTAAATAAAGATATTGCTTTTATTAGCTTTATTTGTTTTTTTGGATATTTATTATCTTTTAATGTTGCAAGGCAAGCACTTGCAATGGCTATATGCGTGTTTTCTTTATATTTTTTATTTAAAAATAAAAATTTAATTTTTTTCTTAATTGTAGGGTTAGCTTGCCTAATTCATTATAGTGCTATTGTTTTCATGGTTTCTTTTTTTATTTTAAGATCGTCAAAGTTTCCATTTTTAATTTTCTTGAGTTCTTTTATTGGTAGTTACTTATTCTCCATAATTGGTATAAGATTTTTTTCTAATTTTTCGAGTAGATATAATAACTATAATGAATTTGGAGGGGGGGTAACAGGATCGTATTTAATTTTATTTGTTTTTCTTCAATTTATGTTATTTTATTTTATTTACAAAAAGTATTTTATTTCTAATGCTACTTATAGGTATTTTTTAAGTTTGTTCTCTTTTGGAGTTGGATTATTGTTAGCTTTGAAATTTTTAAAAATACCAGATGAGGGACCAGGGCGCTTACCTTTTTATTTCTTAGTATTAAATGTATTCCTTTTCCCATATGTTTTTTTAATTTTTCGGACACAGTCTTCTACAATTTTAGCCAAATTTATATTTTATATTTTTTGTTGCTTTTATTTTATGTTTGGCATAAATTCAGGTGCCGGCGGAATAAAGGACTATTTTATTCATTCTAATTTTTTAATATTTTAAACTATGAAAAAAATTATTTTAATTGGTACTGTCGCCTCAAGCTTTTATGGCTTTCGTGCAGACTTAATTCGTGCAATGCGAGAAAAGCAATATACGGTATATGCCTTCACTTCTGAATATACCGACTTAGACCTAAAGAAAATAGAATCTTTGGGTGCTATTCCGATGACCTATGAGTTAAACCGTGGTGGACTGAATCCACTCTCAGATATTGTCGCCACGTATAAGCTTTCAAAAAAAATTCGTGATATTCAACCAGACTTGGTTTTTTCATATTTTAGTAAACCTGTTATTTTTGGAACGATTGCCGCAAAGTTAGCAAAAGTTCCAAAAATTATAGGCATGTTGGAAGGTTTGGGTTATACATTTACCCAGCAACCTGAAGGCTTAAGTAAAAAAATACAATTGATTAAAAAGGTTCAAGTTTTACTTTATAAGCTTGCCTTACCTCAATTAGATAAACTTATTTTTTTAAACCCTGATGATCCTAAAGATTTAATAGATGAATACGCTATAAATGTGCGAAAAGTTGAAGTTTTAGGTGGAATTGGTTTAAATTTAAAAGAATACCCTTACCAACCTATAATCAATATTCAGCAACCGATTAATTTTCTATTTATTGGTCGGTTACTAAAGGAAAAAGGGATTCACGACTTTCTGAATGCAGCAAAAATCGTAAAAGAAAAATATCCTGAAACGCAATTTACTGTTTTAGGTGCAATCGATCCTCATAATTTGGGTGCATTAACGCAATCTGAGTTGGATGAGCTTATTGCTTCAAATATTATTGATTATCCTGGTCATGTAAATAATGTAAAAGACTGGATAGCCAATTGTCATGTCTTTGTATTGCCATCTTATCGTGAAGGTGTGCCGCGTAGTACACAAGAAGCAATGGCGATCGGGCGTGCAGTGATTACCACAGATGTACCAGGTTGTCGTGAAACGGTTCAAAATGGTGTTAATGGATTTCTTGTGCCGAAGTGGAACCCTGAAGCATTGGCTGAAAAAATGATTTACTTTATAGAACAGCCTGAACAAATTGAAAAGATGGGATATGAAAGTTATAAAATAGCTCAAGACAAATTTGATGCAGAAAAAGTCAATCAACGATTATTGAATATTTTAGGTCTATAAATGTTAAAACGCTTACTGGATATCATCATTGCTTCTATTGCCCTCATCCTTCTTTCACCCCTGTACGCTTTTGTCGCTTATAAAGTGAAAAAGAACTTGGGTTCACCTGTACTATTTCGTCAAGTGCGTCCGGGGTTACATGGCAAACCGTTTGAAATGATTAAGTTTCGCACTATGAAGGATGCGGTCGATACCAATGGTGAGCCACTTCCTGACAGCGAACGTTTAACAGCATTTGGTAAAATGTTACGTTCAACCAGTTTGGATGAAATGCCTGAACTTTGGAATGTAATTAAAGGGGACATGAGTGTGGTTGGTCCACGTCCATTGCTTACAGAATATCTGCCTTTATACACTGCAGAACAAGCCAAACGTCATCATGTGCGACCCGGTATGACAGGACACGCGCAAGTTAATGGGCGTAATGCGATCGGTTGGGAAGAAAAATTTAAACTCGACACATGGTATGTCGAAAACCAGTCGACATTACTTGACTTCAAAATCATGTTCAAGACGGTTCAAAAAGTCATTGCTAAAGATGATATTAGTGCAGAAGGCGAGGCAACCATGACTAAATTCACCGGTACAAAAGCAACGATTGATGAACGAAAACATGACTAATGTGTATGGGATTTATGGCTCTTCAGGTTGTGGACGTAGCTTAATGCCTGTGGCTAGAGAGCATTTGAAACGTTTGGGGATTCAGTCTGATATTTATTTCATTGATGATAGTTTAACAAAACAAACAATGATCAATGGTCATATTGCTTTAAGTTATAGCGCTTTTAAAGCCCTAGCAGGTAACAATAAGTATGTATTAATTGCAATTGCAAATAGTAAAATTCGCGAAAAGCTTGCACAGCAACTGGAACATGACCAAATACAATTATGGTCTATACAGGCGAATAATACTTTGCTCATGGATGAAGTCGATATTGCAGAAGGTGCTGCGCTAAGCCCTTTTGTAACGCTGACTTCTAATATTAAAATTGGTAAATGTTTTCATGCCAATTTATATAGTTATGTGGAACATGATTGTATCATTGGTGACTATGTCACTTTTGCGCCTGGAGTCAAGTGTAATGGTAATATTCATATTGAAGACCATGCCTACATTGGTACAGGTGCTGTGATTAAACAAGGTACGCCAGAAAAACCGCTAGTCATTGGTAAAGGTGCAATCGTAGGAATGGGGGCGGTTGTGACCAAGAGCGTAGCAGCAGGAACCACAGTGGTTGGCAATCCTGCGCGCATTTTAGAGAAGAAATAAAGATTTTTAAAATTAATTTGGGAAATGAATATGTTAAACACTGCATTTGAACCTTGGCCAAGCTTTACTCAAAATGAGGCAGATGCTGTATCGAAAGTTTTACTATCGAACAAAGTAAACTATTGGACGGGGCAAGAATGCCGTGAGTTTGAAAAAGAATTTGCCGAGTTTTCTGGAACGAAGTATGCAGTTGCACTGGCAAATGGTACGGTGGCTTTAGATGTTGCACTCAAAGCACTCGGCATTGGTGCTGGCGATGATGTGATTGTTACTTCACGCACATTCTTAGCCTCAGCAAGTTCTATCGTCACAGCAGGTGCCAATCCTGTTTTTGCAGATGTTGAACTGGACTCACAAAATATTTCAGCCCGAACGATTGAGGCTGTACTGACACCCAATACCAAAGCCATTATCTGTGTGCACTTGGCGGGTTGGATGTGTGATATGGATCCGATTATGCAGCTTGCGCAGCAAAAAGGTTTATATGTCATTGAAGATTGCGCACAGGCACATGGTGCACAGTATAAAGGTAAGCCAGCAGGTTCGATTGGTCATATTAGTGCATGGTCATTTTGCCAAGATAAAATTATGACCACAGGTGGTGAAGGCGGTATGGTCACCACTAATGATGAAAGTTTGTGGAAAACCATGTGGTCCTATAAAGACCATGGGAAAAATTTTGATAGTATTTATAACAAGCAGCATCCACCTGGATTCCGTTGGCTACATGATTCATTTGGCACCAACTGGCGCATGATGGAAATGCAAGCGGTGATCGGACGCATTCAACTGACTCAAATGCCAGAATGGACCAAAAAACGTACTGAAAATACGCAAATGATTTTAAGTACTTTTGAGCAGAGTCCTTATTTTACCGTGAACCATCCTTCGGATGATTATGTGCATGCCTGTTATAAATGTTATGTACAGGTCAATATTGAAGCTTTACCTGAAGGTTGGTCGCGCGACCGAATTATGCAGGACATTAATGCCGCAGGCGTACCGTGTTTTAGTGGATCTTGTTCAGAAGTATATTTAGAGCATGCTTTTGATGGTACACACTGGAGACCTGAAAAACGATTGGAAAATGCTCAAAAACTAGGTGAAACCAGTTTAATGTTCCTCGTGCATCCAACTTTAAGTCTGGATAGTATGCATAAAACGGTTAAGGCCATTCAGCATGTAATGAGCCAGCTGTAAACTGAATGGGTTTATATGACCTTATTGAATGAAATAAACCAATCCGATGTTGGATATCTAGATGAAGAAATTATTCTTTCATCTAGATAAAATAGCCAAATTGAAAAAAAAGAAGTTTTCCTGTGAAATCAATTATTGTTCCATTTGCGGCAGCGCCTAGACAAACCAAGCAAATTTTTTTAGTTGCTTTAGATTTTGTTGTTTTCCCTATTTTGATTTGGCTATGCTTTGTGATCCGTGAGTTTGATTTAGGTGCAGAAGTCGTCCCTAACCTTGCTTTTGGCTCATTGTGGGTCAGTTTTTTAGCGGTGGTTGCACTTTTTATCAGTGGTGTTTATCGCTTTATTGTCCGTACTTTTAATGAAGTCTTTATTGCCAAACTGGCATTTGCAACCACTTTAACTGTGGTTGGTTTGTACGCGATCGCTTATTGTACTCATGCTTTTATTCCTACTTCCATTCCTCTCATGTTTGGTTTTATGATGTTTGCTTGGATTTGGGTGAGCCGTGGCATTATTCGTGCCATTGTAAAATCATACTTACAATCTGATGTTCCGCGTAAACGTGTCGCAATTTATGGCGCAGGTTATGCAGGGCAGCAAGTGGCTGCAGCTTTATACCGTTCGGATGAGCACTTACCCGTATTTTTTATTGATGATGATGCCTCTTTATTTGGTCAAATGATGGGGGGGCTCAAAGTTTATAGTCCAGCCTATGCACTCAAATTATTTACCAAACAACAAGTCGATGAAATTCTGATTGCCTTGCCTTCGGTGGGTCGGGTCAGAAAAAGTGAAATTGTTAAATTCTTAGAACCAGCACACCTCAAAATTACTGAAATTCCAGGTTTAACCAAACTGGTGGATGGCGAAATTCGAGTTTCAGATATTCAAGAAGTGGATATTATTGATTTGCTGGGGCGTGACCCAGTTCCACCTATTCAAGAGTTATTGGCCAAAAATATTTACAATAAAGTAGTGATGGTCACAGGTGCAGGTGGTTCGATTGGTTCAGAACTCTGTCGTCAAATTATTAAAAATAAACCTCAAAAATTGGTTATTTATGAACTGACCGAATTTGCCTTATACAGTATTGATAAAGAACTGAAATTAAATACCGAAATTGAAATCGTGCCTATATTGGGCACGGTGCTTGATCAGCCAAAACTTGAACGCGTTATTGAACAATATCAAGTACAAACGGTTTATCATGCTGCGGCTTATAAACATGTGCCGTTAGTGGAATGTAATCCACTGGCTGGACTGAAGAATAATTCCATTGGAACCGCTTTTAGTTTAAATGCAGCCGTTAAAAAAGGTGTAGAAACCTTTGTTTTAATTTCTACAGATAAGGCCGTACGCCCAACCAATGTCATGGGTGCATCGAAACGTATGGCAGAATTATATTGCCAAGCCATGGCTGAAGTACAGGATCAAACTCAAGTCAGTATTGTTCGTTTTGGTAATGTGTTGGGTTCCTCAGGTTCGGTAGTGCCACTCTTTAAACAGCAAATTCTCAAAGGTGGCCCCATTACGGTGACCCATCCCGATGTAACGCGTTATTTTATGACCATTCCTGAAGCTTCACAGTTGGTCATTCAGGCAGGCGCATTGGGTGAAGGTGGAGATGTGTTCTTACTCGATATGGGAGAGCCTGTTCGTATTCAGGATTTAGCCCGTCAAATGATTTCGCTCAGTGGTCTAAAAGTGCGTGAACAAGATTCAAAAACTGGTGATATTGAAATTCAATATTCAGGTTTACGCCCAGGTGAAAAACTGTATGAGGAATTATTGATTGATCATGAAGATACTGAAATTACGCAACATAGTCGTATTTTAAGGTCTATTGAAAAGCATTATCCTTTAGATGAGTTGATTGCAGTTTTTGATCAGATGTCTCTTTTAACTGCTGTCGATGATGATGTGAATTGGGCCTTGGCACAATTGGAATACTATGTTGATGGTTACCATCGCGGCAAAGAAATTAAAGTCAATTAAAAGGCACAACTAGCTAGGTACAGAAATGATTAAAAAAGCGATTCTTCCAGTGGCCGGTTTAGGTACACGATTTTTGCCTGCCAGTAAATCGATTCCGAAAGAAATGGTGACGGTGGTTGATCGGCCTGCTATCGAATATGTGGTCAAAGAGGCAATCGCCGCAGGGATTGAGCAAATTATTTTGGTCACGCATTCATCAAAAGCGTCGATTGAAAATTATTTCGACCGTAATTTTGAACTGGAAACCAGTTTAGAACAAAAGAAAAAATTTGATTTACTCAAAGAAATTACCGAAATTTTGCCTGCTCATGTCACTGTGGTGAGTGTGCGCCAAGCACAACCTTTAGGTTTGGGGCATGCGGTACTTTGCGCTAAAGATCTTGTCGGTGATGACGCTTTCGCAGTGCTCTTACCTGATGTGTTGGTCAAAGATACGAATGAAAAAAATGATTTGTCTTTAATGATTCAACGTTTTCAGCAGACGCAAAACGCACAAATTATGGTTGAAGCAGTGCCGAAGCATTTGGTTGATCAGTATGGCATTGTTGATGTTGCAACACTTCCTGCCGAAGGTGAAAGTGTCACGATGCAAGGTATTGTGGAAAAACCAGATGTAGCAGATGCACCGTCTAATCTCTCTGTCGTCGGGCGTTATATTTTACCTGCCAAAATTATGCAGTTATTGCAGCAAACGCCGAAAGGTGCTGGCAATGAAATCCAATTGACCGATGCGATTGCTTTGTTGCAACACACTGAGCAAGTGGAGGCTTATCGTATGAAAGGTCAGACCTTTGACTGTGGGAATAAATTGGGTTATTTAAAAGCAGTATTACATTATGGTGTGGCACATCCAACCTTGGGTACAGAATTTAAAGCTTTGATTCAAGAGTTGGCGCTATAGATAGGGTGTGAGCATGAAAGTTGCAGTATTTGGAAAAACCTTATATGCGGGAGTGATGGCTGCGTTGTTGTCAGAGTGCGGTCATCAAGTGTACTGGTGTAATATTTTTCAAGATTCGCAGTACATTCAGCGTTATTTTCAAGATGAGTCGGTCGAGCGTTTACTGGAAAAACAATTGGCTCAGGGCTTTCTTGAGTATTGTGAATTTAGCGCTTTGCCTCTAGATTTGGATGTCTATTTATTTAGTTTTAGTCCTACTGATCAGCATCTTGGACAGCATGTTTTATTGCAGTTGCAGCAACGTGCGATCATTCATCCTAAACTCATGATCAACGCCTCCACACTGGGTTTACACGGCACTGAAAACTTTAGCACCTTGCTTCCACAAGACCATTGGGTGTATTTACCTGACACCATTCAGGAAGGCAATGCTTTGGCCAGTGTGACCCAAGCCAAACAGTTAATTGTCGGTTGTAGCCAAGCCGAGGTTCAAGTCAAAGTTCGAGAATTATTGCGTCCTTTATTCCCACTTGAGCAGCAATACTTATTTATGCCGATTTTAGATGCCGAATTTACTAAACTGAGTATTTCTGGCATGTTGGCGACCCGTATCAGTTACATCAATGATTTGGCCGTCGTGGCTGAAAAATTAAATATTGATATTGCCCATGTACAGCAGGGCATGGCAGCAGATAATCGGATTGGACTGTCCTATTTAAGTCCTGGAGCAGGTTTTGGGGGTGAAAATTTTTCACACGATATTTTGACTTTGGCCAATACCGTCTCTGGTACTGGGGTAAAAAGTCAGTTGTTGGCCCAAGTTTGGGACATTAATGAACAACAAAAAGAGCTGTTGTTTCGAAAATTGTGGAATTACTTTCATGGTGATTTAAAAGATAAAACTGTGGCCATTTGGGGGGCTTCTTTTAAGGAAAATACCTCGCGCATTCAGCAATCACCGATTCACATGATGCTCAATGCTTTATGGGCACAAGGGGTTAAAGTTCGATTACATGACCCGCAAGCTTTAATTGAAATAGAAGCACTTTATGGGCAACGTGATGATTTGATATTATGTCACGATCAATATCAAGCAGTTCAGGGTGCACATGCGCTATGTTTGTTGACCGCATGGAAACAATACTGGAGTCCAGATTACACTAGGCTACATCAAACCATGTTGCATCCACTTATTTTAGATGGTCGTAATATTTACGACCCTGAATACATGAAATTGCAAGGTTTTGTCTATATGGGGATTGGACGATAATGCAAAAAACATCTCATTCTTTTCCTGCTGTTCAAGACAATCAAAGCATTTTGTCGCATTTAAATGAATTAAGTCATTCATTTCAATCGATGCATTTAAATCAGTTATTTGAACAAAATTCGCAACGCTTTGATCATTTTTCTGTGCAATTTGACCAGTTGGTCTTTGATTATAGTAAACAGCGGATTGATCAAAATATCCTGAATGCTTTAATTGAATTTGCAGAAACTCAAAATTTAGCGGCTTGGATTCAAATATTATTTTCAGAACATGAGATTAATTATACCGAGCAGCGTGCAGCTATGCATTGGGCATTGCGCTTACCTGAACATGATTTGGTACATAGCGAACTGTCACAACAGGTACATGCGCAATTACAGCGCATGTTTAACTTGGTAGAAAAAATTCATGCTGGGCAATATCGCGGTGCCACGGGTGAAGTGATTCAGGATGTCGTTAATATTGGGGTGGGCGGTTCTGATTTGGGGCCGTTGATGGTAACCAAAGCATTGTCTGATTTTAAACACGCCACGACCAAGCCGCTGAATGTACATTTTGTTTCGACCATGGATGGGAGTCAGCTTTCAGAATTGCTGCATAAATTACGCCCTGAAACCACACTCTTTATTATTTCATCTAAATCTTTTGGCACAATTGATACTTTATCCAATGCACAGACCGTCAAATTATGGCTAGAAAAATCACTGGGTACACAACCAGAAACGCTTAAACATCATTTTATCGGTGTCTCGACCAAATCAGAAAAAATGGATGAATGGGGTATTACACCCGAAAACCAGTTTTTACTTTGGGATTGGGTCGGGGGGCGTTACTCACTGTGGTCTTGTATTGGTCTGCCAATTGCTTTGACCATTGGTGTAGAAGGTTTTAAGCAATTTTTGGCAGGTGCTTATGCCATTGACCAACATTTCCAAAGTTCACCTTTAAATCAAAATATTCCAGTGTTAATGGGTTTGTTGGGCGTTTGGAATAATAATTTTCTCGATATCCAAACGCATGCCGTACTGCCCTATGACGGTCGTCTAAAATATTTTGCCTCTTATTTGCAACAATTGGAAATGGAGTCGAATGGTAAGTCGATTCAGCGTACAGGCGAAAAAGTCATTTTAGATACCTGTCCGATTGTATGGGGTGAGGTAGGACCTAATGCTCAGCATGCGTTTTATCAATTGTTGCATCAGGGTACGCAAGCAGTCAGTTGTGATTTTATTGCGCCTGTGAAACGCTACAATGCGAATCAGTTTACCTACGCGGAAAATGCGGATGCCTTAACCGAACAACATGATTTGGCTTTATCCAACTGTTTGGCTCAATCGCGCTTATTGGCTTTTGGAAATCAGGCACTTGATGCGAATGAATTGGAAAATCTACCTGCATATATGCAATATGCAGGCAATCAGCCGAGCAGTACAATTTTATTGCAAGAACTGAATCCTTATAGCTTAGGGATGTTGGTTGCGATGTATGAACATAAGGTTTTTGTACAATCCGTGCTGTGGAATATTAATCCTTTTGATCAATGGGGCGTCGAGAAAGGCAAGCAAATTGCCAATCAACTGTTGCCCATTCTAAATGGCCAAGCATCTGATCTGTCGCACTTAGACAGCTCGACACAAGGTTTAATTCAAATATTATTGGGGAAAATACATGGCTAAAATTTTAGTAACTGGTGGTGCAGGTTATATCGGCTCGCATACCTGTATTGAATTATTAAATTCTGCACATGAAGTGGTTGTGTTGGATAACCTGTCGAATAGTGCTGAAAAATCCTTGCACCGTGTGCAAGAGCTGACAGGGAAAGCTTTGATTTTCGTTGAGGGTGATATTCGGGATGGACATACTTTAGATCAAATTTTTACACAACATCAGATTGATGCAGTCATTCACTTTGCCGGTTTAAAAGCAGTGGGAGAAAGTCAGCACATTCCATTGACGTATTTTGATCATAATATTGCAGGTTCCCTGAGCTTGGTCAAAGCAATGGAGCGGGCAAATATTTTTAATTTAGTCTTTAGTTCATCTGCGACAGTGTATGATGAAGCCAATTGTTCACCATTAAATGAAGATATGCCGACAGGCATGCCAAGTAATAATTATGGGTATACCAAACTCATCGTCGAGCAACTTTTACAGAAGCTTTCAAGTGCAGATGCGCGTTGGTCAATTGCATTATTACGTTATTTTAATCCAGTCGGTGCACACAAAAGTGGTCGAATTGGTGAAGACCCTCAAGGAATTCCAAATAATTTGATGCCTTATGTCACCCAAGTGGCAGTCGGGCGTCGTGATAAATTATCAATTTTTGGTCAGGATTACGATACGGTTGATGGGACTGGTGTGCGTGATTATATTCATGTCGTAGATTTGGCAGTAGCGCATTTGTGCGCTTTAAATAACCGTTTAAAGTCGAAGGGGTGTCGTGCTTGGAACATTGGTACAGGCAATGGTTCATCTGTATTGCAAGTTAAAAATACTTTTGAACGGGTTAATGATGTAACCATTCCATTTGAAATTGTGCCACGTCGTGAAGGTGATGTAGCAACCTCTTTTGCAGACAATACACGCGCAGTTGCAGAGTTAGGTTGGACACCGCAATATAACTTAGAAGATATGTTGGTCGATAGTTGGAATTGGCAAAAGCATAATCCAAATGGTTATTAAAATTAAAGAAGATCTATAAATGGGAGCGCAAGCTCCCATTTTAATGGATTTAACTTTGAATTAATGCGGTCAGTTCATCCACATAATGTTGCATCGGTTGAGGATTCTGATCTAAACGACTTTCAATATTTAAACGAAGCAGTGGTTCGGTATTTGAAGCACGAACATTGAAACGCCATGTTCCAAAATCTAAACTGATGCCATCGGTTTGATCTATTGAAGGATTTTGATCTGCATAATGATCAAATATTTTCTGAATAGTGTAGGCAGTATCGGTTACTTTAAAGTTAATTTCACCACTGCATGGAAAATGGCTGATCATATCTTCAACCAGTGAAGATAAGGATTGCGAAGTTTCAGACAATAAAGAAACCACCAATAACCAAGGAATCATGCCACTATCACAATAAGCAAAGTCACGAAAATAATGATGTGCGCTCATTTCACCGCCATAGGCTGCATTATGCTCACGCATTTGATCTTTAATAAATGAATGCCCTGATTTTGATTGAACTGCAATACCTTGATATTTTTTAATAATATCTAAGGTATTCCAAACCAAACGCGGATCATGCACAATTTTTTCGCCTGATTGTTTCAGTAAAAAAGCTTGCGCCAGTAGACCGACAATATAGTAGCCTTCAATAAAATGACCTTTTTCATCAAATAAAAAACATCGGTCAAAGTCACCATCCCATGCAATGCCCAAATCGGCTTGATGAGCCAAAACAGCTTGAGAAGTACTGTCACGGTTTTCAATTAAGATGGGATTAGGAATGCCATTGGGAAAGTGCCCATCAGCTTGATGATGAATTTTAATAAATGTTACTGGAATGTTTAATTGTCTAAATTTTTCTTCTATTGCATCAATAACATGACCGGCTGCACCATTACCTGCATTCACCACTAATTTCAAAGGTTTGATCTGGGATGGATCAATATAATTCATAAGGTGATCAATAAATTCTGGCACAATATCGTATTTATGTGTGCGGCCTTTTAGTTCAACCGCTAAAAATTGTTCGCTTTCGGCCAAAGCTTGAATTTCTTTAAGGCCTGAGTCTGCACCAATCGGACGTGCATTTTCACGTACCAGTTTCATCCCATTATAATCCATGGGATTATGACTGGCTGTGATTTCAATTCCACCTTGAACATCTAAATGAAAAGCCGCGAAGTAAACTTCTTCTGTGCCTGTCATGCCTAAATCAAGGACATTAACACCTGCATCATTTAGACCTCGAATGGTCGCCTGTTTTAATCCTTCACTACTTAAACGTATATCTGCACCTACGGCAATGGTGTGGGGTTGATAAATTTGCCCATATGCACGACCTACTTTATAGGCAATGTCTTCATTTAATTCGCTGCCGAGTTTTCCACGAATATCATAGGCTTTAAAACAGGTCAGGGTGGTCATTAAAATTCCTTCAGTGATTCAAGATAGAAAGGCCAGTTTGTATTTGAATAATATGTTAACAATTAAATATTTAATTAATTTAAAATTTATAATTATTTTGACTCTATAGTCTTAGATTAAAATTTTAAACTTGAGTTTAGGACTCGAATTTTAATTTAATAATAAAGTGGTGAAGCATGTTATAGATTCCTAGTTGAATTCTATGTTCAATACCCAAAATAGGACCATCGTTCATTCGTTCATTACAAAATGCTTTTTACAACCAATTTCGCGCCAGACAGATGAGACGCTGTTAGTGTAACATTTTCCAAGTCATCGACTTTCTATATCTACTCTGGTCTTTTTGATGCAAAAGAATGAATGGGATTTTAGATGTATATCCACCTTCAAGAATAGATCGTTTTCATCACTTTTGATACCGACCTAGAAAAAGTACGAGGATAAAGTGAGGGGGGAAAAGTCAGATTAGCCTGATCATTAATTTAATAGAATTGATGTTTGTTATTTTTTGTGAAAAATCTGGCTCAATGCTATAATTGTATGTTTGATAATTTATCAGCTTTTAAAAATTGATCATGATGATGCAACTTCACGTATCCCACTTAAATATGAGTTTGGTTGGTCAAAACTTATCCGCTATAGAAAAAATTCCTCCCATGCAGCGTCGACGTTTATCGCCTCTCGCAAAACTGGCGTTGAATAGTGCGATGCAGACTTTAGAGCTGACACATGTCGATTATATTGTCTGGGTGTCACAGTATGGCGATGAAGCGAAAACACTAAAAATTCTAGAAGATGTATTAAGCGATCAAACTCCTTCACCCACCCAATTTTCAACCTCGGTACATAACGCGATTTCAGGTCTTTATTCGATTTTATGTCAAGATGCGACGCCTGCGACCAGTTTGGCGGGTTCATGGAACGATGGACTGATTGAAGCTTATACATGGTTAAAAACAATGCCTAGAACGCGTCAGGTTTTACTGGTTTATTATGACGAAGCATTGTCTGATGTTTATATGGAGCATCAGCCATTTCCTGCTTTTGCGATGTCCGCGATGATTTCATTAGCGCCTGCCAATTTGATCTTGCAGTCAACTCATGTTGATCCGGCTCCTGCATATCAGCAAGCTTTAGCATTTAACACGTTTTGGAATAATCATAACCAAACTGAATCTAAAGTGTGGGCGAAATGTTAAAATTAAATCGAATTAAACAAAAAGTTAATTATGCATGGCGTGTTGGGGCGACAGGGTTTAGTTTTGCCAGCTTTGGTTTGGGGGGAGTTGCGATTGGTGGTTTGATTGCACCGTTAGTGAAATTGAGTTCACCCAATGTTGAGATTCAAAAACAGCGCACTCAAAAGGTCATTAAACACAGTTTTAAAGGCTTCACTGAAATGATGGTGAAACTGGGCATTATGACCTATACTGTTGATGGTTTAGACAAACTACAGCAGAGCCAGCAGGAGTTGGTGATTGCCAATCATCCGACACTGATTGACGTGGTAGTTTTAATTGGTTTAATGGAACAAGCAAACTGTGTGGTCAAGCAGGCGCTGTGGTCAAATCCATTTACCAAAGGTCCTGTGCAAAGCGCAGGTTATATTTTAAATGCAGGTTCCGAACAATTTATTCAGGATTGTGTACATAAATTACAACAAGACCATGTGGCTTCACTGTTAATCTTTCCTGAAGGAACACGAACAGCCAAAGGTGGGCAGTTGAATGACTTTCAGCGTGGTGCAGCCAATATTGCGCTGCGTGCAGGTGTGCCAATTCGCCCTGTGCTGATTAGCTGCACGCCATCGACTCTGACCAAAAATGAAAAGTGGTATCACATTCCAGAACAGCCTTTTCATATCCATGTGAAAGTTTTGGATGCGATCCGAGTGGAAGACGTATTGGATGATGTAACGGTCAATCCCAAAAATGTGCGTCAATTAAATCAACAATTACAGTGGTTTTTTAACCAAGAGTTATCCGTAAATGAGCAATCTTGCTGATGAATTAAAGCAAATGATTATTGATGTCCTCGCCCTTGAAGACATTCATATTGAAGATATTGATACAGACGCACCTTTGTTTGGTGATGGTCTGGGTTTGGACTCGATTGATGCTTTAGAACTGGGTTTGGCATTGAAAAAGCGCTATGGCATTCATTTGAATGCAGAGTCCGCAGAAACCAAAGAACATTTTAAATCAATTCAAAGCTTAGTGGCTTTGGTTGAAGCACAGAAAACAGCATAAGAGGTTGCTATGCTTGCACAAGAAACCGTGTTAGAAAAATTACGTGAATGGATGGAAGAGCTGTTTGAAATTGCGCCTGAAGATGTGCGGTTAGAATCAAACTTGGCTTCAGACCTCGATGTTGACAGTATTGATGCCATTGATTTGGTCGTGAAAATTAAAGAACTGACAGGCAAGCAAGTTAATCCTGAAGACTTTAAAAATGTGCGCACCGTACAAGATGTGGTGGTCGTAATTCAGAATATGTCGGCTGTATGAACAACCTTTTAAAAGGGATAGCAGGGGTCGGATTGCTCCTCTATCCTTTTTTTGTGGCTTATGCTTTAGCGCATGGACAGTATGTCTGGGTCAGTGCGGTATTGATTGCACTGGGCATCTTGCGTCTATTGAGTAAGGGCAATGCTTTGCTGTGGCCCTTGACAGGTTTTGCCATTTTATGTGGTGGGCTGAGTTTGATTTTAAAAGATCATGCGTGGCTTAAACTCTATCCTGTTTTTATGAGTCTCGGGGCGTTGTTGATTTTTGCCAGCACCTTGATTCGACCACCTTCGATGATTGAACGTTTTGCACGTTTGGCAGAGCCTAATTTGCCCGAAGAAGGGGTAGAGTGGACCCGTCAAGTGACCAAAGTTTGGTGTGGGTTTTTCTGCATCAATGCAGTCATTGCCCTAATCACCGTTTTTTTCGCACCGATGAAAATTTGGGTGCTGTATAACGGCTTGATCTCTTATCTCTTGATGGGTGGACTGTTACTGGGTGAGTTTGTGTTGCGCAAACGCCAGCAGCGACTGCATCAGGTACAGAAATAACAGCATCTCTGTCAGGGCAACTGAAACAGTGGCCTCGAACTATAGCGATTAAAATACGGTTTTTAAAAACACATTTTATGTCTTGTCATTTTCAACACCATCTCCATTCATCGCGTCCCCTGTGTATTCAGGCGGATTCAAGTTCCGTTTCCTTTCACACTTTTTGGTTGGATGTGGCTGAACAGGCTGCGCAAATTCAGCAGTTGGAACAGCCTGTATGGGCGCTTTGGCAAGAAGACAGTTATGAGTTTTTAGTGTTGTTATTCGCCGCCTTGCAAGCAGGTAAGCAAGTGCTGTTGCCGCCGCATCGGGTCAGCGACTTAGAAAAAGAACTGGCTGAACAGCAGATTTATTTTTTAAAACGTTTGCCGTCGACAGCAGAGTCAACCTTCGAGCTTCAATTTGATGCTGCCTTTCTCAATCGGGCCCAGCTGTATTTTTATAGTTCGGGCTCAACTGGGCAGCCGAAAAAGATTCCTCGCAGCTTGCAACAGTTATTCAATGAAGTCTGTGGTTTAGAAGCCAGTTTTGATTTGCCTGAGCAGGCGGTTGCGATCGCTACGGTAAGTCATCAGCATATTTATGGTTTGTTGTTTAAGCTGTTGTGGCCCTTAGCGAGTGGACGCAGTTTCTATCAAAAACAACTGGCTTTCCCTGAAGATGTGGTCGATAGCCAAAAGAAAATTGCCCATGTGCAGCTGCCCAATTATCTGGTTTCCAGCCCTGCATTGTTGAAGCGCTGGACTACAGATGTGATATTGCAAGACTGCCATAGGGTCTATTCTTCGGGCGGAAAGTTGGATGCAGGTGTGCGTCCTTTGCTGAACCGTCCGATTACTGAAGTGTTTGGCAGTTCTGAAACAGGCGGGATTGCCCACCGTCAGGCAGATGATGCGCTATGGACCCCCTTTGCCAATGTCGACATTCAGTGCGCTGAACAGCAAGAGTTAGCCGTCAAAACTAACCATGCTTTTAGCGCGGATTGGATTTTGACAGGTGATAAAGTAAAGCTTATGGATGCACAAAACCTTAAAAGTCCATTTCAGTTATTGGGACGTTTGGACCGCATTGTTAAACTTGAAGAAAAGCGTTTAAGTCTCGATGCGACTGAAGTAAAAATTGCTGAGTTGGTCGAAATACAGCATTGCCATGTCCTAATTCATGAAAAAGAACAGCGCCAGATTTTAGCGGTGGTGGCTGTGCTGACCGAGGAAGCTCGTGTACTGCTCATTGAAAAGGGCAAAGCAGTATTCACCGCACAACTGAAAAAACAATTGCAACAGAAACTGGAAAGCATTGCGATTCCGCGGCAGTGGCGATTCTTAACGCAAATGCCACAAAATGCACAATCGAAGCTGAATAAACAGTATTTAAAATCACTCTTTCAGCCGATGATCTTGCCCGTTGTGCTGATACAGCAATCTCAGGATACGCAGATCAGTTATGCTTTAGAATTTGTGCCAGAGCTGGAATGCTTTAAAGGCCACTTCCCGAACTTCCCGATTTATCCAGGCGTAGGACAAATTGGTTTTATTCAGCATTTTGCCAAACAAAACTGGGCGGATTTATTGTGGTGTAATGGTTTTGAGCAGTTAAAGTTTCAAGGACTGATCCAACCCTATCAAGTGGTGGAACTGGTGCTCAGTCGTAAAGCGCATAAAGTCAGTTTTGAACTGAAAAATCGTGACAAAATATTGGCATCAGGACGTTTGCTGTTTGCTGTCCCTTCAGACGTTTAAGCCGAGAGATAAAAATGAAACACTGCTTTGTGATTCCTGTGTATAACCATCCACATTATTTGGCTGCGTTGCTATCACATTTGAGTGGTTTTGAGTTACCTATTATTATGGTGAACGATGGCAGTGACGCCGATTGTACGGCAGTTTTACATCAGCTCGCGAGCGACTACTCATGGGTTGATTTAGTCGAGCATACACACAATCAGGGTAAGGGGCAGGCAGTGATCACGGGTCTAAAACATGCCTTTCAATGTGGTTATAGTCATGCCTTGCAGTTGGATGCTGACGGACAGCATGATTGGCAGGATGTGCAGCGTTTTTTAGAAACATCCATCCAACACCCCGAGGCAATGATTATTGGTCAGCCGATCTTTGATGAAACTGTTCCGAAAAAACGTCTTTATGGCCGTTATGCAACGCATATTTGGGTGTGGATTAACAGTCTGTCTTTTGACATTAAGGACAGCATGTGTGGCTTTCGCATTTACCCTCTGACGCAGACAGTGAACATTCTACACACAGCCAAGTTTCAACCGCGGATGGGCTTTGATTCAGAAATTTTGGTACGTTTGAAATGGGACAATGTGCGGTTTATCAATCTGCCTACCCATGTGATTTACCCTGAAGATGGTATTTCACACTTTGATGTTTGGCGGGACAATTTGGGCATGGCGCGTGCGCATAGTCGTTTGTTGGGTGGCATGCTGCTGCGTTTCCCCAAACTGATTTATCAGAAAGTGAAAGGCTAATGCGGTCAGAGAAGCATATGCAGAAATGGAGCGCCGTGAAAGAGCGGGGCGGGATGTTACCACTGATGCTGATGCTCGGTTTCTACCGCTTGGGTGGACGTTGGTTATGCAGAGTTATATTGTACTTTATAATTTTATGGTACTGGCTTTTTTCCAATACAACGCGTCAGGCTTCGCTGTTGTACTTAAAAAAACTGCATCATTTTGCAGGTGTGCAGTCGCCGTTTCAGGCTGAGCCGCAGCTGTGGTACAGCTATACGCATTTGATGCATTTTGGCGAATGTATTTTAGATAAAATTGAGGGATGGCTTGGGCATATTCCTGAGCAGAACTTAAAGCTGCATGGTCATGCACACTTTCGTTCGCACTATCAAAAAGGTGCGGTGATTGTGGTGTCGCACTTTGGCAATATTGAATTGCTTCGTGCCATCAAATCAGAGCATCCACAAAAAATTAATGTACTGGTCTATCAAAAACATGCGACTAAGTTCAATGAGTTTTTAAAAAAATTGAATGAACATGCCGATGTTAATTTAATTTCGGTGGATGAGTTGGGTATTGAAACAGCACTGATTTTACAGGATAAGTTGGATCAAGGTGAATGGGTGATTGTAGCGGCAGACCGCGTACCCGTGCAGTCGGATCGGGTACAATCAGTTGCTTTTTTAGGCGAGCAAGCGCTGTGGCCCCAAGGTGCGTGGATTTTGGCCAGTTTGTTGAAAGCACCTGTGTTGGCGGTGTTTTGCTATCGAGTAGATACACATTTTGAAGTGCATATTCACCAAGTAGCGGAGCAGTTAAATTGG
The DNA here is from genome assembly GCF_015602665.1 of Acinetobacter sp. TTH0-4. Lineage (NCBI taxonomy): Bacteria > Pseudomonadati > Pseudomonadota > Gammaproteobacteria > Moraxellales > Moraxellaceae > Acinetobacter > Acinetobacter sp. TTH0-4. Next base: position 2,845,506 of record NZ_CP059079.1, on the reverse strand, counting down.
CCACGGAAAGAGCGTTTACAGGCCATGCAACAGACCACAAGACAGTATGTGGAGCTGTTGGAACAGCATTGTATACGCGCGCCCTATCAATGGTTTAATTTTTATAATTTTTGGAATAAAGGATAAGTCTTGTGTTAATTGTTGGGGAAAATCCGCTCAGTATTGAAGATGTTGTGGCTGTAGCGCGTAAAGAAAAACAGGTGGTCTTGCCCGTATCCGCGGAATGGACAGCACTGATCCAACGCGGCGCAGATTTCCTCGATCAGCTGTTGCAAGACGAAGGCGTCATTTATGGCGTGACCACGGGTTATGGCGACTCGTGCTTGGTTGAAATTCCAGCCCACCAAGTGCATGAGCTGCCGCTACATTTATCGCGTTTTCATGGTTGTGGCATGGGGCAAAACTTAGACTTGATTACGGCGCGTGCTGTAGTTGTAGTGCGTTTATGTTCTTTGGCACGCGGCTATTCGGGTGTCTCCCATGCCTTGTTACAGCGTTTGGTCTGGATGCTGAATGAAGATGTGATCCCTGTGATTCCCTCTGAAGGTTCGGTGGGTGCCAGTGGTGATCTGACACCTTTGTCTTATGTTGCTGGGGCATTGGTCGGTGAGCGCGATGTGTACTATCAAGGCCAGATTGTGCCGATCGCACAAGTATATGCCGAAAAAAGTTTGCAGCCTTTGGTGATGCGTCCCAAAGAAGGCTTGGCCCTAATGAATGGTACAGCGGTCATGACCGCCATTGCTTGCCTGAACTATAAAAAAGCAGAACAAATATCTTTTGCCAGTACCTTAATTACCGCACTGAATGTTTTGGCTTTAGAGGGCAACCCAAGCCATTTTGATGAAGTGCTGTTTGCACAAAAACCACATCCGGGACAGCAACATATTGCAGCTCAGTTACGTGACTGGCTAAACAGTGAAGTACAAACTGAACACCAAAGTTCACGCTTGCAAGACCGTTATTCATTGCGCTGTGCACCGCATGTGATTGGGGTGTTTGAAGACTCTAAACTGTGGCTGCGTCAGTTTATTGAAAATGAGCTGAACTCAAGCAATGATAATCCATTGATTGATCCTGTGAACCTGCGTGTACTGCATGGTGGACATTTCTATGGTGGACATATTGCCCAAGCCATGGACAGCCTGAAAATTATGATTGCCAATATTGCTGACCTGATGGATCGTCAGTTGGCACAGTTGGTGGACTATAAAATGAACAATGGTTTGCCACGCAATTTAACGGGTTCTAGTCCTGAGCGCTTGCCTTTGAATCATGGTTTTAAAGCGGTGCAAATCGCGGTTTCAGCGTGGACGGCAGAAGCCTTAAAACAGACACTTGCTGCATCGATTTTCTCACGCTCAACCGAATGTCATAATCAAGATAAAGTCAGTATGGGCACTATTGCCGCGCGTGATGCTAGCCGTATCATTACCTTAACCGAACAAGTGATTGCAGCACTCAGTTGTGCAGCGGTTCAGGCGGTTAAACTCAAAGGTGTAGATACAGAACTCAGCCCTGTTTTAACAGCATTTCAACATTGGGTGCTTCAGAGTTTCACCTATGTAGGGGAAGATCGTCCTTTGCAACATGAGCTTCAGGCGCTGGTTAATCGCTTTGAACATTTAGAACTGTTAAACAGCATTGCTGTTCAATATTCATAGGAAATGAGCATGCATGCTGATGTAATGATTGAGGTGCCTTTTCATGATGTCGATACCATGAATGTGGTGTGGCACGGCCATTATTTAAAATATTTTGAAATTGCGCGTTGCAAACTGCTGGATCAATTTCATTACAACTATAATCAAATGCGCGACTCGGGCTATGCATGGCCTGTGATTGAAAGTCATGTCCGTTATGTACAAGGCATCGAGTTTGAACAAAAAATTCGCGTGCGTGCCATTTTAAAAGAATGGGAAAACCGTTTGAAAATTGAATATCTGATTTTCGATGCGGTTTCGGACAGAAAGTTGACTAAGGGTTATACCTCACAAGTGGCGGTACACATTGAAAAACGTGAAATGTGCTTCCAGTCGCCACAGGTGTTGCTGGACTGTTTAAATGCATGGCCTGAATTTAAAGCGGAGTAATGCAAGCATGATTCGATACAAATTTTTTAAGCCGATTGTCGTTGCGTGTGCAGCCAGTGTGATGACTTTACTTGCTCCCGCAGTGAGTGCACAAAATACTGAATTGAAGCAGGTGTTTGCTCAGCTCGGTGCAACGCCTGTGGTGCGTGCCCAATTTGAGCAGCAGAAAAAACTGGCCGCTTTGAACAAAACTTATGTGTCCAAAGGCACGGTGCTGTTCAGCAAAAACCAAGGTGTGCTGTGGCAGATTCAAAGTCCAGTTAAAGCCGATTTGGTGGTGACACCGCGTAAGTTGGTACAAAAGACGCAGCGAACGTCCAGTCAAATCGAAGTCGATAAGACCCCCTATGGCTCTGTAGCGACGATGTTTTTACAGTTAATGTCGGGCAACGAAGCGGCACTCGCTAAAAACTTTAATGTGGTGTCTGCCAATTACAGTCCGACGCAGTGGAATGTCAGCTTAACGCCTAAAAGCAGTCTATTTAAAAAGCTTTTTGTTCAAGTCGATGCGCAAGGTCAGCGTTATGTGGACCGTATTACCATTTTGGAACAAGCCAATAACCGCACCATCATTCGTTTTAGCCAGCAAACGGCTCAACCTCAAACTTTAACGGCTGCGGAAAATGCGCTTTTCCAATTGGCAAAATAAATTTAGCGCCCTTTGGCTGTTGGTGCTGTGTGTCATTGCTTTGGCACTGGGCGTGGCTTGGCTGAATAAAGGTATTAAGATTGAGACCAATATTTTTGCTTTGCTGCCTGAGGCACATCAGGATGTTCATCTGGAACAAGCACAGCAATATGTGAGTCAGCAGTTAAATGACAAAGTTTTTGTGGTATTGGATGCCAAAACGGATCAGCAACTCGAACAGGCAACGCAAGCACTCAAAACCCAAGCCGATCAAAGTCAGCTGTTTTTACCTGTTCGTCCGCAGCTTGATCCTGATCAATTTGCCCAAGCGCTTTATCAACACAAGGCGGGGCTGTTATCCAAGACTGATCAGCAGATTTTGCAAGAGCAAGATGATGCCGCGTTGATGGAGCAAGGCTTATTACAACTGATGAGTCCGGGCATGCCGATTACGGCTGAAATGCTCAAACAAGATCCCTTGCTACTATTTCCGCGCTATGCAGTGGGTTTAAGTACTTTACAAAATAATGCCGATATCAATTTAGAACAGGGCTTTGCCACGATTCGTGATGAGCAAGGTATCTCGCGCCTGATAGTACTTCAGCTCAACAACAGCCCCTATAACATTGCCTACCAAGAGCAGACTGCTGGGTTTATTAAAAATATCAATCAGCAACTCAGCCAGTTGCAGGTGAAACCACATTGGACAGGTACATTGTTATTTGCCCAGTTCGGCACCAACTCTGCCAAAGAGGAAATTTCCACCATTGGCGTGGGTTCGACCATCGGGATTTTGCTGCTGGTCTGGTTTGGTTTCCGTTCGATACGACCGATGCTGACGGAAATGGTTGCGGTCGGCACAGGCAGCTTGGTGGCCTTTGCGGTGACGTATTGGGTGTTCGGCGAAATTCATCTGATGACACTGGTCTTTGGCGCCAGTCTGATAGGGGTCTGTGTCGATTTTTCATTTTACTTTATGGCCATGCAGTCTCAGCACCGACAGATCGATGGATTTGCTGTTTTAAAGCCATTATTGCCGAGTCTATTTGTGGGGCTAATGACCACACTGTTGGCCTATGTGGTGCTGAGTTTTACCCCCTTCCCGGGCTTTAAACAGATTGCAGTCTTTTCTATGGTTGGACTGAGTGCCGCATGGGTGACCAGTATTTTACTGCTGCCACGTTTGCCTGCGCTGAATGCGGAACCTGCGATACGTGCTTTGGGCTTTATTGGCAAAGCACGCAGTTATGTGCAGAGTCGAAATACGCTGTGCTATGGCATGATTTCACTGATTCTACTGGTAACGGGTAGTAGTCTAGTCTTCCTGAAAAGCAATGATGACATCCGCAATTTGCAAAGTATGGATGCCACCTTAAAGCAGGAAGATCAATATGTTCGTTCGCGTTTTATGCAACAGCAAAGCAGCGAATATTTTGTGGTACAGGGCAGAACCCCAGCAGAGTTAGAGCAGCGCGAACAGCAACTGTTGGCAAAACTTGATCCCTTGCAGCAGGCTGGCAAGTTAGATGCTGTACAAGCTTTAGGGCAGTGGATTCCATCGCTTGAGCAGCAGAAGCACAATATTGCAATGTTACAGGCGATTCCTCAGTCCGCTTTGGTGGAATATGCACAAGCACTACAGCTCAATGCAGCCGATGTTTTAAACTGGCAAGCCCATTTAAAAGATCAACCGTTGCTGACCGAAGCCGTTTTTCAAGATCATCCCCTGTATTTTTTGCAGATGAGTCCGACGCAACGTTTGGTGATGCTGCAAAATGTGCATGATGTACACGCTGTGCACCAGCTTGAGAATGCGGATGTACAACTGTTACGTCCCGTTCATCAATTATCTGAGTTATTCAAACAGCATCGTGTGCAGGCACAGTGGCTATTGCTCAGCGCTTTGCTGATGTTAGCTGTTGGCTTAGGCGCACTTTATGGCAAAAAATCCATTCTGCCTTTGGTGTTGCCTGTCAGTATGGCTCTAATGACCACGTTTGCGATTCAGGCATGGCTGGGTGTCGAGATTAATTTATTCAGCATTATGGGTACCTTCCTGATCATTGGAATTGGGGTGGACTATGCGATTTTCTACCGTCACGGACATGATCACCCGCAGGTGGTGGGTATGGCTTTGTTCCTGTGCATGATGTCGACGTTTTTTAGTTTTGGTTTGCTGTCTTTTAGTCATACCTATGCCATTCACAGTTTTGGCTTAACGGTGTTGCTGGGCGTTATTTTTTCATTTATTTATGCCACACTTTTTACATCCTCCGATGCAAAACATGTGGTGGTTCAACAATATCAGCCAAAGAGCTGAGTCAAAGGGTACAGTGCAATGAGCACCATGCAACAGACAGATGTTTTAATTATTGGGGCGGGGCCATCAGGTAGCTCGGCCGCAGCTTTGCTGCGCCAAAAAGGTTACCAAGTCACGGTCATCGAAAAGCAATTTTTTCCGCGTTTTTCCATCGGTGAGTCTTTATTGCCACAGTGTATGGTGTTTTTAGAAGAAGCGGGTTTGTTGGAGACAGTGCGTACCCATGCTGATGAATATGCCTTTCAGTTTAAAAATGGCGCAGCTTTTTTAAGAGGCACACAGCGTAGTTTTTATGACTTTACTCAAAAGTTTAGTGAAGGCCCAGGCACTACATGGCAGGTACGACGTGCCAACTTTGACCAGCTTTTGGCGCAGCAAGCCGAAAAAATGGGGGCAGATATCCGTTTTGGTCATGAAGTTTTGGTGGTCGATGTGGCATCCACACAGCCGATTTTGACGGTGGAAGATGCGCAAGGTGACAGCTATCAAATTCAAGGCAAGTTCCTCTTAGATGCCAGCGGCTTTGGCCGCATTCTGCCGAAGTTTCTTGACTTAGAAAGCCCATCGGACTTTCCCGTGCGCCGTGCAGTCTTTACCCACATTGAAGACGGTCTATTGGATGACCCTGAGTTTGACCGTGAGAAAATCTTAATTACCGTGCATGAAAAAGATCATCGCGCATGGTATTGGCTGATTCCCTTTGCCGATGGGCGCTCTTCATTTGGCATCGTGGCGGAGCAAGATTTCTTTGAAAAATACGGCTATGACGGCAGTGCAGATTATGATTTAGAAGCCTTACAGAAACGTATTTTAGCCGATGATGCCAGCTTGTCGCATGTGCTACGTCACGCCAAACATGACACGCCTGTACGCACTTTGGTGGGCTACTCTGCTGATGTTAAACATTTGGCATCCAACAACTATGCACTACTTGGCAATGCAGGTGAGTTCCTCGATCCTGTCTTTTCTTCAGGGGTAACGATTGCCTTAAAATCGTCTAGTCTAGCTGTGCCATTGGTTGAACAGGTGTTGCAAGGTCAGGCGGTCGATTGGATGGAGCAATATGAAAAGCCGCTGCGTAAAGGCATTCAAGTGTTCCGTGCCTATGTCGAGTTATGGTATTCAGGTGAATTTCAGGATGTAGTGTTCTCGAACAGACAAGATGAAAAAATTCGTCGCATGATAGCTTCTTTATTGGCTGGCTATGCATGGGATGCGAACAACCCCATGCACCGTAATGCCAAACAACGCTTAAGTACTTTGGCAGAATATTGTCGCGAAGAACAAGTGCAGAAAGAGTCACTAACTGATGAAATTTAAGCTGCATTTGAAAACCGTCAGTTGGATTTTAGCCAGTACATTATTTTGTAGTGCTTGCCAAAGCTGGATTCCTGAAGCGCAAGGGCTCGCAACTCCGCAGTGGGGGGCACAAAATTACCAGCGCCAAGACCAAATTGAAGTGCAGTGGAAAAGCCAGAGTTTCAGCTTTTTACTGTACCAGCAACAGCGGGGACAGTCGCTTGACATGTTAGCGCTCAGCCTTACGGGGCAGCAGTTGTTTAAGCTCAGTTTTGATGGTCAAAAGGTAGACGTTGAACAACGGATTGAGCCGATGAAACTGTTGCCTTTTGATTATGTGGTGCGCGATATTCTGTATGCAACCTATCCAAATTTTGCTGCGTTACATGCGGCTCAAAATGCGGTCGTACAGAAAGCTGATACCATTTATATACAGCAGCAGCCTGTGTTGAAAATTCAGGGAAATGAGTGGGCAATTGAACTGGATAATCTGCAAGTGCCTTATCAGATGGTCATTAGTACAGTGAGCAATACTTTAGAAGATGATCAAGGCGACCATCATGACTAAAAATGTACAACCTATTTCAGCCGTTGGTATTCAGTTCAGTGCGGCGCTGTCGGCTTTGGGACAAAATGCAGCTGAGCTTCAACATGCATTAACACACACAGAAAATACCCTGTCACCATGCGAGGATCTGATTGCGGGGCGTACGGTCTGGGTCGGCGCATCTGATCAAACCTTAGTTCAAGCAGTCCCTGAAAGCTTGAGCGATGCAGACTCACGGAATTTACGCTTTGCCCTGACTGCTTTGTCGCAGATTGAAACTGATATTCGTGCTTATACTGCACAGTTTCCCAAACAACGTCTCGCTGTGATTATTGGCACGTCAACCTCAGGCATCGCGGATAATGAGCCGGTCTTAAAAACGCAGTTTCAACAACCAACATCGCAGTCTGTACAGCACCAAAAGCAAGAAATGGGCAGTTTCGCGAAAGCTTTACAACAGTATTTGGGCTGGGAAGGGCCTGCCTATACCATTTCTACCGCTTGCTCCTCGGCAGCTAAAGCGCTGGCGGCGGGGCAACGTCTGCTGAATGCAGATCTGGCTGATGCTGTCTTAGTGGGTGGAGTCGACACCCTATGCAAGCTGACCTTAAATGGATTTGATAGTTTAGAAAGCTTATCGAGCGGAATTTGTCAGCCTTGTGGTGCCAACCGTGACGGCATTAATATTGGTGAAGCGGCAGGATTGTTTTTACTGTCCAAAGCGCCTGCCCCCGTGATGTTGTTGTCGAGTGGCGAGTCAATGGATGCATGGCATATTTCAGCACCACATCCAGAAGGGAAAGGGGCTGCGGAGGCGATGCAAAAAGCTTTAGATATGGCACAGCTTGAAGCAGGTGATATTGGTTATTTAAATTTGCATGGAACATCCACACCGCAAAATGATGCGATGGAGATTAAGGCGGTACAGACTGTTTTCTCTGATGCAGTTGTGGCCTTGAGCAGCACCAAACATAAAACGGGGCATTGTCTGGGGGCAGCGGGTGCAATAGAAGCCTTTATTTGCCAGCAGGTTTTATTAGATCAATCATGGTTGCCGCTGCATCATGCCGGTGAATTGGACGAGGCTTTGGCTAGGCAAAACTATGTGCTTACACCGCATTTGAAGACACCCATTCGCTATGCGATGAGTAATTCTTTTGCTTTTGGCGGCAGCAATATCAGTTTAATTTTCGGGACAGCTTTGCCATGATAGAGGCTGTACAGTTTATTCCGCATGAAAAACCGATGGTTTTCGTGAGTCATCTAATTGAAGCCAATGATGAGTTTGCTATTGCAGAGCTTCACATTACCCCTGATTTGATGTTTTGTGAGCCAGAAGGTTTGCCCACATGGAGCAGCATTGAGCTGATGGCACAGACCATCAGCGCCTATGCAGGCTATAAAGGACAGATTAACGCGTTGCCACCGAAAATTGGCTTTTTATTGGGCACCCGTAAAATGCAGTTACCTTGTGCCTATTATAGTTTGGGCACAACGGTGCAGATTCGGGTAGAACAAAGTTATCTGCACGAAGGTCTGGGGCAGTTTAATTGTGAAATTGTATATCAAGAGCATCAGTTCAGCGCCATGTTAAGCGTATTTGAGCCTGAAAATATGAATGAAATCATTGGAAAATTAGTGTGAACAGAAGAATTTTAGTCACGGGTTCGAGTCGTGGAATAGGTAAAGCGATCGCTTTAGAGTTAGCAAAGGCAGGCTTTGATGTCACAGTGCATGCCCGTTCAAGACAGTCTGAGGCCGAAGCAGTAGCGCAGGAGATTCAAGCGCTTGGGCAGGCCAGCCATGTATTGATGTTCGATGTGAATGAGCGTGAAAATATTGCCGCTATTTTAGAGCAAGATATAGCACAGCATGGTGCTTTTTACGGCGCTGTGTTGAATGCAGGATTAACCCGTGATGGTGCTTTTCCGGCACTGACTGATGAAGACTGGGATGACGTGGTCTCGACCTCTCTGAACGGTTTTTATAATGTGCTGAAACCCTTGATGATGCCAATGATTCGCTTGAAAAAGGGCGGACGTATTGTGACTTTGTCTTCGGTGTCTGGAATCATGGGGAATCGAGGTCAGGTGAACTATAGTGCTGCCAAAGCAGGCTTGATTGGTGCGACCAAAGCACTGGCACTAGAGCTAGCAAAACGAAAAATTACGGTGAACTGTGTTGCTCCGGGCTTGATTGAAACCGAAATGGTGAGCGAAGAAGTCAAAGAGCATGCTTTGAAAATGATTCCGATGCAACGCATGGGGCAGGTAAAAGAAGTCGCAAAAGTGGTCAAGTTCTTATGTAGTGATGATGCCAGTTATATCACCCGCCAAGTGATTTCAGTCAATGGAGGTTTGATCTAATGAAACGTGTTGTCGTGACAGGCATGTCTGGAATTACCTCTTTGGGTGAAACCGCAGAGCAAATTTTTGAACAATTTGCACAAGGCAAAAGTGGCATTCGCTATATGCCCGACTGGGAAATTTATCCCGATTTACGCAGTAAATTGGCTGGCCCTGTTGAATCCTTTACTGTACCTAAGCATTTTAACCGTAAAGTGACCCGAGGCATGGGCCGCGTGGCCTTAATGTCTGCCGTATGTGCTGAAAAAGCATTGGAAGACGCAGGTTTACTGCATGCCGATATCTTAAAAAGTGGCGATGCAGGCGTGGCTTTTGGTTCCTCTGCGGGCAGTGTAGATGCGGTGCGTGAGTTTGGCGCGATGTTGATTGAGCATAATATGAGTCAACTCAATGCCACGACCTACATTCGGATGATGTCGCATACCAGTGCAGTCAATATGACGGTGTATTTCGGCCTAAAAGGTTTAACGCTGCCGACCTCAAGTGCTTGTACTTCAGGTTCCATGGCGATTGGTCAGGCTTATGAAGCGATTAAATATGGTAAACAAACTGTGATGATCGCAGGTGGTGCAGAAGAGCTCAGTGCCGCTGGTTCAGCTGTGTTCGATGTGTTGTTAGCGACCAGTGTGCAAAATGACCATCCAGAGAAAACTCCACGTCCCTTTGATGCAAAGCGTGATGGTTTAGTGGTGGGTGAAGGGGCAGGCTGTTTGATTTTAGAAGAATATGAACATGCTCAAGCGCGTGGAGCGACCATTTATGCCGAGATTGTCGGTTATGGTAGTAATACCGATGGTCAGCATGTGACCCGACCTGATTCTGAAATGATGGGTCGTTGTATGCAGTTGGCACTGAAAGATGCACAGCTCGCTGCTGCGGATATCGATTATGTCAATGCACACGGTACCTCAACCGATCAGGGGGATATTGCTGAATCACAAGCAACTGCTCGTATCTTAGGTAAAAAGCCGATTAGCTCATTAAAAAGTTATTTTGGGCATACACTTGGGGCGTGTGGGGCAATTGAGGCGTGGCTGAGTATTGAAATGATGCGACGCAATCAGTTGGTGCCTACGCTGAATTTAGATCAGATTGACAGCGCTTGTGGTGATCTAGATTATATTGTTTCAGATATGCGTTCAGCAGAAACGCAAATGATCATGAGCAACAATTTTGCTTTTGGGGGGATTAATACCTCCTTGATTTTTAAACGTATCAAATAAAATGAGGAAAAAATAATGTCTTTTAAAAATATCTATGCAGTGGCTGTGTTGTCTTTCGCTACGATTGCATCGGCTCAAGCGGCTGACAAAATGTATGATTTTAAGTTTCAAGAAGCGGTGAGTCGTGCAGTTGCAGATGGTGTACTCGATGGTTCAGTGAATTTTTATTTGGCTGGAACTAAATCGGGTGGCAAAGTGATTGAAAAAGGCTTAGTGACCAATAAAAAGACCAATGGTTTTGCCAAGTCAGCCGAAAGTTCATGTGATCATGTACTTCGTTCAGCATTGATTCAATTCCAAAATACAGCGAAAGCCAATGGCGCAAATGCCGTGACCAATCTGGTGAGTTTCTATAAATCGAATGAAACACGGAGTAGTACGACATATCAATGTGCCAAAGGGACCGCGATGGCGGGTGTAGCATTGAAAGGGGACTTGGTGAAATTTTAGTTCTAAAGACAAAAGAGCTGATTTTCTTTGAATGTATAACAGCACGAGTTGATTAGATTTACCATGATGAATATTCTGATTAAAGGTATCCATCATGGGCCAGTATATGAACAATACCGGTCTAAACAAGTCATTCAATGCCATCAATGATTTGTGATGAATTGATATTATGAAACCTACATTAAGGTTTTAAACTTGATTTAAGAATTTAATTCAATAATAGAGTTATTGGTTGTTAATTAATAAAAAATTTAAAGACTAAAAGTTAATAGCGAGAATTTTAATGAATAAAAGCTAATAAATTATTCGAGTTATATTAGATCTCTTGCGAAAGTCATTATTGCAAGTTTATCCGGTTTACGAGTGCAGCAATTAAGTTAATGCGTAAACCGAATCTTTTCCGTCTATTTCGATAGCGTTCACTTAATATTCTAAATGTTTTCAATTGACTATTAATGTGTTCGATCACAACTCGTATTTTCCCAATCATTTTATTGTACTTTTTCTCAATATCAAATAAGGGTAAATTCTTCTTTTTCTTTATTGGCATCAATAATTTAAAGCCATCTTGCTCTAATCCGTAGTACCCTAAATCGGTCATAACATATTCACAATGTTTGAATTTCTTAACCGTTTTTCTTGCCAATTTAATATCATGCTGACTGCCATTCGATATATCTAGCCCTATGATTTGTTTGCTGTTCGGATGATAGATCACTTGTGCTTTTAGCGTATGTTTCTTCTTTTTACCACTGTAGAACTTACTCTGATTTTTTTTTCGGGCGTTCTATTGAACATTCTGTCGCATCAATAATTACCCAGTTAAATTGTTCGTCTGCTGTGGTAATGCTTCGTTTTGGCAGGGTAAAACGTCTTGATTTCATTAATGCATCTTCAACCTTTTTAATGGTTCGATTCACATTACTTTCAGCGATATGGTAATTTGCCGCTAATTCCAGTTGAGTGCTGTAGTTCCGTAAGTAATTCAGAGTTAATAACAACTGATCCTCTATATCTAAAGTATGAGGACGACCTGGTTTCTTTTTGAGTGATTCTGCTTCTTTTAAAACTTCGACCATTTCACTAAAAACTGCTCGAGGTACACCAACCAAGCGCTGGAATTCAGAATCTGAAAAACGATTTAATTTCTGATATTTCATGAAATCTATATTGAGGCAGTTTTTACTTTCGCAAGAGGTCTATTGTTTTATTCTGTATTTGGCTTTTGTAAATACCATCAGTGATCCTTCAAAGTCTTTAATAGCGATTTTTGCCAAGATATTTGATTCAAGTGTAGATCAAGTGAAATAAAAATTTAGACAATAAAAAAGCTTTTGCTCATTGAAGCCCCTATGAATTTAAAAATAAATAAGTAATTGATTTTTTAATTGATCCTTTTTTCTTTGTAAGAAATATCAGTGCCCTATTCATAGAAAAACCCAGCCTAATTTTTAATCAATATGGCTGGGTTTATTCAATTTAGAACTTTAATGGTAAGTTTAAAACTATATTGTTTAAACATACCAGTTGTACGAGAGTACTTTATTTACTCTCATAAAGCAGTTTTCACTGGCCTTTTACTCTTATTCGACAGTTACGCTTTTGGCGAGATTTCGAGGTTGGTCAACATCGGTTCCGCGTAATACCGCTACATGATAAGACAACAGCTGTACTGGAATACTATAAACAATCGGCGCCAAAATAGGACTAATACTTGGGATATGCACGACATGTTGACGATCTTTTTCTTTAATCCCGCTGTTTTCATCGGCAAATACGAATAACTCACCACCACGTGCTTGAACTTCTTCCATATTGGATTTGAGTTTATCCAACATCTCATCTTGTGGAGCTAGAATGACCACAGGCATATCGTTATCGACTAAGGCCAGCGGACCATGTTTAAGTTCGCCTGCTGCATAACCTTCCGCATGAATATATGAAATTTCTTTTAGTTTCAATGCACCTTCTAGCGCAATTGGGAACTGTGTGCCACGACCCAAGAATAAACAATGCTGTTTTTCTACAAATAATTCAGACAAACGCAAAATATCTTTATCTTTTTGCAAACTGTCTAAAATCACTTTCGGGGTATGCCACAAGTCATTGATGATGGTTGTTATCTGTTCAAGCGCAATGCTTTGTTTCACTTGACCAATTTTCAATACCAACAACATCAGTGCTGCAAGTTGAGTCGTAAATGCTTTGGTTGAAGCGACCCCAATTTCTGGACCTGCCAAAGTCAATAAACTATGCTGGGTTTCGCGAACCATTGAAGATGTCGCAACATTACAAATAGTCAGTGTCGCAATATTTACATTTTTCGCCAGAGCACGTTTTTGCGTATCGCGGAGTGCTGCCAAAGTATCGGCTGTTTCGCCAGACTGTGAAATACATACATATAACGTATTGTTTACAATCACAGGGGTGCGATAACGAAATTCACTGGCAATTTCGACCTGACAAGGAAGGTCAATCAGTTGTTCAAACCAGTATTTTGCAATCATTCCCGCGTGATAACTTGTCCCACAGGCAATAATCTGGATCTGTTGAATACCATCAAAGTCAATAACGGCATCTTTTAAGAAATCTTCGCGTAAAGTATGACCATTGAGTGCTTGGGAAATCGTTTGCTGGATGGCTTCAGGCTGCTCATAAATTTCTTTGAGCATGTAATGTTTATATTCACCTTTAGATGCATTGCTGACGGTCGCATCTAATTCTTTAACAGGACGCTCAACCAACTGACCATTGACAAAAACTTCAATGGTGCTGCGAGTTAAACGTGCAATATCACCTTCTTCAAGATAAATAAAGCGATTGGTAATCGGAAGCAAAGCCAATTGATCGGAACTAATAAAGTTCTCACCAATACCGACGCCAATCACCAAAGGTGAGCCTTCGCGCACTGTAATCAGTTCATCAGGATAGTCAGTATGTACAATGCCCAGTGCATAAGCACCTTTAAGTTGTGGAACCACTTGTTGTACTGCGCTTAAAAGGCTAGATGTCGTCTTCAAGGCATCATTAACCAAATGCGCGACGACTTCAGTATCAGTTTGTGACGTAAACACATAGCCTAATGCTTCTAAATCATCTTTCAGTTCTTGATAATTTTCGATAATGCCATTATGAACGACAGCCACAGTCCCTGAGATATGTGGATGGGCATTATTTTCTGTTGGCTTGCCATGTGTGGCCCAACGCGTATGTGCAATGCCTAATGAACCGATTAATTCAGCTTCATGAACCGCTTGTTCTAAATTAACAACTTTACCAACACGGCGTTCACGCAAGACTTGACCTTGGTTAATCAGCGCGACACCAGCTGAATCATAACCGCGGTATTCAAGGCGTTTAAGACCCTCGATTAAAATATCCGTAATACTACGTTCAGCAACGCCACCAACAATTCCGCACATATTTAAATCCTCTTATTTTTTCAGTTTTTGGGGGCGTTGATAGTTTTCTTTAGCCACTTGTTTTGAGCGTTCAAAAGCGAGGCTATTTTCTGCCACATCACGCGTAATGACTGAGCCTGCACCTACAGTTGCGCCATGGCCAATATGAACAGGAGCAACAAGGGAACTATTTGAGCCGATAAACGCGGCATCGCCAATAATCGTTTTAAATTTATTCGCACCATCGTAGTTACAAGTAATGGTTCCTGCACCAATATTTGAACCGGCACCGATTTCTGCATCACCTAAATAACTAAAATGATTGGCTTTTGAGCCTATTCCAATGCTTGAGTTTTTGACTTCAACAAAGTTGCCGATATGAACATCATTGGCCAGTTTTGCACCGGGACGTAAGCGAGCAAATGGACCAATTTGGGCATCTGCACCCACCACGGCATTGTCGAAGATGCTATAGGGTTGAACTTTAGTACCCGCTGCAATTTTGGTATTTTTAATGATGCAGCCAGCACCAATTTCGACATGATCACCTAGTTCGCAATCGCCTTCGATAATCACATTAATATCAATCCGAACATCTTGACCGACGGTTAAATGACCACGTAAGTCAAAACGAGAAGGATCAATTAAATGCACGCCTTGTTGCATAAGTTTTTTGGCTTGATCTTGTTGGAATTCACGTTCAAGCGCTGCAAGTTGAATACGATCATTCACACCTTCTACTTCAAATGCAAGCGTTGGTTCAACCGAGGCAACGTCTAAACCATCAGCAATGGCCATCGCAATAATATCAGTTAGATAATATTCGCCTTGCGCATTTTCATTGGACAATTGGGGCAGCCATTGATGTAACTTGGTATTATTGACGCAGTAAATTCCTGTATTAAATTCTTTAATTTGACGTTGTTCATCATTGGCATCTTTATGCTCTACAATGGCTTGAATTTGACCATTTTTACGCACAATACGACCATAACCTGTTGCATCATCTACAGTTAAAGTGACAATACCAATCCCTGTTTGTGTGGATGCATCAAGTAAGCGTTGTAAGGTATCTTGTGTCACACAAGGCACATCACCAGACAAAATTAAAGAAACGCCGTCTTGAGGTAATACTGGTAGGGTCATTTTTACCGCATGCCCAGTACCCAGTTGTTCAGCTTGTTCGACCCACTGTACATTTTCTTCGGAGAATGCTTGTTGGACCAATGGGCCACCATGACCAAAAATAGTAATAATATTTTTTGCATTGAGTTTTTTTGCAGTTTCGATCACATGTTTAAGTAAAGGACGTCCTGCAAGGGGTTGTAATACTTTGGGTAAAGTTGAACGCATACGTGTTCCTTTACCTGCAGCAAGAATAATAACGCTAGTAGACATGTATAATCCTACGAATTTAGCTTAAGCCATTATAAAATATAAATAAATACAAATACATAACGCAGCCCAAAGACCCGCT
This sequence comes from Acinetobacter sp. TTH0-4, assembly GCF_015602665.1. Lineage (NCBI taxonomy): Bacteria > Pseudomonadati > Pseudomonadota > Gammaproteobacteria > Moraxellales > Moraxellaceae > Acinetobacter > Acinetobacter sp. TTH0-4. Next base: position 2,829,702 of record NZ_CP059079.1, on the reverse strand, counting down.
ATAATGTCATCAAACATGATGCCAAAACCGCCATGTATCTGTCGGTCAATCATACGAATAGGCCAAGGTTTCCAAATATCAAACAAACGAAATAAGGCAAATCCAATCACGACCCAAACCCAATTGATCATCCCCAAATAGAGGAGGGGTAAAAAAGTAATCGATTGTCCAGCAAATTCATCCCAAACAATACGGCCATCATCATGAACGCCCATCACTTTAGCGGTTTGTCCGCAAATATAAATACCTAAAAGTGACATTAAAATAATGGCCAGCAAGGTATTGAAAAACCCTATAGCCAGCCAAAAAGGAATAAACAATAAAGCAAAAGCAGAACCAAAGGTGCCTGGTGCTTTGGGTATAAGTCCAGAGCCAAACCCCACTCCACAAAACACAATACAGCGGTTGAGCCAAGACATGTTTTTAAAATTGATTGGGGGGTTATGCAAAGTGTTGGTATCCATGAAATTGCAGTAAATGATCTACGCCATTCTGCACAAAAGTTAAAGCGCTTTGTTGGGTAATTTGTCCAATATTGGTAATGTTGACATCACTTTGTTGTTGCAAAAGTTTTTTATAATTTTGCGGATTGATTGTAAAACATAATTCATAGTCATCGCCACCCGCTAAAGCGTGCTGCCATTGTTTTTCTTGAGGTAAAATGCGCAGTGCTTCGCTGATTGGGAGTTGGTCTAATTGAATTTGAGCACCCACTTGAGATGCTTTAAGAATATGACCTAAATCTTGGGCTAAGCCATCCGAGATATCAATCATACTGGAGGCCAAGCCTTTAAGTTGCTGACCTAATCTACAACGCGGAGTAGGATAATCCAATCTTTGTTGAAGTGGATGTCCTAAATTGTGTAAGGCATAGGCTGCATCCCCGAGCGTTCCGCTGACACAAATATAATCACCCACTTGTGCGCCTGAGCGAGTAATAGCGTGTCCAGTTTCTATCCAGCCGAGTGCAGTCACTGAAATAGTGAGATGTGGGCTTTGGGTGGTATCGCCACCAATTAAGCTAACCCCAAATTGATCGCAACAATCATATAAACCCTGACTAAAGCCTGTCAGCCAATCATGATCAATTTGGGCTAAACTCAATGCGAGTAAAATACTTTGCGGTTTTGCACCCATTGCAGCGATATCAGATAAATTCACAGCAACAGATTTCCAGCCAATCGCATGTGGGCTGGTATTAAGCGGGAAGTGTCGACCTGTAACCAAAGTATCGGTACAGATGACCAATTGTTGCTGAGGAGGAGGTGTGAGCACGGCTGAGTCATCACCCACACCTAAATCGACAATATTGACATCCGAAGATGCAATAGTCTGTCGATTAAAATAGTGATCAATGATGGAGAACTCAGCCATACAACAAATCTACTGTAACATTAGTCGGCTTGTTGCTTTTCTGCTGCACGTAAATTGGTGGCTAAACGATCTAATACACCATTGATGTATTTATGACTGTCTGCACCACCAAAGTGTTTGGCAAGCTCGATCGACTCATCTAAAACGACGCGATATGGAATTTCAAGATGCTCTTTCAATTCATAGGCGCCTAGACGAAGCGCAGCGAGTTCAACGCCATCAAGTGCCTTAAGCTCACGATCAAGTACAGGAACTAAAAGTTCATCTAATACTTCATGATTGGCAACCACTTGAGTCAACAATTCATGATAATAACCGAGATCCACTTTGTGCATGGCATTTTCAACACGCGTACGTGCTTCAATTTCATGGACGGGATTGTGGCTCATCTGCCATTCATAAATTCCTTGTACAGCAAAGCGACGTGCTTTACGTTTCGCTGCATAAGTAGCTTGAAGTGTTTGCGACATGTGTTAAATAGCCTTTAACAAGTTAACCATTTCAATAGCAGTAAGGGCAGCTTCGCCACCTTTATTACCTGCTTTTGTTCCAGAGCGTTCAATCGCTTGTTCAATACTATCCGTAGTGAGTACACCATTAATAACAGGTAAGCCAGTATCCAGACCAACAACGCCTAAACCTTTGGCACATTCACCTGCTACAAAATCGAAGTGAGGCGTGCTTCCACGAATGACTGCGCCTAGCGCAATAATTGCATCGAAACGATCTGATGCAGCCAATTTTTTCGCGACAACAGGGAGTTCCCAAGCACCAGGTGCATGAACGACAGTAATATTATCTTCTGATACACCATGACGTTTCAATGTATCAATCGCACCTTCTAATAAATGTTCAACCACAAAACTATTAAAACGGCCGACTAAAATCGCGTAACGGCCTTCGCTCGCGAGATGTAACATACCTTCAATACGGCGAACTGCCATAGCAACCTCGATTATTTCTCTATTGTTTGATTTGCGGTGACATATTCCACCACTTCTAAGTTAAAGCCAGATAGGGCATTGAAACGTAATGGAGAGCTTAAAAGCTTCATTTTTTCCACACCTAAATCGCGTAAAATTTGTGCCCCAACGCCAATGGTTTGGTATTGCTGTGAAAGAGCCGCATTGGATTTGGTCGGTTTTGGTTTGGTTAAGCTTTCTAATGCTGGACCTAAGTCTTGTAAATGACGTTGACCAATCCAAACCAGTACCCCACGGTCGCTGTTAGAGATTTCTTTCAGTGCTTTGTCTAAATTCCAAGCCGGTTCGCCATCTTGTTTATTGAGTTTCAATAAGTCACGAACTGGATTAAAGCCATGAACACGAACGGTGGTCACACCTTCTTTTGGCTGACCTTTAACCAAGGCCAAGTGAATATCAGGGTTGCCAAGTTCACGGTAACGGACTAGCTCGAAATTGCCATATTCAGTTTTAATTGTTTCTTGACCCAAACGTTCAACTGTTTGTTCATTGGTCATGCGGTAGTGAATAAGGTCTGCAATAGTACCAATTTTCAAACCGTGTTTTTCTGCAAAAACTTCAAGGTCAGGGCGGCGCGCCATAGTGCCATCTTCATTAATGATTTCACAAATGACCGATGCAGGTTCCAGTCCTGCAATACGCGATAAATCACAACCTGCTTCAGTGTGACCAGCACGGTGTAAAACACCACCAGGCTGTGCCATCAATGGAAAAATATGACCTGGCTGTACAATATCGGCAGGTTTTGCATGTGCAGCAACAGCAGTCTGAATCGTATGTGCACGTTCAGCAGCAGAGATACCTGTAGTAATCCCTTCAGCTGCTTCAATAGATAAGGTGAAGTTGGTCGCATGTTGTGCGCCATTGGCATCGACCATCAGCGGAAGATTGAGTTGCTGACAACGATCACGGCTTAAGGTTAAACACACCAAACCACGCGCATGCGTAATCATGAAGTTGATATCTTCTGGACGCACATGGGTCGCGGCAATCACTAAATCGCCTTCATTTTCTCGATCTTCATCATCCATCAGGATGACCATTTTTCCTGCACGGATATCTGCTACAAGCTCTTCAACAGTATTGAGCGGCATCAACCTTCACCTTTTTGTGTCTCGAATGACATTTTAATTGCATTGATTGTGGCATATTCTAACGCTTTTTGACCTACTTTGCCTATGCTTATTGATTGGCCTAAACAGACCCTTGTTATACACAGGTATAGAATAGTTGAAAAGGGTCTTTTATTTTAAAATGGCGAGATGAAGTTTAATACTTAACTATTTGAAATACATCAATAATAAAAATTTAAAATCAAATATAAAAAATTGCTTGAACTTTGAACAGTTAATCGGGTTGGTTAAGCACTATCAGCAGAAAAACACTATTAAGATATTTTACTGATAAGAAATATTCTATAAGCAGAATTAAGATTTTCTAAATTTAAAATAATCTTAATCAAAATATACAATTCGCTACTTTCTATATACGTCATGATTCACTTAGTACACCTTAAAGCCTCATAATCCTTACAGATTTTGAAGTTTCTATTGCATAAACTGTTGTTTCTCTCTTCTATTTAATAGGTCATTAGAATGAATCATTTTAATACAACGGATATTAAAGAACATGCTTCAGTCATTGCCTCATGTGGTACAGAAGTAGGAAAAGTTGATCATTTAGAAGGACAAGATGCAATTAAATTGACTCGGAGTGATGATGAAAATAATGAACATCATGTCATTCCATTAAGTTGGGTCAGTGAAGTCAAAGATGAACAGGTTATTTTGAATAAAAATTCAGAAGATGTTCGAAATGAATGGAAAACTTTGTAATGCTTTTAGGATCAGCCCACTTAGATCAATCAACCTGAGCAGACTTGCTGTTTAAATTTAACGCTTCGAACTAAAACAGAGTTGATATTGCATTGAAAATGCCAGTTGAATGAACTGGCATTTTTTATAATTTAACTCAAAATTTTAAGTACATAACTTCTGGTTTTTAAACGATGCTTTTTTAGGGTTTAACTAATGATGGGGGATTTTGAGGCGTTAAATCGACAGGAGATACACGCCAAATCTTATTACCTACATCATCCGCCACTAAAATAGCCCCTGAAATATCAACAGCTACGCCCACAGGTCGCCCCAAAGCCTTGCCATTCTCACTTAAAAAGCCAGTCAAGACATCTTGCGGTGGGCCAGTGGGTTGACCATGTTGAAACGGAATGAAAATCACTTTATAGCCACTATGCGGTTTCCGATTCCATGAACCATGCTGACCAATCAGCGCACCACCATGATATTGAGGCATTAATTTAGCATGATAAAATGCCAAGCCCAATGATGCAGTATGGTTGCCTAAAGCATAATCAGGCTTGACTGCACTTGCCACTTTTTCGGGATACTGTGGTTTTACGCGAGTGTCTACATGTTGCCCATAATAACTATAGGGCCAACCATAAAAAGCGCCTTCTTTGACTGACGTGAGATAATCGGGAACTAAATCGTTACCGATTTCATCACGCTCATTGACGACTGTCCACAATGCACCGCTTTGAGTTTGCCAAGCCATTCCGTTGGGGTTACGTAGTCCAGTTGCAAATGGTTGTGCTGTACCTCTCGCAATATCATATTGCAGAATGAGTGCACGTCCCGTTTCTTTGTCTAGGCCATTTTCTGCCGCGTTACTGTTTGAACCTACTGTGATATACAGTTGAGTTCCTGTTGGATTCGCAATCACATTCTTCGTCCAGTGATGGTTTAATGGACCACTGGGTAGATCCAAAACTTTGGTCCCGCTTGCGGTAATTTGAGTCGCATCCTGTTCATAAGGAAAGCGTAGCAGGGCATCGGTGTTCGCTACGTACAGCATGTTACCCACTAAGCTCATGCCAAATGGTGAGTTTAGATGATTTATAAATATGGTCTTTTGTTCAGCAATACCATCTCCGTTGCGATCACGGAGTAAACTAATTCGATTGGCACTGGGATGAGATGATCCTGCACGATTCATCACCAGTTTCATGATTTTGCCTTTAATTCCTTTGGTGTCATCAGGTTTTGGTGGTGCATCGGTTTCGGCGACCAAAACATCCCCATTCGGCAATACATATAGCCAGCGTGGATGTTGAAGATCTGCTGCAAATGCTTGTACTTTTAAATGCGCAGCAGCAGTGGGCATCATTCCCTCAGGCCAACCTTTGGCAGGTGCGATATTAACAGTGGGAAATAAATTCGCTTTGGGTTCAGGCAGATTGGGATTTGCGCCATAGCTGTCTAAAATAGAATGTTGAGAAGATTGTGCACATCCCGTTAAAGTCAATATGAGGGCAGAGCTTGCCATACACCGTAAAAATCGAGTAGACATTTTTATCTCCTGTTTCTTTTTATGCTTATTTTAAAACGTAGGGCGATTGTAGATAGCTGAAACTGATAAGTGTTTAATCGGATTGTTTTTGAAAGAATTTTTAATACATATTTTTGACGGTATAAAATCAAGTGTGTGAACAGGTATGAATATGTGGAGTACAACACCACTAGATTAGCATACAGGTGAGTAATAAAAGTTGTTTAAATGCCTATTTAAAATTTTGCGGAGAATAGCCCAAATGGCGTTTAAACATAGCGCTAAAAGCACTTGGACTGGCATAACCTAATGATGTGGCAATACGTGAAACAGCTTCGCCTTCTGCTAACTGGCTCAAGGCGAAAACAATATGCATATGCTGAATCCACCCGCGATAAGACAATCCAGTTTCTTTTCTAAATAATCGAATCAAGGTTCTTGAACTCGTTCCAATGGTATCGGACCATGTGTTTAAGTCTTTTACCTGATTTGGATGATGGATTAACTGTTCACAGATTAAAACTAAGCGTTTATCTCGAGGCCATGGAATGTCTACAGGAAAAGTAGAAGCTTGTTTAATTTCCTCAAAAATAAGCAGTTGTAAAGCTTTGTGTAAATCTTCGCCATACGGCGTTGCATGGTGTTGTATGAGGTCAAGTTGATTTAGTCTAAGCACTAATTCTCGCAGAAGATTGGTCATGCTCAGCAAAAAACATTGTGTGCCTAATATTTGTGCAGCCGTTTGCTCAACCAGAGCCGTACTTAAGCGCACGTCACTTAATGAAATGACACTATGTTCGACAAAGGCTGGAATCCATAAGGCACATTGGGTTGGAACAAGCCATACATGGTCTGCAGTATGAACACGAATTGAGCCTTGAGAGGCATACAATAATTGCGCACGATTATGGGAATGTGGCGCAATAACACTACCATAATTGTACTTTGATCCCATTGAGATAATCAGTGGACTTATTGCTTTGGGATTAATAGTCATCTTATGTCCGTGAGTAAAATTGTCACTTATGCGATAATTTTTGGAATAGACCTCTTTCATAAATCATTTTTTACTCAGCTCCAAGTTATAGATTCCAGCAATTAAATTGAATCTCAAACCGAGTCTTTTACCTCTATTTCGATAACGCTCAGCAAAGATTTTGAAGGTTTTAAGCCTGCCAAATACATGCTCAATTCCTATTCTTCTTTTATTGATTTCCTGATTATAGATTTTTAGTTCAGGATCCAATTTACAACGTCTTTTGGCTTTTAAAGGTAACAGACTATTCGGATGCAGAGCATAAATACCCTGATAGCCTTTATCTGCAAGAACAAAGGCTTCTGAAGGAATCAGCTTTATGTTTCTTTTAAATAGCTCGAAATCATGTACAGCACCGCGACTGGTACATAAACTCAGTATTTGCTGAGTCTTGTAGTGAATCATGGCCTGTACTTTGAAGGTATGGGTCTTTTTCTTGCCGCTATAGCTTTTCTTCTGTTTTTTTAGGCCTTTGTATTGGGATTTCTGTGGCATCCACGATCACAACATTCCAGTCTATGCCTTCGCCCTCGGGTAAATCTTTGGGTAAATTAAAAAGATTGGACTGAATCAGGCAGTCTTCAACATGACGGACAATTCTTGAGGCTGTGGGCTCTGAAACCCCGTAACTCGTTGCAACGTGAAATAAGGTTCGGTATTCCCGCCAATAGCTTAGACAGAGCAGAATCTGGTCTTCCAGGCTTAACTTGGGCGGTCTGCCTTTAGTAGGAACAAGTTTCTTCAATTGCTCAACCATTAAATAGAAGGTTGACCATGAGATGCCAGTGTATCGCTTGAACTGAGGATCAGAAAGCTTGTTTGAATCGATGTATTTCATCCGCAGATTATGCACGAATGCTAAGAAATCCGGAGTGCAAATATCAACCAAAAAGAAGATCATTTTTTGATTTATGAAAGAGGTCTAATATACATGTAAATATGACAATCTATAATAAGTGCCATGAATGTTTTAAAGCAATAAGGCCTTACATGCAGTCCTCTTCTCAGATAAAGAAACAGCCTGAAATAAATGTTCCTGATCGGGTGCCGAAAATGATACCGCAGATTATTTTTGCTGTGGCTTTGGCACATTTACTGAATGATTTAATTCAAGCGGCATTGCCCGCGATTTATCCACTGTTAAAAGATAATTTTTCATTAAGTTTCACACAAATTGGTCTAATTTCATTGGTTTATCAGATTACTGCCTCTTTGTTGCAACCTTGGATTGGCTTATATACCGACAAATATCCTAAACCCTATTTATTGCCACTCGGCATGGTGGTGACGTTGCTGGGTATTGTGATGCTCGCCTTTTCGAGTAGTTTCTATATGTTGTTGGTTGCAGCCTCTTTGATTGGTGTAGGCTCATCGACTTTTCATCCCGAAGCCTCACGAGTTGCCCGAATGGCATCGGGAGGAAAGTTTGGTACAGCACAATCGACTTTCCAAGTGGGAGGCAATACAGGGTCGGCAATAGGCCCCTTATTGGCAGCCATTATTATTGTTCCCAATGGTCAAGCATCGGCAGCATGGTTAATTTTATTTGCTTTAATTGCGATTTGGGTTTTATTCAAAGTCAGTCAATGGACCATCCAGTATGCTAAAACTCAAATCAGTAAAACGTCATCCAGCACAAGCTTTAAATTACACGGCAATACCTTAGTACGCGCACTCAGTATTATTTCTATTTTGATGTTGGCTAAGTTTACTTACATTGCAAGTATCAGTAATTATTATACTTTTTATTTAATTGAAAAATTTCACCTTTCACTTCAAAGCGCACAATTATATTTATTTGCTTTTTTAGCCGCTGTTGCATTTGGGACATTTTTTGGTGGCCCGATTGGGGATCGTATAGGACGCAAAGCGGTTATTTGGATTTCATTTTTAGGCATGGCACCGTTCGCGATGTTAATGCCGTATGCAAACTTGTTCTGGACTTGTGTTTTGGCCATTATGTCGGGCTTAATCATGTCTTCTGCATTTTCTGCAATGGTGGTTTATGCACAAGAAGCAGTGCCTGGCCGTGTAGGGATGGTCGCGGGTCTAATGTTTGGTTTAATGTTTGGGGTAAGCGGAATAGCTGCAGCAGGCTTAGGGTACTTAGCGGATAAAAACGGCATAGAGTGGGTATTTGGACTGTGTTCTTATTTACCTTTACTCGGAATTTTTACTGTATTTTTACCCAATACTCAAAATAAAGTAAAAAATAGCGTGTCATGAGATGGATCAATTGCTAAAAAATAGATTTTAAAATCAATAATAAAAACTCTGATTCGAAGATCAGGGTTTTTTAAATGAGAGCTAGGAAAGAAGTTAAACTTTTACTCTCTGTAAACATGACCTGAGCATTTTGTGCTGAACTAAACAAAAACCTGATCAGCTATTTAAAGGTGTTGAATGTTCAGCTTAGATTTGAGTTGAAGCAAAAATAGGCTTTGTCTCATTTCATTTAAGATTAAAATTTTGAGAAGGGCAAAAATAAAATTAAACAACCCACATAAAAAGTAAATATTTCAAAAACTCAAATATAAAATGAGGACTCGGGTGGAAAATAAATGCAAGCGATTAAAATAAGTTAGAGGTGGTGCGGCTTAATATATTAAGCCAAAACTGAATTATGCAACTTCTACTGCGCTTGCCTGTATTTTTTAAAATTCAGTCAGTATGATGAAGGTCTTAACTATACTCAAAATAGATGATTCCTATTTTTGCTTGTTGTTAAAACCCAGATCATCAAACGATTTCTAAGACTGTGTTTTGAGTTCAGCAGATACGATCCCAAAACCAGCAATCCACTCACTGATTGCTTCATAACAATGTACTTTCATCTCGTATTCACCGAGTTCTGAGAATGCTGAAAATGCAGCCATCCACGAACGAACTTCTTGACCACCGCGTCCACCTTCATGGCGAATATCCTCTTCGGTCATCGCTTCAAGTGCCGAAAAATCAGCATTTTTAAATTTTTCCAGTAAGGCCAGATCCCATTCTGGATTAAGTGGAATAGAAATGCTTTGATCACCGGCTGCCAAGCGTTGACCTACAGAAATAATTTTAGCCTGACGAGCAGCGCGTGACTCGAATGTTGGGTTACGACCACAAATTAAAAACTCTTCAACTTCAACAGGAACAGAACCCATTTGAGGCGTAGGTGGATCATGTGAAAGTCCACCTGTTCCTAAAATTAATACCCGTTCATTTTCAAGATTTAATGATTGAATAAATTGTCCAACTGCACGACCAAGTGCGATCGTTCTTTTCGTGGTTGGCATGGGTGCTGCTGCACCATTAATAAAAATAGGAATGGTGGGATAAGGATCAAGTTTACCATCACATAGAAAATGTAAGGGTTGAGTTACACCATGATCTGCCTGCATACGGTAGGAATAGGCGACATCCACACCTTCATCAAGGACTTTACGAACCAAACAGTGAACCGTACCGGGTTTGTCGGAGACTTTTTTATTTAAGTTAGGCCACCTGACCTAACGGGTTAATCTTATCATAGTACATTGCTTCAAACTCAAAAGGCGATACATAACCCAGTGCACTGTGTACACGCTTTTTGTTGAACCAATCTACCCAATTTAATGTCGCAAGTTGTACATCCGCTAAACCTTGCCAATCTGCTTTTAGATATTCAATCACCTCTGTTTTGTATAAGCCATTCATCGTTTCAGCCAAAGCATTATCGTATGAATCACCGGTCGTACCGACTGATGCTCGTAAATTTGCTGCTTCTAAACGATTGGTATAACGAATGGAAAGATATTGCACGCCTCTGTCACTATGATGAATCACGTTCTTTGGCATGCCTCGATCATGCAATGCTTGCTCTAATGCATCGAGCACCATATCTGTATTCATTCGTGTAGATACTTTCCATCCAACAATGGCTCGTGAGAACACATCAATAATAAAGGCGGTATAGACCCAGCCTGAATTTGTTTGAATATACGTAAAGTCACTGACCTGAGAAGCACTGCTTCGCAAGGGTCAGGTCGATCAGCACTAAAATTGCGTTTCACCAAGTCATCTGCTCGTTTTTGATCATCTCGGCTACGGGTGGTTTGTTTATTCTTACCACGCCAAACACCTTGTATACCTAGTTTTTGCATCAATCGAGCAACTGTACAGCGCGCAATAATATAGCCTTCACGTTTCAGTTTTTGCCAAACTTTACGTACACCATATCGACCTGAACTTTCCTTCCAAATTCGTTTAATTTGTTCAGCATGATGCAAGTCATGTAAATCTCGTTTCGCTCGATGTTCTGGATTGTCCGCGAGATCTAAAGTCCGGTAATAGGTTGAAGGTGCGATCGGTAAAATTCTACAAATCGCCTCGACTCCGTACAGCTCTTTATTATTATGGATAAAATCCACCATTATTTGTGTGGGCGGTCGAGCTCCGCCTGGGCGAAAAAAGCGGCTGCTTTGCGTAGAATTTCATTGGCTCGTTGCAGTTCTTTATTTTCGCGTTCAAGTTGTTTAATGCGTTCTTGGTCTGAAAGCTGCTGTACTTTGATTGGATTCTGTTGATTCAAATACTTCTGATGCCAGGAACGTAGTGTTTCAGGAGTACAACCTATCTTAGGCGCAATAGCGGTGATCGCAGCCCAATTCGATGGATAATCTTTTTCAGATTCAATTAGTAATTGAACCGCTCTTTCTCTGATTTCAGGGGTATATTTTAATTTTGTCATCGGGACACTACGCTTCGCTACGTCTTGCGAAGCAATGCTTCTCATCTCAGAATATTGACTCTCCGACAAACCTGGTACGGTTCAGTATTGCGGATTACCTGTAGGCGCAATTTTTGTTACCAGTCTTGCCATCTTATTACCCGAGATTAAATGGCAAACTTTATTTTTAATTGGCGGATTAACGCCGTTGTTATTAATTCCATTCATGGCCATTATTCTTAAAGATAAGCCGAAAGCAGTGACTTTGAACCATACAGCAACAGAAACTGTGCCTAACATGGCACAGGTATTGTTTAAAGATCAACAATATAAAAAGACTTTGCCGCTTTGGACGGGTTTTTTCTTTACCTTAATGATTAACTATATTTTGATTAGTTGGTTACCTAATTTATTGATGGAGCAAGGCTTAGAAAAACAACAAGCGTTTATGGTTATGTTGGTCTTTCAAGTCGGTGCAGTCATTGGTACTTTAGGATTGGGCTACTTACTGGATCGTTTAAAACTTTGGCAATTGGCCGCAATTATTTATAGTTGTCTATTTATTGCGTTAAGTTTATTGTTCACCACCACGTATATTCCGATGTTAATTATAGCTGGCGTGATGGGTGGCATCTTTTCTACAGGAGGACAATCTATTCTGTACGGGATCTCACCAATTTTCTACTCAGGTACAGGTAAAGTCACGGGTGTAGGCAGTGCGATTTCCTTAGGTCGGTTAGGCGCAATGACTGGGCCATTATTAACAGGAAAAATCTTGGCTTTAGGCGTGGGAACTACAGGAATTTTGGTCGCAAGTTTGCCTGCGGTTATTATCTCAGCAATTGCCGTTGCGACACTGTCACATTATAAATCTACGTTGAAATAAAGTGATCATCTTATAGGCTGAACGATAAGGTGAATTGATCTTTACTGATCAAAAATACAGAGAAAGGGTTTTGTTGACTCAACTTAATCCTGTTCTATTGTGTAGTGAATTGAATCGAACGTAATCAAAATCAGATTGTGATATTGAAAATATTGATCAATCTTTATTTCTAATCACTCTTATCCTAGCTTTAGAGAGCACCCGATAAACTTTGGATTGAAAGGCGCTGTTTGTGCGTTGTGTCCTGATGGTTCTGAATGAATTTTTAACTTGAAAATAAGAACCTGATTTTATAAAATCCTGTCAGCGCTTTTGATAGATCCCAAAATAAAAATCCCAACAGGATGGATGTCGGGATTTTTATGCTTTCTTTTTAACTCAAAAACTAACGCATGGTGACGAATTCTTCGGCTGAAGTCGGGTGGATAGCCACCGTATCATCAAAATCTTTTTTGGTGGCCCCCATTTTGAGTGCGACAGCAAAACCTTGTAAAATTTCATCCATCCCATAACCAATACCATGTATACCCACTATTTTTTCTTCAGCTCCAGAGCAAATTAATTTCATTTTTGAAGCTTGTCGATGCTCGGTTACTGCCGTATACATGGATGTAAAAGATGAGCTATATATTTTAATCTGGTCTTGTCCAAATTTTGAAACAGCCTGCTCCTCGGTTAAACCCACCGTGCCAATCGGTGGATGGCTAAAAACGACCGTGGGTATATTGTCATAATCTAAATATTCGCCAGATTTGCCATTAAACAAACGTTCTGAGAGTTTACGACCCGCAGCGACAGCCACAGGTGTTAATTCAACTTTACCCGTAATATCGCCGACTGCATAAATATGGGGTGCGGATGTGTTTTGGAACTGATCAACTTGAATGTAGTTGGAGTCATCTAATTGAATAGAGGTATTTTCGAGTTTCAGTGCTTTGGTATTGGGGTTTCGTCCAACCGCCCAAATGAGGCAGTCAATACTATGCTGTGTACCATCTTCTAGATGTAAAAGGAGAGAACCATCTTCAAGTTTGGAGACTTTAGCAGGCGTTGCTTGGGTGTGAACTTGAATGTCATCGTTGCGCATGCTGTCTAATAAGGTTTCACTTAAAAACTGATCTAGACTGCGTAAGGGTAAGTTTTTACGTATACAGAGATGAACTTCAGAACCTAAAGAATTTAAAACACCTGCTAATTCAACAGCAATATAACCTGAACCAATAATCGCCGTACGTTTTGGTAAGGCTTGTAACTCAAAGAAACCATTTGAATCAATGCCGAATTCAGCCCCTTCAATATCTGGGCGAGAGGGTTGAGTTCCTGTGGCAATCAAAATATGGTTTGCTGTATAGGTTTCACCATTAACTTCAATGGTTTTATCATCAACGAATGTTGCGAAACCATGGATCACATCCACATTGTTTTTACTGAGACCCGATTGATACGATGCGTGAATTCTTTTGATGTAGGCTTGTCTATTTTCTACCAGTTTTTCCCAATCAAATTTTTTAAGTTCAGTATTAAATCCATAACTCGGGCCATATTTCTGAATCGCATCTGCAATTTGAGCGGAGTACCACATGACTTTTTTAGGTACGCAACCGACATTAACGCAAGTGCCTCCTAAATCCGCGACTTCAATCAAGGCACATTTTTTTCCATAAGATGCAGCACGATTTACTGATGCAATTCCACCGCTACCACCACCAATGGCAATATAATCATAGTGTTTAGACATTTATGACCTCGTTATCTTTTTAAGTTATTTTATTTAAAATGGCTCTTTGATTTTGAGCACTCAAAATAGGGATAAAGAGAGTTTAACATCGACTAAATTGAGGCCATTGCATTGTTTTGTATCTAGTCCGTGAATATATTTCCTTTTTTAACAGTATTTTATTGATCTCTTTTCTCTAACAATTAATAAGTTGGATATTTATTTTTATAATCTTAAATCAGCTATAGACAGATTTTGGTCACACTCTGGTCACAACGCTAAATTATATTAAGATGAGAAATAATAGAATGACTTAAAATTTGGATTCAAATGATAAAAGTGTTTAAAAAAACAATAAGAAAAAAGCTCTCATCGAAAGATGGGAGCTTTTTTAAATTTGGAGCGGGAAAAGAGACTCGAACTCTCGACCCCAACCTTGGCAAGAGTCACCGACATAAAATACACTAAATAACATAATTTGTATTTTAATAAACCCTATATATAACAGTTATATAGGGTTTTTATTTTGTGTGGTGTAATTTAAGGTAGGGTAGGGTACTTTGATTTTTGGTCACTAATTGCAATATGGTAATCAACAATAATAACCAACATAGAAATGCTTAATCTAAAGGTATTTTACTGACTGGTATAATTTTATGATGAGAGAGGGGGTGCCTGGGTCTACGGTTTCTGTTTTGCCTTTTGGCGTAAGACGTACAAATATAAGCTTTCTACTTTTTCACGTGCTTATGGTGTGGTACGCAAGAATCGTAATGATGATTTAAAACTTGGGTCTATGCCAAAAGCATCTAATTTCAATTTTACGATTCAAGCCTTCAAAGCCACTATAGTAATCTAGCAACTCATCCAAAATATCAGCAAGCTTTTTGCCGTGTAAGGGGTCTTTGATGTTTTCATATTGGATCAATCTATTTGGTAAGGAAAGTGGTGGCAGTCCAAGAATAGACGAAATTTGTCTAGGAGAGTGGTGGCAGTCCACTGATCAGGCCAAAGCGTTACAACAAGCCTGGAAAGAAGGGAAGTATTCATCCAAAGCTGATCTGGCAAAAGCGTTTGGTATCAGCCGGCAGGCTGTTTACCGATATTTAAAATTCATAGACTAAATTATTAGAACTAGCGTTAATGAGCTTTGGTCATTAGCCAATTAAAATGAAAGCAGATAGTATTGAATACGGTAAAAACTCTAAAGTTGCCTTGATTGTTTAAAGCAAAATATCGATATGGGGATCTTCTAGTTGCAGCAGTATATTCCTGTACGTTTCATAATGTTCTCTTTCCTTAGAAACGAAGAAAACATGTTCTACTGTTCTATATGTCATCAAGGTTGATAAAACAGTTCCTATCGCAATTTCAGCAGCAAGTTGCGGTGGAAAAGAATAAATTCCTGTGGAAATGTTTGGAAAAGAAACGGTTTTTGCTGTGATTTTTTCAGCTCTAAGTAGTGCATTACTATAGGTATCGCAGAGCAATTGAGGTTCATCCTTAGTTTCGTCTAACCATCGAGGACCTACTGCATGAATGACAAATTTTGCTGGTAGATCGCCAGCAATAGTCACCTCTGCAGAACCAGTTTTGCACCCACCTTTTGCTTTGTTAAGCTCGATACAGGCATTTTTCATCAAAACGCCTGCTTTTTTATGAATGACATAGTCAAGCCCACCACCACCTAGCAGAGATTTATTGGCAGAATTAACCAAAGCATCTACCGGTAGAGTGGTGATGTCGCCATGCAAAAGGCTGACTTTTTTCATTTTCATAGTATTAACGGTCAGAATCTTTAAAGGTTAAAAAATGTCCTTTTTAATATAGATAGAAGCATATCTATTTTTCAGTTTAGGTCATTTAATACAGTATTATTTAAAAAAATTTCAATTACTTATACATTTATTAATGTTTTTACTTCCTGACCATTATCATTAAATAAAACAATTCCAATAGCTTTCAATCGATCTAATGGATCATCTACTCCTAAATGCCATCCTGTAGGCATGGCACATTTTAGACCTGTTTCTTTCCCGTCAAGTCGTTTAGCTTCATCTTGAGTAATATAAGCGATCCCCAGATGACTTTGTAGAAGACTACTTAGTTCCTGATCTGTATGGTTATCTTCTTCTATCAACCTCCATAATTCATACATTAAGTAGTTCATGGGAACGATATGTTCTTTTCTCCGAGCCAAGTTCATGTCATTGAATAGCGCCTGGGATTTTCCTTTATAAATCAGCTTATCTTCAGGATGTAACAAACGCTCAATAAATCTGGAGTGATATCCCCAGGGCATCTTTACCTTATCTTGAAAAGAGACAACATTCCTTAAGTGCTGAATGATCACATAGCTTGTTCTTTTAATATGTTCATCAATTACGATTTTATGATCAATTGTGTTTTGCTGTGTTTCAGGAACGAGGTTAGCTTGGTCATGTAATTCTTCAAAGAATAAATCACCTGAATTTAGTTCAGACATTTTTATATCCTGTTCTTAAAGTAAAAACAGGATAACAAGAAGAATAGTTTTAATCAAGTAAATATATAAATATCAATAACTTATATTGGTAAAACAAGAAATAAATCTATCAACGGCTCGAAGAGGCTCGACCGTACTGGTTTTTTACAAAAAATTACATATTGACTTGAAATCAGATTGTTTTCATAAGGTAGTGGACACTGCAGCCCCGTTCTTCATGCTGTGTATGATGTGGTTATCAATCTTAAATAAATTTATATTTTGTAGTGATGATCTGTTCTCATGCCTGAGCTGAATAGTTATTAATTTCTGATAATTATTGGACTAACTAAAAGATATCTACAAAACTGGTAGCTATTCAGTCCTCACGCAATTGCTCACCTTGATCAGCACGTTCCAGTTGAAATCCTACTTCAAACTCGTTAATTGCCTCGAACATAATGTCCCAGGGATTATCGATAGGTAGTAACAAGACACCACGACCAAAATGTTTAATAGCAACTTCGTTGCCATTAAAGCGAAATGCTTTGGGCAATCTAACAGCCTGACTTCGACCTGCTTGAAAAACTTTAGTAATTTCCATTTTTATTCTCCCAGCATGATATGCACCGTTGGTATATATCATGCCATTACTGTCCAAGTAGTTATTGATGCCACAACAATAATTCATACAAAAAGCTCAATCTGGTGTAATTGGGCTTTTTGTTATATAATTATACAATTGATTTTTAATGAAAAAAATTACGCATAACGTGTATTATGTTGATTTTAGCGAAATTAAATAAGCTAATAGATTTAGAGACGTTAAATGACGCTGACCCAAAGGTTCCTAGACCAGATCCTACTTAATATAGATAAACATCAGGCAGCTCTCATAAAAAATGAAAGTAAAAAACTGGTACATCTAGGTAATACCGATTTTAATGACTTGAATCAAAATCAAAAGAATCTTGTATTAAAAACAATAGATAAGTTTTTGAATAATAATTACAAATTATTGAATAGTGACTTGGATAATTTTTTTAATAAAGATGCAAATTTTAGTAACTTTTTTACAGTAATCCGTCTCCCTAGAGATATTGAATTTTCTTTATTTTGGGATCATATCCAATTAGTTGATGCTCTTAATAATGATTTGAATCAGCAGAACTTTAATAAATTGAAAATGTTTTTGGCTAATTTTGGATTTTTAAAAATTCAAGATCAAACTTTAGACGATTTTTGGAACGAAGCTATTAGCCATAATAATTCAGAGATTCTTTCACAAAGTATGTTTGGTTTAAGCCTTTACTCCCTTCTTTCTCATTTAGATATATTGACTCACCGTTCTCTTTTTAATGATATTGAACCAATATGTTTAGGCTGGTTCTTCCAAAAAAAACTGAACCCAAAAACCTTTCAGTGGAAGGATGGTAAGTTTACTAAAATTAGTAAACATAAGGCTATATGGACTAATCCCAGTCGTAGCTTATTGACTCTAATGGCAACATTTGCTGCTTTAAAGCTAGATGATGAAAAGCCCTCTACTTACCATGGTTTAAACTTTTCAAACTATTTATTGAATTACACTGATAAAAAAGAAAACTTTATCAAAAAGGCCAATGAAGGCTTTCCTATTAGCTATACAGACTTCCATTGGCTACTTTCAGACACAGTTGATCGTAATCATATTCAAACTACTAATTGCAAAAGGACTACCCGAGAAACAATAAATATTTTGCTAAATATAGAAACTGAGTATAAGGCCAATAACACTTTATTCTTACTGTGGATTATCTATAGATTTTTCCAAAATGATTATGAGTCTAGACCTCAAGATACCGCCTATATGCATGCGATTTACTATGAGTTTTGGGAGTTTTTTTCTAATTTTTATAAAAATAAAATTTCTAATGCCTTACTAAACCAATGGCCGACTGATTTACAAAAACTTGCTCAACCACCTAGTGGCTGAGCAAGTCTTGAGTAATTAAAAATTACTTACCTTTCGGTGGATTATTACCACGACCACCACCAGATGGATTACTTGTTGTACTTGGTCCATTTACTAGCTTACCCATAGTTTTTTCCTTTGATTTGATCAACTTAGTGATATAAATATATCTAGAATTCAAAGTTAACTATTCCCTAAAAAACATCTTTTTTAGGTTAAAAAAGAATCAAAATATAAAATTTCTGAATTTCTTAGATTAGCTATCTAACATAATGGGCATTATTCGGAATTAATTTTGTTAGAAACCATTTAAAGTGTCTGTATTCTCACCAATTAAAATGTCTGGTCTATGATGCACATCAATATTATGGACTAGATATGAATCGAGAGGCTGATCACTATGTCTGACAAGGAAATACAATGTCTTGCAGTTCACTTAAGGCTCCCATTTTTGTGGATTAAGTTCAAGAGCTTGTGGTCGGCCAATACAGGCTAGATGCAGACAAAATTTAAATGCAGCAAGAGCATGACCATCTTTTACTGAGTAGAGTTGTAGACGAGGAAACTCCTCTTGAGTTGGTGGATGTTTATCTGTTGATGCTTTTGCTAATTTGAAAAGTTGAGGCTGTTGTTTAGCATCTAACTTTGTTTGCAAATAAGGTGCTTTATTGGCCTGATTAGATCCTATTAGATTAAAGAAATCTAATTAGACATTTACAATCTAATGGAATCTAATACAATCTATGGTAATAAATAAATCATTGCCGAGTAATTAAAATGATGACCATCTCCAATGACCCTTGGCACTTTCCACGTACCGAACTGGCGAAACAAATTTTAGGCATGTTTGAGACTGGACTAGCTAGTTCTCTGACTTTTTTTGCCCCACGCCGGATGGGAAAAACTGAATTTTTACGAAAAGATATTACGCCCCTAGCAGAACAGCTTGGATGGCGCGTTTTTTATTTCAGTTTTTTAGATGCAGGCCTGCATAGTGAAGGGCAGTTTGTAAAAGCTCTTGATGAGTTTTCAAAACAAAATGGCTTAATGGGGAAAGCCACACATTGGATTAAAAATATTGGTTCTTTAAGTACAGAGGTGGCAGAGGTAAAAGCTGAAGTGACACTTCTACAAGGACAAGTGAATTCCAGTATTTTGTCTAGCATTACTAAACTGGCTCAGCAGGGGAAACCTATTTTACTGTTACTTGATGAGATTCAGGCTTTAGCTAGTTCAAAATATAAAACCACGATTGCCAGTTTACGTACCGCTTTAGATATGCATAAAGAAACAATAAAGGTAATTTTTACTGGTTCAAGTCGAGAAGGCCTGAGACAAATGTTTTCTGTGAGTAGTGCTCCATTTTTTCATTATGGACAGAATTTACCTTTTCCAAATCTAACAAAAGCATTTACAGATTATCTGGCAGATGTATTTAATCAGACAACAGGACGTAGTTTGAATAAAGAAATTTTATGGCACGCTTTTTTAGATATGAAGCAAAGTCCTCAACTAGCAAGATCATTAGTGGAGCGTTTAGCCTTAAACCCAATGCTGGCTATAGATTTTGCCAAGGAACAGCTTATAGCCGATACAATGGGGCATCATGACTTTTCGGGATTATGGGGAGAGTTTAAGTTATTAGAACAGCTAATTTTAAAAGCCATAGCGGAATCACAAGTTGAACTTTATAGTAGTCAATTTAGACAACATCTGGCTGATTCCATTGGTGTAGATAACATTGCGGTATCAAGTATTCAATCGGCCCTACGTTCTTTATCAAAAAAACAAATTATTTTTAAACCAGAAAATGGTACTTATGAAATCGAGGATGCTCTTTTTAAAGAATGGATTATGGATGAAGCATAATTTTGAAAACTCACTTGGATAAAAATAATACTTTACTACTATAATAAGTATATAATAGGCAAAACTGCCTATACTTTACTATTTAAATAGAATTATGAATGATTTTTGCTCTGTCCAAATATTTCTGAATAATCAATGGATCGATTGTGCCACTATTGAAGTAATAGGTGAAAAAGCTAAAGGTTGGAAAGCTAGCTGCGGAACATATTATTCAATGGATTATGCAATTGAACATATGGGGTTACGAGATGGTCATGCTGTTTCAAACCATTATCCGATTAATTTAGAAAGCAATATTGAGCCTACGTGGCCAGCTTTTCTAATTGATCTATTACCTCAAGGATATGGTCGAAAAGAACTATTAAAAAAACTTGGTCGCCCTGAGTATGAAGAAGAGTCGGCAGATTGGTCATTGCTTAAAGTAGGAGCGAGCAACCCTATTGGTAACTTAAGAATAAAAGAAGCTCATGAATGGCTTTTAACTCAACAGTCAGATCAGTTAGTACAAGGATTTTCAATACAGGAAATTATCGAACGTAGTGAAGAGTTTCTTGAGTCATTATCATCTTTTGGACTATTTATCTCTGGATCATCGGGTGTTCAAGGTGAGTGGCCAAAACTATTACTCACACAAGGTCATGATGAGTTATTTTATCTTGATCATACGTTACCTGATGAAATGGCTAAACAGCACTGGTTGGTTAAATTTAGCCGAGGAACGGATCAACGTCTAAACAAAATTTTGAATCAAGAACCCTTATATATGCAAATAGCAGCATATTTAGGATTGCGAGTGTTTAGACCTCTAGAATTACATGGAAGAACTTTATTTATTCCACGTTTTGATCGGCAAGTGGTTGATAACCGTGTTGAAAGAATAGCCCAAGAAAGTTTAGCTTCTTTTAGTGGAAAAGCGGGCTTCGGAGTAAAAATGTCTCATAACGAAGTCTGCAAAATTATCATGAATTGTTGTACAGATCCAGAAACAGAAATTCTTGAATATGTAAAAAGAGATTTAGCCAATATCGCTTTAGGAAATAAAGATAATCATACCCGTAATACGGCATTTCAAAGGCTTAACAATGGCAATATTCGATTAACGCCTTTATTTGATTTTGCCCCCATGTGGTTACATCCTGATGGAATCGCGAGATCTACTCGATGGGAAAAAGACGATAACAACTGGGCTTCAATTGCTCATCAAATTGTAGAATGCAGTTCTTTAACTTTAGAACAAATAAAATCTCTATTTTCTGAACAATTACCTTTGTATCAAGGGCTTTTGATCAAGATGAAATCTATTGGGATAGATGATGAAATTCTAGAAAATTGTGCATATCGCATTGAAGGGATTTGCGCACAATTAAAGGAGATTTGTTATGGATAAACGTTTTATTCCACTCTCTCAAATAGAGCAAATTAAAAAAAGACAATATGTCTTAGAACAGATTCAACTGAATCCTGATTGGCCGATACATGTCATTGCAAAATTCATTAGAACAGAGTTGCATCTGACGTTAAATGAAATGTCCAAGATCACTAAAATTTCGCTTCAAACTTTACAGAAGCTAGAGCGATCAGATGCAAATCCAACCGTAGAAACAATGCTAAAACTTTTAACCCCATTTGGTTTAAAGTTAACTGTCGTGAAGAAATGAGAACTTTCTATCAGGATATTTTCGACCTCAATGATCTGTTTAACTTTTCTGATTTGATTGTCTTTACTCACAATATTCCTATTGAATGAGTCGAATTTGTGCTCAGGTTGAGCAGTTCGGCTACTATTCTAAAATGACAGCTTTGTCCGTTATAATTGTATAAACATTTTTAGTGTCTGGTAATCATGTCCTCATTGATCAATTTTCTATCTCGCTTTAGTACTGCAACTCTTCAGCGCAGTCTGAGCTATGCTAAACACATTGATAGGGAAACAATTGAGTTCTTTGAGGAAAATGATGATGTCACGATGTATGCTCAAATTGAAGGGACAGATTATTACGATACCGCGATTACCTATAATCTTAAAAAAGACCGTTTAATCGATGATGACTGCACTTGTCCAGTTGGATATAACTGTAAACATGCTGCTGCTTTAGCACGGTTATTCTTTCAAGAATATCGCCAAGAATTTCAGCAGCGTTCTGCTGAATCTCAATCAACACGGTCAATAGCAAACCGCCAACAGGAATATGATCAGGCGCAACGCTGGTTGCATGACTTTAAACGGCAGTTAGAACAGACGGACCCTGAGCAACCTTCCCAAACAAACACTTATTTAATTTACCTGTTAAATCAGTCTATCAGCTCAAAAAAATTGACCCTTGTTGTGCAGAAGGCCAGACGCAATAAAAATGGTTCGATTGCCGGTGAAAGTGATTATACGCAATATGAAAATATAACCAGAAAGCATCTGACTTTACCTGAACAAAAACGACAATTATTTAATCAGGTTTATTATTACGCCAAAATAAACAGTGACGAACGCTTTTATCAGAGCAATCTTGATATATCCGGGATTTTATTGGAGCACTTCAAAAGTTTTATTCAAAGTGGCGATGTTTATTGGCAAAAAAAGAGCCATGCTGCACTTAAATGGTCAGAGCAAGGGTACAACATCGAATTTATATGGGAACAAGGTGTCAAAAAACAGACGGAGCATTTAAACATTGAATTGGTCAATGGCGATATTCGACTCGATTTAAAATCAAATCCGCATATTCAAATTCTCGCTAGCCAGCCACCGTGTTATGTCGATATTCGACAGAACACGGTGGGTCAATTATATGGTGAATATACGGCAAATCTGCTCTACCATTTTTTGCAGATGCCTGATCTTCCATCCGCGCTATTGTCTGAGTTTGAACATATTACTCATCAATATTCAAATGTGCAGAATCTGCCTCAGTCTGAGTCTATTCAGAGTGTTGAGGTCCTTGCCGGTAGCCCCCAGCCAATTTTACGCTTTGGTGTTTTAGATAAATTTGATTGGAAATTGGAGGAGTCTGTTTGTGCTGAAATTGAATTCTCCTATGCAGGCGGGCGAATAAAAGCGGGTACATCAGGTGACAGTTTTATCGGTGAGCAGCATGGCAAAATGGTGCGACAGCTTCGGGATTTTGTTCAGGAACAACAGGCAATCCAGCGTTTACAGCTGTTGGTCAAATCACTGGAGTGGGTGAAAGATCTGAGCAATGACCAGCAATTAAAACTGGATAAACAACGTCTCGACTCTATGGTCTGGGCTTTCTATGGAGACTGGATCAGGCAACTCATGCCCATCAATCAAATTGAATTGATGGGGTGGCAGATAGAGCATCTGGAACACAGCCCATTTAAGCTGCAATATGTAGAAAATTTAAATATTTCCATCACTGAATCTGAAAGCCAGCAGGACTGGTTCAATATCGGGGCGACCGTTCAGGACAGTGCAGGCAATTGCTATGACCTGCTCGATGCCATTGCCGTTTTGGTACAACAGCAGCCTGATTTACTTGATCCGCGGACTTTTAGTTATCTGAATGACAGTCAAATTTTTACCCTGAAAACTGCAGTGGATCAACCCGATTTGGCTCTATCCGCCAGGGACATTAAGCCGGTATTGTTGCATCTGCGGAGCATTTTACAGCAAGAAGAGCGCAGTATCGATCGCTATGATGCGAGTCAGTTACTGGAGGTACAGCATCATCTTGGGATGGCATGGCAGGTCAGTGACCGGCTGCAGCAATTTGCACAGAAATTCAAACAAGGCTATCAGCAACAACTGCCGACACCAAAAGGTTTTCAGGGGGAATTGCGTCCATACCAGCAGCAGGGCTTAGGCTGGTTACAGTTTTTAAGGGAAACCCAGCATGGCGGGATTCTTGCGGATGATATGGGCCTGGGCAAAACAGCACAAACTTTAGCGCATTTGCTCATGGAAAAGCAGGCTGGACATTTGCAGGACAGCCCCGCCTTAATTGTTGCACCTACATCGCTGATGCATAACTGGCTCAAAGAAGCGCAGAAGTTTACCCCCGATCTCAAGGTACTGCTGCTACAAGGGCCGGACCGCCATCAGTATTTTGAACAGATTCCGCAATATGACATTGTTTTAACCACCTATCCGCTCCTGGCGAGAGATGAAGAACAACTGAAGCAATATGAATATCATCAACTCATTTTGGATGAAGCACAGAATATCAAAAATCCGCGTGCCAAAGCTGCACAGGTAGTACGGCAATTAAAAGCGCGACATCGTCTGTGTCTAACCGGTACCCCGATGGAAAATCATTTGGGTGAGCTGTGGGCACTATTTTATTTTCTGATGCCAGGATTTTTATATTCACAAGAAATCTTTAATAAAAAATACCGCTATCCGATTGAAAAACGCGGTGATCAGGAGTTAAGGCAAAAGCTGGTGAACCGGATTAAGCCCTTCATTTTACGTCGCTTGAAAACTGACGTCGCCAAAGAATTGCCTGAAAAAACCACGATTGAAGTCAATATTGACATGAATGAACAGCAATCCAAGCTATACGAGGCTGTTCGCGCCACGATGCAGGAAAACATTCAGAAAATTGTGGCAGAAAAAGGCTTTAAACGTAGTCAAATTCAAATTTTAGATGCCTTGTTGAAACTACGTCAGGTGTGCTGCCATCCTAGTTTGCTGAAACTGGATTCGGTTAAAACCGGGCAGGCACATTCTGCCAAACTTGAACAGTTGATGGATATGGTCGTCCCGATGGTGGAAGAGGGACGAAAAGTTCTCATCTTTTCTCAGTTTACTTCAATGTTGGAATTGATTGAGCAGCGACTCAATCACTCGGAAATTGGCTATGTCAAACTGACTGGAAAGACCAAAAAAAGAGATGAAGTCATTACTAAATTTCAGTCTGGACAAGTGCCTGTGTTTTTAATCAGCCTTAAAGCTGGAGGCGTAGGCTTGAATTTGACAGCAGCGGATACGGTCATTCACTATGATCCATGGTGGAACCCTGCTGCTGAAGATCAGGCTTCAGATCGTGCATGGAGGATTGGACAGGACAAGCCAGTATTTGTGTACAAGCTGATTACCAATCAAAGTATAGAAGAAAAAATTATTGCCTTGCAGCAAAATAAAGCAGAACTGGCACAGTCTATTCTAAGCGCCGATCATGAGGGCGAAGCGAAACTGACGGAAAATGATGTGATGAACTTGTTTGAGAAATTTTAGTTTGGTTACTGGTTGCCCTAATCACCTGTAAGTATCTGAAAGTCTGGATGCAATTTTTTCCAATGTTCTCTTAATTTTTCTTTATGAGCGGAAATCATAGGTAAGTCTAGTAATAGCGCTGGCCATAATGATCGAGCATTATCCATAATATCGTGAAGTTGCTTCTCGATGATACGCCATGGAACGCCGACTTTTTCTGCCCATTGCTTAAAATGCTTCATCTCAGCTAAATACCAATCTTTATTTTTGGCAAGATTTAATGCGAAATGACGCTCATTTTCAATATATACACTGGTCATTAATATATCGTATGCGGGTGATAATCTTGGTGCACTTTTATCGTAATAAATCATACTCCAGTTTTTTAAGTGCGCATCTCCATTGGCGAGTAAAATATTTATGAGTAAACGGCTGGCAAATTGCTGAATATCAAAAATTTTGTTATCTGAATACTGGTAAATGATCTTGCCTATCTGTTCATAATTTGTGGTGCTGTATTTCTGATGTGGGTATGCACCAAAGATTTGAGCAAAATCTTCAATATGAATAAGCTCTGTAGTGTTAGCAGTACTCTGTCTGTCGAATCTCTTAATTGCAAAAGCATATTGCTCTTGGGGTAAATTTAATGGTGGAAGGTCTTGTAAGAGTGCCATATCCACCAAGCGAATCTCAGGGACATCTATTCCGACCGTTTTGGCAAGGGTCATCATAGAATATTCATTTAGCGGAACAAAAGCATGTCTGGTATAAGGAGTTTTGATAATCCAGTCCCCGAGTAGAGTCGTTTCCGTTGCCTGTGCTAGTGTAAAACGCCCATCTTTGGCTTTCATGGAAAACTTCATTTGGACGCCGGCCAAGGAAAACTTATTATCTGTTCGAATCTCTTGCTTTAAAATTTGATCTGGATTCGAGATCTGCAGTTTGAATTTTATTTCATCTGGAATTTCTTCTGGATCTAATGGAGTCGCAATGAGTGCTCCAGGTAAATCATGACCTAAAGCTGCCAATAACTGAAATTCATTGTCTATATGTACTTTGAGGCTTTGTGCAATGAGTTCGCGTAATGCACCTTCTGGTAGCAAGTTTGATAGCAAGGGGTGTAAGCGCTGATGTGTAACATAGGTCTTTTCTAAAATCTTATCTGCTTGAGGATACAAGGGGGAAGTAAGCAGGCTCAAGGTCGGGCGTTGCTGATCAAATCGGAAAGAATCCGTAAAAACCAGAATACTTTTTCCGCTCTGAAATCCTGCCAAGTATCCAACGACAGCGTGATGTAATGTTAATTTCAGGACGGCAACAGTATTCATGGTTCCTCTCCTCCGAGAAGACCCTTCCATGGGTTAGTCATTAAGTCATCCTGATCTTCAATAGTGACTTTAATTTCATCATTCAATAATTGTCTGATTAAATGAACCTTATCATCAGGGATGAGCATCAGTTGAGCATTTAATCCTGCCGCTATAATTTCTAAGGTCTCTAATCGAGGGTTGCCCTGACTTTCCAGTTTTTGGTACTGCTGTCTTGAAATGCCTGTACGTGATTGCATATCAACTTGCTTTAAGCCCAATTGGGTTCGTCTTTTTTTGATTTGCTGAAGTAAAGACTTATTCATTGTAGATATATTTATTGCTTTTATTTCCTAAAAGAAACATATTAGTTTCTTTTTTTTTGAAAAGCAATTTATGAATTTATCATTTCGATCTGTAAAATAGCCCTACTTGTATGAGAAATGGGTGTTCAAGTTGTTGTTGATTTTGCATTGTTGGATGTAAATACCAAATGATAAGAGCCTGTAAATAATTTCATTCATCATATTCTGAAAATATTTCTTCAATTTCATCCCACTGTGGCAATTTAAACTTTTTTTTATTCACTTCGAATTGTAAACCCACGCCATCAAGCACACGTTCAAATATGTCAAATGAACCTGTAAAACGGCCATTCTCTATCTCTGAAATTGTTGTTTTATTGACTTTAGTCTTTTCTGAAAGACTTTTCTGTGTATAGCCTAATCCTTTTCTTGCCAAACGTATTTCTTTACCTATTTCGCCTCTTGTAGCCATATCAATTTTTCGCTCCCGAAACTTGTTAGCCATATAGCAAACTTTTAACTAATTATTGTGAATGTTTGCTATATAGCAAACTTCTATAATGATTGTTGAATAGTTATTGAATTTATAAGGGGGATTTGCCTCGCATCAGGTTAATAAAATCCAATATATAGCAGCAGTTCGCAATTAATTGACGGAATTAGGCCAGACATATACATCTTGAGAAGAAGGGGGATTCTTATACCTCGCATTTGAATTATTGGAGAGGACTATCACTTTCAAATTTTTCTATAATACTTTGCTTATCTTAAAGTTTAGCCCGAAGACCTTCCACCAATTGTAAAACAGAGGCTAATCCTTGAGGGTTCTGAATCTGTTCTATTGGAATACCACTCATCAATTTATTGGGTGATTTCATAAAATGCTGCATCCAGGCTGTATCCCCACCTGTAAGAGCATCTAGTGATGTGGTAATACGGATTAAAGTGAGGGCGATTTCTCCCTGTTTTGAAGTGGGATCTAATTCAAGAGAGGTTAATTTTTTCACTGAATCTATATTCAGTATTAAGGCTAGTTGATCTTGTGTAAGACCAAGGCGCTCAGCAGCAGCTAAAACTGCCTTAGCTAATATCATTTTCTGTTTTGCAGTTTTTTCTGATGTTGTACGCATGACTGATCCCTGTTTCAGACGCTGCTAATTCATAGAGTTTATACTATTTAATTATCGTTGATCAGACATCCAATTTTTACTAAAGATATATTAAATTTGACTTTAGATAAGGAAACAACGGTTAAATTATTTAACAGCATGTAGTGATTTCTAGTCCTGCAACTTGGAGTTCAAGAGATCGAGGTCTACCGATACAGGCTAAAT
Organism: Acinetobacter sp. TTH0-4; assembly: GCF_015602665.1. Taxonomy (NCBI): domain Bacteria; kingdom Pseudomonadati; phylum Pseudomonadota; class Gammaproteobacteria; order Moraxellales; family Moraxellaceae; genus Acinetobacter; species Acinetobacter sp. TTH0-4. The sequence continues at coordinate 2,801,265 of NZ_CP059079.1, read as the reverse complement.
GTAAACAGAATTTAAACGCTGCCAGTGCTTTGGCATCTTTTGTTGAGTAAAGCTGGAGACGAACATAATCTTCTTGAGTCGTAGGATGCTCTGTTGTGCTCGATTTAGCCAGCTTCAGTAATAAAGGTTGTTTCTTTTTATGTAATGATTTGACTAAGTTTTGTCCAAGAAGATGCCAAAACTGATGGGGAAACAGGTCTATTACCTTGAAATAAAATGATTCCAATTGATCGATTTTATTCCATTGATAATGAATGCCGGTGTGAGAAACCGTAACACGACTTAAAAATGTCTCAAGCACCGCTTTTATTTGATCTGGCTGTTTTTCAAAGATATTTTGAATATTTTCAAAGAAATAGTTGCTTGCTGTGCGTTCTTCAACGGTATCTATCATGGCGGGTTTCAAAGGTTTATCCAGATGATTTGTGTTGTTGAGATCAAATAACCTTGGGTTATTTTTTTGAGACTTGAGGTGGCCCAGTTGTTTTGCATTTTCATACCAGTAGTTAACCAGTTCGACAGGTAAACTCATTTCTTGTGATACCCGATCTGGATCATGATGAATTTCCAGTAAATTTAGGCACTTAAAAAACCATGCAAATGAAACTTTGGATTCCTTTGTTCCTGCAAAATATTTAAAAAAATCATGAGGCTGAGCGTTAAATGAAACCTCATCTAGAATATCTTCTACGTTACTTTTTAACCAGTCAGTTTGATCGTTGAGTAACTGCTGACTTAAATGGACAGCATGTTTTTCGAAATTGAATGGAGCAGAATCTTTTACTGTGTTTAAAAATTTGAAAGAAGGCAGGTAGCCCATCATTTTCTTTGCTAATTGAGTATCAATGTCTGGGTGATATTGCAGTATTTTATGTCCAGCGATCAGGTAGCTCAGATGAATATAGCTTTTAAAGGTTTCCGTAGGGTCAATGTGACCCAGTAAATGGGCAATCATAAACCAATGATTTTGACCATGCGTATTACGGAGTAACTCTGTCCGAATGGACTGATATTCTTCTGCAGTATAATCCGTAAGATTCTTGACCAGTGGAGCATAATCGCAGTTGAGCAGAATGGATAAGTGATTGGCAGCCGTGTGTCGAAATGAGTGAAAAGAATAGTCATGAGTTTTAAAAAGCTCGTTCATAATCATTCTAAAAGGTGTTGTCACCGTATGTTTGTTCAGCTTGCTATTTTCATTCCAGTTGCTGAATAGGTATAAGTTTTCCTGATTGAGTAGACGTTGCTCGACTACATGATTATGAAATAGTTGATATTCATCGGTTTTTAATAAGCAATACACAGGAACTTTGCGTTCAGCACTATCTGTTTTAAGTTGATGTAAGTTTCCTTTCTTTTTTGAGCCGTAGGGCTGAATCCATACGGATAGACAGCTCAAGCCCTCGATATCCCGCACACGTAAGCCTAGAATTTCATTAATACGCATACCAGTACGGTAAGCTAAGATATAGATGATTTTTAATGTCTTATAAGTGTTTTCTTGACTATTAGCACCTGAAAATAAGGTATCTAACTTGTTCATGAAAGCTTGATAAGTCATGGGACCAATGATACGTGCTCTCGGTCTGTTTTGTATGGCAATTGACTCTAATTCGAGAGACTCAGCTTCAAAAACTGTTTGTTGAAAGCTATGGAAGCGTTTCAACATCCTGACGGTCTGACCACTGGATTTTTTAAACTCAGGTTGGCCTGCTTCATCTGCGAGTCGGGTATTCGTGATGATTTGTGGGTAGATCTTCGCTAGGTTCGTATTCAGATCATCTTCGCTATCTAGATATTGTAAAGAGTGAGTTAACCACGGCTCGGCAATACGCGAATAATAAGTGTAAATCGAACCGTCTTTTAAACGCTTATTCTGCTGAAACGATTTTTGAAATTGGTTTACGCAAAAATTAAAAAGTTCAGCCAGTGGCTGAATCTGTTCTAATTCTGGTTTATAAAGGCTGATGAGCCATAAGGCGACACGTTTACTATACTCATTAAATTTATTAGTATTTTCAATGCAATATTTAATGATTAATGCATCGATACTTTGATCAGTTTGTGATGTACGAATCAGTTGTAAAAGGTCTTTGTGAATCTTTATAACATCATCCAAGGCTTGCTGAATGTCATCATTAGAGTAGGATTCCCTCACAGTAGATGGTGATTTTTCTACATTTGAATCAGTAAGAGTGTCCTGCTGATATTTAAATTTTGGATGAAGAAATCTTTCAAATTCTATTTCTGATAAGCCACAGGTTGCAGTATTCTCAATGAGGCATTGTGAAAGTGCAGGATCAAGGTCAACTTTCGGGAGTTGCATCCAGTTAAAGTTGGCGTAGTCGCGTAACAATTTATAAGTTTTGAGATTAAATGGTAACTTAATCTTATTAAAAATAAGCTGTAGATAGTCTTCTACATTCTGGTTTACTGTACGAATATTTCTGCTATTAAAATGAATTAACCATAAGCGTGTAATTTGATCCGGAATAAAATTACGCGATTTACGGATGGTTTTTTCATCAATAAAGAGATCTCCATAAGAGGGGGAGAGCGGTTCTAAAAATATAATGTTCAGATCTTCGATCTTTCTGATTTTTGCCGGATCTTTTAAGTGTTCAAGCAAAGCTTCTAAAGAGGATTTTTGATTTAAGCCTGAGTAAAGCAGGGCAGAAATAACAATATTTCCAATGATTTCATCATCAGAAAATGTCTTGCTATCTTTCGCTAGAATCCAGTAGTCCCAAAGCTTATCAAGAACTTCATCAACCTGATGTCCCTTCTCGATCCAGTCCATGGTAAAAACCGGCTGATCACGCTGCATCTCAAATGTCAGATTAGGTAGGGGCAAAGTCTCACGACGATTTAAATTGATTTGCTTGATATATGACCGAAAAAATTCATGCGCATATTTTTTCCATGCCAAGCTTGGAGCTTTGCGTTTAATAAACTCATAAATTGCTGGATAGAAGGATTCAAGATGCTCTTTTTGTTCCAAATCTTGTTCTTGGAAATATTGGATTAGCTCCTGTTCTACATCTGCTCGAAGCTGCTTTTCCTGATTAAGTCGGTCTTGTTTTCTACGTACTTCGGCATATAGTGTTCGAGTTTGCTTAGTACGTTTATTGAGTGAGGACATCGAGTTCAATACCGGTAATATTAAAATGATCTTTCATTTGTTCAAGAATATGAGCAATGCTTGAATATTGTGAAATAGATAAGCTGGAATAAGGATGAGCAGCTTCTTGCTGCATCGGTTCATGACCGAATAAAGCTAAAATTTCAATTTCGCTAATTTTATGGCTGAGAAACGCACGGGCAGTATGCCGGTGCCAGTTTTCATGGTGCAAACCTAACTCAGGATTAAATTTTTTTATAATCGATGGCCTTAAGGGGTACCATTGACCATCCTGAAAGATATTTAACAGTGGGAGCTTGCTCTCTAGAATCTGCTGAATATTATTTGGAATTTCTGGCTGACTAGGAGCAATTTGAGTTTTAAAATAATGTAGAAAATCTATGAATTTCTGGAGTTCTTGTACAACAAAATGACCCAGTGGAATTAAACGTCCATAGCCTTGACGCCCCCCCACCTCTTTATCAGAAACCATCAAAATTTTTCTTTTCAGGTTAAAGCTTTTTAAAAAACCAGGAAACTCAGCGACGGGTCGCGCAGCAGTAAAAAGCAATAAAAAATGCCACATCCACAGATTGTAATGATTGAAAATTGCTATCCAGTCACCTTCTTTTTGTGAAATTATTCTGGATTTGAGTGTGGCAAAGGTATTTTGAATCACATTTGAAGTTGGTGCTTTGCGGCTCCCAAAGTTTTTTTCTTTACTATAATCGATGCTCTGGTAGTCATCGGATAACGACTCACACAGCTCTTTTAAAATTGAGACATACTCGGTCTGTAAAGCCGGAATATTCTGATGGCAATAAGAAGTAGAAGAAGACTTATTTGCATCAATACCAGTGAGGAGGTCGGCAAGCTGTTTATTTCCAGTGCGTTGCAAAATAGTCTGATGTAAAAGAGAGCTAATTCTTATTAATGATAATTTTGGAATATAAAGTTTGGCTCTCAGCTGTTTCAAATGTTGCTTGAGGTCCTCTTCCGTAACGGTGTCACCATCTCGTAGCGAAGCAATAAATGAATTTGGAATTGGAATATCCAGATAGACTGTTTGGTTGAGCAAGCCATCTGGATATGCAAAATCCTTATTTTCAAAAATTGAAAATTTACTTCTCAGAAAATATTGCCCATTGCTTTGCTTGATCTGTTGGCGAGCATTTAAATTTTTTGCACGTTTACTTTGTAGACGTAGCCACTCCTGGATTTTATTTCCTGTCAGAAATGACAGCATCAGGATCAAGGAAGCCTTCTTTTTTTTGGTTTCTTTATCCTTGTCTTTAGAGTCTTCTTTAATTTCAACAAGGTAATTTTTATAGAGTTCAGTAATTAGGGCACTTGTACTTGCGGTATTAGGAAAGAGACTGCTGTATGCCAGCAAATGTTCTTTTCGTTGAATATGCTTGGCAACCAGAGGCAGCACATAGCTCTGGCTGGATTCTGAATATGCAGCAATCGGGGTAACGATGGTTGGGTCTACAAGTATTTGACGTGTATCTTGGTCATCTAGTTGTTTTTCTATATTGAGAGCTTTAGATTTTTGCCCTTTTTTAATTTCTGAACTTTCTACAATCAGCTGATCTTCGTCTAAAAATTCATGTTGCAGTTGAGTCTCGATGCTCTCTTTGGCAATTTTTGCCTTATTTTCCAAAACATAATTAAAGGTGATGCGGATCACTTTTAGCAGGTTTTGCATAAAATCATTAGATGACTCTTTATCACGTTCTTCATCAATAACCTCATTCAAATACCGAATAAATTCAACTAAGGAAAGGGAGGAATCTTTAAGATACTTTTTCCAAAGAAGCATATATTCAGGAGTATTTTCATATGTTTTATGAGTGTTCAAAACCCGATTGGCTGTACGGAAGCGTTGGAATAAACGTTTTACAGTGTTGAAGTGTTCAGTGTGATCCTCTTTAAAAAGTTCAGGATGAATGTCTGGAAGCGCAATTAGGTAAACTGCTGCTTTTAAGACCAGGATATTCCAGATTAAAGCATTTTCTTCTGACTTTGCTAATTGTGCAATTGAGTTCACATACCAAGTGACTGGTGTTGCGCTAACAGTATGTTTTCGAGAGGAGACCAAGGCAGCGGGTCTAGCAACAACAGAATTGGTTTCTAGATCAAAATCTAATAGGTCGAGATTCAGCCCTTCCAGACATTGATCATTTGGGTGTGAAGTCAGTAAATCAGCAACATATTGAATATGTTGGGTACGTTGGAGTTGTTCATCAGCAAAGAGTTTTTCCAGTGTCTGTTTTAATGATACCCGCGGAATATCAGCAGGATTTTGACGGCTTGGGTTAGATTCTGACATTATGCTTTCCATAGCTGATCGGGCGTGAGAACGAAGTCCACATTGTTTAAAAGCTGTTGCACAATTCCACTGGTTTGTTGCAGTTGATCAAGCACATTCTGTCTTTTCCGGTTTATAACTTTATTGCGATAATTCAGCTGATTTCGTGTGTATGAGAGTAGTTTTGCTAGCAGGTCTAAGCTCATAGTACGGTGAGGTTTGAAAGAATTTTCTTTGTTTAAAGACAGGATAACTTCAGATGAAATATGGGCATTGATCAGCGATTGCATTTTTGCAGGGTTCATTCGATCCAGATCATGATGATAAGAGGACAGAAATTTCATGAATTCCAAACTTGCCTCTTTTTTTAATAACTCAATTTTGTCCTCATCTTGAGGAAAAGAATGTATGAGCAGTTCGATATTCTTCGGTATATTCTGAGACCAATATAAGTGCCACTTACAGGCATTCGCGATGGTATAGCCAGATCTATTTGGATCTTTCCAGACGCGGATTTCAGGGTGAGAAGTAAATATTGATAGATCAGCTTTTAAGGATTTGAAAGCCTCTTGATAACAAAGATAAATTCCAGAAAAATCAGGATGTATACTGATTTGGATTTTATTAAAATTTTTGCACAACATTTTTTTAGGTGTGTCAAATTCTTCATTGAAATCAAAATCTTTTTCCATAGTCCTCTGCAAGTTTAAAAAATAATCAAGTGAATATTCTTATAATTTTTCGAAATATTAAACAAGATTGATCTACACCATTTTTGTGTCTATTTACAATTCATATACAATATATTGTAATTTTTTATATTTTTAAGAACTGGGTCACAACTTATAGCAATGAACCGTACCGGGTTTGTCGGAGACTTTTTTATTTAAGTTAGGCCACCTGACCTAACGGGTTAATCTTATCATAGTACATTCCTTCAAAATCAAAAGGTGACACATAACCTAGTGCACTATGTACACGCTCTTTATTGAACCCATCTACCCAGTTTAATGTCGCAAGTTGTACATCTGCTAAACCTTGCCAATCTGCTTTTAAATATTCAATCACCTCTGTTTTGTATAACCCATTCACCGTTTCAGCTAAAGCATTATCATATGAATCGCCTGTCGTACCGACTGAAGCTCGTAAATTTGCTGCTTCTAAACGATTGGTATAACGAATATAAAGATACTGTACGCCTCTTGCGGAGCAGTGCTCCTCATATGGTGAATCACGTTCTTTGGCATATTTCGAGCATGTAACGCTTGCTCAAGTGCATCAAGAACCATATCTGTATTCATCCGTGTAGATACTTTCCAGCCAACAATCGCACGTGAGAACACATCAATAATAAATGCGGTATACACCCAGCCTGAATTTGTTTGAATATATGTGAAGTCAGCGACCCATAGCTGATCTGGATGATCAGCACTAAAATTACGTTTCACTAAGTCATCTGCTCGTTTTTGATCATCTCGGCTACGGGTAGTTTGTTTATTCTTACCACGCCAAACACCTTGTATGCCTAGCTTTTGCATCAATCGAGCAACTGTACAACGTGCAATAACCTAGCCTTCATATTTCAACTTTTGCCAAACTTTACGAACACCATATCGACCTGAACTTTCTTTCCAAATTCGTTTAATTTTTTTCAGCATGATGTAAGTCATGTAAATCGCGTTTCGCTCGATGTTCTGGATTTTCAGCGAGATCTAAAGCTCGATAATAGGTCGCAGCTGCGATTGGTAAGATCCTACAAATCGCATCAACACCGTATAACGCTTTATTGTTATGGATGAAATCCACCATTATTTGTGTGGGCGGTCGAGCTCCGCCTGGGCGAAAAAGCTATTGCTTTACGTAGAATTTCGTTAGCACGTTGCAGTTCTTTATTTTGACATTCTCTTAGGGAAAGTGGTCTCCGACAAACCCGGTACGGTTCAATATCAGTCAGGAATTAAAGAGTAGATTAAAAGTACAAGATACTGATTTAATTACCTATCACCGAAAGAATATGAAATCTGTGCAACTCTCAACAGCAGATGAATATCACTTAAAGCAGCGTAATAAAATAGAGACTTTATTTAGCCTGTTAAAAGGGAAATATCATTTGGTGACGAGTAAAGCGAGAAGCATTCAAGGATACTTGGCGGGAGTTTATGCTTCTTTATGCGCCTACCAATTATGTCATCAAAACAAGCCAACCATTCGAGTAATGGAATAATTGGCTTAAGCAGGATTCGGGTTATTTAACTAAAAAAAATAAAATACTATTACCAAAAAACCACTCAAATCTAAATGCAAAAATGATTAAAATAACAATAACATACAAATATTCAAGTATTATATTAACTAAACTTTAATTTTTAAATTATTATAATTTTAACTTTAAATTAGTATAAATATACAATAATGCTTATTTTTTTTATTTTTTCTGATATAAAAATAATATGTTTAAAAGCAAAAATTAAGAATATTCATAAAACTTAAATAACTCACCAATAATCAAGTTTATATTTTAATTTTTTATTTGTATAAGTTGACAAAAATAACTAAACATGCGAAAAGACATTTTTGGTTAAACGATGTTTGCACATGCCACGGATTGTTACCGTCCCACTCAGCTTAGAAGAGCGTGAACAACTGATTCTTCTGACCAAGCACGCAGCACATTGGCGTGAAAGACAACGTGCCCAAACCATTCTCTGGCTTTCCGAAGGTAAAACTGTTGCCGAAGTTGCTAGGTTACAAGAGCGTATCCCAGAAACCATAAGGCTACAACGCCGACATTGGGAGCTACATCGGTTTGAATCGATTCAAGAAGGCCGTCGCTCAGGCCGACCCAATACACTGACCGCAGACTATCAGGCTCAAATCTTAGAGTGGGTCAACACAAGCCCACTCAATGCAGAACAAATCCGAGTCAAACTGCATGAAAAATACGGTGTGTCCGTGTCTGTTGAAACTCTTCGCAAGTTTTTGCGAGATTCAGGCATGGTCTTCAAACGCACCCGTCACAGCTTGAAAAAAAAGAGACCCGATCGCATTTGGACAAGCGCAACAGCAGATTGAAGCATTACGTGAGCAAGCGGCACGAGGTGAAATTATATTGGGCTATGTCGACGAAACAGGGTTTTCGGCTACGCCTGACAACCGTTATGCATGGACAAAGATAGGCGATGTCCATGCGGTTGATGCTGTAAGACTAAAGCGAGTCAATGTGATGGGTTGTCTACTGTCAACGGGTCATCTGATCACCAGTTGCCTACAGGAATCCGTTAACAGTCGCTGGTTTTATGCCTATTTGATGGGTGTAGCAGCACAGGTGAAACGCAGCTATCAAGTTCCTTTGGTGTTGATTGTTGACAATGCCTCGATTCATCGCAGCAAACAGATGGTAGATTGGCGCAAGCTTCTTGTACAAGAGTATTCAACGACTTTGTATTTTCTACCTGCGTATAGTCCTGAGTTGAATAGAATTGAGATGGTTTGGAAGCAGATGAAGTATAACTGGCGGGATTTTAAGGTGATGAAGGCAGATCAAATAGAGCGTTGGGTTGGGCAGATTTCAAAGGGTTTTGGTAATGAATACATGTTTACTTTTTAGTTGATACTTATCATATAAAAATAATTAATAGAAAAATTCCATTATTTATATAATAAAATTCTTCTCGTGATAAAATATTATGAAATTTAACATCTTGTTATTATATTTAGGATTATTATATGGATCTTCAGTATATGCAGCACCTGAAGACCTCTTTCTACAAGCTAAAGATTTTACAAAAAATACTTTATCCTCTTTTCAATTAACACTTGGCTTAGATGCCGTAGACGAAAAAATTGATATTTTTGATATACGCAAAACTAACAGTTTAAAAGATAATAACACAGGGGATTATCGTGGTGCACATCTTGCAGCTGAATATCAATTTAATCCTGAATGGAAATTAGAGGGAGCTTACTGGTATAGAGAAATTAATTATTATCAAAGTACTAATATCATTAATAGCTTACTATTAGGTATTCATTATTCTCCGAGTCTTGAAATTGATAAGAATAACAAACTATCCTTTAGAGCCAGTATCGGAAAAAATGAAGCTGATGAATTAAGTAAATTGACACGAACAAAATTAAATGAAAGAACTTTTGAACAAATAAATATTCATGGGCCACAGGATCTAAAATTTCAAATAGATTCCATTTTTTCACATAAAATCAGCCAAATGAATCAAATTAATATATTTACTTCTCTAGGATATAGTCAAGTCAAGGTAAAAAATTTAGATATTAAAGCTAAATTCAATAACTGCTTAATTGATATAACTGTTGATTCAAGTAATCAGTTTACAGGAGATTTGGCTATCCCATGTTCTATTGGTAATATGTTGATTACTCAATTTAATGTTTCTGGAAATGCTAATGAATACGGAATGAATATTCAAAAAGATTTCAACTATGATAGTTACTATGCAAGCGTTGGAGGCTCATGGAACTGGCGTTACCTAAATTTTGAAAGTCAACTTGCCTATCAATATCAATATTTATGGCGTAATGACATCGATGATCGTATAAGCAACTTCAGCAATCAAACTATTAGGGATAACCATAGTTTAGGCGGGAAGTTTAGTTACGATTTCACACCCAAAATAACAGCTTTCATTAAAGGTGAACTTTATCAACATAACTTTGTCGGCCACATACCCTTTTTATATAATACATTTACAGCTCCATATTTAAATAGACGATATGGAATCGCAACTATTGGAATCACAATTAATAATTTTTGATTCCAAAAAACTTTATTTTTCTTATAATTATACAATATTGAGTAATATACCCGCTAAATGTAAATATTTTCATTAACTAAATCATAAAAATATTTTGGCTTTATCCAAATATCATGAATAAATTTACTAGTAATCTCGATCCTGTTTAAGCCAATGACTCCATAATCCGAATTGCTGGCTTCCTTCGATGGCTTAATTGATATGCACATAACGATGCATAGATCCCACTTAAAAAGCCAGTAATAGTACGCGCTTTACTCGTCACTAAATTGTATTGCCCTTTCAATAGGCTGAATAACGTTTCTATTTTATTGCATTGTTTTAAGCGATATTCATCTGATGCGGGTAATTGAACAGACTTCATGTTCTTTCGATGATAGGTAATCACATAAATACCTTGATCTTTTAATCTGCTTTTTAATTCACGGCTGATATTGAACCGTACCGAGTTTGTTGGAAATAGAGTGAGATCCCTTGATCGCATGAATTGCTTAAAACAGTAAAGCATTTAGACAGGACAATATAGAAAAAATGGTCGGGTTATCATCGATGAAGTTTTTGTTGAAACTAAGATGTACTGCATCGAACTACTAGGTGATAAATTAATATCAAGACACTTTTTAAGTTAGGTTGATTAAGTTCATGCACAAATTACAGCAGTAAATTAAGCAGATTTTATACTTGAGTTGTATCTTAAATTTGGGTAGCAAGATGGAAATTCAATTTGTAAATATTTGTGTAACAAATTAATTACAATATGAAATATTAACCCTCCCTGACTGTTAAAATGAAAAATTTGGATTAACTGGTATAAGGTATTAAAGTATCTGAATTTTATAATTATTTATTAGTTTGTAATTATATTATTAAAAATAAATGTAGTAATTAATTAAATAGGTTTATCCATTAATTCTGATTAATAATATGCTTTCTAAAGATTAAAGATAAGACTATGATATCGTCCACCTTTAACTATATAATTCACTTACAAAAGCCTATATGGACTTGCCATCACAATCAAAACTTAAAAAGTTACCTCGACTTAAGCCACGTGGCGGGCTAAGTGTAATGCGTGCTGCAATTCGGGCACTATTGTTACGTGAGTTACAAACTCGGTTTGGCCAATACCGGTTAGGGTATGTATGGGTTCTTTTAGAACCTTTATTGACGATTGGGATATTACTCTTTTTGTTCGGTACAATAATGCAAAGAACATTGCCAGGAATAGAGTATGAAATTTTCCTGTTAAATGGCATTTTGCCTTTTTTTATGTTTCGCTCAGGTGTAACTCAAGCACTAAATGCAACTCAAGCGAATAAAGGTTTATTTAGCTATCGCCCGGTTAAGCCTATAGATGCGTTACTAGCAAGAAATTTTTTAGAATTTTTGCTTAAATTTATTGCCTATATATTCTTCTCTTTAGTCTTTTTATGGCTTAGCTATGCGATTAGCTTTGAACATATTCCCGAATTGCTTTTTTATTGGGGACTTTTATTTGTTTTTATGGTGGCATTTAGTTTGATCTTTATGGTCATTGGAGATTTTTCTCAAGAAATAAGTAAATTTCTTTCTGTTGCCTTTTTAATTCTTTATCTTCTTTCCGGTATTATTTATTCAATACATATGGTTCCGGTACAGTATCGGGAGTATTTATTGTGGAATCCTTTAATTCATATTATTGAATTAATGAGACATGCAGTTGCTCCAAATTATGAATTGGTATCGGGGATTAATTTAACCTATTTCATTCTTTGGATTATTGGAACCATGTTTATAGGTTTAGTGCTTTATAAGCGTTTTGAGCGTCGTATGGTGAAGTCCAAATGATTGAATTAAAAGAATTGACCAAATCATTTGTCACACCGAAAGGCCGTCATTATGTATTCAAAGATTTAAATGCCATCTTGCCTGAAAATAAAAGTGTTGCATTACTGGGGAAGAATGGAGCCGGTAAAAGTACCTTATTAAGAATTATTGGTGGAATTGATTTTGCAGATACAGGCCAAGTGATTACCAATAAATCAATTTCTTGGCCAGTTGCATTGTCGGGTGGCTTTCAAGGCAGTTTAACTGCTCGTCAAAACGTACGCTTTGTTGCACGTTTATATGTTGATACTGAAGAGCAAGTAGACTATGTCGTACGTTTCGTTGAAGAGTTTGCTGAAATTGGAAAATATTATGATATGCCAATAAAGAGCTATTCAAGTGGTATGCGTAGTCGAATAGGTTTTGGTCTAAGTATGGCCTTTAACTTTGACTATTATTTATTAGATGAAGCAGGTGCAGTCGGTGATGCATCATTTCGTAAAAAAAGTCAAAATCTCCTGAATGAGTTAAAAAAAAGTTCGAACCTCATTATGGTTTCACATGATTTAAAAGATTTAACACAAAATTGCGATGTTGCTTTCTTGGTTCGTGATGGTAAAGCAGAGTATTTTGAAGATGTGCAAGAAGCAGTAGAGGTATATAAAGCTTATGCAAAGTAAAATAAACAAGCGCTTATTCATTGCATATAGCAGCTTTGTACTTATTCCACTGTTAGTAATTATTCTCTATTTAACATTATTTGCTAAAGACCGATATGAATCATCTTCAGTACTTTTAGTTAAACAAGTCAGTGATTCGACACTTCCTGATACTAATGGTTTAACTGCTTTATTGGGGGTGCCCAATACAAGTACGGAAGATTCACATATTCTAAAAGAATATATTATTTCGCGTGATATGGTTGAAAAACTAGATCATAGTTTGAATCTTCGTAAAGAATTTAATGTCGCTAAAGACCCTATATTTGCTTTAAATAAAGATGCAACGATTGAAGAACTGGTCGAATATTTTAACAAGGTGGTTAAAATCGATTTGGACGAAAAAACCATGATGTTGCAGGTTTCTTCTCAGGGTTTTAGCCCAGAATTTTCTTTAAAACTGAATCAGGCACTTTTAAAACAAAGTGATGCGTTTATTAACGATATCTCTCAAAATATTGCCATGGAACAACAGAAGTTTGCAGAAAAACAACTAATAGATTCAACTATTCAGTTAAAGCAGGCACGGGATACATTGCTCGATTATCAAAATAAAAACGAAATTTTTGATCCTGAATTACAAGCTAAAGCAGTTGCTACCTTGATTTCAGGTTTACAGGCCAATTTGGCTCAATTAAAAACTGAAGAAAGAACTTTACTGACTTATTTGACACAGGAAGCACCTCAAGTGATTGCTTTGCAAAGTCAGATTGAATCTGTTGAAAAGCAAATTGAAACTGAAAGTGCCAAATTGACCTCACCAAGTAATGCGAAATTAAACAAAAACGTTGCCGATTTCGAAGAGCTTAAAGCCCAAGTGAGTTTTGCAACAGATCTGTATAAATTGTCTTTAACTTCACTTGAGAAGGCAAGACTGGAAGCCTCTCGCAAGTTAAAAAAATTGGTGGTCATTTCAACACCCCGTTTAGCACAAGATGCATTATATCCGCGCAAAATTTATCTCAGTATTACCTCATTTATTTTACTCAATATTTTGTTTGGTATTGGCATGTTAATTCATTCTATCGTTCGTGAGCACAGGGAATAAGTTGTGAAAAAATATTTATTACTTTCAATTATACCTATGATGAGTGCTTCGGTAAGCCATGCATTTGATAGCAATAACATGTTGCCGCAGGAATTGGCAGGAAATATAGCTACATCTAATCAAAATGTGCCGCAAAGTACTGATCAATCGATATTGCCGAGTCAATCGATTGTGGATTTATCACCCAGCAGTTCAATGAAATATCAGACCAATAATAAAATGTTTGGTTCACAACTGTTTAAAGGTGCATTTGCTACCTCTGCAGGTTCTACATTTAATAATAGTTATAAAATTAACCCGGGTGACAATATCAACTTGCGCTTTTGGGGCGCATATCAGTTTGCTGGTAGTCAAACAGTTGATCCACAGGGAAATATTTTTATTCCAAATATTGGCCCGGTAAAAGTTTCAGGGGTCAGCAATGGACAGTTACAGTCTTTAATTGAGTCGCAGGTACGCCGAGTATATGTGGCGAATGTGGGAGTCTATGCATCATTAGAGCAGGCTCAACCGGTTAAAGTTCTGGTCACTGGTTTTGTCAATCAGCCGGGTAATTATGGTGGTTTAGCCAATGATACGGCACTTGCCTATTTGGACCGGGCTGGTGGGGTAGATCCGGAACGGGGCAGTTACGTTAATATTCAGATTATGCGGAATGGAAAACTTCTACAGAACCTAGACCTATATGAGTTTTTGGTTCAGGGTAAAATTCGACCTTTTTCATTTCGTGATGGCGATGTCATTGTAGTGGGAGCGAGAACGCACACCTTTAACATTTCTGGTGAAGTGTACAATGCTTATGACTTTGAGTTTGACCGACCTGAAGTTACTGTTGCACAGGCCTTGTCGGTAGCAAAACTTAAGCCGGGGGCGACCAATGTCAGCATTATGCGTCGTCAAGGTACGGAATATAGAAGTGAATATTACCCTTTAGCACAAGCGCAAAATGTATATATTCAAGATGGTGACGTTTTAACGGTCACGGCAGACCGTTATGCAGGCACGATACAGGTGCGCGTGGAGGGTGCACATAATGGTGCGCATGCCATAGTGTTGCCTTACGGGGCAAAGTTATCAGACGTATTAACTCAGCTCAATCCAAATAGTCTGGCTGAAGTTGAGGCATTGCAGTTATTCCGCCCATCAGTCGCTAAACGACAAAAAGAAATGCTAGATATTTCTTTAAATAAATTGGAAGAAGCAACTTTTAATGCCCGTTCCAGTACGCAAGAAGAAGCAAATTTACGCGTTAAAGATGCTGAACTGGTTAAACAGTTTATTGCTAAGGCCAGACAGGTAAAACCCACAGGGCAAGTGGTACTCAATCCGGATACTTTTGCAGATTTAATTCTGGAACAAGGGGATATTTTACGTATTCCTGAGCGAACTTCGGTGGTGATGGTTCATGGGGAAGTCGCTTTTCCAAACGGGGTAGAATTCCAGAAAAACCAGACGGCGAAAGACTATATAGAAAAAGTGGGCGGATTTAGCCAAAAATCTAACAAGTCTAAAGTCATTGTAATGAGCCAAAATGGTAAAGCCGAACTGGTACGCAAAGGACAAAAAATTCAGCAAGGGGATGAAATTTTAGTTTTACCGAAAGCGCAGACCAAGAGTATTGAGTTAACGCGTGGTATTACCCAAATTTTATATCAACTGGCTGTCGCAGCTAAAGTAGCTTTAGATTTGTAAGTAAGAAATTTAAGACTTTAAAAGATCAATTTTATGAACTTATCTACATTATTAAAATGGAGGTAAGAACCTAACTAAAACTTGAAATTCTTTAAGAATAAATGAGATAAATTATGTTAAAAGTTTTATTAGTTTTTGGTACACGTCCAGAAGCGATTAAAATGGCTCCTTTAGTACATGCATTACAAGCAGATCATTTAATCGATGCTCGTGTTTGTGTGACTGCCCAGCACCGTCAAATGTTAGACTCAGTCATGACTCTGTTTAATATCAAGGCAGATTATGATTTAAATATCATGAAGCCTAACCAAACATTAATTGAGCTAACGACACGTATGCAGTTAGGCTTGACAGAAGTATATCAAGAGTTTAAACCCAATTTGGTGTTAGTACATGGGGATACAAGTACAACACTGAGTGCTGCATTGGCAGCATTTTATCAAAAAATTGATATTGGGCATGTAGAGGCTGGTCTTCGAACTTATAATTTATATTCACCTTGGCCAGAAGAAGCTAACCGTCAGTTAACAGGTACACTAACGAAGTTTCATTTTGCTCCAACTGCAACAGCTGCTCACTATTTACAACAAGAAAATAAACAGTCAGAAAAAATTCATATTACCGGCAATACTGTTATTGATGCATTATTCTTTATTAAAAATAAGCTAGATGAAAGTGCACATCTAAATTTAGAAATGCAAGAAAAATTTAGTATGTTAGATTTAAAGAAAAAATGGATATTAATTACTGGACATCGTCGTGAAAACTTTGGTGAAGGTTTTGAAAATATCTGTAAGGCATTAAAAAAGCTTGCTTTAAAATACTCTGATATTGAGTTTATTTACCCTGTACATATGAATCCAAATGTGATGAAACCTGTATATGACTATTTGGATGGTATTGAAAATATCAAACTTATTGAACCACAGGAATATTTACCTTTCATATGGTTAATGCAGCATAGTCATCTCATTTTAACTGACTCAGGTGGTATACAGGAAGAAGCACCTTCTCTAGGAATTCCCGTATTGGTAATGCGTGATACAACAGAGCGTCCTGAAGCGGTTGAAGCGGGTACAGTCAAGCTAATAGGCGCTTTAGAAGAGTCTATTGTTCATCATGTTTCTGAACTGTTAGATAATGAATCATTACATGATCAAATGAGCCAAGCCCATAATCCATATGGTGATGGTCAATCATGCCAACGGATTGTGAATATTATTAAACAGTCTTATGGCTTAAATGTAACTTTGGAACAATCAAAAGTTAAAGAATCTTTAGTCGATTAATAAAAGTATTTTGTTTCAAATATCAGAGTGAAAAGTAAGTTCTTATGTCAATTAATAAAATATCTGTTAGTGGTTTAGGCTATATCGGTTTACCAACAGCAACTATGTTTGCTCATTATGGTGCACATGTCATTGGATTAGATGTTAATCAACACGCGATTGAAACGATTAACCAAGGTAAAATTCATATTGTAGAACCCGGTTTAGAAGAAATTGTAAAAAAAGTTGTTGAATCGGGTCATTTAAAAGCTTCTTTAATTGCGGAACCTGCTGATGCATTTTTAATTGCAGTACCGACGCCGTTTAAAGGTGAAGATTACACACCAGATCTTTCCTATATTGAAGCAGCAGTGAAAACTATTGCACCAGTATTGGAAAAAGGCAATGTGGTGATTTTGGAATCCACTTCACCCGTAGGTGCGACAGAGCAAATGGTGGAATGGTTATCTGAATTACGTCCAGATTTAAGATTTCCACGAACTACTACAGATGTTGCTAGTGATATATATGTTGCATATTGTCCTGAACGTGTACTTCCAGGCCAAGTTATTCGTGAACTGGTTGAAAATGACCGTACCATTGGGGGAATTACACCTGAGTCTGCTAAAAAAGCTGCAGAAGTGTATGCGATTTTTGTGAAAGGTGAATTGGTGATTACCAATGCACGCACGGCAGAAATGACCAAATTAACTGAAAATGCCTTTCGTGATGTAAATATTGCATTTGCAAACGAACTTTCTTTAATTGGTGATCGCCTAGACATTGATGTTTGGGAACTGATTGAACTTGCAAATCGCCACCCACGTGTCAATATTTTGAGTCCAGGTGCAGGCGTTGGCGGTCATTGTATCGCTGTTGATCCGTGGTTTATCGTGAATAAAACACCTGATCTTGCACGTATGGTTGCTACAGCACGTGAAGTGAATGACTACAAACCAAAATGGGTTGTAGAGAAAATTGAACAAAACGTTACGAAATTAGGTGACTTAGGGCGTAAGCCAAAAGTTGCCTTATTAGGTTTGGCTTTTAAACCAGATATTGACGATTTACGTGAAAGTCCAGCGATTGAAATTGCAAAGCTTATCGCGGATAAATCACAATATGATTTGTTGCTTGTCGAGCCAAATGTTGATGTACTTCCTAAAAAACTTGAGAAGGCAGGTGTTCTAACTGCAGTTGAAGATGCACTGAAATTAGCTGATGTTGTTGCTATTTTAGTGGGTCATAAAGAGTTTAAAGAGATTAAAAATATTGGCGAAACCACTAAGGTTTTAAATTTTGTTTCAAACATCTAACGAATAATGGAAACACTATGACTATTGATCTTGTAGTGTTTTCAGCTTTTTTATTATTACCATAGAATTGAGCCTAGTAATGAGTGTCGAGAAAATTTTAGAGCAGCTGAAAAACTTAGATGAACAAGAGCAACGGGAATTTCTTCATGGCATTCAAGACCTAATTAAGTCTGAGTATGTTGAAAAAAGCAATTTAATGGAATTGCAAAAAGAAATTAATGATTTGCTTAAAGAAAATAATCTAGTTCGCCAACAAATAAGTTCAAAATTTTCGTGTAAAGAACATCAGACGATTGCATATCAGTTAGGCAAAAACTTAATTGAAATATTAACTGGAAAAAAGTCTATTGCACACTTTCCGTCCATTAGCCTGAAGTTGTGTTTGGAAGCCATTGCCAGAAAAGATAAAGATGAATTAACAAATTTTCAAAAGAAAGCATCCGTTTTACTTGATTTTCAATCTGCGCTACAGCACAAAGATTTAAAGGCAGCAGCAGCTGCAATTTTGGATACATTATCAGCAAAGTTAATTACAAAAGAAAAAGGATCACACGTTGAAGGTGCCTTTAGAGAAATAAATAACAATTTATTAAATGGTGGAAAACAAGTTTTATTTGATGCGACTACTTTGCCGCGTGATAATGCCACCACAGTGACAGCACAGCAAGTATTCAAGCATGCAATTCATACTGAACTTAAAAGAACGGCGAAACATGCGAGTGATTTAAAAATTGCATGTATTATGGATGAATTTACTTTTTTCTGTTTCTCACCTGAAGCGACATTACTCCAATTATCACCAGAAAATTGGTTAGAAGAAGTCAATGCATTTAAACCTGATCTACTGTTTATCGAGTCTGCTTGGCAAGGTAAAGAGAGTTTATGGAAAAGTAAAGTCAGTCAAAATTCTGTCGAAACGGTAAGTTTGATTAAATTCTGTAAAATGAATTCGATTAAAACAATGTTTTGGAATAAAGAAGATCCAGTGCATTTCGGTACGTTTATTGACGTTGCCAAGCAAGTTGATGTCGTATTTACCACAGATATTGATTGTATTGGTCGATATAAAGCCTATGTTGGGCATGATAAAGTGTATCTAATGCCATTTGCTGCGCAGCCCAAGACCCATAATCCCATTGAAAAATACCAACGCAAAGATGCATTTAACTTTGCTGGTTCGTTTTACTTAAAATACCCAGAAAGACAACGCGATTTTGTAAATTTAACTGATGTAGCAACTAAATTTCGCGATCTAGAAATATACGATCGTAATTATAATAAGCCACATCCGCATTATACTTTTCCTGAGCAATATCAGAGGTATATTTTAGGTAGACTCGAGCCGCATGAGATTGATAAGGCTTATAAAGGCTATATTTACGGTATCAATATGAATACCATTAAGCAATCTCAGTCTATGTTTGCAAGACGAGTGTTTGAAATGCTCGCTTCCAATACGATTGTCCTCAGTAATTATTCAAGGGGTGTTCGTAACTTCTTTGGAGATCTCGTGCTATGTTCTGATAATCCAATAGAATTACAAAATAAACTCAGCAAAATTGTACATGATAAAGATACGTTAGATAAATTCAGACTACAAGGTTTGCGAAAAGTCTTATCTGAACATACGTATGAAGATCGTTTAAATTATATTTTAGAGAAGTTGAATATTGATAATACGCTCGAGAAAGTTAATCTAGGTGTTATTGCACGAGTAAATACAATACAAGAATTTGAAAGTATTATCTCTTCATATGAGATCCAATCATATGAGCAAAAAAACCTGTTTATTTATAACCCTAACCAGTTAATACTGGAGAACAAGGCGAAGGTTTTCATCACGAGTGATCTTCAAGAACTAGAGAAAAATATCGAAAAATGTGGTATCACGCACATTGGATTTTTTGCTACAGAGAACGTGTATACCCAAGACTATTTATTCGACATGATGCTCAGTTTTAAATATCTAAAATATACTGAGATTAACTGTGTCACTAAAGATGCTTATTATCGTATTGATCATGAATTAACGTTAAAGGATGGACAAGAGTATCAACTTGTCGATGTTGCTAAACTAGATCGTTCAATTTTCATTCTGCATGATTTGAATCAGATTATGGCCTTAACATCTCATTATTTAGATCAGCAAGATTGTGAATACCAGTGTCATTCAATGTCGATTGACCGTTTTAGTTTTATTGAACATGGTCATCAAGCTGCAAGTGATGTGATTGCAACAGTTAATCCATGTCTCAGTCATCTAGACAATGGGGTTGAGTTATTAGATAAACTCCTCCCATATGCAGAAAGTATTACTGCAATGAGCCCTGATACAGATCAAATTCAGTCATTTGCATATGAGTATTTAGTAAATAACGTATCTACTGCATATAAAACCATACAAATTGAAAGTATTGATGAGTGTTTCAAGATTTGTTCTAAACTTGCAAAATCAGAACATAAGTATGTTGCGCTACTAAAACAGATTGAGCAAAAAACTGGTGAAATCAGTGTCTTGTTAGATGTAGAGGGTAATCTCAATAGCCAAGGTGCAATTGAGTTCTACGATAATAACCAAGTAAAAATTGCATCAGAAATCTTTGCCATTAATAAAATGCATAGAACAAATATTCCTGCTCAAACTGAATATTTTAATCTTTCATTAAGATTAAAAGGTGAGGGAGAAATTCATCTTAAGCAAATTGATTATATTGTTCATGCGACTAAAAAGGTTAAATTGAACGATGAGAGTTTAGTCTATCTCAATGCTGATGTATTTGAGAAATATTTGGTTAAAGGCTCATCTAAGCAAATTCAATTTGCCCGTAATGGTCAGCAATTTTTAATTAAAACGACGTTGGCGCCAACTAAGCATGCATACATGTATCTAAGTCATGTGTATACACGTGAGGAATTAAATTTATTTTTAAACAGTGAATTTGAATTACTTGCAGACAGCACAGCTGAAGATGTCAAAATTGTTTTTGAATTCCAAGATGATCAGCATCAAAAAATTTCACACTCGATGAACTCAATCGTAGGTGGGCATGCTTTAGCCATTCCTATGGAGTGTAAGTATGTGCGTATTGGTTTAAAAATTGTAGGTAAGGGGATAACGTCTATAGATAAGTTAAGCTTAGGTATTGTTAAAAATCCGATTAATAATTTTATTCCAAAATCTGATGTATTGGTTGTCGCAAAACAGTATCCATCTTATTCAGATTTATATAAATATGGCTTTTTACATTCACGAGTGAAAACGTATAAAGAGGCGAATACATTAGTTGATATGTTTAAGTTAAGCACTGAGGCCAAAAATTCTGGTTTCTCAGAATTTGAGGGTGTGGATGTACTAACACACAATCATGATATGCTGGATAAATTATTGGCTTCAGGAATCTATAAAAAGATTTGTATACATCTTATTGATAATAAGATATGGGAGGTCGTTAAGAAATATCAAGATACCGTACAAGTGTTGATTTGGGTACATGGTGCTGAAATTCGATCTTGGTCAAGAAGAAGTTACGAGAAACAACGCTTAGGCGAAGTGGAATCAAATCGACAACATAAATTAAGTTTACAACGTAAAGTATTTTGGAATAATTTAGTCAATAATGAGTTAAGTCAAAATACTCAGTTGATATTCGTGTCAAATTATTTTTTAAATGAATGTGAAAAAGATTTAGGTATTAATTTCCCTAAACATCAGACACATGTTATTCACAACTTCATTGACAATACCTTATTTAATTATGTGCCTAAAGAATCTAAACAACGTTTTAAAGTGTTGTCGATTAGACCCTATGCAAATTTGGGCTATGCGAACGACTTAACTGTGGAAGCTATTTTAGATTTATCAAAGAATCCTCAGTTTAATAAATTTGAGTTCACCTTGTGTGGTGATGGCGAGTTATTTGAAGAAACAGTTCAGCCCTTAAGAGCATTTAAGAATATTAATTTACGACAAGGCTTCTTAAGCCAGTCTGAAATTTCAGAATTACATAAAGAGCATGGCGTTTTTCTGGTTCCAACAAGAGTTGATAGCCAAGGTGTTTCTAGAGATGAAGCTATGAGTTCAGGATTGGTTGTGATCACGAACAAGGTTGCAGCTATTCCAGAATTTGTTGATGAAGAATCTGGTCTTTTAGTTGAGTCTGAAGATGCAATTGGAATGGCAAATGCTTTATTAAAAATTTCCAACTCGATTAAACTTTTTAAAAAATTGAGCTCTAATGCTGCGGCTCGGGTAAGAAAACAAAGTGGTTATGCTCAAACTTTGAGTAAAGAGTTGGAATTACTGAACTAATATCTGGGCCAAGTTAGATTATTAGTGAATTGATTTAAATACTCCTATATTTCTTCTATGAAATTGGGAGTATTTATATATTTGAAAAGACTATTCGGATTTAAAATGTTTAAAGAGTTTTCAATACAGCAGTTGGATTTTGGTTTCTCAGGATTGGTGATTATCAATAATGGACGTATTAATATAAAAATTGCAAACACCTATAACAATAAATCCTTATATTTTGCGTGCTATTTTCTTGTTGGAAATAAGGTAATACATAAAACAAATTATAACAATACTGGTGATTTTAACTTTCATTTAGATAAAAGTGCTCATTTGGATATTAAAATTTATGTCAAAGATAAAACTGAAAATGTTGTAAAAAATAAGAGGATTAGTCTTGGTTTTATATTTGTTGAATCTACCTATCATCAGCATTTGATCGGAAGACTTTCAAATAAATTAAATTTTGGTCGCGGTTTCAGTTTGTTTAATGAACAAATTTTAGAGTTTCCAACCTTTGCAAAGTCCTCAGTTTCTTCAAAAGCAATTTATTCACTAGATCCTTTCTCAAATAGGACGTGGCGATGGTATTTGCACCAATTAGACCATATTCAATACCTTTTTAGTTATTATCATCTAGATGATGAAAAAAATGAACTCATTTTAAAGGATATGTTTGATTATATTTCTTGTTGGAATGATTATAAGCGATCTAGCGATTCTGACAATGATTTAATGCTTTGGCATGATCATGCATCTGCATTACGGTTGAGAAATTTGGCTGTTTCATTTTCAGTGTTATCTAAGAGTGGGATGCTATTAGTTGATAGTGTGCAATATAAACTGCTAATTAACTTAATTTATGAACATATCGTGTTCTTAAGTAAAGATGAGTTTTATTCTAAATTTACGAACCACGGTTTTGATCAATCACTCTTTTTATATTATGCATGTTTGGAATTTGAATATTTAATACCTGAACTTGAAACTATTAAAGTATTAGCCCAACAACGAATATTAGATGAAATTAACTATGCTTTTTGTCCAGATGGTGGTCATAAAGAAAATAGTCCAGCATATTTAAATTTTGGTATTAAGCAATGTTTAATGGTGCTTGAAATGGCCAAGCATTACCATCAAGACTTTGGTGGAAAGTTGGATAATTTAAATGAAATGTTGGATAGATCAACGATGGCTTTATTATTTACGATAAAGCCCGATGGTTATTTGCCGCTGATAGGTGATACATCTAAGTATAAAGTACTTGATCTATTTAATGGTTATCATTGTCAGAATTATCCTTATTTTAAATATGCTGTCACAGCAGGTAAAAAAGGTGATCAGCCGGCAATGAATTATCTAGTGCTACCTGAAACGGGTTATGCCTATTATCGGAGTACTTGGGAAAAAGATAATTTTACAGATGCTGTCTACTTAACTTTTAAAGCAAGTTTTCATAGTAATTATCATCGACATGACGATGATTTATCCATAACCTTATATGCTTATGGTGAAGATTGGCTAATAGATGGCGGTATCTATAAGTACGATGAACGTAATCCTCATCGACGCTATATTCGTTCACATTTATCACATAACTTATTCAGCCCCAATAATGTGAAAGCGTTAAGAAGTAAATCTGGACGACACCTCGTCGAATTACAAAAAATGAATGACATGAATTCTGATACCTTTCATGTTCTTGGCACTACAGCGATGTATGAAGGCTATATAACATCGCGTGAAATTCATGTCATCAATCAGGAAATAATCATTAAAGACACCTGTTCCAGTCAAAGTGAAAATTTAGTTGATGGTACGAGCCGATTGTTTTTCCCTCATGACAAAGAAATAGAAGTAGTCAGTAACACAATTTATGTCAAAGGTAAAAATAAAACGTTGACCATTTCTATCGATACTCATCAAGAACTACATATTGATACTTATACTGCCCATAAGTCTGATGTAAAAGGCTGGTTGTCTGATAGTAATAATGCTTTGATTCCAACTAAAATTGTTGAAATCGGATTATTGGAAATTAGTTCTTCTCGTATCTCATTAATAATGAACTTTAGTTTTAGCTAATTGGATTTTATATATGGTTTCTTCTGTTAAGTATCTTGATCATCAAGATAAAATTAATGGATTTAATGCCAGAACACTTATTATTTTACACGGACATGGCTCTAATAAATCTTACTCAAAGTTTTATGACGAAAATTGGAATGTTATTATTCCTTTAAATGAGTTTGGTACAGAGAATTTAGGTTAATGGTGGTTAGGTGAAAATGGTGACTATAAAACCTATCATTTGTTACAGAATGTTATCACCCTGTTAAGCGACTATTTTAAATTTAGTAGTTTGTATTTTTGGGGATCCTCCATGGGAGGCTACGGTGCTATCCTACATGGATTCACTCTAAAAGCATTTGCTATATATGCACATATTTTGCAGTTAAAGTTATCTGGTACAATGTATGCTGATGGCATTAATCACAAGTATTATGGCCATTTGTTGAGTGATCCCGATGATATTCATATGGACTTAGCGAAGGTTATTGTAGGAAAACCAGTATCAAAATCGCCAGTTCTATTTCTATCTCAGAATACGATTGATCGCCCCAATTATGTGCGACAACATTTTTACCTTTTATCCAAGTATGTGATCAAAAGGGATTTGCTTATAGTGTGACTATGCCTTTAGTGAAAGGACATATTCAAAATATATCCGTTTACGAGACTGTCAAGACAGTTTTTGAACCACATTATTTGAAGATTAAAAATTGGAGAATAAATGGTAGGATATAGCTTTTAAGCTCATTTTTTATAAAAATTTATTAGATATTATCCATGTTATGAGAACTTTTATTGTTAGAAGGTACTTATGAGTAACAAAATTTTGATTTCTGGTAGTTGCGTATCAAGAGATGCTTTATCTTTTCTAAAACATGATGATTATCATCTTGTTGGCTATATGCTAGAAGTTCATTTGCAGTACTTTCTTCTGATATTTTGCCTAAGAATTATTTTAATTCTTTAAGTGTTATTCCTTCAGCTTTTCAAAAACGTGTTGTTGAATATGATTTCAATCATAATCTATTAAAAAGTTTAGAAAATTTAGAATTTGATGTTTTATTGATGGATTTGATTGACGAAAGATTCCACCTCGCAATTTTTGAAACTAAATATCGTGTCACTCGATCTAATGAATTTTTAAAAACTAATCTTAAACCAGGTTCTGTTTTGAATAGCCATACAGAACAGTTTATGAAATTTTGGACTCAGGGTATTGATTTATTTTTTGAACGCTTAAAGTCCAAGAACATGTTAGACAAGGTTCGTATCCAGAGAGCATATTGGTCCAATAATTTAGATAATGGTCTGAAAATAGAGACATATACAGATGATGTTATTAGAAAGGAAAATGTAAAGCTCGATCATATGTATATATATTTAGAAAAATATTTATCTCCTGAGCAATTTATCTCTATACCATCTGAGTTGTTGTTAATCAAAGCTGATCATCAATGGGGAGTTTCTCCTTTTCATTTTATTGATGATTACTATAAGTATCTTGTACAACATATTTTTAGCTAAAATATTGACTTAAATTGAAGTTTTTAATGTGTCCGAAGGTGTTACGTATTTTGGGCTTTATTTCATATTATTCAATCAAAAAAAATTGATCATCACGTCTAATTTTTTAGGGTGTGTTGACACTTTTAGCTTAAAAATAGCGAAGTCGTAAAATCAAATCGCCAAACCCAATTTTACTATTTGCTATGCCTCGTACCATGCTGACAGATTAACACTGGCAAAAGTTGAAAGTTATTCTGCGTAATTTATCTATTCACCACAAATCAAATTTACGTAATTTGATTGAAGCTATTCTCGTATGAGGTTTATCTGGTCCAGTGAATTTATTTAATACTGCATCCGAGAATGGATTTCATTGACCTGACTTTGAAAGTTTCTTGAAGTAAGACTATCGCCTAATGATTTAATACAGTGCATTTTGGTTTCAACCAAACTTCGATAATGATAACCCGACCATTTTTTCCAAATGGCCCTGCCTAATCGCTTTACTCGGTGACCATGTGTAAAGAAAGTCGAAATAAGGATTTGATCATCAAGCAACATTGAATGAACCGTACCGGGTTTGTCGGAGACTTTTTATTTAAGTTAGGCCACCTGACCTAACGGATTAATTTTATCATAGTACATTGCTTCAAAATCAAAAGGTGACACATAACCTAGTGCACTATGTACACGCTCTTTATTGAACCAATCTACCCAGTTTAGTGTCGCAAGTTGTACATCCGCTAAACCTTGCCAATCTGCTTTTAAATATTTAATCACCTCTGTTTTGTATAAGCCATTCACTGTTTCAGCCAAAGCATTATCGTATGAATCACCAGTCGTACCGACTGATGCTCGTAAATTTGCTGCTTCTAAACGATTGGTATAGCGAATGGAAAGATACTGTACGCCTCTTGCGGAGCAGTGCTCCTCATATGGTGAATCACGTTCTTTGGCATGTCTCGAGCATGTAAAGCTTGCTCAAGTGCATCGAGTACCATATCTGTATTCATCCGTGTAGATACTTTCCATCCAACAATTGCTCGTGAGAACACATCAATAATAAAGGCGGTATATACCCAGCCTGAATTTGTTTGAATATACGTAAAGTCTGCGACCCATAGCTGGTCAGGCTGATCTGCACTAAAATCCCGTTTCACTAAATCATCTGCTCTTTTTTGATCATCTCGGCTACGGGTGGTTTGTTTATTCTTACCACGCCAAACACCTTGTATACCTAGCTTTTTCATCAATCGAGCAACTGTACAGCGCGCAATAATATAGCCTTCACGTTTCAACTTTTGCCAGACTTTACGTACACCATATCGACCTGAACTTTCTTTCCAAATTCGTTTGATTTGCTCAGCATGATGCACATCATGTAGATCTCGTTTCGCTCGATGTTCTGGATTTTCACAGAGATCTAAAGTCCGGTAATAGGTTGAAGGTGCGATAGGTAAAATTCTACAAATCGCCTCGACTCCGTACAGCTCTTTATTATGATGGATAAAATCCACCATTATTTGTGTGGGCGGTCGAGCTCCGCCTGGGCGAAAAAAGCAGCTGCTTTACGTAGAATTTCGTTAGCACGTTGCAGTTCTTTATTTTCACGTTCGAGTTGTTTAATCCGTTCTTGATCTGAAAGTTGCTGTACTTTAACTGGATTTTGTTGATCGAGATGTTTTAAATACCAAACACGTAGTGTTTCAGGAGTACAACCTATCTTGGGTGCAATTGCTGTGATTGCAGCCCAATTCGATGGATAATCTTTTTCGGATTCAATCACAAGTTGAACCGCTCTATCTCTGATTTCAGGGGTATATTTTACTTTTTTCATCGGGGCATTCTCTCAGGAAAGTTGGTCTCCGACAAACCCGGTACGGTTCAGAATGGCTATATCGAAATATATTTGCTTTCTTCCTTGTTTACCTTTAGGTTCGCATACCATTGAGTTTTAGAATCAAACCAAAGGCTGACTTTCCACGATTAATCAAAGCGCGATTGTAAGGTGGTCGATTAGTTGTGTGATAAATTTTAGGTGTAAGCTTATTCATCTTAGAATTATATTGCTGAATAAGCTTTGATTGATAGGTTTACGCAACAAAGCCATTTTTGCATAAGTACAGTATTTTAATCCGCGATCTAAAAAAATGTGACTCATTTGATGCCTTTGATAAGAATTCATTTTTTACCTTTTGTAGTCATATTATGTAAAAAGTTATTTTAAACAATAATTAAATTTTCACATGAAATTCTATATAGTATTCGTTTGTTGATCATATTTTTAATTAGCAACAATATTAAAGAGAAGCCTTATGTTTGTAGGAATAACACGTTTTAGTTTATTTACGCCAAGTTCAACAGGATGGCATTTATCAAAAAATGCAAAAGATCTTGAATCAATCCAAGAATATAGAAATAAATTATTTGACCCCATGCGTTTAGATGAGCGTATCGATATTTTTTTTAATATTTCTCTTCCTAGTTTAAAGGTGATGAAGAAAAATTATCAATATATCCATGTATTACAAATTTCAGATCAATTGCCAGCCATTTATAAAGAAAAAATTTATCATTTGTCACACGAATATGCTTTCTTAAAAATTCAGGAAATTGATGTCGAGGGAAATAGTAATATCTCTTTATTTAATCTCATCAAAAGTAATATCTCACTGAATGCTGTTAAAAAAATAATTGGCGTGTTTAATTTAGATGATGATGATTTACTTGCAGTCGATTTTTTTGATAAAAGCATTAAATATTTAAATAAAAAATTTCAAAATCATTATTTATCTTTTGGATATGGCATAACGGCTTTGATGCAAGGTAGCGATGTTATTGAATTTAGAGAGTCTTATAAACCTAAAATTAATATTGGCCTTATGAAAATAGGTGTCATTAACAATCGTGACCTATCTCTACCTGAGAGTGCTAACCATGCATTAGTTGATAAGTATTCACCCACCATTATTGATAGTAGAGAAGTGATGTATTTATGGGTAAGACACTTTAATCAAGATAGTAGTAATTCATTTAATAATCCAGATCGTCAATTGAGAATTATATTAAATAATTTTAATGATTTTAATAACATAGAGATAACTGAAGACATTGTTGCTAAATTTCCAATGATTAATTTTAGGCCTTTTAATAAATTAAAGGAGGAGATCATACTGAATAAAGTGTTATCAAGTCGAGAGCTCTATCCCATTCCATTAAAAGTCACTGGCTCATGGGTTTTTATACAGGTTGAATTTGAATTGAGGGATGTAGAACACATTATTGATCCACTCAAAGTTGCTCTCATTAGCTTTAAACTGAATAAAGATATAGAAAGCCTAAAAGGGTTGTCTAAATCATTAGATCCTGAAATTGGTTTTTTTAGATACGTAGGCGCTCAGGGTCTAAAAAATTCATTTACTATGAATTTAAATTTGCCTGAAGGAGTTAACATTGAATCCATTAGTATTACCAGATGGCGCTATAAATCTCACCTATTACTTAAAAAATTAGTAGCTTATAAATTTTGATCGCTCTAAGACGCTAACATTAGTGCATATTAAACACTTATCAAAATTTATCTAAATTGATGACCCTTCAATTCAGCCCAAAGTACAGCGTATTTGGGGCTGTTTTTCTGCACTGCTGGATAGTTGAAGAAAGTCTGCAATACATCTAATTTGTCTAATTTTTTATCATTCTCAATGCAAGAATGATATTTTTTCATGAAAATATCTTGGTTAATATGATGCTTTTGATAATAGTCTTCTGCTTGATCTTTGCTGTGAAACAGATGAAGAAAATAATGTGTACTCAACAATGTCTGTAGAAAAGGCTTTGCCAATAGGGCACGTAACCCTACACTCATGAGGGGTGCTAAATAAGGCTCATCCACTACAATATCTTGGCTGAACTCGATTAAATTTTTATATTTAAATAAGCGCAGCATAAAATCAAAATCTTCATAGCCATGACCCACATACGCCTCATCAAAACCGGCTATATATTTAACCGACTCTATATCCGTTAAAACAATAGATGAAGGAAAAGCCAAATGTTGAATCAGGTCACGACGGAAATCATAATAAGCATGAATAAAATCTGATGTTGACCATTTCCCAATTTTTTTACTGCCATTTTTACTTAAATATAAACAGGGAAACATGCCTAACTGACTGGGATGATTTATAACCTGCTGATAGGTTTTATGAATAATGTCTAGATCTGGCCAAATATCAATATCTAGAAATAAAACAAATTCTGTTTTTACTGCGTCTAAAGCAGTATTTCTAAGTTTAGCTAGAGAGCTTGCATCTGCATTAACAAGACACAATTCAAAATTAGTATGTGGTGCAATTAAATTCTTGACCTTATTGACCCAATAACGCGGCTCACTGTTACAACCGAAAATAATTTTTATTTTTGAACCAGAAAAGATACGAACATAATTTTTGATCCGATTATAAATATCTCTTGTTCTACGGTGCAAATCAATTGGAATCACAATAGATAAATCTAAATTTAACAAGCTTATTTCTCAGCTATAAAGATAAGGATGATCAATATTGCAGATTTTAAGAATCTGTTTTAACCACTGACGTGCAGTATAATTTTGATGTATATGGTCATGTGCATAATTCACCATGTCCTGCTGTTGAGCAGTATAGCCAGATTGCAATTGTTCGAATAGCACTTGTGCATGATCAGCTTGATCTAGTTCAATACACATGTCTTTAAAACGAGTTTCAATCGAGAGGCTCGGATTGCTAATGGCTAATTTACCACAAGCCATAATTTCAATTAAGCGGCGAGAAAACATGGTGGGAGAATTTGTAATTGTGTTTACGTTTAAAATTTGCTGATAGTTTCTATATATATCATTAACTTGGCTGTATTGAATAGGGAGAAAATATTTTACATCTCCATCGAATTTGGGAAATTTGTAATTATTTTCATTAGGGTGCCTGTTGTAAAGATCTAAACCGTAGGGTGCTGCAGCTGCAAAAATAAGATTTTGCCAAGCGGTACGTACCTCATGCATATTGTGTTGATACGTTCCCATAAAAAGAGAGCGTTTGAGGGGAGCATGGATTTTTCGATAATGAATCTGAGGCTGAATAAAAAATGTCATGCTATGACATTTTGCACTAGGTGCATCTTTTAAGTAGCGAGGAATACTTAACTCATCTGTGGTCAGAATAAAGTCAAATAGCTGAGCTGCATCTATAAACTGATCATAATGATATGGATCTTCTTTGTTCCAAAAAATAGTAGGAATATTTTTGTCTTTACACCAAGAAACTAGCTTATGTAAATCATTGATACTTCTTTTAGAATGTAGCGGATAATTTGCTACTTTGTGGCGCCATTGATCATGGTTAAGTTGACAAAAATAACTAAACATGCGAAAAGACATTTTTGGTTAAACGATGTTTGCACATGCCACGGATTGTTACCGTCCCACTCAGCTTAGAAGAGCGTGAACAACTGATTCTTCTGACCAAGCACGCAGCACATTGGCGTGAAAGACAACGTGCCCAAACCATTCTCTGGCTTTCCGAAGGTAAAACTGTTGCCGAAGTTGCTAGGTTACAAGAGCGTATCCCAGAAACCATAAGGCTACAACGCCGACATTGGGAGCTACATCGGTTTGAATCGATTCAAGAAGGCCGTCGCTCAGGCCGACCCAATACACTGACCGCAGACTATCAGGCTCAAATCTTAGAGTGGGTCAACACAAGCCCACTCAATGCAGAACAAATCCGAGTCAAACTGCATGAAAAATACGGTGTGTCCGTGTCTGTTGAAACTCTTCGCAAGTTTTTGCGAGATTCAGGCATGGTCTTCAAACGCACCCGTCACAGCTTGAAAAAAAAGAGACCCGATCGCATTTGGACAAGCGCAACAGCAGATTGAAGCATTACGTGAGCAAGCGGCACGAGGTGAAATTATATTGGGCTATGTCGACGAAACAGGGTTTTCGGCTACGCCTGACAACCGTTATGCATGGACAAAGATAGGCGATGTCCATGCGGTTGATGCTGTAAGACTAAAGCGAGTCAATGTGATGGGTTGTCTACTGTCAACGGGTCATCTGATCACCAGTTGCCTACAGGAATCCGTTAACAGTCGCTGGTTTTATGCCTATTTGATGGGTGTAGCAGCACAGGTGAAACGCAGCTATCAAGTTCCTTTGGTGTTGATTGTTGACAATGCCTCGATTCATCGCAGCAAACAGATGGTAGATTGGCGCAAGCTTCTTGTACAAGAGTATTCAACGACTTTGTATTTTCTACCTGCGTATAGTCCTGAGTTGAATAGAATTGAGATGGTTTGGAAGCAGATGAAGTATAACTGGCGGGATTTTAAGGTGATGAAGGCAGATCAAATAGAGCGTTGGGTTGGGCAGATTTCAAAGGGTTTTGGTAATGAATACATGTTTACTTTTTAGTTGATACTTACCGCGCCATGAAGATTCAACCAACAAAAAATCAATCTTATTACTTTTTCGATACCAAATGGGTTTATTCTGAATTAATTCAATATCTTTTTCAAATTTTAGATTAGTATGTGTGAACTCATCCAATATAGTTAATATACGTAATTTCTTCATAAATACTAATAGTCTACCAAAATATAAAAATGTATAACTTTATCTAATTGTGTATTCTACAGCTTGTTTCTAAATTTTTATGTTATAAATTATTGTATGAGATATTTCGGTTCTAAAAAATTAAAAAAACTATTCTATTCTTATTTACGTAACTTTGAATTAGAAGAGGGTGCAATGGGCTGGGGGAGAAAGCCTAGTTTTTTTAGAGCACAAAATATATCTAGCAAATTTGATATTCCACTTTATTGTTTAGAAGATGGCTTTATACGTTCTCTAGGCTTAGGAAAAGATGGTTTCTTACCTTTATCTTTAGTAGTTGATACTCACGGTATTTATTTCGATGCCTTCCAAACATCTGATTTAGAGCAATTGATTCAAGCTCAAGAATCTCTAGAGTTTAATGAACGTGCTCGAGTGAATATTAATAAAATTAAAGCATTTAGCATTACAAAATATAATCAAAAGATTCTTCAAATTGATGAGAACTTATTTCAATCCTGTAAAAATATTTTAGTAGTCGATCAAACCTTGGGTGATCAGTCCATTAAATACTCGGGTGCCTCTACTGAAAGTTTCAGAAATATGCTTCAGCAGGCAATAAAAGATCACCCATCTTCAACAATCTGGGTAAAGATTCATCCTGATGTTATTGCAGGGAAATCACAAGGGCACTTTTTATCAAGTGATTTAACTCATTCTAATGTCAAAGTGTTAAAAGAAAATTATCATCCTTTTGATATTATTAACTTAATGCAGGAAGTCTATGTGGTAAGTTCTCAATTGGGCTTTGAGGCATTGATATGTGGAAAAAAAGTACATTGTTTTGGGGTGCCTTGGTATGCAGGCTGGGGCTTAACAAATGATCATTATGCATCACTTGATATTTTAGACGGCCGTAGGGGTATTAACCGATCTTTAGAACATCTTTTTGTATGTGCTTATTTAAAATATTCGCGCTATGTTTCACCGGTAACTCAAAAGCGTTGTGAACTGGAGGATATTCTAGAAGTTTTAATTCCTAATGTAGAGCTTCAAAAAAAACTTTCTAATTCAATTATTGCCTATGGATTTAGTCCATGGAAAAAACACTTCATTCGAGATTTCTTAAATTTTCCTAAAATAGAATTAAAATTTAAAAAATTTTTTAAACCTCAAAAATCAGACCATATATTGGCATGGGGGAAAAAGGCAAAATTATTAAAAGACCAAGGCTATAAAAATGTGATTACAGTCGAAGATGGTTTTATTCGCTCCATTGGATTGGGCGCTTCTCTCATTCGGCCATGTTCACTCGTGTTCGATGAGATTGGTATTTATTATGATGCAACCAAGCCGTCAAAAATAGAAAATTTATTAAAGACGACAGAATTAACATCTTCACAGTATGTACGTGCTCAGAAACTACGTAATTCATTAGTTGAGCTTAATATATCAAAATACAATGTAGGTAAAGTTGATAAGTTGAGTCGACCCGAAACAGATAAAAAAGTTTTGCTGGTCATTGGTCAAGTTGAGGATGATATGTCGATTCAATTAGGTGGGGTAGGCATAAAAACCAATCTGGAGTTGATAAAAGAAGTTAGAGCAAATAACACGGATGCTTATATTATTTACAAACCACATCCTGATGTTTATGCAGGACTAAGAACAGGTAAAATTGAAGAGCAATTAGTTTTAAAATTTGCAAATCAAATTGAATTAGATTCCTCGATTTTAGAATGTTTTGAAATCTGTGATGAGGTTCATACTATTACTTCGTTAAGTGGGTTTGAAGCTTTATTAAGGGGGCTTAAAGTATATTGCTATGGTTTGCCTTTTTATGCGGGCTGGGGATTAACCAATGATAAACTCAACTGCTCTCGAAGAAATAAAAAAATAGATCTAGAAACTTTGATATATGTCACGTTGGTTGATTATGCTGTGTATAATCTGTCCTCTACCAAAAGCATGAATATTCCTTTGGTGGCGCCAGAACATGTGATTTCTTATATTCAGCAGCAAATAAATACTCCTGAGAAAAAATATTGGAAATCATGGAAAGATGTTCTTATTAAATTTAGAAATGTAAAAAATAGGTAAGATTCATTCGTGTCAAAACATGTCGATAAATTGTTATTATCTAATAAAGTTCTACTTTTACAGGGACCAATGGGGGATTTCTTTTATCGTTTGTCGAAATGGCTAAATAGTAAAAATATTGAATGTTATAAAATTAACTTTAATGGTGGTGATCGTTTTTTTTATAAATCTGAAACAAATGTTTATGATTATAAAGGACGTTTAGATGATTATTCAGTATGGATAGAGGCATTTTTGATAGAGCATGATATTGACTCTATCGTTTGTTTTGGTGATTGTAGAAAGTATCATAAGTTTGCAAAAATAATCGCAAAAAAAAATAATATTAATTTTTTCGTTTTTGAAGAGGGGTATATTCGTCCAAATTACATTACGTTTGAGCAAGATGGGGTTAATTTTTTTTCTAATTTTCTAAATTACTATAATAAAAGCGATATTTCAGAAAAAGGTAATGATTTAGTCACTGATATCAATGATGTAAAGAATAGTTATTTAAAAATGGTAAACAGTGCTATAACTTATTATATTTTCTGGGTTTTCTTTTCTTTTCAATATTCTGGCTATCAGCATCATCGTAATATTAGACCCATAAAAGAATTAGGGTATTGGATATTATCGGGTTTTAGGAGTATTCAGAATAAATTATTTGAAAAAAATAAATTTAATCGTTTCTTGCAGCAGTATTCTAAAAAATACTTTATTTTTGCATTACAAGTCCATAATGATTCTCAAATTACTATTCACAGTGATTTAAAAAGTGTAGAAAAATATATTGTATTAGTATTAGAGAGTTTTAGCTTTCATTCGGATCCTTCAATGCATCTAGTATTGAAACATCATCCGATGGATCGTGGTTATCGAAATTATAGTAAATTAATTAATAAATATGCTAAGCAATTCAAAATTGAAGGAAGAGTTCATTATTTTTGTGATGTTCATTTCCCTACCTTGCTCAAACACAGTTTAGGATTGGTAACAGTCAATAGTACAACAGGAATTCAAGCCCTCTATCATAATGTTCCTGTAAAAGTGCTTGGTCACGCTTTGTATAACCTGCCAAAGCTTACGAATCAATACGCTTTATCCGAGTTTTGGAAAAATCCAGATGAAGTTGATACTAATTATTTTTCTTATTTCCGAAAAGAGCTCATCTCATATTCTCAATTGAATGGATCATTTTATGGTATTTCTCCTTGGCAGGAGGTTTATATTAAAAAGAATCTGAAAGTGATCGAAAAAAGTTAAAAAAAAATACAATGACTTAAAAATCTGTATTTTTAATTTTTTTAAATTTAGTATTTTACTGGAAGGTATTACTGTATAAATCTCATAGTAATTAAGGTTTTGCATGTTTTTGGCATGAATAAACCTAAGCTCTACGGTACTTGATGGTTGAAGTATTATAACGTTTTCAGTAAGTCTAGAAATAATTTGGCAACTCATGTGTCTCAGCTGACTCTAAATAAAAAAGAGCCTCTTAATGAAGCTCTTGATGGTATTAAGAAAATCTTTGATCACTCCAGTAACACGGTACTACAATCAAATTGTTTTCATGTAACCGTGACCATAATCGAACCCCTAAATCCTGCTGCATGGTCTGCAGTGTAAAATTGGAAATAAGCAGCGTCGACTTCATATTGTCATAACGGCTATATAAAACCTTATGTACCATCTCTAGGCGTTTCTCATGCCGGTCATGCAGGCCATATTCATCAATCACCAATAAATCAAAACTGGAAAAATGGTCGATTAATTCTTTTTCAGAGCGTGAAGCATCTGACCAGGTGTCCATCATTTTTTGTGCAATTTCTGCACTGGTATAGTAGCGTGCAGTTTTTGTACTGTTATGCAGAATGTTGCGAATGATTGATGCACTCAGATGGGTCTTTCCTGTACCCGGTGTACCGATGAGCAGCAGGTTCGGATGAAGGTCGGAAATAATCTGTTGTGCAAAGGCCTGACATAGCTTGATTGCATTGTCTTGTGCAGGACATGCAATCACATAATTCTTGAAGCCACAGTCCAGGTAGCGTTTATTAAGTCCTGAATTTTTGATTTTCTGTTGTAGCAATCGCTGTTGCAGCTCATCAGCATAGGCTGCATGTGAGTGATGGACGGTTTCTTTCGCACACAATTTACAGAGCCTGTGACCGGCAATTTCCATTAGGGGTATATGATGGGTAGGGCAAAGTGTTTCCGTTGTTTCTGCGCGAAACTGGAGTGTTTTAAGCATAGTATTCATGATCATTTTCCTAAATCCATTTGGAATTTTCTAAAAAATCCTCATTTTTTTCTTCAAAATTTGAAGATGAAGATGAAGATGAAGATGAAGATGAAGATGAAGGGCATGGTTCAAGCATGACTTGAGTAATACTCGGGCTCTTCTCAAGAGCTGCTTGAGCATTTACTTTTCGTTGCTTGGTTGATGCTTGAGCATTACTTGCGGATTTCCCCCAACGTGCTTGAGCTGCATTTTTAGCTTTATCAGATTTCATCTGCTGGTTTTGTAATGCCTGGCTTTTTAAATTGGTTAAAAAAGTTGAATGAATCTGTTCAGATTCGACTTCAAATAATTCCAATGCCATCAGCGTATTCAACAAAGTTTTAGCCTTGCTCTGCTGCGGTAATTTCGTGATGCTGCAGACCGTTGCTAGATCATGAGGAATAGCCCCATTTTTCCAGAAATCCATCATTAACAGCAGTGCTGCACCGATTTGTTCTGCGGTCATTCTTGCGAATTTTGCCTGTAAGTCGCCAATATAGAGTGGCATCCAAATTGAAATATTTTTATGCATATTTTCACCTTTTTATAGGTATAGAAGGGCTAAGGTCATCAATTAGATGACCTTGTATATTTGTTTGATCAGGGAATTAGGCTCATTAACCGGAGGCGGGCCTGTCGGGCTAAATCATCGTAATGGGCTTGTCCATCATCCAGCAGTCGTTGTAGCCACAGTCTCAAAGCCTGGTGATCATCGAAGCATTTGTTGATCTCCAGCAAAAACGCCAGATTGTGCAGTTTGGGAATATGTAACTCATGAATTAATTCACGTGCGACCCTATCTGCTTCATGGCTGACTACCACACCTCCAAGGAAAGCTTTATTGTTCATGTGCAAGCTCCTCTGTATTTAGTCTCTCCAGCATGGCTTCAAAAGCACTGCCATCACGACGGGTAACATTTGGAATGTAGCGGCTATAGACACGGAATAGCATTTCAGTGGTGGAATGTCCCAGCTGGCGTGCGATCCATTCAGGATTTTCTCCTGCCGACAGCCAAAGCGTTGCTGCTGTATGACGTGTTTGATAAGCTCTTCTAGGCTTTAATCCTAATAACCGTAAGATCGGATGCCAGACACGTTTATTCACCAAACGGTAATCGAGAGGTCCACCGTCACGATTACAGAATACAAACTCTGATTTACCATTATTTAAGCTTTTCTGTTGCAGAAAGGCTTGATAAACCCGGTCACTCATCTGGATTGTGCGGTCAGAACCATAGGTTTTGGTTCCACCCAGCTCCCCATTCACCAAGGCTTCACGAATATGGATTTCCCGACGTTGCAAGTCCACATTTTTCCATTGCAATCCATCGATCTCACTGGTGCGCATACCCGTGAAAAATCGAACAGTGTAATAAGGTTTAAAATCATCACGAACTGTGGCCAAAATTGCATGTACTTCCTTTAATGAAAAAGGCGTGACTTCAATTTTTCCTTGCTTTAAGTTCTTGATATTCTTGTAAGGGCTGTCAAAATCATATCGTTCGGCAGCACTATCCAGTATCATACGAAGTGCTATCATAATCTGGTTGATTCTTGATGGTGAAAGGCATTCTTGGTTTTTCCCGTGAGTCACTTTGGCGAGGGATGAACGGAATCCAAGAATGTCTGACTTTTTGATAGTAATAACCGGAATTGTACCAAAAAAAGGGATTAAGTACTTTTTGATCACAATTTGAATTTTTTCCTTGTAGCTTGTACGCCACTCTATTTCTTTATCAGTGAACCAAATTTCACAGAACTTAGAAAATAGAGGTGTTTTTGAGCTGATTTCATTTACTCTGTTTTCTGCGTTTTTGATTTCTTTCAAACGAGAACTTTTTGGAAAGTATTTAGCATAGTCAAAAATACCCAATAAGATTTCTGCCTCCATTCGTTCAATCGCTTTTTCAAGCTTTTTGCGATTTTGAGCATTGTCTTCAAGAGCTGTTGTTTCACGGCAACGGATGTTTAAGTATCGAAAATCGACACATAATTTACCGTATCTAGTACGAATAGCAGCCATAATAATGTTCCCCTTACTGAAGTTGTAGGCTGTGTAGCGAGCCTAAAGTGGTTTTAGTCATATCTTCTTCAATGCGTTCCCATACATATAAAATTTTGCGACCACCAAAAGGGCGAATGTAATGAATACCTTCAATTAAAACGCTATCCTTTAACTGATTACGGATGGTACGTTCGTTATAATGGATTCGTTCAGCCAATTCTTTTGTAGTAATATAAGTAAGATTCATATTTGTATCCTTTTATGAAGTATCACAATGATGTTATTTAAGACCACAATGCGATAATAAATGCATTTAATACATCATGCAAGTACTTTATTACACAATGGTGGTAATTAATGATAGTTTGTAACTTGCCAGTTCTTTTGGCAGAACGAAGAATGAAAGTAGCAGATGTTGCTAGAGAGACAGGGATGAGTAAGACCACACTACATAAGTTATATAATGGTCAATCAACTCGAATAGATTTTGAAACCATAGAAAAGTTATGCGTATTACTGAATGTTGAAGTGGGGGATTTATTAAAAATTAAGCAAAATGATGAACAAGATTTTTAAGAAAAATGAAGTCTGAATTATAATTACATAGGTTAAATATTTGTTTTATTTAATATTTTTTGGTGACCAAATTTGGTCACCTTGGGAATAGATGAAGTTAAAAATACTAAAATAGAGAAAAAGAAAGGAATTCAGTTTTCTTGAAGTTTACTATCCTGATTATATTGATAATCAAACTAATAAAATAAAATCAAAATAATGAATCTATAGATCTGTATATGATGGGCTAGGGCACGTTTTGGTCACTTTTGGTCACGCAGTCAACTTATGAAAACATTTATCTAAAATATTGAGTACTTTTATAAAGCTAGAAATTTTAATTTTTATGAGAAAATAATCTTAAAAATCAACAAGAAAAAGCCCCCATCTTTCGATGAGGGCTTTTTTTGAATCTGGAGCGGGAAAGGAGACTCGAACTCCCGACCCCAACCTTGGCAAGGTTATGCTCTACCAACTGAGCTATTCCCGCTTATTGAGCAGTTTTTTCTAAAACTTACACTAAAAAATTTGGAGCGGGAAAAGAGACTCGAACTCTCGACCCCAACCTTGGCAAGGTTATGCTCTACCAACTGAGCTATTCCCGCATGCCGTGTATAATACATTATGTGAAAATGTGGTCAATCATTTTGTGAAAAAACTTGTATCAATTGCATAAAATAAAACCATTTTTCCTGCGTATTGTTTCTAAAATACTCAAATTTGACCAAGAGAAATGATTTATTGCGTCTCTACTCAACATTTTATAAGAACAGGCTATACTGCAAGCAAAGTGATTTTGGAGTACTGAGAATGCATTTAGAACAACAACTGATTCAACGATTAAACGATTTATCTCCGATACATTTAGAAGTGGTGAATGAATCTTCAGGTCATGGTGGATATTTTCCTGGAAAAGAATCCCATTTTAAAGTGATTGTGGTCAGTGACGCATTTGAAGGCTTGCGCTTAGTACAACGTCATCAAAAAATTTATGCAGCTGCTGGAGATTTGTTGAGTCCAAGTGCGATTCATGCTTTAGCGATTCATACTTTCCTTCCTTCAGAATGGACAGGACAAGCCACGACAAGTCCTGATTGTGCACATGCACCAAAATCCGACTAAGGACGCTTAATTTATGGATATGCAGCTAACGGTAAAAATAATTCACATGATCAGCATAACTTTGCTCATCGGAGTGATCATTGCACGCGCCTTTACTTTATTTATAGGTGTGCAAGGCAACCAGCCCAATCCTGTCGCACGTAAATTTTTTGTGGCACTACAACACTTGATGATGACCTGTATTGTACTGACAGGCGTTGTCTCTTTAGTCATTAAAAACTTCGAGGTACAATCTTGGTTCTATGCCAAAGTGGTTTTATTTTTGGTGTTATTTTCATCATTAATCAAAGCCTATAAAAAAGATGATCAAATTTTGTTAATTCAGCGTCGCGCAGGTTTAGCGATTGCTATTGTTGCCTTAATTGCAATTTTAGCTTTGGTGATGATGAAACCAAATTTTGGTTAATTGTTGGACATAATTATTCTGAATAAAAAATCAGTAGGTTAAACTACTTCATGAATAT
Source organism: Acinetobacter sp. TTH0-4 (assembly GCF_015602665.1). Taxonomy (NCBI): domain Bacteria; kingdom Pseudomonadati; phylum Pseudomonadota; class Gammaproteobacteria; order Moraxellales; family Moraxellaceae; genus Acinetobacter; species Acinetobacter sp. TTH0-4. The sequence continues at coordinate 2,760,220 of NZ_CP059079.1, read as the reverse complement.
ATAAATACAAAATAATCGAGGACTGGAATGCGGACACGTGTGGTTTTTAATCAAAAGGGTGGCGTCGGTAAATCAAGTATTACCGTCAATTTAGCAGCAATCAGTGCTCATCAAGGTTTTAAAACCTTATTGATTGACCTCGATCCGCAAGCCAATTCCAGTCAATATTTGTTGGGGGATGATGCCACTTATTCTGCAGATAAACCCGCGCTTGAACCCAATATTGAAAATTATTTTGAAGAAGTATTGGGTAATCCGCAAAGCAAAGGACTTTTAAGCAATGCGATTGGCTCCATTTTAAAAAACCGTAGCAAAGGTTTAGAAAGCTATGTACATCAATCTCCCTTTAAAAATCTAGACGTGATTCCAGCCAGTCCCACATTGGGCAATTTGGCTCATGCTCTAGAATCGAAACACAAAATTTATAAATTGCGCGATGCCTTGCAACAACTGGCAGAACAATATGAACGTGTTTATATTGATACACCGCCTGCGTTTAATTTCTTTACTTTATCGGCTTTGATTGCCGCAGATCGAGTGCTCATTCCGTTTGACTGCGATGTATTTTCAAAACGAGCTTTAAACACGTTAATTGAAAATATCATTGAAACTCAGGATGACCATAATGATCGTTTAGAGATTGAAGGTATTGTGGTGAATCAGTTTCAAGCACAGGCAAAATTACCGCGTGAAGTGGTACAACAACTTAAAGCTGAAGGGATGCCAGTTTTAGACAATATGTTGCCACCTTCCATTTTGATGAAAGAATCGCATGTAAAAAATCAGCCTCTCATTCATTTGGCTGCTGAACATAAGTTGACGCAGGCCTATCAATTATTGTTCAATGAAATTGAGCAAAAATAAGATTTGAGATTAACTATGAAAACGCTTTATCTCGGTTTATTGATCAGCAGTACTTTTTTACTTGGTGCGTGTGCAACAACGGTGAAACCCAGCTACGTTTCACCAACGCAATATCAAGCCCTGAATTGTTCACAGTTACAAAGTGAATATAATCGTATTCAGCACTATGTTGACAATGGCGTGCAAGCGCCTAAGCGAACAGGTGTGGGCGTTGGTCTCGGTCTTGGCGGTGGTTGGGGAAGTCGTGGAGGTTGGGGAATAGGGCCGAGTGTTTCAGTCAATATGGGTCAATCCTCTAACACAAAAAATACCGAATTAGCACGGCTTTTAGGTGAGCAAGAAGCACTGGTTCAAGCAGCTCAATTTAAAAACTGCCCCATCATTCTTCGTAATAAAGCATGAATTTCACAAAAATAGCCATACAGTTGTTGAGTTAAAAAGTGGGCTATTTTGACAAAATGTTAGCAAAATGTTTCATAAAAAAATGAATTAAAATAATTGTTTATGGTTTTAAAGAGCTAAATTAAAACCATAGAGACTATATTTTCGCATTAAAAAATATGTCACTTTTTATGAGTTTCGTATAAGGTGTGTTCCTGTTTAATGGTGATGTAGGTCTTTATGATTGAAAGTTGGCTTTTTGTATTGGCAATGATTGCGGTACTGATGATTCCAGGCCCAACCAACGCATTACTTGCAAGTTCAGCACATCAACAAGGACTTAAAAAAACCAGTCTATTTATTCCCGCAGAATTATTTGGCTATTTCTATGCCATTAATTTATGGGCAATTTTTCTGCATTTATGTCATCCCATTTGGCCACATCTCACCCATATTTTACATCTTTTAAGTGCAGCTTATGTACTGTGGCTGGCGTTCCATTTATGGCGTTCAGCACATTTACAGCAGCATAATCAACGCTATGTTGCCATTACACCGCGTCAGCTATTTTTTTCCACATTAAAGAATCCGAAGGCACTCTTATTCGCAGCGGGCGTTTTTCCACCAGAAACATGGTCTAACCCGACCAATTTTATTGTGGTTTTTGCAATTTTTGGGTTGGTGTTATTGCCAAGTGTTCTGTTTTGGATGTCTTTCGGCCGTGCTATTTTGGCGGGTCAATTTAAGCAAATAAAAACCGATCTTTTATATAAAGGATCGGCCATGTTGCTGCTAATGTGTATGTTACCCGTGGTGATTCGGTTCTTTTAATTTTTATCTTTCAAGATCGTTTTTTATACAGAAAAATTAGTTGTTCTTTTTCATCTTCTGACGAATAAAACCAATAATGCCCGGAAGAACACTAATAATAATAATGCCAAAAATTAAATGGGTGAAATTATCTTTGACAATGGGCATATTTCCAAATAAATAACCCAAAGTAATAAAAGAGCTAATCCAGCAAAAAGCACCAATGACATTATAGGACAGAAAATATTTATAATTCATGCTGCCTGCCCCTGCAACAAAAGGTGCAAACGTACGGGCAAAAGGAACAAATCGAGCAAAAATAATGGTTTTGCCGCCATGCTTTTCAAAAAACTTTTGGGTATACGCCAAGTGTTGTTTGTTGATAAAACGGGATTCTATTTCAAATACACGTGGCCCAATAAATTTACCAATATGATAATTTAAAGTATCGCCTAACACGGCAGCAATAAAGAGTAGTCCCATGAGTACCCAAGGATCCATTGCTCCCGTGGATGCAGCCAATGCACCAGCTGCAAACAATAAACTATCGCCAGGGAGAAACGGCATGACCACCAAACCTGTCTCTACAAAAATAATGAGAAATAAAATGGCATAAATCCAGACACCATAATTGTTTATAAACTCAAGCAAGTGTTCATCGACATGTAATATAAAATCAAGCAGTTCCATGGGATCACAGGTAGGGAAAATGTGCTGAAATCCTAGCAGTCTAAGCCTTGAAAGTCAGTATAAATCAGGAAATAAATTCCAGTATAATCATTCTATTTTTGCAACGATGTATCTGCAAATAGATGCTTTATTATTCAATACAAACCGCCTAATATCGATTCATCCAAACAAAATATTCAGGTCATGGTCTTATGTTAAATCCTAATGTTGTGGTAAAAAATTTCGTTCAAAATACCCATGCCGATGCTTGGGTGAGTCTGATGCACGGATCCTGATGGCGTATATTTTTATTGTGGCAGGTTGGAGCAAAATAACTGCGTATAGTGCAACAGTGGGTTATATGGAAAATATGGGTGTGCCTGGTGCCATGCTGCCGTTAACGATTCTGATTGAGTTCGGTGGTGGTTTAGCCTTGTTATTTGGTTTTCAAGCGCGCTTTGCAGCATTTGGTTTAGCCATATTTAGTTTGATCACTGCATTTTTATTTCATGGTGGTGCAGAAGATAGCATTGATTTTATGAAAAACTTTGCAATGACAGGCGGTCTGTTGTTTTTGATGTTGCATGGTGCAGGTAAATTCAGTCTAGATAGTCAAATAGAAAAGCATTGAATTAAATCATAGTAGTTGGTTGAATTTTTCAGCCAATTTTGCATATTGTGATGCATTCGCTTGGTGACAAAAGATCAGCGTACAGCATGCCTATTTTTGTTTAAATTAAAAGCTTGATCCTGATAACAAGAGAAATAATTCATGAATAAAATGTGGATGACATTGTGTCTAACAGGTTCGCTTTTGGCTACAACAAGCGTTTGGGCAGGGAAAGATGATCACGTGATTTTAGCTGAGGCAGCACAAAAAGTTGTAACAGTGGCTGAGGCTAAAAAACTGCCAGATGCAACTGCGGTGACTTTGACAGGAACATTGTTGAAACATCTAAATCAGGAACATTATGAATTTAATGATGGTACAGGACTGATCTTACTTGAAATAGATGATGACCTCTGGAAAGCAGCAGGGTTAAAAGCAGGGGATAAAGTCACTGCAATAGGAGAAGTCGATACGCATCGTTATAAACCGACCGATATTGAAGTGGTTAAAATAGAGAAAGTCACTGAATAAAAAATGCACCTGTAAAGGTGCTTTTTTCTGTCCGAAATATTACATAATCAAAAGCATACAGCGCTTGAGCGAATAGTATGCGTATTGCTTGGAAAAATGTTAGAATATCGCGCTTATATTCGTTGCCTGCATAGTTGTTTGCCATGACTACCAATACCCAAATTACTGAAGATCGTATCCTAATTTTGGATTTCGGTTCTCAATATAGCCAGCTGATTGCACGTCGTGTACGTGAGGCTGGTGTTTATTCAGAAATGTACGCATTTGATATGTCTGAAGAAGACATTCGTGCATTTAACCCAAACGGGATTATCCTTTCAGGTGGTCCAGAAAGTGTTCATGAAGAAGGTAGTCCACGTGCACCAGAAGTTGTATTCAACTTAGGCGTACCTGTTCTAGGTATTTGCTATGGTTTACAAACCATGTCAGAACAACTTGGCGGTAAAGTAGAGCCAGGAACTGTACATGAGTTTGGCTATGCTGAAGTGAATATTCAGGTTCGTGACAAACTGATTGGTGATCTTGAAGATACCAAAGATCAACTTAAAGTTTGGATGAGCCATGGTGACAAAGTAACGCGTATTCCAACGGGTTTCCAAGTGACTGCCAGCACACCAAGTTGCCCATTTGCAATGGTTTCTGATGAAGAGCGTCGTTTCTACGGTATTCAATTCCATCCAGAAGTTACCCACACTACTCAAGGTGCGGAATTACTCTCTAACTTCGTTCACGGTATCTGTGGTTGCCGTAACCTATGGAATTCTGAAAACATCATTGACTTACGTGTTGAGCAATTACGTGCACAAATTGGTGATCAAAAAGTATTGTTAGGTCTTTCAGGTGGTGTCGATTCATCTGTGGTGGCTGCACTTTTACATCGTGCCATTGGCGACCAACTCACTTGTGTATTCGTAGATAACGGTTTACTTCGTTTAAACGAAGGCGAACAAGTGATGGATATGTTTGCGAAAAACATGGGTATCCGTGTGATTCGTGCTGATGCTGAAGAGCGTTTCTTAACTGCGCTGAAAGGTGAAGTGGATCCTGAGAAAAAACGTAAGATCATTGGTCGTGAGTTCATTGGTGTATTTGCAGAAGAAGCACGTAAACTTGATGGCGTAAACTTCCTTGCACAAGGCACCATTTATCCAGACGTAATCGAATCTGCGGCAACTAAAAATGGTAAAGCGCATGTGATTAAATCGCACCACAACGTGGGCGGTTTACCAGAAGATTTGGCCTTTGAATTGGTTGAGCCAATCCGTGATTTGTTTAAAGACGAAGTTCGCCGTTTAGGTACAACTTTAGGTCTTCCGTTCGAAATGCTTTACCGTCATCCATTCCCAGGTCCGGGTTTGGGCGTGCGTATTTTGGGTGAAGTGAAAAAAGAATATGCTGACATTTTACGTTTAGCAGATGACATTTTCATGCAAGAGCTTCGTGCTAGCGGCTGGTATGACAAAACTGCGCAAGCATTTGCTGTATTCCAACCAGTTAAATCTGTTGGTGTAGTGGGTGATGGTCGTCGTTATGCATGGGTGATTGCACTTCGTGCCGTTGAAACTGTTGACTTCATGACAGCACGTTTTGCGCATCTTCCATATGATTTAGTAGACAAGATCTCGACGCGTATTATGAATGAAATTGTTGACGTTTCTCGTGTGGTTTATGACGTGTCTTCTAAGCCACCTGCTACTATTGAATGGGAATAATTTTCTAACGAAAATTATCTTTAAAAAAAGAGCGCTTAGGCGCTCTTTTCTTTTTATACTGTTTGAAAACTAGTATCTTAATTAGAGAATAAAATGTCTTTGCCAACTTACGATCAACTGATGCTTCCATTGCTGAAGTTACTTTCAGAGCAACAAGAGGCCATTAAATTTGGTGAAATGGCTAGGCTTTTGGCAGAGAGTTCAGGGCTTAGTCAAGAAGAACTGAGTTTAAGATTATCAAGTGGTACAAAAACAGTTTTTTATGATCGTACTGGTTGGGCTAAAACTTATTTAGCTAAGGCAGGTTTGATAAATCAGCCAAAGCGTGGATTTTGTGAATTAAGCCCAATAGGACGTCAATTAGATTTAGTAAAGTTGACAAGTATTACGAATGAGTTTTTGATGCAGTTCGAAAGTTTCTCAAATTATAAATTAGGAATCTAAAGAAAAACAGGAAATTCAGCAAGAAAAAAATATTGATAGGACACTATTAAAGAAGTCAGATGATCAAAGAACGCCTGATGAAATAATCATAGAGACAACTGAATTATTAAAAGAATCACTAAAGAGTGATTTACTGAAATTGGTTAAAGAAAATAACCCTACATTTTTCGAAAGATTAGTCGTCGATTTACTGGTTGCTATGGGGTATGGCGGTTCACATCAAGATGCTGCCCAAGCGATAGGCAAGACAAGTGATGGTGGGATTGATGGTATTATTAGCGAAGATCGTTTAGGTTTAGATAAGATTTATATTCAAGCCAAACGTTGGGAAAATACGGTGGGCCGTCCTGATATTCAACAATTTAAAGGTGCATTGGCAGATCAAGTGGCTAAGAAGGGGGTATTTATTACTACCTCAACTTTTAGCAAAGAAGCTAAAGAGTCTGCGGGTAAATCTGGGATTGTTTTAATAGATGGGGATAAGCTTACTTCGTTAATGATTGAGTTCGGTTTAGGTGTACAAGTGGAAAGGAGCTTTCATATCTATAAAATAGACCAAGATCGCTTTGATGAAGAAAATTTTTAGCTATTCACAGGTATAAACAGCAACTTGATTACGTCCATTTTTCTTGGCTTGATAAAGTGCAATGTCGGCATTTTTAATCAGGACAGTTAAATCATTTTCTTGAGATTGTAGCTGAGAGACACCAATCGAGACGGTAAAATTAAAAAAGAATTTATTTTGAATATTGACTTGATGATCTTCTATTTTTTTACATAAACGATTTGCAATAATAACCGCATCATCTAAAGTGGTGTTTGGCAATAAGGCAATAAATTCTTCCCCACCAAAACGCGCAAGCACATCAGTAAATCGCATTTCATTACGGGTAATTTCGGAGAGTATACGCAGAACTTCGTCACCCACATCATGCCCATATGTATCATTAATTTTTTTAAAAAAATCGATATCGAACATCAGTAAACAAGCTAAATTATATTTTGGCCATTTACGAATGGTTTGGTCTGCAACTTGCATAAACTGCCGACGGTTATTTAATTGGGTTAATTCATCGGTATGCGCCAGTTCAGTTAATGCATAATAATTCCAGTCATTTAAGAGAACACGTAAAAAATTTCTTTTTGAGTTTAAAGTGTTATTCCAACTAATATACATGCTCAGTAATAGGACAGGAATATAAGTTAATAAGAAGATAATCACATCTTGATAATCAAATATTCGATACACCCCCTGAAGAATCACGAGGCTAATTAGAAATGAAGTAAGGACGGAATATCGAAAACACACCTGTACACATAAATTTCCCAATAAAATGAAAATAACAGCTGCGTAGATATAGTTTGAAACAATAGGGCTATTCGATAGATATAACAGCTCAACCCATATAGCGGCAGCCAAAGTCACGTAAACTGGAAGCAGACTGTCTAAAATCTTGATATTTTTGCAATAACGGAAAATTAATGAATTGATTAAAAGTGTGCAAAGTACGAGGCTTAAACGCAAAATACCTGAAAGTGTCGCAATATCAGGTAAAAGGAACCAGTCGAAAAAGAAATAACTTAAAAAAGTCAGTTGGCCAATCAGATTGACACGCTCTAAAAAAAGGCGCTGATGCTTGTTTTGATAGTCAAAATAGTAGGGTTTTAATGATTCGGGAACACGTGTTTTCGTGTCAATGAGTGCCTGCTCTATCGCGTTGCGATTTTCAAGCGTACATAATTGTTCTGGCAAAATATATGCTGTTTCATGATTGGTGTGACTCCCTTCACTATAATAATTTTTTTTATTATTGTACTGAGAATTCCCTATCTTTCCTATCGACATAAAACTGCCCCTAATTGGGATTCTTATCGATTGATCATATTCTGAAGCTTAAATTTTGTATATAAAATAACAAGCAAAATGCGTAAAAAGAATTGTGACAAAATTCTTTTTATTTTTAAAATTCATATAAATAAGCGCTTAAAGCTTGAATAATCTATAAAATAGTTAAAAATTGCAAAAATAATATTGTTCTCATCAGAATATTTGGCATATTGATTTAAAGCTAGGTTGAATCTGTCCATGGTTATAGGATCATCAATCAAGATTCAGAATAGGCAAGTATCACCGCATTAATAGAATTGAGGATTATCATATGACCAATAGCAATTATACAGAGCTTTCTTACTCAGACGATTGTGAAAAATACGTCAATCAATTTATTCAAGAATTTCCACTACGAAGTGCAGAAATTGGACAAGGCACTGTAATTAAACGGGCTTTACCGAGTCGACATAAACGTTTAATTGGCGCATGGTGTTTTCTGGATCATGCGGGTCCAGTGACTTTTCCTCAAGGCGAAGGGTTGGATGTCGGTCCACATCCACATATTGGTTTGCAAACATTCACTTGGATGATTGAAGGCACCATGATGCATAGCGACAGTTTGGGCACTCAGCAATTAATTCGTCCCAAACAGGTCAATTTGATGACAGCAGGGCATGGTATTTCGCATACCGAAGTTGCTCCAGAAACTGAAACCCACATGCATGCTGCTCAGCTTTGGATTGCCTTACCAGATGATAAGTTGAATATCGAACCGCGTTTTGATCATTATCCAGAACTGCCCGTGGTAGAAAAAGATCAAATTGAATTTACGGTTTTAGTGGGAGAGTTTTTAGACACCCAGTCTCCTGTTGTTGTACATAGTGCATTGCTGGGCGTAGATTTAACCGCCAAAGAAACGACCACGACTCGAATTGTGCTGAATCCAGCTTTTGAATATGGATTTATGGCGTTGGAAGGCGGAGCAGTCGTCAATGGACATGAATTAAATGAAGATAATATGGTGGTATTGGAACCGGGTTTGCTTGAAATAGACATTGAATTACATGGCGGGAGTCGTATTTTGTTATTGGGTGGTGAGCCTTTTGAGTCGCCTATTTTACTGTGGTGGAATTTTGTTGGGCGCACCCAAGAAGAGTTGTATCAAGCGCGCGAACAATGGATTAATCAAGATGAGCGTTTTGGTCATATTCCCGATTACGAAGGCCCACGCTTAGAAGCACCGACATTTCCAGAAAGAATGCGGGCTTCAAAATAAAGACAGAATTCAGGAAATAGACATAGGATAATGGGTGCAACTTCTAACGGCCAGTATTTGGCTGAGCCGCGGTCGAGTATAAAGCAGCAGAGATACTTCATTTAACACCGATAGATAGATCAGCATTTTGAGGTGGGTCAAAGGTTCAGTTAGCGGCTCATGTGTAATGTAGCATCATTATCCTTGCATCTACGCTCATGGTCTTCAGTCAATGTTATAAAGTCATTTTTTTGTAGATGCGACTTTAACGAGCATCAACAAGCTGAAGTGTCGATTGAATTTCAGCTGTATTTTGTGTAAGCCTGATTGCAAAAATTAAAGAAAAAAGTTGTAGAGATTCTTGCTCAAACAGCTTTAACTCAGACCAGACTTATTAAGCGCGAGATGAAAACGGTGCTGGTTGAATTGACTGTAGCGTTATGCTTTTTTGTGTAAAGCAGGCTGTCTTTTTTTTAGGCCAATAGCGTATAGTCAATCCATAAAAATAGAGACCAGAATCATGATTACCTTACACCATTTAGATCAATCACGTTCATTTCGTATTTTATGGGCTTTAGAAGAATTGGGACTGGATTATCAGATTAAGTTTTACAAACGTCTGCCCAGTTTTATTGCACCTCCTGAATTAAAACAGATTCATCCTTTGGCTAAAGCACCCGTAATGACTGATGCAGATCAGACCATTGCTGAATCGGCTGTCATTTTAGAGTATCTCCAAGAAACTTATGATGTAGAGCAACAATTTAAACCACAGGATAAAGCAGACCAACTGCAATATCGTTATTTTATGCATTATGCTGAAGGGTCTTTGATGCCGCTTTTGGTCATGCAATTGGTGATGAATAACGTGCCTCAAAATGTGCCTTGGTTAATCAAACCAATTGCAAAAAAAATTACAGCAGGGGTGAAAGGCCATTTTATTCAGCCGCGTTTAAAAGATCATATTGCTTTTTTAGAAGATTATTTAGCACAGCATGATTATTTGGCCGGTCATTTTTCTTTTGCCGATGTTCAAATGGGTTTTCCGTTAGAAGCAATCCAATCTAGAATATCGGGAACCTATCCAAATATTGCGGCGTATGTAAAAAGAATCCAACAACGCCCGGCTTATCAAAAGGCACGTTTAAAAGAACAGAATTTAGGTTAATAAATATATCTACACACTGCGATATTTTGCCGAATTTGATTCGGCAGATTATTCTGTCATTTGATACAGACGTTCTTTGGGAAATATCGCTTTAAAAATAGATCCTTGATTTTCTTTAGATTCAATTTCTAAGTATGCACCGTGTTGCATCAACACATGTTTGACAATTGCCAAGCCTAAACCAGTGCCTCCAGTTTGACGACTACGGGCGCTATCCACTCGATAGAACCGTTCAGTTAAACGTGGCAAATGTTTTGGATCAATACCAATACCCGTATCTTGTACAGTAAAAATGCCCTGTTCACCATCGTCATGCCAACCCATGGTGATGGTTCCACCTTTGGGTGTGTACTTGATTGCATTGGTAATGAGGTTGCTAAATGCACTGGCCAGTTCCATATCTGAACCAATCAAGTCACAGTGACTATCAATATCCAAATTTAAAGTATGATTATAATCCACGTTATAGGCCTGAGCATCATCAAACAATTGATTCATTAAACTGGGCATTTCAATGATTTGATTTTTGGCAATTTGTTTATTACTTTCTAAACGTGACAATAACAATAAATCATTCACCAAGGCATTCATGCGTTTATTTTGTGCCTGCATCTGGTCAAAAGCACGTTTCCAACGTGGATTAAGGTCTTCTTGATCGAGAAAGGTTTCGATATAACCACTGAGTACTGTGAGAGGCGTGCGTAATTCATGCGAAATATTATCGACAAAGTCTTTACGCATTTGCTCTAGATTATGCATTCGCGTTACATCATAGGCCACCAGTAAGCGACTTTCGCCGCCAAAACGGGTCATTTTAACTTGCACATAATGGTCTTCAAAGGCAGAAGATTTCATTTTCAAGCCATCGGGTGCTTGATCGATGTGGTTAAAATATTCAATAAAACTGGGTTGACGTAAAATGGTTAAAATATTACGACCACGGTCTAAAGTTTGAATTCCCAAAAGCTTTTCTGCTGCGGGGTTCCACCATTCAATTTGTTGTAATTCATCAATTAACACCACTGCTTCAGCCAGTGCAACCAATGACGATTGCGCTCGATCAATTAGACCAACCATTTCTGCTTGTACAATGCGTTCCTGACGTTGTGCGCGGTAAACATTGAATAGCAAGGCCCCCCAAATCCCATGTAGGTTGGGAGGAACATCATAGGGACGATTGGAAATCCATTCATTAACCAAATACAGTGAACGTAATTGCAAGGTAAAAAATATTAAAAAAGCGCTAAAAATACAAATCCAAAAATACCCAAGCCCAATTCCGACACATGCTGCAATGAGCAGTAAAAAAGCCAGTAATCGCAAATCTTGTTTGGCAAAAGCCCATAAGCTACTGTAACGGAATTTTTTATGTTCACGTGCAAGTTCTGGGACGGGGTACGGTTCATACATAAAACACGATTTACCTAAAATGATTAACCTAGAGCGACATCCGCACGGGTCGAAAAGCGATAACCCGTACCACGAACAGTTTGTACAAAACGATCAGCTCCATAAGGTTCTAGCACTTTACGTAAGCGACGAATATGGACATCAATCGTGCGGTCTTCAATATAAACATTTCCACCCCATACTTGGTCAAGCAATTGAGCACGGGTATAGGCACGTTCTGGATGGGTCATAAAGAAAGCCAATAAACGATATTCTGTAGGCCCCATCTCTAAAATATTTTGACCAAAACTAACGCGCTGACTGACTGGATCTAAGATTAGACCATTGGCATCAATGGTTTTCTCACCACTTAATGCATTTGCACGGCGTAATACCGCTTTAATGCGTGATACCAATTCTCGGGTCGAAAAAGGTTTGGTCATGTAGTCATCTGCACCTGCGTCCAGACCTTGAACTTTATGGTCTTCTTCGCCACGCGCAGTGAGCATGATCACTGGAATTTCAGTTAAATTTTCATCACGTTTTAAACGACGACACAAGTCGACGCCACTGATTCCACCAGGAAGCATCCAATCCAGTAAAATGAGAGAAGGACGTTGATCGACAATCATTTGATGTGCCTGTTTTGCATCTTCGGCTTGTAAACATTGAAAGCCTGCCATATCGAGAGACGTATGAATCATCTCTCGAATGGGAAGTTCGTCATCGACGATTAATATATAGTCATCTTTCACAACGCAATATCCTATTTGATGTTAACGGTGAACCGTTTTGTATTTATGACAGGCTTATTACAAAGATTAATTATGACAGTATGATTGCAGAAAAGGGAATGAATGATACTTTCGCAAACAAATGTGACAATTTTAAGACGGTTAAAACAACTTTTCTTGCTAAATTTTTATTTAAAATTAATAAATTTCATAACTTTATGCATAGAATATAGATGAATATCAATTCTAAATTTCTTTTTAAATATTTTTACCCTTTTCTTCAAAAGTATTGACCAAAGACAGAAAAACAATACTACATGAGGACAATACCTCATCCATGGACTGTTTAAAGCCACTCATGACCCATCGAATAGCAATTTGGGTAATATATCCATTTAGACCTGTGGCGATTAAAGAAATTTCACGTTCTGAGCGTTTAATATGCGGCATCGTCAACATCACAAATGCATGGATCATGCGTTCAAAGCGCGACATAGTTTCATGAATAGTGGCTTGGTTATGTAACTCTTGAACCAACATAGCATCAATATAAATAATACGTGCCATCCCCGGATTATTTTTCAAAGTGGTGAGTAAAGCAGTCAAACCTGATGCAATCATTTTTTCTGGAACAGGTGATGCTTGCATAATAGCTTGCATGACATTTTGTTGTAATTGATCAATTAAAGTTAAAAAAATGGTTTGAAAAAGTTCATCACTTTTCTTAAATGATTCATAAAAATAACGTTCTGTTAGCTTGGCTTCATTACAAATATCTTTCACCGTTACCGCAAAAAAACCCTGACGACCATAAGCCTCAATGCCTGCCTGAATTAATTTTTCACGACGTGCCTGTTTGCGCTCTGTTAAAGATAAACCTTTAAATTGACGTTCTTTGGTTTTTACAGATTTATTGTTTTTTTCTTCAAGATTTGTCTGCTGTTCAGTCATAAAGGTCATATGCCAAGTTCAATCTAGATATGTTGCTATCTTAGCAATATTTTCCGCCTACACCTATGCAGGAAATGAAAAGCGAGTGCTATTTTCAATTGAGTTTGGTGATTTATTATATTGACAATACACATTGTCAAAATTATATTAATGAAAGCAACTGACATCATCACGGCAGAAAAAGAAGCAACTGGTTGAGATGGATGATGCAGATCATTAAATAAGGATGAATCATGAAAAATTTTAAAAATAAAGTGGCCGCAATTACTGGGGCAGGTTCAGGTATTGGTCAGCAATTGGCAATCCTGTTGGCAAAACAAGGCTGTCATTTGTCATTAAGTGATGTGAATGAGCAAGGTTTGGCGCAAACAGCAGAGCTGGTCAAAAGCAGCAACGTTCGGGTAACAACAAAAAAAGTGAATGTTGCAAATTTGGAAGAAATACGGACTTGGGCGCAGGACACTGTACAGAATCATGGTTCTATCAATATGATTTTTAATAATGCGGGCGTGGCGCTCGGTTCGACAGTTGAAGGTGCGAGTTATGAGGAATTGGAATGGATTGTAAATATTAACTTTTGGGGCGTGGTCTATGGCACCAAGGAGTTCTTGCCACTGATTAAAAAGTCAGGTGAAGGACATATTGTAAACATTTCAAGTTTATTTGGTTTGACCGCTCAACCGACACAGTCGGCCTATAATGCCACCAAATTTGCGGTACGTGGTTTTACCGAATCATTGCGTCAGGAATTGGACATGGAAAACTGTGGTGTGAGCGCACTATGTGTCCATCCGGGTGGTATTCGAACCAATATTGCCAATGCTGCTAAAATGAATGATAGCTTACGCACTTTGGGACTCAATCCTGAAAAATCAGCTCAGACTTTTAATAAATTATTACGTTGTCCGCCTGAAGAAGCAGCACGTCAAATTTTAGAAGCTGTACAAAAAGATAAACGTCGTTTATTGATTGGGAACGATGCAAAGACTTTAGATTTAATCCAGCGGATTTTACCGACAGGCTATCAAAAAGTAACGGCCTTGGCGACCAAATGGAGCCAAGGAAAAGGGCAATAAAATTTTTCTAAAATGAAAAAGTCCGCATGAGGCGGACTTTTTTATCACCAAGAAACCAGTTTATCTTTATTGAAAGTCGATTGATCTAGAAGATTGTGCAAGGTTTTTATAGAAAGTGCCTGCAATAGGATTTGGCTTTTTAATTCTTCTTTTAATTTTTATATATCTGAAATGCAGTATAAGAATGTCAATTTTTTGACAGATATGAATAAGTAAATTCTTCATGATGATGCCACAGACACACTGTCTATCAGATATAGATCAATGAGGGATTGAACATGAGCATTCAATATCAACACATTCAAGTTAAAGCGATTAATGGGCGTATTGGCGCAGTGATTGAAGGTGTAAAATTATCATCATCACTTGATGCTACAGTGGTACAAGAAATTAATCAGGCCTTACTCAAACATAAAGTCATTTTTTTTAAACATCAGTCACATTTGGATGATGTTGAGCAAGAGGCTTTTGCTGCGCGTTTGGGCAGGCCTTTGAATCATCCGACTGTTCCTGTGAAGCAAGGTTCAAATCATATTTTAGAGTTAGATTCACGTGGCGCACGGGCAGACAGTTGGCATACAGATATTACCTTTTTAGATGCTTATCCAAAAGCACCCATCTTACGCAGTATTGTTGCACCAGAGGTTGGTGGAAATACTGTTTGGGCCAATACCACAACGGCCTATAATGATTTGCCAGAAGAACTCAAAACCTTGGCAGAAAGCTTAAGAGCCATTCACAGCAATAATTATGATTACGCAGCCAAAGCCAGTGTGCCTGCTGAAGTATTGGCAAAGTATAAAGATTTCTTTAATTCGACAGAATACGAAACTGAGCATCCCTTGGTGCGCGTGCATCCAGAAACAGCTGAAAAAACCTTAGTCCTTGGTCATTTCTTTCAAAAATTTGTGGGCTATAGCCAAGCTGATTCGCGCCGTTTATTTGATATATTCCAAAATTATGTAGAAAAACTGGAAAATATTGTCAGTTGGCGTTGGGAAGCGGGTGATATTGCCATTTGGGATAATCGTGCAACACAACACCGTGCAATTAATGACTATGGAGATCAGCACCGTGTAGTTCGCCGGGTCACTTTAGAAGGGGATATTCCGGTCGGTGTTGATGGTCAATTGAGTCAAGTCATTCGTAAAGAAGTAAAACGCGATGTGTCTGACTACCGTTATGTCGCGTCAGAAGTCGATTATGAAAAAGTTTCATAATAAAAGCTGATTGATTGACAAGGTTTGCAGATAAAGCGAAAACCAATCAAGAATAAATGATTCGTCAGCCTAAAATAATCCATCTAATATTAATTTTGAAAATATTGGATGGATCAATAATGGGGCTTCATAATTTAAATGAAAAAATGAATAATCAGATATTAAGAAATATTTTTAAAACATTATCTGATGATCATATTTATTCTATTTTAGAATCTTCATTTATTAAAAAATACCAAAAAGGTGATTTAATATTAAATAAAAATAATTGTAGAGAATCAGTTTTTATTTTACTCGATGGGATTATCCAAATTGGATATTTAAGCCCATCGGGTCGTTTTCATGCTTTTAATTATTTTTCAGAAAAGAGCCCAATAAATTTATTGGCCTGCATTAATCAACAAGTTGTTGATTATGATTATTATGCCTTTAATCAAGTCAAAATATTACATATTCCTATATTGGTTTTTCAAACAGAAATGAGCAGGAATAATGCATTAAAACAAGATGCTTTGCATATTTTAAGTCTGCGTATGCAAGATCTTTTACAGCAACTTAAATTTATGCAAGTTGCTAGTTTACATCAAAAAATTTGTAAAATATTGTTCGATTTTTCGCATCAATATGGTATTAATCACCATTTGGGTACTGAAATTGGTTTAAAGATCTCACAGCATGATTTGGCTGATTTACTATCTTATTCTAGGCAAACCATTAATAAAGAAATAAAGAAATTAAAAACACAGAATGTTATTTTTTGGCAATATGAAAATATTATTATTAAAGATCAAGATTATCTAAAATATCAGATAAATTGGATTTAAAATCACTTTTTTAGATTTTATAAAATAAGATATAAAAATCAAATTATATTATTTTGGGGAATATAAAAAATAGGCCATAGTGATTCCAACGAAAACAGCAGGAATTAAAAATGACTATTCAATCTATTAATGTACGTAATCAAATTAAAGGCACAATTCAGGAAATTGTAAAAGGTGATGTTGTTTCAGAGGTGGATGTAGTAACGGCATCGGGTGTATTTACTTCAGTGATTACCACTCGCTCAGTGGAAGAGTTGGATTTACAGATTGGCAGCCAAGTGCTTGTACTGATTAAATCGACCGATGTATCGCTTGCCAAGCTGTAGGTATTTGTTTTCCATGAAGAACTATATAACAAAAAGTGCAGGCGTATTGACCTTACTCAGTGCCAGCATTGCCATCAGCCATGCAGATGCCGATGTCGCGCAGTTACAGCAGCAAGTCAGCCAGCTTGAGCAGTCGCTGAAGCAGTTAAAAACAGAATTGGGGCGTATACAGGGGCAGAACCAGACAACAGCACTAGCAGATACCGAGGGTGTTGATGCTGAACTGACATCGGAAGGTGGAGATGATCAAAGCTTTGTCACCCGAGCAGAACTGCAAGGCTTACAGAGTGATATTGAAAACTATAAATATCAAGTGCAACGTGAGCGTGATACCAAAACGGCATTATCAACCCGTCAATTATTGATCAATGGCGTGGTGCAGGCCAAAGCGTCTTATCTCGATGAGGCTCAAGTTACACAGCCACAAGGTCAAAATACGGGTTCTGCGGTGAATAATCGTCGTTCATCTTTTGATTTGGGGGCAGTGCAAGTTGGCTTTGCGGGAAACCTGTTTAAAGATTATGAGCAGGGTAAAAATCTAGACTTCAATTTGCGCTTTGGTACATCACCACAAACAGGAACCAATAATAGTTATCTGAATTTATTGGATGCGCAGCTGATTTATAACGTGCTGCCGACCTTAAGTGCAGATACAGGTCGTTTGACTGTCACCTTGGGTCAGCAATTATTGCCTTTTGGGCAGGAAGTGCAAGCGACTGAAGATTTAAAACCAACCATCAACAATGCATTGTTTAGCTTACCTGGTTATGGCTATGGTTTGGCGCTGCGTGAAGTCGGTTTGATTGTGCGTGGAGATGCTTTACCTACGGTCGATTATGGTTACAACTACCGCTCACCTATGATCAGTTATGCCTTTGGTTTGGTGAATGGCAATGGTGCCAATAAGTCGGATGACAATGATGATAAAAACTTGATTGGACGCCTGCGTTATACCTTGCCTGCGGAATATAACTCATGGCTACGTGAGCTAAGTTTTGGTGTGTCGTGGTATCAGGGTAAGAGCAATTTGTTTGATACCTCAGGTGCTTCAGCCTCTTTTGCGGGCAAAGGCGATGTGTTGCGTAAAGGTTTTGATATTTATTATAACCATCATCCTTTTGGCGCAACCTATGAATATGTTCAAGGTGAAGATCAGACGTATAGCCATCAAACAGCATCGGTCTATCAGCGTGAAAGCGAATCTCATACCGGCACATTATTCTGGAACTTTGGGGAACAATTCGTAAAAGGTTTCCGCAACCAAGGTCGCTATGACGACTGGTGGCCAAAGTCTTATCAAGGTTTTTATCGTTTTGACAGCATTGATCGTGACAAAAATGCATCCAATCAAACTATTGATATTCACGGCGTGGGTCTGAATACATTCTTTGCAGAAACCACCAAATTCCAAGTGAATTTAAACCATATCAATAATGAAATTACCAACAAGAGTTATAACGAGCTGGTCGCACAGCTTCAATACGGTTTCTAAATGTTTTAAATTGAATTCAGAGGAAAGGCTAGAGATGTACAAGTGGACTAAAATTTTATTTACAGGTGTACTCGCAGTAACCACGTTGGTGCCGACTGTTCAGGTCATGGCTGCTGAAGCTAAGCCGAGTGTCATTCGTTTTGCATCACCTTATGTCGGTACCGGTAACCGTCCAGTCGGTTATGGCAACTATTATTCCACCACACAAACTTTGGGTTTGATTGAAAAAGAATTTCAAAAAGATGGGATTAAAGTGCAGTGGAATAACTTTAAAGGCGCAGGTCCTGCCATTAATGAGTCCTATGCCAATGGCTTAGTCGATATTACTTGGTTAGGTGATTTACCCGCCTTGATTGGTAAGGCCAGCCGTTTAGATACCAAATTGATTGCGATTGGTGGTACCAGTGACAACACCTATTTGGCTGTACCGACAGGATCAAGTGCAAAATCAATAGTAGATTTAAAAGGTAAACGTATTGGATTCTTTAAAGGAACCAACCTGCATTTATCAATCATTAATGTGATTAAGAAATACGGTTTAACTGAAAAAGACTTCCGTTTTGTCAATATGGATGGTCCTGTCGGTTATGCAGCCTTAGCCAGTGGTGATATTGATGCTATTTGGAGTAATCAAGCCTTATTACCCGTGGTTGATCGTGGTATTGCCAAGATTATTTACACGACTAAAAAAGAACCGGATGTCTATAAGCTCTCTGGTTATGTGTTGGTGAATTCAAAATTTGAACAAAAATATCCTGAAACCGTACAGCGTGTCGTGAATGTACTGGTCAAACAAGCTGCATGGGAAAGTGATCCGGCTCATAAAGATGCTTTATTCAAAACGTGGTCCAAATCTGGCTTATCGTTTAGCAATATTGCCAAAGCCAATGCAGGTGTGGATTTAAAGCGTCATAGCGCGCCCATTTTTGATGCTTACAATGTGACTTTAATTAAGCAAAAGCTCAAAGCGGGGCAAGATTTGAAATTGATCCGAGGCAATATTGATGTCGATCGCTGGATTGAGCCGAAATATGTTAACAATGCGTTGAAAAGTCAAAACTTACAGAATTTCTGGACGCCTTTAAATGCCAGTGGCAAATAAGCCATTGGCCCGCTTAAGGAGCATCGTGGATGTTACAAGAACTTGAACTGAGCAGAACAAAATTAGAAACTCCATCCAGCACAGAAAACACACAAAAAATCTGGGCATGGCTCAGTCAGCACTGGGCAGTGCAGTGGAGCATGGGTCTCATATTCCCAATTGGATTGCTCTGGCTATGGCAGATTGCTGTGGCAAAAAACTGGGTAAATCCTTTGTTGTTACCTTCGCCAGAATTGGTCTGGATAGCCCTAAAAGACTTATACAGTAGTGGTGAACTGTGGAGCAATCTTCGCGTAAGTTTGATTCGTATTGCGTATGGGTTCAGTGCTGGCATATTACTGGCCTTGGCTTTGGGTTTAATCATGGGTTTATCACGTCGAGCCGAAACCTATATTTGGCCGACCTTTAAAGTCATTAATTTAGTGCCTGTCGTAGGTTGGATTCCCTTGCTCATCTTAGTGGTGGGAATTGATGAAGCCTTAAAAATTATTCTAATTGCCAAAGCGGCTTTGGTGCCTATGACCATTAATGTCTTTAAGGGTGTACGCAATATTCCACAGCCCTTAACTGAGGTGGCACAGGTTTACCAATTGAGAACGTGTTCAAAGTTTAAAAATCTCGTTTTGCCTGGTGCATTCGTGAGTTTTATAGGCGGATTACGTTTATCACTGGCCAGTGCATGGGGGGCTTTGGTTGCGGTGGAATTGTTGGCTTCTAGTGAAGGGATTGGCTATGTCATGGTCTATGGCAGGCAAATTTTTCAGCTAGATGTGGTCATGGCGACGGTGATTGTGATTGGTTTGGTGGGTTTTGCTTTTGATGTGTTGATCAGCCTTTTACAAAAAAAATTCCGTGGTTGGGACAAGGCCATATAAGCAGGTGAACTCATGAAAAAATTTGATTATCGAGGCTGGGTCATTCCACTCATTTTATTTGGAGTGTGGTCACTGGTGACAGCAAAACAATGGGTCGATCCAGCGCTATTGGCACCACCTAAACAGGTTTGGCAGGCATTTTTAAATGGTCTTCAGTCTGGTGAATTGTATGAAAATGTGATTGCCAGTTTGTTAAGAAATAGCACTGGTTTTGTTGCGGGCGGTTTAATTGGGACAGGTTTAGGTTTGCTATTGGGTTTAAATATCTGGCTAGATCGGTTTTTTTCACCGACATTGAATGCCATTAAACATGTCGCGGTTTTTGCATGGATTCCACTCATGATCATGTGGTTTGGTCATGGTGAACTCTCTAAAGTCATTTTTATTGCCTTGGTGGTGTTCTATCCCGTGTTTTTTAATACCTATGATGGCGTAAAAAATGTGCCGAATAAAATTAGAGAGGTGGCACAGATTTTCCAATTGAGTCCTATCAGTACATTTTTTAAAGTGATTTTGCCAGCCGCTGCACCCAGTATTTTTGCTGGTTTAAATATTGCATTGGTGTTCTCTTGGGTCGCAACGGTGGGAGCAGAATATTTCTTTGTATCATCGTTAGGTGTGGTTAACCCGATTTTGGATGGGCAAAATCTGTTTCAAATGGACGTTGTATTGTATGGAATGGTGGTGATTGCTGTGGTGGGTTTAGTATTTTCCAAAGCAGCTCAGTTTTTCGAGAATTATAATTTACGTTGGCGTCAGGCCGTAAATAAAAAAAGTTGAGGGTATAACATGAATCAATCAGTCAATATTCTAGGTCATGTTCAGATTCAAAAATTAGATAAATTTTTTCCCCAAGAGGGAGAAGCCTTACAAGTGTTGGAACAGATTAATTTAAATATTCAGCCCGGTGAATTTATTAGTATTGTAGGCAATAGTGGTTGTGGGAAATCAACACTTTTGCGCTTATTGGTGGGCTTAGATGCAGACTTTCAAGGCAGTATTTTAATTGATGGAAAGCCCATTCAAGGCACCAGTTTAGAACGTGGTATTGTCTTTCAGGATCACCGACTTTTTCCATGGTTAAATGTAGAGCAAAACGTGGCTTTGGCGTTAGAACAAAGTTCACTTTCTAAAACTGAAAAACAGGAATTAATTGATTATCACCTCAATTTGGTACAACTCAGCTCATTTAAAAAAGCCTATCCAAGTCAATTGTCTGGTGGGATGAGTCAGCGTGTCGCGATTGCGCGTAGCTTGGTCAATCGTCCACAAATTTTATTGCTGGATGAGCCGTTTGGTGCCTTGGATGCTTTAACCCGTGCCAACTTACAGCAAGAGTTACAACGCATTTGGCAGTCCGAAAAAATCACCACCATTTTGGTCACACATGACGTAGAAGAAGCAGTACTTTTAGGGGATCGAGTGGTGGTCATGCAACTGCACCCAGGACGGATTAAACGGATTGTGCCTATACATTTAGAGCGCCCCCGTAAACGTGAAGACTACCGTTTGGCTTCTATTAAAAATGATATTTTACGAGACTTCCAAGGGCATATTGATGTGCTACCACATGAATTGGATCAATATAAATTGTCGTGGTAAACAGACAGCTCTTATAAAAAAATCCTGCAATAAGCAGGCTTTTTTTATTTAAATTTTTCACTTGATCCATCAAAAGATTAAAAACAATGAATTCCAAATTAGATTAAGGCTTTAACGGCTTTTTTCTTCCAGAAAAATTGATAATACAGTCCTTGTAAAATACACAGACTAACAAAGGCCAAAGCATAAGCATACCAAATACCTTTTAAGCCCCACCATTCACTAAACAAGTAAGCAAAAGGGACTTCAATAAATAAAATAGCCACAATATTAATGATCATGGGCACGGTAACCGTACCACTGGCACGCATAATAGAAGCGAAAATGGCACTTGCGCCAAAGAATAAAATAGACCACAGCACAATAAATAGCAGTTGTTGACCCAAGACTACAACTTGCGGATCAGTAATAAACAGCGCCATTAAGTACTTAGAAAATAAATAAGCCAAAGTCACTAAAGCACCAGTAATCGCAATATTCATCCCCAAGGCTGTACGGGTAACTTTGTTCAGTAATTCTGATTTGCCTGCACCAATCGCTTGAGCCGCAAAAATAGAGGCCGCGATTGAAATAGAGAGGGCGGGGAATTGAATATAATTCAATACTTGATTTACTGCCCCATAGGCTGCGGTCGCATCAGCTCCATAACGGTTCACTAAGCCGACAATGACTAGACCTGCAATGGAAGTGGTCATCATTTGAATACCTGTGGGTATGCCTAAGCGCAGAATAATTTTACTCAGTTCGGGCTGATGACGAACATGTTTCATTAAAGCCAAATCTGGACGCAAAGGATGATCGGTTCTATTTAAATAGATATATAAAAAAATCAGAGCGATCAAGAAACCAATGGTGGTGGCAATCGCAGGCGCAATAATGCCCAATTGGGGAAAACCAAACTTACCTAAAATCAGCACAGGCGTAATAATTAATCCTGTACCAATGGTCATGGCCGAGGCAATCAATGGAGTGGTACTATCGCCGACCCCACGCAGAATAGAGGTATAAATAATATAGATAAACAGGAGTGGACTACCGGCCAACATCCACTGGACATAGGGAACTGATAAATGCAGTACATCGGGTGCTGTACCCAAAGCCAACAGAATAGATTTGGTAAAAAAAACGCCCAAGAACGCAATAAGTATGCCCCCAATGAGGGTCATGTATAAAGTCGAGCCGACGACACAGCGAACCTTTTCTACATTTTTTGCGCCCCAAGCTTGTCCGACCAACACGGTTGCGCCAGCAGATAAACCAATCACAAAGGCCATGAGACAAAACACAATAGGAAAAAAAACGGCAACGGCGGCAATGGCATGTACACCTAGCATTTGCCCAACAAAGATCGTATTAATTGTACCTGACAGGTTTTGTAGAATATTGGTCGCGATCAAAGGGAGTAGAAAAATTAAGAAGGTTTTCCATAGTTTTTGTTGTTTGACGAGCGGTTGATGCTCTGGCATACGCAATCCTTTGATATTTTATTGTTGGCGGTGTTTTGTTGTTTACATTAGCATATTTGTCATAAAAAAAGCCTGAGCTTTTAAGTAACTCAGGCTTTAAGTTTAATTTTTTAATTTATAGCATTATACCGCGGATAAAATCTGTCCTGCTTGCTGGAGCGTGGCTTGTTTTTTTGCAAAACAAAAACGAATTAAGCGCAAATTTTCAGGCGGTTTTTGATAAAAAACAGAAACGGGAATCGCAACAATACCGTGTTGTTCTGCTAAATATTGACACATCGCGACATCATTTAAATCAGGACGGATGGTGCTGTAATCTAAATTTTGAAAATAAGTGCCTGGTGATGGTGTGAACTGGAAACGTGATTCTTTTAAACCTGCATTGAACATATCGCGTTTGGCTTGATAGAAGTTTGCAAGTTCCGCAATATGTTCAGGATGTTTGGCCATAAATGTAGCCAAAGCCATTTGTACAGGGGTGACCCCGCAGAAATTAGTAAATTGATAAATCTGACGAAATACTTGCATGAGTGCGGGTGCTGCAATGCAATAACCCGTTTTCCATCCTGTGACATGAAAGGTTTTACCAAAAGAGCCCACGACAAAACTACGTTCACGGAGTTCTGGGAAGCACAGCGCTGAATAATGTCTTTTTCCATCATAAATGAGATGTTCATAGACCTCATCAGACAGCACAACGATATTTTTATCTTCAATCAGTGTAATCAGTTGTAGCCAGTCTTGCTTTGCCCAAATGGCCCCTGTCGGATTGTGAGGTGTATTTACAATGATCATACGGGTTTTATCATTTATGGCATGCTGTACTTGATTCCAATCCACATGAAAATCAGGAGTTTGCAACGGAATATGTACTGCTACACCACCAGCCAATTTCACACTCGGGGCATAACTGTCATAGCTTGGGTCAAAAATAATGACTTCATCGCCAGGATTGACCACGGCATGAATCGCACTAAAAATACCAATGGTTGCTCCCGGTGTAATAGTTATTTCACTGATAGGATCAATCTGTAATTGATCGCGTTGTAAAAATAATTTGGCCAGTTGTTCACGTAAAATCAGCAAGCCATCACCTGCTGCATACTGATTAAATCCATCCTGTGTTGCTTGACCTAAGGCCTCTAATAAAGCGGGTGGGGCAGGAAAGTCTGGAAAGCCTTGAGACATATTTAAAGCATTCAAACGCTGTGCCATCGCACTCATAACGCTAAAAATAGTGACACCTTGGTCAGAGAGCTTGGAATGGATATTGAGCATAATCTGAACTCACCTAATGACTTTTTGATGTTTTTTGATTGTAGGCGCAAGTGGGAAAAGGTTGAATAAAACTGCGTAAATTTAATAAAGCCCCGTTTTTTATCTAGCGCATGATTTCTTCGAGAGGCAAACACATTTATCCACCCATAAAACTAAAAGGTAGCTGTACCAGCAGCTACCTTTCTACTCAATCTTCCAAAAGCTCTGCTAATAATTCTTCACTCGGCGCGAAATAATAGGCACCATCCAAAGCAGTTACAAAATGTAAAAGCCGATCGTGAATTCCATCGCCGCTTGTACCAAACATACGTAGAAGCATGCGATCAATACGTGTGAGATCTTTGGTATAGGCAATAAAAAATAAACCTTGATCCCCCTGACCATCCCCATAAGGCAAAGAATGACGTAAAATTTCTAGCTCTTCACCCTGTTCATTCTCAATTACAGTGCGGGCAACATGCGCATTTTCGGGCTTAACATCGTCATCCAATTCAATACTTTCAAGTTTAGTACGACCCATGACATGCTCTTGCGCATCTACTTTTAATTTTTTCCATTTTTCCAGATTGTGTGAATAACGCTGAGCAAAAATAAATGAGCCGTCGGCAAAAACACCTGCATCTTCGCCCAACAAGGCAGTTTCTGCACGATCATCTGGAAATTGAGGATTTTCTGTGCCATCAATAAAACCTGTAATATCACGACCATCAAAATAACGGAAACAAACGCGCTCATCTAAAACTTCAACTTTATCTTGAATGCCTTCAAAGAAAGATTGGCTGAGTGCAAAACAGATATCGGTTCGTTGCGAAGCGACGTGAATTATAATATCGGCAGGAACAACCGGCATTTGAAATGCCCCTTGAATGGGGGTCAATTGGGTAAATCCTTCAGGCGTTTGAGCATAGAGCTTGGCCCATAATTCGGGACCAAAAGCCACGCCAGTTTTAATTTGTGCATTCGGATGTTGAGTGATTAAACGGTCACGTGTACTAAATAAATCTTCTAATTTTTCTTTTAACTGTTGAATGCTTAAGTCTTTTAGGCGCAAAACAATAAACCGAGCATGATCTGAAGGTAACGGTAAAATTACAGATTGGGCGGTCATACATGGCTCCTAAAATCATTTTATGAAATATATAATGGACTTTATTGTGCCTGATCGATGCTTAACTGAATAGTCCAAATTTTATTTGATGATTTAATTTTTAAAACATGAAAAGTCATATAATGATGCCTCTTTTTATTTCCTGATTTTGTCATGTCTTACCAAATTTGGCTTGCCTACATGTTAGCGTGTTGGGTGATTAGTATTTCACCGGGAGCGGGAGCAATTGCTTCTATGTCGAGTGGCTTGAATTATGGCTTCCGACATGGTTACTGGAATGCAGTGGGTTTGCAACTGGCTTTGTTGGTACAAATTGGCATTGTAGCAGCAGGGGTAGGTGTTTTATTTGCCACGACGCCTTGGGCTTTTCTTGTGGTGAAATGGTTTGGTGTAGGATATTTATTATATTTGGCCTACTTGCAGTGGTGTGCACCCGTACACACGATAGAAATACAGCCAGAAATTCAATACAAATCGCGTGCAAAATTGGTAGGGTATGGTTTTCTGATTAATATGAGTAATCCGAAGGCGATTGTATTTTTATTGGCAGTTCTACCCCAATTTTTAGATTTATCTAAGCCACAGGGACTGCAATATGTAACGATGGTGACAATTGATCTGATCGTCATGGCAGGCTATACCGGACTGGCGGCTAAAGTATTGCGATTACTCAAGTCTCCAAAACAACAAAAATATATCAATCGAACTTTTGCGGTGTTATTTGGTTGTGCTGCTTTGCTGTTAAGTCTGCTGTCTCAGTAATGAAACCTCAGAAAAGGTTGATTTTACTCAATCAAGAGCAGCCGTAATATTTAGACAGAAAAATCAATTTTCAAACCAGCTCGAAAATAAATATGATCCTTAAAATACAGCAGTTAAGGGAAGTCTAACGGTGCTTCTTCATTTTTTGCAGCATAAAAATGAGTGCGAATAAAATAGCCATGGTGAGCACAATACTCAAACCCGTAGAAATATCTAAACCTGCACTGGACCAAAGTCCAACCGTAATCGCGATTTGTGCAAGAACAAAAGCCCAAATTACCATCTGCCGCGGGGAGTGAGCCAGTAAACGCGCAGTGAGTGCAGGAATGACCAATAAAGCACCCATCAGTAAAGATCCGACTGCACGTAAAGCCAATACGGTAAATAATGCCAGCAAAAGCATAAAGACCAGACGTTGCCATTTTGCATTTACGCCTTCACTGATGGCCATATCAGGATCAATCGCAATTTGAATTTGCGCTTGCCAGTTTTTATAAAGAACGATTAAAGCGACAACAATCACCAAAGCAAATATCGGCAAGTCTGACCATGAAATTTGCAGCAGATCGCCAAAGAGATAGCTCAGCAATTCTGGTCTTAAACTGGGAATATGTTGAATAAACAATAAACCAGAACAAAGCAAGGTCGCAGAACAGAGGGCGAGGAGGGCATCATTGGGTAGGCGTGGGTCATGTAAGATCCATAAAATAGCCACCAATAAAAATGCTAATAATGAGACACCGAACCAAAGTGGAAGACTCAATGCTCCTGCGATTGCAACACCAAGCAAAGTTCCATGCGCCATGGTATCTGCAAAAAAAGACATGCGTCGCCACAGCATTAAACAACCCAAAGGTGCCGTTAGAAAAACCAAGAGTGTGCCCATGGTCCATGCAGGTAACAACAATTGTAACCATTCCATCATGGCTTAGGCTTCCGGTTCGGGGTGAATATGTGGGCGAGTATCATGCTGACAGGGAACAGCACTATCTCCATGTGCGCAATGATCATGATGATGTTGATAAAATACTCGGTTGGTGCCAAAAATCGCTTGATATTCGGGGTGTTGCTGTACATTTTCAGGTGAACCACTACAGCAGATATGTTTATTTAGGCAGACCACACGGTGTGTCCCTTGCATTACCCATTGTAAATCATGCGATACCATCAGTACTGCACAGTTATATTTAAGTGGTAAACTTCTAACATATTCATATAGTTCGGCTTCAGATTGAATATCCAAACCTTGCATCGGTTCATCAAGTACCAAAATATCCGGTTGACGCAATAAAGCTCGCGCCAGTAATACTCGCTGTCTTTCACCACCAGACAATTGTTGAACAGCAGTATCCTGTAACTTAACAATACCAGTATCTTGGATAATTTCTTTTTTTCGCGCTAAATCACATTTTTCCAAAGCCAATAAATCTTTAACCCGCAAAGGCAAACTGTGCGATGGATTAAATTTCTGCGGAACATAAGAGAATTTTAATTTTTTTTGCTGATGGATTTGGCCTGCACTGGCTTTCACAATACCTAAAAGAACTTTAATTAAAGTGGATTTACCAGCGCCATTGGGGCCAATTAATGTGACAATTTCTCGCTCAAATAAAGCGAAATCAATATTTTTTAAAATGTCACGTTCATTCAGACGTACACTGATTTTATCTAGTGAAATCAGTGCATTGTTATTTTTTATTTGTTGCGACACTGCTGACATATTCCAGAAATTTCAATAATACTTTGATGGGCTGTAAATTGGTCAGATGCAGAAAGTGCATCTAATTGAGTTAATAAACCTTGTGCCGAAGCCTCTTTGACATTTTTACACTCAGTACAAATCAGAAAAGCAGCTTGATGTCCTTCACGTGGATGGCAACAGGGAATATAGGCATTAATCGAGGTCAAACGATGAATTAAGCCTTTTTCCAATAAAAAATCTAGCGTTCTATAAACAGTAGGGGGAGCAGCAGGACGGTCAGATTCACTTTTTATTTTGGCAAGTAAGTCGTAAGCACCCATTGGACCTGTTGCATTTAAAATCAAACCCAGCACTTCTTTGCGTAACGGCGTTAAACGTGCGCCTGTACTTACACATAAACTTTCTGCCTCAGCAAGACGTGTTTCGACATTATGATGGTCATGTACACCATGCAATGCATTGTGATGTTCGTGTGAACATACGCTCATAACCTAACCTCAAGTACGAATTTTATAAAAACAGAACAGCATTAAATCTTAACATGAAGCGACTCCTGTTTTGATTAGACATAGGTATTTTTGTAAATTTGTTATATTATAACATCTATTGAGTGTTTTGGTGATCGTGTTCATGTCCCGTTTTTTTGCTTTGTGGGTTTTAGCTTTGTTGAGTCCTTTAAGTTGGTCACAAAGTCTAGTGGTATCTACACACCCTATTTATCTAATTGCTCAAGAAATTACACAAGGGATAGAAGAGCCTGTTTTATTGTTGGCCGATCAAACTGGACATGATGTGACTTTAACACCAGTGCACCGTAAAATTATTCAGGATGCGGCAATTATTCTTTGGTTGGGCAAAGCGCATGAAGCACCGTTAGATAAATTATTATCCAATAACCCCAAAGCCATTTCGATTTTAGCATCGGATATTGTACAAGTGCTGCCGCAACGCAACACACGTGGTAAGGCATTGAACAATACAGTCGATACGCATGTCTGGTTAGACCCTAATAATGCCGTAAGAATCGGTTTTTTTATCGCAGCATTACGCTCGCAACAAGTCCCCGAACATAAAGACGCATATTGGGCGAATGCAAAACGCTTTGCACAAGAAATGCTTATGGCAGGGCAACAGTATAATAGCCATACACAAGCCAAAAGCTATTGGTCCTATCACGATGCTTATCAATATTTAGAACGCGCACTGAATTTGAAATTTGCAGGGGCATTAACGGATGATCCGCATGTCGCACCGACCATAGCGCAAATTAAGTATCTCAATCAGAGTCGACCAAATCGAAATATGTGTTTATTGGCAGAAGGTCATGCCAGTAAAAGTCAGTATCAAAAACTTAATCCAATTACATTTCAGGCTGTAGACGAACGCATGAATGGGGCAGGGGATTTTGTGCAGGCGTGGAAAGTATTGGCAGCACAAACACACAAGTGTGTGTTAAGTGCACAAAAATGATGCAAAAAATAAACAATGCTCTCATACCCTAAAATCTGTTTATATAATGAAAAAAATAGACTTAGATCGGGAAAAGATTGCATGTTCAAGGGTGTAACTCTATAATGCCATCGATTAAAAACGATCATCAGCTAAACTTGTCAAGCATAAATGCTGTGAGTGAATAAATAATGAGCCGAACTAGTCGCATGATTGATCGACGATTAGCGAAAGCTTTAGTCATTTTACAAGCAGGTATGATCCCTGTTTCAGCCTTGATAGCGTGGTTTTTGAAAGATACAACAGCAGCTTTAAGCGCAGCACTTGGTGCTTTTGTTTGCTGGCTTGCAAGTTGTTATTTTTCTTGGCAATCGTTTCGAGCGGCAGGTGCCCGTGCTTCAAAACAGGTTCTTTCGAACATGTATAGAGGCCTGATGGGTAAGTTTGCAATCGTGATTGTTGGTTTCATTTTAATTTTAAGCAATGTAAAACCGTTGTCAGCGGGAGCGTTGTTTTGTGGTTTTATTCTCGTTCAAGCCATGTCGTGGGTCGCTCCTTTTTGGGTGTCACGGCAACAAAAACGAGTATAGGCGCAACAAAAAATTGAAAAGTTTTTAGGAGATGGACGAGACGTCAAGCAGCACGCGACGTTCGTTCACTCTATTAGTATTTGACATTGACCAGGTGTGATTTATGGCTGCTGAAGAACATGCCCTTACTTCGACCGAGTATATCAAGCATCACTTGACCAATATGACCTATGGCAAGATGCCGGATGGCTCGTGGAAGTTGGCTGAGACTGCTGAAGAAGCTCAACAGATGGGGTTCACTGCTATTCACTTGGATTCAATGGGTTGGTCAATCACGCTAGGTGTGATTTTCTGTTTGTTGTTCTGGTGTGTAGCGAAAGCTGCAAACTCTGGTGTTCCTACCAAGTTCCAGTCAGCAATTGAAATGATCATTGAGTTTGTTGACTCAAGTGTTCGTGATACTTTCCACGGAAAGTCACGTTTGATTGCACCGCTTGCACTGACCATTTTCGTGTGGATTTTCCTCATGAATGCGATGGACTTAGTGCCTGTAGATTTCATTCCTCATTTAGCTACGATTATTGGTAGCAATGTATTTGGAATGGATCCACACAGCGTGTATTTCAAAATCGTACCAACAACAGATCCAAACATCACTTTAGGGATGTCTTTATCTGTATTTGCTCTCATCATTTTCTACAGTATTCGTGAAAAAGGTGTCAGTGGTTTTGTTGGTGAGTTGGCGCTGAATCCGTTCAATCCAAAGAATCCAATCGCTAAAGCGCTTTTAATTCCATTTAACTTGCTTTTGGAATTGGTAACTTTCCTTGCACGTCCAATTTCATTGGCTCTGCGACTGTTCGGTAACATGTATGCGGGTGAGTTAATCTTCATCCTGATCGCGTTACTACCGTTCTGGATCCAATGGGCATTGTCTGTGCCATGGGCTATTTTCCATATCTTAATTATTACGCTACAAGCATTTATTTTCATGATGCTGACTATCGTATATTTGAGCATGGCAAGCGAAAAGCATTAATGGTAATTGCCTAACTATCATAAGATGGTTAGGTACAATTTTTAATTTAATTGGGTAAAACCTAACCTCTGAGGAATTTTTCATGGAACTCACTTTAGGTCTAGTTGCAATTGCATCTGCTATCTTGATCGCTTTTGGTGCTTTAGGTACTGCGATTGGTTTTGGTCTGTTAGGCGGCCGTTTCCTTGAAGCTGTTGCACGTCAACCAGAATTGGCTCCACAACTTCAAACTCGTATGTTCTTAATCGCGGGTCTTCTTGATGCTGTGCCTATGATCGGTGTTGGTATTGGCTTGTTCTTCATCTTCGCTAATCCATTTGTAGGTTAATCGGCTTAATTCCTAAATTAAACTATTGAGGAATAGCAATGAATATCAACCTCACATTGATTGGCCAAGCGATTGCATTTGCGATGTTTGTCGCATTCTGCATGAAATTTGTATGGCCACCACTAATCAATGCGATTAGTGAGCGTCAGCGTCGTATCGCTGATGGCTTAAATGCTGCTGAAAAAGCCAAAGATGACCTTGCTGATGCGCAAGCACAAGTAAAGCAAGAGTTAGATGCAGCAAAAGCACAAGCGGCTCAATTGATCGAACAAGCGAACCGTCGCGGTGCACAATTGATCGAAGAAGCGCGTACCCAGGCATCTGCTGAAGGTGAGCGTATCCGTCAACAGGCGAAAGAAACTGTTGATACTGAAATCAATGCTGCTCGTGAAGAATTGCGTCAACAAGTGGCTGCTCTTGCAGTAACTGGTGCTGAGAAAATTCTTAGCCAACAAGTTGATGCGGAAGCTCACAATGCCATGCTTACTCAGCTGGCTGCTAAACTTTAAGCGAGGCGATTATGGCTGAACTCTTGACGTTGGCACGCCCGTACGCCAAAGCAGCATTTGCTTTCGCTTCTGAGCAAGGTGCAACTGACAATTGGTCGAATGCGTTACAAATGCTCAGTGCTGCGGTGCAAGATGAAGCATTTTCCGCTTATTTGAATCGCCCTGAGCTTACTCCTGCTGAGCAGGTCAGTGTTTTCGCAAAAGTTTTAGGTGAAAATCAAACACAGGAAGTGTCGAACTTTTTGACTCTTCTTGCAGACAATGCGCGTTTAGCATTGTTACCTGAAATTGAAGCAGAATACGAACTACTCAAATCACAGAATAACAATACTGTGGATGTTGTGATTGAATCAGCATTCCCAATGACTTCTGTACAGGAACAATTACTGGCACATGCATTAGAGAAAAAATTTAATGCTACGGTAAATGTCACTGTTGAAGTTAACCCAGCTTTAATTGCGGGTGTTGTTATTCGTGCAGGCGACCAAGTGATAGATGACTCTGCGCTTAACAAGCTTGAAAAAATGCGGACTCGTCTTCTTGCATAATTATGCATAGAAGAAGACTGAACTTATAAAAGATTGAGGTATAGCGCAATGCAACAACTGAATCCATCCGAGATCAGTGCGCTCATTAAACAGCGTATCGGCGATCTGGACACCAGCGCGACCGCTAAGAACGAAGGAACCATTGTTATGGTTTCCGACGGTATTGTGCGTATTCACGGCCTTGCTGATGCAATGTACGGTGAAATGATCGAATTCGACGGCGGCTTATTTGGTATGGCACTGAACCTAGAACAGGATTCAGTGGGCGTCGTTGTTTTAGGTAACTACTTAAGCCTTCAAGAAGGTCAAAAAGCGCGTTGCACAGGTCGTGTATTAGAAGTTCCGGTTGGTCCTGAACTTCTTGGCCGTGTAGTAGATGCTTTGGGTAACCCAATTGATGGTAAAGGCCCGATCGATGCTAAATTAACTGATGCTGTTGAAAAAGTAGCACCAGGTGTAATTTGGCGTCAATCAGTGGATCAACCTGTACAAACTGGTTATAAATCAGTAGATACTATGATCCCTGTAGGCCGTGGTCAACGTGAGTTGATCATTGGTGACCGTCAAACTGGTAAAACAGCGATGGCGATCGATGCGATCATCGCTCAGAAACATTCTGGCATTAAGTGTGTATACGTAGCGATTGGTCAAAAACAATCGACTATCGCTAACGTGGTACGCAAGTTAGAAGAAACTGGCGCTATGGCGTATACCACTGTTGTCGCAGCAGGTGCATCTGATCCAGCAGCAATGCTGTATTTAGCTCCGTATTCTGGCTGTACAATGGGTGAATACTTCCGTGATCGTGGTGAAGACGCACTTATCATTTATGATGACTTGTCTAAACAAGCGGTTGCTTACCGTCAGATTTCATTGCTTTTACGCCGTCCACCAGGTCGTGAAGCATATCCTGGTGACGTATTCTATCTTCACTCGCGTCTTCTTGAACGTGCTTCGCGCGTATCTGCTGACTACGTTGAGAAATTTACTAACGGTGAAGTTAAAGGCCAAACTGGTTCATTAACTGCATTACCGATTATTGAAACTCAAGCCGGTGACGTATCTGCATTCGTACCAACCAACGTAATTTCGATTACTGATGGTCAGATCTTCTTAGAAACATCATTATTCAACGCAGGTATTCGTCCTGCTGTGAACGCGGGTATCTCTGTATCTCGTGTTGGTGGTTCTGCGCAAACCAAGATCATCAAAAAATTGTCTGGTGGTATCCGTACTGCTTTGGCGCAATACCGTGAATTGGCAGCATTTGCTCAGTTTGCTTCTGATCTTGATGAAGCAACGCGTAAGCAACTTGAACATGGTCAACGTGTAACTGAATTAATGAAGCAAAAACAATATGCTCCATATTCAATTGCTGACCAAGCTGTTTCAATTTATGCATCTAACGAAGGTTATATGACTGACGTTGAAGTGAAGAAAATTGTAGATTTTGATGCTGCACTTATTTCTTACTTCCGTTCAGAAAATGCTGCGTTGATGCAAAAAATCGATGAATCTGGTGATTATAACAAAGACATCGAAGCTGCAATTAAAGCAGGTATTGAAAGCTTTAAAGCGACTCAAACTTACTAATTTTAGCAGTTGCTAAAAGCTAGTTAAGTTTGGTTCACGGATCAACCTTCGGAGGCTTGAAAAAGCCTTCGAATACTAGGTTAAGCGTATGGCAAATTTAAAAGAAATTCGCGCCAAAGTAGCTAGTATCAAGAGCACGCAAAAGATCACTCGCGCGATGCAAATGGTAGCAGCTTCTAAGATGCGTCGTGCGCAAGAGCGCATGGCTCAAGGCCGTCCGTATGCCGAAAATATGCACCGTGTAATTGCTCACTTGGTACAAGCGAATCCTGAATATAAACACCGTTATATGGTTGAACGCCCTGTAAAACGCGTTGGCTATATTATTGTTTCTTCAGATCGTGGTTTGGCAGGCGGCTTGAACATTAACTTGTTCAAGAAAGTTGTTAAGCACGTACAACAGCAACAAGAGCAGTCAATTGAAGTTCAATTTGCTTTAATTGGTCAAAAAGCGGTTTCGTTTTTTAAAAACTACGGCGGTAAAGTACTAGGTGCAACGACGAATGTCGGCGATACACCAAGTCTTGAACAGTTATCTGGCTCTGTACAGGTGATGTTGGATGCTTATGATAAAGGCGAGTTAGATCGTATTTATCTTGTGTCGAATGGCTTTGTGAATGCCATGACTCAAAATCAAAAGATTGAGCAACTCGTTCCTTTGGCTGCGGCTAAAGAAGGCGATAATTTGAATCGTTCTTACGGTTGGGATTACTTATATGAGCCTGAAGCTGAAGAGCTTCTAAATGGCTTGTTGGTTCGCTATATCGAGTCTGTGGTGTATCAAGGTGTGATTGAAAATATCGCATGTGAGCAATCTGCACGTATGGTCGCTATGAAAGCAGCGACAGATAATGCAGGTGACATCATCAAGAGCCTACAACTTATTTATAACAAGCTGCGTCAAGCCGCGATTACTCAGGAAATTTCTGAGATCGTTGGTGGTGCCGCTGCCGTTTAACATTATTTTGAATTGAGGAGACAGCCATGAATAGCGGTCGTATCATTCAGATCATCGGCGCGGTTATCGACGTCGAGTTTGAACGCAATAGCGTTCCTAAGATCTATGACGCTCTACAAGTTGTTGGTACTGAAACTACTTTAGAAGTTCAGCAACAGCTTGGTGATGGCGTAGTTCGTACCATCGCAATGGGATCTACTGAAGGTCTTAAACGCGGTTTAACCGTGACCAATACTGAAGCGCCAATTTCTGTACCTGTAGGTACAGCGACTTTAGGTCGTATCATGGATGTTTTAGGACGTCCAATTGATGAAGCTGGTCCAGTTGCAACTGAAGTGCGTTTGCCGATTCACCGTCAACCACCTTCATATGCAGAACAAGCTGCTTCTACTGACCTTTTAGAAACTGGTATTAAAGTCATTGACTTACTTTGCCCGTTTGCTAAAGGTGGTAAAGTTGGTTTGT
Source organism: Acinetobacter sp. TTH0-4 (assembly GCF_015602665.1). Lineage (NCBI taxonomy): Bacteria > Pseudomonadati > Pseudomonadota > Gammaproteobacteria > Moraxellales > Moraxellaceae > Acinetobacter > Acinetobacter sp. TTH0-4. The sequence continues at coordinate 2,724,619 of NZ_CP059079.1, read as the reverse complement.
TCGGTGGTGCCGGTGTTGGTAAAACTGTAAACATGATGGAATTGATCAACAACATCGCGAAAGCGCACTCAGGTTTATCTGTGTTTGCTGGTGTTGGTGAGCGTACTCGTGAAGGTAATGACTTCTATCACGAAATGAAAGATTCTAACGTTCTAGACAAAGTAGCCATGGTCTACGGTCAGATGAATGAGCCACCGGGTAACCGTTTACGCGTAGCGTTAACTGGTTTGACCATGGCTGAATATTTCCGTGATGAGAAAGACGAAAACGGTAAAGGCCGTGACGTATTGTTGTTCGTTGACAACATTTACCGTTACACATTGGCTGGTACTGAAGTGTCTGCACTTCTAGGTCGTATGCCATCTGCAGTAGGTTATCAACCTACACTTGCAGAGGAAATGGGTCTTCTTCAAGAGCGTATTACATCAACTAAGTCTGGTTCGATCACGTCGATCCAAGCGGTTTATGTACCTGCCGATGACTTAACAGATCCATCGCCTGCGACAACGTTTGCTCACTTAGATGCAACTGTTGTATTGAGCCGTGACATCGCGTCTTCTGGTATTTACCCAGCGATCGATCCACTAGATTCAACGTCACGTCAGCTAGATCCTTTAGTTGTTGGTGCTGAGCATTATGAAATTGCACGTTCTGTACAGAACATCTTGCAACGTTATAAAGAGCTTAAAGACATCATCGCAATTTTGGGTATGGACGAATTGGCTGAAGAAGATAAATTGGTTGTTTACCGTGCGCGTAAAATCCAACGTTTCTTCTCTCAACCGTTCCACGTAGCTGAAGTGTTTACTGGTGCTCCTGGTAAACTTGTACCGCTTAAAGAAACAATTCGTGGCTTTAAAGGTCTTTTAGCTGGTGAATACGATCACATCCCAGAACAAGCGTTCTACATGGTGGGTGGTATTGACGAAGTGATTGCTAAAGCCGAGAAACTTTAATTAGCGACTCTAATTTAGGAGATTCTCATGGCGACTATGCAGTGTGATGTTGTAAGTGTAAACGAGTCTTTGTACTCAGGCACTGTAACGATGCTAATTGCAAAAGGTGCAGGCGGTGAGCTAGGTATTATGCCTGGTCATGCGCCACTTGTAACTTTGCTTCAACCGGGTGCAATTCGCGTTCTGTTGGAAAATGGTACAGAAGAGTTGATCTATGTATCTGGTGGTGTTCTAGAAGTTCAACCGCATGTCATCACGATTCTTGCAGATACTGCAGTTCGTGCTGAAAACTTGGATGAAGCTGCAATTCTTGAGGCACGTAAAAATGCTGAAGCTTTGCTTGCGAATCAAAAAAGCGAGTTGGATACTGCTGCTGCTCTTGCTGTATTGGCAGAAACAGTTGCTCAGTTGGAAACGATCCGCAAAATCAAAAACCGCGCTCAATAAAACACGGTTCGAGATTGAAAAACCACCCGAAAGGGTGGTTTTTTTATTTTTACATAAAGAAAATATAAAATACTTAATTTTTGAGCTTTAATCAGTTAAATGTTTCAATTTATAAATTACAGATGATGATTAGTTTTCTTAAAGAAAAAGACAATATAATAAAAACAAGAACTAAAGCTCGTAATGAAGTTCTTTTAAAAACAAATTTTCGCAAATTTTTGCTATGCATATTTTTAGTTATGAGTATTTTATTTTGTTGTTTTCAATTTTCAGAAAATTTAAATAACAACAATCTCGAAGCTTTTAAATTCCTTTTTTTATTTTTTCATCTTTTCTTTTTTACTTATAAAGTGATAGTAGACCCTAGATATTTTTTAAAAGTGCATAATTTACAAACATTATTGCGTTTTTTTAGGAAATTTAAAATTTCGAGATAAGATTTTATTCCCGCTTTTAATTTTTAGAAAGCTCGTATTAAATGCTTGAATGTATATATTTTTAAACATTAAACAATATTTGAAGATTGAATTTGAAACTCCCCATTCCCGACAATTTTCACTTTAAATATCTCATCAAAGCCTTCATCCAAACTTGGCACTTCAAGTTTCTTATAAGTCGCACGAATACCGACTTCAGGAATATTGGCTTTGCCTTCGCGATGGCTATTACGTTCTAAAGCACTGTTTAAATCGGTTTCAAAATAATAAGAAATCACTTCAAAGCCAGCATCTTTAGCTCGTTGAATATAACGTGCACGGTCTGTTTTGGTCGGGTTGGTATTATCAATCACAGTTTTGGTTTTGGAGGCTAAACAGGCTTCAAAAATCATATTTTCACGATGCCTTGTTTTTAGCATATCTAAATTGATACGTAAGTGGCTATGGTATAAATTTAAAAGATAAAAACTAGATTTACCAGAAGCTTGAACACCTGTGAAAATAATCAATTGCATAAAAGGTGATACGATTTGAAAAGAATGAATCATTTAAACATGCGCTATAATTCTGCTCAATGCTTATCGTAGATGGCAGATGAAAAATTTAATCATAAAAATAAAAGGTCGCGCTCTTGAATTTATTGCAGAAATTTATAGTTCTTATTGTTCCATCCCTTATGTTATCTGCTTGCCAGCAACAATTCGTTATTGGTCCTGTACAACCGACAGAAGCTGCTTTGGTTGCTAATTCCTATGAAAATGGATTAAGTACAGAATTAGCCATACACTATGAACATGCATATAAAAATTTGAGAATAGCCTATGGTCGCTGTATGGCTTTTACCAGTGAAAAGAATTTTGTTTACACAGATAACAAGTTTGAACCGAATTTAGCGATGGCAACGCTTTTTGCTCGTTCAAAAGGAGGTGTGTATTTATATAAAGCGACACTAGAAAGCATAGGTGATAATCAAACACGATTTACCTTATATTTACCTAAAGATTATAAATTTGCAAAGATGCGTTTTAAGCAAGATATAAAAAGAGTTCTAGGTAATGATAAGCAATGTAATCTTCAGGCTCATTCTTAATTTAGAATATAAAATAATAATGAAAATCGTCAATTTGTAGTACTGATACTACAAAGGAAGAATGATAAAAATAAAATTTAAAATATATTTTTAATATAATCCATTGTTTTATAAATAGTATTTTTAAGAATATAAGCTTTTTTGTCATTATGATTGGCTTAAACCTACCTAAAACCAACCTTATAACTTTTATTGTGTAATTTACTGAGAATGATTCTTAAAAAAGCTCAGCCAACACTATAAGGAGTTAGTTTAATGCCAAAAATGATGAAAGCGGCAGTTGTCACAGCATTTAATAAGCCATTAGAAATTAAAGAAATGCCTATCCCAGAAGTGACTGCGGGGAAGGTATTGGTCAAAATTATTGCAACAGGTATTTGTCATACTGATTTACATGCAATGCAAGGTGATTGGCCAATCAAACCGACACTTCCTTTTATTCCTGGGCATGAAGGCGTGGGCGAAGTAGTAGAAATAGGTGCTGGAATTGATCACTTAAAAGTAGGTGATGTGGTTGGTATTCCTTGGTTATATTCTGCTTGTGGACATTGTGATCATTGTTATGCAGGCTGGGAAACACTGTGTAAATTGCAACAAAATTCAGGCTATTCTGTGAATGGTAGCTTTGCTGAATATTGTTTAGCCGATGGTGAATACGTTGGTGTGATTCCAGAAGGCGTAGATTTATTGGCAATTGCGCCAATCCTTTGTGCAGGTGTCACTGTTTACAAAGGCTTGAAGATGACTGAAGCGAAAACAGGCAATTGGGTTGCTATTTCAGGCATTGGTGGTTTAGGCCATGTTGCAGTTCAATATGCGAAAACTATGGGTTTTAATGTCGTTGCCATTGATGTAGATGATTCTAAGTTAGAACTTGCAAAGAGTTTGGGTGCTGATGTTGGTATCAATGCCTTAAAAGTGGATGTAAAAGAAGCTGTACTTGCTGCTACAGGTGAAGGCTGTCATGGCGTGCTTGTTACAGCAGTGTCTCCAAAAGCATTTGAGCAAGCTGTGGCGATTGTTAGACGTGGTGGAACGATGGTCCTGAATGGTTTACCACCAGGTAAATTTGATCTGTCAATTTTTGATATGGTGCTCGATGGCATTACTGTTCGCGGTTCGATTGTAGGGACACGTTTAGACTTAAAAGAAGCCCTAGATATTGCTGCGAAAGGAAAAGTTAAAGCACATATCAGTGTTGAACCAATTGAAAATATTAATGATATTTTTAGTCGGATGGAGCATGGCAAAATCGATGGGCGTATTGTGGTTGATATGCGACTTTAATTAGACTCATTATTTATCACTATATTCGTACAGTGATTATTTATAAAGTGTCTATTCATAAAGGCAGTGTTAGCCCCATCGATTGAGTGGGGCTCACTTTTTAGCTCAATAAAATTAACTTTTACTGTCTGATTCGCTATTTGATGTTGGAATCAACATTGCTGCAAGTTTTAACATTTCACTTTGTACAGAACCAAGTTGTTGTTCAATCTTTTGCAAATTAACCTGACTGAAATCAACCTCTCCATTCATTAGTGGTGATTTAAGTGCTTGTTCATTTGCAGTTTGAATGTTTTGACGAATGTCATCGATTTCACTACTTTTTAAATTGAGTTGCTCAAGTGCTTGGTTAAAGCCTGTTAATTGAGATTTCAGCGCTGTAACTGTAGTTTCAAGCTGTTGAATATCCTTGGCTTCTAGGGCTTGTTGTAAATTTTCCTGAGATTGCTGTAGTTGTGCAATGTAATCACCTGCTTTGAGTTGAACATCGGCAACATCACGTGCAATGTAGAAAACATTCCCAGATTTTAATTCAATCTCGGGTTTAGCCGTTTGTTGTTCTGAAGCAGAATCATCATTTGAAACACTAACAGTTTGAGATTCATTTATGTCCTTTTCCGCTGAATTTTGAGCAGTGGAATCACAGCCCAAGATCAATAAGGAAGAAGCAAAAAGGGTGAAAGGAAGGACAGCACCTTGGACGAACTTTTTCATGACATTTTCTAACTTTGTATCAGCAATATGAAGAATATGGGGCTTAAATGTGGAGTTAAAATAGATGATTTCAAAGTCATAACAAAAAAATGAAATGAAACATGGATTTTGGTCTGTTTTTTCAACGAAGCGAATGTAAGCCTATCATTTTGTGTTACAGAAAATGCTATAGACTTACATCCCTCGCAATTTTATTTTAGGAGCTCTGCATTAATTGCATCTACAATTCGTGCATCATCTGCAGTAATATCTGGTGCAAAACGAGCAACCACTTCACCATTTTTATTGACTAAAAATTTTTCGAAATTCCACAATACTTCGGGTGGCTCGTTAGGGGTTAAGCCATAATCGACTAAATCTTTCCACCATGGACCTTCGCCAGTACGAACTGGAATGGCTTGGGTTAAAGCTTGATACAGTGGATGTTTGTCTTCACCCGCAACGGAAATTTTAGAAAATAGCGGAAAATTGATTTGGTAATTAAGCGAGCAAAATGCTTGAATTTCATCATCGGAACCAGGTTCCTGCGCTAGGAAATTTTTCGCAGGAAAGCCTAAAATTTCAAGACCTTGCTCTTTTTTTTCAGTATATAGTTTCTCTAAACCTTCGTACTGAGGCGTTAGGCCACATTTTGAAGCGGTATTGACAATCAGTAAAACTTTGCCTTGATACGAGTTCAAGGTGGTGTCATTGCCTTGAATGGTTTTGACAGGAATGTCATATACGGAATGGCCCATGAAATTGTCCTTAAATATTGAAGATGATTACTGCTTTGTTGTAACGTTTATTCATCAAGACGGCAAGTATTTATTTTGAAATAGGATTAAATTTTAGGATAAACACAAGATTTAAAAAACAGGTCTAATGACCTGTTTTTAAATATATATTATAGATTATGCTGCTGCATTAGCTTTGGTTTGTAAAGTTTGCATTTCAGCAACCAGTTCCTTTTGTAATGCCGTTGCTCGGTTTTGTAATTCTGTAATTTTTTTCATATCTGGATTATCTACAATGCTTGCTTCAGACAATTCAATTCCTAGGTTATTCGACTCTTTCATTTTGTCACGTATAGCTGCAACTTCAGTACTTTTCAGTGCTAAGGCATCAAGGTCTGTATTCAATTTATCAATATAGGTTTTCATTTCGGTCACGATGGAGTTTAAGGTTGCTTTATCTCCCTTTTGTGCAGCCTGAGTGGCCTTATTTTGAAAGTCGATGGCTTCTTGAGCACGACTATTTGACAAAGTTTGAACCTGATTCAAATCATTTTTAATATCAGTATTGTTGTTGGTACTCATGCTTGGAGCTGCAGTTTGAGCAGTTGCGACAGTTTTTTCTGACGAAGGGGTTGCTTCATTTGGCTTTTGGTTACACGCAGTGAGTGCTGCAGCAGCAACACAAAGTGATGCAAGTAATCGTTTTTTCATAATTCATCCTCTTCGATTTAGTATGAGCACTAAACCCAAATTTATTTAAAATTAAAAATAATACGCAAGCTAAATGAAATGCTGTTATTAAAATTGCATATTTATCTTGGCCTTGGATACAGCGTTTTTGTTGTCAAGCTGCTGCATTTTGCAAAGAAGCGTAATAAAAATTTAAATATCCCGAAATTGGGCAGGGGTTTGATCCGTATAGCGCTTAAAAAATTCGATGAAACTTGAGCTATGTTGATAGCCCAGTTCATAAGCCAGTTTTTTGATGGTCTTGCCTTGTCGAAGTTGAGTAATGGCATAGATAATTTTGGCACGATTACGCCATTCTAATAAACTGAGTTGTAATTCTTGTTGGCTTAAGCGCAGTAAGTGACGTTCACTAAAGGGGATAGGATGCAAAAGTTGCTGCAAATTTTGGTGGAATAATTCAGGATTAGACAGATGTTGCAATAAGGGTTTAAGTAATACGTGATTGGTTTGGGGTAAATAATTGTCGTACGCAGGGGCATTTTTCAATTGATCCAAAAGTACCAGCAATAAATGTTGATATTCCAAACTGTATTTGTTCTGGTGCGCTAGAATTTCATGGACTAAATTGCGCAGAAAAGGACCAATACTTAAAATTTTAGTACAAGCAGCAAAATGTTGGCATAAAGACGGTTTACTCGAATACAGACATAATGTGTCTCTTTTTCATCTAACGCGATAGAGGTATGAGCTGTTTGAGGAGGGAGCCATAAACCATAATTGGGCGGAGATAAATAGATTTTCTCCACAATTTTATACTCTAAAATACCATTTAAGCTAAAATTGAAGTCACCCCAAAGTGAACTGTGTGGTGCCACAACCTCATCTTTTTGATAAAAAAAATCATTTACTTCTAATCGGTATTGAATCTGTTCTAAATGGGAGAGATCTGGATCATTCATTTTCATCTCTTTATAAACTCATGATTCAGCGTTTGAAATAAACCTGAAATCATCGATGATGTCCAAAGGGCAATACAAATGTCTGAAATTCGATATTTTAATTATTTCAGACTTTGGTCAAAATGAATATCAAATATTCAAAGACAGGATAAAAAATGGTAACGCAAAGTAAAACAGTCTGGTGGGCGTTGGCCTTACCGTTGCTCGCAGTTTTAATTTGGTCGATGAATATTGCCGTTACTCGCTATGTCGTGGATTATATTTCTCCTGTCAGTATTAGTTTTTATCGTTGGTTAGTCGCATTTTTGGTTTTAACCCCTTTTATGGCGACACGAGTATGGCGAGAACGGGTGCTAATTCAACAGTACTGGAAAAAGTTGGCAGTCCTTGCGGCTTTTGGCATGGTGCTTTATCAAGGCTTGGGTTATACCGCCGCGCATTATACTTCTGCCACCAATATGGGGATCATTAATGCCTTTATTCCGATTTTTACCATCTTTGTTTCAATGTTTTTGCTCAAAGAAATTCCAAATCGTTTTGCAATAGTCGGCAGTATTTTATCTTTTTTGGGCTTACTCTATGTCATGGCGCAAGGAAATTTGGCAGGCTTGATTCAATCTGGTGGGCATCTGGGTGATGTCATGATGGTCATAGCTGTGTTTTTTTATGCCTTTTACGGCGTTTTTTTGAAAAAATGGCAACTCAACATTCCACTGATGATCAGCTTATATATCCAAATTATTTTTGCTTTGCTTTATCACCTTCCATTTGTACTATGGTTGGGCCTAGAAGCAATTAACCCACAAAATATTAGCAGTGTTTTATATGCGGGTATATTTCCATCTTTAATTGCACCTTTGGTTTGGATGTTGGCGGTACAAATGATTGGGCCGAATCGAACCAGTATTTTTATGAATTTGATGCCTGTTTTTACCGCAATTATTGCTTATATATGGCTAAATGAAGCTTGGACTGTCTATCACAGTATCGGAGGAGCCATTATTTTATTAGGAATTTTACTGGCACAGAAAAAACCTCAAACCCACATTAAGGCTTCAAGTTAAAGAGAGTTAAAACTCGAAATGAATTTTTTTAATTATATTTAATTTTCAATGCCATACTCTAAAAGCTAGACATTTGAAAAAAATCTCAGTTTTATCAAATGTCTTCCTAAAAGAACAAGATAATTTAAACACTCGAATTAAGTGGTTTAGATTAAGTATTTTTAAGTTCATCTTGATATAAATAATCTATTTGTGTTGTAAGAAAAATTGATAGATAATATGCGCACACTAAATGTTGTCGTTGTTTTTCAGCTTTTTAGTACCTAATTCAGACCCTCTGGATGTGGTTTACACATCCTTTTTTATGCTCAACCCTTTTCATAGGGTTGAGCTTTTTTTTATCTTTCATTTTTATAAAAATGAGTAAACTAGGCTCGGATTATCTCACCAGTAACTGCATCAATAATACGGCTAGGTTCTTGGCTTAGTCCCAAGTCTCCATTTAAATAATCAACCTGCTGAGAAAAATATTGGCTTGCCTCTTGAAGAGAGTGAGCAGGCTGAGCACCAGCTGGATTGGCGCTGGTAGATACAATAAAACCGTTAAAAGCATTACACAACGCGACACAGAGCGGATGTGTGGTGACGCGAACTGCAACTTTACTATGATTGCCTTTAATCCAAGCGGGAATATCTTCACCAGCAGGCAATAACCAAGTCGTTGCTCTAGCATTTGATTTTTGATACAGCCATGAATCAAGCACTTTTTGTTGCATGTCTGGATGTAGAGAGATTAATAAATGTTCAACTTGAGAGAGTTGCGATGCCAGTAAAATGACCCCTTTTTCAATCGGACGTTGTTTTAATGCTAAAATTGCTGAGAAAGCAGTTTCATTGAATGGATCACAGCCTAAGCCCCAGACCGCCTCAGTGGGGTATGCTAAAACGTGTCCTTGTTTTAAACATTCAGCCGCTTCGGTTACACAGGTGCTAATCATCAGGTTTTATCCGTACAAATTTTAAAAACGATATTGTGAACCTTATTTGCTTGCACGACAACGTAGATACAAACCACCTTGTTGCATACACAAACCGAGTAATTCTAGCTCCATTAATTGACTGGTTAACGTACTGATATCTAAATTTAGTTTAATAATCAGATCATCAATCGATTGTCCAATCCAGTCGAGCTGGTTATAGAGCGAGAGCAAATTTTGAGGAATGTGTATTTGGTTTAGTGGAGAGGGCTGGACAGCGCTTGGTAACGCTGAGAGTTGCTGTACGGCTTGACTTTCTTTGGGTGAAATCTGATTTACAATTTGTGTTTGATCATTTCTTTGCTGACATTGCCATTGGGTTGGAAGCGCCAGATCTTCAACCACCTGTTCAGGATGGTCAACTAAAATAGCACCTTCACGAATCAGTTGATGGCAGCCTTGGTGGTGTTCGCTATAAATATGACCCGGAATCGCAAAAATTAATTTACCTTGTTCAGCAGCCCATTTTGCTGTGATGAGTGAACCACTTTTGAGTGCGGCTTCTGCAACAATGACTCCGAGACTTAAAGCACTGACAATCCTGTTGCGCCGTGGAAAATGTTGTTGTAATGGAGGTGTACCGGGTAAAAATTCAGTAATAATTGTCCCTGATTGGGCAATAATATGCTGTCTGAGCTGCTGATGTAGACTTGGGTAGGTTTGATCCAGTCCTGTGCCCATTACAGCAATAGTACGATTATGCCGTAAAGCCCCTTGATGTGCGGCTTCATCAATACCTTCGGCTAAACCACTCGTCACATAAAAACCTTGATCACTTAAGTAGTAAGCAAAATCATAAGCCACTTGCCGTCCATGTGTACTGGGTTTACGACTGCCGACAATCGCGATTTGAGGCTGTAGTAAAGCTTGTGCATTGCCTTGACCAAAAAGAATCGGTGGTTTGTTTGTATAGGGCAACAGTTGGGTCGGATAGTCGGGCTGATTCAAGGTTAAAATGAAATCAGTATGCTTTTGAATATCTTGAATTAAGTGTTTAAAATTTTGTTGGCCAGCTTCAGTTTGAAATTCACTGAGACGCTGTAAGTGATTTTTATGCAGCGCAAGAGTCGACCATTGTGAAAAGTTTTTTGGATCAACTGCTTGTGACACTGTACCAAAATATTTTTCTAATTTATAAAAACTCGAAAGAGAATGCTGAACCAAATACCATAACGTAATTGTGGCAACTTGCGTCTCGGATAAAGGGTTCAACATAAAAAAAGACCTTAACTTGATTAATCATCCAATAATGGCGGTTGAATCGCTGCACCGACTTTAATCGGTAATTCGCTATCCAATACATACGCATAACTTAGGTGGTCAAAGCTTTTGAACACCATAATATTGCCAATACGTTGACCTGGTAATTGAATTCTTTCTTTGGTTTTTGGATCAGTCACTGTTTCACCAGTTTGATTGACAGCAAATACGTGTCCAACCTGAACCCCTTGCAAACGACCGCGGTCAATAGTGACTACACTGTGTTTAGCTGCTGTGCCAATAGACCCCATCACCCGCACAATTTTTCCACCTGCAAGAACATCTTCGGCATGGGTAGGATAAAATAGAGTCGGTAACATTGGATCGTATTCAGGTAGGACACGGTCACCACGACGAACCTCGCCATTGTAGGTATCTGTAAGTTCTAACGTAGTAATGTCATTTTCACCGCGAATAGAGGTTCCAGCTGCCACTTGAATCAACTCAAGTCCTGCATTATATTTTTTGCCATTTGCATCGGTAAACATATACGGTTCAGCTTCACGATATACGGCATAGCGTTGACCTACTTCTAAACCATTGCCACGTGCATAAACGGTTTGACCTTTAGCCGCTAAAACGCGCTGATCAGCAGTGCCTAAAATATAAGGCGTATCGGTAATTGATTCAGGCGCAATAATGGTGCTGCGTTCTAACCAATGTTTAATATATTCGAGTGGAATCACAGGAATAGCATTGTTTAAAGATTCAATCCGAACCTGTGGTTGGAGCTTGGTGCCGCCAGTATAGCGACGGATAATCCCTTCGCAGCCATCACCTTCATCTTTACCGATAATGGGACGACCATTATAAGTACACATCAATAAACGGTCACCAGGAAAAATCCAGTGCGGATTTTTAACATGTTTATTGCTGGCCCAAATTTCAGGCCAACGCACAGGATTTTTCAAAAATCGTTTGGAAATATCCCATAAGGTATCGCCTTTTTTTACCACATAAACTTGTGGCGCTCCGGCTTTTAATGCGGGAGGATTAATATTTCGAGCAGGCGCTGCTTCAGCCATACTCACCATACCCACTCCAACACTTACACACACGGCAAGTGCCAATAATTGTTTTTTAAACCCCAAGGCACTAAAAGTTGGTACGGCCTTCAAAACCTTTTTCATTATCATAATTCCTAAAATTATGTATGTAGTTGCGTTATAATAACGATATTACACACAATTTTTTGATGAAGCATTGCTTCATTTTGTTTTTTGATCAATGGCATAAGTGAGGACACCGTATGGCCTTATTACCTATTTTAAGTTTCCCGGATCCCCGTCTTCGTACCATTGCTAAACCAGTCGAAGAAGTCACTGATGAAATTCGTCAGCTTGCAGCAGATATGTTTGAAACGATGTATGAAGCCCCAGGTATCGGTTTGGCTGCCACACAGGTCGATCAACATATTCAGCTGATTGTCATGGATTTATCTGAAAATAAAGATCAACCCATGGTTTTTATTAACCCCAAAATTACCCCATTGACTGCAGAAACGATGCCTTACGAAGAGGGCTGTCTATCAGTGCCTCAAATATACGACAAAGTCGAGCGTCCGTCACGTGTAAAAATTGAAGCGCTGAACCTTGAAGGACAATCATTTCAGATAGAAGCAGATGAACTTCTCGCTGTGTGTATTCAACATGAAATGGATCACTTAAATGGCAAATTATTCGTCGATTACTTATCACCATTAAAACGTCAGCGGATACGGGATAAATTGGAAAAAGTATCGCGTCAACGCCAAAAAGAAAAAGTGGCTGTTAAACGATAATGAAAGTTTTTAAAAAGAGATGAATGACTTAGCCCAATTTGATTGGGCTTTGTTATAATTGGATCGCGAAAAAATGCAGGATTAGCGTTTTGTTGTTACGTGGTGGTTTGCTGCTTTCTTGTCTAGCAGTTTTTTTACAGATTGCTGTTTTTTTACAGCCTTTGTTACCGAAGCAATATCAAGTTGCTCCGGTCTGTGAAACCATCACGCGTGGATTATTGCTTCAACCAACGATTTCTCATCAGTCCTATCATCAATCTTCTCATCATAATGTTGATCAGGACAGTCAACTGCATAGCCAAGATGCAGGACATCATCATGATGCCAACCATCAATGTCAGTACTGTACGGTTTATGGCAATTTGGTTTTACCTCCTGAACTGAATATAAAAGAAGTTTTAGTTCGTATTCAAATTCGTTTATTGGCATTCCAAAAAACCTTTAGTCATGTTTGGTTTGTATTACAACGACTATATTTACTGCCACAAGGGCGAGCCCCTCCGATCTTTGCATAAATCAAAACCTAATTTGTTAGGTCTTTAATGACTTCAGCGCTTGCGCTGTTTTAGTCACAGCTCCTATTTATGATTTCAGAGAGATGAAAATGGCTCAGCCTAAATTCTTTTTACAGCCACTTGCGGCTGCGATTTGTGTTGCATGTTATTCAGGTTCAGCTTCTGCTGCACAGCAAAGTGTCATTCAAACTTTAGCGCCTATTGTTGCAACAGCTTACCAAGGCAACGATGCCAATGGTTTAATTGTACATGCCGATCCTAAACAGCCGATTCAACCTATTCCTGCAACAGATGGCGCAGATTACTTACAAAGTATTGTTGGATTTAATGCCATACAGAGTGGTGGAACCAATAGTGATGTCACTTTCCGTGGAATGTTTGGTTCCCGAATTAAAATATTGACTGACGGTGCAGAAAATTTAGGGGCTTGTCCGGCTCGTATGGATGCACCCACTTCTTATATTTCACCTGAAAGTTATGATCAAATTACGGTGATTAAAGGCCCGCAAACCGTTCAGTATGCCAATACAGGTTCAGCTGCTACAGTCATTTTTGAGCGACAAAAACCTGAAATTACGACAGAAAAACCATATTTGGGTCAAGCCAGTGTATTGATGGGATCATTTGGTCGTTTAGATCATAACGTCGAGGCAACTGTAGGAGATGAAAGTAAATATATACGTTTAAATGCCAATCGTTCTGTATCGGATAGTTATAAAGATGGCGATGGAAATAAAGTACCTTCAGATTGGGAACGTTGGAATGCAGATATCGCTTTGAGTTGGACGCCAGATCAAAATACATGGCTAGAATTGACAGGTGGTAAAGCCGATGGTGAAGCGGTTTATGCAGGGCGTTCAATGGATGGTTCGCAATTTGCACGTGAAAGTTTGGGTCTACGTGTTGAAAAGAAAAATATTAGTGAAGTGATTCAAAAAATTGAAGCTCAAGTTAATTACAGCTTTAATGATCATATTATGGATAACTTTAGCTTGCGTACGCCAGAAATGAAGCATGATCATGCAACTGGCAAAATGTATTTGAATAAATCTTCCATGCAAGTGACACGCCGTAGTTTAAATAGTCGTATTGCAGTTACATCAGCATGGGATAAATTTAATCTGATTAGCGGCGTCGATCTACAGCAAAATCATCGTGCTGGAAATATGATTGCTCATAGCATGAATATGCCCATGACCACCGATATGAAATTTAATTCATATGGGGCTTTTGGGGAACTCAGTTATACATTGAGCGATCAAAATAAGTTGGTGACGGGGGGGCGTGTAGATCAAGTCAAAATTGATGCGCTTAAACTGAATGATGATCGTTCTGAAACTTTACCTAGCGCATTTATTCGTTTAGAAAATCAACATCCCGAGCATCAGGCTAAAAGCTATATTGGTCTTGGTTATGTGGAGCGTGTGCCTGATTATTGGGAATTGTTTAGTACAGCGCACGGGAATACTGGTACCCCTGTTCCAACGTTTAATGATTTAAACACTGAAAAAACGTTACAGCTCGACATGGGTTATCAACATCAACATGGTCCCTTTAATTCATGGACTTCTGCTTACGCAGGATTAATTAATGACTATATTTTGATGAGCTATCATAACCATCCAAGTTCAGGTATGGGTGGACATAAACATGGTTCTTCATTTAGTGCAGGGGCAAAAAATGTGGATGCCACCATTGCTGGTGCGGAAGCGGGCATAGGTTATCAGTTTACAGATGCCATTCAGGCAGATGTCAGTGCCATGTATGCATGGGGCAAAAACACCACCGATGACAAACCTTTACCACAAATTTCACCTTTAGAGGCACGTGTTAATCTGCGTTATGTGCAAGATAAATACACATTAGGTGCACTGTGGCGAGTGGTTAATGGTCAGAACCGTGTAAGTTTGAATCAAGGCAATATCGTAGGCTATGACGTGAAGGAGAGTAGTGGCTTTGCTACATTATCTTTAAATGGAACTTACCATGTCTTGAAAGGTGTTGATGTGTCGATGGGAATTGATAACGTATTGGATAAAACCTATAGCGAACACTTAAATAAAATGGGCGATGTAGGTATAGGATTAGTTGCTACTGAGCAATTTAATAACACAGGCCGCAATTATTGGGCGCGCGTCAGTGTGAAGTTTTAAGCATTAAAAAAGCAGAGTAAGCACTCTGCTTTTTTGTAGAGCGAGATGGCTATTGATGCATACTCGCCAATTGTTTGGCTTTACTCTGATAAAGAGCTAAGCCAAGCTTTTGAATTTTTCGACCTTGTTTAATTAAGCGCTCATCGAGTGTAGGTAAATGTTTAGCACCTGTATAAAGCGCTAAGTTTCTTGCAATTAAATAATAGGCAAACCATGCGGCGGAACGAGGTTTTAGCCCTAAGTTGGACATTCTTTTTTTGCCAATAAAGAACTGTGTTACTTGCAAATGTTGCTGATAAGCAAGTTTCTGCTGCAAAGGACGAAAATAACGATATTGACGCTCGAAAGGCTCTTTTGAAAGACTTGAGCCGAGTGCTGTACTGCTTGCATCCGTTTGTGGATGAGCGAATTGCATCCAGTATAGAAGTTTCCAGCCTTCAGACTCTTGATTGATTAACCATTTTTCTTCAACACCCATAAGCCAACCAATATAGCGCCAAAAATGTAGAAAATTTTCAATCTCAGTTTTGTTTGGAAAAATGCCTAAAGCTCGAATACCAAGCAGAACTACACTGCTAAAGGCTAAATTAGTCATGGCTAAATCAAATTGGCTAATCGGCATCCCCCACGTTTCAGCATCCCATTGCTTGCCTTTTTTGAGTGAATATCGAACTAAAGCATGTATAAATCGGACATAAATGGTGGAGGTAAATCCTGAATTAAAACGTTCAAGTCCATTGGGTTCAGTAATATCGACCCACCACTTTGTGGTTTCAGCCAGACGCGTTCCTGCCTGTTTCTTTAAAGCACCTGTTAGGATCAAAGGTTGATTGAAACCTGGATACAAATAGCCCGCCATTAAGGATAAGTCACGTAAAATAAAACCATTGTTAATCCCTAATCGGTGGGTAAAGGTCAGAGCGTGTTGTAATTTATTTTCATCTAACCAGCTGGGTTTCGTGGTGACCTGTTGAAAAAAAGTTTCTATTTCGGGAATAGCATGAGGCAATTGATCTAAGCCATGAAAGAGCGCAGTTTCAAAATAAGTTCGATGTAATTTCGGATTTTGCATCATCCACTGCATTAAAGGTTCCATTAAATCATCACCTTTGGTCAGCGCATCATTTAGTGACAAATATTCACTATAGGTTGGTTGTAAAGGCTGTTTGATCAAATGACTCAGAATTTGACTTTGCCAGTTGGTTTTTTGCATGCTTTGAAAAGAAGCTAAACGGCTGGGATTCAGTAGTTCCATTATTTTTATACCAAGTATATTATTTCATACCACCCTAATATGAATATTTATTCGTATTCAATTCGTATTTATAAAACTAAAAAAAAATCAGGAAAACGATGAGAAAACAACCGAAACAACAACGTGCCAAAATGATTGTGGATGATATTTTACAAGCCACTCAACAATGTATTGCAGAATATGGACTGGCTGGTTTGACTACACCCAAAATTGCAGAATGCTCTGGGGTTGGCGTCGGGTCTATTTATCAATATTTTGAAAATAAGGAACAAATTGTTGAAGAGTTACTTTTACGAAAAAGTGAAAGCTTGGGATTACGTTTAAAACACATGGTGATGGAGAAACAGAGTATTCACGACATAATTCCATCGAGTATCCAGTTTGGATTTGATGTGATGAGAGAAGACAAAGGATTTTTTATTGAAATTCTTAAATATTGGCATAATTATAATAATTCAAATGCCGCTAAAATTTTGGAAAAACATTTTTTTGAGCTTGGTTTGTATGTATTTAATCGTTTCTATCGACATTGGGACTTTGAAATGCTTAAAAACAAATCATTTGTCATCATCAATAGTACGTTGTTTACGATGATGCGCTATGTTAGCAATAATGAATTTCTTATTTCAGAACAAGAGCTTAAGCGAGAATTGAGTACTATGATTTTGGCCTACCTAGACCATGAGAATGAGTGAAAAATATAATTAAAATAAATTAACTTTAAAAATCAATAACTTGAATTTTATTGGTTTGAAAAATAAACACTCAAATGAATAAATATAAAAAAGGGGTTGTATGGTGATTAAAATGCTGTAGAATGCACATCCATCGGCGGTGATGTTGATTAAAACTTGTTGAGAAACAAGGATTTAGCTTAAAGGGTTAAATCTAAGGATCTTAAAGAAGTTTAAAAATAATCAATAAAACCAGTTGACTCTTTATGAATAAAGAGTAATATAGCCGACCTAGCTTGCTGGTGACGAATCAGCAAGAAGATCATTAAGAGCTTATGAAGAACAACTTGTGTGGATTTTTACTGATTGATTGATCGAAATTATTTTCATTGATTGATGGTAGAAATTACTCGAAGTTTATTTGAGAAATATTTGTCAGAAAATTGATGAGCCAAGATTGGTGCCCTTTAAGGCACTAAGCAATATTAAACTGAAGAGTTTGATCATGGCTCAGATTGAACGCTGGCGGCAGGCTTAACACATGCAAGTCGAGCGGGGAAAAGTAGCTTGCTACTTAACTTAGCGGCGGACGGGTGAGTAATACTTAGGAATCTGCCTATTAGTGGGGGACAACATTTCGAAAGGAATGCTAATACCGCATACGTCCTACGGGAGAAAGCAGGGGATCACTTGTGACCTTGCGCTAATAGATGAGCCTAAGTCGGATTAGCTAGTTGGTGGGGTAAAGGCCTACCAAGGCGACGATCTGTAGCGGGTCTGAGAGGATGATCCGCCACACTGGGACTGAGACACGGCCCAGACTCCTACGGGAGGCAGCAGTGGGGAATATTGGACAATGGGGGGAACCCTGATCCAGCCATGCCGCGTGTGTGAAGAAGGCCTTTTGGTTGTAAAGCACTTTAAGCGAGGAGGAGGCTACTCTAGTTAATACCTAGGGATAGTGGACGTTACTCGCAGAATAAGCACCGGCTAACTCTGTGCCAGCAGCCGCGGTAATACAGAGGGTGCGAGCGTTAATCGGATTTACTGGGCGTAAAGCGTGCGTAGGTGGCCAATTAAGTCAAATGTGAAATCCCCGAGCTTAACTTGGGAATTGCATTCGATACTGGTTGGCTAGAGTATGGGAGAGGATGGTAGAATTCCAGGTGTAGCGGTGAAATGCGTAGAGATCTGGAGGAATACCGATGGCGAAGGCAGCCATCTGGCCTAATACTGACACTGAGGTACGAAAGCATGGGGAGCAAACAGGATTAGATACCCTGGTAGTCCATGCCGTAAACGATGTCTACTAGCCGTTGGGGTCTTTGAGACTTTAGTGGCGCAGCTAACGCGATAAGTAGACCGCCTGGGGAGTACGGTCGCAAGACTAAAACTCAAATGAATTGACGGGGGCCCGCACAAGCGGTGGAGCATGTGGTTTAATTCGATGCAACGCGAAGAACCTTACCTGGTCTTGACATAGTAAGAACTTTCCAGAGATGGATTGGTGCCTTCGGGAGCTTACATACAGGTGCTGCATGGCTGTCGTCAGCTCGTGTCGTGAGATGTTGGGTTAAGTCCCGCAACGAGCGCAACCCTTTTCCTTATTTGCCAGCGGGTTAAGCCGGGAACTTTAAGGATACTGCCAGTGACAAACTGGAGGAAGGCGGGGACGACGTCAAGTCATCATGGCCCTTACGACCAGGGCTACACACGTGCTACAATGGTCGGTACAAAGGGTTGCTACCTAGCGATAGGATGCTAATCTCAAAAAGCCGATCGTAGTCCGGATTGGAGTCTGCAACTCGACTCCATGAAGTCGGAATCGCTAGTAATCGCGGATCAGAATGCCGCGGTGAATACGTTCCCGGGCCTTGTACACACCGCCCGTCACACCATGGGAGTTTGTTGCACCAGAAGTAGGTAGTCTAACCGCAAGGAGGACGCTTACCACGGTGTGGCCGATGACTGGGGTGAAGTCGTAACAAGGTAGCCGTAGGGGAACCTGCGGCTGGATCACCTCCTTAACGAAAGATTGACGATTGGTAAGAATCCACAACAAGTTGTTCTTCATGATGTATCGATGGGTCTGTAGCTCAGTTGGTTAGAGCACACGCTTGATAAGCGTGGGGTCACAAGTTCAAGTCTTGTCAGACCCACCAAGTCTACTAACTGAAATAATGAAGAGATGAGAGTCTTGGAGTTGAGTTACAAACGAGAGATACATAAAGCTAATAAGTGATAAGCTGGGGACTTAGCTTAGTTGGTAGAGCGCCTGCTTTGCACGCAGGAGGTCAACGGTTCGACTCCGTTAGTCTCCACCATATATTGTTCTTCAATATATAAGCTAAGAAGTTAGATTATAGAATTTAATAAATAAGATCATGATTAAATGATTTTTTAATTTATTAAGTTCTGTGATTTATCACAGTTACCTACGGTCTGACGAAGACGTAGTTAATCATTAACAGATTGAGAATTTGAGTTGAAATAATTGTTTGAACTCAGAACTAATTCAGCATTGACTGTAATACGCAAGTATTTCATTTCAATGACGAAGAAGAACTGAGAACTAGCGAAATTAACTGAATCAAGCGTTTTGGTAGATGAATTTAGATTGAAGCTGTACTGTAGTTAAATCTACAGACCACAAACTGTATGAGAAGGTCGTAAGGCTGACTCTGTTGTTACATCACTTGTAGGGTGTTAACGACTGTTTGGGGTTGTATAGTCAAGTAATTAAGTGCATGTGGTGGATGCCTTGGCAGTCAGAGGCGATGAAAGACGTAATAGCCTGCGATAAGCTCCGGGGAGGCGGCAAATATCCTGTGATCCGGAGATTTCTGAATGGGGAAACCCACTTACCATAAGGTAGGTATTGCATGATGAATACATAGTCATGCAAGGCGAACGAGGGGAAGTGAAACATCTCAGTACCCTTAGGAAAAGAAATCAATTGAGATTCCCTTAGTAGCGGCGAGCGAACGGGGATCAGCCCATTAAGTTATCTAAGTTTTAGTGGAATGCTCTGGGAAGTGCAACCGTAGTGGGTGATAGTCCTGTACACGAAAGGGCTTAGATAATGATGACGAGTAGGGCGGGGCACGTGAAACCTTGTCTGAATATGGGGGGACCATCCTCCAAGGCTAAATACTCCTGACTGACCGATAGTGAACCAGTACCGTGAGGGAAAGGCGAAAAGAACCCCTGTGAGGGGAGTGAAATAGATCCTGAAACCGCATGCATACAAGCAGTGGGAGCCGACTTGTTCGGTGACTGCGTACCTTTTGTATAATGGGTCAGCGACTTACATTCAGTAGCAAGGTTAACCGCATAGGGGAGCCGTAGAGAAATCGAGTCTTAATAGGGCGTTTAGTTGCTGGGTGTAGACCCGAAACCGGGTGATCTATCCATGAGCAGGTTGAAGGTTGGGTAACACTAACTGGAGGACCGAACCCACCGTCGTTGAAAAGCCGGGGGATGACTTGTGGATAGGGGTGAAAGGCTAATCAAACTCGGTGATAGCTGGTTCTCCCCGAAAGCTATTTAGGTAGCGCCTCGGACGAATACCATTGGGGGTAGAGCACTGTTTCGGCTAGGGGGTCATCCCGACTTACCAAACCGATGCAAACTCCGAATACCAATGAGTACTATCCGGGAGACAGACTGCGGGTGCTAACGTCCGTAGTCAAGAGGAAAACAATCCAGACCGCCAGCTAAGGCCCCAAAATTATAGTTAAGTGGGAAACGATGTGGGAAGGCATAGACAGCTAGGAGGTTGGCTTAGAAGCAGCCACCCTTTAAAGAAAGCGTAATAGCTCACTAGTCGAGTCGGCCTGCGCGGAAGATGTAACGGGGCTAAAACTATATGCCGAAGCTGCGGATTTGCAATTTATTGCAAGTGGTAGGGGAGCGTTCTGTAAGCCGATGAAGGTGGATTGAGAAGTCTGCTGGAGGTATCAGAAGTGCGAATGCTGACGTGAGTAACGACAATGCGAGTGAAAAACTCGCACGCTGAAAGACCAAGGGTTCCAGTCCAACGTTAATCGGGGCTGGGTGAGTCGACCCCTAAGGCGAGGCCGAGAGGCGTAGTCGATGGGAAATTGGTTAATATTCCAATACTTCTGTGTAATGCGATGAGAGGACGGAGAAGGTTAAGTCAGCCTGGCGTTGGTTGTCCAGGTGAAAGGTTGTAGGCATGCATCTTAGGCAAATCCGGGGTGCTCTATGCTGAGAACTGATAGCAAGCTGTACTTGTACAGTGAAGTGGCTGATACCATGCTTCCAGGAAAAGTCTCTAAGCTTCAGTTACACAGGAATCGTACCCGAAACCGACACAGGTGGTCAGGTCGAGTAGACCAAAGCGCTTGAGAGAACTCTGCTGAAGGAACTAGGCAAAATGGTACCGTAACTTCGGGAGAAGGTACGCTGTCGACGGTGATGGGATTTACTCCCTGAGCGGTTGACAGCCACAGAAACCAGGCCCCTGCAACTGTTTATTAAAAACATAGCACTCTGCAAACACGAAAGTGGACGTATAGGGTGTGATGCCTGCCCGGTGCTGGAAGGTTAATTGATGGGGTTAGCGTAAGCGAAGCTCTTGATCGAAGCCCCAGTAAACGGCGGCCGTAACTATAACGGTCCTAAGGTAGCGAAATTCCTTGTCGGGTAAGTTCCGACCTGCACGAATGGCATAATGATGGGGGCGCTGTCTCCAGCAGAGACTCAGTGAAATCGAATTCGCCGTGAAGATGCGGTGTACCCGCGGCTAGACGGAAAGACCCCGTGAACCTTTACTGCAGCTTGACATTGAACTTTGATCTTACTTGTGTAGGATAGGTGGGAGGCTTTGAAACCGAGACGCTAGTTTCGGTGGAGCCAATCTTGAAATACCACCCTGGTAATATTGAGGTTCTAACTCTGCTCCATAATCTGGAGCGAGGACCATGTCTGGTGGGTAGTTTGACTGGGGCGGTCTCCTCCTAAAGAGTAACGGAGGAGTACGAAGGTGCGCTCAGCGTGGTCGGAAATCACGCGTAGAGTATAAAGGCAAAAGCGCGCTTAACTGCGAGACCCACAAGTCGAGCAGGTACGAAAGTAGGTCTTAGTGATCCGGTGGTTCTGTATGGAAGGGCCATCGCTCAACGGATAAAAGGTACTCTGGGGATAACAGGCTGATACCGCCCAAGAGTTCATATCGACGGCGGTGTTTGGCACCTCGATGTCGGCTCATCTCATCCTGGGGCTGAAGCAGGTCCCAAGGGTATGGCTGTTCGCCATTTAAAGAGGTACGCGAGCTGGGTTTAGAACGTCGTGAGACAGTTCGGTCCCTATCTACCGTGGGCGTTGGAAATTTGAGAGGATCTGCTCCTAGTACGAGAGGACCAGAGTGGACGAACCTCTGGTGTACCGGTTGTAACGCCAGTTGCATCGCCGGGTAGCTATGTTCGGAAGGGATAACCGCTGAAAGCATCTAAGCGGGAAGCCTACCTCAAGATTAGATTTCCCTGTGACTTTATGTCACCTAAAGAGCCGTTGAAGACTACGACGTTGATAGGTTGGATGTGGAAGCATAGTGATATGTGAAGCTGACCAATACTAATTGCTCGTGAGGCTTGACTATACAACACCCAAACAGTTGTATTGCATCATCTAAGTGATTCAAAACCAAGCAATATACCCTTGATTTAGTTAACGCTACAAACTAAAATCTCAACTCAAATTTAATGTCTGTTAATAACTCTTTTGGTACAAAGTAAGGCTTACGAAATAAATCCCGTAAATAAGACCCGAACAAGTCCATAAACAGTTGTGCTGGCGACAATAGCAAGAGTGAACCACCTGATCCCTTCCCGAACTCAGAAGTGAAACCTCTTCGCGCTGATGGTAGTGTGGGGTTACCCATGTGAGAGTAAGTCATCGCCAGCTCATTATTCTAACCCCCCCTCAGTCTTAAGACTGAGGGGGGTTTTTCTATACATAATTTAAAAAGTAAAAAGTTGATTCTTAATGATTTCAAAAATTAGAGTAAGCCGTAACTTCAATTTGTTCTTTCCTTAATTTAGGTTGAAACAGGGTTATACTAAATAGGCATATGGAGCTTTTATGTCTGATTCCCCTGATATTTCCACTCATATTCAGTATGGTACACGTCCTTTTTTTGCCATTTTACTGTCATTATTTTTAGCGGGCTTTTCTTCTTTTTCATCGTTGTATTGTGTGCAGCCCATGATGCCCATTTTTTCACAGTTTTTTGCTGTTTCCCCTACGCATAGTAGTTTTCCTTTATCTGCTTCCACAATTGCTTTAGCAGTAGGACTACTGTTTAGTGGACTCATTTCAGATCGTTTTGGTCGTAAGGTGATTATGGTTTGGGCCTTACTTT
Organism: Acinetobacter sp. TTH0-4; assembly: GCF_015602665.1. NCBI lineage: Bacteria > Pseudomonadati > Pseudomonadota > Gammaproteobacteria > Moraxellales > Moraxellaceae > Acinetobacter > Acinetobacter sp. TTH0-4. The sequence goes on along the minus strand of NZ_CP059079.1, from coordinate 2,701,260 downwards.
TAACGGCTCTTTTACTGATCCTGAGTTCATTATTTCCAATTTGGGAAATTTTTATTGGCACACGTGTATTGATAGGATTTGCAGTTAGCGGAGTAGCTGCGGTTGCAATGACTTATATTGGTGAGGAAATTGCCCAACAGGATATAGGTCTCGCGATGGGGCTATATATTTCAGGAACTGCAATTGGTGGAATGGGTGGCCGTTTGATTGCAGGTGTATTGATCGATTTTATGGCATGGCAAACAGTTATTTTATTGATTGGTATATTAAATTTCATCAGCGCAGTAATTTTTTATCTTATTTTACCTCAATCTAAACATTTTAAAGCTTATCCGATTGCATTTTCACGCTTTAAAAAGTCGTTTATCAAAAATTTCAGTGACTCTAAGCTTCGTTTATTGTTTGCCCAAGGTTTTATTTTAATGGGTTGCTTTGTAACGATATTTAATTATATGAGTTATCACCTCTTACAAAAGCCTTTCCAATTATCACAAATATGGATTGGATTAATTTCTGTTGCATATTTAGCAGGAATTTATAGTTCACCTCGTGCAGCAAAATGGGGTGAAAAATTTGGTCGACATCGAGTTTTGCCTGTAATGTTAATCTGTATGCTAACCGGTTTATGGTTGATGCGAACAACATCTATCGGTTTAGTTTTATTGGGTTTAGGCATTTTTACTTTTGCATTTTTTGCAGCACATTCGACTTGCAGTAGTTGGGTCGCTGTACAAGCATTGCAATATCGCGCAGTGGGTTCGTCTTTATATTTATTTAGCTATTATATGGGTTCAAGTTTCTTAGGCAGTAGTAGTGGTTTGGTTTGGGAATATTTTGGTTGGAATGGTTTGACGGCATTCATTAGTGTCATTCTGTTTTTGGGTTTATTTTTCGCTGTGAACTTATCTCGTCAAGCCATGATCTCAATAGATAAAAATTAAAATTTAAGCGTCTGTTTGTGTTTATTTTTTAATCAAGAACCTGAATCAAATTCATGCTAAAATGATCGGCTTTCATCTTTGATCTCTCCCGATCGCCATCTGCCAATCGAGATAATAAATCATGTCTACCGCTTATACCGCTCAGACAGCGCCCACTGCATTGTTTGATTATGACAAATATTGGGCATCGTGTTTTGAACCCGCTCCATTTTTGCCAATGTCACGCGAAGAAATGGATGTGCTGGGTTGGGATGCATGTGACTTTATCTTGGTCTGTGGGGATGCTTATATTGATCATCCTTCATTTTGTTCTGGCATTATTGGTCGTACATTAGAAGCACAAGGTTTCCGCGTTGGTATTATTGCGCAGCCAGATTGGACCAATCCAGAGGCTTTTCGAGTACTGGGAAAACCAACGATTGCATGGGGTGTAACCGCAGGTAATATGGATTCGATGATTAACCGTTATACGGCAGATCGTAAAATTCGTTCGGATGATGCATATTCACCTGATAATCAACCGAATAAACGCCCAGACCGTGCAGCTACCGTATATTGTCAGCGTTGCCGTGAAGCCTTTCCTGATGTGCCAGTTTTACTCGGTGGAATTGAAGCGTCATTGCGTCGTATTGCACATTATGATTATTGGTCAGACAAAGTCCGTCGCTCAGTTTTAATGGATTCAAAAGCCGATTTACTCATGTACGGTAATGGCGAACGTTCGATTGTGGAAGTCATGCATCGTCTTGCGAAAGGTCAAAAGATTCACGAAATTACCGATGTTCGTGGAACTGCTTTTATTGTGAATAAACATAATCGTGCATCGAAAGCTCAATTTGTTGAAATCGCCTCGAATGATGTTGATAGCATAGGCCGTGTTGATCCGATCATTAATCCTTACGTGATGACAGAGGATTTAGATGGGTGTGAAATTGAACAAGATAAAGGCAATTCACTGACTAAATATCAAAATTTCCAAAAAGAATTTGTCGCTAATCCGATTTTGCGTGAAGGCGACAACTTAGATCAAGACACCCAAATTGTTCAGTTACAGCCTGCTTCGAAAGCGATTAAACATAAATTACCGCCGCGTGAGTTGGCCGTAATTCGTTTACCTGCCTTTGAAGAAGTGTCAGCAGATCCAGTATTATATGCGCATGCCAACCGTATTTTGCATTTGGAAACTAATCCAGGCAATGCGCGGGCCATGGTACAAAAGCATGGCGAACGTGATGTTTGGTTAAACGCGCCACCTATTCCGTTGACGACGGAAGAAATGGATTATGTGTTCGATTTGCCGTATGCGCGTCTGCCGCATCCATCTTATGGTGAAGCACGTTTTCCTGCATTTGATATGATTAAGTTCTCTGTGAACATTATGCGTGGTTGTTTTGGCGGCTGTACTTTCTGTTCTATTACAGAACATGAAGGACGCATTATTCAGAACCGTTCTGAAGAATCAATTTTGCGTGAAGTTGAAAAAATCCGTGATACAGCACCGGGCTTTACGGGCATTATTTCAGACTTGGGTGGGCCAACGGCAAACATGTATCGTTTGCAGTGTAAAGATCCAGAAATTGAGAAGAATTGTCGTAAACCGTCTTGTGTATATCCAGGGGTATGTCAGAACTTACATACTGATCATGCACCGTTAACTCAGTTATATCGTAAAGCACGTGAACTCAAAGGCATTAAAAAAATCTTAATTGGTTCAGGTTTGCGTTATGACCTTGCGGTATTAAACCCTGAATATGTCAAAGAACTGGTACAGCATCACGTCGGTGGTTATTTAAAAATTGCGCCTGAACATACCGAAAAAGGGCCATTATCCAAGATGATGAAACCGGGTATTGGTGCTTATGACCGTTTTAAACAGATGTTTGATCGTTTTAGTAAAGAAGCAGGTAAAGAACAATATCTTATCCCTTACTTTATCGCAGCACATCCGGGTACAACCGAATATGACATGATGAATCTGGCGATTTGGTTGAAGAAGAATGGTTTCCGTGCGGATCAAGTACAGACCTTCTATCCATCACCTATGGCCACGGCAACCACCATGTATCACACTGGTAAAAACCCACTGGCAAAAGTGGCACGTTATACCGAAAATGTCGATATTGTGAAAGGTGATAAACGTCGTCGTATTCACAAAGCATTCTTGCGTTACCATGATTCAAATAACTGGCCATTACTCCGTGAAGCATTGAAGGAAATGGGTCGTGCAGATTTAATTGGTAACTCGAAACAGCATTTGATTCCGACTTATCAACCTGTGGGAACTGAAGGGCAGTATCAATCGGCACGTAAGAAGAACTCGACGGTTGCTGGTGATTCACAAAAACGCAGTACGGATCATGCGACTGGAAGTAATCAGACAACGAATCAATCGCGTCCATCCAATACCAAAAAACGTCCTGAACGAGGACAAATTTTGACTCAGCATACTGGATTGCCTCCGCGTGAAACAAGTGATCAGCAAAAACCATTCGGAAAAGCGAAACCGAAAGGCAAAGCTAAATCTAAGATAAAAGCTTAATATTCTGATTAAAAAAGAACGCATCAGCGTTCTTTTTTATGACAAAAAAATGAATAGTGCATTTTATCGGAATTGTAGGACAATAGCCTAAAGTTCTATTGCAAGCATACACAGGCTTGAGCTAAAGTATTTATAGTGTCAATGAAAGGATTTGATTTGCACATTAGGGATGAATATTAGAATAAGTGCAATTTTTTGTCAGTTTTTATGATGTTTTCGTCATAATTAAATGCAGTTTGTTTACTTGAAATATTTAATAAAAAGACTCGGTATATACTCATGATCGATAATAGAAAAAATCGGTGTGATACCGAAAAGATTATAAAAAATTTAAAGGATTAAGAAAATGATCATTTATATTCTCATTGGAATTTTAGTGCTTTGTTATGTACTGTACATGGCTTGGAAAAGTTTAAACAGCCGTACTCAGAAAAAGGACAGCGTATTAAAACAAAGAGCTGTTTTTAATATTAATCAACAAATCACTTTTATGCGTTTAAAAGAAATATTGCCTGAGAGCACTATTCTTGCACATGTATCTTTTGATGCTTTGTTGACCACAAAATATACACGTACTCGTCATAAATATCGCAATATGGCGGCAGACTTTGTGATTCTTGATGATGCCCATCAAATAAAAACCATTATTGCGTTAGATGATCCGATGGCATTAAAGCGTCCACAAGATGCTCAATATCAAGATGCCCTTTTAGAAATGGCAGGATATCAAGTGATTCGCTATTCAAGCGTGCCTGAGTTTTATCAGTTGAAACAAGATTTTCTGCTTGAGAAATTTCCTCATCATATATTAGATGCACATTTAGAGGACGATCGTAAAAAATATAGTTTTTATCCAGACTTAAAGCGTAAAAAAGTACGTCTTTTTAGTTAATATAAAAAAGCATGAATTAAGGTTCATGCTTTTTTTATCATTTATTTCAAATTGTTGAACGAACAGCAGTTACCGTCATTTCAATAAGAACTTCTGGTGTATAGAGTTTGGCTTCAACACACGTACGTGCGGGCGGATGACCATCTGCAACCCAAGCATCCCATACTTGATTCATTGCCGCATAGTCTTGCTCAATATCTTTTAAAAAAATTAAAATCGATAAAATATGGCTTTTATCTGTACCTGCTTCTAATAATAAACGATCAATATTGGCCAAAGTTTCTTGTGTTTGGGCTTTAATATCGAGTGAGGTATCATTGGCCAATTGACCGGCTAAATGCACCAGATTTCCTGAGATAGCCACTTCGCAATAACGTTTTTCGACATGTAGACGTTGAATAGTCATAAAGATTCAATCCTATATTTTGCGCATTTTGCAGTAATATTCATTCAATTGGAATGTAGGAAAAGAAAAATATAAGATCTAAGCAACATGAGCAAGGATAAATGAGGGTTTTTAGCTGTTGATTATTTTTTAAAGTAACTAAGGGTATAGAGATGCAGAAGCAGAAAATTTCCATGCTGGACGACAACGTTGCCCTGTAATGTTCGGATTTGATCGTCACGTTAATCACAGGACAAGGATGCTAAAAGTGAAGGTGATTTTTAGCATCATCAGCGATGACATGGATAAATGCATCGCGCCGATAGAGTACCGTAAAAAAAGGGTGGATGGGTAAAAAATTGCTCACATTTTGTTATTTTACTTAAAAAAAATAAATTATGGCCATAAAGAAAGTTGTGGCTGATCATTTTGTTCGGAAAGATGATAGACCCCAATCCCAATCAAACGTAATTGAAAATGTTTTGGAATTTGCATTTCAAGCAGTAATTGTTGAAGAACATGCTCTAAATCCTGTTGCGTTTGAAGTGGTTGTTTGAAGCTCTTACTGTGTTGTAAGGTTTGAAAATTTTTAAGTTTTAATTTGGCAGAAACGCCACGCGCACAGAGTTTTTTTTTATTCAAACTATTCCAGACTTGGTGAATTAATTGAGGCCAATATTCACGACATTCATCTAAACTTAAATCAGTATCAAAGGTGGTTTCTTTAGAGATTTGTTGCCGTTCTCGGCTCACCTGTACAGGTCGATCATCAATGCCTTGTGCATACATGAAAAGTTGATGGCCGTATTTTCCAAAATGTTGAATTAAAACCGTTTCTTCAATGCGTTGTAAATCTCCTAAACTGTGCAGATTGAGTACTTTAAGTTTTTCTTGTGTTACTTTCCCTACACCAGGAATTTTTTTTAAAGGTAAATTTTGGATAAAGCTTTGAACCTGATGCGGTTTAATTACACAAAGTCCATCGGGTTTATGCCAGTCTGAAGCAATTTTAGCAAGAAATTTATTCGGGGCAACGCCAGCAGAGGCAGTCAATCCTGTAACGTTGAAAATATCTTCACGTATTTGAATCGCGACTTCAGTGGCACTCGGAATATTTTTTAAATTTTCGGTGACATCTAAGTAGGCCTCATCTAGCGACAACGGCTCAATGCAAGCCGTATAAGTTTGAAAAATTTGATGAAGCTGCTGAGAAACTTGTCGATATTTTTCAAAATTGGGTTCAATAATAATCAATTGTGGACAGAGCATTTTGGCTTGGGTCATCGACATGGCAGAGCGTAAACCAAACTTGCGGGCAGGATAAGACGCCGCTGCAATGACTGCTCGTGCATGATGCGACGAGATAACCACAGGTAAGTTTTTTAACTCGGGGCGATCTTTGAGCTCTACAGATGCAAAAAAAGCATCCATATCAATATGAATAATTTTTCTCATACAAGCGGTTTTAGTCTTTGCGCTGTTCCAAGCTTGAGTATCTCATTTTCACTCTATCATTTGTACAATAGAAGCTCGCAATTAAAACGCATCTTGAGCATGTTCAAGTATTTTAAATGGGGAAAATAAGCATATTATTTTGACGGCAGATTTTGAAAATATTTTGAACGATCAATGCCATTTTGTTCTAGAAAATGCGCCCACTCATATTGACTGCCATAAAAAACATTTAGATCAACTTCTTTAGAAATTCCTTTAATTTTGCCTTGATTGGTATGTTGCCAAAATAGCCATGCAGGATTATTTTTCAAATCGGGTTTACTTCGATATTCACGTACCCAAAGCGGGGTTTTTGTAAATTGACCTGCTAAAATAATATTATAAAAGGATTTAGAAATATAAAAAATCGGCTGTTTGCCATAGTGTTGATAAAGTTGGTCGTGCATCACTTGAATTTCTTTAAGTAGCTGTTCTTTGGTATATGTATTGATACAGTTGCTATCATATTCCAGATCAATAACGGGGGGTAAGGCATCTGCTTTATTGGGGACCGTTTCAATAAAATTTTGTGCTTGAATCCTGCCATCACGGCACAAACGATAAAAATGATATGCACCAACTAGAAAACCCTGTTCACGTGCTTGTATCCAGTTATCTTGGAATTTTCGATCTTTAAAATCACCACCTTCTGTGGCTTTTAAATAAATGAATTGGAAGGTTTTGGGTGATATTTTTCTCCATTCAATCTCACCCTGATGATGTGAAACATCAAAACCTTTAATGGGATATTCTTGTGCCGATGCAGGATTGTGATGTAAAAAAAATGTATAGACGAAAAGAGCCAAACACGCGATGCCTAAACCCGCGCAAGAAGCATAAATTTTTTTATAGCTGTTTTTAGCTGTTCGTTGTTTTGGCATAATTTTTTGACGCTGGCTTAGTCTAAAGGTCATCGCACAGTCAATAATTTTACATAAACTGGCGTGTATGACGTCATTATATGGGGGTGTGTCGAGGAATATGCCAAAAAATGCAAGCGGTAATCAAATTAATACAGCCCAAACAAATGAGAGTGCTGTGGAACGCTGCTGTTATTTGTGCTGTTCCATAATATACAGTGAAAAGATTCACCAAAGTACCCGCCAATGCCACCCCGATACTCATCGATAACATCATAATCATGGATAAAAAACTGTTACCACTGCTGGCTTGCGATTGGGCTAAGTCCTTTAAGGTCAGCGTATTCATGGAAACAAATTGTAGTGAGTTTAAAATACCAAAAATAAAAAAATGTAAGGCTCTTAGCCAGAGTGGTGTGTCCGCAGTGGTCAGCGCAAGGCTGGCAATGCATGTTCCAACCAACAGGGTATTGACCAATAATACTTGTCTGTAACCAAAGCGTTGGATCAAAGGTCGAATGATCGGTTTTGAAACCAAGGATCCCAAAACAGTAGGGATCATCATTAATCCTGTAACCAGTGGACTAAAACCGAAAGCGACTTGCAGCATTAAGGGTAATAAAAAGGGGAGTGCATTTCCACCCAAACGTGCAAAAAAATTGCCGATGATACCAATCGCATAGATCTTATTTTCAAATAATGTACTGCGAAATAGTGCATTTTGATGGGTATGTGCATGATAGGTATAGATTCCCGTTGCCACCAGCCCTATTAAAATTAAACCGACACTAAAGCCTAGAGAATTTTGCGCACTGGAAAATTTTTCAATACCTAAGGAGATACCGACCATCGCCACCACCAAAAGTATAAATCCACTGAAATCAAATTTTTTGACTTGTGCTTCCTTGATATTTGGCATGGCTTTAAACGTGACAAAAATACCCAACAGACCCATTGGAAGATTGATCAGAAAAATCCAGTGCCAAGTCGCAGCTTCCACCAACCAGCCGCCTAAAGTTGGACCGATGAGCGGACCAATCAATCCTGCTAGACTCATCAGGCTCATGGCAGATAAAAACTGAACTCTTGGAATTACTTTCAGCATGGCCAATCGGCCGACGGGAAGCAATAAAGCTCCGCCTATACCTTGAATGACACGGAAAAATAGCAGTTGCTCTAAACTTTGAGACAATGCACAGCCCAACGAGGCCAGTGTAAAAATCACAATAGATGAAAAATAAGTATTACGGATACCAAAGCGATCTGCGAACCAGCCACTTAAAGGAATACAAGCGGCCACAGAAAGAACATAAGCCACCACCACACTATGCATATGCAAAGGATTTTCGTTCAGGCTTTTGGCCATGATGGGCAAGGCTGTATTGACAATTGTGGTGTCTAGCGCCTGCATAAAAAAGCCAATCGAAACTAAAAAGACTAAAAGTCGATATTCAGGTTGTACGGCTTGATGTGAAGGACTGACATTCATAAAAGTACAAAAGAGTATTTTTAAAATAGTGTAAAGCAATCTGGAATAAATGTTGTAAGAAAAAGTTCAATTTTAGATGGTCAATAAAATGCAATAAAACTGACATTAAATCGTCATTGAGATGACATGCTTTCTTTATAAATTGGTCAAAATTTAAAAACCAAGACAATAGGATAACAATGAAAACTCAAATTTCTGTGCTGATGATGGCATTACTTTCTGTGGGGATGGTCGCGTGCAATGACGACAGTGATAAAACAGCAGCCACTACACCACCTGTTGTTGAAGAAACCACACCCAACAGTATTGAACTGAGTTCAATTGGACGGTATGAAACGGGTGTTTTTGCTGAAGGGGCAGCTGAGATTCCTGCGTATGATGCAGCAACAAAACGTGGTTTTATTGTCAATGCCAAAAAAGGTGCAGTGGATGTACTGGATTTATCTAAACCAGAAAATCCCGTACATATTGGTGAAATTACCAGTCGCACCTTATTTGCAGGTTCTGAGATTAACAGTGTCGCTGTCAAAAATGGCATCGTTGCGGTTGCGGTTCAAGCAGCGAAAAAAACCGATAATGGTTGGGTGATTTTGTATAAAGCCAACGATTTAACGAAACCATTGACTACACCAATTCAAATAGGTGCGTTGCCTGACAATGTCGTCTTCAGCCCAGATGGTAAAACCATTTTGGTGGCCAATGAAGGTGAACCAAATGAGGATTATAGTATTGATCCAGAAGGGACAGTCAGCATCATTGATCTTGGCGATATGAATAAACCCGTATTAAAAACAGCCGATTTCAAAGCCTTTAATGGCAAAGAAGCGGAATTACGCGCCAAAGGCATTCGTATTTATGGGCCAAAAGACAATACCAAGCCTTATGCTGCAAATAATTTGACCAGTGCGGCCAAAGACTTGGAACCTGAATACATCACCGTTTCTGCCGATAATAAAACCGCATGGGTGACCTTGCAGGAAAATAACGCATTGGCAAAAATTGATCTTGCGACGGCTAAAGTGCTCGACCTGCTGCCATTCGGCTACAAAAATTATGGCACAGCGGGTAACGGCATTGATGCTAGTGATGATCCCAAAGGCATTGATATTAAAACTCAACCAAGCGTCTATGGCATGTATTTACCGGATTCGATTGGTAGCTATCAAGTGGCTGGAAAAACCTATCTTGTGACGGCCAATGAAGGTGACTCACGTGCATGGGGTGAAGATGACGATGCTTATTGGGCGGGCAATCGTAGCAAAGGTTTTGTCGAGGAATTCCGCGTCAAACACTTGGTACATAAAGATGGTTTTGATCGCCGTGCGAACGATGACTTACCGCCGCAATTACGTGATTTAGCTGCTGGCGCATTGCTCGATCCAGTGAACTTTGCATGGTGTGGTGCAGAAAAAGGCAAAGTCGGGAACTGCCGCAATGATGATGTTTTAGGACGTTTAAACATCTCTTGGACGATGGGTTATGAAACTGATGCGATAACTGGTGCACCCGTTATGTACAACGCAAATGGTGATAAAGACCCAGCGGGGAATCGCTTGCTGTATAAGAATCTTTATTCTTATGGTGCACGTTCATTCTCAATTTGGGATGAAAACGGCGTATTAGTGTGGGATTCGGGCGATGCCTTTGAAAAATATCTCGCCAGTGATCTTGCCAAGTTTGGTAAAAACCGCAACATCAATGCCAAAGATTTCTTTAACACAGGACATGATGAAGGTGATGCCTTTGACTCACGTTCAGATGCCAAAGGCCCAGAGCCTGAAGGTATTGCGATTGGTCAAATTGGTAAAAAAGTCTTTGCCTTTATTGGTTTAGAACGTACAGGTGGGGTGATGGTTTATGACATCACTGATCCGAAAAAACCTATTTTTCAAGATTATTTAAATACGCGTGAAGACTTTGTGAAAGACCCTGAAACAGAATTTAAAGCAGGTCGTGGTTCAGCTTTGGGTGATCTAGGGCCAGAAGGTTTGGTCTTTGTGGCAGCAAAAGATGCGCCGAATGGTAAGCCTTTATTAATTGTTGGTAATGAAGTGAGTGGCAGCACTGCGATTTTTGAAGTCAAGCTAAAATAAAATAATGATTTAAATCCGTAATCTTAAAGCCTCCTGCATTTCAGACATTTCATCTGATCGACTGGGGGCTTTTTTTATGGCTTTCAGAATATCCTGTCACGGTTATGTCATAATCTCCTTCACACTTTTCAGTTGTACTGAATTGGATTTTTCATTGGTGAAATAGGTTTTGTTGTTATGACAATCGAAATTTTGATGATTGTAGGCTTTTGTTTGGCCGCGTATTCAATTGTCGGAAATGATGTACCACAGACTTTAGGTACTTTTATTTCATCAAATGCACACCGCCCTTGGTGGATGTTGTGGCTGTATACCAGTAGTATTTTAACTCTTGTTTTACTCTATGGTTGGTGGGCTTCAGGTATTGGTGATGCTTCATATGGACGTTTAGAAACCATTCCTTTCCCTGCAACGGGTATCACTTGGTTATATATTGTTCCACCCGTCTTACTGATTCTTTTAACCAAATATGGCATTCCTGTCAGTACTACATTTTTGGTGCTGACCATTTTCTCGCCCAGCAGTTTGGGAGCAATGCTCACCAAGTCAATGATGGGCTATGCAGTTGCTTTTGTGGTCGCAATCATTGTTTACCGCTTTGTGATTAAAGGCATTTCAGTTTATTTCAGTAAAACGCGTGACCATAAACCCGCTCATATTTGGGTGGGGCTGCAATGGGTATCTACCGCCTTTTTGTGGAGTCAGTGGCTGATTCAAGACTTGGCCAACATTTTTGTTTATGTTCCACGTCAAGTGCCATTTTCATTTTTGGTGTTTGCCATATTGGTTTTTGTCATTTTGTTGGGCATGATTTTTTATCAACGCGGTGGCGCTATTCAAAAAATTATTGACACCAAAACGGGTGTTGCTGATATTCGTTCTGCCACAATTATTGATTTTATTTATGCCATTATTTTATTGATTTTTAAAGAGTGGAGCAATATTCCGATGAGTACCACTTGGGTATTCTTGGGTTTACTGGCGGGTCGTGAATTTGCGATGTCGATGCACTTGGCTGAAGTGAATAAATATCGAACCTCACGAAATGTCAGTAAAGATGCCATGAAACTGATGTTTGGTTTAATCATGAGTATTGTGTTAGCGACAACTTTGCCTTGGTTTTATCATTTTATTTCAAATTTATAGATAAAACACGGCAAGAAAAAGCCAGTATTCAGCCAATCAAATTTTATAAAAATAACGTAGCAATACTGGCTTGAGAGCCTAAAAGGTAGATGATTGTTTAAATAACAAAATGTTTAGGTGCATTCAGATTTTTAATGGCATTGATGATCTGATCGGCATGATTGCAAATAATCAGTTTCGCACGATGTTGGGGCGGTAAAAAACCTTCTTCAACGGCATGATCAAGCTGAGCAATTAAGGCATTATAAAAACCATTGACGTTGTAAAGCATCATCGGTTTCTGATGCTGATTTAATTGTGCCCAGGTCGCAACTTCTAGAATTTCTTCAAACGTCCCTAAACCGCCTGGCAATGCCACAAAAGCGCTGGCACGTTCAGCCATAATGGCTTTGCGTTCATGCATGGTTTTGACAATATGCAATTCAGTCAGCTGATTGTGGGCAATTTCATAATCCAGCATAAACTCAGGAATGACCCCTACGGTTTCGCCATTTTGCTGTCTGAATGCATCTGCGACTTGACCCATTAAACCAATACTTGCACCACCATAGACTAGACCAAAGCCGAGTTCGGCCAGTGCTTGCGCCAGTGCGATCGCTTTTTCTTGATAAATGGGTTTATTGCCTAAACGTGAACCGCAATACAGTGCAATTAAAGGTTGGGTAGTTTGGGCAGAAGGATTTTTATGTTTTGGAGTCATTTTTACTACACTGTTCATCATTATATTTTTACCATAACACTTTATTTTTTCATGCTCTAGTTTAGGTCGAAAATATGACAGTACATATTGCTGAATAGGGAGGCTTTGCAAAGATTTGTTGAAAATTAGTGAGAGTAAAGCGCTGTAGATTGAAAAAAGAAGGAATTTTTAATTCAGCTTGTTATACTGAAAATCTGTTTTCCAACAAATGAATCAACATGGGCAGTGGTTGTCATCGCACCGAACATTTTCATTCGTACATAAAAATTACACAGCAGAATGTTCAGTGCATATTTATCGATTATAAAATTAATTTTCTAAACTCAAGCTTGAATTTCATGCGGGAGAATCTCCAATGATCTTTGAATGGATGTCAGATCCATCTGCATGGATTGGACTGGCCACTTTGGTGGTTTTGGAGATTGTACTCGGCATTGATAATCTGGTTTTTATTGCCATTTTAGCCGAAAAACTACCGCCTCATCAGCGCAATACGGGGCGGATTGTCGGTTTAATTTTAGCACTGCTGATGCGTTTGGTTTTATTGGCCTCAATCGCTTGGGTCGTGACGCTGACTCAACCGCTGTTCCATATTTTTGATCATGCTTTTTCGGGTCGTGATTTAATTCTCTTGTTCGGTGGTGTATTCCTGTTATTTAAAGGCACCATGGAATTACATGAACGTCTAGAGGGAGCACAGCCGCAAAAAGAAGAAAACCCCGTACATGCTGCTTTTTGGATGGTGATTGTTCAAATCGTGGTACTCGATGCTGTATTTTCACTCGATAGCGTTATTACTGCTGTTGGAATGGTGAAAGAGCTGTCAGTGATGATGATTGCGGTGATTATTGCCGTGGGGATTATGCTGTGGGCTTCAAAACCATTGATGGAGTTTGTCAATAAACACCCTACCGTGGTGATTTTATGTTTGGGTTTCCTGATGATGATCGGTTTTTCACTGATTGTTGAAGGTTTTGGTTTCCATATTCCAAAAGGCTATTTATACGCTGCGATTGGTTTTTCAGTGGTGGTTGAATTTATCAATCAGACCATGCGCCGTAATCAGGAAAAAATGGTCACCACCACAGATTTACGTTATCGCACTGCATCAGCCGTGATGCGTATGCTGGGTGGCAAAAGCGACTCACAAAATAATGAACCTGAAAATGTCTTGGCTACGCGTGCCTTTGCCGATGAAGTCTTTGATGAAGAAAATGGTGCTTATCATAGTGTGATGGTGCAAGGTGTTCTGGGACTTTCTGAACGTCCCGTCAAATCGGTTATGACACCACGTCCAGAACTGGAATGGATTGATTTAGATGAAGACGAAGCCTCTATTAAAGAACAGTTGCTCAGCATGACCCATTCACGGCTAATTGTCGCACGCGGGGAATTAGACAATATTTCAGGTATTGTACTGACCCATAAAGTCATGAATGAATATATTGAAACGGGTGTCCTCAATTTTGAACGTCATTTGCGTGAACCAGTGATTGTGCATGAAAATGCCCAAGTGCTTATGGTGATGGAGCAATTACGTCAAGCACCGTTACAGATGGCAATTGTATTGAATGAATATGGTTCTATCGAAGGCATTGCAACTCCGATTGATGTACTTGAAGCGATCGCAGGTGAGTTTCCTGATGAAGATGAATTGGAAACAGCTGCAGAAAGTTTAGAGGATGGAACGCTAATGCTCGAAGGTTCAACCGATATTCGTCATGTTTCCTTACTGTTGGGGCAAGACTTGGTTGATGAATCTGAGCAATATTCAACTTTGTCAGGTTATATTTTATTCCATCTTGGGCGTTTGCCTGAAAGTGGGGCAAAATTAACAGCAGATGGTTATATTTTTGAAGTGGTTACTATGGATGGGCATAAAATTGATAAAGTCCATTTGATGCCGTATGTTGCTTCAGAGAGTAATGATTAATTGAGGTAGAAAATTTCTACTTTAAATTACTCAATCCATTAAAATAGCCAGACAATCTGGCTATTTTTAGATGGAAAATTCATGTTAGAAAGCAATTGTCCCTGCGGACGTGGCCATTATCGTGAATGTTGCCAACCGCTACATCAGGAAAAAATCAAAGCGCAAACGGCAGAGCAATTAATGCGTTCGCGTTATAGTGCATTTGCCCGGCAAGAGATTGAGTATCTCGTAAAAACTACGGCTATTGAGCAGCAATCCGAGTTGGATGTAGCGGCCATGGCGGAGTGGAGTCAATCTAATCAGTGGCTTAAACTCGAAATTGTCCAGAGCAAAGAACAACTAGATAAAAATCATGCACAAGTTGAGTTTAAAGCGCATTATCACGATGGGACAAATATAAATGTTCATCATGAGGTGTCTCATTTTGTTCACTATGCAGATACATGGTATTTTTTAGATCCCACCATAGAAATGCAGATCACCATGAAGCAACCGTGTATTTGTGGCTCAGGAAAAAAATTTAAACAATGTTGTGCGCAATATTTATAATTTTAGCTTAAATTTGTCTTAGAATACGCGCATCAATTCCCCTCAGTGGAACAAGGGCAATGTTACTACTCGTCATTTATATTATTGCAATTACAGCCGAAGCAATGACAGGCGCATTGTCGGCAGGTCGACGTAGTATGGACTGGTTCGGAGTAACACTGATTGCTTGTGTTACGGCGCTCGGAGGCGGTTCAGTTCGCGATGTATTACTCGGTCACTATCCATTGACTTGGGTCAAACATCCAGAATATTTAGTGCTGACTTGTGCCGCGGCTTTTGTCACTATTCTTATTGCCAAATGGATGCGCCATTTAAGGTCTATCTTCTTGATTTTAGATGCGATGGGATTAATTGGCTTTACCGTCATTGGTTGCCAAATTGCGATGCAAATGGGACACGGTTTTGTTGTTTCAGCGGTAGCGGGTGTACTGACTGGGGTATCAGGCGGGATTTTACGCGACATTTTATGTAACGATGTGCCTTTGGTGTTCCGTCGTGAATTATATGCCAGCATTTCCTTTGTTTCCGTTATTTGCTACTGGGTCTGTCAAGAAATTGGCTTATCTATGGAAGTCACCGTTATTTTTACCCTGATTTTCGGTTTTTCTTTGCGTTGTATTGCGATTTATTTCGGTTTGGAAATGCCAAAATTTATTTATAAAGATGATGATGATCAATCTGCATCTTCTCGAGATGCATCATAATATTGAAATAAAAATGATTATTTTAGATAGATCATATCAATTTTTGATGATATTCAAACAAGTGAATAAAAAGAAAACCTGTTGAGAAAACAGGCCACCGCCTTTCACTCAATGAGAGTTGCTGTTATGGATTTAGTCTCACGCGTACAACGCTTACCCATCGGAAAGTTTCACTATACCTTGCTCTGGGTCATTGGTCTGGGTTGGATGTTCGATGCGATGGATACGGGTTTAATTGCCTTTATTTTGACCAGTATGGCAGAAGAATGGAACATGAGTGCCAGTGAAAAAGGCTGGGTTGTGTCTATTGGTTTTGTGGGTATGGCAATCGGGGCCATATTTTCAGGTGGGTTGGCCGACCGTATTGGACGACGTACCGTCTTTGCCATGACCTTGGTGATTTATAGTATTGCGACCGCTTTATGTGCTTTTGCGCCAAATTTAATGTGGTTATTGATCTTCCGTTTTATTGTTGGTTTAGGCTTAGGCGGACAACTTCCTGTTGCTGTGACTTTAGTCAGTGAATATATTCCAGCACATGTCCGTGGGCGCTTTATTGTTTTACTGGAAAGTTTTTGGGGTTTGGGCTGGCTGGTGGCTGCACTGGTTTCCTATTTTGTTATTCCAAGTTATGGTTGGCATATTGCTTTTTTAATTGGCGGTTTACCGGCGCTTTATGTATTTATGATTTTGAAAAAAGTACCCGAATCGGTGCCATATTTAATCAATCGTGGTCGTGTTGAAGAAGCACATGCTTTGGTACAAAAACTGGAACGTCAATGTGGCGTAGAAGTCATTGACTATATTGAAGTTAAGCCCGTTGCAGAAAAACAAAATATTTCTTTTCGTCAGCTTTGGTCAGGTCCATTTGCACGTCGTACTCTGATGCTTTGGCTCATTTGGTTTGGTATTGTTTATTCGTACTATGGCATTTTTACTTGGTTACCCAGTTTACTGGTCAAGCAAGGCTATAGCATAGTACAGTCGTTTGAATATGTTTTGATTATGATTTTGGCGCAATTGCCAGGCTATGTTGCGGCAGCATGGCTGGTCGAAAAGTGGGGGCGAAAACCCACTTTAGCAAGTTTTATCGGGATGTGCGCTATCGCTGCCTACTTCTTTGGTCAAGCCAATACTGTAAACATGATTATGTTTTGGGGCTGTCTGCTGTCATTCTTTAATTTAGGCGCATGGGGCGTCTTATACACTTATACGCCTGAACAATATCCGACCAATATTCGGGCTTTTGGCTCAGGTTGGGCTTCCGCCGTTGGACGGATGGGCGGGATTGTCGCCCCTATTGTCGTGACTCATCTCATGGTCATGGACAATGGTTTTAGTCAGGTCTTTATGATGTTTACTGCTGTATTGTTAAGCGTGGCTTTGGTCATTTTAATTTTAGGTGAAGAAACCAAAGGCAAAACGCTAGAATCCATCGGTTTATAGCATCTTGATACAGAGCAATTGATTTTTTGATTCCATTCGATGGCATCAAATGAATAATTTTAGGTCATAAGACATTAATTGTCGCACAGTGTAGTGGACTGCTCTTGTGTCGTTAGCATCTGCGACATAGCATACAGCTATAGATAAAAAACGAATTATTGAGGACTTTAGCCTTTCATGACCAGCATTGTGCATCAAGCAACAGAAAACCGTTCTGTCGCCGAATTTACTGAACAAGCTTATCTTAATTATGCCATGTACGTGATCATGGATCGTGCATTGCCGCATATTAGTGATGGTTTAAAACCTGTACAGCGCCGTATTGTATTCGCTATGAGTGAGCTGGGCTTAAAAAATAGCGGTAAACCAAAAAAATCTGCCCGTACTGTTGGTGATGTATTGGGTAAATACCATCCACATGGTGATTCGGCCTGTTATGAAGCGATGGTGCTGATGGCACAGCCTTTTAGTTATCGCTATCCCTTTATTGAAGGACAGGGTAACTGGGGTTCACCCGATGATCCGAAATCGTTCGCAGCCATGCGTTATACCGAAGCCAAGCTATCACTCTATAGTGAAGTGTTGTTGTCTGAACTGGGGCAAGGCACCTGTGATTGGCAGGATAACTTTGATGGGTCAATGAAAGAACCCGTGAGTTTACCTGCACGTGTACCCAATATTTTGCTCAATGGCACCACAGGGATTGCCGTTGGGATGGCCACTGATATTCCACCGCACAACTTGCGTGAAGTCATTAAAGGCACGATTGCACTCATTCGTAACCCAAACTTAAGCGATGAAAAAGTAGCAGAATATATTCCCGCTCCCGATTTGCCGACTAAGGCAGAAATTATTACTGCTGCTGATGATTTGTTGAAAATTCAAACCACTGGGCGTGGTAGTTACCGTATGCGCGCAGTGTACACGATTGAAAAAAATGAAATCGTGATTACAGATTTACCCTACCAAGTGTCAGGTTCAAAAATTATCACCCAAATAGCAGATCAAATGCAGGCCAAAAAACTGCCTTTGGTGAGTGATGTACGAGATGAGTCTGACCATAAAAATCCAACTCGTTTAGTCATAGTACTGCGTTCTAACCGAATCGATGCAGAATCGGTCATGAGCCATTTGTTTGCTACGACTGATTTAGAGTCGAGCTATCGTGTCAATATGAACATGATTGGTTCGGATGGTCGTCCACAAGTGAAATCCATTCGCCGAATTTTACTGGAATGGATTGAAATTCGTAAAAATACGGTTACGCGTCGACTGCAATATCATTTAAATAAGATTGAAAAACGCCTGCATATTTTGGCTGGATTAATCATCGCATATTTAAATATTGATGAAGTCATTCGGATTATTCGTGAAGAAGATCAGCCTAAACCTGTTTTGATGTCACATTTCAATATTGACGAAATTCAGGCCGAAGCCATCTTGGAACTCAAGTTACGGCACTTGGCTCGTCTTGAAGAAATGGAAATGCGCAGCGAACAAGAAGAATTAGAAGCCAAAGCTGCGATTATTCGTGAACAATTGGCCAATCCAGAATCACTCAAAAATCTGATCATTACCGAACTTAAAGACGATGCGAAAAAATTTGGTGATGATCGACGTTCACCTATTGTGCAACGCGCCGAAGCAACAGCGATTAATGAACATGATATGTCACCCGCTGACCCTGTCACGGTTGTGCTTTCTGCTGCTGGCTGGATTCGCTCAGCAAAAGGACATGATGTAGATGTAGAAAATCTGAACTTTCGTGCGGGAGATCAATACTTAAGTCACACGCAAGGCAAAACCAATCAACGGGTCTATGTTTTGGATGAGACTGGGCGCAGTTATGCGCTTGCAGTCAATAGTCTTCCTTCTGCACGGGGTTTAGGCGAACCGTTAAGTTCCAAACTTGCGCCAGCCAGCGGCATCAGTTTTATTCAAGTGCTGATTGCTGAAGATGAAGATGAAATCATTGCTGTGAGTTCGCAAGGCTATGGTTTTAAATCACAGGCGAAACAACTGGATACCAATGCAAAAGCAGGTAAAAATTTCCTGACTGTCTCAAAGGGTGCTCAGGCTTTGCCATTGCAAACGATAGAGATGCATACGCATTTGGCTATTTTGAGTAGCGTCGGACGTTTGCTACTACTTGATTTGTCAGAATTGCCTATTTTAAATAAGGGTAAAGGAAATAAACTGATACAACTTGAAGCTAAAGAACATATTTTATCGATGAAATTGTGTTCTTTAAATGAAATAATTCAAGTGGTTGCAGGACAGCAGCAATTGAAATTAAAAACCGATGATCTTCAAAAATATGTCGCTAAAAGAGCGACGAAAGGTCATCTATTACCACGAGGCTATCAAAAAGCAAATAAACTGTTCATTCAAAGATAAAACTAGCATTCATTGATCAAAATACGTTATATATGATGGGTATTTGTGTAAATGGATGTCATGTTATGCATAAACAAGTTAAAGAATGACGCATAACATTGAAAAACAGTTAGAACTAAGGATTTACATTGGAGAGAAGGGCATTATGGAAAAGATTTGGTTTGCTGAGTACCAAAAAACAGGAATTCCTGAAACTGTAGAATTGCCAGCAGAAAATACCTCGCTTGTTGACATTTTTGAAAGTAATTTTAAAAAATTTGGTTCCCGTGAAGCCTTTATCTTCATGGATAAAGTGATCACTTTTAACGAATTAGATGCAGCCAGCCGCAAATTTGCGACTTATTTGCAAAGTCTAGGTCTGGCAAAAGGTTCACGCGTTGCAGTCATGATGCCGAATGTCCTTCAATATCCAGTGGTTGCTATTGGTGTACTGCGTGCAGGTCTAATCTTGGTGAATGTTAACCCACTGTATACGTCACGTGAGTTGGAACATCAATTAAATGATTCTGGTGCAGAAGGCTTAGTTATTATTGAAAATTTTGCCAGTGTTTACCAAGCTATTTTAGGCAAAACGCCTGTGAAGCATGTTGTGGTGGCTTCCGTCGGAGATATGCTAGGAACATTAAAAGGCACATTGGTGAATTTTGTTTTACGGTCAGTACGTAAGCAAATTCCAGCTTGGGATATTCCAGGACATATTAAATTTAATGCGGCCATGTCAAAAGTCAGTGCCAGCAATTATAAACGTCCAAATTTAACTTTAAGTGATACTGCAGTACTTCAATACACGGGTGGTACCACAGGTGTGTCGAAAGGGGCAGAATTGACCCATCGCAATCTGGTTGCAAATTTATTGCAATGTGATGGTATTTTCCAAAGTAAATTTGGTGCACAAGACGGCTCTAAAGATGACCGTATTTTTTGTGCGCTACCGCTTTATCATATTTTCGCATTCATGGTTTGTGCCATGTATGGTATGTATAAAGGGCAGGCAAATGTCTTGATTCCTAATCCGCGTGACTTACCTGCGGTGATGAAAGAGCTACGTAAATATCAACCAACGTTCTTCCCAGCAGTAAACACATTGTTTAATGCTTTGGTCAATAATGAAGAATTTAGACAACTTGACCATAGCAAACTTAAAATGGCAATGGGTGGCGGGATGGCAGTTCTTGCTTCTACGGCTGAAGCATGGAAAAAAATTACAGGATCAAACATTATCGAAGGTTATGGTTTGTCTGAAACCTCACCTGTTGCTACTGCGAATCCACCAGCCGCGACTGAATTTAGTGGTACGATTGGTATTCCATTACCGTTAACTGAAGTTGCAATTTTAGACGATGATGGTAACGAAGTGGCTTTGGGCGAACAAGGAGAAATCTCGATTCGTGGTCCTCAAGTCATGAAAGGCTATTGGAATCGTCCTGATGAAACAGCAAAAGTCATGACAGCAGATAATTTCTTCCGTACGGGAGATATTGGTGTGATGGATTCACGTGGTTATGTGAAAATTGTTGACCGTAAAAAAGACATGATTTTGGTGTCTGGTTTTAATGTTTATCCATCTGAAATCGAAGAAGTCATTTCTACCCATCCAAAAGTGCTGGAAGTCGCGGCAATTGGGGTGCAAGATGAAAAATCAGGCGAAGTACCAAAATTATTTGTTGTGAAAAAAGATCCATCGTTGACCACAGAAGAAATTCTTGCGTTTGCTAAAGAAAACTTAACCGGCTATAAACGCCCTCGTTATGTCGAGTTCATTGATGAATTACCAAAATCTAACGTAGGTAAAATTTTACGTAAAGATTTACGTAAAACCAATTAAATCGATATGATCTAAAAAAAGCGCCATTCAATGGCGCTTTTTTATTGGTTTTTCATTAACCAACGATCCATATAGGGGCGGCCAATACCAAAAATACCGACAAAAATAAACATCGTACCGAACTGCCGACTAAAGCCAGGTAAATGAAATGCACCATAACTGAGCCAGTTATCAATCAGGCAATAGATTAAAATAATTGCCCACCAAAGATGTAGGTTTTGACGTTTAATCGTGACCATCCATAAAGCGATCACCAAGATAATCAGTGTTCCAATCGGGGATCCAATATTCATATTGGCGCAAATGGTCGCAACTAAAAAGGCCACAATAGGCAACACAATTTTAAGTACGCGATCAAGTTTACGTTGATGTTGCTGCTGCTTGTCTAATTTATCAAACATTTCTTGTTGATCTGGATTGATCATAATAAAACCTGAGTCCTCATGAATAAAAACATTATAATTTAACAAAAAATATTATTGAAACACCATGCTATGATATCGGGCAGAAAATCTGAATGAGAAAAATGAAATGCAGAGTATAAGCGGAATCGTCTATCTCATCTTAATTGCATGTTTATTGCCTTATGTATTTACGATGATCGCAAAAAAAACAGCAGGTTTTAAAGGCCGAGATAATCAAAATCCGCGTGAATTTTTGGCGAAATGTGATGGCTTAGCAGCACGTGCGAATGCGGTACAACAAAATAGCTTTGAAAGTTTACCTTTATTTATCGCTGCAATTTTAATGGCAGAATATATGGTTGTTCATCAAAGTGTCATTATGACTTTTGGGACTGCCTATATTATATTGCGCATCCTCTATGGTATTTGCTATTTAGCCAATTGGGCCACTTTGCGTTCAATTGTTTGGATCTTATCTTTGTTGTGCCCAATTTGTTTATTATTTTTGGTCATTAAATTAACGTAAAATAACGGTGTAGATTGCAAATATATATTTTGGCCTACCAGATATATAATCGCCACGTTATTTAATTCTCAAAAAAACGCTATAATCGTAGCGGTTTAAATAAGATTTAACTTTTAAAGAGTGATGCTATGAGCTACAGCAATATCCCACCAGGTAAAGATGCACCAAACGACATCTACGTGATTATTGAAATTCCTGCCAATGCCGCGCCGATCAAGTATGAAATTGATAAAGATTCAGACGCGTTATTTGTAGACCGTTTTATGGGTACAGCGATGTTCTACCCTGCAAATTATGGCTATGTGCCAAATACTTTATCTGAAGATGGTGACCCATTAGATGTACTGGTTGTGACGCCACATCCAGTTGAACCAGGCTCAGTCATTCGTTGCCGTCCTGTCGGCAAGTTGAATATGGAAGATGATGGTGGTATCGATGCGAAATTAATCGCAGTTCCACATGAAAAATTATCTCCAATTTATAAAGATATTAAAGAGTATACGGATCTTCCGCCTTTACTGATTCAACAAGTAGAGCATTTCTTTGCGCACTACAAAGATTTAGAGCCAGGAAAATGGGTTAAGTTGACTGGTTGGGAAGGTTCTGAAGTGGCTAAACAAGAAGTCTTAAAAGCCATTGAAGCTGCAAAATAATTAAGTTTAAATTTTTATTTTTTTAAAAATTGAGCTGAATAAAAAAACCTGCATCAAAAGGATGCAGGTTTTTTTTAATTTAAAATTTGTGATGAATTAAAATAATTTTACAGGAATATCAAGGAATAAACGCCATTCATTGGTACTGCCAATATAAGCGCTATCATAAGCACTGTTTGCGCGGTAAATCGAGTTACGTACGCGTAAGCTGGCATCTTTAGCAAAACCGCTTTGAACCGTGTATTTTACTTGGTTAAAAATCTCACGTTCTTTACCTTCTTGATTGTTACCAGCAACTTCAATATCCCAGCCATAGACATAAGCCGTGGTCCAATTTAAACCAGGAACACCTATTTTATCGAAGTCTAAGTTGTATTGAACTTGTGCTGATTTTTCATGATTACCCACAAAATCAGACAAATATGAGTTCGGTAAGTAAACGCTTTGGAAACCATCGGCATTTTGACCGTAATCATAGCCTGTGTTACCTGTATTTTGTTGATACGCCAACATCATATTGTGAGGACCGTAATTATAAGAGCCGGAGACTGCCCAAATATTATTGCTACGACCATCAATATTTTCATTTCCAAGAGTTGAAGAGTAAGTAGTCGCGTCTTGATCCCATTCAGTATGATAGCCACTGAAGTCATAGGTTAAAGAGCTACCATTTGCCAAAGAATGTTTATAATTGGCATTGATATAGTGACGTTCTAATTTATCTTCGCTGTTTAGACCATAGTAAGAGGCATTTAAAGCATCATTAAATTTGTATTTAGCACCCCAAACCACTGCGCTGTCTAAATTATTGCCATCGCTATTGATCTGTTCTGACATCTGATTTTTCGTAAATTTACCTGCGGTCAATTCTAAACCTTTAATTTCACGACTGGTCGCTAGAAAACCTTCGAAGTATTCTGGCACCATACGACCCGTATTGCTGGCCAGTACAGGTAAGTCTAAAACTTGAGTACCGTAACGGATGTCTGTATTTGAAATACGGGCTTTTACATTGGCACCACCACGTGCCCAATGATCGTAAGTATCACCAGCTTGTTTTGCTAATTCGCCTTTTTCATTTAGACCAGTTTCACGTGGAATCATATTGTTACTGGCATTTTTATTTGCGCCTAGTTTAAATGAAGCATCGCCAACGACGCCTACACCAAAACCAACTACACCTTGTGTATAACCAGAATCGAGCTTAAAAATGGCAGATTGGGCTGCCGAACTTTGGTCTTTTACACCGACTGTTTTTTTATCACGATTAACATAGCCTGTGCGAAATAGAACAGAACCTTCAGCATCTTCAATAAAGCCCTTAGCTTCACTTTGTTCGTTTGCATAAGCTGAAGAAATTAAAGCAGCTTGAATCAGAATGGCTAAACTAAGTTTTTGTGTTTTTTGCATGGGGGAGAAGCCTTATACAATACAAAATTAAAAAAATTGAAGGAATTGTATACGGATTGTAGAAGAATAAAATCTTTTTTCATTGCTTTTATTTCATTAAATTTATGCATTATTTGAATAATAAAGTATTTAATAAATTGAACAAACATTAAAATTTTAACTTTTCTCAGAAAATTTGATTTAAAACAATTATATATTTTGTTAATAAGTGATTTTTTATGTAATCTATATTTCATATAGATCTATATTTTTGGGGATTTTGATTGCTTATACTTTGGTCTAATATATGGTTCTATAAGGTTTTTGGTGGATTTTGATTCAATCTAGAGATTAAAAATTTAGAGTTTTTTGTATTTTTATTGCTTAATAATTTAAAATTATATTAAAAAAACAACGTTATTTAGAACAGGAAATTTTAGATTTTTTCATTTTAACAACACCTGAAATATTGGTTTATAATTGAACAAAAGTTATAAAATATGTTTAAAAACCAGAACTAATTTTTTCTATGTTGCAGATCTTTTATTTATTGAGAGCCACTAAACGCACATCTAATTTTTAATAAAATTACGTTATTTCTATTGTTTTGGTTCTGTTCATAAATAAGAAATTTAAATGATGCACTGTTCTTCATTGCGTTATATGGATTAGCGTGACCTGTTTCATATACTCATAGGTGAAGAAAATTTTGGATCATAAAAACATTCATTGAGCATGTAAGAATGAGCATGGTTTTAACCTTGCCATAATTGAATATATTTAATTCAATAAAACTGAGTTTTTTGAAAGCGTGCACTTTTTCTAGGCAGAAAAAATATTTTGATTAAAAAATAGTCTCAAAAAGAAGCAGCATAAAAATTGGTGACTATTTTTATGGTCAGGCGCATCAAAACCTATCTTTGATACATTGAGAAAAACAAAGAAGGAATATTTTCTTATCTTTAGTGAATTTAAATAAACCAATTAAAAACAATAATATATATGTGTGTAGGAGTTTGGTTTTTAATTAATTCTTAGTTTTGGCACAGCATTTGCTATTAGTTCCATGAGTTTATAAAAAATGAATGGGGATGCTCAAATGTTTAAAAAAATATGTCTAATCGCTGCTTTAACAGGTATTTCGGCTACTGTATTTGCTGATGAGACACCAGCATTACCTTATGGTTTGTCGTTCAGTGGAACTGCGGCTTTAACTTCAGATTATCGTTACCGTGGTATGACTCAAACCTTTAATGATCCATCAGTACAAGCAGGTTTTGTATTGTCGCATGAGTCAGGTGCGTATGCGGGTGTTTGGGGATCAAATGTTGATTTTGGCGGGACGGCGCATATTGAACTCGACCCTTATATTGGTTATGCAACGACTTTAGATAATTTTGCTCACAAACCATTACTCGATGTCGGTTTATGGTACTACGCTTACCCAAGTGAAAGTGACTTAAACTGGTTGGAACTATACGGTAAATTGACTTTCAATGATGTATTGGTGCCAGGTGCAAGTTTATTAACAGCTGTTAATTATACCAATGATTTCTTGGGCCTAGATACAGATGCTTGGTATCTTAATGCAACGTATGCGGTACCTTTTGGCACCACCGGTTTTGGCGGTGTGGCTGCATTAGGTTATACCCAAGCGGATGAGGATTATTTTGGTGGGGAAGATAGTTATATCGATTGGAAAGCGGGTGTGAGCTATTCATTTGCTTCTGTTGATGGGTTATCTGCTGAATTAGCTGCTGTAGGTACAGATATTGATACCGATGGCATGACTCATGCTGGCAAACGTGGCGTAGACACAGGTGCAGTGTTTACCTTAACCAAAGCCTTCTAAATTTAAGTTTAAAGATTAATAAAAAACCTCTAAAGTAATTCTTTAGAGGTTTTTTATTATGTTCGTTCAAGGACATGAATAATTTTGAACCATCATTAAACAACTTAGAAAATTATATTATCTTTAACGTATGGCTTCGATTCAGCAAAAGATGGCTAAATTCCGATGAGACATTTGCTTAATCCATTTCTAATGATTGCTTCAAAATTTAATTTTGTTGAGCGCGATAAGACAACGCTTCAGTTAGATGTTGCGTTTGAATTTCGCTGTGTTCAGACAAATCTGCAATACTGCGCGCTACCCGTAACACTCTATGATAAGCACGTGCAGATAAATTTAATCGTTGCTGAGCCATTTCAATGATTTTTTGTGCTTGTGGGTCTAAGACCACATATTGTTCAAGTTGTTTCGGACTTAAAGCATGATTTAAACAATTTTGTCGTTGTATTTGTCTTTGGTAAGCTTGAATCACACGCTCACGCACAGTCTGAGAATTTTCTACAGGAGTGGTGTCTTGTAACTCGGTTGCTTGCAAAGGTGGGACATCCAAATGTAAATCTATACGGTCTAACAATGGCCCAGAAATACGATTTTGATAACGCTTAATAGCATCAGCTGAACATTGACAACGCACATCTTGATTAAATGCATAACCGCAAGGGCATGGATTCATGGCTGCAATCAATTGAAAGTTTGCTGGAAACGTCATTTGTCGAGAAGCACGCGAAATCACGATTTCTTTCGATTCTAAAGGCTGTCTGAGAACTTCTAAAACTTTACGATCAAATTCAGGTAACTCATCTAAAAATAACACCCCTAAATGCGCCAAAGTAATTTCGCCCGGTTTAGGATGTGAGCCACCACCGACTAAAGCAATTGCAGAAGCAGTATGGTGTGGTGCACGAAAAGGGCGCTGTCCAAAAGTGTGCACAGTATTGGCAACTGAATAAATTCGTGCGACTTCTAAGTTCTCTTGCATATTTAAAGGAGGCAATATACTGGCAAGTCGCGAGGCTAAAAGTGTTTTTCCTGTTCCTGGAGGTCCTTTAAATAATAAGGAATGTCCACCTGCTGCAGCTATTTCCAATGCACGTCGAGGTCGAAGTTGACCTTTGACATCGGCCAAATCACACTGATACTGATCGACTGCAATTGGTATCTGAACTTGGTATTGCGGAATAGGCTGTTGCTTAGATAAATGTTCACAAACATCTTTTAAATGCTGTGCCGCGAAAACTTCAAACTGAGGAAGTTGTGAAGCTTCTTGTGCATTTTGTTTAGGTAGAATAAGTTGATGTCCCGATTGCTGACAGGCAATCGCAATACTTAAAATTCCTGTCACTGAACGAAGTTGGCCATCTAAAGCCAGTTCTCCAATAAATTCTAAATTGTCTGTGGCATTTTCTGGAATTTGTCCCGATGCTATTAAAATACCCAATGCAATGGGTAAATCAAGCCGTGAGCCATCTTTGGGTAAGTCTGCGGGCGCTAAGTTGATGGTTAGACGTTTGGTCGGAAACTGAAACCCACTGTTAATAATAGCGGATCGTACACGATCTTTACTTTCACGTACCGCTGCTTCGGCCAGACCCACAATCGTTAAAGAAGGCAGCCCTTGACTGACATGAACTTCAACTTCAATCAATGGTGCATGTAGCCCCAATAGACCCCGCGTAAAAATTTTCGCAAATGACATTTTTATTATTCCATTAAAGTGCGTTATTTTTAATCATTTTATAAAGTTTAATGCACTGAAAACGCGCTTATTTATTGTTGTAGATCTTAATCTCTAAAGCTTCAACTTGTTTAAGCAGTTCATTTAAGCGCAAATTGGCATTGTTGAGTGCAGTACGTTGTCTCTCTATTTCATCTTTGGAGACTAGATCCATTTTGGATACGGCTTCATTGAGTAAAGCACGTAAATTATGTTCGACATCCTTTTTAGGCTGCTCTATTTGTTCCATGATTGCTTGTAATAAAGTTTCGATCATTGTGAAGTTCTATAATGATGGATAAGTGTGCACAGTGTAACATTGGTCATGCTTAGACCATAGCGCTTATCGATCAGATATCAGAAGCCCAGATCTATAAAATCAATAATTTTATAGTAAAAAAGTTTATTTTTGAAAATCAAACGCCGACTAAAAGGGTAAAATAGGTTATAAAGAAAACGCGTGTTAAATACTTTTATTCCCCCAACCTTAGAAGTTTTGGCACGAATTTTGAACATAAAACCTTACTGGTGAAAGAAGCCGAAGGAAACCAACATGAAGCTTGTAACTGCAATTGTAAAACCCTTTAAATTAGATGACGTGCGTGAAGCACTCTCTGAAATTGGTGTTCAAGGGATCACCGTAACTGAAGTCAAAGGTTTTGGTCGTCAAAAAGGTCATACAGAACTTTATCGTGGCGCTGAATATGTCGTTGATTTCTTACCTAAAGTCAAAATTGAAATTGCAATTAGTGATGAAATGGTTGATTCAGTCATTGAGTCGATTACACGCGTTGCCAGCACAGGCAAAATTGGTGATGGCAAAATTTTTGTGACGAATCTAGAACAAGTCATTCGTATTCGTACGGGTGAAACAGGTGCGGATGCTGTTTAATTTGGCATGAAGTTTGCTGAGTACCTAGTAACTCAAAAAACTAGGTTGGGGGATACCAATGAAAAAAATGCTTATTGCGCTCAGTTTGTCTGGCGCACTTTTAGGTGGTTCGGTTGCATGGGCTGAAGAAACTGTAACCGCAGCCACAACTGCTGAAAATGTCGCAGTCGTTGAAACAACGGATACATCATTAACAACGAATTCTGAATTGGCTGTAGCACCTGCTCCAGCAGCAACACCTGTCGAACAAGAAGTCAAATTAGATACAGGTGATACCGCGTGGATATTAGTTTCTACTGCGCTGGTTCTACTGATGACGATTCCAGGCTTAGCGTTATTTTACGGCGGTATGGTACGTAAGAAAAACGTATTAGCGACCATGGCGCACAGTTTTGTGGCCGCTGCGATTGTCAGTATAACTTGGGTTGTAATTGGTTATAGCTTGGCTTTTAGTGAGGGCAATGCTTTTGTTGGAGGCTTAGATAAAATAATGCTTTCTGGCATTACCACAGATGCATTAACGGGCACTATTCCTGAAATCTTGTTTGTTATTTTCCAAATGACATTTGCCATTATTACTGTTGCCATTATTACTGGCTCAATTGCAGAACGTATGAAATTTGGCGCTTTTGTTGCCTTTATTACGGTTTGGAGCGTTGTTGTTTACGCACCAATTACCCACTGGGTATGGGGTGGTGGTTGGTTAGGAAATGATGGTGCGCTTGACTTTGCTGGTGGTACCGTGGTGCATATTAACTCTGGTGTCGCTGGTCTAGTTGCTGCCTATATGCTCGGAAAACGTATGGGCTTGGGCCGAGAATCTATGGCACCGCATAATCTGACTTTGACGGTGATTGGTGCGAGTTTGGTTTGGGTCGGTTGGTTTGGCTTTAATGGTGGTTCTGCACTGGGTGCAAATGGTTCTGCAGGTTATGCTTTGGTCGTAACGCAAGTGGCAGCAGCAGCAGCAGCAATCGCATGGTTAATTACAGAGAAAGTGGTACGCGGTAAAGCATCGGTTCTTGGTGGTGCATCTGGTGCAGTTGCAGGCTTAGTGGTCATTACTCCTGCGGCAGGCTTTGTAACCGTCAGTGGTGCACTTGCAATGGGCTTAATTGGCGGAGTGGTATGCTTCTGGGGCATTACTGCACTTAAACGCTTACTCAAAGCTGATGATTCATTAGACGCTTTTGGTCTACATGGCGTGGGTGGTATTGTTGGTGCGCTTTTAACAGCGGTATTTGCCAGTGATTTCATTATGGGGGATAAAGCACCGACCGATATGTTACATCAATTATGGATACAAACAGAAGGTGTGCTTGCGACTATTGCTTACTCAGCAGTGTTGACATTCATTATTCTTAAAGTGATTGATGTGGTGATGGGGTTACGTGTGGCGAGTGATGATGAACGTATGGGCTTGGACTTAAGCCAACACGGTGAACGTGTAGAATAATACAGACATACATTATCAATATATTGTGTGAAACAGCCCGAAAGGGCTGTTTTTTTTCCATATATTGCGTAAGCCTCTACAAAGCACAGAATTTTTGCTACACTTTAAATCCGATTTGATTTGTTCAATTAAAGTGCTATGCATTGCCCATTTTGCAACGCCGCAGATAGTAAAGTGATTGATTCACGATTGGCAGCCGAAGGTTGTCAGATTCGTCGCCGTCGTGAATGTATCAGTTGCGGAGAACGTTTTACCACCTTTGAAACTTATGAAGTTGTGATGCCGCGGGTCATAAAATCTGATGGTAAAAGTGAACCTTTTGATGAAGCGAAAATGCGTCGTTCCTTGATGCATGCGCTACAAAAACGTCCTGTGACACAAGAGCAAATTGAAACTGTACTCAGCGATATTCAATTACAAATTCGTCGTTTGGGGGAGCGTGATGTCAAATCACGTACCATTGGGGAAATTGTTATGCAATCCTTGTTTGCCCTTGACCATGTGGCCTATGTACGTTTTGCTTCGGTTTATCAAGACTTTCAAGATGTAGAAGCATTTCGAGACCAAATTGAACAAATGCAACAACGTGAACATTAAGAGTTTAAAGATGTCTAAGTTCAGCCAAGACTCCATTCAGCATGATCATAGGTGGATGCAACGTGCAATTGAATTGGCACGTCTTGGCTGTTACTCAACCAAGCCGAATCCGAATGTTGGCTGTGTAATTGTTAAAGACGGTCAATCCGTCGGAGAAGGTTTTCATCCTCAAGCTGGACAACCCCATGCAGAAGTCTTTGCTTTGCGTCAGGCAGGTAAGCTTGCGCAAGGGGCAACAGCCTATGTGACTTTAGAACCTTGTGCACACTATGGTCGGACACCACCTTGTGCCAAAGGTTTGGTGGAAGCGGGCGTTGCTAAAGTCATCGTGGCATGTTCTGACCCCAATCCATTGGTGGCAGGTAAAGGTGTACAAATTTTAAAAGAGGCTGGCATCCATGTTGAAGTCGGGCTATGTGAAACAGAAGCTCGTCAATTAAATCTTGGATTTTTAAAAGCTATGGCAACCGGCATGCCTTATGTACGTTTAAAAGTAGCGTCTAGTTTAGATGGTCGTACCGCGATGGCATCGGGCGAGTCGAAATGGATCACTTCAGCTTTAGCGCGCCAAGATGTACAACACTGGCGAGCGATTTCCAGTGTTGTGATTACAGGAATTGAAACGGTGCTTGCAGATGATTGTCAGCTGAATGTGCGTCAATTAGACGGTGTAGCTGATATAAGTACTGTTGTTCAACCGAAACGTTTAGTACTTGATCGTCAAGGACGTTTGCCGCTTCATGCAAAAATATTACAGCAGCCTGAAACGGTGATGGTTATGGGGCCTTTTCGTCAGGAGCTTGCAGATTTAGGCGTGCTACAATTTAGCATCCAGTCTTTAACAGACTTGTTGCATACTCTAGCGACGCAGCACCAAATTTATGATGTGATGGTGGAGGCTGGAGCAACATTATCTACTGCTTTTTTACAACAGCATTTGGTTGATGAGATGATCAGTTATGTTGCCCCGACTTTTTTAGGTCAAACAGCACGTGCAATGTTTAATGCGGATTTTACCCGTATGGCAGAGCAACTTCGATTTAAGCTTATAGATGTTACCCAGTTGGGCAATGATGTGCGCTTAAGGTTAATTCCTTTCCAAGAGACAATATGAATTCAGAGTCTTCGGTTTATCATAAGCGTCGTCATTCAGCACGTACCACAGACGAATATCTTTTTAATCAGCTTGTTCCATATTTAGGCAATAAGCGTCGTTTGTTGCATCTTATTTTAGAAGCACTTGAGAGTACAGGAACTTTAAATAGCAAAAATGGTCGTTCGCCCATTTTTGCGGACTTTTTCGCAGGTTCAGGCGTGGTTTCACGTCTGGCCCGTCAAAATGGTTATCGGGTGATTGCCAATGATTGGGAACCCTATAGTCATGCTTTAAACAGTGCTATTTTATCTTGTACAGAAGCACCTGCTTTTAAGGAATTAGGTGGTTATCAAAAAGCCATTGATTACTTAAACCGCTTACCTGAAGTGAAAGGCTGGGTGACGCATAACCTCTGCCCACGTAATGATGAAATTTATGATCCTTCTCGTGATCGTTTGTTTTTTAAACGACGCAATGGGATGCGAATTGATGCGATTCGTCAGCAAATTGCCACTTGGCAGGCACAAGGCGCGATTGACGATGTTGAAATGTCGGCTTTGCTGGCCCCGTTATTGTATTCGGCCAGTTTTGTCAGTAACACCAGTGGTGTATTTAAAAGTTTTCACCATGGTTGGGGGGGGAAAACTCAAACCGCTTTAGAGCGAATTGAATCGTTACTGTGGCTCACACCGAGTCGCTTTTGTCCGATGGGTGAACCGAAAAAACCTGCTGCAGAAATGTGGTGTGTTGATGCACAACATTTGGCTAATCAAATGCGTACTTTTGAGGTGGATGTGGCTTATCTTGATCCACCTTATAATCAACATGCCTATAGCAGTAATTATCATGTGTTAAACGCTTTGACCCTGTGGGATCAGGTCGATTTACCTACCCCAGACACTAAAGGGTTTAAAAGCGGAATTGATCGTGCATGGCGTAAAGAGCGCCCAAGTCAGTACAATTCTTCTAAGTATGCCAAAGAAGCTTATGAAAAGTTGGTGTCTACCATCAACGCACGTTATATTCTGACCAGTTATTCAACCGATGGTAATATTGAGGCCGCAGATTTATTGCAAGCCAATTTAAAACGTGGGCGGGTCACTTTACTCACTCAAGATGTGCCACGTTATCGGGTGAGTAAGCAGCGTCAATCAGAACGCGCCCGAGTGTTAGAATTTATTGTAATTACTGATACACATGCCAAATCTGGACCACCACTACGCCAACTTTTAGGTCAGTTATATCATTTTGCCGAATTGGGCGGTGTTGATACCACGGGTGTAAGTACACAACTTGCTTTGTGGTAAAAACCATCAGAGAAATAGAGAAAAAATTATGTTTACAGGTATTATTGAAAGCTTAGGCAAAGTGGAAAGCGTACAAAGCGTAGGTGGTGATGTCCGTTTACGAATTGGAACTGAGTTAGACATGTCGGATGTACATTTAGGGGATTCGATTGCCACCAATGGTATTTGTTTAACTGTGATTGAATGGGGTGAAAACTGGTATGCAGCCGATGTGTCGCGTGAAAGTTTAAACCGTACTACGCTTGGCACTTGGAACGTTGGACAGCGCGTTAATGTTGAAAAAGCAATGTTACCAACCACACGTTTTGGTGGACATATTGTCAGTGGACATGTCGATGCTGTGGGCGAAATTACCGTTGTACGTGAAGATGCTCGTTCAATTTATTATGAAGTGACTGCGCCCGTTGAAATTGCCAAATATTTGGCCGAAAAGGGCTCCGTGACGGTTGATGGCATTAGTCTGACCATTAATCATTTGCGCGGCAATATCATTAGCCTGAATTTGATTCCACATACTGCAGATCGAACCAATATCGGCACGTGGAAAACGGGTGTAAAAGTCAATTTAGAAGTGGATGTTTTGGCTCGTTATATCGAACGTTTAATGCTGGGTGATCAAGCAGCTGATACACAGCAAACTTCTAAATTAAGTATGGCTTTTTTAGCCGAAAATGGTTTCTTGAAATAAAAATCTATAAAATAAAAAAGCAGTCTTATTGAAAAATTAGGCTGCTTTTTTTGTGTCTTTGTATCATTTTAAGCTATTGTATTCAGAACACAGAAAAGCTGGAAAAGGTAAAAATGCTTGAGTTTTTAATGCATCTTGAACAATGGTTGCCGACCTTATTAGACCAGTATGGTCTGTGGATTTATGCCATATTATTTCTGATTATTTTTGCAGAAACAGGTTCAGTGTTTATGTTTTTCCTGCCAGGAGACAGTTTGCTGATCGCAATTGGTGCACTTTGTTCAACGACAGATGTCATTCATTTACCCTATATGGGTGCGTTACTTTTTAGTGCAGCTGTATTGGGCTATAGCGTTAATTATTATATGGGTAAGGTATTGGGGTTTAAGTTTTTTCACGCACATTCACGATTTTTAAAACCAGAATATATTAAGAAGACCAATCATTATTTTACCAAACATGGTGGTAAAACTATTTTAGTGGCGCGCTTTATTCCTTTTGTACGTTCTTTTGCACCCTTTGCTGCGGGGGCAGGGCATATGAATATATTAAGTTTTACTGCATATAATATTGCAGGAAGTTTGATTTGGATCTTCTTATTGTTGGGAATAGGTTATGGTGCAGGCAATCTGCTAGAAGTCGCTGTTGATTCATTCTAGCTTTTAAGTTTAAAACCTATTTAACTCAATTTTTGATCCATTATAAATTTTAAATGATTCTAAGCTTTGGTAAGAATGAGGGCGCTAGGGCTTATCCAATAACTTAGTTGTGCAGCTAGTGAGGCTTAACCCCCCCCTTTTCACTTCACGGGAAATATAGAAGCTATTGAGTGAAAGTTGGTAGGAAGAATGAATAATTTTTAAGTAGATATACTGCATTTTCACCTGAGTTCAATGCAGCAATCTGAGTTGAAATTTAATCCAAGATATCCGTTTTTTTTCCTGAATGAAATCATATTCAACGAGAATTTAGATCATCTCATTCAATAGATTGATTTTAAGACATAAGCATTTTTTGATATCGATATTTTATTTAGATGACAAAAAATAAATTCAATTTCAGTTGTTTAAAACTTATACCAAAGGTTTTGGTTTTTCTGCTGAAAAATCTGAATGCTCTAAAATATATTGAATTTCTTCTTGGCTGGCTTGGTGCAATTTAGCACGAAATACAGTCACTGCTTGTTCAATCAAGGTTTCTGCTTCTAATTCGAGACGTAAACGTACACTTTCGAGTTCTGATAAAATTTGATTATCCTGAATAGAAAGTATGCCCTTGGCAAAATTTAGCGCTGAACCTTCAGGATTTTTATGATACCGCGCTGTATAGGTTTGCGTTTCACGTTCTAGATTTTGACGAATAAAATTTAAAGTCTGTGTTTGCTCAATAAATTGTCGTACTTCATCCTGTTGTAAGCTTTCAGCAAATGCTTTTTGTGCTGCGCGTTTATTTGCTAAAGACTGTTCTAAGGCATGTTGACGACGTAACCGTGCGTCTTCAATCAGTTGAGCTTTGCGTTCTGCATAAGCAGTTTCCATTTTCTCAAACGATTGTTTTTGCGCGAGTTCATCTTTTTCTAACCATTTTTGCGTATTGGTTTCAGGTTTAAGTACGTTACAGACACGATAAAGGTCATCAATAAATGTCTGACGAACAGCATCAGGCACATTTAACCAGCGCTGTTTAAAATCTTGACCGACATTTAATGCCACCATGCATCTCCTTGTTTCAATTGTTCGGCTACAGCTTGAAAGTTCGTGGTTCAATACCGAATTGTCGATATTGCTTAAACTTTTTACGCCCCAGTTGTTTGGCCGCTTCGTTATTTTCAATAATTTCTATAATGTGAACAAATTTATCAATCTGTTCAAGCGCTTGATTGTTAAAATTAAACACAATCCAATCTGCTTGTTCAGGCAGTCGAGAGGAAATGCAAACCGTGGCCTGCTCTTGGTCAATGCCGTGTGGAATAAAACTACGGGCATCAAAAGTCCACAACTGTTCATCAAGTTGCTGCTGCAATTCTGGATGGTCGCAATAAAGCCAGATACGTTCTGATTTCTTCAAAATCTTACGGCATAAACGGCAAGTACTTTCCACTTGCCGTTCATTGCTTTTTTCAAATAAATAAAAGCTAACTTTAGCCATTTGCTTGTGCACGATTGGCTAAAAATTGCATCAATAAGGGTACAGGACGACCTGTTGCACCTTTAGCCGCACCTGAGTTCCATGCTGTTCCTGCAATATCCAAATGTGCCCAGCGATACTCACGAGTAAAGCGTTGCAAGAAACAGGCAGCAGTCACAGCACCTGCTTTAGGACCACCAATATTGGCAATATCTGCAAATGGAGAGTCTAACTGTTCTTGATAATCATCGATCACTGGCATACGCCATACGCGGTCAAATGAGCTTTGTCCCGCAGCCTGAATTTCAGTAGCAAGTTCATCATCTGGTGTGAACATACCCGTGAGAACTGAACCTAAAGCCACTACGCAAGCACCTGTTAATGTTGCGATATCAATGACTAAAGCTGGTTTATAGCGTTGGATATAGGTCAAGGTATCACAGAGTACCAAACGACCTTCTGCATCGGTATTTAAAATTTCGACAGTTTGTCCACTCATGGTCGTCACAATGTCACCTGGACGTGTCGCATGACCAGAAGGCATATTTTCAGCGGCTGCAATTGCACCCACAACATGAATGGGCAATTTTGCTTCACAGAGTGCACGCATGGTGCCTAATACAGAGGCAGCTCCACACATATCATATTTCATTTCATCCATACCAAGACCGGGCTTCAGTGAAATACCACCTGTATCAAAAGTTACACCTTTCCCGACAAGCACAATCGGAGCTTGTTCAGTTTGAACTTTATATTCAAGTGTGATTACACGACCTGGGCGGTCTGATCCTTTGCTCACGGCCAGAAAGGCATGCATGCCTAAATCTGCCATTTGCTGTTCGTTAATCACAGTCACTTTGAGTAGCTCAGGATATTCTACGGCCAAGGCTTGCGCTTGCTCAGCCAAATATTCAGGGAAACAAATATTACCCGGACGATTTCCTAAATCTCTTGCCCAACTTTGACCTGTTTGTACTGCATGAATTAAGTTGAGTTGTTGCGGATTTAAAGCACTATCGGTTGAAATAAGATGAATCGTTTCAAGAATACAGTGATTTTTCTTCGATTTGTATTCATCAAAAATATAATTGGCTTGCGTTAAAGCCATAGCAAATAAATAATGTTGTTCAGATGTTAGTGCAGAGATATCAATACTGATCTGTTTGAATTTTTTTTGTGACGCTTTGATAATACTTTGTGCAATTTTTGCTAATTTGGCTGGGGAAAGATCGTTCGCTTTATCGATACCCATGAGTACAGTATGATTACAATCAGCAACTTTGCCGATCAGTGTTAGGCTTTCAGTTAAGCTGCTTTTAAATTGTGCAGCCTCTATTATAGTGTTTAAATCATTGATTTTATAAGTAGAAGCAACCTTTTGTAAGTGCTCAGAATCCACTAATATCAACAAATATGGACTAGACGTATTCTCTTGAAATGACGTATTAATTGTGAGTTTCATGTGCTGTCTTCGTGCCTTTGAACGTTTGCAAACCATTAAACCATTGAAACATTTATATGAATAGAGTTTCAATGCACAACAGCAGTATAGGTTTTATATTTTCAACATTCGGGTAAACTAACACTCGTTTTTATTAGCCTCTTTTTTGGAAGAATTAATTTGATTATTCGGCGTTATCTGGTCAAGCAAGTGGTGTCTACATCCTTGGTTGTGATTGCCTTATTGACCTTAATCATGATGGGTGGTCGACTGATCAAGTACTTTGGCGTTGCAGCGCAAGGGCGTTTAGATGTCAGTATTTTGTTTAGCATTATTGGCTATCGATTGCCTGAGTTTTTAACGCTTATTCTTCCACTGGGCTTTTTTATTGGCTTAATGTTGGTGTTTGGCCGTTTGTATGTCGACCATGAAATGGCGGTTCTCAATGGAAGCGGGGTGAGTCGACATCAGTTGGGGCGCTTATTGATTCCCATCACCGTTGTTTTTTTGGTTGTACAAGCGGTATTAATGATCTGGATGTCACCTTGGGGAATCCGTCAATTTGAAGCACTCACCACCAATCAAGCGGTGCGGACGGGTTTTGACTTGGTTCGACCTAAAGAATTTATTTCCTCTGGCCCCTATACGATTTATGCTGGCGATTTGTCGGAAGATCGGCGTAATTTAAAAGATGTCTTTTTTTATCAGCGTGCTGAAAAAGCGGATAAACCGGATGTAATGATTTTGGCCAAAGAAGCTACTCGCGTAGAAGTGGCCAATGAAACTGCCAGTATTGTCGATTTGGTGGAAGGACGTCGTTATGAAATTTTTCCCGGTCAACCTAAATATACACAAGCAGAATTTCAGTCTTATCGTTTACGTTTAGAAAGTGATAGTGAAGCCAAGTTTGAAAGTGCAGAAGTTGAAGCCCTGCCTATCTCCAAGCTATGGAGCAATCGCGATGATGCAGTCGTGGCTAGTGAATTAGGTTGGCGTATTTTTGTTCCATTTTCTCTGATTGTGGCCTTGGCTTTAGCGCTGGCGCTTTCCGAAGTGAGTCCTCGTCAGGGACGTTATTTAAAACTTTTTCCTGCCTTACTTATTTTTGCCAGTTTAATTGTGGCCTTAATGGCGGTAAAAACACGAGTTAGTAAAGATGAAATGGGTATTGCAGCTTATCCATTGGTGTTGGCGGTCTATGGAATAGCAGCAGCTTTGTTTTCGAGAAAACAAAAACTTGCACCTAAAATTAAAAAGCGCATTCAACAGGTGAGGTCATAAAATGTTAGCACGTCGAATAGTCGCCAAACATGTGACCAAAACCACAGCATTAGCCATGTTAGGTGCAACAGCGGTCTTATCGGTGTTACAAGTCCTGTTTACTTACTTGGGTGAATTAGGCGCTTTAAATGAGAATTATAACGCATGGCAAGCCTTACTCTATGTAATGTGGGGCGCACCTCGATATTTATATGAAATTTTACCGATTGCTGCACTGATTGGAGCGGTACTTGGTTTGGGCACCTTGGCATCCAATAGCGAATTGGTCATCATGCGCTCAATCGGGATTAGCTTGTGGCGTATTGTGGGTTGGGTCATTCGTTCTGCTTTAATTTTAGTGATTTTATCTTTTGCACTGAGTGAATGGGTGATTCCATACACTAACGAACAAGCCAAAGGCGTTAAAGATCACCGAAGTGTAAATGCACTAGGTGAAGTCAAAGGCTATTGGACCCGAGAAGGGCAGCGTTTTATTTATATTGATTATGCCAATGCTCAAGGGCAGCTTAAACACGTTCAAGTGGTCGATTTCGATGAAGGTTATCATTTAAAAGGCGTGCTTAATGCTGCGCA
Source organism: Acinetobacter sp. TTH0-4 (assembly GCF_015602665.1). Taxonomy (NCBI): domain Bacteria; kingdom Pseudomonadati; phylum Pseudomonadota; class Gammaproteobacteria; order Moraxellales; family Moraxellaceae; genus Acinetobacter; species Acinetobacter sp. TTH0-4. The sequence goes on along the minus strand of NZ_CP059079.1, from coordinate 2,661,871 downwards.
AGGTCAATTTGTAAAAGATGGTGATTGGAATCTAGAACGTGTATCGCAAGTTGATATTTTGCCTCAAGGTAATGCAACTTTGGTCAATGCTGCACAACTTCCGCTTTCACTGGCGTTGCAACCTAAATATGTACACATGGTCACGATTGATCCAGAAGATTTATCACCTAGTCAATTGATCAGTTTTATGAGCTATATGGAAGAATACAGTCAAGTGCCTAAAACCTATAAACTCGCATTTTGGCAAAAAGTGGCTTCGCCATTTGCCTTAATTGCGTTAGTGGTCATTGCCTGTTCATTTATTTTTGGCCCATTGCGTCAACAATCGATGGGCTTTCGTTTGGTGATTGCATTGTTTATTGGTTTAAGTTTTTTCTATTTACAAGATTTTTTGGGTTATGCAAGTTTAGTTTATTCGCCTTCACCGGCGTGGTTTGTGTTTGTACCCATTATTTTAATGATGTTGGTTGGCGGTTATTTACTGCGCCGTGCGCGTTAGAGTTAGAGTTAGAGTTAGAGAGCTTTATATAGAATGCCGAGATTAGTTTGGACTAATCTGTAGATAGAGTCTTCACCGAAAATTCGGTAAGATATTCACCATGAAATTGTAAACAAAGAGTATTGATTATGGCGGATGCAACTGCTGGCAAAATTCCTCACGTATTGGTCATTATGGATGGTGTGGGGCATCGTGAAGCGGTCAAAGACAATGCTTTTTTAGCTGCGAAACGACCGAATTTAACAGCTATGCAAAACAAGCATCCCCATAGTTTAATTTCAGGTTCAGGTGAAGATGTCGGTTTGCCAGATGGTCAGATGGGCAACTCTGAAGTGGGCCATATGAATCTGGGTGCAGGTCGCGTGTTGTATCAAGATTTTACCCGCATTACCAAAGATATTCGTACCGGTGCTTTTTTTGAACATGAAGTTTTGATAGATGCTGTAGAAAAAGCCAAAGCTGCGAATGCTGCGGTACATATTTTGGGTTTATTGTCGCAAGGTGGCGTACATTCACATGAAGACCAAATTGTGGCGATGTGTGAGTTGGCATTGAAACGTGGTGCAAACGTCTATCTACATGCCTTCCTCGATGGTCGTGATACGCCACCGAAAAGTGCTCAACCCTCACTGGAAAAATTGGATGCGATTTTTGCCCAATATCCAGGGCAAGGTCGCATTGTTAGTATGATTGGTCGTTATTTTGCGATGGATCGTGATAACCGTTGGGATCGTGTTGAGCAAGCTTATCGTTTACTGACTGAATCTGAAGCAGCACATCATGCAGCTTCAGCAGTTGAAGGCTTAGAACAAGCCTATGCTGCTGGTGAAAGTGATGAATTTGTCAAAGCCACGCGTATTGGTGAGGCGGTTAAAATTCAAGATCAAGATAGTGTTGTCTTTATGAATTTTCGTGCTGACCGAGCTCGTGAAATCACCAAAGCTTTTGTTGAAAAAGAGTTTGCAGGTTTTGAGCGTAAAGTCATTCCAGAATTATCTAAATTTGTGATGTTGACTCGTTACCAAGCGACGATTGATGCACCTGTAGCTTATATGCCTGAAGCGTTGAAAAATTCGATTGGTGAATATTTATCAGACTTGGGTAAAACTCAACTGCGAATTGCCGAGACGGAAAAATATGCGCACGTTACGTTTTTCTTTAGTGGTGGTCGTGAAGATGAATATCCAGGTGAAAAACGTATTCTGATTCCATCCCCCAATATAGCGACTTACGATTTAAAACCAGAAATGAGTGCTTATGAGGTCACCGATGAATTGGTGGCTGCGATTAATTCATGCGAATTTGATTTGCTGGTGGTCAACTTCGCCAATGGTGATATGGTAGGACATACGGGTGTGTTTGATGCAGCAGTAAAAGCAGTAGAAGCAGTCGATACCTGTTTGGGCCGAGTATATGAAGCAGTGATGGCACAAAAAGGGCATATGTTGGTTACGGCTGATCATGGTAATGTCGAGCAAATGCAGGATTATCAGAGTGGTCAAGTGCATACGCAACATACGACAGAATTGGTGCCATTCATTTATGTGGGGCCGACGTCTGCAACGATTGCTGAAGGGGGTATTCTTGCTGATGTGGCACCGACTTTATTAAGTCTGATGCATGTTCCTGTACCAGCAGAAATGCAGGGTCGCAATTTGGTGACTTTAACAGCATAATTTTTGTGATAACCATAATGTGATAACCATAAACAGGTAAAAGAATGGTCTTACGACGCTGCAATTTTATTGTCACCCTTACCCTGCTCATGCTGTGTGGAGGCCATTCTGTTTTTGCCGCTGAAAAAAATCAATCTGTTTTAGATTTTGATGATGAGATTAACGATAACTATGCTGAAGTTCCTGTGGAGTCAATTCAGCAATTTGTTCAAATCTACAGTATTGTCAAAGACAATTATGTGGATACAAAAACGGATGATGTATTATTTCAACAAGCGATTAAAGGTTTGGTCAGTGGTTTAGATCGTTACTCACGTTATTTAAGCGCGGAAGACTATAAACAATTGGTGCAATATACCGAAGGTGATCTGGCTTCTGTAGATTTTGGTTTGAACTATGACCAACAGTCACATCAATGGATGATTCAGAGTTTGAACGCTCATGCTGATTCTGCTAAGCAAGGCTTACGTAATGGGAACAGCATTTTTAAAATTGATGGGCAGGAGTTAAAAAAACTCAATCATGACCAAGTGATGAGCTTATTGAACGGTTCGATTGGTTCGACCTTAAGCCTGCAACAGAGTTCAACCAGTCAGCCTATCAGTTTGGTACGTAATAAAAAAATAGAAACCGACATTCAAGCTCATGTTGTGCATAATCAGGTTCTGGTCATTAAAGTAAAAGTTTTTCAGCAAGATACTGCCAATGAAATCAAACGCTTAATTGAGGAATACTCTTCTAATCGTATTAAAACGGTCTTGTTAGATTTGAGGAATAATCCAGGTGGTTTACTCTCAGCTGCAGTTGAAACGGCAGATTTGTTTTTAAATCAAGGTGTTATTGTTTCAACCAAAAGTCGTTCTGAAGGTGATCAGCAGTTTCAGGCCTTACCCAGTTCTGAGTTTCAAAATTTAAAAATAGGCATTTTAATCAATGGTCGTTCGGCATCTGCTGCTGAAGTTTTTACTGCGGCTTTAAAAGAGCATGGACGTGCTTGGGTAGTGGGTGAAAAAAGTTATGGAAAAGGTGTAGTACAAAAGCTCTTTCCGTTGCCAAATGGTGCTGCTTTACAAATGACGGTATCGCACTATTACACTCCAAAGGGCCAAATGATTGAAGGAGTGGGTATTCAGCCCAATCAAGAATATCTTCTACAACATGACACCAAAGATGAAAATTATCTGGAACACGTTGCAGAAATTATTTTAAATCATTAATAAGAATATTATTCGTCTTCTGTATCAAGTCCGAATTTTTTTAAACGGTATCGTAACGAGCGAAAGGACATCCCCAGTTTCTTGGCGGCCACGGTTCTGTTCCAGTGCGTTAAGTTCAAGGCATTGAGTAAAATATCTTTTTCAATATTTTCTAAATAAAGCTCTAAACCTTCTTCAGGCAGCTTTTTACCAGAAAGTGTGCTTTCAGTACGAGGTAGAACAATAGATTCCTGTAGATCGACTGGATTCATTCTTGGATAACGTAAAGGTGCACTTTGTAACTGAGATAAATCAATTTTTTCATCATCACTTAAAGTGATTGCCCGTTCAATGATATTGCGTAACTCTCTGACATTTCCTGGATAATATTGCTCCAGTAAAAATTTCTTTGCGCGTTCAGTGAGCTGTTTGGCAGGAATTCCCCATTCCTGACTAATTTTTTGAATAAAATGATGCGCGAGTAAAATAATATCATCGCCACGCTCACGTAGAGGAGGAAGAACTAAATCCATCACATGAATACGGAAAAACAAATCATGTCGAAACTTGCCTTGCTGTACCAAAGCTTCTAAATCCTGATGACTGGCGCTAATCACGCGAAAATCAACATCAATTTCATGTTCTGAACCCACTGGACGTATGCGCTTTTCCTGCACCGCACGCAGTAGTTTGACCTGCATGTTCAGCGGTAACTCTGCAATCTCATCTAAAAATAGGCTGCCGCCATGTGCCGACTGAATCAGCCCTTGTTTGTCTTGTGTTGCACCTGTGAAACTCCCTTTTTTGTGTCCAAAAAGCTCACTTTCCATCAGTTCTGTAGGAATCGCACCGCAATTAATGGCAATAAAAGGGCCTTCATTACGATTGCTGAGGCGATGCACCAGATTAGCAATCACTTCTTTTCCTGTTCCTGATTCACCAGTAATAAAGACAGGTGCTTGAGAACGAGCTATTTTATTTAAAGTGATTCTTAATTGTTGAATAGGAAAAGATTGTCCAATTAACAACCGTTGTTCTAAACTGTCTTGTTTGGTTTGAAGCTGTTCGATGGGTTTGTTAAATGCTTTTTGTAAAAGTTGTTCTAAATGTTTCTGATTAATAGGTTTACTGACAAAATCAAAAGCACCTGCTTTTAATGCAGCAATTGCGATATCCATGTTGCCATAGGCGGTCAGGACTGCAACAGGCAATGAGGGCATTTTTTGCGTAATCCACTCGACCAGTTGAATGCCATTGCCATCGGGCAAGTTTAAATCGGTTATACATGCATCGTATTCATGTTCGCATAACCGCTTTTTTGCTTGTTCAAGACGATATGCAATATGCGTTTTGATGCCCATCCGTGATAAAGTCATTTGCATCAGTGTACATAAATCTTCTTCATCATCCACGATTAAAACAAGTGGTTGTCGTTCCACAATTATCCCCCAGCAATATTTATTTATAAAGATTCATTTAAATTGGCATTGAGGCATTCTATTTGAAAACATGCCCCTTGTTCTTGTTGTACATAGTCCAGTTTGGCATCATTTGCTTCGCAAAAACTATGTGATAAATACAATCCTAAACCAGTTCCTGTGATTTCGGTACTAAAAAAAGGTTGAAATAAATAGGCCTGATCTTTTGAAGCCACGCCCTGACCAAAATCGCGCACATCAATGCGAATATGACTGCCATACGTATAAATATTCAGTTCAATATAGGGATATTCGGGGGAGTTGTGTCGAATAGCATTGCGAATCAAATTAATTAAAATTTGACGCAGTTGTGCTTCATCAAAAATAATCGAGATTTTGCTTTGGATGGTACAACGAATTTGTGTTGCAACATCGGATAAATCTTCTTGAATAAATTGAGAAATAAACTGATTTAATTGAATTAGAGTCGGAAAAGTTTCTTTATTACGCACCATTGTTAGGGTGTCTTGTATGATTCGATCTATACGTTGCGCTTGTTTCGCAATCATTTGACTTAAAAGCCTTTGCTGCTCAGGATCACTGTCAAGAAAGAGTTCATTGGCCTGAGCGATGGCTGCTAAAGGATTACGAATTTCGTGGGCAATACTGGCGGATAACTGGCCTAATGCGGCTAATTTTAATTGTTGAACTCTTTGATTAAGTTTACGTGCATCTTGAAGTACCAAGAGGGTGAGGATTTGATGAGGAACAATTAATTTTTGTACTTCAATGTGTATCGAAAAAAGGCTGAGTTGCGATTCAAATTGAAATTTTTCACCATTTTTAAGCTGATCAAATTTGAGTAGTTCAAATAAATCAGGTTGTACTTTGATGAGGGGATATTTGTCATAAACATAAATTTGGGCAATTCCCAATAGTGTACAGGCGGCAGGATTACTCAATACGATATTGCAGTTTTCATCCAGCACTAAATAGCCCAATTCAATTTGTTCTAAAATATAGCGATTTAGATTTTGTAGTCGTTTTAATTCTAAAGATTGAGAAAAATTTAAATTTTCTAGAATTTGAAAACGTTTTACCGCGACTTGACCACTGCCATAAACCATAAAAAATAGAAAAGCCAATAAAGCGCTGTTTCCAATTTTATTGAGCGAGGAGAGATCAAATAAACTGCCTAAAAAAAGCTGATAAACCACACTGATGACAGCAATTAAGGTAATGATCAACGCTTTTTGGGCATCGAGCAATACGGAAGCGGCAAAAATAGTAATGACAAAAATAAGGCTTAAATGTAGGTTGGGGCCATCTAAGGCTAAGGTCATTAAACTTAAAGCGACCACATCAACCACGAAAAGCAGTGTCAATTGAAGGGGTATTTTATATTTTAAATTTTTAAGCGAAATCAGTTGGATAAAACTGATGGCCACATAAGCCATCAACACATAAGAATAGAATTGGGGGTATTGATAATCTGCATTTAAACTGGGATAGGTCAGTAAAAAAATCAGTAAAAGACATGTCGTGATAATGAGTCTGTATGTCGTATACCAAATGGCCAAATGGTATTGATTTAACTCAAAACTATAATTTTTTTGTATCATGCATGTCTTCTAGCAAGCCCAATTTAAGGCATTATTAAGGTTTAATTAAGCCATAACGAATTGCTAAATGAGTCAGCTTTACATCGCTATCTAAACTCAATTTTTCAAAAATACGATAACGATAGGTATTTACGGTTTTCACACTCACAAACAGTTTATCAGCAATTTCTTGTGCACTAATACAATTTACCACCATCATCGCCACTTGCATTTCTCGCTCAGATAATGCATCAAAAGGGGATTGCTGGGTATCAGAAAGATATGAGCTGGCCAGTTGTTCGGCAATATCTGCACTAAAATATTTACCTCCTTGCATGACTTTATTAATGGCACGTACCATTTCTGTTACGGGTGCACCTTTGGTGATATAGCCTTTAGCACCTGCTTTTAACAATAATGAGGGATAAGGTTCTTCAGCTAAACCACTGACTGCCAAAACTTTAGTTTCGGGCGCCGTTTGTAATAAACGTCGGGTCGTTTCAACACCGCCAATACCAGGCATATTGACATCGAGTAAGACCACATTTGGATGATACTGACGAACCAAGGTAATCGCTTCTTCTCCAGATTCAGCCTGACCCACCACCTGAACACCTGAATGGTCTTCGAGCATACGGCAAATTCCAGTACGGACTAATTCATGGTCATCTACCACTAAAACTGTGATCACCTAATTCTCCTTCAAATAAAAAAAAGCATCTTTTTTGTTACATAAAGCAAAATAAGCTTGCAATGAAATGACAAAATTAGCAATCCTATTCTATCTTTAAATGAAATGTTGAACACAAAGTTGCATGCTTAAAAAATATTCATCTTTGTGTTTAAATGTAAGGCATATTTGAGGTAATACACAAATGTATCTTACCTCCCTGAGTTGAGTAAACCAAAGTGAAAAATTCAAAAAAATCTTTAATGCATGTGCTGGGTGTATCGATCTTGCTAAGTGTGAGTTCAACTAGTTTTGCAGAACTGATCATGGACGCTCCCGGGGGGACCGGTCAAGCAGCACTAAGTTGGTCATCGGAAGATGCACAACAGTTGCTTAATGGTGATGTTTCGGCACTGGTAGAAGAGGTTTCGCCACAAGGTTCGACCAAAATTACCACTTCTGTACGCAGTTCTAATGGTGTAGTAACCCAGTTAGCACCCAAAACAGTCCAGATTTTAAGTAATTCAGGTTACAGTAATCAACCTCAGGTCAATGCTCGTGCAGCATTGGTGATGGACTCTCAAACAGGTGAGGTGTTGTATAGTAAAAATTCAAATGCAGCTCTACCGATTGCATCTATTACCAAGTTGATGACGGCTGTGGTGATTGCAGATGCACGTTTAAATATGTCTGAAGAAATCACCTTAAAACAAATTGATTTTGCTGGTGCAGGCGGTAAAAATTCCAGTTCAACGTTGCGTGCTGGCGATTCAATGAACCGTGCAGAAGCTTTATTGTTGGCTTTAATGAAGTCAGAGAATCCCGCAGCGGCTGCTCTCGCTCGTACTTTTCCTGGTGGTCGAAGTGCTTTTATTGCGACTATGAATGCTAAAGCCAAATCTTTAGGCATGAGTTCAGCCCATTATGTTGAGTCTACGGGACTTGATCCGCATAATATTGCTTCTGCACGAGATTTAGGTATTTTAGTAAGTGCGGCTTATCAGTATGGTCTCATTCGTCAATTTTCAACGACACCGAGTTATGATTTTAATTTAGGTTATCGTGTATTGAAATCAAACAATACCAATGCTTTAGTACGTAATGGTGGCTGGAACATTAATATTTCAAAAACAGGATTTATCAATGAAGCAGGGCGTTGTGTGGTGATGCATACCACTTTGAATAATCGTCCTGCCGTTGTAGTCTTACTCGGTGCTTCTTCCTCTCAAGCACGTACCAATGATGCAACGCGTTTAATGGGTTGGGTGACGCAATTACCAAAGCGTATCTAATCAAATCATTTCAGTTTATTTATAAAAAAAGCCTCACAATTGCGAGGCTTTTTTTGATTTGGATACAATCGAAATTATTGGTCCATATTAGAAAGAATTGAAGTTTTTACATCATTCATAGTGGCATCAATGGTTAGCATAACTGCATCAGAACACTGTTTAATTGCAGTATCTGGATCCTTCAAACCATTTCCTGTTACGGTACAGACAATAACAGAGCCTTCAGCAATTTTACCTGCTTTAATATCACGGATTGCACCTCCGATAGAAGCAGCAGAAGCAGGTTCAACGAATACACCTTCATACATTGAAAGTAAGCGTTGTGCTTCTAAAATTTCACTGTCTTTTAATTCATCAAACCAACCTTTCGAATCGCGTACGACTGCTTTGGCATGGTTCCAGCTTTGCGGATTGCCGATACGAATCGCAGTTGCGACTGTTTCAGGATGTTCAACAGGAGCGCCACGTAAAAAAGGTGCAGCACCATCGGCTTGATAACCCACCATGATAGGTAAGCGTTCAGGTTTAGGACCGGTAAAAGCATCGGTTGCCACATCATAAATCACTTGTTCAAATTGATCAGCAGGTTGATTGGCTACCGCTTCGGTATAACCCATCCAGTGTGCAGTGATATTACCTGCATTACCGACTGGTAAGCAGTGATAATCAGGCGCACGACCTAAAGCTTCAAAAATTTCATAGGCAATGGTTTTTTGACCCTGCAAACGATACGGATTGATAGAATTTACAATCGTTACAGGAGCTTGATCTGCAACTTCTTTGACCAGACGCATGCCATCATCGAAGTTACCACGAATTTGCATGGTGATTGCACCATACATCATCGCCTGTGCCATTTTACCCATGGCAATTTTACCTTCTGGAATTAAAACAAATGCTTTAATGCCTGCGCGTGCAGCATAAGCAGCAGCAGCAGCAGAAGTATTACCAGTTGAGGCACAGATAATCGCTTTAGAGCCTTCTTCCACGGCTTTGGTCACAGCCATGGTCATGCCACGGTCTTTAAATGAGCCCGTTGGATTTAAGCCTTCGTACTTCACATAAATTTCAACATCTTTACCAATAATACGTGGAATATTCTCAAGCTTAATCAGCGGTGTATTACCTTCACCTAATGAGATAGCACGAGTAGTGGCAGACACGGGTAAACGGTCGCGATAACGGTCAACTAAACCAGTATAACGATTGGCATTCGACATGATGATGTTCCAATATGAGGAATAAGCCCCCCTTTCAAAAAGGGGGATTTAGAGGAGTTTAAAAACGTGATTAATTTTCAAGCGATTCTAAACGAATTCGTACAATTTCGCCATGAATGAAAGGCAATGCTTGAATTTGTTGTAACGCTTTATCCATTTTTGACTCAATCACAGGATCGGTCAGAATCACGATCGGAATCAAATCTTTTAAGCGTGGTTGCTGCATGATGGCATCAATGCTAATTCCAGCACGGCTTAAAATTGTGGTGACATCTGCAAGAACGCCAGTTTGATCTTCAGCATTAATACGGATGTAGTATCCAGTCGTCATTTCTTCGCGTGAAAGAATAGTGAGGTCACTTAAAGCTTCAAAAGCCAATTGTGGAATAGTTCCTGCACCATCTTCGGTATAGATGATGTCACGGACAATATCTACGACATCTGCTACTACAGCCGAAGCAGTTGGACCTGCACCTGCGCCTGCACCATAATATAACGTTGGCCCGACGGCATTGGCTTGAACCAATATGGCATTTTTCACACCATTTACATTGGCAATTAGTTGGTCATCAGGAATGAGGGTTGGATGAACACGCAGTTCAATTCCTGTTGCTGCACGACGTGCAATACCTAAATGTTTGATTCGAAAACCTAAGTCTTCTGCATATTTCACATCTTGTGCAGTGATTTTTGCTATTCCTTCGGTAAAGACTTTGTCAAATTGCAAAGGAATACCAAAGGCACATGAAGCCAAAATGGTCAGTTTATGTGCGGCGTCAATACCTTCGACATCAAAGGTTGGGTCTGCTTCGGCATAACCGAGTTCTTGTGCTTCTTTCAGAACATCCTCAAAAGCACGCCCTTTTTCACGCATTTCACTGAGAATGAAGTTGCCTGTACCATTAATAATACCAGCCAGCCAGTCAATTCTATTTGCCGCTAATCCTTCACGAATCACTTTAATGATTGGGATACCACCAGCAACCGCAGCTTCATAAGTAATTTGTACAGCATTATCTTCTGCAGCTTTAAACAGCTCATTACCGTGTTCTGCAAGTAGAGCCTTATTTGCAGTCACAATATGTTTGCCATGCTTCATGGCTTCCATAATGACTTCATAAGCAGGATGAATCCCACCCATGACTTCAACCACCACATCGACATCAGGCTGACGCACAATTTCAAGAAGATCTGCGCTTAATTGAATTGATTCTGGAAGATCTAAATCTGGACGCGGACGACGTGTTCCGACGTGCGTAATTTGAATTTCGCGACCCGTACGACGTTTAATCTCAGCAGCGTTTTCTTTTAATAGTTTAAGGGCACCAACACCTACAGTACCAAGACCTAGGATTGCCAGACGAACTGGTTTCACGTCATACTCCAATATCTAATCAATTTTAAGCAATCCTAGATCATAGCTAAAAAAAGCATCAGACTCTAGGAAAGAAATAATTTTATCTTCAACTATAAAAATAAGTAAATTAACGAATAAAAATTAGTTATTTAAACGTTCTACCAATTCTTCAGGAGAAAGGTAACCACCCAAATACACACCTTCTGCATTATAAATGGCAGGTGTACCATTTACACCCATATTTAATCCAAGTTGATACTGCTCTTTTACAGGATTTTTACAGGTCGCAGGTGGTAAAGGTGCACCAGTAATAGCTTGGTCAAAAGCCGCTTGACGGTCTGCGCTACACCAGACACTTTCCATGGCTGGCATGAATTGTTCACCACGCGGCCAAGCGATATAACGGACTTCGATACCCTTAGCGTTAATGTCATTTAGGTGTTCATGAAGTTTATGACAATATGGGCAACTTGCATCCGTAAAGACATAGACCACATGTTTGGTCTTACCTTTTGCTTTATACACCAATAAATCTTCTGTTTTTAAGTTGGCAAGCAACTTTTTATTGGCTTCAGATTGTAAGTTTTCACTGACATTGTGAATCTTGCTGTCGCCTAAGCGCAGCACATCGCCTTGAATAATGTATTGACCATCTGCTGTAGCATATACAGAAGACATACCTTCAAGATTGACCCAATACAAACTAGGCACTTCAGTGGCTTTAATATCTAAAACTTTGGCATTGATGTTGGCTTTTTTAAAGTGTTGTTGCAAAGTATTCATCAGGCGTTGTTGTGCGTTACGTTCAGAAAGATTAGATGCTTTACCTGTTGCAGGTGTACTTGCTGTTAAAGGACTTTGCTTGTCATCATTATTTGAATTTGAACAAGCCGTAATTGCGAGACTGCTGGCTAAGGTGCATGCAATCAAAATTTTTGAGCGGGTAAATAACATAAATAACCCTTTTAAGCGATAAAGAAAACAGGTGGCTTAGCATAGCAAAAAAAAAGCACTGCTCGTTAACACTTCTTGGTCGTAGAGCATAGATTAAAAAAACCGCTAAGCGCGAGGATGATGTTGAGCGTGTAATTGTTGCATGCGAACTTGAGCGACATGGGTATAAATTTGGGTCGTAGATAAATCACTATGACCAAGCAACATTTGTACGACCCGTAAGTCTGCGCCATGATTGAGCAAATGTGTGGCAAAAGCATGTCTCAATGTGTGGGGTGAAAGTTCAGCTTGAACACCCGCTTGTAAGGCATATTTTTTAATCGCATACCAAAAATTTTGCCGACTCATGATGCCGCCATGCTGCGTTAAAAACACATAATCTGTTGCAGATTTATATAACTGTGGTCGTGCTTGATGTAAATATTGTTCAATCCAATCACAGGCAACTTGACCTAAAGGCACCAAGCGTTCTTTATTGCCTTTACCGACAATACGCAAATAACCTTGCTTTAAATTAATCAATTCAAGTCGTAAATTGAGTAATTCGGTCACTCGTAAACCACACGCATAAAGTACTTCAAGCATGGCACGATCACGCAAACCTAAAGCCGTTTCAATGTTGGGTGCATGAATCAAAGCTTCGACTTCTTGTTCAGAAATATCTTTGGGTAACGCTCGTCCAATCTTTGGGGTTTTATGAGTCGCTACGGGATTGTCTGAACGTAATTTTTGTTCACGTAAAAACTTGTAAAAACAACGTAGTGCGGAAAGGGAACGCGCAATCGAACGCGGACTTTTGCCCTGTTTGGTTAAGGCCAGTAAAACATCTGAAATATCGTCGCCTGACCACAGTGGCATATGATTGGAATGGCATTCACTTGCTTGAATTAAATCAGAGAGATAAGCATTCCGAGTGTGTGGACTCACAGTTTGTGAAATTAGATAATCTCGAAAACCCTGCAAAAAACTTAAATGTTTAGGAATGTTTACGGGTGCTGGTATTCGAGGTTTTTTATTGAGCATATGAGGTCTACATTGAATGAACATCCAAGTTTTCTTGGTATAGATTAATTTAGAACAATTCCTGAATAAAGTCGATGCATCAGTGCAAGATGAGAATTAGAATCAAACCTTATTTGGTAATTATTCTCATTTGTTTGTATACTGGTTAAAATATTTTGGGATTAGATGTAGTGCGTTTATCTGATTTAAAAGTGAAACAAACGGCGATAATTAGCAAAGTTAATCGAACTTTGGAAGCGGGCATTTCTGAACATGATTTGGTTGCAAGCCGTTTAGAGACATTAGGTTTTGTTCCTGGTACAAAAGTACAAGTGATTACCAAAGGTATTTTTGGGGGAGACCCAATTTTGATTCAAGTTGGATTTACCCGATTCGCACTGCGTAAAGTTGAAGCTGAAAAAATTGACATACATCTTGATGGGGTGGCGACATGAGTGATGCGCTACGTATTGCCTTAGTTGGTAACCCAAACTGTGGTAAAACTTCCTTGTTCAATCACTTGACAGGCACCCGTCAGAAAGTTGCTAATTATGCTGGTGTGACTGTCGAACGTAAGGTTGGACAGTTTAATTTACCTTCTGGTCAAGCGGTTCGTGTTCTGGATTTACCCGGAACTTACAGCTTAGATGCTACCAGTCCAGATGAAGCCATTACCCGCGATGTCGTTCAAGGTAAAATTGCAGAAGAAAAACAACAAGATGCATTCTTGTGTGTGGTGGATGCAACCAATCTCAAGTTACATTTAGGTTTAGTCCTAGAAATGATTGAATTGGGTCGTCCAATTTTACTTGTTCTCAATATGATGGATGAAGCACGTCGTCGTGGCATGCAAATTAATACCCAAAAACTTTCAGAACGCTTAGGGATTCCAGTAGTAGAAACCGTTGCAGTGCGAAATTCAGGCATTGAAAACCTGATGAGCGCACTTGATCAAGCTAAATATTCGACGCCCCATACTGAACTGAGTGGTTTAAAAGGAAATAATCATCATAAAATTGAGACAATTTTGCATGATGTGGTCAACTCAGTCGATGAAGAAGATAAGCGCTCAGATTTTTTAGATAAAATCTTTTTACATCCAGTCTTGGGACTGGTGAGTCTTGCGGTCATGATGTTTGTGGTTTTCCAAGCAGTCTTTGCTTGGGCTGCACCATTTATGGATGGGATCGAGACGTTCTTTGGTTGGTTGGGGGAATTTATTGGACAGCATATCTCACATCCACTCTTAAACAGTTTGGTGGTGGATGGTGTCATTGCAGGCGCTGGTGGTGTGGTCGTATTCTTACCACAAATTTTGATTCTATTTTTCTTCATTTTGGTGTTAGAAGAATCTGGATATTTGCCCCGCGCAGCTTTCCTATTAGATAAATTGATGTTTAAGGCAGGCTTAAGTGGTCGTGCTTTTATTCCTTTATTATCCAGTTTTGCCTGTGCTGTGCCTGGCATTATGGCCACACGCAGTATTAGCGACCCACGTGACCGCCTGACCACAATTTTTGTTGCACCTTTAATGACGTGTTCGGCACGACTCCCTGTTTATGCTTTATTGATTGCTGCGTTCATTCCTGAATATATGGTGTGGGGTATTTTCAATTTACAAGGGCTGGTCTTGTTTGCTTTATACATGGCTGGAATTGTGAGTGCGCTAGTGGTCTCGTTTATTCTGAAATTTTTCCAAAAAGATAAGTCTCAGCATATGTTGTTGATGGAACTACCGAGTTATCGTTTTCCTGATATAAAAAGTCTTTGGATCGGCTTGCTAGATCGTGCCAAAATTTTCTTAAAACGCGTCGGTGGCATCATCTTTGCGCTTTCAATTTTACTTTGGTTTTTGTGTACGTTCCCTCAACCACCTGAAGGTGCGACTTTACCTGCGATTGATTATTCTCTGGCGGGTATGCTGGGTCATGTCATGCAACCGATTTTTGCACCGCTCGGTTTTAACTGGCAAATCTGTATTGCGTTAATTCCTGCGATGGCCGCACGTGAAGTTGTTGTGGCTGCACTTGGTACGGTATATGCCTTGTCTGCAACAGATGATGATGCCATATCACAAGGTCTATCCTCTATTATCAGCAGTGATGGGAGCCTGGGTTGGTCACTGGCTACTGGTCTTTCACTTTTGGTGTGGTTTATTTATGCCCCGCATTGTCTAGCGACTTTGGCTACAGTAAAACGTGAAACGGGTTCATGGAAAACAGTCAGTTTTATGACGGCCTATTTATTTGGTTTGGCCTATTTGATGTCTTTTCTCACTTATCAAGTTGCATCGCATTATTGGGGTTAAGTGACGTTGATTCAAAATAATAGCGAGCGGAGATTGAAATGATAGAAGTAATTATAGTTGCTGTACTGGTAATATGGAGCACGATTGTGGTGTTCAAAAAAGTATTTCCTACAAGTGCAAATTCAGTCTTTATGCACTTATCTAATTTGTGTAATAAACAGGGTTGGCACACCTTGGCAAAATGGTTAAAGCCTGCTGAAGTTTCAGGTTGTGGTGGAGGTTGTGGCTGTGCGGTAACTGAAGAAAAGACAGTAAAACAGCCAGAAATCCAAGCAGTAAAATGGAAATAAAACGCAAGTTTGTCCCGATTTAAAAAAACCGTCATCTTTATGACGGTTTTTTTACGCACTGACACAAAAAAAGGCAGATAAAGTCAAAACAGAAAAAGCATTCAAAACAGCAAAGTGCTAACATTTTGCCAGTTTTAAAAATAAACCAGAATATGGGGTAAAAATGTTAATTCAACGTGGTGGATTAAAAGTCGTTGCAGGACTAGGAATATCAGGTGTTGCGGCAGTAAATTTCTTACATGAACAAGGCTACCGCGTTGCAGTAACAGATTCTAGACCGACCCCGCCAGGCTATGATCAAATTCCTAGCGAAGTACAAACCAGCTTTGGCCAGCTTGATCAAGAGCTGTTGTTACAAGCTGAAGAAATTGTGATTAGTCCAGGATTGGATCCGAAGCTAGCTGAAATTCAAGCCGCTATCGCAAAAGGCATTCCTGTCGTCAGTGAAATTCAGATTTTACGCCGCGCCACTGACAAGCCGATTATGGCGATTACGGGTTCAAATGCAAAAAGTACAGTAACCACACTGATTGGCTTAATGGCCAAAGATGCGGGTATTAAGGTTGCTGTGGGGGGGAATCTGGGACGTCCTGCACTGGATTTAACCAAAGATGATCCAGAATTGTATATTTTAGAGCTTTCCAGTTTTCAGTTAGAAACGACGTCTAATTTAGCCGCAGATGTGGCTGTGATACTGAATTTGAGTGAAGATCATCTAGATCGTCATGGTGACATGATGGGATATCACACGGCCAAGCATCGTATTTTTCAAGGTGTCAAAAAAGTAGTACATAACCGTGATGATTCATTAACTCGCCCTTTGGTGCCAGATGTGACGCCAATGCAAAGCTTTGGTTTAAATGCGCCAGATATGAATCAATATGGCATTTTAAAAGAAGATGATGGCACCATTTGGTTAGCTCGTGGCCGTGAACGTTTACTGAAAAGTACGGACATGTATATGCAAGGAACACATAATATTGCAAATGCTTTGGCATGTTTGGCCCTTGGTGAAGCAATTGGCTTGGCCCTTGAATCGATGCTGAATACATTAAAGACATTTAAAGGCTTAGAGCATCGCTGTGAATTTGTAAAAGAATTGAACGGCGTACGTTATTACAATGATTCAAAAGGCACCAATATCGGCGCGACCTTAGCAGCGATTGAAGGTTTGGGCGCTGCTATAGCCCCTCAACAGGGTAAAGTTGCGATTATTTTGGGTGGTCAGGGTAAAGGACAAGATTTTAGGGCTTTACGTAATGCCTTAAGCCAATATACAAAGCTTGCAGTGTTGATCGGTGAAGATCGTACTGTAATTGAAAAAGCAATTGCAGGTACAACCACGATTATCCATGCGGACTCTTTAAAAGAGGCAGTCGAATTAGGCCAACAACATACGCAAGCGCATGATGTGGTGTTATTGTCACCTGCATGTGCCAGTTTTGATATGTTTAAAGGATATAGTGAACGTGGACACCAGTTCGTTGAATGTGTAAACACTCTTGCTTAAAAGAATGATAAGGAAAGTTGTATGGCTGGCTTAGCTCAGGCGACCATAAATAAAATTAATCAGGTTTATAATACGTGGGGACCAAAAATTCCTGCTGAAATGACTCCACGCAATGTACTCATTTTTTGTGTGATTGCCTTACTCTGTATTGGCTCCATTATGGTGGCTTCTGCATCAATGCCGTATGCTGACCGCTTGCATGAAAATCCATTTCACTTTGTGATCAGACATGGAATATCAATTTTGGTGGCTGCCATTGCTGCATTTTTAGTTTATAAAGTGTCGCTGAATATTTGGTTCAATAATACCTTCCCATTGTGGCTAATGACCATTTTGTTGTTGGGTGTCGTCTTGGTTGTCGGGACAGAAGTGAATGGTTCAACCCGTTGGATTCGTATAGCAGGCTTTACTTTACAGGCCTCGGAAGTCGCTAAAGTCATGATGGCCATTTTTACGGCTGACTACGTGGTACGTAGGGCAGAAGAGGTACGTAATAATCTATCTGGACTGTTTCGTTTAGGTGCAGTTATGGTGATCACCGTCGGTTTGATTCTGGCTGAACCAGATTTGGGCGCAACAGCAGTGATTGTCCTGATGATTTTAGGCGTGTTCTTTTTGGCAGGTGCGCCGCCGATCCAATTTATCATTTTTATGGGGGCGATTATTATTGGTTTAGTCGTCGCGATTGTGTTCGAGCCTTACCGTTTGCAACGTGCTTTATCCTTTACCGATCCGTGGGCAGATCCGCTAGGCACAGGCTATCAACTGTCCAATGCTTTAATGGCTTTTGGACGAGGTGAGTGGGTCGGAGTGGGGCTTGGACATAGTATCCAAAAAATGGCTTATCTTCCTGAAGCCCATACAGACTTTATGCTGGCGATTTTAGGTGAAGAGTTTGGTTTTATGGGCATTAGCACCGTGTTGATATTGTCTTTTTCAATGCTGGTTTGTTGTATCAAAATTGGTCATCGTGCCCTACAAAATCAATATTTACGTGCTGGCTATTTGGCCTATGGCATCAGTATTATTTTCTTGCTGCAAATTTTGGTCAACGCCGGTATGAATATGGGGATGCTTCCGACCAAAGGTTTAACCTTGCCATTTATTAGTTATGGCGGGTCATCTTTAATTATGTGCGCGGTTATGATTAGCTTGATTTTAAAAATTGATGCAACCACACAAAAAGTGAACCCAAGTAAAGAAGAATCAAGTTTCTAGTTTTGATTCTGATGATCAATCCTGCTGAGCATGGTTTAACACTGTGCTTGGCATTTCAGTGCCGCAATGCAGACATTTCACAAATTCTCCTTTTGCTTTTGAAAGGGGAATCAATGGGATAAAAAATAAAGAAAAATAATGACGCTGTTGTCTTAATTCATATGCACTTTGGGTTCTGCATACGGGACAAAGGAACTGACTTTTCTCAACGATTTTGGTCTTTGGACCGATTCCAAAAATAAAAAACATAGACTGAACTCTTTTTTAAGTTTTGTCTTTTAGCTTAGCGCATTTTTAATTTTATAAATAAGTGCCTTGCAGTTCTATTGTGTGTGGAATCTGTTGTATATCCCATTGCGCAATGGCTTGCTTGAGCATATGTTTTGGCGTGTCCAAATCAACATGAGGTTGATGTAAAGCATGAATTGCTTGTTGGAGTAATTCAGGTGCGCGGTTGAGATCGATCGCTTGCGCCAAATTTTGTTTAGACAGTTTTTGCCCCTGTGCATTCATGGCAAGCGGCAAGTGCATATATTGAAGTGTGGGATAACCCAGAAGTGAACCCAACCAAATTTGCCGTTCAGTATTATCCAGTAAGTCTGCACCACGAACCACATGGGTGATGCCTTGTAAATAATCATCTACCACGACTGCCAGTTGATAATTCATAATCCCATCACGGCGCTTGAGAACAAAGTCGCCTAAGTCTTGTTGGAGATTGGAACAGTGTATGCCTTGTAAGCGGTCCTTAAAACAAATGTTTTGATCTGGCACTTTGACCCGAATAGCCTTTTGTTCAAAAGACAGATTTAAATTAAGGCAAGTACCTGTATAAATATGATTGGAACCCAATATTTTTCGGGTACATTGGCAGGCATAGACTTGATGCTTTTGATGTAATTGATCGATGATGGCATCGTAAATATCCAAACGATTTTTTTGGAAAATGATATCTGCGTCCATTTCAAACTGAAATGCATCAAGACAAGCTAGAATGTGATTTTCACTTCCGGGATAAATACGCGGAATATCAGTATCTTCAATGCGAACAAGCCATTGACCGTTATGTGCACGGGCATCGCAATAACTCGCAACTGCTGTGATGAGTGAGCCAAAATGCAAAGGGCCGGTTGGCGATGGCGCAAACCGACCCACATAAGCCATCCTTTTATCTCCTTCCTTAAATAAAGAAGGGATTAGGGCTGGATTATTAAGCATAAACTGTAATTAGCCGTTATTTTGCTTCTCTTTGATTTCTGCTAAAGTTTTGCAGTCAATACAAAGGGTTGCAGTTGGACGCGCCTCAAGACGACGTAAACCAATTTCAATACCGCAAGTTTCACAAAAGCCATAATCGTCATTTTTAATCGCGTCGATTGATTGCTCAATTTTGCGAATTAATTTACGTTCACGGTCACGAGTACGGAGTTCAATCGCAAACTCTTCTTCTTGTGTCGCACGATCATTTACATCGGGCAATGCAGTATTTTCATCTTGCATTGTGTTTAAGGTACGGTCCACTTCAGACATTAACTCTTCTTTCCATGCCAGTAAAATTTGGCGGAAATGCTCAAGTTGTCCTTCGGACATGTATTCTTCATTTTTTTTCGGCTGATAAGGTGCAATACCAAATAAGCTAGCAGTAGAACCACTTTCTGATGCTTTTGGCTTGGTTTTTCGCACACGTTTTGTAGACTTTTCCTCTACAACATCAGTTTGTTCGTCCAAGACTTGGTTTTGGTTGTCATTCGCCATTTAGGGCATTCCTCATCATATACGTATATCTATACGCAAAAAATATGGTGATATGCAAGTGTTTTTATCCAACCCTTAGGAGATTCTCCTTCGAGGGGCGTCATCATATAGACTTTTTGTGCTTTTTGATAGTCTTTGATGTCGGGATTCTATCTATCACGTTTCCTTTCGAAGCCATAAAATAATGGAAAAGAAGGCAAATGAAAAGTTAATAACCTGAAATTTCAATATTAATTTTTTGTTGTGTATTTGCAACCCGATGCACTACTGTGTCTAATTCACCATTTTCTTTTAAAGATAATACGCGAAACCCCGGACTTTCATCATCTAAAGCGAAATGATCACTTAAAGGTTTGAACTGTACACAGGTGGATGGGGTAGAAAAAAACTGAATATTTTGCCACTCCCTTAAAGAATCTTGATGTACATGACCACATATAACGGCTTTGATATTGCTATGTTTATTTAAAACGTCTAAGAGGTTATTTGTGTTTTTGAGTTTGTGTTGATCAATCCATTTTGACTGCATATCAAAAGGATGATGATGACAAGCCACAATCATAAATTGCTGTGAATAGGTTTCTAAAATATGTTCAAGTTGATGCAAATGCTGTTGTGCAACCCAGCCATCAATTTGATCAGGAACTGCGGTATTTAACAGTACAATGCTCCATTGACCAAAATGAAGGACATGGACTTGATTTTGATTTTGATGGAATGGGAAGTGTTCAGCGTGGTCATGATTGCCCGGAATTTGATAAAACGGTATACCTGTAGTTTGCATAAAGCTTAAGTAACGAGCATATGTTTCTGGTACGGGAACTTGAGCTAAATCGCCTGTATGTATGATGGCGTCCGCATGTGGATATTGTTGTTGAACTTGCTTTAAAACGGTGTGAAAACTGTGTTCAGGATTCATGTGCACAAATTCTAAATCTGCCTGATCCATCAAATGAGTATCTGAAATCTGAATAATGGTCCAGTCACGTTGGTTGTCATGGTTCGATGATAAAGTCATGTCCAGCTCCTTAGACATTCCTTGAGGTGTTTATGTGCTGTTGTAACCATTGCAAAGCCATAATAACGGGCGCATTTTTTAATCGACCATTAAGGATTAAGCTTGCAATATCACGATAGTCAATCAGATGTAATTTGATATTTTCGCCTTCATCGGGCATGCCGAAAATGCCGCCCTTTTCTGGAAGTTCGGCTTCTGCGCTATATAAATGAAACAGTTCTGAACATGCGCCTGCTGATGGATAAAAGCTGAATAAATGCTGCAAGGTATTAATCTGGCAGCCCGATTCTTCTAAGCTTTCACGGCGGATGCAGCTTTCAGGAGATTCATCACCATCTAACACACCGGCAATAATTTCGAGTTGCCAAGGAGAATCTGTATCATCAATTGCACCAACACGGAATTGTTCAATTAAGGCAAATTTTTGTTGAGTATCATTGTAAATGAGGACACCTGCTGCTTCAGATCGTTGAATCAATTCACGTTGCAGAATTGGTGTATATTCGACTTGATGAAATAAACGGTGTTTTAGACTGACTTTCTCAACCTGAATAAAACCTCGATATAAATATTCACGTGACTGAATATGAACTTCGTTGCTCTGATAAGTCGCTTGTTGAAGAATATTCATATCATGCAGTTAGGATGAAAAGTATGCATTCATCCTAACTGAGAATTTTATGGAAATAAAAGATTTTTTACAAAATTAGAGTTTGTGATACAGTTTTTGACCCTGTTCCTGATAAGTGGTTTTCATAGCGTTAAATCCTGCTGTAATTTCATCATCTTGTATTTGACTCTGCTGCGCCTCACTTTGGTTTTTGGCATAATCTCGCACATTTTGAGTGATTTTCATTGAACAGAATTTTGGTCCGCACATTGAACAAAAATGGGCAGACTTATGCGCTTCTTTGGGCATGGTTTCATCATGCATACTGCGTGCAGTGTCTGGGTCAAGACTTAAATTAAACTGATCTTCCCAACGGAATTCAAAACGTGCTTTAGACAGTGCATTGTCACGAACTTGTGAACCCGGATGACCTTTGGCCAAATCGGCAGCATGTGCTGCAATTTTATAGGTGATAATGCCGTCTTTCACATCTTTTTTGTTTGGTAAGCCCAAATGCTCTTTTGGCGTCACGTAGCACAGCATTGCGGTACCATACCAACCAATCATGGCTGCACCAATGGCTGAGGTAATATGGTCATAACCCGGAGCAATATCGGTGGTTAAAGGACCAAGGGTATAAAAAGGGGCTTCCTGACAGACTTCAAGTTGTAAATCCATATTTTCTTTAATCATATGCATCGGCACATGACCTGGACCTTCAATCATCACTTGGACATCATGTTTCCATGCGCGATGAGTCAATTCCCCCAGCGTTTTGAGCTCACTGAATTGCGCTTCATCATTGGCATCTTGAATACAACCAGGACGTAAACCATCTCCTAGACTGAACGATACGTCATAAGCTTTCATGATTTCACAGATTTCATCAAAATGGGTATATAGGAAATTTTCTTCATGATGTGCGAGGCACCACTGCGCCATGATTGAGCCACCACGGGACACAATGCCTGTTAAACGTTGTGCAGTCATCGGGACATAACGTAACAGTACGCCTGCATGAATGGTGAAGTAATCTACGCCTTGTTCAGCTTGCTCAATTAGGGTGTCTTTAAAGATTTCCCACGTTAAGTCTTCGGCTACGCCATCCACTTTTTCTAAGGCTTGATAAATAGGAACCGTACCAATCGGAACAGGCGAGTTACGGATAATCCATTCACGGGTTTCATGAATATTTTTTCCTGTGGATAAATCCATGATGGTGTCTGCACCCCAACGGGTCGCCCAAGTCATTTTTGCGACTTCTTCATCAATGCTTGAACCGAGTGCTGAATTACCAATATTGGCATTGATTTTGACCAAAAAGTTACGCCCAATGATCATTGGTTCAATTTCAGGGTGGTTAATATTGGCAGGAATAATCGCACGCCCTTCAGCCACTTCTTTACGCACAAATTCAGGGGTAATTTCAGTGAGATTTTTTGCCCCAAAGTTTTGACCTGCATGTTGGCGGACATCTGTACCTGCCATTTGACGTTGATTTTCACGAATGGCAATGTATTCCATTTCAGGCGTAATCATACCTTGACGGGCATAATGCATTTGCGTGACATTTTGACCAGATTTCGCACGGCGTGGTTTTTGAATATGCGCGAAGCGTATATTTGCGGTGCGAATATCTTTTAGGCGTTCTTGTCCAAATTGCGAGGTGAGAGTATCTAGACGTTCAGTATCTTCACGTTCTGCAATCCAGTGTTCACGAACATTGGGTAAACCTTTATTGAGGTCAATTTCAACTTTTGTATCGGTATACACGCCTGAGGTGTCATAGACCAAAATATCAGGATTATGTTCGCCGCCTAAACCAGTTGGAGTATCGGTGAGTTCAATGGCTCGCATGGGTACTTGAATGTCGGGACGTGAGCCTTGAATGTAAACTTTTTTTGAAGCGGGTAAAATACGGGTCAGATCTTTTGCATCTTGCTCATGTTGAGCAGAAATATCTGTTGCAGAGAGATTCGTTAATTGGTTCATTGCTTGGATCCTTATGAATGACATCAACGAATCAAGCACGACCAAAAACGTGGCAGAATTACCTGTGAATTAGACTTCAATAGTCCGATACAGATAAAGCAAAGGCTTCGGTTTTTAGATGGCTTGATTCCTACGCAGGTCTTAACCTGATCAGGTTCAACGGTACTCACCATCAAATGCCATCATTAATCATGCATTTTGGTGATCTCAGCGAGAAATTACTCGCGCTCCGTCAAGCTAGGCTGATGTTAACATGCAGATCAGATAAAAACACGTGCATTAAAGCTCGTTTTTAAACCTTTGATCCTCAGTTAAAAATAGATATTTTTTAATGGCAAATGGCATCGCTAAAACAATCACGTGGTACGGACAGGCTTAAATTTTTTAAACCTAAATAGTGTTTCAATTGCTTCTGAGCCAATAAATTTTCATTTTTTGCTCCCTGTTCAGATGGACTGAGCTGAACTGGAATGTGTTTAATTCTTTGCTCTTCAGAGAGTTGCAGAAATTGAAGAAATTTTCCAGCCTGAACTGCTAAAGCTGAATTTTTGAGTTGAGCCAGTTTTTCAATTTCATCTAAGCTGCTACTTTGAACAGCGTATGAATTAAGAAAATTATCAGAAACGGGTGAAGCGGGTGTACCAATAAATAAAAATAGCGCATACATTTGCATCAGATATTCAGCATTTTGACGATAACTACTTTTCGGATATTGCTTTAAATAGTCTTCCCAAAATAAAGCACGGACGACAATTTCATACGGTTCAATCATTAAGCTTTGTTTAACCCAGACCGGTTGCATATTTTGTGCAGCCAAGTTTTCTATAAAAGCTTGTTCTGCTTCAGGCATATAAGGCGCAAAAATTCTCGCTAGATATTCAGGGCTACGACGATAATTGAGTTGTCCTTTGCCTGCATCAAAGAGTTCAACATAGGCCTGACCTTTATGCTTTAGCAAATATTGATCACGTAACGTCAGTTGTTCAAAATGGTTTTGCTGAACGGTGGGATGCTGGGCCAAGTCGAAGGCATAATTTTCAAAAGCGGTCTGTTGAGAAGCCGTTCTTTCCACACTTAAAAAGTTTTTATACATTTGATTCGATAAGGTGAGTAAATTTTTTTGTTCTTCAAAGGTGGAAAGCGGCAAGCATAATTTTAAATCTTGATTGACTTGTTCCAAGGCGAAAGTGGTTCGATCCGCATCAATCGCCAACATATTTTTTTCGATATTTTTACACAACAAGGATAAATCAACTGGTTCCTCTTGCTGTAACTGTTTTTCTAATTGTTTTGGAACAGGCTCTGGTTCAGGTTTCTGACATCCAAGCAAAAAAATAAATACGATTAAAGGGAGGTATTGCTTTGCAGAAAGCAGCATTTTGAAGGGCAGAGTCATTCTATATGTGGATATATCAGGCAATGAAAGGGAGTGAAGGTCAGTATTTTATCGCTAATACCGATTTTTTCTGTGTAGTATTGTGAAGGAATTTAGTTAACGTGATGTGACTATATAAAAATAACATGACACAGTTGATTTTCTTGATTTGATAGCAGATAAAATAAAGAGGAAAGATGGCAGAAATGTCATTGATATATTTCAGATTAAACTAAATATTGCGGACTATTTTTATATATCTAACTGCATTCAATATTCCATATTTTATAGCAGACTTAAAAATAGAGTGTCATGACATTTGATTTTATCCGACCCTCTGCAACTAAATAGAAATCTACGACCTAGATAACCACTGTTAGCCATGAATAGGTGTAGTATGGATAAAAAAATCAAGATTGAGATGTTTGGGTGCAGGAATTTACAATAAAAATGAAGATTAAAATTGTTTTGAGTAGTTCTTTGTTGCTGCTCAGTTCAGGGGCGTATGCTTTGGATTTGGTGGAAGCCTATCAACGTGCTCAAAGTACAGATCCTAACTGGCAAGCCAAGCTGTTGCAATATGAAGCAGAGCAATTAGATTTAGGCATTGCAAAAGGTAACCTGCTGCCGACCATTACGCTTTCAGGGAATGTAACCCGTAAAAGTCAGCAAACCAATTCCAATTTAGATACTGATTTGCCTTTTAATTCAGACCTATTGATGTCTTCTTCATCAACCACTCGTCAGATTGCTCTGACTGCACGCCAGCCGTTATTTCGTTGGGATGCTTGGGAGGCGTTAAAACAGGTCAAAACTTCGCTGAGTTTGAGTGAAATCAATCTACAGTTACAACAACAAGAACATATTTTAAATGTTGCTGAAACCTATTTTAATGTGCTACGGCAACAAAGTCTGACCAAGGCCAATGTACAAGAAGAACAGGCGTTACTGAAACAGTTGGATATGATGAATGCCAAACTCAGAGAAGGTTTAGTGGCAAAAAGTGATGTCAGTGAAGCCAAAGCACAATACGAAAATGCACGCGCAAATCGAATTGCTACTCATGTGGAGTTGATTTTGGCTCAGGAACAGTTAGCGCAGTTTATTGGACCTTATCGGGAAAATCTGGCAGTTTTAAGTACAGATTTTCAATTCCAAAAACCTTATCCTGAAAACTTGTCAGCGTGGACAGATTTGGCACAAAGCCAAAATTTATCGATTCAGCAGGCACGATTACAGCAGCGTTATGCACAAGATCAAAAACGGGTAGAAAAGGCCGCATCCTATCCACAAATTGAGGCAGTCGGCAGTTACGGTTATACCAAACAATCTCCACAAAATATTATTTCCAGTGATGGTCAATTTGACCAGATTGGGATCGAGATGAATTGGAATATCTACAGTGGTGGCAGAACTCAAAAATCGGTGCAGAAAGCAGCGGTAAATGTGGAAAAAAGTACAGCACAATTAGATGCTGCTATGCGTAAAGCCAATACCGATGTCAAAAAAGCTTATCTGCAAGTTGAAACTGATCAGGCCAAATTACAAGCCCGTAAAGCAGCGATGGATTCATCACAAATTGTATCTCAGGCATCTAAAGCCCAATACCAAGAAGGCTTAAAAACCATGGTTGATGTGCTTTTAGCACAAAGGAATGCTTTTTCAGCCAAGCAAGAATATTTAAATGCACAATATGATTATTTAATGAATGTGCTACGACTAAAAGCAGCGGTCGGGAAATTAACCACACAAGACTTAAGCGAAATGAATACATGGCTTGTTGATTCATCATTTCAGCGAATAAACTAAACGTTCGACTTTTGTCATGAAAGCTTCACAGTAGATGTGCTTTAATATTAAACAATTTATTTAAATCTAAAATTGCTGTTTTTGGAGTATGCCTCTTGCCAAATAATCCGGTGTTAAATCACCATATTTCTTCACAATTTAATGAAGATTTACAGGGTGTGAATACAAAGTTTATGACGATGGGCGGCTTAGTCGAACAGCAAGTTGCCAACGGAATTCGTGCTTTATTAGATACCGATGAAACTTTAGCCATAGACGTACAGTTTCAAGACAATATTGTGAATCGTCTAGAAACCGAAATTGATGAAGCTTTAACCCTTATTTTGGCACGTCGCCATCCAGCAGCAATCGATTTGCGCATGGTGATTGCGATGTCTAAAGCCAATACGGACTTAGAGCGAATTGGTGATGAAGCAGCTAAAATTGCCCGTATTGCACAAAACTTATGTGAAGAGGGCAGTTCACCGCGTGGCTATATGGAAACTCGCCATATCGGTAATCAGGTTCGTGTCATGATCCATGATGCATTAGATGCTTTTGCCCGTTTAGATGTCGAACAAGCGCTACGGGTATTATTGGCCGATGCAGACATTGACCGTGAATATCAGTCAGCTACCCGTACCTTAATGACCTATATGATTGAAGATCCACGTCATATTTCACGTGTAATTAATGTGCTGTGGGTATTGCGCTCTTTAGAACGAATTGGTGACCATGCTCGAAATATTTCTGAACAAGTGATTTATATGGTCAAAGGTTTAGATGTACGTCACATTAGCGTAGAAGAAATTGAAGAAAAAGTTCAAGTGCGCTAATTTTTTCTACAAAAAAAGCCTCGACATCATTTGAGGCTTTTTTTTGTAGCTGATTTTTAACTGTGGGTTTCTTCCTCGGTATCATCTTCAAACGTTTTGGCAATTTTATCAATGTTCAAACTTTTTGCCATCGCATCAAAAATTTCTTTATATACGCCATCTTGATGGTAAAGCGTGTTGTGTTCACCATGTTCTGCAATATGTCCTTCTTTCATGACATAGGTATAATCTGCGTCAATAATTTGCGACAAACTATGTGAAATGATGATTACTGTTCGTCCTTGTTTAATCTGATCCAGACTTTGTTTAATTTGTTCGGAGGCAATGGCATCTAGGCTGGCCGTAGGTTCATCCAAAAAAATAATCGGTGGATTTTTTAAAAACATTCGAGCCAGTGCAATACGTTGTTGTTGCCCGCCTGATAGCATGAGCGCATCGGCATCATAGGCATGTGGAAGCTGTAAAATCTGTTCATGAATCGATGCTTTTTTTGCAGCATGCATGACGTCTTCTAAACTGGCATCGGTTTTACCATAACGGATATTTTCAAAAATAGTCCCTTGGAAAATATGGTTTTTTTGTAGTACCAGACCGATATGATCGCGTAAATATTGTGTGTCAATATGCTCCAAATCGATACCATCGAGTTGAATGTGTCCTGAAGCAGGTTGGTAAAATTTATCCAATAAACTGATCAGGGTCGATTTTCCTGCACCTGATAATCCCACCAAAGCAGTAATTTTATTCGGTTGAATCACCATATTGATACTTTTTAACGCATGATGTCCGTTGGGATAATAAAAATCGACCTGCTTCAGTTCAAATTTTCCTGTGATGATTGGTTTTTGCACACCACTTGGTTCTCTTTCATGATCGGCTTCTAAAATTGCAAAGAAACTTTCAGAGTAAATCATGGCGTCATTCACTTCGTCATAAATACGATGTAATGAGCGAATCGGTGCAGACACGTTATTGAACAGCAGTACATGATACATAATCATGCCAATACTCATTTCTCCGTTTAAGACAAAATAAGCGGTTAAAATAATGATGAGCACAATGCCAATTTGCTCAATAAAAGTTTTTAAACCATCAAATAGAAAACTGGTTTGACGGGTTTGCATTTGATTATTGGTCAATTCTTTTTGTAATTTGAGTTGCTTCTCTGATTCAATGGATTCGCGGTTAAAAGATTTGATGACAGTAATTGAATTAATAATACTCAAAATACCTTGGCTTTTTCGTTCGCGTCCATCTCTTAAGTTGCGTCGCCATCCGCCCAGTTTTTGTGCTTGTTTAAAGGTCAGCCAAAAATAAATCGGGACAATACTTAATGCTACTAAACCGACATAAACATTGGCATAGAACATTAAACCCAGTGCGACAATCGCACTGGTAAATAACGGTAAAATATCAATAAAGAAGATTTGTACCAAGCGTGTTAACGAGCCGATTCCGCGGTCTATACGGGTTTGTAATTTACCTGCTTGGTTGTTCTCATCATTAAAAAAGCTCAGCCGATAGGTGAGGAATTTTTCGATAATACCTTGCGCTAAATCTTGTGAAACAAAAATTCGTAGCTTTTCACCATAAAACTTTTGTCCAAACTGAACAAATGCATTAATTACTTCTTTGCCCAGTAAAATAGCTGTAATGGTGATGAGAATATGCCAGCCTTCAGACAGACCAAAACCTGCTTCAATCAGTTGGTTAATACTGTCGACGGCATATTGTAAGGTGAGCGCATTGACCTGAGCTGTGAATGAACCAATTAATGTCAGCAGTAAGGTTGCAATCACCAGTAAGCGATACGGTCTTACAAAAGGGCGAAGTTTATGAAAAAGATGCCATAAGTTCATATGTAATATTTTTATTGTTCAGCTTGGTTTGAGTCTAAGCGGGATTATTCAATGTCACAAGCGCATACAATGTTTTGAATTGTCATTCAGGACATTGCGCTAAAATAAATTAAATCGGTAATTTGATGATTGACCATGAACTTTGAATTATTTAAGCCTGAAGCTCAAGCCAATATTTTGCCTTATGCGGGAGTGGTCGAAGACTTTGGATTAATTTTAACTGCGGAACAAAGCACACGATATTTAGATTACTTTTTAAAACATTTAGCGTGGCAACAAGACGAAGTTTTTTTATTTGGTCAGCATTATCAAACAGCACGACAAGTGGCTTGGTATGGGGATGAACATTATGAATATCATTATTCAGGGACTTTAAAACAGGCACATCCATGGCAATCTGGATTATGGCGTTTAAAACAGCACATTGAAAGTTTGGTCGGTTGTCATTTTAATTCTTGTTTGGCCAATTTATATGAAAATGGTACACAAGCCGTCGGTTGGCATAGCGATGATGAAGCTGCTTTAGTCTCTAAAACAGGCCAAGAAACCATCATTGCTTCTTTAAGTTTAGGTGCAACACGAAAATTTAGTTTCAAACATAAGCAAACCGCAAAAAAAGTAGATGTCCTGTTACAGAGCGGTCAGCTGATTGTGATGCGAGGCGATACGCAGCAGTATTGGAAACATGCGTTGATGAAATCAACACGTATAGTCGAACCTCGAATTAATCTTACTTTTCGTCATTTTTTCTAAAATATGTTTAACAATGAAAGGTGCTCAATTTGAGCCTAGAGATTTTCTAAATACGCGTTGTGACTGTTATTTCTTTTTTGTCAGATTGATGTTTTAAGATTGAACTCAAGCGTTGAGGCAAGAGAAATAAAAGATGAGGCTCTTTGAGCATAAAAAAAAGCTTATGTAGAACATAAGCTTTTCTCTAAGGATGTTGCAAATTGTCATGGAATACAATTGGCCACATGAAGAACAATAATCATATTATGAGAATATAATTAAAAATACAACGCTAAATTTGATAGTTTTATAGATTAAATCTATCTATTTGAATCGAAAATATTGTTTTATCTATCTGGGTTTTGAGCCAACGCTTCAAATTTTTTTTCAATTAACGCCGCATTCTCTTTCAAAATATCGATTAATTTTTGCAGATTTACAAATTCAAAGCGATTTTTAGAGGCCAATAAAGTCAATGCTAAAGGCGGTTCTTTTGCAGAAAATTTAATTGGAATAGATAAGCCTGCAATATTAGGATCTAGTTCACCATTGGAAAAGTAATAACCTTGTTTCTTAATTTGTTTCATTTTCAGTAAAAATTGCTCTTCATTTTGCGCAAAACCAACTTCATCCAGTTCGGTCGAAAAACGACGGTAATAGTCCAAAATACTCTGTTTGGGTAAATTTGAAATCATCGCTTTAGGTGAGGAACCAATAAATACAGGACGTGGACAACCTCGGCCATAGGACAGCAAAGTAATGTCTTTAAATAACTCATGATGCAGATCGATACATGAATTATGGTTTAAATGAGTGAGCAAACAACTAAATTCGGTACGTTCGACAATTTGTTGCATAAAAGGGATGCTGATTTGTACCAGAGGATCTGTCGTACGGGAGATATAATCCAGAACTGCAATTTTTGAACCCAAGGTGTAATCCCCTGATGTTCCACTTAAACGTTGCAGTAATTCT
Source organism: Acinetobacter sp. TTH0-4 (assembly GCF_015602665.1). NCBI lineage: Bacteria > Pseudomonadati > Pseudomonadota > Gammaproteobacteria > Moraxellales > Moraxellaceae > Acinetobacter > Acinetobacter sp. TTH0-4. The sequence continues at coordinate 2,630,720 of NZ_CP059079.1, read as the reverse complement.
GCTGAAACTAATTCTTTTAAATAACGATAGCTGGTCGGCTTGGATAAACCCAATTCTTCACTAATCAGGTCGACATTAATAATCGGGCGAGATACCGAAAAGAGATCTAAAACAGTCAGAATCTTACCAAAACTAGAAAGTGTCATAAGTACCTGCTTAATGAAAGCACAAAAAAATAAAAAATAAAGCCTATTACTTTATAACAAAAACTGAAGTTGAAGCGTATTTTGTTGGAATTTTAATATATTTCTGGTCATAAAAAAGTCACGACTATTGTGAGAAAATGGTGGTTTAAAATTCAATATAGTTAAAATATATAGTATTGATTATCACAATGAGATATTATATTTAAAAATATTGGTGTTTTCGAGCTTGGAGAATAAATCAAGATTTAAGATTGAATCTTTAACCGCTTTGCATCGAGTATTTTTTATACTGTTTCTCCTCATAAGAATTTAACTTGATTGTTTTTCATCAATCCTTGAAATGCTAATCATGTTTGGATCACATGTTCCAATCTGCTTTTGTCTACACAATTTATCTTTGAGATAGGTTGTGTATTTTAGTCAGGGCTAAAAAACATGAACACAAGTTTTCACACCTGACTTTGAGATTAAGCAATGCTATTGGCCAGACAATTACTCGCATTTCGTCCTACTAGATTGGACTGGATTTTTGCGATTAAAACGTGTGTTGCAGGCATATTGGCGTTGTATATCGCATTCTCTTTAGATTTGGCTTATCCAATTTGGGCCATTGGCACCGTTTTTATCATTGCCAATCCTTATTCAGGTATGGCTTCCTCTAAAAGTCTTTATCGTGTGTTAGGAACATTGATAGGTGCTATTGTTTCGATTGCAGTAACCCCCTTTTTAATTAATACCCCTTGGCTATTTACCTTTTTTTTAGCAGCATGGGTCGGGGTGTGCTTGTATATTTCGATGCTAGACCGAACTTCACGTAGTTATGTGTTTATGTTGGCTGGCTATACCGTTGTGATTATTTCTTACAACATTATTTATCTGGCCGATACCGTTTCCATATTTGATATGGCAATCGGACGATTTCTAGAAATCACTTTGGGTGTAGTGTGTAGTGCTGTCATTTCGACCTGTTTTTTTCCACTCCATATTGGGCCTGCGGTCGAAACTCGGGTGAGCCAAGCTATTCAAGATACTAAATTATTATTTGATCAAATTTTGGTGGGTGAACAATTACAGAAAGAAAAACAGCACTATGACTACACGCAGTTACTGGGAAATATTACACGTGATACTTCCGAGATCCATGTAATGGCAGTGCATTTGTCCTATGAAAAATCAGCGCTGCAAGGCATGACCAAACCACTACAAGAAATGTTGCATCAACTCACCCTGTTGGTGGCAAATTTGGTGGCCATTTCTGAACGTATGAAACAGTTAGATCAAATAGATATGACATATCGAGCCGATTTAACCCAGATGCATGTGCATATCGCAGAATTTTTACATGATGATCACGGCATTCAAGAACATCAATTGAATGATTTACCCAAACAGTTTGAGCGAGATTTTAACCTGCTGATGGACTCTGCACGACCCGAACAGCGCTTGGCTTTACAAAGTTTAAAAATGGATATTCGACATTTTATTCAGAATGTTCGAGCCGTAAAACTGATTTGGCAGCGTATTCAAAACGGAGATGATTCCTTACCCAAAAGCATCACTCCATTAACCACGCCATATCCTAGTTTACATCGAGATCATGGCGTGGCTGTCCGTGGTGGTATTTCGGCTTTTTTGGTGATTTTGATTGCGACGTCATTTTGGATTTTAAGTGGTTGGAAGTCTGGGTTTATGATGGCCGTCATGGCTGCTATTAGTGCATGCATTTTAACGGCAATGGATAATCCAGTTCCTGCATTAAAACTGTTTATTCGGGCGACTATTTATGCGGCGGTTATTGTTTTCATTTATGCATACGGTATTTTTCCGCATGTCAGCAGTTTTTGGGAATTGGCCGTGGTTCTTGCGCCGTTCATTATATTTTGTCTGTTGTTATTTCCACATCCACCTCTGGCAGGCTTAGGTTTACCTTTAATTATGGGCATGATTATGGGGTTAAATTTGCATAATACTTATGCTCTGGATCAAGTGGCATTTTTCGATTCTGCCATTGGAACGGTCATTGGCCCAATTATTTCCGTTTATATCATTCAAATGGTCCGTTCAATGTCACCAGATATGACGGTCCAACGTATATTAAGCCTACATTATAAAGCGGTGAGAAATGCGCTGTATTTACCTTATGGGGTCGATTTTAAAAGACATTTACGCAGTATGTTAGATCGGATTGGGGTACTCAACAGCAAGTTAGTCCAGTCCGAGAATTTGAAGCAGGAAATGAATTTGGCGCTGATTGAAACCAGTGCGGTGGTCGATTTGACTCGTTTACAGGAATTGGCTGAGCAGTTATCTGGCCTAAATCCTCTGGTTTCCAGCATTGGAAATTTACAACAGTTACTTGATGAATATTTTCGAGCCAAAGAAATGCAGCAACCTCAGCTTGATATTTTAGCCCAGGTGTTAAAGCAAATACAGCGATTACAAGAGGCAACGGGCCAGTTGAAAAATATCGATATTGCACAGCGTTTAAATATTTCTCTCAACAATATTCGTAGCAGTTTGTGCCATCAAAGCACTGTCTATAGCGCTGAATAAAAGACGAGGCAGATCTAGATGGGTGAAATAAATATTTATGGGGTATATGTCCCAATATTTCTGGTTCAAGCTATTTTTGCTTACTTATTGCTGCAAGTTATGAGACTGAAAACAGATCAGTGGAGCAGTCAAGGTTGGATCGTGTGGCCGAGCATCTTTAATTTATGTCTTTATATCGTGCTGCTTTTTATGATTCATGGCCTGTTTGTTTTATCTGCTGCTTAACGAATATATCGACATCCTACAAAATGAATGAGGTAAACCTGAAATGACAGCTGTGGATTTACGCAAAGCGATCAGACCAATAATTTTATTGCTGATGATTTTAATTGCAGTTTTTGCCATTATTCATATTTGGAATTATTACAATGCCGAACCTTGGACACGTGATGGACGTGTGCGTGGTGATGTCATTCAGGTGTCATCTGATGTTTCAGGTTTAGTGACCGATGTTTTAGTGCAAGACAATCAAACGGTCAAAAAAGGGCAAGTACTGTTTAAAATAGACACTGCCCGTCAGGCCTTAGATGTCGAACAGGCGATCTCTGATTTAGCTAGAGCTAAAGCAGGTTTGGCGGAAGCAGAAGCAAGTTTGGCTCAGGCCAAGGCCAATGTGATTAAATCACAAGCGAATATTGACTTTGCAGATAAAAATGCAGGTCGTTATGCCAATTTGATGGATGGTGCAATTTCTAGACAAGAACAAGATCAGATATTTGCAGTGCGAGATCAATCCCATGCAGAACATAGCCAGATAAAGGCAGCAGTAGAACAAGCTGAAGCAAATATTAAACAACAACATTCATTGATTGAAGTAGCCACCAGTCATTTACATATTGCACAATTAAATTTGCACCGTTCTGAAGTGCTTGCACCCGCAGATGGAACGCTGTCTAACTTTGAATTACGTGTCGGAAACTATATCAAGGTGGGACAAGCAGTTGCAGCTTTACTCGATCGTCATCAGCTGTATATCGTCGGTTATTTTGAAGAAACGAAGCTAGATAAAATTTATGTGGGTGCGCCTGCAACCATTCAGATGATGGGCGGTTCTGAAAAGTTAAAAGGACATGTACAGGGAATTGCATCTGGTATCGAAGATCGTGAACGTACCACGACATCTGGACTTTTAGCCAATGTAAATCCAACCTTTAGTTGGGTTCGTCTAGCGCAGCGTGTACCTGTAAAAATTATTTTAGATGAAATGCCCAAAAATCAATTGGCTTTTGTTGCAGGCCGAACGGCCACCATTCATATTGGAAAAACGAAAGTATTCTAATTTTTTAGATAGCATACGAAAAGTGATACAGGAGAAAAATTCATCGGGGAGTCACTGAAAACTAAGCAGCTGATAATGAATTTTAACGCATATTCATAAAAATGATTTGAGAGATAGAAATATTCAGCATGTTTATTTCATCAGGTTTTGTTCAAATGACAGCAGTTAATTTTTCACACGTTGCTTTAGATAGGGCAAATCAAATCTAAGCCATTTTAAATCACTGTATTGCAATTTCGTTTATTAACGTAAAGGTTGAGCACAAGATTTTAGAGATTAAGGGCTTATGCCTTGAGAGTTCCGATACCAACTTGAAATCAAAAGTGCTGCTGCAATACTGTCAGCAGCCAGTTTTTTAGCACGACCTTGAGCTTGATAGTGCTCTAACTCATCACGTGCTTCACGAGTGGTTAAGCGCTCATCCACCATGAGAGTTTCGATATTGGTTTGATGGCGCAAGCGACGTGCAAATTTACGTGAACGGGTAGATAATTCAGATTCACTATCATCCATATTCAGCGGTAAACCGACTAAAAATAAGTTAGGTTGATGCTGTTTAACAATTTTGAGTAATTCATCCCAGTTTGGAATGCCATCTTTCATGGGAAACAGTGCCAGTGGACTGGCACTTTCAATCAATGATTGGCCCACGGCCATGCCCATTTTTTGTGTACCAAAATCAAATGCCATAATAAGCTGAGGTGTTGATATTTCAGGCATGTCCAATCTCTGATGAAAGCCAAGTACGGTCAACACCCATTTTTTTATAGGCTGCATCCCAGCGGTCATCATAAGGCAGATTAAAAATAAGATCCATGTCGGAATCGCAAATCAGCCATTCACCACGCGCCATTTCTTGTTCTAGCTGGTTTTTGCCCCAACTGGCATAACCCAACGCAATTTGATAACGGCCAACACCTTCATTGTGTGCAATGGCATCTAAAATATCTTTAGAGGTGGTGATACACACATTATCCCCAATTGCAATCGAGGAATGCCAAGTCGGTTGACCTGTGTGGAGTACAAATCCGGCTTCAGGCCGTAAAGGGCCACCTTGTAATACAGCATGAGGATTGACATTATCCGCTTCGATGTCCAAATCAATTAATAATTCTTTAATGGAAAGATCAGAAGGGCGGTTAAGAATAATGCCTTGAGCACCATCTTCATCATGGCGTGCCAAATATATGACAGTATTGGCAAAAAAATCATGAGCCAAGTCAGGAGGTGCAATTAAACAGCGATGGGTCAGATATTGTTTAGTCATCTAGCCATTCCCCCTTAAAAATTAAACTGCTAATAAATAAATCATTCTCTTCTTATCACCAACTTACTAAACTAATTCAGTTTAGCCAATGCTTTTTTATGATTTACATCACAATTTTATACCTGCTGAAACTTGAGCTGTCGTAATTGTTTAGCATGTTGTAAAGTGGTGTCATTAATTTCGACGCCGCCCGTCATACGTGCGAGTTCATCAATACGCTGTTCTTCCGCAAGACTGATAATGGTACTGCTGGCAGGGTCTGTTTGTCGTTTTTTTACCAATAAGTGTTGATCAGATTGCGCCGCAACTTGTGCCTGATGGGTAATACATAAAATTTGAACATGTTGTGCCAAATCTGCCAGTAAACGGCCCACCATTTCAGCTGTACCACCACTGATACCGACATCAATTTCATCAAACACTAAAACTTCAGATTCTGTTTTTTCAGCATTCATGACTTGCATGACCAAAGCAATTCTTGAAAGTTCACCTCCCGATGCAACACGTGCTAACGGTTGTGCAGGCATACCTTTATTGGCTGTGAACAACAGTTGAATAAAACTCAGGCCTTCCGCTGAAGCTTGCTCTAAAGGTTCAAATTTAAATTCAAAATAAGCTTCAGGCAAAGCCAGTTGTTTAACTTGTTCGGTCAAGTGTTTTGCTAAAGGTAAAGCCGCTTCACGACGAATTTGATCAAGATATTGTGCTTTATTTAAAAATGCTTGATAAGACAAACCAACTTGTTCAGCCAAAGTTTCAGGGTTTTCAAGTTGATGCAGCTGCTCAAGCTCTGTTTGCCAATTCAAATAATCTTGTTGAAGATGTTCGGGTTGAGTCCGATATTTACGGGCCAAACGATGGAAACTTTCAAGCTGTGAATTCAGGAGATCCATGCGTTCAGGGTCAAAACTTTGACGATCAATAAATTGACGCAAGTTTGCTGTGGCATCATCCATTTCACTTTGTGCATTTAAAAGTGAATTATAAATTTCTGCCAATTGCTCACTGCGCCCCGCATGTGATTCTAAACGACGAATAACTGAGGCCAATTCTTGGATCAAATTCTGTTCAGCTTCATCCAAGACCGTTAGGCTATAACTACAATCTTGCGTGATATGTTCATGATGACTTAAGCGATCAAACTCTTGTTCAATCTCTTTATAGTCAATTGAGGTAATTTCTTCGAGTTCTTCGAGCTGTAATTCTAAGCTTTCGATCCGCTGTTTACGCGTGGCCTGTGCATCTAAAGCCGCTTGATGCTGACGAATATATTTTTGCCACGTGCTATAAGCATGACGTACATCCTGTGCAGGCTCATAAAAATTGCTGTAACGATCTAGCCAGTGTTTTGGGTAGGGGGGTTCAAGTAATTGTTGTTGACTGTGCTGACTGTATAGTTGTACCAATAAACGACCAATTTCTTTCAGTTCAGATAAGCTGCTCGGACGACCGTTAATCCATGCTTTGCTGCGACCTGTTGCAAAAATAACGCGTCTTAAATGGATTTCTCCAGATTCATCATCCAACTCATGTGCTTTGAGCCATTCAGCTTCTGCACTTTTATCTTGATAGCTAAAAACAGCGGTGACATCCGCTTTATCTGTTCCAAAACGCACATAATTGGTGTCTGTTCGTTCGCCTAAACAGGCCGAAAGTGCATCTAGTAGAAGCGATTTACCTGCGCCAGTTTCGCCCGTTAAAACATTGAAACCTTGTTCAATATCAATAGCCAAATGGTCAGCTAAAGCAAAATTAATCAGAGTTAAGTGAGTCAGCATAAACGCATCCGAGCTGCGAAAAGTTTAAATCTAAGATAGTGAAATTTGGTTTAAGTCACAAGACAGCTTTTATTTTAAGGCGACGTAAAACCACACTATTTTACCTGAGTTTCATCCTACAGATGAATCGATCTATGTTTGAAGAAACGTGATATTAAGTTATATAAACATAAATTAAAGAAAATGCTTAGAAAAATATTCAATGTCCGTTCAACACAAGTGTAAAAACTCATCAGCCTTGTATCAGATCATTCTTTTATAATGTTTATCTGATTATTCTTTTTTAAATGTGACTACAAAAAAAATATCAAATATTCACTAAATATTCATTTAAGTTTATGCAAGATTGATTGATTAGTTGAATGCTCGGCTTTAAACTACATCCGTTAAAAAATATAAATGCGCATTATCTGGAGAATACGCATGTCAAATCAGTTTGATCACGTGTCTGTTATCAAAAAATCGAATGTATATTTCGGTGGATTATGTATTAGTCATACCGTTCAATTTGAAGATGGCACTAAAAAAACTTTAGGGGTAATTTTACCAACGGAACAAGCACTTACTTTTGAAACACATGTGCCTGAACGTATGGAAGTTATTTCAGGAGAATGTCGCGTCCATATTGCAGATAGTACCGAAAGTGAATTATTTCGTGCCGGCCAATCTTTTTATGTACCAGGCAATAGCCGTTTTAGAATTGAGACCGATGACGTGCTCGACTATGTGTGTCACTTAGAAGGATAAGCATCACCTGTATTCAGGCAAAGAAATTTTAGTCTGAATCAGTTAAACTAGATTTAAGCATCAATCCTGTAAAGTTAGCTTTGCAGGATTTTTCTTTTTTGCATCATACTCACATTTTTTAGAGGCCGTTCATGGCAAAAACAGAATATTTTTATGGCGTTCATTCAGTGGAGTCATTACTTGAGCTTGAGCCAGAGCGTGTACTGACATTATTTACCTTAAAAGGTCGTGACGATCAGCGTTTGAAAAATGTACTGGCTTTGGCTGACCCATTTGGGATTAGTGTGCAGCAAGCCAGTCGTGAAAAATTAGAAAAATTGGCAGGTCAGCCCTTTCATCAAGGTGTTGTTGCTGCTGTGCGTCCACATCCGACGTTGAATGAACAAGACTTACAAGATTTACTCAATCAAAATCCGCAAGCACTTTTGCTGGCTCTTGATCAAGTCACAGACCCACATAATTTGGGTGCTTGTATTCGTACAGCAGCGGCCATGGGCGTCGAAGCGGTAATTGTATCCCGTGATCGCTCTGCGAGCTTAACCCCAACAGCACGTAAAATTGCTGCTGGTGGTGCAGAAAAAGTCAAATTTATTCAAGTGACCAATTTGGCTCGTACTTTAGGTAATATTAAAGATGAATTTAATGTACGCGTAGTGGGTACTATGCTGGATGAAAAAGCACTCCCTGTGCAAGAGTTTGATTTTACTGGGACGGGTATTTGTATTGTGATGGGTGCTGAAGATACTGGTTTACGTCCGATTACTCAGTCACAGTGTGATCAAACTGTATTTATTCCAATGGCAGGAAATTTGCAAAGTTTAAATGTGAGTGTTGCAACAGGTATGGCTTTATATGAAGCGTGTCGTCAGCGTAACGTATAAATATATTTATTTTTTTTAACACCAAAGTAGTTTTGCTATGTCTCCCCGTGCTCAAGGTTATGTATTTGTCGCAATTACCATGTGTATTTGGGGAGGATTTACTGTCACCTCGCGTTTGAATGCGCAGTGGGGGATTAGTGCTTGGGACATCACAGCTTTACGTTTTGCCTTAGCCTTCTGTATTTTAATGCCCATTTTGATTTATAAAAAAGACACTGCTTTTTTATGGAAAAAACAGCCTTTTCTTTTGGCGATGATTGGCGGCGTTGGATATTGTCTAACGTCATACTCTGCATTTCATTATGTGCCTGCTGCACATGCGGCTATTTTCTTAAATGGCTGTATTCCTCTGTGTACTGCCGTTGCTGGATTCCTGCTGTTTAAAGAGCCATTTGATCGACACACTTGGATCAGTCTGATGATTATGCTTGCTGCAATTGGCATAATGAGTTTCTTGATGTATCAAGAAACGGGAATCGCTTTTGGTTTTGGAGATATGCTATTTTTCTTCAGTGCGATTTGGTGGGGTATTTTTACGGTATTGCTGCGGCAGTGGAAACTTTCTGCTTGGCACGCTATGACCAGTGTCGCCATTTGGTCTGCCCTGATTTATGTTCCAATCTATTTGGTATTTTTACCCAAAAATTTAACTGAACCACAACCTCTACATTTAGTGTTGCAAGTGATTTTTCATGGAATCTTTGTGGTGATGATTGCAACATTGGCATATGTAGAAGCAATTAAAAGACTTGGGGCTTTTAAAACGGGCAGCATTGTTACGCTGGCACCGTTTATTGCTGCTATTCTTGCCGTTCCTTTATTAAATGAGCCTTTAAGCCGTGCCATTATTTGTGGTTTAATCGGTATGGCTGTGGGGGCGTTGCAGCCATGGCGTTGGTTCATGCACAAAGATAGCTTGCAACAAAAAATCAAACAACAAAAAGAACAACTTAAATAGACTGTATCTTTTACATTTACCGTTTTAAATAGTCTTGATGCAAAGGCTGTAAATGTTGATATAAATGTTCAAGCTGATCATCATTGAGCACAATATCATCTGCCAATTCTTGTTTTTTGTGCCTCAGCATTTGTGCTTTTATAATCTGTCGAATTTGCTCAATCGATTGACCATCTCGTTGACTCGCGCGCTGAATTTGCAATTCTTCTGAAGCATCAATCAATAAAGTATGCTGGGTTAATAGGTGTTGGTTGGTTTCAAACAGGAGTGGTGAAACCAAAATCACATAAGGACTGGTTGCAGCGTGTAACTGTTGAATGATGGACTGACGGATTGCGGGATGGGTAATACTTTCTAATACGCGTCGAGCATCTGGATCTTTAAAAATGTGTGCACGCAAAGCCTGACGATCAAGTTCACCATTGTCTAGAATTACCCAATCACCAAAAGCATGCTGAATTTTTTGTAAAGCGGGTTGTCCTTTTTGAACAATTTCACGTGCCACAATATCGGCATCGACCACAGTAATGCCTTGGTTTTCAAACCATTTGCTGGCAGCTGATTTTCCACTACCAATACCGCCAGTCAAACCCAAGATAAAGGTCATATTTATGCCTAAATTATTGTCCTAAATAAATTTTCATAATCTGTTCACCCCAGAGAAAGGCAATCCAGCCAGCAATGGCTATATAAGGGCCGAAAGCAAAAGGTTGATTCTCTTTACGGATCTTAAGCAGAATAATGCCAATAATTGCACCCACCATAGAAGAAAGCAGTACGATTAATGGCAGCATTAAAGGGCCCATCCATGCACCTAACGCAGCTAGTAACTTAAAGTCTCCATAACCCATACCTTCTTTGCCTGTAATGATTTTGAACAGGTAATACACAACCCAAAGACATAAGAAGCCAATAATATAGCCCCAAATAGCAGCGGTTGGAGAAGTGTAAATCGCATAGCTGTTTATTCCTAAGCCCAGTGCTGCCAAGGTTAAAGTATAACGATCAGGTAAAAGTTGAGTATCAAAATCAATAAAGGTGAGGGCGATTAAAATCCATGTCAACAACAAACCAAAAAGCATCTGTAAGGTTGGACCAAAGACAGCCACAACCACCAACGAACAGACGGCTGTTAATAATTCAATAAAAGGATAACGAATACTGATGGGATTTTGGCATGAACCACATTGACCACGAAGTATTAACCAGCTAATAACAGGAATATTTTGATACCAGCGAATGGGACTTTGACACTTTGGGCAAGTTGAATTTGGTTTGCTGAGAGTAATTTTAGTCTCATCAATCATGGGTTGTTCTGGATGAAGTAAAAATTGGCAGTCGGTACGCCATTCTTGTTCCATCATTTTCGGGGTACGATAAATCACGACATTCAGAAAGCTACCAATACACAGGCTCAAAAGCCCAACGATCAAATAAAGTGCAGTTGGAGTATTGATCAGATAATTCAGAAATTCTTGCATTACACCACAGAGCCCATTTGGAAGATTGGAAGATACATTGCAATGACCAAGCCACCGATTAGGACACCTAGGACAGCCATAATTAAAGGTTCCATCATAGAAGTCAGGCCATCTACAGCATTATCGACTTCATTTTCAAAATGAGTCGCGACTTTATCCAGCATACTATCAAGAGCACCAGACTCTTCACCAATTGCCACCATTTGTACGGCCATGGAAGGGAATCTATTAGTCACACGCATAGCAAATTGTAATTGTTGACCTGTTGCCACATCATCACGAATTTTCATCACGGCTTCTTCATAAACCACATTATTGGTTGCACCCGCTGTAGATTCTAAGGCATCAATGAGTGGTACACCCGCAGCAAAAGTAGTGGCTAATGTACGGCTATAACGCGCGATAATGGCTTTATAGACCAAATCACCAAAAATGGGTGCTTTAAGAGCAGCCCTATCTAAGAAGTCACGAAACTTTTTACTACGTTTTTTAGCTTCCATAAAGCCAGCAATAATGGCGCCGATCGCAATAATCAGAAGAAACCAATATTTTTGCATCCATTCCGACATATTGACCACCATTTTGGTAAAAGCAGGTAGATCGGCACCAAAAGAGCTAAAGAGGTCTTGGAATACAGGTACGACTTTTACCATCAAAATAATGGTCACAATGACCGCAACCACGACAACTGCTGCTGGATATTTCATGGCTTTTTTAATTTTTTGTTTTAGTAATTCACTTTTTTCTTTATAGATGGCTACACGATCAAGCATCGTTTCTAAGGCACCGGACTGTTCGCCCGATTCCACCAAAGAACAAAATAAATTGTCAAAATGTTGAGGATATTTGCGTAAAGCCCCTGCAAATGTGTTGCCGCCTTCAACCTCACCTTTAATTCCAAGAACCACTTCACGCATGGAGGGATTTTCAAGACCTTCAGCGACAATTTCAAAACTTTGAACCAGAGGCACGCCTGCTTTCATCATGGTGGCCAGTTGGCGTGTAAAAATAGTGATATCGAGTGTAGAAACCTTCTTTTTCATTAATCCTTCGAGAATATTTTTTCTTTTTTCTCGAATGGTTTTAATGGTAATACCTTGTTTGCGTAAGGTTACTTTGGCCAGTGCCATATTACGCGCGAGTAATTCCCCTTTTAGTTTTGCCCCTTTACGATCTACCCCTTCATAACTGAAGATTGGCATCATCTGCGCTTTTTTAACAGCCATGAATTTATCCTTATTTTTAAATGCTTTCGTTATTCACTTGTTACACGATTCACTTCTTGAAGTGACGTGATTCCTTGCATGACTTTCATTAATCCTGAACGACGCAAATTATTAAACCCCGATTTTAAAGATGCAGCAGCAATTTCAAGTGCATTGCCATCTTCCATAATAATTTTTGAAATTTCAGGTGTTACTTTCATTACTTCATAAATCCCAACACGGCCTTTGTAGCCTTCTCGGCATTCTGAGCAGCCTGCTGGTTGATAAACATGGAAATCTGGATGTTTGAGGTCTGCTTCAGTAAAACCCATTTCTAATAAGCTAGGTTCTGGAATATTCGCGGGTACTTTACATTGTGGACATAAGCGTCGAGCTAGACGCTGTGCAATCACCAAGTTTACCGAGGTTGCAATATTGAAGGAAGGTACACCCATATTTCTAAGTCGGGTCAAGGTTTCAGGTGCACTGTTCGTATGTAATGTGGACATGACCATATGACCTGTTTGCGCTGCTTTAATTGCAATTTCAGCCGTTTCTAAATCTCGAATCTCACCGACCATGACAATATCAGGATCTTGTCGCAAGAAAGATTTAAGTGCAGCAGAGAATGTTAATCCCACTTTTGCATTTACATTAACCTGATTAATCCCTTCCAAGTTAATTTCCACAGGATCTTCGGCAGTTGAAATATTGGTATCTTCACGGTTCAGAATATTCAAACCTGTATATAGAGATACCGTTTTACCTGAACCCGTAGGTCCTGTAATCAATAACATGCCTTGAGGTTTATCTAGTGCTTGCATGAACAATTCTTTTTGCTCTGGTTCATAACCTAAAGCGTCAATTCCAAGCATGGCACTTGAAGGATCGAGAATACGCAGAACTAATTTTTCACCAAATAGAGTAGGGAGTGAATTCACACGAAAATCAATGGCTTTACTTTTCGAAAGTTTAAGTTTAATTCGCCCATCTTGAGGTAGGCGTTTTTCTGAAATATCCATTTGCGACATGACTTTTAAACGCGAAGCCAACCGTGTAGCAAGTTGCAGCGGTGGATTGGCTATCTGTCTTAATACACCATCCACACGATAACGCACACGATACATTTTTTCATACGGTTCAAAATGTAAATCTGACGCACCCATACGAATTGCATCAATCAGTAACTTATTAATATATTTTACAATCGGTGCTTCATCTGCCTTCTGGTCATCATCTTCATCCTCTTTTTGGCTGATATCCTCCTGTTCAAGATTAAGATCGATATCATCATCTGAAAATTCAAATGTATCTGCTTCAGCAAAATTTTGCTCAATGAGTTTTTGTAATTTTGGGTATTCAACAATAATGGCTTCAACATTCATTTTACTGCTAAAACGAATCGCGTCCATGGCATCCATATTGGTGGGATTGCTAGTGGCGATATAAAGTAAATTGCCGCGTTTAAAAATCGGAAGAATGCGATGTTTGGTTATAATTTTCTCATCAATTCCTTCACGAATAATCTGGGCTGGATCATAAATGCTCAAGTCGAATAGCGGTTCACCAAATTCCTGAGAAATTTTTTCTGCAATTTGTAAGGCCGGTATTTTTAACTGATCAATTAAATAAGGAACAATATCTTGATGGGCTTTTTTTGCACTTAATATTGCATTCTGCATGTTTTCAGCAGAAACGATCTCATCCTCAACTAAACGTCGAATAAATCCCGTAAATTTTGGTGAACTCTGTAGTGCTGCCATGCTTAAGTATGCCTGTTCAATTCATTTGTTTATAATTGGTATCTGTGAATTATACTTTTGTTAGATCAAAATACCATATCAGAAAATGTTGTCATCTACTTAATATTAGATAAAACTTTGAACCAGTCGCAATTAGACATGAATATTTTTATACAGAATATAGGCATATAGGATAAAAAATAAAATAGATTAAAAAAGCACAATGAAAAATTATCTATTTGTGACTAAATTACGTGTAGAATATGCGCGGTTTAATGAATTGTCTTGAATGGGTTACTGTATGTCGGGTTCGGCTGTTACTCCTTGGGTTGTCGGTAATTGGAAAATGAACCCAATGCAGGCAGAGGCCAGAGAATTAGTAAGTGGTTTAAAAGAATTATTGAGAAATAATCCAATCAAAGAAGAAGATTGTTATTTAGGTGTTGCGCCTACAATGCTTGCTTTAAGTGCTATTCAAGCAGAATTCTCCAGTGCAACACGTGTAATTTATACGGTTGCCCAGAATGTATCAATTATTGAGGGTACAGGAGCTTATACTGGTGAAGTGAGTGCACAACTGCTTCAAGACCAACAAATTAAATTCGTTCTGATTGGGCATTCAGAGCGCCGTGAAATATTTTCAGAAAACACGCCTATACTCAATCAAAAAGTAAAACATGCATTAGCTGCCGATTTAACTGTAATTTACTGTGTAGGTGAAAGTCTACAACAGCGTGAAAATGGTCAGGCAGAGCAAGTGGTTTTACAACAAATTTGTGATATTGCCTCGGTAGTTCAAGCAGAACAGTGGCAAAAAGTAGTGATAGCTTATGAGCCTATCTGGGCAATTGGAACTGGTAAAACGGCGTCTCCTGAAGACGCACAGGCCATGCATGCTAAAATTCGAGAAGGTTTAACTCAAATTACTCCGTTCGGCGCCCAAATTGCGATCCTTTATGGTGGTAGTGTTAAGCCTGAAAATGCAGTAGAGTTGGCTGCCTGTCCAGATATTAATGGTGCGCTGGTCGGCGGTGCATCTTTAAATGCTGAATCTTTTTACAAAATTGCTCAGGCATTTGCACATACAAAATAAAGAGGAGTTCAGCATGCAAACTTTTGTGCTGGTGGTACATATTATTTTAGCGATTTTAATGATTGTATTGATTTTAGTACAACATGGTAAGGGTGCAGATGCGGGTGCATCATTTGGTGGTGGTGGTGCTGCTACCGTATTTGGTGCTTCTGGGTCAGGTAATTTTTTAACGCGCTTAACTGCGGTGTTGACGGCCTTATTTTTTATTACAAGCTTGTCTTTAGCCGTATTTGCCAAAAAACAAACGACGGATGCTTATAGTTTAAAATCTGTTCAAACCACGACAACTGCACCAAGCAAATCGGCTGAAACTTCACCAGTTGCACCGAAAACAGCTGAATAACTCTATTTAGCTCTTCCTTTTTGAGGTTGATGCGAATAGAATGCGACACAGCTGCGGTGGTGGTGGAATTGGTAGACACGCTACCTTGAGGTGGTAGTGCCTTCGGGCGTGGGGGTTCAAGTCCCCCCTTCCGCACCAACTTGTAATCCAGAACATAAGTTGGTGTGTGCGGCAAATCTGTTGATGCGGGATGGAGCAGTCTGGTAGCTCGTCGGGCTCATAACCCGAAGGTCGTTGGTTCAAATCCAGCTCCCGCTACCAATACTATTTAGAAGCAAACTAAATAGGTCATTTAAATTAAATGATGATTAATTTTTGCATGTTGTTGCGGGATGGAGCAGTCTGGTAGCTCGTCGGGCTCATAACCCGAAGGTCGTTGGTTCAAATCCAGCTCCCGCTACCACTTTTTGATTTGGGTGCAACCAAATCAAGCAACCGTTGAACAGTTTTTGATTGAAAATGTTCAGTGAATTGTATATAATTTTTGCACGTTGTTGCGGGATGGAGCAGTCTGGTAGCTCGTCGGGCTCATAACCCGAAGGTCGTTGGTTCAAATCCAGCTCCCGCTACCAAGTTTCTAAAAGGCTCACAAAAATGGTGGGCCTTTTTGCACAGTGGACTTTGGTTTTTCTGTGTACACAGGGGCGATTACGCCCTTTTTTATTGGCTATCGTGTAGTGTCGACATCCATTGGTCAAATTGTCATGTTTCACTACTAATATAGTTGAGTTAGTCTGAACCGGTCACAGCGACAATTGAATCGCACAACAATGACGAGAGTAAATGAAGCTATCAAATAAAACCCAAGCACTTCAAGACTTAATAACTCCTGCAGTGCAAGCTTGTAATGTAGATCTTTGGGGAATTGAATTTATTCCTCAAGGTAAACGTTCTTTATTGCGTATCTATATTGACAAAGCGAGTGAAAACAACACGCAACCTGTCATGAATGAAGAGGGTGAGCTTGAAGAGGGTGTAGGTATTGGCGTACAAGATTGTGTTCGAGTAACACAACAAGTCGGCGCAATGCTTGATGTCCATGATCCGATCTCTGGAGAGTATTCACTTGAGGTTTCTTCTCCTGGTTGGGATCGTCCATTTTTCCAACTTCATCAGATGCCAGCTTATATTGGAAAGCAAATTGCTTTACGCCTGATTAGTGCTGTAGAAAACCGTCGTAAATTTCAAGCAAAACTGATTGCTGTTGATCTTGAAAATGAGATCATTCAAGTTGAAGTTGAAAATCAACATGTACTAGAAATAGACAGTCATAATATCGACAAATCAAATTTGATCTATCAAGATTAATTCATTCAATAAATAAGAATCTGAACGAATAGGTGACTTATGGCTCGTGAAATTCTTACCGTTGTAGAGACGGTTAGTAACGAAAAAGGTGTAAGTCGTGATGCAATTTTTGAAGCACTTGAACAAGCTTTAGTTGCTGCGACTAAAAAGAAATTTTACGAAGGTACACACGCTGAAGAAGCAGAATTACGTGTAGAAATTGACCGTAAAACTGGTGATTACCGTACTTTCCGTCAATGGGAAGTGGTCGCTGATGAAGATCATGAAATGCCTGCTTGTCAAGATGCGATTTCTGATTTAGATCCTGAACAGTGGTCAATCGGTGATATTCGTGAGCTTGAAGTAGAATCGATTGATTTTGGTCGAATTGCTGCACAAATTGCGAAACAAGTGATTGTACAAAAAATTCGTGAAGCTGAGCGAGCGTTAGTGGCTGATGCTTATGAAGCTAAAGTCGGTGAACTCATTTATGGTGAAGTGAAAAAGCAAACCAAAGATGGCTTTATTATTGACTTAGGTGATAATGCTGAAGCTTATCTGTCTCGTGAAGAAATGATTCCAAAAGAAATTCTTCGTCCTAAGCAACGCTTGACCGCTATTTTATATAGCGTAAATCGTGAAGGCCGTGGCGCACAATTGTTATTGACCCGTGCTCGTCCTGAAATGTTAATGGCTTTGATGAAGAAAGAAATTCCTGAAATTTCTGAAGAAATCATCGAGATTAAAGCGGCTGCCCGTCAACCGGGTGTTCGTGCTAAAATTGCTGTGAAAACAAACGATCACCGTATTGATCCTGTCGGTGCATGTATTGGTATGCGTGGTACGCGTATCCAAGCTGTACAGTCAGAGTTGAATGGTGAACGTATTGATGTCGTGGTTTGGTCTGATGATCCAGCACAGTACATTGCCAGTGCTTTAGAACCTGCTGATGTATCAAGCATTGTGATTGATGAAGATGTTCATAGCGCAGATATTATTTTTGCAGCTAGCGATCAATTGGCACGTGCCATTGGCTCACAAGGTCAAAATGTTCGTTTGGCATCTGAATTGACAGGCTACAAACTGGACATGATGCTCGAAGAAGAATTCTACGCGCGTCAACAAAACGAAGCTCAGCAGTATTTAGACATGTTTGTAACACGTCTTGATATTGAAGAAGATTTGGCTATGGCTTTGGTTGAAATGGGCTTTACTTCACTTGAAGAGATTGCTTATGTTCCAGCTGAAACATTTGATGAAATTGAGTTAGATGCTGAAATTGTTGAATTATTGCAAAGCCGTGCGAAAGAAATTACGTTGGCAGATGCTTTAAAACAGCAAGAAAACATCCAAGATCCAAGTGCAGAACTTGTTGCAATGGAAGGGATGACACAAGAAATTGCTTATGCGCTTGCAGCTCGCGGTGTGGTAACAGTTGATGATTTGGCCGACCAAGCCACTGACGATATTGAAGATATTGAAGGTTTGGGTGCTGAAAAAGCAGGTCAACTTATTATGAAAGCGCGCGAATCATGGTTTAACTAGGAGGAAATATATGACGGACAAGTCAATTCAAGAGTTAGCACTCAGCGTAGAACGTCCTGTTGAAAAGCTCCTAGAGCAGGTTCGTGAGGCAGGCTTACCGCAACGTAAAGCTGACGATATTATTTCCACTGAACAACAAAATACCCTTGTGAATCATTTGAAGAAACTTCATGGTCAAGACAATGGGAATGCAGGAAAAATCACGTTGAAACGTAAAACAACCAGTACTGCTAAAGTAGCCAGTACATCAGGTAAGGCAAAAACAATTAACGTAGAAGTGCGTAAAAAGCATACGTTTGTTAAGCCAGATCCAGAACAAATTAAAGCAGAAGCTTTAGCAAAAGCGGAAGCTGACAAGTCACGTACTGAATCTAAAGCGAGTGACAATTCACCACAAAATACATCTGCTGAAGCAGCTGTAAATACGCAAGGCGCGTCTAAGGCGAAACAAGCTTTAGAAGCGATGCGTGCAGCAGCCAAGCAAGAAACGGCCAAGCAAGAAGTATCTAAAGCTGCTGTCGTGGTAAAACGTAAGTCAAACAATAAACCGATTGTGAAACAAGCGGTTAAAGTGACTGAGACAGCAGAACAAAAGAAAGTACGTGAAGCTCAATCTGCACAATTAAAAGCCGCTGAAGAAGCAGCACGTCGCAAATCAGCTGAAGAAGCGCAGCAGCGTACACTTGAGCAAATGCGTCAAATGGCGTCTAAGTATACTTCTGAAGATACTACAGCCACCATTCGTGTTGTTGATGATTCTCCACTAGCAGCTGGTCTTGTTGGTCAGGCATATGAAGATTCATTTGCCAAAGAAGACCGTGAGATTAAGCGTGGTGGTAACACGACCAGTACACGTGCACCGAAAAAGGGTGGCCGTCGTGGTCAGGAAGAACAAAGTTTCAGCAAGCAACCTAAACGTGGTCTGAAAACCAGTCAGGCTGGTAAGCATGGTTTTGAAAAACCTGTTAAGAAACAAGTTTATGATGTAGAAATTGGTGAAACGATTGTTGTTGCAGATCTTGCAGCGAAAATGGCGGTTAAAGTTCGTGAAGTCATCAAATCGCTTATGAAAATGGGCGAACTGGTCACGCAAAACCAAGCGATTGAACAAGAAGTTGCATCACTGGTGGTTGAAGAAATGGGTCATAACCCAGTTCTAGTATCAGATACGCAAGCTGAAGATAACTTGTTGGTTGCTGCTGAAGAAGCGCGTGGTGAACAAACCACTCGTGCGCCAGTAGTCACGATTATGGGTCACGTTGATCATGGTAAAACATCACTTCTAGACCGTATTCGTCGTACCAAAGTGGCAGCGGGCGAGGCAGGTGGTATTACCCAACATATCGGTGCTTACCATGTTGAAACTGAGAAAGGTATTATTACCTTCCTTGATACGCCAGGGCATGCTGCATTTACCTCAATGCGTTCACGTGGTGCCAAAGCGACTGATATCGTCGTTCTGGTTGTAGCAGCAGATGATGGTGTAATGCCACAAACTGCTGAAGCAATTGATCACGCTCGTGCTGCAGGTACACCAATCATTGTTGCAATTAACAAGATGGACAAAGAATCTGCTGATCCAGATCGTGTATTGAATGAATTGACCACGAAGCAAATTGTTCCTGAACAATGGGGTGGTGATGTTCCAATTGCAATGGTTTCAGCACACTCTGGTTTAGGTATTGATGAACTTCTTGATCTGATCCTCATTCAATCTGAACTTCTTGAGCTTAAAGCATCTGAACAAGGTGCAGCACAAGGTGTAGTGATTGAAGCCCGTGTCGATAAAGATCGTGGTGCGGTTGCTTCTATTCTTGTACAAAATGGTACATTGAAAGTAGGTGATTTAGTCCTTGCTGGTGGTTCTTACGGTCGTGTTCGTGCGATGGTAGATGAAAATGGAAAACGTATTCAATCAGCAGGTCCTTCAATTCCTGTAGAAATTTTAGGTTTACCTGAAGCGCCAATGGCGGGTGATGAAGTTCTTGTTGTCAATGACGAGAAAAAAGCCCGTGAAGTTGCGGATGCGCGTATTGCGCGTGAACGTGAACAACGTCTTGAGCGTCAAAGTGCAATGCGTCTTGAAAATATCATGTCATCAATGGGCAAGAAAGATGTTCCATTCGTTAACGTGGTTCTTAAGACTGATGTACGTGGTACTTTGGAAGCACTTACTGTTGCATTGAATAGCTTGTCTACTGATGAAGTTCGTGTACGTGTGATTGGCTCAGGTGTCGGTGCAATTACCGAATCTGATGTTAGTCTTGCTGAGTCTTCAGAAGCTGTTCTACTTGGATTTAACGTACGTGCCGATACGACTGCGCGTCAAAAATCTGATGCAGATGGGATTGATATTCGTTATTACAGCATCATTTATGAATTAATTGATGATGTGAAAGCAGCAATGAGCGGTAAACTGGCACCTGAACATCGTGAAACGATTCTGGGTGTAGCGCAAGTCCGTGAAGTATTCCACTCAAGTAAATTTGGTGCAGCTGCAGGCTGTATGGTACTTGAAGGTATGTTACACCGTAACAAACCAATTCGCGTTCTACGTGATGATGTGGTGGTATTCCAAGGTGAACTTGAATCACTTCGTCGTTATAAAGAAGTGGTTGAAGAAGTTCGTGCTGGTATGGAATGTGGTCTTGCAGTCAAAGGTTATAAAGACATCAAAGCACTTGATAAAATCGAAGTGTATGATGTTCAATTGATTAAACGGAGTCTTTAATGGCGGGTAGTCAACGTCTTAAGCGAATGGGCGATACAGTACAGCGCGAGTTGTCTGAACTGATTCGTCAAGAGCTTAAAGATCCACGCTTAGGTGGTCTTGTGACCATCTCTGCGGTCAAAGTCAGCGCAGATTTAGGCTATGCAGAAGTTTACGTCACCATTATGGGACGTGAACTTGGCGATGATCAAAGTGAAGCAGCAAATAAGGAAACTTTAGAGGTGCTGAACAAGGCCTCTGGTTTCTTGCGTCATGAATTGAGCCGTCGTATCAAGACACGTATTACACCGCGTTTACGTTTTCATTATGATAAAACCAATGCATACGGTAACTATATGTTTGGTTTAATTGCAGAAGCAGTCAAGGATTTACCTCCTGCTGATGATGCAACACCAGATGAAAAATAATGCGTTATTGATCATAAAAAGCCACCTTCGGGTGGCTTTTTATTGTATTTGTTTTACCTTAAATCAACGTCATATGACGAAGACAGAATAAAAATCAAATCTGAATTAGTCTATATCATTCGCAGCATTCTTTTTTAATTTAGGAACACGACGACGACTACGTTGCCAAGGCAAAGGACGATCTAAAGCTTCGGGTACTTCACCACTCGATGAACGTAAACGTAAATGTAAAGCAGCTTGAGCCATCAAATTTGCAGAAACAGGTGCGGTAATAAAGGAAAATAGCGTAATCAGTATTTCAGCAAATCCAAAGCGTCCATGAAAAGCTGAAAAAATAATGGCGGCCATTAAAAAACTGCCCAGTCCCAGTGTGCTGGCTTTGGTTGGTGCATGTAATCGCATAAAAAGATCGGGAAGGCGCACCATACCTATTCCACCGACCAGCGTGAAAAAAGCACCAATCATCAAGAAAATTGAAACCAGAATTTCCATTATAAGTTGCGTCATGTTCACTCCTAATCGACCACATGGCCAGTGGTAAAGTAGCGAGCAAGCGCAGCGGTAGAAACAAAGCCGAGCATTGCAACCAATAAAGCACCTTCAAACAATGAAGTGCTTGCCCAGTAGATTCCTAAAATAATAATGAGACAGGTGGCATTCAGAAAAAGTGTGTCTAAAGCCAAGAGACGATCAACAATCGATGGTCCCATCACCAAGCGAATTAAACATAAAAACATTGAGAGGGTAATTGCGACCAGACATAGACCGAGCGCATACGGCAAAATGCTCATGTATCATCTCCTCTTTCTACATTAAAAATCGTCATCAATGGTTTTTCATAACGATTTTTAATGTCTTGAATATCGATCTCTGTGTCATCTGAACTTAAGGCATGGACCAGAATATCACCGCGATCTTGGTCAATTCCCGCAGTCACTGTACCAGGTGTGGTGGTAATAATTAATGCGAGAAGTACATTTACCTGTTCATGTTCAGTCTCTAAAGGCACACGAAACCATTTAGGATGAAGTTTACGGGTAGGACCAAGCACCAGTTGAGCGACTTTGATATTACAAATAATAATATCCCAGAGCACAACAAAAAATAGTTTGAAGGCCAAGATCCATTGAATATCAGGTGTACGCGCAATAAATGGTTGAATTAATCGAGGAATAAAAATTCCAAGTAATACCGCCATAAATAAGGTGGTTGCCTCAAGATTATGTGCCAACATGACCCAACTTAGACTGACAATCACCGAAACAAATGGATGCGGTAACCAGTTTTCCCAAAACACTCGTTTCTGCATGGTTAAGGCTCCATCGGTTTAAGTTGGGCATCATCTAAAACCTGGGGTTTTTGGATGTGCTGTTCCTCAATTTGACGCATTTTATATTCAGAAATATGTCCGCCCTCAAAAGTTTTTTGAGGAATGAGGTAAGGAATTAAATTTGCATTTGGATCAAGTGTTTCACCACCATATTTTGTTTCAGGCAAATTCTCAGGATCATAGGGTTGTACACTGATGATTTGCTGAAGATGATCGTGTTTTAAAATTGCGGTTTCATACAGGGTGTTATTTTGGATTTGTGCTGCTGTTTTAAACATATACTGTTGAATCGGGCTAGCAAATACCATAAACAGTACTAAAGCGAATAACAACAAATAGATGGTTTTATCATTGCGTGCAGGTGCTTGCTCGGGTAGGGCTTGATATGCCTTGAACTCAGCCGATTCTGGGCGTTCCTCAGGTTTGGTGGCGCGCCAAAAAAGGATAAAGCCAATTCGGGTAAAGGCAATAATACTGAGTAAGCTTACCACTAGTAACACCACAATAATGATAAGTTGGTAAGGTGAATGTGCGGTGGCTTGCAAGATAAAAACTTTGCCTAAAAATCCACTAAAAGGTGGTAAGCCCGCCATCATTAAGGCAATCATAAAGAAGATTAAAGAGACCAGTTTTTGCTGCTTCATTTGAGGTGCAACATTGAAATGATCTTTGAAACTACCGCGTTGTGATGTAATCCAGCCGCACAGTAAATAAAAGGCTGCTGCAATCAGAGTGCTGTGGACTAAATAGTAAAGCGCTGCTGCCCACGCCAAAGTATTAAACAAAGAGATCGCAATAATCAGTGTACCGACTGAGGACAGCATCATAAAGCCGACAAAACGACGTAATCGTTCAGATCCGATGGCCCCAATAACACCATAAACTGACGTAATTAAACCTAACGGTAGCAACCAGCTGGCCAGAATATTATGACTGAGCTCATCATCAAAAACAGTTCCATTAATACGTAAAATGGCATAAATACCGACTTTGGTCATAATGGTAAAAATGGCAGCAATCGGGGTGGTGGCCACTGCATATGTTTTAGGCAGCCAAAAACCGACGGGTAATAGGGCAGCTTTAATGGCAAAAACCACAAACAGTAGCAGTCCACCTGCAACAGCAAGTTTGTGCTGATCGGCTTCTAACATCGGCATTAGACGAGCAACGTCGACCATATTTAGACTACCGACACTGCCATAAATAATTCCCAGCCCAATGAGAAATAGGGCAGAGGCCACCAAGTTAATGGTGACATAATGAATTCCGAGTTGAAAACGCGCCTTACCCTGACCATGTAAAAGTAAAACATAGGAGGCCATTAATAAAATTTCAAAGAAAACAAATAGATTAAATAAGTCGCCAGTCAGAAATGCGCCACACAAACCCATCAGTAGAAAATGAAACATAGCATGGAAGTAACGTCCGCGCGCATCCCAGTCACGGCTTGCAAACCATAATATTGGCGTAGCCAAGGCATAAGTGAGCACAAGCATGAGGGCCGAAAGCTGGTCTAAAACCAACACAATACCAAAAGGTGCTGTCCATTCCCCTAAATTATACGTACTGATTTGACCGCTACTGGCAAATATTAAATAAATAATGGCGGTGCTTAAACCTAAGAGTGAGGATACATAGCTAATTCCGCGACGCCAAGGCTGACGCCAATCTTGCGCCAAAGCACCTGAACCAGGATTGCCCAATAACAGCAATAAAAATGCGGTAACTGCAGGAATTAAAATACTAAAGATTGGAGTATGTTGCGCCCAAAATTCGAGGATATTATTCATTAAGGCTCATCCTCACGCGGGTCAATTGGCACAATATCTTCTTTGGAGTCGACATGATCATTCCCCGTTTCATAACGACTGCGTAAAGCCAGTTGCACAATAAAAGCGGTGGTGGCAAAGCCAATGACAATCGCAGTCAAAACTAAGGCTTGAGGTAGAGGATCGGTCACTTTGGTGGTTTCGGTCAAAACAGCAGGTGCATCTATTTGAAGTCGTCCCATAGCAAACAAAAATAAATTTACGGCATAACCAATCATAGCCAAACCCAAGACCACGGGAAAAGTACGGGCACGTAAAATTAAATAAATTCCAGTGGCAGTCAGGAGGCCAATCGCAGAGGCAAGTAAAAATTCTAGACTGATCATTCTATTCTCCTTTGCGTACTGGACCAGCCATGCTGGAGTGGCGTGAGTCGCCTAAAACTGAAATCATCAGCATGCTTGCACCAACGACAGTGACATATACCCCCACATCAAACAGGGCAGCCGAAGCCAAATGCATTTCACCTAATACGGGCGCTGAGAGATAAAAATGGGCACTGGTCAGAAATGGTCGTCCCCATAACCAGGCACCAAGACCTGTAAGTCCAGCAATTAAAAGACCAATACCAATCCAAACTTCATATAAGCGCCCCGATTTAGCCTTTAGCATGTGTTCAGCTTGATCTTGACCCAATGCAATATATTGAATTAGCAACGCCAATGACGTAATTAAGCCTGCAATAAATCCTCCACCTGGCAAGTTATGCCCACGTAGAAAAATGTAAAGACTAACCACAAGTGCCAAAGGCAGTACCCACGAGGCTGTAATACGGAACATCAATGGGGAAGGGTTGAAACGATAAGTTAACCCTTGGGTCATGGTGGTGCCATGTGCACGCATGCCATCCATCAGACACAAAGTACCAATCGCAGCTATGCCAAGTACTGTAATTTCACCAAAAGTATCGAAACCACGGAAGTCGACCAAAATAACATTAACGACATTGGTACCGCCGCCCAATGGAATCGATTGTTGTAAGAAAAACCATGAAATGGAATTATGATCACGCGTTAAAATGAGCCATGCAATCCAGCCAATTCCTAGGCCACCGCCAATGGCGATCAGGGCATCGCGCCAACGACGTGAAATACTCGATTCATATGGGGTAAGTTGGGGTAAAAGCGATAAGCTCATCAACAATAAAACCGTCGTAACGACATCTACGGTAATTTGAGTGAGCGCAAGATCAGGCGCAGAAAGGGTGACAAATACAATGGTCACCACCAGACCCACTGCACCACTAATCAAAACGGCTTTAATTCGCTCATGGTGAAACCACAACATCATCCAGCAGGCACTGAATAATAATAACCAAAGAACAATCGCAATCGCGGGTGCATGTGTCAATTCGCGCGTGCCCGTGGTGAGTCCTTGATTCATCAGTGGCATAGCCAGTAAGGCCGCACTAAACAAAACAATCCACGTTAAATAAGTTTGTAATGACCCATTTTCAGTTTTACGTTTTAATTGACGTGATTTGAGTAATAAATGCTTTAAAAATAAGTCAAATAAGATTCGACCTTGTAACTTGCCCAGCAGAGGATCTAGGTCAATTTCACGGATTTTACCCCCTTTCGCCAGAGCAAAATAGAAAATAATACCGCCCAAAAGCGCAATTATACTCATGAGTAAAGGTAGATTAAACCCATGCCAAATGGCTAAATGTGTGCCTTCAAATTCAGCTATCTGGGTACTGGCACGTGTGGTTGAATTTACAATTTTTTCAACCAGAAGGGCAGGTGCTAGACCCACTAAAATACATAAAATAGACAGCAAAATTGCTGGTACACGCATACCTAAAGGTGGTTCATGCGCGTTTTGATTGGGAACCTGTGGACCAAGTGGACCATCGAAAAATACCCCATGTACCAAACGTACTGAATACGCGACTGCAAAAACACCAGCCAAGGTAGCGACGATAATAGAAAAAATCAGTATAGGTCCAGACAAATTGGCGACCAGTTCCGTAAAGAACATTTCCTTGGATAAAAAACCATTGGTCAAGGGAACGCCAGCCATCGATGCTGCGGTGATCATGGTGAGCGTGGCAGTAAATGGAAGCAGTTGCCAAATACCGTTTAATTTGCGTAAATCGCGTGTTCCCGTTTCATGATCAATAATTCCAGCCAGCATGAATAATGCAGCTTTAAACGTTGCATGGTTGATAATATGGAAAATGGCTGCTGCAATCGCAAGAGGTGAACCGATCCCCAATAAGCATACAATGAGACCCAAATGACTGATGGTCGAATAGGCCAATAGACCTTTTAAATCTTCTTTAAAGATTGCAAAAAAAGCGGCCATGCACAGGGTAAATAAGCCAACAAAAGTCACGATGTTGTGATAAAGCGCCGCACCAACAAAAATAGGCGCAAAACGTGCCAGCAAGAAAATGCCTGCTTTCACCATGGTGGCAGAGTGTAGATAAGCCGACACGGGTGTCGGTGCTGCCATGGCATTGGGTAACCAAAAATGGAAAGGAAATTGGGCACTTTTGGTAAATGCACCAATTAAAATCATCAATAAAGTGGGCACAAAAAGAGAGTGATTTTGAATTTGTGTGCGCATCCCCAAAATTTGGTCTATTTCATAGGTGCCTGTAATTTGACCCAATAAAATGAAACCACCCAGCATCGACAGCCCTCCCATACCCGTGATGGTAAGTGCCATGCGTGAGCCACGTTGTGCAGCTTCGTAATTGCTCCAATAACCGACCAGAAGAAAAGATGAAATACTGGTCAATTCCCAAAAAATAAGCAATAAAATCAAATTATTCGATAAAGATATACCCAGCATCGCTGCCATAAACAGCATTAAAAGCAGATAGAGTTTACTGAGAGAGTTTTTGGGACTTAAATAATAATAGGCATAAATATAAATGAGCGTACCGATACCGCTAATCAGTAAACAAAACATTAAACCCAAAGCATCAAGGCGAAAACTTAAGTGAATACCAAGTTGTGGTAACCATGCCCAGCTTTGAGTGATACTGGCACCATTAAAGACCGCTTTTGCTTGAGTCAGTAGCAAAATAAAACTGCTTAAACTGACTGCAATTGCGCCTAAAGCCGTTACCCCGCGTGAAAATCGATTCAGCCACGAGACAAGGGTTGTGCCAAGTACTAACGGTAACAAGATAATAATCGGTAGCACATTCATATCCATTGTCGTGAATTAGGTCTTTTAAAACCTAAAAGGGTGAATGTTATCTTTCAAGGATTATAGGAATGCAAAGAGCAGTCCAAAAAAGTTCATTCTTGAAAGCCAAATGTAGTGAAAAATAATCAATAACAAACTGTGTTGCGCAGCTTGTAGAAAGTCATAGTAGAATCGGATTTTACTATCAAACTTCAAATATACATGATCTTATTGCATGAGTAAAACAACATCAAATCTTTTTTCGTCGAGCCATATAATTATACATCCATCTAAGATTTTCATGCGGCGAAGTAATTAATGGCTGAAAATTATTCATTAAAGTTATTAGAAATTGAATTTTATACATGAATTATGCATGCAATTTATTTTTTTCAAACTCTGATTGTGGGCGAAAAAAATACTCTCTTATTGTTTCAATCAATTGCTGAAGTCAAATTCTGAGTTAAACGCAAACCTTCTCAGGGCAGAAGTTTTGAGTTTGAAAAGTAAAATAAGGTTATTGGGGTGAAAGGCGGGCAGCGTTGAACTGAAGATATCTATGTTCAGTATAAACGCGATTGGCTCACCTTATTCTCCTACCGCTTTACGCAATGAAACAGGCATTTGCTTTTTGAGTTGTTGTACCAAATCGTAGATATGGTAAATATTCAAACTGACTTTGGCGCGGGTACAGGCCACATAAAGTAGTCTTAACTCTTCATCACTAATTTTATGGTCTTTTTCATTGACCTTAAATTGATAGTCATCTTCGATATGCACACGATTCCATTCCAGACCTTTGGCTTTGTGCGCGGTCGAAATAATATAATCGGCATGCTCAATTGGACTAATTTTGGCTAGTGCACGTTTTAACGGATCTGTACCGTGATC
The DNA here is from genome assembly GCF_015602665.1 of Acinetobacter sp. TTH0-4. Lineage (NCBI taxonomy): Bacteria > Pseudomonadati > Pseudomonadota > Gammaproteobacteria > Moraxellales > Moraxellaceae > Acinetobacter > Acinetobacter sp. TTH0-4. The sequence continues at coordinate 2,602,086 of NZ_CP059079.1, read as the reverse complement.
ATCTACCAGTTTCACCAAGGGTTTAATGTCACTACCATCATTGGTTTCACAGTATTCATGTACATCATGCCAAGAGTTAAACCAAGCCAATTCAGGTACATCGGTAACGCGCTGTCCTTGTTTTAGCATACTGGCCGCATCAACAAAACGATTCAATTTAACATGGTCGGCTTGTAAGCTAACTTTGTCACCATGCACTAAACCTGCAAGTAACAGTTCCATGGCACGCGCATTGGTACGACACAAAATAGCATCACGTTGTTTAATATGTGGTTTATTGACTACTTTTGAATTGAGGTGTGGATTACCCAAGAGGGGTACAGTTTCACTTAAAGCACCCAAAATGGCATTGGCATTTAAGGCGATTTCCTCACCAAAACGAAACGAGGTGGTTAAACGCGACTCGGGTAAAGGCAGTTGTTGCATGGCATTAACTGCACCGCGCCATGCATAAATTTGCTGATGGGCATCACCGACGTAAATCACTTGGGTATTTTTTTGACGCAGTAAAATCCCGAGCATGAGTGGGTCGGCATCTTGTGCTTCATCAAACAGCACATAATCGGTTGGAATATTCGGTTCAGATAAGGCCCAAAGTTTCAAATAAATATCATGACCAATACCCGCCTGATGATTCGGATCAATCGATTCTAACCAACGCCGTTCAATGGCGGGATACAGATGATTCTGTAGCTCAGTAATATCATCTGGATGCAACCAGCTCGGTGCTTGCAGATGACGCGGAGCAGGGTATTGCGAACTGGTCGAACAAAAATGACTGACCGCATTGGCGACTAAGCTGGCCAAACGACTTGGCATCATCACATATTTTTCATAACGTCCACCCATCATACGGCGCAAGGTAATTGGGTTAAGTCGATATTCTTTGGCAATAAAACTGGGGCTTAATCGGGGTAAACGCAGTTTATCCGTTACCCCACGCGGCACACTACGAAATGCCAGTGAATGAAACGTTCGGCAGTCAACATTACGATGAAATTTACTTTGTGCTTCTGCGGCAATTGCTTTATTGAACGCCAAATACATACCACGCCGTTCGGGCATGGCATCACTGATCATTTGTAAAGTGGTGGTTTTACCTGTACCTGCATAGGCAATCACTTTAAAGGATTTGCCCAAACGTGCATTGTCTATGGCAATGGCTTGCTCATAAGTAGCGCTGGGTTTTTTGAAGTCAGACACAGTCATCGGCTTAATGTTGACGGTTGGCTTTTTCAACCAAACCTGATAAGCCTTGGCGACGCGCGAGTTCATTTAAAATGACTTGAGGTTGAAGGTCAAAATAACCCAACATTACAATACTGTGGAACCATAAATCTGCCACTTCATAAATCAAATCATTTTTATTGTCTTCTTGCGGTTCAGATTTAAAATCTTTTGCGGCAATAATGGTTTCGATACTTTCTTCACCGATTTTTTCTAAAATTTTATTTAAACCTTTTTCATAAAGCTTTGCTACGTAGGATGAATCAGGATCGGCCGCTTTACGCTCAGCCATCATTTGACCCAAATAATCGAGTATTTCTATCTGTTCAGATTGCGCAGTTGAGGCATTCATTGCAAGGGAATGTGGATTGCTCGAATTGTTCGCATAAATTTGATCTGGATCTTTTAATTGTGCATCGACGATTTCCCAGCCATTGGCTGTCAATTTGCGATAAAAACACGATTCACGACCTGTATGACAGGCAATGCCACCGTGTTGTTCAATTTGTAATACAATGACGTCGGCATCGCAGTCCAAACGGATTTCATGTACAGTTTGAAAATGCCCAGATTCTTCGCCTTTATGCCACAATTTTTGGCGTGAGCGTGAGAAATAAACTGCTTGGTTTTTTTCAGCAGTTAAAGTCAAAGCTTCACGATTCATCCATGCGACCATGAGGACGCGACCAGTTTGATGATGTTGTGCAATGGCAGGAATGAGACCTTGTTCGTTAAATTTTACTTCATCGAGCCATTGCAGATTTTTCATCAGAATTTCACCAAAATATATTCAAAATTAAAAAGAGCGAATGAAAATCGCCATTGCATAGTGTACGTGATAAGCGATGCTTTGAGAAAAAAATATCCATTTGATCCGTTTCAAACTGACTTGATCCACTACCCAGATATAGTACGACCACAATTTTTAGCATCCAGCCCGATGTAAAACGGACCGTTAGAGTACAGCGCTCATCAGACCTAGAAAGCTGTACATTGACGTCATTTATAAAGCGTGCATAAACTGAGGGAAATTTTGCTTTTCGACCAGCTCTAAAAATTCATCGCCTAAACGTTGGCTTTCAGCCACACACTGGTTCCACATTTGAATACGTTGTTTTTGGTCTAAACCTTTTAAGCTAAAGTCTTTGCGATCGGGTAAACGCCCGAGCGGCAATGATTGTAAATACTCTTTCGATGGTGAAAGTAATAATGTCCTTGCTTGATTTTCAGGATTAGCTTTACGCTTTTTCAACATTTTATCGAACCAGCCTGGAGTAATGGTGTCGCTAAAGTGCGGATACAATACAATCCCTTGGCTTTTAAAGGGCAGATCAAGATGATAATCAATTAAGCCTCCATCGCGATAACTCCCCTTAGGTGCATCTGGAATATCACGAATAGCGGACATCAGGCCTGGAATAGAGGCTGAGGCCATGAGCCAAGGGGTGATATTTTTTTCATTTAAAGCATGATAATGGGTAAAAAAGTCATCTTCTATTTTAAACTGTTGAGCCGATGCAGGTTGACTAATCACACGTTGCATAAATAGACGATTATGTTTTCGCCCCCATGCATTACTTCCTATAATACCTGCCACTGAGGCAAGCAGTGGCAAAGAATGATCACTTTGAAATATATGCTGCGCTTTAATCGAAATAATGGCCAAATGATAATCGGGGTGTTCAATAAGCTGTTGTTCTTTGCCTTGAATCAGTTCAATTAACATATCGCGACAAACATGACCGACGTCGTTTCGCGACATTTTTTTATGAAAATAAAGATGTGTGTATAAATCAGCAAGACGTTTGGTGCCTTCTTGTGCGCCCCAAGCCAAAATACTGGCAAAACGCCAGCTTCCAATTGATGAACCAATAAGTGTTCTGCGTTGTGGTGCTTGAGGAAGAAAATCACCAAAAATAGCTTGGTCTAAACCTTGAATACCAATCCCTTTGGGGCCACCAGCTGCACCAGGTATAATATCGACAAAACTGGCTTGTAATCCTTCTTTTTCAATCAGTTGGCGTGCAAGGTGACCTGCACGTAAGTTTAATGCAGGAGCCCGTTTTTGCATAATTTGCGTCATGATCTTCGATTAAATATACAAGTGTGCTGTAATTTTAATCCGTTTGCTGTGGGGCACAATGGCGAGAGACATCAGTTGGTGACTGAACAGTCACTGGATGGGAAAAAGCCCGATCATTTTTATCATTAGGCTGCTGAATATTGAAAACTTATAAAAAATGGGTTATTTCGCGACGCGCCAAATTGCCAGTATACTTGAGAGTGCGATCAACAAAATGGACACATACCACGGTGCAATAATGGCAATGGATAACAAAATAGCCATGATGCTGCCAAACATCCAGCTGCGTTTTTGCTGATGTTCCATTTGCAAGCGCATACTTTGCAGCTCATGCAATTGTTTGGAATGCCAAGCAGACTGATTTTTTAGACCGTTTAAACTGTCGATCATTAAGCTCGGTAAATCTTGTGCTCCAAGCAACAAGTCAGGAATTTTTTGACCCAATTCTTTTAAGTTTTTCTGTGGGTTCATTTGTGTTTTAATCCAATCGGTTAAGATTGGTTTCGCCAGTTTCCAAATATCCAGTTCTGGATATAAGTCGGTGCCTAAGCCTTCGACATGTACCAAAGTTTTCAGTAACAGCATCAATTGTGGTGGGATTTCTAAATGGAAACGACGGGCAATATCCATGACTTGAATCAGGATGCCAGCAAAGTCTAGCTCGTGCATGGGTTTGGAAACCATGGGCCCAACCGTACGGCGCATTTCACGTGCTAAGGCATCTTGATCTGTGCCCGGTGGAATCCAACCTGCTTGATGCACCACTAAAATGAGCTGCATAAAGTCGCTGTTCATGACAGCCAATAACATGCGTGCTACAGTCATTTGGTCGTGTTTGGACAACTCACCCATAATTGCACAATCGAGTGCAATAAAGCGTGGATTACTCGGATTTATGGTTTCAACGAAAACATTGCCGGGATGCATATCGGCATGGAAAAAGTTGTCACGAAACACTTGGGTAAAAAAGATCGTTAAGCCTTTTTCAGCCAAATCTGCACGATCCATGCCCATTTTGTCGAAAGTCGCAATATCTGAAATGGGTACACCAGTGATGCGTTCAGCCACCATCACATCTTTACTATCCATGTAAACTTCAGGCACATACATCATGCTTGAACCGGTGAAGTAATGACGCATACGACGGGTATTGTCAGCCTCTAAGGTCAAATCCAGTTCATTCAAAATAATTTGACGATAATTCTGGATAATTTCAGATAAATGCAATGCGCGCGCTGCTTCTAAACGTTTTTCTAATGCTGCACCCAGCCATTCCAAAATTTCAAAATCTTGTAAAATCTGCTGACGAATATGAGGGCGAGTGACTTTGACGACAACTTCACGACCATCATGCAGGGCCGCAGTATGCACTTGTGCAATAGAAGCAGCAGCAAGCGGTTGTTCATCAAAACGGGAAAAAAGAGTATTTACATCGGCTTTTAGGGATTGCTGAATGCGCATTTTCGCGACATTATTGTCAAACGGTTTGACACGGTCTTGTAATAACACCAATTGCTCTAAGACTTCAGGTGCAATCAGATCGCGACGTGTCGAGAGTAACTGTCCAAGCTTAATCGCCAAGGGGCCCATGTCTTCTAAAGCTTGTTTAAGTTTAAGTGAGTTTTTACGTTCACGACTTGACCATGCTGCAGGATGCATACGAATCAGGCTTAAAGCATGACGCATTTTTTCTGGCAACTCTTCCGCAGGAAACAACGTGTCGAGTCTATAGTGCGCCGCAATGCGCCAAAGTTCGAGTAAACGTGAAACGTGCGGAATCATATGTGAAACTACCTAATTTTGAGGTGAAGCAGACGTTGCCGTTGCATCAATTTTTGCACGAAGCTGTTGAATCTTAGCTTCGGTACGGTCTAAATTTTGATTAAAGATGCGTGTGTCTTGATTTAAATCGTCCATTTGCCAGCGCGAAGCAAATAAACCACTGTCTTCTTTTAAAGCATCTTCCGCAAAGAAAGCATAACTTTCCAAAGCGCGTTTTAAATGTTGAGGTGCTAACTGGATTTTACCCAGTTCATGCGCCAAGGCAGGGCCAATCCAAGGACTTAAATGTGCAGCCAAATCTGGCTCGGCTTGTTGTAAGATACGCTGAATATCCTGCAATAGGTGATAATCACCTTGCAAAGGAATATTACCGACTTCATCTGCCAAAAACAGCTTTAAAAGTGCAACCACATTTTTAACATGTAATGTGGCAGTCGCTTCAAATACTTGTTCATTTTTATCAAATGGGCGTTGTTCGAAGATGGAGTTGTGTCCACTTTGTCCAGTGACAGTCGGTTCTAAACGAACTTTGTTTTCATCAAAGAAAACATCGACTGAAAGCTGCGGACTGTCCATTACGACACGCAGCATTTTGCCTTGTAATTTATTTAATTGGATGCGACTAATCGCATCCAGATCAATCACATGGTGAATTAATCGTTCAGCTGCACCGAGTGCGAGAATCGACCACATTGCATGAAACCTTAAAGTTTAAAGCCGCGGTGAACTGCGACAATACCAGCGGTTAAATTGTGGTAATCACAGTTTTGGAATCCAGCATTTTCCATCATTCCTTTTAAGGTACGTTGGTCTGGATGCATACGAATCGACTCAGCTAAATATTTATAACTTTCCGCGTCATTGGCAATAATTTTACCCATGATTGGCAAGGCGGTGAATGAATATAAGTCATAAAGTTTAGAGAAAGGTTCAAATACAGGTTTTGAAAACTCAAGAATCAGTAAACGACCACCTGGTTTAAGTACGCGATACATGGCAGCCAATGCAGCATCTTTGTCGGTTACGTTACGTAAACCAAAACTGATGGTCAGCAAATCAAAACTGTTGTCTGCAAAAGGCTCTAAAGTTTCGGCATTGGCCAAAACAAAGTCGACATTGGTACAACCCGCATCAATTAAACGGTCACGCCCAACATTGAGCATAGATTCATTAATGTCTGAAAGTACCACATGACCTGTTGGACCAACTTCACGGCTAAACACTTTGGCTAAGTCACCTGTACCGCCTGCAATATCGAGTACATGTTGACCACGACGTACACCTGACATATTAATCGCAAAGCGTTTCCAGAGGCGATGAATACCAAAGGACATTAAGTCATTCATAATGTCGTATTTGCTGGCTACAGAGTGGAATACTTCAGCAACTTTTTGTGCTTTATCTTCGCTGCTGACCGTTGCATAACCAAAATGAGTGGTTGCACCGACATTGCCTGTATTGGCACCACGAGGTAAGTTATATTTCGGCACTGAATTCGTTGGAGTATCTGTGAATTGTTGTTGTAGTGATTGTTGCTGACCTTGTGCAGTGCCTTGTGGCAGAGGTTCAGTTAAGAAAGGACTCACTTTGTCTGTATTGGGTGCCGACTCAGAAGTTGCAGTTGGCGCTTGATTTTCATTAGACATAGAGTCGCTCCTAATTATAAAAATAGGGTTAAGATGGCAATGCATGCATGATGACAGATTCTAAGACGTTGTACAGCAATCAGCATGCAATTGTTATGAATAATATACAGAAATCTATTTCGTATTTTTATTTTTCATGTCGATGTCCATTTTAATTATCCGAAAAAATTATTGAAATGGGGCGAGATCACCTGCATGGACTTTATGAATAATTTGACGCTCAACAGCGGTAAAATCTTGGACAAATTTCTCTGCTGACTTCAGTGGTTTCATGGCTAAAAAGCCATCTTGCATAAATTCATACATGATTTGAAAATGATATTTATTTGCCGTTCCTTTACACATTTTAAATGCAGTATAAACTACAAATGAGCGCATATATTTATCTAGACTCTTACCCAATTGATCGAGTAAATCAAGTTGTTCTAAGCGTTGTTGACCTTGGTCTAGTTTCAAATAAGTTAGGCGCATCATCTCGTCAGTTAAAGCTTCATTTGGATGATAATCTTGTAACAGTTGCATCGCGACTTGTTCATCTAGACGAACAGCTAAAATAGCCAAAGCAACGCCAGATGTACCTGTTTTAATCGCATTTTCAGGAATGAGTTTTTCTGCTTTGTGCACATATTTCATTAAACGTGCAATTTGTCCTGCCAAAGCATCGAAATCGGGGCCACCATATAAACGGTTCAAAAAATATTCAGACATTAAAATATTCTGTTTTTCTGCAAATGTTTTGGCATGGGTACGTTGCATACGTTGTTTTTGCCACGCTTGTACATCTTGTAAACGCTGAAAAATAGCAGGGTTTTGATGATAATTTAATTGATAATACAAGGCTAATAAATCATCTAGTGCAGCCAGTTTTGACATTCTCAGTCTCTATTCTTTTCAGTTGGCTAAATTTTAGAGACAGATGGACAATGTCGCTATGACAACATGCGATAAAAATGACTTTAAATAGGTCAGTTTGCTGTTGAAATACAATTCTTCACAACATAAACGGTATATTTTCTTCTGCAATCTTGTTTTATATTGAAATAAATTAAAAGATATCAAAAAAAGAGAACAAAGATATGTCATTAGAACTCACGCAAAATCAAATCGTAGATGAAGATCAGCTCTCTTTAAACCTGATTGAAGCACAATATCTTTTAAAAAACACCCGTGATCAAAAAAATGCTAAAAGTGTCATGATTTTGGTCAATGGAATTGAATTGGCAGGCAAAGGCGAGGCTGTTAAACAATTGCGTGAATGGGTCGATCCTCGTTATTTAGGTGTTAAAGCCGATATTCCAAAAATATTTAATCCACAGCAACCTTTTTGGCAGGCCTATGCCAATGCTATTCCAGCGACAGGTCAAATGATGGTGATGTTTGGTAATTGGTATAGTGATTTACTGGTCACAGCGATGCACGTCTCCAAGCCTTTAGATGAAACGGAGTATGATCGTTATGTCGAAGATATGCGGGCTTTTGAACAAGATTTAAAAAATAATCATGTCGATGTGATTAAAGTTTGGTTTGACTTGTCGTGGAAATCATTACAGAAACGGTTGGATAATTTAGATCCGAGTGAAGTGCATTGGCATAAACTTCATGGACTGGACTGGCGCAGTAAAAAACAGTACGACAATTTGCAAAAACTGCGTCAGCGTTTTACTGATGATTGGCAAATTATAAATTGTGAAGATGAGCAACAGCGTGATCAACAATTTGCACAACTGATTTTAACTGCCTTAAAAGATTGCCCAGAACATTTAAGTAAAACCAGAACCAAGTGGAAACAGGCGGCCATTCCCGAAAGTTTATTGCAGCCTGAACAGACGCCACTCACCCATGAAGACTATAAAAAAGAACTGAAAAAACTATCGCGTAAAGTTGCGAAAGCCTTGCGTTGTGATGAACGCAGAACGATTATTGTGTTCGAAGGCATGGATGCAGCAGGCAAGGGCGGTGCAATTAAGCGGATTGTTAAAAATCTGGATCCGCGTGAGTATGATATTCATACCATTGCTGCACCTGAAAAGTATGAATTACGTCGGCCTTATTTGTGGCGTTTTTGGAACAAATTACAAACTGACGAAGATATTACGATTTTTGATCGTTCATGGTATGGACGGGTCTTGGTTGAACGTTTAGAAGGTTTTGCCAGTCCGCCTGAATGGCAACGTGCTTATGATGAAATTAACCGATTTGAAAGAGACTTGGTACAAAATCAAACGTTAGTGATCAAGTTTTGGTTAGCGATTAGTCAGGATGAACAAGCCGCACGTTTTAAAGCGCGAGAAGAAACACCGCATAAACGCTTTAAAATAACGCCAGATGACTGGCGTAATCGCGAGAAGTGGGATGGCTATTTGCAGGCCGCAGCAGACATGTTTGAGCGAACCAATACTTCAGATGCGCCGTGGCATATTGTTGCGACAAATAATAAATATACGGCACGCTTAGAAATATTACGTGCCATTTTAAAACAGCTAAATGCAGATTAAGCATTTAGCTGTGAGTTGGGTCTTTTATCTATACTGGTGAGAGGCTGGTTTGGTTTTAAGCTAGCATTGAGTCGATCATAAAATGATGATAGACCTAAGAAAAGCATGGGGTGCAGCAAGTTTGGTGTCAGACCATTGAAAAATTAACTGACCAACTGAGCTTGCTGTTTTTGCTGAATCCCTTTGGCAATTTTATAGCATTCTCTCACATGCGCTTCAGCCACTTTTTTCATGACCACATAACCTAAACTTGCTGCAATAATTTGTCCACCTAATGGGATAAATTTGGTGATTTGTTTAGTAATCACTTTAGCTGCTACATTATTCAAAGATTTTTTCACTGCTGTGCGTGCCACCACCAAACCTGAAAATTCGACGCCACGTTTGCGTAATTCAGTCCAATGCACTTGTTTGGTTTTAGGGTCGAAGACACTAATTTGTTCTGGCGCTAATCCAAAACGTGCATTCACTTCTGGAATGAGTTGTGACAAAATTCCGACATCGATGACAACATCAAGAAATGGCACGGGAACCACTGCAGCACCTGCAGAAAAGTAAGCACGTTTTTTGACCAGTTCCAAGCATTCTGCAAGAATGATTTCTAAATTTAATGTGGGATCTATAGCGTCCGGAATTTTATCTATTTTCATAATGGCAATACCTTAAACTTGATGTAGGTTTTCTTATTTAATCATTGTTAACGTTCGAATTTCAAAGCATTTTTGAATCGTACCGTTTTTTAAAAGTGACATAGATTAATCGGAATGTATAGTAATTAATTTTTATGCTTTTGTAGGTGTTTCATTTTGCAAATAAAGGGAAAAGGCAAATCATGGCCATTCATGTAATTCAAAGTCAACGTATTGAGGTGCTTGTAGAAGCGATGCTCACTACGGTGAATCAGCCAACACAAACGCCTTTTCATGTGCTGCAAACTCAGCATTATATTGTGCCTTCACACGCGGTTGAGGCATGGTTAACTCAAAAATTGGCAGAGAAAAAAGGAATAAGTGCCAATACCCAGTTTCATCATCGTATTCGGGGTTTTCAATGGTCAGCCTATCAATGGGTTTTGGTCGAACAAAAAGAACAGGTCCGTAAAGCCAATATTCCACGAATTATTATTAAATGGCGGGTGTTTCAGGCATTAAAAGAATTTATTCAGCCAGAACACAATGCTTTGGACAGTCAGCATCCTTTATTTTCAATTGTGCAATGTATTTATGACAGTGCCGACCGTTTAGAACAAGGCACAGAAAAGCAACTTAAAAAACAAGGTATGTTGTATTGGGTTGCTGAGCAAGTTTCACGTTTATTTAGTCATTACATGGAATATCGTGGCTATTGCTCGAAAAATTGCCCACCCAATTTGTGTAATTGCCAAAGCAACTGGTTACAGGCTTGGGGTAAAAACCAAGCCCTCGCACTGGAAGGCATGTTTTTTAAAACCAATACCGATATTTCTGAATTTACTTTAACTCAAGCGCAAGAACTGGAAGCATGGCAACGCTGGTTATGGCAAGACGTTTTTCACCAAGACTTTGAACAAATGCAAAGTATTGATGCGATGTTTTGGCAGATTTTGGACAATCCTGAAACACGTTCAGCAGCTTTAAAAAAATTACCACCTCAATTGGTGATTTTTACTGTATTAGATTTACCGCCCATGCAGTTGGCCTTTCTGCGACGCTTGGGGCAGTACCTCGATATTTATATTTTGCATTATAACCCTTCGCAAGAATATTGGGCAGACAGCGTCGATCCGCATTGGAAAGCACGTTATGACGTGCGGGTTAAAGAACGTTTTATTGAAAAAAATCCACAGGCGAAAGATGCCGATATTGAGCAATTTTTTCAGGAATTTACCCTGAACTTTAATGCGGAACAACGTGAGTCTAGGCATCCGCTGCTGACCCGTTTTGGTAAGCAAGCACGTGATCACTTTTCTTTATTGTCCAGTTTATCCTCAGGAGAAGAAGGGGTTTGGGCAGATGCTTTTATCGATGCTTATCGTAATAATTTATTGGGTAAAATTCAGTCTGATATCTTATATTTGGTTGAACCTGAGCAGCATCAATATCCTTTGGAAGCTGAAGATGATTCTATTCAAATTCATGTATGCCATTCCAGTTTGCGCCAGCTTGAGGTTTTAAAAGAACAACTGATTTATTGGCTTGCTCAAGGGACGCCAGAAAATCCGCGTAAACCCAGTGATATTTTGGTATTAACTCCCAGTTTAACTGAGCTTGAACCGCTGATTCGCAGTGTATTTGCGCCGCCACCCAGTGAGCGTGATTTAATCCAGCAAAAAGGTGATAGTCCTCATCAGTTGTCTAAAGACAGTATCTATTTGCCCATTAAGATTGCGGGTGTCACTCAAATAGATGTTTTAAATGCATGGCGAGCACTGCTGGGTCGAATTGAACTGATTCAGGGGCGCTTTACCATTGAAGATTTTGCGGATTGGTTAAGTTTAAATGCGACGCAACAGGTATATGACCTTGAAATAGGTTCGATTCAGCGAATAACAAAATTGCTGATTGATGCAGGCTTTAAACGTGGATTTGATGCTCAGCATTTGCGCCAAAGTCTGGCTGCGGGTGATGAAGACTATCGCTTTAGTTTTAAATTTGCTTTAGATCGTTTGGCTTTAGGTATTGCAATTCCTAAACATACTGTATTTCAGAATACACTCAGTTTTGCTGAAGTATTGAGTAGTGATTTTGAATTGATTGCCAAATTGATTCAAATTTACCAAGATTTTGATGTACGTCGTGATTGGATTATCCAGCATGAACAAGGTCAAACCCAGCCTGTAGAGCACTGGTTAAATCGCTTGATGCAAGAGATTGCTACATTTGAACAAGCCGGTGTCGATGCTTTAGCACCAGTCTATAAAATTGTTAAAAAACAACAGCGAATGCTGACTTTGGCCAACTTCTATGATGATCATGATCAGCATGCCTTGCAAGGTTTAAGGTTACCTTTGCCTTATATACTGGCCGAAATTAATACCATTTTAGAAACTCAGCTAGAACATGCCGAACCGACAGGACAAATTACCTTTAGCCAACTGGGTCAAATACGTCCCGTACCTTATAAATTGATGGTGATGCTTGGATTGGATAGTGGCAAATTTCCCAATCGAACCCAGCATTTACCTTTTGATTTAATGGATTTATTAAAACCACAGTTAGGGGATCGTTCACGTTTGGAGGATGATCAAGGTGCATTTCTAGATCATATGTTATTGGCACAAGATAATTTGTGGTTGTTTTATAATGGATTTGACATTAATGATGGTGAAGTGCGAGATCCCTCCACTGTATTGCAAGAGTTGATTCAGCATCTCGCTTTTATTGTACAGTCAAAACAACCCCAAAGTGGCACCAATGAAACGGTCAACATTCACGGCGTAGAGGTGCCTGAACAGTTACAGTCACTCTATTTTGTTCATCCGTTATTGCCTTTTGATCCTGTTGGCTTTGAGTCAAATAAACCCGTGCGTTACCAGGATCAGTGGTTTGCTGTGGCAGGGCAAATTCGCCATGCAACAGGGCAACGTTTGCCATGGATCAATACGCCTTACCAAAGTGTGGTAGATGATGTTCAGGTTTTAGACAGTCATCAGTGGATTAGAGATGTGACTTTTCCTGCACGTTTATATTTGAAAAGTTTAGGCGTTGAAAATTTGACTCCTGAAGAGTTACCTGCGCTAGAAGAACCTTTATTGCTTGATGGTTTAGGACGTTATGCTGTGCGAAATTTTTTGCAAAAACAGCAACAAACGCCTAACCCTGACCTACTGATGCATCAACTACCGATAGGTAAACTGCAACACAGCAGTTGGCAGATGAGTTTGATCGAACAACAACGGTTAAAAGATCGCTTATATCAACATGCCACTGAAGTCACCCCGACCACGCAACAGATTTGGAAAGTCACTGATCAGCTTTATATCAATATCACTTTACCCAAACGTCATACAGAAAAATGGGTCAGTCTAGAAGCATCAAGTGCGCGGGCTAAGCGACGTGCTCAGGTCTGGCTAGAATATCTGCTTTGGGTGGCCTATTTAAATATGGGTGAGGGTGGAGAAAAATTATCGCGAATCGTGGTTTTTAGTGACCAGAGCATTATTTGTGAGGGAGTCAGTTCAAATAAAGCGCGTGAATGGATTGATCACTGGTTGGCAGCCTGGAGGTACGGTCAAACTCAACCTTTGGTTTTACCTGCAGCATTGTTGTTAAAAGTGGCAGAAAAAGATAAAGCACATTACTGGCAAGCCAATGAGCAGAATCAGATGTGTATTGATGATATGCAAATCATTTATAAAGATTGGCATGACGATGGAAAATTTAGCGGCTTTTCTGTGGTGGATAATGAAGCCAATAAGATGCACCGTGACTGGCAGTTTATTTTGCAAGAACAAGATGCGACAGCATTACTTGAAGAGGCATGTGTGCAATTTTCTTATCATCTTTATCAGCCCATTTTTTGGCATCAACACGTGATTGAGGAATAAAATAAAATGAATCATCCTCAAGTATTAAATAAGGTCTCGTTTGACCCCATTGCAGACATGCAATTTAAGGGTTTACATTGGATTGAAGCTTCGGCAGGAACGGGGAAAACGTTTACTTTATCAAGTTTAATGGTTCGAATTTTTTTAGAATCTTATTTGCCGAATCAAGTGATTGCCACCACTTTTACCCGTGCGGCATCCGCAGAGCTTAAAAATCGGATTCGGGTTCGACTGGTACAAACCTTACGTTATATTGAAACCTGTCAAACCCTGACAGAGGCAGAAATTCAAGTCAAAATGACTACTGAAACAGACCCTTTATTGCAAAAAGTGTTACACGATTATGCGACTCGGATTGATTTTGCTCAACAACGTCTCAAATTGGTGATTGATCAGTTAGATGAGCTTTTTGTCGGAACATTGGACAGTTTTAGTCAAAAGTTATTACGTGAATTCTCTTTTGAAAGTGGCAAAATTGAACGTGCGGATATCACCGATGATGCGAAGCGCTATACCCATCAATTGATTCATGATGTATTACGTGAATGGATCCAATCACAACCTCAAGAGGTGGTGAATTATTTACTGCTGAATCAGAAACTCAAATCGCAAGAAGCTTATATTCCAGTGGTTGAAAATAGCCTGAATTTCGCATCGGCTCAATTTCAGGAAGTGAGCCCGCCAGTGCTAGACCTAAGTCAGTTTGAACAGGTGATTGATCATTTTATTCAGTTAGATCTTAAGTTAATCGAAACTTTAAGTGAATATTATTTACCTGAAGGACAATATCATGCCGTAGTGGCGAAAAAATGGCGTACCGATGCTTTAATGCAACGCACTTTGTGTGATGATTTACCTATCTTTCTTCAGGCTTTGGCACAACAAGGTTGCTATGCTTTATTTGCACCCCATTTTGAAAAGACATTAAAGCATTTGAATGAGCTGGCCACTAAAAAAGTGCTGAATAAATGCGCCGAAGATGTGTTACATCAGTTTGAACAGCATGCTGTTATTCAAAGTTTGCGAGTATTTTGTGAAGCATTATCTAAACTGAATATGGATCTCGATGTACTGGATGCCTATTTAAAGTTTTATTTAAGTCGTGAAGTCAAAAAACGTTTACCGCAAATGCTGCAACAAAAAAATGAAACTACTTTTGCCCAACAAATTCGTACTTTGTCAGAAGCTTTGCAAGGGCAACAAGGACAGCGTTTTGCGCAGTACGTACAGGCACGTTATCCACTGATTTTGGTCGATGAATTTCAGGATACCAACCAAGATCAAGATAACATGCTCGCCAGAATTTGGCGTGATGCCAAACGCTATACCCAAGGCTGTATGATTATGGTGGGCGATCCCAAACAGGCCATTTATGGGTTTCGCGGTGGTGATATGCTGACGTATAACCAAGCCCGTGCTGACGTTTTGGCTAAACAAGGTTTGCAATATAGCCTGCGCCATAATCATCGTTCAGTCCAAGCCTTGGTTGATGTGGTCGATGCTTTATTCCAACGGCAAATGGATTTTGGTGAGGAGGTTCGTTATAGTCCTGTTGAGGCAGGGAAACGCAGCCATCCACCGCTGATGGATGCACAGGGTGAAAACCACCAACCCTTACGCTGGTTATTGTTAAATGATAAAAATGAAGAACCCATTCAAGTGGCATGGAAAATCCGTGAACTGTTAAATCAAGGGATTCAAGCACAACTTTATTTGGCAGAAGCAATAGAAGCTCGCGCGCTCGTTGAAAATGATATTGCGATTTTATCAAAAAACCATACGGGTTTAGATAAAGTTCAATACGAATTGGAGCGTCTGGGCATTCGGGTCAATCGCCCTTCCAAGCGTAGTGTTTTCGATCATCAAGTGGCCAAAGATGTAGGGGCGGTATTGACTGCAATCATGCATCCTTATGATGAAGCAAAAGTGAAACGTGCTTTACTCAGTCGCTTGTTGGGTTTTAATTTACAACAACTCATTCAGTTGGAAACTCAAGCCGATGGACTGAGTCAATTTATTTATGATTTTGACTGTATTCGTGAAATGTGGGTCGAAAGAGGCTTTCTCACCGCTTGGCAATACTGTTTAAATTTATTCAAAATTTGGAAAAATCTGGTCGCTACTCAAAGCCGAGACAATGAGCGAACTGTGGTGAATTTACGTCATTTGACTGAATTGCTGAGTCAGCACAGTGAACATTATCAGGGTGCACAAAAGCTATATTATTGGTATTTAAAACAACTGCAATCACCTGCGGAACGAGAGTGGGAGCTTGAGCGTAAACTTTCAAATGAGGCAGGCGTACAACTGATGACCATTCATCAGTCTAAAGGTTTAGAATTTAAAATTGTATTTTTGCTGGGTGCGGATAAACCGCCTAGAGAAATAAACAAAACGTTGAATTTTTCCACGATTGAGCATGTTCATCCCCTAACAGGAAAAGTCGAACTGCAACGTGTAGTTGCGATTAATGATAAAAATTTACTCCCAGACCATGCTATTGAGCAGCACAATGCCCGGGTGGAAGCTGAGCAACATCGTTTATGGTATGTGGCGTTAACGCGAGCCAGCCATCGCGTCTACGCTGTGCTACATGACCAACAAGGGAAATCGACACATGGACTGGCATTTTGGCGTGGACAAGCGGACCAATCTTTTGCTCATCCTGCCAGTAGTGATGAAGCAGTATTAAGCGAAAAACCTGTGAAGTTAGTGGCGAAAAAAATTCAAGAACTCTTGCCACTCTATGCTTTGGCATTTCCAGCACAGCGTTTTTATCCACGATCAAAAACCAGTTTTAGTGCCTTGGCCCAGCATTTAAGCCGTAAACAGGTCATAGATGCTTTGGCGGTAGACGCTGAAAAAACAATGCGTGCAGCGGATGAAATGCATCGCACAGCATTTATTCAAAGTATTCCGATCCAACCGCTGTCATGGATTAAACGAAACTTTCCAATGGGAACCGTAGCAGGGACTTTTTTACATGAAATTTTTGAACATATTGATTTTCAAGACTCAAAAGATTGGCCTTTAGAAATTCGTCGCCGTTTTAAAAATGATTATCCTGTCTTATGGCTCGAATTATTCAATAAATATGAACAGGATTTTCCGCAGCAAGATGAAGAGCAGCTGATTCTTTGGATCAGCGAATGGTTGGAGCAGGTATTAACGACGGTTTTACATGAAAATTTTAAGTTGAACCAACTGGATGCACATGAATATTTGGCTGAATTTCCATTTTATTTGTCTTTATCCGATCATGTGTTAGCAATTCACAGGATTCATCAGCTATATGCAGAATATGGCATTGAAATGCTGGATTTTAATCCAGCCAATTCTGCTCGTTACCTAACAGGTTCAATTGACTTGGTTTATTTTGATGGTCAGCGATATCACATTGCCGATTATAAAAGTAATTTTTTAGGCACAGATCAATCGCATTATACAGCGCCTGAAATTAGACAAAGCATGGCACTAGCCAGTTATTGGTTACAGGCAGGTTTATATTTGGTGGCTCTACATCGTTATTTAAGCGTGAAAATGCAGAGTTATGATATTGAACAGCATTTAGGTGGCGCAAGTTACTTGTATTTGCGCGGTATGAATGGGCAAAGTTCAGATGGTTTTTATCATTGGAAACCTGAGGTGGAGTTCATCTTACGACTTGATGCTTTGTTGGGCAGTTTTATTGAAGAAAAAACCTGAAAATAATCAACTCAACATGATTAAGCGATTTTAAACAATAGATTGAGTTGTGGATAACTTTGAGGATAACTGTGTGGAAAATAAACAGGATAAAGAGCACCAAAGCGCTGAATGGATTGGCACTTGGAGTCGGTTTATTCGCCAAAAACCTTTTACTCAAGGTACACAGAGCGAAATATACAGTGACATCATTGAACAAGTACTCGAAGCCATTCAAAATGGCAACAGCTGTATTCCCGCAACGCAAGCACAAGTCGATACACTGCAAAATTTAGTGATTTGTGCTGCTGATGCTTCCCAAGAGATTGCTCCTTTTGTATTTGATCAGCAGCATTTGTACTTGTATCGTTATTGGATATTGGAACATGCTTTGGCTGAGCAAGTGGTCCGTTTAAAACAGCAAACGATTGACCCAATTGATATCGGCGATTATTCCAATCTCTTGAGCGATGAACATCAAATTCGAGCTTTACACATGGTCGCCAGACAGGGCTTAAATATCATTACAGGCGGGCCAGGTACAGGAAAAACCTATACTTTGGCTCGCATAATTGCGGTACTGAATCAAGCCATACCGAATATTCGAATTGCGATGGCTGCACCGACAGGTAAAGCGGCACAGCGGATGAAAGAAGCACTACAGCATTCTTTTAATGATGAAAAATTGCAAAACTGGGTCACCAATGATCTAAAACAACTCAATCCTGTGACCTTGCATCGTTTATTGGGTTTGAACAGCAATAATCAGCCACGGTTTCATGCTAAACAACCTTTGCCGTATGATGTAATAGTCGTAGATGAAGCCTCAATGCTAGATTTGGGTTTAGCGCAAATGTTGTTTGCGGCTGTGCCTGAGCATGCTCGTTTAATTTTATTGGGGGATGCCGATCAATTGGCTGCAGTAGATGTGGGTTCTGTATTGGCGGACTTACAACAGGTCGCTGCTTTAGCAGACAATCGTGTCAATTTACTGACCAGTCGCCGTTTTAAAGAAGGCGCTTTAATTGGGCAAATGGCACAATTCATACAGCTGCAAGAATTTACTCAAAACCATGTAGCATTATTAGAAAAATTCTCTACTCAAGTGGTTGGCCCAACCCAAATTGAAACCATGAGTTTAACCCCTGAAATGGAAGACCACATTCAATGGGAATATCTAACAGAAGATACGTCTAAACCAGTGGATTGGACGCCTTATTACGACAAGCTTATGTTCGGTTATCAAGACTATATTGAAATATTAAAAAATTATTTAACTGCAGATGAACCTGAGTTATGGATGAGTAAGGTTCTGAAATGTTTCGATGATTACCGTATTTTAACTGCTATTCGTCATGGAAATTTAGGTTTAAGGCAGCTAAATCAACAGATTGAGCAACGTCTGCTGGCCAGTTTATCTCTATTCATGCTAAAGCAGGGAGATTGGTATGTTGGACGTCCCGTCATGATGACCTATAACGATTATCAGCTTGGGCTATCGAATGGTGATATTGGTATTTGTTTTAAACGCAATCGAGAAGGCCAAAGCCAGTTTGAGGTATATTTTCCTAGTTTAGACAAATGGGTTCTTGCGACACGCTTGCCTAAAAGTATTGAAACTGCTTTTGTGATGACTATTCATAAATCACAAGGCTCAGAATTTACCCATACCGCAGTGGTGCTTGACCGCTCTGCCAAGAATTTGCTGAGTAAGGAGTTGTTGTATACCGCGATTACTCGTGCCAAGAGGGGACTCACTTTGCTGGTGGATCAAGATGCTTTTATACAATCGTTGACTCATGGGAGTTCGAGAACCAGTGGTTTATTAGATAAAATTAACAGAATTATTAATTATTAAGATTAATTAATAAATATGGGCTTTTGTACGAAAAAGCTTACACCAATTCGAGAAATTAGCGCATAGAGCTTTAGCTATGTTTTTGAGATGATGGCCTCACATAAAAACTCAACACGGAATGTTGAGCATAATCGCCATAACAGAATAAAAAGGTCGAGAGACAGCGAACTTACAGTGAAGTAAGGAAAAGAGGAAACTTACAGCCGCTAAGCCTTGTAGTTTTGGGAGAGACTACAGGGCTTTTTTATATCTAAAAATAGCCTTATTTTATAAAATGATTTGCAAAACCTTATACCTTAAAATAAAAATCAGATGCGACTTTCTATTTTTTAGTTGAATCAGAGTGCTGAAAAAAAAGCATGGTTTATTTTTTATTTAGTCTTTGTATCCTAATAATATTTTTCAAATACATATTGGCATTTGAAACAAAAAATTAAAAAACGTACGCAAAAGCTTACACAAAGATATGTAAAAGTCGTCTTTTCTACATAATCCTTTATGGCAAAATGTATCACAGAGGGAAGGATATGTTTAAACATGGATGGTTTAAAACAAGAATCGCGAGAACGCGTCATATCATGACTATAAATAAAATAATAACAATTAAAATATAAGAAAACTACAGCGCACAAAAGCCCAAGCTTGCTTGGGCTTTTTTTTTATTTAAAATAGAAGCACATTAAAGACTTAGACTAAATCTGTTTCTGTACGATCGGTTGCAAAAAGCGAACGACGTTGATTTTTAGGAATTTTTGGACAGTTGGTTGAAATTTGATAAAGCGTTTTTGCCAATGCGGGTAAATGTGTACCCACCACTGATTTCCCTGTGTTTAATAGGGAAACACTAATATCACGCTCAGGATCAGCCCAACATAAAATATTTGAAAAACCAATATGTCCAAACGCTTGCCCTGTCATTGGTCCAAATAAACCGACTGGATTACTGCCAAGCATGGGTCCTAAAGCATAGCGCATAGGTGCTAACAAGGTACGATCAAGGCTAATGCCAGAAGTCGGTAGAGTAGAACGGAACACAGTTTGAGCACTCATGATTTGTTTGCCTTGATATTCCCCTCCACTTAACAGCATTTCAAAAAAACGACCTGCTTGTTCCGCGCTGGTATAAATATTGCCTGCGGGACAAATGGAATCCATAAATCGGCTGTCATTGGTCACATCGACTGCAAGTTGTAAACCACCTCCCAACACATGATTCAAATAATGGTCTGTGCCTAAACGTGGGTGTAAACCAGTTGCATAATTTAAAGCCACATCTGCACGATATTCAGGTTTTAAACCATAGTTGAAATAATCTAGACCCATCGGTTTTTCAATCTGTTCATGTAAAAAGGCTTGAACACTTTGTCCTGTGACGCGCTGAACAATTTCACCTAAAATATAGCCTGCAGTGACTGCATGGTAAGCCAGATGATTACCTGAGGGTGAAACAGGTTTAGCTGCATACAGAAGTTTTAAAATTTTTTCTTGGTCAAACAGCAGCTCTGGCGTAACTTCACTTTCGATACGCGGAATACCACCACGATGAGAGAGTAAATGGAAAATGGTGGCACGACGTTTACCATTTACTCCATATTCAGGAATATAATAGCTAATCGGATCGAGTAGATTTAGATCACCGCGCTCATCAAGCATATGGATCAACATGGCGGTAATCATTTTCGAGGCGGAAAATAAACACACAGGCGTGTCTGGCGTTCCGATTTTGGCATCGGGTGCGAGGCCATTGGGTGAATTTCCTTGTGCATAACCGATGCTACGATTTAAAAGAATCTGCCCCTTACGACGTAAACATAAGGTGACTAAAGGGTAATTTCCTGTTTTATATAGATTTTCGACACTATTCCAAATATTTTGAATTTGTCTTTCGGTCATACCCCCCAAGTCAGCTGCGACTTCGTTTTTAGTACGAATCACTTGATTGAGGTCATTCGGTACATAACAGGTATTGGTTGATAAAATTTTCACATTCCCTCGCAATTTTTTCATTTTTTTTTGTTTCTGTGATCAATGATTGAACATAGATGAATATAATTTTGCCAATTTTATTACAGATTGTCAGCTGCCGAATTGCCCGCGAACATAAAACATTTTTGCAATATAGCGATAGATCACTTAAAATAGGCGACTTGCTGTAGTGATGCACGGCAGTCAGAGTTTTGAATTCTCATTACTTTGATTTTTATCAATATAAATAAGCATCTCGGAGAAATCGAATGGCTTTAACAAATACAGATCGCGCAGAAATCGTTGCTAAATTTGCTCGTGCTGAAAACGACACTGGTTCACCTGAAGTACAAGTGGCTTTATTGACTGCTCAAATCAATGATTTGCAAGGTCACTTTAAAGCACACAAACACGATCACCATAGCCGTCGCGGTCTTATCCGTATGGTTAACCAACGTCGTAAGCTTCTTGATTACCTTAAAGGTAAAGATGCTACTCGTTACACTGACGTGATTGCTGCTTTAGGTTTACGTCGTTAATTCGATTAAACTTATTTTTCGGACGATTGCATTTTTGAATGCTTTCAGACTGAAAAACAAAGTCTGCCTCGCTTCGGCTAGGTAAAAGGGAAGGGGCGAATGTTTCGCTCCTTCTTTGTGTCTTTAATTAGTGTTTTTAAAAAATCTGGTGAAGTCGGCTTCTAAGCTTTGTCATTTATGCTTACATTTGAGTAATGTGAATGTCAAACCTTAGGGGTCTCCACTAGAATAAAATCGGGAAACAAAAATACATGTCGATGTTTAATATTATTCGTAAAGAATTCCAGTACGGTCAACATACAGTTGTACTTGAAACAGGTCGTGTCGCGCGTCAAGCAAACACCGTTGTGATTACAATGGGCGGTGTAACCGTTCTTGTAGCAATTGTTGCTCAACCAAAAGCAAAAGCGGGTCAAGACTTCTTCCCACTGACTGTGAACTATCAAGAAAAACAATATGCTGCTGGCCGTATTCCAGGTGGTTATGGTAAACGTGAAGGTCGTCAGTCTGAAGCTGAAACTTTAATTTCACGTCTTATTGACCGTCCAATTCGTCCATTGTTCCCAGAAGGTTTCTATAACGAAATCCAAGTAACAGCGACTGTTGTTTCTTCTGATAAGACTATGGATGCTGACATTGCTGCAATGATCGGTGCTTCAGCTGCAATGTCAATTGCGGGTGTTCCTTTCCGTGGCCCTATCGCAGGTGCTCGCGTTGGTTTAATCAACGGCGAATATATTTTAAATCCAAACCACGAACAACTGAAAGAGAGTGATCTTGATCTTGTGGTTGCAGGTACTGAATCTGCGGTACTAATGGTTGAATCTGAAGCGAAAGAACTTTCAGAAGACCAAATGTTAGGTGCTGTACTTTTTGGTCATGATGAAATGCAAATTGCTGTTCAAGCAATTAAAGAATTTGCAGCTGCTGCTGGCGCGGTTGAATCAACTTGGGTTGCTCCAACCAAGAACGAAGAACTTCTTGGCAAACTTAAAGAAGCATTCGAAGCGAAAATCTCTGAAGCATACACAATTGCAGTTAAACAAGACCGTTATGCGGCGCTTGATGCACTTTATGCTGAAGCAGTTGCACAGTTCGTTCCAGAAAATGACGAAACGGGTATTGCTGACGAAGTGAACGAATTATTCGAAGACCTTAAATACCGTACCGTTCGTGACAACATCTTGTCTGGTAAACCGCGTATTGATGGTCGTGACACGAAAACTGTTCGTGGTCTAGATGTACAGGTTGGTGTTCTTGACCGTGCACACGGTTCAGCATTATTCACACGTGGTGAAACTCAAGCGTTGGTAACTACAACTTTGGGTAACACACGTGATGCATTGATGGTTGATACTTTGTCAGGGACTAAAACTGACAACTTCATGTTGCATTACAACTTCCCTGCATACTCTGTAGGTGAAACAGGTCGTGAATCTGGTCCTAAACGTCGTGAAATCGGTCATGGCCGTTTGGCGCGTCGTGGTGTTCAAGCCGTGCTGCCACCAGCTGACCGCTTCCCGTACGTGATCCGTATTGTATCGGACATCACTGAATCGAACGGTTCATCTTCAATGGCTTCTGTATGTGGTGCTTCATTATCACTTATGGATGCAGGTGTTCCACTTAAAGCGCCAGTTGCGGGTATCGCAATGGGTCTAGTGAAAGAAGGCGAACGTTTCGCAGTTCTTTCTGACATCTTGGGTGATGAAGATCACTTGGGTGACATGGACTTTAAAGTAGCCGGTTCTGCAAACGGTATTACTGCGCTTCAAATGGATATCAAGATTGAAGGTATCACTGAAGAAATCATGGAAGCTGCATTGAACCAGGCTTATGCGGGTCGTATGCACATCCTGAACGCCATGAACCAAGTGATTTCACGCGCTCGTCCTGAAATTTCTATGCATGCGCCTACATTCCAAGTGATCACCATCAACCCGGATAAAATCCGTGATGTGATCGGTAAAGGCGGCGCGACTATTCGTGCAATCACTGAAGAAACTAAAGCAGCGATTGATATCGAAGATAACGGTACAGTTCGCGTATTTGGTGAAACTAAAGCGGCTGCAGCTGCTGCGGTTGCTAAAATCCAGGCGCTTACTGCTGAAATCGAACCAGGTACAATTTACATGGGCAAAGTGATTCGTATTGTTGAATTCGGTGCGTTTGTAAACATTATGCCAGGTACTGACGGTTTACTTCATATTTCTCAAATTTCTAACGAACGTATTGCCAATGTTGCAGACGTATTGACAGAAGGTCAGGAAATTAAAGTACAAGTTGCTGATGTTGATAACCGTGGTCGTATCAAGTTAACGATGAAAGATATCGAACAAGTATAATTGTTGCTTGTTTAAAAAAACCCGCGTAATGCGGGTTTTTTTAATTTAAAGTAAATTGAAATGAGACTTAAAGATTGGATTGCTTAAGTTTTTCTCTCAGCTCATACTTTTAAACTGAATATGATAGAGCTGAACAGCAGAAAACCTATCCAATAAACAAAAAACATGATGAGAGAATTGTTGAAATGCAGGTTTATTACTTCTATTTACATCCGACAGAACATCATGTTTTTGTGCAAAAAGAAAAAAATGAAGCGCTTGAACCTGAATTTGTTTGGATTGAATGTACCCGAGAAGATGTGGTCAATCGTGCAGAAGTGTGGCAAACAGAACTCTTTCCCCATAGCCATTTTTGTTTAAATGAATTTCATGTCAAAGATATTTTGAATTTAGAGCATCCGTGTGTATTAGATAGTCTGGATGACTACGATTTACTGATTTTTCGTAAATTGATTACTCCAGATGATGAAATCAAAGCGGATGATCAAGCCATTGAACAGCACGAAAAATTGTTTGGTTTAGCAACAACACCGATTAGCTTTATTGTTAATTCACAGGTACTTATTACTGTTCGTGAACAGGGCAATAAAGCAGTAGAAAACTATATTTCCCGTCTTGAAATTCACTTTAGTCGTTCTGCTCAAGAACAAAGTAAACCTCGAAAGCTTCCAGCTACGCCACTTGATTTATGTTTACGTTTACTCAATAGCATGGTGGATGGTTACTTGGATTTGCGTGTACCATTGACCCGCAGAGTCGAATTTTGGCAACAGGAATTGTTGCAGGGGCACCGTCGCTTTACCAAGTGGAATCAGTTATTACAAGAAAATATGGCTTTTCAACAAGTCGAAAATCTCTGTGAAGAGCAGATGGATGCCTTGCAAGAGCTGCGAGATGAAATTGTAGATAATTATCCACATTTAAAAGGCAAAAAAAAGTCAGAACGACAAGATATCATGTTGGTTCGGATGAATGATTTGGTGAGCCATATTGAGCGAATTCAAAAGCATACCATGCGGCTGCGGGCATCTATTCAAGCAGCAATTGATCTACATTTTTCGGCAATTGCCAATCAGACCAATGAAAATATGCGAATTCTGGCCATCATTACCGCGATTTTTGCGCCTTTAACTCTATTAACAGGTATCTATGGAATGAACTTTGAATTTATTCCAGGTTTAAAATCACCCATCGGATTTTGGAGCATGTTGATGATCATGCTGATCACCACGATTTTATTGTTGTATTACTTTTATCGCCGACATTTGGTCGGACGCGGTGAAAGAAGCGTGATTGATCTTTTGGCACAGCAGCATAAAGGTCAACACGTCAATTTACTTTGGTTTCTTGAGTATGAACCAATTAAACAATCGGTTAAAGACACCATGAAAGAAGTTGAGAAACTCACCAAATTAAAGTAAAGCTTTCCCGTGATAGAAAGCGTTACCTTCAACAGATTATATTTTAAGACATCCTGTTTGAGTTTAAGACTCAAACAGGGTCACTTTTAAGAAAGAGGACTCGACTGAGTGGTCTGTGTCAATATTTTATAAATTTCATCTTTCATTTTTAGCTTTTTACGCTTCAGCAATTCTATGTCATCATTAATTAAATTGACGGGATTCAGCTCAAGCTGGGTAATCTCTTTATCAAGCTCTTCATGATGTTCAAAGATTTTGGCAAAATGTGGATCATCATGTCGAAGTTTCTGTATGAGTTCCTGATGCTCAGGAAACATTTTTTTTATCTTTTTATTACATTCTTTAGTTTTCATAGGCCTAGATTATTCTCACTGGTTGAATAATAAAAATAACCTGTACGGCTCATTTAAAACCGTACAGTGGGTTTAAGCGACTTCATTACGCATCTTTAAAATTTGAATGTCTGACTTGTTTACGCAATTGTTGAACTTCATCAATTAAATCAAGCATCATGGCGACAGCAGAAAAGCTGGCATCGAAGTCACGTTGTAAACGATAGGCGCGGCGTGCACGTGATACATCATCACCAAAAAATTGATGAATCCGTTCTTCAGGACGGGTATTTAAAATATCATATTCAAGAAGTTGCAAAATCCATTCAGGACTTTGACCACAAGCATCAGCAAAATGCTTTAAGTCAAAAATGTGATGCTCATCGACAATTTCGGCATGATTAAATCCATCACTGATAATTTCACGATAACGAATAGTGGTCATGATTCTTCTCCTTAAGCATTGCGCGGCTTAAATGCTGAAAAAGCTTCTGCGAAAGCTTGGTAAGCCTGCTGGTCATGTTCATTTTGCACTGTTGGATAGACAATATTTAACACAAGGAAGAGGTGTCCTGATGTTTTATTTGGTATCCCTTGGTCTTTTAATCGTAATTGTTGGCCAGTCTTGCTGTTTTTAGGTAAATTTACCTGAACTTTTTTCCCTGCAGGGGTGAGGATTTCAATGCTTTGTCCGAGTGCTGCTTCCCAAGGTGTCACAGTGATAGTGGCATAAATATCGGCACCTTCGACTCGCATCTGTTCTGTATTTTTATAATGAATTTCAATGTAAAGATCACCATTTTTCCCACCATTTACACCCAATTGTCCTTGCCCTGACAAACGAATGTGCTGACCTTCTTTCATACCCTTTGGAATTTTAACTTGTAAAGTTTTACGTTGGACTTCAGGTTCGCCATAAGCATTTAAGGATGGAATTTGTAAAGTAATTTGCTGTGTAGCACCTTCATAAGCAACCTGTATATCGACTTCGATACTGGCATGTTGATCTTCACCCGCATAACTGCGTTGTTGTTGTCTTTGCTGATTTTGATATTGGTAATTTCCTCCTCCAAAGCCTGAACCAAAGCGTCCAAATAAGTCCTCAAAACCACTAAAGTCAGACGACTGCTGATGACCACCTTGACGATAAAATTGTGCATCATCATAACTGCCTGCACCACTTTTAGACCCGCCTGTTTGCGAAAATGCTTCAGGATGATCAAGTTGAAAATCGTATTCGTTCTTTTTTTCAGCATGACTTAAAGTGTCGTATGCTACATTAATGGCTTGCATCTGTTCTTCAGCATTGGCTTCTTTACTGACATCAGGATGATATTTTCGTGCCAATTTACGATAAGCTTTTTTAATTTGATCAGGCGTGGCATCACGGGGGATACCTAAGGTTTCATAATGATTTTTAGGCATAAATTAAAAAGCCGTCATTGATTATATTTTAATGATTATTATGCTTTTCATCAAAATGCAATAGTGTAGATCTGTACCTTATTGTTTCAAATCATAACAGGGTGTTACTTCAAAATGGCATCGTCTGATTTTTTAATTATCTATAAAAAGAGAAATCTCAGTATTAATATAAGTCTGAATCAACTCTTTATCTCTGATTTTAACTCTACTCAATTTAAGAGGATTCAGCTTTCATAGCACGTTTATGTTCAAACATTTTTTTATCGGCTTCTTGAGCGGCATTTGTCAGCCCTTGACTGGGATGACGCATCGCAAAACCGATTGCAGCACTAATATCGGCTTGTTCAAATCCATGCATTACCCGCTTTAACAGTGTTTTTGCGCCGACCTCATCAGTTTCAATACTTAAAATAACAAATTCATCACCGCCTAAACGGGCCACAACATCGTTTTTACGTGCAGTCTGGCGCAGTAGAGAGGCCGTGTGTTGAATTAATGCATCTCCTGCAACATGTCCTTGCTGATCATTCACTTGTTTAAGATTATTTAAGTCAATAAAGAAAACTGCGGCAGCATGCCCATAGCGTTGACAGCGCTTTTCTTCGGCATACAGTAGTTTTTCCCATGCTCTACGATTATACAATCCCGTCAAAGCATCACTTAAAGCCTCAGCTTCTAAGCGTTCACATTGACGTATTTTTTCATTTTCACGCAATTCAGCTTGAAGAATATGGCTGAGTAAATTACCAAACAATTCGATCATTTCAAGGTCTTGGGTAATTTCTTCAGATTTGGGTTGAGGGTCAATTGCACACAAGGTTCCAAATAAACTGCCATCTTCCTTAATTAAAGGCTGCCCAATATAGGATTTAATGCTGACTTGTTGGTTAATCGGAGCACTGGCATATAAGGGTATATCTTCTGAACGCGGGGCTATTTTAGGTGCTTTACCGGTGACCATATGTGAACAAAAGGAATCTGCCCAGCTGAATACTTGTCCTGGCTTTACATCATAACCATGATCTTCACTTTGTAATACAATCCAGTCGTTACCTTCTACGCGCGTAATCATCCATAAATTAAACCCAAAGCGCTGATAGAGGAATTTTAAAATGGCTTCCCCAGCATCTTGAAACCCTTTAAAATTACTATTGTTCATCCAATCCAGCCCTTTGGTGCTGATCTATAAAATTTTATTTTTATGATCAAATAAATAAAAAATGTTTGAGAATATTAAAACCAATTTCATATAGAAAGGCGATGGGAATAAACAATTTAGTCACAGAACATCATTCGAATAAAATCAAAAAAATACATAGCGTTACATATACTTGAGGCATTAATTTTATCATTAAATTAGATTTTTAGCGCTATACTTTGGTTTAATAATTATTCAATTTATTTCATTACTCATGATAAAAAATAGACCAAGCAAAATTGAAATGAGTTTTATATAGCGATCATTATTTAAGTTATAACAGGGTATGAGCTTATATTTTTAATCCTTGGGTGATGCAAGAGGATCTTTTAAAAGATGGATTTTAATTGCAGCAACTTACTCAAAAAGTGATGGCTAATATCACTTTTTGAGTGGAATGATTGGACTAACTTAAGTGTTTACCAAATAAACCTAAAGCTTCTTCAGCAGTAAAACTATAGCGCGTACTACAGAATTGGCAATCCATCGTAATTGGATTTTGAAATTCCAGTGTTTCACATACAGCATCTATGCCAATTTGCTCAAGCGCAGTGGCACAGCGTTCTTTAGAGCAGGTACAACCAAATTTTAATTGTTCCACTTCAGGTAAACGTACATCTTCTTCGTTGTATAAGCGGTAGAGAATTTCGGTTGCCGTTAGATCAGTCAGCTCTTGTGGCTTTAAAGTTTCTGTCAACAGGGTTAAACGTGGCCAAAGATCTTCATCTACGCGTTGCTGTTCTTCTTCACTATTTCGAGGCAATAATTGAATCAGTAAACCACCTGCACGTTCTGCGCTACTGGCTAAAACAATTTTGGTCGGAATTTGTGCAGATAAATCATAATATTGCATCAGACAACCCGCTAAAGATTCTTGCTCAAGTGCAACAATACCTTGATAACGTTCGCCAAATTCAGGTTCGATATTGATAAAGAGTACTGGATTAACCAAAGATTTTAATACCGTGCTGCTATTTTCAGCCTGAAAAAAACGAGGATCTTCTTCATAGTCTGCCGATGCGCGTAATTCACCTAAATGATTACATTCTGCCATCGCCCATTTGAATGTACCTGCTGCTTGAATTTGTAGGCTAATACGACCTTTAATTTTCAGTGTGCTGGCAAGTAAGGCAGTTGCAGTCAGCATCTCACCTAATAAAATCTGGATGGCTTGAGGGTAGTCACGCTGAGCGAGAATCGTTTGTAGCACATTTTCAATATGTACCACTTCACCACGCACTGGACAATTTTCAATATAAAAGCGTTGACGTAATTCAGACATAAATTTCTCCAATAGCCCGTGTTAATGGTACCTATATGATAAAACACAAGCTAGTTAATTTCATCAGGTGAAACATCGGTGCGTTGATGTAAGGAATGACGTAAATGTGCGCTGCTGGTTTGTTCACGAATATGAGCATCACTTTCAAATAAATGCTCAAGTTCTGCGAGTGCATTTCGGTGCGTTTCGTACATCTTTTGTTCATCTGTATAGACGCGTTGCTGTTGGGCCAAGAGTTTTTCGTCGTAATCGCGGAATAACTCCAGACTTTTAAATGCATCTGCTTCACTAACGCCTAATTCACGCAAAGCACGATAAGCCATATCCAGTGAAGACAAATATGTTTCGCGCCAAATATGTTCGACACCTAAGTCACGCAGTAAGTGGACATGATGACGATCGCGTGCACGGACTAAAATTTTTAAATCTGGATAATTTAAACGAATATGTCGTGCCACATTCATGGAGTCTTCAATATCATCAATGGCTAAAACAAATACTTTGGCGTGTTCAATACCGGCAGCGCGTAAAATATCGGGTTGGGTTGCGTCACCATAATATAAAGTACCGCCATAATTTCGTACAAAATCAACTTTTTCTAGATTACTGTCAATTGCGGTAAAGGATTGATGTTGCAAATGTGCAATACGTGCAATGATTTGTCCAAAACGGCCAAATCCAGCAATAATCATTGCATGATGTATATTCGGAATTTCATCATAGATCGGTGATTTTTCTTGATCGATCAGTGGAATAACCCATCGATTGATGAGCCAATACAACATTGGAGTGAGCACCATGGAAAGGGTCACCATGAGCGTTAAAGGTTCTACGATGGCCTGACTCAGAACTTTTTCACTCGTGGCGACTTTAAATACCACGAACGCAAACTCTCCTCCTTGTGCCAAGCAAGTCGCAAGCAGCAGACTATTGCGCCAAGAATATTTTAAATAACGTGCAACCGCGGTCAGAGTTGCACTTTTGACCAGCATTAAAAGCACAGCGCCACCTAAAATGAACCAAGGCATCTCCACCAATAAAGACAATGGGGTGGTCATTCCTACGGTCATGAAAAATAGACCCAGCAGTAAACCTTTAAATGGTGCAATACTGGCTTCAAGTTCATGCCTAAATTCAGAATCTGCCAGCAATACTCCTGTTAGGAATGCACCTAGTGTAGTGCTAATTCCCAGCACATCCATGAGGACGACTACACCCAAAACAATAAATAAACCCACTGCTGTGATGAGTTCATGTGCACCACTTTTGGCGACGAAGCGGAAAAAGGGACGCATCATGTAACGGCTAAATAAAAATAATCCACTAAAGGTCGCAATAATTGCTGCGAAATAAGCAACGCCATGATGTGTTGATTCACTGCCTGCCAATAACGGAATAATGGCCAATAACGGGATAGCAGCAATATCTTGGAACAATAAAATAGAAAATGATTGCTGTCCAAAGGTGGTATTCAATTGTTGTTTTTCTGACAGTAGCTGTAAAACAAATGCAGTAGATGATAATGCGAGTGCTGTCCCAATAATAAAACTGGCTGCAAGACTTTGTTGTAATGCAAAAAAGGCCACAACAGCCAAAATTATTCCAGTAATACCCACTTGTAGACTACCCATTAAAAAAATGGATTTACGCATTTCCCACAACCGTTGTGGACGAAGCTCTAGGCCAATAATGAACATCAATAAAATGACGCCAAATTCAGCTAGTTCTTGAATTGCTTCAGGGTCATTGGCCATGTTAAGGACGCTAGGACCCAGCAAAATACCTGTAAATAAATAGCCAAGTACCGTCGCAATTCCAAAGCGTTTGGCTAAAGGAACCAAAATCAGGGATGCACCAAGAAAAAGCGTAATCTGCAATAAGAGCGACATTAGTCTTTCCTAAAATTTATTTTCATTTTAAACAATATTTCACTCAGCAAATGTTGAACTTAACTCAATTCCTGAGGGTCTATATCTAGGGTCAGTTTCATGGTTGATGGCTTTTGATGCAACATATTTTGCCACCAAGCCCGAATATAAAAATGTAATCGGGCACGATCTACGGATAACAGCACCATATGCGCCTGATAACGACCCGCTTTACGTTCCATCGGGGCTGGAATAGGCCCCCAAATATCAATTAGATTTTCAGAACCATGTTTTAACACTTGAGCGTGTTGTTGTAAAAATTCTTGATTTTGTTCCTGACTTTTAGACTCGCAACGAATGAGGACCGCATATCGAAAAGGCGGTAAAAGTGCAGCTTGCCGTTCTTTTAAAGTTTGGTGAGCAAAATGACGGTAATCTTTGTGAATTAAAGTATTCAGTAATGGATGATCTGGTCTTAAGGTCTGTAAATACACTTCACCTTTATGTTCCCCACGTCCTGCACGACCTGCGACTTGTATAATCAGTTGTGCTGTACGTTCGGTGGCACGAAAATCGACACTGAGTAAACCTGAATCAATATCCAGAATCGCCACCAAAGTCACGTATGGAAAATGGTGACCTTTGGCCAGCATTTGAGTTCCCAGTAAAATAATGGGTTCACTTTTTTGAATTTTGTCATAAATTTTTTGCCAACTTCCAATACGGCTGGTGGAGTCACGATCTACGCGAATGACATCAAATTTTGGAAATAACTGTTGTAAGTGTTCTTCAACCTTGGCTGTTCCCATGCCAATTGATTTGAGCTCAGTATGCTTACATTGTGGGCAATGCTCTGGCATACGATGAATACTGCCACAATGATGACAATGTAAATACTGGTAAGGTTGACGGTGTACCGTAAAATTAGCATCGCAATGTGGGCATTTGGCTTGCCATGCACAACTCTCACAAATCAACACAGGTGCATAACCCCGTCGATTTAAAAACACCAAGACTTGTTCTTTTTTATCTAAACGTTTTTGAATTTCATCAATTAAGGTTTGACTCACGCCGTTTTGTTTTTGCGCAATTTTCAAATCAATTAAATGAATTTTTGGCATGAGCGCAACACCTGCGCGCTGATTCAATTCTAAGTTGGTCATTTTGCCCGAACTGACCAGCGCATAACTTTCAATACTCGGTGTGGCTGAACCTAAAATAATGGGGCAACTGTGTAAGTGTGCACGATACATTGCTACATCGCGCGCATGATAGCGAAAACCCTCTTGTTGTTTAAAAGACAGATCATGCTCTTCATCTAAAATAATTAATCCCAAATTAGGCAATGGGGTATAAATAGCTGAACGTGTTCCCAAAATAATGGAAGCTTTGCCTGTCTGTGCTGACTGCCAAGCTTGTAAACGTTTTGAGTCATTCAGTCCTGAATGTAACAGTACAATATGGCCATGGAAGCGCGACTGAAAACGGCTAATGGTTTGTGGGGTCAGTCCAATTTCGGGCACTAAAACCAAAACCTGTTTGCCTTGTTTCAGAACTTCTTGCATGACTTGTAAATAGACTTCGGTTTTACCACTGCCAGTTAAGCCATCCAGTAAAAAAGCCTGATATTTATTTTGTGTTTTTAGAATGTGTTGAATGGCTTTCTTTTGATCTTGATTGGGGGTCAATGGCAATTGAGCCAATGTCACGGACTGGGGCCGAAAATCTTGATTTTCCAAGACACATTCAATAATAACTTTTTTTTCTAAAGCTTTCAGCGTGGCAGTTTCAATACCTGCTAAATTTAAAATATTCTCTGTGGTGCCTGATGGGTGTAATTTCAGAATTTTATAGGCATTTTGTTGTTTTTCTGAACGTGTTACTTTGGCTTCAGCATTTAAGTCCAAAACCTT
The DNA here is from genome assembly GCF_015602665.1 of Acinetobacter sp. TTH0-4. NCBI lineage: Bacteria > Pseudomonadati > Pseudomonadota > Gammaproteobacteria > Moraxellales > Moraxellaceae > Acinetobacter > Acinetobacter sp. TTH0-4. Next base: position 2,568,498 of record NZ_CP059079.1, on the reverse strand, counting down.
CCAGATGCGTGCCAATAAATTATACGGTTTACCCTGACGTAAAAAAGCAGGTAAGGCACTTTGAAAAACTTCACCTATCGGGAATTGATAATATTGTGCTGACCACGTTAATAAACTTAAAATTTTTGCATCTAAAATAGCCTGTTCATCCAGCAATTCGCTAATCGCTTTAAGTTTAAAGCGTGGGTCGATAGGAGTGTCGTTGCTTAATTTTTCAATAATAATACCGATCAGATTTTGACGTCCAAATGAGACAGCAACACGTGCACCTACTTCTGCCTGCTGATATTGTTCTGCGCTGAGCATGTAGTCAAAGCAGTCATAGACAGGTACTGGCACTGCGACACGAATGCGATAAATACTGGATAAAGTCGAGGTTGAATTTGGCATAGATAAAGCTTAAATGGTCCTGATCAAATTCCGTCGTGCTATCGAGAGAGTTATGTTAGAGTGAGCAATCATTTATATCTCAGAATATGAATGATTTTAGTGGTCAGACGCAACAGCGCTGAAGCAAATTTTGGAAAATTAGAGCATTACAATGCCTGCATATCAATTTACTGCCATTGATGCTTCAGGGAAGCAGCAAAAAGGCGTTTTAGAAGGCGATTCAGCCCGTCAAATCCGTCAGCAGCTCAGAGACAAAGAACTCATTCCTGTCACGGTTGACCCTGTTGAACAAAAAGATAAACACCGATCGCAAGCGTGGTTTCAAAAGAAAGTGACTGCTTATGATTTGGCCTTATTTACGCGTCAACTCTCAGTTTTGGTGGCAGCATCTATTCCATTGGAAGAGGCACTTCGCGCGGTAGGCAAGCAAAACGAAAAAGCCCATGTGCAAAATTTATTGATGTCAGTTCGTTCCAAAGTGATGGAAGGGCATTCATTGGCGCATGCCTTGCAGCAATCTGAGCGTCTACCCGATTTGTATATTGCGACCATTGCCGCAGGTGAGCGTTCGGGACATCTGGATTTAATTTTAGACCAATTGGCAGATTACACCGAAAACCGCTTTACCATGCAAAAAAAAGTGCAAGGCGCAATGATTTATCCAATTATTCTGATGCTGATGTCCTTTGCGATTGTAATGGGTCTGATGACCTATGTCGTGCCTGACATTGTCAAAACATTTGATCAAAATAAAGATGCACTGCCTTGGATTACCGTGGCTTTAATGAAAGCCAGTGATTTTATACGGGTGGCATGGCCATTTTTATTGGTCGTCAGTGTGGTCGGTTCTATTGTTTTGCTTCGCTTTTTAAGAACCTCGGCTGGGCATTATGCATTTGATCGTTTAACACTCAAACTGCCATTATTTGGTAAATTATCACGTGGTATAAATGCTGCACGTTTTGCCAGTACCTTGTCTATTTTGACTAAATCTGGCGTACCTTTGGTGGACGCACTTAAAATTGGTGCAGCAGTCAGCAACAATTGGGTGATCCGTGATTCAGTCAATTTAGCCGCAGAAAAAGTCACTGAAGGTGGCAATTTGGCGACGCAACTGGAGCGCAGTGGTTATTTCCCACCGATGATGGTACAAATGATCAAAAGTGGTGAAACGTCTGGAGAGCTAGACCGTATGCTAGAACGGGCTTCAACCATGCAGGATCGAGAAGTTACGACCCTTATTTCAACGTTATTGGCTTTACTTGAACCGATTATGTTGGTGGTGATGGCCAGTATTGTTTTAGTGATTGTGATTGCGGTCATGCTGCCAATTGTGAATATGAATAATATGATTTAATCCATTTTATAAAGATAAAGATTTTTGCGAGAGAGTTATATGCAAGCTAAAAAATATCAAGCGAACCAATCAGGATTTACCCTCATTGAAGTGATGGTGGTGATTGTCATTTTAGGTGTTCTGGCTGCCCTGATTGTGCCAAATGTTATGGGTCGTGGCGAGAAAGCAAAAGTTGATACCTCATCCATTACTTTAAAAGGAATTGCGGGTGCTTTAGATCAATACAAACTTGATAATGGTCGATATCCTTCGATGCAAGATGGCGGTTTAGATGCTTTAGTGAATCAGCCTGCTTCTGCAAAAAATTGGTTGCCAGGTGGATATGTAAAAGGTGGTTATCCAAAAGACAGTTGGGATAATGATGTTCAATATGTAATTCCGGGTGCTGAAGGTCGTACATTCGATTTATATTCTTTTGGTGCTGATGGTCAAGAAGGCGGTGAAGGAAATAATGCCGATATTTATTATCAACCGTAATTTAAAATCATCATGTCTTTTAAATAAGTCTTATCACTTCACTTTATTTTTTATCTCAATACTAAGTGAAGTGATAATAAATCTTAATTCTAAAATAGGGATTAAGTCTATGAATTTTAGAGCAATGATATAATAGTAGAGGTTTGAGAGTTATAATAAGAATTATTCCCATATTTGATAGTTACAATATTGATTCTTTATGAAGATAAATAGACTTTTTATTTATTAAAAAGCTTGCATAATGTTCTTAGTGGCAAAAAAAGCCTTTGGAGGATGGAATGAAAGCATTAATATTATCGGATGAAATTAATCAATTTCATTGGGCAATGCTCAAATCTATTCTTTTAATTTTGAGCTTATTGCCGATGGCTCAGGGTATTTTAACCCTCTGGAATGCGACAGAAGGCAGTAGCCAAATTATGGTGGGCTTTTTTGCACTGAGTGTATTTAGTGCGATGTCAGTTTTATGCTTCTGGTCGGCATTGCAAGCAACAGTTTTAAAATTAAAACAACCACAGATTTCAGCGATAGAGCATGTTGTGGTCAAAATCTATGGCTATATTCCAATGCTCTTTTTGGCGAGCATGTTATCTTATTTGGTCACTCAGCTTTAAAAATAAAAATGTTTCAAGTTTATTAAATTAAAAAACCGAGATATTGATCTCGGTTTTTTAATTTCTTTTAAAGCAGTTGAAAGCAATAATTAGCGTCGTGATTTAAAGGATAAATCTACTTTACGTGGGCGATAGATCCAACCCAGAATTAACAATAACAAAGAAAACCCCAAAACTGGCCAATCACTTAGACGCATATACAGGGTTTTACCTTGCATAGCTGGAAGTTCACCACGTAAAACAGTTGCTTGATCGATTGGTGCTTGTTTCACAATATGACCATGATGATCAATAAAAGCAGTTACACCTGTATTTGTGGCACGAATGAACCAGCGTCCATTTTCTTTGGCACGCATTTGTACCATTTGTAAATGCTGCCAAGGACCTGCTGTACCCGTAAACCATGCATCATTGGATACTGTGACCAAATAATCGCTTTGGCTGGCGTTACGACGCGTCAGGTTTGGATAAGCGACCTCATAACAAATGGCCGCACCCAAAGGATGGTTTTTAACATTTAAGGGTGGCTGATGGTTTGCACCCCGTGAAAAACCGCTCATTGAAGGGTCATTTTGTAGTGCAGGAAGTACCCAGCTAAGCCATCCAGATAATGGAATGTATTCACCGAAAGGCACCAAACGCTGTTTTTTATACAGACCACTCGATTCATCACCCGAAGCCATGATGCTGTTGTAGTACATCGGATGTTGCTCGATATCTGATTCTTTCAAATCCCAATATGGAATACCTGTAACCCATGCTGTTCCAGATTTTTCGGCCTGTACATTCATGGCATCTAAAAAAGGTTGAATATCAGTTTGGAACATTGGAATAGAGGATTCTGGCCAGACAATGAGGTCACGTCCCCATTCTGTTCGACTTAAATTGGCATAAATCAGTAAAGTTTTAACTTGGTATTCGGTTAGCCATTTTAAATCTTGAGGAATATTGCCTTGAATAAGAGAAACAGAAAGTGGCTTTTCATCTTTTTCTTGTACAAAGTTAAGAAATGAAGCACCCCAAGCACCTAACAATATAAGGACTGAAGGCACAATCCAAAATAGACGTTTATTTAGAATTTCAACTAATGCGCAGGCCAGCAAAATGACCGCAAACGAAACGCCAAAAATTCCAAATAGCGGGGCGTAATTGTCTAAGAAGCGTTCCGTAAAAGCGTAACCTGCAAATAACCAAGGAAATCCAGTAAATACCCAAGTTTTAATCCATTCAAAAAACACCCAAAGTGGTGCAAAAGTGAGTGGTGTTTCTGGGAAAAAGCGACGATATATCCACGTTTTTAAAGCAGTGAACAGACCCATGACTAAAGCCATGAATGCAATCATCAGAACGCTTAAAAATGCACTGGTATCTCCATAGACGTGTATAGAGGTATATAACCAAAATGCACCCACAAACCATAAACCAAAGCCATAGGCCCAGCCTATTCCAAAGGCTTGTCGTGCAGAACGTTGACGTAATGAGGCATACAGTAGAGCTGGAGACAGTAGTGCTAGCCACCAGTAATAATAAGGCGCCAAAGCAAAACTAAAAATAGCACCTGAAAATAGTGAAATTAAAAAAGGATAAATAAAAGGAAGCTGCTTTTGTGTTTGAGATGAATTTAACAGCTTATGAAAGTAAGTTCTCATTTACGGACAGCTCGAATCAGATGAATAGTACGTGCATCTGCTTCTAAAATGGTAAATTGCCAATTTTCAAGTTCAATAATTTGACCCTGTAAATCGCTCACCAAGCCCATTTCTTGAAGCAATAAGCCGCCAACAGTTTCTACTTCATCATCAGAAAATTCAGCATCTAAAATATTATTAAAGTGTTCAATTGGTGTAAGTGCCTGAACAAGCCAAGTATTGGCTGTTTCAGGATCATGATCAGGGATAATGAATTGAGCTTCTTCATCCACAGTGTCATGTTCATCTTCAATTTCACCGACAATTTCTTCTAAAATATCTTCTAAAGTGACTACGCCAGAGGTTGTGCCATACTCATCAATCACCACCGCAATATGGGTTTGAGTGTTTTTGAGCATACGCAGCACTTGGTCAGAACGTGCACTTTCAGGAACAAATAATGGTTGTCGCATTAAAGCACGAACATCTACTTTATTACTTTGTTCTGTCAAGAAAGGCAGCAAATCTTTCGCCAGTAAAATACCGACTACATTATCGGGTTGATCAGATGAAAAAACAGGGAAACGTGAATGTGCAGATTCGACCAATACATGCAAAATATCCAATAACTGATCATCTTCTTGTAAGCTAATCATGGACGTTCTTGGGGTCATGACCTCACGAATTTTAGTTGCGGGAAGGTCAAGTACACCTTCTAACATTGCAACAGTATCGGGTTCTAAAAAACGACGTGAATCTTGTACTAATTTTAGCAGTTCGTCGCGAGTTTCGGGTGCAGTGCTTAACCATTTACGTAAGCCGCGCATGCCCCACGACGGGCCTGATTCCTCGTGCATGATTTTTCCTAAAGAGGCTGAAGAGCAAAAAAATAAATTTTATCATACCCGAGAAAATATAGATGTCTATCTATAAAATAATGCAAACGGATGAATGCCGTAGTCATGGTTTAATTTCATATTACAGTCATTTTTTTGTAAAAGATGCTGAATGAGTTTATGTTAAAATAGTCGCGATTTTTAATACCGAGTTTAAACATGTCTGAACCGCTTGTTATACCTACACTACAAATCAATACACGGGGATTGCGTTGCCCTGAACCTGTAATGATGTTGCATCAAGCGATTCGTAAGTCAAAATCGGGCGATGTGGTTGAAGTCTTTGCAACAGACAATTCAACTTCATGGGATATTCCAAAATTTTGTATGCATTTAGGTCATGAATTATTATTACAAGAAGAAGTGCTGGATGAAGCCGGTAATAAAGAGTTTCATTATTTGGTGCAAAAAGGCTAGTTTAGACTATTTCATTCTTTTTGAGATACCCATAAAAAAACCCCCTCTTAAGGGGATTTTTTATGATTGATTACATCTTCGGATATGAGAACTTGCGGAATATATTCCTCATTCGAAAGATAAGACAGGAAAAACAGAGTTTTCCGCTGTCGCAAATATTACATATTTGGATAGTTCGGACCACCACCACCTTCAGGGGTCACCCAAGTGATGTTTTGAGACGGATCTTTGATGTCACAGGTCTTACAGTGCACACAGTTCGCAGCATTGATTTGAAAACGCTTTGAACCATCATCATTTTCCATGATTTCATACACCCCCGCCGGGCAATAGCGCTGAGCAGGCTCATCCCATTTCGGTAAGTTGATGTTGACTGGAATAGAAGCATCGGTCAGTTTTAAATGCGCAGGCTGATTTTCTTCATGCACCGTATTTGAAACAAACACCGAAGACAAACGATCAAAAGTCAATTTGTTATCTGGTTTTGGATAAGTCGGCTTGAAATTCACCGCATCAACGCTTTTTAACGCACCAAAGTCAGTCACCAAGTCATGCAAGGTAAATGGAACCCTGAAAATATTCTGATCGATGAAATTAAATGCACCGCCCATCCATTGACCAAACTTATGCATGGCAGGACCAAAGTTACGCGACTGATAGAGCTCTTCTTTCAACCAGCTCTTGTTAAACTTGTCTGTATATGCAGTGAGTTCTTTAGCAAAGAAATCTTCACCCTCGACCACACGTGCAATCGCCAAGTCACCGCCTTTTTCTACGCCGGCAGCAATCGCTTCAAATATCGCTTCACCCGCCAACATGCCAGACTTCATGGCAGTATGAGAGCCTTTGATTTTGGCGAAGTTTAAGAAACCTGCATCATCTCCAATCAGCGAACCACCCGGGAAAGTGAACTTCGGTAGTGAATTAAAACCACCTTTGGTGACGGCACGTGCACCATAAGAAATACGCTTACCGCCTTCCAAATATTGTTTAATCAACGGGTGGGTTTTCCAACGCTGCATTTCTGCAAAAGGATACATATGTGGATTGGTATACGATAAATCGACAATCATGCCCAAGGTCACTTGGTTGTTTTCTGCGTGATATAACCACCAACCGCCAGAAGACCCAGTTTCATTTAACGGCCAGCCTGCACCATGCATCACCAAACCCGCTTTATGTTTCGCTGGGTCAATTTCCCACAACTCTTTAATCCCAATACCGTAATGCTGTGGATCAGCCTCTTGATCAAGATTGAATTGAGAAATTAAACGCTTGCCTAAATGACCACGACAGCCTTCAGCAAAAAGGGTGTATTTGGCATGCAATTCATAACCTGGGGTAAAGTTATGGGTCGGTTGACCATCTTTACCAATGCCCATATCACCCGTTTGAATGCCTTTGACCGTACCATCGGTATGATACAAAATTTCAGAGGCTGCAAAGCCGGGGAAAATTGAAACTTCAAGTTCTTCAGCTTTGGTGCCTAACCAACGCACCACATTGCCGAGTGAAATGACATAGTTGCCATCATTGTGCATGGTTTTAGGCACCATCCAGTGCGGTGCTTCTTGAGATTTTTGATCAGACAATAAGAAGAATGTTTTATCTTCAGTCACCGGTATATTGAGAGGAGCGCCTTCTTCCTTCCAGTTGGGGAACAACTCATTCATGGCACGTGGTTCAAGGACCGCGCCTGATAAAATGTGTGCACCGACTTCGGAGCCTTTTTCCACGACACACACGGACAAATCTGCAAGGTTGTTTTCAATGGCAAGCTGACGGATTTTGATTGCAGCAGATAGACCCGCAGGGCCAGCACCTACGATTACAACGTCAAACTCCATGGATTCGCGTTCGATGTGTTCCATGTAGGACTCCTCATATAATTAGAAGGTGGCAACCGTAGTATTTCACTCGGTGCTGCCATGAGTGTTCTTAATGCCCAGACACAATTTTATTATCGTGTCTTTTATATTGTGGGCTAGTATAGTTTTAAACCTTGATCTAGCCAATTGGCTGAATCATATTATTTTCCCGTCAGTAGGGTCTTCAACTATGGTTAATCCAAATAATTCACCACATTCGACGGAAAATGTCTCTGTGGTTGATGATAAAAATTTAATGACGATTGCACAATACTTAAAAGATGGACAGAGCGGTCACAAAAGGTCAATACCACCTTTAGAGCAATGGCATCCAAAGCATTGTGGCACAATGGATTTAAAGGTAAAAGCCAATGGAGAATGGTGGCACGAAGGTCAATTGATCAAACGTCAAGCACTGATTGATCTATTCTCTACTGTCTTGTGGAAAGAACAAAATAAATTCTATTTAAAAACGCCGGTTGAACAAATTGAAATTGAGGTGGAAGATGAACCGTTATTTGTCAATCAGGTCGATCAAATCCAAATTGAAGCCAAAACCTACCTGCAACTGACCACGACGACTCAAGATATTGTGATTATCGATCAAGAGCATCCGATCTTTATGCGTAACTATTCTAATCAAGATGGGAAAGATGAATTACGTCCTTATGTACATGTTCGTTTTGGAATAAATGCATTAATTCAACGTTCTGCTTTTTTTCATTTAATTGAAATGGGAAAATTGCTTGAAAATATTCAGGGTGAAACCATTTTAAGTCTACAAAGTGGCGATTTTAACTTGCAATTAGGCACCTGAGGTTTAAGCTTTGCTTTCTCCCTTTTTGAATTGCTAAAAAGTGAAGTTATGACTGCTATTAATCCTCTTCATCCTTTAATCGATCCAATGCCTAAAGCAAAAGCTGATGCACCGATTGGAATTTTTGATTCTGGTATAGGAGGATTGTCTGTTGCACAGGAGATTGCACGACATCTCCCCAAAGAACGTATTCTTTATTATGCCGATACCGCGCATGTTCCCTATGGACCACGAGATGATCAGAATATTCGTGAATTGACTGCTCAAGCGATTGAGTGGCTTTATCGACGTGGTTGTAAAATTGCTGTAGTGGCTTGTAATACAGCATCTGCTTTTAGTTTAGATTATTTGCGCGAGCATTATGGGGCAGATTTTCCCATTATTGGTTTGGTGCCAGCGCTCAAACCTGCGGTTTTGCATACCCAGTCTAAAACTGTGGCGGTACTGGCAACGCCTGCCACGTTTCGAGGAAAATTGATTCAAGAGGTAATACAAGGATTTGCAGGTCCTGCTCAGGTCAAAGTGATTGCTGTGACCTCTCTCGATTTGGTGCCTTTTGTCGAAAGCGGCGCTCAAATGAGTGCAGCATGTTTAGCCACATTAAAAGAGATTTTACAGCCTGTGGTGGATCAGGGGGCTGATTATTTGGTTTTGGGTTGTACACATTATCCTTTTTTAAAAGCTGCAATTGAGAGTATTTTTGGTCAGAAATTGACATTAATTGACTCTGGAGTACCTGTTGCGCGACAAACAGCACAAATTTTGATTAAAAATGAGTTATTATTTGAAAATGATCAAAACGAAATCGCTCGTATTGAATGTTATGTCAGTGGTAATAATGCAGAAGGCCTAAAAGTGGTGCTGCAACACCTGATTCCATCAGATTTAAGCTGGAATATTCATAACATTACGGTTGAATAAGCCTTAAAACGTAACTCATCTTTTGAAAGATACTAAAAAAATTACTTTTATATTGGGATCATCACCTTGCAATCTTTGGGAACATTAAAGACCCAAATTTTGTAGCGTGGAATTGGAAGAGGATGACCAATGCTCGATAAGCGTTATCAAATTTTTATTTCGACTTCTGGTCGTGAGATGCAGCCAGAACGTATGATTTTGGCTCAGACCTTAGTGGGCATGGGTTTTTTTTCTTGGGGATTGGAACAACGAACACCGCTTTCTACTGCGCTTGCACGTCGTCAAATTGATGATTGCGATTATGTGATCATGCTTTTGGGTAGCCAATATGGTGAGCAGTCGGTGTCGGGTGTGGGTTATATGCATTTAGAATATATTTACGCAGTGACCAAACAAAAGCCAATCATCGTTTTTATGCATGATGAACCAGCAGCAAGAGACAGCTCGTTACATGATCAAAAACCTGAGTTGCGTGAAAAATTCTCAGAATTTCGCAAATCATTACAGCACGATGTAGATCAGGTTTTTACCTATCGCAGTCTGCGTGATTTAGAAATGGCAGTGCGTTTAAATATGCCCCAAATTTTAGAGCGTTATCCTGTTTCAGGTTGGGTTCGCCCCCAGAATACTCAGTTGTTGCACGATGAAATTGATCAGCTCAAAACTAAAATTGAGCAATTAGAAACGGAAGTTGGTAAACGAGAAGTTGATCCCTTTTTATCTTTACCCAAAGTCTCGATGCATGAGTTTTTTGCTTTTGAATATCGTATGCATGCTTACCAAGATGGTAATTTTAAAGAATTAAAAATTCAAAAGAAATTAACTTGGGCACAATTGTTGGGCATTTTAGGCAGCATGTTTGTTCATCCGACACCGGAAGAGTATTTTTCGAAGTGTATAAATGATTATTTAAATGACACAGGGCTAGAAGATGCACGGCTAGAAATGCCACGTGCGCATGCGATTGCACGGTCACAAATTAATATACGCGCCTTGCACAGTATTAAAATGCAGATGCGTCAAAATGACTGGATTATTCAATCTGGACGAGATGATCGCCAACGGATGTTGTGGCAATTGACGTCAAAAGGACAAAAGTTACTTGAGAGCAATTTGTTAAACAAGTCTCAAGCGTCTGAACAGAAATCATGGCATTAATTTTTTAGAGCACCGATAGAAAACTGTTAAAGTAAAGCAGTTCATTTATGTTGGAAAAGTTTTGATGTTTTCTGCACCTCAGGCAAAAGTCACGATTATTTTGGCCAATTTAGGAACGCCAGACGAACCTACGGTTGCTGCAGTGCGTCGTTTCTTGAAGCAGTTTTTATCTGATCAGCGGGTTATTGAGATTCCGAAACCCATTTGGCAATTGATCTTACGTTTATTTATTTTACCTTTTCGTCCAAAACGTGTCGCACATGCGTATCAAATGGTATGGCGAGATGATTCACCGATGCGTGAAATTATGTTGGCGCAGGTTCAAGCAGTTCGAGAACATTTGGTTCACGCCTATCCTCAATTTGAATTAAATGTGGTGCCTGCGATGAGTTATGGTCATCCCGGTATTCAAGCTTTGCTTGACGAATTGAGTACTCATACTCAAGATCAGATTATTTTACTGCCTTTATTTCCGCAATATTCTGCGACTTCTACTGCACCGTTGTATGATGCTTTGGCAAAATGGATTCCGAAGCAACGTAATTTACCCGGCTTGACCATTATTCGTGATTATTATCAGCATCCATTGTATATACAGGCTTTGGCTCAAAGTGTGCGTGATCATTGGGCTCAATATGGACAAGCTGAAAAGTTATTGATGTCATTTCATGGGATTCCACAACCTTATGCAGATAAGGGTGATCCGTATGCAGATCGTTGTCGTATTACAGCACAACGGGTGGCAGATGCTTTAGGCTTGGGTGAGGATCGCTGGGCAATCAGTTTCCAATCGCGTTTTGGAAAACAAGAATGGGTTAAACCCTACACTGATGTTCTCCTTGAAGAATGGGGACAACAAGGCGTGAAATCGGTCCAGATTATGAGTCCAGCATTTTCTGCAGATTGTCTAGAAACCTTGGAAGAGTTAGCCATTCAAAATGCCGAAACATTTAAGGCTGCCGGTGGAATGGATTATCAGTATATTGCTGCACTCAATAGTCGTGCAGATCATCTGATCTTGCTCAATCAACTGCTTCAAGCTAATCTTGACGCCTTAACGCAGATTTTTGCCCATTAATTTTATTGAGGTTTAGCCTTTATGTTGCAAGTCAAAATTGTCCCTGTCACCGCATTTCAACAAAACTGTTCAATTGTTTGGGATGCAGAGACGAAAGAAGCAATTTTAATCGATGCGGGAGGTGACGCTGAAAATTTAAAGGCCGAAGTCGAGGCTTTAGGACTAAAGGTAAAAGCTTTATGGTTAACGCATGGACATTTAGACCATGCTGGTGCTGTGGGGCGCTTGAGTAAAGACTGGAATATTCCTGTGATTGGACCGCACAAAGAAGATGCTTTTTGGTTAGACATGATTCAAGAGGTGTCTGCTCGTTATGGTTTTCCCATTCCAGAAAAAGTTGAAGTGAACCAGTGGCTTGAAGGTGGAGAAACTTTAACCTTAGGCAAAGAAAAGTTTGAAGTCCGTTTTGCGCCTGGTCATACACCAGGTCATGTCATGTTTTATAATCAGAACTATGGGCTGCTCTGGACAGGAGATGTATTGTTTAAAGGTTCTATAGGGCGGACTGATTTTCCGCGTGGTAATCATCAACAGCTGCTAGATTCGATTCAGCGTGAATGTTTTAGCTTGCCCGATGAAACGCAATTTATTTCAGGACATGGTCCAATCAGTACCATCGGTTTTGAAAAACAGCATAATCCATTTGTGGCTGGAAAAGCGGGCTAATTTTTAAATATAAAAATTAATGGTCTGCTCATGCAGACCTTTTTTATCGCTGTTTAAAATCAATGAATTAGAATTGATCTTCTTCACGGCCACCATCAGCTTGCGGTGCATCTTGGGTCGGCAGGGTATATTCATCATTTGCCCAAGCGCCTAAATCAATCATTTTGCAGCGTTCTGAACAAAATGGACGAAATTCGTTATCTTGCCAAGTCGAAGGTTTGCCACAACGTGGGCAAGGAAAAGTACGTGGCATCTTATGCTCCAGATAAAAATGATGATTCGATTAGGCAAACACAATGGGGCTTGCTAGACTTGAGCCGATTTTTGTTAGTTTGATCTGATTATGCCAATTCGTCAATTTCAAGCACAGCGTATGCATGCGCCTCGTGACTTTCAAATGATTCGCCCAGAGCCAGTATGTGTGGAAATTGGGGCCGGTAAGGGGAAACATGCCTTATTGTTTTCAATGCAAGAGCCTGAAAAGCAATTAATTGCCATTGAACGTACACGCGAAAAATATTTGGCGATGCAAAAACAGCATTTCTTAGAAGGACAAAAAAATTTACAGCCCATTCATGCCGATGCGATGCCTTGGGTCGTGCATGCATTAATGCCTGCACAAGTTGAACAGTTTTTTATTCTATATCCGAATCCAGAACCGCATAATTCAGCGCAACGTTGGTTAAATATGCCATTTTTTGAGTTTTTATTGTCACGTTTACAAGTGGGTGGCACGATTACATTGGCCAGTAATATTGCTGAATATATTGCAGAAGCCGAACAGCAGTTAATTAATGTTTGGAAACTGCCTTTTGTAAAAGAAGTCATCAACAGTACATCAGCTCGAACGCATTTTGAAATTAAATATTTAGAACGTGGTGAACTGTGTCAACAATTGATCATCACTAAACCAACAGCTTATTCAACGCGATTTGATGATTTTATGCCGCTACAAGGTCAAGTCGTAGTTGAATCAATACCCTTACAAACTGATTTAAATAGAGGTCAATAAGGCTGTTATGAAAAAACGTGTTGCTATTATTGGTGCAGGACCAGCGGGGTTGATGGCCGCGGAAGTGTTAAGTCAATATGATTATGACGTGCATGTATATGAGCAAAAACCGTCAGCAGCACGTAAGTTCTTAATGGCAGGGAAAACAGGGCTAAATATTTCACATGCCGAGCCAATAGAACAATTTATTGAGCGTTATGATCAAGCAGCATGGCTTGAACCTTGGGTCAAACGTTGGGATGCGCAATGGATTCAGCACTGGATGAAAGGGTTAGGGATTGAGTCTTATGTTGGCTCATCTGGTCGAATCTTTCCGCTTGAAATGAAAGCTGCTCCATTATTACGTGCGTGGCTGAAAAGATTGCTTGAACAGGGAATTCAATTTCATTATCGACATCAGTGTTTGAGCTTAAAGGCTTCAATATTACAAGTAAAAGACCTATCCAATCATCAGATGACTGAGCAATATTTTGATGCCGTTGTGATGGCCTGCGGTGCTATTTCTTGGTCACAACTGGGCAGTGACGGAGCATGGCAGCAATGGTTGGCACAAAATGAAATTGAAACTTTTCAAGCCAGTAATGCAGGGGTAGAAAGAGCTTGGTCTGAATTTATGCAGCCTATGTTTGGACAACCATTAAAGCGTGTTGATGCGTGGGTGGATAATCAAGCTAAAACCACCGGTGATATTGTGATTAGTCATTATGGTTTAGAAAGTGGTTTGATTTATAAACAAGGTCGTGCACTGCGTGGACTGGTTAAAAATGGTCAAACTATGCAGTTATATCTAGATTTATTACCTGATCAAAGTATTGAGCAATTAAGCAAAAAATTAAATCCCAGTAAAAAACAATCGTTGAGTAATGTGTGGCGTAAAGCAGGTTTAGATAGTGCTAAGGCTCATTTGGTGCGTGAATTGGTGGATAAAAATCTATGGCATGAACCTTTGGCTTTAGCCAAGCAGATTAAAAATTTAGCGATTTGCTTAGATGGATTTCGTCCGATTGAAGAAGCCATTAGCTGTGCAGGCGGTATTAAACAAGAAGTCTTATCTGCCCAGTTACAACTTAAATCAAACCCTACTGTATTCTGTTGTGGGGAAATGCTGGATTGGGATGCCCCTACAGGTGGTTATTTACTCACCGCTTGTTTCGCGACTGGACGAGCTGCCGGCGAAGGTGTACATGCTTATTTGAATGATGAAATTTTTGAACGGCCGATATAATCAGTCAAAAAGCACATTTTGAAGCGCTTTTAAAATTATGCTAGTTTGGACGTCTGATTATTATTAAAAGATAGCCGTTATGTCTAAACAAAACCAATATGCAGGAAGCTGTTTGTGTGGCGGTATTCGCTATGAAATACAAGGTAAAATTGGCGAAATTGTGCAATGCCACTGTCAGCGATGTCGTAAGGCCAATGGTACTGCGTATGCAACCAATGCACCGATTCGCAAAGCAGATTTTAAAATTGTAGACGGTGAACATTTATTAAAAAAGTTCCAATCGACAGAAACCACGCAACGTTGTTTTTGTGCTAATTGTGGCTCACCGATTATCAGCATTAAAACAGAAACACCAGAGGTGTATCGTTTGAGAATTGGGACATTGGATACACCGCTTAATCACACACCGACTCATCATATTTTTTGTATTTCCAAAGCTGAATGGGAGACCATTGGTGATGCTTTGCCTCAATATGATGAGCGTCCTTAAACTATATAAAACGATGAAGCTAGAAAGAAGTTAAATCCTCTTTTTTATGAATTAGAATCAAGCGTTTCATGTTTACTTGGAGCTGGGTATTGTGACTGCCAATATTCAAGTTGTTCTTGTGCATGTAAAAAACCACCCAGACCTTTGACTTGATCTTGTGAAAGTTTTATTTTATCGGCTTTGCTCGTGGTCTGCTCATGATATAGTTTGGCCTGAGTTTGCCAATATTCAGCGATTAATCCTTGGATATAGCGGCCTTGTTCAGTTTTTAAATCCAAATCTTTCAGCATAGTTAAAGCAGATTGAACATTATCGCGTTTACGATTATGGGCAAAATCATCCGTTAATTCGCCAGACTCTTGCATTTTGCTCAGCTCATCTTCCATATCATCACTCATTTGTGTAAAGCGAGTATCGAAGTCGGTCAGAAGGGCAATATCGTGCAGGTCATCTGGCATCTTTTCAAATGCTTTTACAGGTTCAGTAATTAACTCCTGCATGACTTTATCCTGAGCTTCAATACTGCTATTTTCCGTTGAGCTATTTTTACTGTTATCGCAGGCAATCAATAGTAAGCTTGAACATAATAAAAATGGCAAACGTAAGTATTTCAATTGCTGTTTTATCATGATAAATCCTTCATTTCGGGTCAATTTTTTTAAAATTATAGGCATACGTCACATAAGGGAAAATAATTTCATCTTGTGGATGCCGTCCTGTGTACTGCAAAACAATGTGTTCAAATTGCTGTTTTAAATGTTGCTGTTGTTGTTCTGGCATGGCAGCAATAAAACTGGTGGAAAGCAAACGCTTAGACACCACATTTTCTACCGTACCGACATGATGCTGGGTAAATGTGTGCACATTTACCCATTCAAATAACGATTGATGCTCAAACACCGCTTGCCATTGACCACTATGATAACGTGGTGTGTTACTCTCCAAAGGCTGTAACAGATCTGCAAGGGCTTTGACCCAATCGACCTGTATATCGCGTTGATTCCAGATCAGTGCCAAATGTCCCTCAGGTTTTAAGACTTGATGAATTTGTTGTAATGTTTCAAAATTGGCAAACCAATGAAATGATTGAGCACAAACAACTGCATCGATACTGTTTGCTGTTACGGGTAAAGCATTGCTACAGGCTTGTAGCGTTTCGATGTGTGGATAGCTTATTTTTAATTGAGCTAACATTTCTGCAATAGGCTCAATCGCAGTAATATGCGGCGTTACTTGTTGGAGATAGGCTAAAAATTTGCCAGTACCCGCACCAAGATCAATCACTTGCGATGTTGGATTGAGATGAAGCTGATTTTTTAGCCAGTCGACCAGCTCTTGTGGATAACTCGGACGGCTCTGTTGATAAAGTTCTGCAGCAGAACTGAAGCCTTTTTGAGCAGTAGGATGGAGTGATTGTGTCATATTTTACGCTTTTTAATCTGCTGAGCATCTATAAAATAACATAATCGTTTTTCGTAAATAGGCAAGCTGTCTATTTGTTTTATTGATACACAAAACAAGGGCCGATTTGCTTCGGTGTGGAAATGGAAAAACACATTATTTTTGAAGACGAACAAATTCGTGCCATATTTTTAAAAGGCTCATCTGATGCGTTGATTTTTTCTTTTGGCGATTTAATTACCCGTGCTAAAGGGTTATCAATCAATGCCGAAAAATCACTTGCTAAACATGAGTTTAATGTCATTGGGATTATGCCTAAGCAGAAATCTTGGTTTCCTGAAAGTTCAATCCTTGCAATGTTTGCAGCCATTGAAGATTTCATTGCACCCTTTAAAACCCGTATTGGCTATGGCGGTTCTATGGGTGGGTACGCAGCGATCAAATATTCGGCTTTATTGCAGCTTGATCGGGTAGTGGCACTGGTCCCCCAGTACTCGATTAATCCAGATCAGGTTGAAGACTTACGCTATAACATGTTTTTCCATGCTGAACTAAATGCCACTATGCAGATTCAAGCGCATGATGTTTCTGCTGAGTGCGAATACATTGTGGTTTACGATCCGTATTGCGAGGAAGATCGTGCACATTACTTGAAACTAGAACAGGTTTTGCCGCAGATACAGACATTAAATTTACCCTTTACTGGGCATGATGCGATTGCTGTTTTAGCCAGTTCGGAACTTTTAAACGATTTCTTGCTACATGAATTTGATGCGCCTTATTTTTATCAAAAAATCCGTCAAGTTAAAAAGAACAGTAAGTTTTATTATCGTAAAGTCATCGAAAATTTATTACCGAGACATAAAAATGCCTTAGGTTCGATTTTAATTAACAATGATTTACAGTTAGATCATCAATTTTTTGATCCAAAACTGAAACAACATTTACTCAGAGCCTTACTGAGTAATAAGCAAGTCAGTCAGCAAGATCTGTTAAAGTTAGGCATACAGGTCAATTTGCCACAAGAAAATCGCAGCCAACTTTTGGATTATTTTGGTCACGGCTTAGTTTTTAATGTGATTAGCCAAAAAATTGAAAGCTATGCTGCCAGCGCCATCGCTTTAAATCATAAGTTTCTCATTCCGATTTTTGCCAAAGGGAGTGGTTTGGTTCAGATTAATTTGAATGATGAGCGCTATGTAGTCGCGATGAACGATCGTCAAGTCATGAAATTATTTAAAGAACAGGATGCTTTAACTGTGGGCATGCATCCGATTGTCATAAAGAAATACAGTGATTTTTATTTGCTCAGTTATAAGCATTTAAACTTGAGCACCAATGAATATGGCAATCACGATTTTATTGAAGATAGCCCTGAAACCACGCAGTTTGTGACTCAATCGGAACAACTTCAATCAACTTTAAATATTTAAAAAAGTTTTCAGATACCTCGACTTTGGTCTAATTTTTAACCACTTGCTTTATGTTTTAATCGGGCTAAGATAGAAAATATAAGGTGAGTAGTGTAGCTCTTATAAATTAAACAAGAAAAAGGCGCTGAAGGATGAGTCGTGATTTTGTATTGTTTTTATGTTTAGCATTATGTTTCTTAACCCTATTATTTGCGATGATGCGCTATCAACCTGATCTGACTTATTTGATTATGGGAAGCGGATTAGGGGTGGTTCTGGCACTTGGTCTGTATGTCTTTTTTGAAGTTCGAAAATCTATTCAATTATGTATCACTCAGCCCACCAAGTAGTGGGTTTTTATATTGAAGTTTAAAAGAGCAAAGCAAAAAATTCGTTTGTATAAAAAATCATGAATCGCTCATTTTAACGGTAGCGCAGGAAAAGCTGAATGAAAGCGGTATTTTTAGATTATGACTCTTTAGATCAACATGATTTGGATATCAGTGCACTAAAAGCAGTTTTTACTGAACTTATTTTATTTCCGAGCACGCAATCATCTGAAGTTTTAAACCGTGTACAAGATGCGAATGTGATCATCAGTAATAAAGTCATGGTCGATGCTCAAACTCTTCAGCAATGTCACAATTTAAAACTGATCTTGATTTGCGCGACGGGCACGAACAATATTGATTTGGTCCAAGCCAAAGAACAGGGTGTTGTGGTATGTAACTGTCAAGGTTATGGAACATCTGCGGTTGCGCAACATACGTTGATGCTCATGTTAGCTTTGGCGACTTCTGTATTAAAATATGATCATGCAGTAAAACAAGGCCAATGGAATCAGGCTTCACAATTTTGTTTACTGGATTTCCCCATTATTGAACTCAGCGGTAAAACACTGGGAATTATTGGCTATGGAGAATTAGGCAAAGCCGTGGCTCAGCTAGCACAAGCATTCGGTATGAATATTCTGATAGGTTCCCTGCCAAATCGTCCTGCTGATGATCAACGTGTGCCATTTATGGAGCTTTTGCCCCAAGTTGATTTTTTAACCTTGCATTGTCCTTTAACAGAACATACTTGCGATTTAATCAATACCGCAGCTTTGAATCTTATGAAGCCAAGTGCATTTCTAATTAACTGCGCGCGTGGCGGAATTGTGAATGAAACTGCACTTGCCAACGCTTTGCGCCAAGGTGAAATTGCGGGAGCTGCAACAGATGTGCTGACGATTGAACCTCCTAAAACAGGCAATGTACTCTTGGCCGATGATATTCCTAACCTGATCATTACTCCGCATAGTGCATGGGGTAGTGTAGACGCACGGCAACGTATGGTTCAGCAAATGCTTGAAAATGTGATTGCCTTTAAAGCAGGACAACCGATTCGTCAGGTCAATTAACTACTTTTAGAGCTTTTAAGCGAATAATCAAACCACAATTTATAGATGAATAATTAATTGGTCATACTACGATTTTGCGAAGAAGGTAGTTGTACCGCAGGTGCTGACTCTGGCGCAAAGGTCACCTCGGTCGAAGACTGGCTCAAAGGATGTGAAACAATTGGCGCAGGCTGCTGATCAGGACTCCCCATAATTCCTACTTTGGCATCATTTACTTTTTGGTTAATTGTCGCCGCAGCGTGTTGCGATTTTTCTTTGGCAACCGCAGTTGTTTCAGTACCCAATACTTTGGTTTCTTCCCACACATTGGCAACTTTTGGTCTTATTTTTTCAATTCCTTTTTGCGCAGCCTGATCAACTTTTGTGGCTGTACTTTGCGCAGTTTGTTGAGCTTTATGGCCTAACACTTTAAAAATATTGGGATTGTCGCCATAAGGAACATCTGTTGTATGTGTAGATACAGGCGTAGATGATGCTGTTTGATGAAGTGGAGTTTGAGCCAAGAGGGACATTGAAGCTAAAATGGTGCTGCTTATCATGAGCGTTTTTATCATTTTCATGGCGATGATTCTTCCGTTAAACAATGATTTTTTCAAATAATCACTTTAAAATAATATCGACTTAATTTCTATTTAGCCTGACAGCAATTGAGCTGATGAATACAGTAAATCATGATGAGTTTGGCTTAAAGACTCAAAAATAATATAAAAATATAAAAAATGAGGTACAGAACAAGTACATCAAAATGAACTTTTCCTATACCCCATCGTAATTAAAAATTATTTAGAGTGTCCAATCCCAGCTTCTGTAGAAATACCCACATTGGCTTTTGCTGCTGGCGTATTTAACTCAACATTGGTTTTACCATTGACATGCGCATCGCCTGAATGAGAGCTCACAGCATCTTTACCTTTTTGCCATTTTTCACTGGCATATGTTTTGGTTTGATCTGCTTTCTTCACGGTTGCATCTTTCACTTTTTTTGCTTTATTTTCGACTGCTTGAGACTTTTCAGCACTAAAGTCTTTGGTGTTTTCCCATGCATTTTTAGTGACAGTTCGGGTTTTGTCCACCCCTTTTTCTACACCGTGATCCACTTTTACAGCTGTATTTTGAATGCCATGTCCAGCTTTATGCGCGGTATTTTGAATGCCATGTCCAGCTTTATGCGCGGTATTTTTTACCCCTTGCGTCACATTATGCAAAATACTAGGTTGCTCAGTTTTAATATCTGCTGTTGCGTTGACCGAGGTGTTCGCAAATAGAGGGCTAGTGGCTAAAAGTGCCGTGGTAATTAGAGTGATTTTAAGCATTTTCATTTTTTGAATTTATCCTATAGAACTCAGCTCGACTATGCACCGAGTGATCAGAGGAAATCATCATAATGTGTTTTAGGAAAAAATCATGAGCCTGAGATTAAACTCACACGTTTATGCAACAGCGCATTAACACTTCGGCAAGAAATGTGAAGAGAACTAATCATTTCAAATTATTTAATATATTGAATATTAAGGTTTTTATTAATTTCTTATTTTTAAAAATATACAATTCATATTTTAGAGAAGAATCCTAATGAGTATAAAAACAGATTCAGCTGAAGATTAAGGCAGGGGAAGATTGAATCACTCAATCAAAAATGAATCAGTGATTCGTAAATACATCAGTTACATTGTGCTAAAGCATCTTTATGGAAGTGATTACGGAGGATCAAAAAGTTTTTTTGTACTTCTGCTGCATGTAAGTCAAAATTGGCTGCTGTACTTGAACCATCCTGAGCAAATGTTGCAGAACCACCCGAAATAAGGGTTAAGCCTTTAAATGACCATTGTTCAACTGACTTTCCTGTTGCCAAATTGCCTGTAAATTCGATCACACATTTATCTGTAAATTTGGTGAGTTTAGCTTTGTTGTTGGTGGTTTCAGGATAGACTTCCAAATTTTGGACTTCTTGCAAGACCCCTGTTGCAAGCTGTGGAATTTTAGGCGCAGATGTACACGCTGTAAGGGCAATACCCGCAAGAGCAGTCAAAGTAAGCATTTTAAGTTTCATAAGATTCTTTCTTGTTGAGTGTTGTAAGTTGAGTATAGGGAATTAGATATAGGTTTCAAATAGAAAACATCAAATAGTCTGCTTTTGAAGATTAATTTTAACTTGATTTAAGGAATATTTTTTCTATTTATTGCTTTAATAATTTAGAGAAACTTTATTAATTATTTCTAGTATGATATTGAAATTTAAGAGACTATTTTATGAAAAAAGAAATTATAAATTATATTATAGTTTATCTTCTTATCTATTTGATTTTAACTTTAATTTACGGGGGTATCCAAAGATTTCTGATATGTACAGATATGTATGGATTTGACTGTGCTTTTAGTGAAGTAAAAATTTTAGCTTTTCTCACAGTTCTTAGTTATGTGCTGACACCTATAGTTGCAATTGTAGGTTTTATTTCTTGGAAGGAGCAGCACAATAAGAAAATACAAAATGAAATTATTCAAACAGCTCTTAATGATCTGAATTTTTGTCGGGTTCAATTGGATTGCTTCGTATTGGCTCTATTCAGTAATGCTGAAGTTAATCCTAAAGAATGTGACAAGCTCCCTGAGAGCATAACTCCTCAATTATTTTTGAAAACTGATGCAAGTTTTCATGACTATATTAAGAGTTTTTATATGTCTACATCTACACTAGATGTGGCTTTAAATAGTTTTGAGAAAGAATATAAGCAATACGATAAAACTAGAGGAACATATCAATACGAAAATGGGATGATACAAAGTTATATGGAGATAAATTATAAAATAAAGGATCTTGGACAAATCATATTACATCAATATCAATCTCATTATTTAGAAACCAGTAATGAAGAATTTGAACATTATATTTATACAACTGCTTTACATTCAGAGGATTTGAGAGCCTATCATGATAAAATAATTAATTATTTACATGGTCATAATAAGGCTTAATTTTTCTTTGGATTCAGTGTGAGTCAAAATAAAAACCCCACTAACTTATAGCGGGGTTTTGTTTAAACTTCAAGAATTCAAGCTTAGTGCTGCAATACCGAAATATCCGCCACTTTCGTAAATAAATCACGGAGCTGTACAAGCAGACGTAAACGGTTAGCTTTCAATTCTGCATCATCAGCCATCACCATAACGCTGTCAAAGAATGCATCAACAGGCGCACGTAAAGCAGCAAGCTTAGACAATGCTTCTGTATATTCTTTGGAAGCAAATAGCGGCTCAACTTCAGGTGTGATTTTAGCAAGTACGGCAAACAATGCTTTTTCAGCATCTTCTACCAAGTTCGCTTCAACCACATTACCTGTAGGCGCAGCTTCTTTTGCCAAAATGTTAGCCACACGTTTGTTGGCAGCAGCAAGCGCAGCCGCTTCAGGTAAATTACGGAAGTGATTGACTGCATTTACACGCTTGTCAAAATCAAGTGGAGATTTTGGAGACAAGGCTTGAACTGCTTGAATCACGTCAACCGCCACACCTTGGTCTTCGTATTTGGCACGGTAACGACCTTCAAGGAATGCAACAGCGTCCGCCAAAGTCTTGGCATGATCTGCAACAACATCGCCATAAGCATTCAGCGCAAGTTTGATGAGTTCTTCAATTGACACATCTAGCTCTTTTTCAGTCACTAAACGTAAAATACCAATCGCAGAACGGCGTAATGCAAACGGGTCTTTCGAACCTGTTGGTGCTTGACCGATCCCAAAAATACCAGTCAATGTATCTAAACGATCGGCAAGGGCAATCGTTGTGCCTGTTTTAGTTTTTGGTAAAACATCACCTGCGAACTTCGGTAAGTATTGCTCACCCAAAGCATCGCTGACTTCAGTATTTTCACCTTCAAGACGTGCGTAATACGTCCCCGCAATGCCTTGAAGCTCTGGGAACTCACCCACAAGCTCAGAGGTTAAGTCACATTTTGCAAGCAGAGCTGCTTTTTCAGCATCAGTTGCATTTGCACCTGTAATGGGTGCAAGTGCTACCGCGAGTTTTGCAATACGTGTCGATTTATCCCAAAGCGTACCCAATTGTGCTTGGAACACCATGTTGGCTAATTTTTCTTTACGAGACGCAAGCGGTTGCTTTTGATCTTGTAAGAAGAAGAATTCAGCATCAGACAAACGTGGACGAACCACTTTCTCATTGCCTTCAATGATTTGAGCTGGGTCTTTAGACTCAATGTTTGAAACAGTAATGAAATACGGTTGAAGCTTGTTATCGCTATTGACCAAACAGAAGTACTTTTGGTTGTCTTGCATCGTCGTAATCAAAGCTTCTTGCGGTACGGCAAGGAAACGCTCTTCAAAACTTGCACGAAGCGCAACAGGCCATTCAACCAATGCCGTCACTTCATCACGAAGATCGCTTGGTACAATGGCAATCGCATTTACTTCATCTGCAAGTGCTTTTACTTGATCATCAATAATAGATTGACGTTCTTCAAAGTTTGCAACCACATACGCTGCTTTTAACTTCGCTAGGTATTCATCTGCATGCGTTAAAGTAATGGCTTCAGGTGCATGGAAACGATGACCAAAAGTCACATTGCCTGCTTTATGATCCTGAATGGTTGCTTCAATCACATCATTGTCTTTCAGTAATACGACCCATTTCACAGGGCGCACGAATTCAGTACGGCTAGCCGCAGAACGCATACGTTTTGCAATTGGAAGATTGTCCAGCGCATTTTGTAAAATTTGAGGTAAAAGAATATCAAGGCTTTGACCTTTCACATCTTTTAAGTAGCACACTTTTTCAACTTTACCCGCTTGAAAAGTCGTGACTTGCTCTACAGTGATGCCCTGACCACGCATAAAGCCTTCAAGCGCCTTGGTTGCATTGCCTTCAGCATCAAAAGCGGCTTGTTTAGCAGGGCCGTCAAAGCGTTTTTGTGTATCTGCTTGTGCACCATCAACGTCTACAATTTTAAGTGCCAAACGACGAGGTGCTGCATAAGCTTCGATAGAATCAAATGCAAGACCTGCATCTTTCAAGCCTTTCACTGTTTCAGTATGCAAAGCATCACGTAATTTTTTTAAGCTTTTTGGTGGAAGTTCTTCACAGCCCAATTCGAACAAAACGGTATGTTTAGACATTATTTGCTCTCCTTGTTTGCTTCTTTCGCTTCTGCTTCAACTTGTGCTTTTAACTGTGCCAAAACTTCATCACGAAGTTCAGGCTCTGCCATTGGGAAACCGAGTTTCGCACGAGCAGCCACATAACTTTGTGCAATTGAACGCGCCAAAGTACGTACACGTAAGATATAACGTTGACGCTCAGTGACTGAAATTGCACCACGTGCATCGAGCAAGTTAAAGCTATGCGATGCTTTGATGACTTGTTCATAAGCGGGAAGTGGAAGTTCTGCTTCAATTAAGCGTGTTGCTTCCGCTTCGTAGAAATCGAACAATTCAAACATTTTTTCAACGTTTGCGTATTCGAAGTTATAAGTCGATTGTTCTACTTCGTTTTGATGGAACACATCGCCATAAGTCACAGTACCAAACTGACCTTTAGTCCAAACCAAATCATAAACAGAGTCTACACCTTGTAAGTACATCGCAAGACGCTCAAGACCATAGGTGATTTCGCCTGTGACTGGGTAGCACTCCACACCGCCGACTTGTTGGAAGTACGTGAACTGAGTCACTTCCATACCGTTTAACCAAACTTCCCAACCTAAGCCCCAAGCACCGAGTGTTGGAGATTCCCAATTGTCTTCGACAAAACGAATGTCATGAACGAGGGGATCAATACCAATGGCTTTTAAAGAATCTAAATAAAGCTGTTGGATGTTGTCTGGATTTGGCTTCAACACCACTTGGAATTGGTAGTAGTGCTGCAAGCGGTTTGGGTTTTCGCCATAACGGCCATCTTTGGGACGACGTGACGGTTGAACGTAGGCTGCATTCCAGGTTTCAGGCCCTAAAGCACGAAGGAAGGTCGCTGTGTGGAATGTTCCTGCGCCCATTTCCATATCGTAAGGTTGTAAAATAACGCAACCTTGTTCAGCCCAGTAGTTTTGTAAGGCAAGAATTAAGCCTTGAAATGTATCAATATGCGATATGGCGCGACTCATGGTCATCCACTTAAAATTAGAGAAAAATTGTGCTCAATTATAAGGGCTTTGATGGTGGGTGGCAAAGGATATAGATTAAGTTGCTCGATTTTCATCTGAGTGTATAGATTTAATCATAGAAAGTTTTAAAGATTGATATTTTCGGCTCAGTAAATTATCAGACTCTCTCAACATAATAGAATGATTAAATCAAAAAATAACAATGGATTACGAGTGGGGATTCACCAACATGGTTCAAGACTAAGCGCTTCGAGATGTATATAAAAATATAAAATAAATACATCTTATAAGATGATCACTTTATAATGGTTTCATTCGTTAAAACAATCCTTAAGGCAAACAGTGTTTCACTCTAAAGCAGACTGGCTGAATACCCTAAAACCTAATTTTAAAGTCCTCCCCTTAAAAGACCGATTACTGTGTGGAATAGGTGCTCTGCTCGGACTTGCACTTTCATCCTTGATCAGCTGGTGGGTGCTAGGTGATATTAATGCGTGGTATATCGCACCCATGGGGGCTTCTTCAGTATTGTTATTTGCTGTGCCTGCTAGTCCCTTGGCACAGCCATGGAATATGGTGGTCGGAAATAGCATTGCAGGTATTATTGGCGTGACCTGTGCACTGTATATTCCAAATTTAACCGAAGCTTTTAGTGTTGCCGTAGGTCTGTCTATTATTTTAATGATGACGACCGATTCGCTGCATCCACCCAGTGGGGCAGTCGCTATTACCGCTGTATTGGGCGGCGATGTGGTACATCAGTTGGGTTATCATTTTATTTTTTATCCAGTTTTACTCAACTCTCTTTTATTACTGGTTATCGCGATTGGATTTAATCGGCTCTTGGGTAAACAGTATCCAAACGTTGCGCAAATCAATCAGCGTTCAAAGGATCCAACGCCCACTCAAAAAGTTACCATTCAACCGCAAGATATTCAGGATGTGTTAGAGCATCAAACCGAGTTACTCGATATTAGTGAATATGACCTGCAAAAAATTATTTTAGAGGCACAGGAAATTGCCAATTCACGATCAATTAATCATTATGTCTGTCAAGATATTATGACCAAAGATGTGATTGTGCTGCATGCAGAAGACGATATTCATGAAGCATTAGATAAATTTAAAAATGTAAATTTAATGAGTTTACCCGTGGTCAATGCACAAGAAATTTTGGTCGGCACTTTGGCATTGTATGAAGTAGTGGAATGGTTCAAACGGGCAGCAGATCCTAAAGCCACATGGGAACACCGGGTGCGCCATATTATGAACCCGAAAGTGGTTACTGTGCAGCCTTTACAGCCTATTCAAGATTTGGTGCCTTACTTTGTTGAGCGCTCGTTTAATTATATTCCAGTCGTTGATAAACAACATTTGGTGGGCATCATTAGCCGTGCAGATATGATCGCTGTCTTAAATCAACAACTCATTCAAGTAAAACAGCAATCATAAATAGAAACTAAAAAAAGCTACGACTATTTGGGGCAAAAGTCGTAGCATAAAACAGGAATAGACTAAAAGAATTAAGGTTAAGTTTTTCAATCTCGGTTTACAGTACGAATAGGATTTTGATAGCCTTCAGCCGCATCTATTTGAAAAGGTTTTTTAGGCATAATTAGCCATAAAACCAAATAAACCAAAATGCCAGGAAATGCAGCACTCATGATTGAAATAATCACGAAAATAGTGCGTAACAAATTTGCATTCCAACCAAATCGTTCAGCAATACCACCCATTACCCCAGCAATCATATTTTGTCGGTGAGAGCGATATAAACCAACATTGGCCATCTAAATCTCCTTAAAAGGTGAAGAATAAAATATCTTTATAATAAATAGATGGTGCTTTAAATGACCTTTTAAAGCCATTAAATAGAGAAAATGGTTAAGTTATGTAACCAATAGTGAATTCTCTGCACGCTGCACATAAACTGCCAGCCTACGCATTATTGGGTTTTATTTTTTTAAAAAATTACACATTATAAGAGTATGAGCAGCTATTAAACTGCGAATGTAATCAGCTCTGTAGTGATATTCTGAGCGGATTAAGGGAAGATTTAACTCACTTTAAGGAAGAAGGATTTGTACTTGTCAATCTGCTATTTTCGCTGGGGTTTAGTCTTTATTGCTTTGGTTGGGATGATGGCCTGTGATTCTAGCGGAGTGGTAGAAAGTTTTTCTCAAAATCCGAATAAATCTCCCCAGTCGCTCGAAGCTGAACAAGCCAAAACGCTCATAGAGATTGCGGGTCAAGCCACTCTTCCTGCAATGACACATGCGCGGAAATCACCCATTAAATCTTATGAAAAACCTTTTATTGGCCGCTATCATGCCCATATTCCATGTGATGATAATTTTGTGCCTTGTGCCTTGTGCTGCGGGAACGGCAGAATATATTTTAAACCTCAGTGCTGACGGTTCGGTGCATCGAAGTATTGTGCAGTTTGGTAAAGTATTTGCTGAGAATACTCAAACAGATTCGCGCAATGCAAATTATCGCCGTGATACATGGTCTATCAATTTGGAGAAAACGGAATTGGTGGTACATCGCAAGGATGGGGTAAATTTCTATTATGATATTCAAGACCCACAGCATTTGATTATGAATTTGGACAAAATTAATCGAGAAAACTCAGGTGGGGATAAATATTACTTTAAACAGGGTTATCGTAAACCTTTAAAAGCCTATGTATTGCTCAAGGATTAACTGGAATTTAAAAAATGTGGATCAATAAAATACAATTTTAGTTGAGTAAATATTAAAAATAGACTTTCACTCAATCAACGCTGAGTCGATAAAATATGAATTTATACAGTTACATTATTCTTTAGTGTCACTTGCTTGGATGAATCAAAAAAATTAAACATGATTTGAAATAGAGTGTTTACGCAAAAAAATCTCAAACGAGAGAAGATATAACGAGAATTGAGTTGAGAAAAACTTTGAGATAAATGGTGGGTCGTCCGCGATTCGAACGCGGGACCAACGGATTAAAAGTCCGCTGCTCTACCAGCTGAGCTAACGACCCATTTAAAGATTGCTTTAAAAGCTAGAAAACTTCAGGTCAGAAGTTTTAGAAGATGGTGGGTCGTCCGCGATTCGAACGCGGGACCAACGGATTAAAAGTCCGCTGCTCTACCAGCTGAGCTAACGACCCATCTCTAGGTGATCAAAATAAGTGGTGGGTCGTCCGCGATTCGAACGCGGGACCAACGGATTAAAAGTCCGCTGCTCTACCAGCTGAGCTAACGACCCTAACAACATTCAAGAAGTACTTGAATGTACAGTGTAAGAAAATTAAATTTTCTCAACACCACTTTGTTTTGATGTCGCGTATTGTAGCAAGATATCAATCGAGCGCAAGTAAAAAATAGCAAACTTGTTGATGTTTGATTATAAATACAACAAATTTGCCGAATCGACTGCAAAAAACCAATATTTGAATTAAAAGCGGTATTGATAAGCTTCAATATTGCTAAATATTTCTGGCGTCAGATCACAATATCCTGTGGCATTTGGAAGCAAAACCAGCAAGCGCTCATCATTTTTATTTGGGTCAAAAGATTGTTCTTTTAACTTATTTTTTTGATATTTGAATGTTCCCGTGGTTTCAACTTGCTTTTGAATACGTAAAAAAACAGGAACGGCATAGGCAGGTACGCATTTTTTAAACTGAGTCGCCATCTGTTGCAGATCTTGCTCGGTTAATGTTGTACCTTCAGACAAAGTGATGGCAGCCATTCCGGCGCGACCATTAGTATTCGGAATTTCAACCCCATATACGACTGCTTCAGCAATTTTTTCATATTCACTGACTGCATTTTCAACTTCAGTGGTGGAAACATTTTCACCTTTCCAGCGGAAAGTATCACCTAAGCGATCAACAAATTGAGCGTGACGGAAACCAATATCACGTACTAAATCACCCGTATTGAAAAATGAATCGCCGTGTTTAAATACATCCTTCATGATGACAGATTTGTTTTTTTCAGGGTCGGTATAACCATCAAAAGGAGAGCGACGGGTGATTTTTCCAATCAATAAGCCGACTTCACCTTTTTTAACTTTTTTACACCAGCCTTTAGCATCTTTTACTGGGCTATTGCTTTCTTTGTCAAATTCTACAATGGCATATGGTGTCGGGGAGAAACCGACGGTATTATCAAAATTAAAGACATTGCTAAAACCCACATTGCCTTCACTTGAGGCATAGAGTTCGAGAATTTCTTCCACTCCAAAGCGTGCTTTATATTTATCCCAAATATTCGGACGCATCCCATTACCAATCATTTTTTTGACACGATGTCGTTGTTCATTTTCAGAAGTGGGTGCATCCATCAAGTAACGACACAACTCACCGACATAACCGATGGCTGAAGCATCAAATTTTTGGACATCTTTCCAAAATGAAGAGGTCGAGAATTTTCGACGTAGAGCCAATGTTGCATGACCTGCAATCACGCCACACCAACAGACCACAATTCCAGTGGCGTGATACAGCGGCAAAGTCACATACATGACATCATTTTTATTCAGATTTAAGACATGACCATACGTGCCGTAGGCCAAAGTCCAACGACTGTGAGTAAAAATGACCGCCTTTGGTAAGCCTGTCGTACCTGAAGTATAAATATAAAATAAACCATCTTTGCCTTGAACAGTATGCGTTGTTGGCGTATTAAATTTTGGAAAATGATCAATTTTCTCTGCTAAATTACGCCAGCCTTTAGGTGCTGTACCTGGCTCAATACGAGTTGGCTGGTCTGCAAACCAGTGAAAACGGTCTGTTCCAACGTTTAAATCAGAGCGTACTTCTTCTATTGCAGCACGGCATTCTTCGCCAGCAATCACAGCAATAGGTTTAACCAGATTAATACTGTGGGTCAATGCCTTAGCTGTTTGTGAGGTATTGACCAAAGCGGTGGTCACCCCAATTTTGGCTAAAGCAATGACTGTAGCCAAAAGCTCAGGACGGTTTTCCACCATGACTGCAATCACGTCGCCTTTACGTGCACCAATTGATAAATAAAAATGTCCAATCTGATTGGCCCATTCATTCAGTGCTTGATAACTGAATTTTTGTTCTTCAAATAATAACGCCATTCCATGTGGATTGTGCTTAACGGCTTTCTCAAAAGCGATACCTAGACCTGTCGCTGTCGTTGGTGTACGTAAGTAAGCTTGTTTTAGGCCACTCAATAAATGAGGAACTTTATTGATCAGTTTAGGTAATTTTGTGGCAACATCAGTAAGCTTAATTAGATCACTTTGCGGGTTGTGGTTCATAAGAATCCTATCTATTTGTCATAATCCAATATATTTAATTGTTTGCGTTTCTAGGTACAGCTGTCTTTCTAATCGTTTAATCGTAGTGCAATCAACCTAATTTGACAAAAATAACAAAAAAAACCCAGTCACCGAAATGACTAGGTTTTTTTATTTTACTGCATTAGAGCGAATTAAGACTCGCTTGCAGGCGTTGCTTTCTTCGGTGGACGGCCGCGTGGACGACGAGGGCGTACAGGTTTGTCTGCCTCATCCTCTGTTTCGGGTTTGTCTGCATCCGATTTTGGTTCAGCCAAAGCTTGTACATCTTGAGCGGCATCGACTGCCAACTCCGTTTGTATAGGTTTTTCAGCGACTACTTTTGCATTGGGTGCTGCTTTTACAGGCTGAACAGTAGGCGTTGGCTCTGCTACGGTTTCAGGTGTTTCAGTCACCTCAACAACGGGTGTTTCGTCTATTGCTGATTTTTGCTCAACTTCAACCTTGCTTTCACTAGATGGGGTTTCATCTGGCACTGCTTTTCCAGCTGAAGGTTCGCTATGCGATTGCTTAGCTTGCTCTAAAGCTTGTTCTGCAGCCAATTTTGCCAAACGACGACGCTCACGTGGATCATTGGCAACACGGTTGTCTGAAACAGTGCTTGGTGGTGTTAAATCTAACACTGGGGCAGGTTCAGCTTCTGGTGTCGCTTTGGTGATAGCAACATCACGTGTCACGGGTTGTGCTGCAACATCCGTTTCAGTTTCCTGATGCGAAAGAGTGGCTGCATATTGCTCAGTAAATTTAACCAAGGCACGATTGAACGTTGGAATTAAACCAAATTGTTCAATTAAAACGGAACAATCTTCACCATAGACATGGCGAATTAAACTACCCACAGTGTACTGCCCCAAAGTTGGAACTTGAGATGGGTTTAGTTTTGGTGCTTGGGCTTGTTTTACTTGAGCGCCACGTTTCTGGCGACGACGCATACGTGGATCATTACTCGCGCGCTGATCAGCAGAACCTACTTGTTTTGACTCTGGTTTTGATGGAGCAATTGCTGCTTTTTCCGCTACTGCTGCAACTGGGGTTTGAGTCACTACTTCTTTAGATTCAACTGGTGCAGATTGCACAACAGGTGCTTCAGCAATGGGTTTTGCTGAGTGAAGTGCCACAATTTCACTTTTCGCTTCATCAATATTGACCATCAATGCAGTTGGCATAACCTGCTGACGAGGTGCGTCAATCACTTCAACTTTAGGTGATTGCTCCGTTGCTGTTGGTAATGCGCTTACCACAGTTTCAGGTGCGATTTGCTCATTCAGAACGCTCTGATCGCGATGACGATTTGGGCGATTCGGACGTTGCTGGTTATTACGGTCACGGCGCGGAACTGCATTTTGTTCGGTTGGAGTATCCGAATTTTGCTGTTCTACCTGTTGACGTCGAACTGGACGTTTATTTTCACGTGAGTCCTGACGTGCTTCATGGCGTTGGTCTTGGCGCTGTTCATGACGTTGGTCTTGGCGCTGTTCATGACGTTGCTCTTGACGAGGAGCTTGAACAATTTCTTCATGCACTTGGTTATGTTGATTGTCATGTTGAACTTGTTCGCGTTGCTCTTTTGGCTTGTTTACGCGTTTTTTATTATGGCGTTGCGATTTTTCTTCTTTATCAGAATAACGATCGTTCACTTCACGTTGTTCTGGTTTCGGAGGAGTAGGCGCACTTGGAGCCAAATAAGCATTGTTATTTGCCGTTGAAACAGGGGTGTGAGCAACAGGCACAGACGCTGCAACTTGGCCAAATTGTCCGCGACTAACAGCACCACCATTAACCATTTGTTCAATTGCTGCGGCTGCATTATTGGCTGAACGTGACTGATCTATAGTCGCTGCTTGTTTTTGTACAAACAGGTTTTCAAGCCAAGCGCATGGACTGGTTGATGGTACAGCAGGCGCAATCGCTTGATGTTGTGTTTGAGCTGCCTGTTGATGTTGTGGCTGCTTTTTGTTATTGCGCTCTGATTGTTGTACTGTTTGAGCGGTATTTTGAACGTGTTGTTCTTCTTCTAAATGCCATTCAGAAGATTCATAACCCAATTCTTTTTCACTTGAACGCGTTGCTTCTGTGCGTTCATAGCTAGTCGGTGCAAAGCCTTCAGCATTATAAGTGATTTCATAATGTGGCGTTTCTAAGTGCGGATGGGGCAACACAGTGACACGTACATTTGAGGTTTGTTCTAAATAAACCAAAGTATGACGTTTTTCATTCAACAAAAATGCTGCAATTTCAACTGGAACTTCAACTTGAACTTCACCATGACGCTCACGAAGCGCAATTTCTTCAACTTTACGCATAATTGAGAGTGAAAGAGAGCGTAAGTCACGCACCATACCTGTGCCATGACAACGTGGGCACACATAACCTGTTGCTTCTTCAAGCGATGGACGTAAGCGTTGACGGCTCATTTCCATTAAACCAAAACGAGACAATTGGCCGAATTGAATACGAGCACGGTCGCTTTGCGTTGCTTCACGAAGTTTCGCTTCAACCATACGCTGGTTGCGATCTTTGGTCATGTCGATAAAATCGATCACCACTAGACCGCCAATATCGCGTAAACGTAGTTGGCGCGCGATTTCTTCTGCCGCTTCTAAATTAGTACTTAAAGCCGTATCTTCAACGTCATGACCACGTGTCGATTTTGCTGAGTTAATGTCAATTGACACCAAGGCTTCAGTTTGATCAATTACGATTGAACCACCAGATGGCAGTTTAACTTCGCGTTCATAAGCGGTTTGAATTTGGCTTTCAATTGCAAAATGAGCAAATAATGGCTCATTTAAAGTATAAGTTTTTAGTTTTTCTAATTGGCGTGGCATCACTGCTTTTACGAAGTTATAAGCCTCGTTATAAGCTTGTTCGGAGTCAATTAAGATTTCTGCAACATCATCACGTAAATAGTCACGAATAGCACGTGTCACCACGCCTGCTTCTTGATGAACTAACATTGGCGATGGGCCAGAACTTGCTGTGGTTTGGATTTGTGCCCAAAGATCCATCAAATGTTGTAAATCGAGTTGTAATTCTTCTTGCGAACGACCAATACCAGCAGTACGTACAATTACACTCATGCCGCGTGGAATATTGAGTGATGCCAGCATTTCTTTCAATTCTTCACGAACTGAACCTGAAATTTGACGACTAATACCGCCACCTTTTGGGTTGTTTGGCATAAGGACCAAATAACGACCCGCAAGTGAAATAAAAGTAGATAACGCTGCACCTTTATTGCCTCGTTCTTCTTTTTCCACTTGCACTAAAAGTTCAGTACCTTCAGTGATTAATTCGCGGATATTTGAAGTTTGGCGAGGGTCTGCTTTGTAATATGAGTTTGCGATTTCACGCATTGAGAGAAAGCCTTGACGACCTGCACCGTATTCAACAAAGACAGCTTCTAAAGAAGGTTCAACGCGAGTCACGTGACCTTTATAGATATTGGATTTTTTTTGTTCACGGGTACGATTCTCTAAATCAAAATCGTAAAGACGCTGACCAGTGACAAGTGCAACGCGAATCTCTTCGGCATGTGTTGCATTAATCAACATACGTTTCATGGGTGTAACACCTAATAGCGATACACAACAAAACATCGCTATTCACGTAGCGAACACCATACATTAAGGATCAACACCCAGATCTCAAAATACTACAATTGTGGTCTGAGCTTTTTTACCGGCCTTTTTTGTTGGGCTTCGGTTTTTGATGTCCATATTGATGATGGCAATACGGCTTTAATCATGAGTTGATTAAAGTAACCTAAACGATTCACTGGCGGACAGACGGTGCATTGGATGTGAGTAACTTTCACTGTCACTTAGCTTAAAGATCATCTCTTCATTTACAGATAGAGTGTCTTGATACGGAATTATCATCGTATCAGTGCTTCATGTGCAGATCCAATACATCAACGTTGTAGCCTGAATGCGACTTTAGGACGCGACTTATCTGATGTGTATCAGTTTACGTTTAAAACCAACTTTTGGTTGGCGACATATTTTTTGCGGCAAACTGATTTTATGTACCGAAATACAATTAAACGCAACAGTTTGCTTTTTTGCCGATATAATAAAGCCTTCGGCGTCGGCATATTCTTTAGGGACCTTTCCGTATTTAATGTGAATTGAGAAATTTAATATCGAACTCCAAAAAATTGAAGTTTTTAAATTTTTTCACACTAACGGTGGTATCCATGCGCTGACTATATCAAACCTTGCATCATCTGCCTATGGGTTAAGCTTACCTTTATTGGGTAAAGCATAGCCTAAGTGATCAGTTTTTAATCAATTTTAGTATTTTTTGGGTCATCGTAACTGTATGAATTCTACGCAAGAATGGCAAAGTGTCACTTGGTTTGAAGTGGACGAGCATCAATCGGGTCAACGTATTGATAATTTTTTATTTTCCAGACTGAAAGGTGTGCCGAAAAGTCGGATTTATCGTTTGATGCGTGAAGGGCAAGTTAGGGTCAATAAAAAGCGTATTAAAGCGGAAACCAAACTTGCGATTGGCGATCAAATTCGGGTCGCACCCATCCGTTATGAGCCTAAAGATGAAACTGCGGCACCTGTGTCTGATAAAGTCGCACAAAGTTTACTGAGTCGTGTCATTTATGAAGATGAAGGTTTGATGGTGGTCAATAAACCTTCAGGGATTGCTGTGCATGGCGGAAGTGGTGTGGCCTATGGCTTAATTGAGGGCTTACGTGCCGCAACAGGTAAAAAATATTTGGAATTGATTCACCGAATTGACCGGGATACTTCTGGTTTGGTGATGATCAGCAAAAAGCGTAGTACTTTAAAAACGCTACAAGATTTATTACGTGAACATAAAATTAAAAAAACCTATGCAGCCATTGTGAAAGGGCAGGTCAGTTTAGATAAACAACTGATTGATGCACCTTTACATCGTTATGAATTGGCCAATGGTGAGCGTCGTGTACGCGTATCTAAAGAAGGTAAGCCAAGTCAAACACAGTGGAATGTTGCTGAGCGTTTTCGACATGCGACTTTGGTTTATGCCTCACCGCTTTCAGGACGGACTCATCAAATTCGTGTACATGGGTTGAGTATTGGTCATCCTCTGTTGGGTGATGATAAATATGGCCATCAAACTGAATATAGAGGCCCAGCGGCACGACGTCTGTGTTTACATGCCTTGCGTTTAGAAATTCCAGGTTATGACACCATTGAAGCGCCTTTGCCTGAAGATATGCAAAGTGTGGTGGCGCAATTACGTGCACAGTCAAAGGATTAAGACACCCTATTTGACATGAGCTGTTAGGTCAAAAACGACATGGATGTCGTTATTAGGCTGTAGGACAGAAATGAGCGGCTGAGTAATATGCTTATTTTATCAGTTGCATGTTTAAAATTTGAGTCATATTAAGCTGTTAATATTTGATAAATAATGGATGAAAATAGTGATTTGAAGTTTTTTGAACTTTCCTTGTCATGATGAATCTCACTCTATTTCTTCAAGGAGAAGACATAGAGTGAGATTGAAAAAGCTGAATTTAACTGAGGAACTGAAGATGAACAAACCTGTAGAACTGATTATTTTTGACTGGGATGGCACTTTATTCGATTCAGTCAGTCAAATTGTTTCTAGCCTAAAATTTGCAGCGCAGCAATTTAATCAACCGCTGACCGCAGAGGCTGCACAAAGTATTATCGGTCTAGGTTTGCCTGAAGTAGCTCAGGTTTTATTTCCAGATGTACCTGAATTACATCATGAAATTCTGCAAAGTTATAGCGACCATTATGTGGAAAATTCTACTGATGATGTTTGGTTTAAGGGGGTCGCTGAGCTTCTTTTAGATTTAAAGAATCATAACATCAAGTTGGCTGTTGCGACGGGTAAAAGCCGAAGAGGGCTAGACCGTGTCTTGGCGCAAACGCAAAGTCTAGATATGTTTGATGTAACACGTGCCGCCAGCGAAACCAAATCTAAACCTGACCCACTGATGCTGGCTGAAATCTTAAGAGTTACAGGTGTAAAGGCTGAGCATGCCATTATGGTCGGTGATACGTCTTATGATTTAGAAATGGCACAAAATATTGTGATGCCAAGCATTGGCGTGAGTTATGGCGTTCATACAGTTGACGTATTAGCACAATTTGACCCAATCGCAATTTTGAATGATGTTGGTGACTTACATCGATTTCTGCTGCAGCATATCCGCTTAAAAGAAGCAGGTTAACTCAATCACGATTGATATCAAGATAAAAGATTTGAGTGAGTAATTCGATAAATTTTCGTACCGCGACAGATGTATTGCTTTTATGGTAGCTGACATAGAGATCGACATAAGGCAACTCAACCTCTAATGGGCGAATAACGCTATTTGAAGTGATCAGTGGAGCAGTGTAGGCAGGTAAAATGGTACAACCTAAACCCATACCCACTGCATTGATATTGAATAAAATATTATCGGCTTTTTGGACAATATTTAAAGTAATTCCCTGTGTTTTGGCAAAATCAAGAATATGGTGATGAATGGTGTGAGATTGTTCCACCGCAGGAATAATAAAATCGACCCCATGAAGTGCTTGTACAGGAATTTTTTCATATTTTGCCAAAGGATGGTCTTCTGGCAAAATAAATACCATGGGTTCACGTAAAACAAATAAGCTTTTTATTTCATCACTGTTTAAATTGTGCCGCGTAAACGATATATCCAATTCGCCTTTTTTTAAGCGCTTCATTTGCTCAGTATTGTTTAAGCTGAGGAGTTCTATTTTAAAGTCTGGATGTTGAACCCGTAAATTGGGCAATACCGAAGGAAAAATTTTTACCTCCGCCACAGGTACAAAACCAATACGTAACATTTGTTGTTTGGCTTGTGAAACTTGACGTGCCATAGCAACGGCTTTATCGGCTTGCGCGAGCGTTAAGCGTGCTTGTTCTAAAAATACTGTACCTTCTTCAGTCAATTCAACTTTTCGTTTTGTTCGGTAAAAAAGTTGAACCCCTACATCTTCTTCTAGGTCTTTAATTTGCTGACTTAAAGAGGGTTGTGCAGTAAACAGCTTTAAAGCGGCCTTACTAAAATTGAGTTCTTCAGCAACCGTAATAAAATATCGTAGGTGACGTAATTCCATATACTTAAGTCCAATAAGTAATCCAAAAAATCTCTTACTATAAGTTGGCAAGAGTATAATCTATAAACAATGAGCGCATGATGATGATTGCATTTAGTAAATAAATGATATTTCTATTTTTATTAATATTTTTGTATATTAAAACGCGGTATTTATAGTCAATAAAACCGATAAACTAAAATAAAAAGATTGTGCTAAATCATAAAATTTAATAAACGGTATAAATTAATTCTCATTATTTTGAATAAATGAAACGCACAATCAACCCAATATTTTCATCTAAAATTAAACTAAAACAAGAATCCTCATCTAATGAGTGATCTTTACATTATCCTCCATTTAACTTGATCTAAATGAAAAATGCTTCCCTGAATGATCGAATGCAGCAGGCTTTAAAGAGAACAACAAAAAATAAACTATTGATACCGAATGTTTGGTTAAGATGAGTCCAAATAAAGATAAAAATTGAATAGTACTATTTCAATAATGCTACTCGATGATAATAAATCTAAGGCGCGTTTAAATGTCGGATTCAAATAAAATTGTGGTGTATGCTGCTCTGGCGGGCAATTTAGCGATTGCCTTGGTCAAGTTTGTTGCAGCGTATATCACCAATAGTTCCGCTATGCTGAGTGAAGCGATTCATTCAGTGGTGGATACTCTAAATGAAATTCTATTGCTGTACGGCATAAAAAAATCGCAACAATCTCCAAATGCACAGCATCCGTTTGGTTATGGGCGCGAACTTTATTTTTGGGCCTTTATTGTTTCTTTAATGGTGTTTGCACTGGGTGCTGTGGTTTCGATTTATCAAGGCATACAGCATGTGCGCTATCCTGAGGAAATGCTGAGTCCAAATTTAAATTATATTGTTTTGGGAATTGCGATTTTATGTGAAGGCATATCATGGTTGGTGGCGTTAAAAGCTTTTCGTAAAACCAAGGGGCAGCTCGGTTACTTTGAAGCTTTTCGTCGGAGTAAAGACCCCACGACTTTCACCGTATTATTTGAAGATACTGCAGCGCTATGTGGACTTTTTATTGCCCTAATCGGAATTTATCTGGCGCATGCCTTAAATATTCCAGAGTTAGATGGCGTCGCTTCAATCTTCATTGGAATTGTGTTGGCGATTTCTGCTATTTTATTGGCGCGAGAAACCAAAGGTCTATTGTTGGGTGAGTCAGCTGATCCGCAATTGCGAGATCATCTGTTATTGATTGCTCAAGAAGATGATGCCGTATTTTCTGCAAATGGTGTTTTAACTGAACAAATGGGCGCAGATCAAGTGATTGCTTCTTTAAGTTTAGAGTTTGAAGACCATTTAACTTCCGATGATATCGAAGCTTGTGTCAATAGAATTGAAGCGAAAATTAAACAGATTCATCCTGAAATTATGGCATTGTTTGTTAAGCCACAAACGAAAAAAGTTTGGTTACAACGTATGAAAGGTCGTTTAGAATAAAAACGTGATATACATAACATAATATTCAAAATATCGGATTTTGAATATTTACGTCACTCTAAGAAATTGAATGTACATGAAGCAAAATCCCGAACAATTACACTTTCAACTGCCTACGACAGAATGCTGGTCACATACTTGGCGCCAGCCTTCTTTTCAGTTTATGCATTCTAATCATCATAATGGTGAGCGATTCATCAACATGCTTCCTCGTCCTGCAGGACGTGGTCGTGCAGATTTATTAAAATGGCTCATCACACGTAAATCCACTACTTGGAAGATTGATGTAGAAAAAGAAGAAGCTGAACTCCATACGACCAAACGAAGCCTTCCACAGGATCGCCCACAGGCGAGCATCGATGATTGGCAGGTATGGTTTGTAGGGCATGCAACGGTGCTTTTACAAATTGGTCCTTATAACTTACTCACCGATCCAGTTTGGTGTGAATATGTGAGTCCACAGCAAGGCAAAGGGCCAAAGCGTGTCATTCCAGCAGGTATTGCATTAGAGGAATTGCCGACTATTCATGCGGTTCTACTCAGTCATAAC
The DNA here is from genome assembly GCF_015602665.1 of Acinetobacter sp. TTH0-4. Lineage (NCBI taxonomy): Bacteria > Pseudomonadati > Pseudomonadota > Gammaproteobacteria > Moraxellales > Moraxellaceae > Acinetobacter > Acinetobacter sp. TTH0-4. The sequence goes on along the minus strand of NZ_CP059079.1, from coordinate 2,528,714 downwards.
CATTATGATCATATGGACTTGTCCAGTTTAAAATGGTTGCATGATAAATTTGCTATGCCCATTTATACCGGTTTAGGCAATTCGTGGTATTTACCCAAAAGTTTTCATGTTTTAGAAATGGATTGGTGGCAGTCTTCGTTACTGCACGATTTAAAAATTATTTATACGCCTGCACAACACGGTTCAGGGCGAGGCTTACGTGATCAAAACCGAGCACTCTGGGGTGGTTTTTCTATTTTGGCAGGTAAAGATCATTGCTTCTTTGCGGGTGATACTGGATATTCGCCGCATTTTAAGGAAATTCAAAGCCGTTTGGGTGCACCGCGTATTTCGCTTTTGCCCATCGGTGCGTATGAACCACGTCAATTGATGCATTATATGCATATGAATCCGCATGAAGCTTTTCAAGCACATCAGGACCTGCATTCTAAATGCTCATTGGCCATTCATTATCGGACCTTTCAACTCACCGATGAAAACCGTGAACAACCTGAGTTAGATTTGAAAGTTGCAATGAAAAATACTTCGAAATTAATGGCGCCTTTTTATTGTGTTCGAGAAGGTCGGCGTTTGGTGGTGTGATGGTCTATTTGAGGATATTGAACAGACGGTTTTATTCGCTTGAAAATTGAATGACATGTATGGTGATAAGAAATTTTAAATTTGATTATTCAAATTTAAGATAGAGCAGCAAATTTGTAAGAAAATCATTATCCAAAGAAAGTGTCATTCAATCGTTGAGTTCAAGATATCGAGCAGATGTAAAAAAATGATTAAAAATAAAAACCACCTGAGGGTGGTTTTTATGCAACTCTAGTTAAAAATTAAAGCCAACCTGGATTATTTCGGCCTGGATCATTTTCGCGTGCCGCTTGAGCATCAGCAACACTCATCCCCAATGCTTTTGCCACACCTTCACCATAGGCTGGGTCACAGGCATAACAGTTTCGAATGTGGCGATATTTAATAAAATCTAGCGCGTCACCCATTGCGCCAGCAGTATTGTCAAATAAAGCCTGCTGTTGTTCAGAATTCATTAAATTAAACAGGGCGCGAGGTTGACTGAAATAATCGGCGTCATCAGCGCGGAAGTCCCAATGAGCGGCATCACCTGAAATTTTTAACGGTGGTTCTTTAAATTCAGCTTGTTCTTGCCATTGGCTGAAACTGTTTGGTTCATAGTGCGGTAAGCCGCCATAGTTGGCATCGACACGACCTTGACCATCACGGTGATTGGAGTGAACAGGGCAGCGTGCGGCATTGACTGGAATTTGCTGATAGTTCACACCTAAACGGTAACGCTGAGCATCAGCATAGTTAAATAAACGTGCTTGTAACATACGGTCTGGTGAAGCACTAATGCCTGGCACTAAATTGCTGGGTGCAAAAGCAGATTGTTCTACATCCAAAAAGAAATTTTCAGGATTTTTATTCAGCTCAAATTCACCCACATCAATTAATGGATAATCAGCATGTGGCCAAACTTTGGTCAAATCAAAGGGATGATAAGGCACTTTTTCTGCATCAGTTTCAGGCATGATCTGAACTTGCAGTTTCCATTTTGGAAAATCACCTTTTTCAATTGAATCAAATAAATCACGTTGATTACTTTCACGATCTGCTGCAACCACCTCAGCAGCTTGAGCATCGGTCAAATTTTGAATGCCTTGCTGAGTACGGAAATGAAATTTAACCCAAAAGCGTTCATTCTGTGCATTGATGAGGCTATAGGTATGGCTACCAAAACCGTGCATATGACGATAACTTTTCGGAATACCTCGATCTGACATCACAATAGTCACTTGATGCAGTGCTTCAGGTAATAAGGTCCAAAAATCCCAATTATTGGTCGCACTGCGTAAATTGGTTTTTGGGTCGCGTTTAACCGCTTTATTCAAATCAGGGAATTTACGTGGATCACGCATAAAAAATACGGGTGTATTGTTACCGACTAAATCCCAGTTACCTTCTTCAGTATAAAATTTTAATGAAAAACCGCGAATGTCTCGTTCAGCATCGGCTGCACCACGTTCACCTGCAACTGTGGTAAAGCGTGCAAACATTTCGGTTTTTTTACCAATCTCCGAGAAAATTTTTGCTCGGGTATAAGCGCTAATGTCATGGGTAACCGTAAATGTACCAAAGGCACCTGAACCTTTGGCATGCATACGGCGCTCAGGAATAACTTCACGAACAAAATTGGCCAATTTCTCATTGAGCCATAAATCTTGGGCAAGTAATGGACCACGCGCACCTGCCGTTAAACTATTTTGATTGTCCGTTACCGGAGCACCAAAGGCCGTCGTTAGGTGGGATACAGGGCATTTTTTAGAGTCTTCGCTCATGGTCTTTCTCCATTGTTATCAGTAAGTTTAAAATAGGAAATAATTTCGGATTTAACCTACTTTATCTTTTTAACATGACATTTTTAATATGTTGCTCATTCCATTAAAAAGCAATTTAAAATTCAGTCGAAAAGTTGAATAGATCGCCTGAATGTGACTTTAAAAACAGCAGAATCTATTTAGACTTTAAGCGCAGAATGAAATAGATACAAATGGAATATTCTATTCTTGGTCAATGGAATATCCGATAAATCAAATCCTAGATTTTAATAGGTTTTAAAGAGTGGAAATAGAGCACTCCAATTCAGTAATTAAGCCTTGGATTGAGCTTAAAATATCTTGTTCTAATGTATCCCATGCGTTGAAATCTGGATGGAGCAATAGGGTCTGAGAAATAAATCCATAAATAATCCGATGTAGATTTAAAGCAAAACGTTGCCGTATGTTTAAATTTGTCATAAATGGCGTTAAAAGACCATTCCAAAGATCGAGCATAAGTTTATAGTGGTTTTGATAGGCCTTAGGCGTAGAGATTTGTCGTTCAAGACAAAAAAGTTGTGACCAGATTCGAGACTGTTGTTGAATGTTCGTAATTTGAAAATGAATCAAATGGCTTAAATAAAGAGAAAGTTTTTCATTTGTGGATAACTCAATTCGACTTTGTGCATAAGTTTTAAGTGTGATTGCATTTTGTTTAACGTGTTGATGAATCGTCAAGGCAATCAAATCTTGTTTTTTAGCAAAATATTCATAAAAAGTACCCAGTCCTACACCTGCTACCTCAGTGATTGCACGAATCGTAATCGTTTCGGCAGATTAAAAGCTGAACAAAAGTGTCTATCAGCGCCTCTTGGGTTACTTTGGCACGTGATTGACGTGGCTTTCGACGTACTTGAGCTGCTGCAATTTTCATAGCTGAAAGCTGAACATCCTAGTTCTCATTTTTCTTTATACTGAAGTGAAAGTACAGAAATAACAAGACAGAGAATCAGTATGCAGACATGGGCCACACACCAAATTTCAAATCAGTTTGATGAACAGCAAAACTACAATTTGTTTAACACGGATTTGATCTTACAAGAAATTTTAATGCGTTATAACAGCAGTGATCAGCAGCAGTTATCTGATTTGGGAAAAAAGGTGGGGTCTGCTGAATATTATCACTATGCCGATTTAGCCAATCGACATCCACCAATTTTGCATTGTTTCGATGCTCGCGGTCACCGTAAAGATGTACTAGAGTTCCATCCTGCTTGGCATCAATGGATGGCCTTGAACCGTCAGTTTAATACGCATGCACATCCATTTATAGCAACTCAATCCGCCAGTAAATGGGTGGATTGGGCAGCACGTTTTTATTTGAGTGGACAAGTTGAAGCTGGAAATTTGTGCCCCAATGCCATGACTTTGGGCAGTATTCCGTTGATACAACGTGAACCCGAACTGTGGGCAAAACTGGGCCAAAAACTGCTCTGTAATGAATATGATGAACGTGATCTCCCCATTGCCCAAAAAAAGTCGATTTGGCTGGGTATGGGTATGACTGAAAAGCAAGGCGGTTCGGATGTACGGGCCAATCGGACCCTTGCGCGTCCTGTTGCGCAAGCAGGGCGTGGTAATGCTTATTTGTTAACGGGACACAAGTGGTTTTTTTCAGCCCCCATGTCAGATGCCCACTTGGTGGTTGCACAAACTGAGCAGAATGGTGTGGCTTGCTTTTATGTGCCACGATGGTTAGAAGATGGAACTAAAAACAGCATCTTGATTCAGCGTTTAAAAGATAAAGTCGGAAATTGCAGCAATTCCAGTTCAGAAGTTGAGTTTCAGGATGCGTGGGGCGTGATGATCGGTGAAGCAGGACGTGGTATTCCCACGATCATTGAAATGGCAAATTACACTCGCCTAACATGTTCCATCGGTAGTAGCGCAATGTTACGTCAAGCCTTGGTTCAATGCATTGCCTATACCCGTCAACGAAAGGCCTTTGGAAAACCTTTATTCGAACAACCCTTGATGCAAGCCGTGTTAGTCGATTTAGCTTTAGAAGCTGAAGCAGCCACTCAGTTGAGTTTTCATTTGGCACATTGTTACGAAATGGAAGATCAACTCTCACAAGCATGGAGACGCATCTTGACTCCAGCTGCTAAGTTTTGGATTTGCAAGCGCACCGTTGAACTGAGTGGCGAAATGATGGAAATTTTTGGTGGAAATGGCTATGTAAATAACGGCATCATGGCGCGTATTTTTAAAGAAGCTCCAGTGAATAGCATTTGGGAAGGTTCAGGCAATGTCATGTGTTTAGATGTACTTCGTGCCATGCAACATGATCCAGATTCAGTCGCCATTTTATTTATCTCTTTGGCTGAAATAACGGCACAAGAAGCTGTACTACAACAAGAACAGGATGCCTTATGTAAGTTATTTCAGCAAAATTCAGAAAATTTACAATTTATGGCACGTCAATTGGTGAGTCGTTTGGTCATTTTAGTACAAGCTGTTTTACTCAAAAGATATGCCCCTGACTTTGTTGCGCAGGCTTTTATCCAGTCTCGTTATCATCCCTTTCATGGACAAGTGGTTGGAATGTTAAATCCTCAAGATATTGATGTAACCAGATTATTAGCACGAAGTTTTACTGCTTAAGTTAAAATATTGTGTATACAGATCTGAAGAAAAAGAAGGAGATGCATTTTTAGCACAGCTTAAAAGTGAATCTTAAAAAAGACTTTAAATTTTGATCAGCTGCCCCATTAACTTACTTGTAAATTGCGCGAAAAGGTATATGATCGCTTTCCCATCAAAATGTTGGAAAAGACAACAAAAAACCGAACCTAAAAGGTGAGTAAAATGGCGAAACAAAAGAAAAAACCAGAAATTGTGTTGAACAATTTTGTGGCGAAACATATGCATGAAGTTAATCAAAGTCAGATATTTGTAGATCGTAAGAAAAATGCAAAACGTGGCTATAGCAAACATAAACAAGGGCGATATTCTGAGGATTATCGCCCTTTTGCTTTAATACTTCTTAATTTAATTTCTGTCGCAATTTAAGCACCAACGATTCGGGTGGCAGACTTCACCATATCTGCTAAACCATGGGTTTTAAAATAATATTCCATCCAGCTTTTGACCACCAAAGGATTATCCATTTTCAATACATGCGCAAGCTGCACCTGTGCATCTGACATGGGCACATGGCAAATGGCTTTGCGAACACGCAAAATATTGCTTGAACTCATTGAAAGGGTATTAAAGCCCATCGCCATTAACAAGATTGCCGCCAAAGGATCTCCCGCCATTTCTCCACAAATACTGATAGGCTTATTGTACGTGTGGCATTGTTGCACCAAACGGGTTAAAGCACGTAGTACCGCAGGATGAAAATGTGAATACACATTGGCAACACGCGGGTTATTGCGGTCCACTGCCAATAAATATTGGGTTAAGTCATTCGAGCCGACAGAAAAGAAATCCACCAATTCAGCAAACTCTTCAATTTGTAAAAGCACACTCGGCACTTCGACCATAATCCCGATCTTGGGCTTGGTAATTTTAACTTGCTCTTCTTCTTGGACCGCAATCCAGTCTCGTTCAAGTAAATACAATGCTTCTTCAACTTCACTGACACTGGTGACCATCGGCAATAAAATGTGCAAGTTATTTAAACCAATACTCGCTTTAAGCATGGCACGAATTTGTGAAGAAAAAATTTCAGGATGATCTAGTGTAAATCGGATCCCACGCCAGCCCAGTGCTGAGTTTTCCTCTTCAATCGAAAAGTAAGGCAGGTCTTTGTCTGCGCCGATATCTAAAGTTCGCATCACCACAGGTTTGTTGGCAAAGTGACTGAGCTGTTGACGGTAAATGGCGCGTTGCTCTTCTTCACCTGGGAAACGGTCACGCAGCATAAACGGAATTTCGGAGCGATATAAGCCTACCCCTTTAGCACCTCGTTGTACGCCGCGTACCACATCAATCATCAAACCAGTATTCACATAAAGATTGACTGAAACCCCATCTGGGGTAATCGCATCTTTAGTTTCATATTGCTTTAAGTCTTTGGCAATTTGTTCTTCTTCTTTTTGGATTTCTTTATAGCGGGTACGCAAACGACGTGGCGGATTAATAAAAACCCGACCTTGATGCGCATCGACAATCATCTCGACATCATCCAGTGCATTTACTGGTAGTTCAGTTACTCCTACGACAGTCGGAATACCTAAGGCACGGGCTACAATCACCATGTGTGAATTCATCGCGCCTTCGGTGGTCACAATAGCCGCAATTTTATCGACAGGCAATTCAACCAGTGCAGCGGTAGAGATTTCTTCGCCAATCAAAATACTTTCATCGGTAAGTTCACGATGACTGGCATCTGCTTCTTGTAGAAAAGCTAAAATACGCCGTCCCAAATCTTTCAGATCGGACACGCGTTCTCGTAAATAATCATCTTCCATCTGTGCAAACAGCGCAATATGCGTGTCAATGACAATGCGTACCGCACCTTGCGCCCAGTTACCATCACGAATTTCAGCTTTAATTTCAGCAGGCAGCGCATTTTCATCCAACATACGCAAGAACACACTAAATAAAGCACGTTCTTCTGCCATTAAGGCGTCTTGCATTTTATCATCAAGAGATTGAATTTCTAGCCGAACCGAAGCAATCGCATGATCAAGTAGTGCTAATTCTTCACTAATATCATCTGCTTCACGGTCTGGTACCGACGCCAAATCAGCAGGTGGATACAGAATGACGGCACGACCTAAGGCAATGCCGCCTGAACCTGAAACGCCTTGAAAGGTTTTGTAGGTGGGTAGATTATTAGGCTTACGAAAAACGTCAATATTGCCGACTGCATGTGCATGGGCAATTACCCCTGAAAGCTGAGCACATAAGGTGACTAGAAAAGATTCTGCGGCTTCACTAAAGTCATGAGATTCTTTATTTTGAACCACTAAAACACCCATCACTTTACGACGGTACATGACAGGAACGCCTAAAAAAGAGTTGTAAATCTCTTCTCCAGTTTCAGGCAGATACATAAAGCGTTCATGTTTAGGTGCATTGTCTAAGTTGACAATTTCTTCACGTTGTCCAACCAGACCGACTAAGCCTTCGCTGGTATGCAATGAAACATGACCCACTGCTTCAGGCTTTAAACCTTTAGAGGCCATGAGTAAATAACGTTGGTTACGTTCATCCAGTAAATAAATAGAGCAGACATCCACATGCATGGCATTGGCCACTCGATTGACCATAATGTCGAGTGATTCATGCAAACTGGTCGACGCATTGATTTCTTGTACAATCCGTCTTAGGGTATCCAGTTGCATATTCGACATAAAAATTTGCTCCAAAAAAAAGTCTAAATCTATTTTATTTATACAACATAATTTTTAAAAAGCTGCACATTTATGCAACTTTTTTATCTCTAAAGCGCAGGCAACTGGTGACATAGCTCCACCATCGCTTTTCGATAGACATCGCGTTTAAAATTGACGACTTGACCCAGTGGATACCAGTAGCTGACCCATTGCCACTGGTCAAACTCTGGAGGTTCAGACAGATTCAACTGAATATGTTTGACTGGCGCAGTCAGTTTAAGTAAAAACCACTTTTGTTTTTGTCCGATACACACTGGGTCTGAATCCGAGCGTATATATCGTTGAGGCAAACGATAGCGTAGCCAACCTTTTGTTTGTGCTACAATTTGAACATGTTCGGGCAATAAGCCAACTTCTTCTCTCAGCTCACGATAAAGTGCCTGTTCAGGGGTTTCTCCATATTGGATACCTCCTTGTGGAAATTGCCAAGCATTGTGTCCAATGCGTTTTGCCCATAAAACCTGTCCAAAGTCGTTTGCCAAAATGATCCCGACATTTGGTCGGAAACCTTCTGAATCGATCATTTGGCTACCTAAATATTGTGTAATTTGTGACTCTGCATTCGGGGACTTATATTTCTGTATCCAACGCGAAAAAAGCAAAGTGTAAAAATGTTAAAATTGCTATGATCTTAACGAATTTCTATCGACTAGCGGAGATAGATTTACAATTTTTTTCTTAAATTTCAGTTTTTACGAGTATTTTCATGAAATTGGCTTTATTTGACCTTGATCACACCTTATTAAATACCGATTCAGACTATTCATGGGGTGAGTTTTTAGTAAACGAAGGTTTGGTCGATCCCATTCGACATCGTCAAATGAACGACAAGTTTTATGAGGACTATAAAGCAGGTCAACTTGATCCTATTGCGTATAACGAATTTGTATTTGAGTTTCTAACGCAACATGATGCTGAGTATTTAACCGATTTGCATGAATCCTTTATGAAAAAAGTGATTCGTCCTCAAATGCGTCCTGAAGGTTTCAATGCAATTGAAAAGCATCGTGCAGAAGGGCATGCCTTGGTCGGCATAACGGCCACTTCAGACTTTATTACCGCGCCTATTTTTCGTGAATTTGGAATCACTGAAATTATTGCGACTACGGCTGAAGTGATTCATGGCAAATATACGGGCAAAGTGATTAATATTCCCTGTTATCAAAAAGGTAAATTAGCACGTTTGGAGCAGTGGCTTGCGGGTCGATCTGTGACAGAATCATGGGCCTATTCCGATTCATTCAATGATCGTTTTTTATTAGAGTATGCCGATCATGCGATTGCGGTATGTCCAGATCAACGTTTGACTGAACTTGCAATACAACAGCATTGGGTTATTCAGGACTGGTCCCTATAAGGTGAAGATGCTGATCTTAAAATAAGCTACAAAAAGACAGTCCTTAAAATACTGTCTTTTAATTATGTACATAACATTCTTACAGTTTTATTCTTCATTTTTAGTGTAAAACTGTTATGTTCAGTAGAAGAACGACATGAATGGAGAAGACAATGAGTGTGTTACGCCCAAGAATGACGCATTTATTTGAACAGTTGGGTTTAGATGCTTCTGAACCCGCGATTAGCTTATTTATTGCAACCCATCAATTACCCGCACACACCAAAATGACTGAAGCTGAATATTGGACTGAGAGTCAGCGTCAGTTTTTAGCCGAAAAAATTAAATCGGATGGTGAATGGGCGATTGTGGTTGATCAACTGAATGAATCCTTACATGAAGAATCCACCCATCGTTAAACACGTTAAATTTAAGTCGCATTAAAAAGTGATTCTATTTGGTTCTCGTCGTGATTTAGCTTTTAAGTTTCATCATCTCAATTAATTCTAAAACAGCTTTAGACTGAGTGCGTCCTGGATGCCAAACCATTCCTAATTCACGATTCATATCTACAGCAATATCAAGTTGTTGTAATTCTTGATTGACTAATGTTTTAGGTAAAACCGACCAACCCAATCCGATTGAAACCAACATACGGATAGATTCTAGTGGATTATTACTCATACTGATTTTGGGTTTTAAACACTGTTTTTCAAATTCGGCAAGCGTGATTTGACTGGTATAAGTCTGAGTGGCAGGCAAGAGGCTCGGATATTCAATTAAATCTTGCAAACTCAAGTTGTGTTGCTGTGCCAAAGGGTGAAAAGGCGCGGCGACAAATACCAATGGATCATTCCAGATGGTCACATAATTGAGTCGATCATCTCCTTGCGGCGGTAGCGTCAGAAATGCCAGTTCCAAATCACCCGCCAGTACTTTTTCATGGGCCTGTTCTGAATCGACAAAATGAACATCTAAAGTGACATTTGGAAATGTTTGTACATAATCACGTAAATGACTAGGCAAATGATGTAATCCAATATGATGACTGGTTCCAATTTTCAGTTTACCCTGAACTTGACCTTGTTGATGGCTTAAAGTGTGGTGAATATCACCCAGTTCATTAAGCCAGTTTTTAACTTTGGGGAGTAGGGAATGTGCGGCATGAGTCGCTTGAACTCCGCGTCCAGCAGATTCAAATAATTTGACGCCAAAATAATCTTCTAAGCTGTGAATTCTTTTGGTGACCGCTGGTTGGGTAATAAACAACAGATCGGCAGCCATGGAAATAGATCCTGTTTCCATGACTTTAATAAAAGCTTCAAAAGCAGCAAGATTCATAGTGATAATCTGGTTATGATAAATTCACATAATTATAAAATATTTTTATAGATAAATGTTCAATTCATGAAAAAACCGATTAAAAAAATGTATGTAGATGTAAACTTGTATTTTCCAGTCAATCAAGATCCTCGACATAAATGTTTATATTTTACAAAAATTTGAACATCTCGAGAATCTTTTAAATATTTTGTAGCGGTTCGGTTTTGCTTTGTGATGAGTTTGATGCTTTGGCTTCCCAAACTTTTTCGTGAAAGAAAAATGCAAAGGCTTGAACAGTCGGTTCAAGTAAACTTAAAGTCAGTGCCATCCAGATATTTCCTGTGACGAAATAACCCACCAACATGGCAATCGTAATATGCATGAAGTAATAACTTAGGGTCTTTTTTAACGTTTTTTGGTTGTAATCAATAAATTTCTGAATATGAGCCATCAGAGATCTACCTTCTTTTTCTAAAATAGAGTTAAATAATAATGAGTCTTATTTAATTTGTAAAAACGAATAATATTATATTATTGATTGGTTTTATGAATAATGATTTCAGTGTCAAAATTCAAATTAAAAACTTTGAATAAAAATAGATTTTTTAAGGATGAAGCGCATGGACATTAAACATATCAAATATCTTCTCGATCTGTTTGAAGGTGCAGTGGAAAAACGGACTGCTGTGTATGAGTTGGCTGAAGATGAGAATGATGAAAATCAAGCTGCCGCCGATTGTGGTAAAGCCAAAGCAGAGTTGCTTAAAGCGATTGAAGATCTAATCCACGTGAAAGAAAATAGATCGACCTAACGTTCAAAACCTAGATAAAGGCAGACTTTGAGCTGCTTTTGTTTTTTTAGATTTTTATTTTTAATTTAAGCATTTTCATGATGAAAATATAGGCTGATTCATATCGGTTTATAGTTGTCTGAATGAAGAAACTTTTTATGAAATATAACTGGGTCAGTTTGAGAATTCATGGATATTCTCGGATTAAAAACTATTCCAAAAAGTTTTCAAACTAATAAAAATGATAAATTAGATTTATGTGAATAGACCGTTATAATCAAATTCAATAAAAGCATTACCCAGTTCTATGGAGCGCGTCGACATGGCAGGCAATACCCAAAAAGCAAAGACTTTATATGACAAATTGTGGGATGACCATTTGGTTAAACAACGCGATGATGGTTCAGCCTTACTTTATATCGATCGTCATTTATTACATGAAGTTACTTCACCACAAGCTTTTGAAGGTCTGCAACTTGCGGGTCGTAAACCTTGGCGTTTAAGTGCCAATGTTGCGACGCCTGATCATAACGTACCGACCTCAAAAGCGGAGCGTGATCAAGGTATTGCAGGAATTGAAGATGAGACTTCACGTATTCAAGTACAAACCTTGGATGATAACTGTGATGCTTTTAATATCGTTGAATTTAAAATTAATGATATTCGTCAAGGGATTGCGCATGTGGTGGGGCCTGAGCAAGGTTTAACTTTACCGGGTATGACGGTGGTTTGTGGTGACTCACATACAGCTACGCATGGTGCTTTTGGTTGTTTGGCACATGGCATTGGAACATCTGAAGTTGAACATGTATTGGCAACTCAGTGTTTAGTGCAAAAGAAAATGAAAAACATGTTGGTTCGGGTAGACGGGGTTTTAGGTCAAGGCGTGACTTCCAAAGACGTGGTTTTGGCCATCATTGGTAAAATCGGAACTGCGGGTGGTACAGGACATGCCATCGAATTCGGTGGACAAGTGTTTCGTGATATGTCGATTGAAGGACGTATGACAGTCTGTAATATGGCGATTGAAGCGGGTGCACGAGTTGGAATGGTTGCGGTCGATGAAAAAACCATTGAATACGTGAGAGGTCGTAATTATGCACCTACAGGTGAACAATGGGACGCTGCAGTAGAATATTGGAACACTTTACATTCTGATCAAGATGCCCATTTCGACACTGTAGTGGTATTGCAGGGTGAACTGATTGAGCCACAAGTGTCTTGGGGAACTTCACCTGAAATGGTCATTCCTGTTTCCCAAGCTGTACCTACTTTAGAACAAGCCAAAGATGACGTACAGCGTAATGATTGGACACGTGCTTATCAATATATGGGTTTAAATGCAGGTCAAGCTTTGGCTGATATTCAATTAGACCGTGTCTTTATCGGCTCATGTACCAATTCAAGGATTGAAGATATTCGTGCTGCTGCTGAAGTGATTCAAGGGCGTAAAGTGGCCAGTTCGATTAAACAAGCCATGGTGGTTCCAGGTTCTGGTTTAGTCAAACAGCAAGCGGAAGCGGAAGGCTTGGATCAAGTCTTTTTGGCTGCAGGTTTTGAGTGGCGTGAACCGGGTTGCTCTATGTGTTTAGCCATGAATGCAGATAAATTACAGCCAGGTGAACACTGCGCATCTACGTCGAACCGTAACTTTGAAGGTCGTCAGGGCAATGGCGGGCGTACGCATTTAGTCAGTCCAGCCATGGCTGCTGCCGCAGCGATTGCAGGTCATTTCGTTGATGTTCGTTCATTCTAATTGGGACTAGGAGCAAAATATGAAAGCTTATACCATTGAACAAGGTATTGTTGCACCTTTAGACCGTGCCAATGTCGATACCGATTTAATTATTCCAAAACAGTTTCTAAAGTCGATCAAACGCACAGGCTTTGGCGAAAATTTATTTGATGAATTACGTTATCTAGATGAAGGTTATCCAGGGCAAGATAATTCAGTGCGTCCAATTAATCCTGATTTTATTTTGAACCAGCCACGTTACGCAGGTGCGTCTGTATTGTTGGCACGAGCCAATTTTGGTTGTGGTTCAAGTCGTGAACATGCACCTTGGGCTTTGGAAGAGTATGGTTTTCGTACTGTGATTGCACCCAGTTATGCCGATATTTTTTTCAATAACAGTTTTAAAAATGGGATGTTGCCCGTCATTTTGGCGGAAGACATTGTTGATCAGCTTTTTAAAGAATGTGCAGCGACTGAAGGTTATCAATTAACCATTAATCTAGAAGCGCAAGAGGTTCGAACTTCTCAGGGTGACGCTTTTAAATTTGAGGTTGATCCATTTCGTAAACATTGTTTGCTCAATGGTTTAGATGATATTGGTTTAACTTTACAAGCCTCAGAAGATATTTGTGCTTATGAAACCAAAACCAAGCAATCACGCCCGTGGGTATTCCAAGAAATTCGCGGTTAATGCGTTGAAGTTTTAGCTCTAAGTAGTATCAGAGCCTAACTCTTGTTAATATCAAATCCATAAAAATATTTAGTTGGTTTTAACTGGCAGGGGTTAGGTTCGAACAATGATAAACATTTACGCTCGATTGGCTGTATTTGGGCTGATGGTTGCATCAGTAAGTGCATGCCAAACTATCGATACAATGCGGGTTAAAAATGTCGGAGAAACAGAATCAAGCAAATTAAATGCTTTGATTTTCTGTGCGGGAACAGAACAGTGTGAATTTGAGCGTTTCAACAGAACTCAAATTGTTGATGCTCTCAATCATCGTTTAAATTCTGAAGCCATTCAGCAAGGAATTGTACGTCTACAATCCAAATCTTTGAATGATCCCAATCCTTTGTCTTTGTCTGTACCTGCTGGCCAGCATGAACTGGTGATTCGCTTTTATCCTGTATCGCCAGATCGTGCTGAAACCTTGCATGTCTTTCATAATTTCGGTGCTCAAAAAAGCTACACTTTTAAAATGTACCGTAATCGTATCAAGCATGCAGGGAATTTGTTGGATGTCTCTGCACCGGATCCTTTGTGTGTAGAGCTGCAACAGGAACAAAAAACTATTCGGCGTTTCTGCAAACCCTATAATGTCCTGAATGGCTTAGGTGAGTTTGTAGAACGAAAAATTTAATTCTTTATCAGTCCAGAGACTGATTTTTATTATGGAAAATCTCATGTCAAAACATATTTTGATTTTAGCGGGTGATGGCATTGGGCCTGAAATTATTAAAGCTGCTGAACAAGTACTCACACGCGTTAATGAAAAATTCAATCTAGGTTTGACTTGGGAGCAAGGTTTATTGGGTGGTGTTGCAATTGACGCCCATGGTGAACCCTATCCAACGGTAACGGCTGAGCAAGCAAAAAAAGCCGATGCAATTTTACTCGGTGCTGTCGGTGGGCCTAAATGGGACAGCATTGAACGTTCGATTCGTCCAGAACGCGGTTTACTTAAAATCCGTAGCGAACTTAATCTTTTTGCCAATCTTCGTCCAGCAATTTTATACCCACAACTTGCCGATGCTTCAAGCTTAAAACCAGAAATCGTCTCTGGTTTAGATATTCTGATTGTGCGTGAATTGACGGGAGGGATTTATTTTGGTCAACCTCGTGGTATCCGTGAGTTGGAAAATGGTGAGAAACAAGGGTATAACACTGATGTTTACTCAGAATCTGAAATTAAACGTATCGCCAAAGTTGCATTTGAAATGGCAACACTACGTGGTGGCAAAGTTTGTTCTGTAGATAAAGCCAATGTACTTGAAGTCACTGAACTTTGGAAACAAACAGTCACTGCGATGAAAGAAGCAGAATATCCGAATATTCATTTATCGCATATGTATGTCGATAATGCTGCAATGCAATTGGTTCGCGCACCAAAACAATTTGATGTGATGGTAACCTCAAATTTGTTTGGTGATATTTTGTCAGATGAAGCGGCGATGTTGACAGGTTCGATTGGCATGTTGCCATCAGCATCACTTGATGAAAATGGTAAAGGCATGTATGAGCCTTGTCATGGTTCTGCACCAGATATTGCGGGTCAAAACATTGCAAACCCCTTGGCGACCATTCTTTCCGTTGCAATGATGCTTCGTTATACTTTCCGTGAAGAAGCAGCAGCACAAGCCATTGAAGATGCTGTAGGTCAGGTTCTAGACCAAGGCTTACGTACAGCAGACATTTTGTCTGAGGGAATGAACAAAGTCGGTACGGTTGAAATGGGTCAAGCTGTGGTTACAGCCTTGAACTAATCCTCAACTTTGCTTAAAACGCAGCCCATTTGAGCTGCGTTTTTTTGTGACCTGATTTTTAGTAAATCATTTTTAGCAAGTACGACCCGTGTAATGAACCGATTTTGCAATTTGATTTTCTAAAGTAAAAACAATCATGCATTGTAAATGTACATCGTAGCGCTCAGGATTGGAATTAACTTGTATTGGCACAGCTCCGGGTTGTGATCCTGCAATACTTTGGGGAATAGAGAGTGGAATCGCAATAGGACGAATAACAGTATAGGTTATTCGGTTTGGCGTCACAGTAGCAGATTGAATTTGTTGATAACCTAAACGTGTCAAATCTAAATTGGCTTGAATCTGCTGACTACTTTGTCCAATAAATTGCTCTAGATAAAGATCACGCTGTTGGGGGCTAATCGTCGGTGAATGAGCACAACCATACAACCCACTCAGCATTATAATAAAAACAACGGAGTGAAAAAAAGACATGACCTTTCTCCATTGAAGCAAAATATGATTTTATCGTGTTCTTATGGATAGAAATGTTGTTATTCGATAGGTGGTCATGAGGTTAAGAAATGAAACTTAGAACTGTGTAAGAGAGTTGCTTAAAACATAATGACAATTTTTAATATTTGATGGAAGATATTTGGCTTAGACGATCTAAGAAAATGAATTTTAAAAATACAAAAATGTTGAGGGATAAACCATGAAAAAATTAGTTTTGATATTAAGCAGTATTTTGTGCTCTGGTTTTGTATTCGCTGATAATTGTGAAAATGCACGTAATACTTATGATGATGTGTATTGTACAAATAAAATTTATGCCAGTGCAGATACTGAATTAAATAAAAATTATCAGGCTTTGCGTGGAAAACTCTCAGACAAGCAAAAAAATATTTTGAAAAAATCTCAATTGGCTTGGATTCATCAGCGTGATGCGGAATGTACAGTTGATACAACAATTGATGTGCAATGTCGTTTAAGTACAACCCAAGAACGTAATAACTGGCTTAGAGAGCGCTTACGTGAATGTCAAACGATAGGGTGTAAAACCAAGGCATTAAACTAGTTTTTAATCAGATAAAAAAAGCCACTGGAAAGTGGCTTCTGCTTTCGCTAAAACTTAGCGCGCACGATAAGTGATACGACCTTTAGTCAAGTCATAAGGTGTCATTTCTACTTTGACACTATCACCCGTTAAAATACGAATATAATGTTTACGCATTTTACCAGAGATGTGTGCAATCACTTCGTGACCGTTTTCTAAACGTACACGGAACATAGTATTAGGAAGCGTTTCGGTGACAACGCCTTCGAACTCGATGAGTTCCTCTTTATTGGCCATAGCCTACCTGATGATCAAATTGGAAAGGGGCAAATTATAGTCAATTTTTTTGTATAAAACAAGGTGGAATGGGCCGTCTACCGATCATCTGTCAGTTAAATAAGCGAACACGCGTTTTAAAATATTCTACAAAAAAGTGTATTGATCTGTTGTCAGTTCGGTCAATCGCAGTTAATCTAAAATTAATCTTTTTAAGTATAAATGAAGAACATACAAGGAAGGTCATTGCGTGGGTCAGTTAACGGATGCATCGGTAGTTTTACGATTGGGTTACCAAGCGATTCGTCGTGCTGGTTTACCAACGGAAGAAATTTTAACAAAAGCTGGGGTTGCCTTAAGTCAGGTAGGAACCAACGATCGTACTCCACTGAACGCCCAATATGCTTTTTGGGTCGCGGCAGAAGAGGTCAGTAAAGACCCAGATATTGGTTTACATTTGGGCGAACATCTTCCTTTATATCGTGGACAGGTGATTGAACACTTGTTTATTTCGAGTGAAAATTTTGGTGAGGGGCTCAAACGTGCTTTGGCTTATCAACGCCTTATCAGTGATGCCTTCCATGCCAAATTGGTGATTGAAGATGATCGTTGTTATTTAACCAATGGTGAACAAGGGCGCTGGGCGGATCATTTGGTCAATCGTCATTTTTCTGAATGTGCGATGTCTGGTATTTTACGTTTTTTTAAATTTATTACTGAAGGGCGTTTCGACCCGATTTATATCGATTTTAACTTTAGTCAAGGCGCTTTTGATGATGAATATTTTCGCGTCTATGAATGTCCTGTCAGTTTAGGACAAAAAGAAACTCGCCTTTATTTTGATCCTGCCATTTTAGATTATCAATTATGGCAAGCAGAACCAGAGCTATTACAGTTACATGAGCAATTGGCAATTGAAAAATTACAAGAGCTTGCACGCTACGATTTGGTGGGGGAGGTTCGTCGTGCAATTGGTTCAACGCTTGAAAGTGGCGAAACAACTTTAGAAACTGTAGCAACGCATTTAAATATCACTCCTCGTCGTTTAAGAACACAGTTAAGTGAGGCAAATACCAGTTTTCAACAAATTCTTTCAGATTATCGTTGTCGTTTAGCAAAAAAATTATTGGCTAACACCAGCGAGAGTGTTGAACGAATTGTATATTTAACAGGGTTTTCCGAGCCAAGTACATTTTACCGAGCATTTAAACGATGGACCAATGAAACGCCGGTCGAATATAGAAAACGTAAACAACGACAATAATTTTTTAAGTTAATCTAAGTTAATAACCTCATTTTATTTGGAGGTCTTAACTTATTTTGACTAGAAAGCAGAACAACGTATTTTAAGATGGAGTTCTCGATTTAAAAAGGAATTAGCTGAGCTAGTCAGGCATATTTAACCAGTGAGGTCCCAAAGGTGCTTTAGGCAAATCAAACTCTTCAGGATAGTGAGCTTGAATAAAGTATAAACCGTCAGGTGGCGCAGTTACCCCAGCAGCTTTACGATCTTCTGCTGCAAAAATATGCTCAATATGGTCAACCTCATACATTCCTTGTCCAATTTCAAGTAAGCATCCCATAATGTTACGCACCATATGGTGTAAAAAACCATCTGCTTGAATATCGAGTACTAAATAACAGCCATGACGAATTAAACGACAATGACTGACATGTCGAACAGGCTGGTTGGATTGACACGATGCAGCACGGAAACTCTCAAAATTATGAGTACCTTCAAACCTTTTGGCCGCTTCAATCATTTTATCGACATCAAGTGGATAGTAGGCATGAGTGACTTGTTTGTAGAGTAGTGCAGGACGACTCGGCGAATTGTAGACCACATAACGATAACGCCGAGATTGTGCTTTAAAACGCGCATGAAAGTCATGATCCATCTCTTTAATCCATTGGATGGCAATGTCTTTCGGTAAAGTGCTGTTTGCGCCCATAAGCCAGCCACGTAATGGGCGAATGGCTGAAGTATCAAAATGAGCCACCATATTGGTCGCATGTACACCAGCATCAGTACGACCTGCACCTTGAAGGCTAATGGGGTGATCTGCGACTTTACTTAAGATCTTCTCCATCGTTTCTTGCACGCTTGGTACACCAGATTGTTGAGTCTGCCAACCTCTGTAGTGAATTCCACAAAACTCAATACCCACTGCAAAACGTTGCATACTTACCTCAAATTTATTCATCATACCAATGCATATACCGTTCTTCGGTACTATCGTATTGTAAATACATTTTTAGTGCTTTTGCATAAAGATCTGCATGTCCAAGCGCGTCGCCACGAACAATTTGACTGTCTTTTAACCATTGGCTAATTGCATATTGATGGTTGATTGCTCCAAAAGGAACTTGGGTGGTGAGAATGATGAGACAATTATTCTGTTGTAGTTGTTGAAGAGCTTCAATCATTTCAGAATTACTGGCAATATTTCCTACACCAAAGCCTTGTAAAATTAAAAAATGAGGCGGATTCACGTTTAAGTTTTTAAAGGTTTTAATATGCTGATTGAGATCTAAGGGTTGCCACATTAAGCTTAAGCAACTAAAACTTTTAGCTTTCTCAAGATCTTGTTCTTGTACTGCAGAGCTGTGCTGAATAAGCGCAATAGGATGGTTTAAAGTTGAGCCTGTAAAAGCATCTAGCTCAGTACTATGTCGTTTAAGTGCAGTTTGAGCGTGAATCAGCTTTTGATGAAAAGCCAAATATACACCCATAGGTGTCTGTGTTACTGCATTTAAAGCAAAATTGAGATTATCTGTTGCATCAGTAAATTCTCGAGGATGTGTACCCGAAGTATCGAGTAAAGGATATTGGCTGCCTGTGAGTACAATATGTGCAGATTGTCCCATAAAACGTGCCAGCACCGCGCTTGCATAGCTTAAGGTGTCGGTACCATGAATAATAACAAAGTGTTGATAATGTTCAAGTTGTAAACTTTGAATCATTTGAATGAGTTGTAGCCAATCATTTGCGGTACAGGCGCTACTGTCTTTCATCACAGGAGCGACAAAGCACTCAATATTTAAATGTTGCGGAAGAGCGTGTTGTAGTAACGGAATAAATTTTTCTGCGGGCATCGGAGTGAGTGGTTCACCAAAACAACCAAACGTCCCACCCATATAAATTAAAGCAATTTTTTTCATCATAAAAAAGCAGCCTATAAAGACTGCTTGATCATAAAACGAAATAACTTAAGAAGCTATCTGCTTAAGTAGTTCATCTGCTTGTAAGCGTTGTGTGGTTGTATATTCAGGCTCATTTTCCGTTAATAATTCACGAGCAGCTTCAGCTGCCCCTAACAAAATATATTGTTCTGCTAACTCTAAATTTATACTTAGTTCATTGCTAGTGACAAGCTCTGGGAAAGATTGAGCCAGCGGATCATTAGGATTGATTTGAACGAGATTGGCAGTGGGTAGATCAAAGTGCTCATCTAAATTTTGTTCAGATGCTATATCTAATTGCGTTGCTTCAGTCGGAAGAGTATTTAAATTAAATTCTAAATTTGGCTGATGATGGTGAATAATTTCTGGTACTTCGGTTGTGGCTAAAGTATCTGTATTTGAAAAATTAAAATTGAATTCTGGTGTTTCATTTTGTTCAGATTCAGGCGTAAGCTTAGCTATAACGGTTGTAGAAGATTGCTCTAGGGAGTTTTCGACACTAAAAGAAAAATCTAGAGGTTGAATATCCTCTACTGGAGCGAGTTCTGGTTGTGGAGGTGAAGCAGGTTGGGGTTCTAAAGAAAGGTTGCTAAAGTCTACAGGCTTAATCTCTTCAACCGTTTCTGGCATTTTAGCTTTTACAGAATCAAAAGTTGGAGTGAACGAAAAATCATTAAAATCGAGAGGCTCGATGTTTTTGACAGATTCGGTCTGTGTTGACTGTACATCTTGCTGCAATTGCTCAAAAGAAGGGGTATTTTTTGCTACAGAGGATGTAGATGAACTCATCAGTGCATCAAAATCATCAGTACGCTTTGGTTCAGCAGAAGTTGCTGCTCTGAACTGTGGCTGGAAGCCAGTACTATCTATAGAACCCTTTGTTTCTTGATCATATGCTGTTCTTTTTGCTTGCGCTTGTGTAAAAAAATCATCCAGTTCCAATGAACGTAAATGATTAATCAGTTGGTTAATCGCAAACTCATCTTTTTGTGAAATGTGAAGATCGAGTAACAATAAATAGAGTTCATGCTGTGAGTTGTCTTTATTTAATGCCTGATTAATTTGCGCTTCTGCAGAAAAAAAGTTACGTTCAGCGATGAGACTTTCAATTTTATTTCGCTGATCTTGAGAGAGTGGTGTGGTTTTTTTCTTTTCAATAATCGGATCGGCCACAATTTGAGTTTTTTGTGGTGTTTTTTTAGTGGAACTAACTTTTTTTCCTTTCGTCTTGGCTTTTGCTGTAGACATTTGTTCTGCTTGTTTACTTGCTTCACGCTTTTTTAAGACAATTGCGATCACTAATAACAAGATAAACGGAATCACATAAATCAGCATGTTTTACCCCTTGCAAGATTGAGTTTTATCAATAAAACCCATCCAAAAATCATATTGTATAACACGTTAATGTGTTGGCTTTTTTTCGACTTGCTGTGTTTTCAACTGTTGTTGTAATTGGGCAAGACGAGCATTTAATAATTGAATTCTGTGATCCTTATGACGTAAACCCATTTCTAGTTGAGTTACGTCGCTCTGTAATTTAACGGTTTTTTCCCGTGATGTCATAACTTTTAATGATAATTCATTCGAAGTTTGCTTCATTTCTGTGTTCTTTTTAGCAGAACCACTCGCAGAGTCTTGTTCTTTCTCTGCCACCAAGCTCATTTCGGCCTGATTTAAACGATATTTGGCTTTGCCTGATTGATGTTGGGGGATTTTCGCTTGAGTTTTGGTGCTGACTTTGAACTTTTCTTTTGCATCAAGATTGCTATTCAGATTTAAAGCAGCGCCACGACGTAAGCGATTGATATCACCTTGAATGAAGGCATGCTGATTATTGGCCTGAATTTGTTTCATTACTTCATTAATTGGACGGTTTTGCGCAGTGGCTACGCGTGATGCGATTGCCCAAAGAGACTCATTTGATCGTACTACATGTTGACTGTTTTGAGGTGCATGAGCAGGTTGACCTGTAGGTTTTGACGCTTGTATTTTGGGTTTGACGGTGCTTTGCTCTGAAGCTTTATTCGCACTCTGTTTGGAGGGTATTACACGCTTAACTGCAACATCTTGTGCTGAAGTTTCCGCATATTTCCTCACTAAGGGATCTGCCGAGGTGTGCGGTTGAGGTGATTTCACTGAAGCACTGACCGTATTCTTCTGCGTTGTCAGTGTGTCGTTTTTATCTGTTGTGATTTTATCTGCTGTTGTTTTGTCTGTTGCTGCTTTATTTGCGATGACTTGATTGGTAGAAAGGGCTTGGGGCTGAGGCACATTGGCCTGTGCTGAAACCGTGGTATTTAAACGCGGTGGCGCTGCTTGTTGTAGCGTTAATGGTGCTTCAAATGGTTGAGAGGATACTATTTTTTGTTTTTCTATCTGATATTGCGTACTTTCAGGTAATTGCAACGCAATCTCTTTTTCACTGACAATGCTAATTGGGTTTAAGGCTTTTTCATTGGTTGAAGAGCGTGTCTTGTTGGATGCCGTAATGCGTGTTAAAGGCGTTTTGATATGTTGTAAGCGCGTAGCCTTGCCTTCTTGAATCTTAATGATGATATTCAATTCGGCATCGGTCAGTGGACGGGAAGAAGTGATGGTAATCACACCATTACCTGCACCATCTCGACGGGTAAAAAAATTAAGATGTCCAGGCGGCTGATGGACTACGCCTAAGGTTGTAATATCCTCGAGCGTGGCTAAACTGGCTTGAATTTGTGCAGTCGGATCAGCTTGGCGAAAATTCATTTCGGCATACAGTAATTCGCCTGGTGCAGACTGGATTTGAATCGGATCAATAGTAATCGCATAAATATTCTGCGAAGCAATAATGGCTAAAATGGCGATCTTTAATTTGTTATATGCGGTCATTTTAATCTTTAGCTCGGTTTTTTATCGCATAGCGAAAGTTGTAGATTAGCGAGATATACAGGTATTGTAAAATATTAACATAAAGAATACACAAAAAAGCCGATCAATTTTGACCGGCTTTTCATTTTCTTAAATTCAAAAATTAAGAATTTTGATACTCAATTAAAATGCGAAGCATACGGCGTAATGGCTCTGCTGCACCCCAAAGTAATTGATCGCCCACTGTGAATGCGCCTAGGTATTCTTTACCCATATTGAGTTTACGCAAACGACCCACTGGAACAGTTAAAGTCCCTGTGACTGCAACAGGCGTAAGATCAGTCATTGATGCTTCACGCGTATTTGGTACGACTTTAGCCCATGGATTGGATTGACGAATCATATCTTCAATTTCATCTAGTGGCACATCTTTTTTCAGTTTCAACGTTAATGCTTGAGAATGACAACGCATTGCACCAATGCGAACACAGTGACCATCAATAGGGACAATTTGTTGATTACCTAAAATTTTGTTGGTTTCAACTTGCGCTTTCCATTCTTCTTTTGATTGACCATTATCAAGTTGTTTGTCGATGTATGGAATCAGTGAACCCGCCAAAGGAACCCCAAAGTTGGCAGCAGGGAAACCTTCTCCACGTTGCAAGTCAGCAATTTTAGAGTCAATGTCTAAAATTGGAGAGCGCGGATCGTCTAGCAAATCTTTGGTATTATTATATAAATAACCCATTCCTGTGATCAGCTCGCGCATGTTTTGCGCACCTGCACCTGATGCAGCTTGATAGGTCATAGCAGTCATCCACTCAACCAAGTTGTTTTGGTAAAGTGCACCCATGCTCATCAACATCAATGAAACAGTACAGTTGCCACCGACAAATGTTTTAGTTCCATTGACTAAACCATCTTTAATGACATGCATGTTGACTGGATCAAGTACGATGATCGCTTCATCATCCATACGTAAGGTCGATGCCGCATCAATCCAGTAACCTTTCCAGTTTTCCGCTTTAAGTTTTGGAAAAACTTCAGAAGTGTAGTCACCACCTTGACAGGTAATAATGACATCCATTTGCTTCAGACTATTAATGTCTGATGCATCCATAAGTGCTGGTGCAGTCTTACCACCAAATGCAGGGGATTGACCACCAGCATTACTGGTAGAAAAATAGAATGGCTCAAAATGAGCAAAATCATTCTCTTCAACCATACGTTGCATGAGGACAGAACCAACCATCCCGCGCCAACCGACCAGACCTACTTTCATGCCACTATGCCTCGGTACGTAAAAAATAAAAGGGGGCTTGAGTGTATCAAAAGCGACCACAACTGCAAGACCTACACAACGAAAACATCAATATTCTTGAGCGGAATATCTTGTTTATGTTACATACAAAATTGATAATGTTGTTACATAATACAAAAAATAGAAGATACAAGAGAGTAGGGCTTTATGGTCTGGGTGGAAATAATTGCAGTTATTGTCATTTGGTTGACTTTTTGGTCTCTCATTCCACGTGATGAATGGTGGTTTCGCGGTGCTGACTTTCCACGCTTACAAATTTTGGTTTTGGGTATTGTTGCTTTCGTTTTATTACTGGTCTGGGATCAGCCGTGGGATCTTTGGCGTGAACTTACTTTGATTGGCTTGATTGCTGCGCTTGCGTATCAACTCAAAATGGTTTTGCCTTATACGTTTATTTGGAAAAAGCAGGTAAAACATGTACGTAAAAGTCAGTTTAATCCAGATCAGCAAATCTCATTAATGGTTTCAAATGTACTGACCCCTAATCAAAAATATCATCTATTAATTCAGGAAATTCAAAAATATCAGCCAGATTTGGTTCTTACCTTGGAAACAGATCAGCGTTGGCAGAATGAATTGTCTGTGATTGAGCAGGATTATCCCTATCGTGTGCCTGTACCACTAGATAACCTATACGGTATGCATTTATATAGTCGTTTAGAGCTCAAAGATACTGAAGTGAAATTTATTTTAAGTGATGAAATTCCCTCAATTCATACTACGGTGATCTTACGATCAGGACAACCTGTACAGTTGTATTGCTTGCATCCAAAACCTCCTAGTCCAACAGAAGCCAAAGATTCGACCTTGCGTGATGCTGAACTACTGATTGTCGGTGATCAGATTAAAGATTTAGATGAAAGCTGTATTGTGATGGGTGATTTAAATGATGTGGCGTGGTCACGAACCACGCGTCTTTTTCAACGCATTAGCGGTCTGTTAGATCCGCGTGTAGGACGACGTTATGTCAATACGTTCCATGCCGATTATCCGCTATTACGTTGGTCTTTAGATCATGTTTTTCACAGTACAGATTTTGCTTTGGTGAAGATGGAGCGGTTACCCCATATGGGATCCGATCATTTTCCAGTGCACGTTGTGTTACAAACTGGACGTGTTTTTGAACAGGTGCAACAACCTCTAGAACAAACGGATGCAGATGAACAAGAAGCACAAGAGGCCATTCAGGAAGGGATTGAAAAAGCAGAAAGAGAAGAAAAAAGATTAACTGACCCAATCATTCAAGATTATCAAGGAGCTACAAAAATTTCTTAGGCTTCGCTGGATTAATGTACGAAATGGCTTACAGTGATTTAGGCCGTTTGCGAATAGTGATTTTGAGCTCATTCATTTAATCTAAACTCATCAGCCAAGGAGTTGGGAACGGAAAATCCCCTTAAGGAAGACGATGCTGAAAGTGGATAGTCATCATGGATATGATGCAGCGATGGATAGCAAATTGCACAATAAATATAAGATTTGAAAGCACAACCTTATTAACCCGAGTTTTGCAGGAAGCAGAACTCGGGTTTTAATTTTTTAGAATTTCCTAAAAATAATGAGACTAAAACAACTTAAACAAAAACTTTGATTCTTAAGTGTCGTACTTTTGAGTTTTAAATAGCTGGTTTCGTGCTTGTGAATGTATAGCCATAAGACATACAGGTAAGATAAAGACGATTTATTGGCACTGTTTTAATCAATCTTTTCCATCAATGATTATTCGAAAAAATACGACAACATATTGAATTTATTTTTTGTTTAATAAAGATTGATAGAGCTCTAAGGTTTGGTTACACATTGCTTTTAAACTGAAAATGCTAACAGGCTGCACTTTTTGGGGCTGCTCAATATGCTGTTGCAACGTATTTAAAAGTGAAACTTGGTCATTGATGGTAATCAAGCCTTGTGGATAGAGCTGTGATAAAATTTCAGCTACACCCCCACGGTTCCAACCTATCACTGGGGTTCCTACCGAGAGTGCTTCTAACGCCGTTCGACCAAAAGTTTCTGCCTGATTCGAAAGAGAAAGTACTACATCACTCAAAGACAACCATTCTCGAATATCTGAACGATGTCCCACAAAGGTTATGTTTTCTCTTAGGCCTGTCGCTTGAATAGTATTTTCTAGTTCATCTAAATATGTCTGTTTTTTTGCATCTGCACCGCCGACCACCACCGCATGTACGTTCGGATATTGCGTGTGGAGTTGCTGCATCAGTTCAATCAGTGTTTCATGTCCTTTTAAGCGCGTAATCCGCCCAGGGAGACAGACTAAAAACTTATTTTCCAGTTCAGGAAAGGATTGAAAGGTTTGTCCAAGCCACTGCGCAGAAGGTTGATAGCCATGCGGAAACTCCTGAGGTGAAATACCCCGATAAATTCGCACGATATCTTCAGGTGGGCAGTTTTTGTAATGATCAGTGATATATTTCACTACACTGTCCGAGACTGCGATGACTTTTTCAGCTTGCGTCATGATGGCGCTATAACGATTAATCGAATAAAAACCATGAACCGTAGAGACCAAATGTGGACGTTGAGCTGAAGGTATTCCTTTGAGCGCAAAATGGGTCAACCAAGCCGGTACGCGTGAACGAACATGCACAATATCGGGTTGATGCTGTTCAATGAGTCTGCGTAAGGGGCGAATTTGCCAAAGACTCGTTATAGATTTTTTATGAATGGCCAAAGTGAAGTGTTGTGAACCCTCAGCTTCAAGTTGAGATACCATCCGTCCTCCATTTGAAACCACCAACGACTCATGTCCTGCATCCACCAATGCGCGTGCAATTTCGAGTGTGCCACGTTCAACGCCGCCACTGTTTAATTCAGGAAGAAGTTGCATAATTTTCATGAAAAGTTCTCTTCAAGCTGGGTGGGGAAGTAATCTATTTATAAATCTTGTCGTAGCCTTCAGGACGGGTTTTAAAGCGACGGTGAAACCACATATATTGTGTTGGGGCAATTCTCAAATGTTGTTCAAAAAACTGATTGGTTCTTATCGCATCCTGTAATTCATTATCGCTGGGCATATTGTCTAACGCAGGTTGAAGCAACACTGAATATTGCGGATTTCTGATATCTCCATGACGATAAAAATACAAAGGAATGGCGACTGCTTTAGACATTTTGAGTAAACGCCGATGTGCCGTTACGGTCGCGGCAGGAACACCAAAAAATGGTGCCATGACTCCTTGTTTTAAACCGAAATCCTGGTCTGGACTATACCAAATCGCGCGTCCATTTTTTAAATGTCGTACCAAACCACGCATATCATCATGGTCAATTTGATGGGCATAAATGCTGGCGCGACAACGATAAATCAGCATGTCTAATAATGGATTGTTTTGTGGACGATAGACAATATCAGGATCAAAATACTGTGCACATAAGTAGCCACCTGCATCAAGTAAGGTCGAATGAAGTCCGATCAGTAAAACGCCTTGGCCTCCTGCTTGCGCATTTTGTAAATGTTCCAATCCTTGAATACTGACACGACTCTTAAACCATTCTGGAGAGTACCACGCATTTAAAGTTTCAAAAATGCCGATCATTTGATCGATGAAAACCTGTCGGGTGTTTGCCTGAACTTGCTCATTTGTCCATTCTGGAAAGCACAACTCTAGATTCCGAATAGCCGTTTTGCGACGTGATTTGAAATATTTAAATGCAATATTACCTAATGCCGAAGCCAGACGATGTTGCAGTGCCCAAGGTAAAATGGCCAATATCATCAAAAAGACAATCCCAATCCAGATGCCCCAATATTGTGGCAACAAAAAAGACCATTGAAATTCACCAGGCTGATATTTGGGCGTTTTACTCATTTTAAAATGCTGTGACCTTAGGCAGACATTCATGCAGTGTACATGAACCTATTTTCAAAATAAAAAGGCATCTGTAGATATTTCTACAGATGCCCAGTTTAAAGAGATCAATTAATGACCTTGCGTTAACTTTTCTAATTCATCCCAGCGCTCAAGTTTTTCTAAAAGCGCCTCATCGATTGCGCTCAAACGTGCGGAAAGTTGCATGGCTTGAGCATTGTCTGAAACAAATAAAGTACCATCAGCAAGTTTTGCATTGATATCTACTTGTTCTTTCTCTAAAGCTTCCATTTCAGCAGGTAATTGCTCTAAAGCACGCTGATCTTTATAGCTGAGTTTGACTTTTTTCGGTGCCGCTGCGGCAGCGGCTGCTTCAGCTTTGGCCAAGGCTTTTTTTACATCACTCTTTTGATCAACCGCAGTTTGATCAGGACGTTGTTCTAAATAATCCTGATAACCCCCAATATATTCATCGATATGGCCTTTACCATCAAAAACCCAAGTTGAGGTCACCACATTGTCCATAAACGCACGGTCATGTGAGATTAAAAGTAAAGTACCTTTGTAACCACCGAGCATTTCTTCTAATAGCTCTAAAGTCACCATATCCAAGTCATTGGTTGGCTCATCCATGACAATTAAATTCGATGGTTTAAGCAATAATTTTGCAAGAAGAATACGATTGCGTTCACCACCCGATAAAGCTTTGACCGGTGTGCGTGCACGTTCAGGGGAGAATAAGAAGTCTTGAAGATAGCTGTAAATATGACGGCGACCACCGTTGACATCAACAAAGTCTGAACCTTCAGAAATGTTGTCTTTAACCGATTTTTCCAGATCCAGTGCATTACGCAATTGGTCAAAATAAGCGACTTCAAGCTGCGTACCTGTTTTCACAGTACCGCCATGTTCAAGTTCACCCAAAATGGCTTTAATTAATGTGGTTTTACCCACGCCATTGTCACCGACTAAACCAATACGGTCGCCACGAAGTACCAATGCAGAAAAATCTTTGATAATCGGCTCTTGGTCGCCAAAAGCAACACTCAGATTTTCAATATCAAAGACCAATTTACCTGAACGATTGGCATCTTGAGTCGCCATGCTCACTTTGCCTTGCTGTGAACGACGCGCTCTTGACTCTTCACGTAAATCTTTTAATGCACGTACACGCCCTTCATTACGAGTACGACGTGCTTTAATGCCTTGACGAATCCAGACCTCTTCTTCAGCTAAACGTTTATCAAATAAAGCATTTTGCTTTTCTTCGGCTTCCATTTGCTGCGCTTTTAATTCCAGATAGCGTGAATAGTTACCTTCATAGCTGCGTAAAGTACCACGATCAAGTTCAACAATACGTGTGGCAATGCTGTCAACAAATGAACGGTCATGCGAGATAAATAAAAGTGTCAGATTATTCTGATCAAGCAGAAATTTTTCCAACCATTCGATACTTTCTACGTCCAAATGATTGGTGGGCTCGTCGAGTAACAAAACATCGGGTTGAGTCAGTAAAGCACGTGCAAGCAATACACGACGCTTACGACCACCTGATAAATCGGCTAAATCAGCATCTGGATCAAGCCCCATTTTGCTTAAAATAGAGTTAACCTTATTTTCTAAAGCCCAGCCATCGACTTGATCGAGCTTGTGTTGCAGGTTGCCCATGCGGTCACAGGCTTCCATATCACCGAGCACGCAGGCATCACTGGCTTCATGATAGGCTTTAAGCACAGTCGCTGCTTCACCCGCACCATCGGCCACAATATCGGCCACTTTACCCGAATCCATCGGTACATCTTGCGCCAGCATGGAAATGGTGATGCCATTTTGAATAGAAACTTCACCACGATCTGGCAGTAAACTTCCCTCAATGAGTTTAAGTAAAGTAGACTTACCTTCACCGTTACGGCCAATCAAACACACTCGTTCACCGCGTTCCAAATTAAAGGTCGCGCCGTCGAGCAGGGACGGTCCGCCAAATGCGAGTTGGACATCCCTTAACGTAATATAGGCCATACTGTTTCCTGAAATCCCAAATGAGGACTTAAAATGACTAAACAAAAAAATCTTAATGAACAGGCGTCATTTTCCGCACCCATAGAAGATTTGCAAGTCCGAATTACATTTTTAGATGATTTAGTTGAACAACTGAATGAACAAGTCAGTCGTCAAAGTGTGGAAATTGCTGATTTAAAAAAACAAATGCAGTTTTTGTATCAGCGAATCGAATCTGCAGATTTATCTGATGGAATTGCGACTTTTGACCCTTTGGCGGATCGTCCCCCTCATTATTAAGTAAATTTTAGCATTCATTGGTTGAATTGATTTGACCTTTTCGGTCAAGCTCGTTCTAATGCGCGCTGAAAGTTTCCTTTATTTATTGCTAGTGAAATTATGACCAACAAAGTCGTTCTGCTTGATCTTGAAAAGAATATGGCAAATGCACAACTGCTGCGAGACATTATTCAACACTATGCTGTGATCTATTTATTTAATTGTGCAGGAAAGTTTGAGTACGCACTTGAAGAAATGACTGAGTTTGCAAGTTGGGTCACAAGTGGACAAGTGGTGATTTTGGAAACGGCTGAAGTTGAACATAAAGAATTCGAATATGCCGTTGTGGTTGGTCAGCTTATTGCCTTGTTAGAACCAGAATCAATGGTCGAAGTGATTTCTGCGATGCCGAGTAGTGAAATTTTAGTTGAAATGATGCAATCATCGCAGATTGATTGTCAGCTCATACAGGTTCAAGCTGAAACCCTTGTAAAGCAAAAAAATAAAATGCCAAGTATTGCCAGCATTCAACAAAAACCCGATTTATGCTTGGTTAAAAAATATTGTGATGCTTTGCATAAAATGAAAGGCAAACCGAATGCTCTTCATCAGCTTAAAAATTCGCTTATGAATACGTTGCAGATAGACAATGAGCATGCTCAAAATTTGGTTGGCTTATTAACCAATCTCAAAATTGTGAAACATGACGGTGAGCAGATTCACTTTCGTAAAAAAGTCTTAAAACAGTGGATAGAACTCCATTTAAGTCAAAATCAGCAGAATATAGTCAGCCAAAATAACCAATCTAAAGATGCTTCAATTGCAAAAAAACTGTCGCTTCATGCAGAGGGAGAGTCGTCCACCCATCTACAGGACGTACAACAGGATTTATATAAAAATTTTTCTAAAATTGATCCTGTTCAAGTGGTGGTCGCACGTAAACTGCGTGAATTAAAATCAAATAAACCGACTGATATTTATGCTTTACGGGATTTATTGGAACAAATGTTTCCAAAATCCGATGTTCGATTGTTACTTAAAGAGTTGATTGAAAAAGGTTATATTTATTGGAATGGTAGTGAAATCTCGTATAGCCATGAAATGTTCTTAAATTAATTTGATCGTGTTAACTTGCGTTTTATATTCAGCTTATGCAACTCTAATAAAGGCATAAAAAGGTTGTACTATGGAAAATACTGGAATTTGGGTTACTGTTCTGATCGTGATCTTTGTCTTGGGTTCAATTTTTGGCCTACGCGTGAGTCCGCGAGAAAAAGCCTTGGGACTGATGCGAGAGAAAGCACGTAAGATTGGGTTGCATCCCCGTTTAGTTGCAGCACCTGATTGGACCAAAATTCCAATGGCAACTGAAAGTCGTGCCAGTATGGTGGCCTATTATAGTGTGATCATTCCTGAGGGACGGCTTGCCTTAATGCGTGCACGTGTTGAAAATCAGCAGCTAAAGCTAGTGCAGGGCGATGATAAATTTAACAATTTGCCGATTACTTTAAAGGGCATTTATGCTATTGATATGCAGGCAAACTGTGTAGGACTCTATTGGGATGAAGAATCTGACCTTCGAGCGACACAGTTGGATGAGATTAAAACCTATTTGCAGTCTTTGGCTGAACTTTAATTTATATACATATTTAGTACACAGGAATAATGGTTAACTATGGCGAATGCTCCTCAGTCCACATCTAAAAGCACCACAGCCAAATCCTCAAGTGCTGCAAAAAAGCGTGCCTTAGTGATTGTGGAGTCGCCTGCAAAAGCGAAAACAATCAATAAATATTTGGGCCCAGATTACATTGTAAAATCATCAGTGGGTCATGTTCGTGATTTGCCTACAGGTGCTTCGAGAAGTACAGAAAAAAAACCAGTCTCTCGTGCCAAATTAACTGAGGCGCAGAAAGCTGAAAAATCACAAATGGCTTTAGTCAATCGAATGGGCGTCGACCCTGAACACGATTGGAAAGCGCATTATGAAGTGCTTCCAGGTAAGGAGCATGTGGTTGCTGAACTGAAAAAACTGGCATCGCAAGTCGATGAAGTCTACCTCGCAACGGATATGGACCGTGAAGGGGAAGCCATTGCTTGGCATTTAAAAGAAGTGATCGGCGGTGATGATTCACGTTATCAGCGTGTGGTCTTTAACGAAATTACTAAAAATGCGATTCAAGAAGCCTTTAAACAACCTTCACGCTTAGATATCGATAAGGTCAATGCCCAACAAGCACGTCGCTTCTTAGATCGTATTGTCGGTTTTATGATTTCACCTTTGCTGTGGGAAAAAATTGCCCGTGGTTTATCTGCAGGGCGTGTTCAGTCGGTTGCCGTGAAATTGGTGGTAGAGCGTGAGCGTGAAATTCGTGCGTTTATTCCAGAAGAATATTGGCAAGTTTTTGCAGATACCAAATCAGCAAAGTATGACATTCGGCTAGAAGCCGTTAAACAAGGTGGTAAAACCTTAAAGTTACAAAATAAAGCACAAACGGATGCTTTGTTAGACATTTTAAAGGATGCTGAATATAAAGTATCCGCGCGTGAAGATAAACCGACCAAGGTCAACCCAAGTGCGCCTTATATCACCTCGACTTTGCAACAAGCAGCCAGCACGCGTTTAGGTTTTTCTGTAAAGAAAACCATGACGATGGCACAACGGTTGTATGAAGCAGGTTTTATTACTTATATGCGTACTGACTCGACCTTTTTAAGTGATGATGCGGTCAGCATGGTACGTGATCATATTGAATCTGAGTTCGGGAAAAAATATTTACCTGCCAAACCTACTCGTTATGGCAACAAAGCTGGTGCACAAGAAGCTCATGAAGCGATTCGTCCCTCTAATGTCGCGCTAAAAGGTGATCAATTAGTAGGTGTGGATCGTGATGCTCAGCGTTTGTATGATTTGATTTGGCGTCAGTTTGTTGCATGTCAAATGACATCAGCAGAATATTTATCTTCGACGATTTTGGTCGATGCCAATGGGGTAGAACTTAAGGCCAAAGGTCGTACCTTGGTGTTTGATGGCTTTACTCGTGTACGTGCTGCCAACAAAGCAGATGATGATATTTTACTTCCTGCGGTCAAAGTCGGTGAAATACTTAAACTTGAAAAAATTGATCCTTCTCAACACTTCACTAAACCGCCTGCTCGTTTTACCGAAGCATCTTTGGTGAAAGAATTAGAGAAAAAAGGCATTGGCCGTCCTTCGACGTATGCTGCAATTATCTCTACCATTCAAGATCGCGGTTATGTGAAGCTAGATAACCGTCGTCTCTTTGCAGAGAAGATGGGTGAAATCGTAACAGATCGCCTCGATGAAAATTTTAACAATTTAATGAATTATGCTTTTACAGCCGATCTTGAAGGTCAGCTCGATAAAGTGGCGATGGGTGATCGTAACTGGAAAGAATTGCTCGATAATTTCTACGGTGATTTTAAAAAACGCTTGACCACCGCACAGGGTGAAAACGGTATGCGCCGTAATTTGCCTATAGAAGTGGAAACAGTACATTGTCCAGAATGTGAACGTGCGATGCAAATTCGTACAGGTACAACTGGGGTGTTCTTGGGATGTTCTGGTTACAACTTACCACCCAAAGAACGCTGTAAAGGAACTTTAAATCTGACGCCAGTCGAATCGCTTGCTGCTCTGTCTGATGATGATGCTGCTGAAACCGCAGATTTGATGTCGAAAAAACGTTGTCCAATTTGTGAAACGGCAATGGACAGTTATGTGATTGATGGTGGTCGAAAATTACATGTCTGTGGCAATAATCCAGATTGTTCAGGTTTTGAGCTTGAAGAAGGCGAGTTCAAAATTAAAGGCTATGATGGCCCAAGCATTCCATGTGACAAATGTGACGGTGAAATGCAGTTAAAAACCGGTCGTTTTGGTCCTTATTTTGCCTGCACAAGCTGTGATAACACACGTAAAGTCCTGAAAAGTGGTCAACCTGCGCCACCACGGGTCGATCCGATTAAAATGGAACATTTGCGTTCAACCAAGCATGATGATTTTTTTGTACTCCGTGATGGAGCCGCTGGCTTATTCTTGGCAGCGAGTAAATTCCCGAAAGTCCGTGAAACTCGCGCGCCTAAAGTTGCTGAACTGCGTACTGTAGCCGAGCAGCTTGATCCAAAATATCAATTTATTTTAAAAGCACCTGATGTAGATCCGGAAGGTAATCCAACCTTGGTAAAATTTAGCCGTAAAAACCAAGTGCAATATATTGGGTCTGAAAATGCTGAAGGTAAACAAACCAAATGGTCACTGGTGTACCAAGATGGAAAATGGGTTGAAGCTTAAGCTTTAAAACTTTGAAAAATGCTGACGAAAGTCGGCATTTTTTATGTCACAATCATTTTTGATCATGATAAAAATAATGATTCGGGTAAGTAAATGGATATTCAAACCAAAAAATTTGCTGTCTTAATTGATGCGGATAATTCTTCTATTCATGCCATTTCTTCTATACTTGAAGAAGTGGCCAAATATGGCATTGCCAGTGTTAAACGTGTTTATGGTGATTGGAGTAGTGAAACCCTAAAAAGCTGGAGAGATGTCTTGCTACCGCATGCAATCACGCCAGTGCAGCAATTTGCTTATACCAAAGGTAAAGATGCTACCGATATGATCTTAATCATTGATGCGATGGATCTATTATATGCTGGTGCTTTAGATGGTTTTTGTATTGTATCAAGCGATAGTGATTTTACACCTTTGGCATCTCGAGTTCGTGAAAATGGTTTAATCGTGTATGGTTTTGGCCGAAAAACAACGCCAGAACCATTTAAAAAAGCTTGTGATAAATTCATTTCAATCGAAAATTTAATTACAGAGATGGATCTTAAACAAGAAGATGAGGAATTAACAAATAATCCTCCAAAAAAAATATTAATTTCAGATAAGATTTTGGAAAATAAAAAAAATCTTAATTTAAAGGAGAATACTGATATTAGTGAATCAATTGATCGGGCGACATTAAACTTAATTTATAAAGCTGTAAAAGATAATGCGGATGATAGTGGGTGGGCTAATCTTAGTATGGTAGGTAAGTATATTAGTGCTGTAAAACCAGATTTTGATTCACGAAATTATGGAAGGGCAAAATTATCAGGTTTAATAAAAACGCTTAATCTCTTTGAAACAAAAGTTGAGATGAGCCAGATGTATTTAAAAAAAATGAAAAAACAGAGTTAAACTCAAATGTGGAAAAAAATTCGAATACTGTGCTTACTCATGATCTTATTGATTGTTGCGGTCAATACGTGGCGCGACCAGAATCAAGATTGGAACCAACCTATTTTTGTACTGTTACATCCTATTAATGCGGATGGACAAGCGCTGACTCAAAATTATATTCAACAATTATCAGAACATGAGTTGACCGATGCGCAAGCGTATTTGAAACAAATGTCGACTCAATATCGCAGCCAACCCATCTCTTTTTATTTTCAAATGGGGCGTGAACTGAAACAAATTCCTCCAAAAGTTCCTGAAAATGCAAATTTGCTTGATACTATTTTATGGAGTTTGAAATTCCGTTTTTATGCATGGAAACAGCATAAACGTGCAGATGGATCGCCCAGTGTAACCTTGTTTCTCAATTACTATGATCCTGCATTGAATAAACAACTGAAGCATTCTACTGCCTTACAAAAGGGGCGAATTGGCTCAGTGAATTTATTTGCATCGAAAAAACAGTCTGATCAGAATAAAATTGTAGTGGTACATGAGTTACTCCATGCTTTTGGCGCGAGTGATAAATATAATCTCAGCACAGGTCAGCCTATTTATCCTGTGGGTTATGCCTATCCCAATCAGCAACCTTTATTTCCTCAGGCCAAGGCTGAATTGATGGCAGGACATATTCCTGTGACAAATGATAAAAGTAAAATGCCAGAGTCTTTAGCACAAACTTTAATTAATGAAAGGACAGCCATTGAGCTAGGTTGGAAATAAATGCTTGTGGATAATGTGTATTTTATCCACAATTTAAACCTCATTTGTGGATAAAAGATATTTTAATGCCGCTCCGTTTTATTCTTGCACCAGACTCTTTTAAAGAAAGTATGACGGCTGAACAAGCTTGTAGTGCTATGCAACGTGGAATCACAAGAATTTTCCCTGATGCACATTGTATTCATGTTCCCATGGCAGATGGGGGTGAAGGTACTGTGGATACTTTTATTGCTGCTTCAAATGGTCAAGCCGTTCAATGTAAGGTGACAGGGCCTTTAGCTTCGCAGCATATTCGAGCTTATTTTGCTTTAATTGATCAAGGTAAAACTGCCGTAATTGAAATGGCACAAGCCAATGGTATTCATTTACTTGATGTGGCTCAGCGTAATCCTTTGTTCACCAGCACTTTCGGTACAGGCGAAATGATCAAAGCTGCACTAGATTGCGGTGTGACTAAAATTATTGTAGGCTTGGGTGGAAGTGTGACCAATGATGCAGGTGCAGGAATGGCACAGGCTTTAGGTGCGAGATTTTTAGATGTCCATTATCAACAGGTTGCTCTGGGGGCTGCATATCTAAAGCAAATAAAAAGCATTGATTTATCAAGTTTAGATCTACGTTTACAACAGACTAAAATAATCATTGCCAGTGACGTCAGTAATCCACTCTGTGGTGAAAATGGTGCGTCCTTTATCTTTGGTCCGCAAAAAGGTGCAACCGCTGAAATGGTGCAGCAGCTTGATGATAATCTTGGTTATTTTGCTGATTTAGTGTCGACTCAAATGAATAAAAATTTAAAAGATGTTGCCGGTGCTGGGGCAGCAGGTGGACTGGGCTTTGGCTTAATGGTTTTTGCTGGCGCACACATTCGTTCAGGCATAGAACTGGTGATTGAGCAGACCAAATTGGCTGAAAAAATAGCACAAGCAGATTATGTTTTGACGGGTGAAGGCAAAATTGATCATCAAACCCAATATGGAAAGACGCCATTTGGTGTGGCACAAGTTGCCAAGCAACTCAATAAACCTGTGATTGTTTTTGCAGGCATAGTCGGGGACGGGATTGATGAACTTTATGATGTGGGGTTTACACAGATTATAGGTATTAATCCGCCAGACTGTACTTTGGTGAATGCGTTGCAAAATGCGGCAAAGCATTTGGAAGAAGCAGTCGTGGAAACCCTCAGTAATATTTTGCGAAATGAGGATGAATATTTAGTGTAGTTCGAATGAAGCAATAAATTTAAAAAATCTACAGAGGATGGCTGATCTTCAAAACCTGATTTCGAAGGTATAAATTACCCAGACAAATTGGGGCTTTCAGGAAGGATGAAAAGCATAGTTGAGTCAGGAGAATATTGATTGTTGAATTGAAGCTTATTCCTTATCTCCTCGATCTAACAGACGATAATTATGCCATCTTAAGCATGAGTTTAGAGGAGTAAGCGCTTTAAATAATCACTGCTGTAAGGTGTAAAAATATATGGTCATTTATGCGGATGAAGTTTTCTGTGAGTAGCTCTGTTAGACTATCCACTGACTGAGTACGATGAGACACCATGAGTTTAGCCACCCTGATTGATGAATTAAACCCTCAACAAAAGCAAGCTGCCACAACTGAAACAAAACATAGTTTGGTCCTTGCAGGTGCAGGTTGTGGTAAAACTAAAACCATTGTGGCACGTGCAGCCTATCTGATTGATCAGGGCGTTCCTGCCAATCAAATTCAAATTTTAACTTTTACCCGACGTTCAGCCAGTGAAATTGTGGCGCGAGTAGAGTTAGCACTGGGTGAACAGGCCAAGGGCCTACGCGCATCGACTTTTCATACCTTTTGTATGTATCTTTTACGCCGTATTCCCAAAGCTTTTGGTTTAGAGCAATTCTCAATTATCGATCGTGATGATCAGTTGATGATGTTCCGTCTGATCCGTGGTAAGGATGATAAAAACCACCCCAATGCACTGCCTAAGCCTAAAGAACTGTGTGATGTCTATTCATTTGCCCGCAATACACGACAAAAACTCAGTTTGGCTTTAGAAAAACAAATTCCAGAATTTTTAGAATATAAAGATCAAATTGCAGCCATCATGAAGGAATATGAAGCACGCAAACAGGCGCGTAGCTTTCTTGATTATGATGATATTTTGGCAGTGGTTGCTTCAGCATTGGCACAATCTGAAGGCTTGGTCGACTATGTATCTTCTATCTGTCAGCATATGTTGGTCGATGAGATGCAAGATACCAATCCTTTGCAATGGGCACTGCTTGAACCGTTAAAAGATAAAACCAGTCTATTTTGTGTGGGAGATGATGCACAGTCGATTTATGGTTTTCGCGGTGCAGACTTTGAAAATATTCATCATTTTAAACAACGTGTGCCCGATGCACAGATTTTTAAACTGGAAAAAAACTACCGTTCTACTCAAGAAATTTTAGATCTTTCCAACTGGTTGCTTGATCAAAGTGCGATTCAATATGATAAACATTTAGAGGCGTATCGTGGGGAAGGTGTTAAACCTCGCATGCATATTTTTCCAAACGAATTTGATGAAGCCAAGTGGATTGCTATCGATATAAAAGAGCGGCATTTACTACAAGGTTCGTCATGGTATGAGCACATGGTGTTGGTACGTTCAAGTTTTGCCGCACGCCATATTGAAGCCGCATTTATTCAAGCCAATGTCCCATATCGCTTTATTGGTGGCATGAAATTACTTGAAACTGCGCATGTCAAAGATTTGCTTAGTTTACTGCGCGTTATTGCCAATCCATTGGATGATATTGCTTGGATGCGCTTTTTGACCTTATGGAATGGTGTGGGTGATGTTGGTGCCAGTAAATTGGCGCAACAGCTACTACTTGCATCTGAGATTGATCAGATTTTTGAAAAATTAGACAAATTTGGTCGTATTCCAGATCAGACTTTGCTCATTATGAAGCAAATGCTGGTGCTAAAAGATCAAGTACAGGCTTGCGTATCTTTGGGGATCGACGCATTAAAACAGCAACTTGAAGAAAATTATGCCAAAAAAGATTGGTCAAAACGTGTGGGAGATTTTGAACTGGTGCAGCAATTGGCATCTAAGCATACTCAGCTCAGTGAGTTCTTAGAAGAATATGTACTCGATCCAGTCTCAATCAGTGAAATAGAACGTCAACAGCAAGATGATGTGGTCACACTCATTACCATTCATTCAGCCAAAGGTACGGAACAAAAAGTGTGTTATGTGGCCAATGTTTCTGCTGGGCAATATCCACATGCACGGGCACAGGGTGATTTTGATGATGTCGAAGAAGAGCGCCGTGTGCTGTATGTTGCGTTAACACGAGCTCAAAATGAATTGATTTTAACCAAACAAAACTTAAACTTATGGGCGCGCGATCAGGTCGATGCTCAAGGTCGTAAAATTGAAAGCTATTTCTTAAATGATTTAACTCGTCAATTGTGCATAACGGAAACGCATTATAAACAACGTCAGCAAACAGTAAAAAGTGCTTTAATTGAACGACAGTCGATTAATTTAGATTTTGGCATTGATCTCGATTAAACTATCACAATTGCGTTATTTTGTTTTTGTTGCGAAGTTCAAAAAGTCGAGTAGGCGAGTGCTTTTTGATGATTTTGCCTATTTAAAGGTTGTGAAATGAAAATTTTAGTTCGTAGTTTAGAACGTACAGTAACAGAAGCTGAATTATTGAAATTATTTCAAGATTTTGGCACAGTGTCATCATGTAAGTTGGTACTGGATACAGCAACAGGGAAATCGAAAGGTTTTGCTTTTGTCGAAATGCCGCATGGCCGTGAAGCAGTAAAAGCGATTAAAGGCTTAAACACCTTGCGTTT
Source organism: Acinetobacter sp. TTH0-4 (assembly GCF_015602665.1). NCBI lineage: Bacteria > Pseudomonadati > Pseudomonadota > Gammaproteobacteria > Moraxellales > Moraxellaceae > Acinetobacter > Acinetobacter sp. TTH0-4. The sequence goes on along the minus strand of NZ_CP059079.1, from coordinate 2,488,726 downwards.
GCATGGACATGGTATTCGCGTAAAGCAGGCGGAAAACAAACCAGAAGATAAAGCTGAAATTAAACCTGAAGTGAAATAATGATAAAGAGGAGCGTAGGCTCCTTTTTTTATGGCTGAATGACAATGAAAAGAAAGTTTTCCGCACCCTCCATTGTGGCACCGAATGCTAGGCGTATTGCAGAGGCTATGAAAACTTTAGAGCTTCGCTCATGGCAACCTGAACAACTCCCTGTAAAAGATTTATTGATTATCGAAAATAAAAACTTTTTAAATCATCCTGAGGCTGAAGAACAGGAGGGCGCGTTGGCTTTGATTGATGTCGACTCAGTTCACATTTTGCAGCCTCATGAAGTTGGAGCTGAATGTGCAAGTGATTGTGCCAAAGGTTATTTTGCTTGGCAGCTGAGTAATATTCTCCCCATCAAAAACCATGTTGAAGCGAGTGCGAAGCGCAAAATCTATTGAATTGAAATGGATCATGTAGAATTTATATTGTGAAATGATCAAAATAATGTTTAATCTTAAGTCGTAAAAAACGCTAAAATTTAGGAATATCGCTATGTCCCGTGTTGCTCGCTTTCATGCTGATCGTACCAATCAAAAGTTGTATTTTGCCCGTCTTTCCTGTCAGCAAGCCGAGCAAACCGAGCATATTCAACAAGCTCAGGCACATCGTGAAGCGGCAGTATTTCATTTGCATGGTGCAGCTTTAGCGTTTTTACAAGAACTCGTACGCTATTATCGCTTAAATGACCTCGCGCCCACTTTAAAGTCTATTGAAGAACATATGGCAGACAAAGGCCAGGTTTCGCCAGAAGTCGCAGTGATGCAACAGTTGGCAAAACAGGGTTTTCTTGCAGAGCTCAAACGTGCTTATCGTATGTGTCAGTATGCACCTGAACCGAGTACACCTGAGCCTGAGAATGAAACTTCATCTAACTTAATCATCAAAGTGACGCAAACTCCACAAGCGTGGTTACCGGACACCAAAATTTTACGTGAATGGCACCGCGATTTAACGCAGTTAATAGATGGTTTTCGCAATGAAATGGTGGAGTTTTAATCGTTATGATGCTCTTGAAGTTTTGAGTATTGACCCGATATAAATAGTCTACGCAATGCAAAGTGGATGAGCCCTTTGCCACCATGTTGAACATGGAGGAACTATGTCTATAGAACAATTGAAAGAATTATTTGGGAATCAAGAAGCCATTTTAGAATTGGTTCAACTTGAAGGTGGTGAGTTGGCATTGCGAAATGCAGGTTCGACAAAAGAGCCCTTGGTGAAAATTCATTTTAATGATGAAGTAAAGTCACTTTTGGGTGACCAGATGCCCGTGATTGCACAACATATGGTTCAGGCAGCTTTATTGGCTTTAATGGAAAAACAAGTCAATGAATGGCAGGCAGAAATTGTCGATGACCAACCGCAATACTTAAGTTGATTCTGCATAAAAAACGCACTCATGAGTGCGTTTTTTGATGTCAAAATTTAATGGGTTGGCTCTTGATGATGGGCAATCTGAATTTGATTCAAAATATGATTGGTCATATTTTTCGCCATTTCTTCTTTGGCAAAGTAAACCTCTCCAATCCCATCACGACGAATCACTTCGGCTTCCTCTTTGCTTTCTGCACACACTAAAACCTGAATTTGAGGGTTTAATGTTTTGGCGATATCGACAATTTTATGAATATCTAAAATATCCATTGGTGATAAAACCAGTAACCGAGCATGTTGAATATGCGCTTGAATCAATACACTGGGTTCTCTCGCATGTCCAGAAACCGCAGCAATGCCTTTTGTACGCAGACTCTCTACAATGTCACGGTTTTCTTCAGCAATGACCACCTTAATATCTTGTGCCATTAAGGTTCGGGTAATGCGTCGTCCTACTTCTCCATGTCCCACTATAACCACTTGGTCGCGAAGGTAGTCCTGTGACACATCATCTGGGAGCATCGCCAGTGGATCACCACTACGCTCTAATAAACGTGCTAAACGAGAACGTTCACGTATCCAGTTTTGAACAGGTTCGATAGCCGAAAAGATAAACGAGTTAAGCGTAATTGAAATGAGGGCGCCTGCCAAAATTAGGTTTTGTCCTTCTAAAGAGAGAAGCTGTAGCGAAACACCAAGCGTGGCCAGAATAAACGAAAATTCTCCAATCTGTGCCAGACTGGCACCGACGGTTAATGCTGTGTTAATAGGATATCGGAAGAATAATACCAAGGCCATTGCAGCAATGGTTTTACCGACCATGATAATCCCAACCACGGCAAGAACGTGCATGGGTTGGTCGAATAAGATACGTGGATCAAACAGCATTCCAACGGAAACAAAGAATAAGATTGAAAAAATCTCACGCAAAGGTAATGTTTCTTCTTCTGCACGATGGCTAAAATCAGATTCTTTAACGACCATGCCCGCAAAAAATGCACCGAGTGCCATGGAAACGCCAAAAACTTTATAGGCACCAAAAGCAATCGAAACTGCTGCGGCAACGACGGTCAGGGTAAAAAGTTCGCGAGAGCCTAAGCGGGCCACAATTTGCATGATAAATGGAACTAAACGTTTCCCGATGATCAGCATAAAGGCAATAAAGCCTGCTACTTTCAGTAAAGTAAGTGCAAGAGTCATCCAAATATTGGCATCAGTATCCGAGCCTGCAATGGGTACTCCACCCAGCAGTACGGCGGTGGCAGGTAAAAGAACCAAAGCCAACACCATGACCAAATCTTCAACCAATAGCCAGCCTACGGCAATTTTACCGTTCACTGAATTGAGTAAACCCCGATCCCCCAAGGCCTTGAGTAAAACCACGGTACTGGCACAAGAGAGACTCAAGCCAAAAACCAAGGCAGAACCGAAACTCCAACCCCACATCATGGAAACGCCAATTCCAAGTAAGGTGGCGACCGCAATTTGTAAAATTGCACCCGGCAAAGCAATACGACGCACTTGCATCAAATCGCTTAGAGAAAAATGCATACCGACACCAAACATGAGGAACATCACCCCAAGTTCAGCCAATTGATTAGCAAGTTGAATATCACCCACCACACCTGGTGTGTTTGGACTAATTATAATACCGGCAATAAGATAGCCCATGAGAGGGGGAAGACGTGCGCGCGCCGCAATATAGCCAAAAACAAGCGCTAATCCAAAGCCAACAGCCAATAAAATAATAAGATCTACGTCATGAGGCACTAAACACTCCTTAAGTCTAGTTAAGGGTAAAAATTTAAAAGCACAAACAATGCCAAAACTGATCTAAAGTTTATCAAGTTGGGCAAAAAAAAATGCAAAAAAAACGACCCCAAAAGGCCGTTTTTTAAAGAAGTCAAAATTATTTAATTTTAGCTTCTTTGAAAATTACGTGTTGACGGATTTTTGGATCAAATTTTTTGATTTCCATTTTTTCCGGCATAGTACGTTTGTTCTTAGTGGTGGTATAGAAATAACCTGTACCCGCTGAAGAAACTAGACGAATTTTATCACGCATGGTTCAGACTCCTTAGATCTTTTGACCTTGAGCACGAAGGTCAGCAACAACCTTTTCAATACCCAATTTGTCGATAATACGCATACCTTTAGTGGTTAGACGAAGACGTACGAAACGTTTTTCGGTTTCTAACCAGAAACGGTGGTGATGCAGGTTCGGCTCGAACCGGCGTTTGGTTTTGTTATTGGCGTGCGAGACGTTGTTTCCAACGACTGGACGCTTGCCGGTAACTTGGCAAACCTTAGACATGGTGAACTCCATTGCTAGACAGCACCGATTGTGCGCTAGTTATTAAGTAAACGGATGAAATCATTCAAGGGGCGTTTTATACCAAAAATGCGCTTAAAAGACAAGCGATTTTCATTAAAACTAGGCATGAACCCGTGCGATAGGTCATGCCTTGATCATTTAGCGAAGAAGGGTCTTTGAAATCAACTTGTGAATTGGTTTGTTAAACGGTGGGAGAATGAATTTCAAGCTATATAACTTGGGATTCGACATCACTGACCGTTCATGCGACAAACTGAAGAAACCTTCTGGACCATGATATTTCCCCATACCTGATGCACCAACGCCACCAAATGGTAAATCGTCTTGTGCGACATGGGTCAAAACCGTGTTTTGTCCGAAATGCCCTGAATGAGTACGCTGTGCAACATAATCTGCACGCGCCTGATCAAAGTCGAAGTAGTATAATGCAAGTGGACGCGGACGGCTATTAATAAACTCGATAACATCGTCTACTTGATCATATTCCATGATCGGCAGCAGTGGCCCAAAGATTTCCTCTTGCATAATACGCATGTCAGGCGTGACCCCAGTTAACAGTGTAGGGGGCACTTTACGTGTATCGGAGAAGGTTTCATGGGCTGGGTTGACCTCAACCACCTGCGCTCCATGCTCACGTGCATTTTCGAGATAACCTTGCAAGCGGTTGTATTGGCGGTCATTGATAATCGAGGTGTAGTCTTGATTATGCAGAATGTCGGGATACATCTCTTCCACACACTCGCGGAAGTGTTCAATGAACTCGGCAGTTTTACCTTTAGGCAAGAACATATAGTCAGGTGCCACACAGGTTTGACCTGCATTCCACAGTTTACCTGCAGCAATACGCTGTGCAACATCCCGTAAATGAATAGAAGGATGTACTAATACTGGTGATTTTCCACCAAGTTCGAGGATCAGTGGAACGAGGTTCTCTGCCGCAGCAGCCATGACGGTTTTACCGACATTGGTTGAACCTGTGAAAATAAGTTTGTCAAAAGCCAAACGACAAAAGGCATCCGACATCGCACCACCGCCATTGGTCACTGAAACCAGTTCTTGAGGAAAGGCTTCAGAGAGCGCTTTTTCAAGGATGCGACCAAAGTTTCCTGATGAACTGGAAATTTTGATCATGGCATGGTTGCCTGCCGCCAAAGCACAAATCAGGGGGCCAATCGAGAGTAATAAAGGATAGTTCCATGGGGTAATAATGCCGATCACACCTAAAGGTTGATATTGCACCCATGCTTTAGCTGGCTGATGAATGATTGAAACGTGACGTTTCGAGGGTTTCATCCATGTGGTTAAATGCTTGCTATAATATTTGATGTGTTCAAGGCAGGTGAGTAATTCCCCAATTTTAGTTTCACTGGTGGAACGGTTACCGTAGTCTTGATTAATTGCCTCTGCAAATTGATCTTGATACTTAACTAAGATACGCTTAAGTCGTGCCAAACGGTCAATACGCTCTTTTGCGGTTGGCAATGGATAGCGTAAATAAGCGTGCTTTTGCTGTTCAAGCACATCATGTAGGTGCTGAATATCATAAGAATGTGGTGTCAATGAAGTTGTTTTTGTTTGACTGTTCATGCCGCACTACCATTTCAAATTTCAATTTATGTTTAATTTTTAGAGTAATTGCTCTAATTAGTCAAGTTACTTTATGTGTTAGTCTTCTAATGCACTGAATGAATGGTTATTTTAGGATGTCTCAAACTAAAACGTTGAAAACCAAAGAACGTATTTTGCAACTCAGTTTGCAGCTTTTTAACGAGCGTGGAGAACGTTCTGTTACGACCAATCATATTGCCGCTGAATTGAATATGAGTCCGGGAAATTTGTATTACCACTTTCGCAATAAAAACGAAATTATTAAAGAGTTGATGGAAAAGTATCAACAACAAACCTTGGATATGCTGGCTTTGCCCGATGATCGAGTGCTTGATGCCAACGACAAGATTCATTATTTTCAGGTGTTAAGCAGTCAACTGTGGGCCTATCGTTTTTTACATCGAGATGTCTATCATTTGGTTGAAAGTAATGAAGATTTTCGAAAAATGTATCCACGTTTTGCTGGTCAGGTGATGCAGCAAGGCAAAAGAATTTATCAAGCTTTTGTCGATGCTGGCCTCATGCAAATGACCACTTCTGAAATTGAAGCTTTGATTATCAATTTGTGGATTGTGTTGACCAACTGGACTAATTTTTTATATATGTCTGGTCATATTGTCGATTCAAATCATTTGGAGGAAAAGTGGGTGTGGCAAGCTTTGCGTCAAATGGTGTTCCTTGAAGGGGCGTATTTACGTGGTGAGAGTCGCCAAACGTATGAGCATTTGCTCGAAACGTTTGGATCTTCTGAACTTTTTGAAAGTTTATCTTCAAGTAAAAACCACGATACGCCCTAAGCTATTTAGAAAGCCTACAAAAAGCGTTAGAATGCTAGGCTTGATTTTCAATTTAACTGATTAGTGATATAAACCAACATGAATATGACCACTGCTAACACAGCACGTTTACTGATTACTTGCGAGGATAAACCTGGAATCGTGCAAGCTGTATCCAGCTTTTTGTATCATCAAGGTGCCAATATTACTGCACTTGATCAATATGCAACGGAAGCTCAGGGTGGACGTTATTTTATGCGTGTTGAGTTTGAGTTGGATAGCCTGCAAAGTCGTAAAGAAAGTCTGACTCAGACTTTTGCCGCCAATGTGGCTGGACGTTATGACATGCAGTGGCGTTTGGCATTGGTCAGTGACGTAAAAAAAGTCGGCATTTTAGTTTCAAAAGTAGATCATGCTTTGCTTGAGTTATTGTGGCGTCATTCGCGTGGTGGTTTACCTTGTGAAATCACCACCGTGGTTTCAAACCATGAAGATTTGCGTGAATCGGTAGAGAATTTTGGTATTCCATTTATTGTGGTTCCTGTCAATAAAGACAACAAGGAAGAAGCTTACGCGAAAATTGACGAGATTATGCAGGGTAATGATTTACTTGTGCTTGCGCGTTATATGCAAATCTTAAGCGAAGACTTTGTTTCTAAATGGGAAATGAAAATCATCAATATTCATCACTCTTTCTTGCCTGCTTTTGTGGGTGCTAACCCTTATAAACAAGCGCATGAAAAAGGAGTGAAGCTGATTGGTGCAACCGCTCATTATGTCACTGCAGATTTAGATCAAGGTCCTATTATTGAACAAGATGTAGAACGTGTGAATCATGATTTTACTGTTGATCAATTACGTGAGCTTGGACAAGATGTTGAGCGAAATGTTTTGGCACGGGCGGTGAGATGGCATTTGGAAGATCGAGTGATTGTAGACGGCAACAAAACAGTTGTTTTTCAATAAGAATTGCCTAAATAATCAATTTAAAAGGTGTGCTCATGGCACGCCTTTTTTATGTAACATTCAAAAAACGCATCAAAAGTTTTCAATTAATAGTTGCAAATGAAAACACTTCTCATTTATTATTGCGTTGCTTTAATTGTACTAACCGATGAGTTTGATTGTTTAAATCTGTTTCGATTTACAATCGCTTGAATTAGGTAAATGATTTTAATGAGTCCATCTCCAGCTCTAAATATGCCAAATCCCAATCCAATCAAGAAGAAAATAATCACAGCACTTTTGGCTGTGGTGGTCGGACATGTGGCTGTATTATGGGCGGTTGGAAACATGAAAACCCCCGAATTAAAACCGATTGAGAAACAACCTTTAAAGGTTCGTTTTGTTAAAATTCAAGAACCACCAAAACCTTTGCCGCCTAAGCCTAAAGTTGAACCCAAAAAAGAAGAGCCAAAGCCCAAAGAAGTGAAACAAGTTAAAATTGTTGAAAAGCAGCTTCCGCCACCACCGAAAAAGGTTGAGAAGGTTCAACAAGTTAAAAAAGCAGAAACACCCAAACCAGTGATTAAGCCAGTAGAAGCCCCAGTCAAATCGACAGTGACGACCACGATTTCAGAAACTAAAGTGGCAAAACCTGTTGCCGTGGCGAAAGCTGAACCTGCTCCTGTTACGCCATCTGCACCTCCATCGCCAAAAAGTGTTTCGATTGGTGGTTCAGGCGTGCAATGGAGTCGTTCACCAAAACCTTCTTACAACAATAAAGATTTAGACGGTCAAACACGCACTGTGGTGATACATATTGAAGCGAATGAAAAAGGGGTCATAACCTCTACCCGTATTTCACGTTCAAGTGGTCTTCCTGCTTTAGATGAAAAGATTTTACGCTCTGTGCGTAGTTCCAAATTCAAACCGTACAAAGAAAATGGCGTGGCCTATCCAATTAGTGCTGACCAACCATTTGAATTGACATTGAATCCACGCGGCTAACATTTATTAGGAGTTCGAGTATGAACTTTTCAGTTTATTGGCAACATGCTGATGCAGTGAGTAAAACACTGTATTTCATATTATTGGCAATGTCGATTATGACATGGACGATCTTCGTTTTACGTTTAATGGGGACTCGCCAACTGAAGCAGCAAGCTTATGCTCAACTTTCTCAAGCTTTAGGCAAACTAAAAGCAAAATTTAGCCCATTAAATTTTGAGCAACGTAAGGCTGTTGCAGAACAAGCATTATTGCGTCAAATTTCTGCCGAAAAATCGCAGGCTGAAAAAGGTGTAGCCGTTTTGGGTACGATTGCTTCACTTGCACCATTTGTGGGTTTATTTGGTACAGTTTGGGGTATTTTTCATGCCTTGGTTGCAGTAGGTAAAAGTGGTCAAGCTGGCTTGGCACAAGTCGCAACACCTGTAGGTGAGGCTTTAATTATGACTGGTTTAGGTTTGGCAGTCGCGATTCCTGCAGTACTGGCATATAATATTTGTACCCGTGTGAACCGTGGTTTGGCGCACGAATTGCAAGATCAAGCACATAGCTTGCTGATTGATACCATGTTGCAACAAGACAGCTCAACTGCTCAAGTAAACACTAAAGCGACTTCAGAGAATTTGGTTGGAGGTCAAGCTTAATGGGCTTTCAATTGGGTGAAGACAACGATGTAGGTATGAATGAGATGAATCTCATTCCACTCATCGATATTATGTTGGTATTGATGATCATCTTCTTGGTGACAGCCACCGTTGCAAACCCATCAATTCCATTAACTTTACCAAAAACTACAGCCGATATTATTGATTTGCCGCCTAAAAGTGTGACGATTAGTATTAATGCAGGTGGTGATGTTGCATGGGATGGTCATGTATTAACACTGGATGAGTTGCAAAGTAAACTGAAGGAAGCGGGTCAGGAAGAACGTCAGCCTACTATCGTTTTAAAAGCAGATAAAGATTCACGTTATGACACTGTGGCACAAGTGATGTCTCGTGCGAGCGAAGCCGGGCTCAGCGATATTGCATTTGCCAGTGATAACTAAAAACTGAGCGAAAAAAAGCGACCGAATAGGTCGCTTTTTTTATGTTTAAATATTGAATTTGAGAGTAAGTTAATATTCAAACCATTTAATTCTGCACAATAGATTGTCCAAAATAAAATTTTATTCAACTTTCAATAAGTCCTGAAATTTACTGCGCAATTTCATTAGTTTAGGGGGAATAGAAAAGTTACAGTAGCCTTGGGATGGATTTTTGGCAAAGAAGTTCTGATGATAGTCTTCAGCAGGGTAAAATTTTGGAGCAGGACTGAGTTCTGTCACAATATTGAGTCCTTCTGTCTGAAGCGCCTCAATTGTGTTTTGTGCCTGTTGTTGTTGCTGTTCATTCAAATAATAAATGACAGAACGATATTGAGTGCCGACGTCATTGCCCTGACGGTTAAGTGTGGTCGGGTCATGGGTGGTAAAAAAGACATCAAGCAACTGCATAAAGCTAATTTGAGTTTCATCATAATCAATCAAAATGACTTCTGCATGTTGAGTATCACCACGACAAATATCATCATAAGTGGGCTGTTCAGTATGACCTCCAGCATATCCACTGACGACGTTTTCTACACCTTTAAGTTGTAAAAATATAGCTTCTACACACCAAAAACATCCACCACCGAATAAGGCTTGTTGCATCGTCGTATCCTTTGTTTATCTATTATTTTAATATAGCGATTATTCAGTAAGCCACAAGTTTTGTTGTGTATCGTTAAAATGGAGCTATTTAAAACTTTATTGTGCTAATACATTGCTTTGCATTTGAATCAGCGGGTTTCCATGACGATCAAGCAATTTTAGAGTTTTACCAAAAACTTGATAATTGGCGACTTTAGGGAGCGCATCTTTAAAAGTTTGTGATGCAGGATGGCCATTAAAGCAAGCCATCTTTGTAGAAGCCATCTGACTTAAAACCAAAGTATCTCGACCAGCTTCATAACTTCCCATAAGACGATTACAGCCATCTGATCCCGTAACACGTTTGGTTGCTGCATCAAATTGTAGACTCGGCATATTTGGCATAATCTTCGCCTCACTGTTACCCACATGAGTAATGAACCATGTTCGGTTCTGGAGTTGCATCAAATTAGACGCTTCTAGATGAGAGGACGATGTGGGAATGGATTCACAACCTGTAAATATCAGTGTGCTACCCAATAAGCCCAGTGCAAATAATCTGTTTAACATGTTGAAATACTCACTTTTTCATTTAAATATAGTGTTATATAAGCAAAAAAAATGATCTTCCACCAGTTAAAAGCAATATTTTAAATTCTAGGTGGGATTTTTTTTGATTGCTGCGGTACAGGAACACCTTGGCGAATCAGCTTTGAATATTCATCACTGGATAACTTATTGTATTGGCTAACACGCGGGTTCACATGGGCTTTTTTATACCATTCTTGGATGGTTAGATCATGAGAAATAGCATTTAAATCATAAAGATAGTTGGGCAAGTATCCCGAAGCCAAGAGTCGGTAATCGGTAGGCAATTGACGTTGAGAGATGGCTTGAACCATATCGAAAACTAAGGTGGTGCAGTTACTGGTTAGGGTGTTATACCACTTAGGGTGTTGTTTTAAATCATTCGCCTTGTGTAAGTATTCTTCAAATAAAGCGCTGCGTTCTTGTTTTGACATATACACGGGAAAAATATAGACCTGTTCACCACGTGTGTTGCTGCGGGTGTAAATTAAGTCTTTTTCATCCGCTGCGACAAGGCTGAGTTCATACTTTCTAAAAAAACCACCCAACGTTGAAAATTCTTCATTTTTTTCTTTCCGAATTTCAATCGAAAAGGTTAATGGTTTGTTGTTGGCAAAATCAAAACTGACCAAGGTGTGTGCGATATGCGGTCCCATCCAATAAGAGGTAATGATATTGACTCCCGTAATCTGGTTTAAATCAAAATGACGGGTTTCCCAGCGTTCATCATAACTGCCATCTTCGTGCCAACTAAAATTACGTACATTGTGCAGCGTCACCTGATTGTTTTTTTGCTCAAAAGTGAGCACTTGAGCCACTTCAGGATTCCAGTCACGATCTTGTTTGGCTTCTAAACCAAAATACCAGAATAACCCAAACAGAAAACCCAACAGATAGATCAGCACATCGGTATAGCGACTAAAAAAATGCTGTGTTACGTAAATACCCAAAATACTCAGCGCAAAGATAATCCAAAAACCAATGACTAAACGCGTCATTAACCAGCCTAGAGGCTCTTGAAACCATAAAGCAAGACACAACCAAATAGACGATAAAATGACAAAAAGACTGAATATGCCATGCAGTGCAGCCACACCCAAAGCTATAAAAAATTCTTTTTTTCCAATGTTATGCATAGATAATTGTTATAAGTGATTATGTTCTTTATTTTCGATAGGTTGCGAACTCAAAAGCAATCCCAGATTTGTCGTCAATATGTTGTTCAGCGGCCACTTTTTTAAATTCTGGTGGAATTTCGGGATAGTGTGCATCGCCTTGTACGTCAAGTTCAACATGGGTTAGCTCTAAACGATCTGCAATAGCAAGGGTTTGCTTGAAAATCTCGCCGCCGCCAATAATAAAAATGGTGCTTGTTTTTTCAGATGTCTGTACATCACAAATGGCTTGGGTTAAAGCATCTTCAATAGAATAAGCGACTTTGGTTCCTGCAAAGCTCCAATTGCGATCACGAGTAATCACCCAATTCACACGCTTTGGCAAAACACGACCCATAGATTCTAAGGTCTTACGCCCCATAATCACCACGCCACCTTGCGTAATTTCTTTAAAATGTTTGAGATCTGAGGAAATATGCCAAGGTAGATCGTTATTCTTACCAATACAACGTCGGCTGTCCATTGCAACCACATGTACAATCTCTAAATTTTGAAATGTCATTATTCAACCTTGATGTATTTTTCCGAATTAGAAGTTCCTTCAGTTGAAAGAAGGAACGAAAAGGATTTTTTTTCAATCGTTTGAAATCATCTTTTAAACAATTAAATCAAACAAAATTAGATTGCTACGGGTGCTTTAATCCCTGCATGAGATTCATAACCCACAATTTCAATATCTTCAAATTTGAAATCAAAAATATTTTTAATTTCAGGATTTAGCTTCAATTGACAAAGAGCTAAAGGTTCGCGGCTCAATTGTAATTTAGCTTGTTCAAAATGGTTTACATATAAGTGTGTGTCGCCCCCTGTCCAGACAAAGTCACCCACACCCAGATCGCAGACTTGTGCAATCATATGCGTAAGAAGGGCATAGCTGGCAATATTGAACGGTACGCCCAAGAACACATCTGCGCTACGTTGGTATAACTGACAAGACAGTTTGTTGTCCTGTACGAAGAATTGAAATAAGGTATGGCAAGGTGGTAGTGCAACATTTCCGGCTTCATTTGGATTCCAGCCCGACACGATTAAACGACGTGAATTCGGATTAGTTTTTATTTCGTTGATTAGCCATTCAATCTGGTCAAAACCATTTTTCTCATATAAACCGTCTGCTTTTTGGGTCGCACCAAAATTACGCCACTGATGTCCATACACGGGTCCTAGTTCACCTTCAGGGCGACCAAAACGTGCTGTTTGCTCTGCGGTAGACCATTCATCCCAAATGGACACTTTGTGATCTTTAAGATATTGAACATTTGTGTCGCCTTTGAGGAACCATAACAGTTCAATGACAATAGAACGAAAATGCACTTTTTTTGTGGTTAATAACGGAAAACCTTGAGAAAGATCAAAGCGCATTTGATGACCGAACACAGAGCGTGTGCCCGTTCCAGTACGATCGCCTTTGTCGCCACCGTTATCGAGAATGTGTTGTAAAAGGTCTAAATACGCTTTCATAAAAATTCCAAAAAGTTAAATTCCCCAAAGCGTCTGCCAATTAATTAAGATTAATCAATAACAGCTCTGCTAAAAATGGAGTCAAGTGAACGGGTCAGTTTATACTAAACTGGTGGGGTTTTTAAGCATCGTATGGACTAATTGGGGTGCAGGAATACTGAAGAAATCATCAATCTGAAAGAAAGATAACAAATCAATCTATTCAAAATTTTCTTAAGTCATCAAATAAAGATAGATAAAATCGGATAAATATTAGGGTCTGTTGACAATTGTTGCCTAAAAAAATAGCGAGATAGTAAAATCAAATCGCCAAACCCAATTTTACACTCGCTATGCCTCGTACAATGCTGAATGATCAACACTGGTCTAAGTTAACTACCATTTTCCGTCACTTTAATATTTATCTCAAATTAAATTTGAGGAATTTTATCGAAGCTATTCTATTTAGGATACGTACAGGTTGTCCTTGGAGAGATTTACCTCAGGAATTCGGTAAGCCAAACTCTATTTTCAAGAAATATAATCGCTGGTCTAAAAAAAATAAACTTATGAATATATTTAAGTTATTTAGTCAGCATGCTGATAAAGAATGGATTTTTATTGATGGTAGTCATGTTAGAGCACATCAACATTCAGCAGGAATTAAGAATCAAGATATTTCTAAAAGTATCGGTGGCAATAGTTCTAAAATACATTTAGCAATTGATTCAAATGGTAATCCAATTGAGTTTATTATTTCTGACGGAACTTCTCATGATATGAAAATTGCCCCAGATCTTGTATCAAAACTAGATTTAAGTGAATCAGAAATGCTGTGCGCTGATAAAGGTTACGATTCTAAAAGTCTTAGAAAGCAAATTCAAGACAGCAAAACAAAACCAAATATTCCTAGAAAATCAAATACAAAGTCTAGTAATGATCACATGGATTGGTATATGTATAAAATCAGACACTTAGTTGAGAATTCATTTTGTAGATTGAAACAATTTAGGGGGATTGCGACACGATATGACAAGCTAAAGCGTAATTATCAAAGTGCAGTTGCTTTAGCTTGTATATTTATATGGTTACCGTTATAGAGTGAATTATGAGCAGGAAATGTCAACACACCCTAAATGGAATCAATTTTATTTTTCATTTTTTGCAATTTTAAAAATAAAACAAAAAGAGTGGCTTAAGTGATCCGTATTAACAAAGCAAAAATATCTTACATTTTTTTTATGAAAAAAAAATGCTCTGAGGTTAACATCCTGAGCGCATAAATCAGCACAGAGATGTATTGCCAAAGATGATTCTGATGTTCAAAGCAAGTTTAGAGGTTTAAATGATTTATGATCAACATGTAGCTCTGCATGATGTTTATGCACCTGCAGCCACAGAAATCATGATTCGTTCAAAGAAAGCAGGGCAAAACTATAGCGCTGATTCAGATTTTGAAACGATGAATAAACCCGAACCATCAAAGTATAAGAATTATAGTTCTGCCAATAATCAGCGCATTGATATTGATAAATTTATTCAAAAATTAAAAAGTATTACCACTCAAACCAGTACCCAAAAATGTGCCAAGAGTATTCGTATTGCCTTGGAGTCTGCGGGAGCTCAATTTAAAAGTCATCCTGTTGCTGCGGCAGATTGGGGGAATACTTTAATGAAAATTGGTTATCGACAAATCAGTCCTAAATTTGATGAACCTAAAGAAGGTGATATCTATATTATTAACCGAACCAGTAAACATACCTATGGTCATATTGCAGGGTTTTCTGGCAAGCAATGGGTCTCTGATTTTAAGCAAAGAAGTTACGACGTTTATAAAGAAAATGGTTTGACCTATCAATATTATCGTCTTGGTTTTTAGTTTTATTGGTTCCGTTTTAAAGATTAAAATAGTCTAAACAACAAAGCCTCTACGATAGAGGCTTTGTTGTTTATGGGCTTTTAAAAATATAAAAACGATATTTTAAGGCAAAGTTTTAATCGGACTTCCGCCTAAAGCTTGCATCAAAGTGACATAAGCATTGTATTGGCTTTGTTTGGTCTGAACCAAAGCTAGACGTGCGTTACGTGTGGTTTCTTGTGCATCTAATACATTTTTAAGCGCAATGGCACCATTACGATAACGAACTTCAGTTAAACGCTCAGTTTTTTCAGCCAGTTGAACATTTCGTTCTTGTAACGCCACTTGTTTATTCAGTTCACTGCGTGCAGAAAGGGCATTTTCTACATCGGCAAAGGCCTGATATAAAGTTTGACGATATTGTACAATCGATTTTTCATATTCAAGTTCATTTACTTTCAAATCACGCTTCATATCATTCCATTGTAGAAATGGGAGCGTTAAACCTGCGCCTAAAGTTGCAATTGGATTCTTTAATGTGTCGGTTAATGAGGTATTTGTGCCAACTCCAACGCCTGTAGATAATGTTCCTGTCAAGCTAATAGAGGGATAGTAACTGGCTTTGTTGGCATCCTTATTGGCTAAAGCTTTGCGTAAGCGCAGTTCAGAGGCTTGTAAGTCTGGACGACGTGACAACAAATCTGCGGGTAACCCTGCTGAAATAACCGGTAAAGCAATTTGGGATAATCGACTGGGTTCTTGAATGCTGAGTTGCTGTATAGGCATTTGCATGAGAACAGCCAAAGCAGTACGGCTTTCTACTCGTAATTGCTCAATTTGACTCAAGCTGGCTCTTTGGCTTTGGACAGACTGTTCTGCCGCAGTTAAATCTAAACCTGACACTGCGCCAGCACGATATTGACTGCGTACCAGTTCATAAGTTTTTTGGGTACTGGCCAAGTTTTGCTGAGCAATTTGATAACGCTCATTGAGATAACCCAATTGCCAGTACAAATTTGCGGTGGTCGCAATTAAGCTTTGTGCGGTACTTTGCAAATCTTGTTCTGTCGCAAGGGCTTCCCATTGACTGGATTCAGTTTGACGGGCTAATTTTCCAAATAAGTCGACTTCGTAACTTAGCCCTGGGTAGTTAATTGAAATTCCACGAGATGAGTCGCCATCTCCATTTAAGTTAAATTGATGTCCAGTTGAAATTCCAGCATTGCTAATACGAATGCCTTGCTGATTTGCAGCTAAGCCTGCTTGTAAGCGAGCTTGTTGTAAATTAATACCCGCAACAGCCAAATCAGTATTGGTGGATAGAACCTGATTGACCAATTGATTGAGCTGCATGTCCCCAAACAGCGTCCACCATTGATCTGCATATACATCAGCATGGACCTGTTGATTGAGTGCTTTGTTGTTCTGAAAGCTGACTGGAATATTGACACTGGGTTGCTGATAGGGAGTTTTCACCACTGCCGCACAACCGACTAGTGTTCCACTTAACATCAAGGTAGCGGCAAGTTTGGTAAAATTAATGTGCATTTTTGAGTATCCTTATTCGCGGGACAGTGCATCGACAGGGTTAAGCTGTGCTGCATTACGGGCGGGAATAAAACCAAACACAATTCCAATCATGCTTGAACAAATAAAAGCGGCAACAATAGAGGTGGTCGAGTAAGCCATTTGGAAGGTGCCGCCAGCAAAGTGGCTGATTAACTGCCCAATCCCCAAGGATAGAAGTACGCCTAAAATGCCACCCAAGATACACACCAGTACCGCTTCAATCAGGAACTGTTGCAAAATATCACTTTGGCGTGCACCGACGGCCATACGAACCCCAATTTCTTGAGTTCGTTCTGTCACAGAAACCAGCATGATATTCATTACGCCAATACCACCAACAATCAGAGAAATAACGGCAATTGCAGACACCAGCAAGGTCATGGTCTGGGTGGTTTGTTGAATGGTTTCACGAATACTGTCTGAGTTCTGTGTAAATACATCCTGTGCACCGTGACGTTGCACCAGTAAATTGAGAATCGCATTTTCAGCAGCAGCACTCGGGTATTCATCTTTGACCCGAACAATAATACTGCGCACATTGGCTTGTCCCAGCATACGGCTCATCACAGTCGAGTAGGGTAGATAAACATTTAGGCTATCCGAATTCCCCATCATCGATTTTTGTGCATCAATGATGCCAATAATGCGACTGGGTACACTACCCAGTAAAATGACCTGCCCGACAGGATTGGTGCCATCGGGGAAAAAAGTATTTTTGGTGTTGTCGTCAATGACGACATCTTGAGCGCGCTCAGTGACAGCTTCTTTGTCAAAAGGCTGACCCGCTTGAAAGGTCATTCCTTTAACATAGAAAAAGTCTTCACTGACGCCATTCACTGTAGTGGATGCTTCGATATCTTTAAAACGAGCAGTAATACTGTTGTTAACTGAAGGGCTGACACCATCTACATAAGGTTGCTCGGAAAGTGCATCTGCATCGGCTGGAATCAGAGTCTTACTTTGTGAGGATCTGGAATTATCACCAAAACCACGCCCCTGATATACAGTAATGGTATTGGTGCCTAAGCTACTAATATTTTCTAAAATCTGTTTTTGAGAACCATTGCCAAGCGCAACAACCGAAACAACTGAGGCAATACCAATAATAATCCCAAGCATGGTCAAAAAAGTACGCATGCGGTGGGCATTCATGGCCAGTAAAGCCATGTGGAAGGCTTCAGTCAGTCGGTCTGCTGCAGAGCGCCAAGAGGGTGTTTTCTTTTGTGGGGTACGATCAAGCTGCTGTTTCTCAAGCATTTCGCCGTCTGTTTCAGGAATATTGGCACGGTCTGAAATAATATTACCATCACTGATTTCAATAATGCGTGAGGCATTTTTGGCAACATTATGATCGTGCGTGACTAAAATGATGGTGTGACCTTTGGCATTCAGTTCACGTAAAATACGCATTACTTCAATACCGCTGTTTTTGTCTAATGCGCCAGTAGGTTCATCGGCCAAAATGACATCACCACCATTCATCAAGGCGCGGGCAATCGAAACACGTTGTTGCTGACCGCCAGAAAGTTGACTGGGGCGATTTTGAGTTTTTTCAGCCAAGCCTAAATCTGTCAATAACTGAGTTGAGCGTTGCTGACGAGCAGCAGCATCTACGCCCGCATAAATTGCAGGGACTTCTACATTTCCCGCAGCACTCAAATCCCCCAATAAATGATAACGCTGGAAAATAAAACCAAAGTATTCACGGCGCAGTTGTGCCAGTTCATCAGGCTCTAGTTTACGTGTTTCTCGGCCCTCAACTTGGTAACTGCCCGCGGTAGGTTGGTCTAAACATCCCAGAATATTCATCAAAGTCGATTTACCTGACCCTGATTGACCTACAATCGCAACCAGTTCTCCAGAGTAAATTTCTAAATTAATGCCCTTTAAAATTTGAATGGTGTTTTCCCCTGCGGGAAATTCACGGGTCAAATTTGTGACCTTAAGCAAAGCTTGCTGAGTTTGAATCATGATTACATTCTCATCGGGCCAGCGCCGCCTGAACGGTTGCTACGTTTAGCAGAATCATTTGATGTATCTGAACCATCTGCAATGACCACTTTGTCACCGAGTTTTAAACCTTTGATGACTTGAGCTGTAGCGCGGTTGTTTAAACCAATCAATACAGGTTGAGGTTTTGCTGTTCCATCTGGCTGTAATACGCGAACCATGGCTCTAGATGCTTTACCTTGTTCAATTAAAGCTTTTTCTTCAGCCGATAATTCTAAGCGTGTTGGGCGCTGGTTTTGATGGGTGGTATCGTCGTTTGAGGTTTGTTGTTTTTCTGAATTTGTTTGACCACTGCGTTCGCTACGTTTGCCTTGTGGGCGATTTGAGCTTTGAATGGCTGAGGCAGGAATGGTGAGAACATTTTTGGCCTCATTCAATACAATATAAACCTGTGCAGTCATATCAATACGTAATTTGCCATCTTCATTCGGCACGTCAAAAAGCGCATTATAATAAACGGCCGTACTTGACGATGAAGTCGAAGAGTTACTGGTTTCGGTATTAATTGAATTGGGTGCGGGTTCTACTTGACGTAATTTTGCATAATGTTTTTTATCACTATTTCCTAAGGTAGTGAAATAGACCGTCTGACCTTGTTCAACTTTCATCACATCTGCTTCTGAAATTTCAGCCTTAATGGTCATGGTATCCAGTTTTGCCAACTTCACAATGGTCGGTGCACTTTGATTTGCATTCACAGTTTGACCTTCTTCAGTCACAATCGCGACAATTGTGCCATCCATTGGTGCCACAATTTGGGTGTAGCCTAAATCTTCTTTGGCGGTGGCTAAAGTGAGACGAGATTGCTCAATCTGTGCATTCATAGCTAAAATTTCAGCCTGTGCTGTTTTGTAACCGGCTAAAGCTGATTCTAATTCTGCTCGAGAAGTTGCATCTTGCGCGAACATCGCTTGTTGACGTTGATATTCTGCTTGAACTTTAGCGAGATTTGCCTGTTTTACAGCCAGTTGCGCTTGTTGATTTTTAATATTGGCTTCGGCGGTTTTTAAGTCATTTTCTTGACGAATAGAGTCAATTCGAGCAATCAGTTGACCTTGTTTAACTTGGTCGCCTAATACTACATACATTTTTTTAACCTGACCTGAAACCTGCGCGCCTACACTGACCATTTTGGTGGCTTCAAGTACCCCAGTGGCCAGTACTGAGTCTTCAATATCTGCACGAACGACTTCAGTGCTAATATATTGCGGTTGTTGTTGTTTCGGTTTTAAAAAAAACCATGCCGTTACTGCAAGCGCAAGAATACAGATCACAGCAATGACTATCTTGGATGATTTTATTTTTGGCATAATAGGCATGTAAATCAAGAAAATTTAACGAATTATAAAAGCTAAATAAGGATAAAGCGTGAACTTTTTAAAACAAATGAGAATTATTATTAGGGTGATCAGTTGAGCAAGATTCGAGAGTAGGATTAATTTTGAAGGCAAGTGGATGATTCAAAATTAATCAGCAAAAAGTAGTTTGATGAGGAACCATTTTATTCAACAAATAAACGTTGACCACACATACTGCTAATGGCTTGCAGAACCAAATGCTCGGCATTCTCAAAACCTAAACCTTTAATTGAAGCATCGATTCTTAACAAAAGTGCAGGCCAAGTTAAAAAACAGTTTGGATTTAAACGTCGTAATGCTTGTTGATATTGACTGACTTTATTTTTCCAGATTCCGAGTTGTAAAGCATTTTGTGGTTGTTCAAACAGTTGCATCAATAAGCGCATTTCTTTGCTAATGCTCCATAGAATCAGGCTCATTGGCTCACCTGATGCCATTAAATATTGAAAAATTTTAATGGCTTGAGCAAGATTCCCAGCAAGCAGGGAATCGTTTAAATCATAGGTGGTATAACGTGATTGATCTTGTAAACATGAATGTAGATGCTCGATTTGAATTAGATCAACTTCTGCAAACGTGTCACTCACACGCATTAAACTATTTTTTGCCGCCAATAAATTATGTTCATGATGCTGTTCAAGCCACTGCCATGCATCGTTGGCCAACTTAATGCCCAGTTTTTCTGCTTCAATCTTTAAAATACGTTGCCGATCTTGCGGATAGTTTGCGGTTAACGGCACTGTAACGCCATTGGCATCAATGACTTGGAAAAAGCTCGATTTTAAACTACTGCTGTCCTGTTTGGGCATGACCACCAGTAACAGGTTTTGTTCATTATGCTGAATATAGCTTTTAAGTTGTTTAATGCCGTTGGCATCGGGCTTAATCTGGCCATGCACTTCAATGGCAAGCTGATTCGAAAAAAGAGATAAACTATTTAAAGCATTAAATACATTTTTCCAGTCACTGGTATTACTGATATCGTAACGTTGGCGCTCAATTTCTTGCTTGTGCCAAGTCTTACGAAAAGCATCCAGTAAATTTTGCTCTAGTAACGGTTCTTGACCGTACATAATCCAAGCCCCACGCGCTTCATCTACACGTTTGAGGGCTTGAGCGTAGTCAAGTTTCATAAACGCTGTCTATTCAGGCTGAGTGGTGGATGAGCTAGATTTGGTCACGACTTTAGGTAAGCGATTTGACGCGATTTGACGGACAATTTGCTGAGCCAAATCATCAATAATGACCTGATTTAAATATTTTTGTTCTTGATCATCTGTGTTAACCGTTTCCACATTGTATTGATAACTGCGAGAAGCAGTAATAGTGCGTGGCTCTGTCACAGGTTGACCTTGTGCATCTTCTATACGAAATGTTACGGTCAGACGGAGTAAGGTTTCAACCAATTTACCGTTGAGTTCATGACGTTGTGGGGTGTAATCGAGTACACGCAGTACATAAGCATCTGGATTTTCACTCAGTTGAATACCCGTTGCACCTAAGTAGACCGCCAATTTTTCTTGTAGTTCTTCGGTATTGTTGGGGAGCACTAAACGCATTTTAGAATATGCGACAGGAGCAGTCGTCAGATTTGTTCCTTTTAAGTGAAAACCACAGCCGACCAAGCTGGCACTTAAACCCAAGGTTAATACAATCGCTGCCACACGTTGAACTAAATGCATGCTTTTTCCTTTGTGAAATTCTTCATCTTAAATATAGATTGAATCATCAGAGTGAATGATCCATGTGAATCATCATTTTTAAAATCTGCTTGATTTTAGAGTCAAAGCCCGTTGATTGACAACGGGCTTTGTTTGGTTTTTGTTGTATTGCTTAAAATTCTTGCTGGTATTAACCGCTCAGAAATCTATTCCATCAGATAAGAGTCCAACTCGCATCCTTGTGAAATAAAGTCTTCACATTAAAACCAGAAGCGATTTTATAGTGATCAAACCACTAAGTTGACCAGTTTATTCGGTACTACAATTTCTTTTTTGGTTGCACCAGTTAAGAATTGTTGTACTTCAGGCAAAGCTTTTGCCAAAGCTAATATTTCATCTTTAGAAAGATCAACAGCAACTTCAAGTTTACCACGCAGTTTACCATTCACTTGAACCACAATGGTTTGCGTGTTTCGAGTTAAGGCAGACTCATCAACGCTTGGGAAAAGAGCAGAGGTTAACTCAATTCCAAATTCAGCCAATAAAACTTGGCTTAAATGTGGCGCAAAAGGTGCGAGTAATGTTAAAAGTGTGGTAATAGATTCACGTGCAACAGCACTGTCTTGATCATTTTTTACTTCAAACTTATTGTTTGCATTGAGCAATTCCATCATCGCAGCAATCGCGGTATTAAACGCATGACGACGCTCGATGTCATCGCCCACTTTTTGAATGGTTTCATGGGTCTTACGACGCAAGTCTTGTGCTTCTGTAGACAGTTGAGCAAGATCAAGAGGCGTTACTGAATAGTCTTTTTCTAAGAAGCCTGTTGCTAAACGCCATACACGTTTTAAGAAGCGGTTTGAACCTTCAACGCCGGCATCAGACCATTCAAGGGATTGGTCAGGTGGAGCAGCAAACATCATAAACACACGTGCGGTGTCTGCACCGTACTGGTCGATAATGGATTGCGGGTCGATGCCGTTATTTTTAGACTTCGACATTTTTTCTTGACCGCCAACCACAACCTCTTGACCGTCTCCAGTATATTTGGCAGAAAGAATACGACCTTTTTCGTCCTTTTCTAATTCAATATCCGCTGGGTTAAACCACGTTTTTTTACCAGATTCAGCTTCGCGATAGAATGTGTCTGCTAAAACCATCCCTTGTGTTAAGAGGTTAGCGAAAGGCTCATTGCCTTGAACCACACCTTCATCACGCATAAGTTTATGGAAGAAACGTGCATAGAGTAAATGAAGGATGGCGTGTTCTACACCACCAATGTATTGATTCACAGGTAACCAAGATTGTGCAGCTTCTGGTTTAACCATGCCGCCTGTAAAGTCTGGAGATGCGTAACGCGCATAATACCAAGACGATTCGACGAAAGTATCTAAGGTGTCCGTTTCACGACGTGCATCGCCACCACAGCTTGGACATTGAGTTTCATAGAATTCAGGCATTTTATTTAAAGGGTTGCCTGAACCATCTGGAACTACGTCTGTTGGAAGAATCACCGGAAGTTGTTCTTCAGGCACAGGGACTTGACCACAGGTATTACAGTTGATCATTGGAATTGGACAACCCCAATAACGTTGACGGGATACACCCCAGTCACGTAAGCGGAACTGAACTTTCGGGTTTGCCAGTTGTTGCGGCTCAAGTTTAGCTAATAATGCATCATATGCTTCTTGAATGGTTAAGCCATTCAAGTCACCTGAATGGATTAGTTTACCTTCTTTCGCGCCATACCAATCTTGCCATGTGGTTGAATCATATTCGCCATCATCTGCTTTGGCATTGTCAATCACTTGAGTGATTTGAAGACCGAATTTATTGGCAAATTCGAAGTCACGTTCATCGTGCGCAGGTACGCCCATTACCGCACCAGAACCGTAGGACATTAAGACATAATTGGCAATCCAAACCGGAACTTCTTCACCCGATACAGGATGTTTTACGAACAAACCTGTAGCCATGCCTTTTTTCTCGGCAACAGCGAGGTCAGCTTCGGCCACTGAACCCATACGACATTCTTCAATGAATGCAGCAAGTTCAGGATGACCGGCTTCTGATTGAAGGGCAGCCGCTTTAAGTGCAATGGGATGCTCAGCAGCAACAGCCACATAACTCACACCCATTAAGGTATCTGGACGTGTGGTATAAACGCTTAAGCCTTCTGCATAAATTTCAGTATTTGCAGAAGGGAAAGTGACATCCATCCCTTGTGAACGACCAATCCAGTTGCGTTGCATGGTTAAAACTTGTTGCGGCCAACCATCTTTAAGCGAATCTAAATCGTCTAATAATTCTTGTGCATAATCGGTAATGCGGAAGTAATACATGGGAATATCACGTTTTTCAACCAATGCACCCGAACGCCAACCCCGACCATTTTCAACTTGTTCATTGGCAAGAACAGTCTGATCGACTGGATCCCAGTTTACGGTGGAAAGTTTACGGTAAATAAGCCCTTTCTTATATAACTGAACAAATAGCCATTGTTCCCAGTGGTAATACTCAGGTGTGCAGGTCGCAAATTCACGATCCCAATCTACAGATAATCCTAGTTTTTTGAGCTGATCACGCATATACGCGATATTTTCAAAGGTCCACTTTGCTGGTGCAACTTGATGTGCAATTGCAGCATTTTCAGCGGGTAAACCAAAAGCATCCCAACCCATAGGTTGCAGCACAGTTTCACCTTTTAAACGATAAAAACGGCTGATCACATCGCCAATCGTATAATTACGCACATGACCCATATGCAGTTTGCCACTCGGATAAGGGAACATCGAGAGGATGTATCGATGCTTTCCTTCAACAGTATCGGCAACTTTAAAGGCTTTGCGAGATTCCCAATCCTGTTGGACTGTAGGTTCTATCGCACTGGCTTGATATTCAGGGTCAATGTGAGAAATAGTCATATACGTATATAAAGAACAAGGGTTAAAAAGTTTGTTGCACAGCATAGCGCAAAATGCACCTAAAAGTGAATTTTGCGCGAGACATAACGCATAAAATATAAAAGTTATTTAAAGCTCAAAAGCAGAAGTACGCTTGAAAATAGATTGTCCGCTCAATCAATAATTACTCGTTGGATTTTGAATGCGATCCGCTTCACGCATGGAGGGTGCTGGAGGAATTGCACTTTCTGGAATTTGCGGGATTTCGACCACAGGTCTACTTTCTTGAGCTGCTTTTTCCGCTTCTTTTGCAGCCTCATGTGCAGTTGAATTTTCTGAACGATTGGGCGACGTCAGTGTTGAAGCCGAATTCCAGCCGTACGTTTCCACTTTGCCTTTTTTCTGAGCTGATTTTGGGGGAAGTGTGGTGGTGTAGTGGGTAGAGCCTTTGGCATCAACCCACTTATAATATTCTTTGGCAAAACTTGAGGTAGAACCCAAACTCAATATTAAGCAGAGTGGGATAAACGTGATTTTAATGACAGGAAAAGAAGATGGCATGATGAGTAGTTCCTTATTTTAATCATTACTCGTATAGTATTTAAATCGACAGAATAAAGTTGGGTTATTTTATCTGTTTTTGATTAAAGAGCAGAAAGAATAAGCGAATAAAAAGCAGTCACAAGCAACAGGTTTTTTATCCAAACGATAGTGTTCTTGCCTCAATCCTTAATGATCATAGAATTAAAAACTTAAACCGTCTTATATAATGATGTTGTTTAATGCTTGATCAATTGTAACCATGTCTATTTAAAACTATTCAATCAATTCTAAAAATTGATGAGAATAACTTATTCAACATATAATATTTTTTTATTAATAATTTCTTAGACTTAGCGAAGTGCTTGGTTTTTCTAGCAAAATATAACGTCATGAATATTTTAAAAGAAAAGGATTTAATCTAAAAAACCACAAGCTTGTAAATAAACAAAAAAAAGCCAATCTTTCAACTTGACTTTAACAGTCGAAACCACAAAAATACTCACTGTAGTTTTATATGTATTTATTTGATCACCCTTCGAATAAATATCATGTCATGCAATGGGCACTCTCTCTAGCCGAGAAAGTGAACAGAGTAAACAACCAAATGTATTTATCCCAATACGTTTGAGGTCTCATTTTGCTCAAACAGCAAACAGACCAGATTTTTTTCCTATTGCTGCGAAAACTATGAAATATGTGTGCTATAACAGAGCGCACAATTAAATGAATGAATCACTGTTTATGTCTCCCATAACACAGTGAAAAAATATTAGGGTGAATCACGTTGGAACTTTTATCTGGTGGTGAAATGCTTGTTCGCGCATTAGCGGACGAAGGCGTTGAACATGTTTTTGGGTATCCAGGCGGCGCAGTACTTCATATTTATGATGCGCTCTTTCAACAAGAAAAAATCAATCATTACCTTGTACGTCATGAGCAAGCTGCTGGTCATATGGCAGATGCATATTCACGTGTTACAGGTAAGACGGGCGTTGTTCTCGTCACATCTGGCCCTGGTGCCACCAATACAGTAACGCCTATTGCAACAGCCTATATGGACTCAATCCCAATGGTGATTTTGTCTGGTCAGGTTGCTTCACATCTAATTGGCGAAGATGCATTCCAAGAAACTGATATGGTCGGTGTTTCTCGTCCGATTGTAAAACATAGTTTTCAAGTACGTCATGCGAGTGAAATTCCTGGGATTATTAAAAAAGCCTTCTATATTGCAGCTTCAGGCCGTCCAGGTCCTGTGGTTGTCGATATTCCAAAAGATGTGACGAATCCTGTGGACAAGTTTGCTTACGAATATCCTGAAAAAGTAAAGATGCGTTCATATCAGCCACCGCACCGTGGTCATTCGGGTCAAATTCGTAAAGCGATTGAAGAATTAATTAGTGCTGAACGTCCTATCATCTATTCAGGTGGTGGTGTGGTTCAAGGTAATGCTTCTGAACTACTGACTGAACTTGCACATCTGTTAAATTATCCAGTCACCAATACTTTAATGGGTTTAGGTGCTTTCCCTGGAGATGATGAGCAATTTATTGGTATGTTGGGCATGCATGGTACGTATGAAGCCAATATGACCATGCACAATGCAGATGTGATTTTGTGTATTGGGGCTCGATTCGATGACCGTGTCACCAACAACCCTGCAAAATTTTGTCCAAATGCCAAAGTGATTCATATTGATATCGACCCAGCGACGATTTCAAAAACGATTATGGCCCACATTCCAATCGTGGGTGCAGTTGAACCTGTACTGCAAGAAATGTTAGTACAGTTGAAACAAATGAATGTTTCAAAACCAAATCCGGGAGCGATTGCGGCATGGTGGTCACAGATCAATGAATGGCGCAAGGTTCATGGATTACGTTATGAAGCAGGCGTTAATGGTGTAATGAAACCACAACAAGTGGTTCAAGCACTTGACCGTGTGACCAATGGTGAAGCGATTATTACCTCTGACGTAGGACAGCATCAAATGTTTGGTGCTAATTACTATACCTATAAGCGTCCACGCCAATGGATTAACTCGGGTGGTCTAGGCACTATGGGTGTTGGCTTGCCGTACGCAATGGCTGCAAAGTTAGCATTTCCTGATCAACAAGTCGTATGTATTACAGGTGAAGCATCTATTCAGATGTGTATCCAAGAATTATCGACCTGTAAGCAATATGGCTTAAATGTCAAAATTCTTTGCCTCAATAACCAAGCTTTGGGCATGGTTAAGCAGTGGCAAGATATGAACTATGAAGGTCGTCATGCAAGTTCATATGTCGATTCATTGCCTGATTTTGCTAAACTCATGGAAGCGTATGGTCACGTAGGTATCCAAATTGATCATGCAGATGATTTGGAATCTAAGCTTGAAGAAGCGATGGCGATTAATGATAAATGCGTGTTCATTAATGTGATGGTTGACCGTACAGAACACGTTTATCCAATGTTGATTGCAGGTCAGTCTATGCAGGATATGTGGTTAGGAAAAGGGGAGCGTACAGCATGAGACATATTATCTCTGTACTTGTAGAAAATGAGGCAGGTGCGCTTTCTCGTTTGGTGGGTTTATTTTCTCAGCGTGGTTATAACATTGAAACTTTAAATGTTGCGCCTACCGAAGATTCGACCATGTCACGTCTTACGCTAACCACGTATGGTGATGATCATAAAATTGAGCAAATTACCAAACAACTGAATAAATTGGTTGAAGTGGTTAAAGTGGTGGATTTGTCTGAAGGTGCGCACATTGAACGTGAGTTGATGTTGATTAAAGTCAAATCATTGGGTTCATCGCGTGCTGAAATTAAGCGCACAGCAGATATTTTCCGTGCTCAGATCGTAGATGTTTCACCAACAACCTATACGATTCAAATTGCAGGAACCACCGAAAAACTGGATGGTTTTATTGATGCTCTGGCTGAAAATACCATTCTTGAAGTGGTGCGTTCAGGTGTATCAGGCATTGCACGTGGCGAAAAAGTTTTAACAGTTTAATTTTATATTCCCAATTCATCCCCTTCTTAAATCAAGGAAAGGGGGAGCTTAATCTTAGCCGATTAAGTTTGAAAGAACACAAAAGCATTTAAGCGGAGACAGCAATGCAAATTTTTTATGATAAAGACTGTGACTTAT
Organism: Acinetobacter sp. TTH0-4; assembly: GCF_015602665.1. Lineage (NCBI taxonomy): Bacteria > Pseudomonadati > Pseudomonadota > Gammaproteobacteria > Moraxellales > Moraxellaceae > Acinetobacter > Acinetobacter sp. TTH0-4. The sequence continues at coordinate 2,460,698 of NZ_CP059079.1, read as the reverse complement.
CTATCATCCAAGCTAAAAAAGTAGCCATTATTGGTTACGGTTCACAAGGTCATGCACATGCGCTTAACCTTAAAGACTCAGGTGTTGACGTAACTGTAGGTTTACGTGCCAACTCTACTTCTTGGAAGAAAGCTGAAAATTCAGGTCTTAAAGTTGCTGAAGTTCCTGCTGCAGTTGCTCAAGCTGACGTTGTGATGATTTTGACGCCAGATGAGTTTCAATCACAACTTTATCGTGATGTGATTGAACCAAACATCAAGCAAGGTGCGACTTTAGCATTTGCACACGGTTTCTCGGTTCTTTATAACCAAGTTGTGCCACGTGCTGACTTAGATGTGATTATGGTTGCACCTAAAGCACCAGGACATACAGTACGTTCAGAATTCCAACGTGGTTCTGGTGTTCCTGACTTAATCGCCATTCACCAAGATGCGTCTGGTAATGCGCGTAATGTCGCGCTTTCTTACGCTTCAGGCGTAGGTGGTGGTCGTACTGGTATTATCGAAACTTCATTCCGTGAAGAAACTGAAACTGACCTTTTTGGTGAGCAAGCAGTACTTTGTGGTGGTGCAGTTGAATTGGTTAAAATGGGTTATGAAACTTTGGTTGAAGCAGGTTATTCACCAGAGATGGCATACTTCGAATGCTTACACGAACTTAAATTAATTGTTGATTTAATGTTCGAAGGCGGTATTGCGGACATGAACTATTCAGTATCAAACAATGCTGAATATGGTGAGTATGTAACGGGTACTGAAGTCATTAACGAACAGTCTCGTGAAGCAATGCGTAATGCACTTAAGCGCATCCAATCTGGTGAATATGCAAAAATGTTCATTCAAGAAGGTGCATTGAATTATCCATCTATGACTGCGCGTCGCCGTCAAAATGCTGAACATGGGATCGAAGTAACGGGTAATAAACTTCGTTCTATGATGCCTTGGATTCAAGCAAACAAAATCGTAGATAAAGAGAAAAACTAAGTTTTTACTTTGTTAAACGATAAAAAAGCCGCTCAAATGAGTGGCTTTTTTTATGATACATTATTTTATATTCCGCATAATTGGATGTATTGAACAATGAATATAAAATTATTAATAAGTATAAGTGTATTTTCTTTTTCTTCTGTAGCTTGGTCTCAAGAGTCTACAAATAGTGCAAAATTTGAGCCGCTTAGTGATGTACGTGTTTCTATGCAGCGCATGTTACGTTCTGTTGAAGGTCGTTATTTCCTTGATTTATACGCAGGCATTTGGAATCCACATGGCACGCTTTATGATTTGAGAGATCAGAATGTGGTGGCTTTTAAAGGTTCGCAAAAAGCAGATCAACTTCATTTAAAATCTGTCAAGGTGAATGGTGATTCCGCTTCATCTGAGCAATATCAGCTTAGTGGGCATTTAGATGCCAATACTGGAAACATGGCGTCTACATTCAGTGCTTTGCACAGTTCATTGAAAACACCAATCCAATTTGAACCCGCATTTAAAGCTGCTGAAAAACCACGCTTTGTCTTTAAATTTTATGGTTTAAAAAATATTAATTTAGCTGGAACTGATCGCTTAAAGCAAGTTGATGTGATTAACAAATTAGATCATAAAGTAGTGCAAAGCCTGACCAATTTTGATGCTTATCCTAAAAGTATCGGCTATATGGATATCAATTTTGATGGCTACTATGATGTAGTTTTATCTGATATTTCAAATACATATAAAGTGGAAGATAAACGGTTTATTTATTGGATGTATAACCCTAAAACAGGTCAATTCCAACGTTCACCTCAACTTGAAAATATTGTTGGCTTTCCAAGCTTGCATGGCGAAAAACAACAAATTGATTTTGGAAATGGGCAAATCTATCAGGTAACAGATGGTTTGTTAAATCGCCTTGAGTAATCAAAGTTGAATTTAATTTAGATAAAAAATTTTACTTTCTATTGATTTTAAAAGGATTTTTTTCTAAAATCAGAATAATTTGATTAATTTCAACAAAATAACAAAAAATGATAAATTTATTGAAAAATATTATAAAAATGATAACAAAGTCACACTATTTTTATTAAATATGAATTAAATTACATAGTTTTGTAAGTTAAGTAACTTTAGTGGATGTTTGTGTAAGTGCTATTTTTTTAAAAAAAATCAATAAAATCAAATTGCTATATATTATTCTGCTTTATGTTATATGGGGTTTTGATTCAGATATTTTTTAATATTTGAAAACTCCTAAATTGAGTTCAAATTTATATAAAAAACTTGATAAAAATAAATAACTTTGAGTATTTGTAAGTAAATATAAACAGTTAATAAATATATTGTGAATAATATCGCTATTGTGTTTTTTTTGATCAAGCATCCTAAGATGGCTTAACGGTTACACAAGATTACTCACGGAACAAAGAGTTAACAGGGTAATCGTTAAAACTCTTACAAATGCATATTCTTTTTTATAAAGAAATGGAGAAGACCATGAATAATATGACACAAGCTGCGTTAGCAGTCTTAGTACTCGGTGTTTGTTCAACAGGCGTTTATGCAGAGGATGAAGCAGCAAGAGGTGGTGGTTATAATTGGGGCAACTGTACAACTTTAGGTTGTGAAAAAGATATTCCAATTAAATTAGAAATACCTAAAAAATGTGAAATTTTAGGGGGATCAGCAATTACTTTAAGTAAAGATGGGGGTGCTAAAACCTCAAACTATACCGTTAGAAGTAATACGCATTATACCTTGAATATTCAAACAGCAAACACAGGTACTTCTGCGAGTACTTATGTCAAACATGAAGATGATAGTAGTGTACGTGTATCAACTACAATCGGTACAACTAAAGCAGGCGGTGGGGCTATCCCATGGGGTAATTCAAATCACAACGGTCTAGCGGATGATGTTTATACCGTTTCAGTGAATAACTCTGCTGTGAGTGCATTCCAACGCGCGGGTACATATACTGACACTTATCGTATCAAAGTGTTCTATTAATGCTGTTATAAAACCTAACTTGATCATCGTGTCGGGTTAGGTTTTTTTTAAATGCAATGCTAAGAATTATAAAAAAGAAGGTGAAGACATGAAAAAAATAATCGCTTTTTTAATTTCTTCGATATGTTATGTGTCAGGAACACAAGCTGGCGTTTCAGTTGATCCTGTACAAATGTATATCTTAAATCAGGGCAAGCAAAAAAGTACCACGGTCACATTAGAATCTAAAGATGAAGCTGAAAAAAGAATATTCGAAATTAAAGCCTTTAAATGGACTCAAAAAGATAATGGTGAAAATGTACTTGAGCCAGATAATAGTTTAATCATTAATCCCAAAAATTTTATTTTACAACCCAACGGAAAACAAACTGTACGTGTTGGATTTAATCGACCGATTGAATCGGTATTAAATGGACAGCAAGAAGGTACGTGGAGAATCATGATTGATGAAATCCCACAAGCGGTAAAAGAATCTTCAGTCAATTTTCTCATGAGTTTTAATTTACCTTTGTTTGTGGGTAAGTTGACAAAAATAACTAAACATGCGAAAAGACATTTTTGGTTAAACGATGTTTGCACATGCCACGGATTGTTACCGTCCCACTCAGCTTAGAAGAGCGTGAACAACTGATTCTTCTGACCAAGCACGCAGCACATTGGCGTGAAAGACAACGTGCCCAAACCATTCTCTGGCTTTCCGAAGGTAAAACTGTTGCCGAAGTTGCTAGGTTACAAGAGCGTATCCCAGAAACCATAAGGCTACAACGCCGACATTGGGAGCTACATCGGTTTGAATCGATTCAAGAAGGCCGTCGCTCAGGCCGACCCAATACACTGACCGCAGACTATCAGGCTCAAATCTTAGAGTGGGTCAACACAAGCCCACTCAATGCAGAACAAATCCGAGTCAAACTGCATGAAAAATACGGTGTGTCCGTGTCTGTTGAAACTCTTCGCAAGTTTTTGCGAGATTCAGGCATGGTCTTCAAACGCACCCGTCACAGCTTGAAAAAAAAGAGACCCGATCGCATTTGGACAAGCGCAACAGCAGATTGAAGCATTACGTGAGCAAGCGGCACGAGGTGAAATTATATTGGGCTATGTCGACGAAACAGGGTTTTCGGCTACGCCTGACAACCGTTATGCATGGACAATGATAGGCGATGTCCATGCGGTTGATGCTGTAAGACTAAAGCGAGTCAATGTGATGGGTTGTCTACTGTCAACGGGTCATCTGATCACCAGTTGCCTACAGGAATCCGTTAACAGTCGCTGGTTTTATGCCTATTTGATGGGTGTAGCAGCACAGGTGAAACGCAGCTATCAAGTTCCTTTGGTGTTGATTGTTGACAATGCCTCGATTCATCGCAGCAAACAGATGGTAGATTGGCGCAAGCTTCTTGTACAAGAGTATTCAACGACTTTGTATTTTCTACCTGCGTATAGTCCTGAGTTGAATAGAATTGAGATGGTTTGGAAGCAGATGAAGTATAACTGGCGGGATTTTAAGGTGATGAAGGCAGATCAAATAGAGCGTTGGGTTGGGCAGATTTCAAAGGGTTTTGGTAATGAATACATGTTTACTTTTTAGTTGATACTTAAACAAGAAAATATTAAAATAAAATTTAATATTGATAAGAATAAATTAATTGCAACCAATCAGGCCAACTCACATATTCAAATCAGTAATTTAAAAATAGTAGATGCCAATAAAAAAGAAGTCTTTAAAAGTGAAACAATGAATTATTTATTGGCCAATAAAAGTCTTTCTTATGATTTAAGTAGTAGTCAAATAACCAATCCTAATAAATATTATGTTCAGTTATTTACGGACAAGAACGACGATATGGTGGAGCTTAAATTATCGGATTAAATTGATGTGGGGTAATTATTATGAATACACGAATAAAAATATTAATCTTTATTAATATTTTTTTTGCACTACAAGTGAATGCAAGTGAAAATATTTTAGAAGAAAATATTGCTAATCTATGGATTAATGAGCTTGATCATAATACTGATGTCACTTTGTTAACCGATGGGAAGCAGTACTATATTGAATGTAATTTATTAACAGAACGACAAATTGATACTGCTCAGCTTAAAAAATTATCTGCACGTCCCAATTATTGTTTAGTCAGTAATGGTGAAATACAATCTGTTTTTGATCAGTCATCACAAGCAATTAAACTCACCATACCTACACATTTTTTTCAAACCACTTTAAATAGTTTAACGGCAAATGTCATTCCTCAAAAAGCCAGTTTGGGTGGTTTTATAAATTATGATTTTGTCTATGCCAACAGTAATTCAAACAACTCTTATAGCAGTTTGGTTGAGTTGGGTATTTTTAAAAACTATTGGATACTAAAAAATTCAATGCTTTATCAAAATACACCTACAGATGAGCGCGTGGTCAGATTAAGCAGCAGTGTCGAGTTTGAATTCCCAGAAAAAATGACACGCTTAACGGTAGGTGACAGCACCACTGCCTATAATCCATTAATCAATTCTTTGCGCTTCGCTGGTTTAAATTGGGGAACCAATTTCACGGAGCGGCCGAATTTTGTGTACTGGAATATGCCGACACTACAGGGGAGTGCACGTATTCCATCCACAGTAGACTTATTTATTAATGGGGTAAATATTTATAGTCAAAAGGTGAGTCCGGGTGATTATAACTTACAGACAGGGGCACAAATTCAGCAGGCGGGAAATGCACAAATAGTAGTAGAAGATGTATTGGGAAATCGAAGTGTACAAAGTTTTCCGATTATGGTGACCAATCGTTTATTACGTCCCGACTTAAGTGAATATAATGTTGCCTTAGGGAAATTGCGCTATAACTATAATTTGGATAGTAGTGATTATCGTGATTTTTTTGCAAGTGGCTATTATCGAAAAGGGATTTCAAATTCGACCACACTTGGTACCAATATTTCTTATAGTCAGGATATACAAAATGTGGGTTTGTTATGGACTCAAGCCATCAAAAATATTTTTATTCTCGATAGTGTTGTTTTAGCTTCACATGATAAGGATAATCAATTTAACTATTCTTATGGTTTGTCCGCGAGTAAAGATTTTGGGCGTTTTTCAATAGGTGCCAGTTCTAAATATACGGAACGAGATTTTAAATTTTTGGGTGATGATTTAGACAATGCCTTTAATTATCCGAAATTTGAAAACTTGGCTTATTTTGGTATGACTGATGTGCCTTATTTGCATAATGTTAATATTAACTATGCTGAACAAAAATATTATGACAATCCTGAGTTTTCACAGAATACCCAAAAAGTTGTGAATGTTGGATTTAATCGAAATTTTGGGCCTAGAGTATCATTTGGTCTCAGTTATTTTAATGCCTTTGGTGAACGTAAAGATTCGGGTGGCATCTTATCATTAAGTTATAGTTTTGATGATAAAGCAGTTTATTTTAGTCAGTCTGCTGATCAAAATACCAATTTACAATTGGTTAAATATGATTCTAATCAAGTTGGGTTTGATTACTCGGTGGGTGTCAATCGTCGTAGTGATGAAACCATGTATAACGTGAATGGCGTGGTTAAAACCAATGTTGGTGATCTTGATTTTTATCATGTACAGAGTCAAGAAAATCATGAATCTCAATTAAATTATCGTGGTGCCGTGGTGTGGTTAGGTAACAAACTGAGTTTTACCAAAATTGTTGATAATGCCTTTTCATTGGTTCATGTAGGTGATTATAAAGATATTGATATTTTAAGATCTTTAACCTATGTCGATAAAACCAATAAAAAAGGTTATGCCTTTGTTCACGATATTATTCCTTACGTTAAATATGATATTGCATTTGATGAAAATCAATTACCTGTTGAAGATAAAATTCCATATTCCAGCCAAAAGCTAACAGCATTAAATCAACGGGGTTATGTTCTTAATTTTCCGATCTATCATGCGAAACAAGTGACCTTAAGGTTGTTGGATGTAAATCAGCAATTATTTGCACCAGGCTCCGAGGTTTATATTAAAAATGGGGAAGAGGATGAAGTTTATCCTGTGTCTACCGACGGTACAGTGACTTTGTATGGGCTTATTCCAGGCACTTATCCGTTACAGATTAAAACCAAAGAATCGCGGACTTGTTTAGCGGAGCTGAAAGTGACAGATACTCCAGCTCAAGAGAACTTAGCACCGCTCGATTTGAGTTGTAAATAAGTGGAGTAAGACCATGAAAATGAAAATCTTGTTATTCCTATTGTGTCTGGGTCAGATATCGTTGGTATATGCCAAACAATGTCAAATTGAACGCTTAACCGCGACACAATTAAATTTAAATTCATCGTATTTAAGTCAGGCCGCTACCTCGTTTTCAGTTGCCTGTGACAGTCGATATGCGATTCAATTTAACTCACGCAATTTAACCAATTCGACAGGCAGTAGTTATCTATCCAATGAAAAAAACTACAAACTTAGAACACAAATGAATATTAGTGGTGCTACTGCATCACGCTGGAATTCGCCAATTTCACAGCCTGCGACCAATCAAAATAAATTTGTAGTGTTGGTGCAATTGATGGAACGTCCAACGGCGATGACACCTGCAGGTGTCTATAAGGATAATTTGTATATTAACCTGATGTTTTAATTGAACAATGGTTGTGAAGAAATATTTACGTGGTGCAAACCCGATTTAACTTAAATGCAGCTTCAAAAAGGCTTTTGCATTACAACGTGTTTTATATTCAAAATATATGTCAAGAAACTGTCATATAAAAATCATCAAATTGAAAGAAACAACATCTACACTCAGTTTAAAATAACGATATAGGTGTTGTATGACAACTTTGTATGCGACCAGCCTGCTCAAACAACAAGATTTTCCTGAAAGCTTTCAGTTTTATTTTAAGCAAAAAAAGCAAGAACATGCAGCTGATCATCTTCAAGATTTAAAAGATTTGGTTCGCCCAAGATTAAAAATCGCTATTGTGACTGAAACTTGGCCACCTGAAATTAATGGCGTTGCATTGTCTTTGCTGCAACTCTGTAAAGGTCTACAAAAACAAGGTCATAAAATTTTACTCATTCGACCAGAACAAAAGCATAAGTGTCATGAGTTTTCACCGAATCGAGAATGCTTGGTTAAAGCACAATCAATCCCTAAATATCCAAGTTTGCAGTTTGGTTGGCCACAATTTTTAAAAGTCTCTCAAGCACTAGAAAAATTTAGTCCAGATGTCGTGCATATAGTGACGGAAGGACCATTGGGGTTAGCAGTGTTACAGGCTGCCAACTCAAAAAAAATTCCTGTTTCAAGTGGTTTTCACTCTCCCTTTCAGGAGTTTAGCCGTTCTTTTGATTTGGCTTTTATGGTTAAACCGATCCAGCGTTATTTACGTTGGTTTCACAACAATACCCAAATGACCTGTATTCCGAGTAAAGACACAGAAGTTATTTTAAGACAGTTGGGTGTATCGTGCCCGTTGGTGATTGTTGGGCGTGGTGTCGATATTGAACAATTTTCTCCGGATCATTATTCACAAAATTTGCGTCAGCAATGGGGTGTAAATTCGGATACAAAAGTTTTGCTCTATGTGGGGCGATTATCTCCTGAAAAAGAAATAGATGTTTTAATCAATGCCTATATCGCAATGCGGCGAATCAATAAAACCAATATAAAATTGGTGATTGTGGGGGATGGCCCAGAACGCAGCCATTTAGAAATGATCGCTCAAGGACAAGACGTTATTTTTACAGGTACTTTAACGGGTTTAAAGTTGGCTCAAGCCTATGCCAGTGCCAACATTTTTGTTTTTGCAAGTCAGGTTGAAACTTTTGGCAATGTGGTACTAGAGGCCATGGCAAGTGGTTTGCCGATCATTGCGTATAATTATGCCTGTGCGCATTTACATGTAAAGCAAGGTGAAACGGGCTGGCTCAGCCCATTGGGAAATATTAGTGGTTTGATTCAATCGATGTATCAGTTACCCGATAATGGGCAATTAAAGCAAATGGGTATTCAAGCGCGAAAAAATGTGCAACACGTGGGTTGGCAATATCCTGTACATCAATTTGAACAAGCTTTATATGGCGTCGCTATGGAGATGCACATGACATCTTAAATTTTAAGCCAAAGCTTAAGGAGTATCATGATGAGTTTTAAAAAAGCAAAAATAACAATACTAGATCTCGACTTAAAAGGCTGTTTATACCTCAACCATTTTTCAAAATCACAAGCAGTCATTCATTTTTTTAAAGGCATCAGTCGTTTGGGTGATGGTTTATTTTGGGGGGTGATGTTGCTGAGTCTTTGGGTTTTAGAAGGCTTATTTTATATTGTACAAATTAGTTATGTCATGATGAGTGGTCTTGTTGGGACCGGTATTTATAAAATTTTAAAACAAAAAACCACACGACCTCGACCTTATCAAGTGCATCAGGTCATTTGTTTGCATGAACAGCCACTCGATCATTTTAGTTTTCCTTCAGGACATACTTTACACGCCGTCATGGTGAGTACAGTGGTGGGTTATATTCAACCAATGTTACTGATTCTAATGTTGCCTTTTACTATTTTGGTGGCACTTTCACGTATGGTCCTCGGTTTGCATTATCCAAGCGATGTACTGATTGGGGCGCTGATTGGGGCGCTGGTGGCCAGTACGATTATTGCGACCGCACCATTTTTAAATATAGTGTTATAAAAATAGAGATTAAAAATTGAAAAAAGATTTTTAGATTTGAGCAATTTGCTTCAGTATAACCGTGCATATATTTAGCACTTGGGAATACCTATGGGTTTACGTTGGACTGACACAATTGATATCGCAATTGAGCTTTCAGAAGCTCATCCGGAAGTTGATCCACAATGGATACGCTTTACTGACTTACATGCATGGGTATGTGCCTTACCAGAATTTCAAGATGATCCTGCAAAATCGACTGAAGGTCTTTTAGAAGGGATTCAAATGGCATGGATTGACGAAGTTCGTTAAGTTCTCTATCGAAAAATCTCATTTTTTACATATGAAAAGCTGATACTTGCTGATTATCTCGGTATAATGCGGCAAAATTTTCTCGTCAAATTGACATAAGGAGCCTATCATGGCTATCGAACGTGCTTTATCTATCGTAAAACCAGATGCAGTTGCTAAAAACAACATCGGTGACATTTTTGCTCGTTTTGAAAAAGCGGGTCTTAAAATTGTTGCTACTAAAATGAAACATTTGACTCAAGCTGAAGCTGAAGGCTTCTACGCTGAGCACAAAGAACGTGGTTTCTTTGCTGATCTTGTTGCATTCATGACTTCTGGCCCTGTAGTTGTTTCAGTTCTTGAAGGCGAAAATGCAGTTCTTGCACACCGTGAAATTCTTGGTGCAACGAATCCTAAAGAAGCTGCTCCTGGTACTATCCGTGCAGATTTTGCTGTAAGCATCGATGAAAATGCTGCTCACGGTTCTGACTCTGTAGCATCAGCTGATCGTGAAGTTAACTACTTCTTCGCTCAAACTGAGATTGCTCCGCGTACTCGTTAATTCCAAGTATTCAAACCAGATAAGTGTTATTATGCTTATCTGGTTTTTTTATTCTTATCCTATTTATTTGCTTGTTTATTGAGCTTCTTCCTTTCGTTTTTGACATGATCTAGGTAATACACATGAGTACTGAAGTGGCCGCTTCATCTGCAACTGTTGATGAACAGCAACAATCTCCTGCTGCACCCAAACTACAGAATGCTGTGGAAAAAGTGAATTTACTCGGCATGTCACGTCCGCAACTCGAAAAATTCTTTGAAGATTTAGGTGAAAAGAAATTTCGTGCTGGGCAAATTATGAAATGGATTCATCAGTTCTTTGTCACTGATTTTGCTGAAATGACCAATATTTCAGGAAAACTACGTGAAAAATTAGAAAAAATTTCTGAAGTGAAAGCGCCAGAAGTGGTGCATCGTGAATATTCTAAAGATGGTACCCGTAAGTGGGTTTTCCGTGTCGGCGATGGTGACGGTTCATTGGTTGAAACTGTACTGATTCCAGCAGAACATCGAAGTGGTTTGCGTCGTACCTTGTGTATTTCTTCACAAGTGGGTTGTGCGTTGGATTGTTCATTTTGCTCAACAGGTAAACAGGGCTTTCAACGTGATTTAACTCCTGACGAAATCATTGGTCAATTGTGGGTTGCGAACTACTCCTATATGGAAGATGTGCCTGTGGCTGAGCGTGAGCGTTCAGTGACCAATGTGGTAATGATGGGCATGGGCGAGCCTTTATTGAACTATGATGCAGTGCTCAGTTCAATGCGTATTATGCTCGATGACTTCGCATATGGTATGTCTAAACGCCGTGTAACGTTATCAACTTCAGGCGTGGTGCCTAAAATTGATCAATTGGTGAAAGATATTGACGTCGCTTTGGCTATTTCATTGCATGCACCGAATGATGAATTACGTAATGAATTGGTTCCTATCAATAAGAAATATCCACTTGAACAATTGATTGCTGCCTGTCAGCGTTATATCACCAAAGATGGTAATGAAAGTTCACGTAAACATGTCACTATTGAATATGTCATGTTAGATGGGGTGAATGATCATCCTGAACACGCGCAGCAAATGATTAAATTATTAAAAAACTTACCTAGCAAGATTAATTTAATTCCGTTTAATCCTTTTCCACATGCACCTTATGGCCGTTCAAGCCGTAACCGAATTATTTCTTTCCAAAAAACTTTGTCTGATGCTGGATTTGTGTGTACGATTCGTCAGACACGTGGTGATGATATCGATGCTGCGTGTGGCCAGTTAGTCGGACAAGTGGCTGATCGCACACGTCGTGCTGAACAGTGGAAAAAGAAAGTGGCGCAGCAAAATGAGATCATGCGCTCTCAAGGATAATAACAGGGGATGCCAGTTGAGAAAGCCCATAAACAAAGTTGCTGTTCTGACCAGTATTGGTGTATCTGCTATTTTGATGGCTGCTTGTCAAACTCAAAGTACATTAGGCAAAAAAGATCCTGAAAAAGCCATTCAGGTTCGAACTCAGTTGGCAGCCGAATATATTAAAACAGGTGATTTAGATTCCGCAAAGCGGGCTTTAGATCAGGCACTCGAAATTGAGTCGAGAGATTCAGCCGCAAATATGATGATGGGGATTTTACTGCAACAAGAAGGCAGTAAAGTGAGTATGGATAAAGCAGATGCTTATTTTAAGCGTGCAATTTCTGCAGACCCCAAAAATGCACAAGCTCGTAACAACTATGGTACTTATTTGTATCAAACTGAACGCTATAATGAAGCGATTGAACAACTGAATGTTGCAGGCACAACACTAGGTTATGATCAGCGCTTTCGAGCTTTGGAAAATGTCGGTCGGATTTATTTAAAAATAGGCGATGGTGCGAATGCTGAAAAATCATTCAAACAAGCTTTACAAGCCAATCGTGATTCTTATATTTCAATGTTAGAGTTGTCAGAGATTTTTTATTTGAAACAACAGACCGCTGCTGCGACACAGCTGTATGAACAGTTTGCGCGCGGGGTGGGTCAGAAAAATCAAGGTGCGCGGGCTCTTTGGATTGGTATCCGAATTGCACGGGCAAATAGTGACAAAATGGGTATGCAGGTACTTGTCAATCAATTGCGTGCATTATTCCCAGAGAGTCCAGAATACCAACGTTATCTGCAATTACAGTACAGTACTGAGGCCGTATGGAAGTAAATCCGAATTCACAGCAATCGAGTTCAAGTGCAGTATCCAGTGCATTAGGAAATATTCAGCGTCCAGGTGAGTACTTGCGTCAAGTGCGAATTGCACAACAGCGTGAATTAAGTGACGCTGCCAGTGATTTAAGCATTCCTGTAAAAACTTTGACTGCTTTAGAGCAGGATGATTATAAGTCATTGCCTGAAGCGACTTTTATTAAAGGTTATTATCGGACTTACGCGAAATATCTTAAAGTCGATGCCAGCAGTATCATTCAGCGCTTTGATGAGATCTATCAAAATGATACTGGGTTACTACCCAACCATGCTTTAAATAATTCTCCAATTAAAATTATGGGGAAGTTGCCAGGCTCGAATAGCGATCGCAATAAAAAGTGGTTCAAGCGTTTAGTGGTTGGATTTGCAGTATTGTTGGCGATTGCGATTGCTGTGATGGCAATACAAAACTGGTCGTCCAGTACAACAAATGAAACAGAAATTACGCCTGCTGAATCAGATGTTCAAGTATTGAGTTTAGATAATTCAACGGTTGTATCTGGCGATCAATTGCAACTTGATTTTAAGCGTCCTACGTCTATTCATATTGTCGATTCGACGGGTAAGGTTTTGGCAACGGGTCGTCAAGCCGCTAGCGTAACACTAAATGGTGAAACACCTTTCCAAATTCGTCTTGATGATGCATCTGCTGTTTCACTGACTTTAAATAATGAAGAAATTGGATTGTCACCTTATACCGTCAATGGTAAAGCAGATTTCCGTTTGTCACGTTAATGGCTACAGAGAAGAGCAATAATCATGATTGAAAATCCGATTAAGCGCCGTCCGACTCGAAAAATTCGTGTAGGTTCAGTCTATGTAGGCGGTGATGCGCCCATCAGCATCCAAAGTATGACCAATACTGAAACCTGTGATGTGGATGCAACCGTTGCTCAGATTGAGCGTTGCGCCGAAGTGGGTGCGGATATCATGCGTGTTTCAGTTCCATCGATGGAGGCTGCAATCGCATTTGGTGAAATTCGTAAACGTGTTTCTGTGCCTTTGGTTGCCGATATTCATTTTGATTATAAGATTGCTTTAGCAGTTGCCGATGCTGGTGCCGATTGTTTACGTATTAATCCCGGCAATATTGGTTCTGAAGCGAAGATTCGTGAAGTGGTGGCTGCAGCAAAACATCATGATATTTCGATGCGTATCGGGGTCAATGCAGGTTCACTCGAAAAAGACATTCAAAAGAAATATGGCGAACCCACTGGTGCGGCATTGCTAGAATCAGCGATGCGTCATATTGATATTTTAGATCGATTGAATTATCAAGAATTTAAAATATCGGTGAAAGCTTCAAATGTGTTTTTAACCATGGATGCTTACCGTTTATTATCGGCGCAGATTGATAATCCATTACATTTGGGTGTCACTGAAGCGGGTATTTATCGTACAGGTTCTGTTAAATCTGCAATTGCTTTGGGCGGCCTGTTGATGGAAGGCATTGGCGACACCATGCGTATTTCATTGGCAGCTGAACCCGAAGAAGAGATTAAGATTGGTTTTGATATTTTAAAATCACTCAGTCTTCGATCAAATGGGATTAACTTTATTGCTTGCCCAAGCTGTTCACGTCAAGAATTCAACGTGATTAAAGTGATGCAAGCTTTAGAAGAGCGTTTAGAAGATATTCGTACTCCAATGGATGTATCGGTCATTGGCTGTAAAGTGAATGGTCCAGGCGAAGCCAAAGAAGCGGATATTGGTGTAGTGGGTGCAAGTCCACGTTCACTGGTGTATCGTAATGGTGAAAAAAGTCATTTAATTGATACTAATCAATTGGTTGATGAGATTGAAAATATGGTTCGTCAACGTGTTATCGAGATTGAAGAAGCCAAGTCTAAAGAAATTATTCGCACAAGTTTTTGAGTAAGTCATGAGTTCAATCGTCGCAATTAAAGGTTTTAATGACATTCTCCCAACGCAAACAGCAGCGTGGAGACGTCTTGAGCAACATTTGGCATCCATTATGGACGCTTATGGTTATCAACAGATTCGCTTGCCCATCGTTGAGCAAACCAACTTATTCAAACGTTCAATTGGTGACGCAACAGATATCGTTGAAAAAGAAATGTACACCTTTTTGGACAAAGGTAATCCACCTGAGTCCTTGACGTTACGCCCAGAAGGAACAGCTGGTTGTGTTCGTGCCATGCTTGAACACAACTTACTTCGCGGTGCAACACCTCGTGTGTGGTACATCGGCCCAATGTTCCGTTATGAAAAACCGCAGAAAGGGCGTTATCGTCAGTTTCATCAATTTGGTGTAGAAACCTTTGGTGTAGCAACGCCAGATATGGATGCAGAGTTGATTCTGATGACTGCACGTTTGTGGAAACGTATGGGTGTGGCAGATAAAGTTCAACTAGAACTCAACACTTTAGGTGAATCTGAGGAACGTGCTGAATATCGTGCGGCATTGGTTGAATTTTTAATGTTGCATAAAGCGGATTTGGATGAAGATTCGCAGCGTCGTTTAGACACTAATCCTTTACGTATTTTAGATTCTAAAGATGTGCGTACACAAAAAATTCTAGAAAATGCACCGAAATTGCATGATTTTATGGGTGAAGATACCATGAGTCATTTCGCGCAATTACAGCAGTATTTAAACGATGCAGGAATTAAGTTTGTCATTAATCAAAAACTGGTTCGTGGTCTAGATTATTACAACAAAACAGTATTTGAATGGACCACAACACATTTAGGTTCACAAGGAACAGTGTGTGCAGGCGGTCGTTACGATGGTCTTGTGGGGCAACTGAAAGGTAAAGCAGATCAATCTGTTCCAGCTGTTGGTTTTGCGATGGGTATGGAACGTCTTTTGTTGCTGCTTGAACAATTAGAAGATTCTACGCCTGTGCGTGACTGCGAAATCTTTTTATTGTCAGATCCTGCTGCTCAAGGCAAAGCAATGATTTTTGCTGAACAGGTTCGTGATCAGCTTGAGGCTATGAATAGTAATATTCGCTTGAAAGTCGGATCACAAGGTTCAATGAAGAGCCAAATGAAAAAAGCTGACCAATCAGGTGCATTGTATGCTCTGATTTTCGGCGAACGTGAGGCAGCGGCACATCAGGTTTTGGTTAAAGAGTTGGCCACAGCAGCACAAACTGAAGTGCCGATGACAGACTTTGTACCATTTATCATTGAAAAATTTTCTTCAAAATAAGCTAAGAATATAAGGAAAGGGCAATCACATGAATGCATTAAGTGATGACGAGCAATTTGATAACTTGAAATCTTTCACCAAGAAATATGGTTCTGCCATGATCAGTGGGATTTTAATTGCGTTGATTGCCTTTTTTGGATGGGAATACTGGCAGAAGAAAAATTTAGCTGAATCTCAAATGGAAACTGCAAAAGTTCAACAGTTAATGGACGAAGCGAGAAGTGTGCAGGGAAATGAGAATGCATTTAATGCGCTTGCTTCAACAGCGGATAAAATTGTAAAAGAGTCTCCAGACTCAGTGCAGGCGATTCAAACCCAATTACTGATGGCAAAATTAGCTTACGATAAAGCTGATTATGCCCATGCTGAACGTGCTTTGAAAAAAGTTCAACATGCTAAAGTGGATGATGTTGGCCTGATTCAAGTGGTTAATTTACGATTGGCATATACGCAGTTAGCCCAGAAAAAATATGATGATGCGATTAAAACATTAGCAGTAGTGACTGATCCTGCATTTAAAGCGACGGCTGATGAAGCACGTGGTGACGTATATGTGGCAAAAAATGATATCGAAAATGCCAAAAAATCATACATGAGCGCTTGGGAAACATTGATTGAGCGTAAGCAAGAGCGTCAAATTTTACAAATTAAACTCGAAAGTGTTGGCGTTTTAGTTGATGATCCTGAAGTTGAGCGCCCAATTTTAGAAACACAAGTGGATAAAACATGATGGATAGAAAATATAAAATACCGTTTGCACTCACCATTTTAACTTTCGCACTTGTTGGTTGTTCAACCAATAAAGTGAAAGTGGAAAAGGTGAAACCCAATCCATTACCAAAATTAGTTCAAGCAAAAAGCCTTGTGCCTGTATTTTCCCAAAGTGTTTCTTCAACCAGTGAAGAAGATCCGTTACGTTTGCGTTTAGATGTAGATAATGGCGTTATCTTCGCACTTGATCCGAAAGGTGAGGTAACTGCCTATAAAGGTAAACAGCGTTTGTGGGAAACAAAAGTTTCTAAACAGGGTCTAAGTTCTGGCGTAGAAGCTGCTGAAGGAATAGTCATTGTTGGGAATAAAAAAGGCCAACTGTTTGCGCTTGATCAAGCAACAGGTGAGCAAAAGTGGAGTGCGCAGTTGTCAGGTGCTTTACTATCGGCTTCACTGATTCAGTCAAGCCGTGTAATTAGTGTTAGCAACGATGGTACGGTCTATGCACATGATCTCGCCACAGGCCAGCAAGTCTGGACCTATAACATGCCGAATGTACAATTTAGTTTACGAGGTATGGCATCACCGGTTGCACTTGACTCACGTACAGTCTTAATTGCTTCATCCAATGCTTATGTTTACGCGCTTGATGTATTAAGCGGTATTCCGCGTATGCAGCGCCGTGTTTCAGTCAGCGAAGGACGTTCAGATATTCAACGTCTCAATGATATTGATGGTGATCCAGTGGTTGCGGGTCAGTTTTTGGTGACCACCAGTTTCCAAGGCCAAGTAACGGTTACCGATTTAGCTTCACAGCAAGTAGTGTGGAGTGAAGATGCCAGCAGTATCCAGCGTCCAGAAGTATCGAATAATATTGTTTATGTAACTCAAGCCGACGGTAAGATTACCGCTTATGCACTCACTACAGGTGAGCAGTTATGGCAAAACGAAAGTTTGCTGAATCGTCAGTTAAGTAATCCTGTTATTTTAGGACAAGACTTGGTGGTGGGTGATTTAGATGGCGTATTGCATTTAATTGATCCCACGTCTGGACAGCTTGTGGGGCGTTCAAAAACCAGTGGTGAAGTACGTTCTTTGCGTGTGATTGACGGACAATTGTATGTTTCTACGAGAAAGGGCGCATTAAGCGTTTGGCAGAACCGTTAATTTTTATTGGCTTATGTTAAACTAGTCCAAATCCGTATTTTTTAAACACGGGGTATTTGAAAATTTTCAATGCCCCGTGTTTTATTTAGTTATTTATATTTTATATTCTTCCATTGTTTCTGATGTTCAGACCAGTCTCACTGGCTGATTTTGAATAAAGGTTATTCTATGAAACCCGTTATTGCGCTCATTGGTCGTCCGAACGTCGGAAAATCAACGTTGTTTAATCAGATTACCAAGAGTCGTGATGCACTTGTTGCTGACTTTGCGGGACTCACTCGCGACCGTAAATATGGTGATGCTGTTTATCAAAATAAATCATTCATTGTCGTGGATACTGGTGGTATTGGCGAAAGTGAAGCAGGCATTGATGCTTATATGGCAGAACAGTCGAAAACAGCCATCAATGAAGCTGATATTATTGTTTTTGTCGTCGATGCACGTGCAGGCTTACTGGCATCTGATGAGCAAATTGCTCGCGAAATTCGTACTTTGGGCAAAAAAGTTTATTTGGTGGCCAATAAAGTAGATGGCGTCCATGCAGAAGCCGCTGTGGTTGAGTTTTATCAACTGGGCTTTGGCGAACCTCTACACGTGGCTGCAAGTCATGGTCGTGGTGTGGCTCAAATGCTTGAAGAAGTATTGTCTGATGTTCCTGAAGATGAAAGCCAAGAAGAACATGACAAAAATACGGGCTTACGTTTGGCAGTGATTGGTCGACCAAATGTAGGTAAATCGACTTTGGTCAACCGCTTGTTGGGTGAAGATCGTGTCGTAGTGTACGACATGCCAGGCACAACGCGAGATTCGATTTATATTCCGTATGAGCGTAATGAGAAAAAATATACTTTAATTGATACGGCTGGTGTACGTCGGAAAGGTAAAGTGGATGAAATGATTGAGAAATTCTCGATTGTTAAAACTTTACAAGCCATTAAAGATGCACATGTTATTGTTGTCGTGCTTGATGCGCGTGAAGGCGTGGTAGAACAAGATTTGCATTTAATCGGCTATGCTTTAGAAGCGGGTCGTGCGATGGTGATTGCAATCAATAAATGGGATAACATGACCGAGTACGACCGCAAGCAATGTAAGCTTGACGTCGATCGTCGTTTTGACTTTATTCCATGGGCAAAAGTACATTTGATTTCTGCCTTACATGGTACTGGAGTCGGTGATTTATATCCTTCGATCCATCGTGCTTATGATTCTTCGCATTTAAAAGTTTCACCTGCCAAAATCACACAGATTTTGAATGATGCGACTGAAGCACATCAACCACCTATGATTAGCGGTCGTCGTATTAAAATGCGTTATGCGCACATGGGTGGACAAAATCCACCAACAATTGTCGTGCATGGTAATAAGGTAGATAAAACCCCTGCCGATTATCGTCGTTATCTTGAGAACGTATTCCGTAAAGTCTATAAGCTTGAAGGGACACCAGTTCGAATTGAGTTTAAAACCTCTGAAAATCCATTTGAAGGTCGCAAAACACAAATGGATGAGCGTATTGCAGCACGTAAACGCCGTTATGTGCAGAAGTTTAAAAAAGCTGAAAAGAAATTCAAAAGCTAAGTGATCCTCTATTAATGATAAAAGCCCGAAGTTTACTTGGGGCTTTTTTGTTTTAAGATGTAATGGAATGGGTCACGACGGAGATGCAGGTGAGCAAAGTTATACGAGTGGATGTAGCTACGCTAGAGAAGATTGTCGGTTTATCTCATGGGCTTGATCGTAGGGCGAAAATTCAACTGCAAAAACAAAAAATCTATCAGCATCGTAATCAATTGTTGGCGCAGCAATTAGAAACTGACATTCAGCAGGATGCTTTCTCTGTCACCGAATATGGCAAACCGTATTTAACACATTTTTCTGCATTTCATTTTAATCATAGTCATAGTCAAAAAAATTATGCTTTAGCCAGTAGTCGGTACATGCCTGATTTAGGAGTGGATATAGAAGATTTAGATCGTCAGGTGCGATTCGAAGCGTTGGCGAAACATGCTTTTCATGCCAAAGAGTTGCAGTGCTGGAATGAGTTGCAGCAAGATGCTGAATATTGGTTTAAAGTCTGGACCACGAAAGAATCTGTATTGAAAGCTGCGGGATTGGGTGTGCGTTTAAGTCTAAATGAATTACAAACCAATGTGCATCCTATTGAAAATGGCGGGATGTGTAGTCATCCGATGATTGGAACTTTTGCTTATCAAAATTTTAATTTAGGAGATGTTATGTTGACAGTGGCTTGGCGTTCGGAAGCATCTTGTAAAGGTTTTAATTTTCCTAAAATTCAGATATTTAAATAATCGCGATTTACCATCAAAAAAACGGAGAGAGTCAGACTATGGAACAATTATTGGCCGTGATGCGTGAGTTACGAGAAAAATGTCCATGGGATCAGCAGCAAACACCATAAAGTTTAACTCAATATGCAATTGAAGAAGCCTATGAAGTCGAAGCAGCCGTAAGGCAAGGCAATATTGAAGACATTCGCGATGAACTAGGAGATTTACTTCTGCAAGTGGTATTTCAGTCGCAAATGTACAGTGAGCAGAATGCCTTTGATTTTAATGATGTCGTGAAGGCGATTACTCAAAAAATGATTCGTCGTCATCCACATGTTTTTCAGGCAGATGCATTTTTACAGCTTAGTTCAGATGATGTTGCCGTACTTTGGCAGCAGATCAAACAACAAGAAAAGCAAGGTAAAATACAATCTCGCTTAGATGAGATAAAACATGGGCCTGCCATTCAGCAAGCACATGAAATCCAAAAAAAAGCGGCAAAAATTGGTTTTGATTTTCCAAATGTTAATGATGCTTTTGGCAAACTGAATGAAGAGTTGTCCGAGTTGCAACAAGCCATGCAGAATCAAAATTCCGACGAAATTTTTGATGAATTTGGAGATTGTCTATTTTCACTGATCAATGTTGGACGTAAACTGGGGCTTTCTAGTGAAATGGCGTTATTAAGCACTATTCATAAATTTAAAACACGCTTTGCTTTCATTGAAGATCAGGCATTACAACACCACAAAACTGTGGAAAATATGACATTAGAAGAAATGGATCAGCTTTGGGAACAGGCAAAACAACAATTAAAAAAATAGGTTTAATCTACAATGCAAAAAAGAATACAGATACTCAGTGATTTTTTATATATGGGGATTTTCATCTCCTTGTTGTTGGGTTCAAATGGGTATGCTCAAAAATTTGATCAAGAGTATTTGAAATGGAAGGCGGATCAAGATGCTCAAGATGCACGTTTAAAAGGTCCAAATACAGCAACATCTCAAAATTATTATTTAGCAAAACCAAGTTTAGTTGCTGTAACGGGCAATAAAGTCAGTTTAAATCAAGCCAATGCAGAGCAGTTGCAAACTTTATCTGGGGTAGGTTTAAAGAAAGCAGAAGCTATTATTGCTTACCGACAAAAAAATGGAAAATTTAAAACCATTGAGGATGTGCAGCAGGTAAAAGGTATTGGGCCTGCATTATTTGCCAAAAATAAACAGCGCTTAGGATTGTAATTTAACGTTATAATCTGAGCTTATAATTGTGGATAAATACATTTCATCGCCCACAACAAAATATCCAGCAATGAGATAATCAAATTGCCCTTTGATGGTGTTAGATATATGATTAGCGTCATCTTAGATATTTTACGTTCAGACGTAGGAGACAGCGTCTTTTGCAAACTTTGCGCGCGTCAAAATGTGGTTTATCAACCGCTCAATTACCTTCTTCCATATTAGATGTTATCGAGGCTTTAACCAAGGCAGGCTTTGAAGCCTACATTGTTGGTGGTGGTGTTCGTGACCTAATGCTAGGCCTGAATCCTAAAGATTTTGATGCCGTCACCAATGCAACACCTGCTCAGATTAAAGACGTTTTTGGAAGGCGTTGTCGTATTATTGGACGACGTTTTGAATTGGCCCATGTTTATTCGGGTCGTGAATTGATAGAAGTCGCCACTTTTCGTGCACCGCCTAAAAAAGCGGTCACTTCAGCTTCTGGTATGATTTTACGCGATAATAATTGGGGCACGATTGAACAAGATTTTATTCGTCGTGATTTCTCGATCAATGCTATGTACTATCAACCACACACGGGTATTGTGCTTGATTTCTGTCATGCCATCGATGATATTAAAAATAAAACGTTACGTTTGTTGGGCGACCCAACTTTACGTTTTGAAGAAGATCCAGTACGAATGTTACGGACTTTACGCTTTGCAGCCAAACTAAATTTTAGTATTGCACCTGAAATATTAGAAATTTTTACGCCTAAATTGACCCCGTTATTACGTGATATTTCTCCTCATCGTTTATATGATGAGTCACAAAAATTATTCACGATGGGTCATTTAAATCGTGTACTGCCAATGTTAATTGATTTTGATATTTGGAGTCAGTTATTTGCAGAAATTCCGCCTCAGATCAGCACATTTATTGAACGTGCTGCAATCAATACTGATCAACGTATTCAAATTGGCAAAACGATTAATCCAGCCTTTTTCTATGCGGTATTGCTTTGGAAACCTTTTTTAGAACGTTGTGAGTTTTATTTGAGTAAAGGTACTGTTCCTGCTGAAGCCCGTGCACAAGCAGGTTTGGATGTATTAAAGCGTCAGGCGACACGAACGATTATTCCTCGCTTTGCTGAAACTTTTATTCGTGAAGTTTGGGAAATGCAAACCCGTTTACTCAGCCCTAAGCCGCAGCAAATTCAAGCCTTAGCAAACCATGCGCGTTTTCGTGCTGGCTTTGACTTTTTATTATTGCGCGAAAAATCTGGTGATGCGAGTACCCAAGGGATGGGAATGTGGTGGGATACGTATCAGCTCATGAGCACCGATGAAAAAGAACGTGCCATCAGTCAATATAACCGTCAACGTGCAAAAAGTCGTCGTAAAGCTGCGGTGGTAGAAGAAACAGTAGATGCTAGAGCGGCTCAAGTTGAAATTGAACCATTGGTCAATGAGCCAGAACCTCGCAATCGTCGTGATCGTAAAAGTAGAAGCAGACCTGAAAAACCAGTTCAAAAAGCAGTTTCAGCATCTGATGGTTCAGCAATTGCTTATGACCATCCGATTTTAAAACGTAAACGGGTTAAGCGTGATTTAAGTCATGTGGTCTTTGGGCCCACCCAATGACCATAACGTATATTGGTTTAGGCAGTAATTTAGGCGATTCACGGCAGATTTTGCGTGAAGCTGTACAAAAACTAGCAATGCTGGGTGCTGTTCAGGTTTCAAAACTATATCAAAGTCCACCGATGGGGCCGCAAGACCAACCGCATTATTTAAATGCAGTGGTTCGACTGGAAACTGATTTAACCGCGCTCGCATTGTTGGATCAATTACAGTATTTTGAGCAAGAATCAGGTCGAGTTCGTTTACGACGTTGGGGTGAGCGGACGCTGGATTTGGACTTGCTGCTGTATGGCCAAGAAAATATTCAGAATGAACGTTTAAGCGTTCCGCATGTTGGACTACTAGAACGAGATTTTGTGGTTATTCCTTTGCTCGATTTAGATGTAAATATGCAAGTTAAAACACAACAATTAAAAGATTTGTCTGTCATACAACATCCGACCGTTTCACTTTTGGATGATGAATCGTGGGCGAATATTTAATTTAGGCATGTTCTTGGAACAAGATAGAGGAACATCTTGATGATTAGTCTCAGTAATTTAAAACAATTTAAAACAGATGGGCGAAAATTTTCCTGTCTGACTTGCTACGATGCTAGTATGGCAAAAGCTATGGAAATAGCAGAAATCGATAGTATTTTAATTGGTGACTCTTTAGGGATGGCGATTCAAGGTCGTGATTCAACCCTGCCTGTTACGGTCGAAGATATGGCATACCATACAGCAGCTGTACGTCGTGGTAATCAGCATGCATTCATTATGACTGATTTACCTTTCATGAGTTATGCCACGCTTAATGATGCTTTAGTGAGTGCTAAAACCGTGATGCAAGCCGGTGCACAGATGGTCAAAATTGAAGGTGGTGCATGGCTGAGTGAAACAGTAACGGTATTCACGCGTAATGGTATACCCGTGTGTGTTCATTTGGGTCTAACACCACAATCTGTACATGTTTTTGGTGGTTATAAATTGCAAGCCCGTACCCGTGAGGCTGCGGATCAATTAATTGCAGACTGTAAAGCTGTAGTGGAAGCAGGTGCGGCATTATTGCTACTTGAATGTGTACCAGCCCAATTGGGTAAAGAAATTACTGAATTATTCCCGCATATTCCTGTCATTGGGATTGGTGCAGGTGTAGATACAGATGGCCAAGTATTGGTTGTACAAGATATGCTCGGTTTAACGTTTGGTCGTGTGGCTAAATTTGTCCGTAATTTTATGAAAGAACAGTCAGGGGAAACGGCTATTTTAGATGCGTTTAAAGCGTATCATGCTGCAGTTCAAGACGCTTCATTTCCTGCCAAAGAACATACTTTTCAAGTCGAGCTGTAACATGAAAACAGAAACTACCATCCAAGGCTTGACCGCTTCACTGAGCCCAGCTCGATCGTCGCGTAAAATTATTGGTTTTGTACCGACCATGGGTAATTTACACGAAGGTCATTTGAATTTGGTACGCGAAGCACGTCGTTTATGCGATGTGGTGGTGGTGAGTATTTTTGTTAATCCCATTCAGTTTGGCCCCAATGAAGATTTTGAAAATTATCCACGTACTTTAGAGCACGATAGCCATTTATTGGCCGAAGTGGGCTGCGATATCGTTTTTGCACCAAGTGTTGAACAAATGTATGGTCATAAACCACGTCTAACCAATATTAGCGTGTCTGATATTACCAATGATTTGTGTGGTTTACAGCGTCATGGTCACTTTGATGGTGTTGCCGTCGTGGTCACTAAACTGTTCAATATGGTACAACCCAATTTTGCATTTTTTGGACAAAAAGATTATCAGCAATTGGCGGTTATTCGTCAGTTTGTTCGTGATTTGAATATTCCTTTAGAAGTGATTGGCGTACCGATTACGCGTGCGACAGATGGCTTGGCACTCAGTTCGCGCAACGGCTATCTAACTGAAGAACAGCGTAAAACTGCACCGATCATATTTCAGAGTTTAAAAGAGGCTGAACAACAACTGAAGCAGGCTGTTAACTTAGCTGAAGTGTTAGAAAATATTAAGCAAACATTGACACAAGCAGGTTTTATTGTGGATTATGTGGAAGCGCGCACATTAGATTTAGACAAAATTGAAGTATTTAATCAGGATGTGGTGTTATTTGTTGCTGCTAAACTCGGCACCACCCGTCTGATTGATAACCTGCAAGTCAAATATACTGCATAGATAAGTTATTAAGGACAGCCTTGCCATGAAGCGTATTTTAATCGTTACAGGACAATCTGGATCAGGAAAGTCATCTGCTTTGCAGGTGCTTGAGGATTTGGGTTATTACTGTATTGATAATCTACCTTTGGCATTACTGCCTGAAATAGTTGAAAAACTTGATCGAGAAAATAATCTTGAACAACTCGCGTTAGGTGTTGATGTACGCAGCACACGAGCAGATTTACAAGAATTTGATCTTGTTTTTGAGCAACTGCAAAAATATGGTTCAGTCGATATTATTTATTTGACTACACAAGATCAGGAATTGATTTCTCGATTTAGTGCATCACGTCGACCACATCCTTTGGCTGGTCGTTTCAAAAGTTTAAATCAATGTATTCAAGAAGAAAAAACCTTATTGCTTCCGATACAATTACGTTCCACAGTCCATATTGATACTACAGATAAAAGTGTGCATGATCTAAAACATACTTTATTGTCTAAACTTGGACAGTCCGATAAATTAATTTTAATTTTGCAATCTTTTGGTTATAAACACGGTATTCCATTGGATGCAGATTATGTATTCGATGTCCGTCATCTGCCCAATCCTCATTGGGATTTGGAATTGCGGAAATATTCAGGTTTAGATTTACCTGTGCAACAATTTTTGCTGCAAAGTGAACAGACCAATGAGATGTTTCAAGATATTTATTGTTTTTTAGATAAGTGGCTGCCTGCCTTTTCAGAAGGTCATCGTCATTATATGACGGTGTCGATTGGATGTACGGGAGGGCAGCATCGTTCAGTATATATGGTGGATAGACTCAAAAAAGCCCTTGAGGAAAATTGGTCTATTCAGGTCTTACATAGAGAAATGAAGCACTGGTCATGATTGACACAACTGTTGACGTAATTAATAAACTAGGTTTACATGCGCGTGCATCTGGAAAGCTAATTGAAGTGACCACCAAATTTCGTTCATCGATTCAAATTGGGAAAGGTGACAAATTAGTGGATGCAAAAAATATTATGTCTTTGCTGATGCTTGGTGCAGGCAAAGGCACAACTTTACGTTTAGTCCTAGATGGTACAGATGAAGAACAAGCTTTATCTGAAATTCATGCACTATTCGCAGCAAAATTTTACGAGGCAGATTAATCGTGGCACGTCGACCGCAACAGCGTTTTACTGAAGATGACTTTGAAACTTTAGAAGGGCGTGCAAGCAAAACCGAACAAAAGAAAGCAGTTCAGCGTATGGCTGCTTTGGGTGAGCAATTGTCAGAATTGAGTCTTAAACAGATTCAAAAACTTCCTGTGGAAGAGCGTTTGATTGATGCATTATTAGATGTACGTACCATAACTTCACATGAAGCGCGTCGTCGCCAATTTTTACGGATTGGTAAGTTATTGCGTAATGAAGATGAAGCCGTAATTTTGTCTTATTTGACACCGCAACAGGGTGCGAAAAAAACCGCACAATTACAGCGTTGGGTCGATCGTATGATTGCTCAAGGTGACCCTGCCATTAAAGAATTTATGAAAGCGCATAATGCGGCTGAACATCATCCGATTCGTCAGCATATTTTGCGTATTCAACGTGATATTACTAAGGAATTACCTGAAGAGCAGGTCGCTGCCTCTAAGTTGAAATTATTTAACTATATTCAGCAAGTGGCATTAATTTCAGATAACTGATGAATCTCAAGACCACAGTTTTGCTATAAAGCTTTTCATAGAATGAATTGAACAGTAAAAAACGGCTTATTTTAAGCCGTTTTTTACATGCGCACTTTTATATTCTATTCTAGAAAATTTAGGCTGAGGCTTTTAAATTACTTCACTGTTTGCACGTTTTTTAGCCCAATCACGTAAGATAAATTTCTGCAACTTCCCTGTAGATGTTTTAGGAATTTCAGTAATCATTACATCTTTTGGCACTTTAAAACGTGCTAAATGTTGTTTGCAGAATTCAATCAATTCTTCAGGCGTGGCAGTTTTACCTTCTTTGAGTTCAATAAAAGCGCATGGTACTTCTTGCCAACGTGGGTCAGGTTTTGCCACCACTGCGGCAGTGAGTACGGCAGGGTGTTGATAAAGTACTTCTTCGACTTCAAGTGATGAAATGTTCTCTCCTCCTGAAATAATGACATCCTTTGAGCGATCGGTAATTTTTGCATAGCCATCAGGTTGGCAAACAGCTAAATCGCCTGTATGGAACCAGCCACCAGCAAAAGCTTCTGTAGTTGCTTCAGGGTTCTTTAAGTAGCCTTTCATGACAATATTGCCACGGAACATAATTTCCCCCATGGTTTCACCATCATGTGGTACTTCTTGCATGGTTTCAGGATCAAGCACTTTCATACCATCTTGTAATGGATATGGCACACCTTGTCGTGAATGGAGTTTGGCTTGTTCTTGAATCGAAAGGTCGCTCCAACCTGCTTGTGAGGCGCATAAGGCAGAAGGTCCATAGGTTTCGGTTAAACCATAAACATGAGTCACATTGATACCGATATGACGCATGCCCTCAATAATAGCAGCAGGAGGTGCTGCACCTGCCACCATCACTTCTACACGATGATCAAAAGCAGTTTTTTTCTGTTCAGGTGTATTAATGAGCATCGAGAGTACAATAGGAGCCCCACAGAAATAATCGACTTTATGTTCAGCAATCAATTTGAAAATTAATTCAGCATCGACTTTTCTTAGGCAAACATTGGTTCCACCGTTGGCCGCCATGGTCCAAGCAAAGCACCAGCCATTACAATGGAAGAGGGGAAGTGTCCATAAGTAAGTGGCACGTGGGGTCATGCCGCAGGCAATGATATTGCTAGCTGCATTGATATAAGCACCACGATGATGGTAAACCACGCCTTTTGGATTGCCTGTAGTGCCAGAGGTATAACTGAGACTGATTGCATCCCATTCATCTTGTGGTAAATGCCATTCAAAGTTTACATCACCATCTAGCAGCCATTCTTCATATTCGATTTGACCCATTGGGATTGAAGGATGTTCATATTCCGCATCAGCCACATCAATGACATAAATATTCTGTGTAACTAGAGCGAGTGCTTCCGTAGCAAGGCTTACAAATTCTGGATCTACCAAAAGTACTTTGGTTTCAGCATGCTCAAGCATAAAGGCGAGCGTTTTGGCATCTAAACGCGTATTTAAGGTGTTGAGTACAGCACCGGCCATAGGCACTGCAAAATGTGCTTCAATCATCGCTGGGACATTAGGTAATAGTACAGACACGGTATCATTTTTGCCAATACCGAGTTTTTGGAGTTTTGAAGCAAATTGGCGGCAACGCTGATACGTTTGTTGCCAACTAATTCGGCGTTGACCATGAATAATGGCATGTTGATGAGGATAGATATACGCGGCACGATCTAAATAACGTAAAGGCGACAGTGCCACAAAATTGGCGGGGGTACGCGGTAATTCATCGTATGCACTCATCATGTTGAAACTCCATTCCATATTTATTTTCATATCCTGCTAAAAAGATATGCCCTTGTTGTCGGTCTTGCAGTTATGCTTTAGTCGAGTGATTTTTTAATAATTATAAACCATTGAATAATAATAAAATTGTTTTATAGTATTTCGGTCTGTTGAACTGTTCGGTTTTAAAATTTGCTTTTTAAAAATAGTTTATTTGAAAAGTACAAGCCAAAAGAACAGTTTTAAAAAATAATCATACATCTATAACAGATCGATAAAAAGCAGAGTGTTGTACAAAGATATTGCTTAAATTGGAGCAATATTGTGATCTTCTTATTGGGAATTTTTAATAAAAAACTTAAAGATTAAAGCGCCTTGTATTTAAAATACGAAGCCTTGTATTTATTTTTAAGATTAAAAACCAATTTAATTTACGATTAACTTTTGTCTAAGGTTTATAAAAAGGGAATGACAGTGTAAAATTCTCAGCAAATTTTATTTATCCACCGTTTTTATCTTTTGAGGCTCGCCTTGATCATAATCTCGCGGTGATATGCCCTATGGTACGGGGCATCACTCCTTAAGGATTTTTTATGCCAATTATCACTTTGCCAAATGGCGATCAAAAAGAATTTGATCACGCCGTATCTGTGATGGAAGTTGCGACGAGCATCGGCCCAGGTCTTGCAAAAAATACAGTTGCAGGGAAAGTGGATGGACGTTTAGTCGATGCATCTGACTTGATTACCACTGATGCAAGTTTGCAAATTATTACGCCAAAAGATGACGAAGGTGTCGAAATTATTCGTCACTCATGCGCACATTTGGTGGGTCATGCAGTTAAGCAATTGTTCCCAGAAGCAAAAATGGTCATTGGTCCAGTGATTGAAGAAGGGTTCTATTACGATATCTTCAGTGAAAAACCATTTACTTTAGATGACTTCGCAGCCATCGAAGCACGCATGAAAAAGCTGATCGATGAAGATTATGATGTCATTAAAAAAATGACACCTCGTGCCGAAGTCATTGAATTATTCACGCAACGTGGCGAAGATTATAAATTACGTTTAATTGATGATATGCCAGACGAGACCCAAATGGGCTTGTACTATCATCAAGAATACGTCGATATGTGTCGTGGTCCACACGTTCCCAACACTAAATTCTTAAAATCATTCAAGCTCACTAAAATGTCAGGTGCTTACTGGCGTGGTGATGCGAAGAATGAACAGTTACAACGCATTTATGGTACAGCGTGGGCAGACAAGAAACAGCTTGCGGCTTATGTAAAACGTATTGAAGAAGCAGAAAAACGCGATCACCGTAAAATTGGTAAAGCCTTAGACCTGTTCCATATGCAAGAAGAAGCACCAGGTATGGTGTTCTGGCATCCGAACGGTTGGACCATTTATCAAGTGCTTGAACAATACATGCGTAAAGTACAACAAGATAATGGCTACCTCGAAATTCGTACCCCACAAGTGGTTGATTTCACGCTTTGGGAAAAATCAGGCCATGCTGCAAATTATGCAGATGGTATGTTCACGACGCATTCAGAAAGCCGTAACTATGCCATTAAACCGATGAACTGTCCTTGTCACGTACAAGTGTTCAACCAAGGTTTAAAATCATACCGTGATTTGCCAATTCGTTTGGCCGAGTTCGGTTCGTGTCACCGTAACGAACCATCGGGTTCATTGCACGGCATTATGCGTGTTCGTGGCTTTACTCAAGATGATGCACATATTTTCTGTACCAAAGAGCAAATTGGCCAAGAAGTGGCTGACTTTATTAAACTGACTTTAGATGTATATAAAGACTTCGGTTTCGAAGAAGTACAAATGAAGCTGTCTACTCGCCCAGAGAAACGCGTCGGTGAAGATGCACTATGGGACATGGCAGAAAAATCTCTGGCTGATGCTTTAGATACTGCGGGATTAGAGTGGGACTTACAACCGGGTGAAGGTGCGTTCTACGGTCCGAAAATTGAATTCTCATTGAAAGACTGTTTAGGCCGTGTTTGGCAATGTGGTACAATTCAGTGTGATTTCAATTTACCTGAGCGTTTAGACGCGTCTTACGTAACTGAAGACAATGATCGTGATCAACCTGTAATGTTGCATCGTGCAATACTTGGCAGTTTCGAGCGATTTATTGGTATACTTATTGAACACTATGCGGGCTTTATGCCACCATGGCTTGCACCAACGCAAGCCTGTGTCATGAATATTACTGATTCTCAAGCAGATGCTTGTGATTTAGTCGTTGCGAAACTTAAAGAAAATGGAATTCGTACCATTTCTGACTTGAGAAATGAGAAAATCGGCTTTAAGATTCGTGAACGTACTTTAGAGCGTATTCCTTACTTATTGGTTCTTGGAGACCGTGAAGTTGAGGAAGGAACAGTGAATGTTCGTACGCGCTCAGGAAAAAATTTAGGTACTATGTCAATTGATGCCTTCGTTGACCTAGTGAAAGTAGCCGTCGCCGAACGTGGCCGGTATATTGTGGAGTAATAAAGATTAAACAGCCTGACCGTAACCAACAACAAGGTGCTAAAAGCAATCGTCCTGCATTAAATGACGAGATCCGTGCAAAAGAAGTACGTCTCGTTGCTGCAGATGGGGAACAAAAAGGCATCGTTTCACTTGCTGAAGCGTTGCGTGCTGCAGAAGAAGTAGAGCTTGATTTGGTCGAGATCGTTGCTAATGCAGAGCCACCTGTTTGTAAAATCATGGACTTTAATAAACATTTGTTTGATCTGAAGCAAAAGCAAAAAGATGCGAAGAAAAAACAGCATCAAGTTCAGGTGAAAGAAATTAAGTTGCGTCCAGGTACAGATGTTGGCGATTACAACATCAAGCTGCGTGCTATTCTTCGTTTCCTTGAAGAAGGCAACAAGGTAAAAATTACCTTACGCTTCCGTGGTCGTGAAATGGCTCACCAACAATTAGGTTTGGCTCAATTACAAAAAGTTGAAGCAGACGTAATTGAATTTGGTACTGTTGAACAGGCACCAAAAATGGAAGGTCGTCAAATGGGTATGCTCATTGGACCAAAACGTAAAAAATAAGCACTCATTGAATAAAAAAGCACTGCATGGGCAGTGCTTTTTTATGCCTGCCTTTTTTACTTATTGTTGTAGAGGGCTACTGTTTTTACCTGCTTCCACAATTGGAATATTGGCTTCGGTCGGTACATAAATAATTTGCTGAATACGACCATCACGTAATGCCTCACCAAAGGCACCAATAAATTCCTGTTTACGGTATTCAGGATAATCTTTCGCGGCTTGACCGACTAATTTTATGGCTTCGGCACGCAATTTGGCACTTTCCAGTTCTGCTTTAGCGACCTGAACTTGAATCATTTTGGATTGCTCAGCTTCTACTAATGCCGCTTGACCATCCATACCTTGTTTCCATACTTTATAATGTGACCAGCCAAAAAGAAATAGACCAATCAGAATGATGAAACACATAAAAGCGATAAAAATCGTGGCTGGACCCATATTGGCAGGTTTTGAATAATGCATATTTTGCCTATTTTTCTTTGCAAATATTTATGATTTTTTTATGTACTGCTTGAGTAGTATATTTCATATAAGCTTCTAAATATCATTTTATTTTTTTGAGGTGATTGTTAAATTAAAACTAGAAGAAATAGAAAAAGACCTGCACATAGGCAGGTCTTTTATAAGGTTTATGCATCGACAGTAGTGGACTTTAAGCGTTCAATTCTTTTCCCAATTGGAATTTTTCTCGGCAATTTCTCTTCTGGAATAATGCGCTCTAAGTCTATTTTTAATAAACCATTTTCATAGTCGGCATGCTGTACTTCAATATGTTCATCTAGGCGTAGCGAGAGTTTGAATGAACGACGGACAATTCCTTTATGTAAAAATTCAATCGTGTTATCGGTTCTTTCTTCCGCAGGTTTACCTAAAATGGTGAGTACTTGATTTTCAAGCTTAATCATCAGTTCTTCTTCGGCAAAGCCTGCGGTAGCAACCACAATGCGGTAGTGATGGTCACCCGTCTTTTCAATATTATAAGGTGGATAATTAGGGGTATCACTTTGCATCGCATGATCAAATAGATCATTAAGACGGTCAAAACCGATACTGCGACGAAATAGTGGAGTAAGACTTACATTACTCATTGATAGAACCTCCTGAGTTTAGCAAAGTTTTATAAATAAGATTTCAAGGCTGTCATGCTGAGCATCAACACTCTGTAAAGCTATAGCTTTAAGCGATTTTTGCTTTACTTTGAATAAATATAGGTCTGCAATTTAGCTTTTCAAGCATTTTAATTAAAAAATTGAGAAAAATCTTAATCGGATAATAGGTGATAAATTAATAGATCAAGCAACTTAATTGTGTTTATTAAGTTTAAGCAAAGATTAAGTTTTTAAGCGCTAAAAGATGCTATAAAGATGGGTATTGTTTCATATTTTAAAGTAAGACTAGAACAGTAAAAGAGAGAGAAAATGATTGATTTATATTATTGGGGCACTCCCAATGGACATAAAATTACCATCGCACTAGAAGAAATGGGCTTGGATTATCAAATTTTCCCAATTAATATTTTAGAAAATGATCAGTTCCAACCTGATTTTTTAAAGATTTCTCCAAACAATAAAATTCCTGCCATTGTTGATCAAGAAGGCCCGCGCGGTGAGGCTATTTCAATCTTTGAATCGGGCGCAATTTTACAATATTTAGGCCGTAAAACAGGGATGTATTACCCAAGCGATGAGCAGCAACGTGTTGAAGTTGAGCAATGGCTGATGTGGCAAATGGGTGGATTAGGGCCAATGCTAGGGCAAAATCATCATTTCGGGAAATTTGCAGCCGAAAAAATTCCTTATGCCATTGATCGCTATGTCAACGAAACAAAAAGGTTATATGGCGTTCTAAACAAACAATTGATTGGGCAGAAATATGTTGCTGGTGAATATTCAATTGCAGATATGGCAATTTTGCCTTGGGTATTACGCTACGAATGGCAGAACATTGAATTAGAAGATTATCCACATGTAAAAGACTATATTCAACGCTTAACCGCAAGACCTGCTGTTCAAAAAGCATTATCTATTCAAATGATTCCTTAAAAGTGAATCATCTGGAACTGTGATAAAATAAATAATAATCACAAAAACCACCTGAATGGTGGTTTTTTATTGGATGCACAGACCACAATGAAAGAATTCTTTTTAAATTTGACACGTATTATCGAAACGAATGCCAGAATTTACTTAAGTGTTATTTTTGGTATTGCCTTATGTTTAATGATTTTTGTTGCAGAAGCAGTCCATATTCAAAATTTTGCGGCTACTTTGAACACGAATGACCAACAGATTTTACGTGAAGCGATTCAGCCTTTAACCGAGCGTTATAGTTTAAGTCGGTATATTGTTTTGGTTTTAACCATTTTTTGGTCGAGTTATGAATATAGATCGACCAAGAAAAAACTTGGGCTTTAATCCTGAGCTTATTGCTATTATTTTGTGCAGCATTTGGTGCTGCAACTCTGTTGCCATTGCAATCAGAAGCAGTCTTGGTAGGCGTGTTATTACAAGATGATTATCCAGTTTATATCGTGGTTTTGATGGCAAGTCTCGGTAATGTTTTGGGGTCATGTATAAATTGGTATTTGGGTTTAAAAATAGAACAATTTAAAGATAAAACATGGTTTCCTGTTTCAGCGCAGAATATGCTGAAAGCTCAAAAAATTTATCAAAAATATGGCTACTGGTCATTATTCTTGAGTTGGCTACCGATTATTGGTGATCCAATCACTTTGATTGCAGGTTTACTCAAAGAAAATTTTTGGCGATTTTTATGCATAGTCAGTGTGGCCAAATTCGCACGTTATTTATTCGTGTATTTGGCTTTTTCTTTGTTCTAAAATAAGCGGTTTGAACCAGAATGGTCGAGGGTTTTGACTTGAATGATCAGAGTGAAATTTTAAAATATGGATGTATCATCCTTTCACTTGAAAGAATAAAAAGTGATGAATAATACAAGTCTGTTGATTAAAATGCGCAGGAAAAATTCTTCTCTTTTTGAAATGACATTTTTATGATGATGGGAAAAAGTGTGGCATTAGACCACACCTATGTATCCATAATTATTTTTACGCAAAATGGATTAGTCACATTGATCTAAATCAAACTTGATTTCATCTTTAAGTGTTGATTTTTTATAAATCCAATATTGACGTTGAACATCGACCTGTACATTAGATACGGCTTGAACAAGCATTTGATCTAAGGCAAAAATGCCTGAGCCTTTTTTAATTCTAACTTTTTTGACATCCCCTTGTTTATTGACTTTAAAACTAAATTTAATTGTACGATTATGCCCATTTAATTGTTCAGAATTGAGCGATAAAGTGGGTTGAGTTCGATAGGAAAAAGAAGTTTTTTTCGCTTTTTGCTGAGCTTGCCAATTTTTAGAATTAAAGCCATATTGGCAAATTTCACGCTCATGATCTGGACTCAGTTTGAGATTAAATGCTTGATAGCCAATTTGTGCAATCGCTATATTATTCTCAATATGAGGTTTGACATGCGCATTATTCACGGCTTTCAGTAAGCGTTGGTCTAAGTCACCTAAACCGGTACTTTCTTGTACAGTGGCTTTACTGATTTGACCTGATTCATCAGCATAGATGCGAATAATGGCACTCCGGTTTTGGTCTTTTAAATCTTCATTCTTATATTCGGGTTGAGGAAATTTGGTCCATTGAATACGCGTGGTCAAATGAGCAGGCAACGCTGCACTTTTTTGAACAGAAAGTTGTTTGGAGCTTTTAACTTCAGCGCTATAAACAGCACTTAAGGGGAGGCTCATGAGTAGAGAAAAACACAATATTTGTTTCATAAATTCTATTTCTTTCGTTAAATCATGGATAAGAGCAAAAGCAGATTATTATTCGAGGCAGAGTATTTCCTGAATTAGGCAGACTGGCAAGTCTAAAAAATGAATACGCGTACTTGAACATGCTTTTGAGTCCTCTCTCTT
This sequence comes from Acinetobacter sp. TTH0-4, assembly GCF_015602665.1. Lineage (NCBI taxonomy): Bacteria > Pseudomonadati > Pseudomonadota > Gammaproteobacteria > Moraxellales > Moraxellaceae > Acinetobacter > Acinetobacter sp. TTH0-4. The sequence continues at coordinate 2,425,125 of NZ_CP059079.1, read as the reverse complement.
GCGCAGATATATCAGCCTAACAGTGATCTTAATCAGATCACTGTTAGGCTGATATCACCTCTGATTGCTCTAATTATAAGAATATTGATTTGAGCTCTCCTAAACTCTCATTTGAAATAATGTTTGGGTTGGTTTTTAATTTCTATGTGCAATGAATAAGGCTTATACATCCACGTGTATTTGCATACAAACAAATATGTAAGCAGGGGAAGGTAATATGATCGTGGATAAATACGCTTACCAGTACGATCAGGAGCAAAACAAACCAGAATGTGCGCTGTATTTTTCCGAAGAGGTGCTTTTGTTTTAAACAAATATGCTTTAGAATACGCGCTCCCTTACCTGCAGGTCGTTTTTGCAATGGTGCAGACGCTCCGAACAGGTGTTCAAAAGAGGTTGTTATGCCTAAGATGAAAACTCGCCGTGGTGCAGCTAAACGCTTTAAAGCGACTGCTAACGGTATCAAGCGTAAACAAGCGTTCAAACGCCACATTTTGACCAAAAAATCTGCTAAGCGTATTCGTCAGTTACGCGGCTGTGTAATGGTTCACGTGAGTGACGTTGCTTCAGTTCGTCGTATGTGCCCATACATCTAAGGAGATTATAAATGGCTCGTGTAAAACGTGGTGTACAGGCGCATCGTCGTCATAAAAAAATTCTTGCTCGTGCTAAAGGTTACTACGGCGCTCGCTCACGTGTTTATCGCGTAGCGTTCCAAGCAGTAATTAAAGCAGGTCAATATGCTTACCGTGACCGTCGTCAGAAGAAACGTCAATTCCGCGCTTTGTGGATTGCACGTATCAATGCTGGTGCGCGTTTAAATGGTTTGTCATACAGCCGTATGATCGCTGGCTTGAAAAAAGCTCAAGTGATTATCGACCGTCGTGTACTTGCTGATATCGCTATGCATGATGCAGTTGCATTCACAGCTTTAGCGACTAAAGCTAAAGATGCGTTAGCTGCTTAATCATCTTCGATGATAAAAAAGACCGCTTTTGCGGTCTTTTTTATCATCAATTTTCATAAAAAAGGAAAAGTATCAGGATTCAATAAACATATTGAGATTAATTAAATTTTCGATGTGGAAATGTCGACAAAAGAAATAAACCAAGTGCTGTAAAGCCCAATACCTGAAGTATCAGAATCACTTGATGTTCTGCGCTTAAGCTCGAGATTAATGTCATAAGTGCGATCATTGGCATAATCAAAAATAAAATAGAAAATCCACTTTGATAGGGGTTATCTGCTGTTATTTTTAAACTTAATACTCTTAATCCATGCACCGCCATTCCAATGACAAGACTGATCATGGTGAATAGAGGTGAAAGTGGTGCCACTGTAGCGCATAGATAAATCATCACACATGTGGTGATACAAACAATCAGCTTAATTTGTCGTGTACATCGTGCTGAATACCAAAAATCTAAAATCATTTTTGCTCGGTTGAATGATGCTGTCGATTCAAGAAAGACAAAGGTGAGAATAAGCACACTGCTAAAGCCATAAAGCCAATACCTTGAGCACCAGAAACCAAAATTTCACCTTCTTGCATATGCATAAAGATTAAGGCCAGTAATAATGCGATTGGAATCCAATGCAGTAGACGATATAACAAGCCGTTGGGCTTTTTTAGAGCGAAATGAACTTTGCAGTAACGGCATATCAGAAAAATAATTCCCGTTCCCAAATACATGAGGATGGCATCAGGTTTCAAGGGTTGCATCCAATACAACACAGCAGTTGTAATGGCGATGGCAGAAAAAATGATCAGTTTACGCCACATCGAAACTTTAGAATCAAACCAAAATTCAAGCATAATTTTTTGATTAATCAAACGGAATTGATGCACTTTAGCAAAAATAACCATAAAAAAGCGAGGCTTTTGCCTCGCTCACTTTTAACTATTTTTCTGTGGTCCCCAATCGTAAATTTTCTTTTGGTAGGCATACCACATCATCCATAGACCGATCAAAATCATCGGTACAGTGAGGAATTGTCCCTTACTCATCCAGCCGATAAAGAGTTGTCCATTGTCTGGCTCGCGGAAAAACTCCACCACAAAACGTGCAATGCCATAGCCAATCAGGAACAGCGCTGAAACGGCCATACGTGGACGTGGTTTTGAACTGAACCACCACAACACGATAAATAAAATTAAACCTTCAGCCAGTGCTTGATAAATTTGTGACGGATGGCGAACCAATTGCAATGGGTCTGTCGGAAAAATCATACCCAAAGCAAAGTTTGGATCAGTGACTTGGCGACCATAGAGTTCACCCCCAATAAAATTGCCTATACGGCCAAACATTAAACCTGTCGGAACGCAGGGTGCGATGAAGTCTAAGGTTTGAAACCATGTCATTTTATATTTTTTGCACCAGAACAGCATTGCAATCATGACACCCAAGAAGCCACCATGGAAACTCATACCGCCTGTCCAGACTTGAAACAGCCAAAGTGGGTTGGCAAGAAACTGTTCAAAACCATAAAAGAAAACGTAGCCCATACGACCACCCACGACTACACCTAAGGCACCATAGAAAATTAGGTCGGAAACCATGTCCGGTGTCCAACCATCACGTTGTTTGGTCCGGTAGGTCGCTAGTCCCCAAGCAAATAAAAATGCCAGTAAGTACATTAGTCCATACCAATGCACTTGTAAGGGGCCTAGTGAAACTGCAATAGGGTCAATATTTGGATAGGTCAGCATTCCTGTTCATTCTCGTTCTGTTTTGCACAGATTTTAGCTGAATATAAAGAAAAATGTTGTACATTCAATGTGTAAAGATAATGAGTACAAAATATGTGTATCGTGGCTTTAGCTTGGCATGTCTTGGACGAGATGCCTCTTTGTCTAATTTCAAATCGAGATGAATTTTATCAACGTCCAACCCGTGGTTTAACCCCATGGGAAAATAGTCCAATTATTGCGGGACAAGATTTACAGTCAGGTGGTACCTGGATGGGGGTGACCGAATCTGGTCGATGGGCTGTAGTGACTAATTTTCGAGATGGTCAAGATCAAAAGAAATATCCAACGTCACGTGGGCACTTGATCCAGACCTTTTTAGAATCGTCTTTGACTCCGATTAGATTCGCTCAAGAATTGGAAAAAAAGCAATGTGATTATGCAGGCTTTAATTTATTTGTCGGCGATCAATATCAAGCTGTGTATATGAGCAACCGTGGTGAGGCCCCACAAGTTTTGGCTCAAGGGGTATATGTGGTGTCTAATGGTTTAATGACGGAGCACTGGGAAAAAACCAAACATTTACGTAAGCGTTTTACGCAAGAATTTTTACCAATGTTGCAACAAAGCACCACAGCAGAAGCTGATCTTGAATACACTGCTTGGGATATTTTGGAAGATGAACGAAAAGTGATTGCTGAGAGGCTTCCACAAACGGGGATTAGCACTGAAATGGAAGTTTTATTATCGTCTACTTTTATTCAAAGTCCTGTTTACGGAACTCGTTGTTCAAATTTTTTAAGATTGAAAAATAATACATGGTTGTGGCAAGAAAAATCACAGCAAGGCACAACGCAAGGTCAAATAATTCACTTTAAGATTCCTTTGGTTCAATAAAAAATGCCGACCATAGGTCGGCATTTTATGATTTTATTTTATGCTGTTGTTGCTTTTTTTTCTAATGCTTCACCGGCAATCACACCACCATCTTTACGTGTAATAACGACAGTCGCTGACCTTGGAGCAGACCCCATTAAGCTGTATTTAGAACTTTGGTTTGCAGGCCATGTACCTTCAGGATGCTGAACGTTTACAAAAATTGCTTTGTAATCAGGAGTCATTGTTACACCTGTTATTTCACAGCCACTTGGTCCAGTTAAGAAACGGCGGACACGATCATTTTTTAATTGAGCACCGACAATGGTTTCCTGTCCTCCAGATTTGGTAGAGGCAGCCATTGTTTTGCCACCATCACCGACTTTACCAGGAAGTGCTGCAAGCATCATACAGTTGGTTTCGTCTGTATATTGGCCGTCATCCGTTTGAATCCAAAGCACACCACGCGGGTCGAACCACATACCATCTGGGCTAGAAAAGTCATTCAGATCATCTAAGCCAGATAAGTTAATATTTGCTGCAGCGTCAGCTTCTGCGCCAAACAAGAAAATATCCCAAGTAAAGGTTGTTGCCGTTGTCTTGTCTGCATTTTCATGGAAACGAATAATATGCCCATTCATATTTCCTGAGTTACTTGCACTACCATTTTTTACATCGACGTAACTGCGAGGATTGGCAGCATCGGTCTCGTATGAGCGACCACGGTTAGTGTTATTGGTCAGTGTGACATAGACTTCACCATTTTCTGGGTTGACCGCAACCCATTCTGGACGGTCCATTTTGGTGGCGCCTCGAGCATCTGCTGCTAAGCGTGCATGAACAACAACATCGGCTTGATCACTAAAAGCGTAAGTAGGATTTGATGCATTTAAGCCGTGCTTGTCGAAGCTTAATTCTAACCATTCACCAGTACCGTCATCATTAAATTTAGCAACATAGAGGGTACCTTTATCCATATATTTATCACCAGCAGTATAACCGCCGTTCATATCTTTTGGATCCCAGACCGCCTCTGTCACAAATTTATACATATATTCGCCAGTGGCATCATCGCCCATATAAAAGGCCAATGGCTGACCTACAATAGGATTACTACAGCGACAGTCTTCATGAGCAAAACGGCCTAGGGCTGTACGTTTGACTGGACGAGCAGATGCGCTGAATGGATCAATTTCTACAATAAAACCACAAGTATTCATGACATTGCGATAATCTTGTAGTGCATTGGCAGCTTTAATTGAAATATCCCAGCAGTCGTATAAGTCAGGATTTCCAGTAAGTTCTGCTATGGGAGTATTCCATCCATATTGACTAGATCGGGCACTTGTTCCACCACGACCATAGCGTTGTAGTGCAACGTCTTCTTTTTGAATTTCACGAGTATCATTTGCTTTACGGGCAAAATAACCACTCCAGTTTTCTTCTGCTGTTAAGTATGTTCCCCATGGCGTATAGCCATTACCACAGTTACCAAATGTACCACGTGTTAAAGTGCCATCAGGAGAAAAGCGTGTTTTTAACAAGTCAGCGCCACGTGCAGGACCATGAATTTCCATTTCGGTTTGGGCGGTAATACGACGGTTAAAAGGTGAATCTAAATTGATTTTGACATTTTGTGAAGAAGCATCTTTTGTGATCTCAATTACAGATACGCCATGCGCATTTATTTCACGCATGACTTGATCTTCAGAACGTATTCCTTGAGTAATTGCATGAGGAAGATGTAACTCATTTTGAGCAAGATACTCATGGTTTAAAACCAGTAAACCTTGCGTTGACTCTTTGGCCGCATAATTTTTATTGGTAGCGTGCATACCAAAGAAACTCATACCGTCGTGGCAGTCGCCAGAACGGAATTTATATGAAGCACCAGATTGTGAAATACTGTCGATTTTAATCGCATTATGTTTGTTAATTGGATCGCCCACTGCGTACAAAACTTTAACTGCGTAGCCTTCAGGAACACTGAAATAATTTTCAGTATTTTTTTCTACAGCTTTAAAAGAGAGCTTACTTGGACGCTGTGCAAGATCACTCCATGCATGTTTATCATTGCTTTCTGGCGTTGGTGGTTGAGTACCTGTTGGTGGTGTTGCCTCTGCATTATCATCATCTGAACATCCGCTGACAGAAGCTGCAAATGCCAATGCGATTGCACCGCTACCCGTTTTTGCGATAAAACTGCGACGATCCATATATTGGTTTAAAACCGTTTGGAAATGGGTGTTTTTCGACGTATTACTATCTTCGATTAAATCTTGGCATGGTGTCATATCATCATTGTACATTTTTTTTCCTTGCTATTATGGCTAGACTGATTTTAAAAATTAATCAATAACTTAGATTGTTGTGATGACATTTAGGTGAAGTTTCTATGACGTTTAAGTGAAGTTTACATTTCATTTTTATGAATAAAAAAAAGCAGCAAAATGCTGCTTTTAAAACAAACAAGGGTGATTTAAAAAGCATTTTCTCGGCGTTTTTCAAGCAATTTTCCAAGGAGTAAACCCAGTTCAAATAACATCCACATGGGTATTGCCAGCATAATCATCGAAATCGCATCAGGCGGAGTGACAAACATCGCGATAAAAAAACAGCCAACTACAATAAAACGCCGTTTTTCAATGAGTTGCTGGGTAGAAACCACCCCAATTAATATTAAAATCAAAGTCACCACAGGAATTTCAAAGGTAAAGCCAAAAACTAAAAATAGTTTTAAGCAAAAACTTAAGTAACTATTAATATCGGTCATGGGTGCGACCGTTTCGGGTGAAACACTAATGAAAAAATGCAAAATTGAAGGCAATGCAATAAAATAGGCAAAGGCAATTCCTGCATAAAATAATAAAATACTGCCGACCAATAACGGAAGGGCGAGTGTTTTTTCTTTGGTATAAAGTGCAGGTTTTACAAAGCTCCAAAGCTGATAAAGAATACAAGGCATGGCTAATACAAAGGCAACGAAGAAATTTAACTTAAAAGGTGCCATAAATGTGGCGGTAACATCTGTCGCAATCATCGAGGACGTTGCAGGTAATTGGGCACGTAAAGGTTCGGATAAAAGCTGATAAGTCTGGTTAGCAAAAGGCAGCAAGCAAAAAAACAGCACGATTAATAAACCCACACTTTTAAACAAATGCCGACGCAACACCATCAAATGTCGTGTAATTGGCATTTGTTCTAAATCAGAATGATGTTCATCTTTAACAGTGGTCGATAACTGAGAGTGGATGGGATGACTCATACTGCCACCTTGAAATGATTTAAGGGCGAAATTGCAGCTTGTGTATTGAACGGCGCTGTACTGGGCTGTGATTTATTTAAAGAATCTGTATTTGCAACGGTATTAACACAATGTTTAGACTTTTTAAAATACACCCCCTCAAAACGAGAGGAAGGAATAAAAACATAGAAGATGGGAGCATTTTTATTATCGGGTACTGCGTTTTGTTGATTTTTTTCTATTGCAGGCTGTGATTGTTGTTGTAGTTCATGCATTTGCGCTTGCATCTTTTGTTCTAATTCTTTGATGCGCTGCATTTCATTTTGCATTTGTTCACGTAGTTCAGATAAACGTAATTCACGATCAATATCATTTTGAACATTACTCACCATACGTTTGATTTTAGCGTACCATTTCCCAGCAAAACGCGCAGCTTCAGGAAGTTTGTCTGGCCCCAGCACCAATAAACTAATAATGCCAAAAGCCAGTAGTTCAGTCATACCAATATTGAGCATAACGTTTTAGCCTGAGTGAGTTTTTGCCGTGGAGTGTTTTTCTGAAGCATGCGTTTGATGTTCAAGCGTTTTAGGTTCATTTAATGCATTTGCAGCCACTTCATCTTCTTTAATCGATTTTTTAAAATCTTTGACTGCACCACCGACATCTTTGCCCAAGTTTTTTAGTTTTGATGTGCCAAACAATAAAATCACGACAATTGCAAAAATTGCCACATGCCAAATTGATAAGCCCGCCATGCTTTATTCCTCTTTTTAAATTAAGCACTATCTGAACATCTTGCGATGACATTGGTGTGACTAAAACATTTCAATTTAAAGACAAACCCAATGAAAGCTGCTTTTTCTCATTCATTTGGTGCTAGCATATTTTCATTAATCATTCAGGAGGATGCCTTGGCTTTATTACTCCCGATTTTGGGTTTTCTATGTGGTTGGGGACTCGCTTTAACGCCATTCTCTTCACATCTAAAGGGGTTATTGTCGAAATTATTGGCACAGCTTTTTATTCCGATTGTGATTATTTACAACATGGTATTTTATCAGTCGGGTAGTTTGAGTTTAATGGTCTTTAGCTTTAGTGTGGCTGTGCTCATGTTTTATCTTTTTCAATTTATTTTTAAAGATCAATTACGTGCACTCTGCATGAGTTACGTCAATTTAGCGTGGTTAGGCTTTCCTTTTGCTTTGGCTTTATTTGGTCCAGAAGTGAGTGCAGCAATGGTGGCGTTATATATCGGCGGTTCTGTATTTGGCAATATATGGGCTATTACCGCAGTGAGTTCAACTCCTCAGCCTGTATCTACAGTCATTAAAAAAGTGGTGTTGTCTCCGCCTGTTTGTGCTCTATTCATTGCGCTTATTTGTCGAATATGGGGTGTACAACATCTGCAACAGCATCAGTGGATTGATGTGATTTATAGCGTGGCTAAAGTGGGCATGAGTTTTACGGGCATGTGTGTATTAGGAATGTGGTTGCAGCAAACGCAGGTTTGCTTGGCTGATTTACGGCGAAGTAGTCAAGTTTTTTTCATGAAAATTGCTTTCGGTGGTGTGATTTGTAGTTTCACTTATTGGTTTATTCCGATTGAAAATATTGAACAATATATCGGTGTAATGTTCCTCTTATTCTGTTTGCCACCTGCTGCTAATATTGTGGCATTAGAAACCCATTATCAAGGCACAGGAAAATCAGCTCAATATATTGCTTCGGGTACAATTGTGAGTTGTATCGTGGTGACCCTATATGGTGTGATCCTTCATCTAGTCTAAAACTCCTCTCACTTTTTTATAAGGAGAGGAAATCGAATAAATGAATTATGTGTTTAGACTGGCTTTAAATAATTGCATGGCCTGACCACGGTGACTGATCTTATTTTTTTCTTCTTTAGACAGTTCAGCACTACAAATATTCAATTCAGGTAACCAGAACAAGGGATCATAGCCAAAGCCATTTTCACCACGTGCCTGTTCTAAAACTTCGCCTGTCCAAATTCCTTGAAAAATTTGGGGTAGTGGATCCTCAGCATGCTGAACCAAAGCCAATACACATACAAACATGCCTTCAATTGCTTCAGCATCTTTACGGAATGGTTTAAGTTTTTGTAGCAGTTTCTCGTTATTGGCCGCATCATTGCCATGCTCGCCTGCAAAGCGTGCAGAATAAATACCGGGTGCACCACCCAGAATGGGTACACAAATACCGGAATCATCTGCAATCGCAGGCTTACCTGAAATTTTAGATGCATGACGTGCTTTAATAATCGCATTTTCAACAAAACTTAAACCATCTTCAATGGCATCTTCAATATTCAGTTTGCCTTGCGGGATGATCTCGACAGGCAGATTAAGTTGCTGAAACAGATGTTCAAATTCGGCAACTTTGCCTTTGTTATTGCTGGCAAGGACAAGGCTGCCTTGGTTTAACCATGGTTGGGTCGACATAATTATAAGCCTACTAACGAGAACTGGGCATATCTTAGCGTATTCTAGATGATAGGTTTCCGAATTAAGTAATATTTGAGTACATCTATATGCTATGTCATAATTGATACAAGAAATAATCTATATCACTCTAAAATAATGAAAAATTTTGATCAAAGTGACATCATCAACGCACATAAATTTTCAAGCCGCCATCGACATATTTTGAGAGATAGTGCATTTTGTGGCTGTTTTTATTGCTTAGATATTTTTGATTATAAAAATATTAAAGCTTGGTGCGATGATGAAGATACAGCTTTATGCCCAAATTGTAGTATTGATTCAGTAATTGGCTTGGAATCTAATGATTTACTAACACAAGAATTTTTAAAAGCGATGCAAGAGTATTGGTTTTAATTAAGGGAAGCTTGATATTTATTTTAAAAAAGGTAAAACCGACTCTTACAAGTCGGTTTTCGATCTTTAAAATTCAGCTTACTGCGCTTGAATCCATTTATCGGCACGATCACGCGCGGTACGAATTTGATCTTGAGTCAAATTGGCAGCCAAAGCAGTTTTTTTGCCTTCAGATAAAGAAATCACTTTATTGTCCAACATGCCATCACGGGCAGACAGCTCATACCACTGATATGCACCCAGATAATTTTTCTTTTGTTCTTCCATCATGGCAAGGTTGAAACTGGCACGATTATCACCATGACTGGCTGCTTTTTCAAAATATTTACGGGCTAAGCTTTCATCTTTTCGAGTGCCTACACCATCTGCAAGCATACGACCGACATTGAGTTGTGCCGCAGAAAGACCCTGATCAGCCGCTGCTTTGTACCATGCAAAAGCTTGTTTTTCATCCTGCTGAATATCTTTGCCATGTTGATATTTGGTGGCTAAATAAAACTGCGCACCTGCTTGACCTGACTTTGCTGCTTTGGTTAGGCTGTTAATATCCATGACAGAATATTGCGCAGCTTGGCTCGAAACAGAAGGGGCTGGTGCAACATAATCTGCATGTGCTTGAATACTAAAAAGTCCCACCAATAGCGTGCTTAATAATATTTTTTTCATAGTGCGCTCACTCGATAAATTGCGACTTCACCAAATAGATTCGGGACATGTTTACTGAGTAAACTACCTTGCTGATCCCCATTCACGGCGAGTCGGTTAATAATCCGAATATTGTTTTCAGCACAGAGTGCTTCAAAATCACGGAAAGTACATAAATGAATATTGGGTGTGTTGTACCACATATACGGTAAAGCATTAGACACGGGCATCATTCCTTTTAAAGCCAAGAATGAGCGCGTTTTCCAATACGCAAAGTTAGGAAAAGTAATAATTGCCTGTTTTCCAACACGCACCATATCACGCAATAATACGTCTGGTGCTTCTACAGCTTGCAAAGCTTGTGCCATAACCACATAGTCAAAAGACTGATCTGCAAAGCGGCTTAAACCCAAGTTTAAGTCTTGTTGGATAATATTTAACCCTCGACTGACCGCAATTGCAATCTTTTCTTGATCGATTTCTAACCCGTATGCTCGAATATTGTGCTTTTTACCCATGTGTGCCAATAATTCACCATCGCCACAGCCTAAATCGAGGACACTCGAATCAGGTTTAATCCACGTTTCTGCAAGTTGATGATCAATACGCATTACACAGTCTCCTGAGGGGTCGACGCAAGATGTTCTACACCGCCTAAAAATGCACGCAATGATTTAATGTAGAGTGGAATGGGAAACAGGAATGAGTCATGACCTTGTTCTGCATCAATATCGACATAACTCACAGGTTTATGATTGGTAATCAGTGCATCGACAATTTCTTGAGAACGCTGTGGGGTAAAACGCCAATCTGTAGTAAATGACACCACCAAGAAACGACATTGAGTATTTGCCATTGCTTTGGTTAAAGACAGCTCATATTCACGCGCGGGATCAAAATAGTCTAAGGCTTTGGTCATAATTAGATAGGTGTTGGCATCAAAGTTACGACTAAATTGCTCGCCTTGGTAACGCAAATAACTTTCGACCTGAAATTCGACATCGAAACCATACATAAATTTACCTGACTTTAAGTCACGACCAAACTTTTGTTTCATGGCCTCTTCAGAAAGATAGGTGATATGACCGACCATCCGTGCCAAAATGAGGCCACGTTTTGGATAGCTATCATTTTCTAAATAACGGCCATTATGGAAATCAGGATCGGATAAAATGGACTGACGTGCCACTTCATTAAAAGCAATATTTTGTGCAGACAATTTCGGCGCACTGGCAATAATCACACAGTTTTTTAAACGGTCTGGATAATCCACCGACCACTGCATCGCTTGCATGCCCCCGAGTGAGCCTCCAATGACCGAATACCAAACATCAATCCCTAAGCGGTCTGACAGCATGGCTTGAGTTTTCACCCAATCCCGTACCGTGACCAAAGGAAAGTCTGGCCCATAAGGACGATTGTCATTCTCAGGATTGGGCGAGATCGGGCCTGTTGAACCACTACAACCCCCAATATTGTTTAAGGCAACCACGAAAAATTTAGAGGTATCAATTGCTTTACCTGGGCCAATACAGGCATCCCACCAACCTGGTTTTTTATCATCTTCATGATGATAACCTGCTGCATGATGGTGGCCAGATAATGCATGACAAATCAAAATTGCATTGGATTGATCTGCATTAAGTGTGCCGTAGGTTTCGACCATAATTTCAAAACGTGGCAAAATGCGGCCACATTCGAGCTCTAACGGCTCTTCAAATGAAAACTTTTGTGGAACAACTAAGCCCACTGAGTCAGCTGGAAAAGACACAGGAATAATTCGCCTTAAATCTTTAGAATGTATAAACAAAAGGATACCACTTGCGGGTATCCTTTCTAAAGTCTTTTTATTGCTTAAGCACGTTGATTAAACTGCTGCTGCTACGACTTGCTCGGTACTTAACACACCTTGTTCAATCAAGCGGTTGGTACAGGCAATGATTGCTTCGATAGAAGACGTCACAATGTTGTCATGAATCCCTGCACCGAATGCCGATTTACCTGTACCTTTGACTTGAATTTCAATTAAAGCTAAAGCTTTAGCATGTGCACCTGAACCAATACTACGTTCTTCATAACTCAATACATCAATTGGCAACTGAAGTGCATTCAAAATAGCTGAAATTGGACCGTTACCTTCGCCTCTTAATTGCTGAGTTTCACCATTTACCTCAACATCAAGTTCAATCACTTGATTACCATTGTCATCTGACAATCTGTAATTTTTCGCAGAATAATGGGCATCTTTGGTGGCCACGTAATGTTCTTTAAATAATGCCCAAATATCTTGTGCAGTCACTTCTTTGGCTTGTTCGTCCGTGACTTGTTGAACCGCTTGTGAGAATTCGATTTGTAAACGACGTGGCAATACCACGTTATAATTCGATTCTAATAAGTATGCAATACCGCCTTTACCCGACTGTGAATTGACCCGAATCACGGCATCATAGTCACGACCCAAGTCTTTTGGATCAATGGGTAAGTAAGGCATATCCCATAATTCTTGATTCTTTTGGAACTCAAAGCCTTTTTTAATCGCATCTTGATGCGAACCAGAGAATGCGGTGAAAACCAAGTCGCCTGCGTATGGATGACGCGGATGCACAGGCAAGCCCGTACATTCTTCAATGGTGGCAATAATTTCATTAATATTTGAGAAATCTAAGTTAGGTGCCACACCTTGGGTATACATATTTAATGCAATCGCAGCGACATCCACATTCCCAGTACGTTCACCGTTACCAAATACACAGCCCTCAACACGATCTGCGCCTGCCATCATTGCCAATTCAGAAGCGGCAATACCACAACCACGATCATTGTGACAATGGACAGAAATAATGACACCGTCACGACGTTGAAGATTACGGTGCATCCATTCGATTTGATCGGCATACACATGTGGGCCTGAAACTTCAACAGTAGCAGGCAAGTTTAATATAACTTTATTTTCTGGAGATGCTTCCCAAATTTCAGTGACTGCATCGCAGACATCTTTTGCCACTTCTAATTCAGTCGCGGTAAAACACTCTGGGCTGTATTGAAAAATCCAATCTGTGGCAGGGTACTGTGCAGCATATTCTTTTACTTTTGTCGCAGCATTGACCGCTAACTGTTTTGCGCCTTCGACATTTACATTTAATACTTTTTCACGAAAGGTCGGTGAGTTTGAGTTATAGATATGCACAATGGCACGTTTTGCGCCCACTAAAGATTCAAAAGTACGTTCAATTAAGTGATCACGTGCCTGAACCAAAACTTCAATATAAACATCGTCTGGGATATGATTTTCTTCAATCAATTTACGTGTGAAATCAAAATCAACTTGTGATGCAGAAGGGAAACCAATTTCAATATGTTTAAAACCAATTTTGACCAACATTTGGAACATTTTGAATTTTTGTTCAATATCCATAGGTTCAAAAATAGCTTGGTTACCGTCACGTAGGTCGGTGCTCATCCAAATCGGCGCTTGATTGATTTCATTATTTGGCCATTGACGATCTGGCAAATCTACACGTTGGTACATGCGACGATATTTTTTACTTGGATCAGCTAACATCATGAGGTAATTCCTTGCGTAGTCTTGATTGCACGTATCTTGGGTAAAGGCAACTTATACTTTATAGATTGTGTCTATTGGTTCAGTTTACAAGTATTTTCAAAGGATTTTGCTTAAAAAAGCATAAAATTATGGGCTGTGATAACTGCTCATAATTTTAAACTCGAACCTGCTTGTAAGAGGTTTAATCTAGTCTTTATTCTAAGATAGATATTTTGAAAATACTTTTCTTAATTTGCACTATTAAGCTAAATTAAGAAAAGTATTTTCTTTAAATTGTTCTATTTTGATAAATAAAATCAGAGTTGATCTCCTTGATGCTTGCTGTTCCCATTAATGACATTGTTATTTCAAATTCTTCTTTTAAAATTTTGAGCACATGTGCCACGCCTAAAGCACCTGCAGTGGCTAATCCATAAATGTAAGGACGACCAATGAGTACGGCAGAAGCACCACAAGCCAAGGCTTTAAATACATCCGTTCCACGACGAATTCCTCCATCATAAAGCAGTGGAAAATCGACAGGTACGATCCTTTTAATCAACTGCAATGCGCTAAGTGGGGAAATAGTGGTGTCTAAAACACGCCCACCATGATTGGAAATAACGAAGCCTTTGATGCCTATATCGAGTGCTTTTTTTGCATCTAAGGGATGTAATATCCCTTTTAAAATGACGGGTAAGTTGGTATTGGCGATGATAAATTCAATATCGGACCATTGGGGGGCTATCTGCATCAAACCATTGAATACAGGATGTTGATTTTCAGAAATTTTGGGCAGGGGAATGTGTGTCGGTGTATGTGGGTGTTGCATGCCAGCGGGTAACTGAAAATTTACTCGACGTTCACGATCACGAATCCCAGTATGTGGTGAATCAATGGTAATCACGAGAGCTTTAAAGTGGTGTTGTTCTGCGAGTTGAACCAAAGCCAAAGATTTTTTACGATCACCCTGCCAATACAGTTGAAACCATTTAAGTGGATTTTCTTTTTTGAGACGACGTAAATCGGTATTGGTAAATGTACTTAACACCAAATTACTGCCTAGTACTTCAGCTGCCAACGCTGAAGCTGTTTCTGCTTCAGGATTAAAGAGCTGTTGATGACCGATTGGCGCTAAAAAAATAGGATGGGGAAAGGATTGTCCTAAAATTTCACAGTGCGTATTGCCTTGGGTGAAGTCGTTTAAATGCCTTGGAATTAACTGAATCTTCTTGAACTCATCAAGATTGTTGCGCACACTGATTTCATCCATGGCACCTCCTTGTAAATAATGCCATGTATTTTCAGTGAGATGCTTTTGTGCTTGCTGTTCGTAATCGGCAATTGTTTGTAAATAAGGGGGAATATGGGTAAGTGGAGGCAGTGGTTGAGCACTCATAGATCGCCCCATTGACGTAATAAATTATGATAATGACTGGTCAAGCTAATCATTTCTTCGCTATCCCCGAGCTGTTGACGTAATTTTAGAATAGTCATATCGAGGTTAAATAACATGCTGCGTTGCCCATCATCTTTCACCATGCTTTGTAGCCAAGTCACAGCGGCAATACGTTTTCCTGCAGTCACTGGTTCTACTCGGTGTAAACTTGTCGAAGGATAAAGGATTGCATCACCTGCATCTAGCTTGACTTCGTGGCTACCGTAATGGTCTTCAATGATTAATTCGCCCCCTTCATATTCATCAGGTTCAGATAAAAAGAGCGTGATAGAAACATCGGTACGAATACTGTGCCCCAAAGCTTTGGAATATTGCACAGCATTGTCAACATGATTGCCATAACTCCCATTTTCTTGGTAACAATTAAACAAGGGCGAGAGAATATGCTTGGCTAAGCCTGCTGATTGTACTAAAAAGTGTTGTTGTAAAGTATGTGATATTACTGGGGCAATAGTTTGATAAGTAAGGCTATTAGTATCAAGTTGTAGATTTTTTTTAATTTTTTGGGCCTGACTGCCTGCACTTTGATGTCCTTCTATCCATGAATGACTGGCATCTAATTGTTGACGTAACTCAGCCACTTGCTGTTTGGTTAAAATTTGTGGAATATGTAACATCATCAGGCTTACCAACCGTTCTTGAATGGTTTTGACTCAAAAATAAAAATGTAGCGTGTCAGTTATAACACACTACATTTATACTCATTTTTTTCAGTTTAATTAAGCTAAAGTCGCTTAAAATTTATAATTAAACGTCAGTGCAGCTGAACGAGGTTGGCCTAAGACCACACGACCACCGCCATTGTTTAAGGTGCTGATATAGTCTTTGTCTGCCAAGTTATATACATTTAAGTTGACTGAAGCATTTTTATTGATGGCGTAGCCTGCCATTGCATCAAAGACGACATAACCTGGAATGCCTGGCATCTGTGCAGGAGCGGTATCTGTTGTTACAACACGTTTTTGTTCATCTACATAACGTGCGCCTAAGCCCAATTTAAAGCCAGAAATATCATAAGTCGACCATAAGCTTGCAGTCCATTCTGGTGACCAACGTTCTGCTACCGTTGTTGCTGTTGCAGTACGTTGATTTAACTGTTTCACCTTCATGTGCGCGACACCCGCTGAAATATTCCATGCGTCAGTGATTTGTCCTACAGCACTCAGTTCAACCCCATCGACACGTTTTTTACCTTCTTGTACTGAGAGTTGAGAAATAGGATCAATGGTGAACTGATTTTCATTTTCTGTACGGTAGACTGCACCATTCAAGGCCAATTTACCTTGCAGTAAATCCCACTTAGTTCCTATTTCGTAATGGTGTGTTTCTTGAGGTTCGGCAGCTGAACTATTTGCACCTGTTTCTGAAAGTGCAAAATTTGCACTTCCTGGCGGAGTCAGTGATTTGGCATAGGAAGCATAAACGCTGCTAAATGACGTTGGTTTGTACAAACCGCCTAATTTCCAGCTAACTAAGCTGTCATGGGCGCCGAATTGAGATGGAACCAAAACACTGCTGCCCGATGGAAGTGATAAGGCATCATATTCGGTATCATAATAATCAACACGAACACCGCCATTCAGTTGGAAACGTTCACCAAATTTAAGCGTATCAAACAAATAAGCGGCGGCTGTTTCTGATATACCATGAGTATAACCACCGTTATACATCAGAGCAGGAACTGCCTCATTGCGATTTGGGTGATAAAGATTTGCCCAAGACGTTACCGCAGTTTGGCCCGGCATTTGTGTCGCTAAGGTTTTTGTATCTTGTTCTTCTTTTAAAAACTCTACGCCTGCAACTACATCATGTTCAATGGTCCCTGTTTTGACATTCCAGTTTAGTGTAGTTTGATTGGCTAAAATTTTATTTTCTTGGTCAACCCCTTGACGAGAGCGATTGACTTCCCAGTTGTTAGGATCATTGGAATTATTGGTTCTGAAACCGCTTGAACCAGTATTTATACCGGTTAAAACACGATTCATACTGGTTTTACCCAAACGAGTAAGATTGGTCAGTTTTAAATTTTTTGTCAGATCACTTTCAATTTTAGCGCTAAACATGTCTGCATCGACATCTTCGTAGTCATTGGTATTTCCATAATAATTTTCACGGTTGACTTGAGGTGCTGAAGCTAAAGCTGAATTGGCATTAAAAAAACCTTTCATCCCAATCGTGGGAATACCGCCATCTGGAATATTACGTTGACGTACATGTTGCGAATATAAATACAAACGTGTAGCTGAATCGAGGCCAAAGGCAATTGAAGGCGCAATGGCATAACTGTTGTTTTCGATATAGTCACGACCTTCAATACCACCTTCTTGACCCATGGCATTCAAACGAACAGCCACACCATTTGCAATCACTTGGTTAATGTCGGCAGCAAGACGGCCATGTTCAGCGGTATTATAAGTTGCAGAAACTTCATTTGAATTTTGAGTTTGAGGAAGTTTACTCACTAAGTTGATATAACCCGAAGCTGATCCACGGCCTGCTTCTGCACCAGAAGGGCCTTTAACCACTTCAATTTGTTCTAGGTTAAATACATCACGTGTTACAGCCCCTAAATCTCGAATACCATCGACATAGGTCGACGTTTGAGTAGAGAAACCACGCATTTGGAATGCGTCACCCGCACTAGTATTGCCATTTTCACCAAGTTGTAAGGTAATTCCTGGAGTATTACGCAAAGCTTCAACCAATGAGGTCGCGCCTTGTTCTTTTAATAATTCTTTTTTAATGACTGAAATGGTTTGCGTGGTATTGACGAGGGGTTGGGTATATTTTGCTGAGCTGACCACATCTGCTTTATATTTATTTTCGGATTCTGATTTTACTGAAATCGTGGGAAGTTGAGTGACATTTTCTGTTGTTGCATGAGCCATAAGCGGTAAAGAAGCGGCTAAAGCAACCAATTGAACAGTTCTGTTATGTTTACGGCTTTTAATCTGTGCCATGGTCATTAATCCCAATGATTATAATAAGTCAGAATTCCATTACTGAGATGCCAATTTTTTATTCAACAATCTAGCAGTAAAAGTGAAGATATTGTTATGGCCTGTAACAATGATGCGAATTCTATTGATAATAGTTATCATTAACAATGTTATTTTTGATTGTAAGCTTAATTTTACAGTGGAAATAACACTTGAAAGGTCTGTATTCATTTGACAAAACAATGAGATAAAATGAAAAATAAACTAATTTTATGAAACAGTTAGACCAAATAGTCAAAAAATAAAAATGTGAAAACACCTTATATAATTGAAATATAAAATATATCTAATAAGTTAATTTAAAAATATTAAATAAATTGAAAAACGTAAGTTAGAGTTCTGCCCATTTGCGCATTAAATTGTGATAAAGACTGGTGAGCTGAATCACTTCTGTATGTTGATCACCCAATTGGGTGCGCAAGGTTTGAATGGTCTGATCTAAGTTAAACAGTATGTGTCGTTCTGCATCATCACGAATCATACTTTGCAGCCAAAAAAAGGAGGCCATTCGACAACCTGAGATGATAGGGCTTACTTCATGTAAGCTGGTCGAGGGATATAGAATCATGTCGCCAGCAGGTAATTTAATTTCATGATAACCATAGGTGTCTTCAACCACCAAATCACCACCCTCATATTCTTCTGGTTCACTTAAAAACAGCGTACAAGATAAATCCGTACGTAAACGATCATTGCTGCCGCGAATACGACGAATAGAATTATCGACATGAAAACCAAAAGCTTCACTTTTTTCATAACGATTGAAAAGAGGTGGAATAATATCTAAAGGAAGCGCTGCTGATAAAAATAAAGGATGTTGTCCCAAAGACTCCAAAATAATATTGCTGAGATGATGCGTAATCGGATGGTCTTCAGAGAGTTGTTGGTTCTGTTTGACTGTTGCCGAAAGCGTGCCTGCTGTAACTTTCCCATTGACCCATTCAACTTTTGCCATTTCTTCACGAAAATATTGAACTTGCTCTTTACTCAGAACATTTGGAATATGATGGATCACGGCAGCACCTTTGAAGATATAAAGATTGTCTTGATAAAAATAGCCTCATGATGAGGCTATTTAAAATGAAACGCCATCAAGGATTGATGGCGTTTTTAAGCAAGTTTTAGTATTTGAAGTTTAATGACAATACAGCGCTACGGCCTTCTGCTTCAGTTGCATAATGTGATGCATACGCTTTAGTAAAGTAACGTTCGTTAGACACATTGTTGACATTGAGTTGTAGGTCAACATTTTTATTCACGTTGTAACGCGCCATGGCATCATAACGGACATAGCCTGATACATATTTGGTATTGGCCGCATCACCATAGACTTTGTCCATTGCAATTGCACCAACGCCTAAATTGAGTTGTGGAAGTACTTGATACGTAGTCCACAGCGTTGCACTGTTTTTAGCCACATTTTGAACTTGGTTTCCGTTCGTTGGGCTTGGTGCATATACGGCAGGTTGACCCGATGCAGCAGTATTTACAAATCCAGCATCAATAATTTCACTGTCTAAATAAGTATAACCGAGTGAAAGTGCCCATTTATCTGTAAGATTACCATTAGCACCAAGTTCAATACCATCAACACGTGTTTCACCAATGTTACGTGTAAAACCATCCGTATCCAGTGCGCGCGTATTTTCTTTTTCTGTTCGGAAAATAGCTGCTGTTAAATTCAACTTATCATTCAGTACATCCCATTTTGTGCCAATTTCATACGTTTTAACTTCTTCAGGTTTTAAATTATTAATAGCTCTAGATTGCGCGTCCGTTGTATTTCGCCCCGGAACACTTACACCTTCTGAGCCATCACCCGCATCGACACCTACAGGATTTGCAGAAGTCGCATAGCTCGCATAAATACTACTATTTTCAGTAGGTTTAAATGTTAAGCCTGCTTGATAGTTAAAGAAATCATTGCTTGATTCATAAACTGTACCTGCTTTGATCAAATTTGCACCTGAACCTGAATCTTTATTATATGTGATATCAGTGTCAAACTTATCCCAACGAACGCCTAGATCTAATAACCATTGTGGTGTGATTTCAATATTATTTAATGCATAGATAGATTGTGTTTTAGATGAAATATTTGTTACGTTTGGATTGGCGGTGACATTCCCTAACCAAGCGTCTTTAGCGTTAGGATTATATGCATCTGTACACCAACCATTTGAATTCGCTAAAGAACAAGAATTTGTTGCTCCACTACCGCCGATGTTCGATGTATTTGGATCAGTAACAATATTCGTGCCACGATCAGATTCTTGTTTGCTATATTCAGCACCCACATTGAAACTGTGCTTAAGTGAACCAGTATTTAATTTACCTGCTAAAGAAAGTTGATCTGTGAAACTATCTGTACTTGTTAGATTAGTATTCACACGACGCCAAACTTCACCATTTGCGATATTTTTTTGGCTATCATCTGGTTGAGTCCAAAGATAATTGTTATCTGACTTGTTATATACGGCCATATTACGCAACGTAATATTTTCAGTGATATCGTGCTCTAGTTTAATCGCTCCGCTTTGATTTTCTTGTTTTTGAAAATCACGATCTAACCACCCGTAGTAAATACCTTGTTTGGCATTTAAAGGTTTTCCTGTAGCGGTATTATCTGCTGAATTCCAATATGGCACACCTGAGTCAGGTGTATCGTCCGACTTTAAATAGTAATAACTTAAAGTTGCACGAGTCGCTGTGTCCAAACCAAAAGTAATACTGGGTGCAATACCAGCACGTTTATATTCAGCACCATCAGTTTGACCAGCTTTTTCATTCTGGTGACCTAATACTGCAACTCGAGCTGCAATACCATTTCCAAAATCTTTATTGCCATCTAAAGTAATGCGTTGATAATTGTCTGTACCCGCACCAACTGAGCCTTCTAAGGCATCACCTTTTTTAGCAACTTTAGAAATCATGTTGATGCTACCACCAGTCGATCCTGCACCACCCATGGCTGATGCCGAACCTTTGGTCACTTCCACTTGTTCTACAGCAAACATTTCACGATTTTGTGAAGTGGCATTCCGTACGCCATCTACATACATAGAACTTTCAGAGTTATAACCCCGAATAAATGGACGATCACCATTAGGATTACCACCTTCGCCCGCACCCAAAGTAATGCCTGGAACTGTGCGTAATGCATCGCTTAAAGTGGTAACTTGAGTATCGGCAATTAATTGTTTAGAAATAATTGAAACTGATTTAGGTGTATCTAAAAGGGGAGCCACAAATTTAGAATTGGCAGATTGGTCTACTTTTAAACCTTGTTCAGCGATGGCTTGAGTTTGAATAGTATCAAGTTGCGTGACTTCTTGTTGTGCGAAAGCATTTCCCGCCATCACAGAAAGTGATGACATAATTGCAGATGATACGATTTTTTTGCGCGTTTTAATGAAGGCCATTTCTAACTCAAAAAGTGTACTGTGAAAATGTATGAAAATAATAATGATTCTTGTTTTTTATCCCTATTGAATTGAATTGAAATTGACGATTCTGAATAAGTACTTAAATGGGGGATTGAATGAAACAATGTAACTATTTGTAATTAAGTTATTGATTATATTCTTATATAGGAAAACCCCGCATAAGCAGGGTTTTTTATGGGGATTTTGGATTTAGAAGTCGTAAGATAGAGAAAGCCAATAATTACGACCTGCTAAATATGTACCTGACATACCAGAACCAATCGATAGGTATTTATAGGCTTGTTGTAAATCACCATTTAAATCGTAATAATCTAAATATTCAGTAAAATCTTTATCTAACAGGTTATTTACTGCGGCATTAATACGAACCTTGTCATTGAGCTGATAACTCGTTCCTAAATTAAACAAGTTGTATCCTGAAAATTTATTATCTGTTTGTTGTTTGATATCAAGTGCGCCGCCAGTTGGTGTTTCTAAATATCGTGGACGTCCTGATTGATATTCGTGTTGTAACCAAATATCAAGTGCTTCATTAATATGCCATGTCGATGTCAGACTAAATAAATGTTTAGCTGTTGACTCTAACGCATAGCCTTTATTGGCACCTTTCGTAATTTCAGACTCTGTAAAAGTATAAGCTGCTTTGACATCCCATTCAGGAATAATTTGATACCTAAGAGATGTTTCTAGACCATAAATTTCTGCTTCATCTGCATTAAAGTTTTTAGTATAAGAGGTCACTGTATTGCCTAAATTTGAGCAATCATTGGTATTACAGACAAATTCTTCAGAAACGATTTTATCTTCTACAATATTGAAAAAAGCAGTTGTATTAAAATCTAAACTATCAGAAGGTTGATAATTCAATCCAAGTTCATAATTAATTGATGTCTCAGGTTTCAAGTTAGGATTACCTAAAGACGGTGTTGTCCCTTGACCACTGAAATTAATGATACCGTTATGTAATGATTTTGCTGAGGGTGCTTTGTAGCCCGTGCTAACACCGCCTTTAAGCGTCAATACATCCGTTGTATTCCAGACTAAATAAGCACGTGGGCTAAAATGTCCACCAAAACCTGAATGATCTTCGTAACGGCCACCGAAGGTGAAATGTAAGTTATCTAACAAACTCCATTCATCTTCGGCGTAAAAAGAGAAAGAATCTTTATCGAATTTTGCTCCAATTCCTGCAATATCATCTGCATTCTCTGCTTTTTTATATTCTGCACCTAAAGTGAGCTTATGATTATGTAGTGTGGTAATTAAATGACTATCTGCGACAAAATCAGTATTTTCTAATTTTCGATCGCGACCTGCATCCGCATTATTTGGAAAAGTATTGCTAGGAATGGTGCGACCAATGGTTTCAGTTTTGGTTTGGCTTACATATGTTTTCCAAATTCCAAAGTCATAATTACCATCATGGCCCAAAGAATATTGCTCTCTATTGAATTCTAACTCATCCTGATAACCACGTGCACGACTAGGTGTATCTTGTGTACCTAAACGGTCATTTTGATTGCTATAAGTTTGATTAGAATGAAAGGCATCTGCCCAGAATGAGTTTTCATCATTAAATGAAAAGTGTAATTTACCACCAATATCGTAATTTTCAGCAGCATTTGGTCGAGGGTCACGTGAAGTTGAGTCCTTTACAACTCGCTCTGATCGTTGACGATCAAGATAACTTCCTCTGAGCTGTAGTCCTAAACGTTCATGAACTAGTGGGCCATTTAATAAAAAACTGGTTTTCCAAGAATCAGCTTCTGCATTACTTTCCATCACATTTCCACTAAGAGTGACATTCCCATTCCATTCATTGCTGATTTTTTTGGTAATAATATTAATCACACCTCCCATTGCTTCAGAACCATAGCGTGTTGCCATTGGACCACGGATCACTTCAATACGTTCAATTGCAGCAAGAGGAGGGAGGAAATTATTTGAGGTTTCACCAAACCCATTTGGTGTCACATCAGACGATGTTGTTTGGCGACGCCCATCAATTAGAATTAAGCTATAGTCATTACCCAAACCGCGCATTTTAATATTGAGTCCAGATGTTTTGCCAACGCCAGAACGAATATCAATGCCAGGAACGTCTGAAAGCAAATCAGCAATACTGGTTGCATTT
The DNA here is from genome assembly GCF_015602665.1 of Acinetobacter sp. TTH0-4. NCBI lineage: Bacteria > Pseudomonadati > Pseudomonadota > Gammaproteobacteria > Moraxellales > Moraxellaceae > Acinetobacter > Acinetobacter sp. TTH0-4. Next base: position 2,401,234 of record NZ_CP059079.1, on the reverse strand, counting down.
TTCTTTTCAATATCTTCTTTTGTCACGACACTTATACTTGCAGGAGCATTCTTAATGTCTTGTTCAAACCCCGCAGCGGATACCACAATTGTTGAAAGCTGATGGGTAGAGGACTCTGCTTCAGTATTTGCAAAAATAGAAGTCGAGGTCATTCCTAGAATAGCGAGGCTAAGCGGGCGAAGGTTGAACTTACTCATAAAATAGAATTCCGTAGTGGACGAGATAAATAATTGAAAACAAATAAAATACAAAAAACATCATAATACTAATGATAAACTTTATCATTTGCAATAAAACATGTACAAAAGTGCTAAAGAACAATTAAAAGAAGGAAAATTTTTTATATAAATAAAAAGTGGACTTTATTGAGGAACAAAGCAAAAATAGGGGTTAAATCATCCAGCTTTGTATATCTTTCATTGTTGTCATATAATGTGGCACTTTAAAAATTGCAATTACTATTTCTATATCGAGGAAGCCATGCAAGTAACTTCTGAAGCGGTTTCGGGCGTTGCCCGTCGTTTAAATGTATCTGTACCGACGAGCCGTGTGAACGAGCAATTTGAAGCCCGTTTAAAACGCACTGCTAAAACTGCGAAGATCAACGGCTTCCGTCCAGGTAAAGTGCCTTTAAATGTGGTACGTCGTGAATATGGCGCAGGCATTTATCAAGAAGTTGTGAACGATGTTATTCGTGACACAGTGTTTGAAGCTATTCAGCAAGAAAAAATTAATGCTGTTGGCATGCCAAATATCGACAAAGTTGAAAACAAAGACGATGCTCTTGTTTATGAAGCAACGGTAGAAGTTTACCCAGAAGTTGAAGTTAGCGCATTTGATGCATTGGAAGTTGAACGTAAATCATCTGAAGTCAACGATAAAGACGTTGATCAAATGATTGAAAACCTTCAAAAGCAACGTGCAGCTTGGGCTGAAACAAAAGGCATGGCTAAAAAAGACATGCAAGTAACTTTTGATTTTGAAGGAACTGTAGACGGCGAGAAATTTGAAGGCGGAACTGCTGAAGATTTTAAACTTGTTTTAGGTTCAGGTCGTATGATTCCTGGCTTTGAAGATGGCATCGTAGGCATGAAGAAAGGCGAAGAGAAAGTGATTGATGTTACTTTCCCTGAAGACTATCAAGCTGAAAACCTTGCGGGTAAAGCTGCACAGTTCAAAATTACGGTTAAGCTTGTTGAAAAACAAAAGCTTCCAGAAATTGATGCTGAATTCTTAAAAATCTTTGGTCTAACTGAAGAAGAAGGCGTTGAGAAGTTAAAAGCTGACGTACGTAAAAACATGGATCGCGAAGTGAAAAATGGTCTTCGTAACCAAGTGAAATCTGCAACTTTTGATGCACTTGTTGCTGCAAATGAAGTTGAAGTACCTGAATCAATGTTGGCTCAAGAAATTGATCGTCAACGTCAACAAATGATTCAACAATTTACTCAGCAATTTGGTGCTCAAGGTGCGCAAGCATTTGACAGCAGCATGCTTCCAGATGACTTGTTCAAAGAACAAGCTGAGAAAGCCGTTAAACTTGGTGTATTGGTCAGCAAAGTTTTAGCTGATTCAAAAATTGAAGTTGATCCTGCACGTGTAGAAGCGTACATCAATGACATGGCTTCTTCTTATGAAGATCCAACTGAAGTGATTGAATACTTCAAAAATGACAAACAACAACGTGCTCAAATTGAAGCAGTTGTTTTAGAAGACCAAATTGTTGATCATATTTTAGCTTCTGCTAAAGTAACTGATACTGCAGTAAGTTATGAAGAATTGTTGAAAGAGCAACAAGCTCGTCAACAAGGCTAAGTTCTGCTGATTTAAAAAAGGCGCATCATGCGCCTTTTTTAATGTGTGAATTTGCATTTGAATTGACCTGACATCACAAAGTGGATATAAAAATATCTGTTATTTAATGGGGAATATTTTGCAATTTCGATCATTATCCCTCATATTGTGCCTATGAGTTAAGTAACAAAAACTTAGGAATAAATAGCATATGTATGTTCCAACAATTGATAACGCTTTAGTACCAATGGTCGTAGAACAATCGTCTCGTGGCGAGCGTTCTTTTGACATTTTTTCACGTCTTTTACGTGAGCGTGTCATCTTTTTAAGTGGTGAAGTAGAAGATAACGTGGCCAACTTAATTGTTGCTCAGATGTTGTTTTTAGAAGCAGAGAACCCAGATAAAGATATACACCTTTATATTAATTCACCAGGTGGCTCGGTAACAGCGGGCATGGCGATTTATGACACGATGCAATTTATTAAACCCGATGTGGTGACCTATTGTATGGGTCAAGCAGCCTCTATGGGTGCATTTTTACTCAATGCAGGTGCAAAGGGTAAACGTTACTGCTTGGAAAATGCGCGTGTTATGATTCACCAACCTCTTGGTGGTTTCCGTGGTCAAGCTTCGGATATTGAGATTCATGCACGTGAAATTCTGTTTATTAAAGAACGTTTAAACCGTTTAATGGCAGAGCATAGTGGTCAAGACTATGAACGTGTTGCCAGAGATACTGACCGTGACAACTTTATGACAGCACAGGCTGCCAAAGAATATGGTCTCGTGGATGAAGTGTTAAGCAAACGTCCATAATTTTTAGATATTGATATTGGAGTGAATATGTCCGAACATCCTCAAGGACAAAAGCATTGTTCATTTTGCGGTAAAACGCAGTCTGAAGTCGGGAAACTGATTGCAGGTGAGGACGCGTACATCTGTAATGAATGTGTGGACGTATGCTTAGATTTGGTCCAAACCAGTCAACAAGTTGAATCGAATGATTGGGCAACTAAGCCTTTACCTAAGCCACATGAAATTCGTGCTGCGCTCGATCAATATGTAATTGGTCAAGATGTTGCGAAAAAAACACTTTCAGTTGCAGTGTATAATCATTACAAGCGTTTAAAAGTGACCAATACAGGTCACAAACCTGATGACGCAGTAGAGCTTGCAAAAAGTAATATTTTGCTTGTTGGACCAACAGGTTCAGGTAAAACTTTACTTGCACAAACTTTAGCACGTTTGTTAGATGTGCCTTTTGCAATGGCTGATGCAACCACCTTAACCGAAGCAGGTTATGTGGGTGAAGATGTTGAAAACATTGTACAAAAGCTTCTTCAAAAAGCAGATTATGATGTAGAAAAAGCGCAAAAAGGGATCATCTATATCGATGAAATCGACAAGATTACCCGTAAGTCTGAAAATCCATCCATTACCCGTGATGTATCAGGTGAAGGCGTTCAACAAGCATTATTGAAAATGATCGAAGGAACGGTTGCTTCGATTCCACCACAAGGTGGTCGAAAACATCCGCAACAAGAGTTCATCCAAATTGATACCTCAAATATCCTGTTTATTTGTGGTGGTGCATTTTCGGGTCTTGAAAAAATTGTGCAACAACGTCAAGAAAAAGGTGGAATTGGCTTTACAGCTGATGTGAAGAAAAAAGATGAAGGCAAGAAATTGTCTGATTTATTCCGTCAGGTTGAGGCGAATGACTTGGTGAAATTTGGTTTAATTCCAGAGTTTATTGGTCGTTTGCCTGTCATTGCTACTTTGGAAGAGTTGGATGAAGGCGCATTAATGCAAATTCTAACAGAACCCAAAAATGCTTTAACACGTCAATATCAATATTTATTTGATATGGAAAATGTAGATCTGGTTTTTGAAGATTCTGCATTACGTGCAGTGGCGAAAAAAGCCTTAGAACACAACACTGGTGCACGTGGTCTACGTTCAATTTTAGAAAACTCATTGTTAGATACGATGTATGATTTACCAAGTCGTACAGATGTCGGTACAGTGATTGTGAGTGACGCTGTCATTAATGGCGAAGCAAAACCAGAACTTAAAACTGAGCGTCAGCCAAAAGTAGAGACGGAAGTTGCTCCTAAAGTAGATTTGAAGGTTGTAAACTCTAAATCTGCTTAACACGCTATTCGTCTGAAACGTGGGAAAACTCGTGTTTTCCCACGTTTTTTTATTTGAAAAAATAAAACTGGATGGTAATCTGAACCACGAGACGTGGACGTCTATATGCGGTTTAAATGTCGCAATTTAATATTTCAAAATCAAGTGCTCAATTTAGTACAAAAATAAAAATACGCGGTGAGGGAAAATCATGCGTGGAGTCTGTATTGCGGTCTGTGCAAGTGTTATTTTATGGGGCTGTCATGGTAAGACGACCATTGAACAAGCTCAAGTCACATCTACCTTAAAACCTATCGATACTGAACATGCACCAGGAATGATAGAGCAATACCGCTTTGGTATGTTTACCATTGGTGGGTGGGTCAATCAAAACGTAGGACGGCATTTTCAATCAGTTCAAGCACAAAATACTCAAGCTGCGATTGTGTATATGTATCGTCCTGATACGAAATGGAATCGTCAAGAGATAGTGGCATCGAGTCTTTTTATTAATAGTGAGCGTATTCCGAGTTTACTCAATAATCATTATTATTGGATTGAACTACCTGCTGGAACGTATCGTTTATCCAGTAGTCGTCCTTTAGGGGTGCAGCATTTTCAAAAACCTAAATATCTCGACTTTACTGTTGAAGGTGGAAAATCCTATTTTATTAAATATGATGAGGAAAACTTAAATACTCGTCGAGAACTTTCTGGTCCTTTGATGCTGGTTCCTGAAAAAACAGGTTTGAATGAAATTGCATTTACCCAGTTGAAATCAGAAAGCTTTAACTTTGTCGCTCAAGATCAAAATACAGGGAAAGTGCGTAAAAAAGCGCAAAAAATTAAGCGAGAAAAATATGATCCTGCAGATGATGTACAATTAATTAAACCATTCAAATTGTGGAATCCGTTGACTTGGTGAAATAAGGTTTAAGTAATAGAAATAAAAAAAGCACCCTAAATGTAGAGTGCTTTTTTTGTGCTTAGATTAATTAAACTGCAGCAGCATCTACTACTGGAATTTTACCAATTTTCGCTTGCCAGATTTTCGGTGCTGTTGCATGAATAGAGGTTCCGTTCACATCTACGGCGACAGATACAGGCATATCTTCAACCACAAACTTGTAAATGGCTTCCATCCCTAAATCAGCAAAAGCAACCACTTCAGCTTGACGTACCGCTTTAGACACAAGATAAGCTGCACCGCCAACGGCCATTAAATAAGTCGCTTTATTGTCTTTAATGGCTTCAATAGCTGTTGGACCACGGTCTGCTTTACCGATCATGCCGTATAAGCCAGTTGCTTCAAGCACTTGGCGGGTAAATTTGTCCATACGTGTAGCCGTTGTTGGGCCAGCAGGACCAACCACTTCATCGCCCACAGGATCGACTGGACCAACGTAGTAAATGAATTTACCTTTCAAATCAACGGGTAATTCTTCACCTTTGTCGAGCATTTCACACATACGTTTATGTGCAGCGTCACGACCTGTGTAAATTGTTCCGTTAAGCAGTAATGTATCGCCTGGTTGCCAAGCATTCATTTCTTCTTGAGTGATGTTGTCTAAATCAACACGTTTAGAAGTGGATGAATCCCAAGTCACCGCAGGATAGTCAGAGAGTTTAGGTGCTTGAATATGTGCAATACCTGAGCCATCTAACTGGAAGTGCGCATGACGCGTTGCAGCACAGTTCGGAATCATACCGACAGGTTTACCCGCAGCATGACATGGGTAATCTTTAATTTTAATATCTAGAACTGTGGTTAAACCGCCAAGACCTTGTGCACCAATACCTAAGGCATTAACTTTCTCAAAAATCTCCATACGAAGTTCTTCGATTTTATTTTCAGGCCCACGACGAAGCAGTTCGTCCATGTTAATTTCTTCCATGAGTGACTCTTTTGCAAGCATCATGGCTTTTTCAGCAGTACCACCAATACCAATACCCAACATACCTGGTGGACACCAGCCTGCACCCATCGTCGGAACAGTTTTAAGTACCCAATCCACAATTGAGTCAGATGGATTTAACATCGCCAGTTTAGATTTATTTTCTGAACCGCCACCTTTGGCTGCAACGGTAATATCGACTTTGTTACCCGGAACGAGTTTGTAGTGAATGACAGCAGGGGTATTGTCTTTGGTGTTCTTACGACCAAAAGCAGGATCAGCTAAAACTGATGCACGAAGAATGTTTGAGTTTTCAAGATAACCCTGACGTACACCTTCATTAATTGCATCATCTAGGCTCATGGTTAAATCAAATTTAACATCTAAGCCCACTTCAAGAAATACGTTCACAATGCCTGTATCTTGGCAGATTGGACGATGGCCTTCTGCACACATACGGGAGTTAATCAGAATTTGTGCAATCGCGTCTTTCGCAGCTTGGTTCTCTTCACGATCATAAGCACGGCTCATCGCTTGGATGAAATCTTGTGGATGATAATAAGAAATGAACTGAAGCGCATCTTTTACCGATATGATTAGGTCATCTTGCTTGATAATAGTTGTCATACAAATATCTCTTGAGCGGGCTGTTAGCTAGCGGGCTAAATTATAAGATAAAAAGCAAGTTTTGTGGGTGTTTTGCCCGATTTTTAAGTGAAAGTTTAAGGAAGAATTGAGTGAGTAAGTTTCAATTTATTGTTTATCAATGATTGATTTTAAAAAAGTTTGGAAAATGTCATATTTCAATAAAAATAGAATGAATTAGTCAAACTTTAAAGATTAAAAATTTATTTTTTATTTTTTAAGTTGTTGAAAATTAAAATATTAACTTGGTTGGCTTAAATTGTATTAAATATGACAATTTTGTCATAAATATGTCATAAAACTTTTACATAATACACCCATCAAATCTCAAGTGTATTCAGTCTATGATTACTGCGACAGCTTCAATTATCGGTTTCTCTTTATATATTGCAGCAACATGGTTTTATGGCCAAAAAGAAGATCAGGCTTAAGCTTTATCTTCTTTTTTATTTAAAATCATTCAAATATATTGGACTCTCTATCTTCAAATCTTCAAATCTTCAAATCTTCAAATCTTCAAATCTTCAAATCTTCAAATCTTCAAATCTTCAAATCTTCAAATCTTCAAATCTTCAAATCTTCAAATCTTCAAATTAATCGGTTTATACTATTTGAAAAATAGATTGAAATCATCATGACTGAACAAAATAAATTTGCTCAAAATATTATTGAAATTTATAAAAAACATGGTCGTGCATGGACGGAATTGCGTGGAAATTTTTTGTATGAAAAAGTATGGCTAGATCACTTTCTTTCGTTGATTCCTAAAAACGCTAAGATATTAGATTTGGGCTGTGGATCTGCTCGACCGATTGCAGCCTATTTTATCGAGCATAATCATACCGTCACGGGTGTAGACAGTTCAGATGTGATGATTGAAATGGCTAGGCAAAATTTTCCTGAACAATACTGGCTTCAAGCAGATATGCGAATCGTTGAGTTAGATCAAAAATTTAATGCGATTTTGGCTTGGGATAGTTTTTTTCATCTAACACCTAATGATCAGCGGCAAATGTTTACACAGTTTTCTAAGTTTGCTGAATCAGGTACAGTTTTAATGTTTAGCAGTGGGCCAAGCCATGGTGAAGCGATAGGTGATCTGTTTGGTGATGCTTTGTATCATGCCAGTCTTGCCCCTGAAGAATATCGAGCATTATTAAAACAGTCTGGCTTTAAAGTAATAAAAATGGTCGCTGAAGATGTTGAGTGTACAGGACATACGGTGTGGTTAGCGCAGAAAAATTTAATTTGATATTTTAAGAAAGATGAACTAAAAACAGAAGAAATAATTAAATGATGATTGAGGATAATAGGAATGTGGATAAAAATCCGATCCGGAAAGTTGAAGAGTAAAGCGCGAAGATAAACCACCCAACTTTTTTAATTGGATGGTTTGAAAATTCTAATACTCATTTATCCATTTGTTGTTCTGCCTGAATCGCAGTCAACGCAATGGTGAACACAATATCATCGACCAAAGCACCTCGAGACAAGTCATTCACTGGCTTATTTAAACCTTGCAACATAGGGCCTACACTCACAACATTTGCCGAACGTTGAACGGCTTTATATGTGGTGTTGCCAGTATTTAAATCTGGGAAAATAAACACATTGGCACGACCAGCAACTTGGGAGTTTGGCGCTTTTGAACGGCCAACACTTTCAACCGAAGCGGCATCGTATTGTAATGGGCCATCAATAAGTAGGTCGGGGCGACGTTGTTTGGCAATTTCAGTTGCTTTTGCGACTTTTTCGACATCTGCACCTGTACCAGATGTACCTGTTGAATATGAGATCATCGCAATACGCGGATCAATCCCGAAAGCCTTCGCGGAATCGGCAGATTGGATGGCAATTTCAGCTAATTCTTCAGCATTTGGATCAGGATTGATAGCACAGTCACCATAGACGTAAACTTCATCAGGCAGCAGCATAAAGAATACTGAAGACACGAGTGAATAATCTGGTGCAGTTTTAATCAGCTGAAAAGCAGGACGAACCGTATTGGCTGTAGTATGCACTGCACCTGAAACCAAACCATCTACTTGATTTAGGGCCAGCATCATCGTACCCAATACCACAGTATCTTGTAACTGTTCACGTGCCTGAAGTTCATTGATTTTCCCTTTACGTAGCTCCACCATGCTTGCTACATAGTTTTCGCGAATCAGATCAGGATCAATGATTTCTAAATCGTGAGGTAATTCAACACCACGTGCTTTTGCTACTTCTACAACGGCCTCAGGTTTTGCTAACAAAATACACTGTGCTATTCCACGTGATTGGCAAATCGCAGCAGCTTGAATAGTACGGGGTTCATCTCCTTCAGGCAGGACAATACGTTTTTTTGCGGCTATCGACTTTTGAACCAGTTCATGACGGAATGCCGAAGGAGATAGGCGAGGCTGATATGAACCATTTAAAAGCTGTCCGACCCAAACTTCATTAATATGACTTGATACAAAACGAGTGACTTGTTCTGCTCGCTCAGTATCGTCAATTGGAATTTCATTGCTTAAATTTGAAAGATTTTGAGCGGTCTCAAAACTGGTGAGTGAGGTGTGTAAAATGGGTAAACCATGCTTAATGGCAGATTGACAGAAGGCTAGAACAGAGGCATTTGGCTCATGATGTTCGGTCAAAACTAGACCTGCTAAAGGAATTCCATTACTGCTTGCTAAACTACTTGCCAGTAATACATCAATACGATCAGAGGCACTGATAATCAGTTCACCTGCGACAAATTTGTTTAGCTCATGTTCAATATTAGATGCAATTAGGCTGCTGTGTAATACACGGCGTTGTATGGCTTCTCCTTTATTGATCCATTCTGCTGAAATATGACTCGCCAAATCTGAAACCCGTGGCACACTTAAAATATTGCTAAATGGAACCAGACCAATGATGGGTAATGTGTCAGAACCGATATGTGGATGTGTTTTTTGAATATTGGCTGTAAAACGCTCGGTATCACCCGCTAAACGTAAATTTGGATCAAGAGTGACCGGAATTTGGGCAGAACCTTCAGGTAGGCCCTTTGTACGCATAAATAATACGCCTGCCATCCTTGTAGAGGTCGCACCACCAAAATAGCGTAATTGACGTTCAACTTTTTCAGCTGTAGTGGTCGCTTGCTGAATATCAGCATTGCTCACGACAATAACTTTGGCATCTAATGCTTGTGCGAGTGAAGCATTTAATTCTGAGGCAAAGGCATCACGACTATTTGGAACCAAACCTTCAACAATAATTAAATCATGATGTTTAGCAATTTGACGCTGTAAACGAACGGCCTCTTCAAGTAACTCATCACTTTCACCTAAGTTTAGTTGCTGAACGACTGTGGTGTAAGGAATCGGTTCTACTGTTTCACTATTCGACAAATGCCGATATAACGCTGTTGAACGATCTAAATCCTGATGTTGTTCTTGTGAAAAAGGTTTGAAAAAGCCTGCTTTTACGCCTTGGCATTCTAAAGCATACACTAAGCCTAAACATGCTGAGGTTAATCCAACCCCTTCGCCTGTAGGTACGAGTAAAATTGTTTTCATAGTTTCATTCTAAAGATAAAAAGGATTCGGGTATTTGCAGCACTTATGAATGTAAGGGTTTAAACCATTGCACTTTCAAAATCAGACTTTTTTACGGCTGCTTGCTTCACCTCACTTTCTACAACACTTACCGTTTCTTTGGCGATACGACCTTCTTCATCAGTTGGAATGACCCAAATTTGTGGTCCTAGGCCTGTATCAATTCGGCCTTCTGTACCGCGTTCAAGCTGATTGTTTTGCTCTTGGCTTAAATGAAAGCCGAAATGAGGCAGATAAGACAACGTTTTTTCGCGAATATAAGCGGAATTTTCACCAATACCACCTGTAAAGAATAAACCATCAATTCGTGGTAACCCACAGCTTAAAGCTGCAAGAGATTTCGCTAATCGATAACAGAAGACTTCAATCGCAATTGCAGCATCTTCATTGCCTTGTTCAGAGGCTTCAATTAATGTGCGCATATCATTGGAGAGGTCTGATAGTCCCAATAAACCACTTTGGTTGTTCAGCATTTTGTCAATTTTGTAAAGATCCCAGCCTAAATTACTGGCTAAGAAGCTATGAATACTGGGATCGACATCTCCACTCCGGGTTCCCATAACCACACCTTCCAATGGGGTTAAGCCCATAGATGTATCTACACTTTGTCCATTCCAGATGGCGCAAGTCGAACTACCATTGCCTAAATGGGCGGTAAGCCATCCGCCTTGTTTTAGGCTGCCTGCCAATGCTGAACCACGTTCAGATACATACGCATGACTGGTTCCATGGAAGCCGTAGCGACGGACATTGTGTTCGGTATATAAAAATTTAGGTAAGGCATAGCGATATGCATGGGCTGGCATGGTTTGATGAAAGGCCGTGTCAAAGACAGCCACTTGAGGTAATTCAGGGAATAATCGCATCGTCGCATCTATACCCACCAAATGGGCTGGATTATGAAGGGGCGCTAATGGTGTTGCTGCACGAATACGTTCAATAATTTCAGGTGTGAGTCGTTCAGCTTTGGTGAGTGTTCCACCATGTACAACGCGATGTCCGATTGCTTGTGGGTGATGATGTGACAAACGTTCTAAGATAGTTTCTAGCGCTTTTTCATGATTGGCATGGGGGATGGAGAGTTCTAGCGCTGCACCACCTGTGGTAATGCCTTTAATACGTGCTTCAGCAGAACCTAAGTTTTCTGCTAAACCAAAAATACGATTTTCACGGTGCTCGGAAACCAATGCATATTTGATTGATGAAGATCCGCAGTTAATTACTAATACTGATGTAGACACGATTTAATACCCGAATTCTAATTGTTAAAGTAAGTCATCCGTTAGTGATCTTCATGCAATGCGATTTTAATGCAATCTGGATCTGTATAAGCGTTTTAACATGTGATTTTTTTTTGTCCAAGCTAGACTTTAGCAGATTAGACTTAAGCACTATCGACCGATAAAAAGATAATCATTAAAATTTATCTATTTATAAAGTTCATTTCTTTGTGAAATAGTCATCAATAATTAATCGATTTATAAGAGTGACTCTGCTGAATATAGATTATTTTTGCTACAGAAAGATGTGATTTTGAGCAGTGCTTAGTGTTTTTGATATTTCACTTCAGACCAACGTACAATCACATAAGCTATCAGCGATACCATAAAAAACACCAACATCATCCAAGCCAAACCTTGTAAGGTCTCAATAATGGTTCGATAAATTTCCAATACCCATCGCTCTTGCGTCAACTCAATCACTATTTTTTTGTCATTGTCTGTATAAGTCAGTGGCGTGATATATTTTTCCATATCATAAATGCGAATGCCAGAAGAGGTACCGACAACCATACCTGCAAATTTGGTATATTTTGCCCATGCACTATGAATTGGGTCATGAATAATACGAGCCAAAATCTGATTGATCGAATTTGAAAAAATTTTCATGACTACAAATGAAACCACAAGTGCCAATAAAAAAGTGCAAATCATTAAGTAATAAAACATTCTATTTTCCCTGTTTCTTTATTTTTATTATGTTACGAAATTCAGCAACGGGATATTGTAGTGACTGTGTTCAGCCTCCTATTGAAACTGAACACTAAAATGATGATGAGAGATCTTATTTATTGGCGAATTTGTCCATCACCGAAGACCACCCATTTTTGAGAGGTTAAACCCTCTAGACCGACTGGACCACGAGCATGAATTTTATCAGTTGAAATACCAATTTCAGCGCCTAAACCATATTCAAAACCGTCGGCAAAACGTGTCGATGCATTAATGATGACCGAACTGGAATCGACCTGTGCCAAAAATTGACGTGCAAGACTAAAATTTTCGGTAATGATGGCATCGGTATGATGTGAACCATATTTATTAATGTGCTCAATCGCTTCATCTATCCCGCTTACTACTTTGATGGCCAAAATAGGGCCTAAATATTCGGTATACCAGTCTTCTTCGTTCGCTGGGTGAACGACCGAACCGAGAAGACGCTGTGTTTCACGGCAGCCGCGCAGTTCAACTTGTTTTTCAGCATATAATTCAGCAATGCGCGGTAGAAAATCTTCAGCGACTTTTTCATCTACCAGTAAAGTTTCCATCGCATTACAGACACCATAACGATGTGTTTTTGCATTTAAGGCAATCGGTAATGCTTTTTGTAAATCGGCTTGCGCTTCCACAAAAACATGACAGTTGCCATCTAGGTGCTTAATCACAGGAATACGCGCTTCATTGCTGATTCGTTCAATTAAACTTTTGCCACCGCGTGGAACAATCACATCCACATATTCAGACATAGTAATCAAATGGCCGACTGCAGCACGGTCGATGGTATTGATCACCTGAACAGAGTTTTCTGGCAAACCTGATGCTTTTAAGCCATGTTGAATCGCTTCGGCAATCGCAGTGTTGGATTGCAATGCTTCTGAACCGCCTCGCAGAATAATGGCATTGCCAGATTTAAGTGCAAGCGATGCAGCTTCAAGCGTTACATTCGGGCGTGATTCATAAATCATGCCGACTACACCTAAAGGTACGCGCATTTTTCCCAGTTGGATACCAGAAGGACGATAAGCTAAGTCCGTGATTTCACCAATCGGGTCTGTCAGGTTCATGACGTCTTTAAGGCCGTGAAGCATGCTCTTAAAGCGTGTGGGTGTAAGTTCTAAGCGATCGAGTAAAGCGCTGTCCAAATGATTGTTACGACCTTGAGTCATATCAATGTGGTTGGCAGCTAAAATAGCGGCTTCGCTGTGTTGTAATGCCGTGTAAATGGCAGACAAAGCATTGTTTTTGCTTTGGGTAGAAGCGCTTGCCAACACGCGAGAAGCTTGGCGTGCTTGTTGTCCTACCGTTTGCATATACTGTTCAATGGAATCTTGCATAGCGGTTTGATCACTTAGAAATTACATCTTTGATAGTAACAGTCTGCAACCCTACATTGAAGCATCTGAATAGAAAAATTTTTTGAAATTTTTCAAATTGTTAATATTTTGAAAAGCTTTTTGTTTGTAAATTTAGATGAGTGGTTACAGAATATGTTGCACCTGAAATCATCCTCTGTATAAAATAAAATATTAAAGACATTGATGTCTGATAATCAAAGCCAAGAAGAATTGCTATATGCTATAGAAATTCTATATTTATTTTCTTGCAGAATAAAAATAAGGCAAGAGTGGAGGAAGGGAAATGAATTCCATGATCCAAATGGACTCGGAAATACAAGACGTAAATATGAATTTTAGTTTTTTTGATCTTTATCATAGAAATAGTTTTAAACAACCTGCACGTACCACGTGGCTTAAGGGTTGGAAAGTCGAATATATGGCGATTGCTCAGCCTGAAACTATGCACAAGACACCTATCTTAATTGTGGGTGGTGCATTTCAAAATTTTAATTCTTATAAATATTGTGTGGAACAGTTACTCAGTGCGGGACCTGTGATTTTAATTGACCTCCCGTCTATGGGAGCTAATCAGCAAATTACCAATCGCGATACGGGTATTTCTGCTGGGACTTTAGAGTTACCTGACTTGGCACGTATTCTAGGTGAATGGCTTGATATCGAAAGTTTGGATAAAGTATCCGTTATGGGAATGTCGTTAGGTTCTGTGGTTGCTTCAAGTTTTGCAGTACAACGTCCCGATTTGGTTGAACGTATGATTTTGATGGGCGTCATGCAAAAAACGCGCAAAAGTTGGCGAATGTTACTTGAAGAGTCATTGCACTTGATGAAAGAACAACGCATGGATGAGTTTGGTCAAGCCGTTATTTTGTATTTGGTCAATCATGCTAAATTTGATAAAACCCGTATGTCACCGACAGCGAAACGTTTGTTTTTCAAACAGATGGCCGAATTTACTGCGACTGAACAAGATCGTTATGAAATTAACTGCAATCGTTTACTACGCTTAACCAATGTGCCTATTCCGCAATGTAAAGTACTGGTCGCATGCGGGCAATATGACAGTTTTACTTTACCGCATGAAAATGCCAACTTTGCTTTGCAATGCCCCGAAATGCAATTTGCCATGATTGCGAATGCAGATCACGTGCCTCAGTTACAACGTCGTAAAGAAACTATGACTTTGTTTGCAACCTTTTTACAGGGTGAGTCGATCCAAGATGTGGAAGGGATTATTCCCATGACCCGTGCACAATTACTGACCATGGAACGCCGTGGAGAAGAACGGATTCAGGTAAAAAATCCGCAAACGCAGTTAACCCATCGACATTCAGATTTACAAATAGCGACTCAGATTGTGAATTTAAACTTTTTCGGTGTCTTACTGAGTTTTACTGAAGGCCTAACTGCAAAAGCTGAACAATACCCACGTGACTTGGCCCTTCACTTAAAAGATGAAGAAGGTCCATTTAAAATCGAGTGTTTAATTTTTGAAGTATCGTCTACCCAAATTCGGGCCTTGTTTAAACATGGAAGTTTTGAACTGGCAGAACGTTTACTACGTTATATTCAACTCCAAAAAGAATTAAACTTAGTTCAAACTCAAACATTTATTTAAAATAAAAAATTGAGAATTAAAAAAAACAGCGTCATTAAACGCTGTTTTTTTTATGAGCATGAATCATCCAGACCAAATCACCTAAATGTTCATCACTAGATGTAGATATATTTTGATTGTGAAAATATTGCTCAGGTTGCGTAATGCTGACTTGCTCAAAACCGCCTTGCTGAAAAAAATCTTGAATCTGTTGAGGTTGAATAAAATGAAAACTAAATGCACTTTTAGACATCCATTTCAGTAGCTTACTACTGGCCCAAATAAAGTTAGCTAGCTTATTTTTGACGGGTTCTGGATAAATGTCGGTCAGGTAATGTAATTCTTTAAAGTTCTGACCATAACCTGTAATTGCTTGTAGCAACTGTAATAACATTTCTTTGCTAAAATAGTTAATTAAGCCTTCGCTAATCACAACCAAAGGGCGGGCAGGGTCAAATACCTGAAATACTTGTTCAAAGTCAGTGGTGAATAAGTCGACTGACAAAACTTCAGGACTATTCATGTCGATTTGCTTGAGTGCCTGAGTTTTTACTTTGGCCATGTCGGGTAAATCAAGTTCACGATAATTAATATGTGGAAATTTTTGGCGAAAATTCCAACCTCGCGGTGAAAGCCCGCTGGCTATTTCTAATACTTGTAAATCTGGATATTGCTCAATAAGTCGAGTCAGTTGTTCATCAATCATGCGATGACGTTGTTTGAGTGTCGTTCGCATGCTGCCACCCACAAATTTTTCTGCCCAGCTTTCTAAAGGATGTACCAATTTCGTCAGTATTTTTCCTTTCGAGGTGGCGAAAACTGGATGTGATATCCCCATGCTATACCAAATATAACCCGTGTAATGGGCGGTAAATGAAATATGTCGGTGTTCTGAAAGTGGTTGTGTCATGTCATCCTGACCTTGTGTTTTTTTAATTTTATCTGTAGCGATAATGGCTGAGGAAGGTGTTGCCTGTTAAGTGGTCTTTATTCAAATTTTTATAAAAAATAAAATCGACTTTGTAAGTGAGGCATCAACTTTAATCATCATAAAGAAAAAGGAACACCTTGTCGTGTTCCTTTCGTCGTATTAATGGAAGGATTGTTTAAATTCTTCAACAGTATCACGCACTTTTTTCCATTCATCCCCTAACTCAAGTATTGTGCTGAGCTGAAGCTGTGGAATTTTTCCTCGCATACGTTCCAAGCGTTCTTGATTAGGTAGCGCTAAGTCATTTATACCTTCTAAAGCTGTACATGCGGCTGAACGGTCATTACAGACTAAACCCATATCACAACCGGCTTTAAGTGCGGCTTGAATACGTGCATCTGCCCCGCCCACAACACAAGCAGCTTGCATGGTTAAGTCATCTGAGAAAAGCACACCATCAAATTTAAGCTTTTGACGCAGAATAGTTTGAATCCAGTAGGGTGAAAAGCCCGCAGGATTCGGGTCAATTTGATCATAAATGACATGTGCGGGCATTAAGGCATCGAGTTGGGGCATGAGTTGAATAAAAGTTTGCATATCTTTAGCATAAATGTCTTCAAAGCTACGTGAGTCAACAGGGGCGGCTACATGCGAATCGGCTTTAACTGAACCATGTCCAGGAAAATGCTTTCCTGTATTGGCCATACCTGCGCGTTTCATTCCTTGCATAAAGGCACTGGCAAGGGGAACAATATCTTGAATATTTTGAGCAAAACTGCGATCGCCAATGACATCGCTCACATCATTTAAATCCAAAACTGGTGCAAAGCTGAAATCGATACCTACTGCAAGTACTTCAATTGCCATGAGCCAACCGCATTGCTCTGCTAGGGCCACGGCTTTTTGAGGTTGCGTGTTATATAAATCACCTAAACGCCCCATAGCAGGAAGTAAGCTAAAGCCTTGTTTTAAGCGTTGTACGCGACCTCCTTCCTGATCAACGGCAATTAAAATATCAGGTCGAATACGACGCATATGATCGGTTAAGGCACGAACTTGTGGAGGGGATTCTATATTTCGAGAAAATAAAATCATGCCACCTACTTGCGGTGCTTGTAAGAGTTGAATATCTTCTTGTGTAAGTTCTGTGCCAGCGATGTCTAGCATCAATGCGCCAATCATATTGGTATCCGTATTAGAATTTTATAAAGAAAAAACAATACGCGCATTTTGCAATGATTTGCTACATTTTGACAGTATAGAATGTGATAAAACTACACCACACAAATATATTAAGTTGTTTAAGATTTTGAATATACTGCATTCATATTGAAAAAATGACATTGTAATTTTGGGATCGCACCAAGGAAAAACGAATTATTTATGAAACTTCAAACTATAGCTTGTGCAGTTGCGATTGCGACTGGAGGATTTTTCTTTTCGCATGTCATGAATGATGCAATTGCGGCAAATAATACTGTTGCAGTTTCTCAAGTGATTCAACCCACCCAAGAGCAAGCGCTTGTATCGCGTCAATTGGCGACTTTAGTTGATCGTCAACATTATTTGAATATGCGTTTAGATGCCGCGACTTCTAATCGAATTTTAGATTTCTATTTAGACAGTCTAGATGCAGACCATTCGTTGTTTTTAGCGCCTGAAGTTGAACAATATAAGAAAAAATACGGTGCAAACTTTGGTGCTGCATTAAAAGCAGGCGATTTGTCAGGGCCTTATCTGATTCATGCTCAATACCGCGAACGTTTAAAAGCATTTTATGAATACATGTTGGCTGAGCTGAAAAAGCCGCAAAATCTAAAACAAGCCAATGTCTATATTGAGACCGATCGCGAAAAGGCGCCTCATTTTGCATCTGCTGAAGCACAGCGTCAGCATTGGCAAAAAATGTTGGTCTCTCAACTGATTAACTTGACCATTAGTAAAGAAGAGGAAGCAGCCAAACAAAAAGCATTGAAAGATGATCCGACTTTGGCCAATGGGCAAGATTTAACCAGTCCCGAAGATTTGACACCAGTACAAACCTTGACCAAGCGTTATACTCGACAACTTGAGCGAATCAGCCGTGTAAAAAGTGATGATGTCTTAGACAAAACTTTGAATGCCATGATGCTGACCTATGATCCACACAGTAACTATTTCCCACCTGTCGATGCGATGGAGCTCAACCGTCAAACGACTTTACAGTTGGAAGGGATCGGCGTTTCAATTCGACCTGAACGTGGTAATGAAGACTACACTAAGGTTGAAACCATTGTTGAAGGTGGACCTGCCAGTAAATCAGGTCAAATAAAATCGGGTGATCGTATCATTGGCGTAGCACAAGATGGCGACAAAATGGTCGACGTTGTGGGATGGTCGAGTAGCGAAGTAGTGGGTTTGATTCGTGGTAAACGTGGTACGAAAGTCAGTTTACGTTTGCTTGGACCAGGTGCATCGATGAGTCAGGCACGTACTGTGGGCTTGGTACGTGATATTATTCAAGAAGAAGATGCTGGGGTTCGTTCACGTACAGTTGAGATTAAACGTGAAGGTAAAAATCATACCTTTGGTGTGATTGAAATCCCATCGTTCTATTTAAATTACCGCGCGCGTCGTGCAGGAACGGACTATCGTTCAGTTTCTGAAGACACCAACAATGCTTTAAAAGCTTTGGCAGCTAAAAATGTCGAAGGGATCATTATTGATTTGCGTAATAATCCAGGTGGTTCACTCGAAGAAGTCGCACGTATGTTGGGTCAAGTGATTAAGTCAGGCCCAGTGGTACAAATACGTGATGGGAATGGTAACGTTAGTGTGTTTGAAGATGAAGATGGCGGTGCCCAAACCTACGCAGGTCCACTTGCAGTGATGATTAATTTGGCTTCTGCCTCTGCCAGTGAAATTTATTCTGCGGCTATTCAGGATTATGAGCGTGGTATTGTAATTGGTAGTACGACTACGGGTAAAGGAACAGCTCAAGTTCAATTGGATACTTTGGCACATGGTCAAGCGACATTGACACAACGTAAATTTTATCGTGTGACTGGTGGAAGTACCCAAAATAAAGGTGTAGTTCCTGACATTAAATTGATTGATATTTACAACGAAGAGTTTGGTGAACGTAAAGCAAAAAATGCCTTAAAATGGGATACGATTCCAACAGCACCTTTTAAACGTGAGGGCTCAGTTCAGCCTTATGTGCAAAATCTGAGTCAAATGTCTCAGCAGCGTGTTGTGGCAGATCCACAATTTAAATACTTGGAACAACGAAAAGCAATTACCCAAAAAACTGAAGAGCAAAAACGTGTTGTTTTGGATATTGATCAACGTAAAGCTGAGTTGATGGAGCTAGAGCAGAAAACTTTACAGGCTGAGAATCAACGCCGTGCAGTCACTGGTCAAAAACCATATCCAAATTGGGAAAGTTATCAAGCTTCTATTGATGCTTTGATTGAAGCGCGTTCTAAAATGAAAGCCGCTCAACGTCCGGCACTTCCTGAAGATGAAACATTTGTCACAGAGTCTGCCAATATTTTATTGGATTATGCGACATTACAAACAGGTCATAAAGCCTCAGGAAAGTAGTTTTGAGCTCAATGTTTTAAAGTGTATTAAAAAAACCAGTCGAATTATTCGGCTGGTTTTTTTATTTTTAATCTGATCCGTATAAGGGAATTTTATTTTTTGTGAAAAGGGAGCCAAAAAACAATAGAAAAAAGGCAGACTAAGTTTAATGGGAATGAGTCTTGGCTTAACAGGCAAATTATAATAATAAAATAGTCATTTAAATTTAGAAAATATGAACCATTTGGTGCTAATTGAAAAAAGTATGAACTCTATTTTATTTAACAAAATGAAGAGATTATAAATAAATTTGAATAGTGCAATTTTTGCTTGACCAAAATCCAATAGTATCGGATTCTTGTTTTTAATTAATTATTTTTATACGTACTCTTTAAATATAATCGCTCAGGTTTTTAATTAAAGCCCGACGAGGAATATGAATGAAAACAAAAATGATTTGTACGGAAGTTTAAGATGTTTCATACGCATTATGATTTCGACCTAGCAATCGGATTAATCGTGGTCGTTTTTTTCATTTGCTGTTTAGCAGTATCTTTTGAACCATTAAAATTCAATAGCTTAGTCTGTAAATACAAAAAAATAAGCCTCGTGATTAATGCGCTAATATTGGCAACGGTCATTTGGTGCTTACATTTTATGGGCATGCTTAATGAGTATTTTTATATAGCTCAATCAGTTAACAATGAATTTAAAGTTTTTTCTTACCTGATGGCATTTATGGCTTCGATACTTGCAATTGGGCTAAGCAATCGACCGAAATTAAGTATTTTCGATTTAATTCTAGGCGCTGTACTCGTAGGATGCAGTATTTTTACCATGCATTACTTTGAAATACGCAGTTTAGTGCTAGTCCCAGAGCAAATTCAAGTGAATGGATTACTAACAGTTTTCGCACTTTCAATTGCGATTATTGGTTCTGTCATCGTGCTTTGGTTGATACGTTATTCTAAAAAAATGATCAATAAGCTTTTGTACATCAGAATTTTTATCGTAATGCTGATGGTTTTGATCATCATGGGTATACATTATACAAATATGCAAGCAATCTCGTTTGATGCTGTAAATTATTCCCTTATTGCTTCTTATTCGATCGGAAATAAAACCATTTTATTCGTTGTATTTAGCATTCTAGCTTTAATATTACTGGCTGGGTTAAATCTGATGCTTTTAGAACAGCGATTGAAGTTACGTAATAAACAGCTGTTTAAAGCACATCCTGACTTAGCAGATTTGATCCTGCAAGATCATTTGACCAAGTTACCCAATCGATTATTTTTATCGCAATATTTAGAGTATTTATTTTCTGGGCAAGGTCAGCAGCAAAGCAAAACTGCATTTTTATATATAGACTTAGGTCGTTTTAAGGCAGTCAATGTAGCATTTGGACATGAGATCGGTGATCAGTTATTGGTTCAATTTGCTTCACGGTTAAAATCAAAACTGAACCAGAATGAACAGTTATTTCGCATTGGAAACGATGAATTTTTAATGGTTTTGGAACAATCAAAGCTTGAAAATGCGATTCAAAAAGCAGAGCAAGTTTTACAGTTGGTGCAGCAAAATTTTGCAATCTCCGATAAAATAATCCATGTTTCAAGCAGTATTGGAATAGCCATATATCCCGATCATGGGAATAATTTACAAGATTTACTGAGTAATGCAGATGCTGCACTGACCATTTCCAAATCTCAGGGCAGAAATAATTACTCAGTTTTCAGTTACACGGCCGATCAGCAACACACCAAAAGCCAAATTAAACTTTTAAATGATTTATATAAAGCCGTAGAAGAACAACAATTTATTTTATTTTATCAGCCTAAATTTACAACTCAAACTCAGCAAGTGTGTGGTGTGGAAGCACTGATTCGTTGGAATCATCCACATTTGGGGCAGTTAACCCCAAGTCTATTTATTGCTGAGGCAGAGAAAACTGGATTAATTATTGAGCTGGGATATTGGGCGCTTGAACAAGCGTGTAAACAAATTAAAATTTGGGAACAGACTCATCTGAATTATTTTCCTGTTGCGGTTAATTTATCAGCCATTCAATTTGAACATAAACATCTCTTTTCAATATTAGAAAATTTATTTAAAAAATATTCCATTAATCCTCATCATTTGGCGATAGAAATTACTGAATCTACTGCAATGAAAGATATTGCTGCCAGTATTCGTTGTCTTGAGCAACTCCGCCAGATGGGAATTCAATTGGCGATTGATGACTTTGGTACTGGCCATTCTAGTTTCTTATATTTAAAAGATTTGCCTGTCGATGAGCTTAAAATTGACCGCGCATTTATTAATAATCTTACTGTAGCTTCCAAAGATGAAATGATTTTAGAAAGTATTATTCATCTGGCGATAAAATTAGGTTTAGTCGTAACAGCAGAAGGGGTGGAGACACCTTTGCAGGCAGAAATTCTCAAGCGTTTAGGTTGCCAACAAATGCAAGGCTATCTTTTAGGCATGCCTATGGATGCACAGCGTTTAAACGAGATGAAATATAACGGGTCGGCTTAAGATTGGTCTTTATTGATCAAGTTTAGTTCATTTCAAAAGTTTGATGATCTGCTACAATATCGCCAAATTTTTATATTGATCAGTTTTGATCTTTTACACTGCTCTTCTGCAGTAGGTATCTTTCATGAGTTTCAAAGACGAATTAGCGGCACAGGTCGCACAGCGACGGACGTTCGCCATTATTTCCCACCCAAATAACACACTATAACTCATCTTATTTCAACCCATTTCAAAAGACTCTAAAATAATCTAATATTTTAATAATTTACAGTATTTTAATTAATTTTATATTTTATACCCATTGCATGCGACTTCAAGTTGCTTTAAGTTTATTCATAAGTTTTGTGTACATGAGTGTGTACATATATGACGTTATTTTTTTAATTCAAAATTTTGTACACAGGTGTGGAATGCCACTCACAGATACATGGCTAAAAAAGAATTTAGGTAAGGCTAGAGCTGAACAACATGTTGAAGCTGATAGAGATGGATTGAGTGCACGTGTCTCGCCTAAAGGTAAAATCATTTTTCAAATGCGCTTCAGATATCAAGGAAAGCAAGCACGGCTTGACCTAGGTTCTTACCCAAATCTGACTTTACAGCAAGCTAGGCTAGAATTACAAAAAATGAAAGGAGTTTTGGAGGGTGGCCATGATCCAAGGAGATATAAAAAGTTAGAACTTTATAAGGTCAGCAATATGCTAACTTTTGAAGACTTATATCGAGAATGGCATGAAAAATATTGTCTAACTAATAAAAAAAATGCACAGCAACAATTACGGTCTTTTGAGTTGTATGTGTTTCCTAAATATGGATCATTGCCAGCAGATCAAATCACACTACATATGTGGTTGGAGTTACTAGAAGCGCATTTTGAAAAGTCAGCTTCAATTACAGATCGGTTGCTGACAAATACAAAGCAGTGCTTAGATTGGGGCGTAAATCGTAGGCTGATTGAGAACAACCCAATACGTCATATAACAGGCAAACGTGATCTTAATATTAAAAAGAATAAAGTGGATCGAATTCTTGAAGATGATGAAGTGGCACTAATTTGGAAAATTTGTGATGAATCAAGAATGGCGTTGAAGAATGCACTGTTTATTAAAATCTGTCTCTTTTATGCGAATAGGTACAGTGAGTTGAGGATGGCGAAAAAATCGGATTTCGATTTTGAACGTAAGATTTGGACTGTGCCGCCTGAAAACCATAAGATAGGTAAGTACACGAAGCGACCTCTTCTTAGACCGATTTTGCCTGAAATTGAGCCTTTTATTCAGCAGGCTATGGAGCTGAATAATTCTATCTATATGTTTGTGAATAATGGGACTAGAGAGGTATATGGCCAAAATGGCCCAGGCAAGCTTCCGTATAATGTCATGCAATATGCAAGAAGACATTATGGTGTTGAGATGAAGCATTGGTCTATGCATGATTTAAGGCGTACCGCTCGTACTCATTTTAGTCGTTTTACATCACGTGATATTGCAGAGTTAATGATTGGCCATACAATGCCTGGAGAGCAAGGGACTTATGATTATCATGATTATCAGAAAGAGATGGGGATTGCTTACAAGCAATGGTGGGATAAATTGGAAAGCCTAACTAGTTAGGCTTTCATTATTTCTGAAAAATTTTGCTTCCCATGTTTCTATTTGCTCTCGGTCCCAAAGACTTGTAGAGCCCTTTACTGCTTTTATCGGTTGAGGGAATGGCTCTGCAAACATTTTTTGGGTTGGTTGTTGCCATCTCCATAATGTAGCAGCTGCTTTGATATTAAATCTTTCACGCACTTGTTTGGACGTCAGGTACGACATTTTTAATTACCAATGAAATAAATTGAAATCATTGTAAATAAGATGAAATGGGTAATAATTCTGAAATAAGGGGAACTTTTTTAAGAATACACATTTATGCCAAAACTTAACGATTTTCAAAACAGCACAGTCAGACTATTAGATTATTTATATTTTCATGATGTTGCAGCCATGCAAAGCTTCTCAGAAGAGAAGTTAAGTATATATAGTAAATTATTAGCTACTATTGATTCATTGGCTTATCGTAGGTCTGAGGGCGTGTTGATAAGGGAGCATTACAAGCATTTGTTATTGATAGGAGTAGATTTTGAGTTAGCTTTTGGAAAGGGTGAATTAATTGAAAATGATATCTATGTTCAAATGCAAGAAAAATATCGTGCCTACCTAATTCAACAAATAGAGTCGGTGGGTTTTGAAATAGATCATTATAAGCAAGATTTAAATGAAATATTAATACAAAATCCAATTCAGTTAATTACTAGTGCTGCTGCTTTTAAAATTGTTAGTCAAGTTCTATATTTTGAGTACGATAATATAAGTATAGGGGTGCTTAGTAAATTTCTAGATTTTAATTTTTTAACATTAGCTAAATATCAAAAAAAGAATAAAGTCATCAATGAGAGTTTTTTAAATAAACTTTTCTATAGGGCGATGTTATTTCTAGAGTTTGAAGTTTTTAAAAATAACTTAATTGCAGAGTATTATTCCGAAGATCAGATTATTAACTTAAATGATTTGGAAGATTATGAAAAAGTAGCAGCTGTCATTAAGGCTAGGGGGAAGGCCAATTCATTAAAGGGAATCGAATATAAGGGATTTCATACTTTAAAGACTAAGAATGATCTGAAAAATTTTCTAATAAATATTGAAGAGCGATTAGGACATAATCCCATTTTCTCAGATAGCTTGGCTAATTGGATTGCCTTGATTAGTGCATGGCACTTAATCCTTAAGAAAGGTAATAATCTCGATAAGCCATTGTTCAAAGAGTCTCCTCAATATATTGTAGATTCGGATATTTCATGTGCCAAGCTGGCAAGAAAAAAATTAGCTGACTTTGGTTTTTCTGTATCTGAAAAAACTATATTTGACTGCTACGATCGTGTCTATGAAATTTACAAGCTCATACGTATAACTATAGAGTGTTTGGTTGAAGAAAAAATGTATGGAGCGAATGAAAGAGTGTTAGTTCATGATTTTTTCTATAATCCGAATTCTAGTGCATGCTTCAAGAAGCAGTTACACGCAGCTAAGGCCAAGTTTTAAAATATTAGAGCATACTCAAGTGATTCTATTTTGGTAGGGCTAAAGTGTTAAGTTTATACAGGTTGAATGACTACTCATAGTTTTAGATCTTTGTTCAGTACAGTCGTAAACGAATCAAATCTGTTTAATCTAGATCCCATTAACGCCAGCTTACTCATGTGTATCAAAATAGAAATCACTCGGTATAAGCCAAGTGAAATACTGGGATCAGCAGATGAGATTGATGGAGTGGTATCGGGGAGGAGTAAAGGATTGGCTGAATTAAATGACTAAAAAATTCAAAAGAACCACGCTTTTAGCGTGGTTTTTTTGTCATTGTTATAGCTAAAACTTAAGTATATATAATGTCTTAATAGTTTTCAAAAAGGGGGTTAAGTTTTACAATATAGGGTCTAAAAGTATGTAAATAGGGTATAACAGTTTTTATTTTTTCTGGATAGGAGATGGAAAGCTTGAAACATAAAGGTTAGAAGTGTTAATTTTGAATTATTAGCTAAAAATATTAGAACATTTCAATCATGAATGAATCAAACCTTCAAATTTTTAGGGAGCTCCCCGAAATTGGGCAATTAGAAAAACTGAGTGATAAAGAAATTTTTGGATTTTTGAAACGTTACTATACGGATAGCTATCGGCATTCAATTACTCAAAATAGGAAAATTCATAAAGGCATATTTCGGGAAACTATCGAAACTTTAGAAAGGCTGTATGAGCGTTTGGAGCTAGTTGAAGAATTTATTGGTTATCACAAAGTAGATTGGGATGATGCTTGCGCTTCAAAAAATGAGGCGAAAAAAAAGCAAATAGTTGAGTTTTATAATGGTCTAGTAGTTGATGTTGCACTTATGAAACTAGCAACTACATATTATAGATTGCCAGAAAAAATTCATGCTTTTATTGATTTTCTAGATAAAGAGATATCGTGTATCTTTAGAAGTGATATTCAATCTGACAGATGGAAAGTTGAAGACTTTCCTTATGAGGAAGTATTTGAGACGATTGATCAATATAAGCAGTATTTAGGCAAGCAAAAGAACTACAAATTTAATTTTGATAAGAATGAAGCTGAGAAGATTGCTCGTGAAATTTTGGATGTGCTACAAGACACTAAGAAAATTAGACAAGCGCTTGTGGTAGTAAAATTTCAGGTACTGGATTTTTCTGATGAAGAGATTGAAAAATTAATTCATACAGGGCAAGTAGATCACATATTAGCTGAAACTCCGATTGGAAGAAAAATACGATTGCTAGTAGAGGAGTTGAATACCCTTGAACTAGGAAGAACTCATTTACCTTGGTTATCTATCCTTACAAAAGGTGAAATAGAACTGAATGGTGAAGTTCGATTAATGCTTGGATTTATTCTAGACAGTTCAACATACAAAATAGATACCAATCAAATCAAGGATTCATTACATCGTGAGTTAGATATATTTTTTCATGGTAGTAAGATTGCTAATTTTACTCGATCGGAAATTATTGCGATTGATCAAATTTTTGATCACTTAGGTGTAAAAGAAATAAAAGAATTCAAACTCCCTAATCGCAAAAAATTAGCTCTCATGTTGAAGTGGTTTGTAGGATTGTTTTATGGAATGGGAAAGATTATTAGTCCTGATAATCACACTGCCGAAAGTCAATTAGTTGATACGCCTATACGTCTAATTACAAGAAAAGCTGATGGTCGTTTAAAAGATCGAAATGATAAGAGAAAGTCAAAAAGACAAGAAAAGGATGATCTAGAGAAAAAGCCATATGATTTTAATTCAATCTGGGATGATGCCAGTCTAGTTAAACGTGCTCCAGAATATGCGAAGTCTATACACAAATTTTACGAGATGCTGAAATATTTTGATGAGTTAGATGCACAGCAAATAAAACTATTGCAAAGGGTCAATTTGTTCCTGGCTTATTTGGAGCATACATATATTGACAGTTTCGCGATCACTCTATCGGTTAGTCAAGATCCTTCTAAATGGCCTATGCTGGTCAGGATGTATTTAGCCTTATTAGATAATGGGATAGATACTGATTTTTATTTGGCAGCTAATTGGACTGTCTATGATACTTTTTTGCTTCCTGTAAATTTAAAAAGATCATTGTTAAAGCACGAATTACACGATAAAAACCCCGCAGAGTTAACAAATCAAATAGTACGAGAATTAGAGGTAATCAAGCGGCGCAATATCTCAATTCCCCGAAGCAGATTAGCTTATATGGAAATGCTGGTGCAAAAAAACACGAGATCAGCACAGTGTTATTTAAAGACAAGTTTTAAAGAGAACACGATTTTATTACGCTTTAAAATTGATAATAGCCAGAGTCGATTAGATATCAATACCTTGAAGACAATTGTTACTCAATTTTTTAAGAAAGCGAAACGTGCACCAAAGAGTATAGGGGCATATTTAGACGCTTATATCGGATATTTTGTTTTTAAAGATGGCAGCTATTCTATTGACTGTACAGCTATTTGTTACCTTCGTTCGGACGTTGTTCCTGATGAGGTAAAATTAAAATTTAAGGATTATTGGGGTGAATTTACTAAGAGGTATAATGCCAGACAACTGATTGATAGAAATTTGCCGGACTTGAAAATAATCCCTACATTATGGTTTAAAGAAAGTGAATCAGACTATTTTATTGTGAATAAAGAAGATAAACGGCTTATTCCTCAGCTGAAAACTGATCTAGTGAACTTCTATACTACATATGAATATTTCAATGAATATAAAAATACAAGCCGTCGCAATCAAAAAAGACCAGAGCTAATTTTGAGGGGTAGAATTAAAGAAGCTACACCTAAAAAAACGGATGAAAAGAATACTCCACAAGATAAAGCGAGTTCGCATGAAAATGAAAAAGGCGTAAATGCAGTCAGTGAAAATGCATCTCAAGAGGGGGTGAATAAGCCAGCTGATTTTTATGAGAGTAGGGGAGAAAGACTAGCACGGTTACTACTACCTCTAGAGTAAGTTAGTCTGATAAATTGATGATATCAAGGCTGGCTTTTAGACAAAAAAGTTATCGCTGCATAGTCTGATGAGAAAACTTGTATACGGACTAGGAAGATATCCACGAAAGGCTATTCAAGTAAATTCCTGCGTTTGTCTTCCTAAATACTTACCGCATAACTTTTTTTTATCCAAAGATATCGGTAGTGACTTAATAATTAAGAGATTCCGCAAATTTGATCATTGAAGCCTGCTCAATTAGGTGATTATCACAAGGGAAATCTAAAAGCTATAGCTCAATGTTTGCAGGTTGACTAATATTATTAAATATATCCATATAACCTAATTAGATATATCTATATAGAGACTAATCACTAGAGTATTCATAGAGTTGTATACCTAACTAGATTCAACCTAAAAATTATATTCATACAGTTTAACCCTCTCATATGGAGCTATTTCCAGAGTGAGTATTGAACATGAGTAAATCAATTAATGAATCTAAATTAACCATCCAACTTGAAGTAGTCACTGAGTTATGGATTAGAGCTAATCGTAGACCACATGATTTCTATTTAGAATTTGCTGAGCTTCTGAAGAAATTCGATCAAGTGTACATACGGTCTTACGACTATTTCGGATATATCAATGCATGGTGTAATTGGTTGGAAGAGAATGATATTCATGGTCTAAGGTTAGATGAACTTATTGAAGAACTTAAAAGAAAATCATTTGTTGAGTATCAGCGATATTTTAAGAGTTATCAATCTGAACATCGAGCAGCTTTAAGACGTCATCGTGAAAATGAGACACGGAATATTCGATCGCTAGAAAGAAAAGCTAGGAGCGCTGTAGAGCGATATGCGAGGACAGAGGTTGTTCGCATTGATTTGGGTTACATTAAAAAGTATCAACACTTGATCAACATTGCTGATTTTTATGAGGATATGAAAGAGCTAAGAGCGCAGATGAGCAAGCGGGAAAAGCCATTCAACGCCCTGATAGATTTTGGTTGGGCATTAGAGCAAGGAGTAGATAAGGGCTATCACTGTCATCTGGTACTATTTTTTAATGGGCATTTTAAGCAGGAGGGATGGGGTATTGCTCATCAAGTTGGAAAGGCATGGCAGAAAATCACAGGCAAGTTAGGATACTTTTTTAACTGTCATGATCCTGAGCAGATCCAAGAGTACACGAAATTAGGTATTTTAGGTATTGGTCGAATTCACAGAAATAATTCTACTGAAGTGGAAAAAATGATTAATGCTGTGCGCTATTTAGTACGACCTGAAAAAGACGCGCAACATCTGCGTGTGAAATGCAAAGCCAAGATGCGTACATTTCAATGAGTTGAAAATAATCTCAGATATACATTATCTAGATGAAAACGAGTTTTTTAACTTTGCAAGGCTTGCCCATCGGTGAGCCTTTGTCATTTCTAGAGGTATATATTATGAGTTTAAATTGTCCTTATTGTTTTTCGGATCAGGTTATTCAAGTGGTCAATCAGCAGGTGAATGGTTCTGATTCTACAGGTCTAGCAGCATCAGCTTCGTTTGCCACTATCGGTGCATCCATTTCAAAGAGTTTGCCATTGCCTGTATCCCCATTCATTGGTGGTATCGCTGGTGCAGTCATTGGTGGCCTATTTAGTAGTGTGTTTGATGAGCCTAAAAAGCCGATCACCCTGACCTACTATCACTGCAATCACTGTCAGCAGAATTTTCGTTGAATCATCATAGGAGATAAGAACGATGGCACATCAAATCGAACAGATCGCCTATGTTGGCGAAACCCCTTGGCATGGTCTAGGCAATCAGCTGAGTCCGAATCAACCACTGGAAGTCTGGGCACAGCAAGCTGGGATGGACTGGCGGATCGAATCCTCGAATGTCAGTTATATGGCACAGAATGAACGTGGTCAGAGCATCATCATGCCTTTTGAAGAGCAGCGAGTGTTATACCGTTCAGATACACATGCACCTTTATCTGTGGTCAGTCAGCGTTATCAGGAAGTTCAGCCTAAAGAGATTCTGGAGTTCTACCGGGATCTGACTGAGCAATCAGGTTTTGAGCTAGAAACCGCAGGGGTTTTGAAAGGTGGGAAGAAGTTCTGGGCTTTGGCACGTACAGGTCAAAGTTCCGCTTTAAAGTCTAAGGATGTCAGTAATGGTTATATCCTGCTGGCTACTGCGTGTGATGGCACTTTGGCAACGACAGCACAGTTCACCAGTATCCGAGTGGTCTGTAACAACACGTTAGCCATTGCTCTACGCGGACAAAGCAGTAGTGCAGGTGTAGTGAAGGTTCCACATAGCACCAAGTTTGATGCAGAGAAAGTGAAGCAGCAATTAGGTATTTCAGTGCGTGCATGGGATGAGCACATGTATGAGATGAAACAGCTCACACAGCGTAAGGTGAGTCAGCAGGAAGCCAAAGCCTACTTTGATGCCGTGTTCAATAACAGCACCATGTCAATTTCCGATCCTGAAGAAAACATTATTCAGTTCTATCGTAATGTCGCGCAGCAAGCTCAGGAGAAAAAGCCTGAACCGAATGGTCGTGCCATGAATAAAGCTTTAGAGATGTTTAATGGGCAAGGACGTGGTGCTGACCTGTCATCAGCTAAAGATACGGCTTATGGCTTACTTTGTTCCATCACAGAATTTGTGGATCATGAACGACGTGCCATGAGTACAGATTACCGTCTTGATTCAGCTTGGTTCGGTGCAGGTGCTGGTGTAAAACAACGAGGATTGGAGCAAGCGCTTGCTTTGATCGCCTGAAGTTAACTGACTCACTCATGTCGAAATCAAGTCACCCCAAACAAATGCTCATCAGAGCACTCATGTAACCCCTCTCAATTAAAACAGCAAACAAATCGCCATACCCGACCTCGTGTCGGGTATGGCTTTTTTATGCATTTCTTTTACAGAGATCAGAATTTATAAGGATAATTCCATGAATCAAATTGTATCTATTTCCCATCAGCCTACGATGGTAGGATCAAAGATTGTAGTTAATCCAACCATTACCACCAAACGCTCAACAGCAGCCAAGCGATTGGTCAATACCAAAGGGATGGAATATCAGGACTGGCTCGAAGTTCGTAAACAAGGTATCGGTAGCAGTGATGCCGCAACGGCATGTGGCTTAAACCCCTACATGTCGATGCTGGAACTCTGGCTGATTAAAACCGGACGGCAGGCTCAAACCATAGAAGATGAAAGCTCAGGTGTAGCACCGTTGTATTGGGGTAAGCAGCTGGAACCTTTGGTGGCAGAGTTCTATAGCATGCATACTCATAGCAAGGTGCGACGGATCAATGCGGTACTTCAGCATCCTGATCCCGATAAACATTTTATGTTAGCCAATCTGGATTACTCTGTTGTAGGAAGCGACGAAGTTCAGATTCTTGAATGCAAAACAGCAGGTGAGCATGGAGCAAAATTGTGGCGTGATGGTGTGCCTTTATATGTGCTTTGTCAGGTACAACATCAACTGGCGGTGACTGGTAAACAGGCAGCGCATGTTTGTGTCTTGATCTGTGGGCATGAAACCAAGATCTTCAAAGTGACACGATCAGAATCGGTGATTGAACATATTGTTCAAGCAGAACGATATTTCTGGGAATGCGTGGAAAAGGATACACCACCATCAGTCGATGCCAGTGAATCCGCAGCTAAAGCGATTCAACAACTTTATCCAGCGCATGTACCTTTAACCGTAGAGGATCTCTCGCAAAATGAAAATGCCAATTTGATGTTCGATAAACTCATCAATATAAAGGAAGAGATTCAGCATCAGCAGGAACGCTTTGACCAACTTAAACATGAAATTCAGATGATGATGCAAGACAAGGAAAGGGCTGTCTTTGCACATGGCTCAGTGGTCTGGAAGAAAGCGAAGGATTCTATCAGTCTAAATACCAAGGCATTGCTTCAGCACCAGCCTGAACTCATCGAGCTTTATCCACTTCAAAAGCAGGGCAGTCGTCGATTCAACATCTATACCGACTAAGCCCGATCCACAGCACTAAATCAAAAATTCACAAAAATCGCTCCCCGCTCTCTACCCTTCGGTAGAGAGCAAATCGGTCGCGATTTCTGTAGCACTTTATCTGGCTCTACATTCTTTGGGTAACTTATTTGGTCCTTGTTCTGACCTACATACATAGCCCCAAATTCGTAACGTAATACATTAAGGAATATCAACATGATTAAAGGTTTAGCAATTACCCCTCCAATCCTGGGACGGATCAGTATCGGTCGGATGATCGAAAAGAATGGCAAGCGTCTACCAGAAAAGGATGACCAGTTCACCATTACTTCCCAGATTCAAAGCAAAGAGGGATGGGTGAAACATCCACTGGATGATCAGCTTCGAGCGAATACTCCCAATCAAAAGCTACGTTCAATCCCGGTCAGAATGATCTTTAATGATCCTGACTTAAACCTACGTGCTGAATACACTTTGTTTGATCGCCAGACTGGACGACCTGTCTGTGTCGGTAATGGAGAAACCTGCCAGCGATTAACCAATCAGGGCGTGGAGCAACATCCATGTCCATCCCCTGATTTATGTCCATTGGCTCAAGGAGGAAACTGCAAGCCCTACGGGCGTCTGCATGTGAATTTGGATGAATCGGATGAATTTGGAACTTTTATCTTTAGAACCACGGGTTTTAACAGTATTCGGACTTTGGCTGCACGGCTCAGTTATTACCATGCGGCCTCAAACGGTTTGTTGTCTTGCCTCCCATTGCAATTGATATTGCGGGGTAAGAGTACGACACAGAGTTATCGTCAACCAGTGTATTACGTGGATCTGACTTTAAGAGATGGGATTGGTCTGAATGATGCCATTATTCAGGCAAAGCAAATTGATGAGCAGTGCAAACAGGCAGGGTTCTATCAGGAAGCTTTGGACTTTACGGCAAGGAAGGGTTTTGCGAATGGAAGGATGGACGTGGATATGGAGGAAGGCTTGGATATGTTGGAGGAATACTATCACCCTGAACAAGAACAGAACCGGGCGGTGGAGCAACAAGCTTCGCCTGATGGATTTGTGCAGGATATCCAGCAGGGTTTGCAGCAGAGTGTTAGAGCAGTGAATTGAGCAGAGTAGAATCATTTGGTTAGCTTGGTAAGTCAATTAATTGATTGCGAACAAGTTGGCAAGTCACTAATTGAAGGGAGCTTTGGCTCCCTTATTTTTTAGTCTGGTAGGGTAAGACACGATTCAAATATTTGAATTAATAGCTGCAAATTACCATAAAAGCCTTCAATATTTGCTTGTACCCATTGTTCTTTAGAGTTGATTTTCGACCAATCAATGCCATAGCCACAGTAAGCAATTAGGTGTTCAAAGAAAATACGTTGGGTACGTCCATTACCCTCACGAAACGGATGGATGACATTGAGTTCACAATACAAATCAGCAAGTTTAGGTATAAATTCTTCTAGTTCTAGGCTTTGAAAATAATTCTGTTGCTGAAGTGGATTAAGTAATTTATTTGTTTCAATTCCAATACGGGAAAATGTACAAAATCGAGTATCACCTTTAGAGATATCAATTTGCCGAAGTTGTCCTGCCCATTCGTACAAGTCACCAAAAAGCTGTGCATGAATAGATTGTAAGTAGTGCAAATCGTAAGGCGGTTCCGCATATTCAATTAAGCTACTCGATAAGCCTGATAGTTCAAGTTCTGCTTGTTCTAAAATCTGCTCATCACGGATATTCAGCTTGTTTTTTAGAATATTGGTCCCTGAATAGCAATATAGGCTATCCCCTAGTTCCCCATACTTATCCATAGCAGTACTCAGTTAGCTTTCTGGTTGTGAATACTTTTTATATTTTTGCAAAATTTGCGCTTTGCTTAGCTGGGTTAGATTACCTGATGTGGTAATCCCTTCGAGCTTGAGACTGGCTTGGTAGTTTTGCAAGCGGGTTGCCTGAATATGTTTTTTTTTCTGTTCGGTAGATTTAAGCATTTTGAGACTCCATCAATCTAACAACTAAAATAGACCTCTTGCGAAAGTATCGTTTACCTAATTTTTGAACTGGCTAAAACCTTATTAAATGTAGCTTTAGGCTGTTTAAATTTTGACTAACGCAAGAAGTCTAATTAGTATAGCAGAGAATACAGCCATACATCAGCACGACAAATCATGTCTTTTTCATTATGGATTTAGCTGAAAAAACTTGATTTTTTGGTAAACTCATTCTGTTTATATATTTTAGACTTTACAACAATTGCCTAGCTGTAGCACTTGAAGAGAATGAATAAAGCATACTGAACTTCAAGTCTGTGGGCTTAATTGAAAATGTGATCAATCACTGATCCCCCTGTACGTCGTTTTTGGTAGGGGAATTGATAAGGGGTTGAGTTTAAGTTGTATAGTTGAAAAACATGTGAAGTACACTTTCTTAACAAGTATTTTTTCAGGATGTATCCATGACCAGCACCCAACAACGCGCAGCATTGCAACGCCAAATCTGGCAAATCGCCAACGATGTACGAGGTGCAGTTGATGGCTGGGATTTCAAGCAATATGTCTTGGGTACGCTATTCTATCGTTTCATCAGTGAGAACTTCGCTAGTTACATCGAAGGCGGAGATGACAGCATCAACTATGCGGAGCTCCCTGATAATGTCATCACCCCAGACATCAGAGACGACGCCATTAAAACCAAGGGTTACTTTATCTATCCAAGCCAGTTGTTCGTGAATATTGCCGAAAATGCTAATAACAACGAAAGTTTGAATACTGATCTAGCTACCATCTTTGGGGCAATTGAAGCGTCTGCTAATGGCTATCCATCAGAGCGGGATATCAAAGGTCTGTTTGCTGATTTTGATACTACCAGCAACCGATTGGGTAATACTGTTAAAGATAAGAACATCCGTTTGGCGGCTGTACTCAAGGGCGTAGCAGGTCTAGATTTTGGTGACTTTAATGCCAGCCATATCGATTTGTTTGGTGATGCTTACGAGTTTCTGATCTCCAATTACGCTGCGAATGCCGGAAAATCCGGTGGCGAATTTTTCACTCCGCAGCATGTGTCCAAGTTGATTGCCCAGCTTGCCATGCACAAACAAACCAGTGTCAATAAAATTTATGACCCTGCTTGTGGTTCGGGTTCTTTGCTATTGCAAGCCAAAAAACACTTTGATGCACATATTATCGAAGATGGTTTTTTTGGGCAGGAGCTCAATCACACCACTTACAACTTGGCACGTATGAATATGTTTTTACACAATATTAACTACGACAAGTTCAATATCCAACTCGGCGATACGCTAAGAGAGCCTCACTTTAGCGATGACAAACCCTTTGATGCGATTGTTTCCAACCCACCTTACTCCGTTAAATGGATAGGCAGCGATGATCCAACCCTAATTAATGATGATCGCTTTGCCCCAGCGGGTGTACTCGCGCCTAAATCAAAAGCCGATTTTGCGTTTGTACTGCATGCCCTGAGTTACTTATCCAGTAAAGGTCGCGCAGCCATTGTTTGCTTTCCTGGTATTTTTTACAGAGGTGGTGCTGAGCAGAAAATCCGTCAGTATCTGGTGGATAACAACTATGTTGAAACCATTATTTCATTAGCACCGAACTTGTTCTACGGCACACCTATTGCCGTAAATATTTTGGTACTTTCTAAACGTAAAGTTGACAATACAACTCAGTTTATTGATGCGAGCAGTTTATTTAAAAAAGAAACAAATAATAATATTTTGACTGAAAAACATATTGAACAGATAATACAGATGTTTGATAGTAAAGCTGATGTAGACCACTTTGCCAAGTCTGTGGCTTGTGAGGTGATTCAAGCAAATGACTACAACTTGTCTGTGAGTAACTATGTTGAAGCCAAAGATACTCGTGTAGTCGTACCCATTACTCAAATCAATGCCGAGCTTAAAACCACTGTGGCTAAAATTGACCTGCTTCGTAGAGAGATTGATGCGATTGTGGCGAAGATTGAAGGGGGGGAGGGCATGAGTTTTATGGAAAAGCTCCTCGATGATGTACAGGTGGAGTGGAAAGTATTGGGGGATGTAGCTAAGTACGAACAACCAACAAAATATCTCGTCAAGACAACCAATTATAGAGAAGATTTTGAAACTCCAGTTTTGACTGCAGGCAAAACTTTCATTCTAGGTTATACAGATGAAATTGAAGGGATATATAAAGCATCAGAAAACCCTGTAATTATTTTTGATGATTTCACCACAGCAAATAAATGGGTCGATTTTGATTTCAAAGCAAAATCATCAGCGATGAAAATGATCTCATCGGTGGATGAGTCTAAAGTCTCTTTAAAATATATTTATTACTGGCTAAATACATTACCAAATGAGTTGGCTGATGGTGATCATAAACGTCAATGGATCGGTAATTATGCTAAAAAAGAAATTCCGATCCCTTATCCTGAAAATCCTAAAAAGTCTCTTGAAATTCAAACGGAAATTGTCCGAATTTTGGATACATTTAGCATGATGACAGCCGAGTTGACAGCCGAGTTGACAGCCGAATTTAACCTAAGGAAAAAACAATATGAGTCTTATCGTGATGTGTTATTGAGTTTACCTAAGCCTGAAGAGATAAAGGCTTGAAATGAAACTAGAGGAAATAGCGCTGCAACTGAGTACACCTAAGGTGGTTCAGAGAGTGGTCTCTGAAAAAACAAAGGTAATACAAGAAACTAAACCTGTTCCAAAGGTACAATTGATCTATGCCTTCAATGGTACGGGAAAAACGCAGCTTTCTCGAAAATTCAAAGAGTTGCTCCTACCTAAAATTGAAGATGAAGATGCTCAGTACTCTGGGTTAGCTAATAAGAAAATTCTTTATTACAGCGCATTTACTGAAGATTTGTTCTATTGGGATAATGATTTAGCATTTGATGCTGATCCAAAATTATTGATCCACCCTAATTCATTCACTCAATGGGTACTAGAAGAGCAAGGTCAAGACCAAAACATCATTACAAATTTTCAGCGTTATACCAATGATAAGCTCACACCTAGATTCAATGAAGAATACAAATTCAAAGATAAGAATGATCAAGAAGTCATAATCAAAGCATTTACGCAAGTGACTTTTTCGCTAGAGAGTGGAGATGATGGGCATCCTGGAAATTTGAAAATTTCAAAAGGTGAGGAAAGTAACTTTATCTGGAGTGTTTTTTATACGTTACTTGAACAGGCAATTTTCACGCTAAATGATATTCATCCTGATTATCCAGAACAAACTCCATTTGACAACCTTGAGTATGTATTTATTGATGATCCTGTTAGCTCTCTAGATGAAAATCATCTGATCCAATTAGCGGTGGATTTAGCGCAACTAATTAAATTAAATAAATCTAGAGTCAACTTCATTATTACAACTCATAACCCACTATTTTTCAATGTACTTTGTAATGAATTTGGTAGTGATGATAAAACTGAGCGCTATAGCTGGAAATCAAAATGGTTTAGCAAGTTTCGATTAGAAAGCAAGGGGTATGACAGTTTTCATCTAGTAGAGCAACCAAACGACTCTCCATTTGCATATCATTTGCACTTAATCTCGCAGCTTGAGGAGATCGTAAAAAATGGACAAGTTGAAAAATATCACTTTAATTTACTGAGAAATATTCTAGAAAAGACAGCAACATTTCTTGGGTATAAAAGATGGGAACATCTTTTGCCTGAAACGGGTGATGGCTTACCTAATCTGTATGCAAAACGAATTGTGAATTTCTCAAGCCATTCAAAACACGCAGCTGAAGAAGTGGCCCCATTGAAGCCTGAAGAAAAGAAAGTTCTGGAAGAGATGATCAAACATATTGTCGAGCACTATCGATTTAGGCAGGAAAAAACCACATGATTGAATACAGTCCTATTGCTGAATCAAATAACTTTATTATTTTAGATAAATACAACAAAGATTCGCAGGTAGCAGATAGTTATCAAAGCGAAAGCGATTTAGAGCGTGAACTCATTCAAGATTTAGTAAATCAAGGTTATGAATATCTGCCCACTTTAAATAACCCTCAGTCTATGCTGGCGAATGTTCGTGAGCAGTTGCAAGTACTGAACAAGATGCAGTTTTCCGATGGAGAGTGGTTACGCTTTGTGGAGACTTGGCTGGATAGACCGAGCGACAGTATTATTGATAAAACCCGCAAGATTCATGATGATTATATCCACGATTTTGTATTTGACGATGGGCATATCCAAAACATTTACCTTTTAGATAAAAAGAACATTGCCCGCAATAAAGTGCAGGTCATCAAGCAGTTTGAGCAAACAGGTAGCCATGCCAACCGCTACGATGTCACAATTTTGGTGAATGGCTTGCCTTTGGTGCAGGTGGAGCTTAAAAAACGTGGTGTAGCCATTCGTGAAGCTTTTAATCAGGTGCATCGCTATAGCAAAGAAAGTTTTAATAGCGAAAATTCCCTGTATAAATTTTTACAGTTATTTGTGATATCCAACGGCACAAACACCCGTTATTTTGCCAATACCACCCAGCGCAACAAAAACAGTTTTGACTTCACTATGAATTGGGCGAAGGCAGATAACAGCCTCATCAAAGATCTGAAAGACTTTACTGCCACCTTCTTCCAAAAGAACACCTTGCTCAACGTGTTGATACATTATTCGGTATTTGATGTCAGTGACACGCTGCTAGTGATGCGTCCATACCAGATTGCCGCCATCGAGCGCATTTTGTGGAAAATCAACAGCGCCTATCAGGCCAAAAATTGGAGCAATACTGAAAGTGGCGGGTTTATTTGGCATACCACAGGTTCAGGTAAGACCCTGACCAGTTTTAAAGCGGCACGTTTGGCCACCGAGCTGGATTTCATTGACAAGGTGTTTTTTGTGGTAGATCGTAAAGACCTCGATTATCAGACCATGAAAGAGTACCAGCGCTTTTCACCAGATAGTGTTAATGGTTCAGATAGCACCGCAGGCTTAAAACGTAATTTGGATAAAGATGACAATAAAATTATTGTTACCACCATCCAGAAGCTTAACAACCTAATGAAAAGTGAAAGCGACCTGCCTATTTATAACAAGCAGGTGGTGTTTATTTTTGATGAATGTCACCGCAGCCAGTTTGGTGAAGCTCAGAAAAACCTGAAGAAGAAGTTTAAAAAGTACTATCAGTTTGGCTTTACGGGTACGCCTATTTTTCCACAAAACGCCCTTAGTGCTGAAACTACAGCCAGCGTATTTGGCCGTGAGTTGCATTCTTATGTCATCACGGATGCGATTCGTGATGAGAAAGTCCTGAAATTTAAAGTGGACTACAATGATGTACGTCCACAGTTTAAAATCATCGAAACCGAACAGGATGAGAAAAAACTCAGTGCAGCGGAAAACAAACAAGCCTTATTGCATCCCGACCGCATCCGTGAAATTAGCCAGTACATCCTGAATAATTTCCGCCAGAAAACTCACCGCTTACAAGCGGGTAGCAAGGGCTTTAATGCCATGTTTGCCGTTAGTAGTGTAGAAGCTGCCAAGCTGTATTATGAGTCACTCAACAACCTGCAAAAAAACAGTGATAAACCTTTAAAGATTGCCACTATTTTTTCCTTTGCAGCCAATGAGGAGCAAGATGCTGTAGGCGATATTCAGGATGAAAGTTTTGATATCACAGCCATGAACAGCAGCGCAAAAGAGTTTTTAAATGCGGCAATTGCTGACTACAACACGTTGTTTAAAACCAATTTTAGTGTTGATAGTAAGGGTTTTCAAAATTATTACCGTGATCTTGCCAAGCAAGTCAAAGCCAAAGAAATCGATTTGCTGATCGTGGTAGGGATGTTCCTGACCGGATTCGATGCCCCTACGCTGAATACTTTATTTGTAGATAAAAATCTGCGCTATCACGGTTTAATGCAGGCCTATTCGCGTACCAATCGTATTTATGATGCCACCAAAACATTCGGCAATATTGTTACTTTCCGTGATTTAGAGCAAGCGACTGTCGATGCGATTACCTTATTTGGTGATAAAAATACCAAGAATGTGGTACTGGAAAAAAGCTACAAGGAGTATATGGAAGGCTTCACCGATGTAGTGACTGGTGATGCACGGCGCGGTTTTGTGGACGTTGTGAAAGAATTAGAACAGCGCTTTCCTAACCCCGATAAAATTTTTAAAGAATCAGATAAAAAAGCCTTTACGAAATTATTTGGCGAATACTTGCGTGTAGAAAATGTGTTGCAAAACTACGATGAATACACCAGCCTAAAAGCCTTGCAAAGTGTGGATATGCATGACCTTGCAGCAGTCGAAGCATTCAAGACCCAACATTACTTAAGCGATGAAGATCTGTCAGCTCTGCAAATCATTCAGATGCCCGCTGAACGGAAGATCCAAGATTATCGTTCCACCTATAATGATATTCGTGACTGGTTACGTCGGGAAAAATCGGCTGAGCAAAAAGAAAAATCGACGATTGATTGGGATGATGTAGTCTTTGAAGTAGATCTGCTTAAATCACAAGAGATCAACTTGGACTATATTCTGGAATTGATCTTTGATAACAATAAAAAGGTCAAAAACAAGGCTTCACTGATCGAAGATGTACGCCGGGTGATTCGTGCGAGTCTCGGCAATCGTGCCAAAGAAAGCCTATTGGTTGATTTTATCAACCAAACTGATCTTGACCAGATTGATGATAAAGCTAGTGTAATTGATGCCTTCTTTACCTTTGCTCAAGCAGAACAACAGCGTGAAGTACAAGAGCTGATTGGCGCAGAGAATCTGAATGAGGATGCGGCGAGACGTTATATTGCGACCTCGTTGAAACGGGAATTTGCTAGTGACAATGGTACTGAGCTGAATGCTATTCTGCCTAAAATGAGCCCTTTAAACCCGCAATACCTGACAAAGAAGCAGAGTGTTTTTCAAAAAATCGCTGCTTTTATTGAAAAGTTTAAAGGGGTGGGGGGGAAAATTTAGTATGAAATACTAACTGCCCTTCTAGCATTAACTTATAAATTGTAATACACCGAATTTAATCTGACAGTTGCCGATATTTGATTGTAAGTGTCAGATTAAGTTTGAGCTAATACTAATATAGGCATTATTTTTGAAAGTGATTTTTGTCTCGATTAGTTTAAGTACATGTATATTTACTCAGCCCTCACATCATTTTATTTGCCAATCATCCGTGAGCCGTTGTTAAGTAAATATCCGATATAAATATTTTGCGTGAGGCGAGTGTTGATGGTATTGGTGAGTTATGCACTCGAATATAATAATTAGAAATCTGCTACAATTACGCCAATTTTGAATTCCCACTTTTTCAGTTTTAGTACATATTTAGAAATGTGTACATAACTGTGTACATATTGTAGATTTTTCTCATGTTTAAAGATCAATTAGCTAGAGAAGTAAAGGCTCGTAGAACCTTTGCCATTATTTCCCACCCCGATGCTGGTAAAACGACCATGACAGAAAAACTGTTATTGTGGGGGAAGGCTATTCAAGTTGCAGGGATGGTGAAAAGTCGTAAATCAGACCGTGCTGCTACCTCTGACTGGATGGAGATGGAAAAAGAGCGCGGGATTTCTATTACCACTTCGGTGATGCAGTTCCCGTTTAAAAAGCATGTCATTAATTTACTCGATACTCCCGGACATGAAGACTTTTCGGAAGACACTTATCGTACTTTAACAGCCGTTGATTCTGCCTTAATGGTGATTGATGGTGCAAAAGGGGTAGAAGACCGAACCATTAAATTAATGGAGGTCTGTCGTATGCGTGACACGCCGATCATTTCTTTTGTCAATAAAATGGATCGGGAAATACGTGAGCCATTAGAATTACTGGATGAAATTGAAAACGTCTTGAAAATTCGTTGTGTACCATTGACTTGGCCAATGGGAACAGGACGTGATTTCGCTGGCGTATATAACCTGATCGAAGAAAAATTTTACGTTTATAAAGCAGGTTTTGGTTCAACCATTACTGAAATTGAAAAGCGTGATGGATATGACTATCCAGACTTACGTGAGAAAGTCGGTGATTTAGCCTTTGCCGCTTTTGAAGAATCATTGGAATTGGTGCAAATGGCCAATGATCCGATTGATCGTGAATTATTCTTGCAAGGCAAGCAAACCCCCGTTTTATTCGGCACTGCTTTGGGTAACTTTGCAGTGGATCATGTGCTTGATACTTTTATTCAATGGGCACCCGAACCGAAAGCACATCCTACCCATGAGCGTGTAGTTGAAGCAACGGAAGAAGGCTTTACTGGATTTGTGTTTAAAATTCAGGCCAATATGGATCCAAAACATCGTGACCGTATTGCATTCATGCGAATCTGTTCAGGAAAATATGAGAAAGGTTTGAAAATGAATCATGTACGTCTGGGTAAAGATGTTCGGATTAGTGATGCCTTAACCTTTTTGGCAGGAGAGCGAGAGCAGCTTGAACAAGCATGGCCGGGCGATATTATCGGTTTGCATAATCACGGCACCATTCAAATTGGCGACACATTTACCGCGGGTGAGAATCTGCACTTTACAGGTATTCCTCACTTTGCACCTGAAATGTTCCGTCGTGTTCGTTTAAAAGATCCGTTAAAATCTAAGCAATTACAAAAAGGTTTGAAGGAACTTTCAGAAGAAGGCGCAACTCAAGTCTTTATGCCACAAATGAGTAATGATTTGATCGTGGGTGCGGTTGGTGTACTTCAATTTGATGTCGTGGCCTATCGCTTAAAAGAAGAATATAAGGTTGACTGTGTGTACGAGCCTGTGAATATCAATACAGTGCGTTGGGTCTCATGTGATGATGAGAAAAAATTCAATGAGTTTAAGAAAAAAGCTCATGATCAGTTGTCACTTGATGGTGGTGGTCATTTAACTTATTTGGCCCCTAGTCGTGTCAACTTGCAGTTAATGCAAGAGCGCTATCCCGATATCCAGTTCCGTGCGACACGTGAACACTAAAATCACGAACGATAAACAGCTTCTTTAGGAAGCTGTTTTATTATTGATAATGTTTAAATTTACCACTTTGATATTCATCAGTTCCTTTAAAAAGAGTGATTCGCATGAACAGGAAAATAATGAGTGCATTATTGATGGCCATTGGTCTGATACTCAGTGCCTGTGATGCATCAAAACAACAAGATGCTGCTTCTAAATCTGCAGAAAAAAAACTTAAAACAGAGCAAGCAGATGTGCTGCCCTACCTGAATATTCAAGAACAAGCAGCAAAAATTGCCCTTCCTTTTTGCGAAACTAAAAACTGTATTGACGTTAAAATTCAAACTGTACAAACCACAGATGATTGGTTAAATGACTGGATTTCAAAACGTCAAGCGGTGGTTATTCAAGATCAGATCTCTATGAAACAAGACATGGGCTTGCAGCAAGCTATCAATGCTTATGTCAAAAAATCGGATATTTGGCAAGCCGAATTTTCGAAAAATAAAGCCTATGAATTGTCGATGTATACCCGAATTGCTTATCAGCGAAATCAATATTTACTGATGCAATTGGGCGTGGACACCAATCAAGAAGGTATTAAGGTTAAGGAGCGTTACTATTTTTTTGTGGCCGATCGTAAAAAGCAGCAAAGTGTTTCCTTGTTGAGTTTAATTGAAGCCAAACAGCAAACAAATATGGATCAAATTGTTCAGCAGGCCTATCAAAAATGGTTAAAACAGCAATCAGTCGAGGTGAAAAAAAATGCACCTCAAAAGCTCTATTGGGGCCAATCCGATTGGTTCTTTGACCAAGAAGGAGTTGGTTTACATTATCGCACTCACGAAATTGTTAAAGATGGCCCACAATTAGATATTTATTTAACCCAAGCACAAACGCAACAGGTATTGAAAAGTGATGTTTATCAGCATATGTTCTAGTGAATGGCTGTAATGATTCAGCATTGAGTCGCAGTCAATTTACCAGAGTAACGTTATAGGTCAGTCTCATGTTTAAAAATAAAGTCTTCTTTACCATCAGTTTTCTGGCTACAACCATGGCATTAATGGCATGTCAGCCTAAACAAGCTGAGCCTAAAGACCAACAAACTGCACAATCTGAACCTGCGAAGCAAGTAGAAACAGTAAAACTGGTCGGCGATACTGAAAAGCTGGCTCTGGGGCTACCAGCATGTGATGGTAATAGCTGTCTAGAAATTTCGATAGAACGGCTCTCCAGTAACCAAGCCTTTGTA
This sequence comes from Acinetobacter sp. TTH0-4, assembly GCF_015602665.1. Lineage (NCBI taxonomy): Bacteria > Pseudomonadati > Pseudomonadota > Gammaproteobacteria > Moraxellales > Moraxellaceae > Acinetobacter > Acinetobacter sp. TTH0-4. Next base: position 2,356,944 of record NZ_CP059079.1, on the reverse strand, counting down.
GATGAGTTGATTGATGAGCAAATTTTAAAACAGCTTGACCAAATTTTAGACATTTCTCCGAAATTACTGAAAGATAAGCCACAAGCGGTAACGACAGAAGTCGCAGCTTCAAATAGTCAAAATCAAATTCCAGACCAGCCTGCATCAATTGCGGTGGAAACAAAAAAACAAAAAATAGAAAAACAAATTACTCCTTATCTAAGCACTTTTTTATTATTAGACAAGGAGTTGAAAGCGCTCAGTGCCAATCATCAAATTAGTTTAATGATTAAGCCTAAAATTTTAAATGCAACGGTTCCACTGGCGACCGTGGTTTTAAATTCAAGTAGTTATTTGGGCGGTGCACATGGTTCATCTTCTCAGCATTACTATAATTTTGATTTGAAAAACAAAAAACAAATGAAGCTTGATGATATTTTAGCGCCAAATCAAAAAGCAATTTTACAGAATAAAGCCCATGAAGTATTTAAAATTTGGGTGATGGATTCAAAATTGGCAGACAACCTTGAAGAATATGAACAAGTATGGAAATTTACACTTTCCGATAATTTTTACTTATCCACTCAAGGTTTAGTATTGCAATATGGGGAATATGAAATTGGACCTTATGTCGTAGGATTACCGCGTTTGACAATTCCTTATGATCAATTACAAACAGTACTGAAAAAAGAATATTTGCCTCCAGTTCAAACAAAAAACAGTTCGCCTGCCAGTAACCCTGCTGAAAATAATAAAGCAAAATCTTAATGTGATTTTTGATGACATACCGACTGTTTGATACACATACCCATTTTGATGTTCCTGATTTTGATCAAGATCGGGAACATTTGGCATATGCAGCAAAAGCAGTTGGCGTTGAACGTTTAATCTTGATTGGATTTATACAATCGCGTTTTCAAGATTTACTTAACACTCAACAATTTTTAGCGCAATTGGTCGATGCACCGACAGGTTATTTAGCACCTGGCTTGCATCCATTTTATATCGAACAGCATGAAATGGAGCATTTAAATCATTTAGAAAATCTTCTAAAAAATGAAAAATGTATTGCCATTGGGGAAATTGGTTTAGATACTTTTTTAAAACAACATAAACATCCTGAAACTTTTAAAAAGCAAAAAGAGTTTTTTGTGGCTCAACTAGAGTTGGCGCAATACTTTAATAAACCTGTTCTTCTACATATTCGTAAAGCACATGCTGATACTTTGGCGCTGTTAAAACAGCAACATTTTAAACAGGGAGGTATTGCACATGCTTTTAGTGGAGGGGTGGAAGAAGCCAAAGCTTTGGTTAAATTGGGTTTTAAAATTGGTGTGACAGGGCAAATTACCAATCTGAATGCAAAAAAATTACATGCTGTTGTGCAGGAGATTGGTGTCGAACATCTGGTTTTGGAAACGGATTGTCCTGATATGACCCCGTTGTGCTGTCAACGTTCAACTGAACAGCGGACCCGAAATACCCCCGCTAATTTACCTTATGTGTTAATAGGGTTGGCGCAAAGCCTTAATCTTGAGATTGATCTATTGGCAGAACAAGTTTGGCAAAATTCACTACAGGCTTTAAAGCTTGAATTTTAAAATTGCTGTTAGAGTATATTTGATCTAGAAAAAAGCATTCATTTTTCTGCTTAAAGTGAATGTTTATTATACTAAATTCAGCTTATCGAATCAGTTTATTGGACATTATGTATTCTTAATCGAGTATAAAATGCAGAAAAATAAAGTTGTATTCAAGTGTTGAATCAGTTTTAATTTGTAGGGCTATTATGTTGAAAAAATAAAAAACTATTAGGCCTAGCCAAAAAGCAATTTATACTATTTTAATAATTCAAATCAAAAATGAGTAAATCATGCAAAGTAATAATCCTATTTTGACTCGGGTAGAAACCCAAAGCGATTTTAATGACACCATGACCATACAAGGTGCAATTCAAAAATCTATTTTATTAACTGTCATGGCAGCAGTTGTGGGTTTAGCACTATTTTTTTATAGCTTCATCACGGCCAATCTCTCACTTGCTTATGCAGGCGCTATGGTAGGAGCGATTGGTGGAATAATTTTAGCCCTGATTGCAACATTTAAGCCAAATACAGCACGAATATTGGCCATTCCTTATGCTTTATTTGAAGGGGCTTTTCTGGGTGGAATTTCAGTAATTTTCCAAATTAAATTTCCAGGTGTCCCATTACAAGCCTTATTGGCGACCTTTATTACGACACTCGTGATGTTTGCTTTATATCGTTTCCAAATTATCCGTGCGACAGAAAAGTTTAAAGCTGTAGTGATGTCAGCATCAATCGCAATTGCCATGGTATTTGTGGTGCAAATTGTGATGCGTCTGGCTTTTGGTTCAAGTATTCCTTTTATTTTTGAAAGTAACTGGTTGGGGATTGGGTTTGCAGCATTTGTCGCTGTCATTGCATCTTTAAACCTGATTCTCGATTTTGATTTGATTGAATCATCTGCTGCACAACATGCACCCAAAGCAATGGAGTGGTTGTGTGGTATTGCCTTACTTGCAACTTTGGTATGGATGTATTACTCGTTTTTACGTCTGCTCAGCCTGTTACAAGGTGATGATTAAGAATTTTAGGTCTAAATAAAAAAGCTCCCTAAATCGGGAGCTTTTTTATGATTTTACATAACCTATTAAAAAAGGCGCATTATGCAATTTCGCAAATGCTTCAGACTTGGCATTATGCTTATAAATTATTTTGAGTGAATTCACATGGCACAAGGACTTTTAGCGGGTAAGCGTTTTTTAATTGCAGGTATTGCAAGTAAATTATCGATTGCATTTGGTATTGCCCAATCTTTACATCGTGAAGGTGCAGAACTTGCTTTTACTTATCCAAATGAAAAACTAAAAAAACGTGTAGACGATTTTGCTGCACAATTTGATTCAACTTTGGTTTTCCCTTGTGACGTGGCAGTTGATGCTGAAATTGAACAAGCTTTTGCAGAGTTAGCAAAACATTGGGATGGCTTGGATGGTGTCGTGCATTCGATTGGTTTCGCACCAGCGCATACTTTAGATGGTGATTTTACTGACATTACAGACCGTGACGGCTTTAATGTAGCGCATGATATCAGTGCTTATAGTTTTATTGCGATGGCGCGTGCGGCTAAGCCATTATTAAAAGTTCGTCAAGGTTGTTTACTCACATTGACTTACCAAGGTTCTGAACGTGTAATGCCAAACTATAACGTGATGGGAATGGCGAAAGCATCATTAGAGGCCGGTGTACGTTATTTGGCTTCAAGTCTAGGCAGCGAAGGTATTCGTGTCAACGCAATTTCAGCTGGTCCAATTCGTACTCTGGCGGCATCTGGGATCAAATCATTCCGTAAAATGCTTGATTTGAATGAAAAAGTTGCACCGCTTAAACGTAATGTAACCATTGAAGATGTAGGTAATGCCGCATTATTCCTATGTTCGCCTTGGGCAAATGGGATTACAGGTGAAATTATGTATGTCGATGCAGGTTTCAATACTGTAGGAATGAGCGCAGATTTAATGATGGATGCTGAATAAATTGATTTAAAAACGTCTACTTTTATCCAGTAGGAAATTAAAAATCAGCAATCAAAAAGACCGCACATGCGGTCTTTTTTATTTTTAAAAGCAAAGCGATTAAGCTTGACCTTCCGCAGCAATTTGAGCACGTTGCATATTGGCTTCGAATTCAGCATCGAAGTTAATTGGCGTAAGTAGCAATTGTGGGAAGCTTCCTTTGGTCACCATATCATTTACTGCTTCACGTAGGAATGGGAACAAGATATTTGGGCAATATGCACCCAAAATATAAGGAAGACGTTCTTCTTCAACCCCATCTACCAAGAAAATACCTGATTGTGTGACATCCACAATAAAGGCTGTGTCACCCGCATTATTGGCTTGTACCACTACTTGTAATGCAACTTCGTAATGCGTTGCATCAATTTTTTCTGCAGCAGATGAAAGATTAATATTCAGTTCAGGTTGCCATTCTTTGGTAAATACTTGAGCCCCAGGCACTTCAAAAGAAATATCTTTGGTATAAATGCGCTCTAATGCCAGTTGCGGTTGAGCTTGTTGTTCTTCACTCATTCTTTAATCCTTAATATGAAGTGATTTGATACGGCATTAAGCCAGTAATTCGTTTAATTTTCCTTCACGCTCTAAAGCATAAAGTTGATCAAAACCACCAATAAATTGGTCGTTAATAAAAATTTGTGGCACAGTACGATGGTGAGTACGTTGCATCAGTTCAACACGGACTTCAGGTGCTTCATTGGATAAATTAATTTCTTTATAAGCAATGCCTTTACGCTCAAGCAGTTGTTTTGCACGAATACAATAAGGGCATACTGTGGTGGAATAAATGATTACTTCAGCCATGTGAATTTTCCTTAAGCGAACTATTTACTTTTAATGAGTGGCAAGCCTTGGGCTTTCCAGTTACTAATACCGCCATCAAGACGGTAAGCATCAGCATGACCTACTTGATGTAAGGCTGTACCTGCAATTTGGCCCAAGTTACAGATAAACACCAGCGGACGATCTGAAGATTTTAGCTCTTCAATATGGCTGGTAATTTGGCTATATGGAATATTGCGGCTGCCACTGATGTGACCTTCACGAAAATCTTTTGCATCACGTAAATCAATCAACATGGCATTTTTAGCTTTGACTAAAATCCCCAAGGATTGCGGTGAAATTTTACGACCGTTGCGTTGTCCTTCTAAAACAAAGAACAAAACAATTAATACCCCAAGTGTTCCAAACAAGAAGGGGTGATTCCCCATAAATTCGAACCAACGTTCCACAAGTCACCTTAATTACAATTTTAAAATTGCGTAGAGTATAGCTCATAAATATGGCGATCAAAATCACCGCTTCAAGGGCTAAGGGTTAAGAAAAATCAATTTTTTTGCTGTGCTTCAGTAATTTCATCGGTTAAACGCAAATAACTGTCTAATCGGCGCTGCAAAATTTCACCTGATTCTGCGGCTAACCGTAACGCACATTGCTTTTCATGTTTGTGTGTACAGTTACGAAATTGACAATGTCCCAGTAGATTTTCAAGTTCTGGAAAACCACGTTGCACTTTATCAGCATTTAAATGCCACAAACCAAATTCACGAATTCCAGGAGAGTCAATGAGCGCAGCACCTTCACCAAAGGCAATTAAACGTGTCGATGTGGTGGTGTGCTGACCGAGTGCCGAATTTTCAGAAATAATATTGGTCTTTTGCGCTGCATCTGGAACCAATGCGTTAATGAGTGAGCTTTTGCCGACGCCAGATTGCCCTACAAAAGCGACAGTTTCACCAGCTAAACGATCTGCAAGAGCAGTCAAATCACCGTTGGACTGACATGGCATCACTTCATAACCTAAGACTCGATATTCTTGCATCAAAGTCAAAATAGGATCATTTTCCTGAATTAAGTCAGCTTTATTTAATACCAACAAGGCAGGGATGTCTGCGTCAGCACACGCCACGATATAACGATCAATGAGGCTGGGTGCGACTTCAGGAAAGGAGGCGAATACAATGACAATCAAACTCACATTAGCCGCGACAGGTTTAACTTTATGATAACGGTCAGGGCGGGTGAGTAACGATTGACGCGGATGAATCGCGGTGATAATACCCAATCCTGTATTTGGGTCGGCCTGCCATTTAACTCGATCGCCTGTCACTAAGGCTTCTAGATTCGTACGCGTATGACAGCGCCAAACAGTACCAATTTCAATCGGTTTCCAGAAAGGATCGGGTTCACCTGTTTTTACTTCAGGCTTAATGGGTTGTTCATCAGGCAATGATAGGGCTTGAACTTCAAGTTGACGACCGTAGTGTTGCACCACCAGACCTTCTAAATCATTTGAAGTATCGAGTTCTTCTTGACGTGTTTGCTGTTGTTTCTGAATGCGACGTTGCTGCTGTTCAGTTAAACGACGTTTACGAATTAAAGCCATTCATATCCTAAAAAAAGCATGAACTAAGAGATGGCAAAAATAGCATGAAGCGGGGTAGGAGTTACAGCCAAGTTGCAATTAATTTGCTACTATAGTTGTTTTTAAGCCCAATAAGATTGCACATTTATGAGCAGCACACCTGATACCCGCCTCATCTGGATTGACCTAGAAATGACAGGTCTAGATACTGATAACGATAAAATTATTGAGATTGCGACGATAGTCACCGATGATAAACTCAATATTCTAGCGGAAGGTCCTGTGCTGGCGATCCATCAGTCACCGCTTATCTTAAATGCGATGGATGAATGGAATACACGTCAACATGGTCAGTCTGGATTAATTGAACGTGTTCGTCGAAGTAAGCTTACAGTAGAAGATGCAGAACAACAGACCATTGAATTCTTAAAAAAATGGATTAATCCGAAAGTGTCACCCATGTGCGGAAATTCAATTTGCCAAGACCGCCGCTTCATGCATCGCTTGATGCCTGAATTAGAACAATTTTTCCATTATCGTAATTTAGATGTATCGAGTGTGAAAGAGTTAGCAAAACGCTGGCGTCCAGAAATTATGAGCGGTTTGAAAAAGAATGCTTCACATTTAGCGATGGATGATATTCGTGATTCGATTGCGGAATTAAAGTATTACAGAGAATACTTTTTTATTATGAATTAAAATATAGAAAGAGGCGGAAGCCTCTTTTTTTATATAAAAATGATATTTTTTAGGAAGTTAATTATACATTAGATATGGGTTATGGAAACCAGTAAGAATTTGATAAAATGCTTCGGTAATTTTTAGTGACTAGATAGCGAATGACTGATCTCCTACAAGATGATGAATACGAACGCCGCTTTGCTGGGGTGGAAAAAATTTATGGAGATGAGGCTTTTCGTCAGTATGAACACAGTCATGTCATGGTGATTGGTATTGGTGGTGTTGGTTCTTGGGCGGTTGAAGCTTTGGCGCGGACAGGTATTGCTGAATTAACTTTAGTCGATATGGATGTGATTGCAGCATCCAATATTAACCGTCAATTGCCTGCCTTAAGTTCAACTTTGGGGCGTGAAAAAATTGAAGTGATGGCAGAGCGCTGTCTATCTATTAATCCACGCATTAGAATTAATATGGTCGATGACTATTTAACCGCTGATAATGTCAAAGAACTTTTATCTAACCCACCCGATGTGGTGCTCGACTGCATTGATGACGTTAAAGCTAAACTGGCTTTAATGCTACATTGTCGTTTTAACAAAATCCCTTTAATTGTCTCAGGTGGAGCAGGAGGGAAGATCGATCCTTTAAAAATTCGGGTCGCCGATTTATCTAAAACCGAACAAGACCCGATGTTAGCCAAATTGCGGAGTCAGTTACGGAGCAAAGGGATTTGTAAAAAACCAAAAGACAAATTTGGCATTACTTGTGTGTATTCTGTTGATAATCCATTTTCAAGTGCAGAGGTGTGCGCAAGTGCAGGTTTACGTTGTGGTGGGTATGGTTCTGCTGTGGTGGTGACGTCAAGTTTTGCCATGATCGCAGTTTCAGAAGTGCTTAAGAAACTGGCCCCAAAAAAAGTCAAAAATAGCGATTAAAACCCCAAAAATAAGTCAAGTATGTTGATGGTTGAGTCAGCGTATTTATTCTTAAATCATCTGATGAGATCACTGTCGTGTCTACAATAATCAAGTGATTAAATTATAATTTAAAAGAGTTAAACTAAAAACAATGAATGATTTAAAGTAAAACAGAAAGTGGATCTTTAATCACTCTAACAATTACCATTCTGCTGAATATTGTAAGCAAATTCTTCTTTGTTATTTCTCATGATCTTTAAGCTATTTCTTTAGTATTCAACTGTATCAATTCAGTAAGATCAGTGAATTAAAATCAAAAATCGGATTACTGTGTAAGCAAGTCAATACGCAATCATTTCTATAATTGAGTTTCAGGAGAAAATATCATGTCAGATCAATATCGTGAAAAATTATGGGAACTGCTTAAAGATGTACGATATTCTATGATTAGTCATACGACTGAGACGCATGAATTGCATTCTCAGCCCATGACGATGCTAAATTCTGAGCATTTAAATGAGAGTCAAAATCTTTATTTTATGATGCGTGATACCAATGATTTAGTGAATGCGATTCAGGCAGGTCGTCATCAAATTGGTTTATCTTTTGCCAAGCCGTCTGACAGTATTTATGTTTCGATCAGCGCATATGCCACACTGAGTACAGATCCAGCCTTAATTGAGACTCTCTGGAATCCGTGGGCAGACAATTGGTTCGAAGGCAAGCATGATCCGAGTATTCGGATTTTGGTGGCTGAGGTAATCAGCGCAGAATATTGGAATGTAACTGATAATAAAGTGACACAATTATTTAAACTGCTTCAAGGCAGTCTTACAGGGCATGCCAGTGAAATAGAGGCTGATCACAAAAAACTTGATTTGTAATCTTCGATTTCTATGAGCCATGACTCAGGATTGAAGAAAAAGATGTGCTTTATTTAATATTGATTCATTCTTAAAATCAAACGAAGCAGAATAAATGATGTTTATTCTGCTTTTTCAATACATCCCCTTTCATTTTGATCTATCTCAGATTTTCCTAATTTTTAAGTGGCTTTTTCAATGATTAAAAAAAACTAAAGACCAAAATAATAGGCACAAACACAAATAATGATGGTTAAGAGAATCAGTTTAATGACTCCAGATGCGCCTACTTTATGAGATGGCGTTTGATGCTTGTTGATTTTTAGGTTTTGAGCTGGTTCAGTGACTAAATTTGTACTATCTAGGGGATTGGTAATTTCAATTTTCGTCAATTGTGCAGATTGATAGTGATTAGCAACTTTAACGATAAATTTTGCGGTTAAATCGTCTAGTTTTTGCGAAAAATGACGTAGATTGAGCTGTTGTTCTGGACTTAATTCAGTGCCATCAGCATGGAATGGATCTTGCTGTTGCTGGCGAATGTAGGCGGCTAAGCTTTCTAGGCGATGTAATGTGCGGTGCGCATAATCTGCGGAATATTTGCTTGGTAATAGAGGTAAATATTGACTGTTATACGCAGCTAAACCATCTATCGTCTCTACTTGAGTTTGCGGAATACCATAATAAGGAAAATCTCGATGGGTAGGCTCGTTGAATCCATCAGCAAATGGAGTTTTAAATAATTCATTATCCGTATAGGCCTGAATATCATCCCAATTGGGCCGTTGTAAATCTGCATCTACGAGTTTTGCAAGTTTAGGGTTAAGTTCGAAACGCCAAAAGCTTTCGTGACGGAGCTGTTCTTGTTGCGCTTTAGGCACTTCATAATCCTGCTCTGAGCTATACCACTCAGCCAATTCTTTACCCAAAATCCAAGCCGTTTTTTTGAGAGATTCATGGCTGACCATAAAATGAGGCATGGCCAATAACTCAACATTGGCATTTGGATTTTTTTCATCATTTAAGAGGCTTGAGCTATGTAGACTCAGGCGCTGAGTCCCTTGTTTTTTTAGTCCTTCTAACCAGATTTGAAAATGCTGAGCCAGTAGATGTTGTGTCAATAAATCACGAAAATGAAGACAATGTTGATTAAAAATTGAATGGTGTACCCAATCATTAAAACTTAAATTTTGACTCAGATAATCATTACCATAAGTGACCAAAGCGAGCTGTTGTTTCCAAATTGGGTCAAGCGCCATTATTATTAATCTCATGAATGTTGACTTTATCTTATACTTTTTCTAAATCTGGATGCCAATCTAATTTTTCATGTACATGGAGCTTCATCAACGTGCTTAAAAACTGTTAGAATATCTGGTTTTATTATATTTTTAAATTGTTGCTTTGAGAGTTATTATGTCACTGGAAGCCCTGACCAATGAAGCGCTCGCTGCGATTGCAGCAGCAGAGAACCTTGCTACACTCGATCAAGTACGAGTGCAATTTACAGGGAAAAAGAGCCAGCTTGCGGAACAATCCAAAGCTTTAGGTAAAATGGATCCAGAAGAACGTAAAGTTTTCGGGGCAAAGATTCATAGTGTTCGTGAAGCCATTACAGGCGCATTAACCGCACGCCAAACGGAATTACAAAAAGTCGAATTAGAGCAAAAACTCGCAAATGAGATGATCGACATAACCTTACCGGGGCGTGGGCAGAGTGTGGGTAGTATTCATCCTGTGACCCAAGTGCAAGAACGTATTTGTCAGTTCTTTACTAAAGCAGGCTTTACTGTAGCAACCGGTCCTGAAGTTGAAGACGATTATCACAACTTTGAAGCCTTAAATATTCCTGGACATCACCCTGCACGTGCCATGCATGATACGTTCTATTTTGATGTCAATCATTTGCTACGTACCCATACATCTGGTGTGCAAATTCGTACTATGGAAACACAGCAGCCGCCTATTCGTATTGTTTGTCCAGGTCGTGTTTACCGTTGTGATTCGGATCAAACGCATTCCCCAATGTTTCATCAAATTGAAGGTCTATACATTGCGGAAAATACCAGCTTTGCTGAACTGAAAGGTTTGTTGATTAATCTTTTAAATGAATTTTTTGAAAAAGATTTAACGGTTCGTTTTCGCCCATCCTATTTCCCATTCACAGAACCAAGTGCAGAAGTCGATATTATGGATGAGCGTGGTCGCTGGTTAGAAGTTTTAGGTTGCGGTATGGTGCATCCAAATGTATTACAAGCAGCCGGAATTGATCCTGAAAAATACAAAGGTTTTGCTTTTGGTTTAGGTGTAGAGCGCTTTGCTATGTTGCGTTACGGTGTAAATGATTTGCGTATGTTCTTCCAGAATGATGTGCGTTTTTTACGTCAATTTGCTTAAAAAATATTTTTAACAAACTTTTTTGCGAATGAGTAATTCATATTTTCTAAGAAAAAAGCGACTCCGCGAAAATTTGAAGTTAGTCATTATTTAAGAATCTAGATTGATTGGTTTATTAAAATCCCCCTAAGGCTACTTTGAGAAAGTATCCCTCTCACCAAAAAATGAAGTGTGTTTTTCCTTCTGATTAAAGAAGGGTTAGGGGAGATTAAGGAAAATGAAGGTATGAAAATTAGTGAAAATTGGCTGCGTAGTTGGGTTAATCCAGCCATTGATAGTGATACATTATCAAATCAACTCACGATGTTGGGTTTAGAAGTCGATGAGCTTTCACCAGCAGCAAAACCTTTTACTGGTGTGGTGGTAGGGGAAGTATTGACGGTAGAACAACATCCAGATGCAGATCGTTTGCGTGTGACTACCGTTAATATTGGTTCAGGTGAACCTTTACAAATTGTTTGTGGCGCACCCAATGTAAGTATAGGAATGAAAGTACCAGTAGCAACGATTGGTGCCGTATTACCTGGTGATTTCAAGATTAAAAAAGGCAAACTTCGTGGGGTTGAATCACAAGGCATGCTGTGCGGTGCTTCTGAAATTGATTTAGAAGATAAAATTGATGGCTTATTGGCATTAGCAAATGATGCACCAGTCGGTGTTGATATTCGTAAATATCTCAATCTAGATGATCATGTGATTGATATCAGTATCACACCGAACCGTGGTGATTGTTTTAGCGTTCGTGGTATTGCCCGTGAAATTGGGGTAATTAATCAACTTGCTGTGACGGCTCCTGAAATCTCAGAAGTTAATGCAACGATTACTGATCAAAAGCAAGTGCTTGTACATACAGATGGCTGCCCACGTTATTTGGGACGTGTCATTAAAAATGTAAATACCAAAGCGGCGACTCCTGCATGGATGGAACAGGCTTTAACTCGTTCAGGTATTCGCCAACACAGTATTTTGGTTGATATTACCAACTATGTTTTAATTGAGTTGGGTCAACCTTTACATGCTTTTGATGGCCATAAAGTTCAAGGTGGGGTTCATGTGCGTCAAGCAACAACAGCCGAAAAGCTAATTTTGCTGAATGAACAAGAAATTGAATTGACCGAAGATGTCATGGTGATTGCAGATGATGCAAAAGCTTTGGCTATTGCGGGGATCATGGGCGGTTTATCTTCAGCAATAACAGATGCAACCACTGAAATTTTCCTAGAATCGGCATTCTTTGCACCACTTGCAATTGCGGGTCGTGCGCGTCGTTATGGTTTACATACTGATGCATCACAACGATATGAACGTGGTGTCGACTTTGAGTTGCCCCTTATGGCGATGAATCGTGCCTCCCAGTTGATTTCTGAATTGGCAGGTGGTGAATTTGGTCCAATTACAGTGGCGGAAAAAATTGAGTTATTGCCGACGCGTGATGCGATTGAACTGAAGCAAGCTCAAGTCGATCAGTTGTTGGGTTATACCGTTGGGAGTGATTTTATTGGTGATGCATTACAACGTCTCGGTTGTATAGTCACAGTCAAAGCTGAAGGCGAATGGTCTGTTATTCCGCCATCACATCGTTATGATATGGCAATTTATCAAGATTTGATTGAAGAAGTCGCACGTATTCATGGTTATGACAATATTCAAATCAGTCTACCTGTCATTGATGTCAAGCTTGCCAAACATCAAGATCAGTTCGAGCTGCCACAACTTCGTCAAACATTGGTGACTTTAGGATATCAAGAAGCGATTAGCTTTAGCTTTGCTGATGCTAAACTTGAAAAGCAACTCAATCCACATGTTCATCCCTTGATGTTGGCTAATCCAATTTCAAGTGAACTGGCTGCGATGCGTTCAACCTTGTTATCGAGCTTGATTCCCTGTGTACAGTACAATATTAATCGTCAACAAAGTCGCGTACGTTTTTTTGAACTGGGCTTACGTTTTGATTATCAAGATGCAAACAGTATTCATGATTTGAAACAAATACCCACTTTAGCTTTAATTGCAGTGGGCGCAAAAACAGCCGAGTCTTGGCATGCCAAAGCGAAACCTATGGATTTCTTTGATCTAAAAGGTGAAGTTGAAGAAATTTTGGCGGCTGGACGTGTGGAAGTTGAGTATGTTCGTTCAGAGCGTACATGGTTACATCCAGGTCAATCTGCTGAGATTTTGGTGGATGGTTACTCGATCGGTTATTTGGGACGACTACATCCATCTTTAGAAAATGAACTCGATTTGGGCATTACTTGGGTGGCAGAGCTCGATCAACAGGCTGTTTTGCAAACTTATGTATCTAATTTTACAGAATTATCACGTTTTCCGTCGGTAAGACGTGATATTGCGCTTTTAATTAGTGATAATATTAATGTTAGCGAAATTCAGCAACTTATCGGACAGACGGGTGGAGCGTTACTAGACTCAACTTGGTTATTCGATGTGTATACTGGTCAAGGTGTTGAAGTAGGCAAGCGCTCATTGGCATTTGCTTTGTTGTGGCAACATCCATCACGTACATTGGAAGATGCTGAAATTAAATCTGGTATGGATCAAATAATCGAAGTGTTGCAAAACACTTATCAGGCGACATTGAGGGCTTCATGACAGCATTAACGAAAGCAGAAATGGCTGATCATTTAAGTGAGCTCACGAGTTTAAACCGTCGTGAAGCAAAACAAATGGTTGAGTTATTCTTCGAAGAAATTAGCCAAGCGCTGATTTCAGGTGAGCAAGTCAAACTTTCAGGGTTCGGTAACTTTGAATTACGTGATAAACGTCAACGTCCAGGCCGAAATCCCAAAACGGGTGAAGAAATTCCGATTTCTGCACGCCGCGTAGTCACCTTCCGAGCTGGTCAGAAGTTTCGCCAGCGCGTAGGAAATGAGCAGATCGATTGATCTGCTTTTTTATGATTAAATTCTATGATAAAAACAGAGAATAAGGGTATTTCGATATTAATTTGGTATGTCTTAAAGATGGAGAGTTAAATGGATAAGAGTACTATATAGATTTTAACAACAAACTCATTTAAAGATATAAAAAAAGAGAGCCATAGGCTCTCTTTTTTTACTAAATAATCTTAAAGATTATTGAGCAGCAGCTTCAGACGCAGCATCAGTAGCATCAACAGCAGCATCAACAGCTACAGAAGCAGCTTCAGCAGCATCAGCAGCAGCAGCTTCAGCAGCAGGAGCAGCTTCTACAGCAGCAGCTTCAGCAGCAGCATCAGCTTCAGAAGCAGCTTCTACAGCTTCAGAAGCAGCAGTGTTAGCATCAGCAGCAGCTTCTTCAGTTTTTTTAGCACAACCAACAAAAGCTAAAGTAGTAGCAATTGCAGCAGCAATAGCGATTTTTTTGAATAACATGGCATCACTCTCTAAATATGAGATTAAAAAAAACCTGCGTTAGGCTGTTAAGTGCTTTTATTCTTCCTAATATTTGTTAGGCAGTAACAAATGCAAAGGCAGTCTAACTGGTCTGCGAATATGCTATCACTGTGTCTTTTTAAATACTACTAGGCTGATTAAAAAAAACACGAAAAAAAGATGAATTTATTTGTTTTTTTAACAGAAAATAACAATCAATGAAGTGTTTTATATTGGATAAGTAATAAATAAGCCCCTAAAATTTATACATTTTTTTGAAGCATTATTTTATTTATCATTAACTTGCAAATTTGTTTACATAAAATTCAGCACAATGTGTTTTTATGTAAATCAAGTCAACCAAACAAAAAAGCCATCGTTAAAGATGGCTTTTTTAGAACAGCTAAAATATTTAATAATTTTAACTGGTGGCTTTACGTTTCATTTGATCAAAGAAATCATCATTGGTTTTGGTTTCTTTCATACGATCTAGTAAAAACTCCATTGCTGCAAGTTCATCCATAGGGTGAAGAAGCTTACGTAAAATCCAAACTTTACGTAAATTGTCTTCACTCATCAGACGTTCTTCACGACGAGTTCCCGATTTTTTGATATTCATGGCAGGGAAGACACGTTTCTCAGAAATACGACGATCAAGCGTAATTTCTTGGTTACCTGTGCCTTTAAATTCTTCATAGATCACATCATCCATTTTACTGCCAGTTTCAATTAAGGCTGTAGAAATAATGGTGAGTGAACCACCTTCTTCGATATTACGTGCAGCACCGAAGAAGCGTTTAGGACGTTCTAGTGCGTGTGCATCTAAACCACCTGTCAGTACTTTGCCAGAAGATGGAATGACCGTGTTATAAGCACGCGCTAAACGAGTAATTGAATCCAGTAAAATGACGACATCTTTACGATGTTCAACCAGACGTTTAGCTTTTTCAATCACCATTTCAGCAACTTGCACGTGACGAGCAGGAGCTTCATCAAACGTTGATGCAACCACTTCACCACGAACTGTACGTTCCATTTCGGTGACTTCTTCTGGTCGTTCATCAATCAGAAGAACAATCAGGAATACTTCAGGATTATTACGGACAATTGATTGAGCAATATTCTGCAATAACATTGTTTTACCCGCTTTAGGCGGAGCAACAATAATTGAACGCTGACCTTTACCGATTGGTGCCACCAAATCGACTACACGTGCGGTCAAATCTTCTGAGGTACCATTCCCTAACTCCATAATCAACTGTTCAGTTGGAAATAAAGGTGTTAAGTTTTCAAATAAAATTTTATTACGTGAATTTTCGGGTGTGTCATAGTTAATTTGATTCACTTTTAATAAAGCGAAATAACGTTCACCCTCTTTAGGTGGGCGAATCGTACCTGTAATGGTGTCACCTGTACGTAAATTAAAGCGACGAATTTGAGATGGGCTGATATAAATATCGTCTGGTCCAGCAAGGTAAGAACCTGCTGCAGAGCGGAGGAAACCAAAACCATCAGATAGAATTTCTAAAACACCATCACCAAAAATCTCTTCACCATTCATGGCATGGCGTTTTAAGATGGCAAAAATGATGTCTTGCTTACGGTTACGAGCCATGCCTTCTAGGCCCATAAACTCGGCAATTTTGATGAGTTCGCCAATCGGTTTTTTCTTGAGTTCAGTTAAATTCATAGGTGGTCAGATAGAATCAAAATTCTGGGATACAGATGAGAAAAGGGAGCAACATTTAGCCGCTTAAACACAATAAAAGTAACGTAATTGTATTTGCACAATAACCATTCATAGGACTGATTGATTGTTACGAAGAGAAGAGTGTAAAAACAATTTCTGTTGCCGAGCGGCGATTTTATGTGTTGTGTTTTGTAAGAAAATGATGGATTGGAAAATCCTTTATTCCTTGAATATGCAATATAAGAGCTATTCTAGCTTTTGTCAATTTATAGACGAAAAAAATACGCCATCCATGGACAGCGTATTACATCAAATTCTACAGTTTTGAATTAGATATTTTCTTCAATAAACGCAGTTAATTTAGATTTTGGTGCTGCACCTACTTGTTGAGCCACAACTTCACCATTTTTAAACATTAATAATGCAGGAATGTTACGGATATTGTAATTTACAGCAGTTGCTTCGCAAGCAGTCACATCGACTTTAACAATTTTTACTTTACCTTCAAATTCTGTAGACAATACTTCTAATACAGGTGCAATCGCTTTACACGGTGCACACCAGCCTGCCCAAAAGTCTACAAGTACAGGAACGTCGGACTGTAAAACATCAGTTTCAAAGTTTGCGTCAGTTGTATTTACGATATTGCCAGCCATGGATATACTCCAAAAATTTGAGTGAGTTCAATAATGATTAGTATTACATAGCCCTGTTTAACTATGTAGTGGGATATGTCAATTCTCAAACATTATATTAAATTTGTCTAATTGATGCTGACGATATTGATCATCGTGTCTGACAATTATACTTTAGATTAAAAACTCATCTATTTGCCTTGATAAATGCTTTTAAATTCTAAGCATGTGAATTACTCTAAGCACAATTATTATGGGTTCATTTGAATAATGTCTGATTTTTTGATTGATGAAGAGTTGCTTGCTGCCATCGATATGGGGTCGAACAGTTTTCACCTAGCGATTGCACGTGTAGACCATGGCGAAGTGAAAAAAGTAGCGTCAATGTCAGAAAAAGTACAATTGGCAGCTGGGCTAGATGAAAATAAAAACTTAACTGAAGCCGCACAGCAACGGGGACTAGCATGTTTGGCCCGTTTTGTGGGACGTTTAAGTTCAGTGCAAGCGAACCGGTTGCGAATAGTGGCGACTAATGCTTTGCGCCAAGCTAAAAATGGTCATGAATTTATTCAAAGAGCAGCCGAAATCTTACCTAAACCGATCGAGATTATTGCTGGTCGTGAAGAAGCACGTCTGATTTATTTAGGCGTATCTCACACCATGGTCAATAGCGGTCGTCGTTTGGTGATTGATATTGGCGGAGGTTCTACAGAGCTGATTATTGGTGAAGAATTCGAACCTATTCATACAGAATCTTTACAAATGGGTTGTGTTGCCTTTACCAGTGCGTATTTTAGTGATGGTGAAATTAATCAGAAAAATTTTGATAAAGCTGTCGTTGCGGCGCGTAAAGAGCTTTCAGGAATTGCCAACACCTATAAAACAGCAGGCTGGGATACAGTTGTCGGTTCAAGCGGTACGATCAAAGCGTGTCGACAAATTACAGTCAATATGGGCTGGAGCGATGAAAAAGAAAATTTAACTCGCGAAGGTCTAGAAAAACTGAAAGAAAAATTACTCAAATTTAAGCATATTTCAGAAGTTGATTTTGATGGGTTGAAAGAAGACCGTCGAGCAGTTTTGCCAGCTGGAATTGCCATTTTATATGCAGTATTTGATGTTCTGGAACTGACTCAGTTGGTCTATTCCGATGGTGCATTACGTGAAGGTGTCATGTATGACTTGTTGGGACGTTTCCAGCATGAAGATATTCGAGATCGCAGTGTGCAAGCTTTAATGGGGCGTTATAATGCTGATCCTAAGCAGGCAGAACGTGTGGTCAAAACTGCTCAGCATTTACTTGATGGTGTTTCTAAGTCTTTGAATTTAAACACCGAAGATAGTGATTTACTGCGACGTGCTGCCTATTTACATGAAATTGGTTTAGCCATTAGTCACGGTGGATATCACCGTCATGGCGCGTATTTATTGCAACATTCCGATATTGCAGGCTTCTCACAAATTGATCAAAATCATCTTTCGCATCTGGTTGCGCATCATCGTCGTAAGCTGCGTAGTGATAGTCGAGTGGATGTTGCCAAGGTCGGTGGTAGCAAATTAGTGCACTTAAGTCTATTGCTGCGTCTTGCAGTTTTACTGAATCATAGTCGTAGCGATGAGATGCTTCCTGCCATTGAATTAAGTATCGGCAATGAGCAACAATGGCAACTCAGCGTTTCTGGCGATGCCAAACAATGGCCTTTGCTTGTAGCAGACTTGCACGATGAACAGGTGCAGTTCAAGCATTGGGATATTGAATTGAATATTCAGTCGGAACAATTTATCGATTAACAAATGATTGGTTAACAAGTTATTGTTAATTTAGGGATAATGGTCGACCTATGAAAAATAAAGCTGCTCAATCTAAAGCATGGACAACAGTTCAAATTGCGCGTCATCCAGAACGCCCGCAATTCTTGGATTATGTTGGTGAAATCTTCACTGAATTCGATGCTTTACATGGAGATCGGGTGTTTGGTGATGATGGTGCAATGATCGGGGGCTTGGCACGTTTTAATGGGCAGCCAGTGATGATTGTTGGTCAACATCGCGGTCGTAGCACGCGTGAGAAATTGCAACATAATTTTGGGATGAGTAATCCAGAAGGTTATCGTAAATCACAACGTTTACTGGATATGGCAGAACGTTTTAATTTACCTGTATTTACCTTTATTGACACTATGGGTGCATATCCTGGTGTGGGCGCGGAAGAACGTGGTCAGGCAGAAGCGATTGCCACCAGTTTGGCTCAGCTTTCAAGTTTAAAAGTGCCTGTGATTGCGACTATTCTTGGTGAAGGTGGTTCAGGTGGTGCGCTCGGTATTGGGGTAGCAGATCGCGTGATTATGTTATCTCACAGTATTTATTCAGTAATTTCACCTGAAGGTTGTGCATCAATTTTGTGGAAAACTGCAGAAAAAGCGGAGCAAGCCAGTGAAGCTCTAGCACTGACCGCAGATAAACTCAAAAAAATGGGTATTGTGGAATATGTGGTAGATGAAGGTGAAGGAGCACATGTGCAGCCTGAACAAGTTATGCAAGCACTTAAAGAAGTTTTACAACAAGCTTTAGAAGAATTGCAATCGATGGATGCGAATGAGAGATGCGAAGCACGTTACCAGCGTTTGATGAAGTTTGGCAGCGACAATTTAGGTCTAGCGTCTTAAATCAAATTCAGCACTTTCCATCGGAGAGTGCTTTTTTAATTGGGTGTAGTGGTGGCATAGATTCTATGTTGCTACTGCATTTAATCTCTGGTCTTTTTCCTGAAAAAGTTCGGGCCATTTATATTGATCATCAATTGCAACAAGACAGTGCAAATTGGGGGCAATTTGTGGCTGAACAATGTCTATTACTCAATGTTCCTTGTTTGATTGAAGCTGTTTACGTTGAAACAGGTAATCTAGAACAGCAAGCACGTGCAGCACGTTATCAAGCCTATTCAAAACATCTAAAACCCAATGAAATTTTAGTTCTGGCCCATCATCAACAAGATCAGGCGGAAACCTTAATATTACGTTTGCTGTCTGGTGCAGGGGTGCAGGGGTTGTCTGCGATGCGAAAAGTCGATATTCGTGAACAGTTCACACTTTGGCGACCGTTGTTAGATATCTCTCGTGAGCAGATTTGCCAATGGGCAAAGCAACTAGATGTGCAAAATATTCAAGACATCAGCAATCTGAATACTCATTATGATCGGGCATGGTGTCGGCATGAACTGTGGCCAGTATTACAGAATCGTTATCCTAAAATGCAACATGCTTTAGCGCGAACCAGTTATTTGATGCAGGATGCCAACGATATTCTTCAAGAGATTGTGCAGCAGGATTTAAGCCAATGTACGACAGCGACTGAAATAGATCTAAAAGAAATAGCCTTACTTTCTATACCACGGCAACGACAGCTTTTATCTGTATGGATGAAGGGGCAAGATCAATATCGTCCAAGTTTCGAGATGGTTGAGCGCTTACGCAAGGAAGTGATAGGTTCTAAGTTAGATGCACAGGCCGCCTTACACTGCAATCAGTTTTACTACGTCCGCTATCAGCAAAAAATTTACCGTTTGAGTGCAGCTGAATATCTCGCTGCTCAGAATGAATCAGATATTTTACCAGAAACCCTTCAAGTACAATTGGATCAAACATTTCACCTCATGTCAGGAGAATATTGTGTTGAATCAAATCCAGTGGGTTTGTCCACCACATTATTGGGTAAAAATTTAAAATTGGTTCGACGTCAAACGGGGGAAAAAATTCACTTACAGGGTCGTGTTGGATCTTGGCCTTTAAAAAAAGCAATACAAGAAGCACGTATTTTTCCTTGGCAGCGTCATACAATTCAAATATTAAGCATAGATAATGTTATGCTTGGTGTTTTTACACCCAAAGGTTTTTGGTTGGCTCACTCTGAGTATTGTGAAGTCGGTGGCTGGCAACCAAATTTAATCTCTTCGTTAAAAAAAATCAGTTGAGTAGGATTCATGAGTGCAGCATTAAATTGTAATATTTGTTTTATTGGCGGTGGTAATATGGCCCAAGCCTTAATTGGTGGGCTAATTTCACGTGGATTGCCTGCAACACGTATTACAGTTTCCGATCCTGTCGAAAATGTACGAGTTTTTCTCTCAGAAAAAGATGTGCATGTGACCGATGATAATGTTGCTGCCATTCGTGATGCGGATATCGTTGTTTTTGCGGTGAAACCACAAGTACTGACCAATGTACTCAAACCGCTTAAAGGTCTGTTTACTGACAAATTAGTGATGTCGATTGTGGCTGGTGCTGAAATAGCCACCATTGCTCAACTCTTGGATACAGACCAAGTTGTTCGCGTGATGCCAAATACTCCAGCTTTGGTACAGACTGGAGCACATGGTTTGTATGCGACTGCTGCGGTAGATACACAAAGTCGTGAACTTGCTAGTCAAGTTTTAGCTGCAACTGGACTGACAATTTGGGTAAATTCAGAAGCTCAAATTGATGCAGTCACAGCAGTTTCCGGTTCTGGTCCAGCATATTTTTTCTATATGATGGAAAGCATGATTCGTGCAGGAAAAAACTTAGGTTTAGATGAAAAAGTGGCCACTGCATTAACCTTGCAAACCGCTTTGGGCGCTGCACAAATGGCGATTACGAGTGCAAATACACCTGCTGAATTACGTAAAAATGTGACTTCGCCAAATGGGACGACCCAAGCTGCACTTGAAGTATTTGATCGTGCGCAAATCTCTCAAAATATTCAGGCTGCTTTGGCTGCTGCGCAAAAGCGTAGCCAAGAACTTGCTCAAGAGTTAAGTGAAAGTAGTAAATAACGTGTTTTTATTTAGGAAAGTTCCAGTATGGGTGCAAACTCTGCGCTGATTTTTGGCATTATTATTAACGTAGCGATTTTGCTCGTATTCTTCCGTTTTCTCATGCAATTGGCAGGGGTGAATGCTTATAATCCAGTAGTATTGTCTACCGTTAAAGCCACAAAAATCGTTGATATATTTAGTCGAATTTTTCCGACTGTCGCAAATGGCCGTGTTAACCTCGCAGCATTAGCGCTTGTGTTACTACTCTATTTGCTTAAAATTTTTGGGGTCATGTATTTATCAGGTGCGATGCCGAATAGTCCTGTTCATTTGGTTATTTTAACTTTTGTGACCATGATTCAAGATTTAATTCGCTTCTGTCGTTACTTGATTTTTGCAACGATTATTTTGAGTTGGGTGGTAATGTTTACCCAGTCTCGTTCACCGTATATTGAAGTGATTCAAGAATTGGCAGAACCTTTATTGGCACCTTTTCGTCGAATTTTGCCCAATATGGGAATGATTGACTTATCACCGATTATTGCGTTTTTGACCTTATATATTGCAGAAATTATTATGAACCAAGTTGCCATTGTGCTTTTAACTGGTTTATAAAATTTGCTGTAAAAAAAAGGACTCACTCGAGTCCTTTTTTTATGGGAATTTTTTCTTCTCGTATGAGGAGTTAAAATTTAATATATTCAAAAACTGAAAAAATATTTAGATTTTTAGCAGGCTATATTGCTCAGCTTTAAACAGTAGAGTGCGGAGTCTTACTTTGACTGAGCAATAGAGTTGATCTACTAAAAGAAAAATACTGATTTCAGCTTGTTAATGTGCTTCATCCCAGTTATTGCCTTTACCTACTTCAACAATTAAAGGCACTGAAAGCTTCACGACTGATTGCATTATGTCTGCCAATTTGGGTGCCAATTCATCGGCCAGATCAGCATCAACTTCAAAGACCAATTCATCGTGAACCTGTAATAACATTTTGGCTTGATCTTTGGGCAGCATTTTATCAACTTCAATCATGGCTATTTTAATAATATCCGCAGCACTACCTTGCAATGGTGCATTAATAGCAGCACGTTCAGCCGCTTTACGTACCATCATATTTCGTGCATCAATGTCTGGTGTATATAAACGTCGACCTAAAATCGTTTCAACGAAACCTTGTTCTGATGCAATTTGACGGGTACGTTGCATGTATTCATAAATTCCCGGATAGCGATGGAAATATTGCTTAATGTAGTTCTGTGATTCTTCTCGGCTAAACCCTAATTGGCGAATCAGACCAAATTCAGACATGCCATATAACAGACCAAAGTTAACTGCTTTGGCTTGACGGCGTTGGTCATGCGTCACATCCTCAAGTTCAATGCCTAAAACTTCAGCAGCAGTTCGACGATGGACATCTTGACCATGCTGAAATGCATGAACCAATGCTTCATCTTGAGAAAGGTGTGCCATTAAACGCAGTTCAATTTGTGAATAATCGGCTGCCAACAATACTCGACCTTCAGGTGCGACAAATGCTTTACGAATTTGACGACCAATTTCTGCACGAATAGGAATGTTTTGCAGATTGGGGTCCGTTGAGGATAAACGACCCGTTGCAGTTAGGGCCTGATGATAGCTGGTATGGACTCGCGCACTGTCATTATTGGCCTGTTTTTGTAAGCCGTCAGTATAAGTACTTTTAAGTTTTGAAAGCCCACGATATTCTAAAATGAGCGCGCTAATTGGGTGATCAATTTTTTCTAAAATACTTTCACTGGTGCTGTATTGACCAGTAGACGTTTTCTTACCGCCTTTAATGCCCAGCTTCTCAAATAATATTTCACCGACTTGCTTTGGTGAACTGACATTAAATGGTTCGCCTGCCAATTCAATGACTTGCTGTTCTAAATTTTGAATAGTATTTGAAAATTCGACGCTTAATTGATCAAGAAATTTCAGATCAAGTTCAATGCCATTTTCTTCCATGTGGGTTAGGACACGAGCCACTGGCATTTCAATTTTATGTAAAATACTGTCGAGTTCAGGTGAGGCTTTTAATTTTTCAGACAATACTTCGTAGAGGCGATAAGTAACATGCGCATCTTCAGCGGCATAATGTGCGGCTGTTTCGATTTCAATCTGATTAAAAGTTTTTTGTTTAACGCCTTTGCCTGCAACCTGTTCATAGGTCGTGGTTAAGTGGCTTAAATATAAACGTGCCACATCATCCATGCCATGACGTGTTGCTACAGAGTTAACAACATAAGAGGCTAGCATAGTATCGAAATACCAGCCTTGTAATTCAATGCCATGATTTTGCAAAATGTGTGCATCATATTTTAAATGATGTCCAATTTTGTCAACGGATGCATTTTCTAAAATAGGCTTAATTTGGGATAGGATTGTTTCACGATTGAGTTGTTCAGGTGCGCCTTCATAATCGTGTGCCAACGGAACGTAGTAAGCATCATCCGCATCAAAAGCGACTGAAAATCCGACCATTTCAGCAATACGGTAATCTAAACTGGTGGTTTCAGTATCAAAAGCAAAACGTTTTTCGGTATTTAAGCGTGTGAATAAGGTATCCCAATCTGCTTGACTGAGTACTGTATGATACGTCGCTTGCCCCAATTGATCATCTACACTGGTCGAATCAGCTTGATCTTCGGTTGGAATATTTTGTTGCGGACGTGCAGATGCTTGAATGGCTTGAGCGCTTTGTTTATAGACTGAACTATTTGGATTGTTGGGATGATCTAATGATTGTAATTGGTTACGAAACTCAAGTTCAGTATATAAACTGCGCAGTTGCTCGACATCTGGATCACGCAATTTAAGGTCGTCATGCGTGAGATTTAAGTCTAAATCAATCACAATACTGGCCAATTGGTGATCAAGAGTAATGCCTTCCACATTATCTTTAATGCTTTGACCCACTTTGCCTTTAATCTGGTCGACATTTTCTAAAATGCCGCCAATTGAACCGTATTCTGTTAAAAGTTTAGCCGCAGTTTTCGCACCTACACCAGGTACACCACGAATGCCATCCGATGCATCACCCATCAATGTTAAATAGTCGATAATTTGATTGGGCCATACACCGAATTTTTCAAATACGCCATTGACGTCCATGGGCTTGTCTTTAAAGCTGTCTTCTAAAGTCACTTTATCCGTGACCAATTGGGCCATGTCTTTATCGCCAGTGGAAATAAGAACTTGATGACCCTCTTTTTCAGCGCGTTTAGCCAGCGTTCCAATCACGTCATCCGCTTCAGCCCCTGGAAGCGTATAGAGAGGAATACCGAGCGCCCGAATCAAATTGTGAAGATAGGGAATTTGTTGTGACAACTCATCAGGCATGCTTGGACGATCACCCTTATAAATAGGGGAAAGCACATGACGAAAAGTAGGTTCAGGTGTATCGAAAATCACGGCCATGTGGGTCGGTTGAATACGGCGCATCAATTTTTGAATTGCAGAAATCGCACCACGAATTGCGTTGGTCTGTAAACCTGTAGAAGTGGTTAGTGGTGGCAGTGCATGGTATGCACGAAATAAAAAATATGAGCCATCGACCAAAACAAATGGTGGCATTGAAAGAGTCCTAATTCAAATAACAGGGCTATTGTACGTGATTTTACCCATGAACATAGAACATCATAAAGTCAGGTGTTACCGAATATCTGATGAATGCTTAAAAATCAAAGTCTGAGCTGTTGTATGATCGGATTAAATAAAGGTTGAGATCCATAAATAATGCACAAAGGGCAGAGCGAAATCCGGATGATTTGGCTGATGGTATTGATTATAGTCGGTGTAGGGGCTTGGTTTTTAGATGTGCGTCTATTGACTTATTTGTGTGCTTTAGCTTTGGTGATGAGTGTCATGCACTATGTCGATGCGATCCAAACACCCACTGTAAAAATGGCTGAAGAAATACGCTTCCCTGTTCAAGAAACCTCTAAAGTGCCTTTATATCTTGCTGTGATTGTTGCGCTTGTCGGTGTTGCCATGGCGTGGACATGGATGGTTGCAACTGGAATTACGCTCTGGATTTTTTTCTTTCTACGCTGGCTACGACGTTTAGAGTATTTATTCAATCAAATACAAACACACTTATCTCAAGTTGGTTCTTCACCTGATGCTGTGATAAAAAATCAATTCCCTCAGCCAGCCTTCACTCAAAACAACACTTCTTCCGTTGGTTTAACTGATCAATTGAATCAATGGATCTTTCAAGGTAATCCTGTATTAAAAGTGGCGATACTGGTACTGGTTATGGGGGTTGTACTTTTACTGCGCTTTGCGACAGAACATTGGCAAATCAGCCTAACTTTTAAACTGATTTTAGTTGCAGCTATGAGTGGGGTAGTTACAGCGTTCGGATATTCTCTTTATTCAAAAAACCGTAGTTTTGCCTTGGCCTTAGAGGGTTTAGGTTTAGCCACTTTATTTCTGACGCTATTTTTTGCTTACTACAATGCGGTCATTCCAAACGTATGGATGGCTGCTTTATATTTTATAGGGATTATGGCTGTAACTTTACTGTTGAGCTTAAAACAACAATCAGTTGAACTGGCTCTTATGGCCCTGATGGTTGCCTATCTTGCACCTTTTACCTTGCCAGTACGTAATGCAACTGCTGTTGAACTGGTGGGTTATTATGCGGTCATTAATATTGCCGTGGCAATTTTAAATACTTTACGCCCTTGGAAAATACTCAACCAAATTGCATTTTTAGTCACGGTTTGTGTGGGTGGTGGATACGCCTTTTATCAAGGAGATGTATCCCAACGTAATGCATTAAGCCTCTTGATTATTTTGCATACAGCTATCTTTGTTTGGTTGAGTTTTCGTTTTAGTCAGCTTCTTGCCAAAGCAGATGTTGAGCAATTTAAACTGAAGCCTGCATTGGATCTTGCCCTGATTTTTGGCGCACCTATGATTGCTTATATTTTCATTTATTTCATGTATTTTGATGAAAAAATTTGGCAAGCAGGTGCAAGTTTGGTCTTTGCTTTGGTCTATGCACTCCTGTATCAAGCGTCTAAGCATCATCATGCAGTGTCTCTGATTTCACAAAGCTATTTCAGTTTAATGCTGATTTTTTTAGTCTTGATCCCGCCCATTCTTTTACCTGAGCAATGGAGTGTGATGGGTTGGGCCGTTGAAGGGCTGCTTATTTTTACCTATGCGCTGTACCGAAAGTCAGGAATTAGTCGTTATCTTGCGATGGGATTATTCATCGTTGCTGGATTATCCAGTATTTATTATTGGGTCGAATTAAGCGTATTTCCACGTGGCATGTATTGGAGCTTATGTGTGAGCTATTTTGCTGTCATTTTGATGGCCAATAGTCGAGAGAGTTTTAGATATCAACTGAGTAATTCTACTCTTATTTTTCATTGTGTGCAGATGCTGTCCGCAACGACCATGTTAATCGTATTACTGTTAAATGAAATTGATCATTCACACCAATTCGTCATGAGTTTATTGATCGTCAGTGGATGGTTTTTGCTCATGAATGAACTGATGTTGGCGGGTAAGGCGACATGGTCATGGATTTGGCCAAAATGGATGGGACTTATTCCAGTACTGGTTTTTGCGTTGATTATTGTGCTTGATCAAAGTCAGCAGGGCGTTATTGTATGGTCATCTCCTTTTAACCGTATCGGTTTTGCTGTATCGGGTTTAATACTGGCTTTATTGTGGTTGCGTCCTGCATTGGGATTGCGGAGTGAAAAAGAATGGATGAGTTTGGGTGCTTTGCTGAGTCTCGCGCTCAGTAGCTTAACCTTAGTCCCCAACATGCCTTATATGAGTGTGGTGATTTTACCTTTAATGTTTTGTGCGTGGTGTTATAGGCAGAAAGATCATTCAGACTGGGCCATGCTATGGCAATCACGAAGTAGTTTGGGACTGATGATATTTTGGATGATTGGTTCACAAATGTTGGCCCAACAGGCTTTTCAAGGCTATTTCATGCCTGTCTTGAATCCTTTTGATCTGGTCAGTATCGCAATGTGGATCAGTTTTATTTGGATGCTGTCTTTACAGCTGAAATCAGGTCTAGATCGGGGGATTGTCGCGGTATTAGCGGTACTCAGTTTGCTTTGGTTAAGCAGTTATATTGTACTGCGTGCACTACATGTCTATTTGGGTACACCCTTTAACGAACTCGCTTTATGGAAAGATAGCACGGTTCAACTCAGTTTTACTTTACTCTGGGTCAGTTTGGCCTTTATGAGCATGAGTCTCGCCAGTCGGAAAAAATTACGTTCAGTTTGGATTTTAGGTGGCAGTATTTTAGTGATTGTTACCCTGAAACTGGTACTGTTTGATTTATCTCATGTGGGGACTTTAAGTCGAGTCATTTCATTTTTAGGTGCAGGTTTTGTGATGCTCATCATTGCTTATATTGCTCCGATGCCAGAAAGTGAGAACATGACCTAATCCACATTTTCTTATCTTGATTGAATCAGATTGTAGAATATACGATTTGATCTAAATATTGATCAATAAAATCCCCCCTGAAGGGGGAGAGAATTTGGATTATTTTAAATTGGGTTCGCGTTTGATTTCTGCTGCATTTGTATATTGATCAACTTCTTCATCATTTAAAAGATGCTGATTTGGTGGTCGGTCTACAAAACCCATTTTAGGTACTGGAATTTCAATTTCATTGTCTAAAAAGCCATTTCGGATTCTTTCTTGCATTTCATCACGAACTTTAAAAAAGTTTTCGCGGTCACACCAAATTGCAAATAATAGTTCAATCGAAGATTCACGAAAGGCTGTCACTGTTACTGCAGGTTTTGGATCAGCCAAAACCAAAGGGTATTTGGTCGCAACATCAATTAAAACTTCACGAACTTTAATGATATCTTCATGAAAATTAATGGCTAAAGTAATGGGAATACGCCGTATTGGAAATTTAGACAAGTTGTGTACTGGGGCTCGAATGAGTTGTTCGTTCGGAAGGCGTACGTATACATTGTCAAGCGTCAATAATTTGACTGACAATAAGTCAATCGAAATCACTTCACCTTCAATTGTATGCCCGCGAATTAGGGTCAATTGAATCGTATCGCCAACTTCAAAAGAACCCTCACCAATTAAAAATAGGCCGCTGATTAAATTGCTGGCCGAAGTTTGAGAGGCGAAACCCAAGGCGACGGTTAAAATACCTGCCGCACCCAAAAAGACACTGAGTTTAAATCCAGCCTCTTTTAGACTGGCCATCACAAAAATGAGAAAAATAAAATAGAAAATACCGCGACGCCAAACCAGTCGCTGATGGGCATTAAAACGTGAACCAATAGTACGAATAAATGCATTTGAAATAAATCTGGCAATCAGGAACCCAATAAATCCTAAAGTCAGTGCGACCAATATTTCAGTCAACCGATCGGTATTAATATTGGTAAAAATCCCCTTAATACTGCTGGTAATTTCTTTTGGGATATTCGAATCTGGCATAGTATCCCCTTAGAAAAATGAATCGAACATATTGAATAAAGCACCCGCCGCCGAACGCGGTGGATGAACATATATGACTTCACCTGCATGCGGTGGAGTACGGTTTTCGATCCGAATCCGAGGCGGTCGGTCTAAACTTTCATGCAAAACTTTAATTTGTGACGTCCATAAACGTCCTGTGCTTTCACTATAAAAAAGTGGCAAGGCTGGAACAGGTACATTCATTCGGTCAAAACGTAACTGTTGATGGCTGGTATTGTGAAATTCAATTGGAGTAACTGCACGAAAAGAACGTGGTTTTAACAGGTGTAATTCAGTACGACCGTCTACAGCAGTGGCATAGCAAATTTCTCCACTACGATGGTTCGGGCCAAACCAAGTATCTTTTGGCAGAATCACTGGAATATCAAATAATGGATCTCTTTGTCCTTCGACAAAACCTGCAATCCACAAAGGCGTACTAATATAAAGTGTACCGCGCTGCCCCGCAGGAATATAAATGGGATCGACTGGTTTGATGACAACCGAGCGATCAGCCAAGCGTGGCATCAATTGCAACTTGGCTTGAGTAGATTTGAACATATAGCGTTCTATTTGGACAGGTTGCGGAAAGCCAAAATTAGGATCTTCGATTTCATGCCATTTTTGTTCATAGTCATATTGAACCTGTGGGCGATGAAACTCCAGCCGCCACTCTTGAAGCCCACGTGTCAAGCGAAACAATAAAGAACCAAATTGCCATGCTTTAGGCTGATTAAGTTCAAAGTTATATTCACCCCACCATTTTAAGTTTGGGTGATCTGGTTCGACCAGCTCATTATTTTTAAACAACAGCACACTTCCTATATTGCTTAATCAGTAAAAAACAGACTTCACGCTGTCATTCGCTTAGAGTACACTCAAATCAATTTATCCATCATTATAAACTTTGATGCAAATACTTAAACAACTACAAATACCTTATAGTTTTGCTAAACGCCATGGTGTACTACTTCGATACGAAGGCGATCAGGCTTTTATTATGCGTCGTAGCAATACGCCTATGCTGGCGATTCAGGAAGCACGTCGCTATTTGGGATATTCTGCACAACATCAATTGTGTAGTGAACAAGAATTTCACCAATTCCTCAGTTCGAGCTTCGCAGGCGATACTGGCGAATCTCAACAAGTGGCAGCGGGTCTAGAAGATCACCCTGATTTGCTGAGTTTGGCAGATTCTGTCCCTGAGGCTGAAGATTTGATGGATCAAGAAGACGATGCTCCCATTGTTCGATTGATCAATGCTTTACTTTCAGAAGCCATTCGTGTTGGTGCCTCAGATATTCATATCGAATCTTTTGAGAAGAAACTATCCGTTCGGTTACGTGTTGATGGTCAACTTCGAGAAATTGTGCAACCTCGGCGTGAACTTGCGCCACTTTTGGTGTCACGTATTAAAGTCATGGCCAGATTAGATATTGCTGAAAAGCGTGTGCCTCAAGATGGGCGTATCTCTTTAAGACTGGCAGGCCGTGAAGTTGATGTGCGTGTTTCAACCTTACCATCCTCGCATGGTGAGCGGGTGGTGATGCGTTTACTCGACAAGCAGGCTGGGCGTCTCAATATGACCCATTTAGGGCTCATGCAACCTGACTATGAACGACTGACTCATTTGGTCCATCGTCCGCACGGTATTATTTTGGTGACTGGGCCAACAGGTTCGGGTAAAACCACAACCTTATATGCAGCTTTATCTGACCTGAATGATGGCTCAAAAAATATTTTAACTGCTGAAGACCCGATTGAATATCAACTAGAAGGCATTGGCCAAACACAGGTCAATACCAAAGTAGACATGACCTTTGCGCGTGCTTTAAAAGCCATGTTGCGTCAAGATCCTGATGTTGTTATGGTCGGCGAGATTCGTGATTTAGAAACTGCAGAAATTGCGGTTCAAGCTTCACTTACAGGTCATTTGGTGCTTTCAACTCTGCACACCAATACTGCGATTGGTGCTGTTACACGACTTAAAGATATGGGAATTGAACCATTTCTACTGGCAAGCTCATTAATTGGGGTAATTGCACAGCGTCTTGTACGGACTCTATGTCCACGTTGTGCAACATGGCATGAAGCGGATGCATTTGAAATTGAAATTTTTAAGCCGATACAAAACAATATTGAACTAAAATTGCCGCAACCTAAAGGTTGTGAACATTGTTCACATACAGGTTTTATGGGCCGTACTGCTATTTATGAAATTGTACCTGTAGATGATCATATGCGTCGTTTGGTTCATGGTCATGCTGCGGAGTACGAAATTGAAGCCTATGCGCGTCAGCAATCGGGCTCTATTCGTGATGATGGCTTACGTAAAGTATTGGCTGGTAAAACGACTTTAGAAGAAGTACTTCGTGTGACGAATGAAGCGGCGGATTAAAGCGAAAATATTTGAGTTAATCTAGAGGGATAGGTTGCTGAGCCTAATCAAGCTTGGCATTTTTACCTCTTAAAAATGTACTCAATTAATTTTAACTTTTCTCAATTTAACTTTGAAAAGAATCAATTGAATTTTACTTGAAGATGAAAAACACAATAAGGCATCAAAGATTTGCTTATAAGTAAGATTTTTTATTTTTATGATTTTATTTAAGGTTAGGTTTTTGAGTCTAATGAAAAAAGCAGAGATCGTTGATTGTAAATCATGACTCACCTAAACGTCCTATCCTGAGACACTATAAATACGTCATTTTAGGATAGGACGACTCGACTAAAATTATTAAATTTAGGTAATCACATTCAACGTCACATCAATATTACCACGCGTTGCATTTGAATATGGGCAAACAATATGGGCTGCATCGACTAATTTTTGTGCCTCTGCTTGATCCATTCCTTCTAAATGAATATTCAGTTTGGCCTCAATACCAAAGCCTGTTGGAATAGGCCCAATACCTACTTCACCTTCAATATAAGCATCTTTACTAATATTCAATTTATCACGGCTGGCCACAAATTTCATTGCACCTAAGAAGCAAGCAGAATAACCTGCTGCGAACAATTGTTCAGGATTGGTTCCACCGCCAGCACCGCCCATCTCTTGAGGAACCGCCAGTTTTACATCTAAAATTTCATCCGATGAGGTAGCACGCCCATCACGACCACCTGTTGCTTTGGCCTTTGCTGTATAGACTGTTTTTTCTAAAGACATGTTTTAGCCCTATCAATTTTATTTGAGCTTCTATCCTGTGGGATATACAGGAAATAATAAGCAGTTGTTTTGTAATTTTTCTATATCGAATATTTGATTGTAAAATGAAAATACTTAATAGTTTATGAGTTTGCGATGCTGCATTAAAGGCATAGATTCACGAATTTTTTCTTGCTCTACAAGATCGAAAGGGACTGTGATGAGAGCTGTACCTTCTGTGTGGATGATATCTAAAACTTGACCACGACAATTGGTTGCACCCGTATGCCCCCAAGTCTGACGTTTTTGACCGTGCCAACCT
Source organism: Acinetobacter sp. TTH0-4 (assembly GCF_015602665.1). NCBI lineage: Bacteria > Pseudomonadati > Pseudomonadota > Gammaproteobacteria > Moraxellales > Moraxellaceae > Acinetobacter > Acinetobacter sp. TTH0-4. The sequence goes on along the minus strand of NZ_CP059079.1, from coordinate 2,324,683 downwards.
TGCTGAGCTGCACCCAAAACAGTGCATTGACTATCCATGGCACGTGCTTGCAATAAGAGCTGCCAATGCATTTGACCTGTTGTATAGGTGAAAGCTGATGGTGCAGTCAAAATATTTGCACCTTGGTGACGTAAAGTTAAGGCCAACTCTGGAAAACGTAAATCATAACAAACCATTAGACCAATATTGCCAAAAGGTGTTTTTGCGATTACGACATCTGTGCCTGGTTCAAAAAATTGAGATTCTTGGTACCCCCCCACTGCATCAGCGACCTGTACATCAAATAAATGTATCTTGTCATAACGTGCTTTTGTACCTTCAGGACTAATACATAAACTGACTGTACGAACACGACCATCTTGGATCGTCGAACCATCAGGGCGAAAAGGGCAAGGGAGTGTGCCAGCGACTAGCCAAATTTGATATTGATGTGCCAATTTTTCTAAACGTTGCTGAATACTTTCAAACTGCTGCGCAGTTTCACGTTGTTTACCGCCTGCAAAACAGATGAAGTTTTCAGGAAAAACAATAAGCTCAGCACCCGCTGCTTTACTTTGTTGTATCAATGACTCGATCACAATGAAATTAGTTTCAATATCATCTTGGGAATTCATTTGCACAACAGAAAGTAAAGTCATCGGGCACGCCTTTAAAAATATGATTTAAACGTTTTGCTGAGGAACTTGCTCTAAATTATCTTGTTCTTTTTGCAATTGCTTAACCAAAGGTTCAAACATATTTTGGTTATTTTCATTCAATTTCATCAGTGTTTTATGGGCATCTAAAACAGTACTTAACATTGCATTATGAGTAATATGTTCTTCGATTAATTCTCGTGTGCAGAGTTTCGGATCACCACAATAATTTAAAATCACAAACACCTGACCCAAACCCATACTGTTGGCCAAAATAGTAATATCTGGATTGGTCGATAACATGATGGCCTGAATATGATGAATTTGTTTAAGCTTTATACCGAGCTTAGCAAGAACACCTAAAACAGTACTATCAATAAATGAAGTTTGGGTTAAATCTACGATTGCACCAACCACATTGGATTGTTGTTCAATTTTACTCAAAAGTTTGTCTAAACTAATACAAGATTGGGCACGCACTTCGCCAATAAGCTTAAAAATATGCGTTCCATTCAAGCTTGCATATTCAACATGACCTGTTGACATATAAATGCCATTTTCAGAGAAGGATTATAAAATTATCACATACGCTTGGTGCAGACTCAAGTGTTCTACAGTGGTGGTTTGATTAGTTGAAAGTTAACATATTGATTATATGGTTAATTCATTCGGCATAAACTTAAGATCGCAATGTCATCTGCAACATGTTCAGGGGCTTGAAAAGATTGATTTTGCAAATGGAAGACCAGTTTTTCAAATTGTTCATTCAAGCCGCCATCAAAAGGTTCAAGCGCTCCATCTGAACAAATAATAAAACGAGCATGGCGTTTGAGTACACACTCATATTCTTCGACCTCAAGATCTTCGGTCAGTCCTAATGGAAAGCTGCTGGTATTTAGAATTTTAGGGGGATGATTTGGTTCAAAAATAATGGCAGGAGGATAGTGACCAGCACTTGACCAACGTAATTGATGGGTTTCTAGATTTAAAACGCCAGCAATCATCGTAATATGCTTTTCAATATTTTCTTGGACCAACATACCATTCAATTTTTTAATTAATTCACGCGGTGTTTTTGAGCGCCCATGAAATGCTGCCATCCACGAAGTCAATAAACTACTGGTGACGCCATGTCCAGAGACATCAGCCAGATAAAACATGATCTCTTTATCACTGATTTTCCAGTAATCATACCAATCACCTGACAAATAAGCAGAAGGTTGAAACAGTGTTTCTACCTTATAGTTCATTAATTCGATTGGATTAGGCAGTAAACACTTTTGCAAATAAGCAGCCGACGGAAGATCGCGACTATCTTGATTACGTTTATATTGAGCATCAATTTTGAGTAATGCACTTTCAGGATCAGATGGTAATTTGTTCCATACCCAACCTGCCAATGCCCCCATCTGCCAAGCTTGAGCTAAAGCAGCACCTTCATTTTCAAAGGCAAGTACAATCGTCGGCAGTGACCATTGGTGAGTAACATAATCCTGTACATCTGCAATCGCAATAATAGTAGGATCATACAAATCAATATCATCTATGTGAATCATTTGTACACTAGGAAGCGTACGTATTACCTGATCTAAATAAGGAATATTGCGAGTCGGTTGAATGAAATACATATAAAAATTGTGTGATCCTGAGAGTGTTAACGCATGTAAAAAAATTGGTGATGAGTCGGGCAGATTCTATTCATCACTTTTTAATAAAATAAAACGTAAATGCGTATTAAACATTAAGACTTATGGAGCATTGTTCTCGATGTCATTTTGTTCTGTGCCATTATCAAGCTCATCGAATTCATCATCAATAAACATATTTTCAGATTCTAGTCCTTTTTTTTCTGCAATGGAGAAGTTTTTACGTTGCAAGTAAATATCGCGAATAGCGGCATATTTATCGCCTTGTAAAACATCTTCGACCTCTAAAATTTGTGATCGTGCATCTAAGCCACGTAAAGTTTGTTCTGTCCAATAAAGACCATCATTATCTTCAAATAAATATTTCTGCAAACGTGCCTGACTATCTGCTGCTAATCCTACAGTATCACGAAAAGTGCTTGGGCCGAAAATGGGCAAAACCACATAAGGGCCTGAAGGAACGCCGTAATAACCCAAGGTTGTACCGAAATTTTCATCTTCAGTATTTAAGCCTAGATGCTGTGCAGGATCTGCTAAACCTAGGGTCGTTAAAGTATTAACAGTAAAACGCCCCAAAGACTCTGCTGCACGAAGTGGCCGACCTTGAATCAGTTGATTGACCGCATTCCATGGTTCACCTAAATTTTTACGAAACTGATGATACGAATCACGAACATCAGAAGGTACTTTTTCCTTGTATTGAACAGCTAAAGGGCGTGCAATATTGCGATCTAAAACATCATTAAAAGCATAAATCTGTCTGTTGAGCGGTTGTAATGGATCTTTTTCGCTTTCTGGTTGGTTCGCACTGGCATTTACTTTCAAATCTTGAGCTTTTACATTTTTTAATTCTTGTAAAGCTGCTTTTAAATGAGGCAACTGCTGGGATTGAGACTGTTGTGTTGAAGATGTTGCTGGGATAGATGAAATAGAAGATTTATCACCCTCAACTGAATCATTTGCAAACCCAGGAGAAATTAACCCCAAAGATAAAAGGCTAGCCCAAACATAATGAGAAGAATGCATAAAAAATCCTAGAGCTTTATATAAGCCAGTGTTTAAAGCTAAAAATATGAATAAAAATATATTAACAGGTCTTTGCCGCTGAGTATTAAAACAAATTTGATCAAAATGTGTATGAAAAAAAGATAAAATGTCTAAAAATCACTCAAACAATCATTAAGCGTTAAAAAAGGGGTTGTGTAGTGATTAAAATGCTGTAGAATGCACATCCATCGGCGGTGATGTTGATTAAAACTTGTTGAGAAACAAGGATTTAGCTTAAAGGGTTAAATCTAAGGATCTTAAAGAAGTTTAAAAATAATCAATAAAACCAGTTGACTCTTTAAGAATAAAGAGTAATATAGCCGACCTAGCTTGCTGGTGACGAATCAGCAAGAAGATCATTAAGAGCTTATGAAGAACAACTTGTGTGGATTTTTACTGATTGATTGATCGAAATTATTTTCATTGATTAATGGTAGAAATTACTCGAAGTTTATTTGAGAAATATTTGTCAGAAAATTGATGAGCCAAGATTGGTGCCCTATAGGTACTAAGCAATATTAAACTGAAGAGTTTGATCATGGCTCAGATTGAACGCTGGCGGCAGGCTTAACACATGCAAGTCGAGCGGGTAAAAGTAGCTTGCTACTTAACTTAGCGGCGGACGGGTGAGTAATACTTAGGAATCTGCCTATTAGTGGGGGACAACATTTCGAAAGGAATGCTAATACCGCATACGTCCTACGGGAGAAAGCAGGGGATCACTTGTGACCTTGCGCTAATAGATGAGCCTAAGTCGGATTAGCTAGTTGGTGGGGTAAAGGCCTACCAAGGCGACGATCTGTAGCGGGTCTGAGAGGATGATCCGCCACACTGGGACTGAGACACGGCCCAGACTCCTACGGGAGGCAGCAGTGGGGAATATTGGACAATGGGGGGAACCCTGATCCAGCCATGCCGCGTGTGTGAAGAAGGCCTTTTGGTTGTAAAGCACTTTAAGCGAGGAGGAGGCTACTCTAGTTAATACCTAGGGATAGTGGACGTTACTCGCAGAATAAGCACCGGCTAACTCTGTGCCAGCAGCCGCGGTAATACAGAGGGTGCGAGCGTTAATCGGATTTACTGGGCGTAAAGCGTGCGTAGGTGGCCAATTAAGTCAAATGTGAAATCCCCGAGCTTAACTTGGGAATTGCATTCGATACTGGTTGGCTAGAGTATGGGAGAGGATGGTAGAATTCCAGGTGTAGCGGTGAAATGCGTAGAGATCTGGAGGAATACCGATGGCGAAGGCAGCCATCTGGCCTAATACTGACACTGAGGTACGAAAGCATGGGGAGCAAACAGGATTAGATACCCTGGTAGTCCATGCCGTAAACGATGTCTACTAGCCGTTGGGGTCTTTGAGACTTTAGTGGCGCAGCTAACGCGATAAGTAGACCGCCTGGGGAGTACGGTCGCAAGACTAAAACTCAAATGAATTGACGGGGGCCCGCACAAGCGGTGGAGCATGTGGTTTAATTCGATGCAACGCGAAGAACCTTACCTGGTCTTGACATAGTAAGAACTTTCCAGAGATGGATTGGTGCCTTCGGGAGCTTACATACAGGTGCTGCATGGCTGTCGTCAGCTCGTGTCGTGAGATGTTGGGTTAAGTCCCGCAACGAGCGCAACCCTTTTCCTTATTTGCCAGCGGGTTAAGCCGGGAACTTTAAGGATACTGCCAGTGACAAACTGGAGGAAGGCGGGGACGACGTCAAGTCATCATGGCCCTTACGACCAGGGCTACACACGTGCTACAATGGTCGGTACAAAGGGTTGCTACCTAGCGATAGGATGCTAATCTCAAAAAGCCGATCGTAGTCCGGATTGGAGTCTGCAACTCGACTCCATGAAGTCGGAATCGCTAGTAATCGCGGATCAGAATGCCGCGGTGAATACGTTCCCGGGCCTTGTACACACCGCCCGTCACACCATGGGAGTTTGTTGCACCAGAAGTAGGTAGTCTAACCGCAAGGAGGACGCTTACCACGGTGTGGCCGATGACTGGGGTGAAGTCGTAACAAGGTAGCCGTAGGGGAACCTGCGGCTGGATCACCTCCTTAACGAAAGATTGACGATTGGTAAGAATCCACAACAAGTTGTTCTTCATGATGTATCGATGGGTCTGTAGCTCAGTTGGTTAGAGCACACGCTTGATAAGCGTGGGGTCACAAGTTCAAGTCTTGTCAGACCCACCAAGTCTACTAACTGAAATAATGAAGAGATGAGAGTCTTGGAGTTGAGTTACAAACGAGAGATACATAAAGCTAATAAGTGATAAGCTGGGGACTTAGCTTAGTTGGTAGAGCGCCTGCTTTGCACGCAGGAGGTCAACGGTTCGACTCCGTTAGTCTCCACCATATATTGTTCTTCAATATATAAGCTAAGAAGTTAGATTATAGAATTTAATAAATAAGATCATGATTAAATGATTTTTTAATTTATTAAGTTCTGTGATTTATCACAGTTACCTACGGTCTGACGAAGACGTAGTTAATCATTAACAGATTGAGAATTTGAGTTGAAATAATTGTTTGAACTCAGAACTAATTCAGCATTGACTGTAATACGCAAGTATTTCATTTCAATGACGAAGAAGAACTGAGAACTAGCGAAATTAACTGAATCAAGCGTTTTGGTAGATGAATTTAGATTGAAGCTGTACTGTAGTTAAATCTACAGACCACAAACTGTATGAGAAGGTCGTAAGGCTGACTCTGTTGTTACATCACTTGTAGGGTGTTAACGACTGTTTGGGGTTGTATAGTCAAGTAATTAAGTGCATGTGGTGGATGCCTTGGCAGTCAGAGGCGATGAAAGACGTAATAGCCTGCGATAAGCTCCGGGGAGGCGGCAAATATCCTGTGATCCGGAGATTTCTGAATGGGGAAACCCACTTACCATAAGGTAGGTATTGCATGATGAATACATAGTCATGCAAGGCGAACGAGGGGAAGTGAAACATCTCAGTACCCTTAGGAAAAGAAATCAATTGAGATTCCCTTAGTAGCGGCGAGCGAACGGGGATCAGCCCATTAAGTTATCTAAGTTTTAGTGGAATGCTCTGGGAAGTGCAACCGTAGTGGGTGATAGTCCTGTACACGAAAGGGCTTAGATAATGATGACGAGTAGGGCGGGGCACGTGAAACCTTGTCTGAATATGGGGGGACCATCCTCCAAGGCTAAATACTCCTGACTGACCGATAGTGAACCAGTACCGTGAGGGAAAGGCGAAAAGAACCCCTGTGAGGGGAGTGAAATAGATCCTGAAACCGCATGCATACAAGCAGTGGGAGCCGACTTGTTCGGTGACTGCGTACCTTTTGTATAATGGGTCAGCGACTTACATTCAGTAGCAAGGTTAACCGCATAGGGGAGCCGTAGAGAAATCGAGTCTTAATAGGGCGTTTAGTTGCTGGGTGTAGACCCGAAACCGGGTGATCTATCCATGAGCAGGTTGAAGGTTGGGTAACACTAACTGGAGGACCGAACCCACCGTCGTTGAAAAGCCGGGGGATGACTTGTGGATAGGGGTGAAAGGCTAATCAAACTCGGTGATAGCTGGTTCTCCCCGAAAGCTATTTAGGTAGCGCCTCGGACGAATACCATTGGGGGTAGAGCACTGTTTCGGCTAGGGGGTCATCCCGACTTACCAAACCGATGCAAACTCCGAATACCAATGAGTACTATCCGGGAGACAGACTGCGGGTGCTAACGTCCGTAGTCAAGAGGAAAACAATCCAGACCGCCAGCTAAGGCCCCAAAATTATAGTTAAGTGGGAAACGATGTGGGAAGGCATAGACAGCTAGGAGGTTGGCTTAGAAGCAGCCACCCTTTAAAGAAAGCGTAATAGCTCACTAGTCGAGTCGGCCTGCGCGGAAGATGTAACGGGGCTAAAACTATATGCCGAAGCTGCGGATTTGCAATTTATTGCAAGTGGTAGGGGAGCGTTCTGTAAGCCGATGAAGGTGGATTGAGAAGTCTGCTGGAGGTATCAGAAGTGCGAATGCTGACGTGAGTAACGACAATGCGAGTGAAAAACTCGCACGCTGAAAGACCAAGGGTTCCAGTCCAACGTTAATCGGGGCTGGGTGAGTCGACCCCTAAGGCGAGGCCGAGAGGCGTAGTCGATGGGAAATTGGTTAATATTCCAATACTTCTGTGTAATGCGATGAGAGGACGGAGAAGGTTAAGTCAGCCTGGCGTTGGTTGTCCAGGTGAAAGGTTGTAGGCATGCATCTTAGGCAAATCCGGGGTGCTCTATGCTGAGAACTGATAGCAAGCTGTACTTGTACAGTGAAGTGGCTGATACCATGCTTCCAGGAAAAGTCTCTAAGCTTCAGTTACACAGGAATCGTACCCGAAACCGACACAGGTGGTCAGGTCGAGTAGACCAAAGCGCTTGAGAGAACTCTGCTGAAGGAACTAGGCAAAATGGTACCGTAACTTCGGGAGAAGGTACGCTGTCGACGGTGATGGGATTTACTCCCTGAGCGGTTGACAGCCACAGAAACCAGGCCCCTGCAACTGTTTATTAAAAACATAGCACTCTGCAAACACGAAAGTGGACGTATAGGGTGTGATGCCTGCCCGGTGCTGGAAGGTTAATTGATGGGGTTAGCGTAAGCGAAGCTCTTGATCGAAGCCCCAGTAAACGGCGGCCGTAACTATAACGGTCCTAAGGTAGCGAAATTCCTTGTCGGGTAAGTTCCGACCTGCACGAATGGCATAATGATGGGGGCGCTGTCTCCAGCAGAGACTCAGTGAAATCGAATTCGCCGTGAAGATGCGGTGTACCCGCGGCTAGACGGAAAGACCCCGTGAACCTTTACTGCAGCTTGACATTGAACTTTGATCTTACTTGTGTAGGATAGGTGGGAGGCTTTGAAACCGAGACGCTAGTTTCGGTGGAGCCAATCTTGAAATACCACCCTGGTAATATTGAGGTTCTAACTCTGCTCCATAATCTGGAGCGAGGACCATGTCTGGTGGGTAGTTTGACTGGGGCGGTCTCCTCCTAAAGAGTAACGGAGGAGTACGAAGGTGCGCTCAGCGTGGTCGGAAATCACGCGTAGAGTATAAAGGCAAAAGCGCGCTTAACTGCGAGACCCACAAGTCGAGCAGGTACGAAAGTAGGTCTTAGTGATCCGGTGGTTCTGTATGGAAGGGCCATCGCTCAACGGATAAAAGGTACTCTGGGGATAACAGGCTGATACCGCCCAAGAGTTCATATCGACGGCGGTGTTTGGCACCTCGATGTCGGCTCATCTCATCCTGGGGCTGAAGCAGGTCCCAAGGGTATGGCTGTTCGCCATTTAAAGAGGTACGCGAGCTGGGTTTAGAACGTCGTGAGACAGTTCGGTCCCTATCTACCGTGGGCGTTGGAAATTTGAGAGGATCTGCTCCTAGTACGAGAGGACCAGAGTGGACGAACCTCTGGTGTACCGGTTGTAACGCCAGTTGCATCGCCGGGTAGCTATGTTCGGAAGGGATAACCGCTGAAAGCATCTAAGCGGGAAGCCTACCTCAAGATTAGATTTCCCTGTGACTTTATGTCACCTAAAGAGCCGTTGAAGACTACGACGTTGATAGGTTGGATGTGGAAGCATAGTGATATGTGAAGCTGACCAATACTAATTGCTCGTGAGGCTTGACTATACAACACCCAAACAGTTGTATTGCATCATCTAAGTGATTCAAAACCAAGCAATATACCCTTGATTTAGTTAACGCTACAAACTAAAATCTCAACTCAAATTTAATGTCTGTTAATAACTCTTTTGGTACAAAGTAAGGCTTACGAAATAAATCCCGTAAATAAGACCCGAACAAGTCCATAAACAGTTGTGCTGGCGACAATAGCAAGAGTGAACCACCTGATCCCTTCCCGAACTCAGAAGTGAAACCTCTTCGCGCTGATGGTAGTGTGGGGTTACCCATGTGAGAGTAAGTCATCGCCAGCTCATTATTCTAACCCCCCCTCAGTCTTAAGACTGAGGGGGGTTTTTCTATACATAATTTAAAAAGTGAAAAGTAAACTCTTAATGATTTCAAAAATCAAAATTCTCACTGTAGCCTAAGATTTGAATCAAACTACTCTCAAATACTTTGTAAGAAACATAGTGAGTGTTACATCGATTCTTTTTGTATTGAGTTACTTGCATGTTTTAACATGTAAAGTAATTGTCCTAAAAGTACATTTTTCTCAGCTAAAGCAATAATAATCATAGGGTGACTTTTAGACGGGATAGACGTTAATATTGCTTTACCATTTTCTGCATCTAAAGTAATGGACTGGCATCCAGTCAAGTGAATTTCTTGCATAAAAGCAGAGACCATAGCGAGGATTGAACAGCTTACAGCCGCTAATTTTCCATTGTTATAATGATCTTTTTTATGAATCGTCGCAAGTTCAAAGCCATCAGTTGAGCAGAGCATAATAAAATTTATGCCTGTCACGTTATTTATAACTTCTTGAATTTTTGATTTTGAAAATTCTATTAATTCTGCTGATGCCTCTCTATTATTTTGAAGTGCAAACATGTTGGCTCCTTTAAGTGGTTATTTGATGATTAACTTCTATAGATGTGATTAAGGCTTCAAGCAAAAGGAGAGAGTCTTCTTTTTTTCGTGCATCAATAAAAAAAAGTGGGGAATATAAATCTTGGCTAATCAGCCAATCCTTATAAATTAAAGTTGAATTTGTATTTTCTACATCAGTATGCGTAATACCAATTGCAATATTATCTGTATAGTTCTGAAAGGTTTCAATATAAGTTTCAAGTTCGGCGAGTGGATTGGCAACGGTATGATCAATTAAAATAATTGCGCCAATGGCACCTTTGCAGATAACCGACCAAATAAAGTCAAAACGACTTTGTCCTGGAGTGCCGTATAAGCCAATTTTAATCCCATCTTCAAGCATGACTTCGCCATAATCTATACCGATTGTTGTTTCCATTTTATTATGGCTTTGTTGGTCGGTATTAAAGGCTTCAGTAAGTAAGACAGGTATATCTGAGAGTGAACGAATAGCTTCTGTTTTACCAGCTCCCATAGAGCCTGCAAAAACGATTTTATGTTGTTGTAGAATCATCCAATATCCCCTTAAAATCCAAATTTTTGACGTAATTTACCCAAAAAACTTTTGATCGCATTTTTTCTTCTGATCGAATTTCTTGTGAGGGTGGGCTGTAATGTTTGTCCCAAACATTTATTTTTTCAATATTATTGGTTGCGATATTGGTTGCGACAAAGTGGCGTACTGTATTTTGAGGAAGTTGTAATTGCTCTGCTATTTTAGAAATTTTACCACCTTGTATAAAGCAAGCGGATAACTGAAAAATAACTTTTCTATTAAATTGATCTGTCGGTTTAGGCCATGAATAAATTTTGTAATGACCATCATCAGGAGTTAAATTGTAAAGTACTTCCGGTGAATTCCAGAATAAATTCCAGAGCCAATCCTGAAGTATAAAATGAGATTTACGCGAGACTTTTGTAAGATCAGATATATTGGCTAGATCATATTGAAAACTTTGGTTTGTGCTATTCGTTGCTCTTTCTGGATTGATCCAAGCAATATTTTGAATGGGCTGTATAACAGCTAAGGTTCCCATTTCATCTTGTAAATGCAATTTTGAGTGATTTTCTATGTCATTCAAATTCAGAAAAAACTTCTTATTTAATAATGCTAGAGGTGTGCTTGATGGTTCTTCTAATCGATAATTTTCTTGAGTACGATTCATTAAATGATGCTTAATCCAATCATATAATACTGATTGTTCAGTTATGGGTAAAAATAATGTGTCATTTTCAATTTGAAATTGGCTTTTTAAGGATTTAGAGACTTTTAGCCATGGAAAGTGATTTTTTCTAATTAGGCGTTGGATACCTTCAGTTTCATAAAAATGCTCATGAATAAAAAGACAGTCAATATTTTGATCTGAAGCGGTCATCCATTTGATCATATAATCGTGTGAAATTAGGTGTCGTAACTGGAGTTTTAATTCTTCAGAATGATGGATACTTAATCCGACGATTGCAATATTGAAGCTTTTTTTATTCATATCATCCCTAGTTGATTATTGGGTTTATAAGGACATTTAATAAATTAAAGCCCTTTATATTCAAATATAAAAGGCTTTAATAGGGCTTAAGAAAAGTCTAGACCTTTCTCATAGCCTTTTAATTCATGGCGCGCCATCGCTAAATTGGCTTTATTGCGATCAAGCACTAAATAAAGAAAAACATTTTCATTTTTCTCAAGTGGGCGAATCAAGTGATATTGCTTACCCAGTGTAATTAAAATATCTTCGATGCTATCATTTAGGTTTAAAGCTTTTGCCACACGTCGTTTTGAACGTACCACTTCTGTATTGCCTGCAGCAGCTAATTCTAGGTCAATATCACCGCCCCCTTGTGTTGCAAGTGCTAATCCACTTTCGCCATCAACTAATGCAGCTGCGTGGAAACCGTCGATACTTGTTAATGAATCAAGTGATACTTTAGCCATAATTATTTTCTCTCTATGATTGTTATACGTTTTTTGCCTGCTTAAATGATTGGTTAACAAGCTAATTTGATTATAGAAGTGTAAAAAATTTATCAACGGAATTTATTTTTTGGTCAAATCTTGCCCAGATTGAAATTATGAGTAATGATATTTTTGGTCATTAAGGTTGTGATGGAGTTTACACTTTTATGTGCTTATATTGAGTTTCTATTCTATTTTTAGTCACAATAAGATATTTATTGGGTAATCTAATTAAATGTAAGTAAATGTAAATATTGCAAAAAAAATCATAAAGCTACATAATTTAAAATACTGTTACATAAGTTAATGGTATGTAACAGTATTAAGAGAGAGCATTAAATAGTCAGTGCTTAAGTTGTATTTTAAGGATTAAACAAAGATTTGAGTTACTGCCGAATATAAAATGCAGAGTACGACTACAGCAACCAAAGGTTCTAAAATTTTTGACCAAGTTGGAACTGCGTTAATTGTTGATTCTGAATAGCTAAGTATATCTTCATTTGTTGGTGTATGTTGCTGACTGACCATTTGATTAAATTCCTTCATGGTTGTATCTAATGATATTTCTTCTTGAACAATAGGTTTAGAACCTTTTAATTCTACTAAATCATTTGTTGACCAAACCCAATCAGATGCTTGACCTGAAAGGTGCTCGATTTGCCCAAGAAGTAATTCTCGCAGCCCTGAAATTTGCAAGTTTCCAATATCGTTCAACTGTTTAAGTTCCACTAATTGTAATTTTAGCACTTCTGCGACAGTATCTTCTAAATCTTGTTTGGCTAAACCAGATTGATTCTTTTCAAAAGTAATAAGGTGGCGCGCCACTTCTTGAGAAAAAAGATCATCAGGTGAGCAAATTTCTTGATACATTTTTTTTTCATCAGAGCGCCAAAGTGTAATTAATTTACCTAACACTAAAGCATTAATTTCTGATAAATATTCTTTCTTTTCTTGTTTGGCATATTGCGTTAAAAGCTGTGGTTTTTGATTGTTAATTTGCTCGGCGAAATATTGTACTAAGTCAAAAGCCATGAATCATTTACTCCTTTTTTTATTTTAATCTAATAATCGTAAGCTCGGTTTTTTCTTCGCTTGTTTGGTGTCTTCAGAAGTCACTGACGGTTCTAATGGATTTTCTGATGTTTGAATATCACTATACTCATTTGGATCAAAAAATAAGCCTTGGCCATTTTCACGTGCATAAATCCCAATAACCGCATTAAAAGGAACATAGATGTCGCGTGAAACACCACCAAATCGTGCTGAGAAAGTGATTGTTTCATTGCTCATATTAAATTGGTGTACTGCATGTGGCGCTATATTTAAAACAATCTGACCATCTTGAATATATTGTTCAGGAAGCAGGCTATTCGGTTGAGTCGCATCTACAAGCAAATGAGGGGTGAGGTTGTTGTCACAAATCCATTCATAGATTGCACGCGCTAAATACGGACGGGTCGGAGTGAGATTTAATTCCTGTTCAGACATTGAAATATACTCTATTGATTAACTAAAATTTCGCGATATTTATTTTTTTCCTGCATGGTCATCGATTTTATAAAAGCAGGACGAGCAAATATGCGTTGGCAATATAATAAAATAGGACGGCAATGCTGTTTAGGAAGTTCAACGCCCATTGCATTTAAGCGTAAGAAAATAGGCGCTAACATACAATCTAAAATTGTAAAATTTTCCGACATAAAATATGGAAAATGTTGAAACAAAGGCGTAAGTGAAATCAAAATATCTCGTAATTGCTTTTGCGCATCTAATTTTTCTTTTTGAGTCAAGCTATCAGGATGGCGCAGCATGATATCTGCTAATTTGAGCCAATCTTGTTCAAATCGCCAAATATATTGACGTTGTTCCGAGCGCGACATGGGTGCATCAGCATATAGCTTATTTTGTCGATAACGATCATCTAAATATTCAGAAATAATACTACTATTGAATAATTTAAGTTCATTTTCTATGAGCATCGGAACATGATTATAGGGATTTAAACTGGCGAGATCTTCATCATCTTCATCCACAATAATAAGGTGATATTTAATTTGCTTTTCCGCAAGAACATAACGAATCCAGTGTGAGCGAAAGTCATCAGCATGGCTATAAAGTGTAATTCCTTGAAGCGGAGCGGTTTCGATGGACATAATCCCAAGCAAATTAAAATCAATAGACTAGGATACTAAAATTCACTCTGAAAATCACGATAACTGACAAGAGAAATAGGCTTCTTCGGCATGGATTGGTATTGATTCAGTTAAGTCCATCAATATTTTTTGAATATAGCCGAGTAAGATGGTGGAATTTTGCTGTGTGATAATTGGGTTTTATCTGAGTGTTGTCTAAATTTTGGTTGTATTTCAGATCAATATTCAAAACATAAAAAAGCCTTGGATATACCAAGGCTTTTTGTCCGATTCGGTAAACGAATTAACGTTTAGAGAACTGAGGACGTTTACGCGCTTTACGTAAACCAAGTTTCTTACGTTCAACTTCACGAGCATCACGAGTAACGAAACCAGCTTGACGAAGAGCAGGTTTTAAAGTTTCGTCAGAAGCGATCAAAGCACGAGTAATACCGTGACGGATAGCGCCAGCTTGACCACCAATACCACCACCAGCAACAGTGATGTAAAGGTCAAACTTTTCAGTAACTTCAAGAAGCTCTAAAGGTTGACGAACTACCATACGAGCAGTTTCACGACCAAAATATTGTTCAAGAGTACGGTTGTTGATTACGAGTTTGCCTGTACCAGCTGACAAGAAAACACGTGCAGTTGCGGTCTTACGGCGACCTGTACCATAATTAGTAGCCATGTGCTGTTATCCCTTAGATGTCCAAAACTTGTGGCTGTTGAGCAGTATGAGGGTGCTCAGAACCAGCGTACACTTTCATTTTTTTGATCATTGCATAACCAAGAGGACCTTTTGGTAACATACCTTTTACAGCTTTTTCTAAAACTGATTCAGGTTTGTGAGCGATTAACTTTTCAAAGTTAGTCTCACGGATACCACCAGGGAAACCAGTATGGCGATAGTATTTCTTATCCTGAGCTTTTTTACCTGTTACAGTAATTTCTTCAGCATTGATAACAACGATGTAATCACCAGTATCAACGTGCGGAGTATAAGAAGTTTTATGCTTACCGCGTAAACGACGAGCGATTTCAGTCGCAAGGCGACCTAAAGTTTTGCCAGAAGCATCAACAACATACCAGTCATGTTGAACTTCAGCAGGCTTAGCGCTGAGAGTTTTCATTAAACCACTACCTATTATAGTTGGTTTGGACTATGGAATCTGTCCAAACAAAAGGAGACGGAATTCTACCTGAAAGTCAGTAGAACCACAATGAAAATATAGAATTTCAAGCGCTGTATTTTAAAAGAACAAGATGCAAAATGAAAGGATTCTGATAAATAAAAGCGACAGTCGGTGAAGTGATTTCAAAATAAGATCAAAACTGTTGTAGGCCTTTTTTTACGAAGTATTTTAGCTACTCGATATAAGGATATTTTGAAATAAAAAAATTAATGTAGAGTCTGAAGAATATTTTAAATATCGAATGTTTCGCGAAGCATAAATTGATTTTATTTTAAATATTTCAGTGTGAGCTTTCATATCAGATTATGCTAATTGTTTTGTTTGATCCGACCTTGAATCCTTATATTTATGAATCAGAGTATAATCAACCTACACTGAGTTCACTTGGATAAAGCATGCTTCCTTTATATGTCACCAGCGGCGAACCTGCGGGTATAGGTCCGGATATTTGTCTAACTTTGGCAGAGCGTCATGATGAGCGTCCAATTGTGGTATTGGCTGATATCAACTTATTAAAGCAACGTGCTGATATTTTAAATCAAAAAGTAAAATTAATTGAATATCAAGGACAGTGTGACGCTGCTGCATCTGGTCAACTTTATGTAGAACATGTTCCTTTAAAAGCAGCAGTTGTACTGGGTGAATTGGATACGCAGAATTCAGCTTATGTATTGGAACAACTACGTCGTTCTGCCGAATATGCCATGTTAGGTAAAAGTGTGGGTGTGGCGACTGCCCCTGTACAAAAATCAGTGATTAATGATGCGGGTATCCACTTCAGTGGACATACGGAGTATTACCAAGAGTTTGCAGATGTTAAACGGGTCGTCATGATGCTGGCCACCAAAAACTTACGTGTGGCTTTGGCAACGACACATTTGGCCTTAAGAGATGTTCCTCAGGCAATTACCAAACAACGTCTACATCAAGTGATCGATATTCTAATTCATGATTTAAAAACCAAATTTAAGATAGAGCATCCACATATTCTTGTTTGTGGTTTAAATCCACACGCAGGTGAGGGAGGCTATTTAGGTATGGAAGAAATTGAGATAATTAATCCTGTGCTGGAAAGTTATCGTGCTCAAGGTGTGAACATGAGTCTGAGTCTGCCTGCCGATACCTTATTTACCCCAGAAAATTTAAAAGATGCCGATGCGGTTCTGGCAATGTATCACGATCAGGGCTTACCTGTGTTAAAATCACAAGGCTTTGGTGAAGCCATTAATATTACTTTAGGCTTACCTCTTATTCGAACTTCAGTTGATCATGGTACAGCGCTTTCACTAGCAGGTACTGGACTGGCAAAAAGTTCAAGCTTACATGTTGCTGTCGATTTAGCCCTAGATTTAGCCAGTCACTAATTTTTAGTGAAGGTTTTAAATGATTACGTCACGTTGGAAATGTTTTTATGTATCAAATTAATGCCTTAAACCCAAAACAAGAAGGGCATCAGGCTCGTAAACGATTTGGTCAAAACTTTTTACATGACCAACGTGTGATTGCTAAAATTGTACGTTCGGTCAATCCACGTCCTGGGGAAAATATTCTCGAAATTGGACCCGGTTTAGCAGCCTTAACCTCACCACTTATTGGGGAGTGTGATGCTTTAACTGTGATTGAGCTAGATCGAGATTTGGCAGCTGGGTTACCCGGTCGTGTTCCTCATCCTGAACGACTGACGATTATTGAAGCAGATGCTTTGAAGTATGATTATTCTGAATTATTTAAAGAAGATCGACCATTACGTGTAGTCGGTAATTTGCCTTATAACATTTCAACACCATTACTTTTTCATCTTTTAGAATTTGGCGACAAAGTTAAAGATATGCACTTTATGTTGCAAAAAGAAGTGGTTGATCGTATTACAGCTTCCCCAAATACCAAAGAATATGGGCGTTTGTCAGTCATGATTCAATATTACTGCAAACCGACATTTTTATTTGAAGTTCCACCGGGTTCTTTTAATCCGCCCCCTAAGGTAACTTCAGCTGTATTTCGATTAGAGCCCTATGCGATCAAACCGATTGTGGCCAAAAATGAAAAAGCTTTGGCGCGTTTGGTTTCACATGTTTTTACTCAGCGTCGTAAAACCTTGCGTAATAGTTTGAAAGGAATGTTAGCAGAGGATGGATTCGAAAAGACGGGGATTGATCCAATGGCACGTCCTGAAACATTAACCATGGCTCAATTTGTTGCATTGTCTGATCAAATGGTGGCTTAAAGTGACGCGTTCCAATATTCGCTATAACTACGTGATTGGTGATGTACAAGGCTGTTTTGAAGCTTTGAAAGCACTTTTGAAACGCATTCAATTTGACCCTGAACAAGATTTTATTTGGTTTGCAGGTGATTTGGTTGCACGTGGTGAGAATTCTGTTGGTGCGCTACGTTTTATTAAAAAACTGGTTGAAAGGAATGCTGCTGCAACTGTATTGGGGAATCATGATCTGACACTTTTAGCCTGTGCCCGAGGTTTAAAAGAGCTGAAGGAAAAAGACAATACTCGTGATGTGATTGATGCGATTGATAGTGATGAATTAATTGATTGGTTACGTAAACAGCCCTTGTGTCTTTTCCCCAATCAACAGACCATTCTGACGCATGCAGGTATTCCTTGTATTTGGTCTGCAGAGCAAACAGCTGCTTTGGCAAAAGAGATTGAAGCGGTGATCGGACACGATGACTTTGCTGTAGTGGATGCTTTCTTGGCCGATATGTATGGTAAAGAGCCAACCTTGTGGTTAGATGATTTAGAAGGTAATGCTCGATTACGTTGTATTACCAACTATTTGACCCGTATGCGTTTAACTGACATGACAGGGCGACTCGAATTTAGTTTTAAAGATGCACTGGATGATCCTATGCCAAAAGGTTTCAAACCCTGGTTTGAGTTTGAGTCAAAGGCTACGAAAACGCATCAATTATTTTTTGGACACTGGGCTGCATTGCAGGCTGAAACCATTAACTCGCAGATTCAGAATGTTGATGGGGGTTGTGTTTGGGGTAATCATTTGGTGGCTTATCGTTTAGAAGATCAAGAGATTTTTAGAGTAGAAAATCCTCAACCACTTTAAATATCTATAAAACCCATATAAAAAATGCAGTGTGATTTTTTATATGGGTTTGACTCGGTTTTAATCCAAACGAATCCAAGTTTGGCTACGACCTAAGGCTGAAACACCCACGTAGGCTCTCATGGTTAAACGTTTGTCTGATGCATTAAGTTTCATTTTTGCATCATAAATTTTACCCGATAATGGATCAATAATACGCCCTTTTTCATAGTTTTTGGTGCCTTCTACATGTTTCAAACCTTTCAATATTTCCATCCCTAAAATGGGTTGATTGGTGTAAGGCGCTGGACATTTATTACATATTTCACGTGGGGTATAGCCTACACGAGGTGTAACTTTAGTAATTTTTCCTGTAAAGGTATTATTGGCTTCTTTGCGAATTTCAATAATTGCTTTAGGTGAGCCTGTTTTATCATCAATTTGTTGCCAAGTTCCAGATATATCTTGTGCCCATAGATTTACGCTAAAAAAAATACTCGCGAAGAACACAAGCCCTTTATTCTTTTTCATATCAATTCCTTTGATGTGTAAACAGCCATTTGGTTATTGCTGTTACGATAGTATTATTCTATGTGAAATAGTCAAGTAAAATAATTAAAAATCAGCCTGTTTTAATAGTTTATTTTTATCAATTCTGCCAAGAATAATAGGGATCTTCTACTGTGAAAAACTTAAACATTTAATAAAGTAAAATTGAACGAAATAAAAACGTCTGATACTTTGCCATATCAGACGTTGCTATCAAATCCATCAGATGATTAGAGAATCAGAAAAGAATTAGTCGTTTCGAATCCATGTTTGACTGCGTCCAAGTGCAGAAACACCGACGTAACCTCGGAGCGTAAGACGCTTTCCGTTGTTACTCAATTTAGCTTTCATACTGTAAATATTACCTGTGAGAGGATCAATAATTTTACCTTTATTATAGTTAGATCCTTCAGCATGCTTTAAACCTTTTAGCACATCCATGCCTAAAATAGGTTTATTGGTATATGGAGCGGGACATTTAATACAAATTTCTTTAGGGGTATATCCTGGGCGAGGCGTTACTTTAATGATCTTCGCTGTGTAAGATTGATCTGCTTCTTGGCGAATTTCAAGGATAGCTTTAGACGAACCCGTCTTGTCATCAATATTTTTCCAAGTCCCTGTAATATCTTCAGCAAAAGCAATGCTACTTAACGTAGAAAAAAGCAATACTGTTAAAAATTTAACTTTTCCCATTAATCGATTCCTTTTCGAATAACTTTATGAAGCATCTTGTATCTTAAGGCTATTATTTATACGAGACAATCCTTTATTTATATTCTTTCAGTCACATTTTTTGCAAATAAAGTATGAAGGTTGGCAGCCATATTGCCGTAAATACTGCATTTACTGCCATTCCAAATGCTGCATAACGTCCTGCTACACTGCCACGTTGCCATGCTTGAGCTGTGCCAATGGCATGTGCAGCTAGACCGAGTGCAAGTCCAGAGGCGCGTTCATCATGAATGTGACGTAGAATAAATGGAGAAAATGCTGCACCAATCACGCCCGATAAAATGACAATCAAAATAACGAGCGTTAAAGGTGCATGTAATAAAGTTGCGATATTAATCGCAATCGGTGTAGTTACTGCACGTGTAGCAAAAGCCATAATACTGGCATCGGATAGATGGAGTAAATAAGCCAATCCCATCGGTAAAGCAACAGCGCTGATACTGGCAAAAACTAAAATTCCAACGATCGCTTTGAGTGGTAGATCGTCATAACGCATTGCTGCAAGTGGAATTGCCAAGGCAACAGTGACATAGCCTAATAAATGGTTAAATAAAGGATTGATTTGGATAAGATAAGATTCATAAGGCAAACCAAATATAAAAAGTAAGCCAATAATAAAAAACATCCCAAATACAATTACTGGAATTTGTGGTAGTTTTTTATTCATGGGTTTGGCCATTAGATAGGCTGCAAGAGTCAATATAAAAGCGTAAAGCACTGCTAACATTAACTTTCTCCTATAACCAGCGCTTGGCCATTTTTGCGTAAATCCATAATGGAATAAGTGTGCTAATACACATTACTGCAAGAAAAGCTGGAATTTCTTTGCCCATGTGAACCAACATAATCAGTGAACCTGCACTCACTGGTAAAAAAGCAAATGCACTTTCTTTCATGATTTTATTGTTGGTATCAATTAGACGTGCGGGTAATTTATGTACGTTCCGCCAGATAAATAAGGTGATTAATAGCGCAATTAAACCGACTAAATTGCCCAATTCAGGATGCTTTAATTGTGTCATTAACCAAACTGCTCCCTCGCGAAAACAGATGATCAAAACAAGAGTGCCAATCCATGCAGTCCAGTCGATTCTTTTTATCCAGTTCATGTGCTTCAAATTTTAAATGATACTTATCATGTTTTAACTGATTTACTTTTTGATTTCAAATTCTTCAAGAGGTTTTTTAAATTGAAGCGCTTTGGAACCTAAAATTTCATCAATCGGTAAATGTGACTGTTTGATCAACTGCTCAAGCTTTTGCGGAGCAATTATAATGTGTAAATGCAAATTACCCGCTTCATCATGATTTTCAGTTTGAATGACATTGAGTGCATATAATTGAGTGCGCAATTTTCCATATTCTGGTTTTAGTACCAATTCAAAACTTTGTAACTGTCCCATCAAGCATTCTTGTACCGCTTGACGTAATAGTCCTAAACCTTGTTGGGAATGTGCTGACACATAGACACGATCGGGTAAATGTGGTTTGGCATAAACAATTTTAGCATCTTCATTGCTCAAATCGATTTTGTTATAGACACGTAAGACGGGCACATTGACGCCAATTTCTTTTAAAACCTTTTCCACCGCTTCAATCTGTTCCAACATATCTGGACTGCTTGAATCAATAACATGGAGCAATAAAGTGGCTTCTAATGTTTCTTCTAGAGTGGCTTTAAAAGATTCAACCAAGGCATGTGCAAGATTACGGACAAAACCCACCGTATCGGCAAGCACTAAAGCCCCAATTCCATCCCAATTTAAACGACGTAGCGTGGGGTCGAGTGTGGCAAAGAGTTGATCAGCGGCGTATACCTCAGAATGAGCCAAAATATTAAATAAAGTAGATTTACCCGCATTGGTATAACCGACTAAAGAGACCGTCGGAATAGCGGCTTTTTGACGCGCTGCACGTCCTTGAATCCGCGTTTGACGTACTTTTTCTAGTTTGTCTTTGAGCTGTCCAATACGTAAACGAAGTAGGCGACGATCTGTTTCTAATTGTGTTTCACCTGGTCCGCGTAATCCAATTCCGCCTTTTTGGCTGTCTAAATGAATGCCACCACCGACCAGTCGTGAAGATAAATAATCTAATTGTGCCAATTCGACTTGAAGTTTGCCTTCATGTGTACGCGCACGTTGTGCAAAAATATCTAAAATGAGACGAGTACGATCAATCACTCGACATTGCATGACTCGTTCTAAATTACGTTCTTGAGATGGGCTTAAGGCATGATCAAAAATGACCAAATCGGCTTCAATCATTTTGGCTAATTCAGCAATTTCTTCTGCTTTGCCCGAACCGATAAACAATTTAGGGTCTGGTTTAATGCGTTGAGCGGTAATATGTTCCAAAATTTCAGCGCCAGCAGATTGAGCCAATAAACGAAATTCCTCAGCATCAAGGTCATCTAAAAGCTGTACAGATACACTGACCAATATTGCCCGTTCTTTACCTTGACGTTGCTCAGAATATTCCACTAATGACCATCTCGACGATTAAAACTTTATTCTAGTAGAAAAGAAGTGGTGAAAGTAAAAAATAGCAATAACTTAAGTATGATTGCTATCAATGTATTGATTTTAGAATAAGATTATATCATTCAGTTTTCTAAGAAAATTCCTTATTTTTATCGTTTGCTGTTTGAATCTGCTTTTTTAACCCTGTGTATTTTAAAATTAACCTTCAAGATTGCAAAACTTTAGAGATAAAGGTATTAAATAAAAAATTAATTTCGATTTTTAAGATCAATGCAAGATCAAGTGGGACAGTATAGAATGACAGAAAATAACCGTGTAATGCTACATCTGGACTTAGTGATCAATTTATGACTCAATCTTCTATAACTGAACATATCTCGTTAAATAGTGTGTCTAAATTTTTTCTCTACAGTAAAAAAGTATTGGCAACCATGGGGGTGATTTCACAGGGATTTTATTTGGTCTATCGTCACGGATTATATAAAGAACCGAATCATCCTAACAATACGCGTTATGTACAATATTTCTGCCGACAGTTAAGTAAGGTCTTTAATATTGAAGTTGAAATTCATGGAGAAATCCCTCAAGAACCAGCACTTTGGGTCAGCAATCATGTTTCTTGGTTGGATATCGCCGTTTTAGGTTCAGGTGCAAGAGTATTCTTTTTGGCCAAAGCAGAAATTGAAAAATGGCCGTTATTGGGCAAGCTTGCAAAAGGTGGTGGAACACTCTTTATTAAACGGGGTTCTGGAGATTCAGTCAGAATTCGTGAACAAATCACCTCATTTTTAAAACACGATATTCCAGTTTTATTTTTTCCAGAAGCGACGACATCGGATGGTTCTAAAATCAAAAAAATTTATGGCCGCATTTTAGGTGCAGCCATTGAAGCCAATCGTCCCGTTCAAATTTGTCTGATTTGTTATGTGAATCAAGCGGGTGAGTTGGATAATATCGCACCATTTATCGATGATATTCGTTTTATTGATCATGTCAAAAATGTACTCGAAATGCCAAAAGTGACAGCCCATTTAATCGCATTGCAACCGATTGCTGTACAGGGACATACAGTCGAGACCTTAACACAAGAAGTTCAAGCCCAGATGATAGAAGGGTTAGCACGTTTACAGCAAAAAGTTCTGATGCCTCATCCTGAAAAAATAGCCAATGAAAATCGTTATGTTGGCTCTTAAGGCTTTACATAAAGCCTTCGATAGGGAGCCATGAAATGACTTTTATACCTGCTTTCTGCCACCACTTCATTTTAGGTTCTGTGGAATAAGTCTTGATGTTGCCATCATGCTGTTTAATTTTCCAATTAATTTTATTGTTGGCATTTAGAACCAGTTTATAAGCATATTTAGATAAATTTTCATCCATGGTGGTATGGATAGATTGAGCTAAGCTGGGGCTATTCAATAGAACACCAATTTCAGTGTTCAAATAAGCAGAACGTGGATCAAAATTAAAAGAGCCAATAAAAACCTGTTTCTGATCAATCGCCATCATTTTGGCATGCAGGCTAGAGCGACTTAATCCTTTTAAACTTACTTTGGCTTTTTCTGCAATTTCATCGGTATTAATATTGAGATTTTCAGTTTCAGGTGCAGCCAAAAACTCATAAAGTTCAACCTGATTTTTTAACAAATCTTTTCGATATTTTCCATAAAAAGCATGGACTAAAAACACATCATTGGCTTTAAACGAATTGGTTAATACTCGAACATGGACATTGGTTTGAGCCAAATCACTGAGCATTTTTTCGCCTTTTTTCTCAGGCACAAAATAAGCTGAAATAATATCGACACTCTGTTCAGGTTTTTGTAATTGGTGAATTAACTGGAAATTCAAATGCTGCTCTTTTTTTGCTTTGGCTCTAATTTTACTGGGTGAGTCGCTGACCACCTCGGCTTTTACCCAATCAAACTGAATGCTTTTATTGAGCCAGTTTTCAAAGGCATGTGAACGCGTGGCTAAATCAAGATAGTTTTGGACGGTGATGGTTTGAGCATGTTGTTCGAGCTGTTGTTTTAAATTTGGGAAACGCAATGAATAATGTCGAGCATTGACAATTTGTTTGACTGGAAAAGCATAATCATCGTTCCAATAGTCATCAAAAGAATGAATAATTTCATCGGAAGCAGAGCCAACCAACATTACATCTACATCAGAAAACTGATAATTGTCGCTGACATTGTAATATTGGTTACTCATATTGCGGCCGCCAATTAAAGCAATTTGGTTGTCTGCAATAAAACTTTTATTGTGCATACGGCGGTTAATACGCTTTAAATCCAGCACCATATCCATGGCACGATAATGTCTAAAACGATAAGGATTATACAATTTGACATCAATATTTTGATGTTGATCGAGCGCTAAATAAATTCCTTCCATTTTTTTTGCATTATTATCATCCATCAATAAACGGACTTTGACTCCACGATCTGCGGCTTGAATAATAGAGTAGAGCGCAAGTGAGCCAATTTTATCGTTGTCCCAAATATAATATTGTAAATCTAGTGTTTTTTCTGCTTTATTAATCAAATGGATACGTGCAGCCAATGCTTCCAACGGATCATACAAGACATGATAACCCGTCAGATTGGGGTATTGTTCTCGTAATGGTAAAACAATTTTTGCCAATGAGCTTTGTTCTGTTGGCGTATCAAAGGCATATTCAATCGGCTGAGGAGGTTGCTTGGGCAGGGTCGAACAGGCAGGAATACCTAAAATAAGGCTGCAACTCATCAAAACCGCAGTTTTGTAGACGTGAAGACCACGTAACTGAGCGTTTTTGATTTTGAATATTGTATGAGTTGAGCGCGCCATATTTTATAAACAAGTGCAAAATTTGGTTTGAGTATAGTTGCCAGCTGTGAAAAGATAAATAATAGAATAGATGAATGATGTCAGTTCATCGTTTTGCTGAGAGCAATGAGTGTAGAGAATAACTATGTGGGAAACAGATTCGGTCATAATATATTTTTATATCAGTTTTGTCGTACTTGCTCTTTGGGGTGTTGGACAAGCATGGTTGAGCCAGACACGTACAGAAACCATTCATCCTTTTAAAGCCTTTGTACATTTATTAGCCTTTTATTTGTCCTATCTGTTGTTCCCTTTATTTTTCTTTAGTTTATTTGCTGGTTGGAGTGGTTATTATTCGATTCACGAAGCTATTTTTATTTTTCTTCTCAGTAGCTTATTAATTTATGCACGTTTTATAGAGCCGCATCATGTGGTGGTTAAAACCTTAGAATATCAGTTAAATCCAGATCAAAAAATGCAAAAACCCATCAAATTGGTTTTAATTGCTGATTTACATATTGGGCTATTTTCTGGACATGAGCGCCAGCTTAAAATTATTGTCGAGAAAATTAATCAGCAAAATCCTGATTTGGTCGTAGTCGCAGGGGACTGGACCTATGAGCCAGAAAATACGCTGGCTGAAGAACTGGCTATTTTAAAACAGATTGTGGCCCCTGTGTACTCAGTGAATGGAAATCATGATGAGCAATATCCTGGCCCACCGATTCAAAACTTACTTCGACATGCTTTGATCATTAATGATGTGATTGATATTGAAGGTCAGATGGTAGAATTTGATGAGTTCCGCTTGCTTGGAGTTGGAGATTTATGGGCAGGTAAAACCGATATGCGTTATATGCCTGACTTACCGCAAGACAAGCCTTGGGTACTTTTATCGCATAATCCTGACACTGTGGATATGGTACCAAAACTATCCACCCGCCCTCTCATGTTGTCGGGTCATACCCATGGTGGACAAGTTGAACTACCGTGGATGACCAATTACATTATGAAGAAAGTGTCTATTTTAGGGCATAAAAAAGGGTTGTATAAACACGAAAATGCAGATGTATTTGTTACTGTGGGAACGGGTCTAGTGGGAGTGCCATTTCGTTTTCGTGTGCCACCGACCATTGATATTATCGAGCTGGTGTAAAGCTTAAATGTCATGTTTAAGATTGTAGATGACTCTGGTTGAGTAAGTGTAAAAAATGATTAGCACTCTCTAGAATAATCACCCATTAAAAAAATAACTATAAAAAAACCAGCAGAATCTGCTGGTTTTTTTATGACTACAATTGGATTAAACCTGATTATTTACATCATCATTCTTAGTTTCACGAATCGCTAAAAATGCACAGAGTGAAAGAATTGAGGCTGCAGACAAGTAATACCCCACAGCTTGTAAACCATAGGTGGTTGCCAATTCAGTTGCAATCAGCGGTGCAAAAGAGGCACCAAAAATGCCTGCAAGATTGAAGGTTAAAGCAGAACCAGTATAACGTACAGAGGTCGGGAAAATTTCTGACAGGACTGTTCCGATTGGACCATAGGTTAAACCCATGATGCCTAAGCCTAAGCATAAAAATAAGAACACCACAAAGGTATTGCCAGATTCAAGCATGCTTGCAAACACTAAACCGAACAATGCCGATAGAATGCACACGCCTATCGAGGTCGCCCTGCGACCAAATTTTTCCGCAAAAATTGCCGAAAGTGGAATGAAAGCTGCAAAACACAAGGTGGCAATTAATTGTAACTTCAGAAATTCTGAACGAGAATAACCCAGTCGAGTTGTTCCCCAATTGAGCGCAAATACAGTGGTTAAATAAAACACCACAAAGGTACAAATCGCAGCAATGGTTCCGAGAATGAGCATGCGCCAATGTTTCGTCATGACTTCTTTAAAAGGAACATTAACTTCTTTTTGTTTATCGAGGACTTTTTGAAATGCAGGTGTTTCATGCAGTTTTAGACGAATCCATAAACCTACAATCACCAGTACTGAACTTGCAATAAATGGAATACGCCAGCCCCATTGCATAAAGTCTGCTTCAGACATCAATGCACCCAGCGCTAAGAATGAACCAGTAGCCAAAATAAAGCCAATGGGTGCCCCAAGTTGAGGAAACATGCCATACCATGCACGCTTACCTTCAGGTGCATTTTCTGTGGCAAGCAACACTGCACCACTCCATTCACCACCTAAACCGAGACCTTGTCCTAAACGACAGAGTGCAAGTAACAAGGGTGCAACAATGCCAATTTGTGCATAGGTGGGCAGTAACCCAATACAAACGGTAGAAATCCCCATGGTGAGCAATGCGGCGACTAAGGTGGCTTTACGACCAATCCTGTCCCCTAGATGTCCAAAGAGGGCAGCACCAATTGGACGGGCAATAAAGGCAATAGCAAATGTCGCTAAAGACTGAATAGTAGCCGTGGTGGGGTCTGTACTGGCAGGAAAAAATAAATGCGGAAAAATAATGACAGCAGCGGTCGCATAAATATAAAAATCGAAGAATTCGATGGTCGTGCCGACAAGACTTGCTGTAAGTACGCGGAATTTTGAATTGGTCGCTACTTCTGAGGTAGCAGTAGAATTTGATGACGCCATGGAGGACCTTACGCTGACTCAAAATAAAAAATTTGTTTTTTAGGGTAATTTTTAAAAAAAAGCGTAATTTCTTAAAAAAACAACGAAAAACTAGCTCAAATCAACTTGTTCAGGGTACTGAAGTGAAGAATGAGAGAGTTAAAGCACGTACAGATAAATCGCCAAGAATTGTGATCCTGCGCCTATCAATACAAAAATATGCCAGATTGCATGGGTGTATCTTACGCGTTTTAACGCATAAAACAATGCACCGATGGTATAAGACAAACCGCCTACAATCAGATAGGTTAAGGCTTGTGTACTTAAAAAGCGTTGCATGTCATCAATCACCAATACCGCAAGCCAACCCATCAAAAGATAAGCAATTAATGATATTTTTTGAAAACGGTGAATGAATACCAGTTTAAACAAGGTGCCAATTGCAGCAATTACCCACAGGGCAATCAGTAAATAATGCGCTTTTGCAGTCGGAATTGCGATAGACAAAAAAGGCGTATACGTTCCAGCAATTAAATAATAAATCGCAGTATGATCTAGTTTTTTGTACCAATATCGTTTGGTTTCATCGGTCGAAAAGTGATAAAGAGCTGAACTTGAAAAGAGCAGAATCATGCTAAATGCATAAACACATAAACCTAAAAATTGGCCTAGCGGTAAAGCGCTGCCTTTCATTAGCATAAACCCACTGGCAATGAGGGCTAAAACTGCACCAAGTGCATGACTCAGTGCATTCATATATTCTTCGCGTGGATCATAAGCCTGTAGCTGTGAGGTTGCCATGACTGATTTCTATAATTAAAAATACAGTTGTATCGTAATGCAGTTTTACCTTTATAGTAAGAAGTTTTAAACTGAGCACTTAATTTATTCGAGTGAATTGTATGTCTCAAGTGGCATCTGCTGTAAATCAGGAACAACAATTTTTAGATGCTTTTCAGCAAGCGATTGAAACGCAGGGTTTTGATCGAATGATCTTGAGCCAATATCAAGGTGAAATCGAACATTTAGAAAAAATAACATTGCGTATCATTTCACTACAAAACCAATCTGTACTGAATGTTCTATATCGTTATAAGACTCAAGATGTCACCAAAAACCATCCTTTAAACGACGCGTTATCTCTTGCTACGTCTTTATTGATGCAATGTAAACAAGCCAATCTTTTTACCAATGATGCAGAGCTACAACTCAAAAAAAATAAGAAAAAAGTGCTGCTGACAGTGACTAAAAAGAAAGTGGAATCAAAATCAGAACATATGCAGCAGACACAGGGAGTTATGCAGCAACATGATCGTGCTAAGCATCGTTATGTTGATCAGGACCGTTATTTTTTACAACCGCTTGGAATTACGGATGCCAAAGCAGAAATTATTCCGAGCATGGCGCGTAAATGGAAGCAAATTAATAAGTTTATCGAAATATTCTCAGGTGCTGTCGGACAGATGAGCACACAAGAGCATGCTTTGCGCGTGGTCGATTTTGGTTCGGGAAAGGGTTATTTGACGTTTGCTTTATATGATTATTTGAATCATAAAGGACAAACGCCTTTTGTGACGGGTGTTGAACTGAATGAAAAAATGGTCGATTTTTGCCAGAAAGTGGCTGAGGTTTCTCAATTTAAGCAATTAGATTTTTTTCAGGGCGATGTTCGTACCTATCAACCTGAACATTTGGATGTCATGATTGCGTTACATGCTTGTGATGTAGCAACGGATTTTGCAATTCATACAGGTATTCGTTTAAATGCCCAAATTATCATGTGCGCGCCGTGTTGCCACAAAGAGCTACGTCCGCAATTAAATAGTCCAGAAGTATTAAAACCCATGTTGCAATTTGGGATTCATGCTGGTCAGCAAGCCGAAATGCTGACCGATACGATTCGAGCTTTATTACTTAAAGCATATGGCTATGAAACCAAAGTTTTCGAATTTGTTGCACTTGAGCATACCAGTAAAAATAAGATGATTTTGGCCACCAAACGCAAAGATTATACTCAACCTGATCCTGCTGTTTTGGCACAAATTTATGCTTTAAAAAATATGTATGGGATTCAGAAGCATTCACTTGAATTACTGCTCAATCAGCAGTGGGATCAACAAGATATCGGGCGTAAATGTTAATCTGAAGCATCAATGTTTGAAAACCAGAGTGTAGCTGAGTCGTTTATTTACCTAATGCCTAAAGGTGGTAAGGCATGTTCAGGAAGAATAAGCCTTTCAAAGCTTAAGGCTTGAATGGTTATACAAATGTGATCATTCAAGATGCATCAATTCTTAAGTTTTATTTTATGGCTAGTTACTTAAAAGTTGAGTAGTCATAATAATATTTATATGAATGTTCCTGTAAATAGAGGGAACTTTATGCAAATATGAAATGCGAAAGTGATCAGATCATCGTCATTGTTTAAACATAAAATTGCTGCTTTAACCCAGAGACTACAAATAATCTAGATACTCTTGGATGAGTTGGTTTAAGCTTAAAAATAGTTTTTAAATATCAACAGAGAACCTGTCATGCAAAGTAAATTTCACACGATTCCTATCAATATGACTTTACTTTGTCTGACGTCATGCATTTGCCAAAGTTTATATGCTGAAACAAAGGCCATAACACCAATAGTTTTACCGACCTTAAAGGTTGAAGCAACACGTACAGATACGGCATGGTTAAATACACCCGCTTCGGTATACCGCATTGAGCAAGATAAAAATCAAAATAATTTAGGTGTGAATTTAACAGAAACCTTAAAAGGGGTTCCAGGCTTACAACTCAATAACCGTGAAAATTATGCGCAAGATTTACAACTCTCGATGCGTGGTTTTGGCGCGCGCTCGACTTTTGGTGTCCGCGGTATTCGTTTATATGTAGATGGGATTCCTGCAACCATGCCAGATGGTCAAGGTCAAACCTCGAATATTGATTTAAGTAGCTTGGATCATATTGAAGTTTTAGGCGGGCCATTTTCTTCGCTATATGGTAACTCATCGGGTGGAGCAATTTTAACCTCGACCAAAGAGGGTTCTGGTCAAGACTCAATTGAACTGGGTTATTCTGCGGGGAGCCACAATAAAAACCGTGCAGATGTGATTTTGCAGGGGGGTGCAGACAAAGCTGGAGAACCGAGCTATGTGGTGAGTTCATCATATTTTGATACGGATGGCTACCGTGAACACAGTGCTGCCAAGAAGGTGCTGAGTAATGCCAAACTCACATGGGACTTAGATGATGGCTCTAAGCTCAACTGGATTTTGAATCATGTTGATATTCATGCAGATGATCCGCAAGGTTTAACGCGTGAACAATGGAAAGCAAATCCAAAACAAGTCAATGATGCTAAAAATGAATTTGATGTAAGAAAGGAAATTAATCAAACCCAAACAGGGGTTACCTGGTCAAAGCCTATAAATGATCAGCATGAACTCTATGCCATGGCCTATGCTGGACATCGGGATGTTACTCAATATCAATCAATACCTAAATGTATTTTCACTGATGCCACTAATACAATATGTAAACCAAATACAATCCAGTTAAATCCACGTCATGCAGGTGGTGTGATTGATTTCAGTCGTGACTATTACGGGACAGACGTACGCTGGACAGGCAAAAAATTATTCCCTAATACACGTTTTACCGCGGGTTTAGCGTTTGACTATATGGATGAAGACCGCAAGGGGTTTGAAAATTTTGATGCCAATGGAAATTATGGGGTTAAAGGTGACTTACGCCGTGATGAAAATAATACACTGTGGAATTTAGATCCTTATTTACAAGCTTCTTGGAATTTTGTGCCTGCTTGGACTGTAGATGCGGGTTTACGCTATAGCAATGTGCATTATGAGTCTAAAGATCATTACATTGACGTTGGAAATGGCGATGACAGCGGCAAAACGGATTACGATAAAGTCTTACCATCCGTTGCCTTAAGCTGGGCAATGACACCTACTCTAAATAGCTATGTCAGCTATGCCAAAGGCTTTGAAACCCCAACCTTTACTGAAATGGCCTATTCTGCTGATGATGGTATGAATTTTAATTTACAGCCAGCCAGTAGTGATAATTATGAGCTGGGCTTAAAAGCACAGAATTCATGGGGTAATTTCACTGCAGCAGTGTTCCAAAGTAAAACACAGAACGATATTGTCTCTGCGGGTACTGAAAATGGCCGTGCCACTTTTAAAAATGCCGATAAGACTTTACGTGAAGGACTGGAGCTGTCTTGGAACAAAGCTTTGTGGCGTGACTTAACAGCACAAGCCAGCTACAGCTATATTGATGCCACTTTTGATGCACCTATTCCAAATAGCAAGGTCGAAAAAGGCAGTAAAATTCCAGGTATTGCAAAAAATCAAGCTTTTGCTGCAATCGGTTGGCAGCCAGAAACAGGCTTCAATGCAGGAGTCGATGTACGTTTTATGGACAAAGTCTATGTGGATGATAGCAATAGTGATGCGGCACCCAGCTATACCGTAGCTTCGGCCAATGCAGGATATGTATGGAAACAAGCAGATTGGAAAGTACGCACTTATGTTCGTGCAGATAATTTATTTGATGAAAACTATGTTGGTTCCGTGATTGTGAATGATGGCAATGGTCGTTTTTTTGAACCAGCAGATGGTATGAACTGGAGTGCGGGCTTAAGTGTTAGTAAAGCATTCTAAAAATGAGATCAGCAAGGAGAAGGGCGTGTCTTTATTATTTGAACAGATTCAATTTGGTCGTTTAACGCTGAAGAATAAAATTATCATTGCACCCATGTGTCAATATTCGGCCAATGAGCAGGGCGAAATCAGCTATTGGCATGAACAGCAATGGGCCAATTATGCATTGTCTGGCGCAGGATTGTGCATTATAGAGGCCACTGCGGTACAAGCTGAAGGTCGAATTAGTTATGCCGATGTCGGACTATGGAACGACATGCAACGCGCACAAATGAAAGCATTACTCGCAAAAGTAAAAACTCTTTCTCCAATGCCGATGGGAATTCAACTTGCACATGCAGGACGTAAGGCATCTACGGATAAACCATGGGATGGAAAAGGACAGTTTAAGCCCGAAACTCAACATGGCTGGCAAACGGTCTCTGCGAGCCAAATCCCATTTAATGAGACAGATGCTGTACCGCATGCGCTAACACTCGATGAAATTAAAAATATTATTGAAGATTTTGCCAGTGCAGCAATACGCGCTGTTGATGCAGGTTTCGATTTGATTGAATTACATGCTGCACATGGTTATTTGTTGCATCAATTCATGTCACCGTTATCTAACCAGCGTACGGATGAATATGGTGGTTGTTTTGAAAATAGAATTCGTCTGACTCTAGAGGTTTTTCAGGCGATGAAAAATGCCGTCCCTGAAGGTTTTCCAATTGGAGTCCGTATTTCTGCTACAGATTGGATGGGTGATCAGCACGCTTGGAATATTGAGTCGAGTATTGGCTTGTCCAAAGCTTTGGCACAATTGGGTACGGTTTATATTCATGTGTCTTCAGGTGGTTTACATAGCAAGCAAGACATTCGAATTGGTGCCAATTATCAAGTGCCGTATTCAAAAGCGATTAAGCAGCAGGTTGATATTCCAGTGATTGCAGTCGGATTAATTACTGAAGCTCAACAAGCCGAAGATATTTTGCAAAATGATGAAGCAGATGCAGTTGCTTTGGCTCGCGCAATGCTCTACGACCCACGCTGGCCTTGGCATGCTGCTGCAACATTAGGAGCGCATATAGACATTGCACCGCAATATTTACGTTGTCAGCCGCATGGTTTGAAATCATTATTTAAACCATTTTAGAATTTAAATAAATAGACAATAACCCAATATTGGATTGTATTTGGGTAGGTTAAATTTTAGGAGCAGCCGTGGTTTTAACTGTAATTTTACCGATATGCTTGCTGCTTCTGCTGGGGTTTTTTTGTGTAAAATCTGAATTTATTTTGCCTGAAACAATTAAAGGTTTAAGTCAGTTTGTCTTTAAAATTTCATTACCCGCATTTTTGCTCCAAGCTTTAGCCAGTCAACGTTTGGATAAAATTTGGAATCCAAGTTATTTCATCGTTTATGGCGGCGGTTCACTGCTAATTTTTGCTGCGGCTTTTTGCTTGTATCGTTACTATTTCAATTGTCGCTTAACCGAGTCGGGCGTACTTTCAATGGGCGCCTCGATGTCAAATACAGGTTTTATTGGAACCGCGATATTGACCATGTTGATTGGGCAACATGCCGCTATTTATTTATCTTTGACGTTGATTATTGAAAACCTACTGATCGTGGCTTTAACGCTCATGGTCGCAGAGGCAGGGCTGCATCAGGGGCGTGTTAAAGCACAACTCCTGAAACAGACTTTAGTCAATGTAGTTAAAAATCCCGTTATTTTATCGATCGTATTCGGAATGACATGTGTCTTTTTGGATATCAAAATACCGACCTATGCTGCACATGCTTTAGAAATGCTAGGTAAAACAGCATCTCCAATTGCATTATTTGTTATTGGCGGCAGCTTGGTCGGCATGAGTTTAAAAGCACTCAATGTACAAAGTATCATTTTGGTGGTATTTAAGATCGTTCTAATGCCACTGACCATTTTTATCTTGTTTGGTTTCTTGCCAGAGGTAAGTCAAGAAATGCGCTATGCAGGAACTTTACTGGCGGCTTTACCGATGCCGATTATATTTGGTATTTTGGGGCAAAATTATGGCCTGAATGATAAAGCCTTGACGGCCTTAATGTTAAGTACCATTTTGGGCTTTGTCGTGATTAGTGGTTTAATTGCGCTTTGGTGGTAAAACGAAAAAACTCTAAAAAATGATATGCATGACAGACAATAAAAAAATGGATTTAAATTTTGCGTACCTAGATAGAGAGTAAAGTTGGAGCAAACAGCCAATAAAAATACCCACTCATTTTTTTTAATGCGTGGGTATTTTTATAAAGATTAATTTGCTTATTTTTTAACTGATTTTTTGCTTTGCTCTGCCATTAATTTATCCACTAAAGTTAAAGACTCTTGGGCTTGAGGAATATTTTCTTTGGCCAACGCTGAAAAGATTTTTTTTGCTTCGGGAAGATTTTGCGGAACAATATTGCCATTCGCAAACATATTGCCTACTGCCATCAGTGCAGGAATATAGCCTTTTTGAGCCAAGTCCTGAATACTTTTCAAACCTTGTTTAATTGGTGCCTCATTCTTCGTTTTAAAACCAAGACTAATGTCATATAAGGCTTTCGCATGGATTGCTTGATAGTTGTTTTTCTTAATGAGCGGATCTAGCTTTTTTAAGGCAAGTTGGTCTGAAGCTGGTTTACCTTCGGCAAAAAGTAAAACTGCCAAATCAATAGTCGCATCTGCAAAGCCTTGATCTGACGCTTTTTCTAAGTATTGTTTGGCTTTGTTAGTATCTTGTTTTAAACCTAAGTTACCTGCCATGTAATTTTTACCCAGTACATAGTTGGCGACTGGATAGCCTTTTTTCGCAGATTCTTCATAAAGCTTAAACGCTTTTTTGTCATCTTTGGCTGTGCCTTGACCCGTTTGTGTCAAATAACCCAAATTATAAATGGCTTGTGGATTACCTGTTTTTGCCAGTTTCTCCAATTCTTGATAAGCACCTTGCATATTCTTGGCTTTGATCAGCGCTTCAATTTTTGCAAATTCAGGGGCAACGTTTGGGTCGTTCGAGTTTGTTGCTATTTCTGCGAGGGTTAAATGTGAAGACAAAACAAGAATGCTGGCCAATATTATTTTTTTCATTTTCATTAAAACCTTTTATAAACATTCACATAAGTCCATTTATGTGTTGATTGGGACGGATCAAAACTTCATGCTTCAGCAAAAGTTTAACTCTGTGAATGTAAATAGATGAGAAGTGTATTGCAATAACATTTTGCTGATTTTTACATACGATATACCTAAATGAAGGCGGGGGGAGCTTAAGACGCGCAATCTACTCGCTTCAAAATATAATGACGATAAAACATTGAACGACCCTTTTGTTTTGCATCAATGTTTGTTTAAATCGCGGTTGAATTAATGAAAGAGTATAGAAATGTTCATCAAAGGCATTAAGCGTAGTTATTTAAAAATCAGTCAGGATGAATCGATTGCAGATGAAGATAAGATTGATGCGTTATTAATGAAGTTGGGTGCTGAATTTTTGGTGAGTAAAGATGATCGGGTATATATCTTTGAGAAAGATGGACATACTGCAAAAATTGATGCCAAACATGCACGTGCTTTCCATTTTAAAGATTATGTCATTAAAGATATGAATAAATTATTTCACAATTTTTAAGCACTAGAAAATTGAAAAGCCTCCGTTTAAGGAGGCTTTATTGTACCTATAGTGAACTACTGTGGACGTGCTACATCGACATTTAAGCTTTCAGGCAAATCTAAAACAGTCACATCTAACGATATTAACGCTTCTGGACGGGCAATCACCAACGCCATATAACCATTTTCAACCGCCGTACTATTGACCACTTGAACACTTTTATCAAGTTGTTCACCAGCAGCAGGAACCGCACCTAAACCTTGAATTACGTGCAGCCACGCTTTCGGTTTAGCCTTAAACCATAAACGTGCAATCACTTCCTGACCGATATAACAGCCCTTGTCGTAGTGCACGCCTTCACGTTGATGCAACCGTAATTCTTGTGGCTGAAACAGTTCAGCCGTCGTTGCACTAATCCATGCTTGACCCGCCTGAATGGCTTGCTGTTGCCAGAGGGTAATATCTGTTGCAATAGTGCCAAACTCGGTCGTGTCACCTTTTAAAATTGGGAAAACTGGCGCAGCTTGTTCCAACTTCATTTTAGAAAAGGCACCAAACTTTTTAATATGTTTGGCAAATTCTTCTGCTTGATCTTGTGTGGTGACTATTTCAAAACTTTCTGGATTCAATTTTTTTAACCATAAACCAAACTGAATCCGACCTTTCAAGCTACAAATAGCCGTGTAGCGATTTAGGTTTTCGGCTAAGGCTTCAACATTTAAAGTGACTTGACCTTGAAGAAATTTTTGTGCATCCACGCCATTTAAAGTGAATGAGGAGAAAGCTAAAGGGTTCATTTATTCCGCTCTAAAAATAGATCTAATACTAAAGAATTACGTTTATTTTCTGCTATTTTTAAAAAAAATGCACTTTTACCGTAAATAATTAAAAATATGTGTAAGTAAATATTTCAAAAACCCCTGTTTTTATATCTAAAGATATGAAATATAAAGAATTTGGGAAACAGCTTTTCGACAGTGTACTATGCCTGCAACCCACAGTGTTAATGTTTATAAAAACACACAGGAAGAAAAACGATTCATAAGGCAGGTACGCAATGAACAACAATTACCGCAAACCACTACAAGGCACCCAGCTTGAATATTTCGATGTGCGTCAGGCCATAGAAGATATTCAGTCAGGCGCATATGCCAAACTTCCCTATACTTCAAAAGTGCTGGCAGAACAGCTAGTACGACGTTGTGATCCAGCAATTTTAGAGCAATCTTTAAAAGAATTGATTAATCGTCAACAAGACCACGACTTCCCTTGGTATCCTGCACGCGTCGTGTGTCATGACATTTTAGGTCAAACCGCATTGGTTGATCTGGCGGGTCTGCGAGATGCGATTGCCGAACAGGGCGGTGACCCATCTAAAGTCAATCCGGTTGTACCAACGCAACTCATTGTCGATCACTCTTTAGCTGTGGAATACGGTGGTTTTGACCCAGATGCCTTTGAGAAAAACCGTGCTATTGAAGACCGTCGCAACGAAGACCGTTTTCACTTCATCGAATGGACCAAGACCGCTTTTGAAAATGTCGATGTGATCCCTGCGGGTAATGGCATCATGCACCAAATCAACTTGGAGAAAATGTCTCCAGTGGTGCAAAACCGTGATGGCGTGGCATTCCCAGATACTTGTGTCGGTACAGACTCACACACACCACATACCGATGCACTCGGTGTGATTTCGATTGGTGTCGGTGGTTTAGAAGCTGAAAATGTCATGCTCGGTCGTGCGTCTTGGATGCGTCTTCCAGATATTATCGGTGTGGAGTTTGTTGGACAACGTCAAGCGGGGATCACAGCAACCGATATCGTTTTAGCATTGACTGAATTCTTGCGTAAAGAGCGTGTAGTCGGTGCGTACCTTGAGTTCTTTGGTGAAGGTGCGGACAGCATGTCAGTGGGTGATCGTGCCACGATTTCCAATATGACACCTGAATATGGCGCAACGGCTGCCATGTTCTACATCGACCAAAACACCATTGATTATCTGACTCTAACAGGTCGTGAAGCAGATCAAATTCAATTGGTGGAAACCTATGCCAAAGAAATTGGTCTTTGGGCAAGTGATATGACACAAGCGGAATATCCACGTGTCCTTCGCTTCGATCTTTCAACAGTAACACGTAATATTGCAGGCCCATCAAACCCACATGCGCGTGTATCGACTGCTGATTTAAAAGCCAAAGGTATTGCAGGTGTGGTTGAAAACCGTACCGATGGTTTAATGCCTGATGGTGCTGTGATTATCGCTGCCATTACGTCATGTACCAATACATCAAACCCACGTAACACAGTTGCAGCAGGTTTATTGGCACGTAAAGCCAATGAATTGGGCTTAACACGTAAACCTTGGGTGAAATCCTCTTTTGCACCTGGTTCTAAAGCAGCGGCTTTATATCTTGAAGAAGCAGGCGTATTGGATGACTTAGAAAAACTCGGTTTTGGTATCGTGGCGTATGCATGTACCACCTGTAACGGTATGTCAGGTGCTTTAGACCCTAAACTGCAACAACAAATTATTGATCGTGACTTGTATGCAACAGCGGTACTTTCGGGTAACCGTAACTTCGATGGTCGTATCCATCCTTATGCAAAACAAGCATT
The DNA here is from genome assembly GCF_015602665.1 of Acinetobacter sp. TTH0-4. Taxonomy (NCBI): domain Bacteria; kingdom Pseudomonadati; phylum Pseudomonadota; class Gammaproteobacteria; order Moraxellales; family Moraxellaceae; genus Acinetobacter; species Acinetobacter sp. TTH0-4. The sequence goes on along the minus strand of NZ_CP059079.1, from coordinate 2,286,350 downwards.
CTTGGCGTCACCTCCGCTGGTTGTAGCGTATGCGATTGCAGGAACCATTCGTTTTGACATCGAAAAAGATGCATTAGGCACAGATAAAGACGGTAATCCAATTTACCTGAAAGATATTTGGCCATCGGATGAAGACATTGATGCCTTGGTGAAAGTTGCGGTGAAACCTGAACAGTTCCGTAAAATCTATATTCCAATGTTCGACTTGGGTGTGAATGCGAAGTCTGAAAGTCCGTTATACAACTGGCGTCCGCAAAGTACGTATATTCGCCGTCCGCCATATTGGGAAGGGGCTTTGGCTGCACCGCGTACCTTAGCCAATATGCGTCCACTGGCTATTTTGGGCGATAACATTACCACCGACCATTTATCACCATCCAATGCGATTGTATTAGACAGTGCTTCAGGTGAATACCTGAAAAAAATGGGTGTGCCTGAAGAAGACTTTAACTCCTATGCAACGCACCGTGGCGACCATTTGACCACGCAACGCGCAACGTTTGCCAACCCGAAACTGTTTAATGAAATGGTTACTCGTACGGATGGGACGGTTAAACAGGGTTCAAAAGCGCGTGTAGAACCTGAAGGCGAAGTAATGCGGATGTGGGAAGCGATTGAAACTTATATGAATCGCAAACAGCCACTCATCATCATTGCAGGGAAAGATTACGGTCAAGGCTCTAGTCGTGACTGGGCTGCGAAAGGTGTCCGTCTTGCAGGTGTAGAAGTGATTGTTGCGGAAGGTTTTGAGCGTATTCATCGTACCAATTTGGTTGGGATGGGCGTGTTACCACTGGAGTTTAAAGCAGGGACTGACCGTAAAACATTGGAGTTGGATGGTACGGAGCTGTATAGCGTCATTGGTAATATTGCACCGCGTTCTGACTTAACTTTAGTGGTTGAACGAGCGACTGAAGATGGTAAAAATGAAGTGATTGAAGTTGCCGTGACCTGTCGTTTAGATACGGAAGAAGAAGTGCATGTGTATGAGGCGGGTGGTGTATTGCAGCGCTTTGCACAGGACTTTTTGGAAGGACAAGTGGCTTAAAATTTGTTCTAAAAGTATTTGATATTGTTTAAAAAACACCCTATATTTTAGGGTGTTTTTTATTCATTTTTGAATTGGGGGATTCATGCCTGAAAGATTAGAGTTAACGAAGAATGTACAGTTTTATAAGATTAATAATGATCTAGACGACGATATTATTTCCAATATTTTAAATGATGCTAGCTCTAATCAAGAGATCAATTCAGAAGCTATAATTGATGTATATCGTGATGTTAAAGTAACGGTTGAGAATATTGAATATCAGATCACAATAAAAGTTTTTCCAACAGTTAAGCGAGTTTTTTTCCTCAATGATGATTCTATTGAAGATAGGATTTATGCTTTTATTGTATTGATTGAATTAAATGATTATTTAGTCGTATTAAGTAAGAGTTGTTCTAATTTTTCGCAAATACTAAAAGATAAATTTGAGTTAATTCAAACTCAAGATTTAAGTAAATTATTAGGAAAGAATGTTGAATTTCAAAAAATGTCATTAAGGAATATGACAGTATCTGATAAAGCAGTACGTAATCGTTCTTTTGAAGCATCAAATCTTAAGGGAACATTGCCAACTCATGCTGTTGGTCGTTCAATTCCCTCACATATTAAAGTAAGAGATGGAGGAAATATTAAATCAATTTCCAGCACAGGAAGACTGGTCGAGTCTTCAGTTAGGGAATCAGTTGATGATATTGTTGATTGGGCCAATTATCAAATTCAATTATTAGAAACATCCACTCAAAATGATTTTTTAAGTTTGTTTGCGAAAAAAGTGCAATTAAAGGAGGTTATTTTAAACTCAAAACCATCTTCGTTACTTATTGATATAGGACAAATTAGTGATGGGGTTTTAAGTGGAAATTTGAAACTTAAATATGAGTTAGAGAGAGTAGAGTTCATTGGTATTAAGAAAAAGAAATCCAAGAAATTAATAAATATTTCAGATAGGTTTCAATCTAATTTAATCAGATATTTGGAAGAAGTATTTGAAATTAACTCTGATTTAAGAATTGTTGGTTTTGAGAATAGTTCAAAAATAAGAGTGAATAAAAGTACAATTTCATTATTTACTCAAAGTTTATTAAGAAAAGTAAAAATTGAGGAAAATAATAAATTAGAAAATTTGATGACCTATATTAATCGTAAAGGCTTGTTCAGTGTTACTTTTGATGATCCTAAATTTATGTATTTTATGGATAGTTGTTTTGAAGATACATCAGGCATTTCAGAAGTAGATAGTATTCTTGAAATGTTGGAACCTCAAAAAAATATCGAAAAAATTATTTCAGAAAAAGGCACTTTTAAAAGTACACAGGAATCATTTGATCAAAATTCGATGTTTGGTTTCATAGAGCAGATTTTTGAAAGCGATGATTATATTTTTTGTGATGATTTAGGTGATGAGTGGGCAGATCATATAACTTTAAACTTAAATGATTTTAGTATTAATTTTATTCATTCAAAGCATTTAAATAAAACAACAAATTCAGCAAGTAAATTACATGATGTAATTGGTCAAGGTATAAAAAATCTTGGAAATATGCATTTTTCAAAAGATCAGATAAATAAAAAGCATACTTCAACTTTTACTAGTTTCTATAAAAGTAGTAAGGATAGTCATGGAAATCCTGGAGTTCAAACTGAGATTAATCGTATTCGTAAAGAAGGAGCAGATTTTGGTTCAGATATCGAATATTTATTAAAGAGCCATAAGCTTCATCGAAAGTGCATTTTAGCTTGTTCATTTATTTCTAAAAGTAAGATTAAAGCTGAGTTTGAAAAGATAAAAAAAGGTGAGTTTGTTAAGGGACATATTATTCAGTTCTTATGGATATTGTCTTCATTTGCTCATGCAGCTAAAGATGCGAATGTAATACCATTGATTTATTGTGCTACATGATGTTGGCGGGTTAAACATTAAAGATAATTTTTTAAAGGGGAGTAAGTTAATTTTTTTGTCTAAATTATACTTCGCCCAATTGCCATCATCACCTGTCGAAATGATCAATAGACATCCATCATAAAAAAGTTATACTGGTTCTACCATTTCTAAAAACATATGGAGAACAAAAATGGTAATTGCAGGCTCTAAACCAGGAACAGGCTTCTATTTTTGTATTCAGTGCGGACGCCGCACTTACTTAGAAATTGGTACAGACCGTTTACCCCCGTGTACCAAATGCTATGGCACTGAATTTAAAAAATAAATTGCCAATGTGACATGTATAAAACAGACAATCCTGTTTTAAACAAAAGCCCTATTACTCCATAGGGCTTTTTGCTGTCTAAGATTTTTTACACAGTAAAACCAATTGCAATGATTTGGAAAAATTCATCTAATTTGGCTTTAGGTTTTAGCGCTATGATTGAACTTGTTAGAGCAAACCTTAAAGTTCAATCCTTTATTTGATAAAAGCCATTTCTCAATCGTTTTAGTCATTTTGATTACTCTGAAATAATCTATACAAAAAACAAAAATATCTCTGGTTAAAAATCGTTTATATTTTCTGCAACAGGGCTGTGATTGATAGGTTGTAGTGACAAATATTTAGAATTACTCAAAATAAAAGGACGTCATCAACCACTATTGGCTTACATTTTGTCTGCATAGCGGTAAAATAATAAAAGTGAAAATTCATGTTATTTTTATTGAAGAACATTCAAATAACAGAATAACTATCGATAAAAGGAATACAAATGAGTGAAGTCACTTATAGTAAAGAAGAGAAAAGTAAACGCGTTCGCGGCATTATCGGGGCATCTTCTGGTAATTTAGTCGAATGGTTTGACTTTTATATCTATGCCGTTTTCGCCATGTATTTCCAGCATGCCCTAACTGCACCAAACATGACCTCATCTGCACAAGCAGTTTATGTTTGGGGTGTATTTGCAGCAAGTTTCTTTATGCGCCCAATCGGAAGTTGGATTTTTGGACGTATAGCCGATAAACATGGTCGCAAAAATTCAATGGTCATTTCCATTAGTTTAATGGCGGTCAGCTCATTCCTATTTGCTTTATTGCCGACTTATGAACAGGTCGGTATGTTGGCACCATTCTTGTTGCTGTTAGTTCGTCTCTTACAAGGTCTATCTGTCGGTGGTGAATATGGCGCTGTTGCGACGTATATGAGTGAAATTGCTCTTAAAGGCCAACGTGGATTTTTTGCCTCATTTCAGTACGTAACCTTATCTGGGGGGCAGTTGTTGGCCAGTCTGTTAGGTGTTGTGCTACTCATGTTAATGAGTGAACAACAGTTGATGGATGGCGGCTGGCGTATTCCATTTGTAGTGGGTGGTGTAGCTGCGATTGTTTCATTGTTGGCACGTAGTCGTTTAGAAGAAACCCTGTCTAAAGATGACGAAAACAAAGAAGAAGCGGGCAGCTTACGTGAATTGTTCAAAAAACATTGGAAAACATTCTTACTGGTGGTGGGTTATACATCAGCAGGCTCTTTGAGTTTCTATGTATTGACTGTTTATTCAAAAACTTACATGACCAATCTAGGCATTGATGGCAGGGTCGTGGGTTACATGATGACAGCAGCCTTATTTGTATTCATGGTGGCGCAGCCTTTGTTCGGTGCTATTTCCGACCGAATTGGTCGTCGTGCTGCAATGTTGGCATTTAGTGCATCTGTTGCGATCTTTATCTATCCAGTCATGGTGATTGCCATGCCGTATTTTAGCTATTCGCCAGTCATTGTAACTTTGTTGCTTATTTTTATGATGATGCTGCTGAGTTTCTATACGTCTATTAGTGGTTTAGTGAAAGCAGAAATGTTCCCACCGCATGTACGTGCATTGGGCGTAGGTTTTTCCTATGCTGTCGGTAATGCGATATTTGGTGGTACTGCGCCTGCGGTTGCACTTCAATTTAAAGATGCGGGTATTGAAAATCTGTTCTTTATTTACGTAGTGGTTATGCTGGTGATCTGTTTCTTATGTAGTTTTGCACTACCAAAAGAACCTGAATATTTACATCACGATCATTAATTTAAAGTCATCAAAAAACCCACCACTCGGTGGGTTTTTTGGGTTAAGTGGGAATGAAATAGTGAGAGCCTTATCAATTTTAAGCTGTGCCGAGTCAGCCTTTTTAAAATATTATTTTTAAGTATTCAATAATTTCAAATTAGAATGAATATTTGACTTAAAAATTATTAAAATAGCGTTGAAATGATAAAAAATTCTTTAAATTTTTTATAAAGAGAAAATATTTTTCAAAATATATTAAAAAAAGATCATCTTAGGAAAACAATCCCGAGCCTGACTTGTTAAATTATATCTCAAGGGTGTGACGGGGATCGAAAAGAGTAGATTGCTACCAGTGGCGCAAAACGCGTGTGTAGTACTTACCCAAAAGGTCTCGATTCGGCTTAGGACGCTATAGATCAAAAGTTTATAGGCACAAGGTTATTGCTTACAAAGTGATACTGGTTGAAGTAAAACGTAATGTTTTCCCCAATACCCTCAAAATTTATTTCGAATCAAAAACAATAAACATAGACTTCATATCAACTTTTGATTATTTTTCTCAAAAATTTTGAATCATGCTTCTTCTACTTTATTCATATGCAGACTAAGTTGTCTTATTGACACAGCCCAAGCATGCTTGGTATTTTTGCCGCCACTCTTTGTCATGCTCCATTTTCATGTCGATCAATGATCCTTTTGTTTACATGCCACCCCAACAACCGCTTTGTATTCTTTATGAAGATGCAGATTTGGTGGTGATTGAAAAGCCAGCAGGATTATTGTCTGTTCCAGGGCGTTTGCCTGAACACCGAGACAGCGCATATTTACGAGTCTTGAAAAAATATCCGCATGCCAAAATTACCCATCGTCTAGATATGGCGACTTCGGGTATTTTAATGTTTGCGAAACATCGTGATGCTGAAGTTGCTGTCAGTAAAATGTTTCAGGCTCGCACGGTAAAGAAAAATTATATCGCCTTAGTGCAAGCCAAACTTTTGGGTGAAGGCAGTGTCGATGTGCCGTTAATAACCGATTGGGAAAATCGTCCGCGTCAAATCGTGCATTTTGAACTGGGTAAAGCAGCCAAAACTTTGTACCAAGCCTTAGCGTACGATGAATCAGCCGATATTACACGTGTGTTATTAACCCCAATTACAGGTCGTTCACATCAGTTACGTGTTCATATGCAATACATCGGACATCCAATTACTGGGGATAAACTCTATCACCCTGAACCTGCCCAAAGTCCACTAAAACGCATGGCGTTACATGCCAGTTATTTGGCTTTTCAACAACCGTTGAGTGGGGAAAGCGTTGAAATTAAAGCACAGATTCCTTTTTAATGAGCCATGTGGAAGCCATTATTAAAAATTGAAAAGCTTTAAATTATATTTTATAAATAAATCTAAGCGTGACTTTTTATACGGTATTTATTTTTTTATGATTCTGCTGGTATAAAATCCAGTTATGCGCGTTTAAAACCTTTTAAGGCTAATTTGATCATTCGATCAATGATTGCAATATTCACACTTTTCAATCAATTTAAATTCGGCTTGACTCACAGCGCCAATTTTAAATCGCGAAACTGAAACAATCTTGAGCTAATCTGGATACAATGATATAGCTGTAAATGATGACTATAAGGAAACCCTCCATGACACGTGATTTTGAACAATTCCCAGATGATGAAAATGGTAACGTGCTTTGGCAAATGGCTGAAGATGGTGATGATTTGACTGAAGCGCACGAAATTGAGTTTTCAATTGCATTTCAAACGCAAGAACAAGCAGAAAAATGTGCGCTTTACCTGCTCAAAGAAGAACAAAAAATTAGCTTATTTGAAGATGAAGAAGCCGATACGCTTGAATGGGTCATTACCATTTATGTCTATATGGAACCTGAGTATTCCGACATTATTGATATCGAAGAATGGTTTACAAAAATTGCTGAGCAACATGGTGGTGAATACGACGGTTGGGGTTGCATGGCCTATGTATATGACGACGAAGACTTTGAAGAAGAAATTCAAAGCTAGTTTTAAGCTCTAAACAAGAGCCTGAACAAGTGAAAGATAAAAAACGCATTTGATTTCATTTTTATAAAAAAACCTAACGCAGTGCAGTGTTAGGTTTTTTTATATTGTAGACTTAAAAATTGAGTATGTTGAATCATAAAAATAAGGTATTAGAAAATGCAGAACATAAAACTATTTTTAGTTCTTCAATGAGCTGTATAGAAGGATTAATTTTTGTCTATTCTCTATAAAAACCGATACCAAAGCGCTACAGAATATTCAATCATTCGCACTAAACTGAAGATATAAAATAAAGTATTCAAGATCAAATATTCAAAACAAAAATAATGAGGAAGACGAAATGAACCCAAGTAATACCGTTAAACTTCACCGTGTATTTAGTGCACCCATAGAGCGTGTATTCAAAGCTTTTATCGATCCAGATGCATTGGTCAAATGGATGCCACCGCATGGTTTTACTGCCAAAATTCAGCATTTTGATGCACAAGTGGGTGGTCGTTATAAAATGTCTTTTACAAACTTTTCAACAGGCTCAAGCCATTCTTTTGGTGGGCATTATCAGGAAATTATTCCTAACCAATTGCTACGTTATACCGACCAGTTTGATGACCCAAATTTGCCAGGTGAAATTGAAGTCAATATTCAATTTAAACCTGTTTCTGTGGGAACAGAAGTTCATATTACACAATCGGGTATTCCTGATGTAATTCCTGTAGAAGCATGTTATTTAGGCTGGCAAGAATCCTTGCAACTGTTGGCTTTACTAATTAACCCTGAAATTCCTGATCAGTAATGATATTGATGCAGATTTTAAAAAGTGAAAACTAATCGCATATTTAAAGCCATGAAAAGGTTTTAATACAAAGTTAAAATATTATTCGGCTTTATTCCTTAAAATAAAGAAGGTTTTAAGCATGCAGCTGATTTGTAGAATGTTATAGTTGAATTTTTGAGATTTTTATGATTTTACCACACTGTCCGCAATGTCATTCCGAATATACTTACCAAGATGGTGAATTATTGATTTGCCCCGAATGTTCGAATGAGTGGAAACTGGGGGAGCATCCAGCTGAAGATACGGTCAATATTAATGATGCAAATGGCAACGTTTTGAAAGATGGTGATACCGTAACCGTGATTAAAGATTTAAAAATTAAAGGCTCTTCATCTGTGGTGAAAGTTGGCACAAAAGTGAAGAATATACGTCTCTTGGTGGATGCAAGTGATGGTCACGATATTGATTGTAAAATTGAGGGAATTGGTGTGATGAAGTTAAAATCTGAGTTTGTAAAAAAAGCCTAGACAGAGCTAACTTGAGGGCTCAATACATTAAAAACTCTGGCTAAAATGCTGGAGTTTTTATTCAGTTTAATAGGATCATTTATATTCAGAAAAATAAAAATGTGATGTAAAAATAAAAATTAGATTTCATTAGATACACAACATCATGATGGCTACATGATACAGCGGTTAATTTTCGCTTAGTGCCATCAACCTATTGTATATTTGAGCATCCACTTTTTAGAGTTTTTGTTATGCCACATATCCATCTTGAATATTCAGCCAATATTGAAAATCTGGACACGAAGCCTATTTTACTGGCTTTAAATCAGGCATTGGTGGATGGTGCATATGTCAGTTCTGCAAACGATGTTAAAAGTCGTGCTATTTGTCAGCAGGAATATGTGATTGGACTTAATGATCCTACTCAAGCCTATATACATGCGAAAGTATCGTTATTGACTGGGCGAAGTCTGGATGTTCAACAGCAAATTTCAAAATTGCTGCTAAAGACGCTTGAGCAAGAATTACAGAAATATGCTCAATTTAATCTACAAATTTGTGTAGAAATTTTAGAAATGCAGAAAAATACCTATTCGAAAAAAGTTGTAACGCTCAACGAACAGATCGGATCAGTATTTATTTGAAATCACTTGACCTGATTATCACGTTTATAAAAGCAAAGTTGATCAGGTCTGATTTAATTTAAAACATGCCATTTAAAATCGTTTTGGAATTTTCTGACCATTGGGTACAGGTGTTTCGGCTTTTTTCAGTACACCCAATAACCACGTTTCAGCATGATGAACAGCCTGTGTGAGTTGATCACCTTGTGCCAAACGACCCGCTATAAAACTGGCCAAAGAACAACCTGAACCATGATACTCACCGTCTAAACGAGGGCATCGAGTTTCAGAGATAAATTCACCGTTTATATATAGCGCATTCCGGATATATTCAGGGGTATCTTCATGCCCTCCTTTGACTAAAACGGCTTTTGCACCCATCTGAAACAGCTTATTTGTGGCTTGATCAAGATCTTCCAGACCTGTTAAAGCACGTAACTCGACTGTATTGGGCGTGATAACCGTTGCCAGTGGAATCAGTGCTATAAATGCCTCAACCAGTGTTTCCTGATTGCCGAGAGAGCCGCCACTATTGGCAACTAATACAGGATCAAGCACATATAAATAATCAGGATGTTCGGTTAAAAATTCGGCCAACGCTGCAATATTTTCGGTGGTGCCGAGCATGCCTGACTTGACACATTTAATAGGTAAATCATTGACCACTGCATGTGCTTGTGCCAAAAGTAATTCTCTTGAGGTTGCTTCAAAACCAAACACCTGTTGCGAGTTTTGAATGGTCAATGCCGTACAGGCAATTGCAGCATGTGCGCCACTTTGACCAATTGCTTCAATATCTGCTTGCAAGCCTGCACCACCTGATGGGTCTAAACCAGAAAAGCAAAGTACAGTAGGGCGCACGATGATGTCCTTTATTCACAAAATTTGCGTTAGTATAGGCAAATTTGAGCCAAGTCTCGATAGTATTTGTGAAGTAAAAATTTAAGCAGAAGGGCGTGTTGTGATTAAAAATATTTTAATTGATTTGGATGGAACACTTACTGATCCCAAAGTGGGTATTACTACCAGTGCGCGTTTCGGTTTAAATAAAATCGGACATCCGATTGCTGAAAGCGAAAATATTGACTGGATCATTGGGCCACCTTTAAAAGCATCTTTGGCCAAAATTTTAAATGTGGCTGTAGATGATATTTTGGCCGAACAAGCATTAATGGGCTATCGTGAACGTTTTGCAGTGACGGGTTTGTTTGAAAATCATATATTCGAGGATGTTTCTTCAACTTTAGCAATCTTACAAAACCAAGGTTATCGTTTGTTTTTAGCCACAGCTAAACCGGAAGTGTATGCACGACAAATTTTAGAACATTTTGAATTATTAACTTATTTTGTGCATCCCTATGGCAGTGAACTCAATGGTGAACGTACTCACAAAGCAGAGTTGATTGCCTATATTTTAGAAAAAGAGCATTTAGATCCTGCTGAATGTTTGATGGTTGGGGATCGTGAGCATGATATCCTCGGTGCGCGTCAAAATGGTATAGAAACGATTGCGGTAGAATATGGCTATGGTTCAGATGAAGAGTTAACTGCGGCGCAACCAAAAGCTAGAATTCAAAGCTTTGCGGAGTTGCTTGATCATTTGAATTAGTAGATATACATAACGATTAATCTTTTAGAGGTACTTATTTAAACCTCACTCATAAAAAAACCTCCGGAAGGAGGTTTTAAAATAAACAGCTTAAAACTGCGGTTTGACGACCACTAAAATGACCACTGCGAATAAAATCAAGGTCGGCATCTCATTAAAATAACGCCAGAACTTATGTGATTTATAATGTGCATTGCCGATTAATTTCTTTCGATAATAACCACAGAAAAAGTGGTAAATGACCAAAAGACCCACCAAAGCAACTTTAAGGTAAAACCATAAGGCTTCATGGTAATGCCGTGTTGCATCACCCCATTCAACTAAAAAATGTGCCGTAATCAGTGTGGCAATCATAGACGGCCACATAATGCCACGGTACAGTTTTCGCTCCATCACTTCGAAGCGTTGATGACTGACTACATCATCACTCATTGCATGGTACACATAAAGGCGTGGTAAATAGAACAATGCAGCGAACCAGCAAACCACAGCAATAATATGTAATGCTTTTACCCATAAGAAAGCATCAGAAGGTGCGTCCATCAATAATCCTATACGGGATTATGCATCCCATTTCTTGAAAATAAGGCAGGCGTTTACACCGCCAAACCCAAAACTGTTACTCATTACAGTATTCAGTTTTGCATCACGTTTTTCAAGTACGATATCAAATGGTTTCGCTTCTTCATCCAATTCGGTCACATTGATATTTGGCGCAATGAAATCATTTTGCATCATGAGAACAGAATAAATGGCTTCCTGTACGCCCGCAGCACCTAAACTATGACCTGTCATTGATTTGGTTGAGCTGAGTGGTGGAACTTGACCTTCACCAAACGCACGCTCCATCGCTTTTAATTCTGTAATGTCGCCAGCAGGAGTAGATGTCCCATGAGTGTTGACATAGTCAACTTGATCTACACCATGTTGTTTAGCTTCTTCAAGTGCCATAACGACACAACGTGTTGCGCCTTCGCCTGAAGGGGCAACCATATCTGCACCATCACTATTCGCGGCATAAGCGACAACTTCAGCTAAAATTGTTGCACCACGTGCTTGGGCATGTTCAAGTGATTCAAGCACTACAAAACCGCCACCGCCTGCAATCACAAATCCATCACGATCCGCTGAATATGGACGTGATGCTTTTTCAGGTGTTTCATTGTATTTGGAGCAAAGCGCGCCCATTGCATCAAACAATAAGCTCTGAGACCAGTGATCTTCTTCACCGCCACCCGCAAGCATCAAATCTTGTTTACCCAATTGAATCATGTTGTAGGCATAACCAATTGCGTCTGCAGAAGTTGCGCATGCACTGGTAATTGTATGTGCGATGCCTTGTAACTTAAATGCTACGCCCACATTTGCTGTAATGGTATTTGACATGTTGCGCGGAACAAAGAAAGGACCGACTTTGCGTGCACCTTTGGTATCTAGAAGTTCTTTCATTTCAATTACAGATGCAGTTGAACCGCCACCAGAGCCACCTGCAATCCCGTAACGTGGATTACCTGCTAAATCTTCAGCTTGTAAACCTGCATGCTCTACTGCAGCAAGTGCTGAGTTATAAGCATACATTGCACAAACACCCATAAAGCGTTTTAATTTACGGTCAATATGATCAAAATTTTGTTCTGCAGCTGCACTCACATGACTTTTGAAGTTGAGTTCAGCATAAGTTGGGTTAAAACGTGTCCCAGAAATCCCATTTTGCAAAGAATTGGTTACTTCTTCTAAAGAATTGCCGATGCATGAGTTAATGCCCATGCCAGTGATTACAACACGTTTCATCTAAAGATCCCTTATATGGTAGTGTCTGAGCAAATGCGCTTGAGTGAGGATATCATCTCAATAGAAAATCTGTGCATTACTCATGTATTTCAATTACATTCATCATAGCAGAAAGATTTTTGAATTCTTATGGCAAAGGTTATGTCTATTTTTTCTAGGCAGTTTGCTGAAGACAGTACAATTCAATTAACCAAAACATACACATTAATATTGAGATAAACTTAGACTATATCTAGTATTTATCGATAATTGTAAGAATTGAAAATGAGGATAAAGAATGACAGATAGTAATAATAAACATTCGCATGGATTCTTTTCAAATGCCTTCGGAGTGGCTAAAAAGATCAGTGCAACAGGAATGGACGTGTTGAACCAGATTGCGCCAGACAGTGTGACGAAGATCATACAGCCAACAAATAATGGACAAGTGATTGAAGGAAGTGCAGAACATAAAAGTGCTTTTGATGCGAAACGATATGACAATCCTCAACAAATGTTAAGAGAACATTTACCACAAGTATCCAGACAACTTTTGGGTAAACAGTTTGGTACAGTCAACCGCGTTGCCAGTCTCGTTTCACCACAATTTTCAGACAAAATATCGGATTATTTTTTTGATCATTTGAACCAATTCACCTCAAATCTAAGTTCTGTAGATGCTGTGTTGGATCAAGCTGGTGCACAAGACTTAGAAGAGCTGACCAAAGATGTTGATCGTTCAAAACGCCTGAGCCAAGCTTTAGCTGAACAGAACAAATGGCTTGCTTCTTTGCAAGGTGCTGTAACTGGTGCAACAGGTGTAGTGGGTTCTGCTGTTGATGTTCCATTATCGATTGTAATGTCTTTAAGAATGATTTATCAGGTTGGTCGGGCGTATGGTTTTGAACTGAATAAAGAAACAGAGCAAGATATCGTTCAATTTGTATTTAAACAAATTGATCTGGGCATGATTGCTGAAAAACAAAGCGTACTCATGGCACTAAAAGCATTATCCAGTATGTTGCAAACTCGAGATGTATCACAATTCCAACAAATTTTAGGTTCAAGTAATGATGCTGAAGCACTTAAAAAGTGGTTAGTAAATGAAAATGGCGAAATGAAATGGGCGTGGTTGAATCATCTTCCTAAAATTTCTATGATCAGTAAATTGTCACCTGTTGCTGGTGCTGGGGTCGGCGCTGTCTATAGTTGGAAACTGGTTGAAGATGTAAATCAAAAAGCACAACAAATTTTCTCTCATGCCCGCAGTTATTTACAGCAGCATCAAGGGGGCAACTTGTCGGCTATTGCTGCTTATGAGAAATCTATAGAATTACTGGCACAAGCGAGTCCTAAACTGTTGGATCATTTGTCTAAAAACGAGGTAGAGGCTCCAGAGATTAAGTTGGATCAGGAGATTGAGTTTCAGCATCATGACACCATTTCTAAAGTAACTCTCAAAAAGAAAACAGCTGAAACTCAAGTAGATGAAACCGAAAAAGGACAAAAAGTCCAGCAAGGTTTAGAGAAGTTAGCTGAAAAGATGGTTGAACAGCATGAACACGTTGAGCCACAAAAACCTGCAGTTACTCCTGAAGTTTCGTTATTGGATGAATATCCTGAAGAGGAAACTGTGAATGATCCAGTTTCGAATGAAAAAGTAGATGAACAATCGTTAGAAAAAACGGAAGCTGCAGCTGTCAAGAAAAGAGTTACAAAAAAGAAATCTTAAAATTGAGGGTTCAAGTCATGTAAATGGCTTGAAACTGCCTAGATATAAGGAAATGGTCAATATTTGATAGTACGTCGAATATTGACCATTTTTCTATCTTCGCTTACAATTGTGTGCCCTCAAAAAAGTGGTTTTTTTTTTGAGGCTTTTAATTAACGGGAGAATTGCCAAATGGCAACAACAAATCAGTTGATCCGCAAGGGTCGTACGACTTTGATTGAAAAATCAAAAGTTCCTGCGTTGAAGGCTTGTCCACAACGTCGTGGTGTTTGTACACGTGTTTACACAACTACACCTAAAAAACCTAACTCAGCAATGCGTAAAGTTTGCCGTGTTCGCTTAACTTCTGGTTTTGAAGTTTCTAGCTACATCGGTGGTGAAGGCCATAACCTACAAGAGCACAGTGTTGTTCTTATCCGTGGTGGTCGTGTTAAAGACTTACCAGGTGTACGTTACCATACCGTTCGTGGTTCTTTAGACTGTGCTGGTGTTAAAGATCGTAACCAGTCTCGTTCTAAATACGGTACTAAACGTCCTAAGAAATAATCTTTCGAGATCATTTTTAAGAACGTAGAACCGCAATCCTTTATCGTCTCGCTTGTCTGATTTCTGCATTAATTTTGTGAAATTCAAGCGACGTGTAGTAAGGCCAGTGAATAGTACATGACACTTTGTACTGATGCTGGATAAACCTGAAGTGTCATATTTATAGGTGTATTAAAATGCCAAGACGTCGCGTAGTCGCTGCCCGTGAAATCCTTCCGGATCCTAAGTTCGGCAGCCAAACAATCGCTAAATTCATGAACCACGTAATGCAAGATGGTAAAAAATCTATTGCTGAAAGTATCGTTTACGGTGCTTTAGACCGCGTTCAAGAAAAAAACAAAGTAGACCCAGTTGAATTTTTCGAGACTACTCTTGAAAAAGTTCGTCCTATGGTCGAAGTAAAAGCACGCCGTGTTGGTGGTGCTACTTATCAAGTGCCTATGGAAGTACGCCCATCCCGTCGTACTGCCCTAGCTATGCGTTGGTTAGTAGATGCTGCTGCTAAGCGTTCTGAAAAAACTATGGCTTTACGTCTTGCTGGTGAGTTGCTTGATGCAGCTGAAGGTAAAGGTTCAGCGATCAAGAAACGTGAAGATGTGCATCGTATGGCTGAAGCCAACAAAGCCTTCTCTCACTACCGTTTCTAATCGGCTAAAACAGGCCTTAATCAGGAGGATGATGGGTCGGTTTCACTGAACTGTCGTCAAAGCGCTTTAAGCTGTCATGCAGCTTAAAGCGTCCTGTTTTAAACAACAAAATTTAGGAATGCAAGAAATCATGGCTCGTCAAACCCCAATTTCTCGTTACCGTAACATTGGTATTTCAGCACACATTGATGCTGGTAAAACCACGACTACTGAACGTATTTTGTTCTACACAGGTGTATCTCACAAAATTGGTGAAGTACATGATGGTGCAGCAACAATGGACTGGATGGAACAAGAGCAAGAACGTGGTATTACCATTACTTCTGCTGCTACGACTTGTTTTTGGTCTGGTATGGGTAAGCAATACCCAGAACACCGTGTAAACGTAATTGACACCCCAGGACACGTTGACTTCACAATCGAAGTTGAGCGTTCTATGCGTGTTCTTGACGGTGCATGTATGGTTTATTGTGCTGTAGGTGGTGTTCAGCCTCAGTCAGAAACTGTATGGCGTCAAGCAAACAAATATAAAGTGCCTCGTTTAGCATTCGTGAACAAGATGGATCGTACTGGTGCCAACTTCTTCCGTGTTGTTGAACAAATGAAAACACGTTTAGGTGCACATCCTGTACCTGTCGTTATCCCTGTTGGCGCTGAAGAAAACTTCACTGGCGTTATCGACTTGATCGAAATGAAACAGATCATTTGGGATGAAGCTTCTCAAGGTATGCAGTTCGAATACGGTGAAATCCCGGCTGAACTTCAAGAACTTGCTGAAGAATGGCGCACAAACATGGTTGAAGCTGCGGCTGAAGCTTCTGAAGAATTGATGGATGAATACCTAAACAATGGCGACTTGTCGAAAGAACAAGTTGTTGCTGGTATTCGTGCTCAAACTTTGGCTTGTGAAATCCAACCAATGCTTTGTGGTACAGCATTCAAAAACAAAGGTGTTCAACGTATGTTGGATGCTGTTATTGATTTCTTACCATCACCGACTGAAGTTAAGCCGATCGAAGGTATTCTTGACGACAAAGCTGAAACTAAAGCGATTCGTGAAGCATCTGACGAAGCACCGTTCTCTGCACTTGCATTCAAAATTATGAATGACAAATTCGTAGGTAACTTAACGTTCGTACGTGTGTATTCTGGTGTGCTTAAACAAGGCGATCCAGTATATAATCCAGTGAAATCTAAGCGTGAGCGTATTGGCCGTATCGTGCAAATGCACGCAAACGAACGTCAAGACGTTGAAGAAATTCGCGCTGGTGATATCGCTGCATGTGTAGGTCTTAAAGACGTTACCACTGGTGATACACTTTGTGCTGAGAAAAACATCATTACACTTGAGCGTATGGAATTCCCTGAGCCAGTAATTTCTTTAGCTGTAGAGCCTAAGACAAAAGCTGACCAAGAAAAAATGTCTATCGCTTTAGGTCGTTTGGCTAAAGAAGATCCATCGTTCCGTGTTCGCACAGACGAAGAATCTGGTCAAACGATTATTGCGGGTATGGGTGAGCTTCACCTTGACATTCTTGTTGACCGTATGAAACGTGAATTCAACGTTGAAGCGAACATTGGTAAACCAATGGTAGCTTACCGCGAAACAATCAAAAAGACTGTTGAGCAAGAAGGTAAATTCGTACGTCAAACAGGTGGTAAAGGTAAATTCGGTCATGTATATGTTCGTTTAGAACCTATGAATGTTGAAGAAGCTGGTAAAGAATACCTATTCGCTGAAGAAGTTGTTGGTGGTACTGTACCTAAAGAATTCTTTGGTGCAGTTGATAAAGGTATTCAAGAACGTATGAAAAATGGTGTATTGGCTGGTTATCCTGTTGTGGGTATCAAGGCGACACTATTTGATGGTTCTTACCATGATGTCGATTCTGATGAATTGTCGTTCAAAATGGCAGGTTCTTACGCTTTCCGTGATGGTTTTATGAAAGCGGATCCAATCCTTCTTGAACCTATCATGAAAGTTGAAGTAGAAACGCCAGAAGACTACATGGGCGATATCATGGGTGACTTAAACCGTCGTCGTGGTATGGTTCAAGGTATGGACGATTTACCTGGTGGTACGAAAGCAATTAAAGCTGAAGTTCCGCTTGCTGAGATGTTTGGTTACGCAACTTCTATGCGTTCTATGTCTCAAGGTCGTGCGACCTACTCAATGGAATTTGCTAAATATGCTGAAACGCCTCGTAACGTGGCTGAAGGCATTATTTCTAAATTCCAATCTGGTGGTAAAAAAGGTGACGACGAGTAATCTTTCGATTATTATAAGCCCAAACTAATTCATAGTTAAAAACCAAGTGCTCATGCAGTAACCCTGCATGAGTAGTTAAAAAAGGAAGCTCTCATGGCTAAGGCTAAGTTTGAACGTAATAAGCCACACGTAAACGTGGGTACAATTGGTCACGTTGACCATGGTAAAACAACTTTAACAGCTGCAATTGCAACTGTATGTGCTAAAACTTTCGGCGGTGAAGCGAAAGATTACGCAGCAATTGACTCTGCACCAGAAGAAAAAGCACGTGGTATTACCATTAATACTTCGCACGTAGAATACGATTCTCCTGCTCGTCACTACGCTCACGTAGACTGCCCAGGTCACGCCGATTATGTTAAAAACATGATCACAGGTGCTGCTCAAATGGACGGCGCGATCCTTGTATGTGCTGCGACTGATGGTCCTATGCCACAGACTCGTGAACACATCCTTTTATCTCGTCAGGTAGGTGTACCGTTCATTCTTGTATTCTTAAACAAGTGTGATCTTGTTGATGATGAAGAATTACTTGAATTGGTAGAGTTGGAAGTTCGTGAACTTCTTTCTACTTATAACTTCCCTGGTGATGACACGCCAATTATCCGTGGTTCAGCACTTGCTGCACTTAACGGTGAAGAAGGTCAGTACGGTGTACCTGCAGTACTTGCTCTTGTTGAAGCGCTTGATACTTACATTCCAGAACCAGAACGTGCAATCGATAAAGCATTCTTAATGCCAATCGAAGATGTATTCTCTATCTCTGGTCGTGGTACGGTTGTAACAGGTCGTGTTGAAGCGGGTATCGTTAAAGTCGGCGAAGAAGTAGAAATCGTTGGTATTAAAGATACGGTTAAAACGACTGTAACTGGCGTTGAAATGTTCCGTAAATTGCTTGACGAAGGTCGTGCTGGCGAGAACTGTGGTGTTCTTCTACGTGGTACTAAGCGTGAAGACGTTCAACGTGGTCAAGTATTGACTAAACCAGGTGCAATCAAACCGCATACTAAATTCGATGCTGAAGTATACGTACTTTCTAAAGAAGAGGGTGGTCGTCATACACCATTCTTGAATGGTTACCGTCCACAATTCTATTTCCGTACCACTGACGTAACTGGCGCAATCCAATTACAAGAAGGCGTGGAAATGGTAATGCCAGGTGACAACGTAGAAATGTCAGTAGAATTAATCCACCCAATCGCAATGGACCCAGGTCTACGTTTTGCGATCCGTGAAGGTGGTCGTACAGTGGGTGCTGGTGTTGTTGCGAAAGTAACTCTATAATCAGTATTGATTGTGTAAAAAAAGCGCCTCTTTGAGGCGCTTTTTTTATTGTCTTAAGAATAGAACTTAATCATTTAGTAATTTATACAATTAAAAACGTTTAAGAGTGAAGGGGCTAAAATATTCAGTTTTCATTCAAATGATTTAATTTTGATACTTTTCATGAGTTCTTTTTAATTTTAAATAGTCGAAATAAAACACCCAAAAACACATGTTTAATCCAGAATAAAAAAACTTTATTTCTCCTTCATCACATTTTCAGTTGGTTTTATTTCTTATTTTTAAGCCTAATAAAATGCCGAGGATGGATTTAGTATTGGCATCATCCTCCTAGATAAAAAGTTTAATTTTTAAATGATATTGTTAATCATTACTCATATAGATTAAAACAGGACTGTTGAAAATTTTATTGTCTAACAATTTATTTAAAAGCTGTCCTTATCTGATACTTCTCTGACCTGATCTGCAATTATTCTCTTCATTTAAACTCGTATGATGAATCATACGTTGTTATAACAAGAAGATAAGGAGTAAAACGCATGAATGCAAAAGTGAATATTTCAAATCGGGCAGGTGCAAGTTTCCCTGTACGTCGCATGGATTTTGAGTTTGGTGAGGTTCCGCGTTATTGGGCCGCAAATGATGCTGGGCTAACGCATTTTATGACAACTCTTTCGGCATTGTTTCCTGAAGGAGAACAGTTTTTTGTCGACAGCACGCGAGCAGTTCGCAAACATCCAAAACTCAGCGATCCAGATTTGCAACGTGAAATCAGTGCTTTTATTGGACAAGAAGCCATGCATTCTAAAGAACATTTGGCATTTAATTCTTCTGCTCAATCTTATGGTTATGATATTAGAACCATGGAGCAACAAACGGGTAAAGTCATTAGAACTGGAACTAAAGTTCTTACAACACTGCTCAAGCCTTTTGGTGTGACTAAGGAAATGATTGATTTGACAGGAACCTGTGCTTTGGAGCATTTTACAGCAGTGATTGCCGCTGAATTACTACAGAATAAAGATGTACAGGCAATGTTTAATGACAGCACGATGCATCAGTTATGGATGTGGCATGCAGTTGAAGAAAATGAACATAAGGCAGTTGTTTTTGATGTGTATACCGCAATATATGGACATGGACTAAAAGCCTATACGATGCGTGCGATCGCGATGATTATTGCTATGGGGTTGATTTTTATGACTCAATCTTATTTTACTGCTCAATTAATGAAAATTGATGGCAAGCTTACATGGAAAGACAGTAAATATATGTTGAAATTTATGTATGCACGTAAAGGATTTATGACGCGTCAAATTCCTGAACTGTTAGATTTTTTCAGACCAAATTTTCATCCAAATGATAGTGATACTGATCAATTACTGGCAGATTGGAAGTTGAAATTAGGTTTGTGATATCAGTTTTTATTTGAAAGGGCAGATAAAATTGCCCTTTTGTCAGTCTATGATGTCTGTATGCTTTATAATAATAACGACTGAATTAAAAAATGTTTCCTTACATGATCCGTTCAATGCATAGCTCTGATCTTGCGGCAGTGACCGCAATTGAACAACTCGTTCAAAGCCATCCTTGGAATGAGCAACAATTTAAAGAGTCTATAGGGGCTTATCACAGTACTGTGATTGAACAGGAAGGGGATGTAGTAGGTTTTTGTATATTACAACCCGTTTTAGATGAGGCAAACTTATTGCTTATGGCTGTTCATCCGAGTCAACAAGGTAAGGGTTTGGGATTTAAATTGCTCGATGCGTCACTCAACCAATTAAAAAATAATCCTCTCCAAGTCTTTTTAGAAGTTCGAGAAAGTAATCATCCTGCGATTGCTTTATATGAAAAATCGGGTTTCCATCAAATTGATTTAAGGAAAAATTATTATCCAAAAGCCGATGGCTCTCGTGAGCATGCCATTATTATGGTGAAATCTTGCAGTGATGACTTTGCTGCATTATTTAGATAAAGAGTATGTGTTATTTAATAATTGGATTATTCCATCCAGAGGGTAAGGTGCTCATTAAGGAGTTTCCTAATTGTTGAATTTCTTCGTGATTTAATAAGCGATTTAAACGTCGCCATTGCCCATCTATCAATAACTCCAAAGGTACATATTGGGATTTGTAGTTCATTTTGTGTGAATGTGGTACCCAATAGCCTAAATAGACATAAGGTAAACCTAATGCTCGCGCATGCTCAATTTGTTTGAGCACTGCAAATACGCCCAGAGAACGACGGCTTTGATCTGGGTCAAAGAAAGTATAAACCGCAGAAATACCATCATCGAGCGGGTCGCAACTGGAAACACAAATGAGTTTATCTTCTTGCCAAAATTCAATAAAAAAACTGTCTGTACAGCTTTGCATTAAAAACTTTTCAAACTGATCGAGATTGGCTGGAAACATATCACCATCTGCATGGCGTTCATTAATATAGCGCTCATACAATGCATAATGTATTTCTTCAGAGGCATCTTGAGCACGGGTTATTTTGAGTGTGAGGTCTTGATTGCGTTTCCAGGCTTTTCTTTGTGTACTGTTCATTTCAAAGTCATTCACTGGAATGCGGCAAGATAAACATTGACGGCATAGATGACATTCTGGACGATAGACAAAATCACCGCTACGTCTAAATCCTACACGAGATAGTTCAGATAAACTCACGACATCAATACGATGGGCAGGATCTAAAAAAACCATACGTGCTGATTTTTTTTCTAGATAGCTGCAACTATGAGGTGGTGTAATATAATACTGTAAATCATTTAACAGGGACTTTGGGTGATACGAGTTCATAACAAGTTCCCTCTATTATTGTCATTCAAGGAGTCGTGCTTTTTGCACTATTGTTTTACTTGAAAATACACCCTCTTGATATTTTTTCCAATCTATTGCAGGCTGTTTAACAACATCTTGTAACGAATTAAGATACGCTTGACGAGAAAGTGTACAAGCACCTAAGCTTAAAAGGTGATCGTTGACCAATTGGCAGTCAATCCAAGGCAAATGATTTTCTTGACCGATGCGCATTAAAGTATAAAAAGCCATTTTCGAGACATCGGTTTGCGTACTAAACATAGATTCACCAAAACAACCTTGTCCAATCGTCACGCCATATAAGCCGCCGACTATTTTGCCCTC
The DNA here is from genome assembly GCF_015602665.1 of Acinetobacter sp. TTH0-4. Taxonomy (NCBI): domain Bacteria; kingdom Pseudomonadati; phylum Pseudomonadota; class Gammaproteobacteria; order Moraxellales; family Moraxellaceae; genus Acinetobacter; species Acinetobacter sp. TTH0-4. Next base: position 2,264,373 of record NZ_CP059079.1, on the reverse strand, counting down.
ATCCCAAACTTCAATACTATAGGCATAACCTGCATCAAATAATTGACAATAACCTTCAATAATTTCTTCAGAAATCCAAGTGTCTTCGGCATAGCTTCGCGGAAGTGAGCATGAGCGAATGACACGCTCAAAAGCATGGTTGACTGTAATTTTATAATCGAACTTTTTCATATTACGAATTAATGACTTGCTCGGATGATAAGCAGCAGGATCAATGATGCAACGTGGTTCAGGACTCCACCAGCAAATCGGCTCATCTTCAGAAAACCAAGGAAATAAGCCATGCGTATATGCTTCAAAAAGTGTAGCAGGGGACAGGTCGGCACCAATACAAATGAGACCTTGTTCATCAGGATCTGCTTCAATGGGGTCGGGGAAATGATATTGGGATAATGGAAGCATCGTAGATATCTAAAAAGGATTGGCACTATTCTAGCGAATCCTTTTTCGATAAAAATCTTTTAATTGAAAAGTTTGAGTTGTTTTGCGATTTGAATTTTATCGCTGTCAATAAACTCTTGTGCTTTCAATTCCAAAATACGCAATGTTTCGGTTTTATCTGTCACAGATTTTCCATTTTGGTCAATCACTAACCATTTTAATGCGGTCAGTACTTCAGATACATATTCAGCAAATTGGGAGGCTGTTTTTAAATGTTCTAAGAAATATGCGCGATAAAATAATTGAGTAAAATGATCTGTAGGCATTCCAATACCTGTGGTTGCGCTAGCAAGAACTTGATAATGGGCTTGGTAACTGGCTTGTTCTAAAAAGTAGAGATTGATTTTTTGAGATTGCTCAATCATCTCTGGTGTAGTGTTATTTTGGCAAGGTTGGGCTAAGCCTAGGTGACATAAAATCACCAATCCATTTAAAATTTGGTGATAATTCAGAGCTGGAATGAGGGTTTCGAGTTCTTTGATCGTCAGTGGCGTATAAGATTTTTGTTTAAATAATTTGCCTATAGGTTCATAAATTTCTTGTATCAGATTAAATTCACCCAAGGAGCCATTAATTGTTTTAGGAATTTTTTCAGGTGAAATTAATAGCATAAATGCTGTATTACGTAGCCGTTGCTGAGTTTGTAAGGGTGTTAAATTATTTTTACCTCGAATAAAAAGATCACGCCTAAATTGCGTATTGGCAAAATAATCACGGCACTGTTCTTTGAAAATGGGATGTTCTATCGCATTGATAAACTCTTGATGTTCAGTAGAGAAGTTAATGCTATCAAGATGAACATTTAAGTCGGTGGAACCTGCATAAGATAATTTGATATCTTCTAAAGTTCGTACCACTTGCTGAAACGAAAAACATTGCCAGTCTTGATTCAAATATTCATGAATCAGATAGTTCGGATTCTGATTTTTAAGTTCTTGAACTTTATTCAAGGCATTTGGATTGCGTTGAGCAAAATGAGGATTTTGCTTCAATAACTCTTCACTAAAATTTAGAGCATCTTCTACTTTTTGAATGGGGTTGGTGCTGGTGCTGGTAAATTTAAAATGACTATGAAACAATTCTCGGATAGGCATATTTGCTGCCCATCCAGTTACACAATTATAACTGATGTAAACAATCCCATTTGGTTTTAAATATTTTCGAATAAATTTTAAAATAATATGTTGGTTTTCATGGCTGATCCAACTCCAGATTCCATGTAAGCTAATCGAATCGAAAAGGGGGAGTTGTTTATTTAAAAGTTCTTCGAAACTGTCATCATAAAAATAGTGCTCACTTTGGCTTTGTTCTGCAAGTACATTGGCATGGGCTGCGTGAGCTGGATTAAAGTCAGTACCGTAAAAGGTGCCGAAACTGGCTGATGCATGAATATTTAAGCTAACACCTTGCCCAAAACCAAGTTCACAATGCTTGTGTTCGCTATTATTCTCAGGACAATCTACGCCATTTAAAAGAAGACAAAACTTTTGGTAATTTGGACTGAGATCTTTGTAATAACCATAAGTATAATTTACCGTAGTTTGATAGCCATCCGTCCAATTGGTTGTCATTTTTTTCCCCTCTAAATTTTTATTCAACTTTTATAATTTTATAACGTATTGTTAGATGAATATAAAACCATAATTGAGTGGTTTTATATTCATCACTACTTTTATTTCACTAATGCATCCAAATATTTTTCAGCATCAAGTGCGGCCATACAGCCTGAACCTGCTGAAGTAATCGCTTGGCGATAAACACTATCAGCAATATCGCCTGCGGCAAATACGCCTGCAACAGAAGCTGCGGTTGCATTACCTGAGGTACCACTTTGTACTTGAATATACCCATCACGCAAATTCAATTGCCCTTCAAACATGCTGCTATTGGGTTTATGACCAATCGCAACAAATAAGCCTGTCACTTCTACATCTTGTTGAACGTTATCTTGAGTCGACTGCAAACGTACCGCAGTTACACCAGACTTGCTATCACCGAGCACTTCTTCAACTTGGTGGTTCCAAATAATGCTGATTTTGCCTTCTTTTTCTTTCTCGAACAGATGATCTTGAAGAATTTTTTCAGAGCGCAATGAGTCACGGCGGTGAACTAAAGTGACATGAGAAGCAATATTCGATAAATAAAGCGCCTCTTCAACTGCAGTGTTCCCACCACCGACTACCATGACTTTTTGATTTTTATAGAAAAAACCATCACAGGTAGCACATGCACTTACACCTTGTCCCATATATTTAGTTTCAGACTCAAGACCTAAATACTGTGCCGTTGCACCTGTAGCAATAATCAGAGCATCACAGGTAAATTCATCCATGTCACCTTTTAGAACGAAAGGGCGTACGTTTAAATCAACTTCATTAATATGATCGTAAATAATTTCAGTGCCAAAACGTTCAGCATGCGCTTGCATACGTTCCATAAGTGCAGGCCCTGTTAAACCTTCTGGATCACCTGGCCAGTTGTCAACATCAGTAGTGGTGGTCAATTGTCCACCGAGCTGCAAGCCCGCAATCAGTGTTGGCTTCAAGTTGGCACGCGCAGCGTATACTGCTGCGCTATAACCGGCAGGTCCTGAACCAAGAATAATTAAACGTGAGTGACGAGCGCTCATTCGCGGCATCCTTTTTTTATTTAGAAATTTGTGGAATTATACGTGAAACTCTATACAAGTTGTGTGAGTTCAGCGTCGATAATATTGATCAATGAAATCGATTTAAGCTATATAGGATAAGAAGGTTGCGCTAGATTATGGGTTTTAAAAATAAGTAAGCAGTGAGCTCTACATAATATTGCATCTTTTTCCTTGGAACAGGTGCATAATATCGAGTCTAATTGTGGAACTATTTTGCTTTAGTTTCTTGCAAAAACATAAATGAAAAATTGGTTACAGGACAGTATATGACTGCGGTGTCGAGTGTTTATGCACAGCGCTTAATAATGACATTATTTTTAGTCTCATTTGGAATTTATTTATTCCTTGCAACAGTGACATACACGCCTTTTGATCCAGGCTGGATGCATATTTCCAGTGATACTCAACAGGTGTCAAATGCCAGTGGTGTAGCAGGCGCATGGATAGCAGATTTACTTTTCGGCTTTTTAGGCTGGGCAAGTTTACTTATTCCGGTTTTTTTATTTGTTGAAGCCATTCAAGTTTGGTGGCCTTATAGTTTTTTAAATAAACCCTTTCGTTATTCTGCACAGTTCTTTATTTTATTGGCCAGTGCGAGTTTATTGTATTTATATTGGCAAGTGCCTGCCGATACTTTAGACAATTCATCGGGGGGGATTATTGGTTATGAATTGGGAGAAAGCCTGTCTCAAATTTTAACCATTTATGGCGCTACCATTTTTCTGGTGATCTTTTGGTTTGTGTTATTTACACTCGCCTTTGGAGTGAAGTGGAATAGAACATGGGCCACGCTTAAAGCGACACCAGCATATCTACAAGATCTATTTTATAAAAATGTTCCCGAAACTGAATCTGCTTTTGATCGTACTACGCCTGAAATTAAAAAGCCTTTAAATAGTACTGAACAAAAAACGATAGTAAAAAATTTAAAGGCTGTGCCAGAATCTGTCGATGCGCAACCATCTTTAGTGAATGCACACGACCATGTTGCAGAGCGTTTATTTAATGATATGGTTGAAAAAGAACATGATGCACAGCAACCGTTGATTGATGAAGAAGATGAAGCTGAGTTTGAACAGGTTTTAGAAAAAGCCCATCGTTTAGAAGTAAACACCCAACGTGTTGTGGCGACAGGTGAAGTTTGGCGTGCATTAAATTCAGATACGAACCAAACCCACAGACAAGATATAGACGCTTTATTAAAAGCAGCAGAAGAATCGGATACGCATACACCGAATCAACATTTTAATACGGTTATTCAGGATCAAACACAAACAAACGCCGCTCCTAGCTCTAAACAAAATTTAGATTGGGATGATGATGAGATTTTTGATGAATTATTGGCTGCTGTACCGAATGGCAAAACAGCAACAGATGTTCATACACCATTTAATCCGATAGACCGAGAATCTAGATCCACTCAAGCCGAAGAAAAAATTGCGGCAAGCTCTATTGTTGCTGCTGCACCTTTATTAAAAACGACACCGAAGAATCAAGCACAGGATACTCAGTTTGATGAATTGGATGATTTGCTGATAGAAGACTTGTTGGTCGATGAGGCTAAACCCTCAGCACAGCCTGCGCGAACTGTCAGTAGTTATGCCCAATCTTCTGCATTCGTTCGCGCAGAGATCAATACTCAACCGCAGCAATCGATCATTTCTGAAGATGAAAAAGCCTTAATCTCATCAAATAAAGATGTGTTTCGTGAAGTATGGCAGGAAACAGCGGGTAAACCTTCAGTAGATGAACTGGCTGAAGATGATTTTGATTTAGATGCACCATTGACAGATGCAATGGGCCGTCCGATGTCGCTTTCGATGCAAGTGGCACAAAAACGCCGTGATTTACCAACTCTGCCTGGTTTAGAATTGTTGGATAAAGTTGATCCCAACAAGAAAGTGAATTTTACTGCGGAACAGCTAGCGCGTTTGTCAGAACTTTTAGAAATTAAATTACAAGAATTTAATGTCAAAGCCAAAGTTGTAGAAGCACAACCTGGTCCAGTCGTGACACGTTTTGAACTTGATTTGGCACCGGGTGTGAAAGCTTCAAAAGTCACCAATATTTCGCGTGATTTAGCACGCTCAATGTCAATGGCATCTGTACGTGTAGTGGAGGTTATTCCAGGAAAACCATATATCGGGATTGAAGTACCGAACAGTGCGCGTGAAATGGTACGCCTGATTGAGTTATTAACTATTCCTGCATTTACTGACCCCAATAGCATTCTTTCAATGGCGATGGGTAAAGACATTTCGGGTAATCCTGTGATTGCTGATCTAGGTAAAGCACCGCATATGCTGGTTGCAGGTACAACAGGTTCAGGTAAATCGGTGGCAGTGAACTCGATGATTTTATCGATGCTATTGAAATATACGCCAGATCAATTGCGTTTAATTTTAATCGACCCGAAACAGTTGGAACTTGCCAACTATAATGATATTCCTCATTTATTGACGCCTGTGGTCACAGACATGAAAGATGCAGTTAATGCTCTGAATTGGTGTGTGAATGAAATGGAACGTCGTTATAAGCTGATGTCTTATTTGAAGATTCGTAAACTCAGTGACTATAACCGCAAGGTCGAGGAAGCGATTGCCAATGGCGAGGATTTAATCGACCCAACATGGAAAGCCAGTGATTCTGTTGTAGGTGAGCGTGCACCACGTCTCACGCCATTACCATCCATCGTTATTGTGGCTGATGAATTTGCCGACATGATTATGCAGGTGGGTAAAAAAGCAGAAGAAATGATTACTCGTTTGGCACAAAAATCTCGTGCTGCGGGAATTCACTTGTTACTTGCAACTCAGCGTCCATCCGTCGATGTGATTACTGGTTTGATTAAAGCGAATATTCCAACGCGTGTCGCTTTACGGGTAAACAGTAAAATTGATTCACGTACCATTTTGGATGCAGGTGGAGCAGAAGACTTACTCGGACATGGTGATATGCTGTTCCTAGGACCAGGCAAAATTGAACCAGAACGTGTCCACGGTGCTTTTATTTCCGATGATGAAGTAAACAATATCTGTGATGCATGGCGTGAACGTGCTGCTCCGAATTATGTCGATGAAATTCTGACGCCTTATGATGAAGAACCAACTTCACGTGGGTTTGAAGATGGCGATGGTGGTTCAGATCGTGATGCTTTATATGATCAATGTGTCTCCTTTGTTTTAGAAACACGTAAAGCATCAACGTCTTCGTTACAACGTAAATTCAGTCTAGGTTATAACCGTGCTGCACGGATTATCGATCAGATGGAAGAAAGTGGTATCGTAAGTGCAATGGGCGCGAATGGTAAACGAGAAATTTTAGTTTAAAGCTTATGGTGATATTTAAGACCTGCATCTGCAGGTCTTTTTTTGAATTAGCAAAATATACTATAAAAATTAAATAAATAGTGATGGAGATATATGCTACATCATTGAGTATATAATTCAGATTAAAAACTGGAGAGACGCAGAAATCATGAATGTTGTTGTGGCGTTATTTCCATTGATTATTTTAATTATGATGGGTTATGGATTTAAACGAATTGAATTTTTAACAGATGAATTTTGGCGTGGTGCTGAAAAACTCAATTATATGATTCTATTTCCCATTTTACTGTTTAACAGTTTGGCGTATATCAAATTTGAAGTGGTAGCACTGATGAAGGTGTTATTGGCACTCTTGATTATTATTGTGCTGAGCAGCTTAATGTTATGGGTAATGAAGGTCATTTTTAATATTCCTGTTGCACGTTTTGGGGTGTATGTGCAAAGTCAAATTCGTTTCAATACTTATATTGGCTTATCCATTACTTCTTTACTGTTTGGCACACAAGGCATGCAAATCTTTGCCATGATGATTGCCTTCGCAATTCCGTTGGTTAATGTCATATCTATTTTATCTTTTACCCAAGCTCAGCAGTTAAAACCGCAACAGATCTTTATCTCTATCATCAAAAATCCTTTAATTGGGGGGTGTATCGTCGGCATTATTTTTAATCTAATGCAAGGATCATTATTTTCAGGTGTAGAGCAAGTATTGAAATTTTTGGCCAGTATGAGTTTGCCATTAGGTCTTATTTCTGTGGGTGCGGCTTTGCAGTTTGCTCAACTGAAACAGGATTATGCACGTCTACTCATAAATACTTTAGGCCGCTTAATCGTCATGCCGAGTGTGGCTTATTTGATTTGTTCTTTGTTGGGGCTCAGTCACTTTGAAACAATGATTTTGGTGGTTTTTTTCTCATTACCGACTGCATCGGCAGCGTATATTTTAACTCGATACTTACAAGGTGACAGTCAGTTGATGGCAAGCGTAATTAGCTTACAAACCTTAGGTTTTGCATTTACCTTTCCAATCCTAATATTCTTAATATCTTGATGTAAAAATTTTAAAGTATGCATAAAAAAACCGATTTATTTTTAAAATAGATCGGTTTTTTAACAATTAGATATTAGGCAAATTTTGCAAGAACGTCTAAAAATTCGTCTTTTTGGCGAGGATAAGTCGCAATAACATCGTGAATACGCTGACCTTCAAGGTTGATGGCATTAATATTACGCCCATCCGCTGCGAACTGAGTCAATAAGCGCTCGTAATCATTTGGACGCATATGTTTAAATGCATGATAAAGCACATGAAAATCGGCATTCACACCTTCAGGAGGAAGCTGAGTTAAATAGGCAAATACACGCTCATCTGACCATTCTTCATTGAATGTGGCTGGCTGAGATAATGCCATGACAATCTCCTAAATCTGTTGAATAAAATAAATAAAAGGCAAAATATGAGACTACATCAGCAAAGCATTGCTTTGCCTAGTGGTAAGGCTTGAAGCAATACTTTAATTGGACTGAATAAGATGAAACACCTCTTCAGCTATCCGCATATTTTGCCTTGAATCAATTTGCTTGACTAATCAATAATCAGATTATCGCTCTTCAGGCAAATTGATATTCATTTCCAACATTTCGATATTCGCTTCAGAACGAACAGACATTTGAATATGTTGTTCATCTACACCGCGGACATAACGGTTGACCACTTGCATGATTTCTTTTTTCATCTGGTCAATTTTGTCTTGGCTTAAACGCTTACCTAAACCTTGCTCAGAGGCAACAATCACTTTTAAACGGTCTTTAGCAGTTTGTGCGCTTGAAGGTTTATCCTCGTTGTTGAATAATTTACTCCAGAATCCTGCCATGTCTTACGCTCCAAATAGTCGTGCTAACCAACCCTTAGGTTTTACAGTAATATGACGGTAAGGACGTTCATCACCTAGAAAACGCGCCACTAAATCATCATAAGCCTGACCGGCTTCTGTTTCTTGAAAAAGAATAACAGGTTTGCCTTCGTTAGATGCTTGCAGCACAATCTCACATTCAGGAATAACGCCAAGCGTTGGTACGCGTAAAATATCTTTAGAAATATCGTCAATGGTTAACATTTCTTGTTTATCAGCACGTTCAGGGTTGAAACGTGTAATGCAGAGATGTTTACGGATACGACCTTCGTTTTGTTCAACTTTTTTAGTCTTGCTGTCTAACATACCAATAATACGGTCAGAGTCACGTACTGAAGAAATTTCAGGATTGGTCACAATGATCGCTTCATCGGCATGATACATGGCAAGAATAGCGCCGCGTTCAATTCCCGCAGGAGAGTCGCAAATAATATAATCAAACTCTTGAGAAAGTTCATCCATCACACGTGCAACGCCTTCATCGGTTAGGGCGTCTTTATCACGGGTTTGTGATGCAGGTAAAATGTATAAATTTTCGATATCTTTATCGCGAATCAGTGCTTGTTGAAGTCGAGCTTCATTATTTAACACATTTACAAAATCATAAACTACTCGACGTTCACAACCCATAATCAAATCAAGGTTACGTAAACCTACGTCAAAATCAATCACAACAGTTTTGTGACCGCGAAGGGCTAAACCTGTTGCAAAAGATGCACTTGTTGTAGTTTTACCCACGCCACCTTTGCCTGATGTTACGACAACAATTTTCGCCACCGAATCCACTCCTGTTATGGTTCAAATCCCCTTTATAATATGGGGCTTTAGCTGTTTATTTATACATTAAAATTCGAGAACTTCAAATACAAGCTCTTGCTGGTCATTGAGGTAAATATGCACAGATTTTTTTAAGACATGTTGAGGAATGTCATCTGCGACACAATAAGTACCTGCAATAGAGACCAATTCTGCTTCAAGGGAATGGCAAAATATACGTGCCGCACCGTTCCCGCCTGCGCCGGCAATGACTCTACCACGGGCGCTACCATAAATATGTATATTTCCTGAAGCAATCACTTCAGCACCGCTGTTAAAGCCTGCGTTCAGAATAATATCGCCATGATCCTGAACCAAGCATTGGCCTGTACGTAAGATTTCATTGTGATAAGAAGTCACATGATTGACGATTTGTTCCGATGAACTACTGTCATTTTCTTCTAATGTCGGTAACTTCGATTTAAGTGATTCAGGTTTAACTGCAACCACTTGTTCGGTCGTGGCTTTAATGCGCTGTAAAGATTGATTGGCTGCGGGTAAAACAGGGAATTGAATGGCAATTGCCTGATCGCTCAGTAAGCCATCAATGACGCCCATGGGTTGCAAATCTAAACTAATCAATAATTGGATCAGTGCAATCAATTCCTGTTCGACAGTACTGTCAATCACCACTAAAGTGCCATGAGAAGCTGTATCTTGAAGCATTTGAGTCAATTGCTGGCGGATTGCGTGATGATCATTGGTGTCAAAAGTTAATCTCGTAAAATTAACCATTCTGCCTGTAATCCGTATATCAGCCATAATTATTCCTTAAGTCTTTTGACTCATTCATTTTATGTTCAAGTAGTGAGGTAATTAGAGCAAATCCTAGAGCAAATTCAATATTTTCTCTAGCAACGTTTGAAATATTTTTATTTTTTGCTCATTCTTTCACTTGATCCTGTTGTTGCATCTGAATCAACCATTGTTTGACCTGTACTTGCTTACGAATCGCGGCCAAACTTTCAAACACTGCAGACTCGACCAGTTTTTCCAAGTGAGGATTATCTTCAAGTTCCAGTGTGCTGATTTTATGGGCAATATGTTGATAAATATTTTGTCCACTATTCAGATTGTTTTTGTTTTGAGGGGTGTTGGGTGTAAAAGGATCAATCAAACCTTGTGTAATATTTTCCCCAAGGCGTTGTCCAATGCTTTGGATTTGTTGTTCTATACGACTACCAACCAAAGGAATAAGCCTCAGTAACTGGGTAAGCTCTGGTGTGTCCTCAATCGCTTGATTCACAATACTACCGACATTTTGGGCAATCAAATGACGTTGTGCTTGTAATTCTGTACTTAAGGTATCTTGCAGAATATCGGCAAGAGCAGTTGCAAATAAGGTGCGATGATGTTCGACTAAATCATGAATAATAATTTTATGACTTGAGCTGGTTTCTAGTTCATTTTTTATGCCGTCTAATACATTAATGACAATCCGGTCGGATAACTCTTCCATGACTACACTGTAATAAAACTGTCCTTTCTTTTGTAAGGAGGTGGGTACAACTTTATAGCCCATTTCATGTAAACGGTAGGCAATGATACCCGCACGAAATAAACGTAAAAAACGTAAATGTGGGATAATGGCCAGAACTTCATACCAGTGAATAAAGGGGAAAAAAAACCAGCGCTGATGATGGCGTTGTACAATCGCAATGCCCCAGCGAATGATTAATTCTGCAATCAGGAAAATAATAAACCAAGCTTCTGTAGTCACTACCCAAGGATGCAAATGAGTACGGTAAAAATTCAGCACATCCAGCAACTGAATGCTCTGAAAAAACCAAGCACCTATATTGCTCATCAGGAACAAATTTGCACCCAAGCAAAATAAGTTGAAAGTAATAATAAACACCATAAAGATGTCATAAATCAGAAAGAGTTTGAAAGACAAACTCTGTGGATCTAGATGGTGATATTTAGATTTTGTTTTCATCGTGTTCTGCATCATGGGTTAAAGCGTCACCAATTTAGACTTGAGTGGCTCGATATTGCTGTTTCATATGTTCAATTAATTGGTCTTTTTCGACCCACAATTCATGTACCCAATGCTGAAAGCGTTCCCGATATTCAGCATCCTCTTCATAATTGTTGCCCAATACCCAACTTGGAATTTCAATTTTACGCAGATTAACCGCGATACGATTGACATCTCCTAACCAAAAATCACCATAACCTGGCGCACCGTCAGGATAAACAATGGTCATATCCACCAAAGCATCAATTTTGTCACCTAAAATATTCAAAGCCAAAGCTAAACCGCCTGCTTTGGGTTTAAGTAAATGTTGATAAGGTGAGTGTTGCTCCGCATGTTTTTCTGGAGTAAAACGCGTTCCTTCTAAATAGTTAAGCAAAGTAAAAGGTTGGCTGAGTAACTGTTCACATGCTTTACGTGATTCTTCCATATCACGAGTTTTTAATTCTGGATTTTTTTCAATCTGTTCCTTGCTATGGCGCTTCATCATAGGGAAACCCAAAATTTTAAAAGCTTGTCCCACAAATGGAATAAAAATAAGTTCCCACTTGGTAAAGAAACGGGTCAGTGGCATTCGAGTTAAGCCAAAATATTGATTGACGGTCGTGTCGACCCAACTTTGGTGATTACAGGTCATCAAATAACGGCCTTGCATACTTAAGTCTAAATCATCATCAATGCTGATTTGCCATTCCAAATGCGGTAATACATGGTCAATCAGCCAGTTATTTACTCCTAACCAACTATTGGTAATATGAATATTGGTTTCATCGACTTTAGTTGATTGTTTAAAAAGCTTCGTCAATCCTAGGGCAAGCACAGGCGGACCATGGAAAAAAGTACTTCCCGTAATGACAGAGCCTACAGTCAGACCACGTGTTATTTTTTTTAATATGGGTTGCTTCTTGGTTTGCGATGACATATAAAAACTGTCCTAAGATGAAGTCGTGTAAATTTTTCAGTAGTTAATATAATTGTAGAACTCAAAATAAAAAAGCCTATTCATTCAACTGTGAAGTAATTGTGACGAAGTGAGTGCACAACACATCAAAAAATATGTCTAAATGTAACAAGACGTTTTTTTATTTACAAAAAATCAATGGTATGCCAGTTTTTTTTAATCCATCATCTCGCTATACAACAAAACACAAAGAAGGAGGCATGCGATGCGTGCATTAGTAATTTCAACTGTAGTTGGGGCTTTGGCACTTTCAGGCTGTCAAAATATGGAATATGACAAAGCAGCAATCGGTACTGGCTTGGGTGCCTTACTGGGTGCAGGTCTTGCATACTCTAATGCAGACAAAGATAAAATGGGTCAAGCTGCCGCAATTGGTGCAGTTGTAGGCGGTGGTGCAGGTTTGCTTCTTGATAAGAAAGAAAAACGTCTTCGTCAAGAATTGGCAGGTACAGGCGTAGATGTTGGTCGTAACCAAGATGGTTCGATTAATCTAGTGATGCCAAGTGTTACATTTGCAACCAATTCATCAACGATTCAATCTCAGTTCCAATCTGCATTGAATGATGTTGCTAAAGTACTTCGTGAAGATGGTACTTCAAGCAAATTGGCTTTAGTAATTCATGGTCACACTGACAATACTGGTAGTGATTCAATCAACAATCCATTGTCTCAAAACCGTGCTAACTCTGTGAAAAACTATTTAGCTTCACAAGGTATTTCAAGTTCACGTATGACAGCGAAAGGTTATGGTTCGTCTTCTCCAATTGCTGACAATTCAACAGCTGCGGGTCGTGAACAAAACCGTCGTGTAGAAATTTCAGTTTACGAAACTAAATAAACTGAGTTGAGTAATCAAAGAGGCCACCTTCGGGTGGTTTTTTTATGAATGTCAAATTTGTATTTTAGGTTATGCAAGATTGGCTCAGATGACTATAATCGAGCTCGAATCAAAACAAGGAAATACTATGTCGTCGGCAAGTCAACTCAATGACAAGCAACTTGAAGCCATGAAATACACTCAAGGACCCTTGTTAGTACTTGCAGGGGCAGGTTCAGGTAAAACTTCGGTGATTACCCGTAAAGTAGCGCACTTGGTTCAGAATTGCGGGATTCCTGCACATCGTATCACTGCTATGACGTTTACCAATAAAGCGGCACGTGAAATGAAAGAGCGTGTCGGAAAATTGTTGTCTCGTGAGGAAGCCAAAGGTCTTTCAGTTTCAACTTTTCATACTTTTGGTTTAAATCTACTTCGATTAGAACTTAAACATACGCCATTAAAAAATAATTTTTCAATCTTAGATGCCGATGACTGTAAGCGTATTCTTATGGATTTGATGCACCGAGATAATTTATCAGGTGCAGAAAGTAAAGAATTGATTGCGAAAGCCATGAGAATGATTTCGGATTGGAAAAATGATTTGATTCCGCCTGAACAAGCGCATACCACCTGTGAAACAGCGGAAGATGTTCAATTTGCGCATTTGTATCAATTGTATGAGCGTAATTTACGTGCCTACAATGCGGTGGATTTTGACGACTTGATTGTGATGCCAACGCGCCTCTTACAAGAAAATGCTGAAGTACGCGATAAATGGCAAAATCGAGTTCGTTATTTATTGGTGGATGAATATCAAGACACGAATACTGCACAATATATTTTAGTCAAACTATTGGTTGGGGTGATGGGACAATTCACTGCCGTTGGTGATGATGACCAATCTATTTATGCATGGCGTGGTGCAAAGCCTGAAAACATGGCTTTGCTGAAAGAAGATTTTCCTAATTTAAAGGTCATTAAGCTTGAGCAAAATTATCGTTCAACCAGCCGTATCTTAAAAGCAGCAAATACAGTCATCGGTAACAATCCGCATATTTTTGAGAAAAAACTGTGGTCAGATAAAGGCCATGGCGACATTATTCGAATTATTACTTGTCGCAATGATGATGATGAAGCTGAACGCGTGGTTAAAGATGTCATCACACATAAATTGATGAATGGTAAAAGCTGGAAAGACTATGCAATTTTGTATCGGGGAAATTTCCAAGCCCGTGTTTTAGAAACGCAACTGCGTCAAATGCAAATTCCATATAAATTATCGGGTGGGCAGTCATTTTTTGGTCGTGCTGAAATTAAAGATGTGATGAGCTATTTACGTATCATCATTAATCCAGAAGATGACAGCGCTTTTTTACGTATTATTAATACCCCGAAACGAGCCATTGGCCCAGTTACATTAGAAAAATTGGGTTTATTTGCTCAAGAAAACCATTTGTCTTTGCTGACAGCGGCGAGTGATCAGCGGTTGACTATGGTTATCCCTAGAAAAGCCACCACGCAATTGGCAGAATTTGCCGATTTTATTGGGAACTTTACCCGTAACTTACTAGAAGATGATGAGCCAGTACCCATTATTCGCCAAATGATGCTTGAAGCAGGCTACATCGATTATGTGAAAGAACAGGCAGCCACGCCAGCGCAAGAAAAAACCAAACTAGATAATATTGAAGTGCTTTATAGCAGTATTCAAAGTTTGATTAATCGTGCAGAAGATGTAGATGAAAAAAATATTGAAAGTGTGATTCGTAAAATGGTCTTGCTGGATATGTTAGAGCAGCAGCAGGAAGAGGAAGATACGGATAAGGTTAATCTTTTAACGCTTCATGCTGCAAAAGGGCTTGAATTTCCTTATGTATATATGATTGGTCTAGAAGAAGAATTATTGCCACATAAAAACTCGATTGCGGCAGAAACCATTGAGGAAGAACGCCGTTTAATGTACGTAGGCATTACCCGTGCACGACAAGGTTTAACACTGACTTTGGCTGAACAACGTAAAAATGGTGGTCAAATGAAACAAATGACGCCAAGCCGTTTTTTAGATGAATTACCTCAAGATGATTTGGACTGGTTGGGCCGTAAGAAAAAGTTAGCGGGCAATATTGATCCAAAATTACAAGCTCAGCATTATCTTGAAAATTTACGTGCGCTGATTAAGCGATAATTTACTCTTTAAACCATGCTATTAGGAAAGAACAGATGAAAGTTCAAGTAAAAGTACTCGATAAACGTTTAGGCAATGAATGGCCAATGCCGAGCTATGCGACTTCGGGGTCAGCAGGTTTAGATTTGCGAGCTTGTGTGGATGAAACAACGCTGATTGAACCGGGTCAAACGATCTTGGTGAAAACGGGATTGGCAATTTATATTGAAGACACTCAGTTTGCAGGATTAATTTTGCCACGTTCTGGTTTAGGGCATAAACACGGGATTGTTTTAGGCAATTTGGTGGGGTTGATTGATTCAGATTACCAAGGTGAATTAATGGTATCGGTTTGGAACCGTAGTCAAACTGCATTTACTTTAGAGCCTGGGGAACGTTTAGCACAATATGTTCTTGTTCCTGTTGTACATGCTGAGTTTGAACAAGTGGAAGAGTTTGTTGCAACTGAACGTGGTGCAGGCGGATTCGGGCATACAGGTCAGGGTTAAAATAAAAAATTAAGTAAATTTAACCTGATTCATTCATTTTGATTAATCAGGTTAAATTTTAATTCGATGTCTAATGTGATTGAAAAAATAAATTTTTAAATAAAAAATTGATTCTCAATTTCTTTTAATGATTATTTTGTTATTTATATTGATTTTGTATTTTTATGTAAATAATTGTTTTTGAAATAAAAATTTACGATAAAAATATTTTTTTAAATTTGATAAAATAATTAGATTTCAATTGAATAGCTATTCTTCAATATTGATTTTGTAAAACTTTATTCACATTGATTAAAAACAGCGAATCCTTTTAAAATATCAGCCTTGTCACAAAAGATGATTTATATAATGTGAATTATAAAAGACTCAGCATTTTATAAATATTTTGATGGGCTATTGTTTACTAGAAGAAGCTAGCATGAATTTTCAGAATAAAAACTTCCCATTACAAATTTTTCGGGCTTATGATATTCGTGGAAAAATATCTTTTTTAACCCCTGAGCTTGTAAAAGCGATTGCCTATGGATTGGTTACCCAATATCAGAAGGCAGGACAAGTGCAAATTGCAATTGGCTATGATGCACGATTAACCAGTCCACAATATGCAGAAATTATCAAACAAGTCTGCGATGATCATGGACTAAAAGCCACTTTGATTGGCTGCTGTTCAACCCCTTTACTGTATTTTATTGCGCGTCAGTTTGGCGGAAATGGGATTATGCTGACTGCCAGTCATAATCCAAAAACAGATAATGGAATCAAATGGATTCTTCAAAGCGAACCACCTTCTCCTGAAATGATTCAAGAAGTGGCTGCCACTGCCAATACTGTATTTGAACCTACACAGAAAATTATTGTTTTGCCCATTGAACATCAAGTTGTGGTCAAATACTGTCTTGAGTATCAACAAGCACTGTTACAAGATATCCAGCTCAAACGTTCTTTTAATGTGGTTCTTGATGGTTTAAATGGTTCAGCCGGACAGTGTGCTGCCTTGGTTTTTGATAAATTGGACTGTGAGTTAACCACTTTGCGTTGTGAAGCAAATGGTGAATTTCCAGATCATGCACCGGATCCATCACAAGAAAAACATCTCCTTGTTTTAAAGAAAACAGTTTTGGAGCAGCAAGCTGACATTGGCATTGCGCTTGATGGTGATGGTGATCGAGTTGTTCTGATTGACGAAAAGGGCACTATTATTTCGGCAGATCGTTTACTCTCGTTATTTTCTGAAATGTGTTTAAAAACACATCCGGCGCATGAAGTGGTCTTTGATGTAAAATGTTCGACCATGGTTGGCAACACCGTACGTCATTTAGGTGGGCAGCCGAAAATGATTCGTACTGGAAGCTCTTTTTTACGTCGTTATATGTCGCACTCTAAAGGAAAAGCTGTTTTTGGTGGAGAGTACGCAGGTCATTACGTTTTTAATGATGGCCGTGGTTTTGGTTATGACGATGGTTTATACGCAGCTTTACGAGTACTTGAGTATTTAAGTGAGCATCCTAATTTAACGCTATCAGAAGCACTTCTCGCTTATCCAGAGCGTTGTTGTACCGAAGATACTTATATCAGTACTTATAGTGAAGAACCAGATGCCGTGCTACATGATGTAGAAATTAAAAGTCATGATTTTGGTGCTAAATTAAGTAAAATTGATGGTATACGACTTGATTTTAAAGATGGATTTGGCATTATTCGAGCATCAAATACGGGTGAGTATTTTACGGTACGTTTTGATGCAGACAATCCTGTAAGATTAAACGATATTCGAGATACATTTTTTTTCATGTTAAATGAGCGATATCCTAAAATTGCTCAAGATATTTTAAATGCTCAATAAGGAGAGGTGAATGCCACAGCAACATACTGGCATCGACAAAGCACAAATTTTGACAGAAGCTTTGCCGTATATTCAACGTTTTGCGGGTAAGACGCTAGTAGTGAAATATGGTGGCAACGCAATGACCGATCCAGAGCTTGAAAGCTCTTTTGCACGTGACATTGTTTTACTAAAAACCGTTGGTCTCAATCCAATTGTAGTCCACGGTGGCGGCCCTCAAGTAGACTCTTTTTTAAAACAACTTGGCCGTGAATCTGAGCGTATAGATGGGATGCGGGTGACTGATCCAGCGACCATGGAAGTGGTTGAAATGGTGCTGGGCGGAAGTGTAAATAAGTCTATTGTCAATCTTATCAACAAGCATGGTGGACGTGCGATTGGTTTGACAGGTAAAGACGGAAATTTAATTCGTGCTCAGAAATTGATGATGGAAAAAACAGCTGAAGATGGCACAGTTCAAAAAATTGATTTGGGTTTGGTCGGCGAAGTTGTAGGTGTCAAAATTGATGTTTTAGAAATGTTTACTGGAAGTGATTTTATTCCTGTCATTGCTCCACTTGGCGTGGATGAGGACGGCAATACCTATAATATTAACGCTGACCTTGTAGCAGGTAAAGTTGCAGAAGCCTTGGGTGCAGAAAAACTAATTCTGTTGACCAATATTTCAGGGGTATTAGACGAAAATAAAAATTTACTTACAGGTTTAAGCACCAAGGATGTCGATCGTCTGATTGAAACGGGCGTCATTTACGGTGGCATGATTCCTAAAGTGGGTTGTGCATTAGATGCTGTAAAAGGGGGGGTTGTGAGTGCACATATTGTCGATGGGCGCGTTCCGCATGCGACATTATTGGAAATTTTTACCGATCATGGCGTGGGTACTTTAATTACCAACTACACAGCATAATAAACAATACCTCAGAATTTTGATTAAAAGTCCGTCATTTACTGAAACGACGGACTTTTTTATTTCAACTTAAGCCTAAGTTGGGTAAAGAAAAATTTTAGATTATGTTGATATACAGATATACAACAGCCGATGAGTTTTTGATATTCACGACATGATGAAATACAGATCTCATGAGAAGTCTTTAGCTCTGCATTAAAACGGGAATATTTAGTGTGAATTGAGGTTTGCATCACTTTATAGTCTGTTGCAAAATAGAAAAATCCTATACTTGCTGTTTTGATTGAAATTATGTGTCAGTTACTCGGAATGAATTGTGCTACACCAACGGATGTGACTTTCTCATTTCGGGGTTTTTCTCAACGCGCTGGAATTACCTCAGACCATTGTGATGGTTTTGGTATCGCTTTTTTTGAAGATAAAGCGTGTCGGCTGTTCGTGGATAATCAATCCGCAGTGGATTCTCCTATTGCTGAGCTCGTTCGGAATTACCCGATCAAATCACGTAATGTCATCGCTCATATTCGTAAAGCCACTCAAGGTAAAATTACTTTAGAAAACTCACACCCTTTTAGTCGTGAACTGTGGGGGCGGCAATGGATTTTCGCGCATAATGGCGATTTACATGATTTTGATCCTCATTTATCGGGACGTTTTATTCCGATTGGCAATACCGACAGTGAGCGAGCTTTTTGCTTTTTACTGGATCAGATGGTGATTAAATTTGGTTATCATGAACCCAAACTCGATCAAATTTTTGATTTGCTTGCTGATGTATCTCCGAAAATAGCAGAACATGGAACCTTTAATTTTTGTCTATCCAATGGTCAGGCTTTATTTAGTTATGCCATTACCAAATTACATTGGTTGGTACGTGAATATCCCTTTCAACCTGCGCAATTGATTGATTTAGATGTAGAAGTTGATTTTAGTCAAGTCACTACCCCAGATGACCGAGTCGCAGTGATTACCACCGAGCCTCTCACCCAAAATGAATCATGGACAGCATTTAAAGCGGGAGAAATGATTTTATTTCAACATGGATGTCCTATCCGAAAACAACTCACTCATGTTGAGCGCTTAGAACGTGAAAAATTAAATCCTGAGCTTCGAAGAGTTACGCGTGCTGATCAATATTAATGATTATAATATTTTATTTAAAGAAAGCCTTTTTGATTCGAAAAATCATTTTGAATGAATAATAATATTTTTTTAATCAAATGAATCTATAGAGTTATTTATTTGGTTAAAGATAAAAATAAGATGATTTAAGTTTGATTTTTTAATTATATTGGTTAAAAAATACTTTATTCTTTTGGTTGGTGTTTTCATTAAAATTAATAAATATCATTCGCTTAGATTTTTTATGTCAAATAATAAGTAAACCCGACTATTTTGGTTTATTTTTATTTTATAAAAATCAATATATTATAAATTTAAATAATGATTGGCATATATTTCAAAGGGGCGGAAATAAAATGAAGTGGGTTCCAGAATATAATACAGGGATTGATGTCATTGATGATCAACACAAAAGAATTCTTGATTACATTAATGAGATTAATAGCATGGTCGGAAATACAGATCATGAAAAAATAAAAAATATTTTAAATCATATTATTGATTATACGCAGTCACATTTTACATTTGAAGAATCATTACAAGAAGAGGCAGATTATAAATATCGTGTGCCACATAAACGTGTTCATGATTTATTTATTAAAAGAATTGAGTCCTATCGAGATCGTTTTGAAATGGGGCAAGCAATTGAAAGTGAGTTGCATGAAGTCCTGTCTAAATGGTTGATTAATCATATACAGCACGATGATGCTGATTATGTCGGTGCAGTCAAAGAAAATATGATTGGAATTATTAAACAAAAAGAACAAAAAAAGGGTAAAAACTGGTTTGCACGGTTTTTTTCATAAAAAAAATAAAATTATAAAAATAAAGAAAGAATAATAATTTTGCGCTGCAAATCATTTGAAAAGATGGTTTGCATTTTTTATTTTTGATTTTCGCTGACGACAAGGGCAAAATAGCAGAAGACTTTTTTTAGGACCGCATCATGCAGGATCAGGCTCTGTCACGATGGCTATCGCCGCTGATGGCATTTTGTTTATCTTTTATTATTATTGCAAGTTTAGCACCTGTTGTTGGCATTCATGCTGATCGTCAAATTGATTTTTGGTTGCTTTGGCTAAGCACGATGCTGATTTTGGCTTTACCAATTACTTATTTAGAAATTGCGTTGGCAAAACGCTCAAAAATGACGGCATTAAATGCCTTGTCAAGTTTGACCCGTGATGCAGATGCTTCACAAAAATGGCGTTTAGTCGGTTGGCTGGCCGTGGGATTTATTCCGTTTTTAGCGGGAAGCATCTTGTCAAATGCCAGTCAGCTACTCAGACAATTTGCATTCCAGAACGTAAATGTAAATCTTGTTTTTATCGGTTTAGCAATTGCAGCGATTGTGATTTCATTTATATCAAGAAAAATCATTGTTTTATGTACTGTAATTGGTGTGTTGGTAGCAATTGTAGTTGCACAATTACAGGGAACGGCTCTAGTGGCTTGGCATGTAACCCCAGTTCAATTAAGTGAATGGGGCAGTGCGACGGTTTTAGCTTTAGTCGCAAGTGGTTTGGGAATGGGATTATATTGGCAAACCAGCTTAGCCACAATTAAACAGCAAGATGTCGCCACTAAAACGGTACTGCCGATTTGGATTGCACAATTACTGGCTGTGATTGCTTTTGGCTTTTTTGCAGTCAATTCCTTAGAGTCAGGCTTTGCATTTGTGATTGCTGTACTTGGTGGAGCTGCTTTACTGCTCAATTTGGTGCGTGAACAACTCTTAGAGCGACAGTTTAGTTTGGTACTGCAATGGTTACTTATCGTGGTGGCGTTGTGTGTCTGGATTGTTCCTGCCATGCATCCTGTATTGAATACCCTATTAATGCTTTGGGGGTTAATCATTTGCTTAATTTACGCCATTTTTGCAGGATGGATTATGAAAATTAGTCATCTGCGTAAATCAATGAATTTTAGTAATGAGCTATTTTATAATTTATGGCGTATTGCAGTTCGTGTAATTTTACCGCTTTCAATTATTGTGGCTATATTTGTCATCATTGGACAAGGGTTCTAATGAGTAAGCTAGCACAGGTTTGGGTGGCGTATGCGGCTCAAAATCAACAATTTCATATCAGGCTTGCTTTTCAAGAGGGTATGACGGCTTTGGATGCTGTTGAACAGAGTGGAATTCGTAGCCAAACAGATTTGCCTGAACCTTTATTATTGGGAATTTTTGGTACGCGTCTACAAAATCTTCAGCAGAAACTACAAATCGGTGATCGTGTAGAAATTTATCGAACACTCACGATTAATCCAAAAGATATCCGTCGAAAACGTGCCGCGGAAAACCCTGTGGGGCTTTATTGTCGTGGAAATCGCTTTAAACAATTGAAGTAATAAGAAAACCCCTCATTGAGGGGTTTATTTTTATTTTAAAGCAGCTATAGTGGGGGCGCAGTTAGAATCGCTTCTTTCGATCCTGGTAAGCCCGGTTGAGATTCTGGAATGGTTTCCAGTCCTTCAATTTTTTGTACAATACCATTTTGATCGAAGTAAATTTTTAAATGCTGACCATGTGCTGCAGGGATTTTAGCTTTTTTAGCGTAGGTTCCTGGAATATAGTTGTAGATGTAGTCCCAACGTAACGGGTTCATTGGATCTGAAACTGTCGGACTACCAAGCAAAAAACGTACTTGTTGGTGGCTCATACCGACTTGAATTTTTGAAGCTTGTGCTTGAGTTAATGGTGTCCCTTGAGGGATATCAACTTTGTATACGCCCAAGGTCGAACAGCCTGCGAGCAGTGAAGTGACGAACAACGTCAACATGATTTTTTGCATTTTGCTACACTATCCCAAATTAATTATGATGCATTTGATCCAAGGATAGATCATACTGCATCTAAACTTTGTTGCATATTCCAACTTTAAATTTGTTGAGAGACCTTTTTACATGCCTATTTCAAATCAAGATTTACGCAAAGCTGGACTTAAAGTTACGCTTCCACGAATTAAAATATTAGAATTATTAGAAAATTCAAAACAACATCATTTAAGTGCGGAAGACATTTATAAAACTTTACTTGAACAAGGTGAAGATGTCGGTTTAGCAACTGTGTATCGAGTGTTAACACAGTTTGAAGCTGCGGGAATTATTCAACGTCATCATTTTGAAAACAATCATTCAGTTTTTGAAATTATGCAAGAAGATCACCATGATCATATTGTTTGTCAAAATTGCAATAAAGTCGTTGAATTTACAAATGATGTCATTGAAACTCAACAGCATGAAGTGGCTGAAAAATTTGGCTTTACTTTAACAGGCCATTCGCTCAACCTTTATGGTTACTGCGACTCGAAAGAGTGCCAAGATGCATTGCGTAAAAAATAATTTTGCTTAATGGCAATTAAAAACAGGCTTCGAAGGAAGCCTGTTTTTTAATTTTTAAGATTGACCATCAAAGGTAATATTGGTGCCAGCATGCATTAAACGATCAGCCCCTTCTTCTGAGAGTTTGATTTGTAAACGCAAATCGTTTGGTGAGTCCGCATGTTTCAGTGCATCTTTGTAGGTAATTTGCTTGGCCTTATATAAATCAAATAAAGCTTGGTCAAAAGTTTGCATACCCAGTTCGCGTGAGCGCTTCATCAAATCCTTAATTTCATGCACATCTCCTTTGCGGATCAGGTCTGAAATTAATGGAGAGTTAATCAGAATTTCGATGGCCGCTCGACGTGAATTGCCATCTATGGTCGGAATCAACTGCTGAGCCACCATGGCTCTTAAATTAAGCGACAAGTCCATAAAGAGTTGGTTATGACGGTCAGCTTCAAAGAAATGAATAATACGATCAATAGCTTGGTTGGCGTTGTTGGCATGCAGCGTTGCAAATACTAAGTGACCCGTTTCAGCAAAGGCAATGGCATAGTCCATGGTTTCACGTGAACGAATTTCCCCAATCAAAATTACATCGGGTGCTTGACGTAAGGTATTCTTTAACGCAATTTCAAAAGAGTCTGTATCAATACCGACTTCACGCTGGGTAATAATACAGCCCGCATGTTCATGAATAAATTCAATCGGATCTTCAATGGTAATGATATGACCTTTGGAATTATGGTTACGATAACCAATAATAGAAGCCAAAGACGTTGATTTACCTGTTCCCGTTGCTCCTACAAAGATGATAATACCGCGTTTAGTCATCGCCAGTTCTTTTAAAATAGGCGGTAACTTGAGCTCATCCATAGTTGGAATAACCGTTTCGATACGACGTAATACCATGCCAGGATGATCACGCTGTTGAAAAGCACTGACACGAAAACGCGCAGTTTTATCACGATTATTAATGGCAAAGTTACATTCACGAGTTTCAGCAAATTCTTTACGTTGCTTGTCACTCATGATTGAATTTAAAAGCTGACCCACTATTTCTCCTGTCAGCTTTGTTTTTGCAATCGGAAGAATCTGACCATTAATTTTCATTGAAGGTTCAACATCAGCAGTGAGAAATAAGTCTGATGCTTGTTTTTGAATCATCAAATTGAGTAAGTCGTTAAAATCCATAATAAGTTCCTAAATCCATTTAAACTTACAAGAAGGCTTCTGGTTGTTTTGCCATTGTTCGTGCTGTTTGGGGACTAATCATGCCTTTAGCCACTAACGTTTTTAAACTTTGATCCAGCGTGGTCATGCCGTAGTTGGCACCTGTTTGAATGGCAGAATACATTTGAGCCACTTTATTTTCACGAATTAAGTTACGAATCGCTGGAATCCCAATCATGATTTCATGTGCAGCCACACGCCCACCACCATTTTTCTTCAGTAAAGTTTGAGAAATCACGGCTTGTAAGGATTCAGATAACATGGCACGAACCATATCTTTTTCTTCAGCAGGGAAGACGTCAATCACACGGTCAATGGTTTTTGCCGCAGAAGTAGTATGTAGCGTACCAAAGACCAAGTGGCCTGTTTCAGCAGCCGTTAAAGCCAAACGAATGGTTTCAAGGTCACGCATCTCACCGACCAAAATAATGTCAGGATCTTCACGCAAAGCTGAGCGTAATGCTTCGTTAAAACCATGTGTATCACGATGGACTTCACGTTGATTGACCAGACATTTTTTTGATTCGTGTACAAATTCAATCGGATCTTCTACTGTTAAAATATGGTCATAACGATGATCATTAATATAATCGACCATTGCTGCGAGTGTGGTCGATTTACCCGAACCTGTCGGCCCTGTAACCAAAACAATGCCACGAGGAAAGTTACAAATATCTTTAAAAATTTGCCCCATGCCCAAGTCTTCGATGGTTAATACTTTAGATGGAATGGTACGGAATACTGCACCTGCACCACGGTTTTGGTTAAAAGCATTGACACGAAAACGTGCTACACCGGGAACTTCAAAAGAAAAGTCAGTTTCTAATTTTTCTTCAAAATCACGGCGTTGTTTATCATTCATAATGTCATACACCAATTTGTGTACTTCTTTATGTTCCAAAGCTGGTAAATTAATACGACGAACTTCACCGTCGACTCGAATGAGGGGGGGCATACCCGCGGATAAATGTAAGTCAGATGCTCCATTTTTAGCCGAAAAGGCCAGTAACTCTGTAATGTCCATAATTTTCCCCAAGACCATTTAAATGTTATTTATTTTGTTAGAATAATAAGGCTTTCCCTGAGCTTAACCAACAGTTAGTTTATCGGCAAAGAAAAAAAAGATGAATGAAGTGAGAATCTCGTCAATGAATAATTTTCTAACGTCACGAAGTCAAGTTTTACAGAAGATTGAAGTAGCATGTAAATATAGCCAACGTGATCCCAAAACTGTAGCGTTATTGGCAGTTTCCAAGACGCATCCCAGTGAAACTTTACGTGAAATGTATCACGCGGGTCAGCACAAATTTGGAGAAAATTATTTACAAGAAGCGTTAGATAAAATTCAGAGTCTGAACGATTTGGAGATTGAATGGCATTTTATTGGTCATGTACAACGCAATAAAACGAAGCATTTGGCTGCAAACTTTGCTTGGATACATGGAGTAGATCGTTTCATTATTGCTGAGCGCTTGTCGAATCAGCGCGAAGATACGCAGATTGCACTCAATATATGTTTGCAAGTCAACATTGATGGGCAAAATACCAAAGATGGTTGTCATCCCAATGATGTTACAGATTTGGTGAAACAGATCAGTCAGCTTCCACATTTAAAACTGCGTGGTTTAATGGTTATTCCAGCACCAGATAATTGTGGTGCTTTACTTCAAGCGAAACAACTTTTTGATGAAGTTAAACAGCATCATGCTTATCCTGAAGATTGGGATACCTTAAGTATGGGCATGTCTGGTGATATGGTTGAAGCGATTGCGGCAGGTTCTACCATGGTTCGAATCGGTACGGCATTGTTTGGGACGCGTGACTATTCTGTTTAAACAGCCAGTTCAAGTCAAATTTTCTACAAGCACAGGTCATGTTGTTGTACGTTTTGGCTTACATCAGATGGTGTCTTTTGCCGCTAGTATCAAGAGCATGAATTTCTTATTATAGTTTTATCAGGAGACAGGATGTTTCCCTTATAAGAATAATAAAAGATAACAACATGGATGTGCTAGGTAGGACAGGAGTTATACCTAATACCGAATCTAGAAAGCCTCGACAGGATGTCGAGGCTTTTTTAGTTTTGAAACTTTTATTTGAGTTGTTTGAAGGCGCATGTGAATAAAGCTGAAATTAAAAAGGCTCGTTCTTTTTTCCTCATTTGAGGAACCATAACCAACTGGGATTAGCCTGTGATATGAATACGACTTGCGCCTGCACCAATTGAGTTGACTTGAATTTGTACAGGAATACGTTCGTGCATATCTTGAATATGAGAAATTAAAACCACTTTACGTCCTTGGCTTTGCAGCTGATCTAAAGCATTCATCACCAGATGCAACGATGCAGGATCCAGTGTGCCAAAACCCTCATCGATAAATAAGGATTCTAGTTTCATTGAGCCTGATGCCATATTTGCAATTGCCAGTGCCAAGGCTAAAGACACCAAAAAAGTTTCACCGCCTGACAACGACAGGACAGGACGTATTTCACCATTCATATCATGATCAATGATGGCCAGTCCAAGGCTATCAGGAATACGTTGCAATTGATAACGTGCAGCTAAGGGCTGCAATTGCTGATTGGCGTATTCAACTAAAATATCTAAATGATATTCTTGTGCCATTTTTTGAAATTTTGTGCCTTCTTTACTTCCGATCAGTTCAGAAATTCGTCCCCAACGATATTCTTCAGCAACGATTTTTTCAATATGTTGTTGATATTTGGCGGACTGTGCCAGAGCTTGATGCTGCAAACGCTGTTTGGCATCCAGTTCATTAAATTGTTCTTGTAGATGTAGAAGTTCGGCCTCGAATGTATGCAGTTGCTGCTGTACATCTTCAAAGCTCAATTCAGGTTGCTGAGCTTGATGTTTTTCAAATTGATGTTCTAAGGTATCCAATACACTTTTAGCACTTAAAACCGCCTGCTGCTGTCTTTCCACATACAAACGAATATTTTGTGCTTCTTGAGAAGAGAGACTTAAGCAATGTTGAATGTCGTCAAGACTAAAGTGGGCATGTTGCTTTTGCCATGACGCAATGTGGGCTTCAAGCTGCTCTAAGCGCTGTTCAAATTGGGTGGCTGTGGTTTGATACTCTTGTTGCTTCAGTTGTGCTTGTTGGAACTGCTGGTCACTTTGGCTGAAGTGCTGACGTTGTTGTTCAATGTTTTGTTCAAGTTCAATTTTTTCGTTGTCTAAGGCCAATAACCATTTTTTCCCGACATCAAAGCCTTGATCATTAAATGGCGCAATCAGATTTTTAATACGCTGACGCAAAACAGTCCCTTCAGCACTAATGGCATGATTTTGTTGTTCGAATTGCTGTATTTGTAATTGATAGAACTGTAATTCTTTTTGGGTATACGCAAGTTGTTGTTGCAGGTTTTGTTGTTGCAATCCCATTTTCTCAAGTTGCTGTATGGTGTGGCTACGCGTTTGAATATCTTGAATCAGTTGTTGGCTTAAATGAGCATTTTTTTGCCACTGGATGAGTAATGGTTGATCAAATTGTTTGAGTAAAGGTTCAACACATTGTTCAAGTTGATTAAATTGTTGTTCGACCATCTCTAGGGTCTGAATATCTTGATTGAGTGTACGGCTTTGTTGAATGTACTGCTGCAATTGTTGCTGTTGTTCCGCGTACTTTATCTGCTGTTGCTTAATCTCATGCTTCAATTGGTTGAGCTGTGATTGTAATGCATCGGGTTTAAGATCAGTATTTACCTCCAAATGCTGTTGTTGAATAATGTGTTGGATCTGGCTGAATTGAAGTTGCTGGTTTTGAACTAACTCTTCTAAGCGTAAGGTTTTTTGCTCTATGAGTGTATGTAATCGTGACTGAGCAAGAATCAGTTTTTGCAAAGCCTCATGAGCTTGTGTTTCTTCATTTTGCCCCTGCTGTAACTGAATATCTTGCACATGTTGTAATGCAGAATGCAAAAGTTCTTGATGACTAACAAAAGGATGTTCATTACTGCCACACACCATACAAGCTGTATCAGGCTGTAGCTGAGCACGTAAATCTTGCACACTTTGTGTTTGCAGTAAACGTTGTTGTGCAAAGAGTTCTTGCACCTGTTTGCGGGCCTTTTGCGCGCTTAAATACTGTAGCTGCGCCTGTTCGATATCATGTTGTAGTGTCTTACTTTGCACCAGCAATTGCGAATGGTGTATTTGAATCTGTTGTTGCTCTTGCTGATCCTTGAAAATTTGTTGCAGTAAAAAAAGAGTTTGCTCCACATGGTGCAAGCAATCTTGGGCTGAAGATTGCTGCTGCCGCAACGTACTCTGTTGCTGCTCCATCTGGTTTAAATCACCGTACTGCTGTATTAAAACGCGTTGTTGAAGGTATCGTTCAGCCAGTTGCTGTCTTAGTTCAGAGCTTGAATATTGCGTATAAGCTTCATTTTTTTGCTGAATTTGCTGCTGTAATATTTCAAATTGTTGTAAGCGCTCAATGGTGGCTTGAGGTTCGCGATCAAAAACAGCTAAATTTTGGCTAGTCAAGAGTTGTTGTTCAAGTTTTTGATGATCTTGCTGAATGAGCTGTAACTGCTGCTGGAGTATCAATTGTTGCTGAGTAAAGGGTTGAATTTGATTCGTCAGAATCTGCTCTATTTGGGTTTGAGTATTTTTATATTGTTTGATTAAAACGTCAATTTGATTGTCTAAATCTAAAGTTTGCTCAAGCGTCGGTTTGAATTCTACATGTTGTTGTTGCTGGGTTTTAAGTGCAACGATAAGCGCATTCAGTTGGGTCTGATGTTGAAGATATTGTTGTTCTAAGCTGTGAAATTGAGTTAAAAAGATAGTTTGTTGTTGTTTAAGTTCAACCCTCTGTTGCTGAATGTTTTGCTGTTGCACAAAGGCATCACGAATGCTTTGAAATTGATCAAGTTTTTCTAATAGAGCTTTCTGTGCTGCCATTTTTTCATTGGCATCAACTTGTACCCAGTAAAATTCCTTTTTGGCTTGAATCTCTGTGTGTAATACGTGTTGTTGCTGATGCCAGCGTAGGTCATTTTGTAATAATTTTTCTGCCTGTTGCTGACTTCTTAATTGGAGTCGGCTTTGTTCATGCTGTTGTTTAAGCTCTACCACTTGTTCTTCGCTGAGGAGTTCTATATGTCCAATCAAACTTTGTAATTGTTCTTTTTGCTGACGAATCTCTTTGGTTTTTTCAAAAGCTTTTTGACTGACGACACTAAAGATATGCGAGTTGGTTAAATATTCTAGTAAATCTGCGCGGTCTTGGTCTTTGGCTTTTAAAAATGCGCCGACTTCTGACTGTGCTAATAGCACCGCACGTGTAAATTGTTCAAAGCTTAGTCCAATTAATTTTTCAATGGTAGGCGTACATTCAGAAATTTTTTGCGTCAAAATACGTTGATCTTCGACACAACGAATAGCACGATCTACTTTTAAATTCCCATCCATTTTATTACGCGCACGTCGAATATCCCAACGTGCAATATAGCGTTTTTGATCCAAAGCGATAAATTCAAGTTCAGCAAAACCTGCAGTCGTACCACGGCGTAAAATATTTTTTGAATCTTTAATTGAGATCCCTTGTCCACTTGGGTCTTTTAAACTACCTACTGCACCATTTAAGCGTGGAATTTGATCATAAAGTGCCAAACACATGGCATCTAATAATGTGGATTTACCTGCACCAGTTTTACCTGTGATGGCAATTAAACCTGCATTCGATAGAGGTTCAGACTCAAAATCAATACTGTGTTCACCCGCAATAGAGGCCAAATTACATAAATTTAAACGTAAAATTTTCATCGATTGTGCCTATTGATCGGGTGTAGCATGTTCAAGCGTCTGTTGAGCATCATGTAAGAGTTGAAGGAAATCGCGTTGTACTTCGTCATCTACTTGATAGCCCATTTTTTCCCAAAGTGTTTCAAATAATTGTTCTGGGGTAGGCGGTTCTAAATTCATTTTGCTTTGTGCATCAAGGTCATGATCTTGCTGAATCGGTTTACGATAAATACGCACCAAACGGTATCGATTGGGTGGCAAAGCCTGTTCTATTTGTTGGCGTAAATCGAGCGGCGGTGGGACAAGTGAATAGTATTCCACATCTACATATTCACGTTGCTCGATCGCATAAATTTCTCCAGTGGCTAAAGCACGTAACTTCTGCATTACTTCATCAAGTTCGCCTGAAATTTTATGCAAATGAATACTGCGTGGTACTTCAAGTACATTCAATCTAAGCCGTGTATCATCTTGCTGATGAGGTTGAATTTTAACTTCAACCACCTGATGCTTGTAATTGATTTCACTAAAAGATAAAGGAATCGGGGAGCCACTATAACGAATATGAGCGTGCTGAACTTTTTGAGGTTTGTGTAAATGTCCAAGTGCGACGTAATCAATGACTTCATCAAATAATGTGGTAGAAAGGGCTTCTTCATTACCGATTATTATTGGGCGCTCAGAGTCTGAGGTTTCACCCCCTTGCATATGTGCATGTGACATTAAAATTAGGGCTTGATCTGCTGTTTTACGTTCTTTGGCTTCACGAATCAATTGCTGATGTAAATAGGCAATTGCATTTTGACTATTACTGGTATGTTCATTAAATCCAGTGATTTCTGCAGGACGTAAAAAGGGCAGGGTCAAACACCATGCCACGATATTCTTGTTTTCATTATAAATGGGTAACATTAAACGATCTAAATCGAGTTGACCCGCTGCATTTTTATGAATCACACCGACAGTTTTGGCATTATATTTTTCTAGTAAAGGTTCGACCTGTTCAATTCGATAACCTGAGTCATGATTGCCTGCAATCATCAGCGTTTGCATATGGGGTGCACAAGCATGAGCATCGGCTAAAAATTGATAAAGTTGTTTTTGAGCCAAAGATGCAGGATTAATCACATCGAAAATATCCCCTGCAATCAGTAAGGCATTGGGTTGTTTTTGCTTGATTTGTTCGAGTAACCATTTTAGAAACTGTTCATGTTCATACTGACGTGAGTGATTATAAAAAAACTGACCCAAGTGCCAATCTGATGTATGAAAAAAATGAACAGCCATATGCTCTGAAACTCATGAAAATTGCCCCGATATACTATAGGCAAATTTCCGACATTAAAGCTAGTTCTATTGTCATTTAGAGGGGATATTATATTTCTATTTTTTTTAGTTTTAAGATAAAAGTCCAGTATCTCTTTTTATTTTTTTGATTAAAAAATATACTCATTATTTAAACTGAGATAAATTCTATTTTAATTAAACAATAGACCTCTTTCATAAATCAAAAAATGATCTTCTTTTTGGTTGATATTTGCACTCCGGATTTCTTAGCATTCGTGCATAATCTGCGGATGAAATACATCGATTCAAACAAGCTTTCTGATCCTCAGTTCAAGCGATACACTGGCATCTCATGGTCAACCTTCTATTTAATGGTTGAGCAATTGAAGAAACTTGTTCCTACTAAAGGCAGACCGCCCAAGTTAAGCCTGGAAGACCAGATTCTGCTCTGTCTAAGCTATTGGCGGGAATACCGAACCTTATTTCACGTTGCAACGAGTTACGGGGTTTCAGAGCCCACAGCCTCAAGAATTGTCCGTCATGTTGAAGACTGCCTGATTCAGTCCAATCTTTTTAATTTACCCAAAGATTTACCCGAGGGCGAAGGCATAGACTGGAATGTTGTGATCGTGGATGCCACAGAAATCCCAATACAAAGGCCTAAAAAAACAGAAGAAAAGCTATAGCGGCAAGAAAAAGACCCATACCTTCAAAGTACAGGCCATGATTCACTACAAGACTCAGCAAATACTGAGTTTATGTACCAGTCGCGGTGCTGTACATGATTTCGAGCTATTTAAAAGAAACATAAAGCTGATTCCTTCAGAAGCCTTTGTTCTTGCAGATAAAGGCTATCAGGGTATTTATGCTCTGCATCCGAATAGTCTGTTACCTTTAAAAGCCAAAAGACGTTGTAAATTGGATCCTGAACTAAAAATCTATAATCAGGAAATCAATAAAAGAAGAATAGGAATTGAGCATGTATTTGGCAGGCTTAAAACCTTCAAAATCTTTGCTGAGCGTTATCGAAATAGAGGTAAAAGACTCGGTTTGAGATTCAATTTAATTGCTGGAATCTATAACTTGGAGCTGAGTAAAAAATGATTTATGAAAGAGGTCTAATATACAATACAGAACACCTTGCATCTGTTATGCAAGATCAACAATTCAATAAAATCGGCATTGCATCTTAAGCCTATTCGGTAATGATTCAGATATGCTGATTAACATAAGATGAGTCAGCCAATGCAAAATAGCCCATTCAAAAATAATCATGTATACAACGAAGTGGTATATAAAACTTTAATTGAATCGACTCTGGCAATCCCATGGAGTATCGATTGGGACACGAAGCAATTTACTTATATTGGCCCACAAATTGAAAAATTGCTGGGTTGGCAACAGCAGTCATGGAAGTCGGTACAAGACTGGGTTGATCGTATGCACTAATTAGATCGTGATAAGACCTTCAGCATGTGTGTCGCACAATCAATTGCAGGAATTGATCATGAAGCAGATTACCGTGCTTTAAAAGCGGATGGATCGTATCTTTGGATTCGAGATGTGGTTCATGTCATCCGTAAAGAAAATGGTGATGTAGATTCACTGGTTGGGTTTATGTTTGATATCTCTGAACGTAAAAAACAAGAGCAGCAATTAGAAATACTGCAAAGTCAGCTAGAAGAATTTTCATATAAAGATGGTTTAACTGGAATTGCCAATCGCCGTTTATTTGATGAGTTTTTTGCACGTGAATGGCAAAGTGCAATCCGTTTACAACAACCGCTGTCTATTTTACTGATTGATCTGGATTATTTTAAACAATATAACGATCAACATGGTCATCTTCAGGGCGACCAATGTTTACGTGAGATAGCACAATTATGGACAACGTGTTGTAGTCGCCCACGAGATTTGGTTTCACGTTTTGGTGGAGAAGAATTTGCGATTGTTTTACCTGAAACAGATGAAACTGCTGCAATTCAAATTGCTGAAAGTTTGCTACAGGCATTAAACAATGCCAAATTACCGCATTGTGCTTCCACTATTTCTGATTATGTGAGTTGTAGTATCGGAGTGAAAACCATCATCCCTACAGAACAACAAGACAGAGTCGGGTTTTTAAGTGAGGTCGACCAGAATTTGTATCATGCGAAACAAAACGGACGGAATGGTTATCAAGCAGGAGAGGTACATACTTTGCAAGATTTAACAGGTTCATGATTCTGACGTTATCAAGTCACAAAAACACATTTATCCTAAATTAAAATCAGATGAATAAAGCAAATATGTGTGGCTTTAAATTTCCGATAAAATTTTATAATCATCAAAAAATGGACTTTTTATAGTGAAGATGCCCGTCAGTTTGTCAACTGACGGGCATTATTTTTGATAAAGCACTTTTATGCATCAGTCTTTAAAATGGATTGGAATCCACTGGTAGCGTTGATTATCTGCTGAATAAATATGCCCAATACCGGGAAAAGGCAAATGTGGTGCAGCAATGGTTTGTCCATTTTTAGCATAATCTTTAAATTGTTTTAAACGGGTTTGTACTGCTTTTTTCGGGTCGATATCATAATCGATTGCCGTTTCTGGTTTGTCGAATTGCACGGTATGTGAGTGCACAATGTCACCAATAAATACCACTGTTTCATCTTTGGTTTTCAGCGCATAGCTAAAATGTCCCGGCGTATGCCCCGCGGTATTAATGACTTTAAAACCCTGAACTTGATCGCCCAATTGATACGTTTTAAATCGTTGTTTGGCTTGATAAGGTGCAATCGCCTGTTTAATTTTTTCAACAGTCCCTAAGTAACCTGCTTGTTTGTCTTTCGGGAGTTTGCTGGCTTGTTTCGGATTTAGCCAATAGTTCGCTTCATCGTTCGAGACATAAACCATTGCATTTGGAAAGTTCGCAACTCCATTTTGGCTAATGCCGCAGACATGGTCAGGATGTAAATGCGTCAATAAAATCGTATCGACTTGTTCAGGTTGATATCCAGATGCTTTTAAGTTGCTTAACACTGAACCCAAATGTGTGCCAAAACAACTGGCAGCACCGCTATCTACTAAAACCAGTGAATGACCTGTATTCACGAGGAAGGCATTGACAGAGGTTTGTATGCCTTTGGCTTGGTCGGCAGCGTATTTCTTTAAAATGTCATGTACTTCTTTTTCGAGAATGTTTTGAAAGAGTTTAGGCGACATGAAATTGGTGCCGTCTAGTAGAGCAGTGATTTGTACATCACCCGCTTGGTATTGGTAATAGCCTGAAACTTGTTTTTGTTGTGAAATTGGGGCAGGGGGAGGAAGGGCGAAGGCGGATATACTCATAAGGCTTGAGCTAATTAAAATTGAAGCAATTAATTTATTCATTTATAAATTTTCACAAATTTTATTGAGTGGTTTGTTTTAGCATGTGAGGTGATTTTTTTCATCTAGTTTTTAACGAGATGAACAGTTTGAAACACCCCTTTAAATATCAGTACTATTTTTCTATTAAAATTAGAGTTAATTTGAATAAAGATTAAAATTTGAGTTTTATGTAATGAGTGAAAAACAAGAATATTCAGGAAAACCTTTAGCTTATTTAGATCATAATATTTTAGATGGATTTTTGAATTGTCAGAATCATGATTCAGATTTTATTGAGAGTTTTATGCAGCATGTTCAAGTTGTTTATTCTGACAGTACATTTCAAGAAATCCATAGATCAGGTTTAAAGAAACAATACTATTCTGATAACTTTTTAGAGTTGTTAGAAAATTTAAATGCTTTGTATATAAAACCAATACTTAACGGAAATTTTAAATTCACAGGTCAAATGAGGTTAACCTGTGGTTCTGTGTTTAGTTATTACGAAGAATATATTAGACCTCTTGCGAAAGTAAAAACTGCCTCAATATAGATTTCATGAAATATCAGAAATTAAATCGTTTTTCAGATTCTGAATTCCAGCGCTTGGTTGGTGTACCTCGAGCAGTTTTTAGTGAAATGGTCGAAGTTTTAAAAGAAGCAGAATCACTCAAAAAGAAACCAGGTCGTCCTCATACTTTAGATATAGAGGATCAGTTGTTATTAACTCTGAATTACTTACGGAACTACAGCACTCAACTGGAATTAGCGGCAAATTACCATATCGCTGAAAGTAATGTGAATCGAACCATTAAAAAGGTTGAAGATGCATTAATGAAATCAAGACGTTTTACCCTGCCAAAACGAAGCATTACCACAGCAGACGAACAATTTAACTGGGTAATTATTGATGCGACAGAATGTTCAATAGAACGCCCGAAAAAAAAATCAGAGTAAGTTCTACAGTGGTAAAAAGAAGAAACATACGCTAAAAGCACAAGTGATCTATCATCCGAACAGCAAACAAATCATAGGGCTAGATATATCGAATGGCAGTCAGCATGATATTAAATTGGCAAGAAAAACGGTTAAGAAATTCAAACATTGTGAATATGTTATGACCGATTTAGGGTACTACGGATTAGAGCAAGATGGCTTTAAATTATTGATGCCAATAAAGAAAAAGAAGAATTTACCCTTATTTGATATTGAGAAAAAGTACAATAAAATGATTGGGAAAATACGAGTTGTGATCGAACACATTAATAGTCAATTGAAAACATTTAGAATATTAAGTGAACGCTATCGAAATAGACGGAAAAGATTCGGTTTACGCATTAACTTAATTGCTGCACTCGTAAACCGGATAAACTTGCAATAATGACTTTCGCAAGAGATCTATTAATGAGATCACTAAATATGACCAATTTTTAGCACCTCTCCAAAAGAATGTTTTTGCAGTTTACGGTGGTGTGAAAAATTATGATGAAATGGCAGGTGAGCAGATCGAAGCACAGTATAAGTTATTAAATTTTTTAGAACATCAAATAACTGCATTGAAAAATGATAATATTAACCATTCATTAGCAGATTTGTTTATTAGACAAAAAGAAAATGAACTCAATCAAATGAAAGTTAATATGCCTGAGTTTGAAGTAGTTGTCAGGAACAATGTGGAACACATAAAACAAGCTAACAGTAAAACTGCCGCACACTTAGCATATAGAAATGAACTTAAAATTAATATTGATCAAATAAATAAGATTGAATATCCAAATATACTATTAAAAATTTGGAATAAACTTCAAGAAGATAATGAATCACTAAGAGATAAAGAACTCAATGATTTCTTACAGATAAATAACTGTGTACACAAGTTTGAAAAAATACATGCAATATATACCAATCTGAATATCACAGGATTTAGACCTGAGAAAAAAGTTAAAAATGAAAAGAAATTTATAAGTGCTCAAACAGATATTTCGCATGTAGCTTATGCAAGTTATTGTAATTATTTTATTACTAATGATGAAAGACTATTTGATAAGAGTAAAGTAATCTATGAGTATTTAGAAATAAGTACTCAGGTTATAAATATTCCTAGATTTCTGAATCAGTCTTAAAAGAAAAGCCTCTACAACGTAGAGGCATTTCTTTTAAAAATCTTATTTTGTACATTCAGGTTGTGAGCGATCAATAACTTGAGTACCTTCTACACGGTAACCGATTTGGCCCACGATAAAAGCATGGTTTAATTGAGTAATTACGACATCAGACAAAGCAACCGCGCAACGGTCTTTTTCAATAGCACGATCTATAGCTGTTTTAAAGTTAGGAATACCTAAAGGGAAAAGTACTACAGGTACTTTATCTTCACCTATTACACGCTCGCCTTTAACAAACTGATTTGAGTTTAGGTTGTAGTTTTTAGTTGAAGCAACTGTCATATCAGCCATACGAATCGAGCAACCAGTAAATGCAATAGTTAAAATAGCTAAAACTGGAACTAATAATTTTTTCATACTTACCCCTGAATAATTATAAATTAAAAAACGTATTGATTTTATATAGAAAATAATAAAATTCAATTAATTAAATTTGTTTTTCAATGAAAAAAGCCCCTATATCGTAGAGGCTTTTTCTTATCTCAGTTTCTAAATCTTAAGACACTTTATCACCCGGCTTAGCACCAGATTCGGGTGAAATCACCCAAACACCATCGCCATTACCCGCTGCAAGTACCATACCATTTGAAATACCAAAACGCATTTTACGCGGTGCAAGGTTTGCGACCATTACCACTAATTTACCTTTAAGGTCTTCAGGGGCATAGAACTCACGAATACCACTGAATACATTACGTGGTTCAGCTTCACCGACATTTAAAGTGAGTTGAAGCAGTTTGTCTGAACCTTCAACGTGAGCAGCATCTAAAACTTCAGCGACACGGAGGTCAACTTTCATAAAGTCTTCGATACCAATCACATTGTTTTCAGAAACAGCTTCACCCACTTTTGGCTCAGGCTTAGTCGAAGCTTTCTTTTCTTTCTTCTTCTCAACTTTTACAGGTTCAGCAGCAGCTAAAGAGTCTTTAGACGCATCCACCATTGCCGCAACTGCTTTTGGGTCTACACGTTGCATTAAAGGTTGGAACAATGCAATTTCATGGTCGACCAATGCAGTTTGAGCAGAAGCAAAGTCAAAGCGGTCTAGTTTTAAGAACGTTTGAACTTGAGCTGCTAAAGTCGGAAGTACAGGCGCTAAGTAAACAGCAAGTTGACGGAACAGGTTAATTCCTACTGAACATACATCATGTACTTGTTGTTCTTCACCTTCAATTTTCGCAAGCGCCCAAGGCTTTTTCTCATCAATGTATTGGTTTGCTTTATCTGCCAATGACATGATTTCACGAATCGCCGCAGAGAACTCACGCGCTTCATACTGAGATGCAATTGAAGCACCCGCATCAATAAAGCTTTGAACAAGTTCTGGCTCTGCACAAGTTGCACTTAGCTTATTATCAAACTTAGTATTGATAAATTTGGCACAACGGCTGGCAATATTCACCACTTTACCGACCAAGTCTGAATTCACTTTCTGAACAAAATCATCCAAATTCAAATCAGAATCTTCAACTTTATCCGACAGTTTAGAGGCAAAGTAATAACGTAAATATTCAGGGTTTAAATGTTCAAGGTAGGTTTCAGCTTTAATGAATGTACCACGTGATTTCGACATTTTTTGACCGTTTACAGTCAAGAAACCATTCACGAATAAACCTGATGGCGTACGGTAATTTGCACCTTCAAGCATTGCAGGCCAGAACAATGCGTGGAAGTAAACGATGTCTTTACCAATGAAGTGATAGACCTCATTTTCAGAATCTTTTTTCCAATAATCATCGAAGCTTAAGTCTGGACGTTTGGTTTTAATGTAGTTTTCAAAACTCGACATATAACCAATTGGCGCATCAACCCAAACGTAGAAATATTTGTTTGGCGCATCTGGAATTTCAAAACCGAAATATGGCGCATCTCGGGAAATATCCCAATCGTTTAAGCCATTTTCAAACCATTCATCCAACTTGTTGGCAATAGAAACAGGGAGACGACCTTGGTCACGCGTCCATTTCTGTAAATATTCTGAGAAATTCGGCAGTTTAAAGAAGTAATGATCTGAAGATTTCTCTACAGGCGTCGCACCACTTAAAGTCGATTTCGGGTTTAAAAGTTCAGTCGCATTGTAGGTTGTACCGCAGACTTCACACGCATCGCCATATTGATCTTCCGACTTACATTTCGGGCACGTACCTTTAATGAAACGATCCGATAAGAACATGCCTTTTTCAGGGTCAAAAAGCTGGTTGACAGGACGGATGGCAATATTGCCTGCTTCACGGTTTTTCACATAAATTTCAGAAGCGCGAACACGGTTTTCATTGCTATGGGTTGAATCATAATGATCGAAATGCACACCGAAACCATCAAAATCACGGATGTGTTCTTTTTGCACATTGGCAATTTGATCTTCTGGAGAAATGCCATTCGCTTCGGCACGGAGCATGATGGCTGTGCCGTGAGCATCATCTGCACATACATAAGTCACATCGTGTCCCATTGCACGCATGGCACGAACCCAAATATCAGCTTGGATATAACCGAGCAAGTGACCCATATGAATAGGGCCATTGGCGTATGGTAGGGCGTTGGTGACTAAGATATTACGCACGGATATAACTCTCTCATTCGTATTTTATGCAAGGTGGATGATTTTACCTGAGTTAGTTGCAAGATGCACAAAGGAATAGCGGAAATGTGTTCAAAAGATACTTAAAGTCAGTGTGCGTTAATTGGCGTGATTGAGTATTTATAGCCAATTTGAGTAAGATACTGAAAAAGAAAATCAAGAAAAAATATTTTGCCTAAAAATGCCTAAAGCTATGTGCTGATTTTTCTGATCAAATTCTAAAGTAGATTTTAAAACGGACGAATGAGATGTTTAGCTTATTACTGGCTATGACCATTATTTTATCTGTTGTATTGTCGAGTTGGCTCGGAAATATGAGAGATGAGAATAATTTAAAACAATTGAGACAGAGTCAAAATAATGACCATCAAAATTTCCCGTATCTGGCTAAATTCGTGTTCTTTTATCAGCGCATGCATGTGGGTGATAGTGGCAATTGGGTAGGGGATTCCTTGAGCTGAACACACCAAAACAGTCTCTATTCACGTTGCAACAGCAAGCATATCTAGAACAAAGTGATCAAATTGAATCTATCAAAGCAACCATTAAAAATCGCTGGCAAAGATGTGCGACCTCATAATGATTGGGCAATTTCTGAAAACGAAAAAATGTTATTGAGTGTGTATAAAATTGATTCGTGGAAGCAGCTAAGCTTGAATAGATGGTAAAAGCTTCGAATCTTGAACAGTAAACTTCGTTATAGCAATTTTCTTCTATATTCGCTCGCCAATAATAGGGATAATGGTCTTAAAGAGATAATGTATGAGTTATAAGCACATGATCGATGCTGATTTTGAAGATGGTTTTGATGATTTTGAACAAGAAGTCACCCGAATTCCTCAACACGAAAAAGGTAAACAGCTCGGGCAAAGCATTTTGCAAAATGCGGGTCAATATCTACAATCGATGTCGGCTGCTGAACACAAACATCTCATTCAGATGTTAAAAGGACTTGCAACTCAGGAGCCATATTTTGAAGTGTTGGCAAATCAGTTAGATCAGCCTGTGGAGAATAAAGTTGCCAATGATGCCTTAAACTTAGTCCATATTTGGACGTTGATCAATCAGCATGAAAGCGATGTCGACTTTAATCTTCTGGACGTTATTCAAACAGACTATTTTCAAGTTGAATTACTTGAAGCTTTTGATGCACTTGAAACGGGTGAAAATAAAATCCAACGCCGTTTGGTGATTGAGGAAGCATTTAAGCTTTATGATATGCAGTGTTTTGCGGGTTGTGTTCCACTTTTATACGCTCAACTGGAAGGATTGCTCACGGATGTGCTGCTTGCAAGGGGGTATTTAAAGCAGCATCAAACCAAATTTATTGATGTATATAAAATTGTACCGGGACTTAAAGGCAATGAAATAAAAAGTTTGTGGCACAAAGCAAAAATTGCCTGTGAATTGAATACTTATTTTTCAGAATTGGCCGCATATAAAATGGATAACAGCTCGACTGTAACAATGACACGGCATAATATTCTACATGGCACAGATGTCACACAGTTTAGCCAAGAACGTAGTTTTATCTTGTTTATTTGGTTGTTTTCAGCAATTAGTTTTATGAGTACAGTTAAAAACTAATCCAACGAAGACTGAAGGGAAAGCGAACGGTTCTTGAATTGAACCTGAGGCATTTCACTTCAGTTGATTTTTATTTTATATCATTGCTCGTTTAGTGGGTCAAAATGAACGACATTTAGAGTTCACGCCACACTTCATTTTGATCTTTAAGTGATACGGTAAAATTAAAGTCTGAATCATCACAT
Organism: Acinetobacter sp. TTH0-4; assembly: GCF_015602665.1. Taxonomy (NCBI): domain Bacteria; kingdom Pseudomonadati; phylum Pseudomonadota; class Gammaproteobacteria; order Moraxellales; family Moraxellaceae; genus Acinetobacter; species Acinetobacter sp. TTH0-4. The sequence goes on along the minus strand of NZ_CP059079.1, from coordinate 2,223,425 downwards.
ACCAATAAACCAGTCGGCGTTTGCATCAGTACTTTCAAAATTGTACCTTGTTCAAACACTAAAGAAGGACAATTTTCTTTTTCAAGAGTAATCGGTTTGAGTAACTCAATAACTGTTTTACGCATATTGCTTCCCGTTAGCAGTAGTTCTGATGTCGTGAAATTATAGCATAAGTTGCTATATATTTAATCTATTTCAGTTGTTTGCCCAATAAAGGTGCATTATTGGGATAAATGGAAATGCTTCATATACATCAAATAATTTAATCATCATTCTCTTATTTAAAAGTTTTTTGGCTTAAATGAGAAGTATATGGATGTCCTAAATGAGTTTTAAGATCGCTTTAATCAACAGGGATGAATATAGAAAACTACAGAGTTTGAAAACGCCATCATTGATTTCTTTATAAAGACTAAAGCTCTTATATGGTTGTAGTGTTTTACTCAGTATTGGTTTTTTATTTGTAGCCCATTTTTTGTATGTCAGGCCAGATCTGTATTTTATGCTCATCAAAATAAAGCTGATGCTAAATAGAAAGAAACATAAAGACGATAAGCATGAGGTCAATACACGCCCTTAAACTTTTTGTCTATTTTAATTTATAAATTTTTGAACAAAGCATTCTAAAAAAACATTTCACAAACAGTCAATATATTGCTACAAAGATGAAAACACGAGAATAATGGCCGATCCGTTTTAAAGGTTCAAATTTTACTTTTGATCTTTTGAAGCAGGATTCCGTTGCACACTAAAAATAAAGGATCACCCGCCAGTAATGTTTAAATCTTTTTTCCCAAACCCCAAGTGGTTCTTTTTATCACTGATACTCTGGTTCGCCTTTAATTTAACGCTTTGGTATACAGGTGGAAATGGATGGGGCACATTTTTAGGTTTTGCTGAAAATTATCATAAAGCAGAATTACCTATTGGTGTTAGTCGCTTTTGGACACCTGCATTTTTATGGTTTTATTTATGGTTCTTGGTTTCTACCGTCATTTTTGCATTATTTTGGCGTTTTAAATCGGATCATCCTTGGCAGAAATGGTCCGTATGGGGTTCGGCTTTTATTTTATTTAATATTTGGTTCTCTGTTCAGGTGAATGTGGTTGTAAATGCATGGTATAACCCATTTTATGACCTCATTCAAAAAATGTTAAGCAGTGGTGGGGGAGATGTTAATGATTTATATCAAGGTGTTATGACCTTTTTATATGTTGCAATGGTCTATGTCACGATTGCAGTCTTTAATCTATTCTTTGTGAGTCATTATGTATTCCGTTGGCGAACTGCCATGAATGATTACTACACAGCACACTGGGAGCAGTTGCGTCATATTGAAGGTGCTTCACAGCGTATTCAAGAAGACACCATGCGCTTTGCCAAAACCATGGAAAGTTTAGGGGTAAGTTTGGTGGAAGCACTGATGACCTTGTTGGCATTTTTACCTGTTTTGTTTGCACTTTCTGTGCATGTAAAAGAAATTCCTGTTTTTGGTGAAATTCCTTATGCTCTGGTTTGGGCCGCAGTCGGTTGGGCACTTCTGGGTACATTCATTTTAATGTTGGTCGGCTATAAACTGCCCGGTTTAGAGTTTAATAACCAAAAAGTTGAAGCCGCTTATCGTAAAGAATTGGTCTATGGTGAGGATTATGCAGATCGAGCAGATCCATTAACCTTGAATGAGTTATTCAGTAAAGTTCGATTTAATTATTTTCGCTTATATTTCCATTATGCCTATTTTAATTTAGTGCGTATTTGGTATATGCAATTGGATAATTTATATGGTCTGTTTGTGCTTTTTCCAAGTATTGCTGCGGGTGCAATTACGTTGGGTTTAATGATGCAGATTAGTAATGTCTTTGGCAAAGTACGTGAATCTTTTCAGTATTTAATAGCTTCATGGCCTACGATTATTGAACTACTTTCTATCTATAAGCGTTTACGTGCATTCGAATCGACTTTAGATCCCTAAGATCACATTTTTATTTAAAACCGCATTTTTAAATAGTGAATGAAAATGCGGTTTTTTACATTTAAATTTTATAAAAATGCGACACCTAAGCCTGCGCCAATCAGCATTAACCAAATCGGATGAATATTCTTAAAAAAGCCTAATCCTGCCGTAATGACCACAATAATGACCAATAAAAGATTATAAGCAGAGCTTTCAGCAATAATCCATGCACTGACCAAAACCAGTCCAACCGTAATCGGTTTTAAGGCTTTTTCAAAGCGTGATCGAAAAGGGTGATCTTTAAAATTATTCCAAAACTTTAAGGCAAAGATGGTCAGGACTGAAGAAGGACCAAATTTAGCAATTGAGGTGACCAGTAAACCCATCGGCCCTGCAACATGCCAACCAATCAATGGCACAATCATCATATTGGGGCCAGGTGCGGCTTGTGCCATAGCAAACATTGAACTAAATTCTGATGCAGTCATCCATTGATGAATATTGACCACTTGATTTTGCATTTCGGGCAAAATGGCATTGCCACCGCCAAATGCCAACAGCGATAATTGCGTAAATACCAAGGTCAGAGTGAATAAAATAATCATGCTTTTCGAACTCCTAAAATAAACAGATTAACTGCCACTAAAATGAGTAAGGTCAGTGCCAATGGCAACTTTAAGAAAAGCATAAAAATAATGGTCAAAGTAAGAGTGAAAAGGGTTAAATAACTTTTCAAAATAGGTTTTAGCATTTTTAAACCGGTTGCAAATAACAGTCCTGCGGCAGCGGCAGCCAAGCCTTGAATCATGTGTTGCACAGTTGGAATACTTTGAAAATGTGAATAAAGCTGATAAATCAAGATCACAATTAGGGTGGGCGCAAAGATTAAACCCAGCACAGAACTCAACGCACCTTTAATCCCTTGAAACTCCATGCCAATCGCGACAGCCATATTAATGATATTGCCACCTGGTAAGATTTGACAGACGCCCAATAAATTGGTGAATTGCTCTGAACTGAGCCATTTTTGTTCTTTCACAATCATGTGATGTGCAAGAGGCAGTACGCCACCAAATCCCATCAGACCAAGTTTCATAAAGCCTGTAAATAATTCCATAGTGGTTGGATGTTGTACCTGTTCTACAGAAATAACCTCAGTATTCATGTCTTGATCTCCTCTTTGATGGGAGCATTATGCGCTTGTTAAAATATGATGAAAAATGCTATTTTTAGCACTAATCATACTTAGAAAGTATATCTAAAATGGATTTTCATAAACTTAAAGCTTTTGTTGCTGTCGTTGAGGAAAGTAATATCTCCCGAGCCGCCATTCGTATGAATATGCAACAACCGCCTTTAACCCGAATTATTCAACAGTTAGAACAAGAACTGGGTGCGATATTACTGAAACGCTTGCCCCGTGGTGTGGAGGTGACGGAAGCAGGAAAGGCGTTATATCAAGAAGCCTTGACGATATTGGCACATGCTCAAGCCATTCCGAAACGAGTACAAAATATTGCTCAAGGTCTAGAGGGGCAGATCAATATCGGATTTACTAATTCAGTGGGTTTGCATTCATTTTTACCTGCATTGCTGCGTCAGTTTCGTGAAGCCTTTGCTGCCGTTTCGATTCATCTTGAAGAAGATGGCAGTAATTCATTAATAGACTCGATTATTAACGAAAAAAATGACATCGTCTTTTTGCGTAAACCAGCACCGATCGGTTTAGGACTGAATAGCTTACATATTTTGGATGAACCTTTAATTGTGGCGATGCCGAATAATCATCCTTTAGCAGGAGTAAATACTCCCATTCAGTTGTTGGGTTTAGAGCCTTATGATTTTGTGTTATACCGCCGCTTAGCTGGGCAGGATTTATTTGATAATATTTTAGCCAGTTGTTATCAAGCCGGTTTTAGTCCGAATATTGTACAAGAAGCCCCTCGTTTAACCTCAAGCCTCAACTTGATTGCAGCGGGGATTGGACTTTCAATTGTGCCTGAGGCGATTCGAGATTTTTGGAATAAACAAATTGTGTATAAAACCTTACAAGCTGATACGCCCTGTATTGCACCTATTTATGCGGTCTATCGAAAGGATTTAAACAATGTTCGCATCCAGCATCTGTTGAAATTACTCCATAATATTGAAATGATAGATGCTTCGATAAAATAGAAAAATAGGACCACAATAAGATGAACATTATTCATGGCTTGATGAGTTTCGGGGCACTTTTTTTGACCCTGCCAACTACCTTTGCGCAACCTATTCAAGGTACTTCTTTTTCTCATTTAAATTGGGAAGTTTATTGTAGTAATACAGGAACCTGTCGTGCTGCGGGTTATCAAGATGATAATCATCAAGATTATCCTGCATCGATTTTACTCACACGTAAAGCTGGTGCTCAACAAGCGCTACAAGTAGAATTTGCTTTGTCGAATAATGATCAAGCCTTTGATCAAAATAAACTTAAAGATATCCATTTTTATATAAATGACAAAGACTATGGCATCGTGTCGATAGATGGTTCTGAAGCCCCATTAATTGGCACTCTGAATATAAAACAGCGCAATGGCTTACAAGAACAAGCCAAACAAAATGCAAAAATCGTGTTTAAAAATGCCCATTACACATGGCAGATTTCCGACGCTGGCATGACTGCTGCGTTATTAAAAATGGACGATTTTCAGAAACGTATCGGAACTGTAGGGGCTTTAGTCAAACGCGGTAAAGCCAGTGAGTCAAAGATTTTGACTGCACAACCTAAATTAATGATCAGAAAAGTAAAAACAGCAGAGAAACCATATTTAACACTTCAGCCTCAAAATAAACCGTATGCAAATTTGCATAAAATTTTAATGGCAGCGAAACCAAGCATGAAAGACAGTGGTGATTTTTGCGAAGGAATTTATACAGAAAAAGGCGCGCAACCCCAAGCCATTGAATTATATTCACTGAGTAATCATAAAGTGTTGGCCACTACAACATGTTGGCGAGGTGCTTACAATGAAGGTTATGGAGCATGGGTCATTGATCGATCTTTAAAAGGCAAAGCCACGTTTGTGACAGAGTCTGCATCTGATTTTGGAAACGGCGAAATCGGTAGCGCACAAAAAGGGCGGGGTATTGGAGACTGTTGGGCCATGAGTGCATGGATTTGGAATGGTCAAGTTTTCGTACAATCTCTTGATCGTTGGTCAGGAATGTGTAAGGGAATTGCTGCTGGCGGTGTGTGGAATTTAGATCGAATTGAATCAGTGGTGAGATAATATCACCTTGTATCAGATCCATTAAGGCTTGAAAATACAGCAGATATATTTTTTGATATTCTAAGATCTGCAATTCTTTCGAAAAATATTTCCGATACATTTTTTGAAGTGTTATCTGGTTCATATTTAAGACTAAAATACTTAAAAAATTGGCAGTTTATCGGTGTTTTAGTCTTAAAAAATGAAATTTAATACAGTAAAATCAATAACAAAGTTGAATTTAAATATTTGAATGTTGCTCATTTTCCTATATTTTCTGAATGAAAGTAGAATTGAGCATCGATACGTGAATTTTAAAACACTGATTTGGATGGTTGGAGTGGGGATCGCTTTACATGGCTGTACGAGTTTGAAAAATTTCAGTTCAGAAAACCCGATTACACAATTTGCGACTCCACAAGAATTCATTCTTCAAAAAAATATTAACCATGCCAATGGAAGTACGAAAGAATATGTCTATGTATGGGGAGCAAAACACAAGGAAATTGAACCACAATCTCTATATCCAAGAAAATATTTAAATCAGTATTGTTCTGCCAAAGAAGGTAAATTTAAACTTTTATATAAAAGTTCGATGACTCTGGTGCCGAATAGTTCAGATAGAAAACGCTTATTGGCTGCGGGTGAGGTAAAGCAAGGCATAGGGGCTTACCAATGTGAGCAAGCCGACGGAAAAAACTGGATTGTTTCGATTGAACCCATTGCTGAACATAAATTAGAAAAAGGGAATGAGACACGTGTAGTGGTGTTGCAAACGAAAATCTTAAGCATTGATGAAGCCCAAAAGTTTTATAAAAATAAGGCAGTAAATATCAATATAGGGGATAAAAAATCCCATTTAAATGAGCATAAAAATAAAAAGTTAAGCAATAAGATGACTGTTAAAAAAAATCTTGAAGCTAAAAAAGATCTTGAAATCAAACAAGAGACAGCTGTGCAAAAAGAACAGAAAGTCAATCCAGAAACTTTGGTAAAGCCAGCATCTCAAGGATCTGAGACGCCTCAGCAACAGCAACTCAAAGCCTATGTAGCAGCACGTCGTGATTTGAGTAAAGGTCAAAATCTGGTCAATGCCTGTAATAATGCACAGTATGCTTATAACTATGGAAAATTAAAGGCAACCAGCGCCAGTGTGTATAAAGATTCAGGGATGTTGGTGGCGCGTTGTTTAACCAGTGTGCCTGCTTATAGCAGTCGTTTTTCTAATCCCAAAGGACAAGCTGTAAAAATTTTACAGAACTTAGCCACTCAGCATAATCATGTAGGTGCAAAGCAGAAGTTGACTCAATTAAAGTAAAGGATTTTAGTTAGGTTACAGAGTCATAACAGGTGGGCATATACGCTCTATGATACAAGTAAGTGAATTGATTTCTGGAACTTAGTTTATGTCACAACCTGTTTATGCTCGCAGCCATCGTTGCTTTTCTCATTTAAGTCGTTCATTTTTTATGGCGGCAGTTGTATTGGGCGCGACACAATTTACACTTGCTGGACCTACGGTAGATCAACTCAGTGATTGTTTGGTGAAATCGACCACTCCAACAGATAAAACTGCGGTGTTGCAGTGGACCTTTGCTGCGCTGTCTGTCCATCCTGACCTAAAGGCTTATAGCAATGTCACTGATGAGCAGAGAACACAGTTGGATCAGAAATTGGCTCAAACTTTACAGCGTATATTGGTCGAACAGTGTTCTGTACAAGCCAAAGCCGTGATACAGGCGGAAGGCTTACAAGCCGTGGGAGATAGTTTTCAAGAATTAGGCAGTATTACTGGCGAAGAAATTTTAAAGAATCCAGAAGTGAAACAGCAGTTAAAAGGCGTGGTGCGTTATTTGGATTTGAATAAATTGATGATGACGTTTTTAACCCCTGATTTATTTAATAAGTTAGGTGTAATTCGTAAGTGATTTAAAAAACCCCTCTAAGTTTGAGGGGGCAACGAATTTTAAACTTTTAGTTTAATTTGCAGGCTTTGCCCTGATATTCATGACGGTTGACATCATATTTTTGACCATTCCAGCGCTAAACAGCAAAACAAAATCTGGGGCTTCCATTTTCAATATCTGGCCAGCCGTCTTTGCCTTTGGTTTTTAGAAAGTGGTGAATGTTTTAAAATATTAAAGTGCATCTAGTGTAGTGAATTTTAGAATTAAATAAGATCTTGATAAAATGTTTCAAATTCTTTACGCACTTCATCACCACGCAGTAAATAGCCTTTCGGTTGGATATAGCTATAAATCTCCCGTGAAGGCTGTTCATGCCAACCAATATTAAAAGCACACAATTTTGGAAAAAATTGCAGCTGGCTATAGTTCAAATTGTTATGAATCCAATAGGCAAGTTGTTGCCAATTCGTTTGCTCTTTCTCATACAGTTCTAAAAATGAAGGAATCACGATACACGCCGTTGCACCATAGCCCTTTGCATCGGGATAGTCCCAAATATGACTGGCAAAGTTTTTCTCGTTACTTGCGCAGTTATGTCCTTTTTCATTACAGAGTTGATTCACGCTTGGTGAACGATAGGCTGATCGAATTGCAATACGTCCAAATTTATCTTGTATGGGTTCAAGCAGTTCTTCGCATAAGCTTTTACCTGTTCGGATGGCAATGTCAGGATGGTCGGGGAAGTTAGATACACCGTACCAATTGGCTATTTCGCTATAGAGAAAGTCACGCATAAAAAAGGACTTTGAAAGCTGGATGCGTCCTAAGTCTTCGAGCTTGGCGATGGAAGATACTTTTTTGATGGGCATATTGTTTTTGATGTGAAGTATTTGAGTTGATTGTATTGATAAATTACTTATTAAAACAAGAACATCTTCCCTTGCGCAGCAGTACTGCTCATCTCCTAAAAGGAGAGGGAACATCCAATACTAAATTTATGATGCCATGTGATTCACAATGAAAGCTCCTTCTCCCACTGGGAGAAGGCGGGGGATGAGGGCGATTAGAAGTTATATATAAAATGGACTTTGAAAGCTGAACAAATTTTAAAATATCAGTTCTTTTGATGGAGTTGATATATCTGATAAAATAAAAAAATTATTTTAAAATTAATTGGTTGTCTTGCTAAATATGAATAAAGGAAACTTTGGAATTGGAATTCTTTTCTAACAAGTATTCATATTATTTTATATGCTTAATTGCTGATTTTATCTACTTAATATGGTTGATGTGGTATATGTTTTATCCTAAGAAAATTTTACAAAAAATAGTAATCTTTATTTTGGTTTATATCTTTTTAACATTGGCTTTAACAATTTTCTATTTTTATCTAGGAGATTCATATCCTAAAGAATTGGGGTTAAATACATCCAATTCTGCACAATGGTCAAGATATGATTTAATTTCGATTTTTTCAGGAGTAGGTGTATTTTTAGCTCCAATTGCTGTTTTATTTGGATTTAATATTTGGAAAGAGCAACAATTTGAAAGTTCAAAAATTAAGGCTATAGAATCCATAAAATCTATTTTGTCTGACCAGGAAAGTATTACGTGGAAATTTAGATTAAATGATAATGCATCTTTGATAAAAGACGGAAAATTCAAAGAATTTGATCAAAGAGAAAAGGAATGGTCAGATTCATTTGAAGCATTAAGACATAATATTATGAGTGTATTGATTAATTCAGGATTTTATTTTGAAAAAAGTATTTTAGATAACCTTTATAAGCTTAATAAGCTTAATAATGAAACTATAAAGTTAATTACAGAGCTTGAAAGCGCATCTTTTTTACTGAAAGGTTGTTGGTTTGGTTCGGGTAAAATACAGCCTGAAGAAGGTGAGCCAAATGATCAGAATATTTTAATACTTAAAAGAATTTATTTAATTGAACCTACTTATCTTGGGATAAAGTATCAATTAAAACGAAACAATGAATTAAAGTTAATGTGTGAAGAATTTGAAAAAGATAGGGTTTTAGATCCTTTAACTAATTATTTTAATTATTTAAATAAAATACTAGAAGAGTCTTATAAAAGTTAATTAAAGAAAACCCGCTCTAAAGCGGGTTTTTTATTCCAAAATTAATCAGATCAACCAATCAATTTTTTCATTAATTCATTTACTTGAGCAGGATTTGCCTTACCACGTGACGCTTTCATCACTTGACCGACAAGACCGTTAAAGGCTTTCTCTTTACCAGACTTGTATTCTTCAACCATCTTCTCGTTTGCAGCAAGCACTTCTTTAATGATCGCTTCAATCGCGCCAGTATCCGTTTCTTGCTTCAAGCCTTTTTCCGCAATAATCTCATCCGCAGTTTTGCCTTCTTCCCACATAAAGCCGAATACTTGCTTCGCAATTTTACCGCTAATGGTGTTATCCACGATACGTGCAACCATGCCGCCTAGCTTTTCAGCCGAAACAGGAGAGTCTGCTAGTTCTAAGCTTGCTTTGTTTAAAGCACCAGAGAACTCGCCCATCACCCAGTTTGCAGCCACTTTACCTTGAGCCGCACCGCCAGCAGAAGTCACGACAACTTCATAGAAATCCGCCAGTTCACGAGAAAGCGTAAGTACGTGTGCATCATATTCAGTCACGCCAAAGTCCGCGATGAAACGTGCACGACGTGCTTTAGGTAACTCAGGTAACTGAGTACGCGCCACTTCAATTTGATCGTCAGAGATAATCACAGGCAATAAGTCAGGGTCTGGGAAGTAGCGATAGTCATTCGCTTCTTCTTTCGAACGCATTGAACGCGTTTCCATCTTCACCGGATCAAACAAACGCGTTTCTTGGTCGATCTTACCGCCATCTTCCAAAATCTCCATTTGTCGTTCAATTTCAACATTGATCGCTTGTTCGATGAAACGGAATGAGTTGAGGTTTTTAAGCTCACAACGAGTACCGAATTCATTGTCCGGACGGCGAAGTGATACGTTACAGTCACAGCGGAACGAACCTTCTGCCATGTTGCCGTCAGAAATACCCAACCAACGCACCAAAGTGTGAATCGATTTAATATAGGCTACCGCTTCTTCAACTGAACGCATGTCTGGTTCAGACACGATTTCAAGTAAAGGTGTACCCGCACGGTTTAAGTCAATGCCCGACATGCCTTCAAACTGGTCATGAATTGATTTACCCGCATCTTCCTCTAAATGTGCACGAGTTACGCCAATCCGTTTCACTGTGCCATCTTCAAGTTGAATGTCGATGTGACCTAAGCCGACAATCGGGTTGTCCATCTGGCTGATCTGGTAACCCTTAGGTGAATCTGGATAGAAATAGTTTTTACGTGCAAATACCGATGCTTGGTCGATATACGCATCAATGCCCAAACCAAAGCGAATCGCAAGATCAACCACTGCTTTATTTAATACAGGTAATACGCCCGGCATCGCCAAATCCACAAGGCTGGCTTGTGTATTGGGATCTTGGCCAAATGTCGTTGAAGAACCAGAGAAGATTTTAGAATTGGTTGCAAGCTGAGTGTGAATCTCAATCCCAATCACCACTTCCCAACCATCAATCAAAAGCGATTTTTGAGCTGTTTTTTGAGTGTTCGACATTTATGCATTCTCCTCAGCAATTGCAGCGCGTTTGCTATGCCAATCGGTTGCTTGTTGATACTGATGCACCACAGACAATAATTGGGATTCCGACCAATAGTTACCAATCAACTGTAAGCCTACAGGCAGATTCTCTTTGTCAAAACCAACAGGCGCGTTAATTGCAGGCAGACCTGCTAAGTTCACAGCAAGGGTGTAGATATCACCTAAATACATTTCAGTCGGGCTGAGATTTGCCCCAATTTTATAGGCTGTGGTTGGTGCCGAAGGGGCCGCAATGACATCTACCGATTCAAACGCTTTTAAGAAATCTTGTTGAATCAGACGACGTACTTTTTGTGCTTTCACGTAGTAAGCATCATAGTATCCTGCAGATAGCGCATAAGTACCAATCAGGATACGACGCTGAACTTCTTTACCAAAACCTTCTGAACGTGAACGTTTGTACAAGTCCATTAAGTCCACAGGATTTTCACAGCGGTAACCGTAACGAACACCATCAAAGCGTTGTAAGTTTGAAGATGCTTCAGCAGGTGCAATCAAATAGTAGGTCGGAACATAGGCATCTGTCATGTTGAGATCAATCTCAACCAAGACTGCGCCCATTTTTTCTAATTTTTTCAGTGATTCTTCAACACGTGCTTTAACTTCAGCATCTAAACCTTGAACATTGAAATATTGTTTTGGAATACCAATGCGTAAACCTTTGACAGATGTGCCGTTTAGGGTTGCAACATAATCATCAACGTCTTTTTCCATAGACGTTGAATCTTTTGCGTCATGACCTGCCATCACGTTCATGAGATAAGCACAGTCTTCAGCCGAACGAGCCATCGGGCCGCCCTGATCCAAGGATGATGCATACGCGATCATACCGAAACGTGATACACGACCATACGTCGGTTTCAGCCCTGTAAGACCACAGAATGATGCAGGCTGACGAATTGAACCACCTGTATCTGTACCAGTGGCAAACGGTGCCAGATCAGCTGCAACAGCCGCCGCAGAACCACCCGACGAGCCACCCGGAACATGATCAAGTGCCCATGGATTTTTGGTTGCGCCAAAGTAAGAACTTTCTGAGGTCGAACCCATCGCAAATTCGTCCATGTTCACTTTACCTAAAGTGACCAAACCTGCATCTTTGCCTTTTGTTACAACGGTTGCATCGTAAGGTGAGATAAAGTTATCTAGGATTTTAGAGCCTGCGGTGGTTTTAATGCCTTGGGTACAGAAAATATCTTTATGTGCAATGGGAATGCCTGTCAGGAATGTCGCATTACCCGCTTTACGTAGCGCATCCGCAGCATCTGCTTGAACAAAAGCCTGTTCAGCAGTCACGGTGACATAACTTTGGACATGTGCATCAATTTTTGCAATGCGTTTTAAATAATGTTCAGTGAGTTCACGAGAGGAGAATTTACCTTGAGCTAAACCCTCAGCGATTTCGCGAACCGATAAGCGATGTAAATCTGTCATAAGAAATATTTCTTTACGTTTAATTTAATAAAATAGTTCAACTGAATGTAAATTATTCAATCACACGTGGTACTAAATACAAGCCATCTTGCACTGCAGGCGCAACAGCTTGATATTGTTCACGATGATTTGTTTCAGAAACCACGTCTTCACGCAAGGGTTGTGCATGGTCAAATGGACTTTTAAGCGGCTCAACACCTTGGGTATCAATGCCTTTTAAGGTTTCCATCATGCCTAAAATTTTATTTAAACTTTGAGCATATTCAGCAGATTGCGCGTCATCAAGCGATAAACGAGCAAGATGGGCGATTGCTGAAACTGTTTGTGCATTTAAATCTGCAGAATGCTGTGCATCCGGTGTAGACATAACATCACCTGATCAGTATTAAAAAAAAATCAAAATATCGTGCGTTATAATAAGCGATTGACTTGTTCAAAGCATCACATTTAGTTAAAGTTGCCACCTTGCGCCCACATAAAGTTTAATCGAGAACGTCTCCGTGATTCTAAAAAGACTAATTGGCTTGTTTTCGCCCGATCTAGCCATTGATTTAGGTACAGCAAATACACTTATTTATGCACCAGGCCGAGGCATTATATTAAATGAACCGACGGTTGTGGCCATTCGTCACAGTGGTTCACAAAAAATCGTTGCCGCGGTTGGACTTGATGCTAAACAAATGTTGGGTCGTACGCCTGCAAATATTACTGCCATTCGTCCGATGAAGGATGGGGTAATTGCAGATTTTGAAGTGACCGAAACCATGCTGAACCAATTTATTAGCAAGGTACATGAAAAACGTTTGTTTCCACCTGCGCCGCGTGTTGTGGTGTGTGTGCCATGTAAATCGACATTGGTTGAACGTCGTGCCATTCGTGAAGCTGTATTTAATGCAGGTGCACGTGATGTCCGTTTAATTGAAGAACCAATGGCTGCTGCAATCGGTGCTGGTATGCCAGTTGAACAAGCCTGTGGTTCAATGGTAGTAGACGTCGGTGGCGGTACCACTGAAATCGCGATCATCTCGCTACAAGGCTGTGTCTATGCAGATTCACTGCGTATTGGCGGTGATGTTTTTGATGAACAAATCATTAATTATGTCCGTAAAGCGCATGGTTGTGTGATTGGTGAGACCACAGCTGAAAAAATTAAAAAAGAAGTCGGGATGGCTTTACCTGATTTAGATAGTAAACCACTAGAAATTGAAGTACATGGTCGTAATTTAGCGGAAGGTGTCCCGCGTGCGATTACGGTGACTTCTGTAGAAATTACTCAAGCGATTTCGGATCCATTACAAAATATTGTATCTGCAGTGAAATCGGCACTTGAACAAACGCCACCTGAATTGTCATCTGACATTGCAGAACGTGGCATTGTGTTGACGGGTGGTGGTGCATTACTGCGTAATCTTGATAAATTACTGGCTCAGGAAACAGGGTTACCTGTGGTTGTTGCAGAAGATCCTTTGACTTGTGTAACACGTGGTGGTGGTAAAGTTTTGGAATTCTTTGATAACCCAAATCATGACATGCTCTTTGTCGGTTAAGTAAAGGATTAGGCGGGTGCAAACAAATCTGTTTTCTAGACAACCGCCATCTTTTCGCTCATTTATCATTGCGGTCATTACATGTTGGGTAGTGCTATTTTTTAATTGGCGTATGCCACATGTAATTAAACCCGCGCGTGATGTCTTGTATGCGGCATATAATCCCATATATGCCCTAGCAAGTTATCCAGTGTTATCGCGAGAATGGCTGAATCAACAAACCAAGTCTGAGGTCCAGTTGCGACGTGAAAATACCGCAATGCAAGCCGAGCTATTACAGGCACAAGTCCGCCTACAAAAACTCTCTGAACTTTCTGCTGAAAATACCCGCTTAAGAGGTTTGCTCGATACGCCATTGATTATTGATGGTCGTATGGAAATTGCAGAAGTGATTGGAACGGATGCAGATCCACTTCGACATATTATTGTGATTAACCGTGGTGCCAGTAGCCAACTCAAAGTGGGTCAAACCGTATTGGATGACAAAGGCATTATGGGGCAGATTATTAATGTCTATCCGCATAGTAGTCGAATCATGTTGCTCTCTGATAAAGAACATTCCCTTTCGGTACGTTTAGAGCGTACAGGTATGCGTGCGATTGTATCGGGTACTGGCGATTTAGGTCATTTAAAAATGGAATATGTACCGACCAGTGCCAATATTAAAGTGGGTGATAAAGTCTATAGCTCTGGGCTCGGGGCACACTTTCCTGCAGGGTATTTGGTGGGAACAATATCGAAAGTCAATCGACATAATTCCGGTGAATTTGCCAAAATTGAAGTAACTCCAGCAGCGCAATTGGCAGGCGGACATCATGTTGTGGTTCTATTTTCTGATTCGTTAGCGATGGAGCAACCGTATGCTAATCGCTAAATTACGTTCGCAAAAAAATCGTGATCCTTTAATTGCAATTATCCTGTCCGTGATTGTGTGTTCTGTATTGATGGTTTATCCATTGTCTTATGCCATTTCAGGCGCACGTCCATTATTTATGTTATTGGTGATGCTGTTCTGGGTCATGTGTCAGCCGACTTGGTGCGGCATTTGGTTTGCATTTGGTACTGGGATATTTGTTGATCTACTAATTGATGCCCCCTTGGGAATGAATGCTTTAAGTTTTGTCACCATTGCTTTTGTTGCCAGATTTCTGACCCGTGAACGCCGTATTTTAACTTTTGGTAATTTGTGGGTCATCAGTTTTATGGCTGTATTGGCGCATTTATTCATGACGTGGATAGCTCAAATTATGGGGGGAATGCAGTTTTCAATTGCAAGACACTGGCAACCTCTATTAAGCAGTATTTTCACTTTTCCTGTAATTTACTTTTTACTGAAAAAATGGCGCATTTAATTTTAGCGTCAAGTTCTCCGCGTCGTCGAGAACTGCTGGAACAACTTGGACTCCAATTTGACGTTTTTAGTCCCGAGGTTGATGAGTCGGTTTTAATCGGTGAGGGCATTGCTGGATATGTTCAACGGTTGGCTTGTATCAAAGCAGATGCGATTTCAGCTCAATTTCCAGATGCAGTCGTCATTGCAGCAGATACTAGTGTGGGTGTGGAAGGTGAAATTTTAGGAAAACCCGAATCGAAACAACATGCTTTTGAAATGTGGCAAGCTATATCAGGACGAAAACATGATGTATTTTCAGGCGTATGTGTCGGTACAAGTAAACAAAAATCAAGTATAGTGGTGCAGACCCAAGTTGAGTTTCAATCTTTAACTCTCAATGATATGGAAGAATATTGGGCAACAGGCGAACCTGTGGGAAAAGCGGGCGCTTATGCCATTCAGGGTATTGCAGCACGTTATATTCCGCGTATAGACGGAAGTTATAGCAACGTGGTGGGCCTACCTTTATATGAAACAATACAGTTATTAAAAGCCCTTAAGGTTCTAAATTAACGGCTAAAAAGAATTTTTATAATGTTTTGAGTTTTATTATGTCTGACGAATTGTTGATTAACGTCACCCCTATGGAATGTCGGGTGGCCTTAATCCAAAATGGTACGGTCAATGAACTATTTTTAGAACGCACAGTAAAACGTGGTTTAGTAGGTAATATTTACAAAGGCAAAGTTGTGCGTGTGCTTCCTGGTATGCAAGCGGCATTTGTCGATATTGGTTTATCGCGCACTGCGTTTTTGCATATTAACGACATGGTGTGGCCACGAAATCAACCTACACCAAATGTGTTTGAATTGTTACAGCCCGGTCAAATTCTCACGGTTCAAGTGATGAAAGATATGCTTGGCACCAAAGGGGCACGTTTAAGTACAGATTTATCTATTCCCTCACGTTATTTGGTTCTGATGCCTTATGGTCATCATACTGGCGTATCTCAGCGTATAGAAGCTGAAGAAGAGCGTGACCGCTTACGTTCTATCATTGAACATATTCAAACTGAACATAAATTACCGGGAAGCGTGATTGTACGCACCGCTGCAGAAGGTATTCCAGAAGCAGACATTGCGCAGGACATGGCATATCTGGCTAAGTTGTGGGAGTTTATTCAGCGTAAGCAAAAAGTGATTGCTGTACCTTCATTGATTTTCGAAGAATTACCGTTACCACAACGGGTCATTCGAGATTTAGCCAATGCAGATACCACAAAAATTTCGGTTGATTCACGTGAAATTCATGCCAAATTACAAGAATTTGTCATGGAGTTTGTACCCAGTATGCAGAATAAGGTCATTCACTATCCGGGTGAACGTCCTATTTTTGATTTGTACAATGTAGAAGATGATATTCAGAAAGCACTTCAAACCCGTGTCGCGTTAAAGTCTGGTGGATATCTGATGATTGATCAGACGGAAGCAATGACCACAATTGACGTTAACACGGGTTCTTATGTTGGGGGACGAACACTCGAAGACACTGTATTTAAAACCAATATGGAAGCGACTCAAGTCATTGCACGACAGCTTCGTCTGCGTAATTTGGGCGGCATCATTATTATTGATTTCATTGATATGCAAGAAGCTCAGCATCGTGAAGATGTAATGAAACAATTTGATCGCATGTTAGAACGTGACCACGCCAAAACTAAGATTACCCAAGTGTCAGAGTTAGGCTTGGTTGAAATGACACGCAAACGAACTCGTGAGTCTTTAGAACATTTAGTCTGTGAATCATGTTCGACTTGTCAGGGGCGTGGATATGTGAAAACTGCTGAGACAGTATGTTACGAAATCTTTCGAGAAATCTTAAGATATGCGCGGGCTTTTGAATCTAAAAGTGGCTTTACTGTCGTAGCTCACCCTGCAGTGATTGACCGATTATTAACAGCAGAAGCGCCTGCAGTCGCGGATTTAGAGCATTTTGTTGGACGGGTAATTAAGTTCCAAGTGGAAAATTTATATACGCAAGAGCAATACGATATTATTCTTAGCTAAAATTGTAACAGAATGTCGTTAAACACTTGTTACATCTGAAATTTTACTTTCGATCTTTAATTTTGAATACTAGTCGTACGTATTAGCCAAAGCCAAATTCTCCCTTTTTGGCTTAGCAAAAAGAGGTATGACATGAATATGAGTCAAGTAATTATTAATCAAAGTTTGAAAGTTTTAGACAATAAACCTGCACACAGTGGTTATATTGTAGATGAGCAAGGTAAAGAAGTTCAGATTACGGCTGCGATGATTCGTTCAGTCTGTCATCAATTATTAAATCAATGTCGTACAATTAAAAACTAAGGGGCAGAAAATGCCCCTTGGTTTATTGCTTGTTTATTTTTTAAGAATTTGCGGCTAACTTACCGCTTCAAGCTTTGGGGATTGTTGTTCCACAATTTTTTCAAAACGTTGAATTTCTTCCTCTAAATGGGTCAGTAAATTTTGCATTTTAGGTAATGCATTCCGACAACCTGTTAAACCCACTTCTAATTTATCTAAATAACTGGTCATGGTAATATTCAATGCCTGTCCATCCAAAACAATAGACGCTGGATAAAGTGCATCAAGTTTAGCGCCATTCCAATATAAAGGTTCACGTGGACCTGGCACATTAGAAATGACAATATTGAAGGCTTGGCGTTTAGGCATTAAACCTGACGCGATATTCAGTCCTGCTGGACCATAAACAAAGGCACTATAGTTCAAAATCTGTTGGGAATTCATTCGTTTAAAACGATTTTTTGCATTTTGCATACTGCGCTTAATCACGTCTAAACGCTCTAGCGGATCTTCTTTGTCAGTGCCTAAATTGGCTAAAATCATGGTGATACGATTCGACATAGACGAATCATCATCGCGAACAGAGGCAGGTACCATGGCAATTAAAGGCTTTTTAGGAAGTGCGTCTTGGGACAAAAGATATTCACGCAAGGCACCTGAACAAATCGCCAGTACGATGTCATTAATCGTGACACCCAAACTTTTAGAAATATGACGTAAACGGTCAAACTCAAAAGACTGTGCTGCAAAACGGCGGGAGGAGCTAACCCGCTGGTTAAGAATAGAGCTGGGTGCTTGGAAGCTTGAAACATAATCAGGATTACGTCCCATATCTTTCATGACTGTTTGTGACAACTCATACATGACACGTGGTGTTGACTCAAGCTGGCCCATTACGCCATTCATTATTTTCTTAAAGCGACTAACATTCGGTTCTTTTAAACGCTTCGCACGAGGGCCTTCAACACACCATGGTGGCACAATACTCTTTGCGTTTGGATCTTGTGATAATGATTTTTCCACCAAACGCATACCCGCGATACCATCCACCATCGCATGGTGAATTTTGAAGTACATCGCAAAACGATTCCCTTCAATCCCTTCAATGATATGACACGTCCATAACGGTTTAGCACGGTCAATTAAACTACTGTGTTCTTGTGAAATATAGGTGAGCAGTTCAAGAATACGCCCCGGTTGTGGGAGTGCGATATGACGAAAATGGTGATCAAGATCAAACTCTTCATCTTCATCCCAAAATAAACCGTTGAGTTTGTTGCTAAATGGAGGAATAGGAATGGATTTGGAGTTACGAATATCTGCAACTAAATTTTGAATGAAGCTGGCAGGTGCATTTTCAGGAATTTGGAATAAGAATAATCCACCGACATGCATGGGTTGCTGGCGTTTTTCAAGTGATAAAAAAATAAAGTCAATCGGATGTAATGGACGCATAGTCTGGATTGCCTCACTGCAATATCTGACCGCTCCTATATGAGCAATCTTGTTAGAATTATAGAAATTAAAGCTAGTATATCGATTTTTTTTAACAATGGGAGCGCTTTGTGTGTATCCATTGGTTGCGAAAAAACCACTGCTTTGCAGTGGTTTTGATCTTTACTTTTTCAAATTACCTGCATGTAGGCCACATTCTTTGTGTGTTGCTTCCTCCCACCACCAACGTCCTTCACGTTCATGTTGGTTTGGTAACACTGGACGCGTACATGGTTCACAGCCAATAGAAATAAAACCGCGCTCATGCAATGGATTATAAGGCACTTCCATCATGCGAATGTAGCTCCACACATCGGCACTGGACCAGTTGGCAAGAGGATTGTATTTAATCAATTGTTTGCCTTCGCCTGAAAAGCCTGCATCTGCTTGAATAACTGGAATCTCAGTTCGTGTGCCTGGGCTTTGGTCTTTACGTTGACCCGTAATCCAACCATCTAAAGTCGCTAATTTTTTACGTAAAGGCTGAACTTTACGGATACCACAACACTCTTTATGATCATCTTGATAAAAGCTGAATAAACCTTTTTCATTGACCAATTGTTGAACGGCATCTGCTTCTGGGAAACAAATTTCGATATTGATATTGTAGTGTTTACGTACAGTCTCGATAAATTGATAGGTTTCTGCATGTAAACGTCCTGTGTCTAAGCTAAAGACACGAAAGGGTTTACCTAAGTTAGCAGCCATATCAATAAGTACGACATCTTCTGCACCTGAAAACGAGATGGCAATTTCGCCAGCTTGATTTAGTGCAAGTGCTAAAATTTCACTTGGCGATTTGTCTGCATATTCAGCTGCGAGAGCATCAACAAGATCAATAGTTGGAATGGTTGTCATGAGTATCCTGGCAATAGGCTTGGAATCTAACAAGACCTATATTACGTTATTTGCTGCGTATTTTAATAGAGTTGAAATAAGCCACTTATCACTAAAAAATAAATGCTTATGAAAAAAATAGATTTAAAAAACAGCAATGCATTAGACAAATATTAAGCTATGATAGTTCAAAATTTTTCCACGTAAATAAAAGGGAGTATTCATGGAAGTTGTTTGCCTTGATCTAGAAGGGGTGTTAGTTCCAGAGATTTGGATTAACTTTGCTAAAAAAACAGGCATTAAAGCGCTTGAAGCGACCACACGTGATATTCCTGATTATGATGTGCTCATGACGCAGCGTTTGAATATATTAAAAGAACATGGTCTAGGTTTAAACGATATTCAAGAAGTGATTGCTGAAATGGGACCATTTCCAGGCGCAAAAGAATTTGTTGAATGGTTACGTACACATTTTCAGCTGATTATTTTGTCAGACACTTTCTATGAGTTTGCGCACCCATTAATGAAACAGCTGGGCTGGCCAACGATTTTTTGTCATAAGTTAGAGACTGATGAAAAGGGTATGATTACAACCTATAAGCTGCGCCAACCTGACCAAAAACGTGAAGCAGTTAAAGCATTGCATGGACTAAATTACCGTGTTATTGCTGCAGGTGACTCTTATAATGACACCACTATGCTGGGGGAGGCGGATAAAGGTTTTTTGTTTGATGCACCAGAAAATGTGATTAAAGAATTCCCACAATTCCCTGCAATTCATGGTTATGAAGCTTTAAAAGAGGCAATTCGTAATGCCTCAGTTCGTGATATTCCGGCTTAAAACAAACAGCTATATCTACGAAAACAAAAAGGCGCATCTCAATAGATGCGCCTTTTTTGTTGGATATAGTGCTACGGTTTAGAATTTATAACCAAATTTTAAACCATAAGCGATAGCATCATTATCGCTGAAGTCGCCAACAACTGTACCGCCAGTTTGAGCTTTTGCATCACCCAACCAGAAGTATTTTACACCTGCTTGTACGAAATAGTTTTCAGCTGGGCTGTATTGACCACCTAAACCTACGCTCCAGAAGCCTTCAACAGGGCCTAAAGTGGTTACAGGGTTACCTGCGCCAGAATCCCAACCTACAGATGCAGAACCAGACCATTTGCTAGTAAATTTATGACCTACACCAACGGTTGCAGAAATTTGATCATCTGAGTAGTCAATTAAGTTCTGAGCCTTACCTTTAGCGAGTTTACTGGCACTTGCTAAAGCTGCTGGGCTTACTGCAAACTGATCCCAATGTACCCAACGTACATTAGCAAAAGCTAAAGTATCTTTTGCAATACCTGTTTGAAAATCAAGATTAACCGATTGAGGTGTTACTACCTCAGTTTGGCTACTAATAGAGCGTAAATCGATTCCGCTTGGTAATGTTGGTAAATAGTTTGGTGGAATATAAACATTTGAAGTTTCTGTAGTATCTAATTCATGTTTAATTTCAGAGCGATACGTGATCGCTGCTTTTAGTGCAATTTCAGGGATTTGGTAAGCTGCACCAGCTAACCAACCAAATGCATCGTCTTCTTTTAGGTCAATGTTGTAGCCAGAAAGTAATGAGTAGGCTGTACCGCGTAAAGATACATTACCTTTAACTGTTTGGTAAACAGGACCTGCGTAGATGTTCCAGTTTTCGGTTGGTTGGTAACCTACAATTAATGAAAGATTATTGGTGCGTACTTTTACACTTGTTCCTTCAGTACTATCACCAAAAGCGCCTAGATCTGATGAATATTGTGAGTCAGCACCATAAGGTTGGTCATAAAGTAAACCGAAAGAAAAATGGTCGGTTGCTTGAACTTTAAGTGCAGCAGATGGGAAATAATAGTCATCCGCCATGTCAGTAACAGTTGCGCCGTTGTTGCTTTTGCCACTTACACTTGGGTCGAGCACACTAATCGATGCTTCTACATAATTTCCAGATTGTAGAAATGGCAGAATAGATTGACCTGAGCGATCAAGACCTGCAGCAAATACTGAAGTTGTTGGGATTAAGCTGAGCAAAATAGCCGAGCGAAGAGCTGTAAGCTTCATAGGGAACATTCCTTGTTGTAGCTTTATGTAAGTGATTGGCACGAAAAGTAACATAAATACAAAAAGAGTAAATGCTCAACTACGGTTGTAAAATGAACTGAAAAGTTAAAAATTGTACTTGTGTAGAGTAAAAACACTAAAAAAAATATTAATTTTATGATTTATATGGATTTATTTTTAGATGCTGAGTGGCTGATTGAATATTATGCAAAATGTTTAAGTGTTTGTTTATTGCTCAAATGAATCACAAGTGTATAAAAAAGAGCGTAGGTGTCATTGTTGAAAATGAAAAAACCATCTTTGCAGATGGTTTTTTCAGTATTAGTAATTAGAACTTGTAACCGATTTTTAAGCCATAAGCTAAAGCATCATTGTCATTAAATTCTGCAACATAAGTATCTGATCCAAAGTTAGATGCGGCTTGCGCTTTTGCATCGCCTAACCAGAAGTATTTAACACCACCAGCGATAAAGGTTGCAGGTGTTGGACTATATTGAAGTCCTAAGCCAACATTCCAGTAACCTTCAGTTGGGCCAAGAGTTGATATAGGATTACCTGCACCAGAATCCCAACCTACTGAGACATTACCTGCCCATAGATCATTAAATTTACGGCCTACACCTACGTTTGCTGACCATTGGTCATCAGTATAACCAACAATATCAAAGCCATTTGGGTTGTCTGGAGTCTGGCCTAGCGCACCTAGAGTATCTGCAACAGTTCCGAATTGTTTTAGGTCAAGAGAAAAGTCTTTCCAATTCACCCAACGTACATTTGCAAAGGCAACTGTATTTGCCATGATCCCTGTTTGGAAATCAAGGTTAACAGATTGGGGAGTTGTAATATTTGCATCTGTTGCTACATCGTAAACAGGGCTACTGCCAACAAATGCTAATACGTTACTTTGACCATATTCGCGAGCAGATGCTTTGTGGTCAATTTCAGAGCGATAAGTGATAGATGTTTTTAAAGCAATTTCAGGAATTTGATAAGCAAAGCCAGCTAACCAGCCAACTGCACCATCTTCATCTAAATCAGCATTATATAAGCCAAGGCCGTTAGCTGAACCATATGCCGCACCACGTAATTGAACATTACCTTTAATTGTTTGATAAACAGGACCAGCATAAATGTTGAAATTTTCATTTGGCTGGAAACCAAAAATCATAGACAAACTTTGAGTGTCAACTTCTACTTCAGTTGCTTCACCGTTTAAGTGGAACAAACCTGTATTGAGACCAACAAGTGGGTCACTTGTTGAGTATGCAGCATCAGCACCAAATGGTTGGTCATAGATCAAACCAAATGAGAAGTGGTCTGTTACTTGTAATTTAAGAGCAGCTGAGGGGAAGTAGTAATCATCTCCCATGTCAGAAAGATTGCCGCCACCAGCAGTTGAAATAGCCTTCCCAGATACATCTGGATCTAATACAGAAATACCTGCTTCAAAATAGTTACCAGGTTGCAAGAATGCAGAGATTGACTGACCTGAACGATCTAGAGCAGCGGCAAATGCCCCGGTCATTGGTACTGTTGCAAGAATAATCGAGGTAGTTAGTGTTTTTAATTTCATTCTTTATCTTCCCTAGAACGATACATATGTTATGACATTTTTTGTGAATGCTTTTTTAATATCTGGAGAAATTAACTTTAAAAGCTAAGATCGATTGTTACTCCATGTGACAAAAATAGCACAATTAAATAAAGAGTAAATGCTCTAGAAAAATAAAAAAATATGAAAACTTAGTTTATTGTTTTTTTAAAGCCAATTTAATGGGGTGAATTTCAATCAAGTGTCTGAAATATATTTAAAAAAATATAAATAATTTAAAATATTTTTACACTTTTGATTGGTTAAAAATTACCCAAATTTTATGTGGATACTTAACAATAATTTGTGATTTTAATCACGTTTTATATTTTCTTTAACTTAAAAAAACAGAAATAATTATTTTAAGACATTGAATTTGTATTTTTTTGAAAATTAAATTTTAAATAAATTGGAAAGTCCGACTATCGCCTAGGGCGAATGATGCACTCTATACCAGTTAAAATATTTAAACAGGTTCGTATTGTTATACATTAGTTCTAACAAAAGTATTCGTTAAGGTATTTCCATACACTTTTTTTAAAATACTGAAACAGTATTGATGTAAAGAATTTCATTTTTATCTTCACTCTTTATTCACAGCCAGATAAGTTATTTTATAAAAATAAATTTCCAAGGTCACAAAAATGACAAATCTATTTAAATTTTTATGTGCGGGTAGTGTATTGAGTTTGAGTATTTTTACTTTATCTTTTCATACGCAGGCAGAGACTGGAGTACCGAAGGCAGTTGAAAAAATTGACGTGAATCAATACGCGGGTCAATGGTATGAAATTGCGCATTTGCCCATGTTTTTTCAGCGAAAATGTGTGAGTGATACAACAGCTCAATATACGGTTAATTCAGATCAGACCATAGGTGTACTGAATAGTTGTCGCACAGAAACAAATGAAATGATCAGCTCTAAAGGTCTGGCCTATGCTCAAAATGCAGGTAACAGTAGACTGAAAGTGAGTTTTTTGCCTTCAGGCCTAAGATGGCTACCTTTTACTCAAGGTGATTATTGGGTATTAAGAGTGGATCCAAATTATAAAGTGGCCTTGGTGGGTGGTCCAAGCCATAAATATTTATGGATTCTGTCACGTGATTCAAAGCTTGACCAAGCAACGTATCAATCTTATTTGCAGACAGCCCGTGAATATGGCTACGAGGTATCAAAGTTAGTTCAAACACCCCATCAACCCTGATATTTCCAATCTGCGGAGCGACTATTTTTCGTGGCTCCACTAAAAAAATTTCTGCTTCACATAAATTTCATTCTGACTTGACTAAACTATGTAAAAGAAAATCAAATCATTTGTCGATTAGGATTATCCATGTTTAAAAGTCTGATGCGATGGTTGGATAGTTGGTCCACTCCTATTGGGGCGCAGGGCATTTCATCTGAAAATAAGCAAATTCAATGGATCCGTATTCTCCCTTTTATTCTTTTGCACATTGCTTGTCTTGCCGTATTTTGGGTGGGTATCTCTTGGTTTGCTGTGGTTTTTATGCTGCTGTTTTATCTGATTCG
Source organism: Acinetobacter sp. TTH0-4 (assembly GCF_015602665.1). Classification (NCBI taxonomy): domain Bacteria; kingdom Pseudomonadati; phylum Pseudomonadota; class Gammaproteobacteria; order Moraxellales; family Moraxellaceae; genus Acinetobacter; species Acinetobacter sp. TTH0-4. Next base: position 2,198,425 of record NZ_CP059079.1, on the reverse strand, counting down.
CATGTTTTCAATTACTGCATTTTTTCATCGCTACTTATCACATAAGACTTTTCAAACTTCACGTGTGGTGCAATTTATTTTTGTGTTGATTGGGACCATGAGCGCGCAACGTGGGCCTTTATGGTGGGCAGCGCATCATCGTTACCATCATCGATTTACGGATACCGATCAAGATCCACATTCATCAACACATGGTTTTTGGTATAGCCATGTTGGTTGGTTTTTAAATGAATACAATTTTTCTCTTCGGAAAGACGTGATTAAGGATTGGCTCAAGTATCCTGAATTGGTTTGGCTAGATCGTTTTTGCGTCATTATTGTGTTACTGACAGCAACAGCCATTTATTTTTTAGGTGAATGGTTGGCAATTGCAAAACCTGAACTCGGGACATCGGGTTTGCAACTTCTAGTCTGGGGATTTGTTGTTTCCACCGTCTTGTTAATTCACGCCACTTTATGTATTAATTCACTGGCGCATCTATATGGTCGTCGAGATTTTGATACTGATGACCAGAGTCGAAATAATTTATTTTTATCGATCATTACTTTAGGTGAAGGTTGGCATAACAACCATCATTATTATGCGGGAAGTGTGCGTCAAGGCTTTTATTGGTGGCAGATTGATGTCACTTATTATGTTTTAAAAATAATGTCTTGGTTGGGATTGGTCTGGGGGCTAAAACCGATTCCACAACGGGTCTATGCGGTGAGTAAAATCGCTCAATCCTCCGATAAAGTAAAAAAATTAATCAAAACAAAGCGCAAGAATAGCTCAACTGGAGAGTCTTCATGAAAATTGCGATTATTGGTTCAGGTATTTCTGGATTGTATGCCGCATGGAAACTTTCAAAGCATCATCAGGTGACTGTTTTTGAGAAAAATACTTATTTGGGTGGACATACTGATACACATGATTTAATCATTGACGGTCAAAAAGTGGCTGTAGACAGTGGTTTCATTGTTTTTAATGATTATAACTATCCACTGTTTAGCCAAATGATTGCTGAGCTTGGGGTAAAGTCACAAAGTAGTGATATGGGATTTTCTGTAAACAATCAGGTTACGGGGCTACAATATAATCCGTCGAAAAAGATCTCTTTACTGAGTAGACCACAAAATTTTTTAAACTCTCAGTTTAGAGTCATGCTGGCTGACCTTTTTAAATTTTATTCTGCCAACAAAAACCTCAATGTCGATGACACAAATACAACGTTAAGCATCGAAGAATATTTAAATCAAAATGGTTATTCCGAAGCTTTTCGCCAAGAACATTTGTATCCAATGTGCGGCGCTTTATGGTCATGTCCAATCGAGCAAGCGGGACAAATTCCCTATAAATTCGTGGTGAGCTTTTTTCAGCATCATCGTATGTTGCAGCTCAAAGATCGCCCACAATGGCAAACGGTAAAAGGCGGTTCTGCGCAATACGTTCAAGCCATTCAGCAACAGTCGCCTAATATTGAGTTTAAAAATCTTGCTGTAATCAGTGTGTCACGTTTAGCTGATGAGGTGATTGTCAAAACAGAGCGCGATACGCAGCAATTTGATTGGGTGATTTTTGCAAGTCATGCCGATGACAGTTTAAAAATGTTAAATGATGCGACACCACTTGAACAATCCGTATTGTCCCAATTTTCATATCAAGACAATAAAATGGTGGTGCACAGTGATCTAAGTATTATGCCGAAGCAGAAATCTCAGTGGGCAAGCTGGCATGTGCATGTCACCGCAGATCAGGCTAAATCTAATCCAAAAAAGCACATCCCTGAGGTTCATTATGCCTTTAGCTACTGGATGAACAAACTGCAAAATTTGTCCTGTAAATCTCAAGTTTTTGCCACGTTGAACCCAAATTTTCAGATTAATCCACAACATATTTTAGTCGAGCGACAATATCGCCATCCTGTATTTAATGCAAAAGCGATTGAAGCGCAAAATCTATGGCATGAAATTAATGGGCAATATCGAACCTCATTTTGTGGGGCATATTGGGGTTGGGGTTTCCATGAAGATGGCGCGCGCAGTGCAGCCAACGTGGTCAATCAATTGACACAGCTTTTAGCCGAGCCCGCTTAGGAACATGTTATGTGGATGAGCTCACTTGCCGTCGCAACCGTGACGATTCGGCATCGACGCTATTTACCCAAACAGCATGAATTTGACGCAAAATTAAATTATTTATGGTTCGATCCCGATCAGATTGAATCCATCACTCAACAATCTTGTTTATGGTCATCAAATCGGTGGAATTTACTTCAACTTGATGCTGATGACTTTTTAACGATGCAACAGGGTTCAATTCGGCAAAAAGTCCAAAAAATAATCGTAGAACACAGCAATATCCAATTGACCTCAGATACTCACATTCGTGTGCTTACCTTGCCGCGCACTTTAGGCTTTCGCTTTAACTCTGTGGTTTTCTATATGGTGTTTGATGCCACTGAACAGCCGTTATTTATCTTAAGTGAAATCACCAATACGCCATGGAATGAACGCAAAGTCTATGTACATGACTGTCGAGAGAAAGCAGTTCAGCATTCACAGTTTCAGGGCTATCAATTCGAGTTTAAAAAATCATTTCATGTTTCTCCATTTATGCCGATGGAGATGGACTATCGTTGGAATTTTAATTTTTCGGAGCAGCAACAAGTCATTCATATGCAATTATATCAACAAGATGTACTGCAATTTGATGCCACAATGCGCTTTTCATTGCGCCTCATCACAGTTCCTTCACAACAGCATCGCTATGCTATTTCCAGTGTCTTTGAACCTTTTAAAATGATGGCAGGAATTTATCTGAATGCTTTTCGTTTATGGAAGAAAAAAGTGCCATTTTATCGACACCCAAAGAAAGATAAGGGAAATACCAAATCATGAAAACACTCATTTCCAATGAACAAGATGCGTTACCCTTGGTTTTACGTAGTTTATTTAAATTACGTCACGGTCAAATTATATTTCAAGGGGAATGGAATGGTTTTGTTGGAGACAGTATTGAACTATGTGCTGTTGTTCAGGTTCATGATAAAAAACTGATGGATTTGGTTTTTAAAAGTGGTGTATTGGGTGCAGCAGAAGGGTATATTCGAGGCTATTGGAGCAGTGATCATCTGGTCGAGCTGATTCAAATTTTAGCCCGTAATCGAGATGTACTTGATAAAATTAATCAAAATGTGATTTCTCAAGCCAGTCAAATTTTTTTAAAGGCATGGCACAAATCTCGTCAAAATTCAATTGAAGGTAGTCGTAAAAACATCGCAGATCATTATGATTTGAGTAATGATTTCTTTAAGTTATTTCTCGATCCCTCCATGATGTATTCCAGTGCTGTGTTTAAAGATGCTGACATGACTTTGCAGCAAGCATCTGAATACAAAAAAGAACTGATTTGTCAAAAACTACAGCTTAAACCGATGGATCATCTGGTTGAAATTGGCAGTGGTTGGGGGGGCTTTGCAATTTATGCCGCACAAAATTACGGTTGTAAAGTCACCACGATTACCATTTCACAAGCACAGTATGATGAAGCGGTTACGCGGATTCAAGCAGCAGGATTAGCGCATCGGGTAGATGTGCAATTAAAAGATTATCGCTTGCTAGACGGTAAGTTTGACAAATTAGTTTCTATTGAAATGATTGAAGCAGTGGGCGAACAATATTTATCGACCTATTTTAAACAATGTCGTCATTTGCTTAAACCAAATGGCTTAGGACTCATTCAAGCCATCACCATCGAAGATGCACGTTATAAAAAAGCATTAAAAACGGTAGATTATATTAAGCGTTATATTTTCCCCGGTAGTTTTATCCCCTGCATCAGTGTGCTCACCCAAACAGCATCCGAACAGAAATTGCGTTTAAAACACTTAGAAGATATTGGTCAAAGTTATGCCCAAACCTTACATTTTTGGCGAAAAAACTTTTTGGCTGAGCGTGAACAAGTCCTTGCACTGGGATTTGATGAAAACTTTATTCGGATGTGGGACTTTTATTTGTGTTATTGCGAAGGGGGCTTTAAAGAAGGCGTGATTAGCGATGTGCATATGTTATTTGAAGCCAGCGCTTATTAAGTTTTAAACATTCATGAATAGACCAAGGAGCGAGCAAAATGTTACTCAATTTCTTGTTGCTTGATGTTGTGATTATGGCACTGTGTTGGCTGATTGTGACTTACAACCAGCGTGCCGGTTTAGTCGATGTCGCATGGAGCTTCTGTATTGCGCTGAATGTGATGATTGCTGCATTTTGGTTAGATACTGCACCCATATCAGTACGTATTTTTATCGGATGTGCGAGCAGCATTTGGTTTCTACGATTGACTTGGCATTTATTGCGTCGTTATTGGCATGAATCAGAAGAAGATCGTCGTTATGCCAATATGCGCCGTGCAATGGGACAGTTTAAACATTTGGGTTTCTTGGCTTTTTTTATGTTTCAAGCAGGATTGGCGATTTTATTTTCCTACCCGATGTTGTCTTTACTGAGCACGACTGTCATACAGTGGAGTGAATGGACCCATTGGGCACTGATTGCTGCTGCCATCATGATGCTGTTGGCATTTATCGGTGAAAGCACGGCTGATCAGCAACTGTATCGTTTTAAACAAAAACCTGAACATCACGGCAAAACCATGGATCAAGGTTTATGGAAATATTCACGACACCCCAATTATTTTTTTGAATGGTTACATTGGTTTGCCTATCCTATTTTAGGTTTAGCCGCAGGGCAATATTTGTTATGGATTTATCCATTGTTGATGTGGGCATTTCTATATTACATCACTGGTATTCCGTTTAGCGAACAACAAGCATTGCGTCATCGTGGGCAAAACTATCGAGATTATCAACAACGCACTTCAATGTTTATTCCGTGGCAACCTAAAGAGTAGATCACACTATGGATTTTATGATTCAACAGTCGTTAAAACTGGTCGAAAGTGGATTGCTTCCCGATCAGGCAATTCGCGCGGCAATACGCAGCTTAAGTAAAAAACGCTTAATTCAGGAAGGGCGCTATGATCCTGAACAGGGTGCCCAGCGTTATATGGATGTTTTGGGCATGCTGAAAAGCAGTGAAATTGCGATTGAAACGGATAAAGCCAATGAACAACATTATGAGCTTCCCACTGAGTTTTTTCAGGCAGTACTGGGCAAGCGCTTAAAGTACAGCGCCAGTTTATTTAATGAAGCGCAAACCACGTTGGATGAAGCAGAAGAGTTGGCTTTGGCCAGTTATTGTGAACGCGCACAATTAAAAGATGGTCAACACATTTTGGAAGTCGGTTGTGGTTGGGGATCTTTAAGTTTATGGATGGCGGAGCATTATCCGAATGCCACCATCACTGTGGTCTCCAACTCGGCAACTCAACGTGCGCATATTCAACAACAAGCCAAATTACGACAGTTTAATCATTTGACTGTCATCACTTGTGATGTCAACGTGCTGGAACTTGAAGCCGAATCATTTGATCGTGTTGTTTCGGTAGAAATGTTTGAACATGTGCGTAATTATCAAAAATTATTTGAAAAAATAAATACTTGGCTTAAACCCGAAGGATTGTTGTGGTGTCATATTTTTTGTCATCGCTTTTTGCACTATCCATTTGAAATCAAAAATGAATATGACTGGATGTCGAAATACTTTTTCAGTGGTGGACTGATGCCATCTGCATCCACTTTTTTACATTTTCAAGACCATTTAAAATTACAACAGCATTGGCAGTGGTCAGGTACGCAATATGAAAGAACGGCGAATGCTTGGCTTAAAAATATGGATCGGCATGAAAAAAGTTTAAAACCATTATTTGAAAAAACCTATGGTCAAGATGCCGCTGCATGGTGGCAACGTTGGCGCATATTTTTTATGGCTTGCGCTGAACTGTTTGGTTTTGAACAAGGACAAGAGTGGGTGATTGGTCACTTTTTGTTTCATAAAAATGCCGTATAAGTTAAATTGAAACTGATAGGTTAAAGATGAGCGAGTGAATCTCAAGCGTTGAAATCATCATTCAGTCATCATACAAGGGATAAGTTTATGATGAGGCTATTTAAGGGCAACCGTGCTCATCCCTTGGGCGAAGTCTTTAATCGTTATTATTGGCTGCAAATTGGACTGATCGCCTTGTCAATTGTGATTGGCATTGCATGCAGTGCTTGGGTGATTAAAGGGACATTGCTAAAAACTGCGCTTGAACAGGAAATGGAGCACTATTGGCAGCGTGTGGAGCGTAATCCGAATGCAGATTTGCCTGACACAAAAAATTTATATGGTTACCGATGGAACAGTGTGACCCCGAAAAATTTTCAAAATATGCATTTAAGCTCTGGAATTGGCCGTCATTTTGTGGATGGTAAAGAGCGCATGACGGTTTATGGTGAACGTAACGGACAACATGTACTTTTGGTTTTTGGTGAAAGTAATGTCAATAAACTGATCTGGTTGTTTGGTTTAGCACCGTTAATGCTAAGTTTGTTCGTACTGTATAGTGTGCTGTGGTGGTGGAATCGTCGTGCGCGTCGCTATTTTTCTCCGATTACCCGACTGGCCAATGCCTTGGAAAATATTGATTGGGAACATCAGAATAAAGAAGCCTCACCCTTTAAGGACATCAGCACTGAGGCCAACATGGAGGCAGAATATTTAAAACAAGCCTTAGAAAAATATCATCAAGTCTTAAGCGACTTTATTTATCGAGAACGTGAGTTTAGTGGTGATGTCAGTCATGAGCTGCGCACGCCACTCACGATTTTAAAGGGCAATGTACAATTGTGCCAATCACGTTATGGCGAGAATAAAGTTTTCACCCGTTTGGATAACACCATTGAAGATATGCAGTTGTTGGTTGATACTTTACTCGCAATTGCACGTAATACCACCAATACGCTTACGCCAGAACATCGATCAATTTTCGATATTTTACATGAACTACAAGTTGATTTAGAGAGTGTCGGTCAGGTCAAAGGAATACATATTAATCTTCAACAGCATGGAGATGATCAGATACGTCAACTGTACCCGTCTATGACCAAAATGGTTTTTGGTAATATTTTACGTAATGCTTTGAATTATTCTCAAGGTTCAGCAATTGATATTAGGATAGAAAAAAATAAAGTCCTGATTGCCGATAATGGGATCGGGATTAATTTACCCAATGATGTCAAAGTGCAAGAGTTATCCAGCCCACAATTAAAATTACAAACCAAAGGGCATGGGATTGGGCTGCAATTGGTCAAGAAACTTTGTAAGCAATTGGGATGGCGTGTTGAATTATTTGATCGTCAATATTATTTAACGGTTCATCGCGATATTGATTTAATGCCTTCAACGGGATTGGTCGTGGTGGTATATCTTAATTAAGTGAATCGGATTCAAGCGAAATTTTTAAGCCGATTCCAGACACGGTATGAATTAATTTCTGATTAAAAGGCTTATCAATCATTTTACGTAAGTTATAAATATGACTGCGTAAAGCATCACTCTCGGGTTCTGAATCTCCCCATAATTCCATGACGATTTCTTGTTTACTCATCACTTTGGGTGAATTTCGCATGAGTAGTTTTAATAGTTTAAATTGAATAGGCGGCAGCTCTATATTTTGGCCTGCACGATTAATATGTTGTCTGGCCGTGTCTAAAATGAGGTCATGAATTTGTAGTTGGCTTTTAGAGACCTCACCCATTGAGCGTTTAATTAAAGCTCGAACCCGCATAACCAACTCGTTAAAGTCAAACGGTTTGACCAAATAATCATCAGTTCCTGAAGCAAAACCTTTCAATTTATCATCTAAAGTATCGCGTGCTGTCAGCATTAATACGGGCAGGTCTAAGCCTTGTTCTGTTCTAAGCCATTCACATAAATCGTAACCTGAGCCATCAGGTAAATTAATATCCAATAACAGAATGTGATAAGGATGTTGTTTTAAGAAATTTCGCGCTGCATCTAAATTACGGGCATGATCTACGACAAAACCGTGTTCTTCTAAAAACTCACACAGAGTCGATGCCAGTTCGTAATGGTCTTCCACCATGAGAATAAAATGCTTGGTCATTTGAATACGTTCTGATGTTAATTTAAAAGTTGTTGTTTTAATTTAGCATTAAAAGGCTGTGAACCTAACCAAATTTTAAAATATTGATTGGCTTGATCATTTTGAATCTGTCCTAATGTTTTTTGATTGAGTGAAAGGGTCAGGGTTTGCGAAGAATGCATATAATTTAAAGTATATAAATCACCATTTTTAACGGGTTTATACAGCTGTGTAATACGGTTTAAGACCGATTTTTCGTTAAAATCAGGAATGTTTTTCTTTAAAAAATGTGTGGCTGCACGTTTAAACGCCCATTCTGGAATATCTTGACTATAAGCAAAACGCATTTGAATATTTTGGCTATCCCATGACTGTTTACAGGATTCAGCAAAATAGCTTGCTTGCCCCACCTGTTTTTGAGCAACCAAAATGGGGGCTTGACTACAGGGCTGTATAGGTGCGGCAGAAGTAAAAGTACTGACGGAAAAAACCGTCAGACACATTATACTCAAGGCGATTTTTTGAATGGTAATATCCATGAATAGCCTCCTCCTACATACGGCAATGAACGATATAGACCATTTGCAGGATCCCAGAAATCTTGTTGGAAAATAATTTGCTTATTTGCATTGATTTTAATTTCACTGATGCCGTAAGACGCCATTTTTTTAGACGTACCAAACATTTTGAAATCATAGGCCATATGCCAATGGATATAGGCAGAGTCTTGATGATGGGTCGCACTCAATAATTTTACGGTCACATTCGAAACACGTTTATTCATGCCTTTGAAATGTTCAACCAAATTTTGTCGCGATGAAAACTGGGATAGCGTGTCATTAATAAAAAGCTGGTCTGCATAGAGCGAACTTGCTTTATTGACAAATTCAGGAGTACCTAACGTATTGAATGTAGTGGTGAAACTTGTACCAATCTCCAAAGCTTGTGCGTCCGTTAAGGTGACACCAGTAATGTTGTTTTTGGCGGTACTATAATCGGAAGAATAACTTGGAACACTTTTACATCCAGATAAACATAGAACTGCCAATATGGAGGCAGTGATTGTTTTAGGGTATTTCATGATCATGGTCCATCTTCAATCTTATTTTTATACTTTAGTGAGTGAGGTGTGAACGAGATGTGAAGATAGCTGAAACTCAACTTTCCTGCTCCTGAGTAGGGTTTTCCTTTCATCATGAGTTTGGCTATATTAATTTGTATCAGGTCTGGAATAGTGATGTATATCTACTCAAATTCAATGGAATAAGATGTATTTTAAAGCGACAAAAATTACATCTAAAAATCATAATTAAAAGCGGCATAATCACAAAAATTATGCAGGAGATATCAAGAAAGTATGCATACTTTCCCGATATCGAAAATGATTAAAGAATTATTTTAAATTATTGTTAAAGAACGATGCCAATTTTTCAAATGGAATTAGATCAGTACGGTCATACAAATCAACATGGCCTGCGCCTTTAACGTAATACAGTTCTTTCGATTGTCCTGCACGTTTATATGCCTCTTCACTAAACTCTTTTGAATGTGCCTGATCACCAGTAATAAACAGCATTGGACGTGGTGAAATGGTTTCAATGTCATTGAATGGATAGAAGTTCATAAATTTCACATTACTGGTCAACGTAGGATGTGTGGTCGTTTTTGAGTCGGCACCTTTCGGGGTAAATTCACCGCGTGCTGTACGATAAAAGTCAAAAAACTCACGTTGAATCGGATGCGTATCTGCTGCTAATTCATGAACTGTGCCACTGGTATATTCAGTTTTCCCACCTGTAAATTCAACATAACGTTGTTCTGCTGCATCTGCAATGATTTGTTTTCTCTGCGCTAAAGTCTGAGAATGGTTTAGGGCATTACGGTTTGCAGCACCCATATCGTACATACTGACGGTTGCAATTGCTTTCATACGTGGATCGATTTTAGCTGCGCTAATCACGAAACTACCACTTCCACAAATACCCAAAGCACCAATTCGGTTACGATCAATAAAATCACGTGTCCCTAAATAATCCACCGCTGCACTAAACGCTTCTGCATAAATATCGGGTGCAACCACATTACGCGCGTTCCCTTCGCTTTCACCCCAAAAAGATTGATCAATCGCCAAGGTGACAAAACCTTGTTCAGCCAGCTTTTGCGCATACAGCATCGAACTTTGCTCTTTTACTGCACCCATTGGATGCCCGATCACAATTGCAGGTGCTTTGCTATTTGTCTTTAAATTTTTCGGAATGATTAAATTACCTACAATATTCATATTGTACTGGTTTTTAAAGGTCACTTTTTGAATGGTAACTTGAGTGCTTTGGTAAAAGTTATTCGCAACATTTGACATATCTGCTGCCATTGTTGAAGGGATAGAAAATAGACCGATGGTTGCGACTAAGAGTGTACTCGCTGTAGAAACGCGAAGTTTCTGTGTAAATGTTAAAAGTTGCATGATGATTTCCAAGAAACATAAAATTAATAAAAGGGCAGTTGAGGCTCTATTTCACTTGGATGATGAAAATCTTCAGCTCATTTTTTTGAGAAAAATCGTTGGGTAATATGTCCATTTTTCCAAGAAAAATTAATCCGTTGGCATATCTAACATCGGAATCTTTATAGAAAAATGCAAGATTGCCCCAGGGTGCGAAATAGGTAAGATCACCTGATTTTCCTACATAGCCTTTAGGTGCGCCTTGAGTTGATAATTTTTGAGGAAGATGAGTAATTTTTTCTGATGCTGCATAGTCTTTTAGGGTCAAAGTTAGAGGCAATTGTTGAATGAAATCTTGCGTCGTAGGTGAATCAATTAAGGTCACCGAAACGGGCTGTTTTGATCCTTCAATCTGAATTCGAATATTCATGTTTAAACGCTTCTTTTGTGAATGATGATCGACTCGGTTTTTGGCCTCGGCATTTACTACAGTTAAACTGAAAAGAACACAGAGCAAGGTTAAACAGCCAAAAATAACGAAGGAATACTTTGTTTTATTCATGATTGAGACCATCTCAATGTCATTAAACTGAAGGATTCGAATACTTTTAAATCGGTTTTTAACGCATCTAAAATAGCAACTCAAAGAACTCCAATGAATTGAGTGTAAGTGCTTTCAAGAAAAATGATTAGACTAAAAAACAGACATAAACTTATGAGTAAATTTCATCAATTAAGCTAAAATCGCTTTGATTAAGCGATATACTGAAACGTAGACCGGCTTTAATCTTGAGTGGAATACACGGATGATCACCAAAGAAAATTATAATGATTTATATGCCTTTCTCATGGTGACTCGGGAAGGAAGCTTTACCAAAGCTGCGGGTAAACTGGGGGTGTCCCAATCTGCATTAAGCCATACCATTCGCGGACTAGAAGAACGACTCGGAATTTTATTGCTCACGCGTACCACACGGAGTGTTTCAGTCACTGAAGCCGGTGAGCGGTTACGACAAACCATTAGTCCCAATTTTGACCAAATTGACAATGAACTTTCACTGTTGACCAAATTGAGAGATACCCCAGCAGGTACAATTAGAATTAATGCCAGTAGTCATGCCATCCGACAAATTTTATTACCTAAACTCAAAAATTTGAGTCTGCTTTATCCCGATGTCCATGTTGAATTAACAGCAAACAGTGGCATGGTGGATATTGTGGCGGAACGTTTTGATGCGGGCGTGCGTTTTGGTAGCCGCGTTGCAGATGGAATGATTGCAGTGCGTATCGGTCAAGATGTCAATATGGTGGTGGTCGCGACACCCGAATATTTTGAAAAAAATGGGATACCACAAATACCGCAAGAATTGACACAGCATCAATGTATTGGTTTTAGACTCACCACACAGGGCGGAATTTATGCGTGGGAATTTGTTAAAGATGGTTTAGAAGTTAAAATTAAAATACAAGGGCAGTGGGTTTTTAACGAGTCTTACCATAGTGTGGATGCGGTGCGACTCGGCTTAGGAATGGCGTATATTCCTGAAGATATGGTGCAAGACGATTTGGAACAAGGCCGTTTAATTAAAGTCCTCGAACAGTACAGCATTACATTTCCCGGCTATCATTTATATTATCCACATAGAAGACAGCAAACGCCTGCTTTAAAACTGGTTATTGATACTTTACGTGTAACAGGTGACGCCAAGTAAGTAATGAAAATATCGCACTTAAGACTAGAATCGACGCGCTAAAGATGAATGTGGACTGGTAGCCTTGAGCATCAAACAATACTCCGCCGAGTGTCGCGCCCAATGTAATTGCCAGTTGTATAATGGCCACCATTAAACCCCCACCTAACTCTGCATCATGGGGCAAAGTATGTGTCAGCCATGTATTCCAAGCTACAGGTGCTGAAGTCCCAATAAATCCCCAGATTGCCATCAACAAAGCGACGATCCAAATTTGATGCCCAAAAAAAACAAGAACTGTTGCAACCAGAGCCATGCCTATTGGAATAAAGAACAGGTAGCGATATACATGGGCATGTAAAATATGGCTAATCACAAAGGTTCCAACCAATCCTGCTAGACCCAAAACTAGAAGTAGAGTTGAAAGCATATTGGTATTGACCATGGTTACATTTTCTAAGAATGGACGTAAATAAGTAAACAGTGCAAATTGACCCATAAATAAGAACAAAACACCGAGCATGCCTAAAAGAACAACAGGTCTTTTTAACAGTGAAAATGCATGTCCAGATTTTTGTTGCGTATTCAAGACTGGCAAAGATGGCATACTTTTGAGTTGCCAAAGCAAAGCCATGATTGCAATAGGCACAATACAAAAGAAGGCACCACGCCAGCCAATGATCGAACCTAAAAAACTTCCAAGCGGCGCAGCCACAGTCATGGCCAAAGCATTGCCACCATTTAAAAGTCCCAATGCTTTGGGTACATGGTTAAAAGGTACCAATCGCATCACAATTGCAGTGGAGATGGCCCAAAAGCCACCAATGACAATCCCGAGTAAGGCACGTCCAGTCATAAATAATACGGCATTGTGTGCCAAGGTCACCAAGAGGCCTGAAATAATCATCAGGATGGTCAAAGCAAGAATCACATGACGTCGATCCCAGTGTTTGGTGATTTTGCTGATGGTTAAACTGCTCATCACTGCAAAAATCCCTGAAATGGCAATCGCTTGTCCGACTTGCCCTTCGCGCATATTTAAATCGAAGGCAATCGGTGTAAGTAAACTGACTGGCATAAACTCAGCGGCAATCAAAACAGCGCAGCATAAAGACATCACCCAGACTGCCCCCCAAGCAGGAGGGCTTGATGGTGCCATGACTGGATCAATTTGATGGGGAGAAATAGACATATGACTTCCTGCTTTAAGAACAACAAAGCATTGAGGTGTTCGAAGAAGTCAGCAGATTAACAAAAATTGGGGAAATAGATTAGATTCTGAAAGGCGAATAGAGTTATGAGTTTTATGCATCAATCTTTTGAAAAGTGAATGCATTAAAGTAAATGCACTCTGAATAATAGATTGTGATTTTTTATTGAATCTGCTTGCTAGATATTGATCTAGCAAGATGAATGCCTTTACTTAGCGTGAAAAATAAAGAACCTGTTTTATTTAACTTTAAAATAATGTTTTTCAGTAATCAGACTAATTTTTATTTTCTTATAAAGTCGATCTTTAGAATTTTCCATCGATTTTGTGACTTTTTCTGCAAATTTTTGATCTGACATTAATGCTGCATAGGTTTTATAACCTATTTCCAAACGGTCTACTTTATTGCCTTGATGTTCAAATTCTTCAATGAGTTTATTGATCTTTTTAACGCTAATATCATTCATACAATTCAACCACTCAGTTTTGATTTTTTAATTTAAGCTTAAATTATTTCAATTCTATTAAAGTACAGTTTAATACCTGATAAAGACTGAAAATTTGCACAATAATCAGCCTAATTTAATTAAAAAGTATGATTTAACAAATGCTCTTGCGCAATATAGACTGGTTGACCGAGACTTGGTGAACATTGTGTCCATGTTCCAGCTGCTTGAAGTTCCCATGCACGACGGTTATCTTGAAGATAATTATTTAAGCCATCTTCCAAAATTTGTTTCCTCAGTTTTTTATCTTCAATGGGAAAACAGGTCTCGATGCGAGAAAATAAATTCCGTCCCATCCAGTCTGCACTGGCGCAATACAGCTTGCTATCACCCTGATGGTAAAAATAATAAACTCGGGTATGCTCTAAATAGCGTCCCACAATTGAGCGTACTCGAATGTTTTCGGAAAGCCCCTTAACTTGTGGACGTAAGCAGCAAATGGAACGAACAATTAAGTCAATTTGTACACCAGCTTGAGAGGCTTTATACAACGCATCAATCAGTTGAGGTTCAGTCAATGCATTGACTTTAATAATAATCTGCGCTTTTTTACCAGCTTTACTATTGATAATTTCATTTTCAATGAGTTCAATTAATTGAGAGTGAAGCGTGAATGGTGCATGAAAAAGTTTTTTCAATTTGACCATTTTACCCATGCCAGTCAGCTCTTGAAAAATTTTATGAACATCTTCGCAAATATCTGTATCACTGGTCAGCAATCCATAATCTGTATAAATCTTGGCATTGGTTGCATGATAATTTCCCGTACCCAAATGAACATAACGTTTAATTTTATCCATTTCACGACGCACAATTAGAATCATTTTGGCATGGGTTTTATAACCCACAATTCCGTACACCACCACCGCGCCAGCTTCTTGTAAGACATTTGCAACTTCAATATTAGATTCTTCATCAAAGCGGGCACGTAATTCAATCACAGCAGTGACTTCTTTTCCATTTCGGGCTGCCTCTGCAAGGACTTGTACAATTTCCGAATCTGCACCACTACGATAAAGTGTTTGTTTTATGGCCAAAACATGTGGGTCATGGGCGGCATCTTTGAGGAGTTTAATGACAGGCGCAAATGAATGAAAAGGATGGTGTAATAAAACATCCTCATTTTTTAATACATCGAATATCGATTTTTTGTTATATAAGGCTTTCGGCAGTTTTTGAATAAAAGGCGTAAATCTTAAATCAGGTAAATTAAAGTTGGAGATAAAACGTACAAGATTGAGCGGTCCATCAATACGATAGAGCTGCTCTGGATTAAGATCGAATTGTTCAAGCAGATAATCGGTAATATTTGCTGGACAGTTTTTGTTTACTTCTAGTCTGACAGCACGACCAAAACGTCGAGAGGACAGTTCATCTTTTAAAGCGATCGCTAAGTCTTCAACATCTTCTGATACCGTTAAATCTGCATTGCGTGTTACCCGAAATTGATAACATCCAGTCGTGGTCACCCCAGAAAATAATTCATGAATGTGTTGCTGAATAATCGCTGAAAGTAAAATGTAGTGTTCCGCTTCACCAGAAATACTTTTCGGTAATTTGACTAAGCTGGGTAATGAACGTGGCGCAGGGACTATCGCCAAATCAATTTTCCGTCCAAATGCATCTTTACCTTCTAAAGTCACAATAAAGTTTAAGCTTTTATTGACCAGTCTAGGGAAAGGATGCGCAGGATCCAAACTGATGGGGGTAACCACAGGCTGAACTTCATTATAAAAATATTCTTTGATCCATTCTTTGTGTTTTTGCAGAATGTCGCCATGCTGAATGAAATGAATGCCATGTCCTTGGAGTTGTGGTAACACATTATAATTGAGGATTTTATATTGTTCTTCAACGGCTTCATGCGCAAGTTTGGAAATAGTAGTGACTATATCGGACATTAACAAGTCATCTGGACGTGTTTTGGCGTGATTTGAAAATTCGATTTGTTGCATTAAACTGGCAATTCTGATTTCAAAAAATTCATCTAAATTACGTGAAAAAATAATTAAAAAATTTAATCGTTCAAGTAACGGGTATTCAGTATCTTTTGCCTGTGCCAGCACCCGTTTATGAAACTCAAGTAATGAAAGCTCTCTATTTATATATGTTTTTAACGGATGTGTTAAAGAATTTGAAAGCACATTTAAGGAGTTCATTTATGGCTCTTAGAAAGTTAGAGTGAAGCACTGAAAAACTGAATAAAAATTCCTCAAAAACTTTAGATGAGAGAAATTAATTTTATCTATAAATAAACATGTCTGCAGTGGGGAGAAAATAAGTATTGAACTTTATTTAATTTGGCATTTTGTCGTGATTTGATGACAAATTGATGAAATGGGATTTTGTTATTGTCTTATCGAATAATATTTAGACTTTTCTAGCTAAATTCATTCTCATTGTGAGGATTGATTAAAAAATAAGAGATGGGCGAGTTTGAAGGATGCACAAGCATTTTTATTGGATGTAAAAGGCAAATCTGTGAACCGTACCGGGTTTGTCGGAGACTTTTTTATTTAAGTTAGGCCACCTGACCTAACGGGTTAATCTTATCATAGTACATTGCTTCAAACTCAAAAGGCGATACATAACCCAGTGCACTGTGTACACGCTTTTTGTTGAACCAATCTACCCAATTTAATGTCGCAAGTTGTACATCCGCTAAACCTTGCCAATCTGCTTTTAGATATTCAATCACCTCTGTTTTGTATAAGCCATTCATCGTTTCAGCCAAAGCATTATCGTATGAATCACCGGTCGTACCGACTGATGCTCGTAAATTTGCTGCTTCTAAACGATTGGTATAACGAATGGAAAGATATTGCACGCCTCTGTCACTATGATGAATCACGTTCTTTGGCATGCCTCGATCATGCAATGCTTGCTCTAATGCATCGAGCACCATATCTGTATTCATTCGTGTAGATACTTTCCATCCAACAATGGCTCGTGAGAACACATCAATAATAAAGGCGGTATAGACCCAGCCTGAATTTGTTTGAATATACGTAAAGTCACTGACCTGAGAAGCACTGCTTCGCAAGGGTCAGGTCGATCAGCACTAAAATTGCGTTTCACCAAGTCATCTGCTCGTTTTTGATCATCTCGGCTACGGGTGGTTTGTTTATTCTTACCACGCCAAACACCTTGTATACCTAGTTTTTGCATCAATCGAGCAACTGTACAGCGCGCAATAATATAGCCTTCACGTTTCAGTTTTTGCCAAACTTTACGTACACCATATCGACCTGAACTTTCCTTCCAAATTCGTTTAATTTGTTCAGCATGATGCAAGTCATGTAAATCTCGTTTCGCTCGATGTTCTGGATTGTCCGCGAGATCTAAAGTCCGGTAATAGGTTGAAGGTGCGATCGGTAAAATTCTACAAATCGCCTCGACTCCGTACAGCTCTTTATTATTATGGATAAAATCCACCATTATTTGTGTGGGCGGTCGAGCTCCGCCTGGGCGAAAAAAGCGGCTGCTTTGCGTAGAATTTCATTGGCTCGTTGCAGTTCTTTATTTTCGCGTTCAAGTTGTTTAATGCGTTCTTGGTCTGAAAGCTGCTGTACTTTGATTGGATTCTGTTGATTCAAATACTTCTGATGCCAGGAACGTAGTGTTTCAGGAGTACAACCCTTGCGCAGTATACTGCTCAGGGAGCAATAGCTGTGATTGCGGCCCAATTCGATGGATAATCTTTTTCGGATTCAATCAATAATTGAACCGCTCTTTCTCTGATTTCAGGGGTATATTTTAATTTTGTCATCGGGATAGTCTCTCAGAATATTGACTCTCCGACAAACCCGGTACGGTTCACAGCAACGGAGAATGCAGGTACGACAGGAGTTATACCGAAAGCATCAAATACGTAAAAAAGCCCAACAGGATGTTGGGCTTTTTTATTGCCTAGATAATTTTGAATTATCTATAGAATTTTGAAAATTTTTCCACTTAAGGTGCTTTGAAAAAGCATTTCAAAACTAGGACGAATATCTTCACCATCTACTGTAATATGTTTTACATTAGAATAAGAGTTAGTATTAGCAAAATGCTGATCAACTGTTGCTTGAATAAAGTGTTTAACCCCAAATTGATCTTTCACACTGATACTTTGTTTAAGCATTTATATACCTTTAATAATATTGTTGTAGAGAAAATAGTGAAATAAGAACTTGATATAAAAATTATTATCTAAATAACTCTATGATTTAACTTAAATAGTTGATGCAAAGACGTATAAAAAGTACGACCATCTAAATTTAAATCAACCACAATTCCTGACTGAAGAAGAATTCTTTTACCAACTTCAATTTTTTGTAAACCTTGACGTGTATTTTGCATTTTATTTAAGGGAATTAACGATACGATAATTTCAGTACCATTATGAGATTTTGCAACTAAATTATTTATTTTTAACAACTTAAATCCTATTTTTAGAATATTTTTCCACTTGGAAAACAACTTCAAAATTTAATTTTAAATGATAAAAAAGCACTAATAAGTGCTTTTTTATTACTGCTTATTATTACTTAGATTGCAATAATATTTACAGCATTCGGTCCTTTTTGACCTTGGGTGATACTAAATTCAACCATTTGGCCTTCAGCCAAAGTTTTGAAACCTGAACTAGCGATTTCGCTGAAATGAGCAAAAACATCTGGTCCTGATTCTTGTTGAATAAAACCAAAACCTTTAGTTTCGTTGAACCACTTTACAGTACCTTTAACAATATTTGAGTTTGACATAATATATCCTACTAATTTTTAATAATTTTTAGCCATTTTATTGACTGAGTATAACTTTGAAAATAATAAAGAATGAAACTTAAAATCTGAAAAAACGAAGGATTATGACTAAAACTGCGATACTTAAAGAAGATTTACCGAAACAAGACTTTTTTCTAGTTGAGTGAACTATACACTATAAATAAAATTAATCAAGTTTTCTTATATGGATATTTATTTTTTTTATAAAAACAGTAATTCTTTAAAAAATTTATTTATTTCAATAAATTATAATTTTATAGTAATAATGGAGAAATAAGTTTAAGCTGATGTCTACTCAGATTGATAAGTAATGAATGCAATTATATAGCTCTGTAATAACAATATTGGCATTTTTAATTTCCGGAATGATGATTTTTTCCCATATACAAAGCATATCTCACCCTCCAAATTTCACTACATACGAAATTCTTAAATAGTTAGATAGAATATAAAGAACCGCCTAACGAGTTAGTAGTCATTTTTTTAATTCGTGATACTGATAAAATAATACGTAATATATCTCTTTATTTAATATAATAATTTTCAATATGAAGTGAAAAATATTGGCTTTAAATTACTATTTTTACTCTGGTTTTTGGAAATTTTTTATAAACATTATTATGTTGAATGGCTCTGATTTAGATAGAAAAGACACCTTGCGAGGTGTCTTTTAGTTGGCTTATTTCTGTTATGAAGTTTGAATCACAATCTTACTAAAGTCATCTTTAGACAGATATTCAAAAGCAGCGATTGCCTCTTCAAATTTACATACATAATCAATAACAGGTTTAATTTGATTCGGATTTAAAAAGTCATTCATTCTTTCAAAAGTAACTCGTGGCGCTACTGCGAGTCCACGAAGCTTTGTTTGACGGAAAGCTAAAAGTTATCAAACTCGTTGGTCTTGGCTTAAAATTATCGAGCCTATTTCCCATGCTATTTAACCTAATCAGCGTTATAAGAAACGAGCAGTATAGATCCTCATTTTTTCACTTCGTAGAAGATTTTTATGTTAAATAAATGATCAAAAGGCCCATGAATCAGGCCTTTTGTATAAGGTGTATTATATTAATTTTAGTAAAATTTAAATTAATATAATTTTGTTATAAGTGCAGGGGTATGTGTTGGTATCATTCTTCCGGGATTTACTTTTTCAAAAGCTGTGGCAATTTCAAATAACGTTGGCTCATCAAATTCTCTTGCAATAAATTCAATATTAACGTTCATTGGATAAGCACTACGCTTTTCATAATTTACTGTACCTGCTGGTAGTGATAATGCAGGAAATCCAGAAAATGGGCTCATACGGTTATTACTTCCAGTCGTTGGACTAGAAGGAATATTATTCGTTAAACCTGTGATTGATGGATATGCCAAAGCATCGAATCTTTGACCTTTAGAAATACCATTTAAGTGACTATTTTCTAATGCTGAGTTTAAACGAGAACGCACAAAAGGCGCACGTACTAAAGTGTTTAAGTGATAGCGATTAATAAACTCTGCACTGGTTGAATCAGTATCATAACTTTTGAAAGATTG
Organism: Acinetobacter sp. TTH0-4; assembly: GCF_015602665.1. Taxonomy (NCBI): domain Bacteria; kingdom Pseudomonadati; phylum Pseudomonadota; class Gammaproteobacteria; order Moraxellales; family Moraxellaceae; genus Acinetobacter; species Acinetobacter sp. TTH0-4. Next base: position 2,178,238 of record NZ_CP059079.1, on the reverse strand, counting down.
AATCATTCTTCCACTATTCAATAAGTCGATATAGGATTTATACCCTGTAGTAGCTGTTGCTAAATAATCTGTTAAAGATTGCTTGAATTCAGAATTTGAAAGACTTGAAAAACGTCCTGTATAACCTGAATTACTTGTAATATCAGAACTTCCTAAAATAGTACTGAGATCAGATATCTCTACCTCTTCTACTATTGCACCTGCTTCACGCATTTTATCAGCAGCTTTTGTAAGCACCTCTTGAACTAAAAGACCTTCTTCACTATTTGCATAAACATTTTTTACTAAACCAATGTGTTTCCCGGCTAACGAAGCATTTATTGGAACATAATTTTCAAGTTGATTTATTAAAGCTCGATAAGCAGTCTCAGAATTTAATAATGGTGCATCATGTGCAAAATCACTCCGTTGATTTGAGCTAGAGGATGGGTCATATCCAACCATAGCTGTAAATAATTTTGCGCAATCAACACTCTGACGACACATAGGACCGGCTGTATCTTGTGTTGGTGCTAGCGGAATAATGCCGTCCAAACTAAGAACACGTAGGGAAGGCCGTAAACCAACTAAGCCCTGAACTGCTGATGGGACACGGATAGAGCCACCTGTATCAGTACCAATTCCAACCATAGCTAAACTAGCAGAAATAGCAGTTCCTGTACCCGACGATGAACCACCAGGGCCTTTTGTTAGATCATAAACATTCTTCGCTTGCCCTCCTACTGTAGACTTTCCACCAAAGCCAAAGGCAAATTCATCAAGATTTGCTTTACCAATAATTAGACCACCTTGCTCTTTAATATTTTTAATAATATATGCATCATCTTGTGGAACGTTATCTAAAAGGGCATCTGAACCTGCTGTATTTGGCATATTAACAACATCTAAATTATCTTTGGCTAGTACAGTGACACAGTGTAAGTTGCCTTTGAATTTACCCGTTTTTTTATAGTACTCATCAAGTTCAACGGCTTCTTTTAATATATTTGGATTTACTGAAATGACACTATTTAGACTAGGCCCTTGTTTATCATAGGCATTGATACGATCTAAATAACTTTGCACAATATTAATGCAATTTGATCCATTACTTTTTAAAGAAACGTGTAAATCAGAGATAGTGGCCTCTAATGGTTCAAATGGAATTGGTTCAATAGAAGGTTGTGAAACTAATTTCTCATCATTATCGGAGCTTCCGCAGGCTGTAATTAGTGTGAAAAGTGATGTAATTAAGGCTGATTTTGTAAAATTATTCAATTGATAAGTCCTTGCATTAGTAAGTAAATATCTAATTCCAGCAAGATCTATACCAATAAAATTTTTACTGAATTGAAAGTGGAAAATCGAAGAATTTAGCATGCTAAAAGTAGACATTTCTACTTGGGCCTTACAATCGAATTTCGCATAAGAAGGTTTATATGAAGTAGATGATCAAAAGGCCCATACGGGCCTTTTCTATAATGTGTACTATGTTAATTTTCCTTATCCAACATTTCCAAAGCAGGCTAATTTCACAGTTGGTCGTGTTGGTTGTTTAGCTTGGAAATCAATTAATCGATTGAGTTTAAGTTGACTAATCGTTGGTAATGGGGGGGCTTCGACTCCTTAGTTTTTGTGTTCTAGAATGAAATTAGATTTTTAAAACTTTAGCTTTAAAATTTTCAGTAATAAACTTAAAAGATTATGAGATTGTACAATTATATTAAAAATCTATTTTCCATGGATGTAACTTTAGTTTTTGTTGTAAAAATTCAATAAAACATTTAATTCTAGGGCTTTGTAATTTACGGTTAGCATAAATGACATAGAGTGGTTCTTTAATTTTAGATTTGTATTCAGTTAGAATTGGAACCAATTTACCTAGTCGAATATCATTACCTATATGGTAATCTGCTAATCGTATTATTCCTTCTCCTTGAAGTGCTAAATCTCTTAAAAAATCACCTTGAGAAAAAGATGCCAAAGGCTTTATAGGAGTGATGAAACTTTCATTATTCTCGACAAAATCCCATTTATTCCAACTACTAGCAAAATTAAAATGAAAACATCTATGCTGTAATAAATCTTGTGGGTGAATCGGATTGCCAAATTTTTTTAAATATGTGGGTGATGCACAGGTAATCCATTCACTTTCCCCAATTCTTGTTGCTATTCTAGAAGAAGAGGGAAGAACACCTCCATAAATTGCAATATCAACGCCACGATCAAAATCATCTTGATAAACCGCATTTAATTCAAAATCTATATTGATTAAGGGGTATTTGTCTAGAAATTCTGCTAGCCAAGGTAAAATTTGATATCTAGCAAAAGTGGGCATCGTTCTTATCTTTAAATTGCCACTAATTGTTGTTGGTAGTCCTTCGGCTAAGGAGTCTGCTTCTGCCATTGCTGAAACAACATTTTTTGCACTATTTAAATAGGCTAAACCTTCTTCAGTTAAGGTAATTTGCCGAGCACCTCGCAGGATCAATCTCACACCGAGTCTATTTTCTAATCGACTGATTAACTTACTCATTGCAGAAGGAGTTAAATCATGTGCTCTTGCCGCAGCTGAAAAACTACCATGCTCATAAGCCCACATAAACGCCATCATTTGTCGATAGTTATCCATGGTGTGACCTCGAAAAAAGATATGAACTGCTTGGAATGAATTTCATCATAGCAAATTTGAAGACTTAATCCCTTGCCTAAGATTCACATATGTTTTGAATTGCATGCAATCAACGTCCATTTTTCTTTTGCTAAGATCTTGTCTATTCAAGATTAATATTCAAGGAGAATAATATGACTGCACAAAGAAACCCTGAGCCGACAGATAACGAAGAGTTAATGCCTTTTCAGCTTCCACAAGTTCCTTATATGTCTGCCGACTTGGTTCTTCCTGGGGTATTAGATAAATACTTGGAAGATGATAACTTATGGGTTCCAACTTCAGATTCGGTGAGTTTTAAACCACTATTGCTGAATACGAGTGCGGGTTATTACGTAAATTTATTACGTGTACGTAAAAGCGGTGTCTTATCTCGTCATCGTCATACAGGGACTGTGCATGCTGTGGTTTTAAAAGGTCGTTGGTTTTATTTAGAACATGATTGGGTTGCAGAAGAAAAATCCTTTGCATTTGAACCCCCAGGTGAAACACATACCTTATTTGTTCCTGAAGATGTTACAGAAATGATTATGAACCGTACCGGGTTTGTCGGAGAGTCAATATTCTGAGAGACTATTCCGATGAAAAAACCAAACTATACCCCCGAAATTAGAGAAAGAGCGGTTCAATTACTAATTGAATCTGAAAAAGATTATCCATCGAATTGGGCAGCAGTTTCCGCAATTGCTCCTAAAATTGGCTGTACTCCTGAAACACTACGTGTTTGGTATCAAAAATACTTAGATCAACAAAATCCCGCCAAAGTACAACAGGTATCTGACCAAGAAAAAATGAAGCAAATGGAACGTGAAATTAAAGAATTAAAGCGTGCCAATGAAATTCTACGTAAAGCAGCCGCTTTTTTCGCCCAGGCGGAGCTCGACCGCCCACACAAATAATGGTGGATTTCATCCATAACAATAAAGACTTATATGGTGTTGATGCGATTTGTAGAATTTTACCGATCGCACCTTCAACCTATTACCGGACTTTAGATCTCGCGGACAATCCAGAACATCGAGCGAAACGGGATCTGCATGACCTTCATCATGCTGAACAAATTAAACGAATTTGGAAGGAAAGTTCAGGTCGGTATGGTGTGCGTAAGGTCTGGCAACAACTGAAACGTGAAGGCTATGTGATTGCACGTTGTACAGTTGCTCGATTGATGCAAAAGCTAGGTATACAAGGTGTTTGGCGTGGTAAGAATAAACAAACCACCCGTAACCGAGATGACCAAAAACGGGCAGATGATTTAGTGAAACGTAATTTTAATGCTGATCATCCAAACCAACTATGGGTGGGTGACTTTACGTATATTCAAACAAATTCAGGCTGGGTTTATACTGCATTTATTATTGATGTGTTCTCACGAGCAATTGTTGGATGGAAAGTATCGACACGGATGAATACAGATATGGTGCTCGATGCATTGGAGCAAGCATTGCATGATCGAGGCATGCCAAAGAATGTGATTCATCATTCCGACAGAGGTGTGCAATATCTTTCCATTCGCTATACCAATCGTTTAGAAGCAGCAAATTTACGAGCATCAGTCGGTACGACTGGTGATTCATACGATAATGCTTTGGCTGAAACGGTGAATGGCTTATACAAAACAGAGGTGATTGAATATTTAAAAGCAGATTGGCAAGGTTTAGCGGATGTACAACTTGCGACATTAAATTGGGTAGATTGGTTCAACAAAAAGCGTGTACACAGTGCACTGGGTTATGTATCGCCTTTTGAGTTTGAAGCAATGTACTATGATAAGATTAACCCGTTAGGTCAGGTGGCCTAACTTAAATAAAAAAGTCTCCGACAAACCCGGTACGGTTCATTACTTTATTTATCGTGCATGGCGGTTATACCTATGTTGATCCATATGGTAAAGCGACGGGTTATGAAGATGTATTTACAAAGCTTGAAAGTACACGTGCTCACTATAAGAATATAGGTATTCCAGAGTCAGAACTCGAAAAAATTATTCGATAAGCCTTTATCTTTTATTACAAAAAATGCCGATCATCAATGGATTTGGCATTTTTTGTTTCTCATTATTCAAAATATAAAAAGTCTCAATTGAATGACTTAGATGAGCAAGTTTTGATAAGGAAATAAGATGTTAAAAATTATGGGTTTTCCAGGTGAATATGTTCAAGGACCCAATGCTTTATCGAGTATTGGTCAAATTCTTAAACGACATCAATTTCAGAATGTTGCCATCATTTATGATCAGGCGACTGAAGGAAGTATTTTAAAGAAAGCCAGTGACTCTCTCGAAGCGGAATGTATTCAATATTCAAGTTTTAAATTCAGTGGGGAATGCTCATATGCAATCATCAACGCATTGAATGAAGAAATATTAAAATATTCTCCAAATGCCATAATCGGTTTGGGGGGAGGGAAAGCGATGGATACAGCCAAAGCTGTTGCAAAATCGATGAATATTCCCATCATCATTTGTCCAACAATTGCCTCAAATGATGCACCTACCAGTCGTTTAATTATTATCTACGATGAATTTCATAAAGTCCAAGCCGTTGAAAAAACTAAATCAAATCCTGAAATTGTAATAGTTGATACCGAAATTATTGTACAAGCACCAGCCCGATTTTTTTCTGCAGGTATTGGAGATGCGATTAGTAAAATGTTTGAAGCGAATCAATGTCACGATTCAAATGGCTTAAACTCATTTGGGACGCCACCGCTAGAAACGGCATTACTACTTGTGAATAGTACTTATCACAATTTATTAAAATGGGGGAAGCCCGCACTGGATGATGTCAAACTCAAAAAGAATACCAGTATTGTTGAAAAAGTAGTGGAATCAACCGTCTTGCTGAGTGGTTTAGGCTTTGAAAGTGGTGGGTTATCATTAGCCCATGCACTTATTCGTGGCTTAACAGCAGTACCTCAGCTCTCTTTACAATTGCATGGTGAATTAGTTGCCTATGGAACTGTTGTTCAAGCAATTTTAGAGAAAAGAGAGCCCATTTTTATTGAAGAATTAAGACGTTTTTTAAAGTCAGTTGATTTACCCACCACAATTTATGATTTAGGTTATGCGCATGAATTGAAAGAAGATGATCTAAACACCATTATTTCAAATACGTTAAGTAATTCTTATAGTGCAAATTTTGTACCTAAAATTACACCTGAAGCTTTAAAACAAGCATTAATTCAATCAAATCAATTCTAGTCTTAAAACTAAAAAATAATGGGGTTAAACCCCCATTATTTTTATCGCATAAGCCAACCACCTGAGACATCAATGACTTGTCCCGTCACAAAATGACTTTGGTCTGAGGCTAAGAACTCGATAACATCAGCAACTTCTTGAGGTGTACCTAGACGTCCTAAAGGCGTATCTGCGATAAACATACTATTGACCTCTTCACCCACTGCTGTAACCATCGGTGTTTCAATACGTCCAGGTGCAACTGCATTCACATTAATATTGAAAGAACCCAATTCTCCTGCAAGATGACGAGTTAATCCCGTAATTGCAGCTTTAGTGGCACTGTAATGACAAGAGACAATAGGTAAAAATGCGTGAGCGGCTACAGATGATGTATTAATAATTTTTCCAAATTTATTGTTGATCATTTCTGGTACTAAAATACGTATAAAATTAAAAGTTCCATTTAAATTTACATTGACGACAGTATTCCATTCCTCTGGTGGTAAGTCCCATATTTTATAAGGTTTACCGTCATGCTTAGGAGAAATTCCAGCATTGTTGATTAAAGTATCTATAAATCCAATTTCATTATAAAAATAATCGTATGCTTTTTTGCAGTTTTCATAGTTAGAAATATCAGCACAATAGGCAAGAGCATTAATCCCTTTTGCTAAAAGCTCATTTTTTTTAGCTTCTAACACTACATTATTCAAATCTACAATCGCGACAGTTGCACCCAATAAGCCAAAATGCTCTGCAATTTTTGCTCCAATTCCACTACCTGCACCAGTCACAAGAACCGTTCTATCTTTAAATTTGCTACTTTGCATATTTACCTCATTAAAAAAGAGGTTATGTAAGACATAACCTCTTTATAAGTATTAAAATTATTTGATTTTATTTAAATCAATACCTGTGTTGTTTTTCCATGTCAGCACGGCAAGGGTCGCTATAATTGAAACGCTAATCAGATAGGTATTAAATACCCATCCTTTATCAATAGAATATAACCAAGTGCTTACGTAAGAAGCTGTACCACCAAAAATAGTGACAGCTAATGACATAAAGACTCCAAAAAATTTTGTTCTATATTTTGTTGGAACTTGTTCTGACATTGCAGCAGGTTTACATGACATTAAAAACCCCATCGTTAAGAGGCCAATAGTTTGTGCAACTAATAGGGTCCAAGGTTCGTTGCTAATTAAAGACCATAGAGGAAAAAGCAATAAAGAAGAACCGATGTATGTGATTAAAGTATTGTTTTTTCTTCCAATATAGTCTGATAATAACCCCTGAAATGGTAAGCAAATGAGGTAGATGACTTGCGCGATACAACTCATAATGAATGCATCTTTTGCAGGCATTTTTTGAATACCGATCGCGTATATAGCCGCACATGAAACCCAAGTATAAAAAGTTAAAGTAGAACCTGCTTCATACCAAAACAGTTTAAATCCTGAAGTTAGAATTTTTGAAAGTGGCCAATTGACCTCATCTACCTGTTCATTGTTATCACTTTCAATATGTGTTTCGAGCATATTTCGGCGTAAATAAATTGCAAAAAAAGCCAATACACCCCCAATCGCAAAAGGGATACGCCAGACCCATTCATACATTTGTGCTTCTGAATAAATAACGTTAAGTATGGCAACAAATAAAGTTGCAACAAGTGAGCCTGCACCGACAGCAAAAAAAGACATACTTGACCATAAGCCACGTCGCTTCGGTGGTGCTATTTCTGCAATATATGCATAAGAGGTTGCTGTTTCACCACCATGTGCAAAACCTTGAACGAGTCGAGCCATTAATAGTAATGCTGAAGCCCATGCACCAATTTTTTCATAAGATGGTATGAATGCAATCATTAAGCTTGCTAGGGCCATCATGACCATAGTAACGAGCATGATATTTTTTCGACCGTACTTATTTGCTAATGGACCAAATACAAAACCACCTATCGGTCTAGAAATAAAACCTACTGCAAAAACTGCTAGGGTATTAAGTAAGGCAGATGTTGGATCAGCTTTATCGAAAAGAGCTGATGCAATATAGATAGAAGCTACGGCATAGATTGTCCAATCATACCATTCCAATAAATTTCCAACGCCACTCGCAATTAATGATTTTCTTATATCCTTTCGTGATGGTTGTGCTGTTTTCCCTTCAATTTCGGTAAAGCTAGACATATAAATTGATGTGTGCTGAGAAAACAGGAGGTTTTAACTTGGTAAACTATAGACACTCATCAGGAGTTTACCATGAGCAAGAAACAGAAGACTTACACCGCAGAATTTAAAGTTGAAGCAATAAAATTGATTGAAGCCAATCAAGGCAATGTATCGGAAACAGCCAGACAACTTGGCATTTCAATGCAAACTCTTTCAAATTGGAATAATAAAGCAAAGACTGGCACCTTAGCAGGCACTAAACAATATTCACCTGATCTAAATGCCTTACTCGAAGAAAATAAAAAGCTCAAACAACAGCTCAAAACAGCTGAAATGGAACGTGAATTTCTAAAAAAGGCAGCAGCGTACTTTGCGAAAGAAAGTCAGTAAGGTACGCCTATATGAAACAGCAAAGACATTTATTCCCGATTAGCTTTATGGCTAGATTACTTCACGTTTCAGTGTCACGATTTTATGATTGGCTAAAACGAGGCATGAATAAAAGATTGGTTCAGCGAAATCAACAGACAATTTTGGTCAAAATAGCTCATGAGGAAACTAAACAAAGCTATGGCTATATTCGATTAACTAAGCATTTACAAGCGCAAGGTATCAAAATCAGTACGTATGCTGTACGTCAAATAAAAAAGCTCAACCAGCTGTATTGTAAGCGTCATAAGCGTTTCAAAAGAACTACGAAGAGTGATCATAATCGAGCGATCTACGCAAATTTACTAGAGCAACAGTTTTCAATGACTAAGCCCAATCTTGCATGGTCAAGCGATATTACATACATTTGGACTGCTGAAGGTTGGTTATACTTGGCAGCAGTAAAAGACCTGTACACGAAACAAGTGGTTGGCTATAGCTTAAATGAGCGTATGACCGCACAACTTGTTTGCAATGCACTGACTATGGCGATTCGTAATCAAAAACCAACGAAAGGCTTAATTGTTCATTCGGACAGAGGCAGCCAATATTGCAGCCATGAATATCGAAAGATACTGGAAAAATGTGATTTTCAAGGTTCAATGAGCAAACGTGGGGACTGTTACGATAATGCACCGATTGAAAGTTTCTGGGGCATACTCAAGAATGAATTAGTGCATCATTGCAACTATAAAACCAGAGATGAAGCTAAAGCAGATATTACAAAATACATTGTGTTATTTTATAATCAGCGAAGAATTCAAAAGAGTTTGGATTTTAAAACGCCAAATCAAATAGCAGAGAACTTTTATCGGTTAGCTGCCTAGCATATCCCAAGTGAAAGTCTCCTGCTAATTCAGCACATATCAAATTAATCCTTTATCAATCTCTAATCATTCGTCCATGACCATCCAGTAGTTAACTCTTAACTCGTGGTCAGAGACATATCCATGTTTTATAAGTCATCGCTATTTTTTCATATTTATGAGAACTGAATGTTGAAGTAGATTCATAGAGGTTATGAATAGATATCAATGCACTCTTCAGCAAATTGTCTTTACAGATGCTTGAAGTGATTATGATAATTAATCAGGAAACAGCGGAACATCTTTGAATATTGTCTGATTTATACCCATTGGTAAAAGCCAGTTCAGAAAGCCCTGTAGTTTGATTAGATGAGCTGGATAATTTCATATTTATAATCAAAGGCTTTAAAGCGAAAGGGCTTTTGCAGCCCGATTATCTTATTATTAGGCTACATCGAATGCTTTGCTGTCGTGTTTGCTATGGCAGCTGATACTCTGAGAAAAACCTAAGAATCAAAGCTAACGAATGGTTGTGTATTATCTGATTAAAATCAGTGTCTAATCGATCTAAATTAGAGATAAAACAGTATTTGTTAAAGTAAATGATTAAGTGCTAAATGTTTTGTGGACATAGATGCTAAGTTTCTTGAATCTATCTTTTCATACAAAATATTGACGAAATAATGCTGCTGCCAATATTCCTGCTGCAATCGCCAACAGCGGTTTCTTAAGCGCTAGCATAACGATTAACGTCGTGAGTAATGCTAAACGTGCTCCATTATCACCTTCCACAGCTATAGGTGCTAAAAGTGCAACCAGCACAGATCCAGACATCGCATTAATGAAACGCTGTACGCGATCACTAATAGGAACATATGACATAATTAGAACACCACCCCAACGAGTGGCTAATGTCACAATGGTCATAATTAAAATAATAATCAATGGATAAGTGGTGCTAATTTCTAGGTTCATACTTGTTTCTCTTTCCAGAAAATCCCTACGATTCCGCCAAATAAGGCACCCACAACGACATGACTATTTTCTGGTAAATACCAATAAGCCAATAATGAACTACAGGCTGCGATTGCCCAGATCACCAGTATTCTTAGATTTTTTTGTCCGCCCACAACCATTGCCAGTAGAAAACAAGCCATGACCATATCTAATCCTAGCAATGCAGGATTATGAATGACATTACCAAAGTAGAAACCAAGCCCTGTGCCTAAAACCCACGCGAGCCAAAGAGCAATGCCTCCTCCAAACAATAACCCCATCCCTGATTCACCACGATTAAATGCTTGGAGTGAGAGTGCCCAATTTGCATCAGAAATAACCAGTAAGATACTGTATCGTTTGATGGGAGGGAGGTGGCGTAGCCAAGGATAAAGAGATGCGCCCATTAAAAGATGCCGAGCATTGATAAAAAAAACTGTGATTATTAAGGGAATGAGTGATATTTGTGCACCCCATAGTTCTAAAGTCGCAAATTGAGATGCCCCCGCAAAAACAAAGATACTCATTAACATGATGGAGCTATTGTCTAGTCCAGTTTGAGTTGCAGCTAAGCCGAAAGCAGCCCCAAAAATTACCACGAAACATGAAATTGGAAGAAGACTTTTAAAGCCAGACCAAACTTGGGAATAGCTTAAACTGTAAATATCTTGGTCAGCATTCGACAAAATAACGTCCTTATTTTTAAAACTTACTGGTGATTTATATACTTAATGATAGCTGATGAAGATTAGAGGATTTTTCACTTATTTTGTAATAAATTATGGTCTTATAAAGATAAAATGAAAAGCCTATAATTCTTGCATATATTATTCGAAAATCGAATGCTTAAAGATAATTATAAATCTACAAAATCTTCAGATTGGTTGAAATGTTGTGTCGCAGTTGTTGAGATCGATTGTCTTTCAAGTACGGTATTGGAATTATATTGGTCAAAATCTGCTGTAAGTATGCAGCTAAAAAAATTGGGAAAAGCTTTAAAATGCCATTTTTAATTAGAATTTATAGACAAATTTAATTCACTTTGAAAGGGCACTTCCTTTTATGCTGAGCAAGCTGGCTACTGGATTTACATCATGAAGGATGAATGGCATTTCATAGTGAAGAATGAACTGGTCTCCTCGATAATTAAGCTGCTAAATATTTAACCAGCTGTTTTAAAAATTTTTCATCTTATTAGATTGCTATTGAAATAGAATAGATTTGCGAAAAATCTACTAAAATCCTTCTTAATTTGATCGCATTAATTCGACCATTTCTGCATCATTAATCTTCTCTTTTCTAAATGCTTGGTTCTATTATAAGCCCGACCATGCATGTTTTTGACTTGATGAGCCAGTTGTTGTTGCTCAATTAGTTCAATTGGAAAATCCAAACCCTCTTCTAAAATTCTACTTTTAAATTTTGGCTAACATCACGTTCACATAATCCGATTGAAACTGCATAGCGGAGGATTTGACTGCATTTTACTTTGAGCTTTTTGGGCTGCCTCTAGTTTTTCTTGCTTTTCATAAATATGACAAAACTTAAAGATATCCGTTGGTTTAATTTCATGGATAGCAATTTGAAAACTAATGGTATTGCGCTTTTTCATGTATGGCCAATTGTAGTAAAATTTCCAATATTTATAACCATTTTTGTGAATAAATAAAGACCAAGACCATCTGAAGTTCGTTGATGTTTATTAGGATTTGCTTTGAGACTTTTATCTTACTATCAGTGAGACTTTTGAAGATTTTTGGGATTTTTACAGCACAAGGTTTTGCGTATAAAAGTTTGTACTGTAAAAAAATATTAGTCTACAAGAGATTTAATAAGATCAATTTAGACTTTAAATATCATAAACAATTGATTTTATTTTAAAAGTGAGTGAATTGGAAAAGTGAAAAATAAACCATAAAATGGTGCGCCCTGCGGGAGTCGAACTATTAGGCTATCTAATTGAATTTTAATTATATAATTTAGGCGGTAAATGTTTTGTACCGCATAATGTACCGTGAAAAATAAAAGTGCTACCTAATTTGTTATTTTTATAATTGGGTATTGATCTGATAGCGAGTGCTGCGCCCACCACCTTCCAGTTTAATTATACAGTCTTTTTCTAATAAGTTCGATAAATGGCGGGTTGCTAGCGTTGTCTAGTGCATCTAGTTTGATATTTGCTAAGCTTTCAGCTTGATCTGAGCTTGGGTAAGTTTGTTCAAGTGTGACATCTAAGCATTGAGCAAGAGAGGAGCGTAAGGAGTATATAATATACTTTTGAGGTCTCATTTTTAATCGCTGGTGAGGCAACAAGATTGACAAGGAGGGTGTCTAAGGTGATTTTTTCTTTTGCTGAAGCATTTTGGCTTTGCCTAAACAGCATTCCAATTTTTTGATGAATATGCCGAGTTTTGGGTAAAATAATTTCATCTTCCCATGTTAAATTTGTCTAGTTATCTGTTTGCCAAATCCATTTATATATCTTGGATCTCTGCTTAAAATATTTCCGGAAAGAGCCATATATAACACTTATGTAGCTCAATTTTTGAGCTGAATGTTGGGTTTAATTAGCTCTTATTGAATTGGTTGGCCTAATGTGAAATATTTATTTAATTCCAATGCCATTGAACGCCAGCTTGCTCATGTGCCCCAGAATAGAATTCGCTCGGCCTATAACCGAGCACAGTACTGGGATGAAAGGGTAAGGTTGATGGAGTGGTACGGGGAGCAGGTAGAAGGATGGATGGCTCAGTATTGAGCCTTTTCTTTCTAGTTACTTATAGTCTTTATATTCTTCATATTCCCTATTAATCAATTTTTCTAGAAGTTCTGATTCAGAAATATTGTCAATCTCTGCTAATTCTTTCAATCGAACTTTTGTATTTTTTCTTAAGGGTAAGTGGAATTTCTTTTTAAGATTATCCTTATTTTTTGATCTAAAAACATTTTGCTGCCATGATTTTTTAAGTTTATTTAAATTATTAATATATTTTTCTCTATTGTTAGTGTAAAGATCGTCAAAATAGGCATAGATATAATTCTCATGTAACTTTTCTTTTTCAAAAATAAATTGAGGGAAAACAGTGTATTTAAAATTTTTATCAATATAGTTTTTGCTCCATTCTATGAAATCTTTATCCTTAATATATTTATTTAGATTTATTTTCTCTTTTTTTACTTTATCAAACTCAGCAATGTAGTTTTCTAAGTCTATATTTCTTTGAACTATATTAATCGTTATTTCAGGGTTTAAGTAAATCAAAGCTAAAATAAAAATTCTAGGATTGTTAATATTTTTATGAACTTTCGGATTATTAGTCTGTCTATACAGTCTAGATTTAGAGGGGTGTTTATATAGTATATAGTTATTAATTTGATTCGATGTTCCTGAGTTTTTGAATCTCTTAAGTATACTTTCTCTACTAAAAATAAATATATTATAATCTTGGGTAAATCTATTAATTAAGAACCAGCATAATCTGTCATCTTTTAGGTATAGGTTAATATCAATATTTAAAAAATATTCTTCCTTTTCTTTGCGGCAATTATTAACAAAGATATCTATATCTTCTTCTTCGAGATTGGATAAAGTTTTTTTTATATAATCAAACAAATAGTCGTAAGAATATTTTTCATTAAAAAAATCTAATAAATTACGAGGGCTATAATTATCATTGCTAGCCGCTTTCCAAGCTATCCATACATACTCATGCTCTTTAAAGCCTCTTAAAAGTTTGTCAATCAAAAGCCCTTTACTGATATCAGGATCCCTAGAAGCTAAGCCAATTTGCATTAATTATCCGTAGTATTTTTTGTAGTATTTATAGTAATATTTTATCTAGTATTTTTCAATACTAAAATCACGTTAGATTCTTAGAAATCATAGCTTATAGACATTTTTTACTAGCTATTAATTAGGTTTTAGCTTAACTCTAGCTTTTTTGAGGCTAGAGCCTACATGACTTTAAGCGTAGAGCAGGAAGAAAATATGCTTAATGCGGGGAATGGGTGCTGTACTACAGGAGGAATTTGGACTCCCTAGAGCTTTGGTTTTATATACTATCTTTTATTAGCTAACACCCTATTGAGAAGTAAACGTATACATATACTGAATTCCTTATCTCTTATGTAACTATCACACATATAGGTTTAAACATGAGAGATTCAATTAACCAAGAACAACTTACACTTGAGATTGAGAACTTCTTAAAACGTCTAAAAGGAAGAAGTAAAGAATGGGATGGGTTTTACTCACAGCTTACAGATCTATTATTAGACTTTGATGATATTTATGATCCTGATGATGAATACACAGGTTATCTCCAGTTCTTTGTTATCCTGAGATATGACTTACAAAGAATAGACTCTGATTATTTTGATCTTAAAGATGAATTGGAAATGATTGGGTATAGAGAATTGAGGTTACAGTTCTTAAAATTATCTAAGGCTTTCGAAAAAGATTATAAGATTATTGAAAAACAGAAAGATGAAAATAAAATTGAAGTACAGAAATATTGTAGATCAATACTTAATAAATGTAGTCGAATATTAGTCACTCGTGTGGACTTGGGTTATTTGCAAGAATATTCTAGTCGAATCAGAGTTGAAGATATTTATAAGGACTTAGATATACTGCTTAATCGTATCCAAAATAAAGATGGCATATTTAAATATGTGATCGGGTATATATGGGGAGTAGAGCAAGGCGGTAAAAGTAAAGGTTTTCATTGCCATTTAGCAATCATTTATGATACTGCCTATCGTGATGGAAGCGCAGCATATTGGGGGAATAAAATTATCGAGCTATGGAGGGATATTACTAGAGATTATGGTCAAGGCTATAATTGTTGGAACCGCGAACGCGTAAAGGAGCATCGAAGTAGAGATGAGCTGGGGATCGGTTTGATTTATCGTCGCGATTCAACCCAAGTGGCAAATTTTATTAGAGCAATGGAATATATTGCTGATCCTCACAAACGTACTCCTCAATACTTACGAGTTAAACCGAGAGGGCGAAGAGTATTTGGTAAAGGTCAGTTAATAGCGCAGTATGATAGATGCTAAATGAAAATAATCTCAGATATACATTATCTAGATGAAAACGAGTTTTTTAACTTTGCAAGGCTTGCCCATCGGTGAGCCTTTGTCATTTCTAGAGGTATATATTATGAGTTTAAATTGTCCTTATTGTTTTTCGGATCAGGTTATTCAAGTGGTCAATCAGCAGGTGAATGGTTCTGATTCTACAGGTCTAGCAGCATCAGCTTCGTTTGCCACTATCGGTGCATCCATTTCAAAGGGTTTGCCACTGCCTGTATCTCCATTCATTGGTGGTATTGCAGGTGCAGTCATTGGTGGTCTATTTAGCAGCATGTTTGATGAGCCGAAAAAGCCGATCACTATGACCTATTATCACTGCAATCACTGTCAGCAGAATTTTCGTTGAATCATCATAGGAGATAAGAACGATGGCACATCAAATCGAACAAATCGCCTATGTGGGCGAAACCCCTTGGCATGGTCTAGGCAATCAGCTTAGTCCGAATCAACCATTAGAAGTCTGGGCACAGCAAGCCGGGATGGACTGGCGGATTGAATCCTCTAACGTCAGCTACATGGCACAGAATGAACGTGGTCAGAGCATCATCATGCCATTTGAAGAACAGCGTGTCTTGTATCGTTCGGATACACATGCGCCTTTATCTGTGGTTAGTCAGCGTTATCAGGAAGTTCAGCCTAAAGAGATTCTGGAGTTCTACCGGGATCTGACTGAGCAATCTGGCTTTGAGTTAGAAACCGCAGGGGTTTTGAAAGGTGGGAAGAAATTCTGGGCTTTGGCGCGTACCGGGCAAAGCACAGCACTGAAGGGCAAGGATGTCAGCAATGGCTATATCTTATTGGCAACTGCCTGCGATGGCACTTTAGCAACCACCGCACAATTCACCAGTATCCGGGTGGTATGCAATAATACCCTGGCGATTGCCTTGCGTGGACAGAGCAGTAGTGCAGGAGTGGTGAAAGTTCCGCACAGCACCAAATTTGATGCCGATAAGGTGAAACAGCAGTTGGGGATTTCAGTCCGTCAATGGGAAGATCATATGTACGAAATGAAACAGCTCACGCAGCGTAAAGTCAGCCAACAAGAAGCCGCTGCTTATTTTGATGCGGTATTTAACAATACCAGTATGAGCATTGCAGATCAGGAAGAGAATATCATTCAGTTCTATCGTAATGTAGCCACTCAAGCCAGTTCAGCTGCCAAGAAGGTTGAACCCAATGGACGTGCCATGAGCAAAGCTTTGAACATGTTTAATGGTCAAGGCCGTGGTGCGGATCTGTCCTCAGCCAAAGACACTGCCTATGGTTTACTGTGCTCGATCACCGAGTTTGCCGATCATGAACGCAGAGCTATGAGTACGGATCACCGTCTGGACTCAGCTTGGTTTGGTGCAGGTGCAGGTCTTAAACAACGAGGACTCGAACAAGCACTTGCCCTGATGAGATAAGTCATCTTCCACTATTCAATATCACGACATCAAGTGTGAGTCATGTAACAACAACTATGGAAGGCTCACCCCAAGTCATCCATAGCCAAGTCAATGTCATAGAGAGCCATACCCGACGCAAGTCGGGTATGGCTTTTTTATGCCGCACATTTTTTACAGCAATCGCAATTTATAAGGATCAAGTCATGAATCAAATCGTACCGATTACCAGAAATCAGCATCCTCATCTCCCGATTTTAAATGAGATAAATGAATCCAATACCGCAGCTAAAAGAACAGTGACCGCCAAGCGTTTCGCCAATACCAAAAATATGGATTATCAAACATGGCTTGAAGTCCGTAAGCAAGGCATTGGCAGTAGTGATGCAGCGACTGCCTGTGGACTTAACCCCTACATGTCGATGCTGGAATTATGGCTAATCAAAACAGGAAGGCAAGCTCAGTCTATTGGCGATGACAGTTCAGGTGTAGCACCACTGTATTGGGGCAAGCAGCTTGAACCCTTGGTGGCTGAGTTCTACAGCATGCATACCAATCACAAGGTCAGACGGGTTAATGCTGTGCTTCAACATCCTGATCCAGATAAGTCTTTTATGTTGGCCAATCTTGATTATGCCGTGGTGGGCAATGAGGATGTTCAGATTTTGGAATGTAAAACCGCAGGGGAACATGGGGCTAAACTGTGGCGTGATGGCGTACCTTTATATGTCTTGTGTCAGGTGCAACATCAGCTGGCAGTGACAGGCAAACAGGCAGCGCATGTCTGTGTACTGATCTGTGGGCATGAAACCAAGATCTTTAAAGTCACTCGTTCTGAATCGGTGATTGAACACATCGTAAAAGCAGAGCGTTATTTCTGGGACTGTGTGGAAAAGGATACTCCGCCATCTGTGGATGCCAGTGAATCCGCAGCCAAGGCCATCCTGCAACTGTATCCAGCACATGTGCCACTCACCGTTGAAGATCTCAGCCAGAACGAACAGGCCAATTTGATGTTCAATCAGTTCATTCAGCTGAGGGAAGAAATCCAGCATCAGCAGGAACGCTTTGATCAGCTCAAGCATGAAATCCAGATGCTGATGAAAGATGCTGAACGTGCCACCTTTGCCCATGGTTCCGTGGTCTGGAAGAAAGGCAAGGACTCAGTCAGTCTGAATATCAAAGCCTTACTCCAGCATCAACCTGATCTTATCACTCAATATCCCTTGGAAAAGCTGGGCAGTCGTCGATTCAACATCTATACCGACTAAGTCAGATCTAGAACACCAAATCGAAAATGCACAAAAATCGCTCCCCGCTCTCTACCCCATGAGTAGAGAGCAAATCGGTCGCGATTTCCGTAGCACACTTTAAACAGTGAACTCATCAGGATGGCCTGTGTTCTGGCCTACATATACATCGTCAAATCCGTAAAGTAATAAATGAAGGAATATCACCATGATTAAAGGTCTCGCGATTACCCCACCTATATTAGGGCGTATCAGTATTGGTCGTATCGTTGAAAAGAATGGTAAGCGTCTGCCTGAAAAGGATGATCAATTCACCATTACCTCACAAATTCAGAATAAGGATGGATGGGTCAAACATCCACTCGATGAGCAGCTTCGTGCTCAAGCACCGAATCAAAAAATCAGAACCATACCAGTACGTATGATCTTCAATGATCCTGAACTGAACCTTCGCGCTGAATATAGTTTATTTGATCGTCAGACAGGGAGACCTGTTTGTGTCGGCAATGGAGAAACCTGTCAACGTTTAACCACTCAAGGGGTAGAACAGCATCTATGCCCATCCCCAGATTTATGTCCATTGGCGCAAGGAGGGAACTGCAAGCCTTATGGGCGCTTGCATGTGAATTTAGATGAGTCGGATGAATTTGGAACCTTCATCTTTAGAACCACAGGCTTTAACAGTATTCGAACCCTGACTGCACGTTTGGCTTATTACAGTGCTGCTTCTGGTGGATTACTGTCTTGTTTACCATTGCAACTCACCTTAAGAGGAAAAAGCACCACGCAAAGCTATCGTCAACCGGTGTATTACGTGGACTTAACATTGAGGGAGGGAATCAGTCTGAATGATGCGATTGTTCAAGCTAAGAAAATTGATGACGAGAGTAAGGAAGCTGGGTTTTATCAAGAGGCTGTGGATTTTGTGGCGCGGCAGGGTTTTGCCAATGCAAGGATGGGGATAGATATCGAAGAGGGCTTGGATGTTGTGGAGGAGTTTTATCAGCATGTGGAAGGGCAGCCTGTTGAAGACAAGCAAACTGAGGAGGCGGAGACTACATTTAATCTTCAGCAGGGATTGAAAGGATCGGTGACGGCTTTGAACTGAATCGGACAGGGTAAAACCTTACCAGATTGCCGTATCTAATGAGCGAAATGCTCGCATCATTTAGATTAGGAGTAATACATGAACATGTTCACAGGCCAAACATTCCAGATGAACCAAATCATCAACTTGAAGGAAGTTATTCAGATTACAGGTTTAAGCCGTGCAACGATTTATAACATCATGGATGAGCGTCATAAACACTATGATCAGACTTTTCCTAAGCAGGCTAATTTAACAGTAGGTCGTGTGGGATGGTCAGCTTGGGAAATTAATCAGTGGATTGAAAGTAAGTTGACGAGCCGATAGGAGATGGGAGCTTCGGCTCCCTTATTTTTTTGAAGTGAACTTGTAATATTTAAACTTAAATAGCTACTCAAAATATGATCTGATAAGCTGGCGTACAATATAAAATTTATTTCACATTTCAGTATTGAAGACGTAAAAGTGTGAGCTTTAAAGTATGAAGGGGTAATATGTCAGATAATCAAGAAGAAATAATTAATCAGTATTCAATTGATGTTGAATCTACTTCAGCTTTAAATTTTGTACTCCAGCAGAATTCTATTGCATTAATTAGCAAGGTTATCCTAACTACTGAAAAGGACGTCGGTTCTTCAAAAGTTATAGTACGATCAAATCCAGAGTGTTTCAAAGAATATGTGACCAATATTTCGAATCTGACTGCGGGACAATCTTTAGCTATTGAAAAACCAAAGTTAATTTTTGATGTAAAATATTTATTGGAGCTTCCCGAAAATATTAAAGCCAATATAGAAGTGATTTGGCTGAGTGAGACAGGTGAAATTTTAGTTGAGCATCATCTTGAAATTGATGTACTGACAATAGACACTTGGGGAGGGGAAAAACAGCCCATAGAATTATTGGCAAGTTTTTCTCAACCGAATTCCTCTTCATTATCTCCACTTTTAGTTTCAGCCAGTGAAATTCTTAAATCCCAAAAGCAAAGTGTTCTTAATGGATATTTAGATCGCGACAGAGAATCTGTGGTAGCACAATTAAACGCTGTATGGGAATCATTACTCAAACAAGAAATTCATTATATTGTAAATCCTGCAAGCTTTATAAAGTCTGGACAAAGAGTTCGTTTAGCCAAACAAGTTTTAGGAGAAAAGCTAGCTTGTTGTTTAGATAGTACACTGCTTTTAAGTGCTTTAGCTGAACAAGTCGGTCTGGATACCCTAATTGTTATTGAAGAAGGGCATGCATATTTAGGAATCTGGTTGAATGAAACTCCGAATATTGATTTACTAATAGATGATATTCAAATTCTTAGAAAACGGTTCGATTTAGGTGAGCTTGTTTTTATTGAAACAACCTTGATTACACAAGGTGCTTCTTTCTCACAAGCAATGAAAACAGCAAGTGCTTATATCAAAGATGAATCACGTCACGATAAATTCTATATAGCGATTGATGTTAGACAGGCGAGATTAAGAGGAATAAAACCAATATCTGCGCAAGGTGATACTAAAGAATACTTAGATGACACAGAAATTGAATGGTCAAATGTATCTATACCAGATTATGAAGTAGAAAAGCACTCAGCAGTAAAAACAACACGTGTGGATCGTTGGCTAAGACGTTTATTGGATTTAAGCCTGAGAAATAAATTATTAAATTTTAAAGATAATAGATATAGCATTCCGCTGCAGTCTTCTGATATTACGTTGGCAAAGTTAGAGGATGCTTTAGCAAATCAAGAAGGATTTTTATTTAAAAGTACTGAAACTATCTCATTAAAAGAGGTTCAGCGCGATAATGAAAAGCAATATATCAATCGATTTGTAGATGAAAATCTTGCGCGTAATTTATTATTTAGTCCTTTAGATACATCTGCTTTGGAAAAACGTTTAGTAGAGGTATATAGAGCTTCACGTACAGCAATTGAGGAAGGAGGTGCAAATACACTGTTTCTTGCTATAGGATTCTTAGAGTGGAGAGAATCTGAGCGTTCAAAAAAGATATTCAAAGCTCCCTTGCTATTGATTCCTGTACAAATTACTCGAGAAACTGCAAAAACAGGTTATCGATTATCTATCTATGATGATGAACCACGCTTTAACTCAACTTTATTACAATTGATAAGACAAGATTATGATTTAGAAATATCAGGTCTTAATCCTCTACCCATAGATGATTCGGGTGTGGATGTGAATAAAATTCTCCATATAGTACGCAAGGCGATTATTAATATTCCAGGATGGGAGGTTAAAGCGGAGGCGGCAATTGGACAGTTTTCTTTTTCTAAATATTTGATGTGGCTAGATTTATCAACTCGCATGGAGCAGTTAAAGAATCAAGCTGTAGTTAACCATTTAATCGAAACGCCAAGAGAGCCATTTGTAAAGCAAGAGTCTTTTCCTCTCCCATCCCAGCTAGATCAACAGTACTTACCTCAGCAGCTATTTACACCTTTATCATCCGATTCCTCTCAACTTGCCGCTGTAATG
This sequence comes from Acinetobacter sp. TTH0-4, assembly GCF_015602665.1. NCBI lineage: Bacteria > Pseudomonadati > Pseudomonadota > Gammaproteobacteria > Moraxellales > Moraxellaceae > Acinetobacter > Acinetobacter sp. TTH0-4. The sequence continues at coordinate 2,156,691 of NZ_CP059079.1, read as the reverse complement.
TCCGCAGCATTAGGTCGAACGTTTGTTTTATCAGGCCCTCCAGGTACAGGTAAATCACAAACCATTACGAATATGATTTCCCAGTGTTTAGCTGATGGAAAATCAGTTTTATTTGTATCTGAAAAAATGGCAGCTTTAGATGTGGTTTATCGGCGTTTGACCCAAGTTGGACTGGCTGAATTATGTTTACAACTACATTCTTCAAAAGCTCAGAAAATGGAAGTACTGGATCAGTTACGTATAAGAGCAGAAAAGAATAATGATCCGTACTTTTTGAGTTCTCAGCCAAAAGGCACTGAGTGGCAAAAGCTATCTGATAAATTAGTCAGGACTCGCGATGAGCTTAATCAGCATGTAAAAATACTGCATGAACAACATAGTATTGGCTGGACACTATATGCAGCTATGAGTGATGAACTGCGTTATCGTGAAATTAATATATTACGATATCCAGATATCGACATTTCATCATTAACGGCAGAAAAAAGAGAAAATTTAACTGAACTTGTAGTAAAAGCTGCTGGGCTTGCAAGCTTGATTGATAAAAACTCTAGACATATTTTAGAAGGGTTTGGTGAAGGAATATCAGATTCTATATGGAATCTTGTATGGCAAGAAAATTACAAACTAATTCAGGATCAACTTCCTGAAAAAATTAAAAGGCTGAAAGAGGTTATTGCACCTTGGCAAAAATCATTTGAATTAAGTGAAAAAAATAATCTAAAAGAAATCCAAGAAGATTTTACCTTGTTCAGTAGAATTTTTGAGCTTGTTCAGAAGACCGATTTAAAGACATTAAAAATTGTTAAAGACCTAGATATTTCTAGTGTAAAAACAGCTAAAGAAATAGTTGGTGATTTGCAACGATATCGTCAAAATCTGGTGGGGCAGTATCAGCCTCAAATATTCCAAATAGATTTAAATCAACTCAATTTCAAATGGAAAGAGGCTGAATCTAAATTTTTCCCTTTATCGTGGATTGGCAAATTTCAACTTAGAAATCTAATAAAAATATATCAGTCGTTTCCACAGCGACCAACATCTTTGGCAGTAACTCAGGATTTACCAACTTTACAACATATTCAAAATTTACAATTACGGTTTGCAGAATGTGAGGCTAAAATAGCAGTCCAGCTTGGGGAGCTTTGGCAAGGTGAGGCTAGTAATTGGGAGGAATTGATAAATCTCCATGCTCAATGGTTGGATATTAAACAAATAGTTGAAAAGAAAATTACTCATCAAACTCCGCTCGTCTCTGCACTGAATTATGCTAAAGAAAATCATTTAGATAATATAAAACAAGCTTTATCTGAAATTGAAGGTTTGTTTGAGGCATTAATTTATGATGATAAGTTGGAAGTTGTACGCAATAAAAAAACTTACGCAGACGTGCCTTTTGAAAGTTTATTAGAGCGCCAGCAAGAATTACAGAAACACGGTGGACAATGGCGTCATTGGTTAAATTGGCAAGCGATTAAGCAGCAATTAAATTTAAGTGGATTGAAGCCTTTAACGCATACTTTATTAGAACAAGAAAATTTGCAGGATGACGTTGTTAAATTATTAAACATTAATCTTGCAAGACAATGGATTACTTATCAATTTAGTAGACATCCTGAACTGAATCAGTTCAATAGTGAGCAGCATGAAAAAAGGGTATTAAATTTTGCTCAGCAAGACATCGAACATCAACGTGCTTCAAGTGAAGAAATCATTTATCGCTGGAATAAAATATTTAAAGATCAAAATCAATTTAAAGAACAATGGAAAGTTTTAAATAAAGAGCTTGGGAAAAAAAGACGTCATATACCAGTGCGTGAATTAATGCGTCAGATACCTGAGGTGCTGGTTGGATTAAAACCCTGTTTATTAATGAGTCCACTTTCAGTAGCTCAGTATTTGGATACAGAAGCAAAATTTGATGTGGTAATTTTTGATGAGGCTTCACAAATTCCCGTTTGGGATGCAATAGGTGCATTGGCTCGTGGTAAGCAATCAATTGTAGTAGGTGATAATAAACAGATGCCACCAACAAGTTTCTTTGGAAAAGGTGATTCGGAAGAAGAGGTGGATGAAGAAGTAACAGAAGATTTAGAAAGTATTCTTGACGAATGTTTAGCAGCGCAATTACCAGAATTGGTACTTAATTGGCATTACCGTAGTCGGTATGAAAGTTTAATTCAGTTTAGCAATCAGAAATATTACAAAGGAAGTTTATTTACTTTCCCCGCTGCTGTGGCTAAAGATACAGCGGTACAGCTTCATATGGTAAATGGTATTTATGATAAAGGTGATACACGAACAAACTTAGGTGAAGCAAAAGCAATTGTTAAATTTATTATCCAACATTTGATCTCTCAAATTGGTAAAGATCAGCCATTAACCCTTGGCGTAGTTACTTTCAATATGACACAACAAAAACTTATAGAAGATATTTTGGACAATGAACTAGCGTTAAATCCAGAGTTAGAAACATTAAGTAAAGTAGGTATTGAGCCACTCTTTGTTAAAAATTTAGAAAATGTACAGGGAGATGAGCGTGACATTATTCTTTTCTCTATCACTTATGCTAAAGATCAAGAGGGGAAATTAAGCATGAATTTTGGTGCCTTAAATAGACAAGGGGGGCAGCGTCGTCTAAATGTCGCGATTACACGGGCACGTCAAGGATTGCATGTATTCTCGGCACTAAGCCCTGAAGAAATTAATTTATCCCGCACGAATAGTGAAGGTGTAAGAGATTTGAAGGACTTCTTGGTTTTTGCGCGTAGTGGACAATTACATTTAGCCAATCTCGTCAATAAAAAGCAGACTAAGAAAGAGTTAGTTCAATACTTACAGACTAAATTGCAAGATCTTGGATGGGGAGTGGATATTGGAGTTGGTCAGGGGGATAGTTCAGTTGATTTAGCGATTCGTGATGATTTGAGTTCTGGAAATTATATCGCTGGAATTTTAGTGGACGGAGAGAATTATGCAAATGCTGCAACCGCTAGAGATCGAGATCAGCTCAAACCTACAGTACTAAATGGCTTAGGTTGGGAAATATTTACCGTATGGACTGTAGATTGGTGGCTAGACCCCGATGCAAATTTGTCAAAATTACATAAACAGCTTAACATGTTGATTAAGGGTGAAAATGTAGCCTAAGAAAACAAATTCTTTAATAAATAAACGCTATATCATAAGGGTGAAGTATGACCGTAAAAGTTAGTAATATAGCTGTCAAAGTTTTAAAAGTTGATGATGAAGATAATGTAGTCTCCTATGCTATTAAAGCTGATATTACCAATATGAAAGATGATGAGTATTCTGAAGAAGACGTCTCAGTTGAAATTCAAGGTGTAGATGAAGATGGATTTGAGATTATCTCTGTTTACCTATCTGGTAATGTACAATTCAATACTACTAAAACGCTTACTGATAGAGAAGATTACCAAGACAAAGATGAATTTGATCAAGTAGTAAAATGGCAATTTGTTCATTAAATATTTAAATATTTAATTTATTAGAATAACGTCAGTACAGCATGTACTGACGTTATTTTTTTTATCTCTAGAAAATCTATGCTTATTTCAGGCACAATCAAACTAATTTAAAAATGCTATAGCTTTCACGCTTTGGAAATTGCTGGTATGTCGAATAATAATTTTTCTCAAGTTGCAGCCTTCATTTGGTCGGTTGCAGATTTACTTCGTGGCGACTTTAAACAATCGCAATATGGACGTGTCATTTTACCGTTCACCTTGTTACGTCGCTTAGAATGTGTGCTTGCGACAAGTAAAGCTGCGGTTGTAGCAGAGCATGAAAAAATTCAGTCACTCAACCTACCTGAAGACGCACAAGAAAAGTTCTTATTACGTGCCACCAATGACTTGGCATTCTTTAATACCTCGCCTATGGATTTAGGCAAGATGGGTCAAACCGATATTAAAGCCAATCTCAAAACCTATGTGCAAAGTTTTTCTAAAGATGCACGTGAGATTTTTGAGCATTTTAAATTCGATGAATTTGTCGGTTTACTCGATGATGCCAACTTACTCTATAAAGTCGTCAAGATGTTCGCCACGACTGATCTCAGTCCTGAAGCTGTTTCTAACCATGAAATGGGTTTAGTGTTTGAGGAACTGATCCGTCGTTTTGCCGAAGGTTCGAACGAAACAGCAGGGGAGCACTTTACCCCGCGTGATATCGTGCGCTTAACTACTTCTCTGGTATTTATGGAAGATGATGAAGCCTTAAGTAAAGAGGGTATTATTCGTACCATATACGACCCAACGGCAGGTACGGGCGGCTTTTTATCATCAGGGATGGAATATGTATTAGAGCTCAACCCGAATGCGGTGATGCGTGCTTTTGGTCAGGAGCTAAATCCTGAGTCTTATGCCATCTGTAAAGCAGACATGCTGATTAAAGGTCAGGATGTCAGCCGAATCAAACTCGGCAATACTTTATCTAATGACCAACTCTCACACGACAAATTTGACTACATGCTGTCCAATCCACCTTTTGGTGTGGACTGGAAAAAGATTGAACAAGATATTAAAGATGAACATCAAGTCAAAGGCTTTGATGGGCGTTTTGGTGCCGGCTTGCCACGTGTATCGGATGGTTCATTACTGTTCCTGATGCATTTGATAAGCAAAATGCGTAATCGTGACCAAGCCAATGATCAAGGTAGCCGAATCGGAATTATCTTGAATGGTTCACCGTTGTTTACCGGTAGCGCAGGCAGTGGTGAAAGTGAAATCCGTCGTTATATTCTAGAAGCTGACTTGCTTGAAGCGATTATCGCTTTACCCAATGACATGTTCTATAACACCGGTATCGCCACCTATATTTGGGTACTCAGTAACAAGAAAGATGCTGAGCGTAAAGGAAAAGTACAGCTGATTGATGGCAGTCATCTATACAGCAAGATGCGTAAGTCTCTCGGCTCTAAACGTAATGAGATGAGCGAAGACGACATCAAGACCATTATCCGCAGTTTTGGTCACTTTGAAGTGATGGACGCACGCACACTGGATAAACCCGCAGAAGTTAAGTCTAATCGTGGTCGCCAGTCTGCTAATCCTAAAAGTGAGCCTGCCAAAACCTTTGCCAGTAAAATCTTTAACAGCTATGAATTCGGTTATCGCCGCGTGACCATTGAACGTCCATTGCGTTTATCGGCACAGATTACAGATGAGGCGATTGCTTCTTTACGTTTTGCACCGAAGCCATTTAATGCGGTGATGCAAAGCATTTATGAGCAGTTTGGTGCGGCATGGACCGATGCAGCTACAGAGCAAAGCTATGGGAATTTATCCGAGGTTGCGCTTGAAGTGCGTGCCTTGATTAAAGCCGAATATCCTGAGCTTAAAGAAAAAGACATTAAAGATGTACTGGAGAGCAAAATCTGGTTATTCCAAAAAGAACTCATGCAAAAGGCTCAAGCCTTACAAGACCACATTGGCACGGCGCAATCAGACGACTTTAACCAGTTTGATGAAACCTTAAAACAAGCCTTTAAAGCGACGGGTATTAAGTTCGATACCAAAGAGAAAAAACAATTCCTAGATGCCATTATCTGGAAAAACCCTGAAGCGGAGCCAGTCATTAGTAAAGCTGTAAAAGGTGCTGAAAATCCACTTTATGGTCAGTTTACTTACAACGGCAAAGTGATTGAGTTTGTACAGGATGGAGATTTGCGTGATGCGGAAAATATTGCATTGAATCCAAATGTAGACACCACCGATTTAATTGAGACTTACTTTAAACGTGAAGTTCAGCCGCATGTGCCGGATGCATGGATTAATGCCGACAAGCGTGATGATAAAGATGGCGAGATTGGCATAGTGGGTTATGAGATTCCGTTTAACCGTCATTTTTATGTTTACCAACCGCCACGTGATTTAAAAGAGATTGACGCAGATTTGGATGCAGTTAGTTCTGAGATTATGAAGCTTCTGCAAGAGGTACATTCGTAATGGCGAAGTATCAGAAATATGCTGAGTATAAAGATTCAGGTGTTGAGTGGTTAGGTGAGATCCCCGACCATTGGCAAGTAAGCAAGGTAAAATATTTAGCTCCTTTTCAAGTTGGATGGACACCGCCAACTAAAGATGATGCTAATTTTATTGGGGAAAATCTTTGGGTAAATATCTCTGATCTGAAAGGCAAAACGATTACGAGTACATCGAAACAGATTTCTGATAAGGCTGCGCAAGAAGCTTCTATGGATATAACTCCTAAAGGATCTTTAATGTATAGCTTTAAATTATCTGTTGGTGCAGTATCTTTTGCTGGTTGCGATATGTATACCAATGAAGCAATAGCATCATTCTTAGATACAAGTAAGCTACCATTGTCATTTTTATATTATGTACTTCCAAAATTCATTATCGAAAATGCATCTACTAATATTTATGGTGCAAAGATTCTCAACCAAGAGTTGATAAAAAATGCCTCTTTGTTAGAGCTACCATTTAAGGAAGCTCAAATTATTGCCAATTTTCTAGACCATGAAACCACAAAAATTGACAGTCTGATTGAAAAACAACAACAACTCATTCAACTGCTCAAAGAAAAACGTCAAGCGGTGATTAGCCATGCAGTCACCAAAGGACTGAATCCAGATGTTCCGATGAAAGATTCGGGTGTGGAATGGTTAGGGGAAGTGCCTGAGCATTGGGTGCGTTATGCGATTAAAAACCTATGTTATGTTAATGATGGTAATCATGGAGAAGAATATCCGACTGAGGCTGACTTTGTTGAGAACGGGGAAGGCGTTCCTTTCATTCGCGCTGGTGATTTTGAGGACTTCCGAGTTGTAAGTAAAAACTTACGCTATATTTCTCACGAGAAAAATAATTCTATGCGAAAAGGTAGGTTGCAGGAAAATGATATCCTTTTTGTCAATCGGGGAGCAACTATCGGTAAATTATGTATTATTGATAATGCTTATGCTGGGTCAAATTTAAACTCGCAAATAGCTTACTTAAGGGCTGATAAAACGTTAGTAGATTATAGGTATCTCACTTATTTTCTTTCATCTTTGTATACACAGACAAATATAGTTTCTTCAATATATGGTGGAGCTTTACCTCAGTATCCTATTCAAAATATTATTAATCTTGATGTTTGGTCTGGTGGCCTTGAAGAACAATCTATGATTGCAGACTATTTAGACGAACAAGTTCAGATTATTGTTTATTTGATTGGTAAGTGTGAGTTGGCGATTAAATTACTACAAGAACGCCGAACCGCACTTATTTCCGCAGCAGTCACAGGCAAAATCGACGTACGTAATTGGCAAAATCCTAATAACAACAATGAGGCTAAAACGGAGTTGGGCGCATGAGTTTAGATGCTACTCGGGAAAATAATTTCCAAAATGATATGATTCAGCACATGCAAGCCAGCGGTTGGGTATTGGGTACAGCCAAACAGTATGACCGTGAAAATGCATTGTATAGCGCAGACGTTTTAAACTTTGTACAAACGACTCAGCCTGAAGAATGGAATAAGTTTTGCCAAAACTATCCTGTCGATTCAGAACGACATTTTATTGATGCCTTGGTGGTACAACTAAAAAAAGCTGACATCAATGCCACCGATCAAGCTTCACGTAGTTACGGAACATTGGGTGTGTTACGTCATGGGCTAAAAATTCGTAATGCACGTTTTAAATTGTGCCAGTTTAAACCTGAGCATAATCTCAATGCCGATACCTTGGCACGTTATGAACAGAACATTTGCCGTGTGGTGCCTGAGTTGGTGTATAGCCCATACGCCACAAAAGCAGAATTAGAAAGTACCGGTGTACAAGCCAAAAAATGGCGCATTGATCTGGTACTGTTTATTAATGGCTTACCTATTTCTACATTGGAGCTTAAATCTGAATTTAAGCAAACTGTGCAAAATGCCATTACCCAATATAAAAAAACGCGCTTGCCGAAAGACCCTGATACCAACAAGCCTGAACCCTTACTGACCTTTAAACGTGGTGCATTGGTGCATTTTGCCGTGAGTCAGTATGAAGTCTATATGACCACACACTTGGCAGGCGACAGCACCTTTTTCTTACCCTTTAATAAAGGTACGCATGACGGTGGTGCAGGCAATGATGCACCCGAAGATCAAACTCGCTATGCCACCGATTATTTGTGGAATGAAGTTTTAACGCCTGACATTTTGCTGAATATTCTCGGACGTTTTGTTCACTTGAATATTGAAGACAAAGAAGATGCTGAAGGACGTAAATACAAAAAAGAAAGCCTGATCTTTCCACGTTATCATCAGTGGAAAGTGGTAACCAAACTGGTTCAAGATGCTAAAGATAATGGCACAGGGCATAAATACCTGATCCAGCACAGTGCCGGTTCAGGTAAATCTAATTCGATTGCGTGGACAGCGCATCAGCTTTCTACCTTGTACGATGAACATGGCAATAAACAGTTTGATTCTGTAATTGTGGTGACGGATCGCACCATCCTAGATGCCCAGTTACAAGATACGATTTATCAGTTTGAACATGCCGATGGCGTAGTTGGACGAATAAACAATAAAGAAGGCGATGGCTCTAAGTCGGAGAAACTGGCAACATCTTTAGAAAAATCTCAACCGATTATTATTGTCACCATTCAGACGTTTCCCTTTGTACTCAAAGCCATTGAAAACAGCACCGCATTAAAAGAAAGACGTTACGCAGTCATTGCCGACGAAGCACATTCATCACAAAGCGGTTCAACGGCGCGACAACTCAAAGAAGTCTTGATGACTGAGAGCAGTGATGAAGATGTCATGCTGTCTTCAGAAGATATTTTAGATGCAACCTTGGCAGCACGTCGTGCCAATCCAAACGTCAGCTATTACGCCTTTACTGCAACACCTAAAGCCAAAACCTTGGAATTATTTGGACGTTGCCCAAATCCTTTATTGCCACCGTCAGCAGAGAACAAGCCTGAACCCTATCATGTCTATTCCATGCGCCAAGCGATTGAAGAAGGCTTTATTTTAGATGTGCTGAAGAACTACACCAACTATAAAGTGGTGTATAAACTGACGCAAAAACTGGCAAGCAAAGACCATGAGGTGGATGCCAAAAAAGCCAAGGTGAAGGTCAATCAATGGGTACGTTTACATGACCACAATATTTCACAAAAAGTAAAAGTGATCATTGAACATTTTAAAAAGAATGTGATGGGCTTATTGGGTGGTCAAGCCAAAGCTATGGTGGTGACCAGTTCACGTAAAGAAGCCGTGCGTTATAAATTGGCCTTTGATAAATATGTCACCGAACAAGGCTATCGGTCAATTCAAGCGATGGTGGCATTCTCGGGGGAAGTTGAGTTTAACGATTCAGACCCGAACAGCAGTGCCTTGGTTGGGCAGAAGTTTACCGAACACAACATGAACCCGAATTTAAAAGGGCGTGAAATGCGTAAGGCATTTGACAGTGATGACTATCAGGTGATGTTGGTCGCCAACAAGTTTCAGACTGGTTTTGACCAACCGAAACTCTGTGCCATGTACGTGGATAAAAAACTTGGTGGGGTAGAGTGCGTACAAACGCTTTCTCGTTTAAACAGGATGTATCCGGGTAAAGCCGAGTCAGGCACTTTTGTACTGGATTTTTTTAATGAACCAGATGAGATTTTAGAAGCTTTTCAACCTTATTATCAAACCGTTGAACTGGCAGATGTCACCGATCCAGATAAAGTGTTTGAGCTGTTTAACAAGCTTAAAAGCAATGGCATCTTTTTGTGGTCTGAGGTTGAGCAGTTTGCTACGGCATTTTTTAGCCGTAATAAATCCAATGCGGTACTGGCAAATATTTGTAAGCCTGCTATTGAACGTTGGCAACAGCGTTATAACACGGCCATTGCAGCTTATAGCAAAACTAAAGACATGCTGGAACGCTGTAAACAAACCAGTGATGCGGTACTGGTGGGTAATGCTGAAAAGGATTTTACTGAAGCCAAAAAAGCCAAAGATGAACTGGAAATCTTTAAAAAGGATTTAGGCACGTTTACCCGCTTTTATGAATTCATGTCACAGATCGTTGATTATGATGATAAAGCGCTGGAGAAGCTAAGTCTGTTTGCACGTAATCTGAGACCGATGTTACGTGAAAATACCATTTTGGATGATGAGATTGATTTAAGTAATATCGAAATGAGTCACTATCGCTTATCCAAACTGCGTCAGATTGATATTGAGTTACAAGCCAATAATGGTGAGCATCAATTAGAGCCGAGTAATGATGTGGGGAGTGCGACAGGTAAGGACAAAAAGGAAGATTTTTTATCCAGCATTATTCATCGTTTAAATGAAGTCTTTGTGACAGATAAGCTAACCGATCAAGACATGATCAATTATGCCAATACCATTGCAGATAAGGTCTATGAGAATAATGGGGTAATGTCACAGATTGCCAATAATACCCGTGAGCAGGCGATGTTGGGAGATTTCCCTCGTGCTATTGATGATGCCATTCTAGGCAGTCATGAAGCACATAGAGAGCAAATGATGCAATTGCTTTCAGATCCATCTAAAGCCCATGTTTTTGGTCATTTGATTTTTGATATGTTGAGCAGTCGACAATTTTAGAGGGGAGAAGGGAAAGAAAATGCAAATTGATGCCCAAGTAAAAAGTATTTCAGATATTAATCAATTCTTTATTGTTCCAGATTATCAAAGAGAATATGTCTGGAAAGTTAATGATCAAGTAAAACAATTCATTACAGACATAGATAATGCATTTGAAACTTCAAATAATGATTCAAGCTACTATTTAGGGTCAGTTATTATTGTTAAAAAATATGATAATTATGATGTCATAGATGGTCAGCAACGTCTTACTACAATTGTACTAACTCTTTGTGCATTAAAAGATTTTTTAGAGAGTATTACCCGTACTGAATCTGCTGAAAACTTTTATAATGCAATTAAATCATGGTTGTCGACTTTCAATATGAAAACGGCATCCCATCAAAACCGTGTAGAGTTGCAATACGAAGAAAGCCAAAATTATTTAGGCTATCTTATTCATAAAAAAGAATACAAAGGTAAGGTTACACCATCTATTCAAAAAATGCAGGCAGCCTATGATGCGATGTATGAGTATGTTGCAAGTTTGAATAATGAAGGACAAGAGCATCTAGTTGATTTTATTAGTTTCTTCTTTAATAAAATTGTCTTGGTTTTTATTGTTTCTGCAGATCTTCATGGTGCATTAAAAATATTTGAAACCAGTAATCAGCGTGGCGCAAGTCTAGATGCTATGGATTTGGTTAAAAATCTGATTTTTAGTGAAGCTAATGAAAAAGATTTTCCAGATATTAAATCTAAATGGAAAACGATTGTTGGAAATATTCATGCCTGTAATGAAGGGGAGAATCCATTACGCTTCCTACGATATTTTTTAATGGCGCGTTATTATAATAATGGAATTTTACGTGAGGAAGATATCTATAAATGGATCATTTCTGAAGGTGAGCCATTAATCAACTATAAAAAGAAACCAATGGAATTTGTGAATGCATTATTAAGTGCTTCAGAACGTTATTCAAAACTAGTTAATGCGACAAGTTTAGCTGACCATCATCAAACGTATCATGCTGTAGTTAGCATCGGCTACATTAATAAATATATGTCTAGACAGCACTTATTACTATTGTTGGCATTAGATGTTAATTGTGAAGATGAATTAATTAATTATCTTGCGAAACAATTAGAAACTTTATTTTTTGTGAATAATACCTTAGGTATACAAGCGAAATATAATGAGAATAATTTTAGTATGTGGGTGCAATATTTCCGCGGTTTAAAAACTATTGAACAAGTAAAAGTTGCTGTTGAAAAAAAAAATATTGCAAAATATATCACTAAAAAGGCAGCAGAATTTAAACAAACTTTCTTAACGAAACGTCATGATGCTTTTAATCCGCTATATCGTTTGCGTTATATTTTAGGTACTTTAGAAAATAAAGCTGCTGAGCTCTGTAATATGCCACTGAAGGATCATGGGTTTATACAAAGTCTGCAAGTCGAACATATTTTGCCTCAGACTCCTAAGGCAGATGTAATTCCTGAAGCATATGGAGTTGACTATTTAGAATATTCTGGTCAGGTTTATATGTTAGGTAATGTGACATTATTAGAAAGTCAGATTAATCAGGCAGTTAATAATTTCAATGACCTAAGTGCGGATTGGTTTGAGCAAAAGCAATCTGAATATAAAAATTCAGCATTAGTACTGAGCAAAATGCTAGATGATGAATTTAGTATTGGTAAAAATACCTCAACGAATCAATTTATTCATGATTATAACTATGCTTTTACTGAATGGAAAAAGGAACAGATTCAACAGCGTCAGCAAGTTTTACTGAATTTAGCTCTTTTGTCTTGGACAATTAATGGACAAAGAATAGACCAATATAAATTTACTGATGAAGATGAGCAACGTTCAAATACAGATCAAGTTGCTGAAGAGGCATTATGAGGGAAAATATAAGTTAGGGTGAGATTAGATAGCTCTAAAGAATTACATGATGTTGTGTAATTCTTTGCTGAGATGATGCCTAGCTTTTTATTTCAGCGACCGCTTGTAGATGATAAAAACTTATTAATAGCTTAGTTCATTAATTTAGCATTAAGCCTTGTATAACAAGGCTTAATGCTCATAAGTATCAACTAAAAAGTAAACATGTATTCATTACCAAAACCCTTTGAAATCTGCCCAACCCAACGCTCTATTTGATCTGCCTTCATCACCTTAAAATCCCGCCAGTTATACTTCATCTGCTTCCAAACCATCTCAATTCTATTCAGCTCAGGACTATACGCAGGTAGAAAATACAAAGTCGTTGAATACTCTTGTACAAGAAGCTTGCGCCAATCTACCATCTGTTTGCTGCGATGAATCGAGGCATTGTCAACAATCAACAGCAAAGGAACTTGATAGCTGCGTTTCACCTGTGCTGCTACACCCATCAAATAGGCATAAAACCAGCGACTGTTAACGGATTCCTGTAGGCAACTGGTGATCAGATGACCCGTTGACAGGAGACAACCCATCACATTAACTCGCTTTAGTCTTACAGCATCAACCGCATGAACATCGCCTATCTTTGTCCATGCATAACGGTTGTCAGGCGTAGCCGAAAACCCTGTTTCGTCGACATAGCCCAATACAATTTCACCACGTGCCGCTTGCTCACGTAATGCTTCAATCTGCTGTTGCGCTTGTCCAAATGCGATCGGGTCTCTTTTTTTTCAAGCTGTGACGGGTGCGTTTGAAGACCATACCTGAATCTCGCAAAAACTTGCGAAGAGTTTCAACAGACACGGACACACCGTGTTTTTCATGCAGTTTGACTCGGATCTGTTCTGCATTGAGTGGGCTTGTGTTGACCCACTCTAAGATTTGAGCCTGATAGTTTGAGGTCAAAGTATTGGGACGGCCTGAGCGATGACCTTCTTGAATCGATTCAAACTGATGTAGCTCCCAATGTCGGCGTTGTAGCCTTATGGTTTCCGGGATACGCTCTTGTAACGCAGCAACTTCGGCAACAGTTTTTCCTTCGGAAAGCCAGAGAATGGTTTGGGCACGTTGTCTTTCACGCCAATGTGCTGCATGCTTGGTCAGGAGAATTAGTTGTGCACGCTGTTCTAAGCTGAGTGGGACGGTAACAATCCGTGGCATGTGCAAACATCGTTTAACCAAAAATGTCTTTTCGCATGCTTAGTTGTTTTTGTCAACTTAATGAAATGTGGAAAGGGAAACAAAAATTTGCCGAATTGGAAAAAAAGGTTGATTCAAGAACCCCATTTATTAGAAAAATCCAAACAACATTATGTCGCCATTAGTCGTGATGATAGTCGTTGTTGGTTAATGCCTACAAGTAGAGTAGCTAATAGTGATGAAGGACGTTTATTGTGTGAAGAGGTTGTATAAAATAATGAGTCATCAGATCATTTTTATAATGAGGGTGATGTAGCACAATATTTCAGAGTTAACATTTGCTTGAACCTAGATGAATGGCTTCCCGAATCCATTCATTTCCAAAGTTAATGTGGGTTTAGCTTTAGAGGGAATGTATATCGATTATTGTGGCAAGGATTGGAGTTTCTTAGTCAATATAGTAGGGGTATTTTTTTAATGGTAATATAACATCAAGTATTTTAAATTCCTAAAACGACTATATAAGGCTTAAATCCTTCCAATACAGCATCAGCAACCAATTGATTAAATGCTTCAGTCTTTCCAAAGGCCATCCATTGATCCAAAGCTTCATAGTAGGCAAGACGATTCTCAACTGTAATCACACAAGGTGGATAGCCAGCTTTCATTAACTCTAAATTCATGAGTAGGCGAGAGGTGCGACCATTACCATCAATAAAAGGATGTATGCCTACGAAGTCTGCATGCACTTTTGCTGCTCGTTCAATAGGATGTAATTGGCTAGATTCTGAATTATACCAATCTACGAAGTGAGCCATCTTGTCATTCAGTAAAGTGTAATCGGGCGGCGTGTTAGTAGCACCTGAAATAAGTACATTTTGCTGACGGTATCGACCGGCATTGTCATCATCGATATTTTTTAAAATCAATTGATGAATGTTACGAATTTGCCATTCAGAAAAAGGCTCTTCTTTTTTGATGATATCTTCAACGTAGTAAATCGCATTACGGTGATTAATCGCTTCAAAGTGCTCTCGAAGTGCTTTTCCACCCACAGTAATCCCTTCAAGAACAACTTTTGTTTCGAGTAGAGTAAGTGTATTGCCTTCAATCGCATTGGAGTGGTATGTCCAACGCAGAATCAAATCTTCTTGTAAATTTTTAACGACAGAAGGTGGTAGAGGACGTTGAGCATCAAGTTTATTTTTTAATGAATCGATAGTCTCAAACACGATAGATACTCTGAAAGATTATGAGATAAAAAACGATAATAACTGAATCGAAGTTCTTAAACTATGTAGATTATAAATTTACGAAAACAATCAATCATGCACATCCTTTTTAATTTGCTCACAGTAATCTGCCCATTTCTGCATCATTATTTTTCTCTTTTCTAAATGCTTGGTTCTGTTATAAGCTCGACCATGCATGTCCTTTACCTGATGGGCGAGTTGTTGCTCAATCAGTTCAATTGGAAAGTCCAAAACCTCTTCTAAAATTGTACGTGCGGATGCTCGGAAACCGTGACCGCACGCTTGTTCACTTGTATAGCCTAAGCGGCGTAAAGCTTGGTTAATGGTGTTTTCAGACATCGGTTTTAAGTTTGATGTGGTTGCCGGAAAAACATATTCACTTTTATATCGCGTAATTTGAGCCAGTTCAGATAATAAATGAATGACTTGAGTTGACAGCGGGACAATATGCTGGACACCTGTTTTAGATTTTGTCTTTGGCGGTGTATAGCTCCATAAACCTTGTTCGAGGTCAATATCCTTCCACTGGGCATGTCTGAGCTCTCCGGGGCGAACAAAAACCAGTGGTGCAATACGCAGGGCATAGCGAGTGATTGCAGAACCTTGATAGTAATCGATATCCTGTAGCAGTTGGGCAAAGTCTTTGGGTTCTACCAAAGCCGCCATATGCGTTACTTTAGGTGTTTTTAAAGCGCCTCTTAAGTCTTGAGTGACATCACGTTCACAGAGTCCAATAGAAACTGCATAACGTAATATCTGACCACATTTAACTTTAACTTTTTTGGCTGTCTCTAGTTTTTCTTCTTTTTCATAAATCTGACAAACTTTAAGTATATCTGTTGGTTTAATTTCATGAACAGGAATTAGACCAATATGTTGATTAATGACTTCTAACAAGCTTTGCTGACCTCTAAGCGTAGATTCTGCAAACTCTTGTTTACTCATCCATTCCTTAGTGAGTTCACTGAAAATATTCTTATTTGCATTAAATATCTCATTCTCAATTCTTTTCTTCTCTATATGTGGATCGATATTTTGAGCAAGTAGTGTGCGAGCTTCTTCTCGTTTGATTCGTGCTTGAGCTAAGGTCACATTAGGGTAGGAACCAAAGCTTAATGAGTTCCTTTTCTTGGTATAGGGACGTGAGTAATCAAATCTCCAAGTTTTGTCACCTGTTTTAGAAATGGTTAGAAAAAGACCGTTACCATCAGCTAATTTTTGTATTTGATCCGGATTAGCTTTAGTTGTTTTAATCTTTGTATCTGTAAGAGGTATAACGATTTTTGGCATTTTTACGGTAGAGTTTTTTGCGGTAATACATCTTACCGTAAAAATTACCGCAAAAAAATATAGATTCTAAAAGTAATTTTTAGACTGGAATAGACGGTATTTTTATCAAACCAATGATTTTATTGGTTATTTTATACCTGTATGGATTGGGAAAGTTGAAAATAAACCATAAAATGGTGCGCCCTGCGGGAGTCGAACCCGCGTCGGTCACTTAGGAGGCAACTGCTCTATCCAGTTAAGCTAAGGGCACCATGCGCAGCTAATTTAGCGTAAATACACATAAAAAAAAAGTTATTGTCGAAACAATAACTTTTTAAAAGACAGATCTTTATCGTTTTGCTTAAGATTTATTCAACTTCATTATTTTAAATAAGCCTAACATCACGACAATCCAGATTGGAATCATCAGTACTGACTCTTTAAAGCCTTGCATCCACATAATATAAAGTACGGTTGCAATAAAAATCAGCACTACATAATTACTGATTGGTGCCCAAAGTGCAGGGAACTTGGTTTGAATCGCCGCTTGTTTAATCGCTTGTCTAAATTTCAAATGTGTCAAGGTAATCATGGCCCAGTTCAGTACCAATGCACCCACCACCACATACATCAAATGGCTTAAAGCATCTTCTGGAACAAAATAGTTTAATAGGACACAACCAAAAATTAATAAAGCCGAGAATAAAACTGCTGGAATTGGTACACCTTGTTTATTTACCTGTGTAAATACTTTGGGTGCATTGCCTTGTTGCGCCAAGCCAAAAAGCATACGGCTATTGGCATACATACCACTGTTATAAACAGATAAGGCCGCAGTTAAAATAATAAAATTCAATAAATGTGCTGCCCAGCCAATACCGAGTTGACTAAAAATCATCACAAATGGACTTTTATCTAAACCACCCAAATCAAGCTGATTCCACGGAACCAATGCCAAAAGAATGGTCAGTGATCCGATATAAAACAGCAAAATACGAAACACCACTTGGTTAATCGCTTTCGGAATAGTTTTTTCAGGATCTTTGGCCTCTGCTGCAGCCATCCCAATCAGCTCAATTCCCCCAAATGCGAACATCAGGAAGGCCAGCATATAAAATAAACCTTCAAAGCCATTCGGGAAGAATCCACCATGTGCCCAAAGATTACTAAATGAAGAGGTTGAGTTGGCATCAGCGGTAAGCAATAAATACAAACCGAACACAATCATAGAAACAATTGCCGTGACTTTAATAATGGAAAGCCAGAACTCTGATTCTCCGTAAAATTTCACATTGCCAAGATTGACCAAAGTAATCACAACGAAAAAGAAAAAAACTGACGCCCATGCAGGAATATGCGGCCACCAATAGTTAATATATTTAGCGACGGCTGTCAGCTCGGTCATTGCCACTAAAATATATAAAATCCAATAATTCCAACCTGCTAAAAAGCCTGGAAATTTTCCCCAATATTTAAAAGCAAAATGACTGAATGATCCTGCAACAGGCTCATGTACAATCATTTCACCCAGTTGACGCATGATTAAAAATGCAATCAAACCACCAATGGCATAACCCAAAATGATGGAAGGACCTGCAGATTGAATCACCTGTGCGGAACCTAAGAATAAGCCTGTACCAATTGCGCCGCCCATGGCGATGAGTTGGATATGACGGTTCTTTAAGCCACGCTGAAGTGTAGACGACTCGTTGTTCAAAGTACTCAGCCCGACAATGGATAAGTCGATGATTGTAATAGATTGATTTGTATTAGCCTAGTACAACCCTGCGATGTAAATGATGAACTACACCTTAGCAGTATATAATTTGATAGAATTAACAGTTGAATCAATAGATTAATTTTATTGATCATCTGACTTGTAAGTTATAAAGACTTTTTTCTGCGCCTGAGTGAGCGATTTTTTTTATACTTAAGTCGTGAAGTGAATGTTTTGACTCAAAAAACAGTATGATCAATGAAGCCAACATTCAGCCGATGTTGTTTAAAACAATGATAAGCAGGAAGGATCAATAAAATGAGTTTTGCTCCACAAATTAAAATTCCAGCAACGTATATGCGCGGTGGAACCAGTAAAGGTGTGTTCTTTAAACTGGATGATTTACCATCTGCCGCACAACAGGCCGGAGCTATTCGAGATCAATTGTTATTGCGTGTGATTGGTAGTCCAGATCCCTACGGTAAACAAATTGATGGCATGGGTGGAGCAAGTTCAAGTACCAGTAAAACAGTGATCTTAGCTAAAAGTTCACAGCCCAATCATGATGTAGATTATTTATTTGGTCAGGTGGCGATTGATCGTGCTTTTGTAGACTGGAGTGGAAATTGTGGCAACTTAACTGCGGCGGTTGGGGCATTTGCGATTTCAAATGGCTTGGTCAATGCAGAGCGCATTCCTGAAAATGGGTTATGTACAGTCCGAATCTGGCAAGCCAATATTCAAAAAACAATTATTGCGCATGTTCCGATGAGTCACGGGCAGGTACAGGAAACAGGTGACTTTGAACTTGATGGTGTAACTTTTCCCGCAGCAGAAGTTCAAATTGAATTCCTTGATCCAGCCGATGATGGCGAAGATGGCAGTGCCATGTTCCCCACCGGAAATGTAGTCGATACTTTTAATGTGCCCAATATTGGCACTTTCCAAGCCACTTTTATTAATGCGGGCATTCCGACTATTTTTCTGAATGCGGAAGAAATTGGCTATGCTGGAACAGAATTGCAAGATGTGATTAATGGAAATGCTGAAGCATTGGCACGTTTTGAAACCATTCGTGCGTATGGTGCAAAACAGATGGGTTTAATCGAAGATATTTCCGAAGCCGAGAAACGCCAACACACGCCAAAAATCGCTTTTGTAGCAAAACCAAAAGCCTACATTTCTTCAAGTGGTAAGCAAATTCAAACTGAAGATGTCGATTTGCTGGTTCGTGCTCTCTCAATGGGCAAACTGCATCATGCCATGATGGGTACAGCTGCAGTGGCGATTGGTACAGCTGCAGCTATTCCAGGTACACTGGTAAATTTAGCCGCGGGTGGGGGAGTCCGTGAAGCGGTACGTTTCGGCCATCCTTCAGGTACATTACGTGTTGGTGCACAAGCGGTTCAAGAAAGTGGACAATGGCAAGTTAAAAAAGCAGTCATGAGTCGTAGCGCACGTGTGTTGATGGAAGGTTGGGTACGCATTCCTGAAGAAAGTCTGAACGCATAAACGTGATAGAGAATTTTGTAAGAAACCAGTATCATGAGTCATAAGTTCTCTGTTAGTCACCAGCAGAATAATGCAGATGAAATTCAGCTCATTGAGCAGTATTTCTGTTGGTTTATATCTCTAATCACCAAGTAAAATGTTCGAGGCGAATGTGTCATCTTTAACTGACCTACCTGCTCATGTATTAACTGAAGCACAGCAACGTATTCAACAGGATTTATTGACGGCATTAGAGGCATTTTCTATTCCAGAACCACTGAAAAGTGCGGTACATCATACAGTGATGTTAGGCGGTAAGCGTGTACGTCCAGCACTATGTTATGCCACGGCTGCAATCCAGCAAAATCCGAATTTTGCCGCAGTACGCCGTGCGGCAGTTGCAATTGAAATGATTCATTGCTATTCGCTTGCACATGATGATCTACCGTGTATGGATAATGATTTGCTGCGTCGTGGTCAACCGACTTGTCATGTGGCTTTTGGTGAAGACACTGCCTTGTTGGCGGGTGATATTTTACAGTCAATGGCTTTTGAAATATTAGGCAGTCGTTTGTTTGATCAAGGCCCTATGGTTGATCCATCGATTGTTCTCAAACAGATGCAAATTTTGGCAACGGCCAGTTCAAAAATGGTCTGTGGTCAAGTGTTAGATTTACAGGCAGAAGGCAAACAGATAGATCGACAAGCTTTAGAAAATATTCATCAGAATAAGACGGGTGCACTTATTTCTGCGGCAGTCATGATGGCAGCGGTTACAGTATTTAAAGGAACCGATCCCGCGATTCCGAAACTGAGAGAATATGCGCAAACTATTGGTTTGGCATTTCAGGTTCAAGATGACATTCTAGATATTATTTCAGATACAGCTGTCTTGGGCAAAACGGCAGGGAAAGATCAACAAGTGGAAAAATCTACTTATCCTGCATTAATGGGATTAGAGCAAGCCAGAGTGTATGCGCAAGAGTTGCATCATCAAGCCATGGCTGCTTTGTCATCTTTCAATGATCAAGCGCAGCAGCTGAGTCAGATTACTCAGTTTTTACTGGCGCGTAAAAGCTAAAAAGCATGCAAATACCAAACTAAAGAATGAAAAAAAGAGGACATTAAGTCCTCTTTTTATGCGCTTATTCTAAGATCAAGCTATTGAGCATCTTTGTATAAGCGATCACCTTCGTCGAAACGCGTTGTGATCTCCTCAGATGGTACTTTACCCAATAGGCTCACTACAACAATGGCAATAAGCGAACAAATGAAGCCTGGCACAATTTCATACAACTCCGTTGCACTAAAGAAATTTTTCCAAACAATCACCATAATCGCCCCCACAATCATCCCTGCAAGTGCGCCATTTAAGGTCATGCGGCGCCAAAATAAAGACAAAATAATCAATGGACCAAATGCTGCACCAAAACCTGCCCAAGCGTATGAAACCAAGCCCAATACTTTCGATTCAGGATTACCGGCCATCCAAATTGCAAGCATGGCGATGAGTAACACCATTAAACGACCAATCCAGACCAATTCTTTTTGTGAAGCATTTTTGCGTAAAAATGATTTATAAAAATCTTCGGTTAAGGTACTTGAACAGACCAAAAGTTGACAGCTTAACGTACTCATGACAGCAGCTAAAATGGCCGCCAATACAATCCCTGCAATCCATGGATTAAATAGGATTTTAGTCAGTTCCATAAACACTGTTTCAGGGTTGGCATTGACCACACTGGCGAGCTCTGGATGCTGTTGGAAATAGGCAATTCCAAAGAAACCTGCAGCAACAGCTCCACCCAAGCAAAGAATCATCCAAGTCATGCCAATACGACGTGCATTTGGGATTGATTTAACCGAATCTGCTGCCATAAAGCGAACCAAAATATGCGGTTGACCAAAATAGCCTAAGCCCCAAGCCAATAATGAAATAATCGCAACCACACTTAAATCGCCTATGACATCTGTTGCTTGCGGACGAGCTGCCTCAAGCGCTAAGGTCAATTGATTGATATCTGCAAAGCTTAACACCACCACCACAGGCGTGAGCAACAAAGCAAAAATCATCAGACCTGCTTGAATGGTATCTGTCCAACTGACTGCCAAAAAACCGCCAATAAAAACATAACTAATGGTCGCAATCGCACTGACCCAAAGAGCAGTGCTGTATGACATATCAAACATGCTTTCAAATAAACGTGCGCCTGCAACCATGCCTGAAGCACAATAAATTGCAAAGAAAATGAGGATGATAAAAGCAGATGCGATACGTAATATTTTCTTTTGATCATTAAAACGATTGGAAAAATAATCGGGTAAGGTCAGAGCATTGTGTTGCACTTCAGTATGTACCCGCAAACGTCCAGCGACCAATAACCAGTTTAGCCATGCCCCAATAATGAGGCCAATAGCAATCCACATTTCAGATAGACCTGAAAGATAGATTGCGCCTGGAAGCCCCATAAGCAACCAGCCACTCATATCTGAAGCACCGGCAGAGAGCGCTGTGACAAAACTACCTAAGCGCCGACCTCCCAAAATATAATCAGAGAAATTGGCGGTCGCACGATAGGCCATTAAACCAATGACAATCATGGCGACGATATAAAAAAGAAAGGTAATTAAGGTCGGATCTAGGGAGCTCATACAGTATCCATTTACACGGTGGACAGTAGATCGAAATATAGGGCTTAAAAACTGGCACCTATAATTTCAAAAAAATAACGCGAAATTTAAGCATAATTTCGCAAGGATTGCAGAGTTTTTCGTATTTCAAATAACAATAGACAGCAAAAGCTGTCTATTGAGTACCAATAATTTAGAAGTATTATGGATTACGACCCATCACACCACGAATGGTATTCATGATGTCGGCAGGTAATACCACCGTTTTAGCATTATTGGATTTGGCCATTTCTTGCATGGCTTTCACATATTGCTCACCGAGCAAGTACGCAACAGGAACTTCTTTATCACCGACCGCAGAAGTAATCATTTCAATGGCACGTTGTGATGATTCTGCCAAAACCACTTGAGCTTCAGCATCACGACGTGACGCTTCTAAACGACCATCTGCTTCTAAAATAGCGGCTTGTTTTTCACCATCTGCACGGGTAACTGTGGCACGACGCTGACGCTCAGCGGCAGCTTGTGCTTCCATGGCAGATTGCATGGTACTAGAGGGTTGAATATCTTGGATTTCTACTGTTTTTAAGGTAATACCCCAATCAGAAATATCATCAGAAATAGCTGCTTTTAGTTTGGCTTTAATATGATCACGTGAAGACAAAGCATCATCTAAATCCATTTCACCGACAATTGAACGCAATGAAGTTTGAACCAAATTTTGAATCGCCCATGTATAATTTTCAATACCATAGACTGCTTTTTCTGGCGTCGTGATATTGATATATGCCATGGCATTCATCAGTAAAACAGCGTTATCACGAGTAATCACTTCCTGAGATGGAATATCCATTACAATATCTTTCGTAGTGACTTTATAAGCCACTTCATCGACATAAGGGATGACAAAGTTTAGACCCGGTGTAAGGGTGGTATGGTATTTACCCAAGCGTTGAACAATCCATTTGTATCCTTGCGGAACAATACGAACCCCTTTGAAAATGGTCACGCCAGCAAAAGCCAACAAGGCTAAAACAATAATAAAACCACCAGACATACTCTTTCCTCGCTTTATAAATTTTCGTTATTTGAATTATGTGGTTTAACCACAAGCTCATTGCCTAAAATATCGATTACGCGTACACGATCTCCAACACGAACAGGCTCTAAGCTACGACAATTCCACTCATCTGAGCCTAAAACAGGCATCGGAAAACGTACCGTGGTTAGGTCATGTTCCAGATGAATTTTAATGACCATCCCGACTTGACCGATGGTGGCCTCGCGCGATAAACCTGCTTTGGTTTTGTCGGTTGAAAGTGGCTTAATAAATTTAAACCACAGTAACGTGCACAAAATCGATAAAATAATCCAAGTGACTATTTGGGTGGTAAACCCCATCATTGGAAACAGCCAAAATAAAATACCCACCATGATGGCTGCGATGCCAAACCACAGTGCGGCAAAAGCGGGCAGTACCAATTCTGAGAGAATCAGTAAAATACCCAATACAAACCAATGCCAAGGTTCGAAAGCAAATTCCATACATCTACTCGTGTATTGTAAAAAAATTGATATAGATCAAAAAATGTCTATATCAATTTAGCAGATATATAAGTCTTTGAATATTAAAAAAGCATAATTTTTAGATTTTCGCTTTGGGTGCAGGTTTGAACGCCGCAGGAGACTTTTTAAAATCAGTAATGATTTTTTCGATGGCGCGAATTTTGAGTTGAGCTGCTTTTTCGCCTTCTAAAATAGATTGATTACTGGCTTTTAAATCTAAGGTTCCTAAATGCCCCACTTTAGGTTGAATCACAATCGTTGCTTGTCCAAGCTCTTCGTTAATACTTTGTTGTCCCATAATATTAATGGTTTGATCGAGTAAGCCCCACATGTTGAGTGGTTTATCCCCAACAGGTCGTGCAGAAATATCCACGGCAATGACAATATCCGCCCCCATGGCTTTGGCTGTTTTGACTGGAATAGGGCTAACTAATCCACCATCGACATATTTTGTTCCACCAATCAGCGCTGGTACAAAAACATTAGGAATACTGCATGAAGCACGTACTGCTTGTCCTGCATTGCCCTTTATAAATTCAGCTTTTCGACCATTGTCTAAACGGGTAGCGACTGCAGCAAAACGAATGGGAAATTTTTCAATGGGTTTATTTGCCACATGTGCGTTGACATAATTTTGCAGTTTTTGACCTTGCACAAAGCCTTGACTGTTCAAGGTTAAATCACGAATGTCAGACTCTTTTAAAGTCAGCGCAATTTGTTGAAGTTGAAAAGGTGATTTACCGCTGGCATAAATACTACCGACAAAACTACCAGCACTGGTACCGGTCACAATTTTGGGTTTAATACCATGCGATTCTAGAACTTTGAGCACTCCAATATGTGCAAAACCTTTAGCGCCACCGCCACCCAAAGCAATTGCAATGATAGGTTCACGTGCTTTGATGGTGGTGATTTGGGTCGGTGTTTTAGTGGCTTTATCACAGCCAATAAGACCTAAACCAAGTAGGCCGATTAAACAATATCGTGCAAGTTTCATATGAGAATTGAAGATTAAATAGACAAAAAAAGTTGCGCACATGACAGCAGATTATGAGAGTGATGACCAGTCTTATTTCAGACGCTTTTGTAACGGTTCTGCTAACCAGTCAGGATTTTTGGGAGAAAATTTTCCAATATAGCGATTTAAAATATAATCTAAGTCGTGTTCGTACTGCCCCGTCGGATGAAATACGCCTAAGCAATGAATTGTTTTATCATCGTAATCAAAAGAGAACATCACAATGGGAATATGAGCGCCTAAAGCAATTTGATAAAAACCACTTTTAATGTTTTGCGCATGCTTGCGTGTACCTTCAGGCGCCATGCCTATCCAAATCTGATCCTGCGTATCAATAAAATGAATGATTTGCAGTGTTAAACCCTGTTTTTGATTGCGTTGCACTGGAATGACCCCAATCCATTCTAGTAATGGTTTTAATGGTGTCTTAAACAGTGTATGTTTGCCAAAAATGGTCATTTTAAGGCCAACACCCAACAGTGCTGTAAAGCCATACCACGCATCAAGATTGGAAGTATGCGGAGAAATGATAGCGACAGCTTTGGGCAAGTCGGGAAGTTGACCTTCAAAGCGCCAGCCTTGAGCCAGAAAAATATGCTTAAAAAGCATTTGGCTGAAGCAATGACCACGACTCGGCACCTGTTTTGGCAAGATCGGAAAATTTTTATTCATGCTCAGTTATCCATAAAATTACCAAGAATAGACTGCATTTTAAATATGTTAAGCTTTAGTAAAATAAGATGCATTGGCAAAAGATAGGTTGCAATTGAGTGTGCATGAGCATAATCGCCAATGTTGTTTTGACCTTCAAGGTAGCTGATGACAAAAATACGTAATCTCTATTTTTTATTGTTTTCGCTTTATTGGGCGCAAGGCTTACCTGTAGGTTTTATGACCCATGCTTTACCTGTGATTTTAAGAGCGCAGGGGGTGTCATTGGCTCATATTGGTGGCTTTGGCTTACTGATGTTGCCGTGGTCAATTAAAATTTTTTGGGCACCTTGGGTCGACCGTTTTGGATATTCAGCTTTGGGGCATTATCGAAGCTGGATTATTCCGACTCAATTTTTAAGTATGCTGACTTTGGTTGTTTTATCTTTTTTGCCGATACAGGCTTTAAACCAACCTGAATATTTATGGGTATTTTTTATTGTTTTACTCAGTATGAATCTGGTCGGTGCAACCCAAGATATTGCCACGGATGGTTTAGCGGTCAGTATTCTTAAAAATCAGCAACAACATTGGGGCAATACCTTTCAGGTGGTGGGTTCACGTTTAGGTTTTATTGTGGGTGGTGGTGCTGTGTTGTGGGCATTAGATCGCTTTGATTGGCAAATCACATTTTTGGTTTTAGCTGGGCTGGTTTTCTTGAATACCTTGCCCATTTTATATTTTAAAGAACCTAGCCAACCCCCAAATACTCAAAACCCTTCTGATCAAGAGTTATTTAGTTGGCACAAGGTCAAAGATTATTTAGCCTATTTTTATCAGACGCCACATCTGGCTTCATGGTTAATGGTTTTAATCAGCTTTAAAGTTGCAGATGGTTTAGCTGGCCCTTTATTGAAACCTTTCATGATCGATGTGGGTCTCAGCTTTGCACAAATTGGAATTTATATCAGTATTTTGGGAGCACTTGCAGCTTTGCTGGGTGCAGGACTTGCAGGTTTGTGTTTGAAGTATTTTTCACGTGGCAATATGCTTTTAAGCTTTTCGCTGTTAAAAATTTTGAGCTTGATGGCCTACACATGGCTGGCACAACAATATGAATCAGGGCAGTCCATCCAACCTTGGGTTATCTATAGTATAAATGCCTTTGAAGACATGATTTCTGCCATGCTGTTGGTGGTGATGTTGACTTTAATTATGCAATATAGCCGCAGAGCATGGGCAGGCACTGATTTCACTTTTCAGGTAGCATTATTGGCTACGGTAAGCGGTGGTTTATATAGTTTGAGTGGAATAATGGGGGATATTTTAGGCTATGCTCAATATTTGGGTATCATCACTTTAATTGCTGTGCTGTGTTTAATTCCAATCTTTAAATGGCAGAGCATCATGGATCACTCGTCCAAAGCTGATTAATTCAATTCAATATAGATTTAAAACCTAAACATAAAAAAAGATAAGCACATAAAAATTAAATCATTTTTTAAAATATTTCCAAACAGTAACATCTGCTACAGGTTTACTTCGGGGATATTTATAAATGAAAACCAAAATTGTAACAGCGCTTTTTTTAAGCGTATGGGCAGGGTCAACTTTTGCTGCACCGACGCTTTATGGGGAAATTGATGCCACTCTGGATTATCTGCCAGAAGACAATGCAACGCAGTCTGACCGTGATGTCTGGGAAATCAGTTCTAATAGTTCTTTTATTGGGGTGAAAGGAGAAGAAAAGCTCACAGATCGACTTAATGCGATTTATAGCATTGAGTGGGCATTTAATGCAGATGGGGAAGGCAGTGATTGGGCGAAACGCAACCGTTTTGTGGGTTTGAAAGATACCAAGTTGGGGACTCTAAAAGTCGGTTCACATGACACACCATTAAAACAGTTGTCGAGTTCGGTTGATACTTTTAATAATTATGTTGCAAACAAAGCCGATATTGCAGGAATTTTTACTGGTGAAAACCGACCTGCAAATGTTTTGGTTTATGAGTCACCTGCTATTTTAGTGCCTACAGGTGCAATTAAAGTGAACGCTTTGTTGGCGACAGGTGAAGGCAGTGCCATTAAAGCAGACAATGGTGTGGTTAAAACTGCGGGTCGGGGTTTAGGGGATGCATGGTCAGCCTCCGTGGTATACGACAGCCCTGTTTTTGTCGCAGGTCTGGCTTATGACAAAGCCATTCCAAGCAACTTTGTTGGGCGAGGTTTTGTGAATGCTTCTGAGCCAGAAGTCACAGGCGGTTCATTGTTTGCAGCAGCCAATACAATTCGTGCAATTGGTCGAGCGAATTTAGCCAATGGTGTAGCACTTAAAGCGTTGTATCAAACCTCAGAAGTACAGGATGCCGAAGGCAATGCAGTGGGTTCAGAATTTATTGATGATGCGCAAGGCTGGTTAGTGGGCGCTGAGTATAATATTGTCACAGCTAAAGCGTGGACGCTAAAAGGACAATATAGCCAAAATACCACCAGTTTTATCAATGGATCAGCTGATCTAGAAGCCAAACAAATTTTTGCAGGTTTAGATTATGCCTTCACGAAACAAGTGAAAGCCTATGGTTATGCAGGTTATTTAACCTTAGAACGGGGGAATGCAGAAACCAAGCAACCTGTAGCAGGAACAGGTTTAGAATTTAAATTCTAATACAAGCCTGTTCAACATTGATTTAAAAGCGATGGTGACATCGCTTTTTTTATTTAAGTGAGTTTTAAGTTTAAAATTTTACATTGCAGCATCAGTATAAAAGATTAGCGATAAAATAATGCTCGATGCAATCCTCCAATTTCGGAATAAAATTCATCCGATTTCGTTAAACCAATTTAATTTAGTGCTGGCCATTTGGCTGGGCGTAGTTTTGAATTTGAGTTTTTTTCAACAGATTCATCACCTCACACCTTATCAAGGCATGAAAGCCTATTTATTTTTAGCTGCAACCGTAGTGGTTATCATCGCGGCGTACTATTTTATTTTTCAGCTATTAAATTGGAACTGGACAGCGAAACCGATTGCGATTGTCTTGCTATTTATTGGTGGCTTTGCGGCTTATGCAGTCAATTCTTTGGGCGTGCTGATTACGCCAGATCAAATTCAAAATTTGATGCAAACAGATCTGGCCGAGGCACGTGATACTTGGTCATGGCGTTTGGTCGGGTGGACACTCGTCATCACATTATTGCCAATTATTGCGACTTTAATGGTTAAAATTAAGTCAGAGCCTGTGATTCGCCAAATGTGGAAAAAAATACTGACTTCGGTACTCTCTTTGGCTATTGTGGCTGGACTGTTGTTTGTATTTTATGTCGATTTTGCTGCAATATTTCGTGAACATCATGATTTAAAAAGCATGATTTCACCGCAAAATATGATTTCTTCTTTCACGTCATATTATAAAAATAAAACCCCAAAGCAAAATTTACCTTTAATTGTGTATGGTGAGGATGCACATTTAATTCAACAAGTCGCAGCACCGAATAAACCGAAATTGATGGTTTTGGTGGTAGGAGAAACGGCCCGTGCTGAAAGTTTTTCTTTAAACGGTTATGCTAAAAATACCAATCCTGAATTATCAAAACTTAATATTATCAATTTTAATCAGGTCAGTTCATGTGGAACAGCCACAGCAGTTTCAGTGCCTTGCATGTTTTCTGGCATGACGCGTAAAGACTATGATGAACAACTTGCAAGTCATCGCGAAGGATTGCTCGATATTGCACAGCGTGCAGGCTATAAAGTCACTTGGATTGATAATAATTCAGGTTGTAAGGGAACGTGTAATCGAGTGGAACAATATCAAATTCCACAGGCTATTCAGGATAAATGGTGTACAAAAGCAGGTGAATGTCAGGATGAAATTTTAATCGACAGCTTAAAAGCCTATCTTGCAGGGCTTGCGATTACAGATACAACGCCACGTCTCATTGTATTACATCAAATGGGCAGTCATGGGCCAGCTTACTATCAACGCTCAACCGTGGCATTCCAACCTTTTAAACCGAGTTGTGATAGTAATGCGATTCAAGGTTGTAGCCGTACAGAGTTATTAAATAGTTATGACAATACAATTGTGTATACCGACCATGTATTAAGTTCACTCATTCAAGAATTAAAAACTCATACGCATTATCAAACAGGCTTTTGGTATTTGTCTGATCATGGTGAATCGACAGGGGAAAGTGGTATGTATTTGCACGGTGCACCCTATGCGATTGCGCCGAGTCAGCAAACACATATTCCCATGCTGATGTGGTTTTCAAATGATTGGCGCAAACACAATGCTGCACAAATCACTTGCTTAGCCCAACAAAAAAGCAAAGAATTGAGCCAAGATAATATGTTCCCCAGTTTGCTTAGTTTGTTAGATATAAAAACCCAAGTCATTCATAAACAAAATGATATGTTGCAACAATGTGAAACCCAAGAAAAAGTGTGAGTTTAAAGCATGACTAAAATATTAATGATTGAAGATGATTTTATGATTGCTGAATCCAGCATGACACTACTGAAATATCAACAATTTGACGTGCAATGGGTCAATAATGGAATTGATGGCTTAAAAAAACTGGCTGAAGAAAAATTTGATATCGTGTTGCTCGATTTAGGCTTGCCGCTGATGGATGGGATGCAAGTATTAAAGAAAATTCGGTTGCAATCAGCAACTTTACCTGTGCTGATTATTTCTGCGCGTGATCAACTGCAAAATAGGGTCGAGGGATTAAATCAGGGCGCTGATGATTATTTAATTAAACCTTATGAGTTTGATGAACTGGTCGCACGGATTCATGCATTATTACGTCGTAGTGGCAGTGACGTGATTCTGCAAGAGAGCGCAAAAATTTTACACTATGCGGACTTGACCTTAGATGTAGAGCAGCATATTGCTCAGTTCAAAGGACAGTACTTAGATTTATCTAATCGAGAATGGGCAATTTTGACACCTTTAGTCAGCCATCCCAACAAGATTTTTTCTAAAGCCAATTTAGAAGATAAGTTATATGACCTAGACAGTGAAATTAACAGCAATACCATTGAAGTTTATATCCATCATTTACGCGCTAAACTGGGGAAAGATTTTATTCGTACAATTCGCGGATTAGGTTATCGTCTTGGACAACAATAGGACAAGTGATTGGTGCAGACACAATATTCATTAAAAAAACGCCTGATTATTTATATTTCTATTTTTAGTATTGCTTTGGGCTGTCTATTGGTTTTTTCTGCTTATCGGATTGCGCTAGAAGAAATTAATGAAGTTTTAGATGCTCAAATGAAAAATTTGGCAGAACGTATTGCTTTACATGACCCAGAACCAGTAAAAAGTCAGTTTGACCAAATGCGGCATTATCATGAAGAAGATTTGTTTGTCGATGTTTGGTCGTATCATGAAGAAGACCATAGCCAGCATCATTTAAATTTATTGGTGCATCCTGTACAAAAAGCTGGTTTTTATACCCATAAAACTGCAAATGGTGTTTGGCATACCTACATTCTACCTTTAAAAGATTATCAGGTTCAGATCAGTCAGCAGCAAAGCACGCGTCAGCATTTGGCTTTGGAGCTGGCAGGCAGCATGTTTATTCCTTATCTGCTGTTCATGCCTTTTGTGATTTGGGGATTAAGTTGGATTATTGGTCGTAGTTTACAACCACTCGATGATTTTAAAACTGAATTGGTCCAGCGTGACTCACATGAGTTAAGCCCAATTCAAATCAGTCATTATCCTGTGGAAATTGCACCGACGATTCGGGAAATGAATTTTCTGTTTGAACGTATTTTAAATGCACAACAAGAACAGCGACAGTTTATCGCAGATGCAGCACATGAACTGCGCACGCCCATTACCGCTTTAAATTTACAAATGCAAATTTTATTAAAACAATTTCCAGAAGCACAAGATTTACAAAATTTGAGTAAGGGTTTAATTCGGATTCAGCATTTGGTCAGTCAGTTACTCAGTTTGGCAAAACAAGATGCCTCTATTTTGGAATTAGAAACAAAACAGCCCTGTTCGCTGCATCATGTCGCGCTCAATTGCGTAGAACAACTGATTCACTTGGCGATGCAGAAAGAAATTGATTTGGGTATGGAGCGTCAAGAGGAAATCTTTTTGCTTTGTCCAGAATCGGCGGTACATTCCATTCTTTTTAATTTGATTGATAATGCGATTAAATACACCCCTAAGCAGGGCATGATCAATGTCTCTGTCTTTGAGCAAGAGGGAGTGGCAGTTTTGCTAGTCGAAGACAATGGACCAGGCATTGCACCAGAACTGTATGAGAAAATTCTCAAACGTTTTTATCGTGTCCATCACCATTTAGAAATTGGAAGTGGACTGGGGCTTTCAATTGTAGATAAAGCAGTAGAACGCTTAGGTGGTCAAATTTCTTTTACACGCAGTGAGACGTTGAGTGGATTACAAGTGCGTATTAGCTTACCTATGCAGTAAATTCAGATTCGCATTTATGGGGTTTTATTCGGATCTAAACTGAATTTTTTATAATTAAAAATATAAAAAACAACGTTGATGAGCCAAATAATCCAAGCGGTCCATAAATTGTGACTCAGGAAATGTGCCCCGCGCATCATTTGTGCCCAACCCAAGGCAAAACCTAAAATCACAGCAGAAATGAGATAAAAATAAGCACGCTTTTGATTAGAGTCTCGGAACACAAAATAACCTGCCATCATTGCGAAACCTGTAGCGGCATGTCCACCGGGGAAACAATGCCCCTTGGTTGCAGAAAAATCCCAAAAAAAACCTTGTGGTGTCGGAATAGTGATATTCCAAGGACAGGCATGAGCAGATTGTGATTTGAGTAAGCCAATCATTGAGGTGGACAGAATCACCATGCCAAAGAAATAACCGTATCGCCAACGGTTTGGTTTCAACGTATTGAATTTAAAAGAACCCAGCCAAAGGATTAAAAAGCTAACATAGATCAAGACAATGAAGTTTTTAATATAACGATGACTAAGTTCAGCCAAATACCAGTTATCGCGAAGTATAAATTGTCCTGAGGGGCTAATCCATGGATCGATTAAGATCAAATCAAGCGTTCCCCCTATAGGAAAACCAATCCAAAGCACACAAAAACTGACGATCAGAAAGCAGCCTTGATAGAGAATAATGCGTTGTTGGTCATGCATAAAAAAGTTCAATAGATTTTATTTTGGCTATTACAGCAACATAAACTTAATTTCGCCTTAAGACAGAGTGAAGAATTTTTTAAGCTGATTTATTTCAAAATTCTAGCTTAGGTTGCTCATGCTATTGATATTCTGTATCGAGATTAATTCAAGCATAAAAAAAGCGACTTTGATTCGCCGCTTTAAAATTTCAGAACATCATTAAAAAATAGCATCTTCCGAATTTGCTGAGATTTTATGGATGGATAAATCTGCGCCATTGAATTCATCTTCTTGCGATAAACGAATGCCTATGGTGTATTTAAGTACGCCGTAAACCAAAAAGCCACCTGCAAGTGCGATTGATATCGCGAGGAAGGTACCGATGATTTGAGACATCATGGAAACGCCACCTAAGCCGCCCAACCAAGATTGCCCAAAAAGACCCACTGCCAAACCACCGAAGGTTCCACAGATGCCATGTAGTGGCCAAACACCTAAGACATCATCTACTTTGAGTTTATTTTGGGTATAGGTAAACAGTTTGACAAACATAATACCTGCGATGGATCCAATGACTAAAGCACCCAAAGGATGTACCACATCTGAACCTGCACAAATAGCGACTAAACCTGCCAAAGGACCATTATGTAAAAAGCCTGGGTCATTTCTACCCGCAAAATTTGCCGCAATGGTTCCACCCACCATGGCCATAAGAGAGTTAATGGCGACTAGTCCAGAAATAGCCTCTAAACGTTGTGCGCTCATGACATTAAAACCAAACCAACCCACAATTAAAATCCAAGAACCTAATGCCAGAAATGGAATAGAAGAGGGGGGATGAGCACTTACACGCCCATCCTTTTTGTAACGACCATGACGTGCGCCGAGTAAGATTACTGCAGCAAATGCGATCCAGCCCCCCATAGCATGTACCACAATAGAACCCGCAAAATCATGAAAATTGGCACCGAATGTCTGAGCTAACCATGCTTGTAGACCTAAGTTGCCATTCCATGCAATCCCTTCAAAAAAAGGATAGATCAAGGCAACCAACAGTAAAGTGGCAATGGCTTGCGAACGCATTTTAGCCCGTTCCGCGATACCACCCGAAATAATGGCAGGAATGGCAGCGGCAAAGGTCAACAAGAAGAAACAGCGCATCAGGTTGTAACCATGATCTGTAACTAAAGTTGCACCAGAATGGAAAAAATGTTGCCCATAGGCAATGTAATATCCCACAAAAAAGTAAGCCATGGCAGAAAGAGCAAAATCCGTCAAAATTTTACTGAGGGCATTGACTTGATTTTTATGTCTAACAGTTCCCAATTCCAAAAATGCAAAACCTGCATGCATGGCCAATACTAAAATCGCACCAAGAAGGAGAAAGAGTAAATCTATGTTTTGCATTTTATGGCTCCATTTTAGTGCTTAAATCACAAAAAGGTAATCAGTATACTCATATGATTATTTTCGGGAAGAGATTTGGAAAAGGGAAATTTTGATTAAATAGGGCTAAAAAATAATAAGACTCGATATAAAGCAAAGCTATGCACTATGATGGAATGCACGCACTATTTTAGAACATCTTGCAGATCGGTGTTTTGTTTTATATTATTGAATAATATATATAAATTATATTTAACCCATTCAGTCAAAGAATAAATCATTCAAAATTTAATCAAAAATGAGATAGACATTTTATCGGAAAAGTTAAAAATAATAGAAAAAAACCAATTCTAGATCTTCTAGGGCAGCTTATTTTAATTTTTAAGGATCAGTGGAGATGCATCTTTACATGACAATCGCTTGCTGCTGTGTAGATTTGATAAAACTAATATTTGAGATGATGGATTATAAGTTCTAGATAACCCTTTAATAAGAATGAGTGAGTTTTAATCGTGCAATACAATTAGGCAATTAACACGGGAGTTTAATTCACCGAGTTATGAATTGTATCTCTCAATAAAATAAATAAGGCAACAAAAAGCAGATCGATTGATCTGCTTTTTTGCTATGTGCAAAGTTTAATGCAAAATTTTATCTAGGAATTGCTGAGCACGTTCACCGCGCTGTGTATTAAAGAATTCATCTTTAGTACAGTCTTCAACAATTTTACCTTGGTCCATGAAAATCACCCGATTGGCAACTTGACGTGCAAAGCCCATTTCGTGGGTGACACACATCATCGTCATGCCTTCTTTGGCTAAACCGACCATAACAT
The DNA here is from genome assembly GCF_015602665.1 of Acinetobacter sp. TTH0-4. Lineage (NCBI taxonomy): Bacteria > Pseudomonadati > Pseudomonadota > Gammaproteobacteria > Moraxellales > Moraxellaceae > Acinetobacter > Acinetobacter sp. TTH0-4. The sequence continues at coordinate 2,122,058 of NZ_CP059079.1, read as the reverse complement.
CAAGTACTTCTGTAATCATTTCAGGATCAAGTGCAGAAGTAGGTTCGTCAAATAACATAGCAATGGGATCCATGCTTAAAGCACGGGCAATTGCCACACGTTGTTGTTGACCACCTGAAAGTTGAGCAGGGAATTTATCTGCTTGAGCACTGAGGCCAACACGATCTAAGTAGGCCAAGCCTTTTTTCTTGGCTTCTGCTTCAGAACGTCCTAAAACTTTAATTTGGGCAATAGTTAAGTTTTCAGTAATGGTGAGGTGGGGAAATAATTCAAAATGCTGAAATACCATTCCCACTTGGCTACGCAATTGGTTTAAGTTGGTTTTTGGGTCTTTAATGGCAATGCTATTGACCAAAATATTGCCTTGCTGGAAAGCCTCTAAGCCATTCACGGTCTTAATCAGAGTCGATTTACCTGAACCCGAGGGACCACAAACTACAACGACTTCGCCTTGACAAATTTGCGTGCTGCAATCGGTCAGTACTTGAAATTTATCGTACCATTTACTCACGTTCTGAATGTCGATCATCACTTTGGTATCATTCATACACGTAACCTTCTTTGTAATTTTTTAACGGCATAAGTAGCCAAAAGACTAATGGTGAAATACACCAAACCTGCAAATAGAATATATTGCGTGAGTAGCGACATGAGGTCACCGCGCACATAGGTGGTTCTGAAAAAGTCCAGTAGCCCAATGGCATACACCATAGTTGAGTCTTGAAACAAAATAATCGTTTGTTGTAACAGCAACGGTGTCATTTTGCGAAAAGCTTGAGGCAAAATAATGAGTCGCATGGATTGCCCATAACTCATCCCTAAAGCTGAAGCCGCGGCAGATTGTCCTCTTGGAATAGACTGAATGCCTGCACGTACAATTTCAGAGAAATAAGCCGCTTCAAATAGCATAAAGGCCACAATACTGGAAACCAAAGCCGTATCAATGGTCAGATAATTCCCTGTGACTGCGGTATAAATGAAGGGCACTGCAAAATAGAACCACATCAATACCAATAGCAATGGAATAGAGCGAAACAAGTTGACATAAGCCTGTGCTATGACATTTAAAACTTTAATGGAAGATAAACGCATTAAAGCCAAAATGGTGCCAATGAAAATACCGCCTACTGTTGCAATACACACGACTTTCAACGTAATACTAAAGCCATGCCACAAAGCAGGTCCAGACAGTTGTAAGTCATTTAAAAATGCAGAGAGCCATTCCATTATTTACCTCCTGCAATTAAACCGGGAACGTGTAAGCGTTTTTCTAACAGGTTCATCGCCGAGATGAGGCAGACATTAATCACCACAAAAATAATGGTCACGATGGTATAAATTTCGATCGTGTTTTGGGTATATTCACTAATGGTTTTCATTTGCGAAATAATTTCTGCAACCCCTACGAGGGAAGCAACCGAGGTATTTTTGACACAGTTGGTTAATTCTGAACTGAGTGGCGGTAAAATAGTACGAAATGATTGCGGTAAAACCACATAACGATAGAGTTGAGCTGTGCTGAACCCCATGGCATAACCTGCATTGATTTGACCAGTAGGTAAGGCTTCTATCCCTGTTCGTACTTGTTCACAGACTCGAGCTGCGGTGAACAAACCCAAACCGACACTGGCAGAAATGATGGCTGTGGTATTGGCACTTAAATCATTAATCCACCAGTCACGAATGCCTGAAGGTAAAAAATTAGGTACCACATAAAACCAGATAAACAATTGAATCAGCAGCGGGATATTACGGAAGATAGTGACATAAGCTGTACCGATGGTTCGAGCAGTTTTATTGGGCAAGGTACGCATAATGCCTAAAATACTGCCCAGTACCATGGCAATGGTCCATGCAACAAGTGCAATTACCAATAACCAGCCAAGTCCAATAAATACCCAATGCAAATAAGTGCTATCACCGACACCGGTGGTTTGCCACAAGACACCCCAGTTCCAAGTATAATTCATAGTGTCTCCACCAAAGCGACAGGTTAAACATCCATTTCAACCTGTGCTTGTATGTTTTTAGAGTTTATTGATCGCGATCGTGTGGTGTTGCAATTAACGCTTTAAGTTGATCTGACATTGGGAAATTCAAATTGATATTTTTCGGTGGAATGGGTTGTTGGAACCATTTTTGGTACATTTTATTAATCTCACCCGAGCCATAGGTGGTTTTAATGGCATCATTAACGACTTGTTTAAAGCCAGCATCGCCTTTACGCAACATACAACCATAAATTTCATGGATAGGTGCAGTCCCTACAATTTCCCATTTGTTTGGATCAGATGCTTTAGACTTTTCGCCCGCAAGTAAAATGTCATCCATCATAAAGGCCGCTGCACGTCCATTTTGCAGCATTAAGAAAGATTCAGCATGATCTTTGGATGAAATAATTTCACCAATACCCAGTTCTTTTTGGTGTTGACGGATATAGCGTTCAGACGTTGTACCTGCGGTGGTCACCAGTTTTTTGCCTTTTAAATCAGCAAAATCTTTTACACCCGAATCTTTTGCAGTGAGTAAACGTGAACCGACTTCAAAGAAACCTAAAGAAAAATCGACTTGTTGCTGACGTTCTTTGTTGTTGGTGGTCGAACCACACTCTAAATCGACTGTACCATTTGAAACCAATGGAATACGATTTTGGCTGGTGACTAAGTTATAACGCACTTTTAAGTCGGGCATATTCAGTTTTTGTTTGACTGCATCTACCACTTTAAGTTGCAAATCATGCGCATAACCTACAGGTTGATTTGGATTATCCGCAATGTAGGAAAATGGAATAGAAGAGTCACGATAGCCCAAGACAATAGTGCCAGATTTTTTAATTTTATCGAGGGTGCCAGAGGTACTTGCGTCTCCAGCTGGTTTTTCACCCGATGCTGGTGCTTTATTATCGCTACAGGCACTTAAACCCAAGATAAGCGCACTGGTAAAAAGTAAAGAGGTCATACTGCGTTTAGGTGACATATTAAAAACTCCTTGTCTATTATTGAGCATCATTTGCTTAAATTTTAGGCTGATTATTCATTAATCATGCCGTGGTAACAAATGAACTTTTTGTCACATTTTTTTGTCCTAAGTCTCATATTAATCGAGTTTGGTCTTTAAGCTCAAGCAAGATTTTTTACCATTTTGTTAAGAGTAAATGTTTATGATTTATAGACTTTTTGTGACAATTGAAGTTCTGAAAATAGAGCATAATCTATGCCAAAATCAACTTAAATCGATTTTTATTAGACTATAGGATAAGGTTTATTTCACTTTAAGCACGAGCATTAAAATATGCGTTTAAAATTAAACGCAATAAAGTAAAAACTAGATCATGAGGCACCATTACTTAATTTATTCTTTTTGTATTCAAGGCTTTTGTCCATTCACAGCATTTACAACGTGTGCATTGTTGTTGTGCATTGCTCAGCATGTCGACAAAACCGCAATAAATACAGGCGTAATGGGTTTCTGGGAGCACCTGTTCAACCACTTGGCAGGCTTTGGGGAAAAGGGGAAGTCCATATTTGACTTGGTCTGCTTCGTAAAAAAGAATACTAAATTTACCATCCGTTTCTAACAGTGCCGTTCTGATCTGTCCTAAATGTTCAGTATTTTGCTGACGCATTTCTGCAAAGAATTCATCGTGTGAGTATTTCCCTTTTTTAATATCTTCCAACACCATCATGCCATCCTCCACAATATACAGCGATTGTCCTTCTAAAATATCTTCAAACCATTGATATTTCATCATTAACCATGTGGTTAAGCGATACATCAGAATAATGACCGACATCACCAATACGGCTTGTATCAGCGGAATTTCTTTGGTAAACATTGGATCGCCTGCGATAGATCCCAAAGCCAGAATAATGGTAATTTCAAAAACAGAAAGTTGACGTACGCCACGTTTACCCGTAAGCCGTAAAAATAAAACAATCATCATAAACATGATGACGCAGCGAATTAAAATTTCTGCTGCAAAAGTCCAAGTGGTGTCATGAATAAATAATTCTAGCCAATCCATATGTTTCTCAATCCTGATGCTTAGCGACTAATTTAACAGGACTTTTTGTAATGAAGTTTTATTGTTTGTCAGTGAAATTTGTCTCGTGATGTGAAGTTAAAACAAGGAAAGGATTTTTTAAATTGATCAAGCCTGAAGTTCTAAAACGGTTTTTATCTTTTTAAATGACTCAATTCATTTGATCCACCCTGTTTAAGTCATTAGGCAGAGAAATGGTTATGCAATTCTTGCACATGTATCATTTCATCACGCACTCCATAAACCTGAGCTGAAACTGTTATTGAAGTATGATTATTGCTATAGTTTTTCTTTTGCTTTTTTCTGCCTTATGTTTTTCGATTTAAAAACCATTGTTCAGCCAGATGCAGAGCTTTCGCCACAACAAAAAAAGCTAAATCGGCTGATTGAGCAAATTGAACAGCAAAAAATAAAACTGGCAGCATGGCAAAAAGCTCAAGCCGAAATTCAGCAACAGGCACGTAAAACCCTTGTTCCCATCTGTACCGAACTGCATAACATACTGTTTCAGCAGCTTGAACAGTTATGGAACAGCGTACAGCGCTATGAGTTTTCGAAAGCGGATATTGCCCAGTTGGATGATAAAATCCAAAATCTGGCTGCAATCTTAAAAAGTTCCCAAGTGCTTTCAGAACAGCAAAAGCTGAAAGTCGTTCAAATTGATCACTTTTACCAACAACATACAGAACATAACCAAGCTAAAAAGAACAAGAAAAAGCCAACGATTGAAAGTCATGATTCGACAGAAACCTATGATCAGCACTTAGAGTATGAACAAGCGGAAATTGATTTAGATGGCTACGAATACGATGAACAGCAATACGAAGTAGAACGTGAACAACACAGGTTAAATAGACAAAAACAAAAACGTGAGCAAGCGCAGAAAATGGCGGAGCAATCACTCAAAACAGTGTATTTAAAAATTGCTTCGATTATTCACCCTGACCGTGAGCAAGATGAACAGTTGAAAGTAGAAAAAACGGAGATGCTGCAACAAGCCAATACCGCTTATGAACAGCAGGATTTATTTTATTTACTGAAACTGCAAATACAGATAGAGCAGAATCAAAGTGTATCGAAAAAGGGTTTAACTGCGGATCAAGTGAAGTTTTATCAATTGGCACTGGATGCACAAAGTCAGAAATTACAAAGTGAAATAGATGATTTAATTGATACATTGGTTTGGTCTGAAAGTGCGAAAATTACGGTAAAAAAATTGAAAGGTAAGTTCCAAATTAGTGATTTATATAAGCAGATTGATGCAGATACTTCGGCTTTAAAACAGCAAGTGAAGTGGGAAAAAGAACGGCTTAAATATATGGGGAAGTTGAAAGGGGTGGAAATGTTATTGGAGCATGGGGTGCTTTGACGCTTTTCTTCCTCTCCCTTTGGGAGAGGGTCGGGATGAGGGTCGTATTACAATAAATTTATTCTGAAATGGTATTCGACTTTAAATCAGCCAAAAACTCTGTGTGTTTAAGATTTCGTAAGGCCCTGTTAATAAAATTGATAAGTGCACTTGTACTTCTTGAGGAAATTTTATTTGATAAATTATCCCAATTATATGAGACATAGTTTTCATAAAACTGATGATAGAACTGAGCACTCATTTCTATCGTCCATCCATATTGTTTACCTAAATTATATAAGCACCAAAATTCTCTAATTTTTTCAATACTATAATTTTCTAAAAATATTTGATTTTCTGCTTCTAATTCGTTTTGTCTTAACATAAGTTTAAAAATGTCAGAGCTTAGAATTATTCCAAATTCATCATCGGATTCGTCAAATTTTAACCCATTAGTAATAGTGCGAATTTCTTGTATATTTAGGTATAAAAGATCTACTTTAGGAGAAATATTTAATCTTTCATATTTAAATTCAAAAGGTAATGTATTTACTTGAGGGATTTCTCGATAGCTCAAGAAATTTTTACAAAAATAATTATCAAATTCCTCAAAGCAGGAAAAATTTTTACTGTGACGCCCATCGTATGTTGCGCTTACCTTATTATACCAACTATCATTTTTTACGAATAAAAAACTACCTTTGTGAACAAAGGTGATGTGTGCTGAGAAAACAGGAGGTTTTAACTTGGTAAACTATAGACACTCATCAGGAGTTTACCATGAGCAAGAAACAGAAGACTTACACCGCAGAATTTAAAGTTGAAGCAATAAAATTGATTGAAGCCAATCAAGGCAATGTATCGGAAACAGCCAGACAACTTGGCATTTCAATGCAAACTCTTTCAAATTGGAATAATAAAGCAAAGACTGGCACCTTAGCAGGCACTAAACAATATTCACCTGATCTAAATGCCTTACTCGAAGAAAATAAAAAGCTCAAACAACAGCTCAAAACAGCTGAAATGGAACGTGAATTTCTAAAAAAGGCAGCAGCGTACTTTGCGAAAGAAAGTCAGTAAGGTACGCCTATATGAAACAGCAAAGACATTTATTCCCGATTAGCTTTATGGCTAGATTACTTCGCGTTTCAGTGTCACGATTTTATGATTGGCTAAAACGAGGCATGAATAAAAGATTGGTTCAGCGAAATCAACAGACAATTTTGGTCAAAATAGCTCATGAGGAAACTAAACAAAGCTATGGCTATATTCGATTAACTAAGCATTTACAAGCGCAAGGTATCAAAATCAGTACGTATGCTGTACGTCAAATAAAAAAGCTCAACCAGCTGTATTGTAAGCGTCATAAGCGTTTCAAAAGAACTACGAAGAGTGATCATAATCGAGCGATCTACGCAAATTTACTAGAGCAACAGTTTTCAATGACTAAGCCCAATCTTGCATGGTCAAGCGATATTACATACATTTGGACTGCTGAAGGTTGGTTATACTTGGCAGCAGTAAAAGACCTGTACACGAAACAAGTGGTTGGCTATAGCTTAAATGAGCGTATGACCGCACAACTTGTTTGCAATGCACTGACTATGGCGATTCGTAATCAAAAACCAACGAAAGGCTTAATTGTTCATTCGGACAGAGGCAGCCAATATTGCAGCCATGAATATCGAAAGATACTGGAAAAATGTGATTTTCAAGGTTCAATGAGCAAACGTGGGGACTGTTACGATAATGCACCGATTGAAAGTTTCTGGGGCATACTCAAGAATGAATTAGTGCATCATTGCAACTATAAAACCAGAGATGAAGCTAAAGCAGATATTACAAAATACATTGTGTTATTTTATAATCAGCGAAGAATTCAAAAGAGTTTGGATTTTAAAACGCCAAATCAAATAGCAGAGAACTTTTATCGGTTAGCTGCCTAGCATATCCCAAGTGAAAGTCTCCTGCTAATTCAGCACATATCACTGTTGCAGGAGGTATAAATTTGAATACACATATCTCTGAGAGATTCAATTCTTGATGGGCAGCCCAAATTAATCCATTTCCACCATCATCAATTTGCTTGATTAATTTCCAATTTATTCCATCTGACTGCACCAATCTATTTTTTTTAGGTTTAAAACTCATAAAAAATCCCCTCAAATTTGAGGGGATTTTAGCTTTATTTTTAAGCATTTAGCAACACATTAAAGCGCTGCAATCTGATCCATATTCGCTTGAATCTTCACTAACTGGTCAGCAAATTCAGCAAGTTTAACTTTCTCGCCTTCAACTACAGCAGCAGGTGCTTTTGCCACAAAACCTTCATTCGAAAGTTTGCCTGCAATTTGGTCATGCTGCTTTTGAACTTTATCAAAGTCTTTTTGCAAACGACCCAATTCCCCTTTCGGGTCAATTAAACCCTTCATTGGAACAAATACAGACACATGACCCACAACACTTGATGAAGACAATGGCGGTTGCTCAGCATCCGTCAAGAAAGTAATGCTTTCCACTTTCGCCAATGCTTTCACCAATGGTTCAATACGCGCAATCTGTGCTTTTTCAGCATCGGTGGTGTTTTGAAGCAGAACAGGCAATAAACGTGCATTGCCTAAGCCCATTTCACCACGAATATTACGTACTGCACCAATCAAACCTTGTAGCCATTGCATATCTGCTTCGGCTTGATCGTTGATTTTCGCTGAGTCAGCAACAGGGTAAGCCGCTGTCATAATGGTTTCGCCACCCAAACCAATCATTGGCGCAAGGGTTTGCCAAATTTCTTCGGTCAAGTACGGCATAATTGGGTGCGCAAGACGTAAAGATGCTTCCATGACTGCAAGTAGCACACGACGAACTTCAGCTTTACGCTCTTCAGCCACATTTTCATCATTTAGAACTGGTTTCGTCAGCTCTACATACCAGTCACAGTATTCATTCCAAATGAATTCGTAAATCGCTTGTGCAGCCAAGTCTAAACGATAAGTCGCAAAGGCTTGTTGAACCGCAGCTTCCGCTTTTTGTAAACGGCTCACGATCCATTGTTCAGGCAATTCCCAAAGATCAGGACGAGCTGTTTGACCCACCGTTTGACCTTCAACATTCATTAGAACGAAACGTGTACCATTCCAGATTTTGTTACAGAAGTTACGGTAGCCTTCAACACGTTTCATGTCGAATTTAATGTCACGACCCGTGTTGGCAAGTGCGCAGAAGGTGAAACGAACCGCATCTGTACCGTAAGCTTGAATGCCTTCCGGGAATTCTTTACGCGTTGATTTTTCAATCTTCGCAGCTTGTTTTGGGTTCATCAAACCTGTAGTACGTTTTTGTACCAACGTTTCTAAATCTACACCGTCAATGAGGTCTAAAGGATCAAGCACGTTGCCTTTAGATTTAGACATTTTCTGACCTTCACCATCACGTACTAAACCGTGTACATAAACAGTTTTGAACGGAACTTGTGGCGTGCCATCTTCATTTTTCATGAAGTGCATGGTCATCATGATCATGCGAGCCACCCAGAAGAAGATGATGTCAAAACCAGTGACCAATACATCTGTTGGGTGGAAAGTATTAAGGAAATAGTTTTCCGCATCTTTCTTCGCGTCGCCCGTCCAACCTAAAGTTGAGAATGTCCACAAACCGGATGAGAACCAAGTATCTAACACATCTTCATCTTGGGTGAGTTGAACATCAGCAGCAATACCATTTTCTTTGCGTACTTCAGCTTCATTACGACCAACATAAACGTTGCCATCTACATCGTACCAAGCTGGAATACGGTGACCCCACCACAATTGACGTGAAATACACCAGTCTTGAATGTTGTTCATCCAAGCCATGTACATGTTGCTGTATTGCTCAGGTACAAATTTAATGTCGCCATCTTTTACCGCTTGAATTGCAGGTTCAGCCAAGGGTGCAATTTTGACATACCATTGATCGGTCAATAATGGTTCAACGATCACGCCTGAACGGTCACCGCGTGGTGCTTTCAAGTCATACGGTTGAATTTGATCGAGCCAACTTTCAGCTTCTGCTTGTTCAACCAATTTTTTACGTGCGGCAAAACGCTCTAAACCAATATAGTCCGCAGGGGCAGCAATGGTTTTCGAAATTTGTTCGCCCGCTTTAGCAATGAATTCAAACTCAGCCAATACTTCAGCATTTTTATTGAAGATATTGATAATAGGCAATTCACAACGTTTACCCACTTCATAGTCATTGAAGTCATGTGCAGGGGTGATTTTTACACAGCCTGTACCGAAATCTTTTTCAACATAGTCATCGGCAACCACAGGAACGAGGCGACCTGAAATTGGCAGTACAATGTTTTTACCCACAAGGTGCGCATAACGTTCATCTTCAGGATGTACCGCAACAGCTGAGTCACCGAGTAAGGTTTCAGGACGCGTAGTTGCAACAACGAGATAGTCTTTGCCATCTTGAGTTTTCAGTGACTTATCTTCAAAGAAATATTTGAAATGCCAAAGTGAACCTTTTTCTTCTATTGATTCAACTTCTAGGTCAGACAGGGCCGTTTGTAATTTTGGATCCCAGTTGACTAAGCGTTTGCCACGGTAAATTAAACCGTCTTTATGCAAACGAACGAAGACTTCTTTCACGGCATTGGATAAGCCATCATCCATGGTGAAGCGTTCACGTGACCAGTCGACAGAAGAACCTAAGCGACGAATCTGATTGGTAATGTTATTGCCTGATTGTTCTTTCCATTCCCAAATTTTGTCGATGAACTTTTCACGACCAAGGTCATGGCGGCTAATGTCTTGTGCAGCCAATTGGCGTTCAACCACCATTTGCGTGGCAATACCCGCATGGTCTGTTCCCGGTTGCCATAAGGTATTTTTACCTGACATACGGTTGTAACGGGTCAGAGCATCCATGATGGCATTGTTAAAACCATGACCCATGTGCAAGCTACCCGTGACGTTAGGCGGCGGAATCATAATGCAGAATGAGTCGCCTTTTTGAGAAGGCTTAAAGTAGCCATTCTCTTCCCAAGTCTTGTACCATTTTTTCTCGATCTCGGTAGGATCGTAGGTCGTAGCAATATTTTGCGCAGAATCAGTCATAGTAAAAACAGATCAAAAGTGAATAAAAAATGGCTTTTATTGTAGCAAAAAAAATGCAAGGTGAGGGATGTTCAGCAAATGCAAAATTTAACAAATTCACGCACAATCCATTTAATCTTAAATCTAGATTGTAGAAAAAAGTATTCAGCGGTACTGAACACAATTAAAAAGGATAAAACAAAGAATGAGTAATTTAATTTCACTGAAACTCAAACCCGAAACGCACCAGCGTTTTCAAGATATTCATCGTAAGTTAAATGCAGGTGAACGTACAGATCAGGCAAAACCTTTGGGTGAAAACTTGGCCGACATTACTTGTGAAATTATTGATCAAGTCTTTGGAACCATCTCAAAAATTTCAACGTCTCAGGATCAGGAATCAGATAAAGTCATTCAGCAAATTTTGGACACGACACGAAAATATATGCCGTGGTCAGTGTCATTTTTTGGTAATGAGCGTTTAACGCCGATGGTAAATTATTTACAAAATATGACCTATGAAAAAGATGGTCATTATTTTATTGCTTATTCTGTCGATAAAAATTTAATTTCAGAACTGATGGGAAATGTAGACCAGATTAAAGCGGGCAATGGTCAGTATGTGTCACCTGCGTTAAAAATCTTTACGCAAGTGGTTGATCAGGGGGTAACCCGTCTGATTCGAGAACCTAAAAAAATGCTTAAATTTAATATGGTGGTAGATAAAACCTTAAACGGGGTGATTAGTCTGACTACGCAATTGGGCTATAAACGTTTTGATAAATTGGGCAGCATGTATGATGCCAAAACAATCAGTCAATTTTTTGATCATTTCCTTGTGTTTTTAGAAAATCAGGCTAAAACTAACGTATAAATATACGTTTATACGGATGGATAAATGCCAAAACAAGATTTGGAAAATAAAGTGATTTGGATTACAGGTGCATCATCTGGCTTGGGCCAAGCGCTTGCAGAGGAGTGCGCTTTACGCGGTGGACAGGTGATTTTAACAGCACGACGTGTAGCAGAGCTGGAAAAAATTAAGGCAGCGTTGGTTCACCCTGAACATCACCTTTGTATTGGTGCAGATATTACTGATGAAAGCCAAGTCCTTCACGCTTATGAGCAAGTATTACAGTCAAAAGGTCAAATTGACTGGCTGATTAATAATGCAGGTTTAAGCCAACGCGCTTTAATCGCTGACACGACCATGCAGACTGAACGTGCGATTATGGAAGTGGATTATTTTTCACAAGTCTTTATCACCAAAACGGTTTTACCGACTTTTTTAAAGCAAAAGTCGGGCAAGATTGCCTTTGTTTCAAGTGTGGCGGGTTTGTTGGGAACGCAATATCGAGCATCTTATTCAGCTGCAAAAGCGGCCATTCATATGTGGGCCAATAGTCTACGTGCCGAAGTGGCTGATCAAGGTGTAGCTGTGTCTGTCATTTTTCCTGGTTTTATCAAAACCAATGTCTCGATCAATGCTTTGAATGGGGAGGGTAAACCACAAGGCCATGACAATGAAGCCACTGCCAATGGTTTAACGCCTGAAGTGTTTGCTAAAACTGTGGTCAATGCTTTATTGAAAGATGAAGAATATATTGTGGTGGGTGGAGCGAAAGAAAAATTGGGTGTACTGGTTTCACGTTTATCTCCTACTACACTCTATAAAATGATTCGTAAGATGAAAGTGAAATAAAGTTAAAATTCCCCTTTTGCATTGAACAGCGTTGCTATACAAAAAAAGGGGATTTGTATGCAATCTTTGAGAATCCTTCTAAACAAAGAGGGATTTTTCTAGCCCTCTCTTTTTATACAAAGGATAGGGAACTAAGACTGAATGGCTGTACCATAGGCAAACACTTCGACCATTCCACCCTGCATACCAAGTTCAGTGGTACTTAAACGTAGCCCCATAATTTGGCTCGACCCAATTTTTTCAGCTTCAAGCTTTAAGCGAACAATGGCTTCTCGACGCGCACGTTCTACCACAGTTTCATAACTGCTCAAACGACCACCAAAAAAGTTTTGGATATTGGCAATGACATATTTAAAGTAATCATTTGAAATGACGACATTGCTGCTGACCAATTGTCCTGTATGAGGCGTGGTTTTGAAACGGCTATTATCGAGCTGAATATAAGCCAAACGTTGTTCTTTTTGTTCCAATTCATGTAAATGTTTGCGTTCTGCATGACGACCAAAACCCCAGCCAATGGCAAATAAAGCAGCAAATACCACTATTTTAAAAATGAAAGCATCCATGTTTTAGCCTTCAGTGTTAAACGGGTCGGGAAGTCTGGTATGACCAGTTGCGACAACTACTGCAGTTCCATAAACAAAAAGTTCAGATGCACCTTGAGCAATATTGGAGGTTGAAAAACGAATACCGACAATTGCATTTGCACCCAAAGATTGCGCTTTAGCAATCATGCGATCCATGGCTTCTTGACGTGACTCTTCTAGTAGTTCGGTATACGCAGTAAGTTCACCACCCACGATATTTTTTAAACCTGCTAATAAATCGCGTCCAACATGTTTACTACGAACAGTGCTTCCATATACCACATCAATTTGACGGCTAATGGTATGCCCAGGAACAGATTCTAAATTACTCAGTAACATTTTTAATATTCAAATAAAAGAAGTTGTAATGAAGATAGGAAATCATGCTGTAAAAAGCAATAAAAAAAGCCTGCGTTGAGCAGGCTTTTTATTTTATTTAAAAATTATGGAGCGCTTGCTGCTGCTTTTTGTTCAGCAGTAGACGGCTGTTGTTGAATCACATCAGCAGTATTGGTTTTAAGACCGCCACCGAGTGTTTTATATACTTCAACCTGATTATTCATATTGGCTTGTTCAAGAAGCAATAAGCCTTGTTCAGCTGCATAAGAAGCACGTTGTGCATCCAACACCGTTAAATAACTATCAATTCCTGCACGGAAACGCGCATTAGACAGTTTATAAGTGGTATTGGTTGCCTGAACCAAACGTTTTTGTGCAGACAAACGATCGCCAATATTTTGACGAACCGCCAACGCATCATTCACTTCGCGGAACGCAGACTGAATTGATTTTTCATAATCAGATAGCGCAATTTGTTGATCCGTTTCTGAAATTTTGATGTTGGCTTTACGTGTGCCCCAATCGAAGATTGGAATATCTAAACTTGGACCGACTGACCAAATAAATGCGCCAGATTTAAACAAGTCGCTTAAATCGGTAGAAGCATAGCCTGCAGAACCCGTCAAGCTAATGGTTGGGAACATACGCGCTTTAGCCGCACCAATATTGGCACCCGCAGCAGAAAGTTGATATTCTGCAGTACGGATATCTGGACGGTTATTCAACAAGTCACTTGGTAAACCTGCACTTAAGGTATTGGTCTTAGTTACTCGCGTTACACGTTGATTCGGCAATAAATTCGCAGGAACTTGCTGACCGACCAAAAGATTCAATAAATTTTGTGCTTGTGCAATTTGCGTCTTGTAATTCGCAACATCATTACGTGCAGTTTCTACAGAAATTTGTGCCTGACGAACAGGAACTTCACTGTCGATACCCACATCGAAACGTTTTTTGTTGAGATTAAAAGACTCAAGTTGTGCTTTGAGTGTTTGATCTGCAAGTTTTAAATTTGCATTTGCAAACGAGTAGGATAACCAAGCTTGCGCCACCTGACCCACCAGTGCAATTTGCGTTGCATCACGTGCGCTTGAAGTTGCCAAATAAGTGTCTAGAGCATTGTCTTTTAAACTGCGGACACGTCCCCAGAAATCTAATTCATATGCTGTAACACCCAAACCAACATTGTAGCTGGTCATCGCGCCATTGGTGTTAAGCGTGTCTTGACGAAGCACGCCACCACTGGCACCAATGGTTGGAAGTTGGTTGTTTTGGGTGATTTGATACTGTTGTTGCGCACGCTGAATGTTTAAGGTCGAAGTACGCAAATCACGGTTATTGGCCAATGCCAAATCAAGAACTTGTAAAAGTCGTTGATCGGCAAAGAAGTCTTTATAACCTTGCTCAGCAATAGATGGACCAGCAGTATTGGTTAAATATCCCTGTTCAGGAATATTTGCTTGAGCTACGGGTTCTGGGCCACGCATACTTTGACAAGCTGTCAAAGCAAGCGCAAGTGCAGATACCGCAATGCTACGACCTGAAATAGACCATAATTTTTGCATCACGATGCTTGCTCCTGATTATTTGGTTTTTTAGGTTTGTATTTAAAGATACTTCGAATCCAGACATAGAATACAGGAATAAAGAAGATACCCAGTAAAGTTGAACTGATTACGCCACCCAGTACACCATAGCCGACTGAGTGCTGGCTACCTGCACCGGCACCTGAAGAAAGTGCAAGCGGAAGGACACCAAAACCAAAGGCCAAAGTGGTCATAATGATTGGACGCAAACGCATTTTTGCTGCATGTAATGTTGCTTCAAGTAAAGGTTCGCCGTGATCTTCTTGAAGTTCTTTTGCAAACTCTACAATCAAGATTGCATTTTTTGCAGCCAAACCAATGACCGCAATAATCGCCACTTGGAAGTAAATATTATTCGACAAGTTTGGATCATTAAGCAGCACCATTCCTAGATAAGTCAAACCTACTGCACCGACAATACCTAAAGGAATAACCATAAGGACTGAGAAGGGAATAGACCAACTTTCATAAAGTGCAGCAAGACATAAGAATACGATTAACATAGATAACGCATACAGTCCGGCTGTTTGCGACCCTGCTTCACGTTCTTCTAAAGATAAACCCGTCCATTCATAGTCAAAACCATTCATTCCCATTTCAGGAAGTTTGGCAATAATTTCTTCCATAGCAATCATGGCATCACCAGAGCTGATACCAGCAGCAGGTGTTCCTTGAATATTCACTGATGAAATACCGTTATAACGCTCAAGACGTGGTGAACCATATGTCCATTCACCTGTTGCAAAAGCAGAGAAGGGAACCATTTGACCAGCATTGTTACGTACATACCACTTGTTTAAATCTTCAGGCATCATACGTGCATCGGGTACGGCTTGAACATAAACTTTCTTCACACGACCGCGATCAATGAAGTCATTGATATATGAACCACCCCAAGCAATACTCATGGTGCTGTTAATTTCAGCAATGCTCACGCCCATCGCCGTGGCTTTTTCATTATCAATATAAACTTTATATTGCGGTGTATCTTCTTGACCATTCGGACGAACGCCTGCAAGACGTTTATCTTGAGCAGCCAAACCTAAAATGGTATTACGTGCAGCAATCAGTTTTTCATGACCGTTTCCTGCCGCATCTTTAAGCATAAAGTTAAAGCCTGCCGACACACCTAGTTCTGGCATTGCTGGAAGCTGTAAAGGCATCACATAAGAGGCATCTTTAGCAATCACATTGAGGGCCATACCACGTTGTATCACCGCACCAATTTGCGATTCAGGACTCGTACGCTCGCTCCAGTCTTTTAACTGAATAAACGCCAGACCTGCATTTTGACCGACGCCTGTAAATGAGAAACCTGAAACACTGAAGATCGATTCAACGTTGGCTTTTTCATTTTCCATAAAGAAACCTGTCATTTGGTCAATGACTTTATCAGTACGGTCAAGTGTGGCATTCGGTGGAAGTTGAACCAAAGTCATCACTACACCCTGATCTTCATCAGGTAGGAAAGAACTTGGTAAGTTTTTAAACAGGAATAACAAGCCCACAATCACCACGGCATAAATTGCGCCTGCGATTAATTTATGAACTAAAAGTTTACCCACCCATTTCTGATAGCCTTCGGCCATACGATCGAAACGCGTATTAAATCCACGAAAGAAACGAGCAAAGAAGCCGTTACTCTGTTCTTTGTCTTTATCATGCTGTTTCAACAAGGTTGCACAAAGCGCAGGTGTAAAAGTCAAGGCTACAATCAAGGACAAAACCATGGCCGTGACAAGCGTAATGGAGAACTGGCGGTAAATTACGCCTGTGGTTCCACTAAAAAATGCCATCGGAACAAATACTGCGGTTAAGACCGTCGTGATACCGATCAACGCACCTGAAATCTGTTTCATAGATTTTTCGGTTGCTTCGACAGGTTCAAGATGTTCTTCTACCATCACCCGTTCAACGTTCTCGACCACGACAATCGCATCATCGACCAAAAGACCAATCGCAAGCACCATGGCAAACATAGTGAGGGTATTGATTGAGAAGCCGAAAACATTAATTACCGCAAATGTACCCAACACGACAACAGGAACTGCCAATGTTGGAATAATGGTTGCACGCCAGTTCTGTAAGAATAAGAACATGACAATGAAAACCAAAATAACTGCTTCAACTAAGGTGTGAACAACGCTTTCAATTGAAAGTTTGATAAATGGCGTAGTATCAAATGCTAATTTGTCTTTTAAACCGGCTGGATAGTTTTTACGTAATTGTTCTAAACGCTCTTCAACCGCAGTTGCTGTATCTAAAGCATTCGCACCTGTTGCAAGTTTAATTGCTACACCACCAGCAGGCTTACCATTAAATTTAGAGGTAAACTGATAATTGTCCGAGCCTAACTCAACCTTGGCAACATCTTTTAAGGTTACTTTTGCTCCAGAACCCATACTTTTTAGAAAAATATTTTGGAACTGTTCAGGTGTTTGTAAAAGGCTTTGCGCATTTACCGTTGCATTCAGAACTTGACCTTCAACTGATGGTGCACCACCCAATTGACCTACTGCAACCTGTGCATTTTGGGTACGTAACGCAGCGACAACATCACTTGGTGTAAGTTGGTAGCTGCTTAATTTCGCAGGGTCCAACCAAATACGCATGGCATATGAACCACCAAAGACTTGAACTTCACCTACACCTGCAACACGACTAAGCGGTTCAGAAATGTTTGAGTTTACATAATCTTTAATGTCGGCATCGGTTAACTCACCATTCGGTGAATAAAATGCCAAAACTTGCAAGAAGCTTGCACCAGATTTAGTGACTCTTAACCCTTGACGTTGTACATCTTCAGGTAAAAGCGCCGTGGCGGATTGCAATTTGTTTTGTACTTGAACTTGGGCAATATCAGGATCAATCCCTTGTTCAAAGTTTAAAGCAATAGAAGCCTGTCCGTTACCCGCACTATTTGAAGAAATATAGCGTAAGCCATCTAGGCCATTCATTTGTTGTTCGATAATTTGCGTGACTGTATTTTCTACAGTTTCAGCAGATGCACCAGGATAAGTCGCAGAAATGCTGACCGTCGGTGGAGCAATCGTTGGGTATTGTGCAATTGGCATACCGCTGAGGGTTAAAATACCCGCCAGCATAATCACCAACGCAATCACCCATGCAAAGATAGGGCGATGAATAAAAAATTGAGCCATTTGGTCTACCCCTTATACACTTGAAGTAGATTTTTGTTCAGTTTTAGCTTCTGGTTGTGATGCTTTTTTTGCATCTGCTGCTGGCTGTGCCGCACCACCTTGTGGTGTAGTTGCTTGAGGTTGATAAGGTTTAGCAACGACGGTTGCCCCTTCTTTAACTTTCGCAACACCATCAACAATCACTTTCTCTCCAGTTTTTAAACCAGAAGTGACAATCCAGTCTTTACCTTGAACACCCGCGGTTTCAACAGGGCGTGTTTCAACTATATTTTTGCCATTTACAATCATGGCAATCGCTTGACCTGTTGGCGTACGAGTAATAGCGGCTTGAGGAATTAAAACTGCGTTTGGAATCACACCCTGAACAATTTGTGCAGTGGCATACATACCTGGCAGCAATAAATGATTTGGGTTTGGAAACACAGCACGGATCGTAATAGTACCAGTATCTGGATTTACACTCGCATCTGAGAACGCGAGGCGTCCTTCAACTGGATAATAACTACCATCTTCAAGTTTTAGTTTGACTTTAGTGTTATTACTGCTGTCTAAACTGCCTTGACTCAGTTGTTGACGTAAACGTAATAATTCAGAACTTGATTGATTAATATCAACGTAAATTGGATCTAAACGCTGCACTGTCACTAATGGCTCTGCTTGGCTTGCAGTCACCAACGCACCAATCGTAACGGTCGAGCGGTTGGTTTGCCCAGAAATTGGTGCACGAACAGTTGAATAACCTAAATTAATTTCTGCATTGCTCAGTTCAGCTTGACTTGCAGCAACATCAGCTTCGGCTAATTTTACTTGTGCCACCATATCGTCATAATCTTGTTTGGAAATGGCATTCGTGCCAACCAATTGACGATAACGACCTTCTTTCACGCGCAATGCATTTAGGTTTGCTTTTTGACGGTTTAGGGCAGCACGTGCGCTATCTACGCCCGCACGATTGGTACGTGCATCAATTTCATACAGCGCCTGACCTTCACGTACATAACTGCCTTCGGTAAACAAACGTTTTTGAATCACACCGCTGGTTTGTGGACGAACTTCAGAAATTTCAAATGCCGTGGTACGACCAGAAAGTTCTACCGATTGCTCTACACTTTGTGGCTGAGCAACAACAACACCAACTTCAGTCGGTGGCATTTGTTGTGCTGCGCCAGCTTGCTGAGCATCTTTTGGATCTTTGCTACAACCAACAAGTGCAAGACTTGTTGCTAATGCGCAAGCGGTTAGGGTCGTTCCCCATAGCTTTGCAGACATCATTGTTCCACCTCGATTAAATTACTGTCTAAAATTAAATCTAAAAATTAATTTGTTTTGTGTGACTGAATTTGGCATACAACAGATAAAGTAGCGTGATCCAAATAAAACCTATGCTCCAACCTGCCAAGACATCAGAGGGGAAATGTACACCCAAATAAATCCTTGAAATTCCCATACTCAACAACCAACTAAAAGCGCAAACCCAAATGAGTTGACGCTTCGTGTGTTGTTGACTTAAATACATTGCAAGACAGCTTAAAACAGCTGCATATACAGTGTGCGCACTTGGAAATGATGCCCCATAGCTTTCGACCAAATGATATATTTCAGGTGGACGAGGTTTAGAAATTAAATATTTGAGTAGCCAAGCTATGGCCATACTCCCAATAAGTCCGAAACTAATAAAAATGACACTTGTGTATTTTTTATACCAAACTTGATACAAACACCAGAGTGTGGTTAAAAATAACACAAATGGCATGCCGCCTATAGCAGAAAGAGTGATAGAAATTGTATTTAAATACTCGGTACGATGCTGAGCCAGCCCCTCTACGATCATCAAATCGACCTGACTAAAAGAGGGTGTTAAAAGTATTAATATACTGATAGTTAATAGAAAAAATCCTACAAAAAGCATTAAGTAAGGCATGAATGTAACCTTTTTCTATATGAGTCGATTGAAGCAAAACTACTGAGCGCTTAAAGTGTACTCATCAGTACACTTTATTTCAAGTGTGTAAATGAGGCTCATTCTTTTTAACCATTTTTAACCATGAAGTAAAATAAAAAATGAATTACTTCACATTTTGTTTGTGTAAGTGTGTCGATTCTTCAACTTCAAGTGGGGTTTTAGGTGGCCAAAAAAAGTCACTAGGACGGGTTAGAAAGTGTGTCAATACAAGTTTTGCCAGAGGTTTCCACTGTTCAAAACGAACGCGTCGCGCACGTAATGCCACAATAATGGTTAGACTGAAACTTACAAATAAATTGGTTAATCCTATCAAAATGACTCCCAACAAGGAGACAATGATTAATCCAATTTCAGGGCTACCATTAATGGTCAGTAAACCTTGACTAAAGTTGGCTGAAGCAAAAGCAATATGGCGAATATCCAGCGGTAAGCCCAAAATAAAACCAATGGTACTCATGCTACCCAGCATAATCCCAAATAAAAAATTCCCTGCCAACGCACCTAAATTTCGTTCAATATAGGCAGAAAACCTGTTTAGTCGCTCTTGTCCCATCATTCGCTTTAAGCGTGGATGAGCTTTTAAACGAGGGCCGACTTTACGATAAACCGCCATATTGTCGAAGTAACCAGCAATTAGGCCAGAAAAAAATAAACAAACACCAGCAATCGCTGCATGTGGAATGGCAAGTGACGTAAATGGGTTGAGTGCATGCAAGGTTTGGGTGGCTTTGATGTGATTCAGAAGAGGTTCATCCATGCCGTATTGCCACAGCAGCGTAATGATTGCAGCAACAGGAATTGCAATTGAGATATTGCCTAAAATAGCAATAAATTGCGTTCGAATGATATTAATAATCAGTGCGGCAAGTTCTGCAATTTGTGCCGTTTTAGAACCTTTACGTTGTTGTACGGTGGCTGCAAGTGCAGCCGCGGTCATGGCGGGTTGTTTGGTCGCAACGGTAAAATGCAGCACGTGAATGAGCATAAACCCTAGAGAGTAATTCATGCTGAAAATAAATGCCTGCATCAGCGGCGCCATGACCAAACGTGCTGACAGAATTTTAAGCGTTGCCATGGTGGCGATAATAACGCCCGCGCCAGCAGCAGATTTATACATCGACCAAAAGCCTTGCTTATCTGTACTGACGTAATGCTCGCCCGTTTTACTGGCATTTTCTGTGACTTGAAGCGCAATCAGTTCACTATTGGTCGCCAAAAGAGATCGAACACTACGTTCACTATAAATTGCGGTGGTAATATCGACCATAAGCAAACCCAATGACTGGTAACGGATTTGCTCTTCATCAACAATGATGTTCAGTAACAGCTCTATGCGGTCTAGGCATTGCTCAAGTAAAGATAGGAGATAGGTGAGGCTTAAGCTCACTCCAATTCTTTTTGTCGCGCGACGAATTTTTAGTACGACATCCCGACATTGTTCAATCATAACCAAGGCTTGTGATGCATCGGGTGGTACAATCACTGCTACGTCATCTGTACTTTGATGAATTTTTTTATAATGTTGAATAAACTCAATAATTTCTCGGTTTTGTACCAAAAAAGGGGATTCATATTCTGTTAAATTTGGCTGCGCGTTAATAAATTCTGGATAAAGCCCAATCCCACTAATCCGATAGGAGAGTACAGTAATCGCTTTAATCAGTTCACTTTTAATTTGCAGCTTTTCTTTTTGATTTGTGTGACCTTGATTAATCAGTGCAAATATTTTTTGCCAATGATCTTGTGTAATATTATCTAACCAATATTTATCACTACGCTGAAAAAATACACGGCGGACCAAATCTTGAAGCTGGGTTTCATCATTAATGAGCGGTAGAAAGTGAGCACCTAAGCGCTGCGCTAACTGATTCCAAAATCCATCTAATGATAAAATTCCTGTGTCGGCATACAAGCTGGTTTGTTTATATTGAATAATCAGCTTTAAAACAAAAGTTTGCAAAGTGATTACCGCATGAGGGGTAATCAAAAGTGCTTGCAATAATGCCTGAACTTTGTGATTGATTTCTTCTGTATCAGCTGGATCGATAGGTCGAATTCGACCAATCAATTCAATCAGTAATACATCATCAAGAGCGGCTTGGTTGGATTCAAGCTGCTCCTGCATTTTTAAAAATAGATCATTAAAATTTATATGCATAAGCGAGCTTAAAATATATTTTTGAGAAGTTCATTATTGAATTCGATTTAAAGCAAGTTGGGTTAGATTAACCAATGCTTGACGATATGGGGTGTTGGGTAAAGCGTCTAGAGCTTCTAGAGCAGCCTGGGTTTCTTCTGTTGCACGTTGATGACAATAGTCAAGTGCACCACAGTTTTGTACAATTTCAATCACACGTTGGAGTTGAGCAGTACCACCTGTTGCAATACTCAAACGCACAATGTCATGCTCTTCTGCGGTGGTTTTTTGTAAAGCAGAGATTAAAGGTAAGGTGGGCTTACCTTCCATTAAATCGTCCCCAATATTTTTACCTAATGTTTCTGCGTCTGAAGTGTAATCTAAAATATCATCGATAATTTGGAAGGCATTGCCAAAGTGGCCAGCAAAGACTCTCATGGGTTCTCTATATTGCGGCGTGTCTGCTAAAATTGCTGCGCCTTCAGTGGCCAGTTCAAACAAACGGGACGTTTTGCCGTGAATAATATCTAAATAGGTTTGTTCTGTGGTATCAGGCTGATGTTGTGCTTGAAGTTGTAGGACTTCACCTTCAGCAATTTCGCAAGTTCCCGTTGAAAAATCTTTGAGTAACGTCATATTGTTTAAATCGACCAATAAATCAAAAGCACGGGAAATTAAAAAGTCCCCGACCAAAACTGCTGTTTGATTATTCCAGGTCGCATTTGCTGTCGGTCGACCGCGTCTTAAACTTGATTCGTCTACCACATCGTCATGTACCAAAGTTGCGGTATGCAACATTTCAATGATGGCTGCCAATTTGCGGTGTGATTCTAAATCTTCTGCACCACAGGCTTTTGCAGCCAATAAACACATAATCGGACGCATGCGCTTACCGCCAGCTTCGACCACATGTTTACTGACCGACATGACGAGCGCAACTTTAGAGGTAATTCCTTCATTAATAAAAGTGTCCATCGCAGCAAAGTCTGAAGCAACAGGAGCGAGAATATCTTGCTTGAAGTCGATGGCCATACGAAGAGAAACCTCTATAAAATTGAATTGCTTATTATATAGTGTAACAATTATATCTAATGATATCGCTAAGCGCTCAATATAGATGCTTAAATCGTGAGTAAGCAAAATTATTGTAATCTCGCTTAACTGTTGAATAAACATTAAATATATGACTGAGCGGGCGTTTGCTAGTCTATAGTAGTGAATTGATTTTTAAAATCTATTTCATTTTATAAAATGTAAGTCTTCAATATAGAAAAGCTATTTCATTAGAATTTGATCGTTTATAAAATAAACAATGTTTATGAGTAAAAAAATATCAAAACAGCTTGTTGTTTATTCGATTATCACTTAATATCTTTGCCCTTAGATATCCCCCAGTGGCGCTCGTCTTAAGATCGATATATTCCTTTATCGGCACGACGACACGGGCATGTTTGGAGTACATTATGTACGCAGTAATCCAAAGCGGTGGTAAGCAACACCGTGTTATTGAGGGTGAAACCCTTAAAGTAGAATTATTGAAAGCTGAAACCGGTGCAACTATTACGTTTGATGACGTATTAATGCTTGTAAACGGCGAAAGCATTCAAATTGGTGCTCCAGTTGTTGCTGGTGCTACAGTAACTGCTGAAGTAGTTAGCCACGGTCGTCACGACAAAATTCGTATTGTTAAAATGCGTCGTCGTAAACATTACCGTAAACAACAAGGTCACCGTCAATGGTTTACCGAGTTGAAAATTACTGCTATTTCAGGCTAATTACGAGGATTATGAAACATGGCTACTAAAAAAGCTGGTGGATCGACACGTAACGGTCGTGACTCAAACCCTAAAATGTTAGGTGTTAAAATGTACGGTGGTCAAGCTGTGACTGCTGGTAACATCATCGTTCGTCAACGTGGTACAGAATTCCACGCTGGTGCAAACGTAGGTATGGGCCGTGACCATACTTTATTTGCTACCGCTGATGGCGTGATCAAATTCGAAGTGAAAGGTCAATTTGGCCGTCGCTACGTAAAAGTTGAAACTGTATAAGTTTTAATTTTTATAAAAAAACCCGCATTTTGCGGGTTTTTTTTTGCTTAATTTAAGCAATTCAATTTTAAATAATAATTTAAGCTGATGCCAAAATAATAAAATTTAAATACTTATCTATTTTTGATTATTTTTCGAACACTTTTTGTTTCAATTAACAGTACATTAATTAAAAATTTTGTGAATTTTATCACATTTTGAGGAATATACTAAAAATTACAAAATTAAAATAAAGGCAGATGGACATGAACACAATATTTAAAAAAGTCTTGCGCTCATCAAATTCTTATCTAGCTCACCCAATAGAAAAAGCGCATAAAAATCAGCATAGTTATATATTTGAATTCAATTCATTATCTTGTCCTTATTCTTTTTCTCATGAGCAGAAAAAGTGTGTTGAACACTTAAACCTCACCCCAAAATTACTATTGTTAAGTGTCATGTTGGCAATGGGTGGGAATGTTTGGGCAACAAGTGGAGATAGTCATCAATCTCATGGAGGAAGTCAGGGGCAAGGACACGAATCTCATGGTAATGGGAACGGATATGGGCATGGGCCGAAACCTCCCCATTCTTCTGGCCCTCAGGGTCCTGTTGGCCCTCAAGGACCTCAAGGTGAGCAAGGCATACCAGGTATAAATGGTGATACCGGAGCGACAGGTGCACAAGGTGCAATGGGATTGACAGGTGCTCAAGGTGTAAAAGGTGACATGGGTGTGACAGGCGCACAAGGTATACAAGGCGTAAAAGGTGACACAGGTGCAACCGGAGCGACAGGTGCACAAGGTGCAATGGGATTGACAGGTGCTCAGGGCATAAAAGGTGTACGGGTGTAACAGGTGTGCAAGGCGTAAAAGGTGATATGGGTGCAACTGGAGCGACAGGTGCACAAGGTGCAATGGGATTGACAGGTGCTCAGGGCATAAAAGGTGATACGGGTGTAACAGGTGTGCAAGGCGTAAAAGGTGATATGGGTGCAACTGGAGCGACAGGTGCACAAGGTATACAAGGCGTGAAAGGTGATACAGGTGCATAAGGTGCAATGGGATTGACAGGAGCTCAAGGTGTAAAAGGTGACATGGGTGTGACAGGTGCACAAGGTATACAAGGCGTAAAAGGTGACACAGGTGCAACCGGAGCGACAGGTGCACAAGGTGCGATGGGTGTGACAGGCGCTCAAGGCGTGAAAGGTGATATGGGTGTAACAGGTGCGCAAGGCGTAAAAGGCGACATGGGGGTAAAAGGTGATACGGGTGTAACAGGCGCACAAGGTGTGAAAGGTGACACAGGTGCGAGTGGGGATGATCCTTATATCGAAATTGAATCAAACCGACTCAATACAGCCCCTAAACCAACCGCAACAGGTCAAGATGCAATTGCCATTGGAGCAGGTACCAATGCAACGGGTGGTCAGTCAATTGGTTTGGGCGTGAACAACAACATCAGTGGTCAAAGTTTAGGAGCGGTAGGAAGTAATAATACTGTTAGTGGCGATCACACTTATGTCGTAGGGAATAATGTAAATACGGCTGCGAATAATAGTGTGGTGTTGGGTCATGATTCTGCTTCAAATCGAGATAATACTGTTTCGGTGGGAACAACAGGCGTCGAGCGACAAATTATTCATGTTGCCGCTGGTGTCCAAAATACCGATGCTATAAATGTGGCGCAAATGCGTCAAGCAGACCTTGATGTACTCAATAATGCAAATAGTTATACCGATCAAAGAAGTGCGTATACACTGAATCAAGCAAATGCTTATACAAATAGTCGTGTTGACATGTTAAATCGAGACATGCGAGATTTGGAAGATCGTACTTACGCAGCTGTGGCTTCAGGCATAGCAATCGCTTCTTTACCACAACCGACAGAGGCGGGTTATAATATGATCAGTATAGGTGCTGGGACTTGGGAAGGTAAACAAGGCTTTGCAGCAGGTTTCAGTGGTGTCACAGAAAACAATAAATACGTTTATAAAGCTGCTGCAACGACCAATAGTGAAGGTGACTTTGGTGCAGGCATTGCAGTAGGTTACCAATGGAAATAATTAAATACATACATCGCACTAAAAAGCCTCTTATTTTAAAGAGGCTTTTTTGTTTCTTTCATTTATATTTCTACATCATGATGAAGAAAAAGTGACAATCAATATTAATAACCATACAAAACTTCTTATTTTCTCAATTATTAGACGCAAAAATTGGTTTAAGATGAGACATTCAAAAAATTGCGATACTGCAAATAAAAAGGTGATGATATGAAAATGCTTCGTAAAACCCTATGTGCGATGACCCTAGGTGTGGCAACACTTGCACCAGTAATCAGTACTACTGTTTTTGCTGCACCTGTAGCAGCATCGGAGCAACAAGCCACCGCAAACTTAGTAAAACAGTTAAGTAATATCAAAAGTTTGTCGGCAAATTTCGAACAAACCACAAAAGCAACTGTTGCAACCAAAGCGCCTCAGAAAAAAGGCTTAACAGGACAGCATATGAATCAAACCTTTAAAGGGGTGATGAAAGTTGCACGTCCAGGTAAGTTCTTTTGGGAAACCACAAGCCCTTCTAAGCAGACCATTGTGACCACAGGTAAAACAGTGTGGATTTATGATCCAGATTTACAGCAAGCTGTACGCCAAAGTTTAGATGATCAAGTCGCCAATACACCTGCATTATTACTTTCGGGTAATACCAGTCAAATTATGAATGCCTACCGTGTGACTCAACCAGATAAAGGTAAAACGTATTACACTTTGTATCCGAAGGACCGTGATGGTGCTTTTCAAAGCTTAACGATTAGTTTTGGTGTAAATAAAGCACCCAGTTTAATGATTTTGGAAGATTCATTGGGGCAAACTACACAGGTACGCTTTAATAATGTGAAAGTTAATCCTACTATTCCTGCTTCAACCTTTAATTTTACGCCGCCTAAAGGTACAGATATTATCGATCAATAATATTGATGCTGATATAAAAAAACCACTTTCGAGTGGTTTTTTTATTTTAAAATGAAAATAAAGCTCAAAATAATAGACTTCCGTCATAAATCAAAAAACGTACAATTTATTTGATCTTAAATTAATCAGCAAAATTATTTAATTCAAGAGATAATCCTTGGATGAAATTCAAAGATATTCAAAAATTATCAAACGTTAAGTTTCGTAGGCTTACCGGTGTTAGTTGGGCTACATTTAACCTCATGTTGGCCGAGCTAAATAAGCATTTACCTCGTCATATTGGTAAAGGACGACCGCATAAATTACCGTTGGAAGATCGTTTGCTCTTATGTATAGAATATTGGAGAGAATATCGAACATTTTTCCATCTTGGTATGAGTTACGGTGTATCTGAAACGAGTGCAATTCGTATCACACGTGTTATTGAAGATACCTTAATCCGTTCTGGAAAATTCAACTTGCCAAAACAACTTCCTAATCGAGATGAAGTGGATTGGGAAGTTGTTGTGATTGATGCCACTGAAATATTAGTTCAACGTCCAAAAAAAACAGAAGAAATGGTATAGCGGTAAAAAAAAGCGACATACCTTTAAATTTCAGCTATCTATGCACTATATAACAGGTGAAATACTGAGTGTATGTGGAAGTCATGGAAGCATGCATGATTTTAAAATAACCTGAGTTCGATGAAATCCACTTAACCTTTTAGCATATTTTGGAAAGTTGGCTTATTGGGGTTCAAACAATAAGCCACTACAGCAGCCATGATATTCACCATGAAGTTATTTACCGAACGATGACGTGAATGTTCAAGTTGATGTAAATTTTTTAATTGATCATTCACTGTTTCGATCAATCCTCTTCTGCAAAGTAATTGTTTTTCTTCTTCAGTTTGGATGGGTTTATTTTTCATATTCCGACGTGATGGGGTCAATATTTTCAGTCCTCTTGCTGCTAAAGCTTCGGCTTTTGCTTTGCTCAAATAGCCTTTGTCTCCGAGTAGGATCCCTTTTAATTCTTGAGTTAAAGATTCTAATATAGCAACATCATGAACATTTCCCGATGTCAGCTTGAGATTAATAATTTCACCTAAATTATTGATAACGAGATGTAATTTAAAACCATAAAACCAACCCGTACTACTTTTTCCACGACCGGCCAAGCCTTTAAATACACGATGCCTTTTAATCCGAAGATTATGGCAAACTACCAATTTAGTGGAGTCAATGATACTGATTCCCGTATCTTTTCCTTTCACCTGATGGAAGAAACTACTCAGAGCTTGCAAACAACGGGGCATGATTTCAATAAATCGGTTGTAGCTAAGCAGTTTAGGAAAAGCAGATTTCCAGAATGGAACGATCATTTGGCAATAAAAATATTTGAAGAATCTAAAACCGGATTGATGAAATAAAATGACAATGGTCATTGCTTCGGACAAGCTTAAAGCTGACTTTTTCAACTTGGTTTTTTGATTAGAAATTAAAGCTTTCTCTAAAGATTCATTAAATTTTTTGCAGAAATCATCCAAAATACAAAATAATTCGGTAATATGATCCATTGAGAAGCCTTGTTTTATAACATTTTGTCTTGAGAACCAATATGTTACAAAAACAGGGCTTTTTTTCTACTCTTTTTTTATATCGAACTCAGGTTAAATATATGATTCCCCTTAAACTTCTGGAAGCCGCATTACTAGCCACTAACGACGGTGTCGTCATCACAGAGTCCGGGGGAGGGGAGGAAGATAGGCCAATCATTTACGTCAATCCCGCTTTTCAGACACTAACTGGTTACACGCTCGACGAGATATTAGGTAAAGACTGTCGTTTTTTAAATAGAAGCAACCATGAACAAGAGTCATTAAATACTATTCGTCAGGCACTACGAGCAAATCAAGCGTGTCGTGTTGTTTTACACAATCACAAAAAAAATGGAGAGCCCTTTTGGAACGAGCTAAGCCTCTCACCTGTTTTTGATGAAAACCATGCTGTTACTCACTTTATCGGAATTCAAAAAGATGTAACTGAACGTGTCCGTCACGAGCAACATATCGAGCGTCAGAATCAACTTCTCATAGAGAAAAATAAACAACTTGAAGAACTTGTTGTTCGTGACCCACTGACACAGCTACACAACAGACGGTATTTTGAAGAGCATCTGAATCGCTCATGGTCAGTGCATGAAAGATTAAAAGCAAAAATTGCCGTCGCGTTTATTGACATTGACTGTTTCAAACTTTATAACGATCTTTATGGCCATCTTGAAGGTGATACAGCATTGAGATTAGTTGCACAAAAAATTAGCAGCTTTTTCTCCCGTGGTTCCGACATTGTTGCGCGTTATGGCGGAGAAGAATTTGTAATTGTATCATCTATACATCCCGACGCGCCGCCATTTATTGAACGGGCTGAAAAAATGCGCCAAGCTATTTATGATTTGGCAATTAAACATGAGAAATCAAAAGTTTCAGAGTTTGTAACAATTAGTCTTGGTGTTTGCACAGGCGTTCCTCCAGCACGCTCGACTCCATCTTTGTTTACTAGAAAAGCCGATGCCGCTATGTATCAGGCCAAACATCTTGGTGGCAACAATACAGTTCATACTGAGTTTTAGATGTCATCTAACAAGGCGTTGCACCGGAACTGGCTTCGCCAGTCCGGTGAACTTGAGCGTTAGGTTGCCATGAAGTTTCTTGTCGTCATCGTTATAGCAATCCTCGCTGGGTGCGCACGTTATGACTCGCCATCGCCCGGCTCGCCTCCTTCCAGAAGCGAGACCGCTCTCCAATCGGCTACAAACGTCCTGGCCGAGCCATTGCCAGGGAGAAAAGTGAAGATCTCAGTCACTGCAAGGGACGAGAGTCTGTACATCGTCAACTGCAATGAACATGTCGTTGTTTCGTTGCGTGCGGTCGGCGCGCCGCACATTTCTTGGGGCGGCGTGTCGAATGGTTGCTTATCCCAAAGCATCATCATTCCAGCCAAAGCGACACTTAGCTTTGTCGTGGAACTTAGTGATGGCTCTCCGGAATTAGACACGACCGTGCGGTACACAGCACTGGTCGGAGGAGTCCATCAAAGCGCTGACATCCGCTCACCACAAGTTCCCGTAGAGCGCATGACCAGCAATTCTTTCAAGATCATTCCATGAGTGGCAACCTAACTCAGGCGTTAGGCAGCATGACGAACATCCTCGATACTCTTTACAAAATCTGCCTGCACCCCAGACCAGATGACGAGCTCATTAACCGATTTTCGAAAGTGATCGATGTCTATTCAATTGCAGAAAAATCAGAACTTGTTGACTCTCTTGCCAGGTTTATCGCGGAAAAATTCTTATCTGGTGAAGGGTCGTTCGAAGAAACAGACGTGGCTATAAACAATCTTGCTGGCTATGCAATCTGCAACAACCGAATCCCCGAGTTTATGTGGGGGGTGTACATGGCGTTTGATGATGCTGAACTTCGATCAGACGGTCAACAGCGCTTACCTTCCAATCTCCGCCATGCGCTAGGGCCTGCTGCCTAACTCAGGTGTTATGCAACCAAAGGAAACAAAAAATGGCATTTACCAGAATAGCCCCTCTTATAAGAATATTTGATGAAAACAAAGCCAAAGAATTTTATGTTGAATTTTTGGGGTTCAATATCGACTTTGAACATCGGGACTCCGATGACGCGCCTCTTTACATGCAGGTATCAAAAGGACAATGTATTTTGCTGCTAACAGAACACCATGGGGAATGTAGTCCGGGCTGTGCCATCAACATTGAAACAGATGAGCTAGAATCTTACTGCAAGGAACTAAATCAAAAGAATTATAAGTTTGCCAAGCCAGGCATCCAAGATATGCCTTGGGGCAGCAAGAATATGTCCATCGCCGATCCATTCGGTAACAATATTACTTTCACGAATGCCATCAGTACCTAACATTCGTCCCCAAAAAAAGCACCCCTTCCACTCCATTAGTACGCCACCTGAGTTAGTCGAACTCAGGTTAAAATATTTAAAAAAAGCATGAGGAAATTAAAATTTAAGCCCTTTTTTATCGTTGATAAGGGTTATTTAGGGATAAAGAAATTGGGTTTTGGATGCCTCATGCCATCTAAAGCAAAGAAAACTGAAAAACTAGATTCTGAATTAAAAAAGTTAAATAAAGAGATTGGTCGTAGACGAATTCAAGTAGAGCATGTATTTGGAAGGATGAAATGTTTTAAGATTTTATCTTGTGTATATAGAAATCGTCGTAAAAGATTAAACCTGCGGTTTAATTTACTTGCTGGCATATACAATTTAGATTGGGTGAAAGATAAACAATTAAATTGATTGAAAAATGATTTATGAAGGAAGTCTATTTAATTGCATTATATAAAAATACGCCAATCTCAACTTTAAATAAGCTTTTCAAATTGAATCGGCGAATAACCACATTTTTTATTCATAACGACGCAGACCGTATGTGACAAAATCTTTCTGATAAAACGATGCGATAAGTGCCATAAATCTCTTGCCCTTACTTTTTGAATATTAAAGCGATCAGTTAATTGACCAATGACCGTTTCAATTTTCCTTCGTGCTCTCATAAGCAACCTCATTGATTCTTGAGATCTAGAGTCCGGCATATTCTTTCTTAAAGGAGTTTGTAGATCAACATACTGAAATTTATAGTATTCTTTCAAGCTGGGTCTTAAGTAACCTTTATCTGCACCTAGTAACCCATGAATATTTTCTGTGATTTCTGGTGCAACATCACGCTCATCTACATTTGCTGGAGCGAAAGTATAGCCAGTAATCATACCCTCCAAATTAATTACAAGATGCCCTTTAAAACCATAGTATTTCTCTTGTTGTGCAGCACAATAACTAAAACCTGCATGTTCTTTGAAATTCTTGTGTCTTTTTGCTCGACTATAACGACAAACAGGTATAGGAAATCCATCAATAAAATGAATATGATCCTGACCATAATGTGCAGTTAATTGGGCTGTGATTTTTTGATGAACTTGCCATAAGTTTGCACAATGCTTACAAAAGTTAGGATATGAACCTAAATGAGGGAACCAACTTAAGTAATTGTTTTTAAAAAACATCCATATGCTTTTATCCGTATCCATTTTGAGACACTCACCAACAATTTGCATTGTGATAATTTCAATATCGGTTAAAGCAGGTGGAAAACCACGTTTTCTTAATGGTTCAGAGACTATAGTTGGGTAAATTTCCTCTATGATTAAATAGACAATGATGATAAATTCTTCAGTGGACATAACTGTAATTTTATTTTCATAGACGGATTTAAAATGAGGTTATGTCCTTTTTATTTCAATGACTTAAAAAGTTGAGATTGGCGTAAAAATAGACCTTTCTTTTTACAATTTACTCTAAGAAAATCGTTTGGTTTAGCTCACTTTAATAAATATAATGTGATGAAAGTTACGCAATTTATTGTGTGATGATCTTTACTAAAATAGCGTGAAAAGTATATGAATTATAATAAGTCAATTTGGGCAATTTGTATTTTAGCTAGTACTTCTCCCATGACTCTTGTAAAAGCAGCAGATAATATTGATCAACTCAGGGAACAGAGTGTCGTTCTGATTAGATCAGGAGAGGTTGAACAAGGTCTAAAACAATTACGAAATTTATTGGCACAGCAGCCAAAAAATCAAAAACTCATAGCAGATTATATTGTGAGTGCATATGCTCATCAAAAATTAACAGCCTCTGATTTGAGTTGTTTACAGAGCATCAATGTTCAAAACTTTCCTGAATACGCATGGTTGAGCGTTGTGAAGGGACAACGCGATTTAAAACAATTTGTAGCTGCGGCTAAATGGGCTGATATATATTATCAACAGAGTCAACAACAGCAATGGTTGGTGTGGCAGGGCGTGTTAAATGCAGAAGCAGGCCAAACCACTGTCGCCAAACAAAAATTAGCACAAATTCAAAAAGACCAACTAAGTCCAGACTATTTAGCGCAGATGTCATATGCTTATCGCGTCTTGAATATGCCTGTAGAAGCGCTTCAGATAGCTCAAGATGCATTGAGTAAGCAAGCATCAAATATAGACATACAAGAACAATATGTTTTAGCGTTGATGGCAAATAGTGATTATGTACAAGCTGAACAATATATAAACAGTCATAACTTAAGTGCATCTCGTCCTAATCTAATTCATAGTGTGAAACTGAATGAGTTCTCTCAACGTATACAAAATGCGATTCAGTCACAACGTATGTTGACTTATCGTGATCAGGGGATGTTGGCGTATAGCAAACTTGATCAAGTGATTGCTGACATGCAGCGTTATGAGACTAATCTTCCAGAAGATCAAGCGATTCGTCGTAAGTTTTATTATGACTATAGTTATGCGCTAAATGCACGCCAAGCCTCAAAACAAACTTTGGCTGCATTAGAAAAAGTGAATCAGCCTATTTTAGAAATGCCAGCCTATGTCCGTCATGCAGCAGCAGACAGTTATTTGAAATTACGCCAGCCTAAGAAAGCTGAAGTGTATTATCGAAGCTTATTATTGGAAAAAAATTATCCCAATTACGATGTTTATGCAGGCTTGTATTATTCACTTGTTGAACAGGAAAAATTTAAGCAAGCGGATCAGTTGATTGTACAGATGGATCACCTATTACCGACCTTTATTTATAGTGCTGCTAAAGGGGTAAATCGAACAACGCACGATGATCGTTTGGAATATTTGGGTTTAAAAGGGCTGAACTATGCTTATCGCAATGAACATGCCAAAGCGGAAAAATACTTCGAACAACTGCTTGCACAAGCCCCCAATAATGTCAGTTATCAAAATAATTTAGCCCTGATCCAGCGCTGGCGTGAAAAACCAGAACTGTCAGAAACAAACCTATCTCAACTTAATGGGGTAGAGCCAATAGATCAGGCAACGCGTATTAATCATATGCAAAACAGCCAAGCGCTAGGCAATATCCAAGCTTGGAAAGCGCAAAATGCCGATTTAATGCAACGGGCACCCTTGGATACTGGGGTACAGCTTAGTCAGAAGGAGCTGAATGACCGTAATCGAGCGACTATTCAACATCAAACTACCATTTCAAAAAGTAAGTCAGATAGCCGTAATGTATTGGATCAGTTAAAAGGTTCACGTGAACGTGATCATCAAACTCGCCTTAATAGTCCATGGTTTTCTGATAATTATCGAGCGTATGCTACACATAACTATCGTTGGTCTGATTTTGATGATGGTGAAGTAGATGACAGCCGTATTGGGTTAGGACTTGAGTGGGCATCAAAGCGTAAGCATGCCAGCATTGCAATATCTCAGGCTACAGATGGTGACCGTTTGGGTGCTGAATTAGAATGGTCACATTGGCTCAATGATCACTGGAATTATCATGTAGGTTATAACAGTCAAGCGAATATTCCTTTACAAGCTGTTAAAGATGGTTTTGAAGGCAAATCCTATGCTGTGGGTGTGGATTGGCAACAAAATGAGTCGCGAAAAGCAGGAGCAACTTATCAACTGACCGATATCGATGATGGTAATACGCGTCAAGAAGTTGCCGCATATTTTATGCAACAGGTTTTTCAAGCGCCGCATCATATTACGCAAGCCACCTTACGTGGTTACTACGGTCAAAATGATGATATCGAAGCGGATTATTTTAATCCGGAGTCTAATTATAGTTTAGAAGTAGCTTTAGCTCATGATTGGATGACATGGCGTAATTATGATCGTCATTTTAGTCAGCACTTTGAAGCCAGTGTGGGGACATATAAACAGACGGATTTTTCAGCAAAAGCGATTTATAACTTCTATTACCAACACGATTGGCAACTGTCGAGAACATGGAAGTTGAATTACGGCATTGGTTGGGGTGTACATCCATATGATGGCGACTCAGAGGAAAGAACGTACGGTGTCATTGGTTTTGAGGGGCGCTTCTAATGAAAAAATTCACCAAGATCTTAATGGCATTGAGCTTAGTAGGCACAGTTTATGTACCGATGCTTTCACATGCTGAATTGCAAAAACCAAGACAGATTAAATTACAAGACAACCAATTTGTGACTTTAACTTTCCATGATGTACGTGATGATGTGGCAAAACGAGGAGATCGCGATGTTTATGCAATTAGTACGAAGAATCTAGGTCAGTATCTGGAGTGGATTCAACGAGAAGGTTGGCATCCAATTCGCCTAGAAGATATTTGGTTAGCCAGACAGGGGAAGAAAACATTACCCAACAAAGCCCTGCTTTTAACATTTGATGATGGTGCTTTAAGTAGTTATAACCGCGTTTTTCCACTGTTAAAGCAATATAAAACTCCAGCAGTTTTTGCTATTCCGACCAGTTGGATCAATGGCAATACCAAAGATGCTTATGAAGCATATGGTAAGGGTAACTTAATGACATGGCCGCAGATGCGTGAAATGGTTGCGTCAGGTTATGCTGAATTTGTTTCTCACTCTGACAATATGCACCGTGGTATTTTGGCCAACCCACAACAAAATATGCAACCTGCTGCCATTACCCGTGAATATATTGAAAAGCAAAAGCGCTATGAAACAGAGTCTGAGTATCAAAGTCGGGTAGTTGTTGATTTAAAAAAGTCGAAGCAAACCTTAGACCGCGAATTAGGGATTAATAGCAGAGCAATTTTTTGGCCCTATGGTGCGGTGACGACCGAAACTGAGGAGCTGGCAGCCCAAGCAGGTTTGCCTATGTCCTTTAGTCTAGGCAGTGTGGCACCACTGGCGGACTCAGTAAAAACATACCAACGCGCCTTGATTATGGATAATCCAACACCTGAAATGATTAATCAGGAAATGTTGGAGTTTTTAAACTATGTACGTGCTCCCTATAAGCAAAGAAAGAGTTTCTTACGTTTTGATTTGGCCGAAATGCAATCAGCTAATAATGAACAGTTTAATCAGAAGCTTGGACAGTTACTGGATAAAGTCGATGGTCTAAAAACCAGTACGCTTATTCTTAAGGCCGTATCGGATAGTAATGGGGACGGAAAAATAGACGTTGCCTATTTTCCAAACCGACAGTTGACGATGCAGCAAGATATGCTTAACCGTGTAGTGTGGCAGTCACGGACACGTATTGGCAATCGTGTTTATGCAGAACTTCCATTGAGTTTAGAAACTGAGCAAAAGTTAGATTTGTCTGTATTAACAGCTGACTTAGTCAAAAATAATACCTCAATTGAAGGTTTGATGCTCGATACTGGATCAATGCTAGACTGTGCGGTACGTCAGCAGAAATGGGATACAACCTGTGAAGCAAAAGTGCAACAAGTTTTCCAAATCAAGGAGCGGACTAAAGATCAAGCAAAATACTATGCCAACATTAGTAATAACTACCAAACAGCACTGAAGTTTAAATTAGATCAAACCCAACTTGCAGGCTTAAAGCCATTGCTTGACTATACCTTAGACTATGCTGATTTCATTTATGTAGAATTAGATCCAATACAGCAACCTGAGGTATTTAACGCTTTTCTAGAGCAATTGAAATCTTTTGATGACAAAGAGCAACAGTACCTAATTGCCAGCTTTAATGTGCCTGAGCCATTAACCAAACAACAAGTCAAACAATTGAAGAAAAACTATCAACAACTGAGAAGCTTAGCGATTCAGAAAGTAGGTGTGAATAATTATAGCTTTAACCAAGCACAGTCCATTCACCAGAATTTTTATCCTGAGCTAAGCTTAAATAGTAGTCCATTGAGTTACCGAGATCCATTTACTCAAAAAGTTTTGGAGAAAAAATAATGCAATGGTTTTCTGGTTTAAGTTTTAGTGATTACTATTTTGGATTTGCATTTTTATATCCCTTGTTTATGGCTTGGCTATGGATTGCAGGTGGCATATGGTTTTTTCTAAAACGTGAATATAAGCAAAATAAGATTCCTCAGCCGAGTGAGCATGCATGTAGCATTTTAATTCCTTGTTTTAATGAGCAAGATCAAGTTCGTGAGACCATCAAATATGCCATGCAAACGCAATATCCTGACTTTGAAGTGATTGCAATTAATGACGGCAGTAAGGATAAAACGGCCGAAATTTTAGATGAATTACAATTGAAATATCCGCGTTTGCGTGTGGTACATCTGGCCGAAAACCAAGGTAAAGCCTATGCCTTAAAAGCTGGGGCTATGGTCAGTAAGCATGAGTATTTGGTCTGTATTGATGGTGATGCATTGTTGCATCCGCATGCTGTGCTGTGGATGATGCACCATTTAACCAGTTTTCCACGTGTAGGTGCAGTGACGGGCAACCCGAGAATCATCAATCGTTCGAGTATTCTTGGCAAAATTCAGGTCGGTGAGTTCTCATCTATCATTGGCTTAATTAAGCGTTCACAGCGCACCTATGGGCGTATTTTTACTGTTTCAGGGGTGTTGGTCGCTTTTCGTAAAAAGGCATTGGATCGTATTGGCTACTGGCGTGACGATATGATTACCGAAGACATTGACGTGTCATGGCGTTTGCAATTCGACCATTGGGATCTGCACTATGTGCCAAATGCTTTGGGCTATATTTATATGCCTGAAACCTTTGGGGGGTTATGGAAACAACGTTTACGTTGGGCACAGGGTGGGATTGAGGTCTTATTGGCCTATACCAAACAAATGTTTAAATGGCGGTTACGCCGTATGTGGCCCGTCGCAATTGAGTCTATGATCAGTGTGCTATGGGCTTATGTAATGTTTGGCATCATTGTTTTATATCTCTATGGTTTGTTTTTTCCTTTACCTGGAGAGTGGGCGATTCAGTCCTTTATCCCGCAGTGGTATGGGGTGATTTTAGGTATCACTTGTCTGATTCAGTTTTTTGTTAGTTTGATGATTGATAGTCGCTATGATCGTGGTCGAATGCTAAGAAACTATTTTTGGGTCATTTGGTATCCCTTGTTCTTTTGGCTTTTAACCATGATGACAACGGTCGTTGCTGTACCTAAAACCTTATTGAAAACGCAAAAGCGTGCTCGTTGGGTGAGTCCAGACCGTGGCTTTAGAGGAGAGGTGACTGATGCAAAAGATTGAAGTATTTAAAATCATCACTGATGAAGCACAACTCGATATTCCAGCTTATATTGATAAACCTGAATACGTTCGGAACAAAACGGCGGGTTATAGTCTATTGGCACTTGGGTGGGTGATGTGGATGTGGTTGTTTCTACCTCTGCTCACCCTCCTGTTTTGGTGGTTTGAAGGTAACTTAGTCTATGAGCAGCTGATTGTGGCTGAAATGCCTAAAAAACCTTTATACCTATTTCATTTGATGGGGCTCATCACAATCTTCATTTTATGTCTTTTTCTATGGGCAAGTTATAACTGGTATCGTTTCCGTAATAACGAAAAACGGTTATTTCCGACCCATGTAGAGTCCTCTAATCTTGCTCAAAGTTTTAGCGTGAGTATTTCAGACATTGAGCATTTGCAGCAAGCTGAGAACATTACCTTGCACTATAGTGAAGAGGGTGACCTTAGGGCGTATGATCTGAATGATCCATTGAAAACGCCGACTTCAAGGTCGATGCATGTGGATGTTGCTGCACAAAATCATCTGGATAATAGCCAAAATGCTTGACGCCGTGTTGCTTTAATAACTGCATGGTTTCTGCCAGTTCTTGGCTGGAAATTTTACGATTGTTTTTCCAGTTGACGGCTTGAAGTTCAAAAATAGTACGATCCAAATTTGGGTCGTATTTTTTTGCCTGAGCAATCAGGTCTAAATAAAACTGACGATGGTTGGAACTTTCTTCCATATAGGGCATTGCCATGATGGCATTGTAGTCATAGTGATGGAGGGTACTGGTTTGCGACTGACTAAACCATTGTTCACTTTTCGGATTGAGTACCACAGGCGCATACATGTTGCGTGCTGTTAGCAAATTTGGCTTTTGTTTTTTTAAAATCTGACTGATTCCTGCTGCAAACTGATCGAGATAAGCAGTTTTGTACTGGGCAAATTTAAATTGTTGGGGATGATTTGGATTGCGTAGTACTGAGAGATCTTTGAAGCCCCATGCCGTATACATTTTTTGTGCAGCGGCAGAATTATCTTCATAGTCACTAAGGGTAATATCATCATGATAGAGAATGCCATCGACTGGATTTTTTTGAAGAAAATCACTAAAAATCTCTGCAACCAAACTTATATTTTTCGGATCAAAGGGACTGACACGAATATAGCCATGTGAAGATTTTTGGCTATTCTCTACATATTGTAAGTGCTCTTGTTTGGGAAACTCCCATGCAATCAGTGGAAGCCATGCATAGATGTGTTGAACTTGTGTTTGTTCTCGAATCGCACTGAGAACTTGGGGGAATAAATTATCACGAGTCGTGATATGGCGATTTTCAAAATAAACTTGGTCTGCCGAACCGTTAGCATCAGGGTCAGCAAAGGCTTGTAAAAAAATAGTATTCGGTTGGATCTGTTGTATACGCGCAATTAATGCTTGGATGTTTTGCTGTTGTTGGGTTTTATCTGGATCGTAGACATAGTCTAAATCAATATGCATGATACGCATCTGATCAATTTTAGTTGCGGTAGACGGTAGTGTAGTTTCAGCTTGATATTGAGTGACAAGCGCATCGATTGGATGATTTTTTATTTTAATGGGTGGTGCTGACTGAGACACTGCACTGCACGCAAATAAAGCGCAGCTTGAAATGGAAATGAAGAGTTTGCTTAGTTTTTTATTGTTCATAAAATAAGCCATAGTGCTTAAGCGAATAATAAAGTGTGGATGAATACTGTAATCGAAATTGTTCACGGGCTGGATTTTTTTATGTATTGTTCTGTGTTGAAATAATTCAAAATGAACGTTGCCACTTTCAATGCCTCATTCACTTATTCAAAGATTAAGTAGCAGTTTCATGGTAAGGACAAGTTTTTATTCAGCGATGATGTTTAGCATAGCTATTAGACTTCCGTCATAAATCAAAAAACGTACAATTTATTTGATCTTAAATTAATCAGCAAAATTATTTAATTCAAGAGATAATCCTTGGATGAAATTCAAAGATATTCAAAAATTATCAAACGTTAAGTTTCGTAGGCTTACCGGTGTTAGTTGGGCTACATTTAACCTCATGTTGGCCGAGCTAAATAAGCATTTACCTCGTCATATTGGTAAAGGACGACCGCATAAATTACCGTTGGAAGATCGTTTGCTCTTATGTATAGAATATTGGAGAGAATATCGAACATTTTTCCATCTTGGTATGAGTTACGGTGTATCTGAAACGAGTGCAATTCGTATCACACGTGTTATTGAAGATACCTTAATCCGTTCTGGAAAATTCAACTTGCCAAAACAACTTCCTAATCGAGATGAAGTGGATTGGGAAGTTGTTGTGATTGATGCCACTGAAATATTAGTTCAACGTCCAAAAAAAACAGAAGAAATGGTATAGCGGTAAAAAAAAGCGACATACCTTTAAATTTCAGCTATCTATGCACTATATAACAGGTGAAATACTGAGTGTATGTGGAAGTCATGGAAGCATGCATGATTTTAAAATATTTAAAAAAAGCATGAGGAAATTAAAATTTAAGCCCTTTTTTATCGTTGATAAGGGTTATTTAGGGATAAAGAAATTGGGTTTTGGATGCCTCATGCCATCTAAAGCAAAGAAAACTGAAAAACTAGATTCTGAATTAAAAAAGTTAAATAAAGAGATTGGTCGTAGACGAATTCAAGTAGAGCATGTATTTGGAAGGATGAAATGTTTTAAGATTTTATCTTGTGTATATAGAAATCGTCGTAAAAGATTAAACCTGCGGTTTAATTTACTTGCTGGCATATACAATTTAGATTGGGTGAAAGATAAACAATTAAATTGATTGAAAAATGATTTATGAAGGAAGTCTAATGATTAAAATTTTTAAAATTAATTATTTATAGATCAGTTGGATTGACTAATCGGGTGTTGAAAATGCTTTGAATAAGCATTTTATGTTGAACTTTATACCATGCTACATATTGTAATTTTATCTCGAAGAGAGACTTTGTATAGTGGAATGATTCATTTTAAGAAAATACAGAGTTGTGTAATGAAACCGACATTATTAAAACCATGGTTTTTGGTGTGTACAATCATAATTGGTGGTGGAGCCCTAGTGGGATGTCAGCCTAAAAACGAGCCTCAAGCTGAAAATTCAAAACAGGCGCAGTCGCCTCAAAATAGTGAAGAAAATATTCCTGCCATTCAAGCCAAAGTTATTCCTGTAAAGTTGAGCAAATCAGAAGCATGCGATCCGCAAGGCTGTATTCAATACGATATACAGACTGTAGAAACCAACCTGAAATGGATTGATCAATACTTTATGGAACGAATAAAAAAAACCGATCCGATCGCTTTTTCTGAAGAACCGAACCAAAAAATAAATACTGCAGAAGGCGCTGAACCCAATTTAAGTCAAAGTTCAACTTATGTCCGTTTTATAGGACAAAATTATCATCACGCTACATTTGCCATTCAAAGTTATAACTATTCAGCAGGTGCAGCACATGGCATGCACCATCAGGAATTTGTTAATTTTGATTTAAAGACTAAAAAACGTTTAGCTTTGGCTGATATTTTGGTGAAAGGCGCAGAGCAGAAAGTATTGGACACACTTTATGACACAAATAGTCTTTGGTTAGATCAACACAATATCGAACGAGATAAATTAAAACTGAGCGATAATTTTTACTATGGTGTCAACGGAATTGTGTTTGTTTATCCTTTATATGAA
Organism: Acinetobacter sp. TTH0-4; assembly: GCF_015602665.1. Taxonomy (NCBI): domain Bacteria; kingdom Pseudomonadati; phylum Pseudomonadota; class Gammaproteobacteria; order Moraxellales; family Moraxellaceae; genus Acinetobacter; species Acinetobacter sp. TTH0-4. Next base: position 2,080,349 of record NZ_CP059079.1, on the reverse strand, counting down.
TTGGCCTCGTATGCAGAAGGCATGAGTGAGTTGACTTTGCCTTACACTTCGCTTACTCAATTGGTTAAAGCTGAATACTTGCCAAGTTTACCGAGCTATCCAACGCCCTAATTTTTGAAAATTTCGCTTAAATTTGCTGTAATAAGGTGCAGCTGTAAGCGGGATTACTGTCTTTTTTGCTGTTTAGCGCTTACACTATAGCCAGTTTTTTTCTTTGTAAAAGATTGGCTATGATCGACCCGAAATTAATCAGAAATAATATTGAGGCTGTAAATTTTGCCTTGGCAAAACGTGGTGTGCAACTCGATGTGGCGGAGTGGGCATCACTTGAATCTCGTCGTAAAGAGCTTCAATCCAAAACTGAAGCTTTACAAGCAGAGCGTAATTCGGGTGCTAAACAAGTTGGCCAAATTAAAAAATCTGGTGGCGATGCATCTGAAATTATGGCGCGTATGTCTGCCATTGGTGATGAAATTAAAGCAGCAGAAGCTTCTCTTACAGAGTTGCAAAATGAAATTGAAAATAAATCATTAACTATTCCAAATATGCCGCATGAATCTGTCCCTGAAGGCAAAGATGAAGACGATAATGTTGAAATTTTAACTTGGGGTACACCACGTCAATTTGATTTTGAAATTAAAGATCATACTGACTTGGGTGAATGGATGGGCGGTTTAGAGTTTGAAACTGCCACTAAGTTAACTGGTTCGCGTTTTAGCGTATTGAAGGGTCCGCTTGCGCGTCTGCAACGTGCCTTAACGCAGTTCATGTTAGATACACACACACTTAAAAATGGCTATACCGAAGCCTATGTACCGTATTTAGTCAATGCAGAATCTTTGCGTGGAACGGGACAATTGCCTAAATTTGAAGAAGATTTATTCAAATTACAAGGTGAAAAAGAATATTACCTTATTCCAACGGCAGAAGTACCTGTCACCAATTTTGTGCGTGATGAAATTGTTGATCCAGAACGTTTACCCTTAAAATATGCAGCGCATACACCATGTTTCCGTAGTGAAGCAGGTTCTTATGGTCGTGATACGCGTGGTTTAATTCGTCAACATCAATTCGACAAAGTTGAAATGGTGCAAATTGTTAAACCTGAAACTTCAATGGACGCACTTGAAGAACTGACAGGACACGCAGAAGGTATTTTGCAAGCCTTAGGTCTTCCGTATCGTAAAATCATTTTGTGTGGTGGCGATATGGGCTTTGGCGCAATCAAAACCTACGATTTGGAAGTTTGGGTGCCAAGTCAAAATACCTATCGTGAAATTTCAAGCTGTTCATGCATGGGTGATTTCCAAGCGCGTCGTATGAAAGCGCGCTATCGTGTTGACCAAAAGAAAACTGAATTTCTTCACACCTTGAATGGTTCTGGTTTGGCTGTAGGTCGTACATTACTGGCGGTGATGGAAAATTACCAACGCGCTGACGGTTCTATTGAAGTTCCTGACGTGCTTCGTCCTTATATGGGTGGTGTTGAATTTATTGATTAATCCTCGGGGATTTTAAAATAAATGAATAGAAAAACCATTTTGTGCACGAAAATTGCTTAAGACAATCAGATTTAAAACATTGAGGTAGTCGGTGGATATTTTTCCAATCTCTTTAAAGTTGCAGCAGCAACCGTGTCTGATTGTCGGTGGCGGGCATATTGCATATCGCAAAGCCGTACTGTTGGCAAAAGCAGGCGCAGTTATTCATGTGATTGCACCTGAAATTGAAAGTTCTTTACTTGAGATTGTGGTTGCTAGCCAAGGGCAATATATTCAAGCACCTTTTAGTGTAGATATTCCGTTACGTCATTATCGTTTAGTCATTGCAGCGACCAATGATAAAGCGACCAATATCCAAGTTTTTGAAGCCTGTGAAGCTGAAAAAATATTGGTGAATAGTGTGGATGATCCTCCACATTGTCGTTTTATGGTTCCTGCAATCATTGATCGTTCACCTTTGGTGGTATCAATTGCCACGAATGGTACATCACCTGTTTTATCGCGCCAAATTCGCACTCAACTTGAAGCCAGTATTCCACATGGTATGGGGAAGCTCGCTGAATTTTCTGGGAAATGGCGTGCCGTAGTAAAATCGAAAATTGAAAATCCTGATGAGCGTCGTATTTTTTGGGAAGACTTGTATGCCAGTCCACTCAAGGAACAGGTGTTTAATGACAATATTGCCGATGCTGATAAATTAATTGAACAGGCCTTAAAGGAATGGAAAACACCCAAAGGTGAAGTCTATTTAGTTGGAGCAGGGCCAGGTGATCCTGAATTATTGACCTTAAAGGCACTGCGTTTAATGCAACAAGCGGATGTCATTATCTATGATCGTTTGGTCTCCCCAGCAATTTTAGAATTATGCCGCCGTGATGCTGAAAAAATTTATGTTGGAAAAGCCCGTTCAAACCATAGTGTTCCTCAAGATGGGATTAATGCTTTATTGGTTGAATTTGCTGAAAAAGGTAAACGTGTCTGCCGTTTAAAAGGTGGTGATCCGTTTATTTTTGGTCGTGGTGGCGAAGAAATTCAAGAGCTGTTTGCAGCAGGTGTTGCTTTTCAAGTGGTTCCTGGCATTACCGCAGCATCGGGTTGTTCAGCTTATGCAGGTATTCCGTTAACCCATCGTGATTACGCACAAAGTGTTCGCTTTTTAACGGGGCATTTGAAAGAAGGTTCACCTGAATTGCCTTGGCGTGAACTGGTCTATGAAAATCAAACACTTGTATTGTATATGGGGTTGGTCGGTTTAGAGAAAATATGTGCTCAACTGATTGCCCATGGGCAACGTGCCAATATGCCAGTAGCACTGATTTCTAAAGGGACGACACCAGAACAGAAAGTGGTGGTCGGCACATTGGCTGACATTGCATCAAAAGTATCAGAACATCAAATTCAAGCACCCACCTTAACCATTATTGGTGAAGTGGTGAGTTTGCGCGAACAATTACAGTGGCAAGGCTAATTTGAGTCTTGTTGCGATTAAAAGAGTAGAGAAATCCCGTGATTCATGTTGTTCTATATGAACCTGAAATTCCTGCCAATACAGGTAATATCATTCGTTTATGTGCCAATACAGATGCACAGCTACACTTGGTTAAACCTCTCGGGTTTGAACTTGATGATAAAAAGCTGAAACGTGCAGGTTTGGATTATCATGAATGGGCACGTATGCAAATCTGGGAAAATTTTGATGATTGTTTGCTGAATTTGCAACTGCAAGGAATAGAAAAGGATGCAATTTATCCACTGACCACCAAAGGTGTTGAAACACCGCATACTTCCAATTTAAACCGTCCAGTTGCTTTGTTGATGGGGCCTGAAACGCGCGGGCTTCCTGAACATATTCGAATGCTGTTTCCTGAGAAACATTGGATTCGCTTGCCAATGGCAGCGACTTCACGCAGTTTAAATTTATCCAATGCAACCGCTGTGATTGTGTATGAAGCTTGGCGTCAGCAAGGTTTTAAAGAACTGATATAATTAATTTATATGTTATCTAGAGCCACTTTTGAGTGGCTCTTTATGGCATAAATTTTAAGAGAGGCTTTATGATTAAATTACACTGCAAATTTAACACCTAAAAAAGACGCATAATGCGTCTTTTTTATTGTAGGAATGGACAATACATTAATGCGAGTCATCGAACTCATTGTGTTGAGGCGCAGGTTGTTTGAAACCTTTGGTTTTATAACCTAAGTATAAAATCCCAAACATCGCCCACCATAAGCCATATTTTAATGAGGTTTCTTCAATTTCGAGCCATAGTGCAAATACGCTGATAAAACCAAGTAAAGGGACAATCACAAAGTTTAAAATATCTTTGAAGTTTTTGGTACGTCCATCGCGTAAAGCATAACGTGAAATAACAGAAAGATTGACAAATGTAAATGCAGTTAAAGCACCAAAACTGATCAGCGAAATCACCGTATCAAGATTCATAAATCCAGCTGTTAAAGCCACAGCACCGACAATTAAAATATTGTAAGAAGGGGTTAAGCTTTTAGGACTGATATGACCAAAGATTTTTTTATTGATTACGCCATCACGACCCATGGCAAACATCAGGCGCGATACACCCGCGTGTGCTGAAATACCCGATGCCATCACTGTTACAATGGCAAAGCCTAAGACATACGATTGGAACAGTGAACCACCCACAAGCATTAAAATATCAGGTTGAGTCGCAGCTACATCTGCAAAATATGTGTTCGGATCATGCGGGAAATAGATTTGCATGAAATAAGCACTGACAATAAAAATCACACCTGCAATTAAAGCGGTTAAAAAAATCGCTTTAGGTAAGGTTTTTTCAGTGTCTTTGGTTTCTTCAGCCAGAGAACTGAGTGAATCAAAACCTGTGAAAGAAAAGCAAAGTAATGTTGCACCTGTAATAAGTGCACCGACTGATGTCAGCTCGTTCCAAAATGGTTCAAGACTCCAAAGCTGATAGCGTTGTTCTACAGTCATTGGACCATCTGCATTAAAACCAGCCTGAAGTTTGCTATAAACCAAATAGGTAAAAACAGCAATCACAATCAGCTGAATCAATACAATCAGACTATTAAAGTTTGCGACAAAACGTGCACCTTTTAAATTGATCCCTGTCATAAATGCAGTTAAGACAATGACCCAAACCCAATGATTAACATCTGGAAATAGTGCTTCAAGATAAATGACAGCTAAAATAATGTTGACCATGGGTGAAAGGAGATAATCTAGCCAAGATGACCAGCCCACCATAAAGCCCACATTTGGATGAATCGATTTTTGAGCATAGGTATAAGCCGAACCCGAAGAGGGATAACGGCGAATCATATGACCATAACTGAGGGAAGTGAGTAGAATTGCAACAAGTGCAAATATATAGGAGGTCGGTACGTGAAAATGACTTTCTTCCGACACGAGTCCGAAAGTGTCAAATAACGTCATAGGCTGTATATACGCTAAACCAATAATGATGATGTGCCAGAGTCCCAGCGTTTTTTGCAGTTTAGCTGCCGATGGAGTCCCAGAGATATTTGTCAACGGCGTTACCCTCTTAATCGTTGATCAAGGATCAGTCATATTTTTAAGGATCGTTTTAAAACAACGATCCCCCCATGCAAAGAAAACAAAAGTCCGCCAATCTACTCTAATTTGATGCCTTTTGCCAATCCCTGTTGAATGTATTGAAGTATTAAATATGCCAAGAGACAGCAATATTAGATTTATGTTGTTGATCAAAAAGCAAAAACCTGATGTTTGAAAAAACATCAGGTTAAGGTGAATAAGCTTGGCTTAATTTTCAAGCTTACCAAGCTTTATCTAAAATTGCTCTCAAATCTTTGAAATTAGCTTCTTTCGGATTGTAAATAATGGATCCATCATTGAGTGCTTTTTCTGCTACTTCATCGAGTTGAGCTTCTGTTACTTTACCTGTTTCACGTAAAGTTCGAGGGAGCTTGGTCAAGGCATACAAGCGGTCACGCATAGTCAAAATAGTTGCAATAGATTTATCAGCACGTAAGTGTGCAGGTGTTTGAGCATAAATATCAGAACCTGCCAAAGGTAGAAGCAATTCAGCAATTTTATCGCCATTTACTTCTTTGTTATATTCAAGTACGTAAGGTAAAAATAAATTCATGCATAAACCGTGGGGGAGGTGAGCAACAGCACCTAAGGCATGACCCAATGAATGGACCAATCCGACCATCGAGTTTGAAAATGCAATTCCAGCCATCGTGGAAGCCTGCGCCAGCTCAAGACGCCCAAACTCATCTGTAGGCTTATCCAGCACAGTAAATAAACTATTGCTCACTTTTTTAATGGCAGCAGTGGCATAGGCATCACTGATTGGATTTGCAGCCAAGCAGGTATACGCTTCAACAGCATGCGTTAGCGCATCCATTGCCGTCATTGCGGTTAAATGTGGGGGTAAAGTTTGAGTCATACGTGGATCAAGAATAGCTGCATGTGGCATCAAGTAATAAGATGCAAATGCCATTTTGACATTTTTTTCAACATCCGCTACGACAGCAACCATCGTAACTTCTGAACCCGTACCTGATGTTGTTGGAATCACAAAAAAAGGCTTCAATGGCTTAGGTAAATTGTGGGCACCTGAGAACTTAAGTAAGTCATCGCCACCTTCAGTCACCAAAATATTGGTCGCTTTTGAGGTATCAATCACTGAACCCCCACCTACGGCAATAATGGCATCACAATGATTGTCACGATAGGCTTTTGCTGCATTGCGGACCGTGGCTATACTTGAATCTGGTGGTACATCATCGAAAATATAACCAATGACCGCATCTGTTGATTCAAACGCAGCTTCAATTGGGGCAAGTAGATTATTTGCACGTACACCTTTATCTGTAATGATGAGTGGACGTTTAGACCCTAAAGTCGCAAGTTCAAATGGAATGTGTTCTAACGCGGCATGACCTGCGATCACTTTAACGGGACAGAAAAATTCGTAATAAGGCTTAGCCATGTTATACACTCCGTTTAAAATAGGACTGAGCAACTTTCAAATAAATATTTGCAGCGCTGTTAAGTTTTTCTTTTAGGCTTAATTCATGGGGATATTGTTTTACGGCAAGCTCAGCCACTAATTTCGGTAAAATCAGTGATTCCATTTTATTTAAGCAACGTACCAAACGAATGGCATACGCCACATCACCATCTGCAATCATACGGTCATGCGCAAAAGCTTGTGCCGTACTTTCCTGAAAAGAAAACACTAAAAAGGCATGACTTAAATGCTTGAAAGTAATGGTCAGATCGGGCTTGGTTTCAACAGATGACAGCAATTTTAATTGATAGTCTTCGGTTACTTTTGCAATAAAAGCTGGACCATGCGGAAATACTTTCATCGACAGAACGAAGCCGACAGGAAATTTTGCAACCTCTTGTTTTACTTCTTTGTCGACTTGACTTGCCATGACTAAACCTCTGCCAATCACATCCATCATGAGTTTGACATAATTTAGTTGTAAGGCCGGCTTTACGGATTTGGTTGAAATCACTCGCGCATCCTTTCTCTAAAAACATTTTTATTAATTTAGAGTAAATACTCTAATTTATTTTGATCATAAAAGCAAAATTATTGTTGCATGACTTGAACTTGATTAAAGTAACCGCTGTGATTTAAAGTTTCAATCATATCTGCACAGAAATCATTAAAAAATGGATAATCTTCAACGAGATCCTTGACTCGAACCATTTCTAGTCCGGCATAACCGCAGGGATTAATGGTCTGAAAACCCAAAAGATCACAATCAATATTTAAAGCCAAACCATGATAGCTACGCCCTTTACGAATTTTAAAACCCAAAGATCCAATTTTACGCTCTGCAACATAAACCCCTGGTGCATCCGCTTTGGCATAAGCTTCGATTTTGTATTTTTTAAGCAGATTAATCATTAAATTTTCTGCATACGTCACTAATGTTCGCACGTTCCAGCCTAAACGATTTAAATCAAACATAAAATAAGCCACCAGTTGCCCTGGACCATGCCAAGTCACTTGCCCGCCACGGTCGCTTTGTACAATGGGGAGCTGAGTTGCTTGTAGAATATGTTCAGGTTTACCAGCTTGTCCTTGGGTTAAAACGTCGTGGTGCTGCAAAATCCACAGTTCATCTGGCGTATTTTCATCGCGGTTTTCAGTCAGACTTTTCATTTCTTGAAATCGTTCAAGATAAGGCGTTAATTCATTGAATTGACGAATAATTAAGTTAGGTTTTAGAACAGCATCTGTCACGTCAAGTGCGTCCATAAAAGTTTAAAGATAGAAGGAATTATAAAGAAATCTTGAATAGATGGAGCGGCTTTATATTAAATTTCATATTTAATTCATTGATATTTTAAGATTAAAAAAAAGCTTATTTTTGAATATAAAAAACACGCCGATTGGCGTGTTTTTATAAAAATTAGAGTGCAGTTTTAATTAACGGGCAAGCAGCTAAATCTGCATAGAGTGCATGTACTTGTTCAAGTTCTACAAATACAATTTGGGCAGTTAAAGAGTGGTATTTTCCTGTGCGAGAAGGCTGCACGTTAATGCTTGAAGCATCAAAATCAGGAAAGTGTTTCACTATTATCTCTACTACTGCACCATGCAATTCATCACCTGCAACGCCAATCAATTTAATGGGATAATCCATGGGGAAAACCCAAAGATCTTCTTGAAGTTCACGAGATGGTGTACGGTCTAGCATAGTCATGAGAGTGAGTCCCCATATATCAAACGCCTGCTTAAGTGCAGGCGTTGTATTTCTGTTAGATACTAAATGGAGACTGAAATTCAGATTTCAAGCACCCATGAGTATCATCAAAAATTAGTCATTTTCTAGGAATGAACGTAAATGTTCAGAACGTGAAGGATGACGTAATTTACGTAATGCTTTTGCTTCAATTTGACGAATACGTTCACGTGTTACATCAAATTGCTTACCCACTTCTTCCAAAGTGTGATCTGTTGGCATATCAATACCAAAACGCATTTTCAAGACTTTCGCTTCACGTTCAGTCAAGTTTTCTAAAACTTCACGTGTCGCTTCTTTTAAGCCTTCTGAAGTTGCGGCATCAATTGGAGAAGTGATATTACCATCTTCAATGAAGTCACCAAGATGCGAATCTTCATCATCACCGATTGGTGTTTCCATTGAAATCGGTTCTTTGGCAATTTTAAGCACTTTACGTACTTTCACTTCGTCCATTTCTAGACGTTCGCCTAATTCTTCAGGTGTTGGTTCACGTCCCATTTCCTGTAACAACTGACGAGAAACACGGTTAATCTTATTAATCGTTTCAATCATGTGTACTGGTATACGAATAGTACGTGCTTGGTCGGCAATAGAACGGGTAATGGCTTGACGAATCCACCACGTTGCATAGGTCGAGAATTTATAACCACGACGGTATTCAAACTTGTCAACGGCTTTCATCAAACCGATATTGCCTTCTTGAATAAGATCCAAGAATTGTAAACCACGGTTGGTATATTTTTTCGCAATTGAAATCACCAAACGTAAGTTGGCTTCAACCATTTCTTTTTTAGCACGGCGAGCTTTTGCTTCACCCACAGCCATACGTTTAGCAATGTCCTTGATGTCTTGGACACTCAGGTTTAATTCTTTTTCAATATCTGCAATTTTTTGTTGGAAAGCCAATACATCAGGACGAACTTTTTCCAAATAACCTTTTTGATCAGCAGGTGTTTTGGCAATTTGTTCATTTAACCAAGCAGGATTGGATTCGTAGCCTGGGAATGATGTACGGAATTGAGTACGATCCATACGACCACGACGAACGGCATAACGCATTACTTCACGTTCAGAAAGACGAATTTGCTCATGCGTGCCACGAATCATTTCAGAAATGATATCAAATAAACGTGGTGTAAATTTGAACATCATAAACACAGATGCCAATGCTTCTAATGCTTCTTCTGCTTCGCTGCTGTTGCGACCATGTTTTTCAAGGGCAGCTTTAGTGACTTTCCAAGCATTTTCTAATTCAGTAAAACGAATACGTGCAATTTCAGGGTCAGGGCCTGATTCACCTTCAGAGTCATCATCGCTTTCAGACTCTTCTTCTTCGTCATCATCGAGTTTTACATCTTTGGTGGTTTTTGTGGTGGTTTCATCATCTTCAGAAATTTCAGCTTCTTCTTCTAAAACTTCTGGAATTGGATCGTTAGATTCTGGGTCTAAATAGCCCGATAAAATATCTGCAAGACGACGTTCACCTTCGGTAACATCGTTATATTCTTTGAGTACCACTTCAACAGTGTTCGGCCAATAAGCAATTGAATGAAGGACATCGCGGATTCCCTCTTCAATACGTTTTGCAATGCTAATTTCGCCTTCACGCGTCAATAGTTCAACCGTACCCATTTCACGCATATACATACGCACTGGATCTGTGGTACGACCAGGTTCACTTTCAACAGAGGCTAAAACAGCAGCCGCTTCTTCTTCTGCGACTTCATCGGTTGCTTCAGCATTGTTGCCATCGAACATCGTATCATCAGATTCAGGCGCACGTTCATGCACAGGAATACCGACGTCTTGAAGCATTTGAATAATGTCTTCAATCTGTTCGCTTTCTGTGATCGAGTCCGGGAGATGATCGTTAACCTCAGCGTAAGTTAAGTAACCTTGTTCTTTGCCTCGGCTAATCAGAGCCGCTACTTGCGAAGTAGGGGAAGTCATATCGCTCATCTTTGCTTACTCTTCGTTGAATCTGTGGCGTGAAAAACCGTGCATGATAGCACAATTCGCTTAAAATTGTTTTCGAATTGATGACTCAAATGTCATTTTAGAAAAGATGACTTTGATTTAACAATTGTTTTGGATATTGGGTTAATTTTATTTTTTTCAAGTCAGTGCTTAAAATTGCATTATAACTTTTATGACAACCTTAGATTAAAATCACACCACCCACAAATATACAATTTGAGATTAAAAAAACAAGATTAAATTCATTTTTTAAGATAAAAATTAAAAAAAACTTGACAAGAATTAAGAACAAAGATAAATAGCGCCTAGGCCCATTTACTTTTTTCACTATGAGGTAGTTTTAGTGTCTTCTACAGATTTTGAACTAGATGATAGCTACAGTGATGATGATGTTAGTTTTGATGAAACATCAAGAAAAATTAGTGCTAAAGAGTCGTTGGAAAAACGTCGTCTGATTGATGACCTTCTGGCACAACGTCGTTTAGAACGTGAACTTAAAGATTTTGATTACGATCTAGATGATGACGATTTTGATGATGAAGACTAAATTCTGATTTAGCATAGCTGACTAAAATGTTATGCTACAGCCAGTTTTTTAATAAATTTGGATTTTAAATGAGTGCTTTAGATTTAGACTTGTTAAGCGAATATCTAGATGGCGACCAAAATGAACATGGTCTAGATTTTGCAGCAACTCATGGTTTTTTATGTGCAACTGCGGTTGGACCTAATTTTGATCAATGGCTCGATGAACTTTTCGATAATAATCAAAAGAAAGTTCCTGTTGACATGATTGTACAAATAAAAGCATGGTTAGAGGCAATTCGTCAAAATTTAGCCAATGAAGAAGGAATCGAGTTTCCTTTTGAAGTTGAAGAAGCCGATGTTGAGTCAAGTTTAGGCGATTGGAGTGTCGGTTTTGTTGATGCGATGTTCCTAAATGAAGAGGCATGGTTTACGCCTGAGCATGAAGAACAATTGGTTGATTTAACGTTACCGATGATGGTGTTCAGTGGCGTTGATGATGAAGATCCGCAGATGGAATCATTTCGACGCAATGGTCAGTTAATGGATGAAATTGCTGAAGAAATTCCAGAAAATCTAAATGAAATTTATTTGATGTATCATACTCCTACGTAATGGTATACCTTGCGCCACTACAATCGTGGCTCATCTATCATACGCCAACATAATTCTTTGAAATTAAAAACACCTCAACTTGAGGTGTTTTTTTATGGTTGTCGTTAGCGCTTTAGTCATAAAAGTAGACTAGAGCTATTAATATTTAGAGCTTAGTCTTGAAATGATCGTGAATAGATTGGGGGGGCTAAAACTGTATTCATCTCAACTACTTTATTTTAATTTTTCGTTGATATCTGCGGTAGAAAATCCAAAACACAATCATGAGTACAATAACAATGATGATGTAGCCGACTTGGCTGAAAATTTGATGCATCAGTGCTTGATTTTCACCAAAATAAAATCCGACGCAAGCCAAAAATGTGGTCCAGATAATCGTTCCTAATCCACTATAGAACATAAATTTCCAGAAGGGCATACGGCTCATTCCTGCGGGAATACTAATCAGTGACCGTACAGCCGGTATCATTCGACCAAAAAAAACAATGCGATGTCCATAGTGTTCAAACCAGTCCAGTGATTTTTTAACATCTTGAGATTTTAGGAATAGATATTTTCCATAACGGTCAACGAAACGAAAAATATGATCATGATTGAATTTATAGCCAATCCAATAGAGAGCAGCGGCAGCAGTCAGGGAGCCTATGCATCCAGCAATAATCACGCCGACTAAAAGCAATTGACCTTGTGAGGCAGAATAACCTGCAGAAGGCATAATAATTTCAGAAGGAATGGGGGGGAAAACATTATCGAGGAACATCAGCAGGGCAATTCCCCAATAACCGAGTTGTTCCATAATAGAGATAATCCATTCTGTTAAAGTCATAATATAATAAAAATAATAAGATTCTGACTATCCTAAAGGCTATTTGTTGTAGGGTAAAGTCTCGTTTTAGAGCAGAGTTGTTTAATTTTTATCTTTATTTTAATTTGTATAAATAGAATGTAGTCTATCCAAAAATAATCTATTTATTTCGATTTTTTTGTATTAAGAAATCAATATAACCGAAGTAAAAAGCCAGTCAATTTGTTGATGACTGGCTTATACAAAAGCATTTAAAATGGCTCATTTAGTACAATTTATAAACGTTTTCGTTTGGCTGCGGTGATTTGCGACTGGCGCATACGAAATCCTTCTTTTTGTTTTTCTGACGTTTTTTCGATGCAATATTGACATGATACACCGTGTTCGTAGCTTGGAAGTTCAACTTCTGTTGGAAGCAAAGGCCATCCACAAGCATGACATTTAATATTTTGACCTTCTTCTACACCGTGCGTGACTGCTGTACGGCCATCAAATACAAAACATTCACCTTCCCACAGACTTTCTTCGGCTGGTGTTTCTTCCAAATATTTTAAAATACCACCTTTTAGATGATAGACCTCTTCAAAGCCTTCTTGAAGCAACAAGGATGTTGATTTTTCACAGCGAATACCACCTGTACAGAACATGGCAATTTTTTTATCTTTGTGCTGTTCTAAATTTTGTTTTACATAGTCTGGAAATTCGCGAAATGTTTCTGTTTTAGGATCAATCGCACCCTTAAATGTACCCGCTTTATATTCGTAGTCGTTACGTGTATCGACTAGAATGACATCATCGCGAGCAATCAATTCATTCCATTCTTTTGGATCTAAATAATGCCCAACCAAATCACGCGGTTGAACTTCGACGCCCAAAGTTACAATTTCAGTTTTAAGCTTAATTTTCATTTTGCGAAATGGTTTTTCATCACTTTGAGATTCTTTATATTCCATCGCATTGAAGCCTTCATTGATTAAAAAGGCATGCATTTGATCAATCGCTTCTCGGTCGCCCGCAACTGTGCCGTTAATTCCTTCACCCGCTACAATTAGAGTTCCACACAAGTCAATGTTGTTAACCAAATTTAAAAGACGTTGCTGAAGATCGGTAGGATCTTGAACTTCTTTAAATTGATAGAGTGCGGCAACAACCCAACTTGTGGTCGCTTGCTGTTCTACAGGTGCAAGCTGTTCTACAGTAGCGTTCATGGATAACTCCAAATGTATTATGATAGGACAAAATTTAAGGCGTATATTTTAGCTTGAATTTTGTCAAGAAGCGAGAAAACCATAACTAAATTATGGTTTTTAACTTAAACCAGAATAGATATGCTGTTATTGATGAGATATATGCTTTTTCAACGTGATGAAACCGTGAGTTTTGTTAATTTTCCTACATTTTTTGGAGTGTACTTTGAGTAATGAGCGCCGAATTGCTTTGACGCCCTGTGCTGGGCGTTGTTCAACTGTATTTGGTGATTCGGTCTGTCGGGGTTGTCGTCGCTTTAACCATGAAGTGATTCAGTGGAATACTTATACACCAGAACAACATACAGCAGTTTGGAAGCGCCTTGATCTACAGCTCGATCAGATTTTAGTTCCCATGTTGCCATTTGCTCAGATTGTTCAAGTCGAAGAATTTATTTTATCGAAACGTGTTCGTTTACGGGATGATGCTTCAACAGGCCGCAAGCTTTATCACGCGTTGAAAATTTGTGAGAAAAATAAAACATTGGCTCAAGACAGTGGTTTAGGTGTGCAGGATAAGCAAATCAAGCCACTTTGGCAGGAATTTGAACGTCGCACACTGGCCTTGGCCAATGCCAGTTATGACTTTGCTTTTTTACGTGCGGATGTCATTAGTCATCATTTATTACAAACTGAGGACGATGATGAAATCATATCGGAGTGAGTCAGTTAAGCAATAATTAAAATTGTATGGATTAGAGTGATTAAGGTGAATATTACAACGTATTTATTGTGCTGCCTGACAGTATGCTCATGATTGCTTCTCAAGTACTATCTGGATTGTGATGCTCAAAGGTTTTCTGCATATTGATACTGACAGGTTAAATAGAATAAAGATGACTCTTTGAAGCTAATGATGATCCTGACTCATTTTAAAAAAGATATAAAAAAGCTCACCTAAAGTGAGCTTTTTTGAATTTGAGAACTTTATGCCACTTGTACAGGAATACAGTTTGCAGTGTGATTCACTGTATTATTAGGATTTGCATACACTAGACGTGGTTTGTGTGCATTTGCTTCAGCTTCGGTGAAATCACCAAAAGTCGCAATGATCACTAAATCATCGACATCTGCTTGATGGGCTGCGCCACCATTCACAGAAATGATACCCGAATTCTCTTCGCCACGAATTGCGTAAGTACTAAAGCGCTTACCATTAGTGACATTCCAGACATGAATTTCTTCATATTCACGGATACCCGCTAAATCCAATAAAACACCATCAATAGCACATGAGCCTTCATAGTGAAGCTCTGCGTGTGTAACTACTGCACGATGAATTTTTGCTTTTAATAAACGAGATAGCATGGGCTAGCGTCTCCTTAGAGGACCTAAGATTTTATCTTATGGTTAAATCAATTACTTTTTACGGGCTACATAATCCGCAGAAAACGCATTTTGCTCTTAAATAGGCAAGATGGCAAGCAAGATTGTTCAACAATTTGTGGATTGATCAGTTGGGTTTGTAAGCATTGATTTGATTCATAGCTTGCTGAATATCATCGTTGACCAGTAATTTAATCCGAGATAAAGCATGCGCAATCGCATCATCCATTAAATTTTGTTCACTGTTGGGTGCTTTACTGAGTACATGGCCAGAGACACGCTCTTTTGAACCTGGATGACCAATACCGATACGTAAACGGTGAAAATTAGGACCCATATGTGGAACGATGTCACGTAAACCATTATGACCCCCATGACCACCGCCTGATTTCAGACGAATCACACCAGGATTCATATCCAGTTCATCATGCGCAACAAGCATATTTTCTGGGCTAACTTGATAGAATTTTGCGAAAGGAACTACACTTTTACCTGAAGCATTCATAAATGTGGTGGGTAAAAGTAGACGAACGTCTTGACCTTCGATATTACCACGACCACTCATTCCATAGAATTTAGGATCGGCTTTGAGGGAAATGCCATATTGTTGTGCAAGGCGTTCAACGAACCAAGCACCTGCATTATGGCGAGTTTGGGCATATTCCTTACCAGGATTGCCCAAACCAACAATTAGCGAAAGTTTTGACACTAATTTATACCATCAACACTTATGCGCGTTTGAAGTCAGCGTGCATAGGTGTATTTTTAGATGGGTGACGTTGTAAAGCTTGGATTTTAACGCTTTCAACTTTGTCGCCCAATTTAATTTCAATGACTTCTTCGAAGAATTTGTTATTTTCAAGCGCTTTAACAAGTTCACGAAGCTCTAAAGTTACAGTAACAGGCGCAGCTTCGCCACCGTAAATGATTGCTGGAACTTGAGCTTGAAGACGAAGGCGGCGGCTCGAACCTTTCCCTTGTACTGATTCGTCACGAGCTACTGCATTTAATACGAAGTTTGCCATGATGACATTTCCTCATTGAGTTTAATTGACTGAACCTTCGACCAGTTCAGTGAGATAAAGCCCTGTTTAATTAAAAACAGGGCTTTGAAAATTTCGCGCTATTATAAATAACTATCGAACATTGCGCTAATAGATTCTTCGTTATTAATACGACGAATTGTTTCAGCAACCATGCCGGCTACTGAAACTTGGCGAATCTTACCAAGTTCTAATGCTTCTTGAGAAAGTGGAATGGTATCTGTGACGACGAGTTCGTCGAGTACAGAATTTTTCAAATTCTCAAGGGCTCTACCAGAAAGTACAGGATGAGTTGCATATGCAATCACACGACGAGCACCAAATTGTTTCAGTGCATCGGCGGCTTTACATAATGTACCCGCAGTATCAACCATGTCATCCACGATCACGCAATCACGATCTTTTACATCACCAATCAAATGCATCACTTGTGATTCATTTGCTTTTTGGCGACGTTTATCAATAATTGCCAGATCGATATCACCCATTTGTTTCGCTACAGCACGCGCACGCACTACACCACCCACGTCAGGAGAAACAACCATAAGATTATGGTGTTGCTGTTGACGAAGATCAGCAAGTAAGGCAGGTGTACCGTAGATATTGTCTACAGGGATATCAAAGAAACCTTGAATTTGGTCAGCATGAAGGTCGATCATTACAACGCGGTCAATTCCTACGGTTGTTAGCATATCTGCTACAACTTTGGCAGTAATTGGCACACGGCTTGAACGAGGACGACGATCTTGACGAGCATATCCGAAGTAAGGAATGACAGCAGTAATACGCCCTGCACTTGCACGACGTAACGCATCAGCCATAACGAGGACTTCCATCAGGTTGTCATTCGTTGGTGCACAAGTAGGCTGGACTAGAAATACGTCTTTACCACGAACATTTTCAGTAATTTCGACAGCAATTTCACCGTCAGAAAAATGACCTACAGATGCTGCACCTAAAGGAATGTGCAGATGGCTTACGACTTTTTGAGCGAATTGTGGATGTGCAGTTCCACTAAAAACGACAAGATTGGGCATGAAGCACCCTTGGCGGTTGGAATGTTTGGAAATAGATGGCAGGGGCGGCTGGATTCGAACCAACGGATGCCGAGATCAAAACCCGGTGCCTTACCACTTGGCGACGCCCCTAATGCGGCAGAACTTTAATATTTTTGCTGTTCTATGTCAAGGTAAATTAACAAATGAACTGGCAAATTTGCTCTGTCTTTTTTGATAAAATGGCAGGGGTAGCTGGATTCGAACCAACGGATGCCGAGATCAAAACCCGGTGCCTTACCACTTGGCGATACCCCTAAACTTCATTACTGTTTTTAAACCATAAGTTTAAATGGCAGGGGCGGCTGGATTCGAACCAACGGATGCCGAGATCAAAACCCGGTGCCTTACCACTTGGCGACGCCCCTAATACAGTAATCTACAGATGAATATAATGGCAGGGGCGGCTGGATTCGAACCAACGGATGCCGAGATCAAAACCCGGTGCCTTACCACTTGGCGACGCCCCTATCATATAACTTTGAAATGACGTAATGGTGATTCATTCAAACTATTAACCAAGTAAGCTTTACAAGGTGAATGGGCTAAAATCTCATCAATATTCATGTCTGAAGTTACTTCAGTAAAAACACAAGCACCTGTACCTGTAAGTTTCGCAATACCGAATTGATCCAAATATTGCATGGCTTCATTCACTTCTGGATACAAGCTTCTTGCCAAAGGCTCAAAGTTATTTCCAAAGTTAAATGGCTTTAACTGATAGGCGCAAAATGTAGAGGTCTTCGTGTTTCTTGTCAATGTTTTTTGCGAAAAAAGCAATTGAGTGCTGATAAAACAGTCAGGTTTCAACACGATGTATTGTTTTTGATCTAAGTCTATGAATGTTAATTGTTCGCCAATACCTTCTGCCCATGCATTACGGCCATGTACGAAAATGGGTACATCTGCACCCAGTTTAACGCCCAGTTCTGCCAATTGTTCAAGACTTAAACCACATTGCCACAATTGATTGACCACAATCAGGGTGGTCGCAGCGTTAGATGAGCCACCTCCGAGTCCTGCACCCATCGGAATATTTTTTTCAACTAAAATTGAAAGTCCTATTTCTTTTTGTGCATAGGGTTTGAGGACTTGTATGGCTTTGTAGATCAGATTTTGCTCTATATCTACGGTATTAATCCCTTCAATCGAGATGCTAATGTCATCATTTTTAGGTCTGAATTCTAGCCAATCTTGTAAATCAATCAGTTGGAAAATACTTTGCAATTCATGATAGCCATTATCACGACGACCCGTGATATGCAAAAAAAGATTGAGTTTGGCAGGTGAGGGAACACGAATCATAACTTTCTAACTTTAATATCAATTTAACGGTTTTGAATTAGCATGGTAATACGGTTTTCCTGCCCCGACTCAAGCGATTGTTTTAAAATCAATTTATTTGGTAGTTGTGCTTGATCGTTATAACTTAAAGCGACTGTCCAGCCATCCTCTAGAAACTGAGTCGGACGATTTTGCTCATCTTTACTGATTTTAGCTTGAGTTGTTGCAGGTTTGGCTTGAACCCAATCAATTAAGTGAGTAATGGGTGCTTGCCAACCAGTAGCACGTGTTAATAATTCTTCTGGTGTTTGGGCTTGGATAAGTCCAGTTTTAGCACTATTTAAACTGACGTCACCTGACCGACCTGAAATTTGAGTTTTACCTACGCCTAAAATTCCACTGAGTTCAATGTCAAACTCATCTTGTTGCTGTACCCAAGTAAAAAAAGCACTGCCTGATTGTGCAGGGGTTTTAACCCCGATTTTGCCTTGAAGATTAAATTGGCGTGGTGCTTCTGGCGTTTGTGCCACATTAGAGGCTTGAGGTTGAGTGAATTGTTGACAACCGCTTAAAACGAGCGTGCTGGTCAGCATTAAAGTTAAGCTGAGTTTTGAAAAAATATGCATAAAAATGTTTAACTCTTTTTTATAGATGGAGATAACAGTAACGACTTTAATGGATCTAATTGCGGATCATTAGGATGATTTTTTTGTAGTTGTTGTAACACATCACTAAATTTTGTCAGATTGCCTTGCATGTAAATTGATTTTGCGTAGCGGACACCAATTTTTACACTCTGACTGAGGTCATAAGCTTTTTCTAACACTTGACTGGCGGTATCAAAGTCGTTTTGTAAAAATGTGATGTAGCCCAATGTATCCAGAATAGAAGCTTGTTCAGGTGCCAATTCCAATGCATGTTCTACATATTGGCGAGCTTCATCTAAGCGTTTATTTTGCAAAGCCAGTGTATAAGCATAGGCATTTAAATAAGTAGGACTATTCGGTTCTATCTTTAACAAATTGGTTAAAAGTTTATCCAGTTTTTCTTTATCTTGATAAGGATCCAATAATAGAACTTCGGAATAAATCAATTCTGGATCATCTGGAATATTTTTGATGGCTTCGTTTAACAGGCGTATCGCTGCTTTTTTATTGTTCATACGTTTTAAAATATCGGCTTGAGCCTGATATAAAAAACTGGCATGTTGAGGATAATTTACTCGTTCTTGAGTGAGAAAACGTAAGGCATCATTGAGTTTTTCCTGTTCTGAAAAAATATTAATCATATTACGGCGCGAAACAGTATAAAGGCTTCCATCGACTAGGCGGTAATACGCTTTTGCTGTTTCAAAATGTTGCTTTCTCTCGGCATTGACCGCTAAATAATAATAGGCCTCATTTTGATACTGAGAAGAATAACGAAGCTCCACTAAAAATTTTTCAGCTTTTTCATCTTTTTTTAAATCAATACTGGTTAAACCTGCAATAAATAAGGCTTCTTCTTCTTTTGGCCATTTTTTTAAAATGCTTTCAAGTTTATCGAGTGCAAGTTGTGACTGATTGATTTTAATTAAATACTTAACTTCGGCTAAGCGAACTTCTAAATTAGATTTGTGTTTATGACTGGATTTTGCATACCATTTTAAAGTTTCTGCCTCATTGCCTAACGCATTGAGTAAATTGGCTTTCATTAAGATGAAGCCAGTGACTTTAGGGCGCTGTTTTAAAGCGCGATTAACAGTATTTAGCGCTTGATCAAATTGACCGTTTTGGGCTTCTAGGTTTGCAATCATCAACAAAATAGAAGGATTATCTTTTTCTTGGCTTGATCCCAAGGCTTGTAATAGAAAGTCACGGTCTTCAGCATCTTCTGGCGCAATTCCCACAAGAATTTTTTCTAAGTCTGCATCCGGATCAATATTTAAGATTTTATCTAAGGTTTCAGAAGCCAGTTCGTATTCATGTGCTTTCAGGGCAATATGTGAAAGATAAAATAAAGCAGGGACATCAGTCGGTTCTTGAACCACCCAATGTGTGGCAATATCTAAAGCTGCTTTTAAATCATTCTGTTCCAAAGCTACGTTGAGTGCGCGCTGCTTAACTGTGGTCGAATTGCTTTTAATTGCCAACACGGTGTAGTTATGCAAAGCTGTAGGAATGTCATGATAGGTCAGGGCAAACTCGGCAATCATACTTTGTTTTATGGCATCATAGTTTGCATCGGCATGGTAAATTTCTCCAGACGCTCGAATATGAGCACTAGATGCCATGCTACCGACCAGTAAGAATGTGGTAGAATATTGCTTGAGTGTCGCACCGTGAATACGGTTATTTATTTGACGCAATTTTTCTTGATCCAAGTAATGCTTTTTATGACACCGATATTGCACAATAGCATAAATTTAGCGAAATGATGATCTGATATGTCTTTCTTTGCATTGGGTGTCAACCATCAAACCGCTTCTGTAGAACTGCGTGAACAGGTTGCTTTTAATCCTGAAAAATTATCGCAATTGCTGGCAGAGCAAAGCCAAAATCATGCTTTAAACGACATGGTGGTGGTTTCTACATGTAACCGTACTGAAGTTTATGCTATGTCTGAAAATGCAGATATGGTGATGCACTGGCTCGCCCAAGTAAATGATATTGATGTAAAATATTTACTGAATCATGTTTATCGTTATGAAAATGCGCAAGCAGTTACCCATTTAATGCGGGTTGCGAGTGGGCTTGATTCCTTGATGTTAGGTGAACCTCAGATTTTGGGTCAGGTGAAATCGGCATTTGCTTTGGCAAAAGATGCACATACTGTTTCTGCGAACTTAAACGGTATTTTTGAATACGCTTTTTATGCTGCGAAACGAGTACGCTCAGAAACTGCTGTTGGTAGCCATGCTGTTTCAATGGGATATGCTGTGGCGCAACTTGCTTTGCAGGTGTTTAGTCAACCTGAAAAGTTAACAGTCATGGTGGTTGCAGCAGGTGAAATGAACAGTCTCGTCGCTAAGCACTTGGCAGAAATGGGGGTGGGACGAGTATTGATTTGCAATCGTACTCGTGAGCGGGCGGAAGCATTAGCTCAGGAAATTTCCCATCGTGTTGAGGTAGAGATTATTGATTTTGCTGAACTCTCCGAGCATTTATATCGAGCCGATGTTATTTCGAGTTGCACAGGAAGCCTTCACCAAGTCATTTCTTACTTGGATGTCAAAAAAGCCTTAAAAAAACGTCGCTATCAACAAATGTTATTGGTTGATTTGGCCGTTCCACGAGACATTGAGCCTAAAGTGGCATCTCTTGATGGCGTCTATTTATATGGTGTAGATGATTTACAAAGTGTCATTGATGATAATCTTGCCCAGCGCCGTCAAGCGGCTTTGGAAGCCGAGATTATGGTGAATCAATTGGCGACAGAGTTATTGACCCAACAAAAAGTCAAACATGCAGGCAGTACGATTTATGCATTCCGTGAGCAAGGTGATGTGTTAAGACAAGAAGAGCTTGCTTGGGCGATGTCACGAATAACTCAAGGTGAATCGATTGAAAAAGTCATGGAAATTTTTTCTCATCGCTTGACACAAAAACTCCTCCATCCGACATCAATTTTATTGCGACATGCAGCACAGCAAGAAGATCCTAGTCACTTTGAATGGTTACGCGATAATTTACAAGATATCTTTGATAAGCGCCGTAAAAGTAAAAATGAGAAATAATGCTGAATAAATCAGTGAAAAAAATGACCTAATGTGAGTTATTCATCCACTAAGGTTAAAGATCGTTTGCGGTCAATTTCATAAATTTGATGTTTTAAATTACGCATTTCAGCAATATCGGTAAATTTTTTCGATTTCAGTCTTTGTTTTAAATATTGATATTGAAGTTTGATTGAAAAATCTTCTGCTAGTTTATCGGCTTGTTCAGGTGATGACGTGTAATCACTGACATTGGCTTGGAGTAAAATGTTGTGTAAAGCATGATGATAAGCTGCACAACCACCTAAAACATAATACTGAGATAGTTCAATATCTTCAGGAAGCTCATCAAAAATCGTATTGAAAATATTCAAAATTTTAAACAGCAACTGATCGTGTGGGATGAGTGCACGTAGCGGTTCAAAATGGATATATAAATAGGGATGATTCATTAAAATTGCAATGACATATTCTTCAGCATCAATCTTGGTACTAAAACTTAAAGATGCATCATTGCTGACTTGAGGTTGCCATTTTCGGTTAAAGCCTAATTTTTCCCTAAAAAATTGTTGTAAAAGATAGCGATAAGAGCCTTGTTTGGGTAATAACTCAGTGAGTTGTCTTAATTCACCCATGACCTGACTTTTACCTTCAGGCTTTGTGACATCATGATGTTGACTTAAATGTGCAAAAACAAAATCGGATAGCAAAGGTGCTTGCTGTAAAAGCCGATGAAAATTTTCAATGCCTTCACGGCGGATGAGTGAGTCTGGGTCATGGTCATTGGGAAGAACAAAAAATTTGAGTTCACGACCATCATTAAGCAAAGGCAAAGCAATTTCTAAAGTACGACGTGCTGCTTTTTGTCCTGCCGCATCTCCATCAAAAGCAATGGTAATACGACTATTCTGTTTAAATAGAATATTTAAGTGTTCAGTATTACTTGCCGTACCCAAAGTTGCGACTGCACCATAAATGCCGTATTGCTGTAATGCAATCACATCCATATAGCCTTCGACCATCAGCCATTCTTGAGCTTTTTGCTTACGTCCTTCATATAAACCATAGAGGAGTTGGTTTTTATGGAACACTTCCGAATCAGGTGAGTTAATATATTTAGGTTTGATTTCATCATTTAGGGCCCGACCACCAAAACCGACCACACGGCCTTTGGCATCTCGAATTGGAAAAATCACCCGATCACGAAGCAAATCAAAATCACGTCCCTTGTCACTGGTACGAATTAAGCCCAATTGTCTTAAACCTTC
Organism: Acinetobacter sp. TTH0-4; assembly: GCF_015602665.1. Taxonomy (NCBI): domain Bacteria; kingdom Pseudomonadati; phylum Pseudomonadota; class Gammaproteobacteria; order Moraxellales; family Moraxellaceae; genus Acinetobacter; species Acinetobacter sp. TTH0-4. Next base: position 2,057,250 of record NZ_CP059079.1, on the reverse strand, counting down.
AATATCGTAAGGGAAGGCTTTTTCAAGATGTTGCCAATCTTCAGGCGCATAGCCTAAACGCCAATACTGAATAGTATCGCGACTTAAACCACGCTGTTTGAAATATTGCTGTGCAGTCTGGCTATGTGGAAGCTGTCGCTCATAGAATTGGGCAATATTTTCAAGTAAATCGTAAAGATTACCTTCTTGATTTGGCTCATTGCTTGAGTCTGAAAATTGTTCAAAACTTGCAAATGGATCATCAGTGTTTTGAAATTGTTCAAAAGGGTCAAAACTGGCGGTTGCATCAGAAGGTGTAGAAGTGGTTTGAGTGATGGTCTGATGAGTTTTCGCTTGAACTTTTTTTTCTACGTCAGGTTTATTGGCAATGCGTTTATACAGTAGTTTTTTCGAATCATGATTGTCTTTAGGAAGTTCAATGCCTGTTTGGCTAGACAGATCTTTCATGACATCAACAAAATTTCGGCCATCAATATCCATTAAAAAACGGATAGCATTGCCGTTGGCTTGGCAGCCAAAACAATGGAAATACTGTTTATCGCGATATACATGAAACGATGGTGATTTTTCCTGATGAAAAGGGCAGCAACCTGAATAGGTGCGGCCTGTTTTCTTAAGTTTCACACGTTGACCAATCAGATCGACAATGTCGGTCCGATCTAAAATTTGATCAATCGTGTGTTGAGGAATAGCCATAGGTTTGCAATCGCGTGATGAACTTATTGATGAAAATAACTAAAATATAAGAGAATTGAATAATTTAAACCCAAATGATCTAAATCGTTGATCTTTAATTTGTATACCTTTTAAACGCAATGATCAATATCATGATTGAGACAAACAAAATCGAATCAAACAAAAGGGCAAGTATAATAACTTGCCCTTTATGAAAATGCGACCAATACAAACGTTTATTCGGTTGCTGGCACTTCAGGTGGCGCTACTCATTGCTGTTGTGGAGCAGGAATATCATTTTTCGTTTCAGGACGATCTAAAAGACCAAAACTTAAGCGATTGGTCATACTTCGCTTTTCGGTGGTTTCAACAACATCAGACTCTTGTGAGCTGTCTTCATCTGTAGAATTTTGTGCTTCGCGGCCAAATACACCTAAAGTTGCACGGTTAATGAAGCTACCTTCACTACGCGCAGCACGCAGATTAACACTACCATCTGCTTTTACTAAATTTGGATAATTGAGTTTTAAAACTTCAATATATTGTTGTGAAGTCGTTTTGTCACCGAGCTGATCATAACCATAAGCAATCGTAGCCAAAGCTTCAGGTATTTGTGGTGTCTGTGGATAATGTTCAACCACCCATTGAGAACGTTCGACTGCGGCTAACCATGCTTTACGTTTGATGTTGAAACGTGCAGCATTCATTTCGCTTTCAGCCAACTCATTGCCAATAAACTTCATACGCTGTGCAGCATCAACGGCATAAGTGCTAGATGGAAAACGACGAATAAAATCGACAAAGTTTTGATAGGCTACTTTTAAATAACTGACATCACGATGGGCTTGCTTTAATGAAGTATAACGCAGCAAGCCGTCGTAATTTTGTTCCATATTAGAAACACCACGTACATAGTAAGCGTAGTCTACATTTGGATGCTGAGGATTAAGACGAATAAATCGTTCAGCAAGAGCAATAGCACCTTCATAATCTTTTTGTTGGAATTTGACGTAGAGTAATTCTAATTGCGCTTGTTGCGCATAGTCACCTGTAGGGTAATAGGTGTCTAATGCTTCAAGATGCGTTGCTGCATCAGTATATTGCCCACGTTCTAGGGCTTTTTCTGCTTTTTCAATATAAACTTGCTCGCTTGATTTTGGACCTGTGTCCACAACATCTTTCTTCGGATTACTGCTACAGCCCACTATTGCCGTTGCAACGCCTAAAGATAAAGCAAGCATTGTCATTTTATAACGTGGTAACGACATAAAAATTCCTCTGTTAGTACTGGCAATGAGCTACAATTGCGCTATTAAACCACTTTTGTCTGAATGAGCAAATGAGTCAAGCACAATCTTCTAATTCTAATATCCCCGAAACTGATTTCAATTTACTTGAAGATTCTGAGGATGCAGATAACCATACTTCAGACTCAACTGCAACACGTTTATCGTTGCAATTTCAACTGGATGAAAGCTATTTAGGGCAACGTATCGACCAAGTTGCAGCCATTATCTGGAACGACTTTTCTCGTGAAAAGTTGAAGCAGTGGTTGAAAGATGGTCATTTGTTGGTAAATGGTAACAGCGTTAAACCGAAGTATAAATGCGAAGGTGATGAGCTTTTAACCCTAAATGTTGAACTTGAAGTTCAAACTAAGAGTCAGCCTGAAAATATTCCTTTAAATATTGTTTATGAAGATGACGATATTATCGTCATTAATAAACCTGTAGGCATGGTTGTTCATCCAGGTGCGGGCAATAGCTCAGGTACATTAGTGAATGCTTTACTTTATCATTATCCTAAATCGGCTGAATTGACACGTGCAGGTTTGGTGCACCGTATTGATAAAGACACTAGCGGTTTGTTGGTGGTGGCGAAGAATCTCGAATCTCAATTTGCTTTGAGCAAGCAATTGGCTAAAAAAACTGTTTATCGCGTATATGATTTAGTGGTTTACGGTAAAATTATTGCGGGTGGCACCATTGATGAACCGATTAAACGTCATCCAGTCGATCGTATTAAAATGGCGATCTTACCCGGTGGGAAAGACGCAATAACCCATTATAATGTTAAAGAGCGTTTTCAGCATTTTACCCGTGTACAAGCACGTTTAGAAACAGGTCGTACCCATCAAATTCGTGTTCATTTTAGTTATTTGGGTTTTGGTCTGGTTGGAGATCAGGTGTACATGAACCGAGTACGTGTACCAGCTGGTGCTTCAGAGTTACTCAGTGACACTTTACGTGCATTTAAACGTCAAGCTTTACATGCAGCAAAATTGGGTTTAGTACATCCACGTTCGGGTGAAGACATGATGTTTGAAGCGCCATGGACAGAGGACTTTGCTCATTTGGTTGAAGTTTTACGCAGTGAAAATCAAGCATATTAAGTTGTGTTGAATTGCGCTAAAGGATAAGGAAATAGGTATGCAATTTGTTCAAGGACTTCCACAAGGTATATGTGTTGGACAGACGCGAGTGCACCATGAGAAAGCTCGGTCATGTCTACAAGCAGAACTTACAGGATTTAACTTGGCATTGCATGTCGGTGATGAGGCAAAGCGTGTACAGCAGCATCGTATGACTTTGTTGCAAGAGTTTGCCGAGTTCGGTGTCGATAAAATGACTTGGATGACGCAAACGCACAGCACCCTATGTCATACCATTAATGAGGAAATTCCGTTTGCAGCACTAGAAGGCGATGGATTGGTAACTCAGCGTAAAGCCCATGCATTAATGATGATGACGGCAGACTGTTTGCCAATGGTCTTAGGGAATGCAGAGGGTACTGAAGTTGCTAATTTACATGCGGGATGGCGTGGCTTAGCCAATGGGATTGTTGAGCATACTATTTCGACAATGCAAACTTTACCGAATTGGGCATGGTTAGGGGCAGCAATTAGTCAACCAAACTTTGAAATTGGTGCAGAAGTAAAACTGGCTTTTTGTGTTAAATATCCAGAATTAGACAGTGCTTTTCAAACGAGTGAAAAAGTGGATAAGTTCTATGCTGACTTATATGCGATTGCACGTTATATCTTAAAACAGCAAGGCGTTGACATGGTGTTAGGTGGTGATCAATGTAGTTATCAGCAAGCAGAAGAATACTTTTCATATCGTCGTGAAGCCAAAACAGGGCGTATGGCAACATTCGTGTTTATGGCTTGAAAATGTTAAGCTTGTTTAAAATTTATTGCTTTTATTAATATGTCTTTTTCTCCAAAATCTCTCGCTATTGTTTATCACAGCCCATATGGACACACTGCAAAGGTGGCCTCTTCTATTGCGCAAGGTGCAAAACAAGCAGGTGCTCAAGTGCATTGTATGAATATAGAGCATGTAGATTGGGATGTGTTAGATCAAGCAGATATCATTGTTTTTGGTTGCCCAACTTATATGGGAAGTTTAACCTCTGCTTTAAAGTTGTTTATGGAGCAATCTTCCAAGCGTTGGTTGGCAAGGACATGGCAAGGAAAAATCGCTGCAGGCTTTACCAATGGTGGGGGGTTGAGTGGCGATAAGTTGGCAGTATTACAACAAATTAATTTGTTTGCCATGCAGCACGGCATGTTATGGGCTGGTTTGCCTTTTATGCCGACTGGTCGTGGTTCACAAGACATTAATCGTATGTCGAGTTTTTTAGGTTTAATGACTCAATCCGATAATGCCCCTGCGGAAATCACCCCGCCTGAAGGGGATTTGAAAACGGCGATTCTTTTTGGCGAATATTTAGCTTTATTGAGCAATAAAGTAAATTGATGGCTAAACAGTTCGAATAAAAAAACCTCCAATTCATTGGAGGTTTTTTTATATAAAATCACTTATGAAAAATACGCGCTTTATCACGTTGCCAGTCACGATCTTTTTCTGTCGCACGCTTATCATGCATTTGCTTACCTTTCACCAATGCAATTTCAATTTTAGCTAAACGACCTTTCCAGTAACATGCCAGTGGAACACATGAATAACCTTTTTGATTGACTGCACCCATAAGCTTTTCAAGCTCACGACGGGAAAGCAGTAATTTACGCGTACGCGTCGCTTCAGGAACAACATGCGAGGATGCAGAGAGCAGGGGTTGAACTTGTGCGCCAAACAAAAATGCTTCGTTGTCTTTAAAAAGAATATAACTTTCAGTAATGGTCATACGTCCAGCGCGTAAAGATTTTACTTCCCAGCCTTGTAATGAAAGACCAGCTTCGAATTTCTCTTCAATAAAATAATCGTGACGTGCGCGTTTGTTCTGCGCAATCGTGCCACCATTATTTTTTTTAACTACGATTGATTTCGACATAATACGAATATTCCCAAGTTAACTATATTTTGCCTCAAACTGGCCTTAAGGTGAAGTTTTTTAAAAATTAAGGAGATTTTTTACTAAGAAAATTAGTTTTTGTTAAAATAAGCTTCTACAAAATAAAATAGAGTACAAATGGATGTCTAAAACTCGCGTCATTTATCCAGGCACATTCGATCCCATCACTAATGGTCACGTCGACTTGGTTGCTCGCGCAGCAAGAATGTTTGATGAAGTCGTGGTTGCAATTGCCGTTGGGCATCATAAAAATCCAGTATTCAGTTTAGAAGAACGTATTCGTTTGGCTAAACTTTCATTAAATCATCTTTCCAATGTGGAGTTCGTTGGTTTTGATGGTTTATTAGTGAACTTTTCACATGAACAAAATGCAACAGCAGTGCTGCGTGGACTGCGCGCAGTATCCGATTTTGAATATGAATTTCAATTGGCCAATATGAATCGTCAACTTGACCAGCATTTTGAAACGGTGTTTTTAACGCCTTCTGAACAGTTTTCATTTATTTCTTCGACTATGGTTCGGGAAATTGCCCGCTTAAAAGGTGATGTGAGCAAATTTGTTCCCCCCTGTGTTGTAGATGCCTTTAATCATAAACATCAACAAGGTTGGTAGTGTGTCTTTATATATAACTGATGAATGCATCAATTGTGATGTCTGTGAGCCAGTCTGTCCAAATGAGGCTATTTTCATGGGTGAACTCATTTATGAAATTCACCCAAATTTATGTACCGAATGTGTAGGACATTATGATGAACCACAGTGTCAACTCTTTTGTCCAGTTGATTGTATTCCTCAAGATCCTCAGCATGCAGAATCGCAGGATGATTTGATGGATAAATATAAAAGACTGACTGCTCAAAAAAGCACAAGCAATTAGTATAAAAATTTGATAAGATGCGCTCCGAAGTGAGCCAGACGATCGCTGCTGTGGAAATCTCCGTGATTGAAGCAGGGGAGGAAAGTCCGGGCTTCATAGGGCAGGGTGCCAGGTAACGCCTGGGCGGCGAAAGCCGACGGCAAGTGCAGCAGAGAGTAGACCGCCTTCATTATGTTTTCAAGTAATTGGAATCGGAGGTAAGGGTGAAAGGGTGCGGTAAGAGCGCACCGCGTGTCTGGTAACAGTTCACGGCAAGGTAAACCCCACCAGAAGCAAGACCAAATAGGGATCCTGAGGCACGGCCCGTGCTGGATCCGGGTAGGTCGCTTGAGCGTACGAGTGATTGTACGCCTAGAAGAATGATCGTTCACGACAGAACCCGGCTTATCGGCTCACTTCACTATTTTTTACAATTGCTGTGTAGTATTTCTTGACAGAAAGTGACTTGAAATACATAATACGCGCACAGTTTTGGCTATGTAGCTCAGTTGGTTAGAGCATCGCACTCATAATGCGGGGGTCACAGGTTCAAATCCCGTCATAGCCACCATTTTTATAGACCACGTTTCTAAAAACGTGGTCTTTTTTTTGCGTGAAATTTAATGAATAAGCTGAAACTATTAAGCAATGATCACTAGATAAACATTCTCAGACTTATACAGGTTGAGTATGTACGCGTTAATATTAAAAATAATCTATATTTGATTGTTTAAAAGAGTATTAACTACTCATCTCATTAATTTAATTTTTATCACTTAATGGAAGCAATGCTTCTACTTTTATAAGATCAAGAATAGTGAAGAGCCTCTTTATTTCCCATGGTTGGCATTTTTATCAACAAGATTTTTAATCGATGACTCACATTGTACTGTATTTAAATCAATTTTTGTTTTTTGGCGTTCTTGGTCGTATAAATCTAAAATATGCTGTTTTTGATCATGATCAAAAATTTGGTTTTGTAGCTGCTTAATTTTCTCCGCACTGAGATAAGGACGAGCACAGTGCATTGCAATGATATTTTCTTCAATAATTTGTGTTCTTTGTTCTTCCTGTTTATTTTTTATTTGAGACAGCTTTTGCTGTGCCTTGCTGAGCTCTACTAAACTGCGCTTTTGTTGCATACTCAGAAATGGGTGATGATTAATCCATTTGGCAACATCCATCCGAACGCCGTTATAATCCACAAATATAGGTGAAATGACTTGGCAACCTGAGCTGATCATGGTAATTAAACTCAAGCATATTAATTTGAATTGATTCATATTTTCGCTGTTTTTTGAACGTTGAATTAGAAAGTGTGCAGAAAAATAACACAAACAAAAACCGATTTTGTTCAAAATTTAAATAAAACCTTCTAAATTGTTTAAAGTGTGAACATTCGCAAAACAAAGGGCTTGACGCTACTCTGTTAAATTTAGATAATGCGCACACAGTTTAAGGCTATGTAGCTCAGTTGGTTAGAGCATCGCACTCATAATGCGGGGGTCACAGGTTCAAATCCCGTCATAGCCACCATTTTAAAAGACCATGCTCTCAGCATGGTCTCTTTTTTTGTGGGTCAAAATAATCCTCAAATTTTTTGGACTATAAAAGAGAACAATTAAATTGAGTGATTTTTTTCTATAAACTGCTGAATAAATTGGTGCGTGCTGTCACTTAAGAAAAAAGGTGAGATCAATTCTTTTATGATGCCATCCAGTAATCCTTGTTGCTCCAAGGCTGCGATGTTATGTGGTAAAAAGCGTAATGCTTCTTGATGTAAATCTTGCTCGTCTAAGCCAACGGAGAGTAATAGTTCTTGTAAGTTATACTCTGCAAAATAGTGATAAAAACTGGCCACAACATCTAAAATAATATGCTGTAAGTATTCACCTTGTCTGAGTTGTCGCCATGTTTCATACACCAAAATAAAGAACTCTTCAAAGTCGATTGCTTGAAATTGAGAGAATGTTTCTTTGAGTGTTTTCTGTTTAATATCATCCCACAAATATAAACTGATGTCGGTCAATTCTTCATTGGGCAATGCGATAATATGCCCAAGTTGTTTAAGTAGCGTATGCGCCAATTGTTGTTCTAGTTTCAATTCAATTGTTTGCTGCTGATCTTGAATAAAGTTGAGTACTTTAGAACTCAAATTCGATTTATGTGTATTGAGTTTACGTAAATGATCAAGCCATGGAGTATTGCTTTCAAGGATTTGATTGGCCAGTTGTAAGCTGACATGCTGCACTTGCGGACTGTGAAGCAGGTGAGTTTGAATGTAATAACGTAATTGTTCTAATTCAAGTATTTTAGCAAGCCATAATTCAAATGACTCATCGGAAAGAAGAGTATTAAAATTGGCATCACTTTGAGTAGTTAGAGCGTGGATTTTTTGTGCAATGACACCAATAAACTCTAAAATATCCGAACCTAAATTCAATTCAAACGCATATTTTTGAACCACGTCTTGTAGTGCATCAAGCTCGATAAATTGTTTTAATAAAATTTGATCAGAATGAATATAAAGATAATGAATAAATTTTTCGATATAAATATTGTGATGTTCAGATGATAATTGTTGTTTAATGAACTGCGTTTGCTCAAGCATAAGTGCTTGAGCAAACTGTTGAGCTAGGTCTAACTTAGACACCCGGTGTCCATCCATTTACGATTGGATAGCGACGTTCGCGACTAAAAGCACGAGAACTGATACGTGGGCCAATCGCACCTTGTCGACGTTTATATTCATTCTGGTCAACCAAACGAATAATTTTTTCAACCACCTCTTTCTCAAAACCTTTGGTAATGATGTCATCTTGGCTCATATCTTCTTCAATGTAAGCGTAAAGAATGGCATCAAGGATGTCATATGGCGGTAATGAATCTTGGTCTTTTTGATCAGGACGAAGTTCGGCCGAAGGTGGGCGAGTAATTACACGTTCTGGAATGACAGGTGTTTCTGATATGCTGTTACGATATTTGGCCAACTCAAATACAATGGTTTTATACACGTCTTTGAGAACTGAATAACCGCCGACCATGTCGCCATACAAAGTACAATAACCAACAGAAATTTCTGATTTGTTTCCAGTGGCCAATACTAAATTGCCAAATTTATTTGATAAACCCATCAAAAGTGTACCGCGAGTACGTGCTTGTAGATTTTCTTCCGTGGTGTCTGCAGGACTATTACCAAAAAAGGGATAAAGGGTTTGCATGAAGCTATTTACAATCGGATGAATTTCAGCAATTCCGAAAGTAACACCCATACTTTTGGCTTGGGCAGCAGCATCTTCCACACTCATTGGAGCGGTATAAGTGTAAGGCATCATGACGGCCTGGACTTTATCTGCTCCGATTGCATCTACAGCGATTGCAAGTGTCAACGCAGAATCTATTCCACCTGATAAGCCTAAAATAACGCCTGGAAAACCTGAACGTTGTACATAATCACGCGTCGCCAAGACTAAGCCTTGATAAATTTCTGCCATAGTGTCTAAGGCTGGCGTACTTTCAACGACTTTAAATGTTTTTTGCTCGGCTAAATATTCAGTATAGTAAAGCTCTTCTTGGAAACTTGGTGCTTGTAAGGCAACTTCACCATCTTGATTGATGACAAAGCTGGTACCATCAAATATTAGATCATCTTGACCACCAATTTGATTGATATAGGCCAAATTAATATTGAGCTGCTTAGCAAGCTTACGCATGGTTGCTACACGGTGCTGTGGTTTACCCACTTCATAAGGTGAAGCATTTAGAACGAGAATGGTATCGACATTGAGTTGTGATAATTGATGGACAGTATTGAGTGACCAAACATCTTCGCAAATCAGTACACCAAATTTGTGGCCTAGATATTCAAATACTAAATGTTGATGACCTTCGTTAAAATAACGTTTTTCATCAAAAATACCGTAATGTGGCAAATTTTGCTTATTGTAGATACCCAATACTTGCCCATCTTTCATGACTACAGCAGCATTATATCGTTCGCCATCTTCGGTTTGATTGACAAAGCCAAAGACCATGACAATATCTTTCACTTGGCTAAGCTGTTCAAAGCCTTTTTGAGTGCGTTTAGCTAAACTTGGGCGTATTAATAAATCTTCTGCAGGATAGCCAATTAAGGAAAGTTCTGGGAAGACAATTAAATCAGCATTTTGTTTTTTAGCCTGATTGGCTTGTTCAATCATTTTTTGAGCATTTGCTTCGATATTGCCAATATGCGGAGAGAATTGTGCAAGGGCAATTTTAAAACTTTTCATTCCAACTTAATCCTATACCTATAGGGTGTATACACAGGCTTCAAATTTATTATGGCTATGGGTTCAGCGCTGTGTACGTGAAAAACAGATAGAAGTAATAATCAATACTTGTAATTCGATACTATATACGAAATGCATCATTTGTTGAGATAAAAACAAAAATAAATCTGAATTTAGACAAAAAGCTACAGCATTAATGCGACACTCAAACAGTGACTAAATTCTTCTTTTTTATCCAATCAGATGACATTACTTATGAAATCTATATTGCGTCATATAAATCAGTTGTTTGAGGTGAAATGCCGACTACTCACGTTGGGTGAAAAGCAACTTGCATACTCAGTTTTTGGTTCATCTTTACAGATAGATGACATTAAAATTTTGGCCCACAGAGCCGTCTTTAAAGACTATGCAATCAGCCCCAATGGCAATATTTATTTTCACCCCAAAAGTTGGTGTGAAGACTTCTCAAAACGGTCTTTGCAGCAGCAGTCATGGTTAATTCATGAATTAACACATGTGTGGCAAATTCAGCAAGGTTTGGCCGTGGTGAGAAAAGCATTATTTGATCGTCAATATCATTATGTTTTAGAGCAGGGTAAGCTCTTTTTAAACTATGGAATTGAACAACAGGCACAAATGGTACAAGACTATTTTATACAAAAACAACGCGGTCAAAATTGTCAGGCCTATGAGGCATGTATTCCGTTCTTGTCACCTAAAGCATGATTCTGTCCTGAACTGCTAAATTGTTGGAAAAATTGTTAGACAACTAATTTTAAAGTCATAATTTGCTAATCAGATGATGTGAATTGCTAATGGCATATAAGGTGCTATCACTTAATTTTTCTATAAGGTTTGGTTTTTATTTTTAAGTTCGAGACACAATTCGACTTAGAAATAGAGGGAATTCAACATAGAAAAATAAGGTATCACCATGTTATTTACACAATCGATAAAAGCAGTTTTTGCAAAGACATTTGTAAGTGCGCCATTCAATTTAGATCATCAATCTCCTGTTGTACCTATTCGCCATATGAAGTTTGATTTTGATCCTCAGCAGATTGATTATAAATTTTATATGAATGCCGAATTAGCGAGTGCATATTTTGCTTCGTTGTCAATTTTTCTCACCTATGGTGAGGATTTGGTCATTGATACGGCACGTTATCACCGGAATTTCATTCAAAACCCATTACTCAAACAGCGTGTGACTTCGTTGATTGGTCAAGAAGCATTGCATTCTAAATTGCATGAAGAGCTGAATGATGCATTTCTACAGGTGGATTTGCCTGTAAAATTGTTTCGCACTTGGGCAGGTTGGGTCTTTAATTACGGCTTTAATCGTTTACCGCAACCGATTAAATTATCATTGATGTCAGCAATTGAGCATTTCACTGCAGTTTTAGCTGAATATATGATGAATCATGAAGAAATATTTTTTGCTTCTCAAGATGAAAAACAACGTGCGATATGGATGTGGCATATGCTGGAGGAATCAGAGCATAAAGATATCGCCTTTGATGTGTTTCAGACTTTATCCAATAACTACGCGTTACGTATCGCAGGTTTCTTTCCTGCCCTCATCACAATTTTAGTCCTGATTTCAGCAGCATCTTTATTGGTTCCTTTTTATCGTAATCCTAAAAATTTAATCAGCCTAGCCTATTGGAAAGATATGCGTCGAAGTGTTGGGCTTATTTTTGGGTTTAAAGAAGGGGTGTACGGAAGCAGTATTTCGCATATTTTTGATTATTTACGTCCTGACTTTCATCCGAATGATCATGATACTTCGGCATTTTTAGAATATTACAAACAACGTTTGCTCAATCCAGTTGATGGTGTTTTAGCACCTTATTTTATAAAAGAATTTATTCCTGCATTAAAAAGCTAAATCTAAAGAATAAGTAAATATAAAATCAATGGACAAAAAATATGGCTATTTTTTCAAAAAAATCACCACCATCAAAAAAAGCCTATGCTGTTGTTACTGGAGCCGGAAGTGGTATTGGGCGTAGTTTTGCTGTGGAGCTCGCAAAGCGAGGTGGATGCGTGGTTTGTACAGATATTAATTTAGCTGCAGCCCAAGAAACTGTGGATATGATCCGAACTCAAACTTCCTCAGTCGCTTTTGCTGTTCAGTGTGATGTCAGGGATCCAGAGCAAATTCAGAATTTGTCGGAACATGCTGAACAACTCATGAATCATCCCGTAAGTTTGTTAATTAATAATGCTGGCGTAGGGCTAGGTGGAAAATTTGATGAAATGACATTGGAGGATTGGCAATGGTGTATGGCGATCAATTTATGGGGCGTTATTTATGGTTGTCATTATTTTGTACCAAAATTTAAGCAGCAGGGTTTTGGTGCAATTATCAATGTGGCTTCGGCCGCGGGCTTCACCGCAGCACCAGAAATGACGGCTTATAACGTGACCAAATCCAGTGTATTGGCATTATCTGAAACACTTTCTGCAGAGTTACGCAGTGCCAATATTTGCGTAAATGTACTTTGTCCTACGCTGGTTCCAACCAATATTATGAAAAATGGCCGTTTACCCAGTCGCTATTCAGGACTCGCAGATAAATTATTGATGGAGCATTCTTTTGTAAATAGTGATCAAGTTGCAATTAAAACGTTAAATCAATTGGATGCTGGAAAGCTTTATACCATTCCACAACCTGATGCCAAAATGTTGTGGTTGATGAAACGTGTTGCGCCTAGTCTATATATCAAATTACTTGGAATAGGTTATCCAATATTTAATAAATATTTAAAATAATCAGGGGATTGTAAAATGAATATTAAGAGTGAATTTGATATTGGATTAGAACTAGGTGATGCAAATACATTGCAAAACCCCAAACAAACACGTCTAAAAACCAATAAAAAAAACGTTTCAGCTCAGGCTAAAAATATAAAAGATAATCGTGTAAACGTATCTACTCATGTATACGACACGATTATTGTAGGGGCTGGAATTTCAGGCATTGCAGCTGCGATAAAGTTAAAGCATGTAGGTTACGATAATTATATTGTGATTGAAAAGGCTGATCGGGTCGGTGGAACGTGGCGTGAGAATACTTATCCCGGTTGCGGTTGTGATGTGCCGTCTGCTTTATATTCTTATTCTTTTGCACCCAGTCATAAATGGAGTCACTTATTTGTCAAACAACCCGAAATTTTGAGTTATTTAGAAGATGTTAGTGACCAATTTGGAATTGATGAAAAAATTGAATTTAATAATGAACTGATGAATGCGAAATGGAATAACACGCAAAGTGTTTGGGAGTTAGAAACGGCAAAAGGGCAGTATATTGCGAAAACTGTGATTTTTAGCACAGGACCAATTACTGAGCCACAATTGCCAAAACTAAAAGGAATAGAAACTTTTAAAGGAGAAATGTTCCATTCTGCTCGCTGGAATCATCACTATGATTTGAGTGGAAAACGGATTGCTGTCATTGGCACAGGAGCTTCTGCAATTCAGTTTGTACCGCAAATTCAACCTTTGGCAAAAGCATTATTGGTCTTTCAGCCTACTGCACCTTGGGTCTTACCCAAACCTGATTTTATATTAAGTGACCAATTTAAAGCAGTGGTACAAAAATTCCCTAATATTCAGCAGCGATGGCGTGGTGTTGTCAGTACTTCGTTGAATCTAATCAATTTTGGATTAAGACATCCTCGTAGTTTAGAACCTTTTAACTTCTTAGGTCGAAAATTATTGAGTTTGCAAATTCATGATCCGCAGCTACGCAAACAGGTAACACCTAACTTTTCTATTGGTTGTAAGCGATTATTATTTGCGAATAATTATTATCCAGCATTGCAGGCAAACAATACTCAACTTATTCCGTATGGCTTGGTTGAAATTGATGGGAACACAGTCATTGCATCAAATGGTGAGCGTCATGATGTGGATGTGATTATTTGGGGAACGGGCTTCGAAGTTTCTCATCCCCCTATTGGGAAGCGTGTGAGTAATGCAAATGGACAATTGCTCTCTGATTTATGGAAAAATAGCTCTCCAGAAGCTTTCTTGGGAACCAGTATTTTGGATTTACCGAATGCTTTTTTAGTGCTAGGTCCTAATATTTTGGTTTACGACTCATTTATTGGTATTGCGGAAGCGCAGCTTGATTACATTGTCAGTGGTTTAATGAAAATGAAGCAGCTTAAATTTACCCGCTTTGAAGTAAAAAAACACATCCTAAATCAATATAACCATAAAGTACAAAATCAGCTTCAAACTACAGTATTTAATAAAGGTGGTTGTAAAAGCTATTATTTAGATGCGAATGGTCGGAATTTTGCAGCTTGGCCGTGGTCCTTACAAAAGCTAAAACAGCAACTTAAAAGCTTAGATTTAAAAAACTACGATATAAATTAATGATTGTATAATTAAGAATTTAAATATTTTGAGAAATAAAAAACCACCCAAAAGGGTGGTTTTTAAAAGTCATTAAAAATTAACGACCTTGCATGTCACGTTGAACTTCACCTGTGTAAAGTTGACGTGGACGACCAATTTTGTATGGTCCGCTGTGCATTTCTAACCAATGGCTGATCCAACCAACAGTACGTGCAAGTGCGAAAATTACAGTAAACATTTCAGTCGGAATACCAATCGCTTTAAGGATGATACCTGAGTAGAAATCTACGTTTGGATATAGGTTACGCTTGATGAAGTATTCATCAGATAACGCAATACGCTCAAGTTCCATTGCAAGTGCAAGTTGTGGATCATTGATGCCTAGAGCAGCAAGAACTTCATCACAAGTTTCTTTCATGACTTTTGCACGTGGATCGAAGTTTTTATAAACTCGGTGACCGAAGCCCATAAGTTTAACTTCTTTAGTTTTCACTTTTTCCATGAAACTAGCAACGTTTTCTACAGTGCCGATTTCATCAAGCATCTTAAGAACAGCTTCGTTCGCACCGCCGTGAGCAGGGCCCCAAAGTGCCGAAATACCCGCAGCGATACACGCATAAGGATTTGCACCAGTAGAACCCGCTAAACGTACAGTTGACGTAGATGCGTTTTGTTCATGGTCAGCATGAAGCGTGAAAATACGATCCATGGCTTTAGCCAGAATAGGGTTAACTTTGTAATCTTTGTCTGCTGGAGTTGCAAACATCATATACAAGAAGTTTTCAGCGTAACTTAAGTCATTACGCGGATACATAAATGGTTGACCAACAGTGTATTTGTAGCTCCATGCAGCAAGTGTAGGAACTTTAGCAATTAAGCGAACTGCTGTAATTTCACGGTGATCAACATTTTCGATATCTAAATTGTTGTGATAGAAGGCAGAAAGCGCACCTACTACACCTACCATGATTGCCATCGGGTGAGCATCACGGCGGAAACCATTAAAGAAACGACTAACTTGATCATGAACCATCGTATGGTTACGAACTTTAGTATCGAATTCTACTTTTTGTTCAGGAGTTGGGAGTTCACCACTTAACAGCAAATAGCAAGTTTCTAAGTAATCTGCTTTAGTTGCAAGTTGGTCAATTGGATAACCGCGATGCAGAAGAACACCTTTATTACCATCGATGTATGTGATTTTAGATTCACATGCAGCAGTAGCCATAAAACCAGGATCAAAAGTAAAGTGACCTGAGGTCAACACATCTTTAACATCGATTACATCTGGGCCCAATGTACCGCTGTAAATTGGTAATTCAATTTCTTTGCCATCAAGCTGTAAAACGGCTTTTTTGCCAGTTGCTTCAGACATTCAATAGATCTCCTGTCCTGGTGAATGTTTATTTAACTCGCAGTACTCATCTTTTAATGCGCGAATTAAACGGGTCAAAATTTGCTATAAGATTAGTGAGTGCTGAAATTTTGTCAATTATACTTATGGATAAAAAATGACATTTTCATAAAGTCTTGGTCAAAAAACACCCAGTAGAATAAGAGGGTATGCAGCACTGACGCCGTATAATAAGTCATATTGAATAAGAGGTGCAGAAAAAAATATCAGTAAAGGTTTCATTATCAGTCATTTTTTATGGGTAAAAATAATAACGATTACTGATTTTGTTGTTGATTTTTAATAAAAAAACATCACAATTATAATAACTTAGGTGAAAATATTGATCTTGTTGGGGGGCGTTATGCATTATTTAAAATCATCAATATTTTCAAAAATAATTTTTATTTAGTGATTGGAGGCGAGAATAAATGTATGAAAAACGATTGTTTTTTATTCAATTATTTGCAGTTCAAGTATTTTATTGCACATTAAGTAAACAAAATATGGGGGTAAATAAGAAACTTAATAACAGGGAATGAACGTTTATTATAAGAGTAAAATAGTTTTTGAATAAATATCTTATATTTGCTTAATAAATATTGAATTATTTTTTAAGTGATAATGAAAATAAATATACATAGATAATTATTATTTGTTGATCTTTAGTCTAAATAAAATGAATTTAATTTTTTGGGGGGATATAGGGTTAAGCTTATATTTTAATTAAAAAAAACCTCTGATTGGATTTTATATAAGCGAAATATTTAGACTTTTTTGATGGTCTATTTTATGTTAATGATTCTTATTTAATGATTTTTATGCAAAAAGCCAAAAGTGATTGTTTGTATTTTGATAGTTGACGTTTTATAATTCAGTGTCGTTTTAAGTTTAGGGGTTGCGGCATTATAGCAATCACCTAAAAATGCTAGCTTTCCTTCGAATTAATTCCAACAAACTCCGGATGGAGTTTTTACTTACAGGATGCCCGCTGTGAAAAGCAACAGACCTGTCAATTTGTCCATGGGTCAAGTTTTAGAAGTAAACTTAAAATCCCCTGTGGCTATTGCATCAATTCTACACCGTCTATCTGGTGTCATCGTATTTTTACTTGTACCAGTGCTTTTGTGGCTTTTAGACAAATCATTGTCTTCGGCTGAAGGTTTTGCTCAAGTTCAAGCAATCTTCGGTAGCTTCATTGTGCGCTTTGTCGTATGGGTATTTGTAGCTGGCTTAATTTTCCACTTTATTGCGGGTGTTAAGCATTTACTTGCTGACCAAGGTATTGCCGAAGAATTACAAAGTGGTCGAATCGCAGCTACTATTTCATTGATTTTGTCTGCAATCGGTATTGTTGCTGCATTTGTATGGATTGTTCTCTAATGAAAAGTGCTACCGGTTTTACAGGTTCAGGTTCGCGCGATTGGTTCATCCAACGTGTAAGTGCTGTTGTATTGGCTGTTTATACTGTTGTGGTATTTGGTTGGATCCTTTGTAATGGCGGATTTAACTATGAGCAATGGTTTGGCTTTATGATGACATTACCAATGAAGATTTTATCTTTATTGGCGGTCTTATCTCTTGTCGCACACGCTTGGATTGGCATGTGGCAAGTATTCACAGATTATGTGACTACTCGTCAGATGGGTCCTTCAGCTTCAGGTTTACGCCTTGTGCTGACATCAGCAGTCATTATTGCTGTATTTGCATATGCAATCTGGGCGATCCAGATTTTTTGGGCGAATTGATAGGAAAAAATCATGGGCGCTATAACCCCTAAAGAAGACTACACAAATATTCAACACCTCACTTTCGATGCAGTTATTGTGGGTGGTGGTGGTTCAGGTATGCGTGCTTCATATCAACTTGCTCAAGCTGGTTTGAATGTTGCAGTCCTGACTAAAGTATTCCCAACACGTTCGCACACTGTTGCAGCGCAAGGTGGTATTGGTGCATCTCTTGGTAATATGCAAGAAGATAACTGGCACTACCACTTTTATGACACAGTAAAAGGTTCGGACTGGTTAGGTGACCAAGATGCAATCGAGTTTATGTGTCGTGAAGCGCCTAAAGTTGTTTATGAACTTGAACACATGGGTATGCCGTTCGACCGTAATGCAGATGGTACGATTTACCAGCGTCCTTTTGGTGGTCACTCTGCGAATTATGGTGAAAAACCAGTTCCACGTGCATGTGCTGCAGCTGACCGTACAGGTCATGCGTTGCTTCATACGCTTTATCAAAGCAACGTGAAAATGGGTACTCAATTCTTTGTTGAATGGATCGCGCTTGATTTGATTCGTAACGAAGCGGGTGATGTACTCGGGGTAACTGCAATTGACCAAGAAACGGGCAATATTGCGGTGTTCCAAGCCAAAGCAACATTGTTTGCAACGGGTGGTGCGGGTCGTGTTTACCGTGCATCTACCAATGCGTACATCAATACTGGTGACGGTCTTGGTATGGCAGCACGTTCAGGTATTCCATTGCAAGATATGGAGTTCTGGCAGTTCCACCCAACAGGTGTTGCTGGTGCAGGGGTATTGTTGACTGAAGGTTGTCGTGGCGAAGGCGCAATCCTTCGTAACAAAGACGGTGAACCATTTATGGAGCGCTATGCACCAACTTTGAAAGACTTGGCTCCACGTGATTTCGTATCACGTTCTATGGACCAAGAAATTAAAGAAGGTCGTGGTTGTGGTCCTAAAGGTGATTATATCCTGTTGGATATGACGCATTTAGGTGCAGATACCATTATGAAGCGTTTACCTTCTGTATTTGAGATTGGTAAAAAATTCGCGAATGTAGACATTACTCGAGAACCAATTCCAGTTGTACCGACGATCCATTATCAAATGGGTGGTATTCCAACCAATATTCATGGGCAAGTTGTTGTTCCTGAAGGTGCTGCGGATACTAACTTTGAGGCGGGTTACGACAAAGCTGGTGAATCTTACTCAAGTAATGGTGGCGAACGTAACTATACAAAACCAATCAAAGGCTTTTATGCTATTGGTGAATGTTCTTGCGTGTCTGTACATGGTGCAAACCGTTTAGGTACAAACTCACTTCTTGATTTGGTTGTGTTTGGTAAAGCTGCGGGTGAACACATTATTGATTATGTGACTAAACATCACGGTGATGAGTATCAACCGCTGCCAACGACTGTATTTGAAAATACACGCAAACGTATTCGTGACTTAGATGAATCAACTTCGGGTGAAAATGCTCAAGAAGTTGCTGATGCTATTCGTGATATCGTTCAAGATCATGCTGGTGTATTCCGTACCCAAGCATTGCTTGATGAGGGTGTAAAACAGATTCTTGCGATTGAGCCACGCGTTCGTAATATTCATTTAAAAGACAAATCGAAAGTATTTAACACTGCGCGTGTTGAAGCTTTAGAAGTTGAAAATTTATATGAAGTTGCAAAAGCGACGCTAATCTCTGCGGCTGCTCGTAAAGAATGTCGTGGTGCGCATACTGTGGTTGATTATGAGTTACCAGCAGATCACCCAACGTATTCTTATGGTCGTCGTGATGATGAATGGATGAAACATACTTTATGGTTCTCATCAGATAATCGTCTTGAGTATAAGCCAGTGCGTTACAAGCCAGTATCGGTTGATGCGATTCCACCAGCACCACGTACATTCTAATCAGGAGAATAAAGATGAGTAGAGGTACTCGTACATTTCATATCTATCGCTATGATCCTGATAAGGATAAAGCACCGTACATGCAAACTTACAAGCTTGAGTTAAATGACAAGCATCGTATGTTGCTTGATGCGCTTCTAGCATTGAAAATCCAAGATGAAACTTTAACATTCCGTCGCTCATGTCGTGAAGGAATTTGTGGTTCGGATGGTGTAAACATTAATGGTAAAAATGGTTTAGCGTGTCTTTGGAACCTAAACGATTTACCGAATGAAATCACGATTCGTCCATTGCCTGGTTTGCCAGTGGTTAAAGACTTGGTTGTAGATATGAATCAGTTCTACGATCAGTATAATAAAATTCATCCATTCTTGATCAATAATCAGCCTGCGCCAGCGAAGGAACGTTTACAGTCTCCTGAAGAGCGTGAGCATTTAAATGGTCTGTATGAATGTATTTTATGTGCATGTTGTTCAACTGCATGTCCTTCATTTTGGTGGAACCCAGACAAGTTCTTGGGTCCTTCGGCATTGTTGAATGCATACCGTTTCATTATTGATTCGCGTGATACAGCAACTCAAGAGCGTTTGGCTCGTCTAGACGACCCATTCTCTTTATTCCGTTGTAAAGGCATTATGAACTGCGTTTCGGTTTGTCCTAAAGGTCTTAATCCGACCAAGGCAATCGGTCATATTCGTAGCATGATGTTTGATCAAGCAGGATAAGTTCTGTTGTAATAAAAAAGCATGCCTATAGGCATGCTTTTTTTATATCTCTCAGATGTGGATTTGTTTTGGATTTATAAAAGTTATAAAGGATTTGTCCGTCGAATAAATAGGATTGAATGAGCGTGGTGATATTAATGGTGGTTATAAAATAAGCAAAAAACCAAACAATTGTTGTGAAGTTGTTTTAATTGATAAATTAACAGCGATTCTCTGGTTTGAGTCTGCAAAACTAAATTTAAAAATGTTATCCTATTAAAGTAAATAAAGTAAATAAAGTAAATAAAGAGAGCCAGTGTAAAAGTTGTGCTCTTTTTTGCTATGCGAAGGTTTGGTATAGGACTATGGTCTACATTGAATCCGACTATTATATGAAGCACCATATATTAGATGAAAATAGTGGTGATGTATTTCGCTAATTTATAGGAGGTATGTGTCAAAAAAATCAATTGTAACTAAAGAACATGTTAGGATTTACTGGCAAGTTTTAGGTGAAAAAATTGCATTTATGTACATTTTTTCAACACTTAGGTGGGGCTATAGGGTTTATAAATTAAAGAGAAATCGCTTTAGAAAAAATAATATTGTGTGCTTATTTTTTCTAAGTCGATTTGCAAAAAATTGCTCGGTTTCGGTCGAGTATTCAATGAGTGATGATGCCAATAGGGGCGTTATGATTCATTATTCACATTGGGTTATTCCTAATGTAGTGATAACGCCTCTTGGCTTAATGCCTTGTGCGGACTAATGTCATTTTACCAATTTGATGTTATTAATCATGGGTTCGCTTAAAAAGCATCCTGAAAATGTTTTTGCAATAGGAAATGGGTCCACAAATGCAAGAAGTTGCTGACGCACTGCGTCTTGACACAGAGCTTTCCGCTGACAGTGCAGCGTATATTGAAGAACTTTATGAACATTATTTAACCTCACCAGACTCGGTTGGAGCTGATTGGCGTGAATATTTCGATAAATTCCCTAAAGGTGATCAACCGCATAGCAATGTACGTGAGCAGTTCCTATTATTAGGTCGTAATTCTAATCGTGTTCAAGCCGTTGTTCAAAGTGCAGTGAGCTCAGAACATGGCCAACGTCAAATCGGTGTGTTACAACTTATTGCTGCATATCGTAATCGCGGTCATCAAAAAGCAAAATTAGATCCTTTAGGTTTGGCTAAACGTGAAATCGTTCCAGATCTTGATCTTGCTGCGCATGGTTTAACTCAATCTGATTTAGATACTGTATTTAATACAGGGAATTTATCTATCGGAAAAAATGAAGCGACTTTAGGTGAAATGGTTCAAGCAATGGAAGCAACGTATTGTGCTTCTATTGGTACAGAGTACATGCACATTGTTGACACCAAAGAGAAGCGTTGGATTCAACAGCGTCTTGAAAGTGCAAAAGGTCAATTCAATTTTACTCCAGAACAGAAAAAACATGTTTTAGAGCGTCTGACAGCAGCTGAAGGCCTAGAGAAATTCCTAGGTAACAAATATGTTGGTGCTAAGCGCTTTGGTGTTGAAGGCGGTGAGTCTTTCATTCCAATGGTGAATGAACTCATTCAGCGTGCAGGTTCTGTCGGTTGTAAAGAAGTTGTGATTGGAATGCCACACCGTGGACGTCTAAATCTACTTGTTAATATTATGGGTAAAAACCCAGCTGACTTGTTTGGTGAGTTTGAAGGCAAATCAATTCATAAAAAAGGCTCTGGCGACGTTAAATATCACCAAGGTTTTTCTTCAAATGTGATGACACCAGGTGGTGAAGTACATTTAGCATTGGCATTCAATCCATCGCATTTAGAAATTGTTGGGCCTGTGGTTGAGGGTTCAGTTCGTGCGCGTCAAGTTCGTCGTAAAGATATTGGTGGTGATGATGTATTGCCAGTGATTGTGCACGGTGATGCTGCATTTGCTGGGCAAGGTGTCAATCAAGAAACTTTCCAGATGTCGCAAACCCGCGGTTATACCGTAGGTGGTACGGTGCATATTGTTGTGAATAACCAAGTTGGTTTCACGACTTCTGATCCACGTGATGCACGTTCTACAGAATACTGTACTGATATTGCAAAAATGATTCAGTCCCCAATTTTCCATGTGAATGGGGATGATCCTGAAGCTGTATTGTTTGTTGCTCAATTGGCGCATGATTTCCGTCATACCTTCCGTAAGGATGTAGTGATTGATATGTTCTGCTACCGTCGTCGTGGTCACAACGAAGCCGATGAGCCAGCAGCAACACAACCAATGATGTATCAAGTGATCAACAAGAAAGTGACTACACGTGCACTTTATGCAGATCAATTGGTTCAACAAGCAGTGCTTGATCGTGCAGTTGCAGATCAAATGATTGAAGATTATCGTTCAAATTTGGAAGCGGGTAAGCATGTAGCGAACGCGTTGGTTTTAGAACCAAATACCAAAATGTTTGTTGATTGGAAACCTTATTTAGGTCACGACTATACAGATGATTGGGATACAACATTCCCAATTGAGCGTTTAAAAGAACTTGGTGCAAAAATGCGTGAGCTTCCAGAAGGCTTCGTGATGCAACGTCAAGTGTCTAAAGTGATCGATGATCGCTTAAAAATGCAAACGGGTGAAATGCCGTTAAACTGGGGTGCTGCTGAAACTTTAGCTTATGCAACTGTTTTGGATGAAGGCTATTTATTCCGTTTAACAGGTGAAGATGTTGGTCGTGGTACTTTCTCACATCGTCATGCAAAACTGCATAACCAAGTTGATGGTTCTGTTTACATTCCATTATGTAACTTGAAAGAAAATCAACCTCGTACTGCTATTTATGATTCACTCTTGTCAGAAATGGCGGTATTGGCTTTTGAATATGGTTATTCAACGACTTTACCGAAAAGCTTAATTATTTGGGAAGCGCAATTCGGTGACTTCGCAAACTGTGCGCAAGTGGTGATTGACCAATTTATCTCATCGGGTGAAACCAAATGGGAGCGTGTTTGCGGCTTAACGTTGTTGCTTCCACATGGTTACGAAGGTCAAGGTCCAGAGCATTCATCTGCACGTTTGGAACGTTTCTTACAGCTGTGTGCCGAAGACAACATGCAAGTGATTACACCGACTACGCCTGCACAGATTTATCATGCAATGCGTCGTCAAGCGGTTCGACCAATTCGTAAACCTATGATTATCACTTCTCCGAAATCATTGCTTCGTCACAAATTGGCAACCTCTACTTTGGATGAGTTGGCAACGGGTACATTCCAAACTGTGATTGATGAAATTGATCAAATTAACAAAGCAGATGTCACACGTTTAGTACTTTGTGGTGGTAAGGTTTATTACGATTTACTTGAAAAACGTCGTGAACAAGAGTTGAGCAATACAGCGATTGTGCGTATTGAGCAATTATATCCGTATCCAGAAAAACGTATTGCTGAAATGCTTGTTTCTTATCCGAATGTAAAAGAAGTAGTTTGGACGCAAGAAGAACCGAAAAACCAAGGCGCTTGGTTATTTATCGCACCACGTCTTTATGATGATGTGATGAAAACAGGTAAACAAGTTCGTATTAGTTATGCAGGTCGTGAAGCTTCTGCTGCACCGGCTTGTGGTTCACCTTATTTGCATGCAAAACAACAAGCTCAGCTGGTTAACGACGCATTGGCGATTGTGGCTGAACAATCAGGAGATTCTAAATAATGGCAACCGAAATTAAAGCACCGGTATTCCCAGAGTCAGTTGCAGACGGAACAATCGCAACTTGGCACAAACAACCAGGTGAAGCTGTATCACGCGATGAAGTGATTTGTGATATTGAAACTGATAAAGTTGTTTTAGAAGTTGTCGCTCCTGCTGACGGTACAATTGCCTCAATCATTAAAGGTGAAGGCGAAACTGTTTTATCAAATGAAGTGATTGCTCAATTCGAAGAAGGTGCTGTTTCTGGTGCTGCGCAAACTCAAGCTGTTCAATCAGAGCAGAAAGTAGAGCAAGCGGCTTCACAAACTGAAGCAGGTGCTTCTCCCGTAGTAGAGCGTGCTCAGCCTGTGTCTGATCAAGCGCCTGCGGTACGTAAAGCATTGACTGAAACAGGTATTGCTGCGACTGATGTTGCGGGTACTGGTCGCGGTGGTCGCATTACGAAAGAAGATGTTGCTAATCATC
Organism: Acinetobacter sp. TTH0-4; assembly: GCF_015602665.1. Classification (NCBI taxonomy): domain Bacteria; kingdom Pseudomonadati; phylum Pseudomonadota; class Gammaproteobacteria; order Moraxellales; family Moraxellaceae; genus Acinetobacter; species Acinetobacter sp. TTH0-4. Next base: position 2,032,837 of record NZ_CP059079.1, on the reverse strand, counting down.
AGACTAAACCAGCTGCTGCACCTTTAAGTGTCGCTGTAGGTGAGCGTATTGAAAAACGTGTTCCAATGACACGTCTTCGTAAGCGTGTAGCTGAGCGTCTTCTTTCTGCAACTCAAAACACTGCAATGTTGACTACGTTTAACGAAGTGAACATGAAACCTGTTATGGAAATGCGCAAGCAATTTAAAGATGCGTTTGAAAAGCGTCATGGTGCGCGTCTTGGCTTTATGTCTTTCTTTGTAAAAGCGGTTACTGAAGCACTTAAGCGCTACCCAGCCGTAAATGCATCAATTGATGGCGATGATATTGTTTATCATGGTTATTATGATATTGGTGTTGCGGTATCAAGTGAGCGTGGCTTAGTCGTTCCTATTCTGCGTGATACAGACCGTATGAGCTATGCTGAAGTTGAATCGGGCATTGGTGCTTATGCTGCGAAAGCACGTGAAGGGAAATTGTCCATTGAAGAAATGACAGGTGGTACGTTCACTATCACCAATGGTGGTACCTTCGGTTCATTGCTTTCTACGCCTATTTTAAACCAACCACAAACTGCGATTTTGGGTATGCATAAAATCCAAGAGCGCCCTATGGCAGTCAATGGTCAAGTTGAAATCTTGCCAATGATGTATTTAGCGCTTTCTTACGATCATCGCATGATCGATGGTAAAGAAGCAGTAGGTTTCCTTGTAACAGTGAAAGAGCTGTTAGAAGAACCAGCTAAACTCATCCTTGACCTGTAACTAATTTATTATAAATCTTCCTTCAGCTCGCTTGATGAAAGCGGGAAAAGTCCTCTTTAAAAAGAGGACTTAGGGAGAAAGAATGGGGATAAAAATGTCTCAACAGTTTGATCTTGTTGTTATTGGCGGTGGCCCAGGTGGTTACGAAGCAGCAATTCGTGCTGCTCAACTTGGTTTTAAAGTTGCTTGTATTGAAAAACGCATTCATAAAGGCAAACCATCTTTAGGTGGTACTTGTTTGAATGTAGGTTGTATTCCTTCTAAAGCTTTACTCGATTCTTCTCATCGTTATGAAGATACTGTTCATCATTTAGATGATCACGGTATTCGTACAGGTGAAGTGGCTTTTGATTTGTCTAAAATGCTTGCGCGTAAAGACAAAATTGTTGACCAATTGACTATGGGTATCGATGGCCTTCTAAAAGGTAACGGTATCGAGTGGTTAAAAGGTACGGGTAAATTACTTGCGGGTAAAAAAGTAGAATTTGTATCTCACGAAGGTGAAACTCAAGTTTTAGAGCCTAAGTATGTGATTCTTGCAACGGGTTCTGTGCCAATCAATATTCCTTCTGCTCCTGTAGATCAAGATGTGATTGTTGACTCAACTGGCGCACTAGAATTCCAAAAAGTACCTAAGCGTTTAGGTGTGATTGGTGCAGGCGTGATTGGTCTAGAGTTGGGTTCGGTTTGGCGTCGTTTAGGTGCTGAAGTTGTTGTATTTGAAGCAATGGATGCATTCTTACCAATGGCTGATAAAGCCTTGGCAAAAGACTACCAAAAACTATTGACTAAACAAGGTATGGATATTCGTGTTGGCGCGAAAGTTGCCGGTACAGAAGTCAATGGTTCAGAAGTGACTGTTCAATATACCCAGGGCGGTGAAGACAAAACTCAAACTTTCGATAAATTGATTGTTTGTGTGGGTCGTCGTGCCTATGCTGAAGGTCTATTGGCTGATGATTGTGGTATTAAACTGACTGAACGTGGTTTAGTTGAAGTGAACGATTGGTGTGCAACTTCTGTTGAAGGTGTATATGCAATTGGTGACTTAGTACGTGGTCCAATGCTTGCACATAAAGCAATGGAAGAAGGTGTGATGGCGGTGGAGCGTATTCACGGTCATGCAGCTCAAGTGAACTATGACACGATTATTTCTGTCATCTACACACACCCAGAAGCGGCGTGGGTGGGTTTAACTGAACAACAGGCGGTCGATAAGGGCCACGAAGTGAAAACTGGTCAATTCGGTTTTGCTGCAAATGGTCGTGCAATGGCTGCTGGTGAAAATGCTGGTTTCGTGAAGTTTGTTGCTGATGCGAAAACTGACCGTCTATTGGGTATGCACGTGATTGGACCTGCTGCATCTGATATTGTACACCAAGGTATGATTGCACTTGAATTTGTATCTTCTGTTGAAGATTTGCAATTAATGACTTTTGGTCATCCAACCTTCTCTGAGGTGGTGCATGAAGCTGCTTTAGCAGTGGATGGACGAGCGATCCACGCGATTCAGCGTAAACGAAAATAACAAAATGGAGCGGCTTAGGCCGCTCTTTTTCTATTTGATGGTTGTATTTATTTGAATAATCATCTAAAAATAAAGATAACAAGTTTTAAAACGTTTTAAAAAAATGCCAATACTGCATTGACGGATGTCGGGGTGTTGGTGGGTCATAACAAAGTGAAAAAGTAGTAAATAAAAAGGTCTTTTAATGAATTTACATGAGTATCAAGCCAAAGCGTTATTAAAAAAATATGGTATGCCTGTTCAAGAGGGTGTACTTGCGACCAATGCAGATGAAGCGGTAGCAGCATTTGAGCAACTCGGTGGAAAATTTGCCGTTATGAAGGCTCAAGTTCATGCTGGTGGTCGTGGAAAGGCAGGTGGCGTAAAAGTCGTAAAATCTGCTGAAGAAGCTGCGGAATATGCAAATAGTATCATTGGTACGCGTTTAGTCACTTATCAAACCGATGCTAACGGTCAACCGGTAAATAGTATTTTGGTGGCTGAAGATGTCTATCCTGTAGAACGGGAATTATATCTTGGCGCCGTGGTTGATCGCTCAAGTCGTCGTGTCACTTTTATGGCATCCACTGAGGGTGGTGTTGAAATTGAGAAAGTAGCAGAAGAAACGCCAGAAAAAATTATTAAAGTAGAAGTGGACCCTTTGGTTGGGTTATTACCATTTCAAGCGCGTGAAGTCGCTTTTGCTTTAAATTTAAAAGATGGTCAAATCAATCAATTTGTTAAAATTATGACGGCAGCTTATCAAGCATTTGTTGAAAATGATTTTGCATTGTTCGAGATTAATCCGCTTTCAGTCCGTGAAAATGGCGATATTTTGTGTGTCGATGCCAAAGTAGGAATCGATTCGAATGCACTTTATCGTATCCCTCAAGTTGCCGCATTACGTGACAAATCTCAGGAAAACGAACGTGAGTTAAAAGCGTCTGAATTTGACCTTAACTATGTTGCGCTAGAAGGTAATATTGGTTGTATGGTGAATGGTGCTGGGCTTGCAATGGCAACTATGGACATCATTAAGTTGTACGGTGGCCAACCTGCTAATTTCTTAGATGTGGGCGGCGGTGCAACGAAAGAACGTGTGATTGAAGCATTTAAAATTATTCTTGCAGATACTTCTGTTCAAGGGGTTTTAATCAATATCTTCGGAGGCATTGTGCGTTGTGACATGATTGCTGAGGCTATTATTGCAGCGGTTCAGGAAGTAAATGTAACTGTACCTGTCGTGGTTCGACTAGAAGGCAACAATGCTGAGTTAGGTGCAAAATTACTTGATGAATCAGGTTTGAAATTAATTTCTGCAAACGGTCTGTCTGATGCTGCGGAAAAAATTGTTGCTGCAGTGAAAGCGTAAAGGAGTATCAATCATGAGCGTATTAATTAATAAAGACACGAAAGTATTGGTACAAGGTTTTACTGGTAAAAATGGTACCTTTCATTCAGCACAAGCCTTGGATTACGGTACTAAAGTCGTGGGTGGCGTAACACCAGGAAAAGGTGGTCAAGTTCATCTAGATTTACCCGTATTTAACACCATGAAAGATGCAGTGAGAGAAACCAAGGCAGATGCTTCGGTTATTTATGTTCCTGCACCTTTTGTTTTGGATTCAATTATTGAAGCAGTAGATTCTGGAATTGAGCTGATTGTCGTCATTACTGAAGGTGTGCCAACTTTAGATATGCTTAAGGCTAAACGCTATTTAGAAACCTATGGTAATAATGCACGTCTTATTGGGCCGAACTGTCCAGGGATTATAACACCGGGTGAATGTAAGATTGGTATTATGCCAGGACACATTCATCAGCCAGGTAAAATCGGGATCATTTCTCGTTCTGGTACACTTACTTATGAAGCTGTTGCTCAAACCACCAAACTGGGTCTAGGCCAGTCAACCTGTATTGGTATTGGTGGTGATCCAATTCCAGGCATGAATCAAATTGACTGCTTAAAACTATTCCAAGAAGACCCACAAACAGAAGCCATTATTATGATTGGTGAAATTGGTGGAACCGCGGAAGAAGAAGCTGCTGAATATATTCAATCTCATGTGACCAAACCTGTAGTCGGTTATATTGCAGGCGTAACTGCACCGAAAGGAAAACGCATGGGACATGCAGGTGCAATTATTTCTGGAGGTAAGGGAACAGCTGAAGAGAAATTTATTGCATTTGAAAAAGCTGGAATGGCATATACCCGAAGTCCCGCAGAATTGGGTTCAACGATGTTACAACTTTTAAAAGAAAAAGGCTTGGCTTAATTAAATTAAAATTATAAAACCTCATCATTGGATGGGGTTTTTTATTTTCATTAATCACGGCAGAACTATCCATTAAGGCCTCACTATAAACTAGCCGTGCTTTCCTCTTGAGCTAAAATTTTGGTGATATGGTTTAATGATTAATTTAAAGTGAGCATTTAAAATTTGAAATAAATGTGCTTTAAGATAGTATTGAGTGAGAGAAATGTATAAATAATAAATATCAGAAAGTGAAGCAAAAATACCGCAAATGATTCCTTCTAGAAAGAAATAATTTAAGGATGATTGATGATAAAATAAAAACATCTCTTAGAGATCAGTCATCAAAACTTATACTTATTATTTAAGAAACTTTATATGACAATTTTGCATATCAATATAATAAAACAAGCAATAGTAGTGATAACTAAATCTTTATAATGAATATATATTTTTAAAAGTGTAATAAGTACACGTCGATCTGATCTGGTGTTGTCAATGTCCATAAATAAGGAAAGACTTACTCATCTCAAGCAACTTGAAGCTGAGAGTATTCATATTATCCGTGAAGTGGCTGCCGAATTTGAAAATCCGGTGATGTTGTATTCTATCGGTAAAGATTCTGCAGTCATGCTACATCTTGCCTTGAAAGCCTTTTATCCTGCAAAACTTCCTTTCCCATTATTGCATGTCGATACAGGCTGGAAGTTCAAAGATATGATCACATTCCGCGACAACATGGCGAAAACCCATGGTTTCGATTTGATTGTGCATCAAAACAAAGAAGGCAAAGATGCTGGAATTAATCCCTTTGATCACGGCAGTTCAAAATATACAGATATTATGAAAACCCAAGGCTTAAAACAAGCATTGGATAAGTACAAATTTGATGCAGCCTTCGGTGGTGCGCGTCGTGATGAAGAAAAATCACGTGCGAAAGAACGTGTATATTCGTTCCGTGATACGAAACATCGTTGGGATCCTAAAAATCAACGTCCAGAACTTTGGAACCTTTATAACGGTAAAGTAAACAAAGGTGAAAGTATTCGTGTGTTTCCATTATCAAACTGGACCGAGCTTGATATTTGGCAATACATTTACTTGGAAAGCATTCCATTGGTACCTTTGTATTTAGCTGCAGAACGTCCTGTAGTTGAACGTAGTGGTACACTCATTATGGTTGATGATGAACGTATGCCTTTAAAAGAAGGTGAAGTTCCACAAATGAAATCGGTACGTTTTCGTACTCTAGGATGTTATCCACTGACAGGTGCAGTTGAATCAACAGCCAACACCTTGCCAGAGATTATCCAAGAGATGCTACTTGCGACCAGTTCTGAACGTCAAGGTCGTATGATTGACCATGATGAAGCAGGCTCGATGGAAAAGAAAAAGCAAGAAGGTTACTTCTAATTTTTCGATCTAAAACCGATTTATAAGCATTTGTGGAGTTTGAGCAATGTCTCATCAATCTGAATTGATTAGCCAAGATATTTTGGGCTATTTAAAACAACATGAAAATAAAGACTTATTGCGCTTTTTAACGTGCGGTAATGTTGATGATGGTAAATCGACTTTAATTGGTCGCCTGCTTTATGACTCAAAATTGATTTATGAAGATCAATTACAAGCGGTGACTCGTGACTCGAAAAAAGTCGGTACAACGGGCGATGCACCAGATTTGGCGTTACTTGTAGATGGTTTACAAGCTGAACGTGAACAGGGTATTACCATTGATGTAGCGTATCGTTATTTCTCGACGGAAAAACGTAAGTTTATTATTGCGGATACACCAGGGCATGAGCAATATACACGTAATATGGCAACAGGTGCGTCGACGTGTGACCTTGCAATTATTTTGATTGATGCGCGTTATGGTGTCCAAACCCAAACACGTCGTCATACATATATTGCCAGTTTGCTGGGAATTAAGAATATTATTGTTGCAATCAACAAAATGGACTTGGTTGAATTCTCTGAAACACGTTTTAATGAGATTCAAGCGGAATATGCAGGTTTCGTTGCTCAATTGGGTGATCGTAAACCAAGCAACATCATCTTTACGCCCATTTCTGCATTAAATGGCGATAACGTGGTGAATGTTTCTGAACATACGCCGTGGTACACAGGTCAAACTTTAATGGGTTCGCTTGAATCTGTTGAAATTAACCGTGATACAGCACAACGTGATTTCCGTTTCCCTGTGCAATATGTCAACCGTCCGAATCTTGATTTCCGTGGTTTTGCGGGAACGATTGCGTTAGGCGAAATTAACGTAGGTGATACCGTTGTCGCATTACCTTCAGGTAAGTCTTCAACCGTGAAAGAAATTGTCACTTTTGATGGCAATCTTGAACATGCATTTGCTGGTCAAGCAGTGACATTAACGCTCAATGATGAAATTGATGTTTCACGCGGTAATATGTTGGTACGTGCAGATCAAGGTATTCCGACCATTTCACGTTCTGTAAAAGCGACTGTGGTGTGGATGGCGGATCACGCACTTGTGCTTGGTAAGTTGTATAACATCAAAATTGGTACGCAAACTGTTCCTGCGAAAGTGACTGCCATTAACTACCGTACTAACGTGAACACACTTGAGCAAATGCAAGTAGATCATCTTGATTTAAATGCGATTGCCAATGTAACGGTTGAATTTGATGCACCAGTGGTATTTGATCGTTACCAAGAGAGCCGCTATACGGGTTCATTTATTTTCATTGATCGTTTAAATAACGTAACGATTGGTGCAGGTATGGTGGAAGAGTCTGTTGAGTGGTCTGCACATAGCAACCCTGTGACAGCAGAAGATCGTGCAGCACGTTTGGGTCAAAAACCTGCGTCTATTACTGTATCAATCAAAGCTTTGGAATATGCACAAGCACTTGAGAGTTTATTGCTTCAGCAGGGGATTGTGGCAATTGCGAAAACTGATTTAGATGCTGCGCAAGTTGCATTGCTTCGTGAAACAGGTATTGCGGTAATTACGACTGTTGCCGAAGGGACAGATGTAAGCTTCGCGCAAGAGTCTGTCGAAGAATTGGCTGAGAAAATTGTGGAATTGGTTCGTTTATAAGAATGAGCTGATTTAGAAGAAACCCACCTAACGGTGGGTTTTTTATGTATTTAATATTTTTGTATTTGAATAATATTAAATTATTCAAATATCCCAGTGTTCACTTGGTTTGGTTTTTAGATTGAACATTGTGATATCTTATCAAGGCTTCATCGTTGTACTTTAATTCTTTGATAAATAAAAGATTGATTAATAGACCTCTTTCATAAATCAAAAAATGATCTTCTTTTTGGTTGATATTTGCACTCCGGATTTCTTAGCATTCGTGCATAATCTGCGGATGAAATACATCGATTCAAACAAGCTTTCTGATCCTCAGTTCAAGCGATACACTGGCATCTCATGGTCAACCTTCTATTTAATGGTTGAGCAATTGAAGAAACTTGTTCCTACTAAAGGCAGACCGCCCAAGTTAAGCCTGGAAGACCAGATTCTGCTCTGTCTAAGCTATTGGCGGGAATACCGAACCTTATTTCACGTTGCAACGAGTTACGGGGTTTCAGAGCCCACAGCCTCAAGAATTGTCCGTCATGTTGAAGACTGCCTGATTCAGTCCAATCTTTTTAATTTACCCAAAGATTTACCCGAGGGCGAAGGCATAGACTGGAATGTTGTGATCGTGGATGCCACAGAAATCCCAATACAAAGGCCTAAAAAAACAGAAGAAAAGCTATAGCGGCAAGAAAAAGACCCATACCTTCAAAGTACAGGCCATGATTCACTACAAGACTCAGCAAATACTGAGTTTATGTACCAGTCGCGGTGCTGTACATGATTTCGAGCTATTTAAAAGAAACATAAAGCTGATTCCTTCAGAAGCCTTTGTTCTTGCAGATAAAGGCTATCAGGGTATTTATGCTCTGCATCCGAATAGTCTGTTACCTTTAAAAGCCAAAAGACGTTGTAAATTGGATCCTGAACTAAAAATCTATAATCAGGAAATCAATAAAAGAAGAATAGGAATTGAGCATGTATTTGGCAGGCTTAAAACCTTCAAAATCTTTGCTGAGCGTTATCGAAATAGAGGTAAAAGACTCGGTTTGAGATTCAATTTAATTGCTGGAATCTATAACTTGGAGCTGAGTAAAAAATGATTTATGAAAGAGGTCTAATAAGTTTATTCCAATTTGGCCGAATAACTAAATATTTTATGGCTTTAATATCTAAGCTTAATGGTGTTCTGCTTTTTTTCCCGAATCATATTATAAAATAATATGATTTTTTGGATAAAGTACAAGTAATTTTTCTTGATACATTGGCTTAAGACATAAGTCCGAGCTGACTTCATTCCTTGCGCGATCTATGTTCAAATAAGCTTAATAAACTTGAAAAGTAACGGATAAGGAAAGCAATCATGTCACAAAAAATTATGCAGCAAGTCATCATTACCGAATCGGGTGGCCCAGAAAAATTAGCTTATGAAGCGGTCGCTATTCCAATTGCACAAGTAGATGAAGTTTTAATAAAAGTATATGCCTTTGGAATCAACCGTCCTGACATCTTGCAACGTCAAGGTTTATATCCAATGCCTAAAGGTGTAACACCTGTACCGGGCTTGGAAGTTGCAGGCATTGTGGAAGCAGTAGGAAGTGATGTCACTAAATTCAAAGTGGGTGACAAAGTTTGTGGTTTAACCAATGGTGGTGGTTATGCAGAATATTGTGTCGTGCCTGAAAGCCAAACATTGAGTATTCCTGAAGGGGTAAGCTTTACTCAAGCCGCAGCGATTCCCGAAACCTTCTTTACTGTTTGGGCGAATGTCTTTCAAATGGGTCAAGCCAAAGAAGGGGAAACCGTACTTATACATGGCGGAACCAGTGGCATTGGGACAACTGCGCTCATGTTGTGTAAAGCATTAAGCATTAAAACTTTCGCAACGGTAGGTACTGATGAAAAAGTACAATCAATTTCACATCTAACCACGGCTATTAATTATAAAACTCAGGACTTCGAGCAAGTCATCAATGAGAAAACAGAAAATGCAGGTGTTGATGTTATTTTGGATATGGTGGGTGCACCTTATTTAGAGAAAAATTTAAATTTGCTGCGTCGTGATGGGCGTTTGGTCTATATTGCTTTTTTGGGGGGGCGTAAAGCCAAAGAGATTAATCTGGGACATATCATGATGAAACGTTTGACCATCACGGGTTCGACGATGCGTGCACGTTCTACGGCTGAAAAAGCTGCAATTGCTCAAAGCCTAGAAGATACTGTTGTGCCATTTTGGGCGAAAGGTGAATGCTTACCCATGATCTACAAGACCTTTAAATTTGATCAAATTCAAGCTGCACATGCATGCATGGATACGGGTGAACATGTGGGCAAAATAGTAGTAGAAATTATATAAAAGCGGTGGGCCAGAAAAGAAAAGCTGAGTGATACTTGGCTTTTTTAATTGAAAAGTATGATAAAAAACCTAAATGTTGATAAATAGTGATCACTATTCGACACAACCTGTCAAAAGTGTGGTGTACATCCACTCTAGATTAAACCTGACTGATTTATTTGGTTTTCTGGGTTAAACGTAATACACACTAGAGGGTAGAGCGTGAAAATAGTATCGACATCATATACGCGTGCACAAGGTTTTCGAGCACTTAAGCGTTTGCACAAGGCTATTATTTATAACCGTATATTACATGTTGATTTGCATAAAATGTACAAAGCATTGATTCATTTGGAACGTTATATGGAACGTTTAAATCAGCAAAAATCTGCAAAAAAATAAAAGAAAAAAAATTTGATTATGAATAGACAGAAGTGTCTGTATTTTTTAGACTGAATTAGGGGAACTGAAATAATTATAATTAGTTTTAACTTACTTTATTTTAGTGAATAAGATGTCGTCACTAATTTAAAAATGACAGATTCAACCTGTATTGGTTAAAAATAGTACATATATAAATGTACAGTGAGGGAATATGAAGCGTATTGCTTCAACGCATGAGCGCCTTGCAGAGCGTTTAGCAAATATATTAACCAAATTAAATGTGGGATATCAACTGGGTGTAGTTGAATTGGCTCATGAATTTCAGGTGAGTACACGAACAATAGAGCGAGATTTTGATCGCTTGAATTCATACTTACCTTTAATTCAGGATGAAAATAGTAAGAAATATTCACTTGACCCTGTATATTTAGGGCGTTTTAAGTTGCAAGATATCCAAAATTTTGCTCAACTTTCAGGGATAAGTGAGCTCTATCCTTCTTAAATATGTCTTTTTTACGTGGTTTATTGGATGAGCGTGCCAGTCAGGTTTTCTCTGCAAAAAGGTTATTATTTTGAAAATGCGGCACAATTTGCTGCACATTTTCAAGTTCTTGCAGAAGCGATTCAACAACGTAAGCAAATCCATTTTACTTATAATAACAGGCCACGTTCGGTATATCCTTATCGCTTAATTCATTATCAAGGCAATTGGTATTTAGCTGCCAGGGCTGAAGAGGAATTGCGTGCCTACCGTTTAAGTAAGATTGATCACGTGACGCAACAAATGGCCACACAATTTGAACATGATCCTGATATTTTAGCGCAACTTGAAGATGATGAGGGGATTTGGTTTGGTAGAAATAAGCAGGACGTGTTGGTTTCAGTTCGTCCAGAAATGGCATTGTATTTTAAGCAGCGTCACTTGCTTCCTGAGCAGACGATAGAGGAAGAAGATACAACTGGAGCACTACTGGTTCGTTGTCAAATTCGCCATGAAATGCAACTTTTACCTTTAGTGCGTTATTGGATCCCCTATATTAAAATTATTCATCCATCACATTTTCAAGAAAAATTAGAACAGGACTTAAAACTGTATTTATCTGCGCCTTTTTTAGGTTGAATCAAGCACATATAAAATCAGGGGGTGATAAGCTCTCTTTTTTTATAGTCATTGATTATTTAAATTTAGGAGTTCTAGACATAAAAAAACCAGCATTAAGCTGGAATTTTTATTGCACCATTTTAAAAAGTATTAAAATGGTGCCCGAGGCCAGACTCGAACTGGCACGCTTTGTGGGCGGGGGATTTTAAATCCCCTGTGTCTACCGATTTCACCACTCGGGCATTGTACAAGATTGGAGGCGGAGGTCGGAATCGAACCGGCGTACACGGAGTTGCAGTCCGCTGCATGACCACTCTGCCACCCCGCCATCTCTTGTGTTGCACATATTAGCAATCTTTGAAAAAAAAACAATACTATAAATCGTGTAGATGCACATAAATTCGGCATATAGAATAAAATTGAGTAAATAATCATGTATTATTTGCGAAATTGATTCATATCTACTTTGGAGATGTGCCGTGGCATTAGTTTTAGATGGTCGTGCATTGGCAAAACAAATTGAAGCTGACTTGCTAACACGTGTAGAAGCGTTAAAAGCAAAAACAGGTCGTACCCCAATCCTTGCGACGATTTTGGTCGGTGATGACGGTGCATCTGCGACTTATGTACGCATGAAAGGCAATGCTTGCCGTCGTGTGGGTATGGATTCACTTAAAGTTGAGTTAGGCAAAGAAACAACAACTGAGCAATTATTGGCAGAAATTGAAAAACTCAACGCCAATCCAGATGTTCACGGGATTTTATTGCAACATCCTGTACCTGAACAAATTGATGAGCGTGCATGTTTCGATGCAATCTCGCTAGCAAAAGATGTAGATGGTGTAACTTGTCTTGGCTTTGGCCGTATGGCAATGGGTGAAGCAGCGTATGGTTCAGCAACACCTGCGGGCATCATGACGATTTTAAAAGGAAACAACATTGAAATTGCAGGTCAACATGCAGTGGTTGTTGGACGCTCTGCAATTTTGGGTAAACCTATGGCTGCGATGTTGCTGCAAGCCAATGCCACCGTCACGATTTGCCATTCACGCACCAAAAATCTTCCAGAACTTGTAAAACAAGCAGATATTATTGTTGGTGCGGTGGGTAAAGCTGAATTGATTCAAAAAGACTGGATTAAACAAGGCGCTGTGGTGGTTGATGCCGGTTTCCATCCACGTGATGGCGGTGGTGTGGGTGATATTCAGTTAGTGGGTATTGAAGATGTGGCTTCTGCCTATACACCTGTTCCGGGTGGTGTAGGGCCAATGACCATTACCACCCTGATTCGTCAAACGGTTGAAGCTGCTGAAAAAGCTTTAGGTTAATTTTTATAAGACTCCAAAATCAGTTTTATGTTGGTTTTGGAGTCGTGACATCGTCATTTGCTGCTGTTCGAGGCAGGACTAAATTCGATAAAATGTTTCTGCGAAGCATTAAATAAATGATGGTTTCAGTCGAGTTCAGCAAATGGTAATGGTTTTCCTACTTTTTTCGAAACAAAAGTATGTCGAACCGAAGGTTATGCACATCATGCGTCTTAACGTGTAAGACCCCGTCGTGCGTTTATTAAAAAATTCAAAAAATATAAAGTGTCCATGACCTGTACTTTCCAATTTCCTCCAGCACCCGAGCATCTGCTCAAAGCCTTGCATGAGGTGATTCCAAATTGTGAGCTTTTAGCTCAGCAACTTCCTGAGACACCCATTTCACTGTGGCTCATTCCACCCGTATTCCCAACCGATCGTTTAGATGACGAAGTTATTCTTCGTATTTGGAATGATACGCCGTATTGGATTTTTTGTTGGGCTTCAGGGTTAGCTATGGCGCAGTGGTTGTTGGCCGAGCCACATCATGTTAAAGATAAAGTTATTTTAGACTTTGGTGCAGGTTCTGGAGTGGTGGCAATTGCTGCGAAAATGGCAGGTGCAAAACGCGTCATCTGTTGTGATATCGATCAGGTAAGTCTAGAAGCTTGTCGTGCTAATGCAGAACTGAATAATGTTGAACTCGAATATTTAGAGGATTTATATCAAGCTGAGCAAGTCGATGTGCTTCTAGCTGCAGATGTACTCTATGATCAATGCAATCGTTACTTCTTGGATGAATTTTTAAAATTCGCATCAGAGGTGTGGGTGGCAGATAGTCGAGTGAAAAACTTTAGTCATCCAAAATACCAAAAACTAGAGGAACGTAGTGCCACGACTTGGCCCGATTTGGATGAATCTAAAGAGTTTCGGAATGTCAGTTTTTATAAGACGCTGTAAATTGCATCCTAATTTTTTAATAATCGATTAAGAACAAGTATAACGAACTACGCGTAATGTACTTGGACGTGCATCTAAAGCCTGTCGAGTCGCGTAATCTTCGCTATTATGTAAATCAGGGGTATTGCTTAAGCCAATACTGGTTCGGCTTTGTCCAATTTGACGACCAAACTTTTCAGTCCGTAGGGCAGGATTCGCAATTTCATTCGTGCTTAGAATATTTATTGTATATTGCTTATTCATCCCTAAAACTTTTTGACAAGCCCGCTGTAATTTAGTCTCGTCCATGTTTTGATTTTGACGCCCTGCCAATGTGTAGGCTAAGGTTGCTGAATTGCTAGATTGATTTTCAATTTGATAACCAACATTGCCGTTATATGGGCGCGGAGTACTTTGACAAGCGGCTAAACCCAGTGCACTACCTACAAATAAAAATAAAATATAATTTTTCATCAAGTACTTCCTACTATTCTTTGGTTTAGTATCGCATAAATTAACGATTACATCGCTTGAAAGCAGCCTCAATTTTCTAATCTGTATTTGAAATGATGTAATAAAATATATAAATCATTTTTTTATTTTCGTTTTCGAAAAATTACGAATATACTTTGGATGTTTTGTTACACAATAAGGCCTAAACTCTTTATTGATTGGGTTGGTTATGTGGTGGCGTCATTAGGCATCGATTATATAAAAGAAAAGGACGTTTTATTATCGGGCTGTTTTTGCGTATTTTTATCTTCAAGTACATAAAAATATAAAATGAGTTGAGATGGGTAAGCTGGGATAGGGTCAAAATGTTAAATCTTCAAAAAAAATATATTGTAGCTTTTGATCAAGGGACTACAAGTTCACGGGCAATTGTTTTAGATCATGATGCAAATGTAATTAGCATGGCTCAGCGTGAATTTACGCAAATTTATCCGCAACCTGGCTGGGTCGAGCATGATCCTATGGAAATATGGGCCACACAAAGTGCAGTGTGGGTAGAAGCCTTGGCTCAAGCCAGTATTCAAAGTCATCAAGTGGCTGCTATTGGTATCACCAATCAACGTGAAACGACGGTAATCTGGGACAAAAAAACGGGCAAGCCAATTTACAATGCAATTGTTTGGCAAAGTCGACAAAGTACTGACATTTGTAGCCAGTTACAGCGTGATGGCTGGCAAGACTATATTCGTGAAGTCACTGGACTGGTCATTGATCCATATTTTTCGGGAACAAAAATTAAATGGATTCTCGATCATGTGGAAGGCAGTCGCGAGCGTGCGAAAAAAGGCGAGTTGTTATTTGGAACTATTGATACTTGGCTCATTTGGAAATTAACCAATGGGCAAGTACATGTCACAGATTATACCAATGCATCTAGAACCATGCTCTTTGATATTCAAAAATTAGACTGGGATGAAAAGCTGTTAAACCTGTTGGATATTCCACGTGAAATTTTGCCTGAAGTGAGAAGTTCTTCTGAAGTTTATGGTTATACCCAAAGTGTGAGTGGTCAAGAAGTAGGTATTCCTATTGCAGGTATTGCTGGTGATCAACAAGCTGCCTTGTTTGGACAGATGTGTGTGGAAGCTGGGCAAGCCAAGAACACTTATGGGACTGGATGTTTTTTGCTGATGAATACAGGCAAGAAAATTATCCATTCCAAACATGGGCTTTTAACCACGATCGCCTGTGGTGCAAAAGGAGAGGTTAATTATGCGCTTGAAGGGGCTGTTTTTAATGGTGGTTCATGTGTTCAATGGCTACGCGATGAATTAAGAGTGATTAATGATTCACATGATTCTGAATACTATGCCAACAAAGTTAAAGACAGTAATGGGGTATATGTTGTACCTGCCTTTACTGGACTTGGGGCACCTTATTGGGATCCGACTGCGCGGGGAGCTATTTTGGGAATTACCCGTGGTGTCAGCATGGAACATATTATTCGGGCAACATTAGAGTCGATTGCTTATCAAACTCGAGATGTACTGGATGCTATGCAGCAGGACGCCTGTGAAAAACTGAAAACCTTACGTGTAGATGGTGGTGCAACAGGCAATAATTTCTTAATGCAATTTCAGGCTGATATTTTAGGAACATCTGTAGAGCGTTTGGAGATGAAAGAAACAACTGCTTTAGGAGCAGCATTTTTAGCGGGTTTAGCGACTGGTTTTTGGTCAGACTTACAAGAAATTAAAAAGAAAACGGCAATTGAACGCGTTTTTAAACCTCAATACTGTCTGGAAACGACTGAAAAAATGTATAAGGGGTGGTTAAAAGCAGTCGGCCGAACAAGAAACTGGGCAGAAGATTAATTTTTATCATCTAATTTAAAGCCTATTGATCTTTTACCTATGTTTAGGATGGTCGTCTTTGTAGTTTTCCAAGACGTATTTATGAAAGTGATACAGTATTTTTATTGCTTAGGTTTGGCTAAGATTTCCCTTTATGAGGTGTGATAAAACGTGATCACAAGGTCAAGATGATCTGGATTCATGTTTTATCTAAGGCATTTTCACCGATAAGCTCTTGTATAGCCAAAATATTAACAGAGCCTCATGTTTTTTTAATCAAATAAGGATAAAGCAGTGAGTTTGATGCTTCGTCAACAGCAAACACTCGATTTGGTTCGAGAACGTGGTTATATCAGCATTGATGAGCTTGCACAGCATTTTGATGTCACGCCACAAACGATACGTCGTGATATTAATCAGCTTGCAGATGCTGGACTATTGAAGCGTTACCATGGTGGAGCTGCATCTTCTGATTCAAGTGTAGAAAATACCACTTACATCATGCGTGCTGGTCAACAATCAGAAGAAAAGCATCGAATTGCTGAAGCTGTGGCTGCAGCAGTCCCTGATCATGCATCTTTGTTTATTAATATTGGCACCACGACTGAAGCAATTGCTCATGCACTCTTAAATCATCAAGGCTTAAAAGTCATTACCAATAATTTGAACGTGGCTAAAATCTTGAGTGCCAAAGCAGATTTTGAAGTGCTCATCGCCAGTGGTCAAGTTCGCCCAGATGGGGGGGTGATTGGACAAGCAACAGCGGAATTTTTCAAACAATTTAAAGTTGATTATGCGTTGGTTGGCATCAGTGGAATTGATGAAGACGGAACATTACTAGACTTCGATTTTCAGGAAGTTTGTGTTTCACAACAAATTATTTTGGGTGCTCGGCATGTTTTTCTGGCTGCGGATCATAGTAAATTTGGACGTAATGCCATGAACCGTTTAGGTGTTTTAAGTGAAGTCGATCGACTATTCACAGACTGTATGCCTGAAGCAAAATATAATAAAATCATTCAAGAATCAGGTGTAATATTAAGTATTGCTGAATCGTAAATATTCAATTTCGAATATAATAGAATTTTAATGATCAAAAAAACATTCGTTTTTAATCCAAATTATCGTGTTTCTTATTGTTTTATTTTAAAAATAATGTTTAAATTTTCATAATTGAAAAATAATGAAAATATAGGGGTCTAATATGAACACATCTACGCACGTAAATGAAAAAATTTATGACCTCGCAATTATTGGTGGTGGAATTAATGGGGTGGGCATTGCTGTAGATGCAGCAGGTCGTGGCTTATCGGTTTTTTTATGCGAACAAGATGACTTAGCCAGTCATACTTCATCTGCCAGTAGTAAACTGATTCATGGCGGTTTACGCTATTTGGAACATAAAGAATTTCGTTTGGTGCGTGAAGCGCTTGCTGAACGTGAAGTTTTATTAGAAAAAGCACCGCATGTGATTCGACCTATGCGTTTTATTATGCCGCATCGTCCACATTTACGTCCTGCATGGTTGATTCGTACAGGTTTATTTTTTTATGACCATTTGGGTAAGCGTAAAAAATTACTGGGGTCAAACAACGTATATTTTAAAGCAGATAGCCCGCTAAATGCAGCGATTACGCAAGGCTTTGAATATTCAGATTGTGCAGTGGATGATGCGCGTTTGGTGGTTTTAAATGCGGTACAAGCACGTGAAAAAGGCGCAAATGTTGTAACGCGTACCCGTTGTATCTCAGCACATCGTGAAAATGAATTTTGGGTAGTCCATTTGGAAAGCAAACAACAGGGCAAATATCAGATTAAAGCCAAAGCTTTGGTCAATGCAGCAGGGCCTTGGGTCGCAAAATTCATCCGTGAAGACTTACATTTGAAATCGCCTTATGGTATTCGATTAATTCAAGGTAGTCACATTATTGTGCCTAAATTGTTTGATGGGGATAAAGCCTTTATCATGCAAAATGATGATCGTCGTATCATTTTTGCAATTCCTTATTTAGATAAATTCACCATGATTGGAACAACGGATCGTGAATATTCAGGTGATCCCGCTTTGGTTCAAATTAGTACTGAGGAGATTGATTATTTGCTCAGTGTAAGTAATGCGCATTTTAAGAAACAGCTCAAGCATCAAGATATTATCAGTACTTTTGCAGGCGTGAGACCATTATGTGATGATGAGTCAGATAACCCTTCTGCCATTACCCGTGACTATACTTTGGCCTTGTCGAAAGTACAAAAGGGAGAAGCACCACTTTTATCTGTATTTGGTGGAAAACTGACAACTTATCGTAAGTTGGCTGAATCTGCACTTCTACAATTAAAACCTTTTTTTCCACACATGCAGGGTAAATGGACGGCTCATCATTCTTTACCAGGGGGCGAGCAGATGGGAACGGTAGAGGAGTTAGCAGAAAAAATTCAGCAACAGATTACAGATGCACCTGAAGCCTTAACAAATCGTTGGGCGTCTGCGTATGGCTCACGTATTTGGCAGATCGTGGGAGCGGTTCATTCTGTAACTGAGTTGGGTCAGAATTTTGGGCATGGTTTATTTGCCAAAGAAGTTGATTATTTGATCGATCAAGAATGGGCTGTACTGAGTGAAGATATTTTAAAGCGTCGCACCAAACTTTATTTGGAATTTGAGCCAGATCAAGTTGAAGGGTTGGATGAGTATTTAGTCGAGAGTCATAAGCGTCGATCGCAAGAAATTGCAGCTTAATACTCAGATCAAGCTTTAATCTTAAATCATCTAAAAATAAAAAGGCCGCAAATAAGCGGCCTTTTATGGTATTCATCAGTAATTAAACAGAAGTTTTAACTGCTTCTAAAAGTTCATTTTGACGAGTTTTAAGTGCAGCAGGCAAGCGCTCACCAAGTTTGCTAAACAATTCAGTGTGGCTTTCCAATTCTTTAATCCACTGTTCTTTGTCTTGCGCTGTCACAGTATTGAATTGCTCTTTAGAGAAATCGATACCTGACCAGTTCAATTGTTCGTAAGTTGGAACTAAACCAATTGGCGTTTCAACGGCATCAGCACGGCCTTCACAACGATCAATCATCCACTCAAGAACACGCATGTTTTGACCAAAACCAGGCCATACGAAGTTACCTTCAGCATCACGACGGAACCAGTTTACATTGAAAATTTTAGGAAGTTTGTTGCCAGCAGCTTCAGCTTTTGCACCAACTTGTTCACCAAGCTCTAACCAATGGCTAAAATAATCTGCCATGTTATAGCCAGCAAATGGAAGCATCGCAAACGGATCACGACGTACAATACCTTGTTGACCAACAGCAGCAGCAGTCGTTTCAGAACCCATTGTTGCTGCTTTATAAACGCCATCTACCCAGTCAAATGCTTCAGACACTAAAGGTACTGTATCTGCACGACGACCACCGAAAATGAAGGCAGAAATTGGTACACCTGCTGGATTTTCCCAGTCAGCATCAATAGATGGACATTGACCCGCAGCTACTGTGAAGCGCGCATTTGGATGCGCCGCTTTTTCACCCGCTACATGTGGCTGACCTTTCCAGTTGGTTAGGTTAGCTGGTGCTTCTTTGGTCAAACCTTCCCACCATACTTCACCGTTATCGGTTACTGCAACGTTGGTGTAAATGACATCTTTATTTAAAGTTGCCATGCAGTTTGGATTGGTCTTGGTGTTTGTGCCTGGTGCAACACCGAAGAAACCTGCTTCAGGGTTAATCGCGTATAAACGACCATCTTCACCTGGTTTAATCCAAGCAATATCGTCACCGACAGTTTCGATTTTCCAACCTTCATAACCTGCTGGTGGAATGAGCATTGCAAAGTTGGTTTTACCACACGCAGAAGGGAATGCAGCTGCGATATAATGTTTTTCACCTTGTGGATTGGTCACGCCAAGGATTAACATATGTTCAGCTAACCAGCCTTGTTGACGACCCATAGCCGATGCAATACGTAAAGCTAGACATTTTTTACCTAATAATGCATTGCCGCCGTAACCTGAACCATAAGACCAGATTTCACGTGTTTCTGGATAATGCACGATATATTTTTCAGGATTGCAAGGCCATGCAACGTCTTTTTGATCAGCTTCAAGCGGAGCGCCCACAGTGTGTACACATGGAATAAACTCGCCATCTGTACCTAAAACATCATAAACAGCTTTACCCATACGAGCCATTTTCGACATGCTGACAGCCACATAAGGAGAGTCAGTCAATTCGATACCAATGTGGGCAATATGTGAACCTAAAGGACCCATAGAGAAAGGCACAACGTATAAAGTACGTCCTTTCATTGAACCTTCAAATAAACCATTTAAGCGAGTACGCATTTCAGCTGGTGCTTCCCAGTTGTTGGTTGCGCCTGCGTCTTCTTGGTTTTCAGAACAAATATAAGTACGACCTTCAACACGAGCAACATCAGAAGGATCAGAATTTGCTAAGTAAGAACCAGGGTGCTTGTCTTGGTTAAGCGCTTGCATGGTGCCGTTAGCGATCATCAAGTCGATATAACGTTGATATTCTTCTGCGCTACCGTCACACCATTCAATCTTTGCTGGTTTCGTTAATTTTGCAATTTCTTCAACCCAGGCAATAAGCTTAGGGTGACGAACGAATTCTGGTGCGTTCACTTGGGTCATGGTGAGGCCTATCTCAAATGTGTACAGTTGTATGTACAAATAATCATCTAAATGATGGGATACACCATTCAGATTTTATGTATGAAAAAAAGTGGCTGTATTAAAGCATAAAATCATGAAAAAAATAAGACTAAAGCGGTATTATCAATTGAAGGTAATTTTTTATTTAATTTAGATTTAATTTATATTTAACAATGGATTATGAGGTTTTGTCTCGCTTTTTTTATATATTTATTATTTTAATGAGTAATATTTATTTTGGTTATGTTTTTTTAAAACAAGCATTTAGATTAATTTTTTTTATGAGAATTATTATTGATTAAATGAATCAAAATTATTCGAATTTTACATAACAATGCTTTTAATTGTTGATAAATTGGACAAAATTAGAGCAACTACTTGAAATAGGTTTAAAACATGTCCGCTCCCTTTAAACCCTTATCGCTACTTTATAATCAAAAGTCCGGCTTCCATGCAACCAATAAGGATGAGGTTTACGAGCAACTTATCACGTGTTTAACTGAATATGGTTACGAAATTCAAGCCTATGAAATTGGTGAAGCGAGTGATTTTGATGATTTAATGAAAAAAATTATTACACGTCATCAGCAAGATGAAAATTTAGGGGTCGTGGTTGCAGCTGGAGGTGATGGTACTTTAAATGCTGTGGCGGCCAAACTCATGGGAACCAATATTCCGATGGGTATTTTGCCACTTGGTACATTTAATTATGTGGCGCGCTTATTAAATATTCCTTTGGATGTATTAAAAGCGGCAGAGGTCATTGCAACAGGGCATGCACACGCGGTGCATATCGCCCAAATTAATCAACATATTTATTTAAATAATGCCAGTTTGGGTTTATACCCTTTATTTATTCAAAAACGTGAACTTTATAATCAGCATTTTGGTCGCTTTCCTTTAAATGCTTATACTTCTGCTTTGGATGTGCTGATTCGTGATCGTAAAGAATTAAAGTTGGAAGTTGATATCGATGGCAAGAAATACCCCGTAAAAACGCCACTGATTTTTTTTGGCAATAATCAATTGCAACTTGCAGACATGAATTTACGTATTGCTGAATGTGCTGAAAAAGGCATGGTGGCAGGAGTGGTTGTGGCTAAAAGTGATAAGCGCACATTATTTAAAACGTTATGGCAATTGATCAAAGGGAATTTAGAGCAGGCATCGGATGTTTATAGTTTTTCTGCTGATACCGTTACCATCCATTCAAAACGAAAAAAATTGACGGTTGCACTGGATGGTGAAATTGTTGAAATGAAACCCCCTCTGAACATTTCTGTTCGTAAAAATGCTTTAAAAATTATGGTGCCTAATGATTTTACATTTGTCTGACTTGCATTTTGGTACAGAAAAGTCGGATTGTATGGCGGCTATTCGTAAGTTTTGCTTGGAACATCAACCCGAGGCAGTCGTAGTGAGCGGTGATTTGACGCAACGCGCACGTTATAAGCAGTTTTATGATTGTAGGCAATTTTTGGAAAGCTTAAATCTACCATATTTGGTGGTTCCAGGTAATCATGATATTCCTTTGTATCATATTTGGAATCGTATTTTTAGCCCATTTATGCGTTATGAAATGTTTTTTGGCAGAATGGAAAAAACATTAGAAACAGCAAATTTTTATCTGATTGGGGTGAATAGTATTCGACGTCGTTACCACACTCGGGGTCACATTTCTTTAAAGCAAATTCAGCAGATTGATCAATTATTAAAACAAGCACCTTCCGATAAAATAAAGCTGATCGTTGCTCATCAACCTTTTTATACGCCACCCGATGATCCGCATGGGGTGAAAGATTGTCCGATGCTTGGGCGTATGGCTTTAAGCTCTTGGAGTAAAAATGGTTTAAATGGATTGTTACATGGACATCTACATCAATCTGCAGTCTATGACCTCAATCAAATTTATAATTTAGGCGTCAATCATCGTGTAATGGATATTCATGCAGGGACGGCAACATCCTATCGGTTGCATCATGGCTTGCCGAATAGTTTGAATGTCATTTACTCCAATGCGGAAGTACAGCATTTTTATTTTGATCCACAACAACAAGAGTTTGTGATTAAAAAATATTGAAAAAACGATGTCTATCAATCAAGCATTTCTCCCTATTCATCCTTTAACATAAAGCGCTTTTTATCATCATGCTCAATGTGTAGTAGCCCAATTATATTGATCAATTCACTCTGATTAAAGTTGATGTGTGAGAGCGCATAAATAGGCTTTTGCGGAGGAAGAAAAGCATTAAAAAACACTGAATAAAGAATTTAATTTAAAAATATGCAGAATTGATTAAAAAAAGTACAAAAATATAAATATTTTTTGATTTTACCCTTGAAGCGTTTTTTTCCATCCCCACAAAAGTGTCATCGAAATTATTTTGATGATGATCGAATGGAATACAAGACCTCATCATCATTTCACTATAAAAGACTTAAGTCTGATGGAGTTTCAAATGAGCAATATTCGTCCATTGCATGATCGCGTAGTTATTCGTCGTGTTGAAGAAGAAACTAAAACTGCGGGTGGTATTTTACTTCCAGGTTCTGCTGCTGAAAAACCAGCTCAAGGTGAAGTTATTGCAGTTGGTAATGGTCAAATTACAGATAATGGCGTTCGCGCATTAGACGTAAAAGTTGGTGACAAAGTATTGTTTGGTACTTATGCAGGCACAACAGTAAAAGTACAAGGTGAAGAATTATTGATTATGAAAGAGTCTGATATTTTAGCTGTTCTTGAAGGTTAATCCTTAACTCAGCAAAAGTCAGATCATTTTCATTGAATCAGATTGTTAAAAATTAAAAATATTTGGAGTAAGTTATGTCAGCTAAAGACGTAAAATTTGGTGATTCAGCGCGTAGTAAAATGATTGCAGGCGTAAACGTACTTGCAGACGCGGTAAAAGTGACTTTAGGCCCTAAAGGTCGTAACGTAGTAATTGATCGTTCTTTTGGTGCACCGCATATCACTAAAGATGGCGTAACAGTTGCCAAAGAAATTACACTTGCAGACAAATTTGAAAATATGGGCGCGCAATTGGTTCGTGAAGTTTCTTCAAAAACCAATGACATTGCTGGTGATGGTACAACAACTGCAACTGTCCTTGCTCAAGCTATTTTAAATGAAGGTATCAAATCAGTAACTGCGGGTATGAACCCAATGGATTTGAAACGTGGTATTGATTTGGCTGTTCGTGCCGTTGTTGAAAATATTAAAGCAACCGCTAAACCTGCTTCAGACACTAAAGCGATTGAACAAGTGGGTTCAATTTCTGCTAACTCAGATACCACTGTAGGTAAATTGATTGCAGAAGCTATGGAACGTGTAGGTAAAGAAGGTGTAATTACGGTTGAAGAAGGTTCAGGCTTTGAAGATTCTTTGGACGTGGTTGAAGGTATGCAGTTTGACCGTGGTTATATCAGCCCGTACTTTGCCAACAAACAAGACACTTTAACAGCTGAACTTGAAAATCCGTTTATCCTGCTTGTTGATAAAAAAATTAGCAACATTCGTGAATTGATTACAGTTCTCGAAGCTGTAGCAAAAACGGGTAAACCGCTTCTCATTATTTCAGAAGATGTTGAAGGCGAAGCGTTGGCTACTCTTGTTGTAAATAACATGCGCGGTATTATCAAAGTATGTGCAGTAAAAGCACCTGGTTTTGGTGACCGTCGTAAAGCAATGCTTCAAGATATCGCGATTTTGACCGGCGGTACGGTGATCTCTGAAGAGATTGGCATGTCACTTGAACAAGCAACATTAGAACATTTGGGTACAGCGCATAAAGTGACTGTGTCTAAAGAAAATACCGTGCTTGTAGACGGCGCAGGTAATGCTGCTCAAATCTCTGATCGTGTTCAACAGATTCGTGCACAAATTGAAGAGTCTTCTTCAGAATATGATAAAGAAAAACTTCAAGAACGTGTGGCTAAATTGGCAGGCGGTGTTGCAGTTATCAAGATTGGTGCTGCAACTGAAGTTGAAATGAAAGAGAAAAAAGACCGTGTAGATGATGCTCTTCATGCAACACGTGCTGCGGTTGAAGAAGGTGTAGTTGCTGGTGGTGGTGTTGCGCTAGTACGTGCAGCTAAAGCACTTGATGGTCTAGTTGGTATTAATGATGACCAAAATGCGGGTATCAATATTTTACGTCGTGCAATAGAAGCGCCACTACGTCAAATCGTAGCCAACGCAGGCGATGAGCCTTCAGTGGTTATTAATGCTGTTAAAAATGGCGAAGGTAACTTCGGTTATAATGCAGCTACTGGCGAATATGGCGATATGCTTGAGATGGGTATTTTGGATCCAGCTAAAGTAACACGTTCTGCGCTTGAACATGCTGCATCGGTTGCTGCATTAATGTTGACGACGGAATGTATGATTACAGATATTCCAGAAGACAAAGCTGCAATGCCTGATATGGGCGGTATGGGTGGAATGGGCGGTATGATGTAATTCATACGCGTCAGTAAATTGATAAAAACCCCTGCTTAAAGCAGGGGTTTTTATTTTTAACGTTAAATCATTTAATATTAATATAAGCAGGTGAACTGGTTTCAGGATAAAGAAATGAGATGAGTTGATAATCAGCTGTCTTGGGCTGAATAGAGATCAGTGGGTCATTTTCAAAATTTGCAATATATTCATTGTATTTATGATCTACCAATACAATATCCTTGGCTTTTAATTTGATGACATTATCTGAATGATTATCTATTTCAAAAAAATAACTTAATTTTATATAGTTGACTGAATCTAACAATAATTTTTCTGACTTATATAAATTTGCCTGTATATCCACATATTTAAGTGCATTGTTTACTTCAATATTCTCTACTTTTGTAAGTTGATAGTGACCAGCAGAATCTAATGATTTCTTATGATTATCAAGAGGTTCTATGGCATCAGGGCGTAAATAAAAATAATAGATATTTTGTGTTTCAGCTTCAGTTAATTGTATTATTTTGGCATTTTCAGAGTCAAAACTTAGCGTACCCATAGACGTTTTATGGCTGTTTTTTTGCTTTAAGAAACTTA
The DNA here is from genome assembly GCF_015602665.1 of Acinetobacter sp. TTH0-4. Classification (NCBI taxonomy): domain Bacteria; kingdom Pseudomonadati; phylum Pseudomonadota; class Gammaproteobacteria; order Moraxellales; family Moraxellaceae; genus Acinetobacter; species Acinetobacter sp. TTH0-4. Next base: position 2,007,178 of record NZ_CP059079.1, on the reverse strand, counting down.
CTTCTTTAAGGGTGTAAGTCATATCGGAGTAAAGTTGCAATGACATCCACCTTTTTTCACACTTATCACAAGGAATAAATGCTTGATACTGCGCGGCCCATTCAGGAGTTTGAATCTGTGTTTCTAAATGTTCAGGATGATCTTTATTGTTTTTTTGTAGATTGGATGTCGTAGATTTATCGCAACTATTTAACAGCAGGAGAGAAAGAAAACCCAGTGTAATCTTTATTTTTTGCATAATCACCTTATTCAATTGACGCTGTTTTTTCTAAACATAATCGGGAATCGCCACATTCGCTACTATAAAGTGATTAAATGAGGGTTTATTTGTAGCAAATCATAACGGTTCTATCGTAAAAAAAGCCTTATTACAGGCTTTTCTTAAACTCGAAAGAGTGATTTAAAAATTATTGCATTTGTTTTTGCAATTTGTAGTTTAATTTTGAATTGCTTGCTTCACCTGTATCCCGATCACGTGCTTCAGCAAAATTTTCACCAATGAAAAATTTACGATTTTCACCCGCTTTGTCGAGACTAATCATAGAGGGATGATTGTTGTCAAAACTAAAAGTCCCTTTGACCTTAAATTCATTCCCAGTCCCTTTGCCTAAATATTCTTCAGTTAATTCGTAGGTTTTGTCTGTTTTTAATTCAAGTTCTGTCTCGATGCCCTCGCAATCGGCGCAAGGGAATACACCTTTGTACTCGCCAGCCCAGTCAAGTGAATGTTCTGCTTGGTCACCTGTAGGAGTGATTTGTGAATGAGTTGTTGTATTCTCACTAACTTGAGTAGCCGTCTGTTCAGGTGCTTGATTTATGTTCTGCGTATCCGTATTGGGTTTGCTACAAGCGGTCAATGCCAGAATGCTAAAAGAAACCAGCAACATTATTTTTTTCATCAGTATATTCCTTATTTATTTCAATACTGTTTGCAAATTAAAGGCTACCGAAAAAAGTAAATTCATTAAATAGAGCTTATGTTTGTACTTTGTATTGCATGTGCTCATTCTTACTTATTTTAGAGACAGATAAAGTAGTGTTTGACTATATCGTATCATCAAGTAAAAGGTGAAAAATCTAGATTAGTTTGCATTTTTAAAAGATATTGCTAATATCTGCGCTGTTTATTTAAGCGTGGTATTTTTTGTGTTCGAAAAGCTGGCTGAACAAAGTTTAAATTTAATGGGGTGGGAGCTTGATAATCATTGGCCACTTGATTTAGACCAATGTGTCATGATTGCAGCACCGCATACCAGTAATTGGGATGCATTGTATGCACGTCTAGCACTAAAGGCATTAGGGGGGCATGTGCGTTTAACCATTAAAGACAGTTATATGAAGTTACCATTTGGTCCATTTGTTCGCGCAATGGGTGGGATAGGGATCAATCGGACACCTAAAAATGAAGGAGAAGCACGTCCTAGTATGGTCGAGCTGATGGCTGATTTATTTAAACAGCATCCAAAGTTAGTCATGTTGGTTACCCCTGAAGCGACACGCGCAAAACAAGAACAATGGAAAACTGGATTTTATCATGTGGCAATAACTGCAGGTGTTCCGATTGCTTTAGCCTATATGGACTATCAGAAAAAGAAAACCGGAGTAGGAAAAATTGTTTATCCTACTGGGAATTATGAGAAAGACATGGCTGAAATTATGTCTTTTTATGACCAAATTCATGCTAAATTTCCTGAAAATTTCAGTGTGGATATCCGTTATCACTCTAAAAATTAAGATCTTAAATTAAGATCTTAAGCGTAAAATAGACAGGGATTTATTCCTGTCTTCTACTTAGCTCATATTAAAAAAATGTCACGATGTAGTTTTTTATCAAAATTCATAGCACTTTAAAACTAAACTTTATTCTTCAAGTGTAGGTTCAATCCCGCCCAAATTTTCACATGCAGCCTGATAGACTATATATTGTTGTTCAATCACTTCAGTTAAAGGGAGATCGAATAGCTCATTTCCATCTTTATAGCTTTGTACATAAGATTCGGCTTTTTGACGACTTAGCGCTAAGGATTGTTCATAGTAAGCAGTAATTGAAGTATGAGTCATTTGTGCACTTTCAATTTTATTGCACTGAAAATGTGAAAGCATTTTTTCTGCATGCTTGATTTCATTGAAATGGGTTAAGCTACAGGCACTCAGAAACATAATACTGACAAGCAATATAAAGACTTTCATGTTTAAGCGGACGTCAAAAAAGGTGCGTTATTGTATAAAAAATTTTCTATTAAAAAAGCATATAAAAATTGAATCGCTGTTTTTTGAATCGTTTTTTGATTAAATAGATAAAAATTAGGTTAAATTTCAATTTCACTTTAATAAATTTTTTGAGTTGTCGATTCATGCGAGCATGAATAAACAATGGAGATAAATCTACTACAGGGAAACATATCCTCCTTTTGCTCTACATGAAGTTATTCAATACTGCTTAAGCTTAGATTGGTTTAAAAGGAAGGACTCTCATGAAAAAAATGTTTTTATTGGCGATCTTTGCGGTGTCATTAACAGGCTGTATTGTTGCACCTTATGATGATCATCCGCGTCATTCAGATCGCAATGGTCATCATGATCGAAAACATGGTGATCGTGACTGGAACAAACAGCATCGTCCGCACTGGGATAATCGCTCAAACTCTTCTCATCGTTATGATTAATATTGAACAGCCTTTGTTTAAGGATAAAACACAAATGAATAAAAAAAGGATTCTTAAATAGTATCCTTTTTTTAATGGTTAAGTGGTGTAGTTAAGTCGCATTCTTTTGATAAAGTCCTGCCCGCACTGTGCCTGCTTTGGTTGTTTTTATCTGTTGCCACGAAGTAGGCAATTTAATTTGGTTTAAATCTCGGTCTGCTTCAATATAAATAAAGCCTTTAGATACAATACAAGGGTCAACCAAGACAGCCAATTCTTCCCATAAATTTAGACTATAAGGTGGGTCTAAAAAAACCACATCAAAGTATTCTTTAAGTGTAGGTAAAGTCTGTTGTGCAGTCGCAATTTTTAATTTTGCATGCTGACTGGTCACTTTTAATAACTGTAAATTATTGGTTAAAAAATCAGCTTGAGTGCGATTGGGCTCAATCATAACCACTTGTGCTGCACCGCGAGAAAGGGCTTCAAAACTTAAAGCCCCTGAACCTGTACAGAGGTCTAGAACCTTGGAATTTTGAATATCCCACATTAACCAGTTAAATAAAGTTTCACGCACACGATCGGGTGTAGGGCGTAAACCGTCAACAGTTGCGAAGGCAAGTTGTCGGCGTTTCCATTCACCACCAATAATACGAAGTTGATTTTTCATAGATTACTCACTTTCTGCCGATTCTGGGAGGGTCGGTGTGGGAGTGGCTTGTGAAGCAGCTTGAGTTGTAGTCTGTGTTGTAGAAGCATCGATATTGGGAAGAGTTGTGCTCGGTAATTCACCCGGTTTTATGCCTGCTGTCATTAAACCGCCACTGACTTGATGTGCTGCTGGCCTAATCGGATTTTTCTTACGTGTTAACATCCAATAGTCCAAAATAGGGCGTGCCAGTTTTGCAGCGGAGCCACCGTGACGACCATTTTCCCAGACGACTGCGATAGCAATATCTGGATTTTCAGCAGGTGCAAAACCTACAAAGAGTCCGTGGTCAAGTTGACGTTCGGTTAAGATAGATTCGTTATAACGCTTACCTTGCGCAATACTTTTAACTTGCGCTGTGCCTGTTTTACCTGCAATTTGATACATATTCGTGCGAATGCCACGACCTGTACCTGTTTGGATGACATCAACCATCGCATCACGCATTTTGATCCAGTCTTCAGGTTGACCATTAAATTGAATTTTCCCGTCGGAACCATTCAGCATGGTAAAAACTTTTGAACCGTGTGTCTCGCGTAATACGTGCGGTGTAATGTGTGCACCTTGATTTGCAGTAATTGCAGTGGCCATGGCAAGTTGTAAAGGCGTAGCGGTAAAAGCACCTTGACCAATACTCACTGAAATGGTTTCACCTTTAAGCCATTTGCTATTGCGCGTGCGCATTTTCCATTCAGGATTTGGATATAAACCCGTATTTTCACTCGGTAAATCAACGCCTGTTTTTTCTCCAAAACCGAATTGACGCATCCACGTGTTCATTTTTTCGATACCCATACGGTACGACAATACATAAAAATATGTATCACAAGATACATTTTGCGCTTTATGCATATTGACCACGCCATGCCCTGATTTTTTATGGTCACGGAAGCGGTGGCTATCACCAGGTAAGGTAAAATATCCAGGATCAGAAATCGCGGTATTCCAATCGACATAGCCATAGTGAATTCCCCCTAAACCAAACATTGGCTTAATGGTTGAACCTGGAGGATAGGCACCTTGAACTGCGCGGTTATAAAGTGGTTGATCGAGATTATCACGCAAGGCACTGTAGTCCGTATGGCTAATCCCAGTTACAAAAAGATTGGGGTTAAAACTTGGGCTTGACACCAAAGCTAAAATTTCACCAGTTTTAGGGTTCAGTGCGACAATTGCGCCACGTCGGCCTGCAAGTTGTTCAGTTGCGACCACTTGTAAACCATAATCAATAGATAAATATAAGTCATTACCACGGACAGGGTCTTTACGTCCTAAATGACGGAGTACATTCCCATGTGCATCTGCTTCAACTGATTCATTGCCAGGGATGCCATGCAGTAAATGTTCGTAAGAGTTTTCAACACCAATTTTTCCAATTAAGTTGGTGCCAGCATATAAATCTTTATCAATTGATTTTAATTCTTTGTCATTAATTCGTCCGACATAGCCAATCACATGGGCAAATAATTCTCCATGTGGATAATATCGAGTCATCTGAGTATCAATATTAACCCCAGGAAAACGATGCTTAACCTCACTAAATTGGGCAATATCAGTTTCTGTCAAATTTAGTTTGATTGAAACCCGTTCGGTTTTCTTTGCTGTTTTAATACGACTTTTAAAACGGTCAATATCTTCTTGGGTCAAACTGAGAAGTGGGGTGAGGCGTTCAAGCGTGTCATCAATATCATCTACATCTGCACGGCTCATTGTTGCTGAAAAAACAGGATAATTATCGGCCAGTAAAATACCATTACGGTCGTAAATATAGCCTCGTGCAGGGGCTAATGGTTGCAGACGAATTCGGTTTTGATCAGACGCAGTTGAAAACTCATCATAATGCATGAGTTGTAAATAGGCATATCGCACAATCAGCAAAATAAGAAAGAAAACTACAATCCCAACTGAAATAAAAATCCGATTACGATAAATGCGCTTCTCTTGTTGAGCATTTTTTAAAGGAAAGTGCTGTTTCATACGCGATCGACTTAGATACAGGAGAAGGAAAATGGATAAACTATTCTAATGGATATCCGTTGCTTTGAATATTTGTTCAAGTAAACAAATGAGCATAGCGTACGCTGATGTTGACCATACAGACACTAAAATTGTAGCCTGCAGTATATAAGAATTCTAATAATTCTGCTAAAGTCAAAATTGAAAATAAAGGATTGTATTAAAATAAAATTAGGGAAAATGATGAAAAAAATTTATTCTTTGTTGGCTTTTTTTATGCTAACAACTACAGCACATGCACAAGATGTTTCAAATCCATATTTACCAGAGGCTAAGCTGACTGCGGAAAGTGCTTCAGAATGGAATGTAGGGGTGGGATTTACCCAAAAAATGCTTCATTTAAATCTGGAATGGATTAACCCTTATGGCATAGCCTATACCAAGGGTGGGGTATTTATGGATGATGATTACACACCAGGTGTTCAGGTGGGTTTTCGTTATCCTTATCATCTGACGGGGAAAGATAAAAACGGGTACTACATTGGTGTTTATGCTGGACATGTAGAAACCAAAAAAGTGGATAATGAAGATAAAGTACGTTTAGGCGGTGGTGTGGATTTATCCTATGTTTTACTAAATTCAGAAAGAATAAGCACTTTTAGTGTAGGAATTGGAGCAGGCGAAGAGTTAACTGAAAAATCAGGTTATGTCGTTGCTGAAACTGAACCAAGACTACAATTCTCATATACTCTCAGTATCGGTTTATAGTAAGAATAGTTTTTTATAATTTAATACTTTGTTATTACACATTTAATATGGATTTCATGCATGTTTGAGTACGTCAACGAATTGTGGCAAACCTTCTTGAATCGCCCTGATTTCTGGGCAGTACTTAGCATTATTCCAGTCACTGCTTTTGTTACTTGGGCGCATGTCTGGATGGCGCTTAAGATGGTATTTTATCCACTTAATTTTTGGGGATTCCATTTAGGCCCTTTACCTGTAGGCTGGCAGGGTATTGTGCCACGTAAAGCAGGTCGTATTTCTGGCATCATTACTGATAATACTTTATCTAAGTTGGGTTCATTGCGTGAATTTTTAGATGCAATGGATCCTGAAGATATGGCAGGCATTATCGGTGAGCAAGTCGGTTTCGAACTTGAACATCTCATTGATGAAATGATGCTTGAACGTAATGCAGTACTTTGGGAAAATCTACCTTATTCGATTAAACGTCGTATTTATGCACAAGCGCACAAGCAGCTTCCTGGCATCTTAAGAGAGTTGGTGACTGAACTGACCATGAACGTCGAGTCACTGGTAGATATGCGTGAAATGGTGGTGAGTCAAATGGAAGGCGACCGCCGTTTAATGGTGAATATGTTCCTGAAAGTGGGACAAAAAGAAATTAATTTCATTTGGCATATTAGTGCATTAATTGGTATGTTTTTTGGTATCTTCCAAATGATTGTTTGGTTTGTCGTGCCATGGCATTGGACAGTTCCATTTTGGGCTGCCATTTGGGGTTTTCTAACAAACTGGATTGCAATCTGGATGGTGTTCAATCCACTTGAACCTCATTATGTGCGTTATCCACAGTTTTTTGAACGTACTCAAGATCGTAAATTTCCGTGGATTAAACCTGTTATTCCTCGTATCGGAACATACAATATTCAAGGTGCATTTATGAAGCGCCAAGATGAGGTGTCTGATGTATTTGCTCGAGTAGTCACAGAAGATTTAATTACCTTAAAATCGATTATGACCGAAATGATGTATGGCGGGAAAAAGAATAAAACACGTCGTATTGTAAAACGTCATATTAATCAAATTATGGAAACTCCTTTGGTGAGAACCTCTTTACAGCTCTCGTTGGGGCCTAAAGAATACGCAAAACTGAAGACTGACTTGATTGATCGTTCGATTGAAATTACGATGGTGCCTGTATGCGATCCCGCATTTAATGCGAGCCGTGCACAAAAAATTTATCAAATGTTTAAAGAGCGTATTTTAGAGTTGACGCCAAGAGAGTTTCAAAATTTATTGCGTCCTGCTTTTCAGGAAGATGAATGGATTTTAATCGTCTTGGGTGGCGTAACTGGATTTATAGCGGGTACAATACATTTGTTTGTGGCTTTTTTATAATTAGATGCTGGCGTGCATGGCGAATAGATCAATTCGGCATGAACAAAGTATCATGTACATTGTTAAAATGAGGATGTTTTTTTATGCGCATTATATTACTCGGACCACCTGGGGCAGGTAAAGGTACACAGGCTCAGTTGATCTGTAAGCGCTACAATGTCCCACAAATTTCAACCGGTGATATGCTCCGTGCTGCAATTCGTGAAGGTACTGAATTAGGTCTCCAAGCTAAAAGCGTGATGGATAACGGTGGTCTTGTATCTGATGAACTCATCATCGGTCTTGTGAAAGAACGTATTGCTCAACCTGATTGTGTAAACGGTTGTATTTTTGATGGTTTCCCACGTACGATTCCACAAGCAGAAGCTTTGGAAAGTGAAGGCATTGTCATTGATCATGTGATTGAGATTGATGTACCTGATGAAGAAATCGTACAACGTCTTTCAGGTCGCCGTCAGCATCCTGCATCAGGTCGTATTTATCATCTTGTTTACAATCCACCAAAAGTAGAAGGTAAAGATGATGAAACGGGTGAAGACTTGGTTCAACGTCCAGATGATTTGGAAGTCACTATTCGTAAGCGTTTAGGTTCATATCATACTGAAACTGAACAATTGGTTGGTTTTTATCAAGGACGCGCAGCCTCTGGTGAAAATGCACCGACCTATGACAAGCTGAATGGTCTTCGTCCAATTGATGAAGTTCAAACAGAGTTGTTTGCAATTTTAGATCAAAGCAAATAATTCTTAGGCCCTCTAGGGCAATGAATGTTTTGACATTAAAAGAGTCCTCCGTCATATTAGGGCTCTTTTAATTTATCTACGATTTAAAGGATAATACTTTGCTGAAAATTGGTTTAATTGTAATGGTCGTTGTGTTTATTATTATTATTTTGGCATTAATTGTTCAAAGTTTTAAGTACTTACGTCAAGTTCAGCAACAAGAAGCCGCAGAAAAGAAAAATAGTCAACCCGAAAGACAATTGCATCCTAAATTGCAGCAATCTCAGAAAGAGAAAGACAAAATTTAACTTTTATCTTCAAGGGTTTTTGTAGTAACAAATTTGGAAGCACCAAATTCAAAACGATCTGGCCACTGACATACATCCGAGACCACGCATTCATTACATTTGGGTTTTCGTGCGATACAGCAATAACGACCGTGTAAAATTAACCAATGATGTGAGTCGAGGATAAATTCTTTAGGGATCACTTTCACCAGTCGTTGTTCTACCTCTAATACATTTTTTCCTACGGCAAGACCTGTCCGATTGCCTACACGAAAAATATGCGTATCGACGGCCATAGTGGCCTGACCAAATGCGGTATTCAGTACGACATTTGCTGTTTTGCGTCCTACACCAGGTAAGGCTTCTAAATCTGCACGATTGTCAGGCACAATGCTGTTGTGCTTTTCGATTAAAATTTTGCAGGCTTTAATGACGTTTTCAGCTTTTGCATTATATAAACCAATCGTCTTGATATATTGTTTTAAACCATCAACGCCTAATGCAAAAATAGTTTCGGGTGTATTGGCCACTGGAAAGAGTTTGTCGGTGGCTTTATTGACGCTGACATCCGTGGCTTGTGCAGACAGTGTAACTGCAACCAAAAGTTCAAATGGATTGGAATAATTTAATTCAGTTTTAGGGTGCGGTCTTTGCTCACGCAAACGCTCAAAAAAGATTTGAATTTGCTTTTTGGTCATGTTTTTTACAGGTTTTGCGCTTGTGGTTAGCATGCTTTAAGCTTCCTGTAACTGATTAAGCTGATGAGTTAAGTCATCTAACAACAGACGTTTTTTCGCATCTTCACGAACACTGAGCTGTTTTTCTAATTTTTTAATTTGGGTACGAATTTTTGCAAGTTCAATGGTGGATTTTGCATCGAGCATTGCAACAGGTTTTGTTTCAGAAGAAGTAGAAATAACGGATTCGACCTGATGATCTTGTGCGAAAAATTCGGTAAATAAAGCAGAATCAATATCTGCACGTACAGTTGGGCCTTTACGAATTGAACGACGATTTTCCTCACGTTGAATATGAGCGTAATAACGATCTCTTAAATCATGCTGCTCTGCAATCCGTATTTCTTCAGTTAAAACTGTATGGTTATCTTCAATCAAATCAATACAGTCTACCGGGCAAGGCGGAATGCAAAGTTCGCAGCCGGTACACAAGTCAGTCAAGATGGTATGCATCAACTTTGCAGAGCCAATAATGGCATCTACTGGGCAAGCACTGATACATTTGGTGCAACCTATACATTCATCTTCACGAATAATAGCCTTCATTCGCTGTGGACGACCATCCAGTTGAATTGGCCACACACTTTCTTCTGCGACTAAGAGTGGGCGATTTAATAACAGTGCCAATGCATCAGCGACAGGCTGCCCCCCTGGTACACATTTATTGGCTAATTCACCTTCACTGATTGCTTTGGCATAAGGTAAACATCCATCTCGATGTCCACATAAACCACATTGGGTTTGGGGAAGCAAAGCATCGATATGATGGATGAGAGCAATTTGCGAATTCATGTAAATAACCAATGCGACTTGAAAACAGGAGAAATAAAGTAGATAAATCCAATATTTTTAATTTTAACATGTTTTGATTGTTTAATCTTGCGCTCGAATTTAGCGCAAATCATGCATTTAAATCGTGCAAAAAAGGATTGTAACTTTAAGGAGAGTCTCAACAAGATCAAGGACTTAAAATGCGTTATAATTGATATAAATATATGTTATTAAATCTTTTTTTTAATTTATTTAAAATAACTGTTGTAGATTGTTTGCAAAAGATATTTAATATTTTGCGCCAAAATTTATCATTTATTGGAAATTTGACCAATTTTAATCCACCTTTCTGCTGAGGATTAAGCGTTGAAATATAACAGCCTTAATGAGTTTCTAGATTACGTCAAATCACGTGATGCACATCAACCTGAATTTCTACAAGCTGTAGAAGAAGTGATGACCAGCCTGTGGCCGTTCATTGAAAAGCATCCAGAATATGCTGCACATGGTTTACTTGAGCGTTTGGTTGAGCCAGAACGTGCCATTCAGTTCCGCGTTTCTTGGGTGGATGACCAAGGTCAGACTCATGTCAATCGTGCTTTCCGTGTTCAGTATAATTCGGCAATTGGTCCATTTAAAGGTGGTATGCGTTTTCATCCATCGGTGAATTTATCGATCCTAAAATTTTTAGGCTTTGAGCAAACCTTTAAAAATGCGTTAACCACACTGCCAATGGGCGGTGGTAAAGGTGGTTCAGACTTTGATCCTAAGGGTAAGTCTGAAGGCGAAATCATGCGTTTCTGCCAAGCGCTAATGATTGAGCTATACCGTCACCTAGGTTCAAATACGGATATCCCTGCAGGTGATATTGGTGTGGGTGGCCGTGAAGTGGGTTATATGGCTGGCATGATGAAGAAACTGAGCAATGACACTTCATCTGTGTTTACGGGTAAAGGTTTAACCTTTGGTGGTTCTTTGGCGCGTCCTGAAGCAACGGGTTACGGTACAGTGTATTTTGCTGAAGAAATGCTGAAAACACGTGGCGACTGCTTCCAAGGCAAAACCGTTACGATTTCTGGCTCTGGTAACGTAGCACAATACGCCGCTGAAAAAGCAATGTACCTAGGTGCAAAAGTCGTTTCATTGTCTGACTCTGCGGGTACAGTATATGTGAAAGCAGGCTTTACCGATGCTTTACTTGCTGAAGTAATGGAACTGAAAAATGTGAAGCGTGGTCGTATTTCTGAGTTTGCATCTAAGCATGGCTTTGAATACTTAGAAGGTCAGCGTCCATGGTCTATTCCATGCGATATTGCACTGCCATGCGCAACCCAAAATGAGTTAGATCAGGCGGATGCTGAAGTACTCCTTGCAAATGGAGTAATTTGCGTGGCTGAAGGGGCAAATATGCCTTCTACCTTAGATGCAGTCGAAAAATTCGTTGAAGCGAAAATTTTATACGCACCAGGTAAAGCATCGAACGCGGGTGGTGTTGCGACCTCTGGCCTAGAAATGTCACAAAATGCTTTGCGTTTGGGTTGGACTTTTGAAGAAGTCGATGAGCGCTTACATGCGATTATGAAAGAAATTCACCGTAACTGTGTGAAATATGGTACGCAAGCAGACGGTACTGTGAACTATGTAAATGGTGCGAATATTGCTGGCTTTGTAAAAGTTGCAGATGCAATGCTAGCTCAAGGTGTATTCTAAGTTTATATGCACTTAGAAAAATCCCAATAAAAAACCGAGGCTTGAGGCCTCGGTTTTTTTCTAGGTCATTGAACGATTACAATGAACCTTTTACTGCTTCACGTTCAATAATCATGTCTTGAACATAAGCATATTTTGATTGGTCAGCCGCAGGGTTGGCAATTTCAAAACGTTTAACACGCACGATTTGACGCTCTTTAGGGTTATGAGTGAAGCCATCGATATGGTTATAGAATAACGTCCAGTCTTTATCGACCTGTGTTTTTACGCCATTTTCAGCATATTTAACTTCACGAACTTGTAGGCATTTCATACGGGCAACACCTGCAGAACATGTTTTAGTTTCAGGTGAAATTTCTAAGAAAACAGTTTCACCTTGGCTTTGATATTTCGATTCAGCAGTTTGCTTACCTGTGAATACAATTTTTTCACCTTTTGCCGATACCACGGTTAGTGTTGGTGCATCAGGATCATTTAGGTTTAAAACAAACGGTGCCTTACGGTTGTCAAATAAATCTGCTGCGACACCTTCTTGAGCCATGGCTTTTGGTTCACATGCCATTTGAGTCGCCATCAGGTTACCCGTCACAATTTGATTATTTTCAACTTTCCAACTAGTCCCCATACCGTTACAACTGGTTGCAATGCCTAAGCGACCTGCTTTTTTGTCAAAGTTTAAAACCAAAGGTTTAGGCGCATCTGCGATGTTCGCGCTCCAATGATAGTTTGCGAGTGTTTGATCTGCATTTTGTTGTTGTAGTACAGACACAGCCAAATCTCCTACTTTTTGAATATCAGATGATTGGCAAGCAGCCAGTGCGAGAGGGAAAAGGGCAATCGCTAAATATTTTAATTTCATGGGTTACAAGTTCTTGATTTAAAATAACAAGATACATGATATCCGATGTTGTTTTTAAAAGAATGGATACATTCAGTTCTTTTGGGTTTCAAAATGCATCCATAAATATTTTTTTGTTAATATATAAGTAAAATTTATACATTAATCAAAACGGTAAATGTCCATGCCCAGTGCACCCATGGTAAAACTACTATGCACAATATTGAAACGATGACCTGTACCCATTGCAAAAAATATTGGGGCAAAGTGTTCTAATGTTGGGTGGTTACGACGGACAAAAGGAATCGATTCCCAGTCTAAAATGGCGTCAAAGTCCTGATGGCTAAGTTTCGCGACGACATGATTACGAAACGTCGACGCCCACTCAGGTACCGCTTGTGACTGACCATGCCAAGACAACTCGGCTAAGTTATGGGTAATACTCCCTGAGCCAATCAGCAAGACCTGCTGTTCGCGTAGTGGCGCAAGGGTTTGTCCAATTTTATAAATCTCCTCTGCCGACAGATTCATCGGGAGTGAAATTTCCACCACAGGAATGTCTGCATCTGGATACATATGGAGTAAAGGCATCCAAACGCCATGATCACGCGGACGGGTACTGTTTGCATGAGCTGAAAAACCCGCTTCTGCCAGTAAATGTAGAATTTCTTCGGCTAAAACAGGCTGACCGGGTGCTGGGTAGCGAATGTCATAAAGCTCAGCAGGAAAGCCTCGAAAGTCATGCCATGTCTCTGGACGGACTCCAGTACTTACTTCAAGTGAGTTACTTTCCCAGTGAGCGGACATAATCACAATTGCTTGTGGTGTCGGTAAGTTTAGACCCAAACGATGTAACGCAGGCCCAACTTGCTCTGGATTCAACGCAAGCATGGGTGAGCCATGAGAAATGAATAAGCCGGGTAGCGTTTGTAAGTTCATTGTGAAAGCCTAATAGGAGAAGATGAAAAGAATTTTGTCAGATTCTTATCATCTGTATAATGGGGGAAATATCAACGTATTGTTCCAAAAAAAGAACAATACTTGAGCTTAACCTGCACGATGATAAGGATGATTATGATTAATACTCATCGCACGGTAGAGTTGTTCAATCAGCATAACGCGAACCATCGGGTGTGGTAAGGTCAGTTTGGATAAAGACCAATGCCATGCAGCAGCTTTACGAACTGCTTCGGAATGGCCATCTGGCCCACCAATAGCCAAAACCACATCATTGCCTTCTAGCATCCAAGCTTTCATGGTTTCAGCCAGTTTTTCGGTACTGAATTCTTTGCCACCGACCTCAAGTGCTATCAAAACTTCATTTTGCTTCACAGCATTTAAAATACTATCTCCCTCAATTTGACGATACTTTAAGATATCTGCTTCTGAATCATTTTTACCGCGCTTTGCCATTGGCAGTTCAATAATCTGCGTTTGCACAAAAGGTTGAATACGTTTGAAATAATCTTCAAAACCAGTCAGTACCCATGCAGGCATTTTTTGACCAATGGTCAGAATACGGATTTTCATAATGGGTCATGTATAACGAGATGATTCATTATAACGGTGAAAGTAAGGCTTTGCAGTGAGACGAAACAAAATGCAATTGAATTCACTGAGCCAATGTTGCTTAATTCAACAGATGAGAGGAATAAGAAACACTTGGAATAATAACAATGTGGCTCAAAACTTTAAAAAAACAGGCTTTTTTGTTGATTGTTGTACTGGGTACTTTCACAGGGCAGGTATTTGCAAGCAACGTCAAAATGGCTGATGAACAAAACCTACAAGTTTATTTGGAGCAAGTGATTGGTCAGGGCAAAGCACGTAACTATAAAAACCTTGATGAACTTAATCGTGTCTCTGCATGGATCAAAGAACAAATGCGCTTATTGGGCGTCCCATGTCACTATCAAAATTTTACTGCCAATCAGCAAATCTACCGAAATGTAGTGTGTAGTTTAAACGTCGGACGGGCAGACCGCGTGATTGTTGGGGCGCATTATGACGTCTTTGGCGATCAGGATGGCGCAGATGACAATGCCTCTGGCGTTGCGGGTGTGATTGAAACGGCGCGTATTTTGGCAGAGCAAAAGTCTAAATTGCCCAACAATGTGGACTTTGTGTTCTATAGTTTAGAAGAACCACCGTTTTCTAAAACTGAACAAATGGGCAGTTATGTGCATGCGAAATCGGTTCAGTCACAAAAAGATAAGATTAAAGGCGTGTATATTTTAGAAATGATTGGTTATTTTGATGAAAACTTGGTACAGGAATATCCAGCTGGTTTGAAATGGGTTTATCCTCAGCACGGTAACTTTATTGCTGCTGTGAGTAATTTACAATCTTACGCATTAGGATCTCAATACTGTCAATCTATGCGAGCGCTGGATCGTTTAGAATGTCAAAGATTTATTGCGCCAGCATTTGTGTCAGGAATGGAGTTTTCAGATCACTTAAATTATTGGAAATTCGGCATACCGTCAATGATGATTACAGATACCGGTTCTTTCCGTAATAAACATTATCACAGCAAAACGGATACCTTAAAAACGCTCAATCTTGCAAAAATGGCAAATGTTGTTGATGGTTTGGTTTATAGTTTACTCACGCCAATTCAACCATAAAAAACGCAGTCCACGAATTAAACATGGGACTGCGGTCAAAAGGTCATCCACCTGGAGATGTAGATGACCATTCGCTTGAGTAAGCAAAAGAAACACTATAAAGCATTTTGTATCTATCTTAATCCATGAAGCTAAGAAGGCATTTATTTAAAACCTAAATACACTATAAATCTATTCAGTCAAAAAAAAGAGAGCCTAAGCTCTCTTTTTTGTATTAAATTCGCATTAATGGCGGGCAGCTTTACCTTCATCAATCGGTTTAACAATAGGATTCTTTGCCAAAGGTTTTGGTATTTCGGTTAAAGCTAAAGGCAAGATTTCATCGATGCTTTTAACTGCTCTAATTTCTAAACCAGCTTTGACGTTATCTGGAATTTCTACCAAGTCACGTACATTTTCCTGAGGAATAAAAACCAGCTTAATTCCACCACGATGTGCCGCAAGCAATTTTTCCTTCAAGCCGCCAATGCGCATGGCACGGCCACCTAGATTAGTTTCACCTGTCATGGCAATATCTGCACGCACTGGAATTCCTGTAAAAGCAGAAACCAAGGCTGTGGTCAGGGCCAAACCAGCAGATGGACCATCTTTGGGGGTGGCACCTTCAGGTAAATGCACGTGAATATCGGTTTCTTCGAATCGTATAGCTTCTATACCCAACGCATCTGCACGGGTACGAACGACAGTCATGGCAGCGGTAATGGATTCTTTCATCACATCACCCAGTGAACCAGTGGTAATGAATTTACCTTTACCTTTTACAGCCGCAACTTCAATAGATAGTAATTCACCGCCGACTGATGTCCAAGCCAAGCCATTCACATGGCCGACCTGTGCTTCTTCTTCTGCCATACCGTAGTCGAATTTATGTACGCCAAGGTATTCATATAGATTTTCAGCAGTCACATCAATATGCAAGTTTTTGGCTTTTTTGCTAACCGCTTCTTTTACCACTTTACGGGCAATTTTTGACACTTCACGTTCAAGACTACGTACACCTGCTTCACGAGTATAGCGACGTACAATGTCACGAATCGCTTCTTCATGAATAGTCAGCTCTTTCGCTCGTAAACCATTGTCCTTAATTGCTTTAGGTACAAGGTAACGATCTGCAATGTTCACTTTCTCTTCTTCGGTATAACCCGGTAAGCGAATAACTTCCATACGGTCAAGTAAAGCTTCAGGAATATTCATGCTGTTTGCAGTACAGATAAACATCACTTCAGATAAATCAAGATCAAGATCTAAATAGTGATCATTAAACTTGCTGTTTTGTGATGGATCAAGGACTTCAAGCAGTGCAGAAGCAGGGTCGCCACGGTAATCTTGTGCCATCTTGTCAATTTCATCAAGGAGGAACAAAGGATTCTTTACACCAACTTTCGTTAAAGATTGCACTACTTTACCTGGCATCGCTCCGATATAAGTCCGGCGATGTCCACGAATTTCTGCTTCGTCGCGTACTCCGCCTAGAGCCATACGCACAAACTCGCGGCCTGTGGCTTTGGCAATCGACTCACCTAGCGAAGTTTTACCGACACCCGGAGGACCGACCAAGCAAAGAATCGGACCTTTAAGTTTTTTCACGCGTGATTGAACCGCTAAATATTCTACAATACGATCTTTCACGTCATCTAAGCCGTAATGATCTGCATCTAGAATTTCTTGTGCTTTGCTTAAGTTAATGCTGACTTTGCTGGCTTTATTCCAAGGCGTATCTAAAATGGCCTCGATATAATTGCGAACAACCGCAGCTTCACTTGAAGCAGGTTGCATTGCTTTTAGCTTACGGAATTCACTTTCAGCTTTTTTACGCACATGTTCAGGCAAATCTGCTTCTTCAAGACGACGCTCAATTTCTGCAACATCATCTTCCGCACCGCCATTCATGTCGGAAAGCTCACGCTGAATAACCTTCATTTTTTCATTGAGGAAATATTCGCGCTGATTTTTTTCCATTTGACGTTTAACTGAGTCATGTAAGGTTTGCTCAATCTGTTGTTCTTCAGATTGTTGCAAGAGATACGTCATGAGTTCAGTCAAATGTGCTTCAAAGTCATCATGTTCTAAGAATTTTTGTTTAACATCAATATTCAAAGGCACACGGGTAGCCACAAAGAATAACAATTGTAATAAATCATCAATTTTATTTGAGGCAGTAATGAGTTCACGTGCATTGCGCAATTTTGCTTCTGCATATTGAGCAAACAAGGTACGTAATTCTTGTACACGTGTTTCTTGTGAATCAGACTCTATGGTGACGGTCATCGGGCTAATGGCATGTTCGGCTGATAAATATTCATCATTATCGATAATTTTAACCAGCTTAGAACGATGTAAGCCTTCGATCAGAACTTTGATGCAATTCTCATCATTTTCATGATTCACAACTTGTACAATTTTCGCAACTGTACCGTATTGATACAAGTTGTCGTGATCAATTTCTTCTGTAAGCGAATCTTGTTGTGCAACGACAAATACGAGATTGTTACTGTTACGAGCCACGTCAACTGCATTGATCGATTTTTCACGACCAACAAATAACGCAATTTGCATGTGTGGATAAACCACCACATCTCGTAGCGCTAAAAGCGGTAATACGCTTGGAACCTGTGTATCTAAGGTTTCTTCATTCATCATAATTTCAGACATGGGCACTCCTAGTGAGTAACAATGGTGTTGCCATATTTTTATAGTGATGGGTATTTCAAAAATTACAAGTGCAGGACAAATGAAAATAGATAAAAAAATGCGAAATTGATCAAGTCACTCTGAGAAGTTGAGCTAAAAAAAGAGTTTAACGATTGAAATATAGATATTTTTTTGGCGTAATGAGGGCGTCTAAAGGTTGATCCCATTTTTCACGAACCAAACGTTGTTGAATAAGTTGAAAGTCATGTGCTATACCCACGCGCAAAGGTTTACAGGATGCACTGGCTAAAGTTTTATCATAAAAACCGCCCCCCATGCCAATGCGAGTTCCATACGGATCGCAGGCAAGTAAAGGCGTAATTAAAAAGTCGAGTGTTGATACATGCAAGCCACGACCTGTCATGGGTTCTTGCATGCCGAGTGGATGATGTGAAAAACGTTTATTGCGATATTGTTGTTGCGTGATGTGTACCCAAACCAATTGTTGATTCATGTTGCAAATCATGGGTAAATAAACCTGTTTATACTGTTTAAAGCAGTATTCAATGATCTGTGTGGTTTGAATTTCACCAAAGGCATGTAAATAAAGCCCTATTTTTTGTGCGTGCTGAAATTGAGAAAGCCGTATTAGTCGGTTTAAAACCTTTTGTTGTGCTTGTTGTTGTTTAAAAAAATCAACTTTTCTACGTTTAAGTCGAAGCTTTGTGCGTAAGAGTTTTAATTCAACTGACATGTTTATTGACCGCTCTATTCATATTTTTTTGTCTTGAATCCAATTTATTAAGCTTTTTTGAGTTCTTTTAAAATTGGGCAACTCGCTGCTTGCGTGGTTTTACATTCATCGACCCAAGTGGCCAAGCGTACTTTAAGGCTATTGAGTTCTTGAATTCTCTGATCAATTTTATTGAGACGTTGTTGAATCACCTGACGGACTTGTTCTCGATCATTTAATTGAAGTTGCAGTAATTCCTGAATTTCACTGAGTTGCAAACCTGCATCTTTGGCTTTTTGAATGAAACTGAGTGTCTCGATATCTTTGTCATTGTAATAACGATAATGCTCTGTGGTTTCAGGCACACGCATTAAGCCGATACGTTGATAGTATCGAATGGTTTCAACATTCAGCTGACAGTGTTTGGCCAGTTTTCCGATGGTGAGCATAAAAATCTCCTCAAATCACTTGACTCCGTACCTAGGTACAGACTTTATGCTAGCACAATTAAATAATGAAATGGGTAAGTCTGATGAGTGAACCAGCTAAATCTTCTTGCTGTACAAAACAAAAATCAAGTCCAGAATGGGTCAGCGTAGATCCTGTCTGTGGGATGAGTGTCACCGATTTGTCTAAACCCAATATTGACTATAAAGGGCAGCGTTATTATTTCTGTTGTAATGGTTGTTTAAATAAATTTGAGCGAGATCCTGAACAATATTTACTGTCAGCTGATGTCAATCAACCGAAAAAAACCGGTTGTGGTTGTGCTGAAAAAGTTAAAATTAAAGAAAGAATGACTTCATGCTGTGCGCCACAAGAGCAACAAGCTGTGGCGCAATCCTCGGGCTGTTGTTCTGGAAATAAACCCAAAACAGCAGTTCAATCCACTGAAACGGTGGTTGATCCCGTTTGTGGTATGCAGGTTAAAACTGATTCTCAATGTCATGGTATTTACCAAGACAAAGACTATTATTTTTGTTCTGAACGCTGTTTAAGCAAATTTAATATTGCACCTGAACAATATGTGGTTTTAAAGACTCAAAGCTCTTCATGCTGTGCTACTTCAACACCACCAGAACCGAAAAAACAGTCATCGTGTTGTGCGGGGGGGCATTCTGCAAATTCTTCAGGACAAACAGAAATAGATCCTGTCTGTGGCATGTCTGTGGAGACATCAACCGATTTAAAAATTGATTATCAAAACAAAACCTATTATTTCTGTAATCCATCTTGTTTGGATAAATTTAAGCAAAATCCTGAATTTTATTTAATTCCACTGGATAAGCGTCCTGTACCAGAAGGTGCGGCGGATATGGATTACACCTGTCCGATGGATCCTGAAATTCTACAAAAAGGCCCCGGAACTTGTCCGATTTGTGGAATGGCTTTAGAGCCAATGCAACCCAACTTGGATGATGCACCAAATCCAGAACTGGTGGATTTTAGCCATCGTTTTTGGATGACTTTGCCTTTGACCTTGATTGTTTTTGTGTTGGCCATGGGGTCGCATATTCATGCTTTTATTCCACAGCATATTCAACCGTGGATTGAATTGGTGCTTTCTATTCCCGTGGTGCTTTGGGCAGCTAAACCGATTATTGAGCGTTGCTGGACATCTTATAAAACACGCAACTTAAACATGTGGAGTCTGATTGGTGTAGGGGTATTAGCGGCCTTTATTTATAGTGTGGTTGCGACCCTTTTTCCATCTCTTATTCCGATGGAAGCCAAAACAGGTCATGGCGTAGCCGTGTATTTTGAAGCGGCGTGTATGATTGTTTCTTTAAGTTTGCTTGGGCAAATGATGGAGCTTAAAGCCCGTGCCAAAACAGCTGATTCATTAAAGTCATTGCTTCGATTGCAATCCAATACTGCAAAACTGGTACAGAATGATCAGGTGGTCGAAGTTGATATTGGCATGGTCAAACAAGGTGATATTCTGCAAATTTCATCGGGTGAGCAAATTCCACTGGATGGCATTGTGGTTGAAGGCAAAACCTATGTTGATGAAGCGATGATGACGGGCGAACCAGTCCCTGTAAAAAAAGAATTGGATGATCCAGTGATTGGCGGAACGATGAATCAGCAGGGTAGTATTCGTATTCAAACCACAGCAGTGGGTGCAAATACCACACTTGCTAAAATGATTCAGACTGTAGCAGAAGCCCAACGCTCTAAAGCGCCGTTACAACGACTTGCCGATGTCTTTGCTCAATATTTTGTCGTTACAGTACTTGCCATTAGTGTACTGACGTTTATTGCGTGGATGGTGTTTGGGAATGCACAATTTGATTTAGCCTTAATGTGTGCTGTTGCTGTACTGATTATTGCCTGCCCTTGTGCACTAGGTTTAGCCACACCCATGTCGGTGATGGCAACCACGGGACGAGCTGCACAAAAAGGTGTACTGTTTAAAGATGCAGAAGCCATTGAAGCTTTAAGTAAAGTAAATACATTGGTGATTGATAAAACAGGAACATTGACTGAAGGCAAGCCAAGCTTAAAAGAAATTCAATTATTGTCCGATCAGGTGACACAAGCTCAGGCTGAACAATGGATTGCCTCTATTGAACAGTATTCAACCCATCCGATTGCACAGACTTTAACGAGATTGGTTGCGGCAACCGAACTGCTTAAAGTCAAGGATTTTGAAGAGGTCACGGGTTTTGGTGTAAAAGGTCACATCAATGATCAAATGCTATATGTCGGCAGTCAAAAGCTACTCAATCAATTGGGTTTAAATTTAAAAGAGTCTGTTCAGGCTCAGTTGCAACAACAACGTGCAAAAGGCAATGTGATTAGTTTCTTGGCCAATGAACAAGAGGTTTTGGCTTATATCTCTATTCATGATGCAGTTAAACCCAATGCTCATCAAGTGATTGCGCAATTGATTGCCGATGGGGTCGAGGTTGTCATGGCAACGGGTGATCATGAACAAAATGCAAAACTTGTGGCAGCAGAACTCGGGATTCTACATGTCTATGGCAACTGTACACCGACTGAAAAACTAGACATTGTAAAAAAATATCAAGCGCAGGGTAAAATGGTTGCTATGGCTGGTGATGGGATCAATGACGCTCCTGCACTTGCTCAAGCCAATATCGGTATTGCCATGGGCAATGGAACAGACATTGCCAAACAGACAGCACAAATTACTTTGGTCAAAGGAGACATTCGAGGTGTTGCGGATGCAATTCACATGGCAAAAGCTGGAGTGAAAAACATGAAACAGAATTTGGCCTTTTCATTTTTCTATAACGGTTTGGGTGTGCCCGTGGCCGCAGGCATTTTCTATCCATTAACAGGGTGGTTATTGACGCCGATGTTGGCTGCTGTTGCCATGTCATTAAGTTCACTTTCAGTGGTGATGAATGCACTACGTTTACAAAAGTCAAAATAGTCTTCAATCATTTTAAGTCACTTCAAATGCGGTGATACCCAAGATGTACATCTTGGGTATTTTTTTAGCGTAAAAATGAGGAACTAAAATCAAGTAAAGCAATTCCTGAATAGATCATCAGGATAAAAATCTCAAATAAATGTTGCAGATGTTGAATAAAAAAGTCTGAGCTGCCATTCAATCTGCTTTTACAGTTTTGATTATTTTATCAAGATTTAAGCTTTTTAAATTTAATGCACTTTAATGGTGCGATTACTATAAATTTAGAAAATGTGTGTAAGTAAATTTTTTACCGCTATACATGACGAATAAAATGATTAAAGCAAGCGAAAAAAAATATTCAAAAGCATCAATTTTTTTATTTATCGAGATATATTGGTTTGAAAAAGCAGATTTTTTTATCTTTATTAGCTTAGAAAATCGTTTGCATATCATTATCAAATTTAAAAATATCGCATTGGGTCAAAATAAGGCTAAGCTACTCACTTATGAAGGTATGAGATATATTTTTCTGTATACCATCTTCATGACAATCGAAATGAGATAGGAAATGACGACAGATAACGTAGCGATTAAACAACCTTTATATATTCCTTATGCAGGAAATACCCTTTTAGAGCTTCCATTATTAAATAAAGGTTCTGCGTTCACTGAACACGAGCGTAGTAAATTTAATTTACACGGTTTAATTCCTCATGTGATCGAAACCATCGAGGAACAAAGTCATCGTTCATATCAGCAATACAGTGCTTTTAATGATGCTATTAATAAACATATTTATTTGCGTAATATTCAAGATACCAATGAAACCTTGTTTTATCACCTCATCGAAAATCATTTAAGTGAAATGATGCCGATTATTTACACTCCAACGGTCGGTGAAGCATGTCAGCAATTTTCGGATATTTATCGCCGTCATCGCGGTATTTTTATTTCGTATCCTGACCGTGATCATATCGAAGAGATATTACATAACGTTAATCGTAAAAACGTCAAAGTCATCGTGATTACAGATGGTGAGCGGATTTTAGGATTGGGTGATCAGGGCATCGGCGGTATGGGTATCCCGATTGGTAAATTGTCTTTATATACTGCATGTGGTGGTATTAGCCCAGCGTATACCTTACCCATTACCCTAGATGTGGGGACAAACAATCAACAGTTACTCAATGATCCTATTTACTTGGGTTGGAATCAGCCACGTATTAGTGGTGATGAATATTACGATTTTGTAGATCATGTGATTGAAGCCATTCAACGTCGTTGGCCTGAAGCATTAATTCAGTTTGAAGATTTTGCGCAAAAAAATGCCCTGCCATTATTGAATAAATATCGTGATAAAATTTGTTGTTTTAATGATGATATTCAAGGCACAGCAGCGGTTTCAGTCGGTAGCTTAATTGCTGCTTCACATGCCGCAGGCAAACAACTTAAAGATCAGACCATTACATTTTTAGGTGCCGGTTCCGCAGGTTGTGGTATTGCAGAACAAATTGTGGCTCAAATGATGGCCGAAGGTTTAACTGAACTAGAGGCACGTGCTCGTGTTTATATGGTCGATCGTTTTGGTTTAATTACTGAAAATCAGCCAAACTTACTCGACTTTCAAAGAAAGCTAGCACAAAAGCCTGAAATTATTGCTGAATGGGGGAATGCCGAAGAAGTCATTTCATTACTCGATGTGGTTAAGAATGCTAAACCAACGGTATTGATCGGTGTTTCAGGACAACCTGGTTTGTTTACAGAAGAAGTAATTCGCACACTGACCGCTAATTGTGAACGCCCAATTGTGTTGCCATTATCGAATCCTACTTCTCGTGTTGAAGCAGTACCTGCTGATATTATTCAGTGGACGGATGGTAAAGCATTAATTGCAACAGGTAGTCCTTTTGCACCTGTCAATTATCAAGGTAAGATTTATAACATTTCTCAGTGTAATAACTCATATATCTTCCCTGGTATTGGTTTAGGTGTCATTGCTTCTGGTGCGACGCGTGTGACTGACAGTATGCTGATGGCATCCAGCAATGCGCTTGCAGCTTGTTCACCGAAATTGACGCATCCTGATGCGGATTTGTTGCCTGATATTGATTCAATTCAGCAAGTTTCAAGAATTATTGCGGTGAAGGTTGCACAAGCAGCAATGCAAGCAGGTGTAGCACCGATTATCAGTGATGAAGCTTTGGAGCAGGCGATCAATGACCATTATTGGAAACCAGAATACCGAAGTTATAAACGGTCTACATTTTAATAGCTAAGTTGTTAATGATTGCCCTAGAAGTCTTGTTTATCATCTCAACAAGATTTTCTAGGGTAATATTCCAATTGGATTAATTAAAAGATATTAGACCTCTTGCGAAAGTAAAAACTGCCTCAATATAGATTTCATGAAATATCAGAAATTAAATCGTTTTTCAGATTCTGAATTCCAGCGCTTGGTTGGTGTACCTCGAGCAGTTTTTAGTGAAATGGTCGAAGTTTTAAAAGAAGCAGAATCACTCAAAAAGAAACCAGGTCGTCCTCATACTTTAGATATAGAGGATCAGTTGTTATTAACTCTGAATTACTTACGGAACTACAGCACTCAACTGGAATTAGCGGCAAATTACCATATCGCTGAAAGTAATGTGAATCGAACCATTAAAAAGGTTGAAGATGCATTAATGAAATCAAGACGTTTTACCCTGCCAAAACGAAGCATTACCACAGCAGACGAACAATTTAACTGGGTAATTATTGATGCGACAGAATGTTCAATAGAACGCCCGAAAAAAAAATCAGAGTAAGTTCTACAGTGGTAAAAAGAAGAAACATACGCTAAAAGCACAAGTGATCTATCATCCGAACAGCAAACAAATCATAGGGCTAGATATATCGAATGGCAGTCAGCATGATATTAAATTGGCAAGAAAAACGGTTAAGAAATTCAAACATTGTGAATATGTTATGACCGATTTAGGGTACTACGGATTAGAGCAAGATGGCTTTAAATTATTGATGCCAATAAAGAAAAAGAAGAATTTACCCTTATTTGATATTGAGAAAAAGTACAATAAAATGATTGGGAAAATACGAGTTGTGATCGAACACATTAATAGTCAATTGAAAACATTTAGAATATTAAGTGAACGCTATCGAAATAGACGGAAAAGATTCGGTTTACGCATTAACTTAATTGCTGCACTCGTAAACCGGATAAACTTGCAATAATGACTTTCGCAAGAGATCTATTTATTTCGCGATTTAAAGTATTTTTATTGGTTTAAATCATGATTATTTTTTTATTTAAGTAAAATAAATAAATTGATAAAAATGATTATTTATACTAAAGCTAGACTGAATTTAAAATAATAACCAATATTTATAATTTACTTAAAATATTCATATAAATTAGGTATATTAGACCTCTTTCATAAATCATTTTTTACTCAGCTCCAAGTTATAGATTCCAGCAATTAAATTGAATCTCAAACCGAGTCTTTTACCTCTATTTCGATAACGCTCAGCAAAGATTTTGAAGGTTTTAAGCCTGCCAAATACATGCTCAATTCCTATTCTTCTTTTATTGATTTCCTGATTATAGATTTTTAGTTCAGGATCCAATTTACAACGTCTTTTGGCTTTTAAAGGTAACAGACTATTCGGATGCAGAGCATAAATACCCTGATAGCCTTTATCTGCAAGAACAAAGGCTTCTGAAGGAATCAGCTTTATGTTTCTTTTAAATAGCTCGAAATCATGTACAGCACCGCGACTGGTACATAAACTCAGTATTTGCTGAGTCTTGTAGTGAATCATGGCCTGTACTTTGAAGGTATGGGTCTTTTTCTTGCCGCTATAGCTTTTCTTCTGTTTTTTTAGGCCTTTGTATTGGGATTTCTGTGGCATCCACGATCACAACATTCCAGTCTATGCCTTCGCCCTCGGGTAAATCTTTGGGTAAATTAAAAAGATTGGACTGAATCAGGCAGTCTTCAACATGACGGACAATTCTTGAGGCTGTGGGCTCTGAAACCCCGTAACTCGTTGCAACGTGAAATAAGGTTCGGTATTCCCGCCAATAGCTTAGACAGAGCAGAATCTGGTCTTCCAGGCTTAACTTGGGCGGTCTGCCTTTAGTAGGAACAAGTTTCTTCAATTGCTCAACCATTAAATAGAAGGTTGACCATGAGATGCCAGTGTATCGCTTGAACTGAGGATCAGAAAGCTTGTTTGAATCGATGTATTTCATCCGCAGATTATGCACGAATGCTAAGAAATCCGGAGTGCAAATATCAACCAAAAAGAAGATCATTTTTTGATTTATGAAAGAGGTCTATTGAATTCTCTATTTAAAATATAAAACCTATAAAAATGGAACAATTAAACCCGTCAGACTTAAAAGCAATATTACATTCTAAACGCGCAAATGTGTATTACCTCGAACATGCACGAGTCATGCAGAAAGATGGTCGCGTTCTGTATTTAACTGAAGCTAAAAATGAAAACCAATACTGGAATATCCCGATTGCCAATACCACGGTAATTTTACTCGGTACAGGTACGTCGATCACTCAGGCAGCGATGCGAATGCTCGCCAGTGCAGGGGTATTGGTTGGTTTTTGTGGTGGAGGTGGAACGCCACTTTTTATGGGCAGTGAAATTGAGTGGATGACACCGCAAAGTGAATACCGACCAACAGAATATATGCAGGGTTGGATGCAATTTTGGTTCGAAGATGACAAGCGTCTTGCTGTGGCAAAACAGTTTCAACATGCGCGTATCGAGTTTATACGGAAAGTTTGGGACAAAGACCGTGATTTAAAAGAACAGGGTTTTTATTTGGATGATCGGGATATTCAAACGGCTCTGGACAGTTTTGAAAAGAAAATTCCAAATACCGCTAAGGTCGGTGATTTACTTTTGCATGAAGCGGCAATGACCAAACAACTTTATAAAATTGCGGCAACACGTAACAAAATGAGTTTTGAGCGCAATCGTGAACAGGGTGATTTAGCCAATGATTTTCTCAATCACGGTAATTATTTAGCCTATGGATTGGCAGCGACGACACTTTGGGTTTTAGGCATTCCACATGGTTTTGCAGTGATGCATGGTAAAACCCGCCGCGGGGCTTTGGTCTTTGATGTGGCGGATTTAATTAAGGATGCTGTGGTACTTCCATATGCCTTTATTTGTGCAAAAGAAAAAATGACTGAGCAAGAATTTCGTCAACAGATACTTCAGAAGTTTACAGAAATGCGCTGTCTTGACTTTATGTTTGATCAAGTGAAGGAAGCAGCTTTATTTTCTAAAAGTGGAGATGAAGCATGATTGTGACCTTCGTTAGCCAGTGTGAAAAGAAAGCTTTAGCTCGAACACGTCGTGTATTGGATGCTTTTGCTGACCGTATTGGCGATAACACATGGCAAACGGTGATTACCGAAGATGGCTTAATTGCAGTTAAAAAACTCTTGCGCAAAACTGTCACGAAAAGCACTGCGGTAAGCTGTCACTGGATTCGGGGCAGACGTCGAAGTGAATTGCTCTGGATCGTGGGGAATCGGAATAAGTTTAATATGCAGGGGATTGTACCTGTAAATACAACAAAGAAAAGTTTGGCACAAAATAAATGGGAAAATGATTGGCACTATTTGCCTTTAATTAAAGCATTGGTGGCTATTTCTGCTTTATTGCATGACTGGGGCAAAGCAACAGTTTTATTTCAAGAAAAACTACAACCAAAGAGTAAGAATAGTAAAAAAGGTGATCCACTGCGACACGAATGGATTTCATGCTTATTACTTAATGCCTTAGTACAACATTCGGGTGATGTTAAACATGATGAAGCATGGCTCAATTTGTTACTTCAACAGAGTTGGAGTGAAGATGCATTAAAAAAAACCATTACACAGCATTTAGATCAGTCCAAAGCTTTAGATCAATTGCCACCTATGGCGCAATTGGTTTCATGGTTAATTGTTTCCCATCACCGTTTGCCTGACTTAAAAGAAGAAGATCGTCGAAAGGCTTATGCATCGACTCCAAAAGAAACACTTCCAAGTTTATTAAAAAGTATTGGTGCAGATTGGGGGTATCAGAATAAATTTGATGAAAATGATTATAAGTCACGTTTAAAACAGTGTTTTGAGTTTGAACAAGGTTTACTCAGTCAATCCATAGAATGGACGAAACAAATCAAAAAATGGTCAGGACGTTTATTACAAGAATTAAGTCATACTGAACAAATATTTGCGGATGGTAGTTGGCGGGTGATTGTGCATCATGCGCGTTTATGTTTGATGCTAGGTGATCATTATTATTCATCTTGTGATGCAGATAAAACGTGGAAAACCAAGCTGACATTAATTGCTAACACGGATCAAAAAACCAAACAGCCAAAACAGTTTTTAGATGAGCATTTGGTCAATGTGAGTAAAAATGCTTTATTGGTGAGTCAATCTTTAAGCCGTTTGGCGGAAGAAATGGAACCTGCTTATGACATTCAAAAATTAAAAAAGAAAAGTCCAGGTGGATTTGAATGGCAAGATAATGCCGTCAAAGGTATTCAGCAATTTATTCAAAAGAATGAAGGTTCTGAAAAGCAGGGTTGGTTTATTGTCAATATGGCAAGTACAGGCAAAGGTAAAACTATTGCCAATGCCAAAATTATGCAGGCACTTTCACCGAATGCCGATTCACTGCGTTATATCCTTGCCTTAGGTTTAAGGACTTTAACCCTACAAACAGGGGATTCTTATCGTAATGACATTGGTTTGGGCAATGATGAGCTTGCAGTTCTAATTGGTTCTAAAGCGGTTCAGGAGCTGCATAATAAAAACACGCAAAAGAAAGATGAAATAGAAAACGATCTTGCGGAGATTGGTTCTGAATCTTTAGAACAACTATTAGATAATGAACTTGATTATGAGTCGATGCCACAAGCCGATTTTATGAATGCATTATTTCCACAAAATCAGGCAGAACGAAATAAAGCATTTTTATATAAGCCTGTTTTGGCTTATACCATTGATCATATTATGTCTGCTACTGAAACCAAACGTGGTGGAAAATATATTCTGCCATGTTTAAGGTTGTTGTCTTCAGATTTAGTCATTGATGAAGTGGATGATTTTAATGGACAAGATTTAATTGCGATTGCTCGATTAGTTCATTTAACAGGAATGTTGGGGCGTAAGGTGATGATTTCATCTGCAACCATTCCACCTGCATTGGCAGAAGGGTTTTTCAATGCTTATCAGCAAGGATGGCAACTGTATTGTGCTTTTAAAAAATTAAAAAATACAGATGTAGTCAGCATGTGGGTCGATGAGTTTAAAGCACAAATACAAACGGTTCCGTTAGCGAATAACCACAATATTATTTTGGATTATGAAAAGGCACATGAAAAATTTGTACAAATTCGTGCCAAATCTTTATTAGAACAAGTGGTGAAACATAAAGCATATCTAATTGATTGTGCTGATTTATTGGTAGAAAAAAACACGCAACAATTAGATGAAAGTGTGCAGACAGAATATTTTAGCCGTATTCAACAGCATATAGAAAAATTACATCGTGATCATCATACGATTGATGAAAAGACGGGTAAGAAAGTTTCCTTTGGGGTGATTCGAGTTGCTAATGTTTCACCTTGTGCCGCATTGACCCAATATTTACTTAATGCAGAATGGTCGCCTGATGTGGCTGCTCGTACCATGGCCTATCACAGTCGACAAGTCTTATTACTGCGCAGTGAGCAGGAACATCATTTAGACGAAGTGCTAAAACGTAAAGAAAAAATGGGTGAACAGCCCAAAGCATTTTCCAATCCTATGATTCGGCAACGTTTAGATTCTACCCAAGCAGAAAACGTCATTTTTATTTTAGTGGCGACCCCTGTTGAAGAAGTTGGGCGAGATCATGATTTTGATTGGGCAATTGTGGAGCCATCTTCATATCGTTCAATTATTCAGCTGGCAGGGCGGGTACTTCGGCATCGTAAATTAGAACAGAACATTGAAAAGCCAAATATTGCTTTGCTGCAATATAATTTAAAAGGTTTAAGGAAAGCAGATGTTGCTTTTGAAAAACCCGGTTTTGAAATTAATTCCGCGAAAGGGAATTTCAAATTAGACAGCAAAAATCTTGCTGAACTTGTAGATATTCAGAATATTGAATCAGGTATTAATGCAATTCCTCGCATACAACGTAATCATCCATTGCAACCGACTAAAAAATTAGCTGATTTAGAACATGCTGTCATGGCTGATGCTTTAACGGCTTATGTAAAAGTTGGGGCACAACCGTTAAATGGTTGGCTCACGCAAAAATGGTTTTTAACCGCGCTACCACAACGTTTTAATGCCTTTAGACAAAGCTCACCGAATATTCAACTGTTTGCTATTTGGAAAAATGACAAGCTTATATTTTGTGAAAAAAATGATTTAGGTGAATATATTGAGCGGACAGAAATTTATAACATTCGACATATTGAATTAAATAATTTAGAGAAACGGTGCTTATGGTTAGATCGAAGTTATGGCGACATTTTGCGTCGTATGGCAGTTGAAAAAATATCTGAAAATGAGGATATTGAAGAGGTGATAGAAAAAATATCGAAGCGTTACGGAGAAATAATGCTTCCTGAATATGACAGTGAAAAAAAACTGAGTTATTCAGAGCAGTTTGGTTTAGTGGTTTTGAATAAAGATAAATAATAGGGGGGAAGAAATATGATAGAACAAGTGTTTTCTCATTTTTTGCATAAACAAAAAAGTGCTTGGTTAGAAAGAAAGTCGAAAGGGAAAGAACCAACATCTGATTTAGTTAGTGAATCAGAAATTCGTTATGAAAAGAATACATGGTTAGCTAAAGCTGTTAAACAAGCTCGTTATGCCATTACAACTCATGCGAGTACATTTACTCATCCAGATGCAAAAACATCGTGTTTTTTATTTGAATCGCCTAGAGTAAAAAATGGATTTTTGATTACAAATAATGTGCAGTGTCAAAATTCTTTTGATCTTTTTGGAAATGCAGCTACAGATAGTTTTGTTAAAGAAATTTACTTATTCCTTATAGAGCCTGTTCAAGATCAAAAAATTTGGGATTATTTTGCCAATGAAACTGATGAAATTAAAAAGTTTATTGAACTTTTCTCATTGGATTTCAATGATGCGAAAAATGCTTTTTCTAAATTAATGATAGATCCCGAGGCTCCAAAGACGCATCGCTTATTAAAACAGGTCTATTTCCCCGTAAATGAACAATACCATTTATTATCTTTACTTACGCCTTCTATTGTTACAACGGAATTTTTAAATCGTGTCAATCGGATTAAATTTAGTGAATCTTCTAAAGAGGCAAGAGTATTTAAAAAAGAAAATAAATTTCATGAACATGGGTTTGAAGAATTATTTGATTTAACAGAAATCGCTTTTGGTGGATCAAAACCACAAAATGTCAGCGTATTAAATAGTCAAAATGCAGGGCGAGCGTATTTATTATCCAGTGCGCCACCTCAATTTGAAAAACGTACTATTCGATTGCCAAAAAATGATTTCTTTGCTCAATGTTTATATCGTAAAAACTTTCAGGACAGCTTTTTACAATTGCATAAATTGATGCAGTTGGATGTGAATAATAATATTAATACTCGTACAGCCATTCGTAACATCATTCAGTTTGTGATTGATCAAGTGATGTTTCAGGCATTCAAAATTAGACAAAGCTATGCTGAAGGATGGTCGAACGAAGATTACTATGTCAGTTTGCCAAAATTACAACGTGTATGGTTGGATGATTTTTATGAAAATGAACGCGAACAAGATAATGAGTGGCGTGATGAATTGAGCCGCGAAATTGCACGTTGGATTCTACGAAGTTATGAAAAATCTATTGAGGATTCTTTTACGCTCGGAACAGGTGAATTAATAGACGTCAAACAACGTGTTGAAAAATCTTTACAACAAACGAAGGAGTTTTTCTAATGCGTAACTTCTTACTTATTCCACATTTAAAAATTCAAAATGCCAATGCCATGAGTAGCCCATATACTATTGGCTTTCCTGCGATGACAGCATGGCTTGGTGCGGTACATGCCTTGCAACGAAAACTACAGGCTCAAGGTTACACCAA
Source organism: Acinetobacter sp. TTH0-4 (assembly GCF_015602665.1). Classification (NCBI taxonomy): domain Bacteria; kingdom Pseudomonadati; phylum Pseudomonadota; class Gammaproteobacteria; order Moraxellales; family Moraxellaceae; genus Acinetobacter; species Acinetobacter sp. TTH0-4. The sequence continues at coordinate 1,975,145 of NZ_CP059079.1, read as the reverse complement.
TATTGTTTTAGATAAAGTTGCGATAAGTTGTCATCACTTTGATTTACAAACCTATAAGGGGCGAGGGGATTTTGTTCATTCCATTGTAGGAACAGCCAATCCGCTTGATAAAGATGGTAATCGACCTGCTTTTATTGAAGAAGCACGTTGCCACCTTGAAGTTTCATTGTTAGTTGAATGTCAAAATTTAGACCCTGATGAAGAAAAACAGTTATTGGCAGATATACAAAACTTAATTTTGAGTATGAAATTTGCCAGTGGCGATGTATTGGCAGTGAAAAATTGTAGCTTGCAATATTTTGATGAAGATGAAGACCAAAATCAGCAACTCAAGCCTCTTTTAAATAAATTAATGCTTGGTCATGTGCTGATTGAACGCCGTGACTTGGTCATTGAAAGTATGAATGAAGGAAAAGATGCCTTAGATGCTGTACTGGATTATTTAAAAGTCACGCATAGTTCTACACAAGATGAAAATGGAAAAGTCGCATGGTCATCTAAACGAAAAACTACAGGTTGGCTTGTTCCAATTGCAATGGGTTTTCAGGGGATTTCTGAAGTAGGGCAAGCAAAAAATCAGCGTGATGCAAATACGCCACATCGTTTTGCTGAAAGTGTGATTACGTTGGGTGAATTTATCATGCCTTATCGCATAAAAAGTATGGATCAATTGTTATGGCAATATCATGTTGATTTAGAAAATAATTTATACCTTTGTCAAAACTTAACAACAACGATTTAAATCATTCATTAAGGAATAAAATTCATGGCTAAAAATGAAAAAGCAGTTGCAAGTGTCTTAGCATTTGAAAAGAAATTAGTCCCATCTGATGGATATTTTTATGGGACAAGTTGGGATAATCGTGCTGAACAAACAGCATTAAAATTACTTGAAAAATCAGTACGTGGCACAATTTCAAACCGTTTAAAACCTGCGGTAGCAGGTGACCCAATGAAGTTAAATGCGGAAGTGGAAAAAGCCAATTTACAAAAAGTAGATGCTTGCTCACTTGGTGAAAATCAGGACACATTAAAAGTTTCATTTAGCTTAAAAGTGCTAGGTGGCGTAGAAAAACCATCTGCTTGTAATAACGAAATATTCTTTAAGTCCTATGAAACTGTGGCAAAAGACTATATTCAGCAATACGGTTTTACTGAACTTGCTAAGCGTTATGCATTGAATATTGCGAATGGTCGTTTTTTGTGGCGTAACCGTGTTGGGGCTGAAAAAGTTGAAGTGGTTGTAACAGCCAATGATCAACCATCAACTACATTTAATGCGTTTGAATATTCACTTCATGATTTTGATACGGTTGATAGCAAAGTTCAGGTGCTAGCTGACCAAATTGCGGCTGCTTTAAAAGGTGAATTACCATATCTACTGTTAAAGATTGAAGCTTATGCTTTAGTCGGGCAAGGGCAAGAGGTTTATCCAAGTGAAGAACTGGTATTGGATAAAGGTAAAGGAGATAAAAGTAAGATTTTATATCAAGTAAATGATGTCGCGGCAATGCACTCACAAAAAGTTGGAAATGCACTACGTACTATTGATACGTGGTATCCAGAATTTGAAGATAAACAAATGGCTATTGCAATTGAGCCTTATGGTGCAGTGACGAATTTAGGCAAAGCGTATCGTACTCCAAAAGAGAAAAAAGACTTTTTCACCCTTTTTGATAAATATGCTTTGGGTGAAAAGTTAGAAAATGCTGAACAAGAACACTATGTCATGGCTGTTTTAGTTCGCGGTGGTGTATTCGGTCAAAGTGCTAAGGACTAAATATGAAACATTACCAAGAAATCACGCTGATTGATCAAGCCGAGATTTCATCGTATTTCATTTGGTCAAAGCTGTATACGCAGTTACATATCGCTTTGGCTGAAATAAAAGATACAAATAATAAGGTGAATATTGGTGTGTCTTTTCCTCAATATATTTTTGAAGAAAAGTTAGAAGATAAAAAAGCAAAAATAAATATGGGTAAAAAGCTTCGGCTTTTTACTCAAGATGAAGCTGATTTAAAAAAACTTGATCTTAAAAAATGGTTAGATCGATTAACTGATTATGTTCATATTACTTCTATTCGGGAAGTCCCAGAGAATATAAATAGTTATGCTATTTATAAACGTAAGCAAGTGAAAACCAATGCTACACGTTTAGCGCGCCATCGCGTAAAACGCGGTGATATTGGCTTTGATGAAGCTTTGGCTCGTTATAGCAATGTTGTTACCACAACGGATCTGCCATTTGTTCAAATGAAAAGTTTAACGTCTGATCAAGTATTTAAACTTTTCATAGAAAAGAAAAATGCTGAACAATCTGAAAGTCAGGTCTTTAGTACTTATGGTTTAAGTTCGGAATCTAGTGTTCCTGAATTTTAACCCAATATTTTTTCATTCTTTAACAGTTTAATAAAATCAATAAGTTATAAACGTGAGTTAAAACTTGGGTCTTTTATAGATTTTTAGTATTAACTTACTGTTATAACTTTATTTTTTGCTATAAAGTTACTGTTCACTGCCATGTAGGCAGCTTAGAAAGTTGAGGTGATCTTTAAATGTTACGTTCTTTAGTTCACTGCCATGTAGGCAGCTTAGAAATAAACAGAATTATCAGACCCTATCGGATGAAGGTTCACTGCCATGTAGGCAGCTTAGAAATGTTTGTAGGGGTTGAATGGTCTATCACCGTGGTTCACTGCCATGTAGGCAGCTTAGAAAAAAATCCGATGATGTTGAAATTTTCTTTTGCAGTTCACTGCCATGTAGGCAGCTTAGAAAATGCGCTATCCGCTTCGGTTTGACTGCCTGTAGTTCACTGCCATGTAGGCAGCTTAGAAATCCTTCAAACTCTGCAAAATAGTAAAAGGCAAGTTCACTGCCATGTAGGCAGCTTAGAAATGCTAAAGAATCCAGATCATCGTCTGGCTGTTGTTCACTGCCATGTAGGCAGCTTAGAAATTTAAGCCGTATGAAATAGGCAAAGCAGCAGAGTTCACTGCCATGTAGGCAGCTTAGAAATATAATAGTTACATAAATCTAATTGAGTATTTGTTCACTGCCATGTAGGCAGCTTAGAAAGAATGAGGACATTAAAAACTTATCTCTTGATCGTTCACTGCCATGTAGGCAGCTTAGAAAAGTTGTGGCATACACCCACCCTGTCATATCGAGTTCACTGCCATGTAGGCAGCTTAGAAAAAACGAGAACCTGAATCATTTTTTAAAATCCTGTTCACTGCCATGTAGGCAGCTTAGAAATACATATTTACACATAGCACCATTTATAGGCAGTTCACTGCCATGTAGGCAGCTTAGAAAGTTGTAAGGTCAGCAACAATTTCAGTCACATCGTTCACTGCCATGTAGGCAGCTTAGAAAATCACGAATTTCACCCAAGAGACCGTTTGTTGGTTCACTGCCATGTAGGCAGCTTAGAAAGCGAGGAAGCATGAGTTTTGCGAAATCTAACTGTTCACTGCCATGTAGGCAGCTTAGAAACATTGATGGTCTAGCGCCAATAATAACCAAGTGTTCACTGCCATGTAGGCAGCTTAGAAAGTTCGTCGTCGTCCTTTGGATATTTTCTCTAAGTTCACTGCCATGTAGGCAGCTTAGAAATTCTGCATGACAATAACCATCTGCCCCACAAAGTTCACTGCCATGTAGGCAGCTTAGAAATTAGGTGCAGATGACAATACAAACGCCGTGGCGTTCACTGCCATGTAGGCAGCTTAGAAACGAAGGTGGTGCTACACGTCTGATTTCTTGACGTTCAATGCCATGTAGGCAGCTTAGAAAAAATATTGTGGACTGGTTTTTGATGAATTCTCGTTCACTGCCATGTAGGCAGCTTAGAAACGATCAACATTGGAAGTACTTCTGAGTTAACAGTTCACTGCCATGTAGGCAGCTTAGAAATCAGACCAGCGAAGTTTGTATTGTGGATCTCGGTTCACTGCCATGTAGGCAGCTTAGAAATGATGTAGAAACACCTATTTTGCTGCTTTGGGGTTCACTGCCATGTAGGCAGCTTAGAAATGTGATTCAACTTGATAAGCCATCAAAGCCTCGTTCACTGCCATGTAGGCAGCTTAGAAAAAGAGTTGTTCGACAGCAACAGATAGAGCCAAGTTCACTGCCATGTAGGCAGCTTAGAAACGAACAAGAAATTGATACAGAAATCAATTTCGGTTCACTGCCATGTAGGCAGCTTAGAAATAAAGATTATTGGGATTTTTTAACTCAGGAATGTTCACTGCCATGTAGGCAGCTTAGAAAAATATCTAATAAAAGATGGGATTCCATATCAAGTTCACTGCCATGTAGGCAGCTTAGAAAACATAAAACAATTGTTGTAATTAGATTAGCACGTTCACTGCCATGTAGGCAGCTTAGAAATAGAACAGGAAAATCACTCTATACTGTTGAAGGTTCACTGCCATGTAGGCAGCTTAGAAAAAGACCAAGACCAGCACCTTTTAGAGAGTTTTGTTCACTGCCATGTAGGCAGCTTAGAAACAATACTGCTACTGGTACACAAACACAAAACCGTTCACTGCCATGTAGGCAGCTTAGAAATTAGGCGGTGCTTTGGCTGCTTCTAATGCAAAGTTCACTGCCATGTAGGCAGCTTAGAAACCCTAGTGATCCTTTTAAGTCTCTCAATATTTGTTCACTGCCATGTAGGCAGCTTAGAAAGTTGGGTAAATCTCGCCAGTCAAAAGGTTTTTGTTCACTGCCATGTAGGCAGCTTAGAAATTCACCCAAGTCTTTTATCCTTAAAATTTAAAGTTCACTGCCATGTAGGCAGCTTAGAAATACAAAAGAATTAACAGAAAAAAGTTTTCTTAGTTCACTGCCATGTAGGCAGCTTAGAAATAGAAGTTGTTCAACAGCGACAGATAAAGCTAGTTCACTGCCATGTAGGCAGCTTAGAAATTTTTACAAGCTCATCCTCTATCTTCTTTACTGTTCACTGCCATGTAGGCAGCTTAGAAAATTTGATGTTTCACGTCCGTCAGCTTTGTTTTGTTCACTGCCATGTAGGCAGCTTAGAAATAACAGCCTTCTAATATGTGTGTGAATAAACAGTTCACTGCCATGTAGGCAGCTTAGAAAAATGCGATCTATGGGTCGAATTGCCGACCTTGGTTCACTGCCATGTAGGCAGCTTAGAAAAACGATGAAGAAGTACCAAACGAGAACCTGAAGTTCACTGCCATGTAGGCAGCTTAGAAAAAAAGAACAATAAACATGATCATTAGAGCGCCGTTCACTGCCATGTAGGCAGCTTAGAAAATCACTCGACCGTAATTCTTGTGATGGGTGGGGTTCACTGCCATGTAGGCAGCTTAGAAAACTTCAAAACACGTGAATTATGATCAAAATGCGTTCACTGCCATGTAGGCAGCTTAGAAATGTCATATAATTTGCTTGTTGATCAATAGCCAGTTCACTGCCATGTAGGCAGCTTAGAAATTTTCAACTTTGCAATTTTCCAAAGCTTTTATGTTCACTGCCATGTAGGCAGCTTAGAAAATTTACCGTGAACATGAAATGACAGTGGAAGCGTTCACTGCCATGTAGGCAGCTTAGAAATTGATTTGCAATACCACTGATTCTAGGGCGACGTTCACTGCCATGTAGGCAGCTTAGAAACAATGCGAAAATCCCTATTGCCCACTGGAGGAGTTCACTGCCATGTAGGCAGCTTAGAAATTGAAACTGTTGCTCAAAAAGTAATTTCAAACGTTCACTGCCATGTAGGCAGCTTAGAAAAATCAGGCGCCCCATCCACAATCGCCTTACACGTTCACTGCCATGTAGGCAGCTTAGAAAACACATTCCCATTTAGAAAGCTTTCCGCATATGTTCACTGCCATGTAGGCAGCTTAGAAAGTAATCAGAATGAGCCAAACATTAGTTGCTCTGTTCACTGCCATGTAGGCAGCTTAGAAATCTACGCATGGCGGTTTCAAGTGCAAATAAGAGTTCACTGCCATGTAGGCAGCTTAGAAAGTTAATTTTTACATTCGCAGGTGGGTAAGGTCGTTCACTGCCATGTAGGCAGCTTAGAAATGAAATGCAAATTATTCAACAATTGCTTTTATGTTCACTGCCATGTAGGCAGCTTAGAAATCGCAGGGCTTTTTGAATCTCGTAAGCCATACGTTCACTGCCATGTAGGCAGCTTAGAAAGTTAACAGGGAGGCACATAACCTTTTTTAAAGGTTCACTGCCATGTAGGCAGCTTAGAAAATTGAAGCTGTAGGCGCTCTAATGATCATGTTGTTCACTGCCATGTAGGCAGCTTAGAAATTCTACTGGCAATCCTCCAACAAATGATGGTGGTTCACTGCCATGTAGGCAGCTTAGAAATAAAGACCTATGCACCCGATTAATGAAACACGGTTCACTGCCATGTAGGCAGCTTAGAAAACTGGAGGATTACATCCCGATCAGCAGTAGTTGTTCACTGCCATGTAGGCAGCTTAGAAAAGAATAGGGATGGTGACTTGTGAAATACCGGCAGTTCACTGCCATGTAGGCAGCTTAGAAATCAAACACAATTAAAGCTGTCACTGACTTAGCGTTCACTGCCATGTAGGCAGCTTAGAAATTACATAACAATTATATTAATCTCTCTTAATCGTTCACTGCCATGTAGGCAGCTTAGAAATCGATATATTTTCATCAACGCATCGCAGATTAGTTCACTGCCATGTAGGCAGCTTAGAAATAGAAAAGTTGGGGCTAGAGCATGGCGTTTCTGTTCACTGCCATGTAGGCAGCTTAGAAAACCAACGATACTGATAAGTTGATGGGGGCTACGTTCACTGCCATGTAGGCAGCTTAGAAAAATCCCAACTTTTCGATTAAGTTCATGCCGTCGTTCACTGCCATGTAGGCAGCTTAGAAAAACGGCAAATTAGATCAAGTCAAAGCAGAAATGTTCACTGCCATGTAGGCAGCTTAGAAAGATTGCATCTGTAACAGCGGCAGACATTTGAGGTTCACTGCCATGTAGGCAGCTTAGAAAAATCGAAGCAGTGCTTAAACAATTAGGTAATTGTTCACTGCCATGTAGGCAGCTTAGAAAAAGACAATACCGTTGGGGCTTGTATAACACACATTCACTGAAATGTAGGCAATTGAAAAAATATAGAAAGGTTAAGTATTGATGGGGATTATTTATACTATTAAAAAGCTAAGAACTATGAAAATTGAAGTTTAATTTTGCTCTAATACAGATAATTTATAAATTAAATTTGGATTTTCAAAAACAGAAAATTATATTTCACTATTTATTATTTTAAATAAAACACTCCGATGATGCCGCTGCATGTGTCGTTACCCTGAACCCGATGAGTTCAAGGTGGACGCGACGTATACTTGCTGGGTTTCCTACATGAAAGTAGGCATACACTCTAAATATACAGAACACATCCATAAGTTTAAGTATCGGCAGGGGAATAGACCCGCTGGCGAACACCTCAGAGATAAAGCAAGTATAACCAATATTCAGGTGTTGGCAAATATCCAGTGTGCAGGAACTGTAAACTTAGGTTTCAAATGGAGATACTTTGCACATTTTTTTTCGAAATTAAGTTAAATTTTCGACATCTTCTAAAATAGTACTCAATAAACGCTCACAATGTGCATACTCTTGCAATGATTTGTTCATCGCTAACACTTCTTGCATGAGTTCTAAAGCCACCATAATAATCAGTTTACTGGGTTCAAGCCGGGGTGCTTTACGACGAAAATCATCATATTTCCCATTTAACAATTCAGCTGCACGTTCCAAATCAGCTTTTTCATTTTCTGTGGTCGATAAACGGAACATATGACCCAATACTCGAAGCTCAACTGCAATTTGTTCAGTCATGATTAATTATCCTCACTTACTTCAGTTGGGTGAGCCAGTTGTTGAATTTCTTGGGCATGATGATCTTGTGCAGTTCCTAAAATAGACAAACGTTGAATAATCGTTTCAACTTTTGCTTTGGCATGTTCATTTTTTTGTAACAATCTTTCTCGTTCTTGCTGCAAACCTTGAATTTCATGCTGAGCCAGACGTTGTTCATTTTGCATTTTTTCTTTCACAACGCGTAATTCATTACGTTCAGCCAAAATTTCCTGAAAACGGTTTTTAAGATCGGTACAACTTTTTTCTAAACGACCGTAACGATCAGCCAATGACGTCGCATCTGTATTCAATTGCTTGAATTGAGACTGGGCATCGCTTAATTGTTCACTTAAATTGTCTATTTCTTCTTGTTTCTGAGTAATAATGCCATTTTTTTGCACAATTTGGGCATGGTGATGTTCGGCAGAATTTTCTTTTGCCGCACTGAGTGCATTATTTTCACTTTCATAATGCGTAAGTCGTGTTTTCAAAACACCAATTTGCGCCTGGAGACGCTGTAATTCTTCTAACATATGATGGTCGCACAGTATTGCAAACAAAGGTAATATATACGAAGTATAGAGATTGGATAGACGAATGCAAGACGATATTTCAGGTTGGTCAGAATGGTACCGCAATTTTTCAAAAATTGAGGAAATTACAAGCCCAAGTGAGTTACATGGACTCCTTACAGGTATTGTTTGTGTTACCAAAGCGCCAACACGCGAAGAATGGCAACAAATTTTAGCAACACTTGAAATTCCAGAATTGGATGAAAATGTATTAACGCTTTTAACAGATGAGTCAGAAGATATCGCACATGCGTTGTCAGATGACGAACTGGATTATTTACCGTTGCTTCCAGATGATGAGCATGTACTTGCTAGTCGGGTAGAAGCCTTGGCAGATTGGTGTGCAGGTGTAGTACTCGGTTTTGGGTTGGCTTCAGGTCATATTTGTCCAGATGAAATGGAGTGGATTGAGCACCTACAAGATGTTGCTGCTGTCGAGTTCGAAGAATCTGACAATGACGAAGAAGGCGAAGCAAGCTATCAGGAGCTGTATGAATTTGTACGTTTAATTCCAGTCAGCCTGTCTTTAGGACGTCAAAAAGTAGAGATTAGCGAAACGGCGTTACTGCAAAGTATTCAGCCACAGTTAAAGCGTAATCCTTCTGCTACAGAAGCAAGCAGTGTTGTAGAAATGTTTACACCGCATCGTCCGAGCTAAATCGGGCGATTTTGCTCCAATAACATGCTATTTTTAAAAGCTAAACTTGATTTATAGAAGATAAAAGTAAACTTAATGATGAAACTGACTCAAGCTGATTTTCAGGAACGTCGCGACCGCCTAGCAAAACAAATGGGTCCGCACAGTATTGCGATTATTGCTACCAGCCCAGTTGCGATGCGTAACCGTGATGCAGATTATAAATTTCGTGCGGACAGCAGTTTTTTCTATTTGACTGGCTTTGACGAACCTGAGGCAGTTGCTGTTATTGAAACGTCTGAATCGCCGGATGATGGTTATAGTTATAGCTTGTTTTGCCGTGAACGTGATCGTGAAATGGAAATATGGAACGGTTATCGCGCTGGAGTAGAGGGTGCAGTCGATGAGTATGAGGCAGATGAAGCTTATGCCATCGATCTGTTAGATGAAGAAATTATTGAGAAATTACTCAATAAAGAAAAATTGTTCTATCGTATTGGCCAGCAAGCTGAATTTGATGCGCGTGTAACAAACTGGATTACTGAGGCAAATGGTGAATCACGTCGTAGTACATCTGCCCCTTCACATATCATCCAATTGGACCGTATTTTAGATGAAATGCGTTTGCATAAATCAGCGCAAGAAATTGAATTAATGCAAATTGCCTCGACTATTTCAGCGCAAGCTCATACACGTGCCATGCAAACAGTGCGCCCGGGTATGATGGAATATGCGCTCGAGGCAGAATTAAATTATATCTTTGGTCAAAATGGCTGTGTTCCTGCCTATAACAGTATTGTTGGTGGCGGAGCCAATGGCTGTATTCTGCACTATGTGGAAAATGACAAAGCACTTAATGATGGTGATTTGGTCTTAATTGACGCAGCATGTGAATATCAATTATATGCCTCAGATATTACGCGTACCTTTCCTGTAAATGGTAAGTTTAGTCCTGAACAGAAAGCATTATATGCAATCATTTTAAAAGCACAGCTTGCAGCAATTGACGCAGTACGTGTGGGTCACTCTTATAAAGAGCCACATCACGTAGCTGTTCGTATTATGGTTGAAGGCTTGATTGAACTCGGGTTAATGCAGGGAGATATTGAGGAAATTATTCGTACAGAATCTTTTCGTCAGTTCTACATGCATGGCACAGGTCATTGGCTTGGAATGGATGTGCATGATGTCGGATCGTATAAGCATGAGGGTGAATGGCGTACTTATGACGTAGGCATGGTCGTAACCATAGAACCGGGGCTGTATATCGCACCTGATGATGAAACTGTGGATGAAAAATGGCGTGGTATCGGTATTCGTATTGAGGATGATGTCGTAGTAACGGAAAGTGCTCCTCGGGTTTTGACTGCAAGTGTTGTAAAAACAATAGAAGAAATTGAAGCCTTAATGGCTCAAGTTTAATTCATTCATTTCAATAAGCATTAGTAAGCGATCAGGAGTAGATATGGTGCAGCAGCAAGTCATCATCGTAGGGGGTGGAATGGTCGGACTTAGTCTAGCCTTGATGTTAGCCAAAGCCAGCATTGCGGTAAAATTACTCGAAGCCATCAAGTATCCCAATTATGATGATGCTGATCTTACACCATATCACTCCAGTTTTGATGCGCGTAATAGTGCTTTGTCACGTCGTAGTGTTCAAATTTATCAAGAGCTTGGGTTATGGGATGCACTTCAAGTGCATGCTACACCTATTTTTGAAGTCAATATTACGGAACACGGCAGTTTTGGTAAAGCACGTCTAAAAGCAGCACAAGAGAAAGTCGAAAATTTCGGTCAGGTGATTGAAAATGCGTGGTTGGGGCGTGTGCTATTGACGGAAGTCAAAAAACAGCCACTGATTGAATTGATTGATGGGGTGCAAGTCACATCTCTCAAACAAAATAAAGATCAGGTATATATTGAAGCGCTACGCCAGGACCAATGCTTGTCCTTGCAAACTGCATTGTTGATTGCTGCCGATGGTCGCGATTCTTTTTGTCGTCAAGCTTTAGGCGTTGGCGCGAGTGAACATGATTATGACCAAGTTGCAATTGTGACGACAGTTCAAACCTCAAAACCCCATCAACATATTGGCTTTGAGCGTTTTAGTGCTTTAGGACCTTTGGCACTTTTACCTTTACCGGGTGAATACCGTCGTTCTGTGGTGTGGCCGGTAAAAAAAGGGACTGAACATGAGTGGTTAGGCGATGAAAATGACCAACACTTTCTAGATGCTTTGCAGCAAACCTATGGTGATCGTGCGGGTAAATTTCAAAAAACGGGTCGTCGTTTTAGTTTTCCTTTGTCACAAGTACTCGCGGAAAAACAAGCGATTGGTCGTGTAGTGTTAATGGGTAATGCTGCACATACTATTCATCCTGTAGCAGGACAGGGTTTTAATCTCTGTATGCGTGACGCCTACGTTTTAGTACGTTCTCTCACTGAACAACTGTCCAAATCAGATGATATTGGTGAACCTACTATGTTGCTTGCGTATGAGCAAGCACGATTAAGCGATCAACAACGAGTCATTAAATTCTGCGATTCTGTAGTGCGCGGTTTTAGTCATCAAAATCCAATGTTAAAGTTAATCCGTAATTCGGGATTAATTGCTTTTGACATGATTCCCGGTGTAAAACCTTTAGTAGCAAATTATGCGATGGGGTTAAAAGCATGAGTCACATTCAAACGGACATTTTAGAGGTTGTGATCGTTGGTGGTGGTTTGGTGGGTGGACTCACTGCTTTATTGCTGGCACAAGGTGGCGTTCAGGCGACTGTATTAGACGCGGCTCCCGTATTGAATGAATCCAAAGTCTTGAGTACAGCCAATCCGCGTGTTTTAGCTTTGAGTCAAGCCACCATTCATTTGCTTAAAACGGTGAATGTTTGGCATGAAATTGCACGTCAAATGCCCTATAGCGGCATGCAAGTGTGGAATAAAAATGGGTATGGTGAAATTAATTTTGGACAGATGAGTTCACATATACCAAGTGAGGCACAAACCTTAGGTTCAATGGTTGAACCGAGTATTCTAAACTTAGCCATTCAGCAAAAAATGCTTGAACAATTAAAAGATTATCGGACGCAAGTTAAAGTAATGCGTGTTGAGCAAGGAATAAATGTTTGGCATATTTATCTTGCAGATGGCACACAACTCACCACGAAATTGGTGATTGGTGCTGATGGCGCCAATTCATTTGTTCGTGACCAAGCTTTTATTGATCTTGATATTTTGGATTACCAACAAGCAGGTTTAACCTGCGCGATACGCACGGCAGAGCCACATTTGCATGCTGCACGTCAAATTTTCCTTGAAACTGGCCCATTGGCTTTTTTACCAATGTCGAGTTTAAAACCTGAGCAAGAGGGTTTTTGGCAGTCTATTGTTTGGACATTGCCTAATGATTTCGCAGAGGAATATGCAGCTCTAGAGGATGACGCTTTTACAGCACTTTTAAGCCGTGAAAGTCACTACATGTTAGGTGAGGTTTTAGAAGCTACTCCACGTGCTCAATTTCCATTAAAAGCACGTGCGGCACAACAATATGTCAAAGCGGGATTGGCATTGATTGGTGATGCTGCGCATGTCATTCATCCATTGGCAGGGCAAGGGGTCAATATAGGCTGTTTAGATGCTGCGATTTTATGTGATGTGCTGCTTCATGACCTTAAACGTGGCGTATGGGCACATGAACAAACCCTAAAGCGCTACGAACACCTGCGTAAAGGGCAAAATGATGCCATGATGCACAGTATGTCAGCGATTGGTTGGATGGAAAAAACCACATTTTTTCCTGTTGTTTGGGCGCGAAATTTCGGCTTAAAACAGGTTGAGCAACGTAGCTCTTTAAAAGATGCTTTTATGTCTCAAGCCAATGGATTAAGCAGTTTGCAAAATACCTGTTATGCGATTTAAGAGGGTAGAGCTACTTTCTATACAAATATTTATATAAGTTTACTTTTTTGATTAAAAAAAATACGTTTTTTGAGTATTTGACTCTATGCGAAACGCTCAGAGATTGTTAAATTTCTTCCTAATTGCAAACCAATTTAGATTGGAATGAAAAACGTCATTTGTGGGGGAGAAACAACAATGACAGATATGAATGATTACGATGATGCAGAAGAAAATGCAGTCGATGATGATGAAGCAAAAGCTGCTGAAAAAGGTGCATCTGAAAGTGAAACCACACCGACCGATGGAGATGTTGCAGAAGCTGAAACACTCACTGTGACGGCTAAATTAAAACAACGTCAAGCGTTAGAAGATGAAGTCGCAGCATTTCTTGCTCGTGGTGGTCGCATTACTGAAGTTCCTGCGGATGAGTCTGCGCAAGATTAAGGCTTTAGCGAAATATTTATGTCTTGAAATCTATCAATTGTTGAAACTATATTCTTGTATAAAAAAAGCATCACAACTGTGATGCTTTTTTTGATTTTCATTCTTTATTTTAGTCTTTATGGGTCAATTCTAAAGCACGCTGATAAGCCACTTTCTTTTTTATTCCGGTTAAGTCAGCTGCTAATTGTGAAGCTGCTTTAACAGACAAATCTTGTAAAAGGCGATTCAGTAATTGATCTAGCTTTTCTTGTTCCATATCTTTTTCTATAGTGGAGCCGCCCACGACCAACACAATTTCACCTTTTTTCTGGTGATGATCAGATTCAATCCATTCAATTAAATCTGCTAAAGTCATTTTTTTAATGGTTTCAAAGGTTTTGGTGATTTCTCTTGCAAATCCTACAGGACGATCAGCACCAAAAACCTGTGCCATGTCTTTAACCGAATCTAAAATACGATGCGGTGCTTCGTAAAAGATTAATGTCTGTGTTTCATCTTTTAATTTTTCTAACTGAATTAAGCGCTGAGATTGTCGAGAAGGTAAAAAGCCTTCAAAACTAAATCGGTCACTGGGTAGGCCGACAGAACTGAGTGCTGCAATTGCAGCACAAGCACCAGGAACAGGAGTCACTCGAATACCATGTTGTTGTGCAGCACGCACCAGTTTAAAACCGGGATCACTAATGAGTGGAGTACCCGCATCACTAATCAAAGCCATGTTTTCGCCGTTAAGCACTCTTTGAATGAGCAGGTCGATTTTATTACTTTCATTGTGTTCATGACATGCAGTCAAAGGTGTAGAGATATTAAAATGCTTCAAGAGTTGAGCAGATGTGCGCGTATCTTCTGCAGCAATAATACTGACCGATTTTAAAACCTCGATGGCACGATAAGTAATGTCATCTAAGTGCCCAATTGGGGTGGCTACAACAAATAATTGAGCACTCATTCGGTTTCTCCAAAATAAAAAAGTCTAAAATCATAAAAATCTAAATACTAAAAATAGTTACTGGTTTGTGGAATTAGGTTACACAAACTGAAAGCTGGGTCATTTTACCTGAATTTAGGGGCAGGGCATAAGCTTGATTTAGGGTTGACGTCAGTTGCATGAGTGCTTATTCAGCATTAACTTTCAAAATTGTAGTTAAAACTGTAAATTTAGATCAAAGCGTTAGTTGTTTAATGGGTTAAGTCCGATAAAATGGAAATAACAAGATTTTTTATTATTTGTGTATAAAATCAAAAAAATCAGTTGCTATAAAGCCCAAATCAAAGCATGTGTGACTTATGGCGTGAGTTAGCTTAGATGAAATTTAATAAAAAAATTAATAAAAAATGTGAGTAATTCGCAATGTCAGATGCTATACGGATATATCTTAATTTAGGCCAATGGGCAGAGAAACAAGCATTAAGTTTTTTACAAACTCAAGGATTTAGCTTAATTGTAGCGAATTATCATTGTCGTTATGGTGAAATTGATCTCATTGTGCAAAAAGATCAAGAGATTATTTTTGTTGAAGTAAAAGCGCGATCAAGCACTCGATATGCACAATCGTATGAAACGATTTCGCTTTCAAAACAAAAGAAAATTATGAAATCGGAATTGTGTTTTTTAGAGAATGAACCCCGTTTTTCCGCATTTTATTGTCGTTTTGATGTGATTTGTTTTGATTTTTTTCAACAATTTGCAAAAAAGATACAGCATGATTTTTCTAAATTCCCTTATGATCAACAATGGATTGAAAATGCTTTTACTTTTGATCAAGAGTTTATTAATCTTTGAACAAAATCAGAGCACAAATACTGAAATAAAACCAAATTCAAATTAGAGATGAGGAGTCTTGCTGAGTGTTTAACCGTATTGCAATGACGTTACTGTGTGTAGCAAGTTTATCTGGTTGTGCGAGTTTCATCTCGAGTGGCACAGGGTCATCACCAGTAGGTACAGAAAGTGGTGTTCGTTCACTTGGACAAGTCTTTATTGATTCTTCGATAGAACGGACTGCTAAAATAAATTTATATAAATTGGATGCGCGTTTCAAACAAGCTCGTGTAAATATTGAAAGTTTTCATGGAAATGTTTTACTGACAGGACAAGTACCTGATGCCCATTTAAAACAGTTGGCTGAAGATAACGTGCGGGCTATGACGGATGTCAAAACTGTACATAATTACATTACCGTGGGCAATCAGATTGGTTATAGCACGATTATGCAAGACACTACGGTCACTGCAAATACGCGTGGCTTGATTATGAAGGCGACTGTGGTTTCAGACAGTAAAGTACGTATTCATACTGAAGATGGTATTTTATATGTGATGGGGCGTTTGAATAATGCCGAAATTACTGATCTGAATCAGGTGTTGGCACAGGTTGGAAATGTGACCAAAATTATTACTCTGATTGATAATGTTGAACAATCACGCAGCCTGACGTCAAGCTTTAGTAGCCCACTGGTAAGCGCACAACCGACTGAGCAAACACCAGTGGCGATTGATCCTGATCAAGTTGAGCCTATAAATGCTCAGTAAGATGGCCCAATCTGTAAAATATAGTTTAAATCAAAAAATCGTAAGGGCGAAGTCAGCTTGTCAGGATTTTCGCCTTTACGATTTTGGTAGTTATGCCTTAAACCGTTTAACTCCACGCACAGGATATACGCTACACAAGAATATCGCTTACGGTTTAAAAGCCAGACAACGTCTCGATATTTTTTTTAGCGCTAGGCCGCGCTCACAACGGCCATTGATCGTCTTTGTTCATGGCGGTGCATGGCTACATGGAGATAAAAAAGACTATCGCTTTGTTGGTGAGGCTTTTGCCAAGGAAGGATATGACGTTGCGATTATCAATTATAATCTTGCACCAGAATATATTTTTCCCAGTTATATTGATGATTTGAGTCTAGCACTGAATTATTTAACCCAGCATCAATTGAAATTAAAGATTCAGGCTGAACAGATTATTTTGATGGGGCATTCCGCAGGGGCATTTAATATCATGTCTGCGCTGTATCATCCGCAGCCTTACAGTTTAAAATCCCGTGAAAAAATCCGTGCTGTGGTCGGTTTATGTGGGCCCTATCATTTTGATTATAAGGATGATCCTTTATGTGGAGATGCATTTGATCAGTCGGTCTCTTATCAGCATGTGATGCCTTATTATTTTGTTGAACCTAATAAGATCAAGCACTATCTGTTTACAGCATCCAATGATCAGGTTGTAGCGAAAACGAATGCAATTGATTTTGATCATATTTTGAAGAAAAAAGGCAATCATAGTCAAATGATTAGCATTCCTAGAACAGGGCATATTTCGATTCTAGGATCGGTTTCAAGCCTTTTTAGTCGTTACTTTCAAACTAAAAAACAGATTTTACATGTATTAAATGAAGCACTAGATAATTAATTTATAACCATTTTTGAGTATCGTCA
The DNA here is from genome assembly GCF_015602665.1 of Acinetobacter sp. TTH0-4. Taxonomy (NCBI): domain Bacteria; kingdom Pseudomonadati; phylum Pseudomonadota; class Gammaproteobacteria; order Moraxellales; family Moraxellaceae; genus Acinetobacter; species Acinetobacter sp. TTH0-4. The sequence continues at coordinate 1,958,245 of NZ_CP059079.1, read as the reverse complement.
GCGACGGGTGTGCCTTCGATGACATGTTTAATCATGGCATAGGCGATACTGCCTTTGAATGGAATTTCAGGCAGTTGATCAAATTTAAAAAATTCTGCATCGCTAATTTCTTCTTCTTGAAGCTCAATTTCCCCAGAAGCATACTCTGCACGAAAAGCCAGCATTAAATTGCTCGGGAAAGGCCACGGTTGACTGGCCAAATATTGAATATTTTTTACTTTTAATCCCACTTCTTCTAAAGTTTCCCGGCGCACAGCTTCTTCTAGCGTTTCACCCACTTCGACAAAACCTGCAATCAAGCCATACATGTTGGTTTTATTTTTTGCATTTTTAGCCAGTAATATTTCATCATTGCCACGAGTAATAATAGTAATCACACAAGGTTGCACACGAGGATATTGATGATAACGGCAGCTAGGGCAAATCATGGCATATTCAGAAGGATGAATATGGGTTTGATGTCCACAATGACTACAGAATTTATGATTTTTACGCCATTCTAAAAGCTGAATAGCACGACTGGCATGTTCGAATTGTTGCGTGTTCCAAAGCGTTAATAGCTGTCGTATGGGAACCAATTGTAATCCTGTAGGAATAGGCTCATCTTCGAGCAGATCACGGGCAATCACTCGATCACCCGTATTCATTTGAAGGTCACTTGCTAAACTTTCAACTCGAGGTAGTTGAAAATGGTGATCCACTAAAAGTTGTTGTTGATGGAAAATATAAGCAAGTGATAATTCAGACATTAGGCCACTATTTTTTTCAGGTTTTCACTACTTTTCAATGCTACATTAAACATGGCTTGTAATACAGGTTGTTTGTATTTTAAATTGTCAATCATCATGTCGGCACTGGCTAATGTATCGAGTATTTGATTAATCTGTTCAGGTTCAATATTCGTTGAGCTTTCAGATTGCTGCTGAATAAATTTAGCTGCTGTCTGAATAGCAATATACCCAGTTTCTGCATTTAAGAATATTATTGCGCCTGCAATTTCACAGAGTTGAGTTGGGGTGTTTTGCAACAGTGCTAAATCTTTATCTTGTAAATAATGAACTAAATTTTGGCTACAAAGCTCAATCACTGCTTTAGTTTCGTTGAGTAAAGCAACATGTGCCTCATCCAAACGATCTAAAGAAATATTCATGTTATTTACACGCAGTTGTAAACGGCTTGATGTGTAATGGCGCTCTAATATTCCAATTGAATTCATTGCAGATAAAATACAATTCATTAATTGTTGTGCAAAATTTTCATTTTTAAGTACTTCAGTATTACTTAATAGGCTTGCCTGACGCGATAAGTCGTGATGTGCTTCATTTAGGTTCAGCACTTTGAAAATATTGGCTAGATTGGTGAGTTTATCTTGTAGCTCTTGAGTTTTTTCAGGCGACATATTTTGATAGTTAAATTCGATATCATTACGTACTTGATGCATTTCTGTGGTTACAAGTTCACTAATGGTATGGATGGTATCAAAGTCTGGGCCATATAAATGACGGCTAAACACTTGTAATTGGGTATCGGTAAGGTGATCTTCAGCGATATTAAGTTGACTGCGAATCTGTTGAGCTAGGTTATCTTCCTGACTGATACATAAACTTAAAATGTTGGCCAAATCGCTCATCGTGGCATTAAAACGCTCAGGTGCATTGAAATAGTGTGCCATATTTCTTTCAATACTAATCAGTGTACGTAAACGTGGATCATTTAGCAGTAATTGATCAATTTGATTGAATGCAACATGAACCAGTCCCCAATATTGCTTGCTGATTGTAGTGTTAGACAAACCTGCTAAATATGCACCGACCAGTTTAATTGCTTGAATATCAAATTCAGTTTCTTGTTGTTTGAGCAATTTATTCAAAGATAATTTATATAAACGATGAACATACTCAGATTTTTCTAATGTGGGTGCTACAGGTAATTGAAAATCAGGGCTTAGAAAATCTAGTAAGGCTTCAATATGCTGACCTTCTGAGGTAAGCGGTTTATCCAAAGCCATTTCTAGACGATTGAGTGTATCAAGTAAGAATTGTGGAATTTGTACTTCGCGTAGACAAATAAACTCAATATAACGCTTTAGCATAGTGGTACCTTCACTTAAGGCAACCACTTCTTGAGTATTGATTTGCGTCGGGTGTTGCATGATTTTACGCATTAACTCGGCAGAATACTCAGCGATTTTAGCCAAATTCGGCATATCAATCAGGGCAAGAACATGTGCGCATTGCTCAAACTGATTGAGTGCATCATCAATACCAAAAGGTAAAACTTGGTCTTCTGCTAAGCTACTTACCGCTGATTCGACTAATTTAATTGAGTTATCAACCTCATTTTTTATTATCAGCAATGCAGTCGGGTCAAAATGAATAGAGGTTTGGTAAGACATTGATCTGCACCTTTCCTAGTGTTTTATCTGATTATGAGCAGCCAATTAAGGGCGAAATTTCTTTATGTCTAACTATAGCGTAACTGCTAAATGTTTAAATACAAAAAACCTCTAAAAATGTAGATTTTATTTTGTAAAAAGACAAGCTGTTCCATGTTTTTCTTCAAATTGTTTGACCCACATCTCATGTTCTTCAAGTTCTTGTTCAGAAGGATAAATAACAGGAAGCTTTAAAATAGGCAGGTTTTCACGTGCATTTTGAGCGTCACGTTGCTCACTTTCACTCAAGCTATCCATATCGAATGAAACTTGACCACCTGTCATGGCTAAATAAACATCAGCTAAAATTTCAGCATCGAGTAAGGCACCATGGAAGGTACGATCTCGTTGAGGAATTTCATAGCGACGCACTAAGGCATCAAGCGAGTTTTTTTGCCCTGGATGCTTATTTTTTGCCATGGCCAAGGTGTCGGTCACTTCGCAGACCTCTGATAAGCGCGAAAATCCAGCGCGCTTAAATTCCATGTTTAAAAAGTTCATGTCGAAGGTGGCATTATGCGCAATAATCTCGGCACCCTTTAAATACTCAAAAAGAACCTCCGCAATTTCTGCATATACGGGTTTATCTTTTAAAAAAGCATCTGAAATACCATGAATATTTTCAGAGTCACCCACTGGTTTTTGTGGATTAACATAAATATGAATCGAGCTACCAGTAAGTTTACGATTCACCATTTCAATGGCGCCAACTTCGACAATCCGATCGCTGTCCTGAAAATAAAAACCTGTGGTTTCAGTATCTAGAATAAGTTGTCTTGGTCCATAAACCTGTTTTGTTCGAGGGGTGATCACAATGTGTGGGTGTGTTGTGCTTGATTCAGGCACAGCAACAGGGGCTAAGGTGCTGGCTTGATTATTCGTTTCAGTGGAGAAATTTTCATTTTCAATACGTGCTGACTCCATTCCATCTAAAACTTCACTTTCATCCTGTTCATTAGATTCCATTAAGTCGAAGCCGAATGGGTCATCGAGAAGCCAATCTTTTTCATCTTTTTTTTTATCATCTAAACTTTTTTCTGCTTTCAATGCGAGATTTTTCATTGAGGCTAAAGTTTGGTCTGCACCAAGGTTGGCCAGTTGATCGGCCATTTCATTGCCTGCATGACCTGCATGTCCTTTAATCCAGTTCCATTCAATTTCACGACCTTGGCAGGTTGCATCCAACAGTTTCCAAAGATCGGGGTTTTTAACATCTTTCCAATTTTTCTTTTTCCAGCCATGAATCCATTCAGTTATCCCTTGTTTAACATAATTAGAATCTGTCCAGATAATAAGTTTGGCATCGGTTGGGCAAAACTTAACGCCTTCAATCGCAGCAGTGAGTTCCATCCGATTGTTGGTGGTATCAGGTTCACCACCAAAAATTTTATGCTCTTCCGATTCAGTAATAATATAAGCACCCCAACCGCCTAAACCAGGATTCCCCCGACAAGCGCCATCGACATAAAGAGTGATTGTTTGAGCCATAAAACCAAATCCGAAGCAGTAAAAAGAGAATTAATTTGAATGTACTAAAGACTGTATTGTATAACGCAATTACACTGTCGTATTGCATAACCTGATTATTTTTTAATTTCTTGTAACATATATACTGAAATAGCATTAAATTATTGCCTTGTGTCTGTCACATGCTTCACTACAATGTCAGTTCTAAAAAATAAATTTTATACGAGTTGTTTGGATATCTTTTATGTATAAACCAACCGCGATTTTGTTGCAGCCTTCATTTCCTCATTTTTTTAAAATAACTGTCTTGGGGTCAGCGCTTGCTGCTTTGGGTCTGACTGGCTGTTCTTCGAGCCAAAGTGCAACCCAAAGTTCAAAATCGAACATGGTTGGTTCAGGCTATTTAGATGCGAATAGTTTGGACTCATTGGAAGATTTACTTTCCGCAACAGATATGCGTGCGGTAGAGGGTGATCGTCTATTAATTTTAAAACACGGTGATGTGTGGAAACGCATGACGGTGGGTTTTAAAATGGATCAAACCCATTGGGATTCGCGTATTGAAGCGCAGCGTGGTTGGTTTATTTCGCGTCAACCCTATTTAGATCGTTTAAGTGCTCGTGCGTCTCGCTATCTTTATCACACCGTTAAAGAGGCAGAACGTCGTGGTTTACCGACTGAACTGGCATTGTTACCCATTATTGAAAGCTCTTACGATCCTGCCGCGACCAGTAGCGCTGCCGCAGCAGGGATGTGGCAGTTTATTCCAAGTACAGGACGTATCTATGGTTTAAAGCAAACCAGTTTGTATGATGGTCGTCGTGATGTAGTGGAATCAACGCGTGCCGCCTATGAGTTTTTAGGAAGTTTATACAATCAGTTTGGTTCATGGGAATTGGCATTGGCTGCCTATAATGCGGGTCCAGGACGTATTCAACAGGCGATTAACCGCAACAAAGCAGCGGGTTTACCGACGGATTACTGGTCACTTAAACTGCCTCAAGAAACGATGAATTATGTACCACGTTTTTTAGCAGTTGCACAAATTATTAAAAATCCAAATGCTTATGGTGTGTCACTACCCCCGATTGCCAATCGTCCACATTTTAGAGAAATTGCTGTTGGACCAGTCAATTTAAATGAAATTGCTTCAATCACGGGTTTAAGTCGCGCTGAATTGTATCAGTTGAATCCGGGACATCGAGGAGATCAAATTGATAGCCAAAGCCCAATGCGGATTATTATTCCTGCCGATTTAAGTCCATCAATCGATGCACGAATTAAAAAATTATCACCAAATTCTGGCGGTTTATGGGCCAACACAGCTAAACCATTTACGCCTGAAAAATCTAATCCTCCCACTTTAAATACACAACAGATTACACCTGCTAAAACAGCTCCCCCTGCATTGCAGTCAAATACTACTGTAGTTACAACTGCTTCAAAGACACCTATAGCGTCTAATCCAGTACTTGCAGCAGCATCAAAATCTAAATCAACCCCTCAAGGTTCGGCAGCTTTAGCTTCTTTTGCTGCGAATAGTGATATTCCTAGTGCGCCACGTATTCCTGTTGCCGTGAATCAAGTTGCAAATGTGAAACCTATATCGGTAGAACCTGCATTGTCTGCGGCTGAACGGGAACAAATTTTGGCTGCTGTAAAAGCGGAAGGCGAAAATAAAACGGTAGAACAAGTTTTACAGCCCGTCGCCAGTAAAGCAGAACAAGAAAAGGTGGTGGAGGAGCTAAAAGCACTAGCACCTCAAGGTACAGAAATTGTTGATCCATTTGACGGTAAAATTAAATTAACTGCTATTCAGACCAGTCAGTCGATTGCAGAACAACAAGGTAAAGAGTTAACCAGAGGATTTGCATATCCAAAAGGAGTAGCTGAAAATACCCGTGCCGATTCTGAAGAAGCCAAACGGAACCAAGGTAAAAATTACGTTAGAACTGATTCAGAAGTCGTGGTCAGTCCTCCTAAAGGTAAACGCAGTACCTATACAGTGTTACCGGGTGATACTTTAGCCGTGATTGCAATGAAGAATGGTTTGAACTGGCGTGATGTAGCAAAGTGGAATCAGATTGATCCGAAATCTCCTTTGTTTGTGGGAACCAGTATTTATTTATATGACGCAAAACCGCAAAATACAGAGGCATCTACTCCTGTAAAATCAAAAGCTGAAAGCTATGTGGTGCAGGCAAATGATAACTTGACAGGGGTGGCAAGTCAGTTTGGGCTTTCGGTGAAACAATTGGCCGATTACAATAATTTATCGCTCAACAGTGGTTTACGTTTAGGGCAAAAACTCAATTTAAAGGAAACTGTTCAAACTTCACCTAGTAACTCAGACACGCAAGTGGCGCGTTCTAATGCTGTGTCTAAAATCAAGACTAAACCGTATGTAGTAAAACGTGGTGAGTATTTAAAATTGATTGCGGAGCGTTATGCTTTGTCAAATCAAGAGTTGGCCGATTTAACCACAGGTTTAACTTCGAGCAGTAGCCTTCTAATGGGACAAAAAATTAATGTTCCTCTTCAAGCTATCGAGTCTAAATCGGACAATCAGTCCAATGAAAAAATTAGCTCTAAAATAGACAATGTGAGTGTTGAACCGACTTATAAAGTTGAAAATTATCAAGTACAGCGGGGTGATACGTTAACCAGTATCGCCTTGCAATCAAAAATTTCGTTAACGGAGTTGGCTGAGTTAAATAAAATTTCGAATACTGGTGGTTTACGTTTGGGGCAGGTGATTAAAATTCCAGCAGGATCAACTGTTCCAGAGACGTATACAGTCCAGTCAGGAGACAGTCTATCTGTTATATCTGCTAAATATAATGTGGGTATGGACTATATTGCGAATCTGAATGGTATCAGTCGTACTACAGGTTTACGGGTAGGGCAACGTCTCAAACTGACAGGGGAAGAAACAGCATCAACTCGTACAGATGCTAATGTTGAAAAATCCAATACACAAAAAAATAGTGATATTCATTTGGTTAAATCGGGTGAAACACTCAGCAGTATTGCCAAAAAATATCATTTACAGTTGAATTATCTTGCCGAGTTAAATGATTTATCTCGCACTGCAAATGTACGTGTTGGACAGCGTTTAAAAGTTGAAGGTGAAGCGGATCAAGCAGAGACCAAGTCAGAAGTAAAAACGGCCAAAACCTCAAAAAATTCGAAAAATACAGATTCTTATACTGTGAAATCGGGTGAGTCTCTCAATGTGATTGCCAATCGAGTAGGAATATCGGTGGCAGAATTGGCCGAACTCAACGATCTAAATGCACGTTCAGGACTGCGAGTGGGACAACAGATTACGATTCCAAAAGTGGTGACTGAATACAAAATTCAACGTGGTGATACTCTTATTGGGTTGGCAAACCGTTATGGTTTGGATACGGCCAAATTGGCTGAAATGAATGCGATGCAGCCGAATACTCAATTGCGTATTGGTGCAATCATTAAAGTCCCAAATTTATAACGCTGTAAAGACAGGGAGTAGGGAAGAATGTCGTTTGCTATCTTAAAAGGGCGCGCATTTATAGGTGGGCTGGTTTTTTTAAGCCAAGCGCTCAATGCTGCTGTGCAAACGACACCTTATATTGCGATCCATAGTCAGCCTAAATATGCTGCTTTATCGGTCATGCCTTATGCCAATATTCATGCGCCTAAAGGCGGTTATTTAAGTCAAGCTAGCAATGGCACTTTTGACAATTTAAATAGCATGAATGGTAAAGGGAGTTCAACTGAAGGAATTGATCATCTATTTGATTCACTGATGGCCAATTCGCTGGATGAACCCGGTGTGATGTATCCATTACTGGCAGAGAAGGCAACCTTCGATCCTGATAAAACACGTTATGTCATTTTTCATTTAAATCCGAAAGCACGTTTTAGTGATGGAAGTGCAGTCACTGCACAAGATGTAAAATTTAGTTTTGATGCTTATCAAACCAAATCCAATCCGGGTTTACAAATGTATTTGGCAGACTTGGATACAACTGAAGTACTGTCCAAATATGCAGTCAAAATGAGTTTCAAGTCGGAAAATAACGCGGAAATGCCACTGATTTTGTCATCTTTGCCTATTTATTCCGCTAAAGATTGGCAAGGCAAAGATTTTACTCGTGTCACCATGCAACCTATTTTAGGTTCTGGTCCATATTTAATTGATCGGATTGATGCAGGTCGAAGTATTACCTATAAACGTAATCCAAATTATTGGGGCAAAGATTTACCTGTGAATAAAGGGCGTTATAATTTTGAACGCTTGAAGTATGTTTACTATCGTAATCTCGATATTGCATTTGAAGGGTTCAAATCTGGGCAATATACGCTGCATGAAGAATTTACTGCACGTAAATGGGTGACCGAATATGATTTTCCTGCGGTAAAAGCAGGAATGGTGGTGAAATATAAGTTTCAGCATCAAAATCCCATTCCAACACAAAGTTTTGTATTTAATACTCGGCGTGCCCCTTTTGATGACATTCAATTTCGTCAGGCCATTAGTAATGCCTATGACTTTGAATGGCAAAATAAAGCCCTTTTTTATGGGCAATATCAACGCTTACAAAGCTATTTTTCGAACAGTGAACTAGAAGCGAAAGGAATTCCAAGTCAGGCTGAAATGGCGATTTTGAAACCACATTTGACCCGATTAAGCCCCATTCAACGTCAAGGTGTATTGAAAAAATGGCAATATTCTGTTTCGGATGCCAGTGGTTTTAATCGAGCACATTTACTCATGGCACGGCAGCAGTTGCTTCAAGCAGGCTATCGGGTTAAAAATGGTCAATTACTGGATACTAAAGGCAAACCGATTCGTATTGAATTTTTGATTCATCAAGATGGATTGCAACGTACACTCATGCCGTTTATACGCAATATGAAACGCTTAGGTGTACAAGTGAGTATTCGTCATGTTGATGTACCCCAATATATTGAACGAATGCGAAGTAAAGATTTCGATATGACGACTAGTGTGATGCCGCAATCCTTGAATCCGGGCAATGAACAAGCGCAATTTTGGGGCAGTGCATCGGCAGATCAACCTGGAAATTATAATTATTCAGGGATAAAAAATCCTGTCATTGATACGCTGATTGAGCAAATTATTCAAGCACCTAATCGGGAGCAACTGGTATTGCGAACACAAGTTCTCGATCGTTTATTACGTGCAGGCTATTATCAAATTCCAACTTATGGTAAAGGTGAAAACTGGTTTGCATATTGGAATATGTATCATCAACCGAAAGTGAAACCCAAGCTCTCAGCGGGAATTGATTACTGGTGGAGCGATGCCGCACAAGCCAAAAAAGTAAACCAATATTTAAGAAAACAATAAGCAATTACCCAGACACAAGGAATATTGTTTCGATGGGCCTATATATATTAAAAAGACTACTGCTGATTATTCCGACGCTGTTTTTCATTTTATTGATTAACTTTATCGTGGTTCAAATTGCACCCGGTGGTCCAGTCGAACAAGCCATTCAACAAGCCGAAGCTTTTCAGGGTATTGGGGCAACAGGTGGTGAAACTGCGTCGACTCAAAGTCATTATGAGGGCGCCAAAGGTTTAAGTGAAGAAATGGTGGCAAAAATTAAAGCGCAATATGGCTTTGATGAACCTGCACCGACACGTTTTTGGAATATGCTGAAAAGCTATGCGAGTTTTGATTTTGGTACCAGTTTTTTTAAAGACAAACCTGTTACACAATTGCTTTGGGAAAAAATGCCCGTTTCCTTGTCTTTAGGCCTCTGGAGTACTCTGCTGATTTATTTGGTGTCTATTCCTTTGGGGATTAAAAAAGCACGTCAACATGGCATGTTTTTTGATAAATCAACTTCAATGTTATTGGCAATAGGATATGCCGTTCCAGCTTTTATTTTTGCAGTTTTATTGATTGTATTTTTTGCTGGTGGTTCCTATTTCCAGTGGTTTCCACTGCAAGGTCTGGTCTCGGACAACTTTCAGAGTTTAAGTTGGTTAGATAAAATTAAAGATTATTTTTGGCATATGACTCTCCCCTTAATTGCAATGGTGATTGGTGGATTTGCGGGACTGACCTATTTGACCAAATATTCTTTTATGGAAGAGCTGAGTAAGCAATATGTTTTGGCGGCTCGTTCCAAAGGTTTAACGGAATCGCGTGTGTTATATGGACATGTGTTTCGTAATGCCATGTTGATTGTGATTGCAGGATTGCCTGAGGCTTTGATTGGTATTTTCTTTGTCGGAAACTTGTTTATTGAAATCATCTTTAATTTAGATGGTTTGGGTTTGCTGGGTTTTGAAGCGATTCAACAACGAGATTATCCGGTCATTTTTGGTACATTGTTTTTATTTACCTTGATGGGCTTAATCTTACGCTTAATCAGTGATGTTTTATATCAAGTGATTGATCCGCGTATTAATTTTGATTCAAGAGGTGCTGAATAATGTCACCTTTAATACATGCGCGTCTACAACGATTTAAAGACAATAAATTTGGCTTTGGTTGTCTTATTTTATTTAGCATCATTTTAATATTATCACTGGCATCTGAGCTGATTGCGAACGATAAACCGCTGTTGGTTAAATATGAAAATACATTATATGTTCCTGTTTTTAAATCTTATCCAGAAACTGCGTTCGGTGGAATATTTGAAACTGAAGCAGACTATAAAGATCCTGTCGTACAACAGCTGATTAATGATAAAGGTTGGGCTGTTTGGCCGTTGATTCCATATTCTTATCAAACTCCAAATTTAGAATTGGCAGTTCCTGTACCTTCTGCGCCGACTGCACAAAATTGGCTTGGCACAGATGATCAAGGTCGTGACGTGTTAGCACGTATTCTTTATGGTTTACGGGTCTCGCTGCTTTTTGGTTTTGCTTTAACTTTTGCTTCCGCTCTTTTGGGGATTATCGTCGGAGCAATACAGGGCTATTACGGTGGTTGGGTCGACCTAATTGGTCAGCGCATATTGGAAGTGTGGGGAGGTTTGCCAACCTTATTTATGGTCATGATTCTGGTTAGCATGTTTACTCCAAGTGTGTACTGGTTATTTTTGATTATGCTATTTTTTGGCTGGACCACCTTAGTTGGACTGGTACGTGCCGAATTTTTGAAGGCACGAAATCTGGATTATGTACGTGCAGCACGTAGTTTAGGAGTGACAGATCGCACCATTATGTTTCGTCATATTCTACCCAATGCGATGAGCTCGAGTTTATCGCAACTCCCTTTTATGCTGACCGCCAATATCACTGCACTGACGGCATTGGACTTTTTGGGCTATGGCTTACCTCCTGATGCTGCATCACTGGGTGAACTTTTGCTTCAAGGGAAATCCAATTTAAATGCACCATGGTTAGCACTCTCAGGCTTTTTTAGCTTGGCCATTGTTTTATCTTTATTGATTTATATTGGGGAGGCGACACGCGATGCATTCGATCCAAGACGTCAGTAATTCAGACATCGTATTGTCGGTCAAACATTTAAAAATTCGGCATCAACAACAGGAATTGGTTGAAGATCTTAGTTTTGACTTACATTCAGGGGAAACCATTGCAATTGTAGGTGAGAGCGGCTCTGGAAAGTCAATTAGTAGTTTGGCTTTACTTGGGCTTTTACCGAAAAATTTAGAGGTTGATGGTCAAGTTTACTTGGGGCAACAAGATGTATTGCGACTTCAACCTGAGCAACTGAGACAAATTCGCGGTCATAAAATTGCCATGATTTTTCAAGAACCGATGACTGCTTTAAATCCATTACATCGGGTTGAAAAGATGATTGGTGAAACTTTATTGCTGCAAGGTTGGTCTAAAAAAAAGACCCAAGCACGCGTTATAGAACTGCTCAAGGATGTTGGAATCGCAGAGCCGCAAGATAAATTACGTCGTTATCCGCATGAGCTTTCGGGTGGGCAACGGCAGCGTGTCATGATTGCGATGGCGTTGGCACTTGATCCCGATATTTTGATCGCAGATGAACCGACAACGGCACTCGATGTAACCTTACAAGCACAAATTTTAGAGTTATTAAAATCATTACAACGCAGCCGAAATATGGCGATTATTCTGATTAGCCATGATTTGAATTTAGTTCATCGCTATGCAGATCAAGTGGTGGTGATGAAGCAAGGAAAAGTTGAAGAACAGGGTAAAGTTCATGATATTTTTACAGCACCCAAACAGGCCTATACCCGAAATTTACTCAATCATGATTTTGGCGAAGCTATACAGATTGCAGAGCAGTCAAATTTGCTGACGCTACATCAAGTAGGCGTTAAGTTCCCGATTAAAGAAGGATGGTTAAATCGGGTGAAAGACTATTTTGTTGCCGTTGAGCCTTTAAATTTAGAATTGGCGCATGGCGAATCGATCGGAATTGTGGGGGAAAGTGGTTCAGGTAAAACTTCACTGGCTTTGGCCATTTCACGTTTAATCAAAAGTGACGGTAAGATTGTATTATTGTCCACTGACTTAAACCAATGCACTGAAAAGCAATTACGCCCATTACGTGCCGAATTTCAGATGGTCTTTCAAGATCCATTTAGCAGCTTAAATCCACGGCTCAATGTAGAGCAAACCATCGGTGAGGGTTTAGGTTTGCATTCACTTTCTGGTCTTGAAATATCTCAACGAATTGATGAAGCTTTAGAAAAGGTCGAATTGCCGCATTCTTTTAGAATGCGTTATCCACATGAATTATCGGGTGGTCAACGTCAGCGTGTAGTACTGGCAAGAGCTTTGGTATTGAAACCAAAACTGCTGATTTTGGATGAGCCAACTTCAGCATTAGACCGTACTACTCAGCGTGCTATTGTTCAATTACTCAGACGTTTACAGCAGGAGCATCAGATTAGTTACTTGTTTATTAGTCATGATTTACATGTGGTGAAAGCACTGTGTCAAAAAATTTTGGTTTTGCGTCATGCACAGGTCGTAGAGTTTCAAAGTACAACAGCATTATTTTCAAACCCAAAAACTGAATATACTCAGCAATTGATTGCGGCAAGTCAGTATGTTTGAATTTACTGACAAGTCATATTGTCAGATTGAACATGATTGAATTAAAGAATAAGTTTAGACTGAATATAAATACAAAACCACTTGGAATATAACTATGAGTCATCTTGCTGAAGTCGCTACAATTCGCAATATCCCATTTAAAAATCGCATTATTAAAGGTGCGATGAGTGAAGCCTTGGCAAATCATGCAGGACAACCTAATCAATTGCATTTAGGTTTATATGAAGCATGGGCAAAAGGCGGTTTGGGTTGTGCAATTACAGGCAATGTTATGGTTGATTTCCGGGCGAAAAATGAACCGGGCGTAGTGGTGATTGAATCAGAACGTGATTTGGCTGAACTGAAAAAATGGGCAGAAGTGGGTAAGCAACATGGCATGGTGCAACTCATTCAACTGTCACATCCTGGGCGTCAGTGTCCGAAAGGTCTCAATAAAGAAACGGTGGCACCTTCTGCTGTGCCTTTTAGTCCCATGTTGGCGACCACTTTTGGTACACCTCGAGAATTACGTGAAGATGAGATTCAGGATATTATCCAACGTTTTGCAAAAGCTGCACAGGTATGTGAACAAGCAGGTTTTGAAGGCATACAGCTTCATGGTGCGCATGGGTATCTGATTAGCCAATTTCTATCACCACTGACCAATAAACGCCAAGATCAATGGGGTGGTTCGATTGAAAACCGAATGCGTTTTTTATTGGAAATCTATCAGGCTGTACGTGCAGTCACTTCAGCACAGTTTATTATTTCAGTTAAACTCAATTCTGCTGATTTTCAGCGTGGTGGCATTACTGAAGAAGAAGTTATTTATGTATTTAAAACCATAGATGCTGCTGGAATTGATTTAATTGAAATTTCGGGTGGGTCTTATGAAGCACCTGCCATGGCTGGGGTTAAGTCAGAAAAGCGTAAGGAAAGTTCGATTGCGCGTGAAGCTTATTTTCTCGATTTTGCAGAAAAAATTCGTAAACAAGTGAATTGTCATTTAATGGTAACAGGCGGATTTCGTACCGTTGAAGGTATGAATGCGGCTTTGGATAGCGGAGCCTGTGAGTTTATTGGAATTGCACGCCCATTAGCAGTAGAACCTGATTTAACCCAAGGTTTGATTGCAGGCCAAGATGTACGTTATGCGGTCGATAAAATTAAAACAGGTATTCCGATGATTGATAAAATGGCGATTATGGAAATCATTTGGTATGCCGCACAGTTTAAAGATATTGCTCAAGGCAAAAGCCCAAATCCTAAATTATCACCACTCAAAGTTTTCTTTAAATATGCCAAAGGTAATATTAGTGCGATGATCAAAGGTCGAGTTAACTCACGTCGAAGCGCTTAAATCTTTAAAAGATCAAAATAAAAAATCGTTTTGTCTTAATCAGATTGACATTAAAAAGACTGGTCTGTTTTAAGTCATGAATGCATTTTCGCCAAGTCAATATTTATTCTGAAAAACAAATATTGGCTTGGTATTTGAGAAATTTTTAAGGAAAAGTAAAATGAAATAAAAAAGCCTGATTCATCATGATCAGGCTTTTTGTTGAGATTTTAATCTCGAATATGGCGACCCTACGGGGATTCGAACCCCGGTTACCGCCGTGAAAGGGCGATGTCCTAGGCCTCTAGACGATAGGGTCATCTAAAAAATTGGCGTCCCCACGGGGATTCGAACCCCGGTTACCGCCGTGAAAGGGCGATGTCCTAGGCCTCTAGACGATGGGGACGTTTCAGAGGTGGGCGTATAATAGGGTGGATATGAAAAGCTGTCAAACCTTTTTCCAAGATAATCCTTAAAAAAACAATCAACTGAATAAAAATAAAACAAATACTGAGGGTTTGTCTAAAAACACGTTATTTTTCGTCTTTTAAACCATCTAAAATACTTTGAATCACGGCTGGATGTTGTAAATAACCTGCGATGCTATGTGGATTATGAATAAGCGTGGTAATCGCTTGATTAATGATTGCTGGTTTAAAATTAAAAGGGTCTGTCGAGAGTGGAAAGGCTGTTAAAAAATCGTCAGGTGAATAAAAATTAAACCAGTCACCTCGAAGTTGTGGAGGGCGAGCAATGGGCAAAGCTAATTTTTCTTGAATGACTTTAAAGGCCAAGGGAGAGCCTAAAGTAATGAAGCGTTGAATTTTAAAATTCGTAAATTGATGAAGCAAATTATAGGCAATCACAGTTCCCAATGAGTGTGCCACAATAATATGATCTTTATCGGAATGAATGTGATACATAATTCTTTGATGTACTTCATGCATAAAATCTGGATTGGATAAATAGAGATAGGTTTCGATTAAAAATTTATGGATTACAGTGTCATGTAATTTTGGATAATGATTTAAGAATAAACTTAGTTCTTTAAACGCATGATCTTTGGTTAACGCTGAAATAAGAGATAAGCGCTGCGTGAGTGACTTGGATTGACTGGGGTTGAACGTCGGAAGGACGGTAATTCTAGGTTTTTGCTCTTGTACAAATGTGGTGTTATTTCTTAAATGAAAAGGCAGATGTAAATGGGTCCAAGACTGAGGAAATAAGGTGGCTAAATCTAGCGTATTATATAAGTGATACTTACTCAATAAATCTCCGTAAAAAGGCATATTGATATCTAACGATGTGATATCAAAATTTTGTTGTGCATTATTTAAACCGATTTGGAATATGTTTAACCAATAATGTTTTAATGTTGCTTCATTATAGTTTTGTTGATTCATTCCATGAATAAAAATAATTTTCATACAGCGTCTATTTTTTTATAAATACTATTGTCTGTATTCAGCATAAAAAAAAGAGTGGGTTTTGACCACTCTTTTATAGCATTAATTTACTTTTCGGTAGAAAAGATAATAACTCAGGTAACAGCCTGCAATAAAAAGCAAACATCCAATAAAGCCTGGCAGCATTTCTGGATCGGTTGCCATACTAATGCCAGTAATAAAGCAGAACACGAAACCTAAAATAGGCACTATTGGGAATAAAGGTGCAGCAAAGCCCAATTCTTTCGCTGTACGGCCTTGTTTATACCATTGTCGACGGAAATTGAATTGACTCAAGCAAATGCTCATCCAAACAATGACCATAGTAAAAGCAGCAATACCCAAGAGATTTTTAAAAATAGTTTCAGGTGCAAATTGTTCAGATAATAAACCTGGAATTGCGCCAAACATGGTGACAATAATCGCAACAAAAGGAATACCACGATGATTTAATTTAGAGAACACCGCAGGCAGTTGTTTTTTGTCAGACAAAGACCACATCATTCGTGATGCCGCATATAAACCAGAATTGGCGGCAGAGAGCAGGGCGGTAATAATGACAAAGCGAATAATGTCTTCCGCATAAGGAATACCAATATAAGTAAATACAGTCACGAATGGACTACTACTCACCCCGTGCGCATCCAAACCTGCCAACTGATGTGGTAGCAGTGCACTAATCACCACAATGGTACCCACAAAGAAAATCAGGAGACGCCAAATCGCAGCATTGATTGCTTTAGGAACATTTTTGGCAGGATCTTGGGTTTCACCCGCAGCTACGCCAATTAATTCTGTTCCTGAAAATGCAAAATTAACAATCAACATGGTAGCAAAAATAGGGAACAGACCTTGCGGAAACCAACCCTCAGCAGTCAAGTTGCTAAATAAAGGGGCAGAGGTGTGACCGTGGAATGAAAGAACACCAAAAATGGTCAATAAACCTAAAATAATAAAACTGATCACTGTGATGACTTTGACCAAAGACAGCCAAAACTCAGATTCTGCAAACCATTTCGTAGAGCTCATATTGAGTCCAAAAATAATTGCTGCAAAAGTTAATGTCCAAATCCAAACTGAAATTTGAGGAAACCATTCCTGCATCAGCAAAGCTGCTGCAGTAAACTCAGTGCCTAAAGTTGCAGTCCAAGTTAACCAATATAACCAAGTGATCATATAGCCCGTGCCTGGGCCAATATATTTTTGCGCGTACGTTCCAAATGAGCCAGATTCAGGCATATGTACAGCAAGTTCACCTAAACACAGCATTACAGCATAGGCAATTAAACCACCTAAAATGTACGCAAGAATGGCACCTACAGGCCCCGTTTGTGCAATGACTTCACCCGAACCTAAAAATAACCCTGTTCCGATTGCGCCACCCAGCGAAATCATGACTAAGTGTCGAGTACTCATAGCGCGTTTTAATGGCGCAGAATTGCCCTGATGCGAAGCATCATTCGGAGTATGAGATGACTGCATAAGAGAAAAGAAAGAGAGAAAGGAAGCGAGCTATTGTAGTGAAAAACTACAAATCTGCAATGTAATAATAGTGAATAATGAAGCTTGAATGATCGTATGGCACGATATATGGCGACCCTACGGGGATTCGAACCCCGGTTACCGCCGTGAAAGGGCGATGTCCTAGGCCTCTAGACGATAGGGTCGTATTGAGGTGATGGGTATAGTATGGATTTTTCCCGAACCTGTCAAACTTGTGTAGCTGTTTTTTTGAAATATTGAATTAAGTGGATAAAAATTAACACTCTTACTTTAGAAAGTAAGTTTTCTTAATTTAAATTCAAGCTCATTTATAATCAAAGTGATTATTTTATAAAAAATCTAGGTGCAGATGAGGACGAAGATTAAGTAAGAATAAATTCATTGGAAAAATGATAAATATTAATCATGTCTAAATAGTAAATTGAAATTTTTAAAATAAACAGTCAGATGAAAAATTAAAATTATCTTAACTAGAGGGCAGAGGAAAAAGTATTTTGAATAATCTTTTTAATAATGAGTCGATTGAAATAGCAGGATTAAGAAATATATGGCGTCCCTACGGGGATTCGAACCCCGGTTACCGCCGTGAAAGGGCGATGTCCTAGGCCTCTAGACGATAGGGACGTATGAGGATGGCGGTATCTTATTGATCCGCCACCAGTGTGTCAAGTAAGTGAGGTGCAAGTTTGTTCAAAATATAGCAAAACAGTTCAGCTGTTTTCTGTGTGTCGTATAAGGCAGAGTGGGCTTCTTTGCCATCAAACTCAATTCCAGCTTGAATACATGATTTTGCCAACACTGTTTGTCCAAACATGACTGCACTTAAAGTCACGGTATCAAACACAGAAAAACTATGAAAAGGGCTCTGATTTTTAGTGCCTGTGCGGGTAATAGCTGCTTGTAAAAAACCAAGATCAAAATGTGCATTATGTCCAACTAAAACAGCATGGGTACAATTTTGCTGGCGACGAACCTCATTGACTGCTTTAAAAATACGCTTCATTGCGGTTTTTTCATCTTCAGCCATTGCGATTCGCATAGGATTTGAAGGGTCAATCCCGATGAATTCAAGTGAACGACGATCTAAATGCGCACCTTCAAATGGATTGATATGCGCATGGTATGCTTGACCTGGAACAAATTCCCCTTGTTCATTATAAACAATGGGAATGGCTGCAATTTCGAGTAAAGCATCGGTTTGTGAATTGAAACCTGCTGTCTCAACATCGACCACGACAGGTAAAAAGCCGCGAAAACGCTGACCCATAATGGGTAGGGTTACATCTGTCACACTTTTCTCCATGGAATGGTTTTACCTGCATAAAGCGGGATAATCTGTTCACCATCCAAGTAATCTAAACTTGTCGGAACCACTTGATCTTCTTTGACTAGGGTAATTGTATTGGTATTACGCGGTAGACCATAAAAATCTGCACCAAAATGGCTGGCGAAACCTTCTAAGCGTTCAATTTTACCCACTTGATCAAAAGCCTGAGCATATAATTCAATGGCCGTCGGTGCACTATAACAACCCGCACAACCACATGCATTTTCTTTAGCATCTTTTGAGTGGGGCGCACTATCAGTACCCAAGAAAAACTTAGGATTCGCACTAGTAGCTACTTCTAACAAAGTTTGTTGATGAGTTTGACGTTTTAAAATAGGCAAACAATAAAAGTGTGGTTTTATACCGCCAACAAGCATGTCATTACGATTAAACAATAAATGCTGAGGCGTAATGGTCGCAGCAACATTACGGTCTTGTTCAAGTACAAAATTGGCAGCTTCACTGGTCGTGATATGTTCAAGAACTAATTTAAGTTTTGGAAATTGTTTCAGTAAGGGAGCGAGCACTTCATCAATGAAGCGTTTTTCACGATCAAAAATATCGACATGCTGATGAGTGACTTCACCATGAAGCAGTAACGGAACTTGATGTTCTTCAAGTTGTTCAATTACAGCATAAACTTTACGAATATCACTGACACCGTTGTCTGAATTTGTCGTTGCACCAGCAGGATATAACTTGATGGCATTCACAAATTCCGAGTCTTTTATTTTTTTAACTTCACTCGGCTCAGTGTGATCGGTAAAATAAAGCACCATACGTGGGTCGAAATCTACCCCATCAGGTACATGCGCTAATATACGTTCACGATAAGCGATCGCTTCTTCTACTGTTTTTACAGGAGGAACAGTGTTTGGCATACAAATTGCGCGCGCAAACTGATTGGCTAAGTCAGGCACTGTTCGTTTTAAAGCAAGTCCATCACGAAGATGCGCATGCCAATCGTCTGGCTGGAGAAGAGTGATCGTATTCAAGGTCATTTCAATCAAAGAAATAAAACAAATGATAATCTATATAGGTTTAAAATGGTAACGCCAATTCAGGACAAATGGCGAGAGATATACCATTCTGAAGCCAAAAACTATGTTATTTTAAATATTAATAAAAATGACATCATGCTTGCATATGAACGACAAGTATAATTTAGCAAAACTACAAGACGATAAAGAAAAAATAGAACGACTAATTGCACATCAAAGTCGCCGTATCGGCCACGTTTTTCCGAAAGAAATGGAGCATGAGTTTTGGGCGAAAAATTTAGAACGTGCACGCAAACATGTCGAAAAATATGTATGGAGTGGAGTTCTCGTTTATTTTATTTTTATCGTGGTCATGGTGCCAACAGATTATTTCATCATTGACCAACAATATTTCTTGGATGATTTTTTTCGTTCTCTGATCAGTTTGACTAATGTAGGTCTGTGTTTACTGATTTTATTTTTCTTTGCTTATTTTTCTAAATTGCGTCCTTATTTTACTTACGCCAGTATTTTTCTGATGTTTTGGGCTATTGTTTCAACTTCATGGCTCACCATGACAGCAAAAACCATTGAACTCCAACATCAAGCTATGGCGATTGTGGGTATAATTTATATTCTTAGCTATATTTTGACTGGGGTAAAGCCTATTTACTTGCTATTCACGGGTCTATTGGCAGCGCTGGCGACAATTATTTTGTTTGCTACATTTAATATTCATTTTAATACGATTGCACTTGCACGAATTTTATTCGGAAGTTGTTTATTGGGTTTTGTTATTAGCCACATGATTTTTGCACGCGAACGAATGATCTATTTATATGCATTACGCGCTAAAATGAGTGAGAATATTCATCGTATTTATAATTCAGAATTATTACATTTAAGCCAGCATGATGAGCTAACTAAAATCTCTAATCGTCGAACCTTTGATGAAACCTTGAATACGCTTTTTCAACAGGCGCGTGAAAATGAAACCTCTTTGTCTATTTTATTCATTGATGTAGATTTTTTTAAAAAATATAACGATTTTTATGGTCATCAAAAAGGTGACAATGTCATCTCTGCAATCGCAAAATCGATAAAAAATGCCATACGTTATATGGACTTTGTTGCTCGCTATGGCGGAGAAGAGTTTGTGGTTTTATTGCCAGAAACCAATGCACATGGCGCATATGCAGTGGCTTCAAATATCTATAAAGCGATTGAGCGTTTAGAAATTTCACATGAGAAATCTTCGGTATCCGATTACATTACGATTAGTTTGGGAATTACCGTTTATCAGGGTGAAACTGAAATTAATAAAGATGAATTATTGGTGGTTGCGGATCAAGCTTTGTACCGAGCGAAAGAGTTAGGCCGTAATCAAATTTATTACCAATCGATACGTACGATTCAAACGATCTAACTGTAAAAATGATAAAAAAAACCGCCTAATCAGGCGGTTTTTTTGCGAGCAAAAATTATTTATTTTTGTCTTTGAGTTGAGGAACAGTTGAACCTGTACCGACTGCAAGTAGCCCTACGTTGGTATAAAGACCTAACTTGGCACGAGTATCGGTAATATCAAGATTACGCATGGTTAACTGACCAATACGATCCATTGGAGAGAACATTGAATCACCTTTTTCCATGGTTAAGCGTTCAGCTTCATAGGTTAGGTTTTCTGATTCGGTGTTCATAATGGTGTAATCGTTACCGCGACGAAGTTCTAAAGTCACAGTGCCTGTTACAGCTTTCGCAACCCAACGTTGAGCAGTTTCACGTAACATAAGTGCTTGAGAATCGAACCAACGACCTTGATATAACAAACGACCTAAACGTAAACCGTTAATGCGGTACTGTTCAATGGTATCTTCGTTGTGAATACCTGTAACAAGGCGTTCATAAGCAATATGGAGCAGAGCCATACCTGGAGCTTCGTAAATACCGCGAGATTTCGCTTCGATAATACGGTTTTCGATTTGATCCGACATGCCTAGACCATGACGACCACCAATACGATTCGCTTCAAGAATCAACTCAACAGGATCTTCAATACGTTGTCCGTTCAGTGCAACAGGCATACCTTCTTCAAAAGTGACTGTTACTTCCTCAGCTTTTACTTCAACATCATCTTTCCAAAATGCCACGCCCATGATGGGATCAACAATTTTAATTCCAGCATTTAAGTATTCAAGATCTTTGGCTTCATGTGTAGCACCCAACATATTCGAGTCAGTTGAATACGCTTTTTCTTTTGACATTTTATAGTCAAAGCCATTGTCGATGAGGAATTGCGACATTTCAGCACGGCCGCCTAACTCATCAATAAAAGTTTGATCTAACCATGGCTTATAAATTTTTAAGTTGGGATTGGTTAATAAACCATAACGGTAGAAACGTTCAATATCGTTTCCTTTATAGGTTGAACCGTCACCCCAAATGTTAACGTCATCTTCTTTCATCGCGGTAACAAGCATAGTTCCTGTTACTGCACGACCCAGTGGCGTCGTATTGAAATAAGGCACACCGCCAGTACTAATGTGGAATGCGCCACATTGAATCGCAGCAATACCTTCTAATGCAAGCTGTAAACGGCAATCGACCAAGCGTGCTTTTACTGCGCCATAAGCTTCAGCTTTTTTTGGAATAGCATCATAATCATCTTCATCTGGCTGACCTAAATTTGCGGTGTACGCATAAGGCTCAGCCCCTTTTTGTTTCATCCACAATAGCGCCGCTGAAGTATCGAGGCCACCAGAAAAGGCAATCCCAACTTTTTTACCTACGGGTACATTCTGCAAGATCGTTGCATTATCAGTCATTGTTAGTCCTAACGATATAAAATAGGCACCACGATAAATGGGTAGCCAAGGAGAATCTATAGTTGCTTCAATGATAGCACTTTTAGTCAGATTTTTTTTCGTAAAAATAGACAAACAAAAAAATATGTTTAATTTTAAAGGGAATGGATCGCTGCCGTACATCAGATGAAAAGGCTTTTTTGAGCGGTTTTAAATAGCCTGAAATGTAATTTAAAAATGCTGTCTGAAACTGAATAGGAGAATAAAACTACTGAATGATTTTTAGACTCTACAGACTGTATTTTTTTCAATCTTCAATCTTCAATCTTCAATCTTCAATCTTCAATCTTCAATCGATTGCGCTATAAAATTATTGCAAGATGGAAAAGCTATATGAAGCAATGCAAATCAAAAAGAAAAGAACCCAAAATGAGAGATTGGACTAAAGTTGTAGAGCTAATGTGTTTACGTCTTTTTTTATTAAAAATTGGCTAAAAAACAATAACAACGAATTTTTCCATTCAACCAATACGACTGAAATCATTATTTAATGACCTTAATATTGGTCATACCAATTTTAATTAAATTAGATAGTTGTTGATCTTTAATTCACTTGATTTTATTATTTAATCGTATTTTTGCAGGTTTTTAATTATTTTAGGTTTTATTGGTCATACCAATTTTAATAAAATCTATAATTCATCAGACCGCTGGTAGCGGACAAATAAGCATTTCAAGGAGATGACAATGCTTCAATCTTGGCAACAAATTTATGACCCTATGGGAAATATCTGGATTTCTAGTGCAATTGCGATGATCCCGATTGTTTTTTTCTTCCTTGCATTGGCTATCTTTCGTCTTAAAGGTAGCGTGGCAGGAACGATTACCGTTATTTTGGCACTTTTGGTTTCACTATTTGCGTATCAAATGCCAGCGACCATGGCATTTGCTTCCTTGGTCTATGGGTTTCTATATGGTTTATGGCCGATTGCGTGGATCATTATTGGTGCAGTATTTTTATATAAAATTTCAGTAAAAACGGGACAGTTTAATGTTATCCGTTCTTCGATTTTATCCATTACAGAAGATCAGCGTTTACAGATGTTATTGGTCGGTTTTGCTTTTGGAACCTTTCTTGAAGGTGCCGCAGGTTTCGGTGCTCCTGTTGCCATTACTGCTGCGTTATTGGTGGGTTTAGGCTTTAAACCTTTATATGCTGCAGGCCTATGCTTAATTGTGAATACTGCACCTGTTGCTTTTGGGGCGATGGGCATTCCAATTATTGTGGCAGGGCAGGTTTCTGGTGTCGATACCATGGAAATCAGTCAGATGGTGGGTCGTCAGTTACCGTTTATGGTGCCCGTGGTTTTAATTTGGATAATGGCCATTATGGATGGTTGGCGTGGGGTTAAGGAAACGTGGCCGGCTATTTTGGTGGGTGGTGGTTCTTTTGCCATCGCACAATATTTAACGTCTAACTTCGTGGGTCCAGAACTTCCAGATATTAC
This sequence comes from Acinetobacter sp. TTH0-4, assembly GCF_015602665.1. Lineage (NCBI taxonomy): Bacteria > Pseudomonadati > Pseudomonadota > Gammaproteobacteria > Moraxellales > Moraxellaceae > Acinetobacter > Acinetobacter sp. TTH0-4. The sequence goes on along the minus strand of NZ_CP059079.1, from coordinate 1,934,426 downwards.
TGCTGCGATTGCAGCATTGGTCAGTTTAACCATCTTGCTTAAATATTGGAAACCCAAACATATTTTCCGTTTTAGTCAGGAAGATGGCCAAGATGATGCAAGTTTAGTTGCCAGTCAGCAACAGACATATAGTCTTGCTCAAATTGCCAAAGCTTGGTCTCCATTCATGATTTTAACTGCCATGGTGACCATTTGGAGTGTGAAACCTTTTAAAGATTTATTCACTAAAGATGGCGCATTACACGATTTGGTGATTTCAATCAAAGTGCCTTATTTACATCAGTTGGTACAAAAAATGCCACCTGTAGTACCTGAAATTAAAGATTATGATGCAATTTTTAAATTTGATTGGTTTTCTGCAACGGGAACAGCCATTTTTATCGCCGCAGTGATTACCATCATTTTCTTGAAAATGAAACCAAAAGACGCAGTTACGACATTTGGTGAAACCATCAATGAATTAAAAGTACCCATTTATTCAATTGGAATGGTCTTGGCTTTTGCCTTTATTGCCAATTATTCGGGCATGTCTGCCACGTTGGCTTTGGCACTGGCACATACTGGACAAGCTTTTACATTCTTCTCACCATTTTTAGGTTGGATTGGCGTATTTCTGACTGGTTCTGATACCTCTGCAAATGCTTTATTTGCTGCATTACAAGCCACTACAGCACAGCAAATCGGTGTACCTGAAGTGTTATTGGTGGCCGCTAATACCAGTGGTGGTGTGACAGGAAAAATGATTTCTCCACAATCTATTGCAATTGCCTGTGCAGCAGTAGGACTTGTGGGTAAAGAGTCTGATTTATTTCGATTTACTGTGAAACACAGTATCGTTTTCACCATAATGATGGGTATCATCATTACCTTACAAGCATATGTGTTCCCATGGATGATTCCATAACACGCAATTGAGGTTCGGCACATGAAAGTCTCTGACAAAGTAGTACAAAACTTACGCATATTGATTGAGCAAGACAATATGCAGGTTGGAGATCGTTTGCCTGCCGAACGTAAATTATGTGAACAATTGGGTGTTTCGCGTTCATCGTTACGTGAAGCCATTCAGCAACTGATCAGTATGGGAATTTTGCTCAGTAAAGTCGGAGCAGGTACTTTTTTACAGCAACTTCCTAACAATTGGTCACAAGATCAAATTGTGCAGCCACTCAGTCTATTGATTGATCAAGATCCTGCTTATCGTTTTGATGTACAGGAAGCACGAACAATTTTAGAAGGTGGAACGGCTTGGTATGCGGCAGAGCGTGCTACGTCAGAAGACTTAAAAAATATTCGTGAATGCTATGATCAAATTGCCTATTTTCAGGGACTGGGTGATGACGATCAGGCAGCAAGGGCTGATGCTAAATTTCATCTTGCGATTGCTGAAGCTTCGCATAATTTGGTGCTGATTCAGATGATGCGTAGTCTCTTTGATTTATTGCAATTTAACGTAGTTCTAGGCCGTCGAAAAGTTTATTCAGAATCACATCGTTTTGATCAACTGCATGATCAACACTTTCAGGTGATGGCCGCAATTGAACGCCGAGATCCAGAAGCTGCACAAAAAGCAGTCTGTGGACATATTGAGTTTGTAGTGCAACAAGTACGCTCGATTGATGAGGAAGAAGCCCGTCGTCAGCGTGCGAGTCGATTAAACAGGATATAACTATTATGATTATTTCTTCTGCGAATGATTATCGTGAAGCTGCCAAGCGTCGCTTACCCCCGTTTTTATTTCATTACATTGACGGAGGAGCTTATGCAGAACATACGCTTAAACGTAATGTGGAAGACTTATCCAAAATTGCTTTAAGACAACGTGTGTTAAATGATATGTCGTCTTTAAGTCTAGAAACTCAGCTTTTTAATGAAACTTTGTCAATGCCAGTTGCTTTAGCACCAGTCGGATTAACGGGCATGTATGCACGTCGTGGCGAAGTACAAGCAGCTGTCGCAGCAGATCAAAAAGGTATTCCTTTTACGTTATCGACTGTCTCAGTCTGTCCAATCGAAGAAGTTGCACCTGTAATCAACCGCCCAATGTGGTTTCAACTGTATGTGCTGCGCGACCGTGGCTTTATGAAAAATGCTTTAGAACGTGCGAAAGCTGCGGGTTGCTCGACGTTGGTTTTTACTGTGGATATGCCTGTACCTGGGGCGCGTTATCGTGATGCACATTCCGGCATGAGTGGTCCCAATGCCGCTATGCGTCGTTATTTGCAATCGATGATGCATCCACAATGGGCATGGGATGTCGGTTTACATGGCCGTCCACATGATTTGGGCAATATTTCAAAATATTTGGGTAAGCCGACAGGTTTAGAAGATTATATTGGATGGTTAAGCAATAATTTTGATCCGTCTATTTCTTGGAAAGATCTAGAGTGGATTCGTGAATTTTGGGATGGCCCAATGGTGATCAAAGGGATTTTAGATCCTGAAGATGCCAAAGATGCAGTACGTTTTGGTGCCGATGGTATTGTCGTTTCAAACCATGGTGGGCGTCAGCTCGATGGTGTGTTATCCAGTGCCCGAGCGTTACCTCCAATTGCAGAGGCCGTTAAAGGCGATATTAAAATTCTGGCAGATTCAGGTATTCGTAATGGTCTAGATGTGGTGCGCATGCTGGCACTGGGGGCAGATACTTGTATGCTGGGCCGTGCATTTATTTATGCTTTAGGTGCCGCAGGTGGAGCGGGTGTATCCAATCTTTTGGATTTAATTGAAAAAGAAATGCGAGTAGCGATGACATTAACAGGTGCAAAAACCATTTCGGATATTAACTCTGATTGTTTGGTGAAATTGGATCGAGAGTTAGCTGACTAATTTATTTATTCATAAATTGTTACAACCAAAGGTGTTGGTTTGAATTTAATGTTCTGGCGTAGGTAATGTCTTACTTTTGAAGGATGAGCAGTGCACTGCGCAAGGTAACAAAATCCTTTGTTGAGCAGAAGGAACGTCCTTGTTCCTCTGCTCAACAGCGGCATCCATGCCGCTAATCGCGATAGCTGATATTTGGACAAATCATTCTTATTTTGAAAGTTGGTTTCTTATTTTAGTTATTAGATTTTATTAAAAAGCTAGAAAATCTAAATATGCAGGGTATCAAATGCAAGCTCACTCAGATTTACAACAAACCATTGATAAACTCATCAATATTGTGGGTAAAGCACATGTCCTGACCGATGAGAATGACACACGTTTATATCGTCAGGGGCGCCGTTACGGTTCTGGACGCGTTTTAGCCGTGGTTGTCCCAGGGTCTTTGCTTGAACAATGGCAAGTTTTACAAACAGCAGTCGAAGCAGACTGTATTGTGATTATGCAAGCAGCCAATACAGGTTTAACTGGAGGTTCCACACCATTTGGTGATGATTATGATCGTCCTGTATTGGTACTAAGTACACGTCGGTTGGCAGGTATTCAAGTGATTAACGAAGGTCAGCAAGTCATTTGTTTGCCCGGTGCGACTTTAGACAGATTGGAAAAAGAACTGGCGGTCTTTAATCGTGAGCCTCATTCAGTGATTGGTTCTTCCTGTATTGGTGCCTCGGTTTTAGGAGGTATTTGCAATAACTCGGGTGGGGCTTTGGTTCGTCGTGGGCCTGCATATACTGAACTGGCGCTCTATGCGCGAGTAAATGAAGTAGGTCAACTCGAATTGGTAAATCATTTGGGGGTGAATTTAGGCAGGACACCTGAAGAAATTTTATCTAAACTTGAAAATAGGCATTATCAACTGTCTGATATTGAAAATAATTCAAGTTGTTGTGCTTCTGACCAACGTTATGCACATGATGTAAAACAGATCGATGAAAATAGTCCTGCACGATTTAATGCTGATCCTTCACGTTTGTTTGAAGCATCAGGCTCAGCAGGTAAAATATGTGTATTTGCAGTACGACTGGATACCTTTGAGAAAATTCCAAGCCAAGTTTTTTATGTGGGAACCAACACACAACAAGACTTAACCGCAATTCGGCGGTTTTTACTCAAGGATTTACCACGCTTACCGATTGCGGGTGAATATATTCATCGCGTAGCGTATGACATTGGTGCCGAATACGGCAAAGATACATTTATGTTCATTGAAAAATTCGGTACGGCCAGAGTGCCTGCTGCGTTTGCTATGAAAGATAAAGTCGATGGCTATTTAGAAAAAATACACATGAAAGGCTGGTCAGATAAATTTTTACAACTGATGACTCGATTTTTGCCCCATCATTTGCCTAAGCGGATGACTGAATTTCGTGATTTATATGAACATCATTTGATTTTGCGCATTGAAAATCAGGACGTGGAACGCGTTCAACATTTTCTGGCACAATATTTTGCTGCAAATACTACAGGGTCTTATTTTTTATGTGATGAAGATGAAGGCCGTAAAGCTTTTTTGCATCGTTTCGCGGTTGCGGGGGCTGCGATACGTTATCGTGATACACATCGCAGTGAAGTAGAAGACATTGTGGCACTGGATATTGCCTTACGCCGTAATGACCATGAATGGGTTGAAACCCTGCCCAAAGCAATGGATAAGCTGATTATTCATAAACTTTATTATGGTCATTTCTTATGTCACGTTTTTCATCAAGATTATATTGTCAAAAAAGGCGTTGATCCACTCGAAATTGAGCATCAAATGTGGCACTTATTGGATCATCGAGGTGCTGAATATCCAGCTGAACATAACGTAGGGCATTTGTATATTGCGAAACCTGCTTTAAAAAATCATTATCAAAAACTTGATCCGACCAACAGTTTTAACGTTGGAATTGGTCATACAACAAAATTAAAAAACTGGAAATCATCATAATTTAAACTGGACAACAATGAGATGTCATATTTTAAGTGTAGTTTAAAGAACTACACTTTTTTTTGGGTCAAATTGACAATTCTTTGCTGACAAATTGCTTAAAAAGCCATAAACAAAATATAAAAAGTCGGTAGAGTAGTATGCAACAAGTTGCAAAGCCGACGAAATAAGGATTTATCATGACAACTCCATATGCAAATCTTTTAAAACCCCTTCATTTGGGTTTTACCACCATTAAAAACCGTGTTGTGATGGGGTCTATGCACACAGGTTTAGAAGATCGTTTTTATAATTATCCTAAACTCGCGGCATATTTTGGGGAACGTGCAAAAGGTGGAGTTGGATTGATCATTACTGGCGGTATTTCACCGAACCGTTCTGGTTGGTTGCTTCCTGCTGGCGGCACCATGAGTAATATCGCTGATGTTGCACCACATCGTTTAGTGACACATGCCGTACATAAGCATGGCGCAAAAATCTTGATGCAAATTCTGCATGCAGGTCGTTATGGTTATCAACCTTTTGTGGTGTCATCTAGTCCCATTAAATCACCGATTTCACCTTTTAAACCCCGTCAGATGAGTGAGAAACAGATTGTTTCGACCATTGAAGATTATGCCAACACTGCCAGCATTGCGAAAAAGGCAGGTTATGATGGTGTAGAAATTATGGGATCTGAAGGCTATTTACTGAATCAGTTTTTAAGCCGTCATGTGAACCAACGTGATGACCAATGGGGTGGAGATATTCAAAATCGAATGCGTTTTGCTGTAGACATTGTCAAAGCAATTCGTGAAAAAGTCGGTGAAAAATTTATTATTTGCTTCCGTTTATCGATGCTTGACTTGGTCCATGATGGCAACACTATGGATGAGGTTGTCACTATTGCACAAGCCCTTGAGAAAGCGGGTGTTACTTTGCTAAATACAGGAATTGGTTGGCATGAAGCACGTATTCCCACTATTGTAACCTCTGTACCACGTGCCGCATTTGCAGATTACACAGCAGAAGTGAAAAAGCATGTCACTATTCCGGTCATTGCCTCAAACCGTATTAATATGCCAGAAACTGCGGAAGCCATTTTAGCTGCGGGTAAAGCAGATATGGTGCAAATGGCACGTCCATTCTTGGCGGATGCATTTTGGGTCAACAAAACAGCCACCAATCGTGTGGATGAAATTAATACCTGTATAGCATGTAACCAAGCCTGTTTAGATCATACCTTTAAAAATCAACGTGCCACATGTTTGGTCAATCCACGTGCAGCTTACGAAACTGAATTGGTATACATAAAAACCAAAACACCGAAAAAAATTGCAGTGGTGGGCGGCGGTGTTGCGGGTATGTCAGCTGCAACAGTCGCTGCAAGCCGTGGTCATCAAGTGACTTTATTTGAAGCTGCTCGAGAGGTTGGAGGGCAGTTTAACTTGGCCAAAGTGGTTCCAGGTAAAGAGGAGTTTCATGAAACCATTCGCTATTTTAAGGTTCAGATTGAAAAAACAGGAGTAGAGCTGCGCTTAAATACCCGCGTCAATCGTGAACAGCTTGAACGTGAAGGTTTTGATGAGGTGATTGTTGCAACAGGAGTTGTACCGCGTGCTTTAAAAATTGAAGGTAGTCAGGCACCTCAAGTTTTATCTTATGCAGAAGTTTTACGAGGAGCTTTCGTTGGAAATCGTGTCGCAGTGATTGGGGCGGGTGGAATTGGTTTTGATGTATCTGAGTTTTTATTGAAACCTGTACATCAACCGCAGCCACAACCATTGGATGACTGGCAACGCGAATGGGGAATTGATCCAAATCCAAATTATGTTTCGGAAGGTGGGTTACAACCTGCACAAGTTGAGCATCCTGTTCGTGAAATTTATTTATTACAACGTAAAACGACAGCTCTTGGGATAGGACTAGGTAAAACTTCGGGTTGGGTGCATCGTGCTCAATTAAAAAAACATGCAGTCAAAATGTTACGAGGTGTCCAGTATAAAGCGGTTACAGATGAAGGTTTGTGGGTTGAAACCAATGGCTATGATCAACTTTTACGGGTAGATACTGTTGTGGTTTGTGCTGGTCAAGAATCAGTGAAAGATATTATGCCAAATGAAGGTGAAAATACTTTAGCCAATTACCATATTATTGGTGGTGCAAAATTGGCAGCAGAACTTGATGCCAAACGTGCTATTCGTGAAGGGGCCGAATTAGCAGCTAAATTATAAAGAGTTGGTGAAACAATATTCAGTCAAAGCAGATAGACCTAATTTTTTCTTGTCAGAAATTGAAAAGCTCTGTATTCTTGCCGACATGGAAGCGTGGCAGAGCGGTTTAATGCACCGGTCTTGAAAACCGACGAGGGTTTACCCCCTCCGTGAGTTCGAATCTCACCGCTTCCGCCAAATATCAACGACTTAGCCCCGATTATCGGGGCTTTGTTGTTTTTGGGGTTTATGCAACGTAAGCCTGTAGTAAGCTAAATAAAATAATATTTTGGAGAACGGTTTTGGGGTTAAATAGTAACTATATTCTTGCAGACTCGGATTTATTAGGAAGTTTTGGGTTTGAAGACTATTCTGTATTTTTAAATGTAGATGATAAAAGTTTTTTGCGACACTTAAAGAATGATGCAGAATTAAGTGATTTTGAGGAGTCTTTAAAGCTTTATTCTGCAGCCATCCACGAATATCGACATTACTTTGATATGACGCATACAACTTATGGGGTTACTCATTTTTATAATTTAGATCAAGCATTAAGACAAAGATTTAAGCAGAATAAAGGTGATGAATTTAGTTTTCATAAAATAAAAATTTTTACGAATGAATTAAAAAAGATTAGATATCCATCTTATTACAGTCATTTATGGCAGGAAGATAATAGTAAGCAATGGGAGTTGCGACCTACTATCGGAAAGGTCTTTGATTCTTATGGGCACGTATCGGCTTTGTTGCACAAACCTATCTGTAAAGGGTTTTTCAGCGATATAATTTTCAAATGAAGAAGCCTACACACAAAATCTACCGCACAACCAATTGGCCCGCATATAACCGAGCACTCATGAGTCGCGGAAATATTGCCATTTGGTTTGATCCTGCTACGCAATGGTATGCTCCATCAAAAGGCAAACAAGGGCGAAATCAAACATACTCCGACGCAGCCATCCAATGCTGCTTAATGATTAAATCCTTATTCCGTCTGTCTTTACGTATGGTCACTGGCTTTGTGCAAAGTCTGATTAAACTTCGTGGCTGAGCAGCCCCGAATATCAGTGATATTCGTACAGTACGCTTTGTAGAAGACAAAAGCATATTGATATTGCAATCAGCTACCAAAAAAGTAGCGATGGGCTGCATCTACTCATAGACTCTACAGGCATGAAGTTTCTAGGTGAGGGCGAATGGAAACGCAAGAAACATGGACCTGAATATCGTCGCCAATGGCGTAAACTTCATATTGGTATAGATGCTAAAACCCTGCAAATACGAGCAGTTCAGCTTACAACCAATAATGTCAGTGATTCACAGGTGCTTGGTGATTTACTTAATCAGATTCCACAAGATGAGCGGATTAACTCTGTTTATACCGATGGAGCTTATGACACCAAGCAATGCCGTCAGGTCATTGCAGATCGGCAAGCGCATGCGGTGATTCCACCTAGAAAAAATGCGAAACCATGGAAAGATACAAAGAGTAGCTCGCTAGAGCGAAATGAATTACTTCGAACAATTAAACGTTTAGGCAGGACACTATGGAAAAAATGGTCAGGCTATCATCGGCGAAGTTTGGTTGAAACTAAGATGCATTGCATCAAATTATTAGGAGATAAACTCAGTGCAAGGAGTTTTGATAGCCAAGTGAATGAGATCCATGCACGTGTAGCAGTCCTTAACAGATTTACGGAATTAGGTCGACCACTTACCCAAGTTACGCCTTAAATTTGGCTCAATTAGGGGCGCTTTGCATTTCAAATCTTTGTGCAACAAAGCCGTGTGTTGCTCGAAAGTCACATCTTGCATTTTTAAGGCTTTTTTGCTTAAGCCATTCAGCATTAAACGTTGCCATTGACCATGTTGATTGACATATAAGCCTTCATGGGTAAATTCACGTCCAGTAATCACAGGTTTAATATCTAAATTCTGGGCATTTTTAGTGCTTCCATATTCCCAAGTATGATGACCTCGTGAAATATCGCTCCAACGTTCAAGACGTGCTTGGAAACCTTTCTGTTGCTCACGGAATTCAACCAAATCATCTGGTGTACCTAAGCCCGATACATTAAAGAAATCTTCGAACTGACGAATACGATTACGACGTGCTTCTGCAGATTCGCCTTTTACCCCAATACACTGGCTAATCACTTCTGTTTTATTCCAAGCAACGGGACGGATAATACGTAATTGCGAGCTAATTTGATCCATAAAAAACAGACTAGGGTATAAGTTCAAGTTTCTTAAACGGTGCATGGCCCATTCCGCACGTTTTTCCCCGTATTTTTCTAAAAGGTAGGGCATGACCGTGCTATAACCCGGACGAACCGTTGGGTTTGGCATATCACTGAATAAAACACTATGACCATTTTTAAAGCTGAACCAGCCATCATCTGTTGCGGAATCGCCAGCACCTAATTTACTGTAATCTAGTGTGTCAAGGTCTGCGCCTTTGTCGATATTGACTTGATGACGATGCTGAACCGTAGACACGTAGTTATAGTGCACTGTGCTCACGTGGTAACCGTCTAAACCATTTTCGTTTTGGAGTTTCCAGTTTCCTGCAAAGGTATAAGCAGATTTACCTTGTAATACTTCAAGTTCACCTGTTGGAGACTGATCAACCATCAAATCAAGGAAGACTTTTGCATCGCCCAAGAAATCTTCTAAAGAATCTGTAGCTTGACTATCTAAGCTTACAAACACGAAACCACGGTAGCTGGCGATACGACCTTGTTTAAGACCACGCGTCGTTTTATCAAAGTGTTCACAATATTCACCTGGTGCTTTGACTTTGATCAGACGGCCATCAGATTTATAGGTCCATGCATGGAACGGGCAGGTGAATGTGGCTTGATTCCCTTTGCTAACACGCGTTAAGGTTGCACCACGGTGCTCACAGGCATTGACCATCGCATGAAGTTTGCCATTATTATCACGGCTTACGATGATTGGTTGACGGCCAATTTGAACAGTGACAAAATCATTGTTTTTCGGAATTTCACTTTCGTGACAAGCATAAATCCAGACTTTTTCGAAAATTTGTTCCATCTCTAAATCAAATAATTCAGTTTCAGTGAACATGTCACGGGCAATACGATAAACACCGTCATGTGGACGAAAATCGATACAATTTTTAATAAAATCTTGCCATTCAGTAATGCTGCGTGAGGTCATGGTTTTAATCCTCTAGTCCATTAGGGTATTCCCCCATTGAACCGAAATTCAGCTTGAGTAGCTATCCGAATTCTCCTAATCTTTATCCATTTTTTAGTGAATTAATTTTTTAGAGCAGGGTGAATATCAGATTTGTACTTTTATTAAAAATTGATAAAAATAAATAATCTAATCATTTTCGTTCTGTTAAAACAAAAAAGCCTCATTTGAAAATGAGGCTTAATCAACAGAGTGAATTCTTGTCGAATTTATCTTAAGCTTTGGGTAAATCAAACCAAATCATTTGACTGTCTTCAAGTGCTTCAATTTGAGCAGCATCTTCAAAAGCAATTGCATCACCAGCCGACAAGATATGTTCTGCAATCTGGATTGAACCTGAGATCAAATGCACATAATTAAGCGCTTGAGTCATTTCTACAGCTAAAGCCTGTCCTTTCTCAATCACTGCACTTTTAACTTCAGCTTGTTGACGAATATGCATCAGCGCATTGGGATTGGGTCCTGCAATTACATGCCATTGATTGGGTTGTTCCTGAGGATCACATTTGACTTGCTGATAATTGGGTTCAGCATTACGTACATCGGGATGAATCCAGATTTGCAATAAATGAACAGGAACATCACTATTATTGATTTCACTGTGTTTTACGCCTGTTCCGGCACTCATTAATTGCCATTCACCTGCAGGAATATGACCTTCATTGCCCATGCTATCGCGATGTGAAATCGTTCCGTCTAATACACAGGTCAAAATTTCCATATTATCGTGCGCATGTGTGCCAAAGCCATTTTGGGCTGCAATCCGATCGTCATTAATGACCCGAAGTACACTCACGCCCATATAATTAGGATCATACCAACTACCAAATGAAAAGCTATGTTTTGAGTCAAGCCAGTCGATATTGACATGACCTCGTTTTTCACTGCGATGGATAAAAGCGTTCATGGAGATTCCTTATATTTATTTCACTATAGAGCCATTTTAAGATTGTTGTTTTTATTTAAAAATAGATTAAAAGCAACAAATCATTCTATTAATGCAACGTATCAAAGAACCATGTTCATTGTTAAAAGTAAAACAGCCTGCATTTATGCAGGCTGTTTTACTAGGCTTAAAGTACTCAGTTCAGATTATTCCAAGAACTTGACGGTCACGCCTGATTTAACTTTTTTGCCTAAATCGTTGGCATCCCAGTTGGTTAAACGAATACAACCATGCGATGCTGTTTTAGAAATGGCTGAAGGATTTGGCGTACCATGAATACCAAATGATTTTTTGCTTAATCCAATCCAGATATTACCTACAGGGCCATTCGGGCCAGGTGGTAAAGACAATGGTTTAGTATTTTTACCTTGAACAAAATTACTTGGAGAATAGCTATACCATGGGTTTGGCGCGACACCCGTTACCTTATAGGTTCCTGTTGGAGAGGGCGTGTCAGAACTACCAATAGTGGCAGGGAATGAGCCAATCATTTGGTTGCGACTGTTAAACAAATACAGTTGTTTTGCACCTTTGTGCGCCACAATGAGATGAATATCTTCAGGAACTTCATTACGAATATTGGCTACGACCAGTTTCTCACCGGCTTTTTTGAACGTTGCTTTTGGATTTAACTTTTTCAAAAAGTCTTCATCCATGTGGAACTTTTCACTGAGCATCTCAGTCACACGTGTGTAATACAAGCCTTTCATTTTAGCCTGTAACGCGTAATCGTGTGGAATAGAGGCAGCATACGGGCCTTTCAGATCTGCTTCAGTGATCGTATATTCAACAAATGCTGGTTTAGATCCTTGCTTAGCAAGAAGTGCATCCCAAGTTTCTTGGGTTAATGTACCTGTTGGTTTTAAACCGTTCATTTGTTGGAATGAAGCAATTGCCTTAAGCGTATTTTTACCGCTTGAACCATCAATCGCACCTGGAGAAGCATGGGCATTATTTAACATGACATGCGCACGTGCATAAGCTGGAAATTGCCCTTTTCCAATGTCTTCATACCATTCAGCATTGTTGATGCCATCAAGCGTCCATGCGGCTTTAGCCGCACCAGTATTTGTGCTTTTTACTGCTGTAGTGGTTGGTGTCGCTGATGTTGAAGCTGTGCCAATAGCCGCACTATTGTCTTCAGCGTTCTCAAAATCTTGTAAAGTTTTTGAGGCCTTATTCAAGTCTTGCTGTTCTTGTTGTGTAATTTGGCTTTCACCCGTGGTTTTAGCACTTGAGGCTGCTTCAGTGGCAAGTGGATCAATAGGATCTTGCACTGCAGTATCTGTAATCTTAGTAAGATTCAAGGGTTGTTCAGCAGTGGATGCGGCAAATGCTGTACCCGCAAAAATACAACTTAAACTCATAGCGAGTAATGTGCGAACGAACATGTGATTCAACCTTAAGAATTATTCATTAACATGGTGATAAAACAACATAAGTATTGCAGAAAAAATGAGGAGATGCAGTAGTTGTTTTGTTTAAAACTGATTTTAGAAGGAACTGTATAACGTTTTAAATACGCGAGAAGTTATTAAATATGCAGCCTTTTTGCTATGATGGGCCAGAGATTTAAAATGAGATGGGAAGTAAATGACGGCGCTAAAAAATGATCGTTTTCTACGGGCCTTATTACGCGAGCCAGTAGATACCACACCAGTTTGGATGATGCGTCAAGCAGGACGTTATTTGCCAGAATATCGTGCAATGCGAGCCCAAGCAGGGGATTTTCTGTCTTTATGTAAAAATAATGATTTTGCTTGTGAAGTTACTCTGCAACCTTTACGCCGTTATGATCTAGATGCTGCCATTCTATTTTCAGATATTTTAACCATTCCTGATGCTTTGGGCTTAGGTTTATATTTTGAAGCTGGAGAAGGCCCCAAATTTCATAAGACCATTCGTACAGAACACGATGTCGTCAATTTACCTAATTTTAATGCGAAATCTGATTTAGATTATGTCATGAATGCCGTGACGACTATTCGTTCGGCCTTGGGTGGACAGGTTCCGTTGATTGGATTTTCTGGTAGTCCTTGGACACTGGCTACTTATATGATTGAGGGTGGTTCGAGTAAAGATTTTCGCTACACTAAAAATATGATGTATGCGCAGCCTGAAGTTTTACATGCTTTGCTTGATCGTTTAGCTATAGCAGTTATTGATTATTTAAATGCACAAATTGAAGCGGGCGCACAAGCAGTACAGATTTTTGACAGTTGGGGAGGAGCACTTGCCCACCGTGAATACATCGAATTTTCCCTCAATTATATGCAGAAAATTGTTGCTGGTTTAAAACGTGAACATGAAGGTCGCAAAGTTCCCGTTATTTTATTTACCAAAGGTGGCGGGCAGTGGTTAGAACCGATGATTGCGACGGGTGCGGATGCCTTTGGTTTAGACTGGACTACACCGCTTAATGTTGCACGTCAAACCGTAAATGGTCGGGCGGCAATTCAAGGTAATTTAGATCCTGCCACTTTGTATGGAACACCTGCCTCCATTGCTAAAGCCACCAAAGCCATGCTGGATGATGCCTATGCCAATGGTGAGAAAACAGGATATATCGCTAACTTGGGGCATGGAATTACCCAGTGGGTCGATCCTGCAAATCCTAAAGCGTTTATTGATACTGTGCACGAATATAGTGCCAAATATTTTTAAGAATGTGTGTATCAATTCATCTTTAGGGCTACACCGTGATTAACATTTTTAAATCATGTTTTGAATTTTCATTTAAGGCAGCTTCGGCTGCCTTATTTGGAATTTTACTGCTCATCGCTTTTGCACTAACTGCACCTATGGGGGGGCAAGAATTTTACGGCTTTTTTCGTTATGACTATTTATTGTTTTACGCGCTTAGCATTCAAGTTTGTCTTATTTATTTAAAATTGGAGTCTTGGGCTGAAGCCAAGGTCATCGCTTTGTTTCATATTATGGCGATGGTGATGGAAATTTTTCTGACTCATCCGAACATTGCTTCATGGCAATATCCACAACCTGCTGTATTAAAAATCATGACTGTGCCCTTATTTGCAGGATTTATGTATTCAGCGGTGGGAAGTTTTTTTGCACGATCCTTAAAGCTTTATCAGGTTTCATTTGAAAAATTACCCAGTTTTTTAAATATGATATGTTTGGCTGTATTCTCCTATCTTAATTTTATGAGTAAATTTTTTATTCCAGATGTGCGTGTTTTGCTGTTTGTATGGAGCATTATTATTTTTTGGAAAACTAAAATTTACTTTAGATTACAACAGCATGACATCAAACTCCCTGTTTTACCAATATTGGGTATTTTGGCATTTATCATTTGGATTGCAGAAAATATCAGTACATTTTATCAGATTTGGCTTTACCCCAGTCAAGTGGATGCTTGGCATATGGTGGGTTGGGGAAAACTGGGTTCGTGGTATTTACTCCTTATTTTAAGCTTAGTATTGGTGTTGAAAATTTTAGGCAATCGAACTCAAAATGGAAACTGGACGCTAAAAAATAATGATTTGAAATCATAAAATAAGGCCTAGATAACTTTAATATAAATTGTTTTGCGTTATGCACCAGATGTCGTTATCTTTAAGCAGTGTAATAAAAATTACACAATAGTGAATAATTAAAAAACACACGGATAATAAACTCTGGAGTATAGCCATGTTAAAAAAATTAGCTTTAGTTGCAGTCGTCGCACTCGGTTCTAGCGCTGCATTTGCAGATCGAGATGTTGGCTGTGGTATTGGTTCTCAAGTGTGGGCAGGTCAGTCTGGTAAAGTGCCTAAAATTCTTGCTGCGACCACCAATGGACTTTTTGCAAATCAATTATTCGGTATTACGTTTGGTACACTTGGCTGTAGCGGCACCGGTACTGTTACGGCTCAAGCCGTGACATTTACCAATGAAAATGCTGAATCTTTGGCACGTGACATGGCGGTGGGTCAAGGTGAAAGCCTCAATGTTTTGGCTGAATTACTGAACATTAAATCTGAAGATAAAGCACGATTCTTTGCGGTATCTAAACAAAATTTCTCTGAAATTTATTCAGCAGATCACCAAGACTCTTTACAAGTTTTAGCCTCTTTACAAGCGGTCATGGCACAAGATGCTGTGCTTAAAGCCTACGTATAATTTTTTATTAAAAACCCTGTCACATTGATGGGGTTTTTCTCACTTTTTCTGCATGATAAATATAAGATTTACATGAAACTAATCGCGTTATTTTTTGCTTTAATTTCTTCCACTGTTGCCTATTCAGCAACTCCCGCACAAAGTGCTCAATTTTATTTAGAACGTGCTGAACAGCATAAACTAGATCAAGATGTGACTTGGCAAAGGCTGATGTATGCCGACGAAAAAAATCACAGTGAAGTGACATATTCAGGCTATTTTATTGCACCTGAAGGAAAAACCAATTTAAAACAAGAATTACAAGCCAATATTCAAGCTTTGTTTGAAACAGCGGTGCCAAATCAATCCGTCCGTTGTCGTTTTCCAGCTCGAAGTCAATGGTTAATGCAGCAGCTGAATATTCCAAAACAGGCACTGGCTCAGGTGGACTGCCCAGAATTGGATGATTGGATGGGGCAAATTAAACCCTATAAAGCGACCCTGATTTATGCAACAGACTTTATGGGAAATCCAAGCTCTATGTTTGGGCATACGTTATTGCGCCTAGATCCTAAAGACCAAAAACAACTGAATCTAGTCTCTTATGCAGTAAATTATGCAGCAACCGTAACAGAGGCGGACGGTTGGTCTTTTGCGTGGAATGGTTTAACAGGACAGTACCCAGGTGAATATTCACTCATGCCATACTATCGTAAAGTCAAAGAATATGGAGATTTAGAAAGTCGCGATTTATGGGAATATGAATTAAATTTAAGTCCAAAAGAAACCCGATTTTTGGTTGAACATATCTGGGAAATGAAACATGTAAATTTTCCTTATTATTTCGTTAGTGATAATTGTGCTTACCGCTTATTGGGATTAATTGATTTGGTCCGTCCTACGCTCAATTTAAAAAAACAATTTAAAGTTGCTGCAATTCCTGTAGAAACCATTAAAGCGATTGAACAGGAAGGTTTAGTTAAAGAAACAGTGTATCGACCTGCTTTGGAAACTCAATTGTTGTCACAAGCAAGACAACATGGTCGCTCTTTGGCAAAAGTGGCGCATACCTTGGTTTTTGTTGACGTAGATCAGATGCCTATTCTATTGCAAAAATATTCGGAATTAGATCGAGCTAAAATTTTAGAAATGGCCTATGACGATTTGTATTTACAATTCACAGGACGTCACGTTGAAGCCAGTGTTGCACAACCTCGTTTACGGCAATTACTGAGTTTACGCAGTCAAATTGAGCTGGAAAAACAACGCCAACCGCCAATTCAACCGAAAGTAGATCCAACCCAAGCGCATGATGCACGCCATTTTTCTGTAAATATGGGAGAAGTGCAAGGTCGAAAAATGATCGAAATAGAGCATCGTCAGGCTTATCATGACTTGCTTGATCCACAGGGTGGCTTTCGTACAGGAACACAATTATTATTTTGGGAGGGTGCAATTCAATATCGTGAAGACGAATTTAAATTAGAGCATTTCGATTTTCTTGCAGTTAACTCTTACAATCCCATCACACCCTTTAAAACGCCACTGAGTTGGGGCTTTAATTTTGGCTGGCAGCAAGAAGCTTTAAACCAAAATGGACAATTTAGTGAAGATGAGCAACATGGGGTTGCCAATTTAAATCTACAAATGGGCTATAGCGCTGCTGATCAACAGCGTGAACATGTATGTTATGCCCAAATACAGAATCATCTACAAATGGGTAAAGTGCTAGATAAAGGTTGGCGAATGGGTTTAGGGCCGACCTTCGGTTGCCAAAATATTTGGACAGATCAAATCAATAGTTTGGTACAAGTGGAACTGCCTTATTGGCATGACAGCCATCAATGGCAATTTAAATTGAATACTCAAATACAGTATGTATTGAATAATCAAAATGCAATCCGTTTAAATTGGCAATTCCAGCAACAAGCACATAAAGACTGGACTAAAACCAGTTTAGGCTATGTACACTTTTTTTAGTTTGAACGGTATGATGATAGAAAATAAGGAATTTAAAAATCATAGGTTTTATTGATTGGCTATTTTAGTCGTTTAGTTTTTTTGAAAATAGTGAGAATGATAGAACTCACTGTATTTTTCATTTAAATAAAATTAAGCCCTGATCTTAAATCAGGGCTTAAAGAACACCATCCTTCAGTTTTATTTCTTAGATGCCGTTTTTTTTGATTTCTCTTTGCTTGGTTTATCCTTTGATTTGGAATCTTTGGATTTAGAAGACGAAGAACTAGACTTTGAAGTAGAGTCTTTGGTTTTACTCTGCTTATCCTTCTGATCCTTGGTCTTGGCACTTTTCGTTTTAGTGTCTTTATCTTTAGTTTTTAAATCCTTGGCTTGAGTGTCTTTAGCCTTGGACGTTAAATCTTTACTCTTTGTGTCTTTCGCTTTTGAGTCTTTGGTCTTGGTTTTAGATTGAGTTTTCGTTTTAGACTGAGTGTCTTTGCCTTTGGCATTCTTACTTTTAGATTCCGCTTTTGAGCTTTTAGTGTCCTGAGCATTGGTTTTTTTAACTGAAGTTTTGGACTTTAGTTCTTTATCTGGAGTTGCTGCTGCTGCATCTTTTTTCTTTGTAGTTGCCATGGGTGAAATTCCTTATATACTTTAATGTAAGAATCAAGCGATTGATTAAATCTAGACTAGTTACTGTATAGGCTTAAACACTAAAATTTTTGAATCCTGTGTTTCTAATTCTTTCAATGTAAAGTTTAAGTATCTAAATTTTTGATATTATTGTATTTATAAAATAGTTAAATAATAAAGATTACATGCTATCACAAAGCTCTTACTTAACTTCAGCAGAATTTGAAGCTTTAAGAGACCTTCAATACGGTCATTAAGCCACATGTAGAGAGAACAATAAGAAAATAGAAAAGGTAGAAGGACAAAAAAAGCTCCGAATATTCGGAGCTGTTAACATGTGAATTTAAGGATTCATCCGATTAGAAATTTTCAGGCAAAGCACTTAAAAATTCACGGCGTTCTTCTTTATTGGTTTTAAAATCACCAATAAATGACACTGTACGAGTGGTTGATTCTTGTTTACCCACACCACGCATCATCATGCACATATGCGCAGAATCAATCATCACGGCAACACCACGTGCTTGGGTGACTTCAGCCACAGCTTCAGCAATTTGTTGGGTTAGATTTTCTTGAATTTGCAAACGACGCGCAAACATTTCTGTAATACGGGCAAATTTTGACAAACCCAATACATTGCCTTCAGGCAAATAACCGATATGTACACGACCATAAAAAGGCAATAAATGGTGTTCGCATAATGAATAAAATTCAATATTTTTGACCAAAACCATTTCACGGTTATCAGAAGGGAAGACTGCATTATTGGTCACTTCTTCCAAAGTCTTGCTATATCCAGACGTTAGATAGGAAAAAGCTTTAGCAGCACGCATTGGCGTATCTTTTAGACCAGGACGATTAAGATCTTCACCAACGGCAGTTAAAATGTTGGTGTAGGATTGCTGCATAGACATAAGACGTGTTCACTTACACTGATATTGAACAAGGACGGCATTGTATCAGAAAACCATTACAATGCCCTGTTTTGGTGAAAAAAACCAATCACTATTTAAATTTAGGATTCTTTTCACTTCGTTTGAGTAAAACTAAAACTGCACCTGTACCACCTTGTTTTTCTGGTGCACTGACAAATGCTAAAACATCTCGGTGTTGACGAAGCCAACCATTGACATAGGTTTTTAAAATGGCTTCTGGTCCCTTACCATGCACAATTTTAATCACATTTTGATTTTCATCTTTTGCCATTTGAATAATTTGTAAAACAGCCATTCGTGCGTCTTCAACTGTACACCCATGTAGATCTACTGCTTCAAACCAACGTAAGTTGCCTGCTTTTAAATCTTCAAACACTTTGTGTTGCAGTGTAGCAATCCGATAGCTTAAAGTCGCTTGACTGGCCACTGGATTCAGCATGGCTTGAGTATCTGAAAGTTCTGCATTGTCCGTTTGCATTGGACCTATTGCGGATGCACGCTTAGCCAGCGTTTGGCTGTCCAATTTTTTTTTCTTGTCTTTTTCAATCTTTGCAATATTACTGGTGTCCATTTTTTTGACACCGTGCATAGATTTTTTGAACAATGCCTCATCATCTTCTGGTGCTGGTTCAACCTGAACTTTATGCTCAGGTTGTTTGGCAATCGCAGTTGAATGCGGAGAGGTGATTTGCTTTTTAAATGCGTTCAGTAAATCAAACTGAGCTTTAGAGAGCGAAGAATCGTGTTTACTCATAATCTTAATTATTTAAACCGTTTTTGGCTGTCCAAATAATGCAGTAAATGCATGATCTGGTCGAGGCTGTTTCATAAAACTTTCACCCACAAGGAAAGCGTGAATATCATTTGCTTGCATCATATCGACATCAGTTGGTGTCGCTATACCACTTTCAGTGATCAGTAAGCGTGAAGGCTCAAGTAATTTTTTTAAACGAATAGATGTATTTAAATCGACATCAAAGGTTTTTAAATTACGGTTATTTACACCCAATAAGCAACGCTCTGAAAGTCTTAATGCACGTTCAAGTTCATTTTCATCATGCACTTCAACCAGTACATCCAAATTATACTCAAAAGCAGTTTTCGACATTTCTTCTAATTGCTGATCTGATAAACAAGCCACAATTAAAAGAATACAATCGGCATGTAACGCACGTGCTTCAATCACCCCATATGGGTCAATTAAAAAATCCTTACGTAACGCGGGTAGGTCGCAGTGATTTCGTGCAAGAGCAATATTTTCATCTGCACCTTGGAAAAAATCGATATCCGTCAGTACTGATAAACATGCAGCACCTGCTTGTTCATATTGTTGTGCAATTTCAGCAGGATTAAAGTTTTCACGAATAATCCCTTTTGAGGGTGAAGCCTTTTTAATTTCAGCAATCACACCGGGTTTTTTGCCGAGCAAGCTTTTTGTGAAGCCACGCACAGGTGTCGCAGCTTGCGCCAATTCTTCTACATCTTTTAAGCTGTGTTGTTTTAAACGTGCAGCAAATTCTATCTGTTTACGGTCAACAATTTTACCTAAAATGGTATTTGATATATCTAACATGACATTATTTCCTGTAGAGCTTTAAGCTTCATATTCTTTTAAGGTTTTGGTAAATTCAGACAAAATAGCCATTTTTTCCAAAGCTTGTCCGCCATAAATAATGTCGTGTGCGAGCGCTACACCCTGTTTATAGCTTGTGGTTAAGCCCGAGACATAAATACCAGCACCTGCATTTAAAGCAATCATATTGGCGGCTTTTTCACCTTTTGCTGATTTTTTTCGACCCAAAGCATCTTTAATAAGCGCTAAACTTTCAGCAGAATCCTCAACCATTAAACCTGTCAATGTTTGAGACTCAATATCAACCTCTTCAGGATTAATCATCCACTCTGTGATTTCACCCTGTTTTAACTCGGCCACATAGGTTGAAGAAGCAAGGCTAATTTCATCTAAACCATCTTTGGAATGCACCACCATGACGTGCTCAGCCCCGAGCTGTTTCATGACTTCTGCAATAGGACGACAGAGTTCATTTGAAAATACACCTAAGACAAAACGATTTACACCAGCCGGATTCGTAAGCGGGCCAAGTAAATTAAAAATGCTACGAATACCCAACTCTTTACGTGGGCCTACCGCATATTTCATCGCTTTGTGATGATTTGGAGCAAATAGAAAACCAATACCGACTTCACGAATACAGCGTTCAGTTTGTTGCATATTTAAATCAAGATTAATACCTGCTTTTTCAAGTAAATCCGATGAACCTGATTTCGAAGAAACACCACGATTGCCATGTTTGGCAATGGTTGCACCCGCTGCAGCAATAACAAAAGAAGAGGCTGTGGAAACATTAAATAGATTTTGACCGTCACCGCCTGTACCAACAATATCAACCAAATGAGGAATATCACTGACATCAATTTTGATCGCAAATTCACGCATCACTCGTGCGGCAGCGGTTATTTCATCAATGCTTTCACCTTTTAAGCGTAAGCCCATCATCAGTGCACCGATTTGAGCATCGGTAGCTTCCCCTGACATGATTGCACGCATGACATCTTCCATTTGTGTCTGAGTCAAATGAATTTGTTTGGTAATATTATTTAAAGCTTGTTGAATATTCATTATTTTCGTTACGCTCATTCTGCATAAATTTCAAGGAAGTTCCGGAAAATTTGATGACCATGTTGGCTCAAAATAGATTCTGGATGAAACTGCACGCCTTCGACAGCTAATGTCTTATGCTTCACACCCATAATTTCTTCCATCTTTCCATCAGTTTGATTGGTCCAGCAGGTGACTTCTAGGCAGTCGGGTACAGTCGCTTGATCAATCACCAGTGAATGATAGCGCGTAGCCGAAAAAGGAGAAGGTAAGTTGCTGAAGATGCCAGTATTGCTGTGATACATATCCGATAAACGACCGTGCATCACGGTTTTTGCACGAATAATATCCCCACCGAATGCTTGTCCAATCGCTTGATGCCCTAAACATACGCCCAGCAATGGAATTTTGCCTGCGAAATGTTGAATGGTTGGAATAGATATACCAGCTTCACTTGGTGAACAAGGACCAGGACCAATCACCAAATATTGAGGTTGCCATCGTTCAATTTCTTCCAAAGTCACGGCATCATTACGGACTACTTTTACCTCTTGATTTAACTCGCCAAAATATTGGACGATGTTATAAGTAAAAGAATCATAATTGTCGATCATTAGAAGCATGAGCTAACCTATTGAAAATTATGCACATATATGTGCTTTGAATTGTTCAAGAATATCCATTATTTTAAAGTTCTCAGCATTTTTTTCGTTAAAGAATATGCTTAAAACATTTCAAAATATAGAGTGGTCATAATCATAGCAAAAAATCAGCATTTTCTGCTGAACTATTTCTATGATAAAGATCTTAAAAGAATATTGCTTAAAGCATAAACCGATTGATTTAGAGTCTATTTTGAATTGTTTACATGAAAATAAAGGATGGAATTTGAAGAAAGAAATAACTTTAAAAAATACAGGGCTTTTAATGAATTGAGAAAATAAGTTTTCTGTTTAATTTTGGAATACATTATAAATTAAAGATAAGTTAGTTTTTTATGTTTGAAAATTTGATATGAGTTTGAAGTAAAATAATGCAGTTGAAAATTAAAATTTAAAATGATCACTAATGAGGCAGAGTACTTTGTTTTGATCTATGCAAAAGCATAATAAATTGATATTTAAAATCAGTCAAAAATTAAAAAATATTTAAAGAAATTTTTGGTTTAACTGAGTTGTGTTTATTGTATATTTATGAACAAAATCATAGCTAAATATAAAGTTTTTTTGTTTTTATAGCGTCATTAAAAGCCTATCAAAGAGAGATAAAGTAAGTCATTCAGAATAATAGTTTTCATCTTTTGAAAACAAATTTCGCACTATTTTGGTACATTAATGAATGCTTTTAAAGTAAAAGTAATCAAGAGTGTTTGAATATGGTGCATTTACATTTTCAGACAGTATAATAGCCTCAAAGCAAAGCGCTTAAATCTTCAATTCTGATTAAGAATTCAATATTTTATCTTTGTTTTTTAAAGTTGGTACGAGAATTGCTTAATAGATACCAACTACTAACACGCACTTCACAGGTGCAACAAAAAATCATCGGAGCAAAATGAGCATGGCGAACAAGGTCCTTCAACTCATCCAAGAAAGTGGCGCAAAATGGGTCGATTTTCGCTTTACTGATACTAAGGGTAAAGAACAACACGTAACTTACCCAGCAGATACGATTGACGAAGATACATTTGAAGACGGTAAAATGTTTGATGGTTCTTCAATTGCAGGTTGGAAAGGCATTGAAGCGTCGGACATGATTTTACGTCCAGATGCAGACACCTGTTTCCTTGACCCATTTTTTGCTGAAGCAACTATCGTTGTAACTTGTGATGTGATTGAACCATCTACAGGTCAAGGATATGAACGTGATCCACGTTCAATTGCTCGCCGTGCAGAAGAATATTTAAAGTCTACAGGAATAGGTGATACTGCATTCTTTGGTCCTGAACCAGAGTTCTTCGTATTTGACGAAGTAAAATGGGATATCGATATGTCTGGCGCACGCCATACATTGATCGCTGAAGAAGCTGCTTGGTCTACAGGTAAAGACTATGAAGCTGGTAATTCAGGCCATCGTCCACGTGTGAAAGGTGGTTATTTCCCAGTTCCACCAGTAGATTCTTCACAAGATATGCGTGCAGAAATGTGTGCAAAAATTGAAAGCATCATGGGTCCAGGTCGTGTAGAAGTACATCACCACGAAGTTGCATCTTGCCAGTTAGAAATCGGTGTGAGTTTCAACACCATGGTTCGTAAGGCGGACGAAGTTCAACAGTTCAAATATGCTGTTTGGAATGTTGCACACCAATACGCGAAAACTGCAACCTTTATGCCTAAACCAATGGTGGGTGATAACGGTTCTGGTATGCACGTTCATATGTCGATCTCTAAAGATGGCAAGAACTTGTTTGCGGGTGATGAATATGCAGGCTTGTCAGAAATGGCGCTTTACTTCATTGGCGGTGTGATCAAACATGCTCGTTCATTGAATGCAATTACCAATCCATCTACAAACTCGTACAAGCGTTTAGTGCCACATTACGAAGCACCAATTATGTTGGCTTACTCAGCTCGTAACCGTTCTGCTTCTATCCGTATTCCATACGTATCTAGCCCGAAAGGTAAGCGTATTGAAGCACGCTTCCCAGATCCGATGATGAACCCGTACTTAGGTTTTGCGGCATTGTTAATGGCGGGTATTGATGGTATTCAAAACAAGATTCATCCAGGTGAAGCAGCTGATAAAAACTTGTATGATCTTCCGCCAGAAGAAGAAGCGAAAATTCCTACAGTTGCGCATAGCTTAGATATGGCACTTGAAGCGCTTGAAGCTGATCATGACTACTTGTTAAAAGGTGGTGTGTTCACTAAAGATATGCTAGATGCTTATATCGAACTTAAAACTGAAGAAGTTCGTCGTTTGAATACGACTACTCACCCAGTTGAATTTGATATGTACTACAGCTTGTAATTCGTTCTCGAATTTAAGTGATCAAAAAACCCGCGCATGTCGCGGGTTTTTTTATGCCTCGTTGTAATCTCTGAGCTTACATATACATTCGTCATACTGCGGCTGATATCTCAATAGGTTTTAAAGATTAGTACTCTTAATGGTTAGAGCCAATCAATCCATACATATTAATTTTCATTCTTTTATAAACATTACTGCTAGATACCTAAAGTACATTGCAACATTGTCACAATTATTTTACTAATAAAGTCATTCATCAAAGTTAAAACAAGTCGTTTCGACTGATACGCTCTAGGTAAAATGAGGACATTCAAATGCTAGGCTTGAAAAACAGCGATTTATTTCAACAAAATGCGTTTATTAATGGAATTTGGCTTGATGCCCAAGATCAAAACCGTATAGAGGTAATCAATCCTGCAAATGCACAAGTGATTGGTTCAGTTCCAAATATGGGCAAAGCAGAGGCAGAACAAGCTGTTGAAAGTGCTTCTGAATCATTACAGTCTTGGAAAGCGTTAACGGCCCAAGTACGTGCAGATTTGCTCTTGGCTTGGTATGGTTTAATTTTAGAAAATGCTGATGATTTAGCACGTTTGATGACCATTGAACAAGGTAAACCTCTGGCTGAAGCGTTGGGTGAAGTCAAATATGCAGCTTCATTTATTCAATGGTTTGCAGAAGAGGGAAAACGTATTTATGGGGATGTTATTCCAACTACTAATGCAGGCCAGCGCTTCTTGGTGATTAAAGAACCAGTGGGGGTGGTCGCTGCAATTACTCCATGGAATTTCCCGTTGGCTATGATTACACGTAAAGCTGCACCTGCACTTGCAGCAGGTTGTACGATTGTGATTAAACCTGCGAATGAAACCCCCTATTGTGCATTGGCACTTGCAAAACTTGCTGAGCAAGCAGGCCTTCCTAAAGGTGTGATTAATATTGTTACAGGTCACTCTGCAGATATTGGTTCGGTCTTTAGCTCGCATGAAAAAGTAAAAAAACTCACCTTTACTGGTTCAACACCTGTGGGGCGTTTGTTGATGGAGCAATGCGCACCAACGATTAAAAAGCTTGCGCTTGAACTCGGTGGAAATGCACCTCTGATTATCTTTGAAGATGCTGATTTAGATAAAGCTGTAGAGGGCGCGATATTGGCAAAATATCGCAATGCTGGTCAGACCTGTGTATGTGCCAATCGCATTTATGTGCATCAGAATATTTACCAAGCATTCAGTGAAAAATTTATCGCTGCTGTTAAAACACTAAAAGTCGGTGATGGTTTAAATGAAGACACAAAAATTGGTCCATTAATTAATGAAAAAGCCGTAGTTAAAGCACAAAAACTGATTGATGATGCTTGTACTAAAGGTGCAAAAGTCGCTTATGGCGGTAAACAGCATGAATTAGGATACAATTTTTTTGAACCGACCGTTTTAACGCATGTTGACCAATCAATGGAGATTGTTCATGAGGAAATTTTTGGTCCAGTTGCACCTCTGATTAGCTTTGAAACAGATGAAGAGGTGATTGCGCAAGCCAATAATACTATTTTTGGTTTGGCGGCTTATATCTATACGGAAAATATTTCACGGATTTTCAAAGTTTCTGAACAGCTTGAATATGGCATGGTGGGCATGAACTCCACTGCAATTTCAAATGAAGTGGTCCCTTTTGGTGGTGTGAAGCAATCGGGTATTGGGCGTGAAGGGTCTAAATATGGTTTAGAAGAGTTTATGACCATTAAATATTTATGTCTTGCCGTATAGTTTTATCTTCGTTTTTTAAATGCGTCTTATATTAATGATCTTATCATTACAGGATCATTAGCATTTAAACCACATTGAATCGGTATTTGATATATCGATTCAATGATGAAACATTTCAAAAGTACATTTAAAAAGAATAATCTATGGGTGACATAAGAAAATATACATTCAAAATTAATTTTTAAAATACTTTGTTCGTATTTTTCTAACTGCTTTATCTGTAATTTAGTCAATATAAAGTGCTTTAGGCTAAAAATAATGATTGATTTCAGTTAAACTGCTGATGAAATTTGACTATAAAAAGAGAATGTTACTATGCAGGTAAAACCAATGTTAAAGCCAGAAATAAATCCTGAGCTTAAGACATGGTTATATGCATCGGGTTCACTTACACAACAACTTACCGATTTGGCCAAAGGCAGCTTTAAAGTCCTGCCGACACAAGAGCATTTCCAAAGACTTCATTTTATAGACAGTCAGTGGATGAACATGCCGCCACAGCATACGTCTTGGGTACGTGAAAGCTATTTATATGGTTGTGATGAACAACCTTGGGTCAAAGCCAAAAGTATTTTTCCTATTTTAAGTTTGCAGTCTCGTGCACGTATATTTCAACATATTGGTAAAAAACCAATTGGATGGTTTTTATTTCATCGAACCAATCCAAATTGCCAGCGTCGTGTGATTTTGCTTGAAGAGGGTTGGACACGACAAAGTTGTTATACTTGGCATGGCTGTAAATTTATCGTTCAGGAAACATTTTTACCTGCATTTGAGCAATTTATTCAGCGAAAAAAAGCTCAAGAAAATATTTAAGTGTTATTTGGTCAAGGATCATCATGCATACAGCGCAACAAACTACATGGCGTGAGCGTTTAGAAGCCTATTATTATTTATGTCGTTTTGATAAACCGATTGGAACAGAATTAGTCTTTTGGCCCACGATGTGGGCTTTGTGGATTGCAGCTGAAGGTGTTCCAAATTTTACCATACTGATGGCGATAGTATTGGGGACCATCTTTATGCGTGCTGCTGGTTGTGCGATTAATGATTTTGCTGATCGTAAAGTAGACGGGCAAGTAGAAAGAACCAAAAATCGACCCTTGGCAACGGGGGTGATTTCCGCCAAAGAGGCGGTTTGGGTATTTATTACATTAATTGCAGCAAGTGCTTGTACCTTGCTTTTTCTACCTATTGAAACATTTTATTGCGCTCTGGTGGGTTTGCTACTGGCTTTCGTTTATCCATTTATGAAACGTTATACGCATTTACCACAGGTAGTATTAGGAATGGCATTTTCTTGGGGAATTCCGATGTCATTTACTGCTGTCGGTAAACCGTTAGATTGGACATGTTGGATGCTTTATTTTGGTAATTTGGCTTGGACAGTGGCTTATGATACGCAATATGCGATTACTGACCGTGAGTATGATTTAAAAATTGGGGTAAAATCGACAGCGATTCTGTTTGGAAAATATGATATTGAAATCATATCCTTATTACAGGCGATCAGTGTATTGCTGATTGGAAGTGCCTTATACCGTGAAAATTTACTTCTTCCTTTTGGTTTAATTGCCTTATTACTGGTCATTGCTGATTTTATCTATCAATGGACAAAAACCAAAGATAGAAATCCAGAACGCTGCTTTTGGGCATTTCGCCATAATCGCTGGGTAGGATTGATCATTTTTATCGGTATTTTTTTGGCATTCCTTTAATCATAAATTTGACCTTTAGGTCAAATATTTAAAAGCATCCTAGTCAGATGCTTTTTTTTATGTTTAATTAAAATGTCATCATTTTGACATGATAGAAAATAAAAAAGGAAAGGACTATGAAGCAGAAATTTAATAAAACGGCTCTCACCATCTTATGTTCATCTATGTTGTTTTTAACGGCATGTGGTAGTGGTGATGGTGACTCGATTTTTAGCTCGGATAAAAAAACCTTCAATGTAGATGCGGACGTTAAAAGTCTGGTGAATGTACATGATGTATTTACCTATACCATGCCAAGTGTGAATAATCGGGATATTCAAGCGACAACTTTGGTCTTTACCCCAAAAGGTACAGCGCCAGTAGGAGGATGGCCAGTGGTGGTTTGGGCACATGGAACAACGGGTGCTGCCGACCAATGTGCGCCGTCTAGAAATGCTTTAGATGGTTTGGAAAAAGGTTTGATTTTGGCTTTAATTCAAAAAGGGTATGCTATCGTCGCACCAGATTATGAAGGTCTGGGAAATAACAATGTTGCTCATCCTTACTTAAACTTGACCAGTGCAGCGCAATCTATTTTATTTGCTGTATTAGAAGTCAATAAAAAGTATGACAACTTATCCAAAGACTGGAGTGTGATTGGTTGGTCTCAAGGTGGCCATGCGGCATTGGCAGCAGCAGAATTTAACAAGGCATTAGTGGGTTATAACTTTAAAGGCACTGTCGCGATTGCACCTGCTTCCTATTTGGCTGATACTTTAGATTTAGGTATGGCTGTTGCAAATCAAACAGCGACTGATGGAGATGTGCCTAAAGCAATATCAATTGGTGCAACTTTATATAGCTATGCGGCTATTGTCAGTTCTGGTATAAAAGCAGAAAAAACCAGTTTTAATTATAATCAGGCATTTTTAGATAAAAAAGTTCCAATTGCGCAACAAGCAGAAACCTTATGTTCACCTGAATTAGGACAAGTATTTGGGAATGACATCCAAACCACTATAACTGATGGTGGGAGATATAGTGATTACAAAGCTTTACAGGCAAATTTTAAAACTGATCCAGATATTGCCAAGTATTTAAATAATAATATTCCTGCGCAGACTAAACTGGATCAACCTGTTTATATTTATCAAGGTAAAGCAGATACCACGGTTCCTTACCCAATTACTGAGAAGCTCGTCGGTAAAATGTTAAGTGTAAATACAGATGTTGAGTTAATTCTCAAAGAAGACCAAACACATAGTTCAGTCGTTTCTAAGAATATTTCTGAATTGGCCAATACTGTCGATATGTTAATGAAAGAATAAAATAGAGGGAGCCATCAAGGCTCCCTTTTTGAATAAATATCTTTGTGCAATTTTAGAATGGAAGAAATTACAGGGTAATTCAGTATGCAATGATCTACTTCATGCAGCATGGAGTTTCTAAATATACCTGATATCACTTTATTTAAAAAAATATCCCTTGCAGAGTGGATATGGTTAAAAATTCAAAAAAGGCTATATAAATTTATATTCTAAATTTATTTATACACGTGTTCATCTCATCTAAGGGTAGGAATTAGTATTGAAAGGCTATCTGTTTGACACTGTTTTAGATTTTGAATGTGAGCAATAAGTTAAAGGGAGAGTCGCCGATCTTTTGTATAGAAAACTGAATATTACCTAATTCGATTAACGTTTATATTTCGCAGTAATATTGCGAAAAAGAATCGCAATTAAAGCAATTAATAGGCTGAATCCGAATACAGGAAGCAATATTCCTATCACAATCATAACCGTCACGAGCGTAATTCGCTGTGAAATACCATTTTGAGTCCAAATTATGATTGTTTGATCCGCAAATTGTAGAATTGTTTGTTTTAAATTTGTCCTTTTGTACATGGAAAAATATGCATAAAAAATCATGATACAGAGTGCAATTGAGTAGATGATGAGAATCAGTTGATTGATCCAGCCAAATAAAATACCGATATGTGCATCGACTCCCCATCGGGTCAATTTTGCAATGAGTGGGTAATCTTTAAAGTAAATTTGATCAATGACTTGGTGATTTTGAACATCTATTGCAATGCTGTCAGCTTGTGTTGGCCAATGACGTTGAATTTCAGAAACACTCCAAGCTTGATACTTTTCTGACGGTGGTTTGATTTGTATTTGAGCTGCATCTAGACCATGTTCTCGAGCGAGACCTAAAGCAATATCAAAATCGTGAGAAGAGGTTGGCGTGACATGCTGGTGCTGAATTACTGTATGATCTTCATGATGCATTATCTCAGCTGATGCTATTCTTTCTTTAAGAGATGTCTCTAAAACGGGCGTTTGCCAACTCAGCGTTTGTCGAAGTATACCGATATTTTTGCCTGCCCATTCTGACCAGGTTAAACCCGTAATTGAAATAAAAAGTAAGAGTGGAAACAGCACTAAGCCAATGCTGCTATGTTTTTGAATGGGTTTGTTATAAATGTTTTTGGCTATTTTACGACGTTTATACCATTGATAAACACCCGTAAAAATTAAAACAGCCAACCAACTTGCTGCTAATTCACTATAAAAACGTCCCCAACTGCCTAGCAATAAATCACGATGTAGATGATCGAGTGTTGTTCGAAATGGTAATAAGCCACTGGTTCCATAGACAGCTAATTGACCCTTAATCTCAAGTGTATATGGATCAATAAAGAGAGCTTCATTTTGTTGCTCTAGATATGGATCGGAGAAAATAACGCGTGTGGTCTGATTAGGTGCGGGTGCTGGACGAATTTCAGTAATTCGTGCACTTGATGATAGGGCGTGTTTAGCTGTTTCAATTTGTTGGCTGAGAGGTCGTATGTTTGAATGGCTTTCCTGAGTGTATAAGACATCACGATAAATGAATTGTTCTATTTGAGGCGTGGCTGCATAAAAAAGCCCGGTGAGGGCAGCAATAAAAATAAAAGGAGCAATAAAAATTCCCGCATATACATGTAATAAACGGAAGAATGTTTGCCAGAATTTAAAGTTCATTTTTTAATGCAACGCCATGTTTAGTTAAATAAACTCAGTGAATGTAAAGAGAAATACAGCCATCTCAGTTGAATAAAGTTGAATAAATTTCAAAGTGAAAGGGCACTACTCAGACTCTTTACATACTTTATAGAGGATGATGAACCTTTATTTTATTGCTATATCGACTATAGAAAAAAATCACTAAGCCTATTACATATAAACAGCCTGAGAGTACTAAGAGTGAAAGGCCAGCAGCATAGAGTAACCAAGAGGCATAAATCACAGCAACCAGAGCAATCGAGATATGTTTAGCGCGTTTATTTTTCCATGATTCTTTTAAATAAAAAGCTGAAACTAGAAAATAAGGCAATAAAATCATAACAGAAGAAATTAACAATAATTGAGTATAATTTTTGTCGAAAAAGCATACTGCAATCAATGAAATTTGAACCACAATTGATGTTAACCACAATGATGCAATGGGGACATTATTTTGATTGGTTTTCAAAAAAATCTGAGGAAATGCTTTATTTTTTGCAGCGAGAAATGGGATTTCTGTGGCAAAAAGTGTCCAGCTCGATCAGGAACCTGATGATGCAGATAAAATGTTTCTCTGACATGATCGACCATCATAATTAAAATGACGAGTCCTCTTAAGGCATCAATTGCTTGTAAGCGTTGTGAAGGTATAGACATAAAAAGAACTAAAAATTAATTGTTATGATATATCGTAACATTAATTTGGATGTTTTTTTAGTATTTGCATATATTTGTGCATTCAGATCAATTTAATTTTTAAAAGAATGAAAATGAATTGATGTTCTAAAAGTGATTGAGGTGAGTGCTTTAAATTAATCTAATATAGCTTTTAAGCGTATAGTTATTTAGATGTGCACTGCACATACTTAGGATGTGTTTAGATAAAAAAGATGATTTTTGAGATCTGCGATACATCGATAATCAGTAGTACTGAGTTGTTAATAATATTGAGATCGTGGAAAAGAGAAAAACTAGAATAAAACCACAGATAAGAAAAAACCCACTTAAATAAAGTGGGTTTTTAAAATTTGGCTCTCCAACCTGGGCTCGAACCAGGGACCTGCGGATTAACAGTCCGTCGCTCTACCGACTGAGCTATTGGAGAATCTGAAACGGATTCTATTGACCTAAAAGGTTTTGGTCAAGTCTCTTTCTATAAAAATTGCTAAAACTGAGTTTAACTGTTTCTAAAATCGGCATTTTGAATCAGATGAGGCGCGATATTTTAGTTTCAATGTTTGATTTAAAAACTAGTAGGCTGTTTTTAAAAAAAGAATGAAAAAAAGCCTACTCATTGAATGAAGTAGGCTTTTTAGAATCTTGGCTCTTCCACCTGGGCTCGAACCAGGGACCTGCGGATTAACAGTCCGTCGCTCTACCAACTGAGCTATGGAAGAATAGATGGCTCTCCAACCTGGGCTCGAACCAGGGACCTGCGGATTAACAGTCCGTCGCTCTACCGACTGAGCTATTGGAGAATCTGAAGCGCATTCTAGGGATGAAAACCTAGCTCGTCAACATGTAAAGCTAAAGAAATGAATCATTTGCCTTATAATTATGCAGATCAGGCTGAAAAATGAAAAAACCACCCCAAAAAGGTGGCTTTTTTACACAAAAATAAAATTTATTTTAAATCTTATTTTTCAACGCCAGCTTCTTGGCCAGCATATTTTGCATTCGCATAATCCCAGTTCACTAAGCTTTCTAGGAAAGTAGAGATGTATTTAGGACGTGCATTACGGAAGTCGATGTAATAAGCATGTTCCCAAACGTCAATTGTCAATACTGCAACTTTACCATGTGCCATTGGAGTATCAGCATTTGCAGTTTTAAGAATAGACAAGTTACCGTTTACTTCATCAGCGACTAACCAAGCCCAACCTGAACCGAATTGAGTGGTGGCAGCAGCAGCAAATTCTTCAGCAAATTTTTCGTAAGAACCGAAGGCTTCGTCAATTTTAGCCGCTAGAGTACCAGTCGCTTTACCGCCACCGTTTTTAGCCATACAGTTCCAGTAAAAAGTATGGTTCCAAACTTGAGCAGCATTGTTGAAAATGCCTGCTTTCGCTGCATCGCCTGCAGTTGCTGTAATAATTTCTTCTAAGGTTTTGCCTTCAAGGTCAGTTCCTTTGATGAGATTATTGATGTTAACCACATAGGTATTGTGGTGTTTGTCATGATGGTATTCTAAAGTTTCTTTGCTGATGTGTGGAGCAAGATCTTCATAACCGTATGGAAGTGCTGGTAAAGTAATGATTGTCATGTTTTCAATTCCTTGCGTTTTTGCTGGGTTTTGACATTAAGTGCTTTATTGTAATGGATTATTGAGGCAAATTGCGCATTGCGTATAAATAACAATACAGAATAAAACCTGAATTTATACGTATAAAGAAAAAAGCCAAACACAGCGGTTTTTAAAATCAAATCGGATTGTTTAATTCGAAATAACTATACTCAATATTGAACTGTTCTGAAATAGCTTTTCCAAGGCGTTGTACCCCAAAACGCTCGGTGGCATGATGTCCGCACGCGTAATAATGAACATTCAATTCCTTGGCTTCATAGAAAGTACGTTCACTGACTTCGCCAGAAATATAAGCATCACAATTTTGCTCTGCAGCTTTAACAATGAAATCTTGAGCGCCTCCAGTACAATATCCAATTTTTTGAATGCTGGCTTTTTCTGCAGCAAGATGAGTCACATCGAATTTTAAGCGTGTCGATACATAGTGTTTAAAGTCTGTCGCAGAGATGGGCTGTTTTAAATAACCGATATTGCCAATAGGATGACGTTCAGAAGGATCTAACGCTTCAATATTTTCTAATTCTAAAAGATCTGCAATTGATGCATTGTTTCCTAAAGTAGGGTGGCTATCTAATGGTAAGTGGTAAGCCAATAAGGAAATGTCATGTTGAATTAAACGTTTAATTCGGTTACCACGCATTCCTGTAATCGGGTACG
Organism: Acinetobacter sp. TTH0-4; assembly: GCF_015602665.1. Lineage (NCBI taxonomy): Bacteria > Pseudomonadati > Pseudomonadota > Gammaproteobacteria > Moraxellales > Moraxellaceae > Acinetobacter > Acinetobacter sp. TTH0-4. The sequence goes on along the minus strand of NZ_CP059079.1, from coordinate 1,900,551 downwards.
GTTCACCTTTCCAAAAATAACCATGATGGACCAAAAGTAAATTAGCACCTTGTTCAATCGCGCCCTCAATGGCATCTTGTGATGCTGTCACGGCACATAAAATTTTATTGACCTCTGCGTCGCCTTCAATTTGTAAGCCATTGGGTGCATAGTCTTTAAATTCATGTGATTTCAAAATGTGGTCACACCATTGAATAATCTCGTTGAGCTTTGCCATAAATATTTACATCCCTCACTATCAGTAACCATCAAAACATATTTTGAATTGTAACTAAAGCATGACAAAACTCTTGAACTATTTTTATGTTTCTTATTGTGTTTCATTTTACAATGGCACATAAATTACTTAGTCATCAACAAATTAAAATATTTTTAGAGGATATTAAAGTGCGCCGCACATTTTCATGGTTACCTTGGGTTTTACTCATTTTAGTTACTCTGGGTTTTCTCGGATGGCAACAATATCAAAAGCCCAAAGCACCTGTGGCTGCTGATGGTATAAAAATGCCTGCAGAAAAATTAGAGCCATTGATTGACACAACTCGAACAGGTGGGGTTGATTCTTATAGTGCGGCTGTGAAAGTGGCAGCACCAGCAGTGGTCAATATTTTTACCATGCAGAAAGTAAAGAAAAACCAGCATCCTTTATTAAATGATCCTGCATTTCGTGAGTTCTTTGGTGATCAACTTCCAGATCAATTCGCTCAGGAACAGAATGAAAATAGTCTTGGATCGGGGGTGATTGTTCGCTCTGATGGTTATATTTTGACCAATAATCACGTCATTGCACAAGCTGATCAGATTGTGGTGGGCTTAAATGATGGGCGTCGTGCAACGGCAAAAATTATTGGTACCGATCCAGATTCTGACCTTGCTGTGATTAAAATTGAACTCGATAAATTACCTGTTTTACCGTTTAAATTAAGTGGTAATGAAGTCGGCGATGTGGTTCTTGCGATTGGTAATCCGTTCGGAGTGGGTCAAACGGTTACACAGGGTATTATTTCTGCCACCAATCGTTCAGATTTAGGGATTAATACCTATGAAGATTTTATTCAAACTGATGCTGCAATTAACCCAGGAAACTCGGGTGGCGCACTCATAGATGTGGCAGGTAACTTAATTGGGGTGAATACGGCTATTTTTTCTCAATCTGGCGGTTCATTGGGTATTGGTTTTGCCATTCCTGCCAAAGTATGTCAACAAATTCTCAATTCAATTTTAAAAGATGGTCGAGTGGTACGTGGTTGGCTGGGAATCAGTCTAATGCCTGTACAGCAGGATAATATTCTTGAGCCTAAGCAAAGTGGCGTGGTCGTTGCAGACGTTTTAGATGATGGCCCCGCGGCAACTGCGGGAATTAAGAAGGCAGACAAGATTATTCAAGTGAATGATGAATTGATTAATTCAGCATCACATTTAATTAATTACGTCGCATTACAAGCACCAAATAGCACGATTAAGGTGAATGTGATTCGTGATGAACAGCCTTTAACTTTAAACGTGGTGGTTGGGGAACGCAAAGCACAAAATAATAGTTCGCAATATATTCCTTTACCACAACGCTAAAGCTTTCTGGGGTATTTACTTCATTTCCAAATATAGGTTTAAAGCGCATTTCGATGCGCTTTTTTCTTTTTAAGTTTTAGAAAATCCAATTAAACTTTTGTCCAGCAGAAGCTGGAAGTCAAATACTCAATAAGTCAGTTTAAAAAAAATAATTTAAGCAAAAAAAAACCCACTTTAATGCTGTGGGCTTTTTCGTATTTGGCTCTCCAACCTGGGCTCGAACCAGGGACCTGCGGATTAACAGTCCGTCGCTCTACCGACTGAGCTATTGGAGAATCTGAATGCGATTATAAGGAGATTTTGTAGACGGTCAAGCTAAAAATGTCACGATAGCTTCATTTTTGTGTTGTATGCTTTTATTTTAAGCAAATAAATTAAAAGTCTTAAAAAAACTTGCACAGCCAAAATAGGCTTGTTAGATTAAATACATAACAGAGGGTTTGAATGAAAGTTCAACCAGTGTGGATTTAAACCAACTTGCCAGCACTAAAATGGCTAAACAGGAGAAAGCGAATGCATACGCTGACGATTGCCGAAATCTTTTCAAATTTTTCTTTTTATCAAAATCATTATATTTCGATTATTCAAGATCCAGAACGCTATCAGACTGCGGTTGAAGATGCTTATATCCAAGTATGGCCTGTCGGAACACAGCCTTTGTATTTAGGTGATTTACTGCAACTTTGGTTCAGTGATAAATGGTTGATTAATGCTCCATGCCAATTACTTCTGGATAGTTATTCAAATGGACGTAAGCAATCTTTGCAACGCGATCACGATTTATACTTATATCAATTAAATGGGAGCGCGTTATCTGGACGAAATAATTCAAAAGTTTGGTCTCGTTCAGAGCAAAAAAAGCTTTCTGTATCATTGGATAGTGTATTTAAATATTTGTGTATTTATAAAGGAACGACACGTCCAGAAGATACGTTGATTATCGAAAAACCTTTAAAATCTGCTGGCTAACTGGTACTGTTCAAACATGAGAGCTTAGGCGAAATGCTTAAGCTCTAAAAATACTTGAATCTCAATTTTCATATTTTAAGGTCGAATAATCATGCAGGTTGCAGTTGCATGTGCATAAATTTTCCCATCTTCATCGGTAATTTTACCTTCTGAAATGCCTAAATTCTTACTAATATTAATGACGTTACCGACAGCTTGAAGTTCTTTATTCTGTGGAATAGGGCGGCACATTTTAATATTTAAATCGATGGTGCCATATCCGACGCCCGCTTCTAACATACTGTGCACTGCACAACCTGTTACCGAATCTAGAACTGTGGCTGCAAAGCCTCCATGAACACCACCAAGCGGATTCAAATGGCGTTGATCTGCTTTGACTGTAAAGCGAACAGTTCCGTGAGTGACTTCATACGGTTGCATTGGAATGGTTTCACTAATACTGGCCGGTGGAATTTTTCCTACACACATTGCTTGTAAAAGTTGCAGTCCTGTCATTTCTTTTGGGTTCATTGTTTTTTCTCAATTATTAAAGATATTAAAATAAGAATCTACCAGTAACTTAATGCGCTGTTTTATATTCGTCAAGTTAAGCAGGGAAGATGATTGAACAGGCTGAACATATAAATTAGTGATTGATATTAATCTAGAAGAAGCAGTTTTCGTATTTAGTATTCATTTCTATGATTAAAAAAACCCACGAATATCGTGGGTTTTTCAAATTTAAAGATTGAAACTCTTATCGCTTATTTTTCAGCAGCAATTGAAGCAATTGCAGCGTCTATGCCATCGATTGAGTCGGCTGCTTTCTTGATACGTGCAAGCGCATCTACAAGGACTTCATCAGCAGTGGCATATGAAATACGCATGAAACCACCTAAGCCGAATGCATCACCAGGAACCACTGCAACACCAGTTTCTTCCAGTAACCATTCAGAAAATTCTGTGCAAGATTTTAAACCTTTTGCACGAATAAGAGGTTTGATGTTGGCATAAGCATAGAATGCACCATCAGCAGGTAAACAAGAAATACCATTGATGTCATTTAAGCCTTGAATCACTAAGTCATGACGACGCTTGAACGCTTCAATCATAGGTTTAAGAACATCTTGAGAACCATTCAAGGCAGCTTCAGCAGCAACTTGTGAAATAGACGTTGGATTTGAGGTTGATTGCGATTGAATTTTTTTCATTGCGCCAATCAGTTTTGCAGGACCCGCTGCATATCCAATACGCCAGCCTGTCATTGCATAGGCTTTAGACACACCATTTAACACGATAGTGCGGTCATAAAGGTCAGGTGCAACAGTTGCGATGTTATAAAATTCGTCGTCCCAACGAATTGGTTCGTACATATCGTCAGAAGCGATATAGACTTCTGGATATTTACGAAGTACTTCAGCCAGAGCTTCTAATTCCGCTTTGGTATAGATCATACCTGTTGGATTTGATGGGCTGTTGAGCACCACTAAACGCGTTTTGTCTGTAATTGCTGCTTCTAGTTGAGCAGGGGTGATTTTGAAACGTTGTTCTTCACCACATTTTACAATAACAGGTACGCCTTCAGCGATAATGACCATGTCTGGATAGCTCACCCAAAATGGTGCAGGGATGATGACTTCATCGCCTTTGTTTAACAAAGCCAAGGCTAAGTTAAAAAATGACTGCTTACCACCACAAGAAACCAAAATTTGGTTCGCTGCATAATCCAGATGATTGTCGCGTTTGAATTTTGCGATAATCGCCTTTTTAAGACTTGGAGTGCCATCAACAGCGGTATATTTGGTAAAACCGTTGTTAATTGCTGCAATTGCTGCATCTTTGATGTGTTGAGGAGTATCAAAATCTGGTTCACCTGCACCTAAACCAATCACGTTTTTACCCGCAGCTTTAAGTTCAGCGGCTTTATTGGTAACAGCAAGTGTAGGGGACGGTTTGATGGCATTTACACGATCAGAGAGACGTACGTCCACGGCAGTATTCCTTCTTATGGGGGATTAAAAATAAAAAGCACACTATCTTAGCTTAAAAATAATGAAAAGGGGGCGTAGGCTGGGATGTCAGTTAAAAAAATATGGTTTTATTGAAGAAAAAGTGATTGTGAAAAAGACTAAAAATATTCTTTTATATTGATTTTTTTATTTTATAAAAATGCTTCAAGAATGGTTAGGTTGAGATAACCATTCTTGAAAGTTCAAATGAAGCTTTATTGCACGAAGCGTGATAAATCTTCTTCAGGGCGCGCAGTAAGAACTTCGACGCCAGTTTTAGTCACTAAAAGAGTGTGCTCATATTGAGCAGATAAACTATGGTCTTTAGTCACGACAGTCCATTTATCACCGAGAAGTTTGGTTTTCCAATCACCCCCATTAACCATAGGTTCAATGGTGAACGTCATGCCTTCTTCAAGAATCATGCCGCTATTGCCTTGACCATAATGCAACACTTGAGGTTCGTCATGGAAAACAGTTCCAATTCCATGACCACAATATTCACGAACTACGCCAAAACGTTCAGATTCGACATATTTTTGAATGGCATGACCAATATCCCCAATAGTCGAACCTGGTTTCACTGTTTCAATACCTAGATACATCGCTTCTTGAGCAACTTTACATAAACGATCAGCCAAAATAGAGGTTGTACCACCTACGATGTACATCATATTGGTATCACCGTGATAACCATCCTTAATCACGGTTACATCAATATTGAGGATGTCGCCTTTTTTGAGCTTTTTCGCATCTGATGGAATGCCATGGCACACCACGTGGTTTACAGATGTACAAATTACATGTTGAAACGCAGGGCGACCCGGCGCTGCTCCATAGCCTAAGCAAGCTGGGATAGCATCTTGTTTATTCACAATATAATCATGACAAATTGTATCAAGTTCTAAAGTGGTTACACCTGGCACAATATGTGGTTTGATCATATCCAAAACCTCAGCTGCCAGTCGTCCAGCAACCCGCATTTTCTCAATTTCATCTGAGGTTTTAATCAGGCGACGCGGAGCTTCGTAAGTACTGTTCATGATCTCTAAAAACTTTTGGAAATTTATGTGTGACTATGGTATAAATAGCCGCCCATTTTATCAAATGCTTTTTCGTGAATAAATTTCACGGGCTTTGTTGGATGGGGCAACAAAATCCGCACATATATCGACACATTTCTCTGGGTGCCCTTTGGGGTGGAGGATGAGGATATATGGAGGCCTAACCCAAACTTTAAGGTAAAGAAAATGGCAGATTACAACGTAAGCATGCGCGACCTTCTTCAAGCTGGCGCACACTTTGGTCACCAAACTCGTTTCTGGAATCCAAAGATGCGTGAATACATCTTTGGTGCACGTAACAAAATTCATATCATCAACCTTGAGCATACTGTTCCTGCGTTAAATGATGCTTTGAACTTTGTTAACAATCTTGCTAGCAAAAAGAACAAAGTATTGTTCGTTGGTACTAAGCGTGCTGCTTCTAACATCATCCGTGAACAAGCTCAACGCGCTGGTCAACCATATGTAGATCACCGTTGGTTAGGTGGTATGTTGACGAACTGGAAAACTCTTCGTCAATCGATCAACCGTTTGAAAGACCTTCAAACTCAATCTCAAGACGGTACATTCCTTAAGCTGACTAAACGTGAAGCTTTAGAACGTACGCGTGAGATGGAAAAACTTGAACGTGCTTTAGGCGGCGTTAAAAACATGGGTGGTTTACCTGACGCATTATTCGTAATTGACGTTGATCATGAATCAATTGCAATTAAAGAAGCGAAAAACCTAGGTATTCCTGTAATTGGTATCGTTGATACAAACTCTAACCCAGACAACGTAGATTACGTTATTCCGGGTAATGATGATGCGATCCGTGCAGTAACACTTTATGCTTCTGCTATGGCTGATGCGATTCTTGCTGGTAAAGAGTACGCTCAATCACAAGCAAATGCACAAGCGAAAGGCGAAGAAGCTGCTAAAGAAGTTGCTGCTAAAGAAGCGCCAGAGGCTTAATGCGTTTTGACGCAGGCTTGTCATTTTTGCGACATGTAATCGTGGCAAATTAAGCGTCAAGAAAGCAGAACGGCCCAGAGAACACTTTGGGCCGTTTTTGTTGAACAGATTCATTTTTCTACCGTATTTAGGAGAACAACATGACTGCAGTTACTGCGAGCATGGTAAAAGAATTACGTGACCGTACTGGTCTTGCCATGATGGAATGCAAAAAAGCATTAACAGAATCAAATGGTGATGTTGAATTAGCGATTGATAATCTTCGTAAATCAGGTCAAGCAAAAGCTGCTAAAAAAGCGGGTAACATTGCTGCTGATGGCGCGATCACAATTGCCCAAGAAGGTAATAAAGCACTTCTTTTAGAAGTTAATTGCCAAACTGACTTCGTTGCAAAAGACGAAAACTTTGCTGGTTTCTCTGCGAAAGTTGCTGCTGCTGCGCTTGCTGCTAACGTAACTGATGCTGCTCAAATTTCTGAATTGAAACTTGAAGACGGCGTGACTGTTGAAGAAGCACGTATTGCTTTGGTTCAAAAAATTGGTGAAAACATCCAAGTACGTCGTGCAAAAATTGTGGAAGGTGAAAACCTTGCAGTTTATAAACACGGTTTAAAAATTGGTGTTGTTGTATCTTTTGCTGGTGATGCTGCAACAGGTAAAGGTATTGCAATGCACGTTGCTGCATTCAATCCGGTTGCTGTAAATGCTGAAGGCGTATCTGCTGAGCTTATTGCGAAAGAAAAAGAAATTGCTGAAGCAAAAGCAATCGAATCTGGTAAGCCTGCAAATATCGTTGAAAAAATGGTCACAGGTTCAGTTGAGAAATACTTGAACGAAGTTGTGCTTGAGCGTCAAATGTACGTGATCGACAATGACAAGAAAGTCGCTGAAATTTTAAAAGCAACTGCAACTACAGTGGTTGAATTTGTTCGCTTTGAAGTAGGCGAAGGCATTGAGAAAAAGGCAGAAATGAGCTTCGCTGAAGAAGTTGCTGCTGCTCAAGCTGCTGCAAAATAATTTTTTGCTATACAGCTAAAAATATTTTGTAAAAAAGTCCCGAGAGGGGCTTTTTTTATGAAAAATAGAATTATAAAAATTTAATTTTAAGGAATGCTCAAATGGCAAATAAAATGAATATGGGGATTGGTGTTGTCATTATTGTATTGATAGCAGCTTATTTGGGAATAGATTTAAAACAACAGCACAATCCTAGCCATCAGACACTGGATCAGTCTGTTTCAAAAACTCAAATTTTACCGAATTCCCATTTGGACAAAACGATCAATTCAAATCCAGTTAATGTAGCGGCTGAAAATGATGAAGATAAAATTCGACAAGCATTTAGAGATCAAAGAAGTAATATTCAAGTTCAATCGAGCGGACGCGTTAAAGCCATTTTGCGTGATGATAATGAAGGCTCACGTCATCAAAAGTTTATTTTAGAGCTTAAACATGGCTTAACTGTTTTGGTTGCACATAATATTGATTTGAGCCCACGTTTAGATGGCTTGAAAAAAGGTGAGATTGTTGAGTTTTATGGAGAGTACGAATATAGCCATCAAGGGGGAATCATCCATTGGACACATCATGATCCACAAAAAAACATGCGGATGGTTGGTTGAAATATAAAGGAAGAACCTATCAATAACGGTTCTTCATCCGTATAAAACGATGATATAGCCTAAATGGCGTTCATTTGCGATTTTTGGCGTGTTTTCCATCTGGGTATAACTTTAGCTAAATAAGCATCCATGCACCATACCGGCCCAATGAGAAGGAATTGGAGGTCTTTTAAGAAAGAAGGCTTTTTCCCTTCAACTTTATGTCCATAAAACTGTCCAATCCAAGCCAAAACAAAAACTGCAATATAAAAACCGACCCCCACAGGTAAAATAACAATCAGCCAGACCATAAGCATCATAAGTGCAGCCATAGCTACGGCAAGAATCAAATCTAGTCGTGCATAAAACACTAAACTTAATACCAAGAGCAAAGCTGTTAATAGGGCACTAAAATGCATAATCATTCCAATAATTGAAAATAAAATAGCAGGTACGCATATCCAGTGAATTTTTTTATTGGTTTGGTTCTGATGACTCTCGCTGTACTCATTTAACCATTCAGCTATTGTTTTCATCTTCCACTCCTTTGGAATCACATTTATTAACTTATTTTTATTCAGTTCAAATATAAACGAGAAGGATGGACGGGTCAAAGTTTAGACGTGTTTCAATAACATTCATTTTCAATTGAGTTGTCTATTTTGAAGTTAAAATTTAATTTTAAGATGAAAATTATAAAAGTTTAAGAAAAAGGAATTTAGAATTAACGTAAGGGTTGTTTGAGGGGGCTAGCATTTAGTGGGTGATTTAAGCCAAGATTAAAATGAATGGCTATGTCTATTCATATTGGCTCTAGAAGGTATGGTTTGAATATGTGAGAACAGGATGATTACTTGAGCAGACATAAAAAAGCCACCAAAAGGTGGCTTTAACGTCAAATGAATTAGGAGTTGAGTAATAGCTTATGAATTTGGACCATCTACACGTTCAATATTCACTTTGGCAGTACCTGCATTGGTAATACCCAACTGTTTAGCAGCACCATAAGACAAATCAAGTACTCGGTTACCATGGAATGGGCCGCGGTCATTTACTTTGACTACAACACTCTTACCATTATTTTTGTTGGTGACACGAATGTAACAGTTCAGCGGTAAGCTACGGTGAGCGGCTGTCATGGCATTCATATCAAATGTTTCGCCACTTGCCGTTTTACGACCATGAAATTGGCGACCGTACCAAGACGCTGCGCCAGTTTGGCTAAATTTACGTACAGTGTTAGAAGCAACATTGTTTAACTTTTCAATCACTGAAGGCTCATCTTCAGGAATTTCAATTTTTGCTGCAATAGTTTGACGACGAATTTTATCGCCAGAACGTTCAGTGATTGAAAGGCTATTTAAATTCGAAAAGTGTGAATTAAAATCTTGCGCATCTTTATTTAAAACGCGAGCAGCTAAACGTGAAGTATCGTTATCGGTATTGAATGAAGATTGTACCAACTCTGCTTGAGAATGACTCAGGGCGAACGTGGTGGCTATAGCTAAAACATATTTAAGCCTTGACTGCATTATTAAACTCCTAAAGACTTTGACTTAATTTCGTTTAACTAATTGAAATATAAGTAATCCAGTCTGTTAATTCTCTTTTGCAACTACATTTGACGAAATGGATAATATTCATGCCACGCTTAAGCTGTCTACTTTTTAATTAAAATAATTACAAAAAGCACAGAAATATAACGTTTTACGGTTAAAAAATAATCAATATTGTAACATTTTATTAAAATAGCGCATTATGTGCGCTATTTTGCATAAAAAATGATTGACTTTTGTGTTCTTTAGTAAAACGTGTGTTTATCGGCTCGCAATTTCAGTGCCTAATTGCCACACTGCTGTGGCATACATACGACTTTTATTGTAGGTCGTAATCACTTGAAAATTAGGGTAAGTAATGTAGTAAATAGCCCCATAACGTTCTTGCAGTTGAATGATATTGACCATGTCTAAATCATCAATTTTAACAATAGGATTGATGGGACTAATATTCTGATTTTTAAGAATGCCATAAGGGGTAGGTTGTTCTAAGTTTTTAGCAATTACTGACTCAGGACTGTTCCCTGTATAGCGTGCAGCGAATCCAATCGGTTGATTACGTTGCCAACCATGTTGGGCTAAATAATTTGCAATTGAACCAATTGCATCGACTGCAGAATTTCTCAAATCAATATGTCCATTGCCGTCATAATCAACACCAAATTTAGGAATATTACTCGGCATAAATTGAGGGTAACCAATCGCACCTGCATAAGAACCCACCACGGATTGTGTAGGCACATCATCTTTATATGACCAAGCAATCAGTGCAGAAAGTTCATCTTGAAAATATTGAGCGCGGCGTTCGTATCCAAACCCTAAAGTTGCTAAAGCATCACGGGTAATAAAATTCCCTTTATTGGCACCAAAACCAGTTTCTACACCTAAAATTCCAAGAATAATAGATTGAGGTACGCCAAATTGCTGCTCGGCACGATTTAAGGTGTCTGCATATTGATTTTTAAAGCGTATGCCGCGTTGAATGGTTCCTTCGGCCATAAAATTGGTTTTATATTCGTACCACGGTTTGCTTTCGCCTGGACGATTCATAATATTGATAATATTGGGTAGGTTTTTAGAACCATTCATTGACCAGTCTACTTGCTGTGCAGTCAGACCATAAGTTTGCATGGTTTTCTGTTTAAAACTGTTGTAGCTAGGGTGATTATAAAAATCATTGGCCTGACAGAAACTGGTAATAGAAAAAGCACCACAAAGCAAAGAAAAACGCTTAATCTTGTTATAAAAGTGAATATTTAACATATTGCTCGAAGTTCCAAAAACATGATTTGTGTACGATTAGAGAGTGCGACGCTAAAAACAGCGATTAAGGTCAAAAATTACTTCAATAATAAAGTGTAGACATACAGCCAGAATCTATATAAGAAGTAACATATCATCGACTAGTAGAGGATTAACAAATCGTCATATAAAAAACCACAAAGCGCATCTATTGATGAAGAATGCTAAATGATTATGAAGTCAATTTAAATGTAGCTATAAAATTTTAAGATAAAAATTCGACCTTATAATGCTAAAAGTCCAATTTATAGAATTCAACAGATCAGTAAATTAAACATTTTATATTTCAAGTTAATGATCCAGTTAACTAAGCTGCTATTTATTCAATCAAATAGAGCGAATTTAAAAAAAATAATTAAAATACGATAGGCAATAATGACATTTTTATTTCAATAAAAAACCTAGCAAAAGCTAGGTTTTTTAGGTTTAGACATGGTTATACATGAAATAAAGTATCATGATATTCGGCCAGTTGCTTTAATTCTTCCTTGTTCAAATTGGGAATAATTTTATTCACAGCAATATGAACGGCTTTGGTCACAGCAGCAGCGCCAATATCAGCTGCTTTACGCTTAATCATACCTAAATCAAGGGTTTTGTTAAAGTCACTCATAAAGTGACGTACAGTCGCTTCAGCGAACTGTTTGTAAAGTTCGGTTAAAACTGCTTTATCAACTTCATTGCCAGCTTTAATTTCTGCAAAACTATTTTTAAGATTGATGACTAAACTTGCATCTAAAGGTTCACCGACGCGGAAATTACCATCTGTATCTTTAAATAAGCTTCTTTCAGAAAATTCGATCGATTTTTTTACCACATCATTTGAAGATTTTCCGAGTAACTGTTTCAGTAACACCGCAACAGTTGATTTGATATAACCTGCAAGTTTCTCTGCGGTATCGCGTTTATCGCTAGGTGGAAAACGACGAACCAGTTCAGTCAAAACGGCATCAATAATTTCGTCATTGATCAGTAAGGCTGTTTTATCACGTAAGGGATAAAGGGGTTCACTCGAATTTTTCTTTTCCTGACCTGTTTGAATACTGGCTAATAGTTCATCAGAAGGGATAAAACCAAAAAAGGGCATGTTTAAAACCTCATTGTTCTTTATTTTACTGTCGCGCCAAACGAATGGGGCGAGGCATCCATGTGAAATCTGAAACACGACAAGGATTAATATCTAATCCACCACGACGTGTATAAGTTGCATATACCATCAGCTTTTGTGGCGCAAAAAATTGCCAAAGATCTGCAAATATTTGTTCCACACATTGCTCGTGAAAGCCATTATGCTGACGATAGGAAATAATATAAGCTAAAATACTGCGATAACAAGGTTTTTTGCCCTGATAGCGAATAAAAACTGTACCCCAGTCTGGTTGTCCCGTTACAGGGCAGTTACTCCGAAGCAAATGTGAATACAGTTGTACTTCGACATGTTCGCTATTTTCTGTATCAAACTTTAATAGTGTCGAATCTGGATGATTTTCTAAACGTTCAGGAAGCAAGTCATCAATATTAATGCCTTCAGGTTTTGAAACCTCTAAGTCATCGGCTTGGAATAGACTCAGGCTGACGGCTGCACCTGCCGCCGCAGATAAATCTTTTTCTACGACGCTAATGAAAGTTTCTTTAGAGTCAAATTCGGTAAAGTTCATACTGTTAAAATAGAGTTTTAACGATTTTGATTCGAGCAAATTGGGAGAGGTTGCAGGTACTGAAATGCGACCAATGGCGACTTGGGGAATACCCTGTGGATTTAGCCAAGAAATTTCAAAAACATGCCACCAATCCTGCCCTTGTTGAATGCCTTCAATATGTGCATATTTTTCACGTGATTGAGCACGTGCAATAGCAAATAAAATATCTGGTTGATATTGAGTTGGATAGTGAGTGTCTTTACCGAGTAAAGAAAGTTCTACAGTCATTATTCACGCATTCCTGAACCACGAGACAGTAAATAGTAAGCAATACCGTAAAGTGCAATACAACAGCAAGTAATCACACTTAATGAAATAGACACATTAACATCGCTGTGTCCCAGAATACCAAAACGGAAAGCATTGACCATATATACGATCGGGTTAATTAAAGAGAGATTTTGCCAAAATGGCGTTAAAGCACTAATCGCATAAAATACCCCACCTAAATAAGTAAGTGGTGTTAGCACAAAGGTTGGAATAATTGAAATATCGTCAAAGGATTTGGCATAAACTGCATTAATAAGACCGCCTAAAGAAAACAATAGCGAGGTAATTAAAACGGTATAAATCGTTACAAACCAATTGTTAATGTAAAGGTCGGTGAAAAACAGGCTCATTGCAGTCACAATAATACCGACCAAGACCCCACGACAAACCCCGCCAATCACATATCCCCAAAGAATCATGTGTAAAGGCACAGGACTCATAATCAGTTCTTCAATGCTTTTTTGAAACTTGGCACTAAAATAACTGGAAGACACGTTGGCATAACTATTGGTAATCACTGCCATCATAATTAAGCCAGGTACGATAAACTGCATGTAGCTGAAACCGCCCATTTGCCCAATACGAGATCCGACCAAATTACCAAAAATCACGAAATAAAGACTCATGGTGATGGCAGGTGGAAGCAACGTTTGTGGCCAAATACGCATGAAGCGGCGTACTTCTTTATGTACCAAGGTATAAAGTGCTACGCATAACTGATTGAAATTCATGACGTAGCTCCTTCAAGATTTTTTTCAACCATTTTTACAAACAATTCTTCAAGTCGATTCGATTTAGTGCGCATGCTGGCTACTTGTATGCCTTGAGCTTCTAACAGTTGGAATAGCTCATTTAAAGTGTGAGCTTTGTCCATAGTGACTTCTAAGGTGACAGAGTCAATCAAATTAAAACGTACGCCAATAATATCGATATGAATCGGTTGAATAGGTTCAACTAAATCGAAAATGAAGGATTCCTCACTCAGCTGATTGAGGAAAGATTTCATACTGGTATCTTCCTTAATCACGCCTCGATCAATAATCGCAATACGACGGCACAGCATTTCAGCTTCTTCTAAGTAGTGGGTGGTTAAAATAATAGACGTGCCTTGCTCATTCATTTCAGTAAGGAAATCCCACATGGAACGACGCAATTCAATATCTACACCCGCAGTAGGTTCATCTAAAATGAGTAACTTAGGTTGATGCATCATTGCTCGTGCGATCATCAAACGTCTTTTCATGCCCCCAGACAGCATTCGGGCCTGAACGGCACGTTTATCCCAAAGTCCCAGTTTTTCTAAATATTGTTCGGCACGTTGTTCGGCAATTTTTTTGGGAATTCCGTAGTACCCAGCTTGAGTAACTAAAATATCAAAGGTTTTTTCGAATTGACCGAAATTAAATTCTTGTGGAACAACGCCTAAGCATTGTTTGGCATTAGATGGATGACTATCCAAATTATGTCCAAAAATTTCAACCGTACCCGAAGTTTTCTTGGTCAGTGAGCTAATAATGCTGATGGTGGTAGATTTACCTGCGCCATTGGGTCCAAGAAGGGCATAAAACTCACCTTCAGGCACAGTTAAGTCAATTCCTTTAAGTGCCTGAAAACCATTTCGATAAGTTTTTGATAACTCTCTCAAGGTCAATGCATCAGTCATAAAATTCTCACAGAGTGAATAATATGGGTATTGTGAGTGATCTTGCATAATAAACCAAGTAATTCAGGTGGAATTCTGCGTTTCAATATTGAGATATTGTTTAAACTATAAGCACAAAAGATGAATCACTTTATATAGTTGCTTTACCTTGTAGTTTTTTTTGTTATGATGTGCGCAATCCAAAAGAAGCGGCCATAGCTCAACTGGATAGAGTACAGGTCTCCGAAGCCTGTGGCGTGGGTTCGAGTCCCGCTGGCCGTACCATCTTTGTGTTTTATCACCTCTAGAAACATCTAAAATAATTTAAGAATAATAAATTTATGCTAAGTGAGGATCTGTGTTGTCCAATACCTTGTTAGGTTGTCGTGAAAAAACACCTAAATGAAGTTAGCAGTCTGATAGATATGAAAATACAATTTGCACTACTCAATATGCTTTATCAAATAAAAATGTAAACGTTGAATTTTTTAAGCTTATTTAAATTGAAGACATAATTCTAATATAAGGTCTACTTAAATGAATGAATCGTTTTAGATCTACTGCTTATTTATTCGATAGACTTTATTGAGTTAATTTCTTTATTTTTTATCACGTTTTAATAAAATAAATTAATTTTATAATAAACCAAACTAAAAAAAGACTGATTTCTATTTATTATAGAAATCAGTCTTAGAGTTTATTTATCTATTCCATATTTTTGATAAGAATAGATTAAATAGAGATTTAAAAATTATGCTTCAATCCAAGTATCTTTTACTTCTTGAGAGTCTTTATTTAAAATGACTTTTCCGTCTCGAATTTCACCTATCCAAGCAGAAGGAATCAAATGATGCTTACCATCGCCATGTTTGGTTAATTTAATATCTGAACCTTGAACATGATCTACATCACCCACTTTCGTACCACAAGCTGCAATAACGTTTGAATGTTCTTTAATATCTGTAATATTAATAGCTGTCATGTTGTACCTCTATAGAATGTATATTGGTTAAGAACAGCATTTAAGGTATATCATTTAAAAAATAAAGGGGAGAATAATAAAATAAGGCATACAAACAATAATGAAAAATTACTTTGTATGTCTGAGTTAAGTTTCATTATTTTATTGTAATAAGCATAAGAATATAAAGAGCACTTTTAAATTTTAAAATTAAGGGCTGGACAAAAAATAAACGTAATTTTTTTATTTTAAATTTCTATAAAATCATATTAATTGATTCAATAAAAAGATAAATATTTAATTTTAATGCAATTTAGTGTTTTTAGTTTTTGATCTTCAAGGATTACACAATAAGAATTTTATTGGATTGATGTGTATAAATGTTGAACGCTATTGCATAGGAAAAAATAAAGTTATATATTGATCATACAGTAGGTCGTTACAGACGCTACGATGAAGTTGGACGGATCAATGACAGCTCGTTGAGTTTATAACCTTAAGGGTTAAACAATAAATCAGCACTAGCCTTCCAACATAAAAGCCCGCAGAAATGTGGGCTTTTTTATTGTGCACCCATTTGAATGATTGATTTTTTGTTATTTATATTTAAAATTTATAAGATATCTTGTTTTCCTAAACAAAGAAAAAAACGTCATTAAGTGTTATAAAAAATTACATTGCCAAAAAATCTAACATTTTAAATGATGGTCTTTAAAATATCTTGTGCTATAAAAAAGATCAATTAAACACAAGAATAGGGAGTTCCAAAATGACGAAAATGATAGAGATAAAGGTCAAAGATCAATTTAGTGAAATACACGAAGTTCAAGCTTTACTTCGAGAAATTCCTCAACAAGCTGAATTGAATCAACTCTCATTGTTTCAGCGGATTGAACATATAGTCGTAAAGGGTGAAACCATTCGTCCCAGTATTGAATTACTATTTGAAAGTCGCCAGTCGGATAGTATCTATCGTGTGGTTGAATAGTTTTAAAATTAATTTAATATCATCAAAATAGAAATTGAGTTCATAAAATAATTTTTGAAATAAATCAATTATTAAAATAAAGCGTTTTTTTTTATTTTTTATATAAGAATAACTCGCTTAATTAAATAATAGATTCAGCTGATCTCAAAAATCAAACTATGCATGCTATGAACTCATAATTTTTTGTAGTGAAAAATTGATTTGCTTTAAATGAAAATTTAACTCATTCGATGAAATTCGACTTTCTTGTAATGTCGTAATCCACTGCATTTGACATAATTTCAATTGCGCTAAATCAGAAGCCTGTAAAATACGATTAATCAGTTGTTTGGCCATTAAGCCACAATTTTGTTGGAGTAGCTGTGCCATCAACTGCTTTACTTCGTCAAAACCCAAAGTATGTAATTTGATTTCTAATGGGTGATGAGTGTCTGTAATGGAAAGATCAGCCTGAATTTCAGGACTAAGATTGTCGTTGACTCGAGGCGTGATAATCGCATCGGTCATGTTTTCTTGATTTTTTTTGATTAACTGATTTGGATGAGTAATCTCACTTGCAGATTCGAAGCTCTTTAAGATGCTTGAAGAATTAACATGTGAAGGAGCGTCATCAGCAATCAATCCCAAATTGATTAATTGCTCCAATAATTCTCGTGAGGCAATACGTTGTTTAAACTGTTCATTGAGTAGATCAAAATCTTCTGTACCAATGAGCAGTAAAAGCCGTCGTTGTCGAGCATTCAAATTCATAGAACGCTGTTTTAAACTTTCAATGCCTAAATCGGTTTTATAATACTGAGACATTGCTTAATTTACTCCCCCAAAATAAATTCAAGCAGATTGTAGGGGATAAATATGACAATATGATTTAAAAAATATTACAAATCAAAAGATTATAAATTGAAAAGATTGGTGTTCTGTATCGCTTTACGCAGGTAGGGATCTAAATCTTCTTGGCGAAGCAGCCATTGCATATAATCAGCAGGCAAATCAGCAATCGCTGAACCGCGATGTTTACCAAAATTGATTGTGCGAGGAATACGCGCATCTTCGGACGCCGCATAGAGTGCCTCAATATTTTGAATTTTTAAATGATAAATTTGATGCATCAAAATATTTGCCGTTAAAATAATATCCATGTCTGCACGATGGGCTTTTTTAATCATCTCACGTGCTTTTTCACTGCCTTTAGAAATCATATAAATGAGTGCTGAAATATTATGTGCTTCAGCTTCGGGCCAAACTAGTCGTGCAAGGGCGAGGGTACAGATTGCTTTAATATTCGAGGTATCGATACCACATTTTGCAATTGCACGAATGTCATAATCAATATTATGACCAATGATATAGGTGGTGTTTTCTGGAAGCTGAAACGTGGTGTAGTGGGGTTGACCTACCAACTCCGATTCTAAAATATGATGAACAGCCATTGCTGCATAAGAAATCGGCTCATCTACACTGAAAAATTGATCAAAAATTTGGGTTTTATCTAGTGTGAGTTTGCCTTCATTCACTTGTATCGGTGCATAAGCAATTTCAATCGGTTGACCATTTAGGGTATGGGTTTCGGTGTCGAGAATAATGGCTTGCATCGCTGATCACATGTGGAAGATGACTAAAACGTCAATTTATCATTTGCATGGAACATTAACAAATGAAAGACCTATAAATGTTACTGCTTTGGCCTTTAGATGATGAAAATATAGCTTAATAACGAAATGTGTATAGATCAGATCAAATTTACATTTTATCAAATAAGATAATCATCCATTTCTGCGAAATCGTTATTTTGAGCTAAATCGCAACTTTTTACGAAGTGTTAATTCAATTTTAAAAACAAAAAACTTTAAAGCGTCTTATTTTTCGCAAAATGTGTAATTGTTCTGTCACCCTATTGTGTTAGCTGCGAATACATGCAATAAAATTCAAATAAATATTTAAAAACAAAAACCAAGGAAGTTAGGGATGAATAAACATGTATTAACGGTTTTAATGAGCAGCGCATTTTTACTCACTGCCTGTGGTGGGGATGATGATTCTATTGTATTTGATGATGGAATACCCAAAAACAATATTGATAAGCCTTTTGTGACCTCAACTGAATATACACAAGATGGAATGTCTGAAATTGCAGCAGAAAGTCGCGTAATGACATATAAAATGTTGGGTGTAGATGGAACCGAAACTCAAGCAACAGCACTCGTTTTTGTGCCTAAAACTGCTGCACCGGCAGGCGGGTGGAAAACGATTGTGTGGGCACACGGAACGACAGGTGTAGCCGATAAGTGTGCACCCAGTCAACAGGGTTTAAAGGGTACGCAATATTTATTACAACAACTTCTTGCACAAGGCTATGTCATTGTAGCACCCGATTATGAAGGTTTGGGAGAGCCGGGCGGTAAGGAGTCACATCCTTTCCTCAATGTTAAAAGTGAAGCCTATTCTATTACTGATGCCGTTGTTGCAACCAGAGATTATTTAAGTCGCCAAGGTAAATTGGTCTCAAAAGATTGGTTGGCTATTGGACATTCACAAGGTGGACAGGCTGTTCTTGGTGCGGCTCAATATGCATCACGGGCACAATTAAATTATAAAGGAACCATTGCGGTTGCTCCGGCATCAAACCTTGCAGCTATATTACAAGGCGGTGAAAATGCAGTTAACAATCAACCTGCAGATATACAAATACCTGTTTTAGCACCTTTGGATACTTTTACGAGCTTAATCGTTGCTGGCATGCAAGGGCATAAAATTTCAGTCAATTATGCTCAGGTCTTTAAACTACAAACTGCAGCACTTGCACCTATTGCAGAACAAGAATGTTCTGATACAGTAGGACTTGTTTTGGCTAAAGGAATGCAAGATTATGCTTCTATGCCTGAACATTTGAATTCATTAGAGGGTTATGGACGAAATCAGGATAACTTTATGTCTATACCTGTTATTCAAAACTTTTTAGTTAAAGATTCACAACCCTTATCAGAAAGAGTTTCTACGCCATTGATCATTTATCAAGGTGGAATCGATCAGACTGTACCTAAAGCGGCTACAGATTTATTAAAAGCAACAGCTGAAGCGAAAGGGATGACAATTCAATACAAGGTAGATCCAAATTTCGATCATACGACTGTTTATACCAATAACTTTGCCAATTTTATCAAAGATATAAATACATTAATGCCAAGTAAATAACTTGAATGAAATAAAAAGCTTATGGTTTTGTTAAACATAAGCTTTTTTATTTGGAAACTACACAAAGTTCACTCCCGATATTTATAAACTTCATGCTACAATACGCGCCAATCTTAGCACGGCTTAAAAGCCCTAATTCATAGGACCTCGCTAATGTTTGCCAATATCTCAATTGCTGAATTTGATCCAGAAATCGCGCAAGCAATCACAAAGGAAGATGCTCGCCAAGAAGCGCACATCGAACTGATTGCATCTGAAAACTATTGCTCTCCAGCAGTTATGGAAGCGCAAGGTTCAAAACTTACTAACAAATATGCAGAAGGCTACCCAGGCAAACGCTATTACGGCGGCTGTGAATATGTAGATGTGATTGAACAATTAGCCATCGACCGTGCTAAAGAATTGTTCGGTGCGGACTATGCAAACGTACAGCCACATGCAGGTTCACAAGCAAACTCTGCCGTATATTTAGCCCTATTAAACCCGGGTGATACTGTTCTAGGGATGAGCTTGGCACACGGTGGTCACTTGACTCACGGTGCAAAAGTAAGCTTTTCTGGTAAAACATATAACGCAATTCAGTACGGTTTAAACACTGAAACTGGCGAAATTGATTATGAAGAAGTTGAACGTTTGGCTCTAGAGCATAAACCACGCATGATCGTTGCGGGTTTCTCTGCATATAGTCAAATTGTAGATTGGCAACGTTTCCGTGATATCGCAGATAAAGTTGGTGCGTACCTATTTGTAGATATGGCGCATGTGGCAGGTCTAGTTGCTGCGGGTGTTTATCCAAGCCCAGTGCAAATTGCTGATGTAACAACCACAACGACACATAAAACACTTCGTGGCCCACGTTCAGGCTTAATCCTTGCAAAAGCCAACGAAGAGATTGAGAAAAAACTTCAATCTGCTGTATTCCCGGGTAACCAAGGCGGTCCATTGGTTCACGCGGTTGCAGCGAAAGCGATTTGCTTTAAAGAAGCTATGGCGCCTGAATACAAAGAATATCAAAAACAAGTGGTCATTAATGCTAAAGCGATGGCTGAAGTATTAATTGCACGTGGGTATGATATCGTTTCTGGTGGTACAGAAAACCATTTATTCTTATTGTCATTGATTAAACAAGATGTGACAGGTAAAGAAGCAGATGCTTGGTTAGGCGCAGCTCACATTACTGTGAACAAAAATGCTGTACCGAATGATCCACGTTCTCCATTCGTAACTTCGGGTATTCGTATTGGTACACCAGCTGTTACCACGCGTGGTTTCGGTCAAGCGGAAGTCAGTGAATTGGCAGGTTGGATTGCTGATATTCTAGATGCGAAAGGTGATGAAGCAGTGATCAATACTGTGAAAGCAAAAGTTGAAACGCTTTGCGCTAAATTCCCTGTTTACGCAAACTAAGTAAACACTTGAGAAGGCTCCCTCAAGGGGGGCTTTTTTTTTATATAGTGAAAAGTGATATTCTCAAAGATTATATTTCTGCTATAACAGAATAATATCTCATACCAAATATAAATCATTTTGCTGTTGCTCTAATGACATCTTTCATTCAAAGGAATCAGGTAAATGGCTAAACCCGCAATTATTATTTCTCAGCAAGATTTACAACGTTTAGAAACGATGCTTGAGCATCAATCGAAATTGACGCCAACGATGCAACATCTTGAAGATGAGTTGGCTCGTGCTGATGTGGTTGCTCCGCAAGAGATACCTGGAAATGTAGTCACCATGAACGCGCGCGTAAAAATAACGATTGCACCTGCCAATGAACCTACAGAAATTATTTTGGTTTATCCACATGATTTCCGCGGGGATAAAGGGCAGGTCAATGTGCTTGCACCAGTGGGTGCAGCAATTTTGGGACTGTCCGAAGGACAAGAAATCGAATGGCCACAACCAGATGGTCATTTAATGAAGGTTAAGATTGAAAAAGTGTTGTATCAACCAGAGCGTGAAGGCGATTATCTATAATGATAATATCGAATCATGTAGATGCTAAAAAGCACTTTAAGTTTTTGATTTAAATGATGTGTTGATTAAAAATAAAATTTATGATGATTTGATTTATTTTAAATCGAATGAAAGCTGTACTATTTTTAAAATCATAAAAAAGGCAAAGTAAAAACTTTGCCTTTTTTTGATCTGTAAAGATCTTAGTGGTGATGACCACCTGCGCCGTGTACGTGACCATGTTCTAATTCTTCAGCAGAAGCTTCACGAATTTCAACAATTTCAACTTCAAAAGTTAAATCTTGACCAGCAAGTGGGAAGTTTGCATCAACAACGATGTTTTCGCCTTCAACTGCTTTAACAGTCACAATTTGAACGCCGTCATCAGTTTGCGCTTGGAATTGCATACCCGCTTGGATATTGTCCACACCTTGGAACATTTGTGCGGGAACTTCTTGAACTAATTCTGGGTTGTATTCGCCATAACCTTCAGCAGCAGGAACGTTTACAGTGAATTTTTCACCAACAGTTTTGCCCAATAAAGCGTTTTCTAAACCTGGGATGATGTTACCTGCACCGTGCAAATATGCAAGTGGCTCACCTTGTGATTGGTCGAGAGTTTCGCCCTCTGCGTTAGTCAACGTGTAGTGGAAAGAAACCACGAGGTCATTTGCAATAGCAGTCATGTCATTGATCCATTCAATTTTTAAAGGGTACATCATAAAGTGAAAAGCAGTTTTTGTAGACCATATTTATCAAAAAACTGCATTTTCCACCTTTTATATGGCGTTTTTTTATTAATAGGGACGGTTTTTTAAATTTCAATGCAATTTTATCTTAGGGCCGATTTTTCTTGTGACAAAATCTTTAGCTGTTAAAAGGCCTGCATGGGTATAGCCATGAATGGTGGCCTGATGCAAACGATACAAAGAAACATACATTGATTTGGCAATAAATCCTTGTACATTGACTTGTCCCAGTAATTCTCCCACTGCTTTGTGATGGCTTAGAGAGACGAGAGAACCTTTGTCAGAAAATTTAAACATGGGTTGAGATTTGCCTTGGATTCTCGCTTTCATCGCTTCAACGAGAAAGCTGGCTTGTTGGCTTGCAACTTGGGCGCGTGGGCCAAGTACTGGTTCATCGGCAGCCGGTTGGCAATGTGCACAGTCACCAAAGGCAAATACATTGGGATCAGAAAGGGTTTGTAAAGTCGCATACACTTTTAAACGATGAATATTGTCTTTTTGAAAGTCTTTTAACTTTTCAATCACGGCAGGTGCTTTAATGCCAGCAGCCCAGACTTTTAATTCAGCATCAATTGAGCTTCCATCGGTAAAATAAATTTTATCTTGATCGACTTTTGCTACACGATGCTGAGTCAGTAAATTAACGCCAAATTGTTGTAATTGTGCATGGGTATGCTTGGCTATGGTGTCAGACAGGGCAGGTAAAATTCGGTCAGCTGCTTCAATTAAGGTAATATTGACCTTGTTCGGGTCAATTTTGTTTAAGCCATATTTAAAGAAAGTTTGTTTTGCCTGAAAAAGTTCCGCAGCCAGCTCGACACCAGTTGCGCCCGCACCAATAATGGCAATATTTAATGCGCGTGTATTTTCCTGATTTTGTGCTTCTAAATATAAGTGTAATAAGTCTTGCTGAAAAGTATCTGCTTGTTTACGGCTATCCAGAAAATGACAATATTGTTTTACTCCTTCAGTATTAAAATCATTTGAGGTTGAACCGACTGCAATAATCAGCGTATCGTATTCTAAACTATGGTTTTTTATGGCCGATTCTTTTTGCTGAGCAGATGTGGTTTCAATGAGGACTTTTTTATTGCTTGGATCAACATCGATGAAGCTACCCAATACAAATTGATAATGATTTTTAGAGGCATGCACAAAGTAGTTGGTTTCTTCTGCATGCGGATTAAGGGTGCCTGCCGCAATTTCATGTAGAAGTGGTTTCCAGATGTGAGTCAGTTTTTGGTCAACCAAAGTAATCTGAGCTTTATGATTTTTACCTAAAGATTGACCCAGTTGCGTTGCCAGTTCTAAACCTCCAGCACCACCACCAATAATCACAATTTTATGAGGAAGATTCATTTTTAACCTATTTGTTATTTTGAAAATAAAAAAAGATGGCGTTAATATGCCATCTTTAATTTGCTGTTATTGTTAAAATTGTTATACAACTTACATAATTTAAATAAAAATAATTTCCTTATCCTAAAGGATAAGTTTTACTTTCTACCTGCTCATTGGAGAATAAAGTAAACAGTTGCTTGAACCAAAGCATGATTTTTTGCAAAAAATTTGCTTCTTCAATCTCTACGTGATCTTCAATATTAATGGTGCGAATAAGTTGATTATTTTGGTACACATGTACAGTGGCTAGTTGCATGACTTTGGCTAAAGGTGCAGTAAGTGATTTTTCATTTAGTTCAATATTTAAGTGTGTTTTTGTTTCTTGCAAGGGTTCTACTGTTTGAAGTATGCCATTGCCTGTATTCAAGACAATACGCTGATTGACTGTATCAAAAGCTTTTAAATCTATGACATAAGGTTGGTCATATAAAGAAGTGGTAATGATTTGAGGTTGTGTGGTTTCTAGCTTAAACATCTTAAGTGTGGATTTAATGACAGGCAATTCCGCAATCAGTTGTTTATTTTTAATTGCAATTTCATTGCGGGTATAGGTATAACTCATATTCATCAAGTTATAAGCCACTTCCGCACGTTTTGCTGCACTCGGTGTACCTAAAACTATAACAATTAAACGACGTTCTGGATTGTCAGGATTCATAGAAGGGCGGTTAGCAGTCACCGCCAAATTATAACCTGCTGCTTTGGTGAAACCCGTTTTTAAGCCATCAACAGAAGGATCTAATTTCAACAGGCTATTGGTTGCTCGGTGAAAGCGATTGTTATAAGAAAAGTTTTGCTGTTTTGAGTAATTTAAATAGTCGGGTGTTTGTGTCACCAGTGCTTGTCCCAGACGTGCCAAATCGGCAGCTGTAGAATAATGTTCTGGCATAGTAATCCCTGCTGGATTTTGAAAATGTGTGTCTTTCATGCCTAAAGCTTGCGCTTCTTGATTCATCCGTTCAACAAAACGAGGAACATCACCTGAAATCCGTTCAGCTAAACTTACCGCAGCATCATTGGCGGACATGACCACTAAGCCTGCAAGCAATTGATCAATCGAAATTTGTTCACCCGGTTTTAAATACATCTGTGATTCATCCCACATCACTGTATTGACGATGGGCGTTGCCGTTAAAATATCATCCTTACGCAAATGACCTGCTGCAATTTCTTTTAAAGTAATATACGCCACCATCATTTTAGTGAGTGACGCAGGTGCGCGTTGCACATGACTATTGTGTTCTGCAATTACTTGTCCAGATTGGGTATCTAAAACAGTCCATGCTTGTGCTTCAACACTTTCAGGAACAAGGTTAAGGAGGGCGGCGTTTACCCAGCTAGAACAAAATATACTTAAAGATATAAGGAGATAAATAACAGCTTTCAATGTCGTTCCTTTATTTGTCAGTCCATTGACTAAAAAATGCAAAAAATATGGCGAATGCTATGCCTTTTTTAAAAGAATGGCTAGTCTGAATTGTAGACAAATGCGACAGTTCAGCACTGCTTTGTAAAAAATGCTAAGCTAATTGTTAGATTCTCTTTTTAAACTTTATATTGCCTATTATGTTGCATTATCAAATCGAATTTGACGATTATCGTCAGCATTTAATTCACGTAACGATTCGCTTTTTAGCAAACCCAACGCAAGTATTATCTCTTCCGACTTGGATTCCGGGAAGCTATTTAATTCGTGAGTTTTCGAAACATATAGAATCTGTGAAAGCCTATGATGAAGATGGACGCGTTTTAGAAATCAGTAAATTTGAAAAAAATAAATGGCGTTTATTTAATACCGACCATGAACTGATTACGGTTGAATATGACGTTTATGCCTATGATTTGTCGGTGCGAGGGGCGTATGTCGATCAAACTCGTTTATATGTGAACCCAGCCTGTACTTGTTTAGGCTTGGACGATCAGGAAGATAAAGCCATTGAGGTTGAAATTTTCCTGCCAACTGAATTAAAGCATTTCCAATTGGCAACTGGCCTTGAAAACAAAAGCTTGGTTAAAGGCCGACATACTTTAAAAGCGAAAAACTATGCCGCACTCATCGATGCGCCTTTTGAGCTGGCAGAGCAAACTCGTTTTAGTTTTAATGTAGCTGAAATTCCACATGAGTTTGTGATTTCTGGCAAACATGCTATGAATGCAACACGAATGCAGCAAGATATTGAGAAAATCTGTAGTACAGAAATTGAGATGTTTGGTAGTGCACCTTTTCAAAATTATACGTTTATGACTATGGCAACGGGCAATAGTTATGGTGGATTAGAGCATCCCAATAGTACCAGTTTGATTATCCCCCGTGATGACTTACCCAAAGCCGATGAACCTGTCGAACCGTCCAAAGATTATCAGCGTTTTCTGGGTTTGTGCAGTCACGAGTATTTTCATTCATGGCTAGTTAAATTTATTCGTCCAGAAAATTTCGTCAATTACGATTTAAACAAAGAAGGTTATACGTCACTGCTTTGGATTTTTGAAGGATTCACTTCTTATTATGATGACTTAATTTTGCTACGTAGCGGAGTCATTCATCAAGAATCATATTTGACGTTACTCAAACTACAGATTGATCGTTATTTACAAAATCCTGGTCATGCTATTCAGACTGTCGCAGAGTCAAGTTTTGATGCATGGGTAAAATTTTATCGTCAAGATGAAAACTCCAATAATGCTGAAACAAGCTACTATAACAAAGGTTGTTTGGTTGCACTTTGTTTGGATTTAGGGCTACGTCTACGCGGGTCAAGCCTTGATGCCTTAATGCGTAAACTCTATGAAAATGCACAAAATCGTATTCAGGTCAATGAGCGGACTATTTTTGAGCTGTGTAAGCAATTGACGGGTCAAGATTGGGCAGAGCAAATTAATCATCTCATCAATACGACAGATGAGTTGCCGTTAGAACAGTTAATGCCAGAATTTGGCCTGTCTTTTGAGCTTAAAAATGAGCAAAATTTAGCTTTCGGTTTGAAGTTTGCAGATAAAGCAGAAGGGGTATTGGTTCAAACTGTTCGCCGTCATGGTGCAGCAGCCGAAGCAGGACTTGCTGCAGGTGATATCATTATTGCGATTGATGGTTTAAAAGCCTCTGAAAAGCTTTTAACCAAATATGCAAAACAAAATGAGATGTATTGTGTTTATGCGTTCCGCCGTGATGAATTGATGCGATTTGAAATTCAAGGTAGTGAAATTGAGTTAAGTACTGTTGAATTAAAGGTCATAGATCAAAGCAAACTTGACCAATGGCTTAAAACTAAGTAGGAAAGTTTGGTTTTATTGAATTGATTAAAAACCGATACTTGTATCGGTTTTTTATTGAAATAAAAATCAAGATTAATCAGGGTTAAAACGCATACAGATCAATCGTTATTTGGGGGGTAAGCCAAGAATATTTTATTACTGATTCTAATATGTATCACCAATATTATTTACCTTGCAATCATGCAAATAAATATATGTATTCTGTATTTTTGCTGAAATTTGCCCTTCAACGTTAAAATGAGTGCAATATAGTGGCAAATAGCGCCTCGCAAACTATGCACTTTTTTAACCTAATGAGAAGAAATTTAACCCATATTTTGACATGTATAATTTATTTGCATGATACCCAACATGTTCTAAGTAATTGGGCTAAAAAACATCGAATTTAGTCGTTTAACTTTTAAACATTTTTACTTGGTTTTATTTTACTAAGTATCTAATAAATAATAATTATTTTTAAAAAATACTGGAATTGATGCTGGATTGGTAAGTTGGGTTGGAGTACTTCCAAAGATCGAGAAGAGAGGTGTTTATTCGAAAAAAGATGAAATTTCAAGTAGAATATGGGCGTTAGTGAACAACACTGATGTGTATAAATATTCAGCCAGAGTCATATGAATAGTGATGACTGTGCTGAGGTGCGAAGAGCATCCATACTTTAAATGTTTTATTTAAACAAACCGGTTCACAGGATTGAGTCAAAAGCTTGATCCTCACAAATTTAATCCAAAGCAAGGGGCTATATATGGCTGGTGGAAAGTCAACAATTATTTACACACTGACCGATGAGGCGCCATTACTAGCGACCTATTCGTTACTGCCGATCATTGAGACCTTTACTAAGCCAGCTGGCGTCGAGATCGTCAAAAGTGACATTTCTGTAGCCGTACGTGTGCTTGCAGAATTCGCAGATTACCTCAGTGATGAACAGAAGGTTCCTGACACGCTCGCAGAGCTAGGTCGTCTTACTCAAGATCCAGATACTAATATTATTAAGCTCCCAAATATCAGTGCATCTGTTGGTCAATTAACAGCATGTATTAAAGAGCTTCAGTCTAAAGGATATGCAATTCCTGATTATCCTGAAAATCCAACCACTGATGAAGAAAAAGCCATTAAGGCGCGTTATAGCAAGTGCTTGGGTTCTGCTGTAAACCCAGTATTGCGTGAAGGTAACTCTGACCGTCGTGCACCTGCTGCTGTAAAAAACTATGTGAAAAAGCATCCTCACTCTATGAGCGAATGGAAGCAATGGTCACAAACACATGTTTCACACATGGAAGAAGGCGACTTCTACCACGGTGAAAAATCAATGACGCTTGACCGCGCACGCAACGTAAAAATGGAATTGATCACTCAGTCGGGCGAAACCGTTATTCTTAAGCCAAAAGTTGCGCTTAAAGATGGCGAAATCATCGACTCTATGTTCATGAGCAAAAAAGCACTGTGTGATTTCTACGAGAAACAACTCGAAGATTGTCGTGAAGCAGGTATTTTGTTCTCATTACACGTCAAAGCGACCATGATGAAAGTTTCTCATCCGATCGTATTTGGTCACTGTGTGAGAATTTATTATAAAGAAGCGTTCGAGAAGCACGGTAAATTATTCGATGAGCTTGGCATTAACGTGAATAACGGTATGTCGGGACTTTACGAAAAAATCCAAACTTTACCGACTTCATTGCGTGAAGAAATCATTGAAGATTTACATGCTTGTCAGGAACACCGTCCTGCGTTAGCTATGGTCGATTCAGCTAAAGGCATTACTAACTTTCATTCACCGAACGACGTGATTGTAGATGCATCTATGCCTGCAATGATCCGTGGTGGCGGTAAAATGTGGGGTGCTGACGGCAAGCAATATGACTGTAAAGCGGTGATGCCTGAATCAACTTTCGCACGTATTTATCAAGAAATGATTAATTTCTGTAAATGGAATGGCAATTTCGATCCGAAAACGATGGGTACTGTGCCTAACGTTGGTTTGATGGCGCAGAAAGCAGAAGAATACGGTTCTCACGATAAAACTTTCGAAATCGCTGAAGCGGGTATTGCGAACATCACTGATCTAGATACTGGTGAAGTGTTGATGACTCAAAATGTTGAGGAAGGCGACATTTGGCGTATGTGTCAGGTGAAAGATGCACCGATACGTGATTGGGTAAAACTTGCAGTAACACGTGCACGTAATTCAGGCATGCCTGCAATTTTCTGGCTTGATCCGTACCGTCCACATGAAAATGAGTTGATCAAGAAAGTCGAAGAATACTTGAAAGAGCATGACACTGAAGGTTTAGATATCCAAATCATGTCACAAGTTCGTGCGATGCGTTATACACTTGAACGTGTGGCACGTGGTCTGGATACCATTTCAGTGACGGGTAATATTTTACGTGATTACTTGACTGATTTGTTCCCAATCATGGAATTGGGTACGTCTGCGAAAATGTTGTCGATCGTACCATTGATGGCTGGCGGTGGTATGTACGAGACTGGTGCAGGTGGTTCGGCTCCGAAACACGTTCAACAGTTAGTTGAAGAAAACCATTTGCGTTGGGATTCACTGGGTGAATTCATGGCTTTGGCTGTTTCGCTAGAAGAAATGGGCATTAAAGAAAACAATGCTGGTGTAAAATTGCTTGCGAAAACACTTGACCAAGCCACAGGTAAATTACTTGATAATGACAAGTCACCATCACGCCGTACTGGTGAGCTTGATAACCGTGGTAGTCACTTCTACTTAGCTAAGTATTGGGCTCAAGAGCTTGCTGCGCAGGATGAAAATGCTGAGCTGAAAGCGAAGTTTGCTCCGCTTGCGAAAACATTGGCTGAGAACGAAGATAAAATTGTTGCTGAACTTGCTTCCGTTCAAGGTAAGTCGGTTGATATCGGTGGTTACTACGCTGTAGATCAAGAGAAAGTAGATGCGATCATGCGTCCAAGTGCTACGCTTAATGCAGCGCTTGAAGCTGCTCAAGCTTAACTTGAAATTTGGGTGAACTAGTTGCTCAAATAAAAAGCCGGTGCATATGCACCGGCTTTTTTATCTAGGATATTTCAATATTTAAATTGGTTCTAAAAGAAAAATATTTAAACTAAAATTTAACGTGCATTACGTCCGCGACCCCGAGGTGCTTTGCTATTCGGGCGCGTTGTACCATTGGTTTTACGACGTGGTTTATCAGCATCATCCATTTGCCAAATACGGGTCGTACCACCACCGGCTTTCTTCTTGCCTTTAAAAGGCGCTTCGCCTTTTTCTTCTCGAGCTTTATCTTTTGCCACAGAAAAGTGCTGTTTTTTTGGTGTGGTCTTTTTCGCAAAAGAGCGACCTTCATACGGTTTATCCGCGGGAACATCTTTAAAGTCAGGATAAAGTAATGGTTCAATTTCCACTTGTTCACCTGGCTGCAAACCCAGCTTGATAATACTGATGGTTCCGATTTGAGTACGAATTAAACGTAAAGTTGGGAAACCCACTGCAGAAGTCATACGACGCACTTGACGGTTACGACCTTCACAAATTTGAATTTCTACCCAAGATGTTGGCACTGATGCACGAAAACGAACGGGTGGAGTACGTTCCCATAACCAATCTGGCTCATCAATTTTTTCAGCTTTTGCGGGTAGAGTAATACCATCTTTAAGTTCAACACCTTTGCGAAGTTGTTCTAACGCTTCGTCAGTAATCTCGCCATCTACCTGAACCACATAAGTTTTAAATTTCTTACTGGCTGGGTTGGTAATGAATTGGTTTAAACCACCGTGATCAGTTAAAAACATTAAGCCTTCTGAGTCTAAATCAAGTCGACCTGCAATGCGTAAATCAGGGTCTTGAGTGAAATCAGCCATGGTTTGATGTTTCTCATCGGCACGGAACTGGGAGAGAACGTCATAAGGTTTATTCAGGATGACGATTTTCATAAAAAATAACTACTTTAATAAAGGTAAATACTGGAAACATTGCGTTTTATTTTGTAGGGAAATGTGATGATTTCCCCTCTAAATCTTAAAAACACTTAAATTCGATTAGAATATTATGCGTTAAGAACAATTGAAAGTAATGCTTATTGGCAATTATTTTTTAGATCCGCCAGCGACAAAGGGAGAACTTGTACAATGGGATACCAAAAAATCACAGTTCCTATGGATGGTAGCAAAATTACTGTAAACGCAGACTTATCACTCAATGTTCCGAACCATCCTATCATTCCTTTTATTGAAGGTGATGGAATAGGGGTTGATATTACACCAACCATGAAGGCTGTGGTAGATGCAGCGGTTCAAAAAGCCTATGGTGCCAAACGTTCGATTGAATGGATGGAAGTCTATTGCGGTGAAAAAGCAGACAAAATTTATGGAACTTACATGCCTGAAGAAACTTTCGAGGCACTGCGTGAATATGTCGTTTCGATTAAAGGCCCATTAACGACTCCAGTCGGTGGCGGTATTCGTTCACTGAACGTTGCATTACGTCAAGAACTCGATCTTTACGTGTGTGTCCGTCCAGTTCGTTGGTTTGAAGGTGTACCTTCACCTGTTCATCATCCTGAATTGACTGATATGGTGATTTTCCGTGAAAATTCTGAAGATATTTATGCGGGAATTGAATGGAAAGCAGATTCTCCAGAAGCTAAAAAAGTCATTAAGTTTCTGAAAGAAGAAATGGGGGTGACTAAAATTCGTTTCGAAGAGAACTGTGGTATCGGCATTAAACCAGTCTCTAAAGAAGGAACACAACGTCTGGTTCGTAAGGCCATTCAATTTGCGATTGACAATGACAAGCCAAGCGTAACTTTAGTTCACAAAGGCAACATCATGAAGTATACCGAAGGCGCATTTAAAGAATGGGGCTACGAAGTTGCGCTTGAGCGTTTTGGTGGAGAAGTTTTGGATGGTGGTCCATGGGTCACGATTAAAAATCCGAAGAATGGGAAACACATTGTTATTAAAGACGTGATTGCCGATGCATTCTTACAGCAAATTTTAATGCGTCCTGCAGATTATTCCGTTATTGCAACGCTTAATTTAAACGGTGATTATATTTCCGATGCGCTGGCTGCTGAAGTAGGTGGAATAGGCATTGCACCCGGAGCAAATATTGGCGGCGCAATCCAAGTTTATGAAGCCACGCATGGCACAGCACCAAAATATGCAGGCCAAGATAAAGTTAACCCAGGTTCAATTGTTCTTTCTGCTGAAATGATGCTCCGTGACATGGGATGGACTGAAGCAGCCAATTTAATCATTAAAGGGATTTCAGGTGCAATTGCAGCAAAAACGGTGACGTATGATTTCGAACGTTTAATGCCAGATGCAACCTTGTTGCGTTGTTCAGAATTTGGCCAAGCTATTATTCATAATATGGATTAGATTTTTGGGCTAAAAATCACCTTAGAGAAACCCGTATTTGATGCGGGTTTTTTCTTTACAGAAATGATATTTCTTTAAATAATTTGAAATTCATAATGTTGAGATCGCTATTATTCATCCCAATTTAATTGATAAAGCCTATGTCTGAATATCAAAAAAATACTAAATGTATTCTGTGCTTCATCACTTTGATGCTGGGAATGATCACGCTATCAGGTTGTCAGCCGCCATCCTCAGGTGAAGCCGTGGGTATGCGTTATCCAATTTTGTATATGCAATTACAAAAAATGGATCTACCTACACAAGTTGCAATTCCTGTGGAAGATATTCAACCACGTCAAATAGCGGACACTTGGGGTGCAGCACGTAGCGAAGGACGTAAGCATGAAGGCGTAGATATTTTCGCGAAACGAGGAACACCAGTACTCAGTGCGACTTCAGGAATCGTATCGCGAGTGGGCACCAATCAGTTAGGTGGAAACGTGATTTGGATAATAGGGCCAAATTTAAGTCGACATTATTATGCGCACTTAGATGCATATGCAGATGACATTCAGGCGGGTGATTGGGTCGAAGTAGGACAAATTATTGGTTATGTCGGAAATACGGGAAATGCTAAAAATACACCCCCACATTTACATTATGGAATTTATCTAAATGGTCAAGGGGCCGTTAATCCCTATCCTTATTTGGTTTCTACTTCAAACCATTTATAAATTGACGACTTTATTCTGTTATTTAATTTTGTTTTTTACGAGTCATCCAAATGAGCTGTAAAGTTCCCAAAAGCAAAATAAAAGAAGCCAATAAGAATTGTTGATGATAGCTGACAGCAAAATGTTGTAAAGCACTAAAGCTCAGACCGCCAATAAGTTGAACAGAAGCAAAACATAGCGTCGCAATACTCCAGAGTTTTTTATAAGCGATGCCATAGAGTTGTAAAATCGTATAAGAGGTAAGAAAAACCACTGCAGGGTTAAGCATACCGGTAAAAAATGATGAGGTCAGGGTCAACATCGGATGGGTGGCTAAAGTAGCAATAAAAATAGCCAAAATATAGAGACTATATAAAATTTTGAGTGCATTGAAATTACCAAATTTTCTGGCCAGTACATAGGCCGTAAAAGCACCCAAGGCACTGCCTAGACCGTAAAGAATCCAATTAAAGTTAATCCAAAACAAATTCAGCTTTAACGTATGCTGGAGATAGTCAATCCAAAATAAGGAATGTGGAATATAGGCAAAAGCGCTACTACTATAAGCAATGAGTAAGCTATAAAATAAGGCATTTAAAGGAATTTCTGTTGAACTAGCTACAGTCTCAGTCGATAAATGATGTTTAAACTGGTGTAATAAACGACTCAAGCACATACAGATGATCAGTGCAAAACTACATAAAATGAGCCAAGCAGTGTGAGTCGAAATTTGATCTAAATACGGCAGAAATAACGTGGCCAATAATACGCCAATACCAATTCCACTAAAACCAATAAAATTAATTTTAAAGCGATCTTGAAGATCACAGCATTGTGCGACCACACTGGGGGATAGAATCATCAGCAAGCCACCACTAATCCCAGAAATAATACGCCAAAAGATATACCAAATCTCAGAAAAACCAGAAAATGCGCAGCATAATAAACTCAGCATACCGGCAATAGCGGCAATTTGAATATAAAGGCTCATAATTTTAGTTTGAGGTAAACGCATCGCAATCAATGCGCCAATCAGATATCCCAATAGATTTGCACTACTTAAAAGACTGGCAAATTGTACTGTCCATTCAAATGCTTCGCGTGTGGAAGGCAATAAAGCAGTATAAGAAAAACGTAAGATACCAATTCCCAAACACATGCTAAGGCATAAAAAAATACTGAGTCTAATGGTATTTGAAGACATGTGGATGATCACGGCTTAGGATGATTTATTAAGACTATCAATAACATGATTTGTATTGTTTTAATAGGACTGAAAAATAAATCAAAAAATTGAAATAAATGCGTTTATTGATATACATTCATTATTTATAGACATTAAGCAGAATGTACTATTTTAAAAAAGTACGATTAAAAAACTTAAAATAATAATGCCAGTCTACACATGAATAGACTGGCACGGGTATGTTTAATTCCTATTTCAAAAACAGAATTAACGCATTTTTGCGAGGAAACGACTTAAACGTGTGAGTGCTTCACGAAGTTCATTTTCTGCAGGTAAAAATACGACACGGAAATGGTCTGGGGTAGGCCAGTTAAAGCCTGTTCCTTGAACCAATAAGACTTTTTCAGCACGTAAAAGATCGAGCATGAGTTTTTCATCATCTTGAATAGGATAAATTTCTGGGTCAAGACGAGGAAAACAATACATTGCGCCTTCAGGTTTTACACAGGTTACCCCTGGAATTTCACTGAGCATTTCCCATGCAATATTGCGTTGTTCATACAGTCGACCGCCTGGACGAATCAAATCATTGATAGATTGATAGCCGCCTAATGCCGTTTGGATAGCATATTGTGCTTGATGATTGGCGCATAAACGCATTGAAGCCAGCATATCTAAGCCTTCAATATAGTCCATCGCACGAGATTTATCGCCAGTAATGGCCATCCAACCTGAACGGAAACCTGCAATACGATAGGCTTTAGATAAACCATTGAAGGAAATACACAATTGATCGCCAGCAAGCGCGGCCACCGCTACATGTTCAATTCCGTCATAAATCACTTTGTCATAGATTTCATCTGCAAATAAAATCAGATCATATTTTTTTGCCAGTGCAACAATTTGTTCAAGCACATGTCGCGGATAAACTGCACCGGTTGGATTGTTTGGGTTAATAATCACAATACCGCGCGTGTTTGGCGTAATTTTGCTTTCCATATCGGCAATATCAGGATACCAATAGTTTTCTTCATCGCATTTATAGTGAATTGCAGTGCCACCTGATAGATTCACCGCAGCTGTCCAGAGTGGATAATCTGGCATTGGCACGAGCATTTCATCGCCATCATCTAATAAGCCTTGCATGGCCATCACAATCAGCTCAGACACGCCATTTCCGATATACACATCATTGACATGCATATCACGGATACCTTTTTGCTGGTAATACTGGCAAATGGCTTTACGCGCAGGGAAAATACCTTTTGAATCGGTATAGCCAACCGCATTTGGCAGATTTAATGCCACATCATTGATAATTTCTTGTGGTGCTTCGAAACCGAATGGGGCGGGATTGCCGATATTCAACTTAATAATTTTATGACCGGCTTCTTCCATTTCATTGGCCGCTCGTAACACAGGTCCACGAATGTCGTAGCATACATGCTCGAGCTTAGACGATTTTTTAATTTCGCGTGGCGTAGTGTTACCTGAAACGGACATATTTCCATCCAATTATATTAGAAGTTAAGAAAATATAGATTACTGAAATATCACAATCTATTTTGAAATTTAGCTAGATATTTTATTTGCTCTAGCGTAAATATGAAGTACTGAAGCATGACACTGAACGTCAAAGATTTAAAGGAGTTAGTGATGGGAAAACTCAATAAAACAGACCGAGAATGGCAAAGAGAGTTATCACCAGACGAATTTCGCATTACGCGACAACATGGAACCGAAGCTGCCTTTACAGGAAAGTACTGGAATACTAAGCAAGCGGGGACGTATTTATGCCGATGTTGCGGCGCAGAATTATTCTCGTCCGAAACTAAATATGATAGTGGTAGTGGTTGGCCAAGTTTTTACAAACCGATCAATAACGCTGCAATTGAAGAGAATCAAGATGCCAGTCATGGTATGGTCAGAACGGAAATTATTTGTCATCATTGCGATGCACATTTAGGCCACGTTTTTGAAGATGGTCCACAACCTACGGGCTTACGCTACTGCGTGAATTCCGCTTCATTAGAATTAAAATCACAAGAAAAAAATGACGAGGAAACTTATCCATGACCAACATTTATCAGTTTGAAGCTGAGTTGCTAGATGGAAAAAATAAATCATTTGCCGATTATGAGGGTAAAGTTTTATTAATTGCAAACACCGCCAGTAAGTGTGGGTTTACACCACAATTTGCGGGGCTTGAAAAACTATATGAAAAATACAAGGATCAAGGTTTAGAGATTTTGGGTTTTCCATGTAATCAGTTTGGCGGACAAGATCCAGGTACAAATGAACAAATAGGCGATTTTTGTCAAAAAAATTATGGTGTTCATTTCCCTATGTTTGCCAAAGTAGATGTGAAAGGACCAGAAGCACATATTTTATTTCGTTATTTGACCAATAACAGTAAAGGTATTTTAGGCAACGGGATTAAGTGGAATTTTACCAAATTTTTGATAGGTAAAGATGGCACGATTTTAAATCGTTATGCACCTACGACCAAACCTGAAACTTTAGAAAATGATATACAAGCTGCACTAGCGAAATAAATTTTTATGGATAAAAAATCAGGGCGATTTAAACATCGCCCTGATTTTTAATAGTTGTCGATATTTACAGAATAGCTTTTAGTCGTTTTACGACTTCTTTACATTGTTCAAGATCTGCCACCAAAGCCAAACGAACATGATTTTCACCTGGATTGCCGTGCTCTGTTTCACGAGATAGATAACGCCCAGGCAGTACTTTAATGTGTGCTTTTTCCATTAAAAGACGAGCAAATTTTTCATCATTATCCACTTTTAACCAGTAATAAAAACCTGCATTTGGTTTTTTTAATGGCAGTAAATGACCAAGTTCTGTTTGGAAAAGTTCGAATTTTGCACGATATTGCTTACGGTTTTCTTCCACATGGGTTTCATCATTCCAAGCTGCAATCGAGGCCAATTGATGTTGAACCGACAGTGCTGCACCATGATAAGTCCGATATTGTAAATAAGGTTTAAGCAATGCAGCATCACCTGCAATAAAACCTGAACGCATGCCGGGCAAGTTTGAGCGTTTGGAGAGTGAATGAAATACGACACAGTTTTTATAGTCATCACGGCCCATTTCAGCACAAACTTCTAATAAACCTATGGGTGCTTCATCAAACCAAAGTTCGGAATAACATTCATCCGATGCAATCACAAAATTATATTGATCAGACAGCGCAATTAATTTTTTAAATTGTTCTGCTGATAATACAGCGCCAGTAGGATTACCAGGTGTACATACAAAGAGTAATGCTGTTTTTTCCCAGACTTCAGCAGGCACTGAAT
The DNA here is from genome assembly GCF_015602665.1 of Acinetobacter sp. TTH0-4. NCBI lineage: Bacteria > Pseudomonadati > Pseudomonadota > Gammaproteobacteria > Moraxellales > Moraxellaceae > Acinetobacter > Acinetobacter sp. TTH0-4. The sequence goes on along the minus strand of NZ_CP059079.1, from coordinate 1,862,837 downwards.
CAAAATCACCAAGGTAATGGTTTTCTTCCGTGCAGTTAATAAAGTAGGGTTGAGCACCCGCTAAAAGTGCTGCACCTTCATAGATTTGATAGAACGGATTAGGCATTACCACATAAGGCGCATCTTCACGATTGACCAAGGCTTGAACAAAAGAAAAAATTCCTTCACGTGTTCCTGAAACGGGAAGAATATGGGTTTCAGCATTGATACTATTGAGCTTGAAACGACGTGTAAGCCAATCTGCAATACTTTGGCGTAATTCAGGTAGACCTTTGCTATTTGGATAAGTCGATAAATGGTGAAAGTTGTCAATAATTGCTTGCTTTACAAACTCAGGTGCAGGATGTTTAGGTTCACCAATGGATAATGGAATGAGGGGTAAATTTGCAGGTTGAATATCCTGAAAAAGTGTATTGAGCTTTTCAAAAGGATAGGGATGCAATAATGACAAACTTGAATTCATGAAATCGATACCGCTTAATCTAAATTAATGTTGACCAGAAACTTGGTTAGATGCTTCATCCAATGCTGATTTTAATTGTGCAGCAAAAGTTTTGGCTTCTGAATTCGACATGGGAATACTGTCTTTTTTAGTGACAAAGAAAATATCTTCAGCGCGCTCCCCTAAAGTAGCAATTCTGGCTGAATGAATATCTAAACCTTGCATCATAAATAAACCCCCAATTTTGGCAAGTAAACCCGGATGATCTAGGGTCGCAATTTCCACCATATTTTGTTGCAATGCAGCATTTAAAGTAATATCGACGGTATTTTCAATATCAAAATGGCGTAATTGACGAGGAATACGACGTTGCATTAAATTTGGATATTTATCAGATTGGCTCAATGCTTTCACTAAAGCTTCAATCACTGTTTTTGCGCGGTCAGGGTCAGTGAGTAAAGTGCCAAATCGATCTAACACGACATAAGTATCTAAACTAAATGCAGTCGTGGCGGTAATAATACGTGCATCTTGAACGTCCAAATTCATACGATCAAAAACGGCAACGGTGGTGGCAAACAAATTTGGCTGATCTTGTGTATAGATAAAGAGTTGAACAGCATCTTGCGCAAATTGTCTGTGAGCACGCATAAGAACTAAAGGTTCGGGATTATTGCCATGTTGTAAAATAGCACGGGTATGCCATGCGATTTCATCAGCGGATTCTTTAATGAAGTATTCATCGCCCAGTTCCTGCCAAACTGTTTCTACATCATATAAAGAAAAATCATTCACCAGCAGCTCACTGGCTGCAAATTTAGTGTCTTCAATTAACATTTGGTAATCTACAGGACGACCTAAACCTGAACGAATGACGTCACGGGCATGGGTATAGAGTTGACGCATGAGTGACGCGCGCCACGAATTCCAAAGCTTTGGATTGGTCGCATTAATATCAGCGACAGTTAAGGTATACAAATAATCCAGATGCTCCATATCTCCCAGTTTTTCTGCAAAAGCTTGTACCACATCTGGATCTGAAATATCTTTTTTCTGCGCAGTCATAGACATAAGCAAGTGGTTTTGAATTAACCATGCAACAAGTTTGCATTCACGTTCAGTAAAGCCATGGGTGCGACAGAATTTAATCGCATCTTCTGCACCCAATTCACTATGATCACCACCACGACCTTTAGCAATGTCGTGAAATAAGGCGGCTAAATAAACAATATCACGTCGTGCAAGACGTTGAAAAACAGAACTTACCACAGGGAAATCTTTAGCAAATTCACGCGCTTTAAAGCGATTTAAATTACGAAGTAATAATAATGTGTGCGCATCGACAGTATAAATATGGAACAAGTCATATTGCATCAATCCCATAATCTGTCCAAATGCTGGAATATAGTTGCCTAAAACACTATAGCGTTTCATAGCAACTAAGGTGTCATACAGACGATGCGGTGAACGAATAATTGCCATGAACAAAGCTTGATGTTCAGGGTTGTTACGATAGTTTTGATCGATTCGTTTTGCTGCAAGGGTGAGAAGTCGTAAGGTACGTGCGCGAATGCCTTCAATATCAGGACGGTTAGCCAAGATATAAAATAATTCTAAGATGGCACTTGGACGTTCTGAAAATATTTTATGATGTTGTACGGCAAGTTTGCCATCGACCAGTTTGAAATTTTCATTAATTTCTTCAATCTTACGTTCATAATGCGGTAAACGTGGCGTAATCACAGATTCATTAAAATAGGCCAGTAGCATTTCATTTAACGTTGACACTTGCTGTGCACTACGATAATAACGTTTCATAAATTGTTCAATCGGATAATTGGGCGATTGATGCTCTGTTCGGCTATAACCAAACAGCGTAGCAATATCACGTTGATAATCGAACAATAAACGGTTTTCATCGCGCTTGGTTAAGCGGTGTAAATGATGGCGGATTTCCCATAAAAAACTTTCAGCTTCTTCTAATACACCCAGTTCAAATTCTGAAATAAAGCCCAAATGCACCAAATCATAAATGCGATTGACGCGAAAATGACGCTTAGCAATCCAGCCAATTTGATTAATATCGCGTATCCCACCTGGTGCATTTTTAATATCGGGTTCTAAATTACTTTCAGTATCATTGTGTGCCGCATAGCGCTTGGCCTGCTCATCCATTTTTGCATCAAAAAAAGTTTTGTCTGTCCACGTTTGCGACACAATACGACGTGGCCATTTGGTCAAATGTATATTGCCAATAATCAAGCGTGATTCAATCAATGCAGTCGCAACGGTCAAATCATTGGTGGCCTGTTCTACACAATCAGAAATTGTACGAACGCTAATGGCAGGTTTAAAATTACCGACATCCCAAAGTGAAGAGATAAAAATCGAAATTAATTTTTCTTGATCAGAGGTGATTTCATCTTGCGATAAAATCATAATATCGACATCAGAATAGGGCAACATTTCCCGACGACCATAACCACCCACGGCAAATAAACCCAAATCGGTCTGATCCAGTTCTGCATGTTTCCATAAGAACTGTAATGCTTCATCAATCAGGTTGGAGCGCGTTAAAATAACTTCACGAATGCTCTGTCCATTTTCAAAACCTTCTTGAAGTTGCTTTTCGACGTCAGTTCGCCATTGATTAATGGCTTGAATATCGTGGTTACTCTTAACGTAATGCAACAGCGGAGAGGTATTGATCATGAACAGAAATCCATAAATAAAGTCACAAGTTTAGTTTTGGTGAATACTGATTTGCGCTGCAGTCTGTTGAGCCAGTTCGCGTGCTTGATCTATTGTTTCAGCACGTGCAGTGGCAACGCCCATACGACGACGTTTAAATCCTTCGGGTTTCCCAAAGAGGCGTAAATCTGTATCTGGATGTACTAATGCAAGATTTAAGCCAGAAAATGATAAATTAAGATCATCAACACCTGCATAAATGACCGCACTGGCAGCCATGCTATGGCGTGTTGTATTAACAGGTAAACCTAAAATAGCACGCGCATGTAGTTCAAATTCACTTTGGAATTGTGAAGCAAGTGTCACTAGTCCAGTATCGTGCGGACGTGGTGAGACTTCGCTAAACCAGACTTTGTCACCTTTGATAAATAATTCGACGCCAAAAATTCCGCAGCCGCCTAGAGCTGTTGTGACTTTATGCGCGATACGTTTAGATTCTTCTAATGCAGCAGCTGTCATCGCTTGAGGTTGCCAGCTTTCGACATAATCTCCAGCATCTTGACGATGCCCAATCGGGTCACAATATTGAGTTTCAATCTCACCTGTTTCAGCATTTTTTGCGCGAACTGTTAATAAGGTAATTTCAAAATCAAAGTCAATTTGGGCTTCGACAATCACAGTACCCTGATTCACACGACCGCCTGTTTGTGCATATTCCCAAGCAGCATCGACTTCATCAAAATTTTTGACGCGGGATTGCCCTTTACCTGAAGATGACATCACGGGTTTGACAAAGTTGGGATAACCAATGTCGTCACAGGCTGCACGGAAAGAGTCGAGTGAGTCTGCAAAACGGTACGCTGAAGTTGGAAGCCCCAGTTCTTCTGCGGCTAAACGGCGAATACCTTCACGGTTCATGGTCAGATTCACTGCTTTGGCTGAGGGAATGACCGTTGCAATATTTTGTTGTTCTACTTCAACTAAAACTTCAGTCGCAATCGCTTCAATTTCTGGAATAATTAAATGAGGTTTAACCTGTTGGATGAGTTGTTTGAGTTCTTCGGCATTTGCCATATTCAAGGTATAAGAAAAATGTGCAACTTGCATGGCTGGCGCACGATCATAACGATCGGCAGCATGGACTTCGACTCCAAGGCGTTGTAAAGAAATCACGACTTCTTTACCTAACTCTCCAGAGCCTAAAAGTAAAACTTTAAAAGCTGAAGATTGAAGGGGAGTACCAATAATCACGCTCATATACATCATCCTTGCTGAATTGAGCTTTTAGCATAGCAGAACTGACTTCAGTGTTAAGTCTTGATTGAAAGAAAATAATCATATTGTCTAACAAATGTATTGATAAATTTAGTCTGGATTTAAATTTGATTTCCTAAAATCAATTATTTTGATTCACTCAGCGATTTTAGGATAAATAACACATTTTTTAGATTGGTCATTGTCGCGTGTTATTTTTAGAATTTGGCGTTCAGTCGCTTAGCGCATGGCTTCTTATATGCTTGCTGAGTAGTATATAGGTTATAAATATTAAGTTTTGATTTGGGTGCGGATGTTTATCAAGCTTTAAATTATGAATAAAGACAGTCCTACATATCGCATGAATGGACGAATTCAGAATAAAGAAATAGGGAGTATTGATTCATTAAAAAACATATTGATCAGTTTCTTCTTTAAAAAGGGAAAGGCAGATAGGTATAAATTACACCATAGCTGACCGCAGCGATTAAAGTGGCAGGGACAATTTTTTTAAATTTAAAATATAGTCCTGCTAAAGTGATAAAACCCATCAGCATGGCAAAACTTTTATTGGGTGTTTCCATTAAAGGCGGCAATGTAGCAACCACCAACATGGAACTAATTGCTGCAATACCGATACTGCTTAATGCAATTTTGATCCAAAGTGAACCACGTTTTTGCGAGCTTTGTTGATTTTTTTGAATGATGTAGAAGGGTCCAAAACGAGAAATGAAATTGGCGATTCCGACAATGATCCCGATTAGAATAATTTCAAGATTCATGAGACTCTCCAACATCATGGTCGTATTGTTTTAAAATATAATGTTTAAACAAACCTGCCAAAATACCCGACAAAATACCAATGAAAATTGCAGCCGATAAATTAATAAAATAACAGGCGATCGCTGAAACAATTAAACAGACAGCGACGACAAAGGTATATTTTTTTTCAAAGGCAGCCAATAAAAAACTCAAGAATAAAGCGGGTAATAAGAAATCTAGTGCAGCTTGTAAAAATTGTGGCATGGCACTGACTTGGTCGGCAAATAATCCACCTAAAAGTGAACCGAATGCCCAAGACAGCCAACTAAAGAGACTTAAGCCCAGCATCCATGATTCAGACCATTGTTGTCGACGCTGCGATAATTGAATCATTCCTGAAGCAAAAACTTCATCAGTTAAACCCCAAGCCCAGATTGCAGTTTTTTTTAAATTTAATTTCTCTTTGATTAAGTTTTGTAGTGCTGGGCCATAGAGTAAATGACGAATATCTAATGCAATGACTGTAAGGGCCGTCATCCAGATAGATGTACCGCTGCCGAGTAACGCAACCACCAAAAATTGACTGGCGCCCGCATACATCGAGCAAGACAAAAATAGTGCTTCCCATGGAGTGAAGCCAAACTGTGTAGCAGACACACCAAATGCAAAAGAAACAGGAAGATAAGTAAAGATAATGGCTTGACTATCTTTAGCACCTTGCCAAAAGCCAGCAGGTTTTACAAAAAGAACTTTGTGCTCAGACACGACACACCTAAGGGAGATTAAACACGGAAAGGCAAAATGATGATTGAGTATTCTACCTGAATTCACTAGCATAGTGCCGAAATGTTTGTCGAGCTTGCTGATATGTTTGCGTTAAGATCCCGTGTAATGGTGGTGATTTCAGTCCTCTTGAGTGGTTTGCTCTTGCAAGCATGTGGCCAGTCATCTGAACAAGCCAAGCCGAAAGTTGAAATTAAGGCTGCACCGAAATTAACCAACGATGCAACCACTTATGCTAATGCAGCTTGGACATTGATGAATCAAATTGATGGCTTGGTGTACAGCAAGCAATTGGATGTATTGGATGTGCAGGTACGCCAACCTGCACGTAAACTCAGTACAGATTGGCGTATTAATGTCAAAATGACAGATTCTGTGACTGAAGGAAAATATGCTTTGTGTCGTAAAGCATTAACCAGTTTAGAAATATGGGCACGAGAAACACTCGAGCAGGGTTCATCGCTGGCTCAAAAGCAAGCAGATTACGAACGGGATAAACAACAGTGCAAGGGTGCAATCGACCATCCAGAATTAGGTAATACTGACCCGAAAAAGAAAGGGATTTAAATCGTTTAAAACGAGTCTGAAATCTCATTTTTTATGGTTTTCACTTTCAGTTTTGAAAGGATAAAAATATTAAAGATAACGTGAGATGAATACATCTGATGGCTCGATAAGTTAATCGCGTTTAGGAAAGTCATGAGCAATTCGCTCTAATACTGTGATATCTAAAATTTCAATTTTACGAAACGATAAGCGTAAAATATTTTGCTTTTCTAAACGTTGTAATTCTTGATTCACCGTTTGTCTGGAACAGGTGAGCATTTGTGCCAACTGTTCTTGAGACAGATGAATCATATTTTTTTCAATTATCAAATGATTCCCATAGCCGTTTAAGATAAACATTAAGCGCTGGGCTAAACGTTGAGTCATGTTTTGAGTTTGAATTGAAATTAGTTCCAGAAAAGCAAAGCGTAATTTTTGCGTGGTCAATTGCGCAATGTGATACCAGAAAATGGGCTGTTCTATCAGTAATTGCTGAATAGCGGCACTTGGAATATGTAAAATTAAACTTTTTTCAAGACAGGTGGCATCGTGCGAACGAGGTTGGCCATCTACCAATGATATTTCCCCAAACCACATAATCGGTTCAACAATGGCCGCCACTGATTCATTGCCTTCAATATCAATATAGCCTAAGCGAACTACACCTGCTAAAACCGCATAGAGTCCATCAAATGAATCCCCTGAATGAAAGATCGTTTGTTGTTTCTGATAAGTTTGCTGAACTGCATGATGAACAATAAAGGTTTTAAATAGAGTCGGTAATTGAGAAAACCAAGTATTGGATTCCAAATGCTGGATATATTCAGGTTCAAGCATTGTGATTCCTTTTTATTAATCGTTTTAAACATGAACTTTGTCGGCTAAAAGACAACTTTGCTTTTTAGTTTTTTATATAGTGAGAATATCAGTCTAGCAAGGACAAAGGATATGACAAAATTAGAACGGTTGCTCAGCCAATATGCAGCTTATCATTTAAATCATAAAAATATTTTGACGCATTTTATTGGTATTCCTCTTATTGTTTTTTCTATTTTATGTTTAACAGCACGAGTGGGATTCATCGGGGTAGGGATCGAACTGACACTTGCTTTGGGGCTTATTGTCGTCACCAGTATTTATTATTTGAGTTTAGATCGTATTTTCGCTTTCATTATGTTGGTTATTTTATTGGCAATGTATCCGCTCGCATTAAAAATTGCACATCTGGATTGGATGCTTTGGTTAAGTTTAAGTATCGGTATTTTTGTGGTGGGGTGGCTATTTCAATTTGTGGGGCATTTCTATGAAAAGAAAAAACCTGCATTTACGGATGATATTATTGGTTTAGCCATTGGCCCTTTATTTGTCTTGGCAGAAATGATCTTTATGCTTGGATTTCGTAAAAACTTAGAAGAAAGAATTTTAGCGCAGGCGCGCATATTGAGGGCGGACATGGAAAGTAAACAGATTAGGGCAAGTTTGCATTAAGCAAAAATCATATTGGTATAAAAAAGCCCCGAATATTTCAGGGCTTTTGAATATTAAGACTTAAACATTAAAACGGAAGTGTAAAACGTCACCGTCTTGTACGATGTAAGTTTTGCCTTCTAAACGCCATTTTCCTGCTTCTTTTGCACCAGATTCGCCGTTGTATTGTACGAAGTCGTCATAAGCAACACATTCTGCACGAATAAAACCTTTTTCAAAGTCAGTATGAATCACACCCGCTGCTTGAGGTGCAGTTGCACCGACTTTCACTGTCCATGCGCGTACTTCTTGTACGCCAGCAGTAAAGTAAGTTTGAAGACCTAAAAGTGAATAACCTGCACGAATCACGACATTTAGACCTGGTTCTTCCATGTCCATTGCTTCTAGAAATTCAGCACGATCTTCATCTTCTAACAACGAAATTTCAGCTTCAATTTGGTTGCATAACGGAACCACAATCGCATTTTCTTCAGCCGCTAACTTTTTAACTGCATCTAAATGTGGATTGTTTTCAAAACCGTCCTCGGCCACATTGGCAATATACATGGTTGGTTTTAAAGTCATTAAACCAAAACCACGAACCAGTTTGCGTTCATCATCATCTAAATTTGTTGCACGGGCAGGTTTGCCTTCGTCAAGCACAGGTTGAATTTTTTCTAAAACTGCTTTGGTTGCGATTGCTTCTTTATCGCCACTTTTTGCAGATTTTGTTAAACGTGTAATGGCTTTAGCCACAGTTTCAAGATCGGCAAGGGCAAGTTCAGTATTAATGGTCGCAATGTCATCTAGAGGATCAATTTTACCATTAACGTGAATGACGTTTTCATCTTCAAAACAACGTACCACATGCGCAATTGCATCTGTTTCACGAATATTAGCCAAAAATTGGTTACCCAAACCTTCACCTTTAGATGCGCCTGCCACCAATCCTGCGATATCTACAAATTCCATTGTGGTTGGAATTACGCGTTGTGGTTTTACAATAGCAGTCAATTTGTCTAAACGTGGATCAGGCACAGGTACAATCCCTGTGTTCGGTTCAATGGTACAGAACGGAAAGTTTTCTGCAGCAATCGCAGCTTTGGTCAACGCATTGAAAAGTGTAGATTTACCTACGTTCGGCAAGCCGACAATACCGCAATTAAAACCCATGAAATGACTCACAACGTATAATTTAAAAATTGTGGCTGATTTTACATGAAAGCCACTACAAAGTCAGGTCATGGCTGTGATGTTTCTTGAAAATGCCCTAAGTCGATTAGGCTTTAAATTTTCATTGGTGATGGTTTAACAAAGCAGTTGATAAATTCAGGTGAGGAGTGATCTACATTATCAGTGTTGGAAAATGATGAATCTTTGCTTGATCATTATAAAATACACAGTTTCATCGCCAGCTTTATCTGGATGATCAGGATATTTTGAATAATACAACTTGATGATTTTATTTTCTTATTTAGATTTCTGATTTAGCTTCTTGTATAGATCATTCATTAAGTTGAAATCAAATTTGAGATAACACGTGGTAAACCCTTTTTAGAATAAAAGTGTATTGTATTTCTGAAATAGGGTGACTAAAGTACCCACTATAGTCGGGGTTCAATTGATACCCGAATGACAAAAAGAACTGCGGAGATTTTATGCGGACTTTATACCAGTTTCCTTTATCTCATTTTTGTGAAAAAGCGCGCTGGTTGCTCGATTATAAAGAGTTAGATTTTGTGGCGCACAATCTCATTCCTGGTGTACATCGTGCATTTGCACAATTAAAAACTGGACAAAATCGCTTACCGATTTTACGCGATCAGCATTGTTGGGTGGCGGATTCAACCGAAATTGCGTTGTATCTAGATGAAATATATCCAGAACATTCCTTGCTGCGTCCAAATAGTGCAGAACGTGAGTTAGCTTTAGAGATTAATGCGCAGGCATCTGAATTGGGCTTACACGTTCGCCGATGGGGGTTGGCGCATAGTTTGACTGAAGGTGAGGAATCTTTAGATATTATGATCGGTGAAAAAGGCTATTTACGTCAATTTGAAAAATACTCCAAGCCTTTTATGAAAGCCTTACTGTCAAAAAGTTATCAGTTGGATGTCGAAAAAGTAGCGGAATCTAAACAACAGATCGATACGATTGTGGAACAGTTAAATCAGCGTTTAATTGACAATCATGGACGTTATTTTGTGGGAGAGCGTCTAGGTTTGGCCGATATTTCAGTCTGTTCGATGCTTGCACCACTGCTTGATATTGCGGGTACACCGTGGGAAAAAGAGCATACAGAAATTTTATCCAAAGAATTTAAAGATTATAAAGAACGCTTAACTCAATTACCGATCGGACAATATGTGCTCAGAGTTTACCAAACAGAACGTAACGCTCGTGTAGATTGGCGAGGAATTTAAAAGTTAAAGTTTACTGTATGCTCTAATAAAACCATTAATTTATGAATTTTTCTTTATTCTGTTAATTTTCGAATTAAATTTCCTGAATTGCTGTTTTATTAAAAGAAAAATATAAAAAAAGTATAATATAGAAAAATAATTTTGAATGAGAAGATGAGTTTTTTATTCAGATGTGGACGTAAAAAACTAAATTTTGATCAACTCATGAATGTATTTGCTAGGGAGTTTGTAATGGAACTGGATCGTTTTGATAAACAGATCGTTGAAATATTAAATCAGGAAGATGTAAATTTAAATGAACTTTCTGAACGTATTAATCTATCCGTCAGTTCTGTACATCGACGAATCAAACATTTAATTGAAGCCAAGATTATGACCCATTTAAAGCGGGACATTAATTATGCTAAGTTAGGTTTTAGTCTACATGTTCTATTGCAGGTTTCTTTAAATAAACATGATACCGACACTTTCGCCCAATTTTTAGAAGAACTCGAAAATATTCCAGAAGTCATTAATGCTTTTTTAGTCACAGGACAATCCGCCGATTTTATTGTTGAAGTCGTGGCTAAAGATATGGAAAATTATAGTGACATCCTCTTAAAGCGGATCGGTAAAATTGAACATGTGGTTGCGCTACATTCTAGTTTTGTAATTAAAGAATATAATGTGCTCAACTGTAGTGGTTTACTGAATAGAGTTTAAAATTGAATTGGCAGAGGGAGCTTAAATATGTTTTATAGCTCTTTCGTTTTAATCAAGCAGAAGATGAAAAACACCAATAAATATTCTGAAGGTGTAAGAGTTTTATCCGCTAGATAAAGTTTTTGAACCCATTTAAAAGATGATTTTAAAACAGGTTCAAAGCATAACTAAAGTGGCATCCGTGCCAAAAAATGGTGTAAATTCCTTTATTTCAAGCAACTTTTCAGTGAGAAAATATCCAATCCTATTCAAGGAAGTTTGATGATCATAGCGTTGATTTATTCATCTAGTTGCGCGAGAACTTCATCTGAAAATTCAACGTTGGTATAGACATTTTGAACGTCATCTAAGTCTTCAAACATATCAATCATTTTCATGATTTTTTTCGCTTGATCGATGTCTGTAATTTCGGCTTTGGTTGATGGGTTCATCACCACTTCAGCGTTATCAGATTTAAGGCCAGCAGCAGTTAAAGCATCCTGCACGTCACCAAATGTTTCTGGGGTGGTAATAACCAAAATTTCATTTTCTGAAACTTCGATATCTTCTGCGCCCGCTTCCAAAGCAACATCCATGATTTTATCTTCTAAAGAGACATCTTCAAAAGTAATTTCACCGCGTTTCGTGAATAGGAATGCGACTGAACCATTGGTGCCTAAGTTGCCATCTGTTTTCGAAAAACAGTGGCGTACATCAGGTACGGTACGGTTTAAGTTATCCGTCATGGTTTCAATAATAACCGCAACACCACCCACGCCATAACCTTCGTAGGTTACTTCTTTTAAATCGTCGTTATCTTCACCACCAGCACCACGTTGAATGGCACGGTTAATCACATCACGCGTCATGTTTACAGATAATGCTTTTTCAACAACAGCACGTAGACGAGGGTTACTGCCTGCATCTGGGCCACCGAGTTTTGCAGCTGTGGTTAATTCACGAATGTATTTGGTAAAAACTTTACCACGACTAGCATCTTGTCTTGCTTTGCGATGCTTAATATTAGCCCACTTGGAATGACCCGCCATGCGAAATATGCTCCTTTTAGATTGGCTTTATGCCGAATCGAATGTGATAAATTCTACCATAAGCCCTTTTTTATTAGGAAGAGCTGGCTTTTAGGTTTTTGAACAAATAGCGTTTAGTTGAGAGATTCTGGAATAACAATATCCAAACCAACTTTATCTTTGTACATTTGTTTTAGTAAAGCCAAATCATGATTGATTTCAGTGGGATAGATTTTGCCTAAAATTCCACCTTGTTTTGTTTTTGAGTTGGCATACATCAAAATAATGGGAACGTTAGCTGCTTTGGCAATATGCCAAAAACCAGTACGAATAGGGCGACGCGTTTCACCTGTTTTGGCGCGTGTTGCTTCTGGGGCGATCACGAGGTTGAATTTTTCATTTTTTTGAAAATATTCAACCATCAGCGACACAATATCTGTATTGGCTTTACGATCAACAGCAATACCTCCAATCGCGTCCAAGATGGGTTTCATTGGGCCTTTGAACAACTCTTTTTTGATCAGTGTATGAATTTTCATATCGAGTATTTGAAAAAGCGCCAGTGAAAGTATTGCATCCATCATGGAGGTATGTTCAAAACCAACAATCACCTGCTTATCTTCAAGTAGGTTTGGCTCTACATGGTAATTCCATCCGGCAAGTTTGAATGCTGATTCGCCTATCATTTTTTTTAGCATAGAAAATTACAATACAATTTTAAAGAGTGGTAATTTCTGCTTGTTCTTAAGAGGAGTCAAGAGCAGCTTTGTTCAAACTGATCAATAAATATTGCCACAAAAAAAAGTTTTTATTGGTTTAAAGTATAAATAAACGCGGATGCATCTTTAAAAACACTGATTCGATCTAAAATAACTATGAATTATGATCAAAAATGCCTATCCAGATTAAAGATAACCTATTAGACTTTTGTCTAAGATCGAATGTGTGTCAGCAGCATGTTCGACTTTAGGTGTATTTTATCAGGGATGAAAATAATGACGTATTTTTCTACTTTTTTACTGGCATTGATTTTGTTTGTACTGATTGTGCTGTGGTCTTTAATCGAAATTACTCTAGAATATCGCAAGCAACGTAAGTTTAGTTCACTCAAAAAATCAAAAATTCAGCTTTATTAAATATCGATACTTTTATTTTTCTTGTCAAAATAATGAGTGGTATCTTTTAATCATGAAATATTAAGACTTTAAAAGTATAGTTAAAATGAAGTGGTATTGATTGCTTTTAGATACAGATGAGTGATTAAGCTATTTAAATGGTACATTTCATCAATCCATCATCCGTTTTTATAAAAAAATAATTTTTAACAATGAATAATCAATACCTAAAAATGATAAAAATAAGTGGGAACTTAACTTTTTAACATATCCATTGATAATTAAAAAAATGAGAGTAAATAATAATTTTTTCAATCCCTTAGTTTTATATTAATATTTGAATTAAAGCTGAAATTTAACAATGCTCGCTATTATGAAAAGTCGCATAAGCTCTATCCAGACTGCTAAAATTGTTCCAGCCTCACAATGGACCATCGAACAAGATATTTACTTGATCGAAAATAGTGCATTGAATTTGAATGAACTCTGTAAACACTTACCTTATACCGAAGATCAAATTAGACAACGTAAACAAACTTTAGGTCTGATTAGACGTGAACGGCAAATGAGACCCTTTAAGTAAATACATGATTAAAAATTGCTGAGTTTACAAGATCGCTTATTTATAATATTTCACACAACTAGAACATAAACGTTATTCTAAAATACAACGTTACACGAATGATGATCGTTCGCTATTGAATCAAACGATCAAATGTTTGAGCATGGTCTTTTCTCGGTTAAATAAGTGATGGATCGCCATGATAGATGAAGAAAAGCCTTTAGATTTTGAAGATGATGATGAGCCTCAGGATTTCGAGGATGAAGAATTTCTCGACGATAAGAAAGAGGATGAAATGTATAACCCTATTACTAAAGATGGATCAAGTATCGATCCCGCAGAGGATGGTAAACGCCATATTCGCCTTGAAGATGGTGACCCTATAGAAATTGAACAGTGAAGAAGAAGCCCAATTTCAAATTGGGCTTTTTAAAATATTTGCTAAAATAGAGATTCGTAGAGTTATAAATATTATAAAAAATTTAGATTTTTTGATGAGTGAAATTTTTTAAGCATTAGAGTTGTTTGAGAACATAATGACTCAAAAATATAACAATAACCCAAAGTTAAGTTGATTGAACAAAGATCAAGATGGGGTATATTTTTATTTAGCCCAATGAATTCAGGATGTTTATATGAGTATATGGATAGCCAATAGGAATCAGAATAATCAATATATTTTTACCGAAGGATTAGAACTTCAACAGCAGGAATTGGAAGAAGTGCGGGTGGGTGCCGAAAAATACTATCGCAATATTATTCATGATTCAGCGCATACTTTTTATGTCTATACAGTTGAAAAATTAGCAGGCGAAGAGCTAACAAAATTACACAGTGAATGGAATAGATTTTGCTCTCTATAAATTGACTCAACATAATTAATTTTAACATCTCTTTAAAAATGCTTTTTAGGCCTAAATGATAAAGTCATGCTTATAAAAATCATTTTGATAAATATGTTCATTTCAACAAATCAACTCTAATTCTATGTTTTAGTTTGCTCATAGTTTAAATGCATGTTTAATATTTTAAATATTTTTTAATTAAATAATTTATTGATTTTTATCCAATATTTTTTTCTTGGAGATTCTTACTTTAATACAGAATCAGAGTTGGATTATTTATTACATTTCTTTAATTTTATATTCGCCTAACACGATATTCTCAATCCTGTTCAGGATTTCACGTAAATTTTGCTCACTGATTTTGAGATGATCTGAGTTTATGTTTTGATCATCCTCGCTTTGATGCTTGAGTAAATTATTCATTGTATGTGGGTCATTATCTAATGTTTCAGCAATAATGCTAAATGTGCGTCTTAAATCTTGAAAGTTAAACTCAATTCCAGATAACGCACTAATTTTTTGACATACTTTTGAAATATTACTGATGTGGCCTGTTTCAGATTTAACCGATGGAAATACCCATTTACACGTAATATGAGCTCGTCTTTTTCTCATCAAGGAAAATAAGAAATCACCCATCGGTAAAGAATGAGTTTTTCGACTGTTTGGATCTCTTAAGTGAATCCACCCATTTTTTAAGTCGATGCTAGACCAAGACAAAGATTCACATTCTTCACGTCTAAAACCAGTCAGCACGAGAGTTAGTAAAAAGTCTCGATTGGTATGATTTTTTTGTCCGCGATCTTGATATTCAAACACTGCTTTAGTCCATGCTGATATCTGATCTTGATTAAGGTGGTTTTTGCGAAGACGAATTTTATTCCATGAGTTTTTTCTATTTAGGATTGTGACTGGATTAAGAGTGTTAAGAATGGGTTGATCATTTTTATCTAAATAGTGTTCAATTGAATAATTATAAATTGCGCGGAAAACACGCATTGCCATATTAGCCTGAGATTTACTTTGTAAAGAAAGGTGGGTGTGCTTTGCTTGAATCATGCGAGGTGAAATCTCATCAATTTTGTAAGATTTCCAATCCTGGAGATATCGATCAATGACTATCGTATAATCATGAAGGGTTCGTTGTTTTAATTTTTTATGACTTAGATAGTTTTGAAAGGCTTGTTCAAGTGTAGGTTTATTTTTAGGTAAATCGGTTTTTACATTTTTATTTAAAGTAGCAGTACGTTTTATTGAATTGGGATGAATGCCTTGCCTCATTTCACTCAATTTGCTTTGAGCAATATTTCGCGCTTGTATAGAGGTTAAATTGCCGTGTAAACCGATGGTAGAGCGAACCGTTTTGCCTGATACTTTTTTTTCAACAATATAAGTTTTACAGGTCAAATTTACTCGAATTGCAAAACCAATCAGCTCGCTATCTCGAAAAATGGCGGGTGTCATTTCGAGTTGATCAATAAATGTCTCCGTGAGCTTTACTCTTGATGATGACATCGCTAGAATCGCTAACCATTGCAATACTTCAAAATATAGCACAATAATTTCTTGCGTCTAGCTTAAGTCTACATGTAAAAAATGCTTGCTCAAGAATGAAATGTTAGATAGTATTGGTTCGCAAACAAACTATTGATAATAGTGGGTTTGATAGCATAAAAGGGCCTATAGCTCAGTTGGTTAGAGCAGCGGACTCATAATCCGTTGGTCGACAGTTCAAGTCTGTCTGGGCCCACCAGATAAAACAACCACTTAGGTGTACTAATCCTAAGTGGTTTTTTAATGTCTAATTTTATGTAAATAGAATTAAGTATTTCATACTAATAAAATTTTGGTGTTTAAGTCATTTAATTTTTCCATAAATTTGCTTGAAAAATTATTGTAAATTTACTTGAGTTATTTGGAAAATATGCTAATAAATAGAAGTAAGTTATTTTTAACTATATTAATGTTTCAGGATGAAATGTCTTTTTCAAATTTTAAATTTGAAAACAATCCAATAAGGAGTTTTGGAAATGCTTCAATTACTTATGAAATTATTTTGTTTGCATGTCTACGAGTATGAGTATATGCAAGAAATAGGTGAGCATAAGGAATGTAGAAAGTGTGGCATAAATAAGTCACTTTAGCTGATATTATTGATCATTATTAGTGGGCGTAAAGCTCACTTTTTTATTTTTAGGCTGTGCTAAATTAAATTTCGTGTTTCATTATTTAGTTTGAAAGGCTTTTATTCTTTTTGTGAAAACTGAATATTAATCAAAAAAATGGTATAAAAATAATATGAAAATTTAATCAAAATCATTACATTTGCTTTTCGTTTATATCTAAAATTTGTTTAGAAAAAATAACTGTGAATTTCTATATATGAGCAAAAATTTTAAATCGCTAACTTATATTGTCGATGAACATTTAACTGATACTTTATCTTGGTTATGCCATCATCAAGATACTTTTGATTCGTTTATTTACAATGCTCTTACTCAAGAGTTAGCGGTGCAGCATGCAAATGGAACAGATATTATTCGAGTAGGGGATTATCTCAATGCCAGCTATGGCATTTTGCTCACGGCGCATAACTTTGCTGAATAATGTTCTAATAAAAAAAGCCCGAAGTGGGCTTTTTGATAGATGACACAGAACAATAAATTAGCTTGCCATAGCATCGACTGATAATTGTTTCACATTGGGTTTTGCTTTTTCAGCAATTAAACCTAATTTATCAAATAACTGTTTATCTCTGCCTTCACCTGCATTCGGTGTCGTCAATAGCTTTTCGCCTGAAAAGAGAGAATTTGCACCTGCCATAAATGCGAGTGCCTGATCAGAATCAGACAAAGATTCACGACCAGCAGAAAGACGAATATAACTTTTCGGCATAATAATACGCGCCACTGCAATAGTACGAATCCATTCTGTCACTTCTAATTTTTCAACTTCTGCCAAAGGCGTACCTTCAATCGGAACCAACATATTAATCGGAACAGATTCTGGATGAATGGCCAATGTGGCCAATTCATGTAAGAGCCCAACACGATCTTGCTGGCTTTCACCCAAACCGACAATACCACCGCTACAGACTTTCATGCCCGCTTGGCGAACGAAATCTAAGGTATTTAAACGATCATCAAAAGTTCGCGTCGTAATAATATTGGCGTAGTATTCACGAGAGGTGTCAAGATTATGATTGTAGTAGTCTAAACCTGCTGAATTTAAACGTTCAGCTTGCGATTGGTTTAGCATGCCTAAAGTCATACAGGTTTCTAAACCTAAGGCTTTAACTTCACTGACCATTTCCAGTACATACGGCATATCGCGTTCATGCGGGTTTCGCCATGCTGCGCCCATGCAAAAACGTGAAGAGCCAGCGGCTAAAGCTTCTTTGGCTTCTTGAATGACTTTATCGACTGCAATACGTTTTTCAGCTTCTAGCTTAGAATCGTAACGTGCCGATTGAGAGCAATATTTACAATCTTCAGGACACTTACCTGTTTTGATAGAAAGCAAAGTGCTGACTTGAATCGTATTCGGATCAAAATGTTCACGATGAATGCGTTGTGCTTCAAAAACTAAATCTAAAAAAGGCTGGTTATACAAAGCCTCAATTTCTTGACGTGTCCAGTCATTACGTACATTCGTCATCAGTGAAATCCATAATCATCGTTATTACTTTATTTTATCATACCTAATTTAATTAAAATCTACAGGCATAAAAAGCCAATTTTAATAGTATCTATCGATTAATTTTGTGAATTTATGCTCATTATAAGATTTAACTTTATTCACGAAATTATTCTATTTTTAGCCATTATCGTTACAAAGTTTTTTTGACTTATCTTTTAACTATGCCTTGAACAGGCAACTAATTTTTTTCTACAGATGAAATTTTGTAAATATCTGGAAAACTGAGAGAGTAAACAAAAATATTATTAAAAGATTCAAACTAGACCTGATTTAATCATTTGTTCCTGAATCGCCCAATCTATATGGACTTGCACAATTTCATCATGCAAGTCGTAATGCTGTTTTAAAATTTCAATAATTTGATGTGAAAAAGGTGCATTACCTAAGCCAATGGCAATATTACGCATAAAGCTTTGGTAGCCTGTGCGTCGTAGTGGACTTCCTTCTGTATTGGACAAAAAAGTTTGCTCATCCCATTGCCATAAGTCCAGTAAATTAACCTGATCTAATCCATGACGTGGATTAAAATCTTCAATCGTGGCTTTTTTGGCAAAACTGTTCCAGGGGCAAATGAGTTGGCAATCATCACAGCCAAACACTCGATTACCAATCCCACGACGTAATTCTTCAGCAATAATCCCTTTATATTCGATGGTTAAATAAGCAATACACTTTCGTGCATCAAGCATATAAGGTTCAACAATCGCTTGTGTGGGACAGATGTCGATACAGGCGGTACAAGAGCCACAATGCTTTGTGGTTGGGCCGTCAAAAGGTAAATCTAATGAAGTAAACAGTTCGCCTAAAACAAAAAAAGATCCTGAGCTTTTATGAATGAGTAAGGTATGTTTTCCAGTCCATCCCATACCAGCATTTTCAGCCAAGGACTTTTCGAATACTGGTGCAGAGTCCGCAAAAGGGCGCGCTTCAAAATCACCTACTTTTTCACGAATTTTTGCCGCCAAAGTTTTTAAGCGTCCGCGCATGACTTTATGATAATCACGACCACGTGCATAGCGTGCAATAATGGCTGCATTGGGTTCATCTGGAATATAACGTGGTTTTGGTGTTTCAACTAAATAGTTCATCCGAACACAAATAATGCTTTTTGTACCAGGAATGAGTAAGGTGGGGTCAGCGCGTTTCTCTAAATTTTCTTCTAGAAACTTCATATCGCCATGATAACCCCGTTTTAAGTATTCTTTAAAACGCTCCAATTCTGCTTGAGCATCTGGTTTGGCGATGACACAATCACTAAAGCCCAACTCTAAAGCTTGCGCTTTAATCCACTTTTTGAGTGCTTCAGAATCATCTTGATCTAAATGGATTTTTTGTGACAAGGTAGAAGAAACCATAATGAAATATAAAGGGAAAAATAATGCATCAGCAAGTTTACCATAGCAGTGTTTATCATAGCCAAAGTATTCAAGCATGGGAGCAACGCTGGTTTGAGAATAAAAACAGTAGATATGGCTTAATGCAGCAAGTTGCATGGAATATAGCACAACGTTTAATTCCCATTTTTAGGCAAGAGAAAATTCACCACATTGCAGTATGTTGTGGGAAGGGCAACAATGCAGCTGATGGTTATTTAACAGCTAAATATTTAAAACAAATGGGTTTTGAGGTCGACGTTTTTGCGACTGAATTAGGGCAGTCACAAGCGTTACAACAAGCGCATCAAGAAGTGATAGAGAGTGAAATCAGTATTTATTCAAATTTTAACTTCCAAAAAAATTATGATTGTTATATCGATGCTTTATTTGGCATAGGTCTCAACAGAAATTTAAATCCAGATTTGCAACAGATTATTCAAATTATTAATGCGCAAAAGGGTTTAAAAATAGCCATTGATATTCCAAGTGGTTTACAGGCAAATACCGGTCAGCCCTTACCGTTTGCTATTCAAGCAGATTACACTTTTGCAGTACTCGCTCTAAAAGCTGGGCTTTTTACAGGGCAAGGAAAAGAATTTGTAGGGCAAATCCAACTCATTTCTCTTATTCCAGTTGATGCAGATTTAAAACCGTTGGCTCAGCTTTCATCGCATGATTTTTCACTACCCAAACGTCAAGCTTTTGGTCATAAGGGGAGTTATGGTCATGTACTCGTGGTAGGTGGGCATGCCAATATGGGGGGTGCAGTAATGCTAGCAGGCGAAGCAGCATTTTGTGCGGGTGCAGGCAAAGTTACCGTGGTGTGTCATGAGAAACATCACACAGCAATTTTGGCACGTTCACCCAATATTATGCTGCACGACATTAATGCTTTAACCAAGGCAGAAATTCAACAGTTATTACAGCAAGTTGATGCAATCAGTTTTGGAATGGGTTTAGGCCGAGATTCATGGTCAGAACAGCAGTATTTAAAATGGTTTCCCCTGATCAATAATAGTGAACATCTAGAAGTAGTCATGGATGCGGATGCTTTATGGTTTTTGGCAGAATATTCTGAACCATTAAAAAAACAAACTTATGCAACACCACATCCAGGTGAAGCTGCAAAACTTTTAAAGTGCTCAGTGAAAGATATTAAAGATGATCGAATTGCTGCCATTCAACACCTACAAAATCAGTATGCAGGACAGTGGGTACTTAAAGGAGCAGGCAGTCTGATTTTAGAAGATCGCTTGTGGATTTGCACGGCAGGCAATGCGGGAATGGGCACCGGCGGGATGGGTGATATTCTGGCAGGAATGCTGGCCAGTTTAAAAGCGCAATTTCACCAGCAGATCCATCTGCATCAAGTTGTAACGCTACATGCTTTAGCAGGTGATTGGCTAGCCGAAAAAGGAATGCGTGGTTTACAGGCTCAGAATATGAATCAAGCGGTTTATCATGTGGTAAATCAGAGAAATCAGAATGCAGAAGCCCATGGAACTCTTATGAATACTTCCAGTCTAAACGATAAGTGATGACTTATAATGCAGAGGGTAAATCTAGATATTAAAATGAAAAATCAGATATAAATTTTAAGCCTAGTAAAGTTGAAATTTTGCTATTTAGTGCTTAAAGTCAGTTAGATACTCTAATAGAATAGTGCATTCTCGCTTCACTACATGTAGAAGTTTCTCAAATGGTCGAGATAAATGTTGATTTAATTCATGCTATTAAAATCATTTGAAATGATACGCTAAATTAAAGTTCGGTAGAAAAAGAGATAAAGAGAACGGATGAATAAATATTTTGTGGTTTTGATAGTGCTTATAGTTTGTAGTTTAATCGTGATTTATACGCAGCGAGCTAGCTCAACTTCAAACAAGAAATCATTCAAACACATTGTGCAGAATGAATTCAGACAATATAAAGTCATCGAAAAGAATGAGAGCTTTGTAATCTGTGAAATCAATTCTCGCAATGAATTAGAGGAATTTATTGTCATTCGAATTGATTCAAATCAAAAAAAGAACATTCGAACTTTTGGCCGTAGAGTAACGTTTACTTATCCTAAGCAACCTTCACTGCGTGAAATGCGCAAAGATTTTGCACCTTATCTTTCAAATATTTGAAATTAAGACTTAACGTCTTCTACCACTATAACGACTACGACCCCTTGCCATGCCGCCAAGTGCATTCAATACTGCCATTTTGCTCATACTACCTGAAGCATGTGCATGACAAATAGCAGCGGCTAAGGCATCAGCAGCATCTTGTTGCGGCTTAATACTTAAATTTAAAATTCGCATGACCATCATCTGGACTTGATCTTTATCCGCTGCACCATAACCCACGACCGATTGTTTTATTTGACGGGCAGTATATTCCGCGACTTGTAAATCTAGGTTGACTAAAGCCGCAATAGCAGCACCGCGTGCTTGACCTAGTTTTAAGGCAGAGTCTGGGTTTTGCGCCATAAAAACTTGTTCAACTGCAGCCTCGGTTGGACCATAAAATTTAACAATCCGTTCTACCCCCGCAAAAATACGTTTTAAGCGTTCGGGCATTTCAGTGGTTTCAGTACGAATGGTTCCAGCATCTACAAAAGTCAATTTTTGCCCATCTTTTTCGATAATTCCGTAGCCTGTCATACGTGAACCCGGATCGATACCAATAATTAATGACATAAAAAGACTTTAAAAATAAAATAATGCCCATATTGTTACATAAGCGTATCAAAAAAGCTTGATCTGGTGATCATGCATAGAATTTTGTCCCCATTTACTTTGTTGAGATTAGATTAATTTTTATGAAATTATTTCTTATTGTTTTAGCTGGCTTAATCCTTGAAATATTCGTCTGGATTGGCGTGGGTGACCTCGTCGGTAGTATGTGGTACGTATTTTTCTGGTTTGTAATGGCCTTTTTTATTGGTCTAAATTTGATTCGTAAATATGCCGTTGGTGTCATGCCGCAGATGCAACAAATGCAAATGGGACAAATGAATGGTGATCCAACATTAACTGCGAATTTACCCAAAATTTTAGCTGGTTTTTTCTTAATGATTCCAGGCTTAATTACCGATGTTTTAGCCGTATTAATTTTGATTCCAGTCGTTCAAAATCTTTTTAAAAATGCCATGATGAAAGCTATGGCAAAACGTCAACAAGCCATGATGGAAAAAATGATGGGCGGGATGATGGGAGGCAATATGAATGGGATGGGCGGTAATGCTTCGGGTCAGAGTCCTTTTGCGGATTTGATGCGTCAAATGCAGGAGATGCAGCAGGGATCAACGCATCAAGATTCGAATGTCATAGATGGCGAAGCCCGTGAGGTTAAGCCTGAAGCCAAAAAAATTGAAATGAAAGATGTAAATAAATAAAGAGATCAATTTTTGTATTCATCAGCCGAATCATAAAGATTCGGCTTTTTTAATCTTGGTTATTTGAGGAGGGGGTATTAGAAAAGAAACGTTTATATAACTGAAACAAAAAACAATAATTATACTTTTCAAATCATTCATATGTATAAGCGATCATTTTATTGATTAAAATATTTTTGAGAAATTGATTTGGTTTTTTGTGATTTGATTAATTGTTGATCGGGTGCTTTGATGAGAGCATCCAAGTTAGAAGCTATAAAATTAAAAGAACAGAGCCTAGATTTAAACTAAGTATTTAACCTGAGTTCGACGAAACATTTTTAGCTTTTTAGCATATTTTGGAAAGTTGGCTTATTGGGATTTAAGCAATAAGCCACTATCGCAGCCATAATATTCACCATAAAGTTATTGACCGAACGATGACGTGAATGTTCAATTTGATGCAAGTTTTTTAACTGATCATTCACTGTTTCGATCAATCCTCTTCTGCAAAGTAATTGCTTTTCTTCTTCAGTGTAGATGGGTTTATTTTTCATATTCTTACGTGACGGGGTCAATAATTTTAGTCCCCTTGCTGCTAAAGCTTCAGTTTTTACTTTACTCAAATACCCCTTATCGCCCAGTAAAATGCCTTTTAACTCTTTGGTTAAAGATTCAAGTACAGCAACATCATGAACATTCCCTGATGTAATCTTGAGATTAATAATTCCACCTAAGTTATTGATAATAAGATGGACTTTAAACCCATAAAACCAACCTGTACTACTTTTACCGCGACCGGCAAAGCCTTTAAACACACGATTTCTTTTAATTCTAAGATTATGACAAACGACCAATTTAGTCGAATCAATAATACAAATTCCGGTATCTTCTCCTTTAACTTGATGGAAGAAACTACTCAAAGCTTGTAAACAACGCGGCATAATTTCAATAAAACGATTGTAACTAAGAAGCTTGGGAAAAGCTGATTTCCAAAATGGGATGATCATATGACAATAAAAATATTTGAAAAATCTAAACCCGGATTTATGAAATAAAATGACAATGGTCATGACTTCAGACAAGCTTAAAGCTGACTTTTTCATTGTTGTTTTTTGATCAGAAATTAGAGCTTTCTCTAAAGATTCATTAAATTTTTTGCAGAAATCATCCAAAATACAAAATAATTCGGTAATATAGTCCATGAAAAAGCCTTGCTCTGAAATGTTTTGTCTTCGTAACCAAGATATTACAGATGCTAAGGCTTTTTTTCATTTATTTTTTATGTCGAACTCAGGTTATTTATTAAGCTTTTCATCAGATTTTAATCTTTTCAATCACACTTTGCTCAAGTTGGGTAGATACAGAAGAAATAGATTCTGCTTGATTTTGCTGTTTTTGTAGATGTTGTATATAACGATTCGGCTTTAAGGTTGTTTCAGTATTTTCTGAACCTT
Source organism: Acinetobacter sp. TTH0-4 (assembly GCF_015602665.1). Lineage (NCBI taxonomy): Bacteria > Pseudomonadati > Pseudomonadota > Gammaproteobacteria > Moraxellales > Moraxellaceae > Acinetobacter > Acinetobacter sp. TTH0-4. Next base: position 1,838,342 of record NZ_CP059079.1, on the reverse strand, counting down.
GATAACTTCGGCTACGATTTGCACGTTCACGTAAACCACCTTTTTTAATGAGTTGTACCATTTTTTGCACTCCAAATATGATTGTGTGATTTTAACCAAAAATAAAAAATCGAGCTCATTTTTAAATCTGAAAGCATAATATGTTTTGTTTCATAGTGTAACAAAGCATTTCTCTAGAAAGATTTTAATTTCTACTTTATGAAATAAAATAAATCACTTAAGAGTGAAAACAGAAAATTATTGACTGTTGAGTTCAATTTTATTTGTAGAGTGTCTTGTATCTAGATAAAGACTCACATAAGCTCATTGAGAAGGATATGGTCTATCTGGTTGATAAAAACAGATAGGAATAAAAAAAAGAAGGGACACTAAAATAGGAGCATACCTATGCTATATCAATATCATTGTGGTTGTTGTAATCAAGTGGTTGAGTCCAGTGAAAAGGCGTGTTCAAATTGCGGTTCGCACAATATTCGAAGTCCTTTTGGTTTTTGGATTTTTTGTGTCTTAACCTGTTTGGCTGCTGTGATTGTATTTAAAGTGGGACATATTTATTTGCAAGATCATCAGGAAATTCCTGTTCAGCAATCGGTACTTGAAGCCATTAATGAAAAGTAATAAATAACAGCAAAATATAGTCGTCGTCATTTTAAATCCTGACATTCACCTAAAATGTCAGGGTTTGGCCGAGTTTAATTGAGAAAATTTGCTTGGTTAAGAACAGAGAGCGTTTGATTGACCTGAAAAATTTTACTTTGAATATTATCAATCCCAAAACTTTCTAAACGTGCAGTGTGCATTTTCAGATATTGTTCAGCATGTTTTTGCTCATCAAATAAATAAATTCCACCAGCTTCTTGAGTCTCAGCATTTTCAGTCCAAATTTTCCAGCGTAAGCCTTGTTCTTGATTAATACTTTCTGCCAAAGCTTGAAAAGCCTCTGACATTTCTTGTCCAAAAGGTCCGTGAGTCGGAAAATCTACTTGTAATATAACGGCCATTTTATTTTCCTTCTCGTTTTTAAATATGATGAAGCTTAAGATATATCTCAGTTTTAGATTTGATGATCATTTTAAATTTTTAAAAAGTCATTAAAAAAGCTCACCAGTGTGAGCTTTTAAATTGAGAACAATTGACTTTAAAGTTTAAAGTCCTGCTGAAGCTTTAAGTGCTTCAACTTTATCCGTTTTTTCCCAAGTAAATGCATGATCTGAACCTTCACGGCCAAAGTGACCATAAGCAGCAGTTTGCTTATACATTGGTTGGATCAGGTCTAACATGCGGGTAATACCGTATGGGCGTAAGTCAAAGTGTTCACGGACCAATTGAATAATCAGTTCTTCAGCCACTTTTGCAGTATTAAAGGTATTAATGGAAATAGAAGTAGGCTCTGCAACACCAATCGCATAAGACACTTGAATTTCACATTTGTCTGCAAGACCAGCAGCCACGATATTTTTCGCAACATAACGACCTGCATATGCAGCAGAACGATCAACTTTTGATGGGTCTTTACCAGAGAAAGCGCCACCACCATGACGTGCCATACCACCATACGTATCGACGATAATTTTACGGCCTGTTAAACCGCAATCACCTACAGGTCCACCAATCACAAACATTCCCGTTGGGTTGATGTGGAATTTGGTGTCTGCATGGAACATCTCCGCAGGAATCACTTGTTTCACAATTTCTTCAATAATTGCTTCTTTTAAAGCAACTTGTGAAATCTCAGGATCATGTTGCGTTGAGAGAACCACTGCATCCAAACGAACAGGCATGCCATTTTCATAAGCAAAAGTGACCTGACTTTTCGCATCAGGGCGTAACCAAGGTAAACGGCCATTACGACGTAGTTCAGCTTGCTTTTCCATTAAACGATGCGCATATGAAATTGGTGCAGGCATTAGTACGTCAGTTTCACGACTTGCATAACCAAACATTAAGCCTTGATCACCAGCACCTTGATCTTCAGGTTTTTGACGATCAACACCTTGAGCAATTTCAGGTGACTGTTTGCCAATCATGTTAATGACGGCACAGGTTGAACCATCAAAACCAAGGTCAGAATGGTGATAACCAATACCATTCACGGTTTGACGTACAATTGCTTCAAAGTCTACATTTGCTGTTGTTGTGATTTCACCTGCAAGGACTACAGCACCTGTTTTTACAAGCGTTTCACAAGCAACCCGTGCAAATGGGTCCTCCGTTAAGATTGCATCCAAAATAGCATCACTGATTTGGTCAGCCATTTTATCCGGATGGCCTTCGCTTACAGATTCCGAGGTAAATACAGCGTACTCGCGCATAAGTCCTATCACAGTTAATTCAAAAGACGCAATATGTTACATCGAGTTCGACTTTTCGACCAGTTCTACTCGACCAAAATGCCTGAAATTATTTCAATTTTACGACTTTTTAATTGATATGAGCATTTAAAAAACTGATAAGGAATCAAAAATGTGGATCTAAACTAAGTTTTCACTCTTACATATTTTGAGAATAATGAATCGAGCAAGTGATAGCTGACTTGAGCCACCTAGAGATTTTATCTTTATATTTTTAATATTTTAATGCTTATCAATGGCTTAAATTTTACTAAAATTTATTTTATAAAATAGAAAAATTTTTAAAACAAATATTAAGGTCAATCACAGAGTCATTATTTTATGAATTTTTGATTTATTTTAATTAAAGTGAATTTTATTCATTTAATAAATTTTCTAGAGAATAATTTTTTCATAAGAGATGAAAAGTTTAGATAAAAGCATGAATAAGTAAAATAAGGACGTTTGTCGCAGCATTTAATTGTTGAATTGAAAATTGAAAAATTTTAGTCATCACATTTTTAGTGTAGAAATTCACCTGTTTTTGGCTACTCATCAATAAAATTGATACTAGATTTCACTTAATTGTGAATAAGAGATAAGCAGTCACGAATAAATGTGGAAATGTTGACTATTAGGCTTTACCCCTTGGCGTTTTTTTAAGACAATATAGCCAACTTTGAATGTTCCTATTCATGATCTTCTTTAAACGATTTAGTTGGACGCTGACCTATGACAACCCCGCTTAACGAACGTCGTATTGCAAACGCAATTCGTGTATTGGCAATGGATGCTGTGCAAAAAGCAAACTCTGGACATCCAGGTGCGCCAATGGGGATGGCTGATATCGCTGATGTGGTATGGCGTGAGTTTTTTAACCATAACCCGACTAACCCTCAATGGGCGAACCGTGACCGCTTTGTACTATCAAATGGTCATGGCTCTATGCTGCAATATGCGTTATTGCACCTTACGGGCTATGATTTATCAATTGAAGATTTAAAAGCATTCCGTCAACTGCACTCTAAAACGCCAGGTCACCCAGAATTAGGTTATGCACCAGGTATCGAAACTACGACTGGCCCGCTTGGTCAGGGGATTGCAAACGCAGTTGGTTTTGCTCTAGCTGAAAAAACCTTAGCAGCGCAGTTCAACAAAGATGAGATGAGTGTTGTTGATCATTTCACTTACTGCTTCTTAGGTGATGGCTGTTTAATGGAAGGTGTTTCTCACGAAGCATGTTCACTTGCAGGCACACTAGGTCTAGGTAAACTAATTGCTTACTATGACGACAACGGTATTTCGATTGATGGTGAAGTAGAAGGTTGGTTCTCTGACGATACAGAGCAACGTTTCTTGGCGTATGGTTGGCAAGTACTTAAAGCTGATGGTCATGATGCAGATGCATTACGTGCTGCAACTTTGCAAGCAAAAGCTGAAACGAAAAAACCAACGATCATTATCTGTAAAACGATTATTGGTCTAGGTTCACCAAATAAGCAAGGTAAAGAAGACTGCCACGGTGCACCGCTAGGTAATGACGAAATTGCATTAACACGTGAGGCATTGGGCTGGACTGAAGGTCCATTTGAAATTCCTGCTGACGTTTATGCAGCATGGGATGCAAAAGCAAAAGGGACGGCTTCTGAAGCAGCTTGGAATGAATTATTTGCTCAATATGCAGCAAAATATCCAACTGAAGCAGCTGAATTGAAACGTCGCCTTTCAGGTGAATTGCCAGCTGAATTCCTTGCTCAAGCAGATGCGTTTATTGCTGACACCAATGCAAAAGCGGAAACCATTGCTACACGTAAAGCAAGCCAAAACACATTACAAGCATTTGGTCCATTATTGCCTGAACTATTAGGCGGCTCTGCGGACTTGGCGGGTTCTAACTTAACACTTTGGAAAGGTTGCCAAGGCGTTCAAGACAATCCAGCAGGTAACTACGTACACTATGGTGTACGTGAGTTTGGTATGACTGCCATTGCAAACGGTGTTGCGCTTCACGGCGGTTTCATTCCTTACGTTGCAACATTCTTAATGTTCATGGAATATGCGCGTAATGCAGTACGTATGTCTGCGTTGATGAAACAACGTGTAATCCATGTATATACTCATGACTCAATTGGTTTGGGTGAAGATGGTCCAACGCATCAACCTGTAGAACAAATTGCATCACTACGTGGAACACCAAATTTAAATACATGGCGTCCATGTGACACAGTTGAAGCGGCAATTTCTTGGAAATCTGCATTATTACGTTCAGAAGGTCCATCTGCACTGATTTTCTCTCGTCAAAATTTGGCTTTCCAAACACGTACTCAAACTCAAATTGAGGATGTTGCGAAGGGTGGTTATATTCTGGCTAAAGAAAAGGGCGAATTAAAAGCGATCATTATTGCAACAGGTTCAGAAGTATCACTTGCAATGGAGGCGCATGCTCAGCTTGAAGGCGTGCGTGTTGTGTCTATGCCGTGTGCTGAAGAGTTTGTAAAGCAAGATGCTGCATACCGTGAAGCTGTTCTTCCTGCAAATATGCGTGCGCGTGTTGCTGTTGAAGCTGCACATGTCGATTACTGGTGGAAATTTGTCGGGCTGGATGGACGTGTGATTGGAATGACGACTTATGGTGAATCTGCGCCAGCAAAAGATTTATATCAGCATTTTGGTATTACCACTGAAGCAGTGGTTGCTGCTGTACAAGAATTAACTGCGTAATTATTTATTGTTTTATTTAACGACACAGTGAGTTTGAAAACGCTCCCATCGGAGCGTTTTTTTATTGTGTGATGACCAATGAATTCTGCTGTTTAAAATTTACTAAATATGACTGGCAGTTTTGATCGGAAAGTATATAGTTGCAGCATTCATTCCGTATACATCTAGCTATGGTTTCATAAACCATAAGTGAGGAAATTATGAGCCTTTATGAACAGATTAGTGATGAAATTACTTTGATGGATGTGGGCGAGCAAAAGTGGATTGGACAGGATTTGCCTCTTGAATCCATGATGGCAGTCGTACTCATGTTGAAAGAACTTGATGAAGAGAAAGTCATTAAAGTTCGTCGACAAAATCGTGAAAAAAATACGGGTTTAAAACAGATTGATCGTGTTTTGGTTGAAAAGTTATAAATATTTAAAAATCCTTTAAAAGCCCCATCTGGGGCTTTTATTATTTGAGCTCACTTATTTTCTAAAGTGTTAATTGAGTCTGAATATGAATAGTGGAGGTGAGCAATTTATGAACGGGACAGTTTTCAGCCACTTTCAATAAGCGTTTATGCTGCTCTTCAGTAAAATTGCCTTTTAAAGTAATTCTACGTTCAATGATATTTTGGCCTGCTTCTTGTTCTGCATTTGGATTTAAAGCCAAATCGACCTGTATATGTTCTAGTTGAATGTCTTTGTGATCGGCATACATTTGCAAAGTGACTGTTGTACATGCACCTAAAGCTGAAAGCAAAAGTTGTATTGGGTTGGGAGCTGTATCTTGTCCACCTTTTGAGAGAGGTTCGTCTACATACCAAGTATGACCTGAAGGATCAGTAAGTGTAACGCGATAGGGTGTAGTTGTATTTTGAGCTTGCACGCTATGAATCATAAGAATTATTTTTTAAAAAATGATCTAGATATAAAAAACTTTATAGTGCATGAAGACTGTTTGTTTTTTGTATTAAATTATTCTCAGATAATCAGTAAAAACAAAATTTTTATAAATTATTTTTAAAATCTATATTTTTATCAATTGCTTAATTTGGTCTATTATTTTTAAATATCAGATTTTAATAAAGCCCTATAGATTGTTCTATTCTTGCAACATATCGTTTTATCAAGAGCAGTGAATTAAGATAGGAAAGGTATAAACTCATCACTATTCGAAAACGAGATAAAAACACATGAATTTTAAAGCAATCACTTTAGGTTTGGCCGTAGCATCTGTTGCAACTTTGTCGTTGGCAAAACCAGTTGCATATCAAATTGATCCAACTCATACAGCGACTGTATTTGCTTGGAACCATTTTGGTTTTTCTACACCATCTGCAAACTTTAGCGACATTCAAGGTACAATTAACGTCGATAATGCAAAACCTGCAAATTCATCTGTTAATGTGACTATTCCTTTATCGAGTTTAAATACGAATGTAAAAGCATTGGATGAGCATTTAAAAACAGCAGATTTTTTTGATGCAGCCAAATACCCAAACATCACATTTAAAAGTACTAAAGTTCAAGCTTTAGGTAAAAACAAATACAAAATCACTGGTAACCTGACAGTGAAAGATGTGACTAAACCTGTAATTTTAGATGCCGTCTTGAATAAACAAGGCGTACATCCAATGACTAAAGCTGAGTCTATTGGTTTTAATGCGACCACTTCATTTGATCGTTCAGCATTCGGCGTAGGTGCTTATGTGCCAAATGTGGGTGATAAAATTACGGTAAATATCACAACTGAAGCGTCAGTACCTAAATAATTTTTTAAATACAATTATTTATAACAACATGCCACCTTTAATAGGTGGCATATTTTTTTGATATAGAACACAAAAAGCATTTAATTTTTATGATAAATTTTTCAATAATTTATTATAAAATTCTTTTTTTATTAAAAAGCAAAATCACTTAGTCGTGCCATATAACAAAAAGAAAGCATAAGGTATATACTTAAAGACACTGTTAGAATCCTATGTGAGCAAAAAAAATGCCTCAAAATTTTGTAATTCGATTCGTTAGTGTTCTTGCCTTTGTTTTAGTATTAGCTGCACTTGTTATTCATTTTTTATTTTCAGGGGAAACAACGGTTGTACTATGGATCTTCACCTTTCCTATTATTCTTGCCGTGCCTATTTTAATATCGGTGTTTTTGGCTAAAGATCAGGAATTGGGAGTTTCTGTACATGAATAAAAATTTAAAATGATATTGGCTTTAATTTAAGCTGATGAAGTTGAACGGCACCCTTTAAATTGGACATTTTCAGTCTTATTTGAAGGGTGCTTTTTTTAAGGATGAATGTTTTAATCACGATTGAGAATCAGATAACAGCCAAAGCTAATAAAAATACCGCCAGTCAGACCATCAATCCATTGGCTTAAACGTTGATATGCGCTATTCATTTTCTGCCAAGAAAATAAATACGCGACCAGTGCAAACCAAATCAAGCTTTCAATCCAGATGAGAGCCAATAAAGAACTTTGAGTGCTTAAGGGTAAATCTGCATTGATTGCCAAAGAAAAAACACTACTAAAATAAACCAAGGCTTTCGGATTTGCCATATTGGTGAAAAAGCCTTGTAATAATAAAGAGGTTTTGGATTTAGGCACACTGGCTAAATTTTGAAGTGTTATAGGTTTTTGATTAAATGCAGATTTTAATAATTGGATGCCCAAGTAGAAAAGATAGACCCCACCCAAAATAATTAATGCCTGTTGTAACCAAGCAATTTTTTGAAAGAGAAAATGCAAACCACTCAGCGCACAAATCGCCCAGACCAAAATACTTAAGGAAATTCCTAAAGCCGCGAACATAGCATGAGATCGAGATTGACGAATTGCACTTTGAGTGACAAAGAAAAAATCTGGACCAGGACTGAGCAGGGCAAAAAAATGAATGATGGCAATACTTATAAAAAGTGTCATCGGATGACCTGATTCGTGGAAGATGACACTTTTATAATGTGCAAATTAAGGCTTGTACAGCTTAATTTTCAATGATCTGTTTTAAATATTGCTGAATAATTTTGCCTGACACTTGTTCTAGTGCTGAAGCATAACGAAGATTATCTGATCTGAGCGCTGAAATATTGATATTGGCTTGTCGAAGCTCACAGGTATGACCAATTAACCATTTTTCCAAACTTTCTTCCGCCACTTCAAGATGAAATTGTAAGGCTAAAATATTTTTTCCTATCGAAAAAGCCTGATGTGGATAAAGTCCTGAGCTCGCTAATAATTCAGCATGTTCAGGCAAATCGAAAGTATCGCCGTGCCAATGTAAGACAGGAGTGTTGCTTAACGCTGAAAGCAGATTATCTGTACGGTTTGAAATATTTAGCGTACTCCATCCAATTTCTTTTTGATGTCCTGCATAGACTTTGGCATCTAAGGCATGTGCAATCAGTTGAGCACCTAAACAGATCCCGATGGTGGGTAAATTCTGCTTTAAACGCTCTTTAAGTAAGTCTATTTCTTTTTGTAGGAAAGGGTAGTCATCCGACTCATAAACCCCGATTGGCCCGCCTAAAATAATGGTTAAGCCTTTATGCTGAAATGCTTTTGTTAAGTCATCTACACCCGCTTCAAAATAACGTACCCGATAACCTAATTGATAAAAGACATCTTCTAATGCGCCTAAGTCCTCAAAGGCAAGATGTTGAACGGCATAAATAGTATCGGGAAAGTCTGTCGAAGTGCTGAGCATAAGAACGTTCAAAAAAATTGAAGAGAATAAGAATTTAGCCTGAATATAAAGAAAAATGAAGATATTAATGGAGGTTGAGTGAATATTTTTCAATTTAAGATTCATGCTTTCAGCGCTTAGCTTATTTAAGATTTTGGCAAAGAACTCAATAAAAATAACCACTTTTAAAATGAACAGATCATCTTTGATATTTAAAAAATATGTAATAGCTCAAAGATCATCCTTTTGTTATCGCAACAGATTGGCGCAAGTGTAAAGGAACAATATAAAATAAAAAAGCGAACCAAAATTCGCTTTTTATAAATATTTAAATCATTAGAGGATTAATTTTTTAGAAAAATCCCATCGGTTTGGTTGCATAACTGACCAATAAGTTTTTGGTTTGTTGGTAATGATCTAGCATCATTTTATGGTTTTCACGACCAATCCCTGATTTCTTATAACCACCAAATGCCGCATGAGCAGGGTAAATATGGTAGCAGTTCGTCCATACTCGTCCAGCTTGAATGGCACGACCTGCACGATAAGCCGTATGCGCTGAACGTGACCAAACCCCAGCACCTAAACCGTAAATGGTGTCATTGGCAATTTTAATGGCTTCATCATAATCTTTGAAGGTTGCCACAGAAAGTACAGGGCCAAAAATTTCTTCTTGGAAGATTTTCATGCTGTTATCGCCTTTAAAGATGGTCGGTTCAATATAGAAACCTTGACCCACTTCCTGACGGTCACCGCCACCTGTAAGCACTTGAGCGCCTTCAGCACGACCTGTGGCAATACAACCTAAAATTTTATCTTGCTGTTCTTGAGATGCTTGCGCACCAATCATGGTATCGGTATCCAGAGGATGACCCGTCTTAATCCGTTTTACCCGTTCAACCGCCATTTCTAGAAATTGATCAGCAATGCTTTCTTGAACCAGTGCGCGTGAAGGGCAAGTACAAATTTCACCTTGGTTTAAGGCAAACATTGCAAAACCTTCGAGTGCTTTGTCTAGGAATTCGTCATCTTTATCCATGATATCTTCAAAGAAGATATTTGGAGATTTACCACCCAATTCAAGCGTTACAGGAATGATGTTTTCAGTCGCATATTGCATAATTTGCTGACCAACAGCTGTTGAACCAGTAAATGCAATTTTGGCAATACGCGGATTAGTTGCCAGAGGGCGACCCACTTCAACACCGTAACCATTCACGATATTTAATACGCCAGCAGGGAGTAAATCTTGAATGAGTTCAGCCAATACCAAAATACTGGCAGGGGTTTGTTCAGCAGGCTTTAAAACAATGCAATTACCAGCAGCGAGCGCAGGGGCTAATTTCCACGTGGCCATTAAAATAGGGAAGTTCCACGGGATAATTTGCCCGACGACACCTAAAGGCTCATGGAAATGGTAAGCAATTGTATCTTCATCAATTTCTGAAATACCGCCTTCTTGCGCACGGATACAGCCTGCAAAGTAGCGGAAATGGTCAATCGCTAAAGGAATGTCAGCAGCTAAGGTTTCACGTACAGGTTTACCATTGTCCCAAGTTTCAGCAACAGCTAAAAGTTCTAAATTGGCTTCTAGGCGGTCTGCAATTTTTAACAGCATATTCGAACGCGTTGTAGCAGAAGACTTGCTCCATTGTGCTTTGGCATTATGTGCAGCATCAAGTGCAAGTTCAATATCCTCAACACTTGAACGTGGAATTTTAGTGAATACTTTACCGTCGACAGGAGAAATGTTGTCAAAGTATTCACCTTTCACTGGTGCTACCCATTGTCCACCAATGAAGTTTTCATATTGGGCTTTAAATTGAACTTTTGAACCAGATTGATTAGGATCGACGTAACGCATATGTATCTTCCTTTGCTTATTTTATGTTTAAAGCTGCATCTACAGCTTTGGTATAAGGTACTTTTGCACATTATTTGATTAGCATACTCTGGACAAGGTTGGAGAAAGGTTGGATACAAGAAGGTTTACAATCTTTTTCATTGATCATAAAAGAATAGGTATTACAGTGGATGTAAATCATGAATTGTTGAGAGAATAAGGAATGATGACAAAACAGAATTTAATGCAAAAAAGACAGAAGATTGATCAGTTTAGACAAAGTAGCAGTCTGTCTCCATTGCATGCCGAACAGTTAGGAGAAAGTATTGTCAGTTCTTGGCAACGCTCAACATCTGCTGAAATTCCCAAAGACCGTTCAGCTGCACCCTTGGTCCATTTACAAAAAGAAACTTATCCCACTGCTTTGGAACATGCGCTGCGCCATTGCGCCCAAGATTTAAAGCATATCGCTGAACAATCCTCAATGGTGCTGGCCGTCGGGGATATCGGTAGTACCATCATTTGGACGGCTTCAAGCCCACAAATGCAAAGTGCAGCAGAGAGTGTGCATTTTATTGAAGGTGGGCAATGGCGAGAAGAATTAGTCGGCACCAATGCTTTGGCTTTGTCGTTAAAAACCCAGCAATCGAGCTGTGTATTTTCCAATGAACATTTTATGTCCTCTATTCATGATTGGGTTTGTTATGCCGCCCCAATTATTGATCCCTATTCGAAACAAGTTTTAGGCGTGATTGATTTATCAACGCTATGGCAAAAGCATAATAGTTTGGGCTTACTTGCCGCGGAACGTTGCGCATCGATTATTCAATCCGCTTTGATGGAACATCAAAAACAGCAATTGTTTATTCGGGCATTTTCCGTGCCCCAAATATTGTTCAATGGCAAAACTTTGGTGCTGACACCGCGTCAAATTGAAATTCTAACGATTTTAGCGCTATGTCCTCAAGGTCTGAGTTTAGATACACTGCATCAAGCTTTGTACGGCGAAAGAAAAGTGAGTATGGGAACGTTAAAGGCGGAAATGTCACAATTACGCGATATTTTAGGTGGTATGTTGGGTTCTCGACCTTATCGTTTACTGGCCCATGTAGAAGCTGATTTTTTACTGACAGAACAATCCTTAGATGCAGGCTATATCGATTCTGCTTTAAAACTATGTACGGGTGTGTTCTTAGCAAAAACGGAAAGTCCTTTTTTATGTGCATGGCGTGACTGCTTAGAGTCACGTTTAAGTGATGCTATTTTTAAAGCCAATGAAACCGATGTCCTGCTGAAACATGTGGCGCGTTTTCCAGAAGCGATTGATGCTGTAGAGCGTTTAATTGAACTTATGCCAAAAACGCATCCTGTGCATCAAACCTTACTGAAATATAAAGATGATTAATCCTTAAAAGGACAAATTGAATTTACAGCTCTTTTTGTTTTAGCCATGCAAAGAGTTGTTGGTAGACATTTTCACGTACAGATTTTTCCGATAAAACCAAGTCATGTAAGCCATTGTGTATTTTGCTGACAGTCACATCACCTTTGATTTTTTTGGCATATTTTTCAATATGTTTTACATTCAAAATTACATCACTATTTTGCGCATCTTTATGCCATTTTTTCGGGTTTTTGGTTTGATGTGAATGCATGACCAAAGCAGGGATATTCAGTTTGACGCCCTGATGGATTTCTTTTTGTGCTTCAAAAATGGCCCTTACAAAACTTAAGCGAACCATAGGGTAGGCGGTTTTTTTCCATTCCAGATTAAAATCCCATTCGCCATTCATGGTTTTATGCAAACTAGGGACATAGAATTTATTCAACTCACTTGGAAATTTTAAATCTGGACAAAGTTTGCCAATACGACTTAAATTTGGAACACCCAATTTTTTCTTGATGGGGTTCATATTGAAGTCGTAAAAAGGACTATTGACCCAAAGTGCTTTAATTAAAGGATGTTCTGGATGGTGGGCTGCATACAAGGTGCTGGTTAAACCACCAGTAGAATGTCCACTCAGCACAATAGCATCATGACCTTCAGCTGCAATGATATCAAGCGCTTGGCCAATTTCAGCATCATATTCGGCTAGGTCACGCACGTTATAATATTTTTGATGTGGTAGGTGCGAGCGTCCATATTTGCGTAAATCAACGGCGTAAAAATCAAAACCGTGTTGATTAAACTGCTCTGCCATTTCAGTTTGAAAGAAATAATCAATAAAACCATGAATATATAGGACGGCTTTATGGGTTGTTAATCCTGCCTTTTTACGGATTAAGGTTGCGGTGACTTGACCTTCATGATCATCGGGAAAATTTAAAGTGGCCTGTTCATAGCCCATTCCCAATATATCTTGTTGATAAAGCGGTTCAATGATTTTTCTGGTCATTTTGCTATACCTTCGATGGAGACATCTAAGTTTTTAAAATTATAGATATTGTTTGATCAGATCATAGGACAGATCATAAAGTTGTTGCGCCAATGGCATGTCTTTAGATTTTGGCGAACGAAGAGCAGGTGTTTGCACACTGGCGTACTGTCCATTCTTTTTTGCCCATGATTTGTCTAAAGCCATTTTTTTAATGAGCTGAGCAGGTTTGCTGGCAGGAATTAAAGCCAAGGAAACCACTCGATATTGAAGTTTAGGCAGCTGACGATATAACTCAGAATCGACTACACCTGGATGGATTGCATTACTGGTCACATTGGAATGTTGAAGTTGTTTCGCCAACACATGACTAAACAATAAATTCTGCAATTTACTGCTGCCATAACTTGAAAAGGTATGATAAACAGGATGATGATCTGCATGAAAATTTTCAGGCTGAATACGTCCAGCCCAGTGTGCCAGTGAAGATAAATGAATAATTCGACCTTGTTGCGCTTTTTTGAGCAAAGGTAACAATTTTAAGGTCCATAAATAATGGCCCAGATAATTTACCCCAAAATGTTTTTCAAAACCGTCTTCTGTACGCGCCAGATGGGTGGAAATTAATCCTGCATTGTTAATTAAAACATCAATATGATTATATTGAGATAAAATTTGATTGGCTGAATGGTTAACTTTTTCGAGACTATTTAAATCAAGTTCAATCAGATCAACTTGACCTTTGCCTTGTTGTTGCAAGAGCTGTCTGGCTTGCTGCGCTTTTTCCATATTTCTACAGGCCAGAATGACATGATGACCCTCATTTACAAACTGTTCCGCAGTTTTGAGCCCAATGCCTGCATTGGCGCCGGTAATTAGAATTGTTTTCATTATTTTAATTGCATTTTCTGTAAAGGTGGACTCATTTATAAACCGAATAGGGTCGATAGTGAATACTTATTCAGCATTTTCAAACATAAAAAAATATAATGACGAAGATCATGCTTCAACAGGGACGATCTGTGATCCATTCTATATCTATCACTATTTCTATAGACGTATTTAGCTCATACAGCAAAAACCTTTCATGTTTGAAGTTGTACTGCGTCGTTATTTTTCTGCATGAATAGGTTTTGGCTTTAAAAGGTCACTAATAGGTCACTTATTCTTTTAAATATAAAATACAGTTTTGACTGATCTGTTCAATTTCTGCTACCTCAATTTCAATTTGATCCCATTTCTGCATTTGTTCAATTAACCATTTAAAATCCTCACTTCGAGGTTTTGAAGATTCATGAACAAAGTGACGGATAATCATTTGAATGGAGTGAAATTTTTGTACATGAATACGATCAGAACATTGAAATTGAATAATATTAAACTCAATCAACATTTGCCAGACCGCTGTGTAATCTTCTAATATTTTGAGCTCTTGTTGTGCTTTTTGAATGGCTTGAACTAAAGCAAAATGGGTGTGTGGATGTTGCTCAGCCCAATCTGCAGTAACAGCCAATACTTTATCTGCCACTGGGGGAATGATGTCTTGGCTTTCGGCTACAATCTGACTCATTCCAGAAAGTTCAGCTTGAGTATTCCATGGCTCACCCACACAAAAACCATCAATCACATGGTTACTCAAAGCTTCAACCATGTACGGCGGCGGTAGAGTCGCCAGTTTGATATGTTGAGCAATATCGATGTTAGCTAAAGCCAACCACTCTCTTATACAATAATGGTGGATAGACTGCTGAAACACATGTGCTAACTGAATGGATTTCTGTTGTTGTAGTGCAGAGACTATTTTCTGTGCCGATTCCTGCGCGCTATCTTGCCTTGAAATATGGAGCTCAAAACATAATTTCTGACTTAAACTAATGAATGCACAATTTTGACTTAAAACCAAAGCCGTCTGTAAAGGAATGCCAAGCTGATCTTTACCTAATGCAGCAGCAGGCAGCATGGCAGATAAACAATGTGCTGCATCTAAGAAACCAAAAGCCAAGCGATCTCTTAAACTTGCCCAAGACGCTTCTTTGACCAAAGTGACCTTTAAACCCAGTTCATCGAAAAAACCACGTTGCTTGGCCCACAGTATGGCCACACAATCCAACAAAGGAATGTAGCCGATTTGAATTTCATTTTTTTCTAAATCGGTCATAGTTCAATCCTTAAGTTGGTTTTGTAACAGTTGTTGAGCATCTAACAGGCGTCGCGACATTTCCCCAATGGTCATGCGATGACTCATGGCATTTTTTCTTAACAGTTGAAATGCTTGATCTTCAGTTAAAGCATGTAATTGCATCATCAAAACTTTCGCTTTTTCGACATCTTTACGGTCTGCCAATTTATTTTTAGTTTCTTCTAAATCACCCAATAATTTCTTATGTTTTTTAAATTGTTCAATTGAAATCTCTAAAATATTTTCCAGTTTACTCGGATCAATACCATCGACGATATACGCCGTGACGCCTGCATCAATTGCATTTCTAATGGTATCTTTATGACTATTTTTCGTAAATAAAACTGTGGGTAAATCGAATTGACTCACGCAACTCTCAATAACATCGCGCTGCGGATGATCCATATCTAACAAAATTACATCGGCATAGAGTTGCTCCAATCGGAACAGATTTAAATGATCAATCGTCAAACAGGCGACGACATCGAAATGATGTTCGATCAAGGACGCTTTAATATAATTAGCACGCTCTTGATCGTCATCAATCAATGCGATTTTAAGTTTTGGCATAAGGGCTAAACAACAGGCAAAGCCTGAAAAAAATTATAGTAAAAATAAAGCAATTACAGTGCCAACATATTAATTATTATATTTAATTAATAAAATCAATAATCTAGATTTAACTCTATATTTTTGTGCACTGTCTTAAAGCAAAAATGCGCTATGAGAACGCAGGATCTGGAGTGTTTTTAGTTGCTCCCTAGGGTTTAGCTCTCTGAAATAACACTTCTATAAGCTTAAAAACAATAGATAGAAATTATAAAAATTATTATTTATAAATAGGTTATCTATTTTTCTATTTACTTGGCACGGTGTTTGCATTATTTAATTTGAGTCAAAGACGACTCTAAAAAATTTGTAAGACGGCCAACGACGTCCGCTCTGATCGAATCTGATATGCAGCAATCCGCATAGCAGATAACCCTACACGTTCAGTTCAGGAAGGAGATGACAATGTCTTCAAATTTATATGCTAAAAAAGCCACAAAAATAAGTCTTTTTAACTTCAGCAGCGCAGCGACACGAGCCTTCCATATGAGTTGGCTCGCTTTTTTTGTCTGTTTCTTTGCATGGTTTGCCTGCGCACCTTTAATGCCTGTTATTGCTGGTGAATTTCATCTGACGAAAGATCAAATTGCCAATATTAATATTGCTGCCGTTGCTATCACTATTTTGGTGCGTCTGATTGTGGGTCCACTCTGTGATAAGTATGGTCCTCGAAAAACCTACACTGCATTGCTCATTATCGGCAGTATTCCAGTCTTTGGCGTGGCATCGGCCAACAGCTATGAATCTTTCCTGTTTTTCCGCTTATTGATTGGTGCGATTGGTGCCAGTTTTGTCATCACTCAATATCACACCAGTATTATGTTTGCGCCAAATGTCGTGGGAACTGCAAATGCAACCACAGCAGGTTGGGGAAATGCAGGCGGTGGTGCAACGCAAGCACTGATGCCACTGATGCTGGCGGCTTTGGTCATGTTTGGTGTTGAGCAAGCCATGGGCTGGAGAATTGCACTCATTGTGCCGGGTGTATTAATGCTGATAGTGGGTGCAATGTACTGGAAATTTACCCAAGACTGCCCACAAGGTGATTTTAAAGAACTCCGTGCAGAAGGTGTACAGGTCGGTAGTGATAAAAAAGGCGGTCTAGCTATTTTAAAACATGCAGCCAAAAACTACCGCGTATGGATATTGTTTGGTGCTTATGCAGCGTGTTTTGGAATTGAAATTTTTATTCACAATATTATTGCACTGTATTTTGTTGACCACTTTCAGTTCGGTTTAAAAGAAGCTGGTTTTGCTGCGGGAATCTTTGGATTGCTGGCACTATTTGCCCGTGCTTTGGGTGGTATTGTTTCAGATAAAATCGCGATTAAAAAAGGCTTGGATGGGCGTACCAAAGTTTTGTTCAGCATGATTTTGCTGGAAGGTGTGTTCTTAATTTTATTCTCACAAATGAATACCGCCATTCTCGCCATTCTTGTGATGACCGTATTTGCATTGTTCACTCATATGGCTTGCGGTGCAACCTATGCACTTGTTCCATTCATTGATCGTGATGCTTTAGGCGGTGTAGCAGGCATTATCGGAGCGGGTGGTAACGTTGGTGCAGTTGCAGCAGGTTTCTTGCTTAAAGGAATGTTAGACATTCAAACCACGCTCATGATTTTGGGTGGTTTAGTGGTTATTGCGGCCAGTTGTGTGTTGATGATTCGCTTCTCAGTTGAACATAAAGAGAAAGAACAAAAGTTATTTGATGCCGCAGTACTTGAGCGTCAAAGCCTTGAACAAAACGCATCAGCCACTATCAAGCAAAGCGTTTAAGTCGAAGCATAACGATAAGAATTGAGGAGAATAGAAATGAAATTAGTAATGATTGGTCATGGCATGGTCGGCCATAAATTCATTGAATCTGTGTTGGAACATGCAGGCGATGACATTGAAATCACTATATTGGCAGAAGAACCACGTTTAGCCTATGACCGTGTACATTTAACAGAGTACTTCACAGGAAAATCAGCCAAAGATCTCACTCTTTGCCGCTCTGACTTTGCTGATGCCTATGGTATTGACCTACGTTTAAGCACTAAAGCATCCTCAATTGATACCGTAAATAAAACAGTCACGACCCATCACGGTGATGTAATTGTTTATGACAAATTAGTTCTGGCAACAGGTTCTTATGCTTTCGTTCCACCGATTTCAGGCAACGACCGTCAAAATTGCTTTGTTTATCGAACTATTGATGACTTGGATGCCATTCGCGCTGCGAGTTTAAATGCAAAGACCGGGGTCGTGATTGGCGGCGGACTATTAGGTCTTGAAGCCGCCAAAGCCTTACGCGATCTGGATCTGGAAACACATGTGGTTGAATTTGCACCACGCCTCATGGCGGTACAGATTGATGATCTGGGCGGAAAGATTTTACGCTCTAAAATTGAAAATTTAGGGGTGAAAGTTCATACCCAAAAAGCCACATCATCTATTGAAAAGGGTGCAAATAGCACGCATGTGATGAAGTTTGCTGATGGTTCAGAACTTGAAGCTGATATCGTTTTATTTTCTGCAGGAATTCGCCCACGTGATGAACTAGCACGTCAAAGTGGTTTGGCCATTGGCGAGCGTGGAGGTATTGTCATTAATGATTACTGCCAAACTTCTGAGGCCGATATTTATGCTATTGGTGAATGTGCACTATGGCAGAACAAAATTTATGGCTTGGTTGCACCAGGTTATGACATGGCACGTATTGCAGCAAAACATGTGATGCAACAGCCTTGCAACGAATTTGCAGGCGCAGACATGAGTACCAAACTTAAACTTATGGGCGTAGATGTCGCATCGGTGGGTGATGCCCATGCCATAACGCCAAAATCTCTCAGCTATTTCTATGCAGATGAAGAAACCATGACTTATAAAAAAATCGTGGTGAATAGCGACAAAACCAAACTGTTGGGAGCAGTCTTGGTGGGTTGTGCCAAAGAATATAATGATCTTTTACAAATGATGCTCAATGGCTTAACACTCCCTGAAAACCCTGAAAGTTTAATCATGCCGGGCTATGCTCAGTCTGCTGCTAAAACAGGCGGAAGTGGCATCGATTTGCTGCCTGACAGTGCCACCATTTGTTCATGTAATAACGTGTCTAAAGCAGATATTTGCTCTGCCATTGCCGAAGGTTCAACCTCACTGGGTGCATTGAAAAAATGTACCAAAGCAGCAACTGCTTGCGGTGGTTGTTCAGCATTGGTGACTCAGGTTTTAAAATCTGAATTGCAACGCCAAGGCGTCACAGTCAATAACCATCTGTGTGAGCACTTTGCCTATTCACGTCAAGAGCTGTATCACTTGGTACGTGTCAATGAGATTAAAACCTTTGATGATCTGATTCAGCAACATGGTCATGGTTTGGGGTGTGATATTTGTAAACCCACTGCCGCAAATATTTTAGCGTCTTGCTGGAATGATTTTGTGTTGAAACCAAGCCATGCAGGTCTACAGGACAGTAATGATTATTACCTCGGCAATATTCAAAAAGATGGTTCTTATTCGGTTGTACCACGTATGGCAGGTGGGGAGGTCACTCCAGACGGTTTAATTGCTGTGGGTCAAATTGCCAAAGAATATGGTTTATATACCAAACTTACAGGTGGACAGCGTGTCGATATGTTTGGAGCACAATTGCATCAGTTGCCTGAAATTTGGGAAAAACTGATTCATGCGGGGTTTGAGTCTGGTCATGCTTACGGTAAATCATTACGCACCGTAAAGTCCTGTGTCGGCAGTACATGGTGTCGTTATGGCGTGGATGATTCTGTTGGTTTAGCCATCTTTTTAGAAAATCGTTACAAAGGCTTACGTTCACCCCATAAGCTTAAAATGGCAGTTTCAGGCTGTACTCGAGAATGTGCTGAAGCCCAAAGTAAAGATGTCGGTGTGATTGCCACAGAAAAAGGCTGGAATTTATATGTATGTGGTAATGGTGGGATGAAACCACGCCATGCAGAGTTGCTGGCATCTGATTTGGATACACAGACTTTAATCAAATACATCGACCGATTCTTTATGTTCTATGTGCAAACCGCAGATCGTTTACAACGGACCTCGGTATGGCGTGACAACATGGAAGGTGGTTTGGATTATCTGAAAGATGTAGTCGTTCATGATTCTTTAGGTGTTGCTGCCGAACTTGAACGCCATATGAGCCATGTCGTAGGCACTTATCAGGATGAATGGCGTACTGCGTTGGAAAATCCTGAGGTGCGTAAACGCTTTGTGACTTTTATCAATGCAAAAGCGGAACAACAAAAAGATCCGCACATTCAGTTTGCAGCAGTCCGTGGGCAAATTCGGCCTAAAACAGATGCTGAACGTGATGTGACACGTATTCCTGTGGTTGAAGCTTAAGTTGCTCAAAAAGCATAAAGGAAAATAATGATGACAATTTTAAAAGAAATGAATGAATTAGATTGGATTGACGTGTGTGATTTAGATGACCTAACCGCCAATACAGGTGTGGGTGCTTTAATTGCAGATCAACAAGTGGCCATTTTCCGTATTGGTAATGAAAAACGTGTTTATGCTTTAAGTAATCAGGATCCATTTAGTAAAGCCTTTGTAATGGCGCGCGGCATTATTGGTGATTTACAGGGGGAGCGTGTGGTTGCCTCACCCATATACAAGCAGCATTTTAGTTTAGCGACAGGGCGTTGCTTGGAAGATAAAGATCAAAAATTGCTGGTTTTTCCAAGCAAAATTGAAAATGGTCGTGTGTTGATCAGTCCAACGCCACAAAAAACCTATATCACCAATAATGGTGTATCGAACGAAAAAATGAAGCTGGTGCTTATTGGCAACGGTCTGGCAGGTATGCGTTGTCTTGAAGATTTACTCGATATGGCACCTGATCGTTATGAAATTACGGTGATTGGCGAAGAGCCATGGGGCAATTATAACCGGATCATGTTATCCCCAGTATTGTCGGGTGATAAAACCATTGATGACATTATGTTGCACCCACATGCATGGTATGCCGATAAAAAAATTCGCTTTATTGCAGGCGATGCAGCGGTAAGGATCGATCGACCACGTAAACAGGTGTATACCGAAAAAGGTGTCATGGTGGATTATGACCGATTGATTATCGCCACAGGTTCTAAACCTTTTGTACCACCTGTCAACGGTGCAGATTTAGAAGGTGTGGTGAGTTTTCGTGATATTTACGATGTGAATAAAATGATTGATTACTGTGTTTCTAAGAAGAATGCTGTAGTGATTGGCGGTGGATTGCTCGGTTTGGAAGCTGCGTATGGTCTAAAACAACGGGGTATGAATGTCACGGTTTTACATCTGATGGATCGTATTATGGAACGTCAGTTGGATGCTAAAGCCAGTCAAATGCTCCGCCATAGTATTGGACAAAAAGGCATTTCTATTATTACTGAAGCCAATACTGAAGAACTGATCGGTGAAAATGGTCATGTCACGAAAGTTCGTTTAAAAGATGGTCAGGTTTTAGAGGCGGATCTTGTGGTATTTGCAGTTGGTATTCGCCCCAATATGACATTGGCGCAAAGCGCAGGTTTACGTTGTAACCGTGGCGTTTTGGTGAATGACACCATGCAAACTTATGACCCAAGTATTTATGCAGTCGGTGAGTGTATTGAGCATCGTAACCAGACTTTTGGATTGGTTGAACCGCTTTGGGGACAGGCATTTATTTGTGCATCACATCTAGCAGAACATGGAAGTTTAACTTTTAAAGCACCGACTGTTCCAACTCAGTTAAAAGTCAGTGGCTGTGATGTGTTTTCAGCAGGGCGAATTGATTTGGACAATAGTGAAGCCAACGAAGATTTTGAAGATATTGTATTAAATGACGAAAAACGTCAGATTTATAAACGTATTATTATTCAAAAAGATAAAGTGATTGGTGCAGTGCTCTTTGGTGATACAGAAGATGGAACATGGTATGCAGAACTCATTTCCGATCAAACATCCATTTCTTCGATTCGCAATAAACTGCTATTTGGTAAAGATTTTGCATTAAAGAAAGCAGGGTGATTCTAATCAGGCCAGAATTTTGTACGGTCATATTTACCTCGAAGATTAATCTGAATTTGCGTAAGCGTTTAACTTACTTTTGAAGTATGAGCCGTATTGCGGCACAAGGTAAGAAAATCTTTGTCCCTTCTACATGACATCCTTGTAATGATGGGAAATGGTGGCATTCATGCCACCTCAAGATTGTTGAGGTTTACATGGGTCTAAAAACGTCTGAATCAATTGTTTTTCAAAGTCATACATGTATAAATTTAGAGAAGGAGCATAGCAGAAATGAAGAGTATCCCTGTAATGGAACTGCATAGCTCCACAGATTTAGACACCAAAATAGTGAATACCACATGCCCGTATTGTGGTGTAGGTTGCGGCGTAACAGCGACTGTGCAGCAAACAGCTATGGGGCAAAAAGTATCAGTAATGGGTGATGTAGATCATCCATCTAACTTTGGTAAATTGTGCATTAAAGGGAGTAATCTAGCCGATACAATTGGATTGCAAACGCGTGTTTTACAGCCAATGTTGGGCCGAAAAACATCCATTGACAATCAGCGTAAAACCACAGATTGGGAAACGGCAATCCATTTAATTGCCAATAAATTTCAGCAATGTATAGACGATTATGGTCGTGACAGTATTGCCTTTTATGTTTCAGGACAGTTGCTGACAGAAGATTATTATGTAGTGAATAAATTTGTCAAAGGCTACTTGGGCACAGCGAATATCGACACCAATTCACGGCTGTGTATGTCTTCTGCGGTTGCAGCGCATAAACGTGCTTTTGGGGAAGATTTAGTTCCTGCAAGTTATGAGGACTTTGAACATACGGATATGGTGGTATTGGTCGGGTCAAATACAGCATGGTGTCATCCTGTGTTGTATCAACGCATTATGAAAGCCAAGGAAGAAAGAGATTTATTTGTGGTGGTGATTGATCCACGTTTCACCGCCACCTGTGAAGCTGCTGATTTACATTTACCGATCTTACTAGGACAAGATGTCGCGCTGTTCAATGGATTATTACAATATTTACAGCAACATGGTCATGCTGATCCCGCATTTGTTGCAGCACATACACTGGGTTTAGATGCTGCTTTAGAAAGTTCACAAACCGAAGCAAATATTGAAGATGTAGCACTGAAAACAGGAATTTCCTTAGAAAAATTACACCTCTTTTTTGAAAAATTTGCGCAGATTGAAAAAGTGATGACATTATTTTCGATGGGGGTCAATCAATCTTCTCAAGGGGTGGATAAGGCCAATAGTATTATTAACACACATCTACTGACAGGAAAAATTGGCAAGCGTGGTGCTGCGCCATTTTCCATGACAGGACAACCGAATGCGATGGGTGGGCGTGAAGTCGGTGGTCTTGCCAATATGTTGGCGGCACATCTGGAACTTGAAAATCCTGAACATCAACAACTGGTTCAGACTTTTTGGGACAGTCCGCTGATTGCACAAAAACCGGGTTTAAAAGCCGTTGATCTGTTTGAAGCAGTGGAAAACGGTAAAATTAAAGCCATTTGGATTATGGCAACCAATCCTGTGGTGAGTTTACCCAATGCTGATCAGGTCAAACGTGCTTTAGATAAATGTCAGTTTGTGGTGGTGTCTGATATTTGTCAGGACACGGATACCACGCAATATGCCGATGTTTTATTGCCTGCCTTGGGTTGGGGGGAAAAAGATGGCACAGTCACCAACTCGGAACGCCGTATTTCCCGTCAAAGCCAATTTTTAGATGCGCCTGAGCAGACCAAGGCCGATTGGTGGGCAGTATCTCAAGTGGCGCAAAAAATGGGCTTTTCAGGTTTTAATTTTAAAAATAGTCATGAGATTTTTTTAGAACATGCGCAACTTTCTGCTTATCAAAACCTAGACGTTTCGAGTCGTCAAAATATCAAAAACTTTCGATATTTTAATTTACAGGGGCTAACTCATTTAAGTTTTGAAGCCTATCAAAATCTTAAACCGATTCAGTGGCCTGTTTTAAAGAACGATCAAAACGAAGCTCAATATGCCCAATTATTTTCAGAAGGGCAGTTTAGTCATGCTGATGGCAAAGCCAGATTTATTGCGACCATGGCTAAAAAACCAATCAACTTACCCAATGCTGAATATCCACTGATTTTAAATACAGGACGGATTCGTGACCAATGGCACACGATGACCCGTACAGGACTGTCTGCCAATTTAGGCACACATAAAGCTGAGCCTTATTGTGAAATCCATCCGAATGATGCCTTGAAATATGGCATTAAAGAGGGTGAGTTAGTCGAGGTCAAATCAGCTTGGGGAAATTGCGTACTACGTAGTGTTGTGAGTGACAATATTCGCCGTGGACAAATTTTTGCACCGATTCATTGGAATGATCAGTTTGCTTCTGATGCCAGAATTGGCAAAGTCGTTAACCCCGTGGTCGATCCCATTTCGGGTGAGCCAGAATTTAAACATACACCTGTCATCATTCATCCATTTTATACCCAATGGCAAGGGGTGTTCTATGTACGTGATGGTTTTGAAAAAATGGTGCAAGCTTCCATAGAACGTTTAACGTGGTGGACAAAAATTAAAACGACTCAAGCCACACGTTATGAACTTGCAGATCGGCGTAAACTGACTGAAACCACTAAGCATTTAAAAGCGTTGTTACCATTTGAGAATGAAGATTTTGAATGGTTGAATCTGGATGATCCTTCGGCACATATGAGCCATAGTGTTATTATGAAAGATGGTATTTTGATTGCGAGTTTGTACATTGCACCCAAAGCTTTATTGCCTGATCGAGATTGGGTCGCCAGTTTATTTAAACGTGAGCGTTTAAGTGCCATACACCGTAAAGCATTGCTGGCAGGTCAAGCCATGTCAATGGGGAATAGTGAAGGGCCTTTGGTCTGTAGCTGCTTTAAAGTCGGTAAAAACCGAATTATTGATACGATTAAAGAAAAAAATCTCAGCAATGAAAAACAGGTCACAGCATGTTTAAAAGCAGGCGGAAATTGTGGTTCATGTTTGCCTGAAATTCGTGGCTTGATTAAAGCGTGTCAAATGGAGGCCGTAGAATGAGTCGAAGTTCAATGATAAAAAGTTTGACCTCTTCATTTTATCCTCGCACGGATTTGGTGATTTTGGCAGGTGGGCAGGCGCGTCGCATGAATGGGATCAATAAACTATTACAGAAATTTGATGATCAAATTCAACTGATTAAAATTTATCAGCAGCTTAAAAATGATGTTAATGCAGTTTGGATTAATAGCCATCGAGATGATTCAATTTATCAGAAAATCATTCCCAGTATTGGTTGTTATCAAGATGAAGAAAGCGGTTTCTTCGGTCCACTTATGGGAATTAAAAGTGCTTGGTCGCATGTTGAATCGGATTATGTTCTTTTTGTGCCGTGTGATGTGACTTATATTCCACCCAAAGTCATATTGAAATTACATTTAGCTTTAACTAAAAATAGTGTAGCTGAAGTGGCCTATGTCGAAGTGAATGGTCAGGCACTGTATCCATTTTGTTTGGTAAAACGCAGTGCTTATACGACCATTTACAAGCATCTTGCGCAAAATCAGCGTAGTTTAAAACAGTGTTTTCTGGATTTACACGCTCAGGTTATTAATTTTAAAAATCAGGCTTTATTTTTTCACAGTATTAATTCAATCGATGAATTGCAGCAGCATCAACAACTCAAATTACTGCATTAACACTTTGTTCCTTAGCGGTAGCATAAAATTGGAACATTTATTGCATATTTAATCTTAGTGGATTAAATAATTTTAGTTCTATTCACAAGTACTGTGTATTTCTATATCAACACCTCAGAATGGATTGAATATGAATAGGATGCTCGGACTGAAAGATGAAATGCAATTCATGGATCAATTTGGTCGTGCTAAGCGCAAACTCAGAATTTCAGTCACTGATCGCTGTAATTTTAAGTGCATTTACTGCATGCCTGAACATCCTGAATGGATGAAAAAAAATGAATTACTGAGTTTTGAGGCGCTTTATCAATTTTGTGATTTCATGGTACAGCGAGGTATCCACTCTATACGTATTACAGGCGGTGAACCGCTGATGCGTCAAGGCGTTGTGCATTTTATTGAACAACTGCAAGGTCTAAAAAAAATTGGATTGAAGCGCGTATCTATGACGACCAATGCGCATTATTTAAAAAAATATGCCTTCGCTTTAAAACAAGCAGGACTAGATGACTTGAATATTAGTTTAGACAGTCTCGATGAAACTCAATTTAAACAGCTTACACAAAAAGATTTGGCACCAGTACTTGAAGGAATTCGTGCTGCAAAAATTGTCGGATTACCGATCAAAATTAACAGCGTACTGATGAAGGGCATCAATGATGATCAAATCTTGCCTTTGGCGCGTTGGTCGATTCAAGAAAAAATAAACTTACGTTTTATTGAATTTATGCCACTCGATGGTGATCGTAAATGGTCAAACGCGCATGTGGTCAGCGAAAAACATATTTTAGATGTATTAAAGACTGAATTTAATGTAACCAATCAAATGAATCATTCTGCCGATCCTGCGCGACAATATCTGATTAATCATCATCCAATTGGGATGATCTCTACGATTACCCATTCATTTTGCGGAAGTTGTGATCGATTACGGTTAACGGCACAAGGTGAGTTTTATAATTGTTTATTTGCACCTCAAGGCTTGAAGCTCAGTACAGAAATTAAGGCATTGGCTTCCACTCAGGCTTCGAGTGAAGTGAATCTGCATCATATTTTATCTCAGTATATCTGGAACAAAGAACAAGGCTTTCATGCCATTGAGCAACGTTTAAAAAATCAAACTACCACGACAAGCAGTCGAAAAATTAGCATGCATATGCTTGGAGGTTAAAGTGTCACAGATCAAAATTAAAATTGAAGCCTTCGGTGCAATAGAACGACATTTGCCGACTTGCTTAGAAATTAGCTGTAATTTAAATAGTTCCGTTTATGATGTTTTGAATCAAATTTCATTTGATTATCCATCAGCTTTAGCCATGTTAGAAAGATGTGCTTGTGCTATCGGTGAAGATATTATTCCACGTCAGAACAAACTCACCTCGGACAGTACTTTGGTACTGCTATCGCCGGTTGCAGGAGGTTGAAATGAACGTATTCAAACAATTTCCTAGAATTCAAGAGACTGCTTTAAATCTAGATGGTTTTGATGGAATTCAGTGTTTTCCTGAATGTGGTGGTACTGGTATTTTTGTGGGGTCGGTACGTAATCATCATCAAGGTAAAGCAGTGAAAGCACTGAAATATAGCGCTTATGCACCTGTCGCAGAAAAAATGATTCGGCAAATAGAGCAAGAAATTCAGCAAAAATTTGGAGCCTCTTATGTACGGGTGATTCATCGAGTTGGCGCTTTAGATATTGGTGAAACAGCCATTATCGCGATTGCTTATGCTGCGCATCGCCGTGAAGCCTTTGCTGCATGTGAAGAAGCAGTGGAGAGGGTTAAGCATGAGGTTCCTGTTTGGAAAGAGGAATTTTATATGGATGGTAGCAGCCAATATGTGGAAGGCTGCTGCATCCGAAAAGATGACATAGACCATAGCGCTGTATCTCAGCCTGCCGTGCCACAACATTTATATAAGCGTCAGCCATCTGAAGATGAAGAGCATCTCTATTGTCATCATTAAATTGAAAATAATAGAATCTATTGAGTATTGAGTTTTTTATTTCCAATATGAAGCGCTAATGATTGATCTTGAAAAAAGGTTAGCATTCATCAGCGCGTGAAAATATTAATTGTAATTTCAAAATTGGATGAATGTTTTGCCATGCGCCAAAATGATTCCATTGAAAGGCGCATGTAGCGCATCAAGCTTAGTAAATCACGCTAAGATTTTAATAAGGATTTAAATAGCCTAAGCTGAGAAGCTGGTGATTGAATCAATTTCTACAATCGTTAACTTATTCTATTTTTTGATATTCATTGATTACTTCAAGGGCGGCACGAAAGGCTTCTTGAGTTGCTGGCGCACCACAATAAGGCAAACTATGTAGTAAGACTTCTTGAATTTCTTCAACTGTTGCACCATTGTTTAAAGCACCACGGACATGACCTTTAAGCTCAGTTGGGCTTTTTTGGGCGGTTAAAAATGCGATGGTAATGAGTGAACGATACTTACGTGGTAGCACACCTTCACGTTGCCAAGTCGAACCCCATGCATGTTCATTAATCCAATCTTGCAATGGTTGTGTGAATGGAACCGTATTGTCCTGTGCACGTTGGACAAATGACTCACCCATCACTTCAGTACGAACTTTTAAGCCATTTTCAAAGTCTTGTTTTGACATATTATTTACTCTTGTTATATCGATCAAAAAATTAAGTGACTCAAGTTTATGCTTTGCTGATCCATCTGCATATCGGTTTATGGTCTAAATTTTAGTGTCATCACGGTTTTTAAAGTTGAAGATGATTTTCGCCAAAGTTAAACAAATACAAAGCAATTTCTGCTGTTCTTTGCAGTGTTTATTTTCTCGCAAATTGAATTGATCTAAACGTTTCAACTGAAATTTCAATATTAATGAGTTTGATCTCTGACAATGTGTTGATCAGCATTTAAGTTCTCCTTTCATTACTTAAAAATTTATCAATGCTTAATCAACTATTGTCTAACTTAATCTTTTAACTAAGTATTCATTTTAGGAAAGAGAATGTTAATGATTTCCTTCTCTTCCCCGTAAATTGATAATGAAAAATTAAGCATCTGCTTTTGCATAACTTGTGCTGTGCTCAAGTTCATTTGCATGTAAAAATTGCGTATGATGCGGAGCGCGTTTATTTTTGCTCCATTCTTCTAACATTTCATATTTCATTTCTTCTGTGATCAAGGCAATTTTTGAGGCGGCTTTTTCATCATCATAGGCCAACTCTAAGCGGTGACCATTTGGGTCGAAAAAGTAAATAGAATGGAAAATACCGTGATTGGTCACGCCTAAAACATGATTACCATTGGCTTCTAAATGTTCTTTCGCGGCCAGTAATGCTGAGCGATCTTTAACTTTTAAAGCAATGTGTTGCACCCATTTTGGTGTATTTTCATCACGGCCCATATCGGGTTGGGTCGGTAACTCAAAAAAAGCCAATACATTACCATTTCCAGCATCTAAAAAAAGATGCATATACGGATCAAAAGCTTTGGTTGACGGCACATAGTCTTCTGCAAATGCTAAAATGAAGTCCATATTCAGATTCTTTTTGTACCATTCCACTGTTTCTTTGGCATCTTTACAGCGATAAGCCACATGGTGAATTTTTTCGATTTGAATGGTCATAACAATATCCTTATTTATAATTTAAGCAGCATCAGCTTGCGCTTCAGGCGCAGCATTTTGAAATGCGGAGAGGGTGTTACAGTGTTGGTAAATGGCTTGAATTTTCGGGTAAAGGGATAAATCAATTTTAAAACGTAATGCGTTATACACTTGCGGAATTAAGCAACAATCCGCAAAGCTAGCGGTTTCACCGAAGCAGAATTGGCCGTTTGAGTTTTTCAACTGTATTTCTAATGCTTTGAATCCAGTTTCAATCGAATGTCTGTACCACGTTGTTTTTTGCTCATCAGAGATTGCCAAAGTATTGGATAAATATTGCAACACTCTTAAATTGTTCAGCGGATGAATATCGCAGGCAATACTTTGGCTGACTGCGCGAATTAAAGCGCGCTGTTGAAAATCCTGAGGTAATAAAGCCACGTCTGGATATTTTTCTTCTAAATATTCCAAAATACTGAGTGATTGGGTGAGTGTGAACTCATCTTGTATATTTTTTTCAATCCACGCTGGAATTAGCTCTGTTGGATTGATCTGATGATATTCAGGACTGTGCTGTTCACCGCCATTTTTAACCAAATGTACTGGAATATATTCAGGATCTAAACCTTTTAAATTCAAAGCAATTCGGACACGATAAGCCGCAGAACTTCGGAAATAGCTATACAGTTTCACTGAGTTTCTCCTCAGCGGTATGGGCGGTGAAGTTAAATTGAATAGCAGGCAAAACTTTACCTGATACTTCGCCAAACCCAATCCGTAAACCCTCTTTTTGACAGTAGCCTTTCATAATGAGCGTATCGCCATCTTGTATAAAGCTACGTTGTTCGCCATTCGATAAGGTGAGTGGTTTGCTACTATTCCAAGTAATTTCCAGTAATGATCCATAAGATTCCGGCGTGGGACCAGAAATAGTACCCGAACCCATCAGGTCGCCGACTTGAAGGTTACAACCTGCAATGGTGTGATGAGTCAACTGTTGTGCCATCGACCAGTACATATATTTAAAATTGGTTTGACTAATCACATCTGTGTGTTCAGCATTTTTGGCTTTTAATTCCACAGACAAATGGATGTCATAGCTGTTCTTCGCATGATCTTCACGTAAATAGTGAAGTGGTTGGGGTTCTTGAATAGGAGAGTGGGTTTTAAAGGGTTCAAGCGCTTCCATGGTCACAATCCATGGTGAAATAGAGGAGGCAAAAGTTTTTGCATTGAATGGGCCTAAAGGCACATATTCCCATTGCTGTAAATCACGTGCCGACCAGTCATTAAACAGCACCATACCGAAAATATGATCCCACGCATTTTCAATAGAAACTGGCTCACCCAATCGATTTGCTTTACCCACAATAAAGCCAGTTTCAAGTTCAAAATCAAGTTTACGACAAGCTGAAAATTCAGGACGTTCACTATTTGGAAGTTTGATTTGGCCTGAAGGTCGTACTACATCCGTTCCGCTGACAATCACGGAACTCGCACGACCGTTATAACCTACGGGCAGTTCTGACCAATTGGCAAGCAGTGCATTTTTAGGATCACGGAACATGCAGCCTACATTGGTGGCATGTTCTTTAGAGGAATAGAAATCGGTATAACCTGGAATATGAACTGGTAAATGCAGGATCACATCGCTTTGTTTAAAGAAAACTTGATCACGTAAAACCAAGTTATCACGTAATTCTGGATTGTCTGCTGAAAGTAGATTTTGTAATTCTGCACGTAATTTAGACCAGTTACTTTTTCCTGACTCGATAAATGTGTTTAAGGTGGATTGATTAAAATAATTTTCATTTGGGTGAAGATTTAAACAACCATTTGCTTCTAAAGCTGCAAGATCAACGACCCATTCACCAAGTGCGACACCCACACGACGTTTACCTTCACGTGATTGGCTAAAGACACCAAAAGGTAAGTTTTGAATAGGGAAGTCAGAATCTTGTGCGACCTCAATAAATGATTTTAATTGACCTGTCATTTGAATGTTCCTTGTGTCTAAACGAATTCGATTCAATAGATTCGTTTGTTCATCCGAAATAAAAAAATATCCAAACGATCTGCGACTTTAGTTGTATTTAAATGATTTTTCACACAATTTATTTAAATAACAAATTGATTTAAATAAATAAAAATATACAACCTTGCTGTGAGAACGCTTGATTTTTACGCTTAATCTAATCATACTCATTTTAATTAATTACGCAATAAATAATTTAATTATGTATAGCGTAATTTAATGTGGCTTTAGATGACCATAGGCAAAAAGTATTCAAGAACCCAAATTCATTTTTTGTTGTGGGTTTGCTTCGAAATTGGGTCGCTTAGAGTAGAATGCTGATCATTCAATTCATGAGTTTGAAACCAATGTCAGAAGAAAAAATACAAGGTGGGGTTCAATCTTTAGAAGTAGGGCTAACGGTACTTGATGCGTTGATTGCACATCGCAGCCCTATGATGTTGAAAGAGCTTGCTGAAAATTTGTCGATGCATCCTGCCAAAGTTCATCGTTATGTTGTAAGTCTAGTTCGAATGAACTATGCCAAACAACAAAGCGATGGACGTTACGCACTGGGTGACCAGGCATGGCGTTTAGGTTTGAGCTGTATTCAGCGTACCGACACGATTCAAGCTGCTCAACCACTGATTGATGAGCTGCATCGGAAAATTGATTGTGGGTTACAAATTAGCAAATGGACTTCGCAAGGACCATTGATTGTGCAATGGATGCAACCCAATCAACTGGTTTCAGTGATTACACGAGTGGGTTCGATCATGCCTTTACTCAATTCTGCCACAGGGCGTGTATATGCAGCCTTTGGTGCAGAAAAGATGATCAGACCATTACTAGAACGTGAATGGCAGCAAAAAAAGGCACTCCATCAGCAGGTTTATCCTGCCAATTGGGAAGAATTTTTGGTGTTAAAGCAAAGCATCATTCAGCAGGGTGCCGCGACAGTGTCAGGTGATTTGTTGGTCGGTGTAAACGCAATTTGTGTACCGGTTTTCAATCGATACAGTGAAATAGAGTTTTGTATTGCAGCATTAGGAAGTGAACACCATCTTCCTATTGATTTTAAAAATGAAAGAGTTAAAGCGTTGAAGGAAACAGCAGAAGCTTTAACCCGGTACATTGCTCAAGATTAAAATTCGATTGATGTGTGCTTTTTCTTGAGTCCTGTAAATGATGTGTATGGAAACGGGAAAAACACAATGAATAATTCGAACAAGTTGTTTTATGGTTGGTGGGTGGTTTTGGCATTGATGGTCGTATCAGGTACAGCCATAGCACTCACCATTACCACATTTAATATTTACTTAAACCCATTTACCCAGTCTATGGGAATTTCACCAACCCAATTTGCGCTGTGTTCAACCATTATTAATATCACTGTGATGTTGTTTTCTCCGAAAGTCGGAAAAATTCTGCAACAACATACACAAAAAGTATTACTCATTTTCTTGCTCGGTTTTTGTTTGAGCTATGCCGCATTTTCTATTGCGACCAATATTTATATTTTATATGGCGTAGCAGCGTTGTTCGGGTTCTTCTCGACAGGTCTAACCTTCATGCCACCTAATATTTTGGTCAACCGTTGGTTTGTTCAGAAAAAAGGGTTGGCGATGAGTATCGCACTCTCGGGTAGCGCAATTTTCGGCATGATTCTTAGCCCATTCATTACCTATTGCATTCAAAATTTTACTTATCAGTTGGCTTATCAAGTTATAGCAGCAACCATGTTTGTGTTTAGCAGTGTGCTGATCTTGTTTGTAATTAAAGCACAACCTGAAGATGTTGGTTTGAAGGCTTTGGGCGCAGATGCAACTGACGTTTGTCCGACCAAAACCCTAGGTTCAGAAATAAAACTGGTTCATCTTGAGCCTAAAGTTTTAAAGAAAAAACCGTTTTTTTGGTCTATGTTGGCAGCCCATTTTTTGGTCGGATTTGTCGGCGGAGGTATTGTTTTGCAACTTCCTGTATTTTTGCAAAATACCTTTGGGATGCAACAGGCCGCTCAATTTTTAGTGATTACTTTAGGTGTAATGATTTTTGCCAAGGTGATGTTGGGTTGGCTTTACGACAAACTGGGTACCATGAAAGCAACCACATTAGTCTGTGCCAGTATTTTAATGACGTGTATTCCGTTTGCTTTAGCGAGAGGTTCAAATGCATGGTTATTGGGTTTAATCGCTGTAGTGTTCTGGGGAGTTGGAAATTGTATTGGTACCGTCACACCTGCAGTGGTGGCCTCACAAACCTACGGCCCACAGCATTATGGTGAAGTATACGGTATCTGCTTACGTTTCCAAACTTTGGGAATTGCCAGTGGTGTACCTGCTATTTCTATGCTTGCCACTGCAACGGGCTCATTCATGATGGTCTGGATCATCTGCAGTATTTTAACGGTTCTGCTCTTTATGTTTTACGCACTGGGTTTAAAAGGCAGTCAAACGTACCGTAGTGCTAATAATCAACAATTCACCCAAAGTTCCTCTACTGCTCAAGCGGCTTGAGCACTGTAATACTGATTTTTTATTTACTTTGTAAACAATGACGATAAGGAGTTCGACATGCACTTTCCTGAAATTCAACCGAGAAAATCGCTCTATTATAATTATGAGATTTATCCCTATTTTCATTCAAATAAAAATACGCTTGCAGAATCAGATACGGTCACAGTCGTTGGTGCTGGGCCAATAGGCATGGCAACAGCGCTCTTGTTGGCAAAACAAGGCATTAAGGTTATTTTACTGTCCGCTGAACAGCAGCTATCTGAAGGTAGTCGCGCCTTGGTGTACACCAAACGTTCTATGGAAATTTTACAAGCAGCAGGTGTTGCTGATCGTATCATGACCAAAGCTTTAGCATGGACACATGGTAATTCAATTTATAAAGGTCAGGTGGCATTTCGTATGGCATCACCGATCCATGACAATGATCAGTTTGCACCACTCAATAATTTACAACAAAATTGGTTAGAGCATTTTTTATTACAGACCATCAAAGAACAAAAAAATATTGAAGTGCGTTGGGGAAATAAAATTGTTGCGCATCAACAAAATGATGAACACGTCACTTTAACAATTCATACACCTGAAGGTGAGTATCAGCACATTTCACATTGGGTAGTTGCCGCGGATGGTGGGCGTTCACCGATTCGTGAAGGGATGAAACTCCGGATGGAAGGTGCAAGTTATGAAGGTCGTTTTGTGATCGCCGATATTCGTATTAAATTAGACTATCCTACAGAACGCCTTGCATTTTTTTCACCAGATTGGAATCCTGGAAATACTATTTTGATGCATCGTGAACCAGATAATATTTGGCGTTTTGATTATCAACTAGATCCAAAAAATGCTCCAGAAGACGCTTTAAAACCTGAAAATTTAAATAAAGCAGTCAATGATCAGTTAAAAATGATTGGTCAAGATCATTTGGAATGGGAAATGGATTGGAGCACCGTATATTCAGCCCGTGCTTTAACGCTTGATAACTATGTACATAACCGCACCATATTTGTTGGAGATGCTGCGCATTTGTTGCCAATATTTGGTGTTCGTGGTGCAAATACAGGTTTCCAAGATGCTCAAGATTTGGCATGGAAACTTGCGGCTGTTGTGAAAGGGTGGTCAACAGAAAAATTACTTCAAAGTTATAGTTTTGACCGTGTCGGTGCAGCACGCGAAATTATTGCAGAAGCGTGTAAATCAACACGTTTTATGGCACCGCCAACGGCAGGTTATCGTTTATTGCGTAATGCTGTACTCTCTTTATCACTTGAGCATGAATTTGTTCGACCACTATACCACTGGCGTACGTCACGACCACATGCTTATACGCATTCACCGTTAAACAGTCAAAACGATGATAATGCTTTGATGCACGAATTGACTGAAAATGGTGCTCTCATTCCAAATATAAAATTTGCAGATGGCTCATTTTTATATGATGCCATTAGTGGTAAATTTTCGGTCATAATGTTTACTCAAAATGGTCAAGTACCTGAAAATTTAATCAGTGAAATAAATGCATTAAAACAATTCGGTATTCCTGCTCAACTGATTGCACTGGCAATCGATGATCAAAAGGTCAAACAAGCTGATATTTCATTTACGATTGATCCAAACATAGTGAAAGACTGTTTTTTTGCAGATGTGAACACCATTTATTTAGTACGTCCTGGGCATCATATCAATGGACGTTGGTTGAACTATCGTGAAAATGCGATTACTGGAACTTTTCATCAATTCACTCAAGTCGCTGAAGGAGTCAACGCATGAGTACCATTTCAATTCCTGATTTAGAAAAAGTCTATGATCAATTGGCGGAAAGCATAGACTCGATTTCAGTCGAAAAGCGTGAATTATTTTTAGTTAAATTGGCACTGCTGAGTGCCAATCAAATTAAGGATGCTTCTGTATTTACGCAACTTATTCAGCAAGCCAAAGTTTTTGAAGATTGATTTTTATTATTGAGCTGATGATTAAAAAAGGGCTAATTGATCTGACCCCCGAAAGTTGGACGGATTGATTAAGCGGTTTTCAAGGACTGAGTTCTGTATTCGACAGGGCTGGGTGATTGTGGATACGGGTTCAACCGACGGCACACAACAGATAATTCAAAATTATTTGCAAGATTTGCCGGGACAATTATTGGAACGGCCATGGAAAAATTTTGGTTTTAACCGTACTGAAGCTTTGGAATTGGCTTTAACTGATGCTTTACCCAAAGCAGATTATTTACTTTTTATTGATGCAGATGAAAGTTTATTGGCTGAATCTGGTTTCAGTTGGCCAGCTTTAACGGGTACAGCATATTATTTTAATTGTATCTATGACAATTTACGTTATTGCCGAAATGCTTTGATCTCGACACGTTTAGCTTGGTCATGGAAAGGGGTTTTACATGAGTATTTACATTCTCCTCATCCTCATCAATGGCAAACGCTTGAAGGTTTAAATATATTTATTCAGCATGATGGTGCCAGAGCAAAAAGTGCAAATACATA
This sequence comes from Acinetobacter sp. TTH0-4, assembly GCF_015602665.1. Lineage (NCBI taxonomy): Bacteria > Pseudomonadati > Pseudomonadota > Gammaproteobacteria > Moraxellales > Moraxellaceae > Acinetobacter > Acinetobacter sp. TTH0-4. Next base: position 1,802,268 of record NZ_CP059079.1, on the reverse strand, counting down.
TTTGAAAGATATCGCAACACTGGAACAGGGTATTCAAGATGAGCCAGACAATTTGCGGTATATTTTTTATCTAGCACAAAGTTATAGAGATGCTGGATTATTAGATAAAAGTAGAACGTATTTTTTAAAACGGGCCAATGCAGGAGGTTGGGAAGAAGAGCGTTGGATGGCTCAATTTCGTGCTGCTCAAATGGCAGAACGCTTAAAACTTCCACATGAACAAATTTATCTCGAATATTTAAAAGCGTGGATCGCCAGACAGAATCGTGCCGAACCTTTATATGAGTTAGCCCGCTTTTACCGTTCTTTAAATCAATATGATTTGGCCAGTTATTATGCCCAACAAGCAACTCAAATCGACATGTCTAATGACAAGTTATTTGTTGATGCAAGTGTGTATGAGTGGCGAGCATTGGATGAATTGAGTGTTTCAGCATCCTACTGTCAAGTTTATAAAGAACAGGGTAAACAAGCGATATTAAAACTTTTGCAAGAGCAAAAATTCCCACGTTCTGAAGCAAAAAGAATAAGCTCGAATCTGAAGTACTACGCTTAATTTCATTATGTCGAGCTTTATATTTATCATTTGAAAAGAGATCATCTCTTTTCAAAATGAACTGATCAAATATTTAAATCAATAAAAAAATAGACCCTCATCTTTCGATGAGGGTCTATTTGAATTTGGAGCGGAAAAAGAGACTCGAACTCTCGACCCCAACCTTGGCAAGGTTATGCTCTACCAACTGAGCTATTTCCGCAATGGTGTGTATTATAGAGCGCTTTTAGAAACTGTCAACTCTCTATAATTCTAAATGGTGAATTAATCAGCACGACGCCAAATTGTACCTTGGCGTGTGTCTTCTAAAACAATACCTTGATCAAGTAAAGACTGACGAATTTCATCGGCTTTAGCAAATTCTTTGGCTTTTTTGGCATCGACACGCTGTTGAATAAAATCTGCTATTTGTTCTGCACTGAGTTCTAAAGCGTCTTGACCAATATCAGACTTTAAAAAATCGTCTACATTATATTGAACCAGACCAAGAATATGAGTTAAATGGCGCAAAGTTGAATAATAGAGAGTAGCTTGGTCAGCATTTTCATCCTTCACCGCACGATTGAGTTCTTTATTCATTTCAAACAACACAGCAATTGCTTCAGATGTATTAAAGTCATCACGCATTGCTGTATTAAAGCGTTCCACTAAAGTTTCGTCTAAATGATCCGTGGTTTTTTCACCATATACTGCTTGATAGGCTTTAAAAGAATGATAAAAACGCGACAAGGTATTTTTCGCTTCTTTTAATGCTGTATCAGAGAAGTTCACAGGACTACGATAATGTGATGACACAATAAAGTAGCGAATTACTTCAGGATGAAACTTGTCCATGACATCGCGAATCGTGAAGAAATTGCCTAAAGACTTCGACATTTTTTCGCCATCAACATTGATAAAGCCCACATGCATCCAGTAATTGACATATTGCTCGCCAGTCGAGGCTTCAGATTGTGCAATTTCATTTTCATGATGTGGGAACATTAAGTCTGAACCGCCACCGTGAATATCAAAATGGTTGCCTAGGCAGCAGGTAGACATCGCTGAACATTCAATATGCCAGCCCGGGCGTCCATTCCCCCAAGGCGAAGCCCAAGAGGGTTCATTTTCTTTGGCATGTTTCCACAGAACAAAGTCAAAAGGATGCTTTTTTTCAACTTCAACATCGACGCGTTCTGATGCACCTGCTTGCATATCTTCAAGTTTACGCCCAGACAAGCGGCCATATTTGGCAAAATTTTCCACTTGAAAATACACATCACCATTTTTAGATGGATAAGCTGTACCTTTATCCACCAAATGACCAATCATGCTTTGCATTTGATCAATATAGTCAGTGGCACGCGGTGCTTCATCTGGTGCTAAACAGCCTAAGTTTTCCGCATCATCATTCATCGCTTGAATGAAACGATCCGTTAAAGCTGTAATACTCTCGCCATTTTCATTAGCACGCTTAATAATTTTATCGTCAATATCGGTAATATTACGGACGTATTTGACCGACCAACCTTGGCTGCGTAAAAAACGAATAATATAGTCAAATGCAACCATGACCCGAGCATGTCCAATATGACAATAATCATAAACAGTCATACCGCATACATACATATCGATATGTCCTTCAACACGCGGAACAAATTCAACTTTTTTACGTTGCTCTGAGTTATATAGAACAAATGGTTGCATAGAGTTTCAAAAGACTAAATAAAAGATGTCTCATCTTAACTCAAGCCTTATTCTTCATAAAGTTTTATAGTTTTTTTTTATAAGGATGTGAAAACTTACACATTTAGAAACGTGGTATTTGTATAGATATGATAAAATTATGAAAATTATTTTTGCTTGATTAACATCAAGGCTTTATAGCGTAAAGGTAGACTGACTTTGAATCTAAAAAATAGGCCGAATCCCATAGACTTCCAAAAAGTTGCATTAGAAACTTTACGTATAGAAGAGCAAGCCTTAGAGATATTGGCAACTCAAATTGATGAGCGTTTTAGTCGGGCGTGTGAAATTATTTTGCATTGTCGCGGACGTTTAGTCATTACGGGAATGGGTAAGTCAGGCCATATTGGTCGAAAAATGGCAGCAACGTTTGCCTCTACAGGTACGCCTTCATTTTTTATGCATCCCGGTGAAGCGGGGCATGGTGATTTAGGTATGTTGGTACATGGTGATGTACTGATTGCTATTTCAAACTCTGGAAAGAGTGATGAAATTATGATGTTGATGCCTTTGATTAAGCATTTAGAAGTACCACTCATCACAATTAGTGGTGATACAAAAGGCCCATTGCCACAAAATGCAGATGTTGCTTTAACTTTGGGCAATATTCAAGAAGCTTGTCCACTGGGTTTGGCTCCGACTTCAAGTACGACGGCGACCTTGGCCTTAGGTGATGCCTTGGCAGTGGCTTTATTAGATGCGCGCGGTTTTACGGCAGATGATTTTGCGATGTCACATCCAGCAGGTGCATTAGGCAAACGCCTGTTGTTGCATGTTAAGCACCTTATGCATACCGATACAGATTTGCCAAAAGTGTCTCCAGATACACCAATGAATCAGGTTCTATACGAAATTTCAAATAAACGTCTAGGTTTAACCACAATTGTAGATAAAAATGACGTGCTACTTGGGATTTTTACGGATGGCGATTTGCGTCGCCTCATTGATAAGCAGCAAGGTTTTGATGTGAATTTAGTGGTGTCTGAAGTGATGACCCAAAACCCCCTCACTATTTCACAAGAAGCACGTGCTGTTGAAGCATTAGAGCGAATGAATGATAAAAAAATTAATCAATTTGTGGTTGTAAACGATTTAAATCAAGTGATTGGCGTGATTAGCATGCACGATTTAATTCAAGCTGGGGTAAATTAACAGATGGCATCTTACACTTTATTACAACAAGCGCGTCATGTTGAAGCGTTGGTTCTCGATGTAGACGGTATTTTAAGTGATGGTTTTGTGACGCTGACCAATTCAGGTGACGAAATTAAGTCTTTTGATATTCGTGATGGTTTGGGCATGAAACTTGTACAGCAAGCAGGTGTCAAAGTCATTATTATTACAGGCCGTAAGAGTCATATCGTTGAAAAACGTATGTCTGATCTTGGTGTGGATTTGATTTTTCAAGGCCGTGAAGATAAAGGTATTGCACTACGTGAGGCATGTGCACAACTCAATATTGCACCAGAAGATTGTTTATATATGGGAGATGATTGGCCTGACCTTTCTGCATTTGCGATTGCTGGACTTAAAGTCACTGTACCCAATGGACATGTAGAAGTTAGACGTCGTGCAGACTTGGTGACTCAGGCTATGGGTGGGCGTGGTGCAGTACGTGAAATCTGCGATATGATTTTAAGCGCAAAAGGTGTTTATAACAGCCTGCTTGAAAAATATACTTCTACCCCATATTAATTATTTAATCATCTATTTTATTTGAGTTCAGTACACCACTTATGGATATAAAATTTTTATACGTAACTGCTATAGCCATTGCAGCTATAAGTGGTGGTTACTACTATTATAGTGGTAAGGGGAACAAGCTTGAGGTTGATTCAGCCAAAAGTATGACCTATTCCGCTGAGAAAATTCATTTGACTCAAACGGATGATCAAGGCAATTTATATATGCGTGCTCAAGTCGATCGGCTTGAACAAGACATGCAAAAACAAACAGCGAAACTGACGAATCTGGATGCTTCTATATATAAAGATGGTGCTGTAGATGCGACTTTTTATGCCAAAGTTGCAAATAGTTATGATGATAATCAACGGGTCGTTTTATCTGGTGATGTAACTGCTGTTAAACTCATGCAACAAGGTAAAATGCAGTTTAAAACCACAGAATTAACGGGTTACCCTAAAACACGTGAAATAGAATCCAACAAACAAGTCGTTGTGCAGTCACCGCAAGCTGAATTTGTAAGCCAAGGTTTGAAAGCCAATTTTAACAACGGTCAATACGAATTTTTTAATATTCGAGGAAAATATGAACCAAAATCTTAAGCTTACATATTCTAAATCCTTGCTTAAGCAAGCAGCTTTAGTCGGTTTGGTTGTATTGTCATCGTCAACTGTTTTTGCCATACCTTCTGATCGAAACCAACCTATTTCACTTTTAGCCGATCGTGCAACCTACAATGAGAAAACAGGAATCACCACGTATACGGGTAATGTCATCATTGAACAAGGCACAATGAAGTTACAGGCTGATTCTATTGTGGCCAATTTAAACAGCAAAAGAGAAATCAGTACCATTACTGCTTCAGGGCGTCCTGCACGTTTTCAGCAGCAAACAGATGTAAATAAAGGTTTGGCGAAAGGACAGGCACAAAAGATTATTTACAATGCAGAAACAGGCATTATTACTTTGTCAGGAAGTGCATTGTTAGAACAAAATAATGCAAGTATTCGAGGTAATACCTTGAAATATAGCATGAACAGAGGAGATGTCGAGGCAACAGGTACGCCAAACTCTACCGGTTCATCATCAGGGCGTGTCCAAATTGTGATACCACCTTCTGCATCAAAATCTTTTCCAGGAGCACGTGATTAATGGAGCAAGCGCCAAATAAACCACAAACGCTGTGTATTAAACAACTTGCAAAAAACTATAGCAAAAGATGGGTCGTGAAAGACGTCTCATTTCAAATGCAAAGTGGACAAATTGTAGGTTTGCTTGGTCCAAATGGTGCAGGTAAAACGACAAGCTTCTATATGGTTGTAGGTTTAGTCCGAATGGATAAAGGTGAAATCCATTTAGATGATTTAGATTTATCCGATTTAGCCATGCACGAACGTGCGCGTAAAGGTATTGGTTACTTACCACAAGAAGCCTCTATTTTTAGAAAATTAACCATTTCTGAAAATATCATGGCCATTCTTGAAACCCGTAAAGATTTAACTAAGGCACAGCGTCAGCAACGTCTAAGTGAACTGTTGGCCGATTTTAAAATCACTCATATTAAAGATTCACTTGGTATGAGCGTTTCGGGCGGTGAGCGTCGTCGTGCAGAAATCGCACGTGCTTTGGCAGCTGATCCGAAATTTATGCTGTTGGATGAACCTTTTGCGGGAGTTGACCCTATTTCAGTGGGTGATATTAAAGATATTATTCGGACTTTAAAAGATCGTGGGATCGGCGTTTTAATTACCGATCATAATGTCCGGGAAACTTTAGCAATTTGTGAACGTGCTTATATTGTCAGTGAAGGTGCAGTGATTGCTGAAGGCACACCACAAGAAATTTTAGAAAATGAAACAGTACGCCAAGTTTATTTAGGTGATGATTTCACCGTTTAATTCAACTTCGATTTAACTGGTCAGCACAGCGCTCTTACCATATTATCCGACTCTGACTTTCAAATCAGAGTCTTTTTTTGGCAGGCATACTCTCGTTTTGCGGATCGAAAATAAAAATCAGCTCATTTATAATCTGGCTATATAAGCTGAATTGTTAAAAATTACCTGTAGTGAGTGTTAATAACGCTTATTGGATGGAGTGGTTGGATGAACGGTAGCTTTTGAAGAAAGATTGTCCTATTTTCTGTTTACAATCGAAACGAGGATTAACTAATGTTTGGATTGAAGATCACATCTATTCCCCAATGGATAAAATGTAATGGTGGATTAAGGTGTTGAAATTTTATAGATATTTTGATCATTGAAAATCATCATTTCTTTTTGTAAGTCACTTTTTTTTAGAAACCTTAAAGAGAGTGTAAACCAAATCTCTTATTTAAAAGCATTTGCGTAGTAGATTTTAAATTTGATCTCTTATCTCTTAGCTAGATTAATTTTTATTGGTATTCATTAGAAAATCTAAGCAATAAATAAGATGATTTTTCATTTAAAAAATGACATGATCATCATAGTGTTATAACATTTTAAAAGTTTTAAAGAAGAAAATTACTTAACAATAATAGGTGTATACATTTCGAATACATCAGGATATCCGTTGAATGTGATTGCTAGTCAAATGATGCTCAAAAATCAAAGTAAAATTATTTCATACCAAAATTTATTCGTTAGAAATCTACGGTTTTTAATATGGATCATTCCTTTTCAAGTTAACGCTTTACATGCGGAAAACTCAAAAACATTTTTGCAGTCTGTTCAGTCAAGTATGAGCGAAATTTTAGCGCCTAAATCGCAGGAAAATTATGCTAAGGCGAGTATTTCTTCTTTAAGCAATTTTCAATTGGATACGACTAAAATACAGGAGTTGCCGACTATTTTTGCTCCTGCTCAAATGGGTAGGTCACCTCAATATACCTATACTGCTTTTAATGCTTCTGGGTTGAATGAAACTATTCTGCACGCATTGCAACGCAGTCCTGAAATTTCACAAAATATTGCTACTTTGGCAGCTCAGGGCGCAAATATTGATGTTGCAAAAGCACAATATTATCCGCAAGTTTCAGGTGGATTGTCTACGGCAGACTTAACGTCGGGTGAGCGTGGTCGACAAATGTTAAGCCTCAGTGCGACACAAATGCTCTATGATTTTGGCAAGATCAATAGCAGTGTTGATATACAAGAAGCCAAACTTTCAGTGGCTCAAGCCAATGTTCTCGTCAGTATCGATAATGTGGCATATGAAACGGCCAATACGATTGTTAATATTCAACGTTATCAAGAAATTATTAAAATTGCACAGCAGCAAATTAGTGGAATTTAACGAATTGCCGAAATAACCAACTTAAGGGCTCAAGCTGGAATTAGTTCACAAGCGGATCCAGTACAAGCCCGTTCAAATGTACAAGCAGCGGAAACCAATTTAATTGTACAAGAAACACAGCTTAAAAAATTTCAACAAAGATTACGTACACTTTTGGGTAGCGAAGTTAAAGGGTTGAAATGGGCTATTCCAGAACATTTGGTGAAAGAGTCAGATTTATATACTGATCCTGAATTTAATAAAGTACCTAACATGATGTCTGCACAGGCAGAAGTCGATGTGGCGAAATTTCAGAAGCAACAAACTAAATTGAGTCGTTATCCAACCATTAATGTGAAAGGTTCTTTAAGTCAGGCTGTGAATGGTCGAAATCCGAATAACAATGAAGATGATGGTTTTTATAATTCAATCATGCTTGAAGCCAACAGTAATTTATATCAAGGTGGTGCAACTGCGTCACAGACTCGTGCAGCCAGTTATGCAGAAGAAGCAGCTAAAGCCAAAGTAAATCGTGTTTATTTAGATGTGCTGGATGAAATACGTTCTTTGCGTGAAGAAATTGAAAATAAGCAGCGTCAGATTGTCAGTTTAATTGCCCGCAAGCAAACCACAGTACGCACGCGTGAACTTTATCAAGAACAGTACAAACTCGGCACACGATCAGCCGTCGATTTACTGAATGCTGAACAAGCCATTCATAGTGCAGCGCAAGAAATCGAAAATGCACGTTTTGATATTTATGACGCTATTGTGAGATACATTTTGTCACAGGACGTTCGCGCGATCTGTATGATTTAAATCACATTTCAATTCAGGGATTTGAGATACAGCCATGAATAATAAGAATCAATACCTGCCTTGGTTACAAGCCGTTTTAAGCATTGCTAAACACTATCGTATAGAGCCTTCAGAAGAACGTATACGTTTACAACTGGATTGGAATCCGAACCAAAATACGGACGATATTTTGGCATTAATGACGCGCCAGATTGGCATGAGTTTGCGCAAATCTAACTTTGATCCTGATTTAATCAACCCTTGGCGTTTACCTGTGATGGTCGAATTTCATGATGGTCAAGTCGGCGTGATTGATAAGGTCGACAGTCAAGGAAATGCCAGCATCCAGTTTAGTGTTGAACAGGGACTCACCCAAGTTCTGACCCCTGAAGTCGTGCATGCCAATATACGCCATATCTATATTATCCGACCAGAAAAATCTGTACCTGATGCGCGTGTTGATGAATATATTAAGCCTTACCAAAGTAGTTGGTTTTGGAGCATTGTATTACGTGATTGGAAGCGTTATATCGATGTGATGTTTGCATCCATGATTGCGAATATTTTGGCCTTGGCAACCATTGTTTTTTCTATGAATGTATATGATCGGGTGATTCCTGCACAATCTGTTCCCACTTTATGGGTTTTGGCAGGTGGCGTTCTCATTGCAGCTATTTTTGAATTTAGTTTGCGTGTAGGACGAATTTATTTATCTGATGTGATTGGAAAACGTGCTGACTTAAGAGTCTCGGATCGTGTTTTTGGGCATGCACTGAGAATTAAAAATAGTGAACGTTCTAAATCTACAGGCACATTTATTTCCCAAATTCGTGAACTTGAAGGGGTACGTGAATTAGTGACGTCAAGCACCATTTCGGCGATTGCTGACTTACCTTTTTTTATTTTGTTTTTGGTTATTTTTTGGCTTATTGGCGGCAATCTTTTTTGGATTATGCTTGCAGTCGTACCTTTAATGATTTTACCGGGGATTTTGGCACAAAAAAGTTTGGCTAAACTTGCCAATGAAGGGATGCGCGAAAGTGCTATTCGTAATGCCATGCTCGTGGAGGCCGTTCAGGGAATTGAAGATATTAAACTGCTGCGTGCAGAAGCACGGTTCCAAAATCAGTGGAATCACATGAATGAAACTTCAGCAGATATTTCCATGCGGCAGCGGAAAATTGTTGGCGTCATGACAGCTTGGACACAGAAAATACAAGGATTAACTTTTGCTGTCGTCGTATTGGTGGGTTGTTTTGCTGTGATGAAAGGTGACATGACCACAGGTGCTTTAGTGGCTTGTTCTATGCTCTCTTCACGTATGTTAGGGCCTATTGCACAAATTACGGGTGTTTTAGGTCGTTGGCAGCAGGCAAAGGTTGCTAAAGCTGGACTAGATGAGTTAATGAAAAAAACGGTAGATCAGCCAGATCATGCACATTTGATTCATCGTGCTGTATTAAATGGGGATTACAGCTTATCTGGACTAAGTTTTCAATACGGTCAGAATGATGCGAGACCAAGTCTGAGTATTCCGAAACTTGAAATAAAATCAGGTGAAAAAATTGCTATTCTTGGCCGTAATGGAGCAGGAAAATCGACATTATTACAGCTATTGTCGGGTATGCAGACACCCACTCAAGGAAAAATTAAACTAGATAATATTGAATTGGGCTTGATTGATCCATCCGATGTTCGACGAGATATGGCTTTATTAAACCAAAATGCCTATTTATTTTTCGGTTCTGTTCGTGAAAATTTGACTCTAGGTGCACCTTTAGCCAGTGATGAAGATATTTTTAAGGTCTTAAAAATTACCGGTGCAATGCAATTTGTTCAGGATAAAAAAGAGGGTTTAGATCATATTATTCTTGAGGGAGGCGTGGGTTTTTCGGGTGGACAAAAGCAGGCTTTGTTACTTGCACGATTACTCATTCGTCAACCAAATATTCTCTTACTGGATGAACCTACTGCATCAATTGATGATGTATCAGAAAAACAATTTATTGATCATTTAAAATTTTGGTTGGGGCATCGAACCTTAGTTGTTGCGACACATCGTCGCGCTGTGCTTGAGTTGGTGGACAGAATTATTGTGGTCAATGACGGCAAAATTGTGATGGATGGCCCACGTGATCAGATTTTAAATCAAAATTTGCATCAGCAACGTCAAGCCGGAGGTACAAGTTCATGAGCAATCAAGAATACAATCCAAAAAATGCCTCGAAAATAACTGAACTTGAACCACCTTTACCTAAATCAAGTATCTTTATCTGGATAATTTGCCTTGGTTTATTGGTCTTACTCTTATGGGCTTGGTTTTTTAAACTTGAAGAAGTATCAACTGGAACGGGGAAAGTTGTTCCTTCTTCAAAAGAACAAATCATTCAATCTCTTGAAGGCGGGATAATCACCAAAATTAATGTGCGTGAAGGTGAAATTGTAAAACCGGGTCAAATTTTAGCACAACTTGATCCTACTCGATTTGCCTCAAATGTGGGAGAGTCAGCTTCTTTATTAATGTCTTCACGTGCCACGTCAGCCCGTTTAAGATCAGAAGTAAACGGTACAGCGCTGTCATTTCCAGAAGATGTTTTAAAAGAAAATAAATTGGTTCAGGAAGAAACAGCACTTTATCATTCACGGCGCGCCAATTTGGATGAGTCTATAGCAGGTCTGCGTCAGGCATTAAGTTTGGTCGAACAAGAACTCAGAATGACTGAGCCATTGGTGGCTAAGGGTGCGGCCAGTGAAGTGGAGGTATTACGTTTAAAACGTGAAGCCAATAATCTTCGTAATCAGATGAATGATATTCGCAATCAATATTATGTCAAAGCGCGTGAAGAATTGTCCAAAGCCAATACTGATGTTGAAATGCAGCAACAAGTTGTAAAAGGCAAGTCTGATACACTCAGTCGAACTACTTTTAAAGCCCCGATGCGCGGGGTAGTGAAAGAAATAGATGTGATGACCATTGGTGGGGTCATTCCGCAGAATGGTAAAATCATGACCATTGTTCCTTTAGATGAACAATTATTGATAGAAGCCCGAATTTCACCGCGAGATATTGCATTTATTCATCCTGAACAAGATGCACTGGTTAAAATTACAGCCTATGATTATTCTATTTATGGCGGTTTAAAAGGTAAGGTCAAGGTTATTTCACCTGATACTTTGAGAGATGAAGTGAAGCAAGACCAGTTTTATTATAGAGTGTATATTCGAACAGATACCGATAAACTCACCAATAAAGCAGGTCAACAATTTAGTATTACACCTGGGATGGTCGCAACGGTGGACATTAAAACAGGACAAAAATCGGTTTTGGATTATTTGATCAAACCGTTTAATAAAGCACAGGAAGCCTTACGAGAGCGATAATACATAAAAATTTAAGTAAATATAGCGCTTGGATATAATTAAAAAGCCGTTAATTTTAAAAATTAATGGCTTTTTAATTATATTTTTTAATGGATTTCTAAATCTGTCATTTGTAAATTTTTGAGTCATGTACTCAGCAGCACAAAATCAAAAATTGAATACGATCATGATGAACTTGCAACTGTTTATGGGAGGATAAGTTTTACCTAGACGTATTCTTGGCACTTTAATCCTCTCAAAATCAGGCTATACTGACTTGATGTCGTTATTTATTCTAGAGTTATGCCTTTTACCCTTGCTTCACTTGTGACCTTTCAAGCGGAGATTAAAAAAAGTCGTTTTCAAGTCTTTGCTGTTCCTGTAGAAAATGAACAAGCTGTAAAAGACTTTTTAGAGACTTATCAAGATCTCAGCACAACCCACCAATGTTGGGCATGGAAAATTGGTCATCAAGTGCGCTTTAATGATGATGGTGAACCATCTGGAACTGCAGGTAGACCTATCCTTGCCAGTATTGAAGGCAATGAATTGACTAATATTATAGTTTTAGTGAATCGTTGGTATGGGGGGATTAAACTCGGCACTGGCGGCTTAGTTCGTGCTTATGGTGGCTCTGCTGGGCAATGTTTAGCATTGGCTGAAAAAATTGAACTTATAGAAAAAATACCCGTCAGCTTTTTATGCAATTTTAATGAATGGGCTATTTTTCAATATGATTTAAATCAGCAACAGATCGAATTTAAAGAAGATTATTTGGCTACAGGCGTACAAATTATTGCTTATGTTCGAGTTGATCAAATGGAACATTTATCATTAAAAATTCAGGATGTAACTCGTGGTCGTGAGCAACTTAAAAGAATAGAGGAATTACCATGAATGAGTCTGATCCTCTATTAAAGTATCGTGAGCAGCATAAGCATCGTTTAAATTATATGCCTTGGTTATATTGGTCGTTAAAGGCGAAAAATCGTGCATGGGCAGAAACTTGGCAAAAAGAATATCAGACCTATTTAATGCAGATGGAAACCATTGAAATTGGTGAAAACTGTTTTATTTCACCTTTAGCGCATATTTTTGCTGAACCAGGTCGAAAAATTAGTATCGGAGATCATACTTTTATTGCAGCAGATTGTACCTTGCACGGGCCTTTGGACATCGGCAATGAAGTCGCCATTAATCATCATTGTATCTTGGATGGTGGACGTGTCGGCATAAAACTGCATGATCAAGTAAGAATGGCCGCCTATTGTCATTTATATGCTTTTGATCATGGCATGGCTTTAGAACAGCCAATATACCAACAACCCGTTCGATCAAAAGGGATTGAAATTGGTCAAGATGTTTGGCTAGGCGCACATGTAGGTGTAAAAGATGGTGTCAAAATTGGAGCAAAAGCAGTGGTTGGAATGAACAGTATGGTGACTAAACATGTTGACGAAGCTGCGATTGTCGTCGGAAACCCAGCTCAATTTATTCGTTATAGATATTAATACTGGATGAATTTAATCCTCAGTTTTTTATACTGATATTTACATAAAAGCATCCTCGCGTTATAACAGATGTGCTAAGTTAAAAATAACCAATAGACTTAAAGCCCAAATAGGCAAAAAGCGAGGCTAAAATGAAACGTGTAATCGCTTGTATTGATTCTTCTCCCTGTGTAAATGCAGTTGCTGAAGCTGCGGCATGGGTGGCAAGGCAAACACAACGTGAATTAGTATTATTACAGGTTTTAGACTATTACCCAGCAAGTTATCATTTGGGGGAAATTAGTGGCGTAATTGGTTTTGAAAGTAATGCCATGTTGCTGAAGGAACTGGCAGAACTTGAACAAAAACAAAGCGAACTTGCACTGGATTATAGTAATAATTTATTGAATCATATATCTGAGATGATTCAGCAAAAATATCAGATTACCACTTCACATATTCAAGAAAAAGGTGATTTTTTAGAACAAAGTTTTAATGTACTGCATGAAGATGACATTGCAGTGATTGGTCGAGTAGGGGAGCGTTCAGCAGAACGGAATAAACCTATAGGCAGTAATGTTGAAAACTTTATTCGTGGTGCAAATTGTGCGGTGATGACTGTTGGAGAGAACTTTAAACCACCAACACGTTTTATTTTTGCATATGAATATTCACCCACTTGCGTCAAGGTAATGCATCGAGTAGCGCAAACAGACTTATTAAAATTATTACAATGTCATTTGTTATATGTAGGTGATCATCCCGAAATTCTAAATGAGCCTTCGAAATATTTAAGTGATGCAGGGATTGATGTAATCATGGAATACCGTTATGGAGATGTGGCGGAAAACATACTGGAGTATCAGGCAGAGCATGGTATTCAGTTGATTTTACTCGGTGCATTTAGTCACAGTAAAATACGTCAATTCTTTTTGGGAAGTGTTGCAACCAGTATATTCAGAAATTCAACGGTACCGTTGTTGGTTGTTAAATAATGTTTAGATAGGTTTGAATGCTTACTTTAATGCCTTCTTGTCCTAAAGTTATCCGCATAAGTTGTGGATAACTATATGGACAATATTTATAAGTGACTCATATTTAATTAAAAAAAGACTACGCTTGTTTTTTAAGCTTTGTATCTAATTATTTCACCAGTACTAAAGCAAAACCATCATGACCTTTACTGCCTACAGTTTGTAGAGCAGTGCATGATAAAATTTTTGGATGATTTTTTAAAGCGACAAACATATCTCGGATACCTTCGATACTTGGTTTTTGATTTGTACTATTAATAATTTCACCAGCACGTACAACATTATCCAGTACAATAATGGTACCAGAATGAGATAAATTTAAACTGAGCTCTAAATATTCAGAATAACTTTGTTTATCTGCATCAATAAAAATAAAGTCAAAAGCTTCAAAATCTTGAGGAAGTGCTTTTAGTACGTCAGCTGCACGTCCGACTTGAAGTTCAATTGTCTGTGGCAATTTTGCCTGCTTGATATTTTCTTGTGCTAAAGCTGCATGTGTATCGCGTCCTTCAATTGTTAAAATATAACCATCTTCGGGTAAAGCACGTGCGAGCCAAATTGTACTATAAGCTGCAAAAGTACCTAGCTCTAGTACGCGTTTACATTGATTCATTTGAATCAACATTTGAAGCAGCATGCCTTGATTGGGTGCAACTGCAAGATGATCTGGGAAACCGTTATCTTCAGTATTTTTGAGCGTTTGTAACAGAATAGGATCTTCTGGAATCAAATGTGAATCGATGTAAGCATCAATCTCTGTCCACATTTTTTGCATAATCTTTTCACCCTTGTTGCGTTGCACAGTATTTTAAACTTTTCCATTCAGAGTGCAATTTTTCGTTTTAGTATTTAACTGCAAAAATGAAAAAAAGAGATACTAATGATCTCTAAAGTATTGGAACATGGAATTAATGGGCAAACAATTGATCGACTATGCAACCTTAATAACTGCACATTGAGCTGTTTCTAGAAAGATCTGGCCCCCAAGTTCTATAGCCTTGCGTATCGATATGAATTTGACCTGAAGAATATAATCCAAGTCCCATATTGAGATTTTGACCATGTTGAGCCCAGAACTGACACAATTTAAATTTAGTATTTTCAATAAAAGTAAAATCTTCGGGCTGTGGATAAGCAGGCCCAATACGAAAATCGATAGCAGAATTAAAGAGATGACGTGATGAACTTGCGCCACCAGCACATTGATTCAGTGGCAAATCACGATAAACAGAAGTGACTTCAAAATCAGTTAAAACTTTTGCTGCGACCAAATATTTAAAAACTCTCAAGGTCGAAATTTGGTTATTCCATAATTCTCTATTTGGAATCATATATTGCGAGCGAGCACATTTCTGCCAGTCACGTGCGGTACGCATGAGTTCAAAACTAGGAATAATGTTGCCTACACCATTTCTCTCAAGAAAAATTTCATATTCACGTACACGTCTTAAATTATCACCTACTGCAATCCAAGCATTGTAGGCATAGGGCACAGTTTTAGGTGGAATTGGGCGTTCAATAATAATACGTTCTTGTGGGATGAAGATCCGTTTTCCATCAGGCGTTGTATGTCCTGGTTTATGAGTAGATGTAGTACATCCAACCATAGCAAGAGAAATCACGCTTAAGCTGAGTAATCTCTTTCGAAAATGCTTCATTATAGAAATCAAATATTTATAAATACTTGTTCTATTTTAATCTAATTTTAAGGAGAAAATTTGAAAATTTTGCAATCAAATGTGTGTTTTAGGTATAAAAAAAGATCAGCAATTGCCGATCTCTTTTTTAAGTTTTAGAAGAGTCTTACTTTTCCAAGTACTGTAACTTATCGGTTTTACCATTCCATTCTTCACGGTCAGCAGGCTGATCACCAATTTGGGTGATATTCGGCCATTTTTGTGACAGTTCAGTATTGAGTTCAATAAAGACTTCCTGACCTTCTGGTAATTCATCTTCTGAGAAAATAGCGTTTGCTGGACATTCAGGTTCGCATAACGCACAGTCGATGCATTCATCAGGATTGATCACAAGGAAATTTGGACCTTCGTAGAAACAATCTACTGGACAAACTTCTACGCAGTCTTGGTATTTACATTTAATACAATTTTCAGTGACAACAAAGGTCATGGCGACAGCTACCTAAAAAATATGGTTCTAATTACAGATGCTGTATTTTAGGCAAAAATGCCTACAACTAACAATTCCTTTTATTGATATTTGTTATATGCGGGGCTGTTAATTTTGATAATTACTCAATATACGTCGAAATAAGCTGAGTAATTGTAAAAGAACTCAATACATCAGCCTTTTACAATCGACTCATTTTATCTTTTAAATTTGAAGTGCGTCTTTTAATGCGTATATTTGTTGAAGTGCTTCACGTGGAGAAAGATTATCGACATCTAATGCTCTTAACATAGATAAAGCAGGTAAGTCTTTTTCCACCTCGATAATTCGTTCAATAATTTCAGTTTTAGGGTCATCCGTGATACTGAACAAGTCATTTTGTACCGCGGTGTTACGGTGTTGATGCTGCTGTTTCTCTAAAATTTTCAAACGATTTTGTGCTTCTTTAATTACACTTACGGGTATACCTGCCAATTTTGCCACTTGTAAACCATGGCTTTGACTGGCAGGACCATGCTGAACTTTATGCAATAAAATTAAATTACCATTTAATTCTTTCGCAGTGACATGATAATTATCAATACCTGATTCTTTGCCCAGTTCAGTCAGTTCAAAATAGTGGGTTGCAAATAAACATAAGCATTTAATTCGTCTGCTTAAATCAAGTACACATGCCCAAGCTAGTGATAGGCCATCGTAGGTACTGGTACCACGACCAACTTCATCCATCAATACCAAAGACTGATTGGTCGCATGATGCAATATTTGTGAGGTTTCTGTCATTTCAACCATAAAAGTCGATTTACCTGTAGATAAATCATCGGCAGAACCAATACGGGTAAAAACACGGTCTATAGGGCCCAAAATAGCAGTTTTAGCAGGCACATAGCATCCACAATAAGCCAATAAGCTAATGAGGGCAGTTTGACGCATAAACGTAGATTTACCCCCCATATTGGGTCCTGTCACAATTGCCATGCGATGATTAAAATCTAAACTGGTATCGTTCGGGGTAAAAGCAGTTTTATTTAATGCTTCTACCACAGGATGTCGACCCGCAATAATTTTAACCCCGATTTCTGGACTAAACTCAGGACGAGCCCAATTTCTTAATCGAGCTTGATGAGCGAAATTGGCAAGCAGATCAATTTGTGCAATTGCACTGCTCATCATTTGTAAATTGCCAATATCTTGACGTAATTCATCCAATAGCATTTCAAACAGCATTTTTTCACGTGCAAGTGCGCGTGATTCACTTGAAAGTACTTTGTCTTCAAATGATTTAAGTTCTGGTGTGATATAACGCTCTGCATTTTTCAAAGTTTGACGTCGAATATAATGATCGGGAGCTTGATCTGCTTGAGCTCGCGTTAATTCAATGAAATACCCACTTACACGGTTATAACCAATTTTAAGGGTGACTATGCCTGTATTTTCACGTTCTTGTCGTTCTAAATCAATGAGGAATTGCCCAGCATGATCTCGAATTTTACGCAATTCATCAAGTTCACTATCAAATCCCTCTGCAATTACATTGCCATCACGAAGTAACACGGGGGGATGCTCTACGATGGCTGATATCAGACGTTGGTAAAGTCCTTTAAAATCACCTAATTCCTCATCAAGTTGTTGAACCAATACAGACGTTTTTAATGAAATAATGGGTTGAATCGCATGTCTTAATAACGGAATTTGCGCACATGCCTGACGTAACTGAACTAAATCGCGTGGTCGCGCACTACCTAAAGCAATACGGCTAAGCACACGTTCAATATCACTAATATTTTTAAGGACAAGACGGATGGGTGATTCATGATATTCATTCAACATGGCAGCAGTCGCATCAAGACGAGCATCAAGTAGCTTTGTGTCTCTTAATGGCTGCATCAGAGTACGACTGAGCAAACGACTGCCCATTGCAGTTTGGCAATCATTAATGAGTTGAAAGAGTGAAGTGCCATGTTCAAATAAAGGCTCTACTAACTCTAAATTACGTCGTGTGACTGGATCAAGTGCAATAAAATCACTACTTTGTTCAAGTTGAATTGAACGAATATGAGGCAAAGCCGTTTTTTGAGTTTCTTTAGCGTAATGAATCAATGCCGCAGCTGAAGCTTTTGCGAGTGGTAAATGATCAATTCCAAAACCTGAAAGGGTCGAAACGACCAATTGATCACACAGTGTTTTTTGCGCATTATTCACATTGAAATCGACATTTGGTCGCTTTGTAATAGGGCAATCAAGCTGTTTTTTAATTTGTTCAATAATGTTGGGATCGACAATATTCTCATCAACCACAATTTCACTCGGCATTAAACGAGAAAGCTCAATCGCTAATTGCTCATGTTTAAAATCTTGTTGTTGTACTTTAAAAATGCCTGCGCTCAAATCGAGCAACGCTATACCAATTTGATTTTGTTGAATACAGAGTGCAACTAAATTGGAGGATTGGTAGCTGTTTAACAGGGCATCATCCGTTAGGGTACCAGGAGTAATAATCCGAACGACACCGCGCTCAACTGGACCTTTGCCATTCACCTCGCCCAGCTGCTCGCAAATGACGACAGTTTCACCTTTTTTTACCAGTCGGGCAAGATAACCTTCAGCCGCATGATAAGGCACACCAGCCATTGGAATAGGTTGCCCATTGGCTTTACCACGATGCGTTAAGGTAATTCCCAATAATTTAGCAGCTTTGTGCGCATCATCAAAAAAGAGCTCATAAAAGTCACCCATCCGATAAAACATCAGTGAGTCTTGGTGCTGCATTTTTATGGTTAAATATTGCTGCATCATCGGGGTTAATGTGGAAAAATCAGCCATGATTTCCGAGTAACTCATTGAGATAAAATCCTTAAATATTTGAATATCATTAATCGCTAAAAACTTGGCTGTTTCACCAATTTTCTGTACAAAAACCAAAAGTGGGTCGAACTTTTAAACAAATTAGAGAGAGAAAAATTCATTTCATCGAAAGGCATATCTTAGCAAATTTGCAGCTGTATAGAAAAAAGCTTTGCAGCAAATTATGATAAATGAACGCAACAATCAATTTTAGTGTCTTTAACGAGGCGGATAAAAAATTCAAAAATTTAATCTTTCTTTATTTTGTTATGACGTTGTTATTTTCAAAAATGAATAAATCTAAAATACGGTTAAACATGTCTGATATATGCCATGCTTAACCGATGTTGATAGATATTAAGTAAAATTAAGGTTTCTGCAAACCCAATTGAGTTAAATGTAAACGCAAGATTCGACGGAGTTCTAAAACAGCTTCTGGTGTTTCCTGAATAGAGTGTCCACCTTTAATAATTTTTTCTGAAAGTGCGCCTGATAAGTGCGCACTCTTATAAGGAACGATGCCATCTGTAATGACATTTAAATCATCACTCTTGGTAATGTTCCCCATAATGGAATGAAAAGCCAAGCCTTTACGTGGCGCAATATCTTCAGTCAATTCCATAAATTTAGATTGATGGCTTAAATCACTGGGACCATTTTGAATGAATCCTTGGTCAATCTGGTCCATCAACTCTTTAAAATCTAAGTTTTGGCTTTGTAAAGAGTCACCTATAGCAGACACAAAAGTCACGGGTAGACGTATAATTTTACGTGCAGCTTTAGTAAACCAGCGGTCTGCATATTCTGTTCCACGATGAGGAGCAGCCAAGAAAATTGCGCGATTAAAATTCGGAATATCTCGAATGACCAAACGTTGTGACACAATTGGTAATTTTTGATATTTAGCTAGCTGACGATTATTCATCATAGATAATGCCTTTTTAGTGACATCCGCATCGCTGACCAAAAGGCGGGCAATAATGCCGCCCATGCTATGCCCAATCAATACGGCATCTTTTTTGGCTGCTGATTTTGCATCCACCTGAGCGAAAGCTTGGTTAATTAAAGCATAAATTTGAAAACGACTTTCTATGATGGGCATGTTGGTTGAATAAAAAACTTGCCATACTTGAAAATTTTCACGCAATGCATTATCACCCATAATATCGTTGGTGAGTCGTATCCATGCTTCTGGACTACTGGCTAAACCGTGAACCAACACAATGATTTTTTTATTTGGGTTGTAAGGTTCCAACATATATAAATGCGGCATCGTCAGATGATCATCGCGATCAATTAAGGACAGATAAGCTGCTTTTCCTAAATTATTTTGTGCTAACCATAGACCATAAGGTGTAGAAAAGTTAGCAGCCAAAGGATAACTCTTACCTGCCATACTTACTTTTTCATATTTGTAGGGATCGAATGCTTTTAATTCAAACTCAGACTGATTCAAAATGTCTTGAATATTTTGGCTAGATTTAGGTTCAGCTATAATCGTAGCGGCTAAATAGCGTGCCTGATGAATATTAGGATTAATCCCATTTTTATAACTAAAATTGATTGGATCTATAATATATTTGGCTTTTCCTTCACCAATGTCATCTTTAACTTGCGGTAAAACCACGACAAATTCTGAGCCAAAACCATCACGACGGTTGATAGAGCGTAAACCTGAAAAGTTTAAATTATAACTAGAGAGAAGTTGTTCAATTTTTTGTTGCTTGAGTTGTGGATAGGCATCAAAATTAATTTTATAAATACTGTTGCCGACTTTAATTTGGGATTGAACTTCAGTCGGTTTATGGCGTAAAGCATAAGTCGGGATTAATTTTGCCAAAGCTAAATTGTAAAAATCTCGGATTTGAACTTGTCTGTTATCAAAAATACGATCTTGAGGGCCGCGTTTCGTTTTAAACATATATGCGTAGCTGTATCGAATACTTTTATCCAGCATATAAAGTTGCTGATCTAAGCACTGATCATAGCTGACTTGCTGTAGTTTCTGTTTTTCTTCTGATTGTGTACGATTTAAAATACTGATTTTACAATCGTTCGATTTTTCAAAAGTTAAGGCTTTGGATAAATAGATTTCACTTGCTGTTGAAAGTAATTGTTCCTCTTGAATTTGAGGAATTTGCTGCAACTCTTGAATGCATTGATCTGGTTGTTCAGAACAAACCTTAGCTTCACGACCCGTCATCGAAAGTACATTTAAACTCGCTTCGCTTAATTTGTCGCGAGTAAGAATACTTTCTCGTTCATTGGCAATGGTGACATTGATGGCTTGGTTTTTAACACTGACAATTTGACAACCTGTGAGTAAATAACCACTCACAAGCGCTGAAAAAACAATTTTATAAATGTGTTTAGGCATAAAGATTGTCTACATTAAATGTTTATTTGAATTTTTCATCATCATACGATAATTCTACTCATTTTCAATTCGCTCAAAACAAAATAGACCGTACTGGACGGTCTATTTTGATGATCTAGTTTAAATTATGATTTAAAAATTAAGATGTTTTGGTCACATTCAGCACCTGCCAAACATTCCAACGGCCTTGATTTTCAATTTCTGCGATTAAGCGATCAGAAACTTCTGCTTCTTGCGGATATTTTATTTTATAATTTTTTAGCGTTTGAATTGCATTTTTCTTTTGTTCCATGGCAATGTAGTTATTAGCAGCAGACAAATAAGCTTCTTGGACACCCGCTTTCATGGCTTTGTCTAAATAAGGAATAGCCTCACGTTGACCACCACCTTCAGATAAACCAAATCCAAACCAGAAATTCGCTTCTGCATCGTCCTTATTAATTTTTAAAATGCGTTGTGCATAGGTCAAAGAATTTGTCGTGTAAACAGATCCTAAATCTAGATTACGCGCCATCACACTGGCTTTAAAAGCGCGCATAAGAATATCGAAAGACGCATTTTCTTTAACCGCCAAGCCATCAAGTTGTTGAGTTAATTGCTTCAGTTTAGCTTCGAAACCTTTACGTTCCTGACGTTCTGTAAAACGGGGCGGATAATGACGAGCTTTGCCTTCAACCATTTGTAAGAAATCATCAATTTCAGTGATATCAATTTCATTTTCGCCCGCCAAAGCAGCAAATTTTAGTGTTCTTTCATTATTATCAACGGTAGGGATAATAAGTTTGTTGACATCTAAAATCAGCTTTTTAGTCGGATCATTTTGTATGCTGACTTCCATCTTGGTTACAGGCTGAACAGCAGCTTGTTTTAAGGCAAGTTCAAAAGGTGGTGGTGCATCATAATTAAATGGATTAAGGGCGTAAAAAGGTGGTGTTAAATCAGGTTCGGTAAAGACAATCGGACCATTGACTGGCGTTTCTTTTTTAGGTGCTGTACTACAAGCAGAGAGTAAGGAAACCGCTATTAATGTAAATGCCAAAGGCTTAAGCGTCATATCGATCATCCATTCATTTAATTAATTGTATACTGATAAATAGCCATGTTCGTCAGTCTAAAAAAACTCTCACGAACATGCAAGTTAGCGCTTGTTAATATTTGAATTACTTTCTCAGGCTTTAGATTGGCTACTTTGCGCTTCACATTCACGGCGAACATCTTCAATAATTTTAAGCTCTTCGACACTAAACGGTTGTTCATCTTGCTGCTTTTTAAAGCTAGGATCTAATAAAGATAAACGTTGGCATAAACTATTCATGCGCTTTTCATTGTGCTGAATCCGATCGAGTAGAACGCGCATACCATCTAGAATCGGATCAGATTGCTCTTGCGTTGCCGCATAGGGCAGAAAACCTATACTTTCTGCATAATCACGTCGACGAGCTTCTTCTGCATCTTTTGGTTTGTCTTTGGTGATAAAACGGGCAGGGTTGCCCACTGCTGTAGTATCTGGTGGAACTTCTTTGGTTACGACTGCATTCGAGCCAACTTTTGAATTTTTCCCGACAGTGAAGGGGCCAAGAATTTTTGCTCCTGCACCCACTACGACACCATCTTCTAAGGTCGGATGACGTTTGCCTTTATGCCATGTTGTGCCTCCTAAAGTAACGCCATGATAAAGCGTAACATCATCACCAATTTCTGCTGTTTCCCCAATCACAACACCCATGCCATGATCGATGAAGAAACGACGACCAATTTTTGCGCCTGGATGAATTTCAATTCCTGTGGCGAAACGGCTAAAAGAAGACAATAAACGCGCAGAGCCTTTACACTCTTTTTGCCAAAGTTCATGGGCAACACGATGCATAATCAGCGCGTGTATACCAGGATAAGTAGTCAGAACTTCTAAAGTATTTCGAGCTGCTGGATCGCGCGCGAATACAGCGTGTATATCTTCTTTAAGCTGTTTAAACATGGGGTTGATCCTCTGAAGAATCTGTAGTTTCGGTTTTAGATTTTTTCCATGTGCCATTATTCATGGCTTGCACACGAGTAAAAATGCCACGAAGTAAATGATATTCCATACGATCTAATTGTATACGTCCAAAGAGACGGCGCAAGCGTAATGGCAACAATCTTGGATTTTTAGGGTCCATAAATTCAATTTCAGCCAACATTTTTTCAATATGCGGATAAAATTGTTGCATTTGTTCGTGTGTGACTAAAGGTTCATCCCATTGCATCGATTCTGTTTCGGTGACAGGCATAGTGGCTTCAGTATTATCTTTTTGTTCCACTAAAGCCAGCGTTGCCATACGTAGTTCATAACAAATCACTTGAATGGCTTGTGCGACATTTAATACGCCGTAATCATTATTGACGGGAATAGTGACATGATAATTGGCCAGCGCTAATTCTTCATTGGTCAAACCACGATCTTCACGGCCAAATACAATCGCAACCTCTTGCTGATCGTTCAACACTGCTTGTAGCGATTTTTCTGCAGCAGGACGAGCGTCAAGCAATGGCCAAGGAATAGTACGGCTGCGTGCACTGGTACCAAAAACCAAATGACAATCTTGAATGGCGTCTTCTAAAGTCGATACAATTTCAATCTGTTCGATAAGATCGGTTGCACCTGCAGCCAAAGCATCAATATCTGGATGAGGATAGGTTTTGGGTGCCACTAAAACGAGCTTAGATAAGCCCATGGTTTTCATTGCACGTAAAGCGCTACCAATGTTAGCAGGCAGTGTGGTATTGACCATGACAATACGCACATGGGAGAGATGTGCTGAAACAACAGCATTGTCAATTTGACTCATAATGTGTCCGATATAAATTTAAGTATTTAAAAATTAAGAATATTGATTGGCTTCTGCCTGATACATATCCATTGCATCATCCATACTGATGTTGGCAGGAGGTGGTACAGTTTGTGCGGGCTTAGTGTACTGCACGATTTTTGCGGCTTTAGATTTCACTTGATATTCGACATGAATCACATCTTTACCAAAATAATCGCGTAATTTGGCCAGTAATTCATCTTGTGGTGCCACTTTCCAGTTTAAGCCCAAGTGAACTTCGGCAGAAGCATAATCATATTCAATCTGCAATTGCAGGGGAATATGATTACACATATCGACGTTACAGAAAGGCAGTAATATCTTTTGTAAATCTTGACTTAGGGTCTTACTCAAATGCTCATTATTGAGTTTAATTTGAATGCTATTGGCACGTTTTTGACGAATTTCATTTAAGCTAAAAGCCTTGTTTAAGCGCGCCATTGGACGGTCATAACCTTCACGCTCATAAATTTCACCTTCAATGACAACCACACGCTCAAGTTGAACAATATCTTTAAAGCGCTGGAAACGTTCATGATTGGCAGATACTTCAAGGCGTGATGTACCATCGTCTAAGGTGACCATCATACGGTTGGGGAAATTGGCAATATCAACCACCAAGCCTGAAAAAACAGTGGTTACCCCGCGACGGGTGGGTGTTAATTCATTGAGTTTAACTGGAATAAATGATTTTAATTCAGAGCGATAAACATCAATTGGATGTCCTGTTAAATATAAACCAAGGGTATCTTTTTCACCTTTTAGACGAACTTCATCCGACCACGGTTTTACTGGTTTTGCAGGTTTACGTTGAACTTCTTCAACTTCACCAAACAAATCCATGATGCCTGTTTCACGGTTAGAACGTGCTTGGTCTGCTGCTTGAACTGCTTCTGGTAATTGTGTCATTAAACTTGCACGATCAATGCCCAAACAATCCAATGCACCAGAGCGAATAAGTGCTTCTAAGGTTCGTTTATTGATCTTTTTCAAATCAATTCGGTGACAGAAGTCGAATAAGTCTTTATATGGCCCGTCCTGCAATCGTGAATCAATCACTGATTGCATGGCTGCTTCACCTACACCTTTAATTGCACCTAAACCATAGACAATGGTTTTTTCATCGCTGGCATGGAATTGGTAAAAAGACATGTTAATTGACGGTGGAAATACTTCTAACTGGTTATTACGGCAATCATCAATCAAAAATACTACGTTGTCCGTGTTTTGCATTTCTGAAGTCATGACCGCAGCCATAAATTCAGATGGATAATAAGCTTTTAACCATGCAGTTTGGTAGGCAACAAGGGCATAGGCTGCCGCATGTGATTTGTTAAAACCATAGCCTGCAAATTTTTCCATATAATCGAAAATATGATTGGCTGTCGCCTCATCAATATCTTTTTCGGCAGCACCCTCAATAAAGATTTGGCGCTGTTTCACCATTTCTTCAGGTTTCTTTTTACCCATTGCGCGGCGCAACATATCTGCACCGCCCAGCGTATAACCTGCACAGTATTGCGCAGCTTGCATCACTTGTTCTTGGTAAACCATAATCCCGTAAGTCGGTTCCAAAACACCTTCTAAAAGTGGGTGTAAATATTCAAATTCACCCCCATGCATGCGGTGAATAAAGTCTGGAATCAGATCCATTGGCCCTGGACGGTACAAGGATACAAAGGCAATAATTTCTTCGAACTTACTTGGTCGTGCCTCTTTCAGCATTTTTTTCATGCCGACGGATTCAAACTGGAATACTGCAGTTGTATTGGCATCTGCAAAGATGGCGTAGGCTTTCGGATCGTCTAGTGGGATATAAACAATATCCACTTTTTTGTCTTCTGCAACACGCTTATTGATATTTTGAATGGCATCTTCAATCACAGTCAGGTTACGTAAACCCAAAAAGTCAAATTTAACCAAACCTGCGGATTCAACATCATCTTTATCGAATTGTGCGACACGGTTAGTCCCGTCAGCATCGCACATCACAGCTGAATAATCGGTAATTTTACCTGGTGCAATCACCACACCGCCGGCATGTTTACCTGTGTTACGGGTAATACCTTCAAGTTTTAGTGCCATTTCCCAGATTTCAGCGGCATCATCATTATCTGGGTTAGATGGATTGGTGACGATATCTTTTAACTGCGGTTCCATATCAATGGCGCCACGTAAATCTATACCTAAAGGTTTGGTCGGAATCATTTTGGAAATACGGTCAGCCAGACCGTATGATTTTCCAAGAACACGAGCAACATCTCGGATAGCACCTTTTGCTGCCATCGTACCAAAGGTTGCAATTTGTGAAACAGCCTCGCGGCCATAATGACGTGCGACATAATCAATCACGCGGTCACGGCCTGCAATACAGAAGTCGATGTCAAAGTCAGGCATCGATACACGTTCAGGGTTTAAAAAACGTTCAAAAAGTAAGTCATAACGCAGTGGATCTAGATCGGTAATTTTTAAGCTATAGGCCACCAGTGAGCCTGCACCAGAACCACGACCAGGGCCGACAGGAACCCCATTATTTTTAGACCATTGAATGAAATCCATGACAATTAAAAAATAGCCTGGAAAACCCATATTTAAAATGGTACTGATTTCATACGTCAGTCGTTCATCGTATTTTTGACGAATCTCAAGCCAGTCTTCATCCCGTTTTTCAATTGGATACAACAAGTTTAAGCGTTCTTCTAAACCTTGTTGCGAAACATAGGCAAAGAAGGTGTCAATGGTATGACCTTCTGGAACAGGATAATCCGGAAGATCGTTGAATCCTAAGCGCAAGCTGACATTACAACGTTTGGCAATGTGATAAGTATTTTCAATCGCCGTCGGAATATCTGAAAATAATGCCGTCATTTCCTCAGCTGTTTTAAAATACTGCTCAGGACTGTAATAACGTGGACGACGGCTATCTCCTAAAACATAGCCATCTGCAATGCATACACGGGCTTCATGCGCTTCAAAGTCAGTTTGTGCAATAAAATGCACATCGTTATGCGCAACGACACCAATATTATATTTTTGAGCCAATTTGATTGCCCCAGCAATGAAATTTTCTTCATCAGGGCGGTCGGTGCGGGTCAGGGCTAAATAGACACGGTTACCAAATTTTTCAATCCATTCCTCTAGTAGCGCGTCGGCTTTTTGTGGATTGGATGAATTCAGCATTTTACCCACATCACTATGCATGCCTAACAGCACGATAATGTCTTGGTTTTGTTCTAAAACCCACTCTTTTTGTACACAAGGGATATCTAGTTGCTGACCTTCAATAAAGCCACGCGAAACAATTTCAGTGAGACTGCGCCAACCTTTGTTGGTCATTGAAAGCAGAGTGACTTTATGTTCTGCATCATTCAGGCGAATATTACTGCCCAAAATAGGTTTAATGCCTTTATCTAAGCATTTTGTATAAAATTTAACTGCGGCATGTAAGTTCGATAGATCTGTTAATGCCAAAGCTGGCATTTCATCATTCACTGCAGCTTTAATAAGATCAGGTATACGTACGATAGATTCCGTAATTGAAAATTCTGTATGTATACCAAGATGAACAAAGTGCATAAATGAGTCCCTGCAAAAACCGTCGGCTATTTTAGCATGGCCCGCAGTCAATCTGAGGGATATTCAAGTGATTTGGCGAAGTTTTATTTGATTATTGAAGCTCAATCACCTAGATGAGAAGTACTTGGCGAGGTTAAAGTATTTAGCAACCGAGACTCTATGTTTATTTTAGATTGATTCAGGTTTTTACAGCAGTTTTAATTCATAATATTCTTCTTTCGAAGAAAAACAGAAATTTAAAACAATGCCTTTTACATTTTCGCATACAGTGGCAGCATTTCTTTTTAAGCCTTGGCTAAATAAATTATCGCTAACTGGCGTTGTTCTTGGATGTATGGCGCCAGATTTTGAATACTTCTTAAGAATGAGAATGCAGGGGGAGTTTGGACATCATATTGCGGGAATTTTTCTTTTTAATCTGCCGGTTTCAATTTTAATTGCTTTAGTTTTTCATCAAGTAATTCGTGATGAAATGATTGAACATTCACCTTGGTTTTTGAAAAAACGGGTTCTTATTTTTCAAAATCTTGATTGGTTTGAATATTTTAAAAACCACTATTTGATGGTCATTATTTCGATTTTCTTCGGAATTCTCACCCATGTAATATGGGATGCTTTTACGCATCAAACAGGTTTTTTTGTGCAGAAAAATGTTTTTTTACAAGATACTGTTTCAATTGCAGATTTCAATATACCGCTGTATAAAATTTTTCAGCATTTAAGTTCCAGTTTGGGACTGATAATCATTGCTATTTATTTTTTTAAACTACCATCTTATACAAGTATTCAAACAAATAATGAAAGAAAAACCCTGTGGATGTATTGGGGAGCGATATTGATATTGCTAGGGTGTTTGCTTGGTTTATGGTTAATATTCAATAGTGATTTAAAATTTTCTTTGGTTCATGTATTGGTCGCTACAATAGCATGTTTATTTTGGAGCATCTTAATTGTGTCTTTGTTTTTTAAGATGATGAAAAATAGAAAGATAATAAACACTCAATGAGCCATTTTCTTTTCTGGAAAATAAGTGCAGCCCATGAAATCCATATAATAAAAAGCCCTCAAATTTGTGAGGGCTTTAAAATTTTGCTTGAATCATTTTTATCTTAATTTGGCTAACCAATCGCCCATCGTCTGAACAATTTGAACCAAGAGTAAAAGCACGATCACCGTTAAAATCACGACACTCGTATCAAAACGTTGATAACCATATGAAATTGCTAAATCACCAATCCCACCTGCTCCAACTGCACCTGCCATTGCTGTAGCGCCAATTAAACTGATCGTAGCGGTAGTCAAATTTAAAATGAGTGAACTACGTGATTCAGGTAGAATAAACTTGAAAATAATTTGTAAAGGCGTTGCGCCCATGGCTTGAGCAGATTCTACAATGCCTTCATTGACTTCAAGTAAAGATGTTTCAATAAGACGTCCCATATAAGGGCCAATATAAATCGTGAGCGGAACAATCGCAGCCCATGTACCAATTGAAGTACCGACTAAAAATTTGGTCAGCGGAATAACGGCAATTAGTAAAATAATAAAGGGGAGGGAGCGTAGCGCATTCACAATAGGATTTAAAATATGATAAACCGCACGATTTGGCAGGATACCTTCAGGGCGCGTCACCAATAAAATAATCCCTTGAATGAAGCCCCAAATGCCTCCAAACAGCATGGCAAAGAACACCATATGGAAAGTTTCTTGCAATGCCGTGACAAATTGATCGATTGACAAGGAGCTTTGCCAAAATGGTGCAGTGAGTTCAGTCAACCATTGTACGATTAAATCTCTCATACCTGATCTCCTGAATGTTCAACCTGTACGCCATTTTGTTTCAAAAATTCAATTGCCTGCTGAATAATCAAGGGGTCACCCAGTAACTGGATAAACATTTGCCCAATCACAGTGCCATTAATTTCAGTCATATTGGCAAACAAAATATTTAGACTGATATCAAATTTTTTGATGACTGCTTGAACTACCGTTTCTTGCGCAGATTTTCCTAAAAACTGTAAACAATAAATGCTGTTATGGTTCTGATTCTCAAGATTTTTAAGAATATTGATAGGGAGTTGCTGCTGAAGCACTGTTTGAATAAAGTTTTTGGTGGTCGGGTGTTGTGGCTGACTAAAAATATTAATCGTAGAACCCGTTTCAATAACTTTGCCTTGCTCCATCACGGCGACATAATCACACACTGTCTCAATCACATCCATCTCATGCGTGACCATGACAATCGTAATATTCTGTTCTTGATTAATTTTTTTCAATAATGCCAAAACAGATTTGGTGGTCTGCGGGTCAAGTGCCGATGTAGCTTCATCACACAATAAAATTTTAGGTCGATTGGCAAGCGCACGTGCAATACCAACGCGCTGTTTTTGTCCACCTGAAAGCTCATCGGGAAAAGCGTCTTTTTTATGCTTTAAATCAATAAATTCAAGCAACTCGTTTAAGCGTGTTTCACGTTCTGCTTTGGGTATACCTAAGAGCTTAAGCGGCATTTCAATATTGGCTGCCACTGTTTTGGTCTGCAATAAATTGAAATGTTGAAAAATCATTCCAATATTTGCACGTTCTTGACGTAATGAGCGCGCATCCAAAGCGGTAAAGTCTTTTTGATTCAGAATAATTTGACCTTCGTTTGGTCGCTCTAATAAATTAATCAAACGTATTAAGGTACTTTTACCCGCGCCACTATAACCAATAATGCCAAAAATGCTGCCTTCTGGAATCACCAAATTAATTTGATCCAGAGCGCGTATGGTTTGGCCTTTTAGCTGGTAGTGCTTTGAAATGTTTTTAAATTCAATCATATCGTCAAAAATTAGTCAGAAAATAAAAAACAGGCAAAGTGATTTTGCCTGTTTTGTTTAAATCATTATATTACTATTTTGCATCTGTTAAATAACTAATTGGTTTATTTACATCAACCTTTGTACCACCAAAGTGTTTTTGTACATATTGATTGACTGCTTCGGTATGATATAAAGCACCGACTTTTTGTAATACAGCATCATCTTTACGTGATTCAGCGACAGCTAAAATATTCACATTTAATTTGGTGCTTTGATCTACAGGTTCATAATAAATCGAGTCTTTTAGCACGTTTAAACCACCTTCCATGGCCAAAGTATTGCCCAGAACAATAGCATCTACTTCATCTTTTACACGAACAGCAGTCGCCATTTGAATCGGTTTAATCACTATTTTTTTAGCATTTTCAGTAATATCGTTTGGTGTACCTGTTGCTGGGTTGAAATCAGCTTTTAATGTTAATAAGCCCGCAGATTGAAGAAGCAATAGGGCACGCGCTTCATTCGCAGCATCGTTTGGAATTGCAATGGTTGCACCATTACTCAGTTCTTCAATCTTTTTAATTTTGCTTGAATAAATTCCCATTGGTTCAAGGTAGGTAGTCGAAACTGCGGCAATTTTATCTTTATTTGAAGCATTAAATGCCACCAAATACGCATAAGATTGGAATGCATTAATATCCACTTCTTTATTTGCAACAGCTGTGTTCATTGCGACATAATCTGTGAAGTTTTTCACTTCCAATTTAATACCAGCTTGTTTGGTTTCAGGCAAAGTCGCAATAAAACGCCAAATGTCAGCATCAGAACCAGTTGATGCCATAGTCACAGTTTGAAGAGCAGTTGAATCTTTAGCTTGCGCTGACTCGTTTGCAGGTGCTTCTGGTTTAGAACAACCCGTTAAGGCAACGGCCACACCTAAAACAAGTCCGAGGAACTTTTTCATGTATTCACCCTTAGTAAATTTAACGTTAAAGTCTAAATTCACATATTTTAATTAGAGAGATTAATCAAATTTAATACACTCATTTTTCCGTAGAAACCTCAGAATTTGAGAGTGAAAATTGGATGTATAAACTATTTTTTTGAAGCTTAAATCTTGATTTGAATATAAATATTCAACAACTTAAAAGCTTCAATTTCATTTAAAAATTTGCAATATCATAACAATAAATTGATATTCAATATAGACTATAAAAATTTTGCACATAGCGAAGAAAAAATAAATAAAATGATGTTTTAATATTTAATATCTGTTAAATCAATATGCTATTTATACTTTCAGTTATTTTAAAAATAGCAGTGTAACTTTTTAATTTATAAGATTTTCTTGATTCTAAATTCAAAAAAATAAAAAGCTCGCATTAGGCGAGCTTTTTTAAAAATATTTTAATGATTAGGCATTTTCACGCGCAATCGCACGATAACCAATATCTTGACGATATTGAACACCGTCAAAAGTAACTTTTTGACATAGTTCCAAGGCTTTAGCTTGGGCCTCACCAATGGTATTGCCAAGTGCCGTCACACATAGTACACGGCCGCCAGCAGTCACAACATCACCATTTGCATTGAGTGCAGTACCTGCATGGAAAACTTTAGCATCATTCATTTCTGTATTTAAACCAGAAATGACATCATCTTTGCTCGACGTTTCTGGGTAGCCTTTTGAGGCAAGCACAATACCGACAGTTTTACGCTCATCCCATTCAGCTTCAGCAGGTAAATTACCTGCAATCCCAGCTTCAACCAGTTCAACCAAAGATGATTTTAGACGCATCATAATCGGTTGAGTTTCAGGGTCACCAAAACGACAGTTAAATTCGATCACTTTTGGCTGACCGTGTTCATCAATCATTAAGCCTGCGTATAAGAAACCTGTATACACATGACCATCTGCTTTCATTCCGTCAACGGTAGGACGCATGACTTCATTCATGGCTTTTTTAAAGACCTCAGCAGTGACCACTGGCGCAGGGGAATACGCACCCATACCACCTGTATTTGGCCCTTGATCGCCTTCAAAAATACGTTTGTGATCTTGAGATGTAGCCATCGGTAAAATATTATCGCCATCAATCATACAAATGAAAGACGCTTCTTCGCCTGCAAGAAATTCTTCAATCACTACGCGAGAACCTGCATCGCCAAATTTGTTGCCTGCAAGCATGTCATCAATCGCATCAAATGCTTCTTGATTGGTCATGGCAACAATCACGCCCTTACCCGCAGCAAGACCATCGGCTTTAATCACAATCGGCGCGCCATTTTTTTCAACAAAGGCTTTGGCTGCTGCAACATCGGTAAATACATCATAAAATGCAGTGGGAATGTTATGGCGTTTCAAGAAATGTTTAGCAAATGCTTTCGAACCTTCAAGCTGTGCAGCAAATTGGGTCGGACCCCAAACTTTAACGTCTGCTGCGCGGCATGCATCGACTACACCATTTACGAGTGGCGCTTCTGGACCAACAATCACTAACTCAACGGCATTATTTTTTGCAAAGTCGATAATTGCAGCATTGTCTAAAATGCTTAAATTCACATTTTCACATTTATGTTCTGTTGCTGTGCCTGCGTTACCCGGTGCAACAAATACTTTCGCTACTCGCTCATCTTGCGCGATTTTCCAAGCAAGTGCGTGTTCACGACCACCATTACCCAAAACTAAAATGTTCATCGGTTCATACTCCATGAATCCAAAATGACATAAAGTCCTCAGCCAAAAGGAGAGGACTTTATACAAGATTTAGAAATCTGTTTTAAACAACATGAATGACATTGTCATTACAATCAGGATTGCATCTATTAATGACGGAAGTGACGCATACCCGTGAATACCATAGCAATACCTGCTTCATCAGCAGCAGCTATGGTTTCTTCATCACGCATAGAACCACCTGGTTGAATAATGCATTTGATACCCGCTTTAGCAGCGTTATCAATACCATCGCGGAATGGGAAGAATGCATCAGATGCCATAACTGCACCTTCAACCACAAGACCTGCATGTTCAGCTTTAATGGCAGCAATACGTGCAGAATTTACACGGCTCATTTGTCCTGCACCTACACCAATGGTTTGACGACCTTTAGCATAAACAATGGCATTTGATTTAACGTATTTTGCAACTTTCCATGCAAAGATTAAGTCATCAATCTCAGCATCCGTTGGTGCAACTTTAGTCACAACTTTAAGATCGTCTTTCGTGATCATGCCTAAGTCTTGGTCTTGAACCAATAAGCCACCATTGACACGTTTGTAATCTAACTGAGATTGACGTGCATCAATTGCAGGTAATGCTCCACATACCAATACGCGTACATTTTTCTTCGCACCTGTAATTTCAAGTACGCCATCAGCAATGCTTGGTGCGATAATCACTTCAACAAATTGACGATCAACAATGGCTTGCGCAGTTGCAACGTCTAATTCACGGTTAAATGCAATAATGCCACCAAATGCAGATTCAGGATCAGTTGCATAAGCAAGATCATAAGCAACTTGAATGCCATCTAAAGAAACTGCAACACCACAAGGGTTTGCATGTTTAACGATGACACACGCAGGTTTAGCAAAAGATTTTACACATTCAAGTGCGGCATCGGTATCTGCAATATTGTTATAAGAAAGCTCTTTACCTTGTAATTGTTTAGCAGTCGCAACAGAGGCTTCGGTTGCAGTGCTTTCAACATAGAATGCAGCAGATTGATGTGGGTTTTCACCATACCGAAGATCTTGTACTTTATTTAATTGGGTATTGAAGGTACGTGCAAATTTGTCAGCAGAACCTTCTTCTTTACCTACGCGAGCACCAAGGTAAGAAGCAATCATGCCGTCATATTGTGCTGTATGTTCAAATGCTTTAACAGCTAAGTCAAAACGTGTTGCATGAGATAAAACGCCTTCCGCTTTAATTTCTGCAATCACGGCATCATAGTCAGATGCATTCACAATAATACCCACTGAAGCATGATTTTTTGCAGCAGCACGCACCATAGTCGGCCCACCGATGTCAATATTTTCAATGGCATCATCAAGTGAACAATTTGGTTTCGCTACAGTAGCTGCAAATGGATAAAGATTTACAATTACTAAATCAATCGCATCAATATTGTGTTCAGCCATCACCGCTTCGTCTAAACCACGACGTGCTAAAATTCCACCATGAATTTTAGGATGTAAAGTCTTTACACGACCATCCATCATTTCTGGAAAACCTGTATGCTCTGAAACTTCTACGACAGCAATATTGTTGTCTTTAAGCAACTTATATGTACCGCCGGTAGATAAAATTTCTACCCCTAGAGCAACAAGGTTTTTAGCAAATTCAACGATCCCTGATTTATCAGAAACAGAGATTAACGCGCGTTTAATAGTCATGATTTTGGTCAACAATATTAAAGGTATAGATTAAAACAATAGGCACATATAAGATAAAAAAAATGCCCACGGTAACCGCGAGCATTTTATCATTTATTCACTCATTAAACCGTGAGCTTTCAACTTTTTACGTAAAGTACCACGGTTCAGTCCGAGAATCTCGGCAGCACGTGTTTGATTACCACGTGTATATTCTAGAACTACAGATAAAAGAGGTTTCTCCATTTCTGCCAACACCATGTCATATACCTGAGAAGGTTGCTCGCCCTGCAATTGTGCAAAATAATGGCGAACTGCGCGATCTACATGAATACGTAGAGCGACATCAGATTGTGCAGTAAAAATAGGAGATTTGCTATTCATGCGAATTAATCCGAAAAATCAAATATCACTTGGGTAAAGAGATATATAAAAGTGGTCTATAAAATTAAATGAACTCCGTTTTAGATCCTAAAACGGAAATTCTAAAACTGTACATTTAGCTTGCCACAACTCGACGTACTTGGTCGAAAAATAAGCGTAACAATACATTAATATTTGTTACAGACCAAAATCAAAACAAAAAATCTACTCAATACGCATTAATAAAAATAAAGCGCATCAGCTAGACTATATTTGTTGTGAAAATAGCGAGGAGTTTGCAGCACAAAGCTTTCGTGGCGCGTATGATAGCATTGTCTAAGAAAAAGTGAGCAAGAAAACTACATTTTTTTTATTTTTTTTTATTTTTTTAATAATTTTTATCAATATTACGGTGGAATTATTTCTAAATTATAATTATCGAAACTTTCACGTGCGACTGGAAGCTTAAACTTAAATTTGAAAGGACTGTTTTGAGGGATTCTCTGAATTCCATGCAAGCTAGTCGTCAAGTATTCCGAAGCGTTCAATGAGTAAGATGAAACGACTTTACCTTTTTTTTTCAAATTAATTTTCAAAATAGGCAGTGATAAGCTTTTTGTATGATAATTAACCAGTTCGCCTGTCAATTGAATTCTACGATCGGCAATTGGCTCTAGCTTAACTTTTTTGGTGGCCAGTAACTGATAATTATCATCCATGATAGAGCAATTAATAGGTTGGCATACTTGATTCAATAAGACGCCCAATGCGGGACTATTGTTGAAAACTTTAGGGTTAAACCAAAAAAATTGAAAAACCAGTAAACCAATTAAAGATAAATTAACGAATAGCCATATTACATAATAGCGTGTGCTGTGTTTTTTATTATTTTCAGATGTCTCATCCCAATTCATGATTGGATAATTTCGAATGGGTTCTGTACTGAAGTAATTCAAATTGTTCAAATACGTTTTTAAATCAATATTTGAATTTTCTACCTTACGATTAAAAATATCCAATAAATGTTGTTCGGGTGTCGATAAATCTATCAGAAGCGATCCTGTTGTTGCCATTGTTGGCATGTTTTTCTGGATTGAACTGACAGATAGAGAGTCTTTAGTGGTAGAGAAATTTTGATTTTTCTCTACGACTAAGTGAGTTAATGCATTAAAGTTGGTTGAACATTTTGCGCAACAAACCATCCCCCGCGCGATTGTGAGTTGTTCTACAGAGACCTTGTATTTAGTCAAACAATTCGGGCAATAGGTTTGTTTTTCGCTCATGATCTATTCAGAAATTAAAGGATGTTTTGGCGTTTTCCCGAAATTCGGCACCACTGTTCTTCACGTTTTTCGACTTCTATTATATCAAAAAACTGTGAATAAACAGCAGAAACATCAGTAACTTGCTCTTCTAATATGCCAGCAAGTGCGAACTCTCCCTCAGATTTTATTAAAGTTGAGAACTCAGGCGCAAGTGCCATAAGTGGGCCAGCCAGAATGTTGGCCACAAACACATCTGCTTTTTGATGGTTAAATTCAATATTAAACTCTTCGGGTAAACCTACATATAAATGTTCAAGTACACCATTTAATTCGGCATTTTGTTTGGTTGCCAAAACTGCTTGCGGGTCAATATCGGTGGCATAGACTTTTTTAGCACCTAATAACAGTGCAGCTACGCCTAAAATACCAGAACCACAACCATAATCGATGACAATTTTATCTTTAAGGTTAATTTTCCCAAGCCATTGTAAGCAGAGGAAAGTACTCGCATGATTACCTGTACCGAAGGCTAAACCGGGATCCAGTTTAATATTAACTGCATCTGGTTCAGGTGCTTGCATCCATTCAGGCACAATCCAGTATTTCTCAGCGATTTGAATAGGCTTGTAGGCATCCATCCATGTTCGTTCCCATTCTTGATCTTCAAGGAAGTCATAACGCAAGGGTGTATCGGGCATTTGTGCAGTAATAAAGGTTGTTAGGGCATTTACGTCAATTTCTTCATCTTCTTCTTGAGCATAAATACCAGTAACAATAACTTTATTCCACAGTGGAGTTTCTCCTGGAAGTGGCTCAAGCAAGTCCTGATTTTCAGCATCGTCTAAAGTTACACTCACTGCACCCAGTGAGCTTAATAAGGTTTCGGTAAAATCGACTTGAGCTTGTTCAACAGTAATATGAATTTGTAACCACTTCACAGAAATAACCTAAATTGATGTTTTTAAAAATGCCATTGTAGCGGAAGTTGTACTTAAACCACTATATTTTCATAAAACCAGTAAAAAATAAAAAGACCTAATGGTAGGTCTTTTTAGGTAAAAATCTAGTTTAGGTGGTTGCAGGTTGCGGTGCATACTTATTCAATAGCAGGCCAAAGATGACTGCAAAAAAATACATAAAAATTGAATACACAGCCGCAGGAATTGCAATGGTTGTACTGGCCATAATGGTCAGTGCTATTGTCAAAGACAGCGTGCTGTTATGTATCCCAATTTCAAAAGCACAAGCGCGTGCTTGAAATGAACTTACTCCAGCCCAGCGAGGGACGAAATAACCGATGGCTAAACTTGCCACACAAAATACAGCGGTTGCTAGACCCACTTGTGCAAAATAACCTAAAATATTCTCTCGTTCTTGAAATATTGCGCCACAGACAATTGCAATTAAAAATACAATCGCAAAAATTTTAGTAGGACGTTGTAGCTTGGTTGCAATAGATGGGGAGTAGCGGCGAATCAACATGCCGATACACACAGGGACAAAAATAATAATGAACACTTGAATTACTTTTGCAAATTGTAAGCCCATGCCGTCACCATTATTCATAAAGTGAATAACAGCAAAATTTACAATCAAAGGTAAAGTAAATGCAGACAAAATGGCATTTACTGCGGTTAAGGAAATATTGAGAGCAATATCTCCTTTATAAAGATAGCTAAATAAATTTGCTGTTGCTCCTCCTGGTGAGGCTGCGAGCAACATGAGACCAACAGCTAGAAGTG
Organism: Acinetobacter sp. TTH0-4; assembly: GCF_015602665.1. Taxonomy (NCBI): domain Bacteria; kingdom Pseudomonadati; phylum Pseudomonadota; class Gammaproteobacteria; order Moraxellales; family Moraxellaceae; genus Acinetobacter; species Acinetobacter sp. TTH0-4. The sequence continues at coordinate 1,764,043 of NZ_CP059079.1, read as the reverse complement.
GAGGGAGCTGAAATAACTTACAAATTAAAAACGCGACTCCGACTAAAACTACAAGTTGGCAAAAAAGTGCTAAAAATACAGCTTTAGGATGTTTGGTCACACGAGCGAAATCTTTGAGTGTGAGTTCTAAACCAAGCCCAGCCATAACAATTGCCAGAGCTAAAGGTAATAAGAGAGTAATAATTCCAGAATCCATATTGATTTTCCTAATCCTTAATTTATTTTTTGTTTAATTTTTTTAATTTCAATCCTATATATAGCTTATAAAATTAAAATTTGAAAATATTAGATGAATTTTAGAATTTATAAAGACTAAGAGTATGGCTGTTTAAAAGTAAAGTTTTTTATAAGTTGTATTGAATATTTTTTTCTTTATCTTTAATTCGGATGTTGGTTTTTAGAACAAAATTAATTTTAAGGCGCTATTTATTCTGCATAAAAAAACGGGTAAAAATTTAATTGTTTACCCGTCAAGTATTTACGCTAAGTAAATATCAATTGAATTAAAATGTAATGCGTTTACATCGCTGTTGGAGACTGCCTAGTAGGTTGTGATTGCATCGATGGGCTTTGCATCTGGGGCTGGGGTGGCATAAAGCCTAAGGCGCATTTCCCTTTGATTTCTTTACCATTTATGTTTGCCATTTTAGCATTCATATCAGCACTACAAGTGCTGCTGAGCTCGGCTTCATCACCTTTAATCGCGCTATTTTTTGATGAAGAGAAAAATTGTGGTTCACAGGTGCCATTCCATATAATTCCTCGATGTGCAAAACTGACTTGAGCACCTTGAGTTTTGCCTTTACAGACTTGTTGATATTTTTGCGCGTTATAAGTGGTTTCTACTTTGTCATTTGCTTGGGTAGCAAAAGGAGTGAGACATAGACTACAGAGGATGATCGAAAGAAAAGCATTGTTATTCATCTTTTATACCTTTGTTTGTAATGTAACCAACCTATAGAGTAAAAAATAACCAGAATAAAACAAGACCAATCAAGTAAATATTATTCATTAAATGTTTAATTTTTATGGTTACTTTGCAAACTAGACTTACATTGCAATGTTTAAGCAAGAGATTGACGCCATTTAAGACATGATAAAATCGTCGTATTTTATCCACCTCAGTTGATCAATTTTGATATAATGTTCTGTCATTCCTTTTTATCTCTCAAACCATTATGCATTATCCTAAAGTTTACGATGTCATTGTTATCGGTGGCGGTCACGCAGGTACTGAAGCAGCGCTTGCTGCGGCACGTATGGGTCGACAGACATTGCTCCTAACTCACAACATTGAGACTTTAGGGCAAATGAGCTGTAACCCAGCAATTGGTGGTATTGGTAAATCGCATTTAGTTCGTGAAATTGATGCTTTAGGCGGCGCTATGGCATTGGCTGCCGATAAAGGTGGTATTCAATTTCGTATTTTGAATTCACGCAAAGGTGCGGCAGTTCGCGCTACCCGTGCACAAGCAGATCGTGTGCGTTTTAAAGCAGCAATTCGTGAAACTTTAGAAAATCAAGCCAACTTAGATATTTTTCAACAATCAGCAGACGATTTGATTGTTGAGGGTGATACTGTCAAAGGTGTAGTCACTCAAATGGGTATTCGCTTCGAGGCAAAAACTGTCGTTTTAACGACAGGAACTTTCTTGGGTGGGGTAATTCATGTGGGGCTTGAAAAATCGAGTGGTGGTCGTGCGGGTGATCCGCCATCTATTTCTTTGGCTGCTCGTTTACGTGAATTGAATTTGCCAGTTGGTCGTTTAAAAACGGGTACACCACCACGTATTGATGCGCGTTCAGTTGATTTTTCAGTCATGACCGCTCAACCGGGTGATTTTCCGTCACCTGTTATGTCGTTCATGGGGGATGCTTCTATGCACCCTGAGCAGGTGAATTGCTATATCACGCATACCAATGAGCGTACCCATGACATTATTCGTGGTGGTTTAGATCGTTCACCGATGTATACCGGTGTGATCGAAGGGGTTGGGCCGCGTTATTGTCCATCAATTGAAGATAAAATTCATCGTTTTGCTGATAAAAATTCGCATCAGATTTTCTTGGAACCTGAAGGTTTAGATACGCACGAACTTTATCCAAATGGTATTTCAACTTCTTTGCCGTTCGATGTGCAGTTTGAATTGGTCCGTTCAATTCGTGGTATGGAGAATGCACATATTCTTCGTCCAGGTTATGCCATTGAGTATGATTATTTTAATCCACAAGCGTTAAAATTTTCGCTTGAAACCAAAGCCATTCATAACCTTTATTTTGCCGGTCAAATTAATGGCACCACAGGTTACGAAGAGGCGGGTGCACAAGGTTTGTTGGCTGGTTTAAATGCAGCACGTCGTGCATGGGATCAAGAGCAATGGACACCAAAACGTGATGAAGCCTATATGGGTGTCTTGGTGGATGATTTAATTACACTGGGAACCAAAGAGCCATACCGTATGTTTACCTCACGTGCCGAATATCGTTTGATGTTACGTGAAGATAATGCAGATCAGCGTTTAACGACAATCGGGCGTGAACTTGGACTGGTCGATGACACGCGTTGGGCATCTTATTGTGAAAAAATGGAAGCAGTAGAGAAAGAAACGGGGCGTTTACAGCATCTTTGGGCTGCACCCAACAATCCAATGGGCAAGAAGTTCGTAGAAATGACAGGGGCAGATCTTTCTAAAGAATGCTCTGCGATTGATTTATTGAAGCGTCCAAATATCAATTTTGCTCAAATTGCAGAATTGACAGATTCTGAAGTAACCCCGTTTGTGGGTGAGCAAATTGAAATTGCAGTGAAGTATGCAGGTTATATCAACCGTCAGCATGAAGATGTGGCTCAGATGAAGCGTCTGGAAGACACAAAAATTCCTGTTGATTTTGATTATGATATTGTTTCAGGTTTATCACGTGAAATTACTTTAAAGTTAAAAGATGTGCGTCCTGAAACTTTAGCGCAAGCAAATCGTATTCCAGGTGTTACGCCTGCTGCGGTGCAATTGATTATGATTACCATTCGTAAGAATGCACAAACGAAAAAATCAGCATAATTTTAGTTTGGTTTGATGATGTTAAAAGCCCACTTCATGTGGGCTTTTATAATTTAATTTTAGCTTGAACATCATGCTTGTCATTCTATTTAAACATCTACACGTAGTGACAAATACTGAATGTAAAAGTTAAATATTATGGAAGCTTGATCTTTTTTCCTTAAATTTTTTTATTTTAAAAAATGTGATGTGCAAAATAAACCAATCTAAAAATTTGCTAAAATGACACTATAGCAAAACAGACGAATACTAAATGGCTTATCAAATTATTCCCTTATCTATTTCGGCAGTTGATAATATCGCTTGCCCACATTGTCAGCAAAATGTGATTGATTGGATACAAGAGCAATATATTCAACCGTGTGAACATACCTTGTTTATTGCTATGGATATTGGTTTTGAATATATAACTGATGATTTTGAACAAACTATGCAGCGTTCTGTGGATGATTTGCATGCCCATGATGATCAGGTGAATATGTTTGCAGAAATTACTCAATCAACATATCCGAATTATTTGATTTTTAAATCAGATTTGGGCGCACAAGGGTATTTTCGCTACATTGGTTTTACCGCTTAAATAGACAACGCAAAAAAGAAAAGCTCCAATAGGAGCTTTTCTTTATAAAGTTAGCTTTCTACTTCTTCTTCAGTATCATCATCTACAGTGTCCATACCCAACTCCTTCAGCTTTCTGGTTAAGGTGTTTCTTCCCCAACCTAAAAGTTCAGCAGCATGACGTTTACGGCCACGGGTTTGTTGCAGTGCAGCAGTAATGAGTGTGCGTTCAAACATGGGTGTTGCAATATCAAGAATCTTCATTTCACCATTTTTAAGCTTTTGTATTGCCCATTGATTTAATAATTCATCCCAATGATGCAAAGACACTCGATCAAAACTATTCTGTACTTGTGCTTCATCGCCTGAGCGCTGAATCGGAAGTTGTTTTAACTCCGACGGTAAGTCTTCTGGATAGACTTCACGACCTGTAATCATGACCGTAAGCCAACGACAGGTGTTTTCTAGTTGGCGCACGTTACCTTGCCAAGGCAATTGTTTCATATATTCTTGGGTTTCTAAGCGTAAAATTTTAGCATTTACACCCAGTTCTTTACCTGCACGTGCCAAGAAATGCTGCGCCAGCATCGGAATGTCTTCACTACGATGCGCGAGTTTCGGGATATGAATGCGAATGACATTTAAGCGATGATACAAGTCTTCACGGAAACGACCGTCATTCACCAATTTTTCTAAATCCTGATGAGTTGCTGCAACAATACGCACATCTACTCTGACAGGGATATGTCCGCCAACACGGTAAAACTCGCCATCGGCCAAAACTCGGAGCAAACGGGTTTGGGTTTCAAATGGCATGTCGCCAATTTCATCTAGGAATAACGTACCACCATTGGCCTGTTCAAAACGACCTTGGCGCTGCGAATTTGCACCTGTAAAAGCACCTTTCTCATGCCCGAAAAGTTCAGTTTCAATCAAGTCTTTAGGAATGGCTGCCATATTCAGGGCAATAAAAGGTTTGCTGCCACGTGGTGAATGGCGGTGTAGCGCATGCGCGACCAATTCTTTACCTGTTCCAGATTCGCCATTAATAAGTACGGTAATATGAGATTGGGACAGGCGACCGATTGCACGAAAAACCTCTTGCATAGCAGGAGATTCACCAATAATTTCAGTGGATTGAATTGGTGGGGCAGTTTTGGCGGATTCTTGTTGTTGTAATTTGGCAATATGTAAAATAGCACGATTGACTAGTGCTAAAGCTTCATCAATATCAAATGGTTTAGGTAGGTACTCAAATGCACCTGTTTGATAGCTCGATACAGCAGATTCTAAGTCAGAATGTGCGGTCATGATAATCACAGGAAGTTCTGGATGACTGGCTTTAACTTTTCCTAAAAATGTAAGACCGTCGATACCGGGCATGCGAATGTCAGTTAAAATGACATCGGGTAACTCTGTATTCATTTGATCAAGCGCAGATTGTGCTTCTTCAAAACTGGTAACCTCAAAACCTTCTTCTTTGAATGTTTTTTCGAGTACCCAACGCATGGCACGGTCATCATCAATGACCCATATTTTATTTCGCGACATGACTCGCCTCCCAAGGTAAATATAAGCTAAATATTGTTTTTTCTGGAATGGATTGACATTCAATCATTCCACCATGTTGATGCATAATATTTTGTGCAATGCTTAAACCTAGGCCTGTGCCTTTAGCGCGTCCAGTAACAAGAGGATAAAACACTGATTCTAATATTTCTTCTGGTACGCCTGGGCCATTATCTTCAATATCGATACGAACTACAGATCGTTTTAATACGCCATTAATGGTGACTAATCGTTGAATACGCGTTCTTAAGATTAATTCAGGCTGATGGTCGATAAAGAATTCTTTATTTTCTGTCATGGCTTGAACTGCATTGACACTAATATTGAGCATGACCTGAATCAGTTGGTCTCGATCTGCCAGTACATCGGGTAAAGACAAATCATAATCGCGAGTAATTTTAATTTTCTTTTTGGTTTGATTGGTCACCAGTGAGCGAACACGTTCTAAAGGTTCGTGTACATTGACTAATTCGTAACTGGGTAATTGGCGCGAACCGAGCATGGTATCGGCTAAATTTCTTAAACGATCTACTTCGCTAATAATAATGTCGGTAAATTCTTCGTACTGCGGATCATTTAAGCTACGTGCCAGTAATTGGGTTGCACCGCGAATACCGCCTAAAGGATTTTTAATTTCATGTGCAACACCGCGAATAAGTTGCCTCGCCACTTGGTGTTGCTGAATGAGGTTTTCTTCTTTAGAGATTTTTAACATTCGATCAATTTGATCAAGTTCAATCAATAAAAGTGGGTGGTAGGATTTTTCTGCATTAATTTGTGAAACAGTATAATCCACATGGATATCTTTGAAATTTACGCGAATGGTTGCTTCGCGTCGTGTGTAAGGTTGTCCCGTATTAAAAGTATTCAATAGCGCTTCTTGGGTATTGAACTCATCATTGGCCATATGCAGCAAATTTAAAACAGGCTGGCCTGATGCGCGTAGCAGACTAATGTCAAATAATGATTCACATGAAGAGTTTAAATAAAAAACATTAAGTTGCCCATCAACCAGTAAAATAGCAGTCGTTAAATTATCCACTAAAAGGCGGTAGTCGATCGCGACGGGTTGATCCATTGATGAAATTATCCTGTATTAAAATAGCGCAATGGCAGCTGCATTTTTGATTATTTCTCCCTGTTATGGGACATTCAACGCATTAAGCATTGTCAAAATAAAGCAAAATGCACGCCAACTTTAACTATCGGTATAAATAAAAAAATTATGAAGAGAAAAATGCGCTTTTTTGTTATTTGATTGCAGAAACACATCTCATAGTAAATCAATTCAAAATATTATTGAACCAAAATAGTGCGCACAAGGAAATGTGTAAAAAATTGGATGTATTTTGGTGCGTTACGCAAAGAGTCGGCATTCCACCTATTCATATGTACGGAAAAGACATACAATATGCGCATTATAGTGGAGTGTAGATTCATGAAGTCCCCCAAAGTCGGTTTTGTTTCTTTAGGTTGTCCTAAGGCGTTGGTAGATTCTGAACGAATTTTAACTCAGTTAAAAACTGAAGGTTATGATGTTGCATCGGATTATGACGGTGCCGATTTGGTTGTTGTCAATACATGTGGTTTTATTGAATCTGCAGTACAAGAGTCTTTAGACGCGATTGGCGAAGCCATTAGTGCGAATGGTCGCGTCATCGTGACAGGGTGTTTGGGTAAAGATGAAGACAAGATTCGCAAAATGCATCCTAGTGTTCTTAAGGTTACAGGTGCAGCAGCATATCAAGAAGTGATGGAGGCCGTACATCAGTACGTACCTGAACCACCAAAGCACAATCCTTTTATTGACCTTGTTCCTGAACAGGGAATTCGTTTAACGCCTAAACATTATGCCTATTTAAAAATATCGGAAGGCTGCAACCATCGTTGTACATTCTGTATTATTCCAAGTATGCGTGGCGATTTGGTTTCTCGTCCTGTAGGTTCAGTTTTAAGCGAAGCACAAGCATTAAAAAATGCAGGTGTAAAAGAAGTGCTTGTCATTTCTCAGGATACTTCTGCCTATGGCCTAGATACCAAATACAAACTCGATTTTTGGAATGGTCAGCCTGTTAAAACCAAATTCTATGACATGTGTGAAGCACTCGGTCAGTTAGGGGTTTGGGTACGTTTGCATTATGTCTATCCTTATCCACATGTGGATGCTGTGATTGATTTAATGGCACAAGGTAAAATATTGCCTTATCTAGATATTCCTTTTCAGCACGCCAGTCCACGCATCCTAAAATTGATGAAACGACCAGCTCATAGTGAAAATACATTGGAGCGTCTGAAATTGTGGCGCGAAAAATGTCCGGATTTGGTGCTACGTTCCACATTTGTTGTGGGTTTCCCTGGTGAAACTGAAGAAGATTTCCAAATTCTATTAGAGTGGCTCAAAGAAGCTCAGCTTGACCGAGTTGGTTGTTTTACCTATTCACCTGTAGAGGGCGCAACAGCCAACGATTTGCCAGATCATGTCCCTGAAGACATTAAACAAGATCGTTATGAACGCTTCATGCAAGTGCAGCAAGAAATTTCAGCAGCAAAATTACAAAAACGTATTGGTCAAACCATGACTGTATTGGTCGATGGTCTGGAAGATGAATTTCCAGTGGCGATTGCACGTTCTTATGCGGATGCGCCTGAAATTGATGGTAATGTTTTTGTAGAAGATATTGATAAAAGTCAAATTAAATCTGGTGATTTACTCGAAGTCGAAATTACTGATGCAGATGAATATGATTTATATGCCAAGTTAATTCGGATTAAGTCGGCTTAATCTGTTATTGAAGTATGCAAAAAAAATTTTAGATATTGGAAGATTCGGAGATTCCTAATGTTGGATTCAAAAAAGCCCCGTTATGAACGTATTTTATTGAAACTGTCTGGTGAAGCCCTGGCAGGCAATAAAGATATGGGGATTGATGCGATGGTGCTTGATCAAATGTCTTTAGCGATTGCACATTTGGTTGGTTTGGGTGTTCAAGTCGGTATTGTCGTTGGTGGTGGTAATTTGTATCGTGGGAGTCAGTTGCAAAAAGACGGCTTAGTTGGTCGTGTAACGGGTGACCAAATGGGGATGCTTGCCACTGTAATGAATGGCTTGGCTTTGCGAGATGCCTTAGTCCGTCGTAATATTAAGACCCGTTTAATGTCGGCACTTCCCATTGGTGCAGTTGTTGAGTCTTATTCAAGTCGTGATGCGATTCGTCATTTAACTCAAGGCGAAGTCTGCGTATTTGTGGCAGGAACGGGTAATCCGTTTTTTACCACGGATACAGCAGCTTGCTTACGTGGTATTGAAATTGAGGCTAACTTAATTTTGAAAGCCACTAAAGTTGATGGTGTTTATAATAAAGATCCGAGCAAATATGATGATGCAGTGAAGTATGAAACACTGACATTTGATCAGGTTCTAGATGAAAAATTAGGCATCATGGATTTAACCGCAATTTGTTTGTGTCGTGATCATAATGTACCGCTACAAGTATTCGATATGAATAAATCAGGCTCATTGCTTTCAGTGGTCATGGGTGAAAAAGAAGGGACTCACGTTACGAACTAATGTACGTGAACTCCAAAGCTCTTTATACTACACATTATTTAGTAATTACATTTCTTAGAATTCAGTAAGGAAGATCATATGATTAACGATCTTAAAAAAGACAGTGAAGACCGTATGAACAAGACTTTAGACTCTTTAGAGCAAGGTTTTGCTAAAGTTCGTACTGGCCGTGCAAATCCCTCTATACTTAATGGGGTGATGGTTCCTTACTATGGCTCTGACGTGCCTTTAAATCAAGTGGCAAATGTGGGTCTTGAAGACGCTCGTACTTTGGTGATACAGCCATTTGAACGTAATATGGTTTCAGCAATTGACAAAGCAATTCGTGAAGCAGGTTTAGGCTTAAATCCTATTACTGCTGACGCAATTCGTGTACCTATGCCTGCTCTCACTGAAGAAACACGTCGTGACATGCAAAAAGTTGCACGTAATGAGGCTGAAAATGCCAAAGTTGCGATTCGTAATATTCGCCGTGATGTATTGGGTGATATCAAATCTTTGCTTAAAGACAAAGAAATCTCTGAAGATGATGATCGTCGTGCGGCAGATGATATTCAAAAAATTACGGATAAATTTGTAGCTGAAGTTGATAAACGTCTTGCTGCAAAAGAAGCTGAATTGATGAAGGTCTAACATTGAATGACCGCATCAGAAGATAATTCGCATCTTCCAAAACATGTTGCCATCATTATGGATGGCAACAATCGTTTTGCTAAAAAAATGCAAATGCAGAAAGGTGATGGCCATCGTGAAGGGAAAAATGTCCTTGACCCGATTGTTGAACACTGTAGAAAAAATCAAATACAGGCGTTAACTGTTTTTGCATTTTCCAGTGAAAACTGGAATCGACCTCAATTTGAGGTCGATTTACTCATGGCGTTATTGGAAGAAACTATTTTAGAGCAATTGCCTAGAATGGAAAAATTCAATATAGCTTTACGTTTTATTGGTGATCGTTCTCGTTTATCTGCGCATTTGTGTGAGTTAATGTTGCAAGCTGAACAAAGGACTGCTAATTTCGATAGCATGACTTTAACCATTGCTATTAGTTATGGTGGTATGTGGGATATTGCACATGCTGCGCAACAAATTGCACTTAAGGTTGTGGCAAATAAAGTTGCTGTTGAAGATATAAATGTTGAGCTTTTTGGGCAACATGTAAGTATGGCAGATTTACCTGCTGTAGATTTACTGATTCGTACCGGTGGTGATTTCCGCTTATCGAACTTTTTACTTTGGCAAGCAGCATATGCTGAGCTATATTTTAGCCAAACGTTATGGCCTGAGTTTACAGTTGAAGAATTCGATGATGCGCTAGCAGTTTTTGCTGGGCGAGAACGTCGTTTTGGGAAAACCTCAGAGCAACTCCAACAAAAGAAAATTGAGAATTAATACATGTTAGAGCGGATTATAACCGCATTGGTATTGGTAGCAGTCGTGCTGAGTTGTATGTTTGCTACACAGTCTCAGTATCCAATGTTTATGCTGATGATTGTAGCCGCAGGGGTGGCGGGGTATGAGTGGTTTAAACTTATGCCAAGAAAAAATAAAAATCCTGTTAAACCTATTGCGTGGATGTATGGTGCTGCAACGGCAGCTCTAGCAGCCTTAGCATTATATTTTAATGACATTGCTTTATTGCTTTGGTCCGCTTCGATATTGTCTTGGCTTTTAAGTATTGTATGGGTTAAATCTTATCCAAATTATGATGGTTGGTATAATTCAACACTGAATATTTTAGGTTTTATCTTAATTTCAGCCGCAGTGACTGCAATTTTTTCTGTATGGCAAAGTTCGCCTTGGTGGCTCATGTACCTGTTTTTACTGGTATGGGGTGCGGACAGTGGTGCATATTTTGTTGGCCGTAAGTTTGGTAAAAGAAAGCTTGCTCCCAATGTCAGTCCAAATAAATCTTTAGAAGGTCTATACGGTGGTGTGTTTACTGCAATGTTGATCGTGGTGGCTGTTGAAGTTTTATATTTAAATTTAACGTTGGCTCAGCATTTATTATTCCTGATTTTGTCGGTTGTGACAGTATTTAGCTCTGTCTTGGGTGATTTATTTGAATCTATGCTGAAGCGCCGCTCGGGAATTAAAGATTCAGGTCGTATCTTACCAGGACATGGTGGGGTATTGGATCGTATAGACTCACTGCTGGCTGCTGCTCCAATTTTTGCTGCAAGCATGTATGTTTTAAAACTTATTGGTGTAGATTTATAGATGTCACAATCTGTTTGTATATTAGGTGCTACGGGTTCAATTGGTCAAAGTACCTTAAAAATTCTGCAACAGCATCCTGAAAAGTATTCTGTATTTGCGGTGACGGCATACAGCCGAATTTTAGAATTGGTTGAAATATGCAAACAGTATCATCCACAAGTGGTAGTTATTCCATCCAATAAAGTAGATGAACTGCGACAATATTTCAAAAATCAGCATCTGAATCATATTGAAATTTTGACTGATGAAGCTGGCTTAATTGCTGTTGCTGAACATTCAGATGTAGATGTGGTAATGGCGGCCATTGTGGGTGCAGCTGGCTTGTTGCCCACATTGGCAGCAGTAAAATCGGGAAAACGTGTTTTACTGGCCAATAAAGAAGCGCTTGTGATGTCTGGCGATATCATGATGCAAGCTGCGCGAGATCATCACGCTGTATTACTTCCAGTCGATTCTGAACACAATGCAATTTTTCAGTGTTTACCTGAAGGTTATTTACAGGCAGAGCGGAATGGACAACCTCAAAAGGGGGTTGCACAAATTTTATTGACTGCCTCGGGTGGCCCATTTTTGCATTATGATTTAGATCAATTAAAAAATGTTACGCCTGCACAAGCATGTAAGCATCCAAATTGGTCGATGGGTCAAAAAATTTCTGTTGACTCGGCTACATTGATGAACAAAGGTTTAGAGTTGATTGAAGCTTGCCACTTGTTTGCAATTTCAGAACAGTTTGTAACAGTAGTGGTGCATCCACAGAGTATTATCCATTCCATGGTTCAATATGTGGATGGTTCGACTTTGGCACAAATGGGCAATCCTGATATGTGTACGCCGATTGCGCATGCACTGGCGTGGCCAGAACGAATACAAACGCATGTGCCTGCACTGGATTTGTTTGTAAATCATCGTTTGGACTTTCAAGAACCTGATACTGTTCGGTTTCCTGCATTAAAGCTTGCACGTCAAGCGATGCAAAGTGGAAGGTTGGCACCGACTATTTTGAATGCTGCAAATGAAGTTGCTGTTGCAGCATTCTTGAATCATTCGATTAGATTTGATGAAATTTCGCAGGTCGTTGAAAAGACGTTAAATCACGTTGAAAATGGTGCGGCAAATTCAATTGAACTCATTTTACAGGCAGATCTCTTGGCACGTTCTGTTGCTGATCAGATTGTCCTGAATACAGGAAGCTAAAGCATGAATGCCTTGTTTATTATTATGGCAGCAATTCTTCTGCTTGGGCCTCTCATCGCAATTCATGAGTTTGGGCATTATATTGTTGCACGAAAATTAGGCGTTAAAGTTTTAGTTTATTCTATTGGTTTTGGTCCTACGCTGTTGAAATGGACATCTAAAAAATCAGGTATCCAATATCAGCTGTCCGCCTTGCCTTTAGGCGGCTATGTCAAAATGTTAGATGAGCGCGAAGGTAATGTTGCGGAAGAAGATTTACCGAAAGCATTTAATCGTCAATCTCCGTGGAAACGAATTGCGATTGTAGCGGCAGGTCCGTTAATCAATTTAGCTTTTGCAGTAGTGTTGTTTTGGATCTTATTCTTACCGACACAAGAACAATTAAACACTCGTGTTGGTAAAGTGTTACCCAACACACCAGCCGCTTCAGTTCAGATGCAGGTCGGTGACAAAATTACCGCAGTAGATGGAAATGAAACTAAAACATGGGAAAAACTGAATTTTGCTTTAGTGAATCGTGTAGGTGAAACAGGCTCGATTGAAATTCAAGCTGACCGTGCAGGACAAATTCAAACATTTAAATTACCGATACAAGATTTTCTTAAAAATCAAAATCAATCTGCGTTGGAGAGTTTAGGTTTTACTCCTTATCGTCCTCATATTCCTGCTATTGCGACCAAATTAAGTGCAGATGGTGCGGCAATACGTCAGGGCATGAAACAAGGCGATCAAATTCTTGCAATTGATGGTGTGAAAGTAAAAGATTGGTTTGATGTTGTACAGATTATTCAAGCTTCACCAGAAAAACTTTTGAAAATAGATGTGTTACGCCAAAATCAGAGAATGCAGTTGCAAGTCATGCCACAAGCACAGCGTGACAATATGGGCAATGTTTCTGGGGTTTTAGGTGTGCAAAGTATTCCTGGGAAAATAAATATTCCTGCGGATTATAAACAAACGATTCAGTATAATCCTGCTGAAGCTTTCGGTATGGCTGTTGATAAAACCGGTCAAATTTCAAGTATGATTTTGAACTCGATTGTCAAAATGGTACGTGGTTTAATCGGTTTGGATAATTTATCTGGTCCAATTACCATTGCTAAAGTGGCTGGACAAAGTGCAGAAATGGGTTGGCAAACCTTTATTTCTTTTATGGCGTTAATGAGTGTAAGTTTAGGAATTTTAAATTTATTACCTATCCCGATGCTTGATGGCGGACATTTAATTTACTATTTTATTGAATTGATTCGTGGTAAACCTGTTTCTGAACAAATACAATTGGTTGGTTTAAAAGTTGGTATGGTACTGCTCGGTAGTATGATGCTCCTTGCATTATTCAATGATTTTATGCGTTTATAACAACGTTACTATGAAATAAATTAACATCGGAAAAGACTGGCATGCAGCACACACATTTATTTATGCCTTTGGCGCTTATTAGTGCAATGGCAGCAGTACAAAAAGTATATGCAGCAGATGAGTTCATTGTCCGCGATATCAAAATTGACGGACTTGTCCGTTTAACGCCAGCAAATGTTTATGGGGTATTGCCCATTAATGCAGGTGATCGTGTCAATGATGTGACTATTGCAAATGCGATTCGTGCTTTGTATGCCACTGGCTTGTTTGATGATATTAAAGTCTCTCAAAATGCAGATACGCTTGTTTTCGCAGTGGTTGAACGTCCGCTGATTTCTAAGGTGGAGTTTAAAGGGAATAAACTTATTCCCAAAGAAGCCTTAGATGAAGGTTTGAAAAAAATGGGTATTGCGGAAGGCGAGGTTTTGAAAAAATCTGCTTTGCAAACCATAGAAACTGAACTTGAACAACAATATATGCAGCAAGGTCGTTACGACGCTGATGTTAAAGTTGTGACTACAGCTCGTCCTAATAATCGCGTAGATTTAAGCATTGAGTTTGTGGAAGGCAAAGCGGCTAAAGTTGTTGATATCAATATTATTGGTAACACTGTCTTTAAAGAAAGTGAAATCAAACAAGCTTTTGCAGTAAAAGAGAGTGCATGGAGTTCAATTGTTACTCGTAATGATCGCTATGCGCGTGAAAAAATGGCGGCAAGCCTTGAAGCACTACGCGCTTTATATTTGAATAAAGGTTATATCAATTTTAATATTACCAATTCAAACTTGAACTTAAGTGAAGATAAAAAGAACATTTTTATCGAAGTATCTGTTGAAGAAGGTGAAGAGTTTAAATTTGGTCAAACCAAATTTTTAGGTGATGCACTTTATAAACCAGAAGAATTAAAAGTCTTACAAATTTATAAAGATGGCGAGACGTATTCTCAAGAAAAAGTAAATGCGGTTAAGCAATTGTTGTTACGTAAGTATGGTAATGCCGGTTATTACTATGCCGAAGTGAATATGGTTCCCGAGATTAACAAAGAAACCAAATTGGTTGATTTGAATTATTATATTAATCCAGGGCAACAGGTGACTGTACGTCGTATTAATTTTGCGGGCAACACTAAAACGGCAGATGAAGTTTTACGTCGTGAAATGCGTCAAATGGAAGGTGCTTTAGCCAGTAACGAAAAAATTGATCTATCAAAAGTTCGTTTAGAACGTACAGGTTTCTTTAAAACTGTCGATATTAAGCCAGCACGTATTCCAAATGTGCCTGATCAGGTCGATTTAAATGTGAATGTTGAAGAACAACATTCAGGTACGAGTACACTTGCTGTAGGTTTTTCACAAAGTGGCGGTATTACTTTCCAAGCAGGTTTAAGTCAGACCAATTTCTTGGGTACAGGGAATAGTGTTTCAGTTGATTTGTCTCGTTCAGAAACACAAGACTATTATAATTTAAGTGTCACTGATCCATACTTTACTATTGATGGTGTGCGTCGTGGTTACAACATGTATTACCGCAAAACCAAGTTAGATGATGATTATAACGTTAATAATTACGTCACAGACAGTTTTGGTGGAGGGATTAGCTTTGGTTATCCAATTGATGAAAACCAGAGTATTAGTGCGGGTTTAAATATTGACCAAACTGAAGTAACGACGGGTCCTTATGTATCAACCTATGTGCGTGACTATTTAAAAGCAAATGGCGGAAAAGCCACAAATACTCGTCAAGATGTTTGTATTGCGACGTTATATTCACAAGCAGCACTGGATCAACTTAATGGTAAAGAAAGACCTACGACACCTCCTGAGGGTTATGATACTCCTGATAAATGTTTAGATAATAACCAACAGGCTGTAGGGTTGGTTGATTTTGAAGATCAATTCAAAGGTGATTTTTTAACTTATAACTTGAACTTGGGTTGGTCATACAATACGTTAAACCGCCCTGTATTCCCGACATCAGGTATGTCTCATCGTGTGAATGGTGAAATTGCACTACCAGGCAGTGATGTTGAATATCAGAAACTGACTTATGATGCTCAGGCATTTTTCCCTTTACCCTATGACTTTGTTTTACGTGGTTACGGTAAGTTAGGTTATGGTAATGATCTGCCATTCTATAAAAATTTCTATGCAGGTGGTTTTGGTTCAGTTCGTGGCTATGACAATAGTACACTCGGACCTAAGTATCCAGGCGTAACCTATAATGAGTCACGTCAAATAGATTATGACCCTGAGGAAGTAGGCGGAAATGCCTTGGTGCAATTTGGTGCTGAACTTGCTTTGCCTTTACCGTTTAAAGGGGATTGGACACGTCAAATACGTCCTGTGCTCTTTGCAGAAGGTGCACAAGTATTTGATACACAATGTAGCATTCCAAGCGGAGCTTTGTACTTACAAGGAACACCGAATGATCCAGGTGTAGATGCTAAAAAATATTGTGAAGACAACTTTGGTTTTGATGCAGATAACTTCCGTTATAGCGTAGGCGTAGGCTTTACTTGGATTACCATGATTGGTCCTCTTTCGCTAAGCTATGCATACCCAATAAATGATAAAGCTGGTGACGAAACTAAAAATATCCAGTTTGAAATCGGTCGTACTTTCTAAGTGGCAACCTTAGAAAATTTAAAAGGACATTAAAATGAATAAAATATTATCAGTTCTGATTTTTGCTGGGATTGCGAGTAGCTCTGTGGTGCATGCTGCAGGTTACGGTGTTGTTGATTTAGAAAAAGTTGTGGAAAATAGCACTTATTTGAAACAACAAAATACCTCTTTACAGCAAAAAATGAAGCCGCAAACCACTAAACTTGAGCAATTAGGCAAAGAGTTGGAAGCGATTCAGACACGTGCGCAACAGAGCACCAATTTATCTCAAGCTGAACAGCAAAAAATGGCCGCTCAATATCAGGCGAAACTTAAAGAGTTTAATTCAATTCAACAAGCATTGCAGACGAGTGTTCAATCTTCAATTCAAGTGATGAATCAAACCTTAGATAGACAAGTGAAACAAGTTGCTGAGCAATTGCGTAAAGAAAATAACTTTGATGGTGTTTTGAATAAAAATACCGCGCTTGCTTATGACCCTAAATATGATTTAACTGATAAAATGATCCAAAAGGTCAATGCTATTAAATAATCAATGAATCATAGACAATTTTGTTTAGAAGATCTTGCTCGTCTTGTACAAGGCGAGTTTGTTGGTCAATCTGATTTGCAACTAGAAGGATTAGCTAGCCTTGATCTAGCTCAAGCAAGACATCTTGCATTTGTAAACGCGGATAAATATTTAGATCAGGCACAGGCTTCAAAAGCAGGTGCCTTGATTGTTACTGCATCATTGAAAAATCAATTGAGCAATCATCATAATTTTATCGTGGTTGCGAATCCTTATCTCGCTTTTGCAATTCTGACACATGTTTTTGAAAAAAAATGTGAACAAAAAGGAATAGAAGATACTGCACAAATTCATCCATCAGCAATCATAGCTCAGAGTGCATATATTGGACACTTTGTCGTGATTGGTGAAAAATGTATTGTGGGTGAGCAAACGATTATCCAGTCGCACGTTAAAATTGATCATGATGTCGAAATTGGGCAACAATGTTTCATAGATTCACATGTGACTTTAACGGGTGAAACGAAAATAGGGAATCGGGTTCGTATTCATGCCAATACTGTAATAGGTGGTGAAGGTTTCGGTTTTGCACCTTATCAAGGAAAATGGCATCGGATTGCACAATTAGGCTCAGTTAAAATTGGTCATGATGTCAGAATTGGGTCAAATTGTAGTATTGATCGTGGTGCATTGGATGACACTATTCTTGAAGATGGTGTCATTATTGATAACCTTGTGCAAATTGCACACAATGTTAAAATTGGTACACATACTGCGCTAGCTGCCAAATGCGGTATTGCAGGAAGCACGATCATAGGCAAAAACTGTGTCTTAGCAGGTGGTGTTGGTGTAGTAGGGCATATTAATATTGCAGATAATGTGACCATAACGGGAATGTCAATGGTCACAAAAAGTATTTCCGAAGCAGGAAGCTATTCTTCAGGTACACCTATGTTGGAAAGTTTGCCTTGGAAGCGTGCTGCAATTCGCTTTAAACAATTAGCAGATGTGCCATTGACCCAACTGCTCAAACGGATTGATCATATGCAGACTCAAATTGAGTCCCTTGAATCAACTTTTAAGCGTAAATAGAATATGATGACTGAGTCGAATACTGCTGCATTTACGAAACCTGAATTGCCAATGCACATTCAACAAATTCGTGAATATTTACCTCACCGCTATCCATTTTTATTGGTCGATCGTATTGTCGATGTGACTGATAATGCGATTGTGGGTTATAAAAACGTTTCAATTAATGAAGAGTTTTTACAGGGACATTTCCCAGGCTATCCGATTATGCCAGGTGTATTAATTGTTGAGGCCTTAGCTCAAGTCTCTGGTATACTTGGTTTTATTATGAATAATGAAAAACCAAGTGAAGGTTCTTTATTCCTTTTTGCAGGGGCAGAAAAGGTTCGTTTTAAAAAACAGGTTGTTGCAGGTGACCAACTCGTTTTAAAATCGGAGCTGGTAATGCATAAACGTGGCATTTACAAATATAATTGTATTGCTACTGTTGATGGTGTTGTAGCAACAACTGCGGAAATTATGGTTTCGCATCAAAAAATAGAGCAGGCATGAGTAATAACGATTTAATTCACCCAACCGCTATCATTGATCCATCTGCTGTTATTGCCGCAGATGTAAGAATTGGTCCTTATTCTATTGTTGGACCACAGGTTTCGATTGGTGAAGGCACTCAGCTACATTCACATGTAGTGATTGGGGGATACACCAAAATTGGAAAAAATAATGAAATTTTTCAATTTTCGAGTGTGGGTGAAATTTGTCAAGATTTGAAATATGCTGGCGAAGAAACATGGCTTGAAATTGGCGATCATAATCGTATTCGTGAACATTGCAGTTTACATCGCGGTACTACCCAAGACCAAGGTTTAACCAAGATTGGCAGTCATAACCTCCTTATGGTGAATACCCATATCGCACATGATTGTGTCATTGGTGATCATAATATTTTTGCCAATAATGTTGGTGTGGCTGGGCATGTTCATATTGGGGATTATGTCGTAGTCGGTGGAAATTCAGGTATTCATCAATTCTGTAAAATTGATTCTTACAGCATGATTGGTGGTGCTTCGTTAATTTTAAAAGATGTACCTGCTTATGTGATGGTTTCTGGTAATCCAGCACATGCTTTTTCTATGAATGTGGAAGGAATGCGTCGTAAGGGTTGGTCCAAGAATGTTATTCAAGGTCTTCGCCAAGCATTTAAGCTGATTTATAAAGATGGTTTAACGACTGAGCAAGCGCTTCAACAGATTCGTCTAGACATACTGCCTGAAGTTGCTGAGGTTCAATTATTAATTGACTCTTTAGAGCAATCTAAGCGTGGTATTGTACGTTAACTCAGTATTTGATTTAAAAAAAGACACCGTATTCGGTGTCTTTTTTTTATTTTTTAAAATATCCAGCCTCTTCTGAGGTTGGGTAGTTTTTAATGAGTTTAGTTTTGAGTTGATTTGAAAGTGTAGTATTTCGGTCTACATCTTTAGCAATATTATAAAGTTGATACAGTGCACGTGCTGCTTTAGCGGAATTGGGGTATTGGTTGGCTACAATATTATAATTCTTTTTTGCTTCAGTATAATTGGTCGGTTCAATGGCTAAATTAAACTCTGCTAACCAAAAATAGGCATTGCTAATATAAACACTATTCGGGTTGTTCTTAATAAAGTTTTGCATCGGTGCAATGGCTTTTTTTGCTCCACCTTGCTTGTAAGCATCTAGTGCTACAGTATAGGCCGCTTTATCCATTTCAGTTGCATTCTGAGTAGTGGAGACGGTCTCTGGTGAAGTAGAGGTTGTACCTGATCCTATTGGGGTGTTAGCGTCTGCTGGACTGGGAGAAATATCCTGTTGGTTTTCCTCCTCTGGCGCAGTCGGTTCTGGATCTATTTTCTGTTGTAGAAGTTCTAATCGTTGATCCAAGTCTGTATAGCGATTAGTTAGTTCATGTTTAAGTTTTTCAATTTCATTATCTTGCTCTTCAATTTTACCCCGTAGTTCACGTAAATCATTTTCTAATTGCTGATTTTTTTGCATCATTTGCCAATTCAAATTTGTAGGAACATTTGCCGTGATAGCGCCAGAGCTTATGGCTACACTATTGGCATCAGTTGTACTATTTTGGCTTAATCCTCGAGATTCAATCGGCACATTGGCATACAGTAAAGTTGAGCTCATGAGAGCAACAACACACAATGTGTGCTTTTTAAGTATCATAAAAAATATCCATTTCGTATTCATTGCTACATTCTAAATACCTAACTTTAGAGCTATAGCGATTTAAAAGACATGACCACATTAAAGACGTCAATCCCCTGAAATGCAATATAGATTTGCAATGTTGTCGTAGTTTTAAAGTAAATGATTTAGTTCATAAAAATAAATAAAATATCGTTTTTAATGCAAATTGTTTTTTTAATAAGCAAACACAAGCAATGCCATTATAAATGTCGCTTCTATACTTGCAAGTTGATTAAAAATCTCTATACTCTGTTCTTGCAATGGTAGCCCCGCTGGTGGCTTCGCAATTGTACTCTGTGAACCCCGCCAGGACCGGAAGGTAGCAACGGTAACAGAACTATGATGTGCCGAAGTTTTGCTAGTGGGGTTGCCACCAGTTTCTAAAATAATAATCCTTATTTTCTATTTTCTATTTTCTATTTTCTATTTTCTATTTTCTATTTTCTATTTTCTATTTTCTATTTTCTATTTTCTATTTTCTATTTTCTATTTTCTATTTTCTATTTTCTATTTTCTATTTTCTATTTTCTATTTTCTATTTTCTAAATGTCATCTTCTTTTCTTGTAATCGCTTTAATAATCGCATCCATTTCAAATCCTCGATACATCAAAAAACGTATTTGTTTGGCTTTTAATTTGGCTTCTTTTTCGACTTGAGTACCGTATTTTTTAACTTTAAGTTGATATGCTTGTTCATTCCAATCTGTTTCTTTTAATTCTTCTTGAATTAAGCTGCTGTCTATTTTTTTTGATTTTAATGCCAGTTTTATGCGGTTTGGCCCTTTTCCTTTGCGTTTTTGACTCGACAGCATCGTTTCTGCCATACGTTGGTCGCTTTGGTAATTTTCTTTTGCTAATTCTTCGACCAGCTTTAAAACTTCATCTCGATGTGCTGCATACAAAGCCAGTTTTTCAACCAACTCAGATTTTGAATATTCTTTGCGTGTAAGTACTGCAAAAGCGTAAGAACGTAAACGTGAACCTGTGAGACCTTCTACTTTAGTTGACGGGTGATCTTCAAAATGTAAGGCTTCAGGTGCTAGATGGTTGAGAGAAGAATCTGTTGCTGACTTTAAGTGTGAATCATTCAATTCTTGCTTGAGTAGATCATAGTCAAGCATTTTAGGAAATTTTGGATCGCTCATAATAGGGTTCTATTGAATCAAATAAAAAACGCCTCGCAAGGCGTTTTACAGTTTAAGGTGGATAGCGTTTGAAAACAAATCGTGATTAAGCGTCTAGTAAATCAGGTTCGATTTCATCTTTTTCTTCAATTGGCGTAGTCACAGGCGTCAAGAGTTTCTCGCGAATAAGGCGATCAAGTTCTTGTGCAATTTGAGGATTTTCCTCAAGGTGACGAATCACGTTGTTTTTACCTTGACCAATTTTATTGCCTTGATATGAATACCATGCACCTGCTTTTTGTACCAGTTCTTGAGCCACAGCAAGATCAACCAGTTCACCGAGTTGATTAACACCTTTACCATAGAGAATTTGGAATAACGCCTCTTTGAATGGAGGTGCCATTTTATTCTTCACGACTTTAACACGTGTTTCAGAACCGACAATTTCATCACCTTCTTTCACTTGACCAATACGACGGATATCTAAACGTACTGAAGCGTAGAATTTAAGTGCGTTACCACCAGTTGTTGTTTCAGGGCTACCAAACATTACACCAATCTTCATACGAATTTGGTTAATAAAGATCACCATACAGTTTGAGCGTTTTGCATTACCAGTAATTTTACGTAATGCCTGACTCATCAAACGGGCCTGTAGTCCCATGTGTGAGTCGCCCATTTCACCTTCAATTTCTGCACGAGGGGTAAGGGCAGCAACGGAATCGACAACAATCATATCGACAGCGCCAGAGCGTACTAACATGTCGGCAATTTCAAGTGCCTGCTCACCGTGGTCTGGTTGAGAAACTAAAAGGTTATCAAGGTCTACACCAAGCTTACGTGCATATTGTGGATCAAGCGCATGTTCGGCATCGATGAAAGCGCATGTACCACCCGCTTTTTGACATTCTGCAATCGCTTGCAAAGTCATTGTGGTTTTACCAGAGGATTCAGGCCCGTAAATTTCAACGATACGACCTTTAGGTAAGCCACCAATACCGAGTGCAATATCCAGTGTTAAAGAACCCGTAGAGACGGCTTCAACAGCCAGTACGGTATTATCACCTAGACGCATTACTGTGTTTTTACCAAATTGTTTTTCAATTTGGCTTAAGGCAGCATTGAGCGCCTTACTTTTATTATCATCCATCTCACAACCTCAAAGCGATGTCACAAAATTATTAACTTAAGTGGATGTGTAACTTTAAAACGTGTTCCACTTCAGTATAGTGACAGATTCATTCTTTATGTTCTATATCAATTCAGTCGGGTACGACAGAATATGACGCTTAAATTAATCATGACTATAAGACCAGTCTTGGTCTAATTGCTGATCATTGTTTTGTTTAAATTTACTCATTTGCCGACGATCTTTTTTATCAGGTCGATGTTCAGGCCGCGCTAGATTATGCAACTTTCTTTGGGTTGCAAGCAACTCTCTTCGTGCAATACTGACTTCGGTTTCTGTATAAAGTTGTTGTGCAATCGGTGCTGCGCCACGTATGGCCGATAACGATTGTATGACCACAGTTTTTTGATCAAAACCTTGCCGAATAGTGAGTTCCATACCGACACGTACTTCTTTTGAGACTTTGACCCGCTCACCATTATGGTGAACTTTACCACCTTCAATGGCTGCTTTTGAAATGGAACGCGTTTTAAAAAAACGTGCAACCCACAACCATTTATCGACACGCATACTTTCAACATCAGTTTGTTGAGAAGAATTAGGCATATTTTTTCATATCCTCAGTGTGTTCTAACATCTGCATTAAGTCAGTCAAATGATTTAAAATAGGATAAGCACTCTCAACTCTTATCTTCCCTTTAGATGAGGACTGAGCAATAGTAATTAAATTGGCGATACCAAATTTTTTTGCACTGTTGAGTACTTTTTCTGTGTCATCTATAAAATAAGCTGAATCTAGACAAAAGGGATGCAAAGTATGTAAATTTTGCCAAAACTCAATTGACTCTTTGGCGTAGCCGATACTTTCACTACTGATTATTACATCAAAATAATGGGCAATTTGCATTTGTTCAAGCTTAAACTGAAGTCCTGCACAGTCAGCATTGGTCGCAATCCAGCATGGGTAATCCTGTGCTTTTAAAGCATCAAGTAATTCCATGCAACCACTACGTAGTGCAACTTTATGTTTAAATTCATGTTGTAGGGCAAGCGTATCGAGTCCTACTTTGGCACTCCAGAAGCGAGTTGAGTACCAGTTTAGAGTATGATTATGTTCTTGATAAAATTGAAATAATGCTTGGCTGCTTTGTTCTAAAGTACAGCTATGTGTTTCTGCATAACGAGTAGGAAGTTGGTGATTCCAAATGAAATCATCATAGGCAAGGTCAAGAAGTGTACCGTCCATATCGAAAATGATCGTCGGTTTTTTTAAGTTATTTGGCATATAAAGGTAATCTATGTTTAGAACAACAACAGCACCACAAGATGCTTTGATTTTACAATTGATCCCCATTGTGACACAGGCCTGTGAAATTTTGCGAGCAGAATATCGTGCTTATTGTTCAGGTGTTGCTTTTGATATTGAGAAAAAAAGTGACCATTCACCTGTAACGCAGGCTGATTATCGGGTGAATGAATTTATAGTAGCAGAATTGCGAAGAAATTTTCCAGACATTCCAGTTTTGTCTGAAGAGGGAAATAATACGCAACGTAAACAATGGCAAACTTTTTGGTTACTCGACCCTCTAGATGGAACTAAGGAGTTTCTGCATAAGCGAACTGAATTTACAATTAATTTAAGTCTGGTTGAGGGTACACAGACGATTTTTGCGATTTTAGCCATTCCAGAGGAGCAAACGTTGTATATTTGCCCAAAACAAGGGATGCCTTTAAAGTTTGAAATTAAAAACCAGCGCTGGGGAAGCTATGTTGAAGATCAAGCAACGACTACAGCGATTCAAATTGGGCTCAGTCAAAGTGATCAAGGTAAAACTCAGTATGCAAAATATGTAAAAATACTCAAAAAGTCATTTGAAATTGTTGAATTCAAAGCAGGGAGTGCTTATAAATTTTGTATGATTTTAGAGGGAAAGATAGATATTTATCCCCGTTTCCATCCGACCAGCGAATGGGATACCAGTGCAGGACAATGTTTACTTGAGCGTATTGGTGGTGGGCTGGTCAGCTTGCAAGGAAAGGATTTTCAATATAATCAAAGAGACAGCTTATTAAACAAGGGTTTTATCGCTTTTAAGACTATCGAAATGAAAAATATTGCATTTCAAGCATTGCGACTTATGGCGAACAACGAATAAGTCCACGCTGTAACATGCTATAGTATGGCGAACCATGTTTAATTTTTGGCTGCATCATGGCGTTAGACCTCCTTCCTAAAAGTATGCTCAAAGCAATTGATTTATTGCCAGAAGCAAAAGTCCCTGTCACTTTATTTACTCGTCATTCTATTCGTGAAATGGTATCGGGTCAGGGCTTGGCTGGCTATGATTTACAATTGACTTCCCAAGGTCGAGAATTAGCAGAGGCTTGGGGATGTTATTTAATTGAGAATACAGACCGAAGTATTCAACACTGCATTTCAAGTCCGATACAGCGCTGTGTAGATACAGCCGCTTTAATGATTCAAGGTGCTGACTCTAATACATCTGTCCAAAATACTCATCATATCGAAATTGTTGAGCAAGGGTTGCTGGTCGAGCCAGGTAGTTTTGTATTGGATATTAAACAAGCAGGTCCTTATTTTCGAAAACAAGGGGCTTTAGGTTTTATTAACAGTTTTGTGAATAATGCTTTACCTGGGATGAAACACCCAATTTCGGGTGTGGTGGATGTATTGGAACTGATTTATAACGCACATCCGCAAAATCAGTTTGGTTTAAGTTTGGCTGTCAGTCATGACA
This sequence comes from Acinetobacter sp. TTH0-4, assembly GCF_015602665.1. NCBI lineage: Bacteria > Pseudomonadati > Pseudomonadota > Gammaproteobacteria > Moraxellales > Moraxellaceae > Acinetobacter > Acinetobacter sp. TTH0-4. The sequence goes on along the minus strand of NZ_CP059079.1, from coordinate 1,739,096 downwards.
CTATTTTAGCGGCGATTATTGCTGTTATTTCTGGGCATAAGAGCATTAGCCAAGAAGACTGGCCCAAAATGATGGAAGGCTTATTTGTCTGGTTTGAAGGCGATCAATTTTTAGAATCAAAACTCAAATGGATTTGGCGCGGTAAAGTCAGTGAACTTTCTATTCGAGATTTTCAATTGTTAGAAAAATAAAGTAAATAGGTACACTTATATTGATTATTTTTCTTAAAGATTCATTTCATTTATTTTTATTTGAAAAAATATAGACCTAAAAAAAGCCCTTAACGGGCTTTTTTCAATGCAACAAATTAGTTAGCTAACGCTTTAATTTGTGCATTCAAACGGCTCTTGTGACGAGCAGCTTTGTTCTTATGGATGATGCCTTTATCAGCCATACGATCAATTACAGGTACTGCAGTTTTGTATGCTTCTGAAGCAACAGCATAATCACCAGCAGCGATTGCAGCTACTGTACGTTTAAGATAAGTACGAACCATAGAACGTAAGCTTGCGTTGTGTTTGCGTGCTTTAACGTTTTGACGAGCACGTTTTTTAGCTTGAGCAGAGTTTGCCACTCGTGCACTCCTTGAAATAGATTGGTCTGGGCGGGCTGAAATTGCAACTGAAAACCTTCATCAGAAGAATTATCACCAGCCCGTAAACAAGTGCCATATTGTGATTAAACTATGAGGTTAAGTCAAGTCTTGACTTACTTTGACAACATTTTAGATGCAGAAAAATGATCGAGAAAGCGCTAGATTGGTAATAACCCTTAGAGATTGTTTAAAAAATGACTAAATCAATTAAAAGTGTAATTGTGATTGGTGCGACTGGTTTGGTTGGTCGTGAACTATTAAAACAGCTGAATCAACTTGAGGTGTGTGAAAAAATTACCGCTGTTGTCCGCCATGAAGACGCACAACTTCGAACATTGGAAAAAGTGCAACAATTTAGACTGGATGATTTTCTTTTGCTAAACGATGAAGATGTAAATGGCTATAGCCATGCATTTAGCTGTTTAGGAACAACCTTGAAAAAAGCAGGTTCAAAAGAAAAATTTTATAATATTGATTATGAAATCAATGCACATTTTGCCGATTTATTCGAATCAACCTCTACGCATTATTTGCTCATTAGTGCGATGGGTGCCAATGCAGATTCAAAATTTTTTTACAATAAGGTGAAAGGAAAACTAGAAAATCATATTCAAGATCTGAAACTGGAACATGTTTCAATTGTTAGACCTTCCTTGTTACTAGGTGATCGCTCAGAACAACGAACTTTAGAGGATATGACGCAAAAACTTTATCAAAAATTGTCGCATTTCGTACCCAATACTTTTAAATATAAGCCAGTGACAGCAGCGCAAGTGGCTCGTACTATGCTCAAAGCGGCACAGTTTCAGACGGATAAGTTTGAAATTTATGATAATTTAGCTATACAGAATTCAAAATAAAGGAGATGGAGAGTGTCGGATCAAACTTTTGTAACCTGTGATTTGCTGGATGATCATCCTGAAAAAGATCTTCAGGTTGTGACACCATCTATGGATGGGAAATTTTTTAAAAGTTATGGAGCACGTCAAAGTTTTGCTGGTCAGGTGGTGACGGTAAAATGCTTTGAAGACAATTCACGGGTTAAAGAACTCCTTGCAACTGATGGTCGTGGAAAAGTGTTGGTAGTGGATGGGGGAGCATCAATGCGTTGTGCCTTAATGGGCGACATGATTGCAGAATCTGCAGTGAATCATCACTGGAGTGGTGTTGTGATTTATGGTTGTGTGCGTGATGTGGATGCGATTGCTGAACTTGATTTAGGTATACATGCATTGGCTGCAATTCCGCAAAAAAGCAATCGAAAAGGCATAGGCGAAGTAGATTTAACACTATATTTTGGTGGAGTAAGTATTAATTCTGGTGACTATATTTACGCCGATAATAATGGAATAGTGATTGCAAAAGAAAAATTAGTCGATTTATAAACACAACTGAACGGGAATAACAGAATGGTGATGCATCAAATTAAAGTATTACAGGCTCTAGCATCTTCTATCACTGAAGGTGGTCGAGGGGTAAGCGGTACAGCATTTCCGAAGCAACCAGAAAAAGCACTGCAACTTTATGAATTTGAAGGTTCACCATTTTGCCGTCGTGTACGTGAAGTGATGAGTCTATTGAATTTGGATTATGAGGTTTATCCTTGTCCAAAAGGGGGACAAAAATACCGTAAAGTTGTGCAAGAAAAAGGGGGGAAAAAACAATTTCCGTTTTTCATAGATAAAAATACAGGTATTGAGATGTATGAGTCACAAGACATCATTCATTATCTGTTTAAACATTATGGACGGACTGGAAAAACACCGACAAAATTTTCGACTTATCCTAAAATCCCTGTCGTTGCTTTTGTAGGAACATTGATTAATGGTGCGCGTGGTGTCTGGATCAATGAGAAAAGCATTCAGCGTGAAGCACCTGCACAACTTTTAGAATTATGGGGTTTTGAAGCCAGTCCGTTTACCCGTGTGGTACGCGGCGTTTTAACAGAGCTAGAATTACCATTCATATTTCACAATGTGCCCAAAGAACGTTGGCAGGATATGGGTCCCGCATTATTGCGTTTGAAACCCGGTAAATATGAGCCGTTAAAAGGTGGTAAGCGCGAAAAAGTTATTGAGATTATGGGAAGAGATATTCAGGTTCCTTATTTGGTTGATCCTAATACTGGGGTGAAAATGTTTGAATCTGCAAAAATTGTAAAATACTTAAAGCAGCAATATGCGTGAATAATAAAGAATTGATTTGAATCAAGGGGAAAATCATAATTTCCCCTTGATTCATGGTTTATTCTGTATCTACAGCAGGCAATAACATTAAGATTGATTCATTCAGTAAATTGACAATATCTTCTAGCATCTCTGGACGAGCCAATTTTTCATCGAGTAAGATTAAATTGCCATCAGCCAATTGTTTTAAAAGTGGCGCAAAATCATCAGAAATACAAATCCCTTCACCATTCGCCCAAAACAACAATTTACTTTCAACTTCGGTGTAGAGCAGACGTGATGCAGGCTCAAGCATCAGTGAATAACCTTGATCAAGTGCTTGTTCTAAATCACCTGAACCAATGGCTTCTGCCTCTGGAATATTTTCAGGGTATTTTGACTCTGACATCAGGCTCATGAGTGCATCTTCAAGCACGTTTGGATTTTGCAATTGCGCCAAGAGTTTTGTTTTTAAATATTCAAGTTCTGTTTGATTGATTTGACCCACAGAAGTCACTTTTTCACGCAGAATATCTGTGAGTGGATTTTTAAGTAATTGATCAACCGCAAATTTATCGCTGACACGATCCATCATTTCCGCAACATTTGGCATGCGAAAGCCAAAAGAATAAGTCAAACAGTCATCTTCTGCTACACCGTAATGTGCCAAACCAGGTGGTACATAAAGTAAGTCACCCGGTGTTAAAATTTCATCAAAATGAATTTGTATTTCTGGCAATAATTTTAACGGTTGACCGGCCACAATTTCACTGCCTGCATCACACATTTGTCCAAGCTGCCAACGTCGATGTCCATGACCTTGTACTAGAAATACATCATAAAAATCAAAATGTTTACCGACTGAACCACCTTTAGGCGCATAAGACACCATAATGTCATCACGACGCCATTGTGGAATAAAAGGGAATTTCTTCCAAAGTTCGGCCAAATCAAATGAATAATGATCGACAGCTTGGATTAAAAGTGTCCAAAGTTTTGGCATCTTTTGAAAGTCGGCTTTCATTAAAGGTGATGATTTTACTGACCAATGATTCGGATCTTTGTCCTTTTGCTTAATCAATCGTGCATTGATATTTTCATCTAAAGCCAGCTCCATTACATCGGCTGGTTCTAAAAGATTTTTAATTTCAGGAAGCGCATTACGCACCAGTAACGGTTTCTTTTGCCAGTATTCGGTAAGAAATTGTTCAGCGGTGATTCCGCCCAAAACAGCTAAAGTTTGAGACATAGGTAAAGCCTAAAATTAAGGAACTAAAATGTTGAATTGACGTAAAATATGGCAAAGTTGAATCATGGGCAGACCCATAAGTGTGGTTTGGTCTTGTCCACTCATGTTTTCAAATAAACTAATGCCTAGACTTTCACATTTAAAACTGCCTGCGCACATTAAAGGCTGATCTATTCGGATATAACGCTCGATTTCAGTTAAGGTCAGTTTGCGAAATTTGACTTTATAATGTTCAACCAAGGTCTGTTCAAAACCTGTAGATTGCTGCTGTATGCTTAAAGCAGTACTGAAATACACGATTTTATCTGAATTGGCTTGTAACTGCTTAATCGCTTTTTCGTGAGTTAAAGGTTTACCAATAAAAATATCAGGTGCACCTTCACGCCAAGCCACTTGGTCAGATCCAATCACAATCGCTTCGGGATATTGATCAGAAATCTGTTTGGCTTTTTCGAAAGCCAAGCGCTTTGCCAAGTCATCAGCATGGTTTTCACGGTGTGGTGACTCGTCAATATCAGGCACTACACATTGATAATCAATATAAAGCCGATCCATCAATGCTTTTCGCGTTTGACTACTTGAAGCCAAAATAATTTGAGACATTTTGATTACACCGCATAGTCCATCAGTACATCAATAGGTACATAAGAAAGTACAGCTTGATGGCAGGCATGAATTTTAATTGGAGGAGCAATTCCTGCTTGATATGCTTCTACCCAGCGTGTCACACAAATACACCAAAAATCACTAGGTTCTAAGCCAGGAAAGTCGATTTCAGGTAAAGGGGTAATTAAGTCATTACCTACTTTCTGCGAATAATTTAGAAATTCGGCAGTCATTAGCACACACATGGTGTGTTGACCGAGATCGGTCGTGGCAGTATGGCAAAAACCATTGCGAAAATATCCTGTAATGGGAGCGTAACAACAGCTGGCTAAGGATTCGCCTAAAACATTTAATCGATTGATTTTTGGATCGGGGTGAATAGACATAAATTCTGAATCATAATGTGGCTTTTGACTATCATAATCAAAACTTTGCCTTTCGACAGCTTTTATACAAAAGAAGCTAACCTTTTTCTACATAATCATTTAAAATCGGGCGATTTTTATATTTATAAAGAGAGCTATACATGAATTTTCAGCGTATGACTGACCTTGATTTAACCGCTAAGCGTGTTTTAATCCGTGAAGATTTAAACGTGCCTGTCAAAAATGGTGAGATTAGCAGTGACGCACGTTTACGCGCTGCGCTTCCAACTATTAAGGCAGCCATTGAAAAAGGCGCTGCAGTAATGGTGTGTTCACATCTAGGTCGTCCCGTTGAAGGTGAAGCTCAACCCGAACAATCTTTAGCACCTGTTGCTGCTTATTTGACGCAAGCTTTAGGTCAAAAGGTTGAATTAATTACTGATTATTTAGACGGCGTACAGGTTGTGGCTGGTCAAGTGGTATTGCTTGAAAATGTACGTTTTAACGTTGGGGAAAAGAAAAACAACCCTGACCTTGCTCAAAAATATGCAGCGCTCTGCGATGTATTTGTGATGGATGCCTTTGGTACTGCACATCGTGCGGAAGCATCCACAGAAGGTGTCGCGCGCTTTGCTCAAGTTTCAGCAGCAGGGCCGTTACTTGCCGCGGAACTAGATGCTTTAGGTCGTGCACTTCAGACCCCTGAATCACCAATGGTGGCTATTGTTGCGGGTTCAAAAGTTTCAACCAAGCTTGATGTACTGACTTCGCTTTCTAGTATTTGCGATCAAATCATTGTGGGCGGTGGTATTGCCAATACATTCTTGGCTGCTGCGGGCTACAACGTTGGTAAATCATTGTGTGAAAATGATTTAATCGATACAGCTAAAGCCATTGCTGCTAAAGTTTCTGTTCCATTACCTACAGATGTTGTGGTTGCTGATGCAGCTGAAATTGATTTCAGTGATTTCTTGGGCTCATTAGCAAAAGCAAAAGCAATCGTTAAAAATGTTGCTGATGTCGCTGACAACGATATGATTTTAGACGTTGGTCCAGAAACAGCAAAAGCATTTGCAGAAATTATCAAAACTTCAAAAACGATTCTTTGGAATGGTCCTGTCGGTGTATTTGAAGTCGATCAATTTGGCGAAGGAACGAAAGCCTTATCTTTAGCGATTGCGGAATCTGCTGGTTTCTCTATTGCAGGCGGGGGCGATACTTTGGCTGCCATTGACAAATATGAAGTCGCTAACCAAATGGGATATATCTCGACCGGTGGTGGTGCTTTTCTTGAATTTGTAGAAGGTAAAACCTTACCTGCGGTAGCAGTATTATTAGAGCGTGCTTAATCTCTAATAAGATAGTAGAACAGATTGGAAGAGTAATAAGGTTGGCTTAGGCCAGCCTTTGTTTTTTGATAGACATACTTTAGTCATGAAAATGAAATATAATTGCAATAAAATTATGTTCATTAAATCTCCTGTCTTAGGAAAATGTGATGAACTTAAAATTAACGCTTGCAGCCTTACTGATTGTGCCTTTGGCTTTAACCGCATGTGCAAAAAAAGATGAAGCACCAAAAAATGAAACTGCTGAAACTGTGGCAGTAAATGAAAAAATTACACCAGAACAACAAGCTGCTATCGATGCCATTGATCAACCTATTTTGGATGAACACAACACAGATGTGGCGCCAGAAATTGCGAATGCAGATGCAGATGAAGCAACTCCAGACACAGAAGTCGCTGCTTCTGAGGCTGTAACACCTTAGGTTGCTCATATTATTTAAAAAGTCCCTGCATTTGCAGGGACTTTTTTTTAAAATAGTGTGTTTTGTTACTGAATTGAAATGATTCAGCATGTAGAATATGGGGCATCAACTGGGAGGACTTTATGGCACTTATCTCATTGCGCCAGCTCTTGGATCACGCCGGTGAACACAATTACGGCGTACCAGCGTTTAACGTAAACAATTTAGAACAAATGCGCGCAATTATGTTAGCCGCAGACGAAACGAATTCACCTGTTATTGTTCAAGCATCTGCGGGTGCTCGTAAATATGCAGGTGCTCCGTTTTTACGTCATTTAATTTTGGCTGCAATTGAAGAGTGGCCACATATTCCCGTGGTAATGCATCAAGATCATGGTACTGATCCTGATGTGTGTCAACGTTCGATTCAATTGGGCTTTTCATCGGTGATGATGGATGGTTCATTGGGTGCAGATGGCAAAACTCCGACAAATTATGAATATAACGTCGACGTAACACGTCGCACCGTTCAAATGGCGCATGCATGTGGCGTTTCCGTTGAAGGTGAGATTGGCTGTTTGGGTAGCCTTGAAACAGGTTTGGCCGGTGAAGAAGATGGTGTTGGTGCAGAAGGTGTTCTTGACCATTCCCAACTTTTAACTTCAGTTGAAGAAGCAACTCAATTTGTTGCAGATACCAATGTTGATGCTTTAGCCATTGCAGTAGGGACTTCCCACGGTGCGTATAAATTTACACGTCCACCTACAGGTGATATTTTAGCCATTGACCGCATTAAAGAAATTCATGCGGCATTGCCAAATACACATCTTGTGATGCACGGTTCAAGCTCTGTACCACAAGAATGGTTGGCGATTATTAACCAGTACGGCGGCGACATCAAAGAAACCTATGGTGTGCCAGTTGAACAACTGGTTGAAGCAATTAAACACGGTGTGCGTAAAATTAATATTGACACCGATTTACGTTTGGCATCTACAGGTGCAATGCGTCGTATGATGGCTGAAAAACCAAGTGAATTCGATCCACGTAAATTCTTTGCAGAAACAGTGGTTGCAATGAAACAAATCTGTGTAGATCGTTATACCCAGTTTGGTACAGCAGGTCATGCAGACAAAATTCGCCCAATCTCTTTAGAGAAAATGGTAGATCGTTATAAATAATCTTTGATGATGATCTATCAAGATCATCGATAAAAATTATTTATGATCAAAAGCCCGCAACTCTTGTGGGCTTTTTTGTATTTCACTTTTAAAAAAGGTAAAAGATGGAACTTATATTTGCTGCAGCTTGTTGTAGTGTACTGATTTCAATCCTTTTAAAGCTTGCAAAAACGAAAGGTTTCAATGCACTGCACATGATTGCGTGGAATTATGCATCGGCAAGTTTATTGTGTCTTTTATGGTTTAAACCAGACTTGCAGCATATTTCAGTTTCTCATACCCCATGGTTATTAATTATAGCTTTAGGGATTCTGCTACCCAGTATTTTTTTATGCTTGGCAAAATCTTTGCACCATGCTGGCATAATCAATACTGAAATTGCACAACGTTTATCCGTAGTTTTATCTTTATTGGCGGCATTTTTTATTTTTCAAGAACAGTTTAATTATTTAAAGATCATTGGAATTGCTCTGGGTATTCTGGCTGTATTGAGTATCCTATTTTCACAACAACGTAATCAAAAAGCCAAAGCATCTTCAAAACAAGCGATGTTTTATCTTGTTTTAGTTTGGTTTGGTTATGCATTGATTGATGTGTTGCTCAAATACACCACAGGATTGGGGATTCAATTTGCTGTGGTGTTAAATCTGATGTTTATCTGTGCTTTTATCTTGTCACTGGTTTATATTTTATTCACATCAAAAACTTTTGGCCATGCAAAAAATATAATAGCCGGCTTAGGTTTAGGTGTTTTAAATTTTGCTAATATTGCCCTCTATGTTAAAGCACATATGCTATTGAAAGACACACCTGCTATTGTTTTTGCAGGTATGAATATTCTGGTGGTTGTTTTGGGTGCATGCAGTGGTTTAATGATTTTCAAAGAAAAATTAAAATTGATGACTGCTTTAGGTTTATTACTTGGTTTAGCGAGTGTTATTTGCCTCGCATATACGCTATCTGTTTAAATACAGACTTTAAAAGTGTCGTGGATGTTTAATGATATCAAGCTTTTCAGCTGTACCTAAAATTGAACCTGCTTGTTTACAACCCGGACACTTCGGATAAACGTTTAAGGTTTTAACTGAATATGGATACATATAGATTTTACAACAATCGTTGCATTCGAATTTTATTGGCATTTTAGGTAGAACAGACATAAGAACCACTACTGTTTTATTTTTTAGCAGTATAACCTGTATATTATGTAAGAAATATGTCCTAAATTGACATAAAACGGAGTGTTTGATCTGATCTGCACTCCGTTTTATTTTAAATAGCTTTAATTAAAGCTGAGTAAAAATAGTCTCTTTATTGAGACGTGATTTTGGCAATTTGGCATTGAAATCACTTTCGCTTCTATAGCCGAGTGTTAAGAGTACAGAAGGTACTAAACCTTTTTCTGTCAGTTTTAGTTCATCATTGATAATTTGCTCATCGAAGCCACCAATCGGTGTGGCATCAATACCCTCGATGCCAGCAGCCAGTAAAATTTGACCTAAAGCAATAAAGGTTTGATTTTCTGCCCAACGTTGAATATCACCTTTTTCATTACGATAATAATCAACATAACCACTGCGACTGTCTTTTTGACCTTGTTTCGCAGTTGAGTCTTTAAAACGGCCACTTGCATCATCTTGTTGGAGTAGATTTTCTAAATGCTGTTCACTAATATCAGCTTGCGTACAAAATAAAATGGTATGGGACGAATCTAAAACTTTGGGTGCGTTATACGCATATTTGCCGACCAATGCCTTGGCAATACGCTCTTTGGCTATTTGATGATCTGCAATAAAAAAATGCCAAGGTTGAATATTGATTGAAGAGGGTGTTAAACGGAGTACTTCTAATAGTCGCGTAATCTGTTTAGATGGAATTTTTCGATCAGGATCATAAGCTTTGGTGGTATAGCGAGTTTTTGAAACGTTTAAAAGATCCATCAAGCATGACTCCACTGGAAAAATATAAGTCTTATTCTACCTGAAGCTAGATGACAATGGCTTATAACAAATTGAACATATATTAGACTTTGGCATGATAAATATACCTTATCAAGAAGCTAAGGCTGAGTATTTGAAATGAAATGGAGGTCATCGTTTTGTAAACATACAGCATTATTTTTTACTTAGTAAGACCAAGTTTTTAATTTTAAGGTTTGATGTATTTGTTGGGGATCAATTTCTAAAATCTGTGCTTGGTTTTCACGCCAATCACCTAAAACAATACGAGTCTTGCCAAATTCATGGTGCATTTCAGGGCGATGCGTATGTCCATGAATCAATAAATCAACTGATTGAAGTGATTGTTCAACAGCATGTTGATTCACATCCATAATTTCATAGGATTTTACTCGTTTGGTTTTTGTGCTTTTTTTACGGAAACCATTAGCCAATTGCTGACGGAAACTGAGCGGCATACTTTTAATAAAGCCTAAAAGAAGCGGATTACGAATAATTTTACGAAACTTTTGATAGGACACATCATCGGTACAGAGTAAATCGCCATGTTCAAGCCGTATTTGAATGTTATCTATTTTTAAAATATCAACATCAGGCAATAAAATACCATTAAATTGTTTTAAAAAACGCTTACCTAAAGCAAAGTCACGATTGCCGACTTGGAAATAAACTTGATTACCAGTTTGATTGAACTGTTTTAAGGCATTAATCACGTCATCTAGCCATGGGGCAGTGTAGTCATCACCAAGCCACGCATTAAACCAGTCACCTAAAATATAGAGCTGGGTATTTTTGTTTTGATAGTGTGCCAATAAATCCAAAAACCCCCGAACAAGTCGAGGGTGTTCAGGTGACAAATGTAAATCAGCGATAAACAAATAGGTCACAATATTTCCTTTTTTACCCTCTAGATTCCTCAATAAATGAGGAATCTATTTTCATTATTCCGTTTTAAAGCAGCACTTGAAAACTCATTTAAAACGGAGAGGAGATTTTTTATTCAGAAATAATTTTAGCAGATTCAATCACAACATTTTCTAATGGAACATCAGCGTGGTAACCACGGTTGCCTGTGCGAACACTTTTAATAGCATCAACAATATCAAGGCCTTCAGTCACTTTACCAAACACTGCATAGCCCCAACCTTGTGCTGTTTTACCCGTATGGTTTAGGAAAGAGTTATTGCTTACATTAATGAAAAATTGTGCAGATGCAGAATGCGGCGCTTGTGTACGTGCCATTGCCACTGTACCAATTTCATTGCTTAAGCCATTGTCAGCTTCATTTTCGATTGAATCGCGAGTGGCTTTTTCTTTGAAGTTTTCATCCATTCCACCACCTTGAACCATGAAATTTTCAATAACACGGTGGAAAATTACGCCATCATAAAAACCGTCACGAACATATTCTAAAAAGTTAGCAACAGTTTTAGGTGCTTTTTCAGAGTTCAGTTCAAGCACAATACGGCCTTTATTGGTGTTTAATTCAACTTGAGGAAAACTCATTCTATAATCTCCTGATCATGGACAAAAAAGCCATGGGTTTTTGGTTGAGAGAAGCATAAGCAAACTGTAAACTACAAGGCAAGCAAAAACGTTATTTTCTTTGTTAAAAAATCAAGAAAGCGTTTTAATTATCCTATTTTATCTTATAGAAGTGATTTATCAACTATGAAGCCAAATGATGTTGTTTCATCCCTGCCAAATAACCCGACAACTCAAAATCAATCTGTCGATGCTGCGCAGCAAGAACAACAACCTGGCTTAGACTTTGTTCGTCAGGTCATTAGTGAAGATTTGGCAGCAGGCCGTACTCAAACTGTGGTGACACGTTTCCCGCCAGAACCAAATGGTTATTTGCATATTGGTCATGTCAAAGCCATTTGTTTAAATTTTGGCATTGCACAAGAATTTGATGGTATATGCAATCTTCGTTTTGACGATACCAATCCCGATGCAGAAGAACAAGAATATGTGGACGGTATTGCCAACGATGTAAAATGGTTGGGTTTTCATTGGGAGGGCGAACCACGCTATGCGTCAAGTTATTTTGATCAGTTGCATGCATGGGCAATTCAATTGATACAACAAGGGGATGCTTATGTGGATTTGCAAAGCCCTGAAGAAATTAAATTAAACCGGGGTAATTTCAAAGAGCTCGGAAAAAATTCACCTTATCGTGATGTGAGTGTGGAAGAAAATCTTACACGTTTTACTCAAATGAATAATGGCGAATTGGGTGAAGGGCAAGCAGTATTACGCGCCAAAATTGATATGGCATCACCGAATGTACATATGCGTGATCCGATTCTATATCGAGTACTACATTCTGAGCATCATCAAACCGGTGATACTTGGAAAATGTACCCAATGTATGACTATGCTCATCCGTTATCAGATGCGATTGAAGGGATTACCCATTCACTGTGTACGTTGGAATTCCAAGATCACCGTCCATTTTATGATTGGGTGGTGGATAAAGTTAAATCTGAAGCCATTCCACGTCAGTACGAATCAAGCCGTTTAAATATTGATTACACCATTACCTCGAAACGTAAATTACGTAAATTGGTTGAGGGAAATCATGTCAATGGTTGGGATGATCCACGGATGCCAACTGTCGTCGGTATGCGTCGTCGTGGTTTTACGCCTGAAGGTTTACGTGATTTTTGTAAGCGTGTGGGTGTATCTAAAACGGATGGTATTGTCGATGTCGCGATGCTTGAGTTTTGTATTCGTCAATCGCTTGAAAATACCGCTGCACGTGGTATGGCAGTGTTAAACCCGCTTAAAGTGACTTTAACCAACTTAGCAGCAGATATGGACTTAACCCATTCACGTCATCCAAATGTGGATATGGGAGAGCGTATTATTCCGTTATCGAAAGAAATTTATATCGATCGTAAAGATTTTGAAGAAATTGCACCAAAAGGCTTTAAACGCTTAATTCCTGAAGGTGAAGTACGTTTACGTCATGCTTACGTGATTAAGTGCGATGAAGTAATTAAAGATGCAAATGGTGAAGTCATTGAGCTCAAATGTTCAATCGACCCAGAAACATTAGGTAAAAATCCTGAAGGACGTAAAGTGAAGGGAGTTGTACATTGGGTTTCTGCAAGTAAAGGGGTTGCTGCAGAAGTGCGTGTGTATGACCGTTTATTTACTGAAGCTGCACCTGATGCCGATGATGATTTCTTGGCGCACTTAAATCCTGATTCTTTAAATGTGCTTCAAGCCGTGATTGAGCCTGCTTTAGCACAAGCGCAACCCGAAGATCGATTCCAGTTTGAACGTGAAGGTTATTTTGTAGCGGATCAATATGATCATACAAGCGACAAACCCGTGTTTAACCGCATTTTGGATTTAAAAGACAGTTTTAAGCCTAAGTAAGTATAAGTAAAAATCATTTCGTCTTTTGAACCGTACCGGGTTTGTCGGAGAGTCAATATTCTGAGAGACTATTCCGATGAAAAAACCAAACTATACCCCCGAAATTAGAGAAAGAGCGGTTCAATTACTAATTGAATCTGAAAAAGATTATCCATCGAATTGGGCAGCAGTTTCCGCAATTGCTCCTAAAATTGGCTGTACTCCTGAAACACTACGTGTTTGGTATCAAAAATACTTAGATCAACAAAATCCCGCCAAAGTACAACAGGTATCTGACCAAGAAAAAATGAAGCAAATGGAACGTGAAATTAAAGAATTAAAGCGTGCCAATGAAATTCTACGTAAAGCAGCCGCTTTTTTCGCCCAGGCGGAGCTCGACCGCCCACACAAATAATGGTGGATTTCATCCATAACAATAAAGACTTATATGGTGTTGATGCGATTTGTAGAATTTTACCGATCGCACCTTCAACCTATTACCGGACTTTAGATCTCGCGGACAATCCAGAACATCGAGCGAAACGGGATCTGCATGACCTTCATCATGCTGAACAAATTAAACGAATTTGGAAGGAAAGTTCAGGTCGGTATGGTGTGCGTAAGGTCTGGCAACAACTGAAACGTGAAGGCTATGTGATTGCACGTTGTACAGTTGCTCGATTGATGCAAAAGCTAGGTATACAAGGTGTTTGGCGTGGTAAGAATAAACAAACCACCCGTAACCGAGATGACCAAAAACGGGCAGATGATTTAGTGAAACGTAATTTTAGTGCTGATCAGCCTGACCAGCTGTGGGTCGCTGACTTCACGTATATTCAAACAAATTCAGGCTGGGTCTATACCGCCTTTATTATTGATGTGTTCTCACGAGCCATTGTTGGATGGAAAGTATCTACACGAATGAATACAGATATGGTGCTCGATGCATTAGAGCAAGCATTGCATGATCGAGGCATGCCAAAGAACGTGATTCATCATAGTGACAGAGGCGTGCAATATCTTTCCATTCGTTATACCAATCGTTTAGAAGCAGCAAATTTACGAGCATCAGTCGGTACGACCGGTGATTCATACGATAATGCTTTGGCTGAAACGGTGAATGGCTTATACAAAACAGAGGTGATTGAATATTTAAAAGCAGATTGGCAAGGTTTAGCGGATGTACAACTTGCGACATTAAATTGGGTAGATTGGTTCAACAAAAAGCGTGTACACAGTGCACTGGGTTATGTATCGCCTTTTGAGTTTGAAGCAATGTACTATGATAAGATTAACCCGTTAGGTCAGGTGGCCTAACTTAAATAAAAAAGTCTCCGACAAACCCGGTACGGTTCATTTTGTCATATAGAGCTTATTTGCCCAAACGTAGAAGATGAAGTTTTACTTCATCTGTGATGCAGGTGAAAAGTCCTTGAAATAGATCTTCTCAAAGCTCAACTTCGGTTGAGCTTTTTTAATCTTGTGTAAGCGCTTATAACTTATAAATACTGTTAAAAGAGAACTTAAATTGAAACTGAATAATGCTCGCACTTACTTATAAAATAGAATGGATTTGAAATTAAAGTGTCTTGTGATCAGTGATATCCGGTTTCGTTACAGTGTTATTTGGCTGTTCAATCGGATTACGCATTAAACGATAATGTTTCAAACGATGTTTGGCTTTGTCACGTAATTTTTTCTTGATATACAAGACCAGCGCAAAACAGGTCGTGGTGATCGCCAGCAACATACTGTTCATATAACTCATAATAGAGCTTACGTAACCCAGTGTGGTTAAGCGATTCATCATGCGTATGACTTGAGGGCTACTTTCTAAGCCAGTAATTGCCCAAGTACATAAATGTTCGCAGTTATTCAAGATCAGATGATAGTTGTTTTCTTTCATACGTGAGCGCATGCGACGAACAACTTTACGACCAGTAAATTTGGGGTGCTGGTATTTTTGGACAATAACAGTTTTACCCGCACTAAACTTTTCTAAAGAGGTCATTTCAATAGGACGTTTTTTAAATAAATGTGCAAAACCTGAATAATGAATGACTCTTCCACGCCCCGCATAAATGCCGTGATGGGAGTATCCAAAATGTTTAACAATAAGATGTGTCCCTAAAGGAAACCGTGCTTTCTGCAACTGCATCATACGTATAGCCAATAAAGTTACAAATGTATTTTATGAGCCTAGTGTACTGCTTCTGTGTAAAAGAATCGACTATTTCACTTTATTAAATCATTTATGCTTGTAATGTAGTCATCATATTTTAAGCAGGAAATATTTTATTGCGCTTCATAAAAAAGGCATTTAGATCAACTAAATGCCTTTTATTTGAGACTCTATTATTGCAGCGGTAAATGCTGCAATTCATTTAACTCTTTACGGCTATAGCCCCGAGAAGCTAACACTTTCTTAATTCCAATAATCACGTCTTCATCTTTGGCTTTCGCTAAAGCTTGAATCAATTCTTCATTGGATTTACAAGAGCAATCATTTTCAACACACGAGATTTGATTCTTGTGTTCATTGAGCTGTTGATTCGCAGAAAACAGCTTTTGCCAAAAACTCATAGAGTATTCATATACGACCTAACATAGATCGAAATATAGTCAGTTTTATAAATAAAACAAGTCTACTAAAGTGAAAAAAGCAGCAATTGAACACGAATCTTTCCGATAGTGTTCAATAGATTTAACGAAATTATAATGTTGACTAATTTCATTTGATCGTAAGTGGCTAATTTAAAATATAATAATTTAAAAACCTAAAATTTTATTCAGAATTCTAAAAGTGTTTAAAGCTGAACAATGAAATAAATTGTTTAAATCTTTTCCAGTAATACGCCACATTCAACGTGATGGGTATAAGGGAATTGGTCAAACATTGCAAATTGAGTGATTTTATGGGTATGCGTTAAAGTATTTAAATTGTCTTGTAAGCTATCAGGATTACAAGAGATATAGATAATACGTTCAAAGCGTTGAATTAATTTCAAAGTTTCATCATCAATTCCAGCACGCGGAGGATCAACAAATACCGTGTCAAAATCATAACTGGAAATATCAATTTCGGCTTCTTGTAAACGGCGGAATTCACGTTCGCCATTATAAGCTTGGGTAAAATCTTCTGCTGATAGGCGTGCGACTTGAATATTATCAATGTGATTTTGTTCGATATTCCACTGCGCAGCATATACCGATGACTTAGCCAATTCGGTGGCAAGTACACGATTAAATTTGGTGGATAGGGGTAATGTAAAGTTACCATTGCCACAATATAATTCTAATAAGTCTTTATCTGACTGTTTGGCTGCATGACATGCCCATTCGAGCATTTTTTTACACACTTGTGCGTTCGGTTGAGTAAAGCTACTTTCAATTTGTTTGTATTTATAGGTGCGATCAAATACCTTCAATTCTTCAATGACAAATTCATCACTTAAAACGACTTTTTGACCACGACTGCGGCCAATCAATTTAATATTTAGTTTTTCTGCCAGTTGTTTAGACAATGTTTCCCATTCAGCAGTGAGAGGGCAACGATAAATCATCGATACCAACATTTCACCTTTGAGTGTTGCTAAAAAATGCACTTCAAATAAGCGTTGAGATAAAACAGGATTACTTTTTAATTCTTGTAGTAAAACGGGCATCAATTGATTAATGCGAGTATCCGCAATAGGAAATTCATCAATCCGAATCACTTGTTTTTGCTGATCTTCACTGCGTTCGAACATGGCATAAAACATATCATCATCTGTATGCCAAATACGAAATTCTGCGCGCATCCGAAAGTTTTGTTCAGGCGACTGAAACACTTCTAAAGATGGAGGATTGAACTCGGCAAATTGAGCAGAAATACGGGCAATTTTGGCATCAAGCTGTAACTGATAAGGGGAAGTCATATGCAGTAAAAATTATGAACACATTGAAAACAGGAATGGTAACAAAGTTTGAATCAGATGACTAAACTTATTCCAGATTAAGCAGTAGAAATGTCACCACACCTAAAAATAACATACTTTTAAATGTGTTTAATGATAGATTTATTCGCTTCGTGTTGAGCTAGTACAAAGTTTAAATATGCGTGCAGCATCGTAGTAATCTTATTTAAAAAATGAGAATGGACTCTGAAATAAGCAGGTATAAATAAGTCGTTTAAATTGAGAGATAGCGTTAACATAGTGGAAATTGTTCAATAGATAAATTCATCATGTTCAATACACTTGCTGATTTTTTTAAAAAGAAACCTTCAGCTGAGCAAATATTTTTGCAAGAAAACAATATTCAATTTGATCCAGAGCAAGGCTATATTGTAGATGGAATAGAAATCAATCAATGGTCAGAACGTTTAATGTATTTTTCTAACCGAAAATTAAGCACATTTAATGATTTAAAAGCATTGTATTTCAGCGCCATGATTATCAATGAAAAAATTGATTTAGAAATTGCGAATCAGCGTTTTGTCAGGCATTTAGGTAACAATCAAGAAAATTTGTTGCAGATGAAGCATGCCATCAAAAAATTAAATGACTACTATCGCCATTTTTTGCGTGATAAATAATGGATTCATTCTCTTTTAATATGGAGTCACAGATAAAATTTAGTGTAAAAATTGCACCAATAAAAATAACTCAAACGCTAAATAACCCATGCTAATATATTGCCTATGTCATTTAGACCAAAAGCTATATACATGTTCCAACAAGAAATTTCTCAATTAAATTTGCAGCAACTTAAAGCAGGCGAAAAACGCTGGGTCGGTAATTTACAAGGCTCATCTGCGTCTTTATTGTTTAAAGAAATGGCGAGTCAAACCAAGCAATTGTTTATTTTAGTCGCCACAAATAATCAACATTTGGGACAGTTGGAAAGTGAATTAGAGTTTTATGGCATAAAACCGACCATTTTCCCAGATTGGGAAATTTTGCCTTACGATCGTTTGTCGCCTCATCAAGATATTGTCTCTGAACGACTATCCATTTTATCCAATATGCCGCAAAGCGGGGTACTCCTCCTTTCAGCTTCGACTTTGGTACAGCGTGTAGCGCCCACCTCATGGATATTGGGTGAGCATTTTGATATTCAGGTCGGTCAAAAGTTTAAATTAGAGCAGCAAAAGATGCGCTTGATTCAAGCAGGCTATCATTTGGTGGATACAGTATATGATCATGGCGAATTTGCTGTTCGTGGCAGTATTATGGATATTTATGCGTCCGGGCAAAACGCACCAATTCGTATAGATTTGTTTGATGATGAGATAGAAAGCTTAAAATTTTTTGATCCAGAAACCCAAAGAACCACGCAAAACTTGCAGCAGTTTGCCGTATTACCAGCAAAGGAATTTCCCCTCAAAGAAGGGCGTTCAATTTTTAGAGATCGTTACGCAGAAAGTTTTCCAAATGCAAATCCAAAAAAAAATCCAGTATATCAAGATGTATTAGAAGGGATTGCATCCCCAGGTCTTGAGTTTTATTTTCCTTTATTTTTTAGTAAAGAGGCTATGCTGAATCAAAGCATGCTTATGGCTTATTTACCCAAGAATAGTATTGTCATAACAGACAAGTATTTAGATGACACTTTAGCCAGTTTTTGGAAAGATGTTATTCGTCGTTATGAAGACCGTCGATATAATGTTGATCATCCAATTTTATCACCTGAACAGATTTTTCTGCCGCCGAATCAAGTTTTAGAACAACTGAATCAATTTGCTCGAATTATTGCTTCTGCAGAGGAGTTTATAGAGAAAACAGGTGTTTTAAATTTTAAAACTGAATTACCACCGCGCTTACCTGTTGACCCCAAACAAGAGCAACCCTTTTCAGCCGTTAAAAAATATATTGATGCTGCAAGTCATCCCGTATTATTGGTCGCGGAGAGTGCTGGTCGCCGTGAAACGTTAAAAGATGCATTGCGAGCAGCTTTAGGCGATATTCCCAATATTGATAATTTTGCTGACTTTAGAAAATCCCTATACGCAATTGCAATCACCAGTGCGCCACTTGACCGTGGTTTAGTCATTCCTGATCAATTGACCGTTATTTCTGAAAATCAGTTATATGAGCATCGCGTTGTACAGCGCCGTCGCAAGCGTCAGCAAGAAGTATCTGAAGAGTTTCTGATTCGCAGTTTAACGGAACTGAGTATCGGTGCACCTGTGGTACATATTGATTATGGGGTAGGGCGTTATGCAGGCTTGGTCACCTTAAGTATTGATGATCAAGATTATGAGTTTCTACAGCTCGATTATGCCGATGCTGCGAAAGTGTATGTGCCTGTCACCAACTTACATTTGATTAGTCGCTATAGTGGGGGTGATCCTGATTTAGCTCCATTACATAAATTAGGTACAGATGCATGGAGTAAAGCCAAGCGTAAAGCGTTAGAACAAATTCATGATGTTGCTGCTGAACTTTTGCATATACAGGCACGCCGCCAAGCTAGACCTGGATTTAGCTTTGAGCTTGAGCAAAGTCCTTATATGCAATTTGCCAGTGGTTTTGCTTATGAAGAAACTCTTGATCAAGCCAATGCGATTGAAGCGACTTTACATGATATGCAACTGGCAAAACCGATGGATCGCTTGGTGTGTGGTGATGTCGGTTTTGGTAAAACAGAAGTGGCTATGCGTGCGGCATTTTTAGCTGTCCAGAACAATAAACAAGTCGCAGTTTTAGTACCTACGACATTGTTAGCACAACAACATTATGAATCCTTTAAGGATCGTTTTGCTGACTGGCCGATTCGAATTGAAGTACTTTCCCGTTTTGGTTCAAATAAATCACATGTTAAAACCACCGAAGACTTAGCCGCAGGTAAGGTAGACATTGTGATAGGAACCCACAAAATTTTGCAACAAAGTATCCAATTTAAAAACTTGGGATTGATGATTGTCGATGAAGAACATCGCTTTGGTGTGCGAGATAAAGAGCGGATCAAAGCCATGCGTGCGGATGTCGATATGTTGACTTTAACAGCCACACCTATTCCACGGACTTTAAATATGGCATTTAGTGGAATGCGTGATTTATCGATTATTGCTACGCCACCTGCCCGTCGTTTAGCCGTTAAAACTTTCGTACAAGAACATACTGGCGATTCGGTGAAAGAAGCGATTCTGCGTGAGTTGCTTCGTGGCGGTCAGGTATATTTTTTACATAATGAAGTGGATAGCATTGAACGTACTGCTGAAAGTTTACGTGAATTGGTGCCAGAAGCACGTGTGGCTGTGGCACATGGACAAATGCGCGAACGTGAACTTGAGCAGGTCATGCAGCAGTTCTATCACAAAGAATATAATGTCTTGGTGTGTTCAACCATTATTGAAACAGGAATTGATGTTCCCAATGCCAATACCATTGTGATTGAACGAGCTGATAAACTGGGACTTGCTCAGTTACATCAATTACGTGGTCGCGTTGGACGTTCACATCATCAAGCGTATGCGTATTTACTCGTGCCTTCGCTAAAGAGCCTAAAAGGGGATGCAGAAAAACGTCTTGATGCCATTCAACGTGCCTCAAATTTAGGTGCAGGGTTTATGCTCGCAATTGAAGATCTCGAAATTCGGGGAGCTGGTGAGTTATTAGGAGAGCAGCAAAGTGGTTCTATGCAAGCAATTGGTTATAGCTTGTACATGGAAATGCTTGAAAAGGCGACCAAAGCAATTCAAAAGGGCAAAACGCCAAATTTCGATGCGCCATTATCTCTAACCGCTGAAATTAACTTACATATGCCCGCATTAATTCCAGATGATTATTTGGGAGAT
Source organism: Acinetobacter sp. TTH0-4 (assembly GCF_015602665.1). Classification (NCBI taxonomy): domain Bacteria; kingdom Pseudomonadati; phylum Pseudomonadota; class Gammaproteobacteria; order Moraxellales; family Moraxellaceae; genus Acinetobacter; species Acinetobacter sp. TTH0-4. The sequence continues at coordinate 1,718,078 of NZ_CP059079.1, read as the reverse complement.
GTACATCAAAGACTGATGTTCTACAAACGAATTAGTAATACAGATAGCCAAGAAAAACTGGACAATATTCGAATGGAACTGATAGATCGTTTTGGTGTGCCTCCGCAACCTGTGAAACAATTATTTGCTGTGCATCAGATGCGTCTAAAAGCTGAACAATTGGGTATTACCAAGGTGGATATTGGGTCAAAAGGTGGCCATATTGAATTTTCTCCAGATACACCTGTACAAGCAATCAGTATTATTCAAATGATGCAAAAACACCCCACTTTTTTCCGTATGGAAGGAGGGCAGCGCTTAAAAATCATGGTCATGCTAGAAGATCATCAAAAAAGAATTCAATTTATTTCAGATGTATTGAGTAATTTATTGCAAGAAATTCATGGATGAAAATAGGCAGGCACTGAAAAATAAGCGTGCCTATCTGGAGGCTAGAAAGAAATAAACCTGATCTCTAACATATATTTGATTTTTGAAGAAATTTAATATATTTAGAGCGCTTAAAGGGTTTAAAGAAAATCGTAATTTATTTGTAATGAAACGCATTGCATAGAATATTCACACTTCATTGTATGTGGTAGTATTAGCCATCATTTTAATTTTGCATCATTTATAAAGATATGTTTAGTTTGCACCCACAACTTGCTCAAGATACTTTTTTCATAGGCGACTTTCCACTGTCAACATGTCGTTTAATGAATGATATGCAATTTCCATGGCTGATCTTGATTCCGCGTGTACCGGGAATTACAGAATTATATGAGCTGAGTCAGGCGGACCAAGAACAATTCTTGCGTGAATCAAGTTGGTTATCAAGCCAGCTCGCGCGTGTATTCCGTGCTGATAAAATGAATGTTGCAGCTTTGGGAAATGTAGTCCCACAATTACATTTTCATCATGTTGTACGTTATCAGAATGATATTGCATGGCCAAAACCTGTTTGGGGAACACCAGCCGTTCCTTATAGCAATGAAGTCCTTGCGCATATGCGTCAAACTTTAATGTTGGCTTTACGTGGTCAAGGTGATATGCCATTTGATTGGCGAATGGACTGATCCAGTCATTAAACCAGATTAAAAGAATAAAATGTAAATCCTCTGGTTGGGAGCAGTTAAGTGTCATTGGACGATTGGATAAGAAAAGAACCAAAACAATTTGAATATTTTCATCGCTTGATGGGATATATCATGTTGTCTTTGATTATCCTCGTCTATCATTACACATCATCTGACACTCACTATCAGATCTATGTTCCTATTTTCCTGCTGTTTATTTTATTAATTACACCTAAATTATCCAATTGGTTGTCATACCGTTTTAATTTAAAGACACAAAATAATGTCTTGTTTATTCTTGATATTGTTGTCATTGCAATCATTTTATCTGCAATCCATTTAAATCTTGTTCTGACCCTGCTCTTATTCTTTGCTCTTTTATACACTGCTTTTAATATTAAAATTTCATTTATGCTGATCTCATTGGCTAGCCTGTTAGGTTGTGCAATTTTTTATTTATGCAATATCTTTATTTTTGGGTTTGGTGATTATTTTGAGCAAACTACAGGTGAATTAACCGTTCTTGGTTTTATTTGTTTAATTACTTATTTTGGTGTGGGTAGTTTTTACCAACGTAGTCAAGTGCAGCATATCAATGACCGTAAAACTTACTATTTTGAGCAAATGAATCGCTATATGGAATTTGCCAATCAGCTTAGCCGTTATGCGCCTATGCAATTGTGGCATTCTATTATGAAAGGTGAGTCTGCAGCTAAAATAGAGTATAAACGTAAAAAGATGACCATCTTTTTTTCAGATATTCAAGGTTTTACTGAGCTTTCTGAAACTTTGATTCCCGATGATTTAGCTTTTTTACTCAATGACTATTTAAGCCATATGACTGAAATTGCGAAACATCATGAAGCAACAGTCGACAAATTTATGGGCGATGCAATTCTCATTTTTTTTGGTGATCCAATTTCTCAGGGTGTAGAACAAGATGCAAAAACTTGTCTAGATATGGCCATTGAGATGCGTCAACAAATGAAACTATTAAGAGAGCGTTGGATTAAAATGGGTTATCCGGCTTTACATATCCGGATGGGAATCAGTACGGGATATTGTCACGTTGGAAATTATGGTGCAGCACATCGCATGGCCTATACCATTGTGGGGCGCGATGCAAATTTGGCAGCACGTTTGCAAAGTGCCGCAGCAGTCGATGAAATTTTGATTTCAGATGAGACCTATAACTTAATTAAAAATGATTACTTATGTGCACCTAAAGCACCGATTACCCTTAAGGGCATTCAAGCACCAGTCAATACTTGGCAAGTGATGGAAAAATACAGTTCGCGGAAGTTAGATTATCAGCGCTGGTTTGATTATGAATATAAAGGTTTTCATTTGTTATTAAACTTAGATGAAGTTCAAAATTATGAATATCCAGAGTTGATTAATGTTTTAGAAAAAATGATCAAAAGAATTCAAAAACAGCAAAAAATGACCAATGCTCAGGGTATTGTAAAATTGAATTTAGAAGATGAAGTAAAAAAACCTAGAAATGATGATGAGTAGTATAAAAAAGCATAATTAAAATATGTATTTAGCATAAAAAACCACGCGAAAGCGTGGTTTTTTATGCGGTGAAAAAATTAATGATTTTCCGAAGCATGATTGATCGTATATTTTGGAATCTCAACTTCCAAATCTTGCTCTACAATTTTAACCTGACAAGAAAGACGTGAATCAGGTTCAAGTCCCCAAGCACGATCAAGTAAATCGGCTTCAACATCATTCATTTCATCTAGGCTATCAAAACCTCTACGTACCACCACGTGACACGTTGTACATGCAGCAGACATATCGCAAGCATGCTCAATTTTAATACCATTTTTCAATAAGCTTTCACAAAGATTGGCATTTTGTTCAACTTCAAACTCCGCACCGTTAGGGCAAATTTGCGCATGCGGAAGAACTTTAATACGTGGCATAATTTCTACCTATTTATTTGGGTGAGTTTGACCAATCATCAAGTTGAGTACCTTTGAGCGCAGAATCAATATGTTGATTCATACGAGCCGCTGCAAAAGCATCACTGTGTATTTTAAGCTGATGCACAGCTTGTTCAATAGTTTCAATATTGGTTGTTGATAATTGTTGTTCAAGTTCTACTTTGGCTTGTGCTAAAGCATTTTGTTGCTCTGCACTGAGCATACTTGAATCAACTTTCAATGCTTGGGTCAGTGCTTCAAGTTCACGTTGCGCTTCAACTTTGGTTTCTTGCAAATGGCGAAGATTTTTATCTTCTTCTGCAAATTTAAAACCTTCAATCAATAGGCGCTCAGTATCAGCATCCGATAAACCATAAGACGGTTTGATATCAATCTGTGCATGTACACCAGAAGTGGTTTCTTTTGCAGAAACGGTAAGCAAACCATCTGCATCTACTTGAAATGTCACTTCAATACGTGCTTGACCCGCAGTCATTGGAGGAATGCCATGCAAGACAAAACGACCTAAACTACGGCAATGTTCCACCAAATCACGTTCGCCTTGTACGATGTGAATGAGCATAGCAGTTTGACCATCTTGATAGGTGGTAAACTCTTGACGACGTGCTACGGGAATAGCAGTATTACGTGAAATCAGACGTTCGACCAACCCGCCCATGGTTTCTAAACCGAGCGAGAGTGGGGTAACATCAAGAAGTAATGCAGCTTCTGTGTTATTACCAATCAGTTGATCTGCAGTGATGGCTGCGCCAATTGCAACCACTTCATCTGGATTAATGGTACATAAAGGTTCTTGATTAAAAACGTCTTGTACCGCTTGTTGTACTGCATAAGACCGAGTTGAACCACCCACCAGAACTACATTTTGAATATCGCTCAGTTCAAGTTTAGCATCGCGCATGACACGTTTGCATACACTAATCGTTTTGTCCAAAGCAACTTTGATAATAGCTTGGAATGTGATTCGATCTAGACTTAAAACATGATTGAAGATTTGAAGATCGACAGATTCTACATCGGTTAAAGATTCTTTGGCATTGCGCGCTGCAACAATAAAATGTGCATATTCTGAATCATTCAGCGTTTCAATATTCAGTTGTTTTTTTGCCCATTTAACGATTAATCGATCAAGATCATCACCGCCAAGTGCAGTGTGTCCACCAGTGGCTAATACTTCAAAAACACCTTGAGTAAAACGCAAAATAGAAACGTCAAAAGTCCCACCGCCCAAATCATAAATAACGTAATTGCGATCGGAAGCCAAATTTGCAGTTTGATCTAAACCATAAGCCACCGCAGCAGCAGTCGGTTCATTCAATAAACGCAATACGTTTAAACCAGCCAATTGCGCAGCATCGCGAGTGGCTTGGCGTTGCGCTTCGTCAAAATAAGCAGGAACAGTAATCACCGCGCCATTAATCGGATTTTGTAAACTTGATTCAGCGCGATCTTTTAATTGTTTTAATATTTCAGCCGAAACTTCAACAGGCGTTTTAGGTCCTTGATTGGTTTCAAAGGCTGGCATTTGGTGATCTTCACCGACCAGTGTATACGGATGTTGAAACTTAATATCTGCTTTTGAGCGTCCCATAAAACGTTTAACAGAAATAATTGTGTTTTTAGGGTCGCTGGTAATAAAGCTTTTTGCATCATCTCCATACAGAGCTGTGTGCTCCGCATAATGTGCAAGAGATGGAAGTAACACGCGACCTTGATCATCATTAAGAACTTTGGCTTTGCCAGATAAAACCGTAGCGACTAAAGAGTGAGTGGTTCCTAAATCGATACCAATCGCAATACGGTGTTCATGGGGCGCACTTGATTGACCAGGTTCTGCAATTTGCAAGAGAGCCATAGTGTTACATCCTTTGAACGTCTAAAAGTAAAAATAAATTAAAAATCATCATCAAGATCAAAAGTATCATCATCCAAAAAGCGATCTTCAGCTTTATCGATATCGCTCATAACTTTTTGAAAGAAACGTAATTTTCGAACTGTATCACGGGCTTCAGTCCAATCTTCCTCAGCATAATCAATTTTAAATTCACGAACTAAGCTATCAATCCACTGTTGAACTTCTTGTTTTAGAGAAACCAAGTCATCGGCAGAATGTGCTTCATCGAGTTGCTCACGAATTTCTAAGGCAGATTGTAGAAAATCAAAATCACTAATCGATTGATCGAGAAGGTGATCTTGTTTTTTTAATGAAAGCAGATATCCCGCACGACTATCAACTTGAGATAAAATTTTAAAGGCCTGATTAATTTCGCTTGATTTAATCAACGCTTGATCTTTATTCTCGGCTTTATCTGGATGATATTGTTGCTGCAATTTTAAAAATTCATTTTTTAAAGCTGCTAAATCAATATCGAGTACTTCTGGAAGATTAAATAACTCAAAATGATTCATGGGAGATGTGATCCGCAAAGTTCAATAAAAATAAGTGCATAAATGAATGCAATTAAAACAGTGTAGGCACACTGTTTTAAGGCTTTAAAAAGGTCAGGAGAGTTGTTTAGACAGTGAAAGATTCACCACAACCGCATTCACCCTTTTTATTGGGATTATTGAATTCGAAGCCTTCATTTAATCCATTTTTTACATAGTCCATTTCTAAACCTTCCAAATAGACACTGCTTTTAGGATCAACAAAAACCTTAACACCAAACTGTTCAAAAGTTTGATCATGTGTATCAATGTCATCGACAAATTCGAGTACATAAGCCAAACCAGAACAGCCTGAAGTTTTCACGCCAACGCGAATGCCTTCACCCTTACCGCGATTTTTCAAGTAATTGCTGATATGAGTTGCAGCATTTTCAGTTAAATGAATCATGAAAACTCCATTGTTCCTTATTCAAAACTTAAATAATTAAGCTTTCGCTTTTTTGCTGCGATAATCTTCAACAGCAGCTTTAATGGCATCTTCAGCAAGTACAGAACAGTGTACTTTTACTGGAGGAAGTGCGAGTTCAGTAGCGATATCAATGTTTTTAATCGCTTGTGCTTGGTCTAAAGTTTTACCTTTTAACCACTCAGTTACCAATGAACTTGAAGCGATTGCAGAGCCACATCCATAAGTTTTAAAACGTGCTTGTTCAATCACACCGTTATCATCTACTTGAATTTGCAGGCGCATAACATCGCCACACGCTGGTGCACCCACCATACCTGTACCAACATTTTCAGCGTTTTTATCCAAAACACCTACATTACGAGGATTTTCGTAATGATCAATTACTTTTTCACTATAAGCCATGATGCGTCTCCAAACCTCGGGGTCAGCCTGATAAGGTTTAATATGGGGGCATCTTTAATAGATTTCTATAAGATGCCATGAATAAATTAATTAGTGTTCAGCCCACTCGACTGTAGATAGATCTACACCATCTTTGTACATATCCCAAAGAGGAGAAAGATCACGTAATTTTTCTACAGCAGCAATAGTCACTTCAAGAACATGGTCAATATCTGCCTCAGTGGTATATTTACCAAAACTGAAACGAATTGAACTATGTGCCAACTCATCAGATAAACCTAATGCACGAAGTACATATGAAGGTTCAAGTGTTGCAGAAGTACATGCAGAACCCGATGAAACTGCTGCATCTTTCAATGCCATCATTAATGATTCACCTTCAACAAAGTTGAAGCTTACATTTAAGTAATTTGCAACACTTTGTTCAGCATGACCATTTAAAAATACTTGTTCTAAACCCTGTAAACCATTCCAGAGTTTGTCGCGTAATACACGAATGCGTTTTTGCTCAGATACTAAGTTTTTACCTGCAAGCTCAAATGCTTCGCCCATACCCACAATTTGATGAGTCGCAAGTGTACCAGAACGCATACCACGTTCATGACCACCACCATGCATTTGCCCTTTAAGACGAACACGTGGGCTACGACGAACGAACAACGCGCCAATCCCTTTAGGACCATAAATTTTATGTGCTGAGAAACTCATCAAATCAATTTTCATGGTTGAAAGATCAATTTCAACTTTTCCTGCGGCTTGAGCAGCATCGACGTGGAAATACGTTTTATTGGCACGGGTAATTTCACCAATCGCAGTAACGTCAGTTACTGTACCAATTTCATTGTTTACCATCATCAGTGAAACTAGAATGGTATCTGGACGAATGGCTGCTTTTACCATTTCAGGGGTGACTAAACCTGTTTTTGGCTCAGGTTCGATATAAGTAATTTCAAAACCTTCTTCTTCTAGCTCACGACAGGTATCTAAAATTGCCTTATGTTCAATTTTACTGGTAATAATGTGTTTACCTTTAGAACCATAAAACTGAGCAATACCTTTTAACGCCAAGTTATCAGATTCAGTCGCACCAGAAGTCCAGACGATTTCACGTGGATCAGCTTTTATTAAATTTGCAACTTGTTCACGTGCATATTCAACTTTTTCTTCTGCTTGCCAACCGTAGGCATGAGAACGTGATGCTGGATTACCGAAAGTACCGTCGAATGTTAAACATTCCATCATACGTTCTGCAACTTGAGGGTCTACAGGAGTGGTTGCTGCATAATCAAGATAAATCGGACGTTTCATGTTAAATACCTGTACCCGATAAAAGGGCTGAATCAAAACTTGGTGAATTTTGGCGGATTGCAACAGTTTGTACGTTGTCACGTGCTACAAGATCAGCAAGAGTAATTTTAGCTAAATAATCGGCAATGTGATGGGAGAGTTCTTGCCATAAATCATGTGTTAAGCACATTGCACCATTTTGGCAGTTACCTTTATGGTCACAACGAGTCGCATCGACAGTTTCGTTTACAGCTTCAATAATTTCTAAGACAGTGATTTTTTCTGCATTACGTGCTAAATGGTATCCACCATTAGCACCTCGAACACTAGAAACCAAACCATGGCGCTTTAGTTTTGCGAATAACTGCTCAAGATAGGCAACGGAAATAGTTTGACGGTTTGCAATTTCTGCAAGCGTAATCGTTTGTTCAGTTGGCTGCAAAGCTAAATCAAGTAGAGCAGTCACTGCGTAACGACCGCGAGTGGTAAGGCGCATGATTCGATACACATGTTAAGACTAGATGTGTTGATTTTATGAATCCTGACTAAAATAGTCAAGTTTTTTTATGTGCCACAAAACAGTTTTATTTATGATGAAAAATTAATTATTTATCCTAGCCAAAAATTATACACTAATAACGCAATTAAAATTCCGACAATGACGATAAATCCGCTATTAATTCTTTTTTGCTTTTGTTCAATTCTACGAATACGATTCTTATATTGCTTCACTTCTACTTGTAGATGATTAATACTTGAACGCTGTTGATCAATTTTTTCTAAAAGCGGCGCAATTCGTTTTTTGGAACTAACAATATCTTGTTCGTCAGAAGGTTCACTTAACCATTGTTTCCAATCTGATAAAACTTTCGGCACGCTAAAAAGTAAGGCGAGATCGCGAAATTCATCTTTTAAGGTAATATCACCATCGATTCGCATTTTTTTTAAACTACGACGATTTGCAAAAACAAAAATGTTTATCAAATCCATAAGTGTGGTGCGGATATCAAGGTTGACTGCGTGATCAGGCTCTTTGGTATCAAATAAGATACCTTGCTCGGTAAATTGAACATAAAAATCAAAATACGGTAAATAACTATTGATTTTAATAGTAATGTTTTCATCAATAAATTTTTTAGCTTGCAAGCTTGCAACACGATCATGTTTTAAAATGAAAGTGAAAATAGTTTCAAGAACAATCATAGCCATGGTTAGCAACAAATGCGGTCGATTTTGATTTTGTTGCGTTTCACTCATAAAACCCAATCCTTACCTTAAACTAGAGCATCCGATGCTCGAAACATGTCCTCAGGACTAAACTAAATAAACAATATCTTGCTTTGTAGAACAGTTTAGCAAATCGATCAAGTATTTAATTTGCTATTATGAGTGCATTTTGTGGATAAAATATATTAAAGGGTATTTAGAATGATAGGAGAAATGTGGCATGGATAAACGTGAAAAGGATCAAACTGCGGATCATTCAGTAAGAGAAAATTCTGATAAATCAAAGAATAAGTTACAATCTGGACGTAAGTCTAGTTTGGATTTTCGTAAATATACGCAACAAATTTGGTTGGCTGGTTTAGGTGCTTTTTCACGTGCAGAAGAAGAAGGAAATAAATTATTTGACTCCTTGGTAAAAGTAGGCGAAGAGCTTGAATCCAAAACGACTGAAATCGCAGATCAGACAGTAGAAAAAGTATCTGAAAAAGCAAAAGAGTCTGTTACGGATACAAAAGATAAGGTTGAAAAGTTGATTGATCACAGTGTCCATCACTCTTTAAACCGAATTGGTTTGGTGACAGTGAAAGATATTCAGCATCTAGAAAATCTCATATTACAGCTACATAGCAAAGTTGATATGTTGGTAGAAGAGAATAAAATTTTAAAAGAACAAATTGTAAAAAAATGAAACAATTTTGCTTTTTATGCATTATTCAACAAATTTTTTCATATTTATTTTATAGAAATGCCGATCTAAAGTATTGCGTTTTGCCCTAAAGCATTGCTATAAAGGTGTTATGGAATCCTTAGACCTTAAATAAACGATATTAAGAGGACATAATCTTCATGAATAAATCAGAATTAATCGATGCAATTGCAGAGAAAGGGGGATTGTCTAAGACTGATGCAGGTAAAGCCTTAGACGCGACAATTGCTTCCATTACCGAAGCGCTTAAATCTGGTGATACCGTTACTCTTGTTGGTTTCGGCACATTCAATGTTAAAGAACGTGCAGCACGCACTGGTCGTAATCCACAGACTGGTGCAGCTTTAGAAATTAAAGCAAGTAAAGTTCCTAGTTTTAAAGCTGGTAAGGGTTTGAAAGATTCTGTTGCTTAATCTTTTTTAAAGCCTTAAAACGCGCCTCATCGGCGCGTTTTTTATTAATAAAGCTAATTTATAGTTTGAACTCATTCATTCATTACAGGTTTTCGGGTAAAATCCCTCACAAATAAAATATTGGAATACTTATGGAATCTTTTCGTAAAGTTATTAAGGGTTGGTTGGGCAAGGTTTTGCTTATTTTGTTTTTAACCCCTTTGGCACTTGTAGGTATTGAAGGATATTTTAGTGGTGGAAAGTCTGAAGATTCGGCAAAAGTGGTCAATGGACAAGATATTTCCAACAAAGAATTAGAAGCGCTCACCAAAACATTTAAAGAACAATACTTAAGCTATGCCAATGGTGATGAAACTTTATTGAATCAATCTTTTATTCAAAATAAAGCTTTAGATACTTTGGTGGCTCGTACTTTGTTGCTACAACAAGCAGAAGAGTTGGGGATTTCTTTAAGTGATACCCAGATTGAGCAAATGGTAGCACAGCAACCAAATTTTCAAGAAAATGGTAAATTCTCTGAAACTTTATATGCAAATTATTTGCGTTCGGTGGGTATGACCAATGATGCTTTAATTGTTAATTTGCGCCAAGATCATGCTTTAAAAATGTTGACTTCAACATTTACAGACTATGCTTTGGTAAGTAAACCTGATATTCAACAAATTGCTAATTTGCAGACGGAACAGCGTACTTTACATCTCGCGAGTATTAAGCTTGATGAATATAAGAAAAATATTAAAGTAACACCGCAAGAAGTTGAGGCTTATTATAACAAGCACAAAGCTGCATTTAAGCAGGTTGCAAGTGTTGATGTAGATTACGTGGTAATAACACCGACCAATATTGCACCTGCTAATGCTCAAGTTACAGATACCGAATTACAGCAAGCTTATGCAACGTTTGTTGATGGGCAAAAGAAAAATATTAAACCATTGGTTAAACATATTTTAATTACTGCAGATAGTCGCTCAGATGCTGAAGCGAAAAAGTTGGCTGATGAAGCTGCTGTAAAAATTAAAGCAGGAATGACCTTTGCTGAAGCTGCTGCACAGTATTCAGATGATACTGAGTCTAAAGCCAAAGGCGGTGTCATTGAGGCTTATGAAAAAGGTGTATTTGGTGATGCATTTGATCAGGCGGTTGCTTCGTTAAAATCGACCCAAGTTTCTGCACCGGTCAAAACTCAATATGGCTATCATTTAATTGAAACAGAAGTTGCATCGGTGAAAATTCCATCATTTGAGGTAGAAAAACCACGTTTATTGGCAGAATTGCAAAAGAATAAATCTGCAAATGCTTTTTCAGATACTGTAAATAATTTAAACGAAATGGTGGTGGGGAGTGATGCTTTAGATGTCGTTGCTCAGGAAGTCAAAGGCGTGACTGTGCAATCTGTTAAAGGTATGACTTTGTCGACTCAACATCCTGTATTAAGTGATTCTAATGTAAAAGTGAAACTCTTTAATGACGATGTTAAAAATGGGGATCGTAATGCTTCGAGCAGTATTCAGCTAAGCAATGGTGATACTGTTTGGATTAAAGTACGTGACTACCATGCGGCTGGTGTGCAAAATCTTACAGAAGCGACTCCTCGTGTCACAGTTCAATTGATTGAGCAAAAAGCAAGTGATGCTGCGAAAGCAAAAATTCAATCTACCTTGAATAGTTTTAAATCACAGCCCGCTGCTGCAGTGTTGGCACAGAGTAAAATGGCATTCGAGAGTGCGGGAGTGTTCACACGGTCTCAAGGCTTAAAACGTGAGATTGAGCGCGTAGCATTTAGTCTTGCAGCACCAAAGGCTGGGATGTGGTCAGTGAGTACGGCATCACTACCGAATGAGTTGGTGGTTGTAGCTGTATCAAATGTGAACAAGACGACTTCAAATGCTTTAAATGATCAGCAATTGAGTGAATTGTCTAAATTATATCAACAGCTTCGTGGTCAGCAAGAATTAGACGACTACACTGAGTATTTAAAATCGCATGCTAAGATTAAATAATTGATCTCAGTATTAAAAAAAACCTGCATTAATGCAGGTTTTTTTAATATCATTTGATTTAGTTAGCACGTAATTTAAGTTGATATCCTGAATATTTTCGAATATTAATCACACCCGTATCTAAAATTAAATATTGACCTTTAATTCCCTGTAAAACGCCCCGAATAATGGGTGTTTTATCGAGATTATGCGATTTTATTTTTTCGGGATAGTGGTCTACCGGATAGGCAAATTCACGAGGCAGTTCATTTTCCAGTAATTCTACGGTTTCATTAAATTCAATATTTTGACTGAATTCTTCACGAATGGTCTGAATTTTTGGCGCAAATTCCTCTAAGAGTCTTTCCCGTACTTCTAGTAAATCCAATGGCTCAGCTTCACCTTTAAGCAGCTTGCGCCAATCGGTTTTATCAGCCACTTGAGTACCAAATAGAATTTCAAGCTGCCCTGAGAGCCGACGTGAACCAACTTTTAAAATAGGTAAGGCTTGAGTTGCCCCTTGGTCTAACCAGCGAGTGGGCATTTGACCGAAACGAGTGATTCCTACTTTTAATGCACTTGAGTTGGCCAGATAGACGATATGCGGCTGAAAGCAGACTTCATGAGCGAAACTGTCTTGACGGCAAGTGCCTAAATGGTAGTGGCACGTCTCTGGTTTCATAATACAGAGGTCACAAGAGGCCTTTGTTTTGAAACATTTAAAACAATGACCTTGTGCATAAGATTTTGGTGTTTTGTTGCCACAAGAGACACAGTAAATATTGCCTGTCCATTCAATTTCGACTTCTTGACCTAAGGTAAAAGGAATGTCTATTTCAGCGCGATCTAGCACAAATTTATATTCTACATTTGCCTTACAGGTCTGTTGATCAGTTACAATAGGCTGCTTTAAACCCGCATGCATTTTATAGCAAATGCCTTGTAGTTCCATGAAGAATACTCTCTCAAATAATAAGGATGCAGTTATGGCTGAACAAAATGTCATTGCTTCGATGCTAGACGATTTATTTAAAGAACAGCCTATTCAAACTGCATTGTGTATTGGTCAAAATTTAAGCCAATACGATCACAATCAATCCATTCAATGGCACTATTTTAACGTAACTGGGTTTTTAAGTCTGCCTTTTACCCAACGATATGATTTGGGATTTATATTGCTAGATTCTCCAGAATTTAGTCATATTTCAAATACAGAAAAATCTCAATTATTGGTGAAATTAAGGGATTTGATGGCGAAACGAATAGTCGTCGTCAGTCACTTGCAAGACGAAAAATTATTACGTTCTTTGGGATTTACTCAGCTTATAGATAAAACTCGATATTCTAATAATTTTGCGTTATGGCAATTTAATATTTTGACTTATAAGCACGTGCCAGACTGGTTTAATTCTAAATTCTGGGCGAATCCTGATAACTGGAATAAGTTTCGCTGGTAAAATTTATTCATGTTTTTTCAGTATTGCAAATTTTAACAATTCACTTGATCTAATATTTTGAAAGCATCGTATGCTTTTATAAAACATAGATCAGGATAAAAGAATGACTAATCTTAGCAATATTGTGGAAATACTGGCAAAGCAGGCTTTGGGTGGCAGCCAGCAAAATCAATCGCAACAAGGCGGTTTAGGTGGGATTTTAGGTTCTGTCTTGGGGCAATTAAACACGAATAATACACAGCAAACCCCGCATAATCAGACGCAATCACAACAAAGTGGTCTCGGTGGAATACTTGGCTCTGTTTTGGGACATTTAGGAGGTACACAGCAAACTCAATCGAATTCCAAAAACAGTGGTTTAGGCGGCGGTGGTGCAAAAACCTTATTGATTGCAGTTTTACCTTTGGTGTTGGCGTGGATTCAAAAACAAGGTGGGATACAGGGCGCTTTAGAAAAATTAAAAGGCATGGGGCTAAATCAGCAAGTGGATGACTGGGTATCGACAGGTCCTGGTGATAATGCAAGTGTAGACCAACAGCAAGTGCAAAGCTTATTTGATGAGCAGGAAGTAGCGCAAGTTGCAGAAGAAGCGCAAGTACCGAAACAGGACATTTATAGCGCGATTTCTAAAGTGTTGCCGCAAATTATTGATTCGTTGACACCTCAAGGCGAACACACCGATAAACAAGAAGCCAATAATGATATTCAGCAAGTCATGAACTTGGTGTCAGGTTTCTTGAAACGCTAATCTCATATTTCAACAGCTTGATATCACTTTATTTTAAAGCACAACACAAAATTATTTGATTACTGTGTTGTGTTTTATACTGCGTATAATTGTTTAAAATAGCAATTTTAAAAGTCTAAGAGTCATGTTCGAGCGTAAACAAAGTATTCGATTTAGAAATCTTTTTGGCGACGTAATGCGATTTTTTTAATCGAATAAGAATTATTTGTGATTGAAATTCTAATTCGCCAAATTCAGGTTCAACTTGAACATAGTGTAATTGTCCAAAATGATCTCTGACCCTTGCTTGAGCAGAAAATCCTGGGCGCGCATTGCCGCTTGAAATGGTGGCTAAATGTCCAAGCAGCGTAATTTGTCGCTTGGTTTTTGTAGGTTTAATCACTTGATCTAAACAGTGAATCATAAATACAGTAAAGAAAATCGCAATGATAAGAGCGGGAAGAATCAAGTAATAAGCAGGCAAAAATTCTTGTTGGCGTGCAAATGCACAAAGCTGTAAAAAATAACCGGAAAAACTAAAATTCATTAATAAAAAAACAATAATCAAAGTTTTAGAAAATTTAACACTGAGCAAAGGAGATTCGGTTAACTTTTTAGGGAATAAATGTTTTAAAAATTGCATAGGGCGAATATTAAAGTAATACCCAATAGTTTCTATCATGCTGAGGAGGAGCAAAGCCAATAAACTTAAATGAAAGGGGATTAAATTATAGTTTTGCAAAAACTCAAGCATGATAAAATTCCATTGGTTTTTATGCTTCGTTTAGATAAATTCCGCCATCAGAGTGCACATTAATGTTCACTTTTTTAAGTGACTCACCTTGGCATGGACCCGAAATACATTCACCTGTTTCTACAACAAACAGTGCACCGTGTGTAGAGCATTGAATATATTCTTGGTCTTGATCTAAGAATTGATTTTCTAAAAATTCTAATTCAACTTGTAAGTGCGGACATATATTTTGATAAGCATAAAATGAACCATCACGTTGGGTAATAAAAATAGTATCACCATTCGCTGTTTCATAAGCACGAGCTTCACGCTCGGGAATTTCTTCCGTCATGGCAATTTTAAGCATTATGCACATTCCTTTTGAAAATGATTTAATAATTCTGCATAGTGTTGAACACTTAAACGTGGACCAAATTGTGAAACAACTTCACTTGAAATGAGTATTGCCAATTCAGCTGCAGTTTTTAAACTAAGACCTGTATTTAAAGCATAAAGAAACGCGCCTGCAAATGCATCACCAGCACCATTTGCATCTACTGCTGTAACAGCTCGACCTGGAACCGTAAAAGTTTGCTCTGAATCTGAGATAAGAGCACCTTCAGCTGATAATGTAATGACGGTGTATTTACTTTTCAATTGTAATTGAGCAAGCGCAGCTTCGATTGTCTCAGTATTGGTATACATCAGGGCTTCTTGCTGATTGCAGAGGAGTAAGTCTACACCATCATCCAATAACTCATCTAAACCTTGACGTGCATATTGCACCATAGCTGGATCAGATAAGGTCAGGGCGATTTTAACACCATGTTCGCGAGCAATTTTACGTGCTTGTTTGACTGCTTGTCGAGCAGAATCACTGGTAGACAAATATCCTTCAATATAAAGCCATTTTGCAGATTTTAAAGGCTTAAAATAAATTTGATCTTCACTTAACTCAGCAGTAATACCTAAATATGTATGCATGGTGCGTTCAGAATCTGGACTTACAAGTACCATACAGGTCCCTGTTACGCCATGACTCACTGATTTTTTGGTGGTTTGAACTTTTGCTTCATTTAATCCTGCTAAATAAATCCCACCCAGTTCATCATGACCAACACGGCAACCATAAAAAGCGGCTCCACCCAAAGCACTAAAAGCCACCGTCGTATTTGCAGCAGAACCGCCCGATGCTTGACCTTTGTATACTTGCGTTTCGATTAGATTATTATATAAATTTGCTTGTGTTTCAGCATCAGTCAACTGCATAGTGCCTTTTTGCAAATTTTGTTGGACAAGGAAATCGTCAGAAACCTGAAATTCTTGGTCGATGAGTGCATTACCAATTGCAAAAAGATCCACAGTTGCCATGTCTTTGATTCACATTTTAAATTAAAGCACTAAGTTTACACCAATGCTCATGATTGCTGTAGATTGATGAATAAAATTCAAGATATTGTCTATTGATTCGTTCAGAATGTAACTTAAGAAAGGATAAGGAAGCATAGATGAACATCACCATTACTCAGGCAGAAACATTACCTGTAGAAATCAAAGAATTGGCGAAGCAAGCTCACAAAGAAGGCTTGGTATTGGTTGATGGATTGATTGAAGAGTATGAAAGTGGAAAAAATAGATTCAATCAACCTGGGGAGTTTCTTCTTTTTGCTTATGATGATGATCGGTTAATTGCCTGTGGGGGGCTTAATCAGCAATGGAATGAAAATGAAATTGATACACGTATTGGTCGTGTTCGTCGTTTTTATGTATTGCCGAAGTATCGTAAGCATGGTGTTGGAAAACAGCTTTTACAACATCTGGAAAAACAGGCACGTGCAAATTTTTCTGCCTTGTGTTTGAGTATTGATACCAAAGCGGCAGCCAGTTTTTATCAAAAGCAAAATTATGTTTTTGTTGAAAATCATCCTAATTATAGTTATTTCAAATATTTACTCTAAAATTTTCCATTGAGTATGGAAAATGGTGTCTAGCTTGTATATTTAAAAGAGCGCACCATTTCTGCCTGTATAGCAGTAATTCTGTTTAAGGAATAGTTTAAGGACTTTAACTTTGGGAGTGTGATGTTTGTATAAAGTTAAATTTATTTTTATGTTGAAAGAGCCCAAAAAAGCATTCGTTGCAATCCGATCTTCGAATGATGAGTCATTTGTAAATTTTAAAAAATATATGGTTTAAAACTACCCTCAAATACAATGAAATTCGTAACCCCAAAATCCACAGTGATGTAGATTGAGGTATACTCAAAAACATTTTATCAAATATGTATATCTGAGGAGATCACATGACTGTAGATGTTACTGAAACCATTACTCAAACTGTTCACCCTGCGTTTCAGTTGATACGTCAACACCATGTTGAAGCCTTAGACGTTTTTGTGTCTGAATATAAACATAAAGTCACAGGTGCTATCCATTACCATTTGGCCAGTGATCTGGATGAAAATGTGTTTTTAGTGGCATTTCGCACTCAGCCGATGGATTCAAAAGGTGCAGCGCATATTTTAGAACATACTGCATTATGTGGTTCTGAAAAATTCCCAGTACGCGATCCATTTTTTCTCATGATTCGTCGTTCATTAAATACCTTTATGAATGCGTTCACTTCGGCAGACTGGACCGCTTATCCTTTTGCTACGCAAAACAAGAAAGATTTTCAAAATTTATTAGAAGTCTATTTAGATGCTGCGTTTGCTGCAAATCTAAATGAATTGGATTTTGCACAAGAAGGGATTCGGATTGAACTTGAAAATGACGAACCAGTGTATAAAGGCGTGGTCTTTAATGAAATGAAAGGAGCGATGAGTTCGCCTTCAGATCAGTTGTATCATCAATTGGCGCATCATTTATTTCCAGAAACCACGTATCACTACAATTCAGGTGGTGATCCCAAAGATATTCCAGATTTAACTTACTCTGAATTGGTTAATTTCTATAAATCGCATTACCATCCAAGTAATGCAGTATTCATGACGTTTGGTGATGAATCGGCTTATCACTTGCAAGAGCAATTTGAAATTTTAGCCTTATCTAAATTCAAACAAGGTGAAACGCTGCATTCAACTCCTGAAACACGTTTAACAGCACCAATAGAAGTAACAGAAAGTTATGCTTTAGATGCAGAAGATTTAAAGGATAAAACCTACCACATTATTTCATGGTTATTACCAGAAGCAAGTGATATTAAATTGCGTTTAGGTTTGCGCTTGGTCGAAGGCATTTTACTTGAAGACTCTGCATCACCATTACGCCATTATTTAGAAACCTGTGGTTATGCTCAATCGACTGGCCCAATAATGGGTGTTGATGATTCTAACTTTGAAATGACTTTTTTCTGTGGTGTGCAAGGTTCCAATGCTGAATATGCTGAAGAATTTAAAAAAGGCGTTTTTAAAATTCTTGAAGACGTGGCTTCAAAGCCTGTTGATACAGAAATGGTCGATGCGATTTTGCATCAAATTGAATTACACCAACGTGAAATTAATGGCGACGGCATGCCATATGGATTAAGCCTGATTTTAAATGGCTTAAGCAGTGTTATTCATCACAGTGATCCAGTGGATGTTTGGGATGTGGATAGTGCGATTACATTGGTGAAAGAAGAACTCAAAGATCCAATGTGGTTATCGAATCTGATCAAAACCTATCTCATTGATAATCCACATCGTGTGCAATTGACTTTAGTACCAGATGCGACTAAATCGGCAAAAGAAGCGGAGGCAGAGAAAGCACGTTTAAATGAAATCGGGGCTAAACTGACAGATGAGCAAAAAGCTGAGATTATCAAGCAAACAGAAGCCCTCAATGTCCGTCAAGACACACCAGATGATTTAAATTTATTACCGAAAGTAGGCTTGGAAGATGTGCCTGCTGACTTGCATATCGTACAAGGTCAATTACGTGAAATTATTAGTAATAATATCGATACGCCTTTAAATTTATATCATGCTGGAACAAATGGTATTTATTACCAGCAGGTTGTCGTTCAAATTCCAGATGAAGTCGTGCAATCGCCTTATTTTAATCTATTGTCCGTTTTGTTGGGTGAGGTTGGCGCAGGTGAGTACGATTATCTTGAACTTCAGCAGCTGCAAACTGCGGTAAGTGGTGGCGTTGGAATGGGTGCGTCGTTACGTTCTAAAGTAGATGATAAAAATAAAATTAGCGCATGGCTCACGCTTACTACTAAGTCATTGGTCAATAATTTTGAAGCGATCCGTTTATTAAAATTAGCCTTTGAACAGTTACGTTTCGATGAAAAAGATCGAATCGTTGAATTGTTGCAACAGCGTAAAACACGTTGGCAATCGCGTATTTCTGGTTCTGGGCACAGTTATGCTATGCAAATTGCATCTCGTCATAGTAGTGCTTTGGCTCAACGCGATTATCAAACCACAGGTTTGGGTGCTTTAAATTGGTTAAACGACTTAGTTAATCGAATTGAAAAAGACGATACTGCATATAATGCTTTAATTGCAGAGTTACAAGCGATTCATCGTTTGCTGTTACAGGCCCCAAAACAATTTTTACTGGTTTGTGAAGAGCCTCAATCAGACCGCTTGATTGAAGAAATTCAGAATGTTTGGGATAAATTAGTAGTCGATTCTCAGCCTGTTCAGTTAACGCCAGTTGCTTTTGTCGATAGCAATAAAGATGAAGCATGGTTAATTCAAGCCAATGTTCAATTTTGTGCCTCAGCTTATGCTGCTGTGGAAGTTTCACATCCCGATGCTGCTCCTTTAATGGTCTTGGCTGCTTATTTACGTAATGGTTTCTTACATAGTGCGATTCGTGAAAAAGGTGGAGCTTATGGGGGGGGGGCAAGTTATGACGGTAATGCCTGTTCATTCCGTTTTTACAGTTATCGCGACCCACGCTTGGCTGAGACCTTTAAAGATTTTGATGCCAGTATTGAATGGTTATTAAAAACAGAACATCAACCTCATCAACTTGAAGAAGCGATCTTGGGCTTGATTGCCAGTATGGATAAACCAGGTTCTCCTGCGGGCGAAGCAATTACGGCGTGTTATGCTTTGTTGCATGCAAGAACACCTGCGATTCGTAAACAATTAAGAGCACGTTTATTGAATGTCACCTTAGACGATTTAAAACGTGTAACTCAGCAATATTTGGTTCAGCAAAAACCTGTTAAAGCTGTGGTGGCACCTGTGTCGAAACGTGATATCTTGCTTGAGCTTGGTTTTGATCTTCAGCAAGTGAATTAATACATTAAAAAAATAAATTGAGGTGGAATACGATGGCGTTCAAAACATTTGAATGCACAACACTGAAACTGAGCATATTTATGCTCAGTTCTTTGTCTGTGAGTACTAGTTATGCAGTTAGCCCTGAAAACTTGATTGCACCCGCCAGTGCTGAAGCATGTGTGGCGCTAGAGTCAAATGCAGATCGATTATCTTGTTACGATACTTTGTTTAAAGTGCCAGAAGCAGAGAAAACGACATTGCTTTCAGAACGCCAAGCCGCAAAGGAGCTTGCACCTGAACCTACTCAGCCCGAGACACTCAAAGAAAAAATCAGTCAGGGTGTGAGTACTATATTTGCAAGTGACGGATCGAAAATCGATCCAAATCATTCATTGCTAGATCGACGTTGGGAGTTATCTCCAGACAGTAAACTCGGAACATGGAATATTCGAGCACATCAGCCAGTCTATTTGTTACCTGCATTTTGGACTTCAGACAAAAATGAATTTCCGCAAAGTCCGAATGTGTACAATACGGTCGATAAAGATCAAAATTTGAAATCGACAGAATCCAAATTTCAATTGTCATTAAAGACCAAAGCCGTTGAAAATCTGCTGGGTGATAATGGCGATATTTGGCTGGGTTATACACAATCTTCGCGCTGGCAGGTCTATAACAGTGAGGAATCTCGTCCTTTTCGTGAAACCAATTACGAACCTGAAGCCAGTCTCATTTTTCGGACTAATTATGAAATATTGGGTTTAAATGCACGTTTATTGGGTTTAACTTTTAATCATCAGTCTAATGGGCGAGCAGACCCATTGTCGCGTAGTTGGAACCGTATCATGATGAATATCGGTTTTGAGCGTGATAATTTTGCATTAATGTTGCGACCTTGGTATCGAATTGAAGAAGATTCAAAAGATGATAATAATCCAGACATTAAAAACTATATTGGTCGTGGAGATTTGACGGCTTTTTATCGCTGGAATGATCATGATTTTTCATTGATGCTGCGTCATTCATTGAAAGGTGGAGATGATGCGCATGGTGCGGCCCAATTTGATTGGGTATTTCCGATTAGTGGAAAATTACGAGGCCATTTTCAATTATTTGATGGCTATGGTGAGAGTCTGATTGATTATAATCACCGTGCAACGTATGTCGGTTTAGGCGTATCGTTGATGAATTGGTTCTAAACTATGTGAAAAGCTAAAAACCACTTTCTTTAAAAGTGGTTTTTTTTTACTAAAATTTAGAGAAAGTTAACCAATTTGAATATCTGCGGGTGGATGTTTGAGACGCGTTTTTTTGGGTGTGGCAATAAGATAAGCCAAGGTTAATGGACCTAAACGCCCTGCAAACATCAATAATATTAGAGCGATTAGGCTAGCTGGTTGCAATTCGCTGGTAATCCCTCGAGATAAACCGACTGTACAGGCGGCAGAAACTGCTTCAAATAATAAATCTAAAAAATTCTTATTGGGTTCTAAAATAAGTAAAGTGAATAATCCTAAAAATACCAAAATGGCCGTGATTGAAACAACTGCGAATGCTTTAAATGAAGTGACTTTTGAAACTGAATGATTAAAAACACGTAATTCTTCAGAGCGACGTAAAAAGGTGATGACACTTAAAACCACGATAATAAATGTGCCAACTTTAATGCCGCCAGCAGTGCTGAGGGAGCCACCCCCGATAAACATTAAGATAATGGTAAATAAACTAGAAGCATCAGTAATACTCGACATATCTAAACTATTAAAGCCTGACGAGCGCGGGACAGTCGCATGAAACCAAGCATTTACAGCTTGATCACCGAGACTCATGCTAGCGAGTGTTAATGGATTATTTGCTTCTAAAGCCCAAATAACTAAAAAAGCAAGAAGATTTAAACCTGCAATGGTAGAGAGAATTAATTTACTGTTTGGACTCATCTTTTTCCAGCGCCGTGTACGTTTAATATCCATGAGTACAACAAAGCCTATGCCTCCAATAATATAGAGCATACTAATGGTGAAAGTAATGAAATAATGCCCTGCAAAGCTCATCAGACTATTGGGGAAAAGTGAAAAGCCACCATTATTAAAAGCAGAAACACTATAAAAAGCCGCATAAAAAAATGCGCGAGCAAAATCATACTCTTGCATCCAAGCAATGGTTAAAATTACTGTGCCCACAGCTTCAAAAAATAAAGAATATAAAAGGACGCCCTTAATGGTAAACGCAACTTTGGTTAGGCTGGTTTGTCCTATTGCTTCTTGAGCCATCATTTGTTGTTTTAATTTGAGATTAGAAGACAGGCTGAGCGCTGCAAGAATGGCGAAAGTCATAAAGCCTAAACCGCCACATTGCAGTAAAAACATAATCACCACTTGTCCAAAAGTGGTGTAGGCTTCTCCGACATTGACAACAGAAAGTCCTGTGATGGTCACGGCAGATGTAGCGGTAAACAAGGCATTTAACCAACTGAGTTCACCATGATGTGAAATAGGCAGTTTAAGTAACAATGTCCCCGTTAAAATAAAACCTAAAAACCCCAAGGCCAGTAAACTGGGTGGACTCAGATTAATAGTATTTTGTTTTTTATTCTGTAATGAATTCATGTGTTATTTAAACCGTGCTGAGAGTTTACGTAAGGGTTCAAGTTCTCCCTCAACCACCAATACATCACCCATTTGTAAAATTAAATTTGGATCAATACTATATAAAATTTCTTTGCCCCGTTTATGCAGTAAGGTTTTAATTTCTGGTGCATGATTCATGAGATGGTTAAAGCGTTCCCCGTGAAGCTTTTCTTTAATTTCTACTTTGACCAGAAAATGGTTATCTTCTAAAACCATATAACGGCTGACCATGGGATAACTCAAGGATTGTGCAATCCGAACGCCCATATCTTCTTCTGGATGAATAATTTTGCTAATGCCCAGATGAGTCAAAATCATATGGTGGGCTTTGGATTTGGCTTTTGCCCAGATTTTTTCTACACCCATATTTTTAAGATGTAGTACGCATAAAATACTGGCTTCAATATCTTCACCAATCGCAACCACGACTGCTTCACAATTTTGAATATTCAGTTCATTTAAAACATGGTCATCAGTCGCATCTGCAATGACGGCATGGGTAATTTGCTCAGCAATGTTTTCAACAAATTTTTTATTGATATCAATACCAATCACATCATGATTTAAACCTACAAGCTCTGTGGCAATCGTTGCTCCAAAACTGCCTAAACCAATTACTGCAAATTGAGCCATTCAAAATACCTCTTATTGGTTTTTATATATGGAAAGTCTAAGTAGCAAATCATTTTATAATGTTCTACTTCACACGTGTGTCGAGCTTACAAAATTATATATAACAAGAGTTTATTTTAGATGGAAAAATAAAATATACAGCCAATTAAAACCTTTATTTTTTATATAAAAAGCGTCGCTTTGATTTGAAAATATGTAGCAGTCTAAAAAAAGATTTTGTATTCAATATTACAATAGACACAAATGAAACGGTGATCGTCATCAAACATTCAAAAATACCATATAGCATCTTCAGAAGATTTTATTGTTATCACCAAGTCTAAAAAATAACCATAGAAGAACTAAAATGGACGATAAAAAGATTTTTAAAATATTACAAGATTGGTTTCCTATTCTCGCGCAACAAGGCATACCTAAGAAAAAACATCGACAGAATTTTTAGCAATTTCTCACGTGGATTTTAGCTGAGAGTGAAAAGGGAAGTCATTTGATGTCAGTGTTTTTTAAAAGTCCATTAGACAATCAGTTGCAGCGTTGCGCAGTGTTAAAAACCTTAAAATTAAATTTTGAAGACATACAGCAACGCATTGAGGATCGAGTCATGCCTCTCAATGCACATTACGAAAAACATAAAGATACGATTGGAAAATATTACAACATCAATGATCAAATTTTTGATCTGGTTTTTGAAGAAATTGATACAGTATTACAGCATCATAATTTTGAGTTGTTGTTAATTTATGCAGATGCCACGTACTGGATGGCGGTTCCTAATCAGGATGTTAAAATTCATAAATTTTGTAAGTCATTCAGCAAGCAATTTAAAAATGAAGGAATTTGTATTGAACATTATACAAAATCAGATTGTTTAAGATCGACTTAAATAGCGATTTGAAAATAAACAAAGAGCCATATATGGCTCTTTGTTTAAAGGATTATTTTAAAAAACGTTGATAGCCAAGATTGTTGGTTATTTCTGCATAAGGATAAGTAATACTTTCTAGCGTTTCAATTAAGCCATCTGGATTTTGTTTGGCATCAGAGGCTTCTAAGCCGACCAAAACACGACCTTCTGCTGCACCATGATTACGATAGTGGAACAAGGTAATATTATGTGTAGGCCCAAGACGTTCGAGGAAGGTTAATAATGCGCCTGGACGTTCTGGGAATTCGACACGGAATAAACGTTCATTTTCAAGATCAGCATGACCGCCAATTAAATAACGAATATGTAATTTGGCTACTTCATCATCAGATAAATCATCCACATCATACTGAACTTTAAGCATTTCATGGATATCATGACGTTCGGGTTCGCCACCTTTTAAGCTGATACCAACAAATACTTGTGCGGCACTTGAACTGCTAGCACGATAATTAAACTCGGTAATATTACGTCCTTGTAGCGCACGGCAGAATTTTAAAAATGAACCGTTTTCTTCAGGAATAGTGACTGCAAAAATCGCTTCTTTTTGTTCGCCGAGTTCGGTACGTTCGGCAATATAACGTAGACGATCAAAGTTCATGTTGGCACCACATACAATCGAGACCATGTTCTTGTTTTCTAGACCATGTTGTTCGACGTATTTTTTAATTCCTGCCAGTGCCATAGCACCTGAGGGTTCAACAATGCTGCGGCATTCATCATAAGTATCTTTAATGGCTGTGCAGATTTCATCTGTATTGACCAGAACTACATCGCGTTCAACAATTGGACCTGAATTATCCGATTTTTGCAGACGAATCACATCAAAAGGTTTTTCACCAATTTGTGCCACCGCCGTACCATCGGCAAATAAGCCGACTTGTGGAAGAATCACACGTTCATTGGCTTCAAAAGCTGCCTTTAAGCATGCGGATTCTTCATATTCCACAGGAATGATTTTGACATGTGGCGCGACATCGCCCAAGTAAGCAGCAACGCCTGCAATTAAGCCACCACCACCTACGGCAACGAATACATATTCAACATCACGCCATTGGCGCAAAATTTCATTGGCAATCGTGCCTTGGCCAGCCATGACCAATTCATCGTCATAAGGCGGAATGAAAGTCATGCCTTCTTCTTTAGCACGTTGAATCGCATATTTATTGGCAACATCGAAAGAGTCACCGTGTAATACGACTTCACCGCCTAAACGTTTTACCGCCTGAACTTTAATGTCAGGTGTGGTTTTAGGCATCACAATAATGGCGCGAATCTCTAATTTTTGACCAGAAAGTGCTACGCCTTGTGCATGATTACCAGCAGACGCAGTTATTACACCACGTTCTAATTGTGATTTTGGTAACTGACTAATACGGTTATATGCACCGCGTAGTTTGAAAGAAAAGACAGGTTGTAAATCTTCGCGTTTAAAACGAATGTTGTTTTTAAGTTTTTCACTAATTCGTGGTGCCGCTTCGAGTGGAGTTTCGATTGCAACATCGTAGACAGTTGCTTGTAATATTTGTCGAACCAAACGAGACAGCATGTTAATTTTCCATCTAACAGTTTAAAATAGGCAATTATTGTAACAAACCCCTGTGCATTTGGGCTGTTTAATCAGCAAGAAATGTCAAAAATAGTTGAGCCAAGTTATGAGTCTGTATGCGACCCAAGATGAAAAGAAACAAGCTGCCGCGAAAGCTGCATTAAAGCATTTGCCAAAGGGTGGAATTTTGGGGGTAGGTACGGGAAGCACTGTTAACTTCCTGATTGATTTATTACCTGAGTTACAGTTGGAGGCGGCTGTAGCAAGCTCTGAAGCCACTGCACAGCGTCTTAAAAAATTGGGTATAGAAGTGGTCGATATGAACCATGTTGGTGGTTTAGATGCGTATATCGATGGCGCAGATGAGATTGATCGTCATATGCATATGATCAAAGGTGGTGGGGCTGCTTTAACACGCGAAAAAATTGTTGCATCGATTGCGAAAAAATTTGTATGTATCGTAGATGATTCTAAATGGGTTGATCAGTTGGGGCGTGATTTTCCGCTGCCAGTAGAAGTGATTCCAATGGCGCGTTCCGCAGTAGCACGTAAAATCGTTTCACTTGGTGGTGACCCAGTGTATCGTGAAGGTGTGGTTACCGATAACGGCAACGTGATTTTAGATGTATATAACTTTAATATTTTAAATGCGCTTGAGCTTGAAAAAACCTTGAATGATATTCCTGGTGTCGTGTGTAACGGCATTTTCGCGATTCATCAAGCTGATGTAGCAATTGTTGCTACCAATAATGGTATTGAAGAACGTACTGCGGTTTAAATCATGCTAACTAATCCTCCTTTTGTAGGAGGAGGGTTAGTAAATTTGAATAGAAGAACAAGAATAATGAATTTTCCAGACTTGCCAGAAATTGAAATCACTCGAAATGTGCGCTCTAAGCATTTACGTTTACGCGTTGAGCCTAATAAAATACGTCTTACGGCTCCTGTTTTTTGTACACCAGGACAAATTCAAAGTTTTATTCAGTTATCTGAACAATGGTTGTTAAAAACATGGCATCAGCAGCAACAGAATATCAAAAAACAAGATTGGACTTTACCGAATACGTTGCAACTTTTTAATTTACAAAATTCAGTTACTATTATTTATCAAACGCAGCAGCCTAATTTTATCTTTGATGATCAAAATTTACAGCTGCTTATCAGTGACCGGCAGCCTAAGCAATATTTAAAAAACTTCGTGATTGCTTATGCAAAGGATCATCTTCCACTTTACTTGGAAGAGATAAGCCAAGAATCTAATCTGAATTTTGCAAAATGTGCGATTCGTCAACCTAAAACCAGATGGGGAAGTTGTACATCTAAGCATGACATTATGTTGAACAGTGGTTTGGTATTATTTCCAAAGCATATCGCTCGTTATGTGTGTGTACATGAGTTGGCACATACCAAGTATTTTGATCATGGTCCGCATTTTTGGGCAGAAGTGGCAAAGTATGATCAGCATTATTTACAGCATCGAAAAATATTAAAAAATACGCCATTACCTTATTGGTGGATTCATTAGGCGGATAGAGTGAATAAATAGGCTGAGTAAACTAGAGTTATTATTTGCTGTCGTTGGATTTTCTCAGCATCACAATGCAATTGTTTGCCTAGTTTTATCGGGATTTTTATTTATGAGATGTAAGTTATAAAATAAGAACTCCGTCCAAAATATGCTAAGCATACTCAATAGATTTATGTTTGGGTCTGGTTAAACTAATAAAAAAACAAGCAATCCTTAGTGAAATAGTTTAGAAAAATTCAGCTTCCTGTCATACTATGTGATTACGAAATAAAAAATTTTGATGTGAGGTAATGGGCGTGATTACAGTTGGTATTGTCGGTGGTACAGGTTATACAGGCGTAGAATTGTTGCGTCTTTTGCTACGACACCCAAATGTACAAGTTAGTGTATTAACATCGCGTACTGAAAATGGTCGCCGTGTAGATGATATGTTCCCAAGTTTGCGTGGACATACCGATCTTCAATATTCAGATTTAAATATCGATGAATTAAAAAAATGTGACGTAGTTTTCTTTGCAACGCCACACGGTGTTGCCATGAATCATGCAGCAGAACTACTTGCATCAAATACCAAAGTAATAGACCTTGCAGCTGATTTTCGTTTACAAAACTTAGCGCAATTTGAAAAATGGTATGGCATGCCACATGCTTGTCCAGAAATCTTGAAAGATTCTGTTTATGGTTTATCAGAACTGAATCGTGAAAACATCAAACAAGCCAACGTGATTGGTAACCCAGGTTGCTATCCAACAACAGTACAATTGGGTTTGGCACCACTATTCAAAAACAGTGATGCATTGATAAAACCTGAAAGCATTATTATTGATGCAAAATCAGGGGTTTCAGGGGCGGGAAGAAAAGCCAGCTTAGAGATGAGCTATTCGGAAAATGCAGATAATTTTAAGGCATATTCAGTTGGTGGACATCGTCATCATCCTGAAATTGTGGAAGCATTGGAAAATATATCCGGTCAAAAAGGTGTGTTTGATTATATTGTATTTGTGCCACATTTGGTTCCGATGATTCGCGGCATGTTGAGTACAATCTATGTTGATTTGACAGATGCAGGCGATGCAGCCGATTTGCAAGCTCTTTATGAACAATTTTATGCAGATGAAGCCTTTGTTGATGTGATGCCCGTGAACAGTTCACCTGAGACACGTTCAGTTCGTGGTGCAAACCAACTTCGAATTGCATTGTACAAACCTCAGCCGAAAAAGTTAGTTGTCTTATCTGTACAAGATAATTTGGTTAAGGGCGCAGCAGGTCAAGCCGTACAAAATATGAATCTGATGTTTGGCTTAACTGAGACTTCTGGATTAGAAGGTATTGGTTTATTACCATAAAAAACTATTTTAGACTTCACACATATTTGGATTTAGATTTAAATATGTGTTTTGAATAAATCAAAATAAGAGATGACGATGTTGAATACCGAATCAAATACCCCGTCACAACCGACGCAGGTCAATAAAAAGCCGTTTTTAAAAGGTAATTTGCCGCTTGCGATTGGTGCTGCCATTTTAGTGGTAGGAAGTGGCTTTATGGGCTATTCAGTAGGACATCGACAGGGTTTAACCGCTGTAGGCTTTGAGGCGGATGCTGAGCAATTGGTTGAAGTGGTTAAACAGCAAAAAACCAGACTCGAAACTTTAAATAAAACATTGAATCTAGCTGTACAAGAACGTGATGTAGCAGTAAGTAATTCCAATGATTTATTTACTGTGCTCAATCAGGCCAAAGAAGACAAAGTTCAGTCTGAGGGGCTAAGTGCTATTTACCGTGAGGTTCTGCGTCAACGAGGTGGATTAAGCTTAACCATTCAAAATATTGGAATTAAACCTTTACCTGAAAATGCTTATGAGTATCAGCTTGATTTGGTTCAAGTGAGTCCAAATAAACGTAGTACATCTGGAGGTGTCGAGTTACGTTTAATCCAAGGTACTGAAGTTTTAGAAATTCCACTGGAAGATAAGAATTTTAATTTTCAGGATTTTGAACGTTTAACTGGACGTTGGACTATGCCTAAAGGCTTTAGTCCGCAATTTATTGAAGTTCGTTTAACGGGAACAGCAACCCCCGTGATTAAGCGTTTCAGTTGGGGGCGTGGGAAACCTATAGAAAGTCAATCCGCATTCATTTCTGAAATTCCTCAAGCAGAAGCCAATGCACAATAGTGTGAACTTTAAATTATATGCCAATGAATAAACGTCAACATTGTTTAAACGACATCAAAAATTCTTTTCAGCAAACTGGGTATGTCGATTGGCATATTCATCCGCGCTTAAGCGATGAAACGCATGGGGACGAGCAAGGAGATCTGGCTGTTCAAACTGCGCAACCACAATTAAAACGTCCACCGCTGTATGTTGTGGTTCTGATGAACGACGATTACACCCCAATGGACTTTGTAATTGAAATTTTACAACAATACTTTGCTTTGAATCTTGACCAAGCCACTCAAGTAATGCTAACTGTACATTATGAAGGAAAAGGTATTGCAGGCGTTTATCCACGAGACATTGCGGAAACGAAAGCGAACCAAGTTAATAATTATGCTCGGTCTCAAGGTCATCCATTACTTTGTCAGATTGAGCCAAAAGATTAAGGGGATTACATGCTCAGTCGTCAATTAGAAGTATCTTTACGTTTGGCTGTAAGCATGGCTCGTCAAAAGAGACATGAGTTTCTCACGGTTGAACATTTATTGTTGGCTTTACTTGATAATGATTCTGCTGTAAACGCGCTAAAGGCGTGTGGTGCAGACATCGTTGCGCTTCGTAAAGAACTTGAAGAATACGTTGAACAGCATACCCCTAAACTGGGTGAACACAGTGAGCAGGCTCCTCATCCGACTGAAAGTTTTGATCGTATTTTACAACGTGCGATTTTTCATGTTCAGTCAAGTGGTGGTGATCGTACCGTTGAAGGTGCTGATATATTGGTCGCGATGTATTCTGAACGTGATTCTTTTGCCGTTTACTTGCTTAAGCGTCATCAAATTAATCGTTTAACGTTGACTCAATATTTATCTCATGGTACTCGCAAAGAAGAAGTACAGGCCGAAGAAGAAGTGGAAGAGTTAGATGGTGAAACATCAAGTTCTTCAAATTCAGGTCCGCTCGATTTATATACGACCAATTTAAACGTCGAAGCGCAAAAAGGCAAAACTGATCCACTCATTGGGCGTGAAAAAGAAATTGAACGCGCAGCACAAATTCTATGTCGTCGCCGTAAAAATAATCCATTATTGGTCGGTGATCCTGGCGTGGGTAAAACTTCGATTGCGGAAGGTTTGGCTTGGCTGATTGTCAATGCTAAAGCACCTAAACCACTCGCCAATGCTGAAGTCTATAGCTTGGATATTGGTGCACTGGTGGCAGGTACAAAATATCGTGGTGATTTCGAAAAACGTCTGAAACAGCTTCTTAATGCTTTAAAAAAGAAACCAGAAGCGATTTTATTTATTGATGAAATTCACATGATTATTGGTGCTGGTTCAAGTATGGGCAGCACAATGGATGCCTCAAACTTAATTAAACCCGCTTTATCGAATGGTTCATTGCGTTGCATCGGTTCAACCACATTTCAAGAATATCGCCAAGTCTTTGAAAAAGACCATGCATTGTCACGTCGTTTCCAAAAAATTGATGTCAATGAGCCATCTATTTCTGAAACAATTGATATTTTACGCGGTTTAAAATCTAAGTTTGAGGATTTTCACCATGTACAATATGACGATCAGTCTTTGATTGCAGCCGTTGAATTATCATCGAAATTTATCAATGATCGATTCTTGCCTGATAAGGCGATTGACGTGATTGATGAAGCAGGTGCGCAGCGTCGTTTAAAAGCTGAACAAGAAAATACCCTGATTACCGTTGAAAATATTGAAGATATTATATCCAAAATTGCCCGTATTCCACCGAAAACAGTATCTAAAGATGATAAAACTGTATTAAGTAATCTTGAACGCGATCTCAAACGTGTGGTATTTGGACAAGACAATGCCATCGAAGCACTCGGTTCTGCAATCAAGCTGTCACGTGCAGGTTTAAAATCACCGGATAAACCTGTCGGTAGTTTTGTGTTTGCAGGTCCTACAGGAGTGGGTAAAACTGAAGTCACCAAACAATTGGCCAAATTGATGGGCGTTGAACTGGTTCGTTTTGATATGTCTGAGTATATGGAACGTCATGCTGTTTCACGCTTAATTGGTGCACCTCCAGGATATGTTGGTTTTGATCAAGGTGGTTTACTCACCGATGCAATTCATAAGAATCCGCATTGTGTATTATTATTAGATGAAATTGAAAAAGCGCACCCTGATGTATTTAATTTGCTCTTGCAGATTATGGATCACGGGGCATTAACTGATAATAATGGGCGTAAATCAGATTTCCGTAATGTGATTCTTGTTCTAACCACGAATATTGGCGCTGAAAGTATTTCACGCACGAGTATTGGTTTTATGGAGCAAGATAATAGTCTAGACAATAAAGATGCAATGAAAAAAGCATTCTCACCTGAATTCCGTAACCGTCTAGATGGTGTAATTCAATTCAATGCCTTACCAACCACAGTAATTGAAAATGTGGTAGATAAATTCTTGACTGAATTGCAAGCGCAGCTGGATGATAAGAAAGTCATTCTTGAAGTTGATCAAAATGCGCGTGAATGGATGGTTGAGCAGGGTTACGATCGTTTAATGGGTGCTCGACCAATGCAACGTCTGATCCAAGAACATTTGAAAAAACCGCTTGCAGAAATGATTTTATTTGGTGAGCTTGCGGAACATGGTGGCAATGTCGCAGTTTCCGTGAAGAAAGAAAATGGTAAAGCGACTGGTTTGAAATTGGAAGTATTTGAAGATCAGACCGCTGAACCTGCTTAAGACTATATAAAAAACAACCCGTGTCCGTACGGGTTTTTTTATATTGAAAATTTATGAGTTTTGCTTAAAGATCAAAGGTCCAGATTGCTGGGTGAATTAAAATTTATGGATATTCAAATTACCAGAGTCATCACTACCTTTTTTCTTTTTTTGATTACCGCAATTGCTGAAATTTTAGGATGTTACTTTCCTTATTTAATTTTAAATCAAGGGAAGTCTCATTGGTTATGGATTCCTGCAGCCTTAAGTCTATTGATTTTTGTTTGGTTGCTGACTTTGCATCCTGCTGCTTCAGGACGAATTTATGCAGCATATGGAGGAATCTATATTTTTACTGCGTTACTCTGGCTTCGTTACGTTGATCAAGTCAGTTTAACACGTTGGGATTTGCTGGGCGGCATAGTGGTGATACTCGGCGCACTGCTTATTATTTTACAACCACAGGGTTTAGTTCGTTAAATCTTATTTTAAACTTAAATATAAAAAAGCACCAAAAGGTGCTTAATTTTATTGAATAAAATAAATATTCTAATTTTTATTTAAATTTTGATTTAACAGAAATTCAACTAAAGCTTTTTGTGCATGTAGGCGGTTTTCTGCTTCATCCCAAACGACAGCATTTTTATGATCTAGCATATTTTCTGAAATTTCTTCACCACGATGTGCTGGCAAACAGTGCATAAATAAACAATCAGGATGCGCCAAACTCATTAATTTCTCATTCACTTGAAAATCGGCAAATGCAGCTTCACGAATTTTTTGTTCTTCCTCTTGTCCCATACTTGCCCAAACATCAGTCACGATGAGGTCAGCATTTACCGCTGCATCTTCTGCCGAATCAAATAATTCCACACAATGAGCAAATTCAGACAAGAATTTTTGCTGAGGTTCATAACCTTTAGGTGTGGCAATTTTTAAGTTAAAGCCCCACATGTGCGCAGCTTCAATATAGGAGTTACACATATTGTTACCATCACCAATCCATGCCACTGTTTTTCCTTCAATAGAACCGCGATGTTCTAGAAAAGTTTGCATGTCAGCCAAAAGCTGGCAAGGGTGATGATCATCAGTTAAAGCATTAATAATAGGCACTGTAGAATAAGAAGCAAAACGTTCTACGATGTCATGACCAAAAGTACGAATCATAATAATATCAAGCATACTTGAAATAACACGCGCAGAATCTTCAATCGGTTCGCCACGCCCCAATTGGGTATCACGAGAAGATAAGAAAATTGCACTACCACCGAATTGGCTCATACCTGCTTCAAACGAAACACGTGTACGGGTACTCGATTTTTCGAAAATCATGCCCAAGACTTTACCGACAAAAGGTTGGAATACCTCATTGTTATGTTGCTTGCGCTTCAGTTCAATTGCGCGCTGTAAAATTTGGTTAAGTTCTAAAGTCGATAAATCGCGTAAGGTCAGAAAGTGACGGAGAGCCATGATTACTCCACAATTATTGTTAAATAAAAACGAAAACAACAATGAATTGTCGGTTGGTTAAGTGAAAAGGGAATCGACCAATATACTATAACCAGAGGAAATTGCAAAAAACTAATCTTTTTGATGACCTTCTAAAAAGCGATCGACACAATAACTTAAGTATGTGATGGTTTCTTGTTCATCTTCCTCAATAGGAAGTCCAATTAATATACGCCATTCTAAATCTCGTAAAATCCCGAAATAAAATTGTGCAGAATAAATTGGATTTTCACACTTTATTACTCCATTGCTATGCGCTTTTTTTAACGCACAGGCAATTGCAGATTGAATATGTTTTGGTCCTTGTTCGTGAATGTAGAGGGCTAGTTCCGAACTTCGTTGCGTACGCTCCAATACTAAGCGCATAAATGCCGTATTTTCTGGTTGTAATAAATGTTGATGAAAATTTAATAAAGTACGAATGAGATAAGTTTTTAAATTATGTTTATCTTGTTCAAAAGGAACACAAATATTTTTAAAAAATTGTTCACGACGATAGTCACAAATGGCAGTAAATAAGCCTTCTTTATTGCCAAAAAACTTGTAAATTGATGCTTTAGAGCCACCCGCATGATGCACGATATCATCTAAGGAAACTGCATCATAACCACGTTCTAAAAATAATTCATTGGCACTGAGTAAAAGTGATAGGCATCGTTCATGGCCACGCTTTGTGTGTGGAATATCACGAGCTAAAGGATCTAATTGAACTATTTGTTGCATATGGCGTATTGAGTCAATAATGAAAAAATGAAATCATTTGCAATTATAGCAAAAATATGCACACATTTCTTAAATTACTAGAGTTGAATTATTTTGTTACGCATATGATGCATTGAAATAATAGTATAGTTTGGCTAAATATATGACTAAAGTTTTAAAGTATAAACACTAAAAAGTCGTAGATATGAAGATCTTTATGGCTATACTCGAAATTCGATAAGTAAAATGAAACTGTGGAAAAGGAATATGACAGCACAAAGATCTGCAGGTTTAAGATTTCGAGAAGCACTAGAAATAGAGAAACCCTTGCAAATTATTGGTACGGTTAATGCTTATGCCGCGATGATGGCCAAGGAAGTGGGTTACAAAGCCATCTACGTTTCAGGTGCGGGTGTTGCCAACTACTCCTATGGCTTACCTGACTTGGGACTGACCAGTCTAGATAACGTTTTGGAAGATGTACGCCGGATTACCGAACGTGTCGATACGCCTTTACTGGTGGATATTGATACAGGTTGGGGTGGAGCATTCAACATCGCACGCAGTGTCAAACAAATGATTGCAGCAGGTGCAGCAGCCGTGCATATTGAAGATCAAGTGGCACAGAAACGCTGTGGACACCGCCCCAACAAAGAAATTGTCTCACAGCAAGAAATGGTGGATCGCATCAAAGCAGCCGTCGATGCCAAAACCGATTCCAACTTTGTGGTGATGGCACGTACCGATGCCCTACAAAAAGAAGGCCTACAAGCAGTGATCGATCGTGCTTGTGCCTGTGTTGAAGCTGGTGCAGATGCCATCTTTGCCGAAGCGATGACGGACATCACCATGTATAAAACCGTCTGTGATGCAGTCGGTGTACCAGTACTGGCCAATATCACAGAATTTGGTGATACACCGTATTACACCACCCAAGAACTGGCTGAGCAAGGCATATCCATGGTGCTGTATCCACTCTCTGCGACTCGTGCCATGCAAAAAGCAGCGCTTGAAGTGATGCATTCCATTCGTAAAGAGGGTACCCAAGTCAATGTGCTAGACCAGATGCAACAACGTAAAGAACTCTATCAATTCCTTGACTACCACACCTTTGAAAATACACTGGATAAATTATTTAAATAAAACCGTTAAAGATGGAGAAATAAAAAAATGGCTGAAGGAAAAGTACTCACAGGCGCAGGATTGCGCGGACAAGTGGCAGGTAAAACGGCATTATCCACGGTTGGCAAAAGTGGTGCAGGCTTAACCTACCGCGGTTACGATGTCCAAGACCTGGCAGAAAACTGCCAGTTTGAAGAAGTGGCTTACCTCATATTCTTTGGTGAATTGCCAACAGCAGAACAACTGGCCACCTACAAAGCCAAACTCAAATCATTGCGCCAATTACCACAAGCACTCAAAGAAGTACTGGAGCGTATACCTGCAGATTCACATCCGATGGATGTGATGCGTACTGGTGTATCCATGCTGGGCAACATTGAAACAGAACAATCCTTCGAACAACAACAAGACGTGGCCGACCGCATTTTGGCAACCTTACCGGCCATCATTTGTTATTGGTACCGCTTTAGCCATGATGGCGTACGTATTGAAGAAAACACCGATGATGATTCAATCGGTGCACAATTCTTACATTTGCTCCGGGGTGAAAAACCAAACGAACTGCATGAACAAGTGATGAACGTTTCACTGATTTTGTATGCAGAGCATGAATTCAATGCATCGACCTTTACTGCCCGTGTTTGTGCGTCAACACTTTCAGACATGCATTCCTGTATTACTGGTGCAATTGGTTCACTGCGCGGTCCATTGCATGGTGGTGCAAACGAAGCAGCGATGGAGATGATTGAAAACTGGGCATCTCCTGAAGAAGCTGAACGAGAAATGCTGGGTAAGCTTGAGCGTAAAGAAAAGATCATGGGCTTTGGCCATGCGATTTACAAAGACAATGACCCGCGTAACGATATCATTAAAATTTGGTCTGAAAAATTAGCCAAAGACGTGGGGGATAGCGTACTTTATCCAGTTTCGGTGCGCTGTGAAGAAGTGATGTGGCGAGAGAAGAAATTATTCTGTAACGCAGACTTTTTCCATGCATCGGCTTATCACTTTATGGATATTGCAACCAAACTGTTTACCCCAATCTTTGTGATGAGTCGTGTGACTGGTTGGGCAGCGCATGTGATGGAACAACGCGCAGACAACCGTATTATTCGCCCAAGTGCGGACTATACGGGGCCAGAGTTGCGTAAGATTGTGCCTATTGAAGCGCGTAGTGCTGCATAAGATTAATCAATGTTAATAAAACCTCTACGGAGGTTTTATTTTTTAGGGATGAGTAATATCGGAGATTCAAGGGTATAACCTGTTTCAAAAGGAATGCCTAAATATTTAACCACTGCCAAAACTTTCTGTTGATGTGGAATTTTATAAACTTGAGAAATGCTTATACCGTGCCGATAAGCTAAAGCTTGATGTTTCTGACTTTGATAATTTTTGCTTCTTAACTGATAGGTATACGTATATTTGGGTATAAGTTTATTTGGGTCATACCAAGACTTTTCTTTAGAAGTAATTTTATTAAGTACATGAGCTTTGACTGTATTGGGAGCGAGCTTTATTAATGGCTGAAGTCGATTTTTAATGTTAAGAATTTCTTGATCAAATAACTGACTATTTTGATCGTAATCAATTTTTTGGGTTTTTGGGTTGATATATAAAGAGTTGACCTGAATTATTTTTTCAGGTGTTTTGTTATTTTTGAATTGATAATAATAAAGCTGAGGCAGGCGACCTCGACCATCGTGATAATGTTTGAGCAAATAGACTTTTTGGTCTTGGCTTTCATATCCAAGTATTTCTATATTTTGAGGACCGCCGACTGTGGCAAAACTCAGTGAAGGAGTAAAAATAAATAAATAGAATAATTTTTTTATTTTAAACATAGTGAAACCCTATAAATGAGATTGATAATCTTTTGTAAAATAAAATATATCACTTGAATATAAATATTAAATTTTATTTAAAATTTCTAAAGAGTTTGATTAGTGATGTTAAATTTATATTTGATTTATATTAGTAAAAACAATTACCTAATTATTAAATGTGTTTTTTATAATATTTTATTTAATTGTGAAAAAATTGAGTAATTTATGTTTTATTATGTTTTTTATTATATCATTATGTGTTGTAAATATATTTTTGTTAAAAATTAATTAGGGTCAAAAGAAGTGGATATTCTCAAATTTATTAAAAGTTTTAATACGGTAAATACTTATTTATTCATGGCTATTATTGCTTTAATGGTCTTAGTCATACATTTTTATTTTATTAATCCTTTTTTATAATGAGATTTATTTGTATTTATGAGGTTGTAACTTTTAACTATTGATCAATAATAATGTAAAAAAGAAATTTAAAACTGCGATATAAATAATGTAGTCAATAAAAAACCCAGTCCTACACTGGGTTTTTTATTTAAATTTAGTTATTCAGCGCTGGTGTTGCGGCAGCAATTGCAGCGGCAACTGCATCATCTTCAGATTGAGCATCTGAGTTTGACTGATTAGATGTTGCGGACGTTGGTTTATCTTCGGCTTTAGGTGCAACTGGCTTTTGTGCTTCTGGTTTAGATGGCGCTTGTGGCGGAACATCTCGTACTTCACGACGAACTTCAGTCGTTGTATTTTCAGTTTCAGTTCGTTCAACTTCGACCTGTGTCGGAACTTCAGCTTCTGAATTATCTATTGAGTTTAAGGGTTCAAACTGAGTAGATTCTACTGCCTCAGAACTCTGCGCCGGTTGGGTTGTTTCGACTTGTTCTTGTTCATCGTCTTTCGGTGTTTCTTTCTTGACACATGCCGTTAATATTAAGCTTGCTGCGATCACACCACAAAGTAAAAGTTTTTTATTCATAATTCACAAAATTAAGCATTAATTAAGATGCCCTTATTATAACAGCAAATATGAATATAAAAATCCTCTTCAGTCCCTCTAATTTTTTATCGGAAATGCTGATAGAATAATCAATTGCTTATTGTTCTTTGAATTGATGCGGAATGACTTTGCTTTATTGGTACAGAGTAAAGTAAAATTGCGCAACATTGCAGGCCGATTTAGGCTCGATTGTACGAGAAACCCAATGACCCATTTTATTTTCGTGACTGGTGGTGTAGTTTCATCACTCGGTAAAGGTATTTCAGCTGCTTCAGTTGCTGCACTTTTAGAAGCCCGTGGTTTAAAAGTAACCATGGTCAAAATGGATCCATACATTAATGTCGATCCAGGGACAATGAGTCCTTTCCAGCATGGTGAAGTTTTTGTCACAGAAGATGGTGCTGAAACTGACCTAGATTTGGGTTATTACGAACGTTTCTTGCGTCGTGCGAAAATGACCAAACTCAATAACTTTACTTCTGGTCGCGTATACCAAGATGTTTTAAACAAAGAACGTCGTGGTGACTACCTTGGTGGAACTGTTCAAGTTATTCCCCATATTACAGACAATATTAAAGAACGTGTTCTTCGTGCAGGCGAAGGTTATGACGTTGCGATTGTTGAAATTGGCGGTACAGTAGGTGACATTGAATCTCTCCCATTCATGGAATCTGTACGTCAACTGATGGTCGAACTGGGTCATAAACGTACCATGCTCATGCATTTAACGTTACTTCCATATATTAAATCTGCAGCAGAGCTTAAAACTAAGCCTACACAACATTCGGTAAAAGAATTGTTGTCGATTGGGATTCAGCCAGACATTTTAATTTGTCGTACTGAATATGATGTAGATGCTGATACCACACGTAAAATTGCATTATTTACCAATGTACAAGCACGTGCGGTTGTCGTCTGTAAAGATGCGCGTTCAATTTATCAAATTCCGCGTACTTTCTATGAACAAAATGTTGATGATTTAATTTGTGAACGTTTTGGTTATGACCTTCCTGAAGCTGATTTAACAGATTGGGATAATGTGGTGGAAGCTTTACTTAACCCTGAATACACAGTTCGTGTTGCGATGGTTGGTAAATATATTGAGCTTCCAGATGCGTATAAGTCTGTAAATGAAGCTTTACTGCATGCGGGAATTAAAAATCGCGTTAAAGTTCAAATTGACTATGTCAATGCTGAAGAGCTTGAAAGTCAAGATGTAACGGTTGTATTGAAAGATGCTGATGCGATTCTTGTTCCAGGTGGTTTTGGTGAGCGCGGTACTGAAGGAAAAATGAAAGCTATTCAATTTGCTCGTGAGAATGGCATTCCATTCCTCGGGATTTGTTTAGGTATGCAGCTTGCTGTAATTGAATATGCACGCAATGTTGCGGGTATTGTCGATGCAACATCTACAGAATTTAATCGTTCGACCAAATCTCCATTAATCGGTTTAATTACTGAGTGGTTAGATGAGCGTGGTGAGGTTCAGCAACGTTCTGTAGAGTCGGATCTAGGTGGAACCATGCGTTTAGGTGCTCAAAAATCAGAATTGGTTGAAGGTACAAAAACACGTGAGATTTATGGCAGTGCTGACATTATTGAACGTCATCGTCATCGCTATGAAATGAATAACCGCTTTATTCCTGCGCTTGAAGAGGCAGGTATGAAAATTTCGGGCTATTCACCTGTACAACACTTAGTAGAAACAGTTGAAATACCACAACATCCTTGGTTTATTGCTGTACAATTCCATCCGGAATTTACAAGTTCTCCACGTGATGGGCATCCATTATTTGCGAGTTTTATTGAGGCTGCGAAAAAGCAGTTTCAAAAGAATAAATAATGTTGGTCTAGGAATATACTAGGAAGTTTAAATGTCACCACTAAAACCACAAGAAATTGTACGTTTAGGCGATATCCAGATGGCAAATCATTTGCCATTTGTATTGTTCGGCGGAATGAATGTACTTGAGTCAAAAGATTTAGCTTTTGAAATTGCTGAAACCTATGTGGATATCTGTACACGTCTAGATATTCCATATGTATTTAAAGCAAGCTTCGATAAAGCCAATCGTTCAAGCTTGACCTCTTTTCGTGGTCCAGGTTTGGAAAAAGGACTAGAGTGGTTAGCGGACATTAAAAAACATTTTAATGTCCCAATCATTACCGATGTACATGAGCCATATCAAGCAGCTGAAGTGGCTGAAGTGGCTGACATTATCCAGCTTCCTGCGTTTTTAAGTCGCCAGACCGATTTGGTCGAGGCGATGGCAAAAACCAATGCCATTATCAACATCAAAAAAGCACAGTTCCTTGCACCGCATGAAATGCGCCACATTTTAAATAAATGTTTAGAAGCAGGCAATGACAAGCTTATTCTGTGTGAACGTGGTTCAGCATTTGGTTATAACAACTTGGTTGTAGATATGCTGGGCTTTGATCACATGAAAGAAATGAATGTGCCAGTATTCTTTGATGTGACCCATGCGCTTCAAACTCCAGGTGGACGTGCGGATTCTGCCGGTGGGCGTCGTGCACAAATCACGACCTTGGCGCGTGCAGGTATGGCAACAGGTCTAGCTGGTTTGTTCTTAGAAGCACATCCAGATCCAGAGAATGCAAAATGTGATGGTCCATGTGCATTACGTATGTCGCAGCTTGAGCCATTTTTGGCGCAATTAAAAGAATTGGATACCTTGGTTAAAGGTTTCAAAAAGTTAGATACACACTGAGTTTATACTCTTGTGCTGCTTGAAATGCAGCTCATATTAATCAACTGAGGAATAGTTCATGAGTCAAATCGTTGACATTCGTGCACGTGAAATTTTGGACTCTCGTGGTAACCCAACCATCGAAGCAGACGTAATCTTAGAATCTGGCGTAGTTGGCCGTGCATGTGCACCATCTGGTGCTTCAACTGGTTCTCGTGAAGCTTTAGAACTTCGTGATGGCGATAAAGCGCGTTATTTAGGTAAAGGTGTTAAAACTGCGGTTAACAACGTAAACACGCTAATCCGTGATGCTTTATTAGGTAAATCAGTATTTGAACAAAAAGACATCGATAATACGATGATTGCTTTGGATGGGACTGAAAACAAAGAAAAATTGGGTGCAAATGCAACTTTAGCTGTATCGCTGGCTGCTGCTCGTGCTGCTGCTGATGAAAAGAAAATTCCATTGTTCCAATACATCGCAGATTTACGTGGTCAATCCATTTTGACGATGCCTGTGCCTATGATGAACATCATCAATGGTGGTTCACATGCAGACAATAATGTAGATATTCAAGAGTTTATGATTGAGCCTGTTGGCTTTTCTTCATTCTCTGAAGCATTGCGTGCGGGTGCTGAAATCTTCCATTCTTTAAAGTCAGTGCTAAACAAAAAAGGTTTAAACACTGCTGTTGGTGATGAAGGTGGTTTTGCACCAAACTTGCGTTCAAACGAAGAAGCGATCACGGTCATTCTTGAAGCAATTGGTCAAACAGGCTACAAAGCAGGTTCTGACATTATGCTTGCGCTTGACTGTGCATCTTCAGAATTCTACAAAAATGGTCAATACATTCTTGCAGGTGAAGGTAATAAAGCATTCACAAGCAACCAGTTCTCTGACTATTTAGCGGGTCTTGTAAACCAATATCCAATTATCTCAATTGAAGATGGTTTGGACGAGTCAGATTGGGAAGGTTGGTCTTACTTAACGTCGATCCTTGGCGACAAAATCCAGTTGGTGGGTGATGACTTGTTCGTTACCAACCCAAAAATCCTTCAGCGTGGTATTAATGAGAAAGTTGGTAACTCTATCTTAATCAAATACAACCAAATTGGTACGTTGACTGAAACATTAGATGCAATCTATCTTGCGAAAGCAAATGGTTACTCTACTGTGATTTCACACCGTTCTGGCGAAACTGAAGATTCAACCATTGCGGATCTTGCTGTTGGTACTGCTGCGGGTCAAATCAAGACAGGTTCACTGTGCCGTTCTGATCGTGTTGCGAAATATAACCAATTGCTTCGTATTGAAGAATTGACAAATGCTGCTTACCGCGGTAAAGCTGAATTCAAAGGTTTGAACTAAGCGACTGCAATGTCATTCATGTTAAATATATTCGACTCCATCGTGAGTAAAGTATTATTGGGCCTTGCGATCATTTTGATCGCGGGGTTTCAGTATTTGTTTTGGTTTGGTGAGGGTGGTTTCCATGATCATCAAAAGTTAGCGCAAAAAATTCAACAACAAACAGAAATTAATTCAGAATTAAAAGAACGTAATCGTGTTCTGGCAGCAGAAGTGTTTGATTTGAAAAATGGTATCGAAGCCATTGAAGAACATGCTCGCCTTGATCTGGGTTTGATTAAACCGCATGAAACTTTTGTGCAAATGAGTATGATTGGAACACAATATAGACCTGTTTATATTGATCCAAATGCCAACGTTGATTTAAGAACAAATGAAGATGGCAATCAAGAAGTTACTGTAAATGAACCCTAAACTTTGGGCTGTTATTCCTGCGGCGGGTTCTGGACGTCGTTTTTCTCAAACAGAGTTAAAACAATATCAAATCATTCAAGGTCAAACGGTGTTACAGCATACTGTGGCTCGTTTAAATTGTTTACCACTTTCGGGTTATGTTTTGGCCTCGAGTGAAAATGATTCAATAATTCACACTTTAAAATTTGTGCAATCCGAGAAAGCTCATTTCTGTGAAGGTGGTGCTGAGCGTGTTAATTCTGTGCTGAATGCTTTGCAATATTTAAGTCAATTTGCCTCATTAGATGATTTGGTTTTG
Source organism: Acinetobacter sp. TTH0-4 (assembly GCF_015602665.1). Lineage (NCBI taxonomy): Bacteria > Pseudomonadati > Pseudomonadota > Gammaproteobacteria > Moraxellales > Moraxellaceae > Acinetobacter > Acinetobacter sp. TTH0-4. The sequence continues at coordinate 1,674,961 of NZ_CP059079.1, read as the reverse complement.
GTGCATGATGCAGCGCGTCCATGTGTCACTCAAGATTGCTTAAATCAGTTGGTTAATGCGGCAATACAAGAAAAGAGTAGTGCAATTTTAGCCATTCCTGTTCGTGATACATTAAAGCGTGTTGAAGAGCAAAATACCATTAGTCAAACTGTGAGTCGTCATGATTTATGGCAAGCGCAAACACCACAAATTGCAAAATTAGGTGTCTTAAAAGCTGCGATTGAACAAGCATTGTTGAGTGACATCAATATTACTGATGAAGCGAGTGCTTTAGAGTATATAGGTGAAACTGTAAAAGTAGTGCAGGGCCGTTCAGACAATATTAAAATTACCTATGTTGATGATTTAGAATTGGCTAAACTCATTTTATCCTCACAAAAATAAAATAAAAAAAGCCTCCAGATGTATTATCTGCCTAGCTTTAATTTTATAATTTATCAACTCATCTCTATGTTTAAATATTTCCAATGATACCATCACCGCAGTATCGTTTTTTACGTCACTCTTTACGTGATGGTAGAAGCATTAAAGATAACTCATCGAAGTGGAAAAAATGGCATTTAGATCCATGGTTATTATGTTTTTTGGTTCTGAATTCCGCTTTAGGGCTGATGGTCATCTACAGCGCATCTGGACAAGATTCCCAAATGGTATTGCGTCAAGCCATTAGTTTTGGTGTTGGTTTTATTGCATTATTTATTTGCGCGCAAATTCCACCTAAAGTTTATCAGGCCATCAGTCCTTACTTTTATGTATTGGCCATGTTGATGTTGGTGTTGGTGTTGGTGGTAGGTGAAACGCGCATGGGGGCCAAAAGGTGGATATCATTGCCTGGTATTGGCAGTATGCAACCCAGCGAATTTATGAAATTTGCCATGCCTTTGATGATGGCATGGTATTTCTCAAGACGTCCATTTCCACCTAAGCTTTTAGATATTATTGTGGCTTTGGTATTGATGCTAATTCCCTTTGTATTGGTATTATTACAACCCGATATGAATATTGGACTGATTATTCCTGGTGTTTTCGTTCTATTTTTAAGTGGTATGTCGTGGAAACTGATTGCAGGTGCATTCTCAGCATTGGCTATTGCGGCACCTGCTTTATGGATGTTTGTGTTTCAGGAATATCAGAAAAAGCGTGTGTTAACTTTATTTGATCCTGAGTCAGATGCTTTGGGAGCAGGCTGGAATATTATTCAATCCAAAATTGCAATTGGTTCTGGTGGTTTTACAGGTAAAGGTTATTTGGGCGGTACTCAGTCTCATTTGGGTTATTTACCTGAACATCACACTGATTTTATTATGTCCACTTATGCAGAAGAATTTGGGTTTATTGGTGTTTTTTTGCTGATCAGCTTGTTTGCTGCAATTATTATTCGTTGTCTTATGATTGGAATTAATAGTTTTCATAATTTTGGACGTTTATATGCAGGTGCAATTGGGCTGACCTTTTTCTTTTTTGTATTTTTAAGTTCAGGAATGGTGAGCGGTATTCTGCCTGTAACAGGTGATCCATTACCATTAATGAGTTATGGTGGCACAGCGGTTATTTCCATGTTGGCCAGTATGGGTATTGTAATGTCCATTCATAGTCATCGTTAAATCCTTTATTCAGCAATTGATGAGAACAAATTTTCTGACTTATTTATGAATATTTTAGTTTTTTTATGATCTGTGCATCCTCACGATTGGATGTTTTGTTGAATGTGACAAGCGCATTTCTAATAAGAGTAGATATGAGTGATGGTGAAATAAGAATATAAAATGTTATAAATTAAAATAGAAAATCCTCATTCTGAGTCTAGTTATATTGAGCTTGTCCAAAAATTTAAATCGTTTGAATAGAATTATAAATTGCTAAAAAGACCACCTTAGGGTGGTCTTTTTTTTGAACAGTTAAAAGTTTACTTTGGAATTAAAATTTAATTTCCATGCCTAAGCCATAAACGCTTTCCTCAGCATTACCTTTCTTCGGTGAATTATCCCATTCACGTTGAACGGCGTTCGCAAATAGTTTGGTTTGGCTATTAAGCTTATAGTCTGCACCAATACCCCATTGGTCTACAGAGCTATCACCAGATGCTCCACCAAGCACTGCGTAGTCCGTATCTGCTTGTTGATATTGAGCTTTAAGCGTCCACGGTGTATTTGCAAGTTTGTAAGTTGCAGAGATTAACCATGCATTTTCTTCAACTTTGTTGTAGTCACCTGCATATGCTGGTGTAACCGTGAAAGGTTTAATATTGCTATAGTCTGAAATCTCTGCAGTCTGCCACATCGCACCAACAGATAAACCAGGAGCACCAATTTTTCCAAGATCAAAAGATCCGCCTACACGGATTGCATCAGCAGGGGCATTTGAAATTCCCACCGCAGCAAAATCACCTACCGACTTGAAGTTTCCTGCGATAACGCCTTCAAAGCCGATATCTTTATTGGCATATGAAAGTGAAGTAGAAAGTCCATCACCTAAACTGTCACGTTTTCCATCTACATATTTAGTGGTATCACTTGTAGACTCACCTTGTTGAGTTTGAAGTGCAAAGACTAAACCACCCAATAGTTTAGGATCAGTTTCAATCCCAATGACATTTTCTATACGCTCTTCACCGTACATCATTTCTTTGATGTCAGCGTGAGCATAATCATTAAATACGTCGCGGTATCCAGTACCAGCATCTTTAAATGGGGTATCCATGATACCTGCTTTTAAAGTACCGAGATTAGCCCACTTTAAACCAGCGAAAATATTACGTTTTTTAAATACGTCATCACCACCATCTACGTCTACTTCCCATTCAGCTTGATAGACAGCAGAAAGTTGTTCTGTTAATTTCTCTTCGCCTTTAACACCTAAACGTGAAGCATTCGAGTTTAATTCAGTAACAGTATCCTTACCATTATCATAGCTATCAACACTTACATTCAACTTTCCGTATAAAGTTGGCGCCGCTTGTGCTGCGCTTAAGCTTAAAGTTGTAACTGCTGCAGCGAGAAGCAATTTTTTCATCGAGATTTCTCCAAAACACTGTTCTTAATGGCCTTAGCCTTGCTTAACTTTTCTTTTTAGTCGGCTTGAGTACAAAAAGTTACAGAAGCTAACCAACTTGCTAAGCAGTATCTGTAAAATTTGTGACAGTGAAGTGAAAGATAAATGACAGTTTCATGACGTGTTTGAGTTTAATATTTGTTTTTATATTTCTTTTTTTATTAAAGAGTTATAAAAAAATGAAGCCTAAGCTTCATTTTTTAAGTATTCAAAATTAAAGTGCAGCTTTAATTTTTTCAGCTAAAACTTTAATTTTTTCTTGGTCACCCATGTGTAAAGCATGTTTACCTAATTCATGAATGGAGCTTGGAATTAAATGGAAATGTACATGCGGTACAGTTTGACCGGCTGCCGCACCTGAAAGTTGCATCAGTACAATACCCTTAACTTCAAGTGCTTGTTCCATTGCTTTTGCCACCTTTTGCACAATCTGAATGGTATACGCTGCGGCTTCAGGTGCAAGGTCAAGCAAAGTTATAGCAGGAGATTTGGGAATAACCAATGTGTGACCTTCGGCTTGTGGCATGATATCCATAAAGGCCAAAACATGATCATCTTCATAAATTTTAATTGCAGGCAGTTCATTACGAATAATGCGTGCAAAAATGTTTTCATCATCGTAAACCATTTTTATTCCTTGAAAGTCATTGAGTTCAGAATTAATTACAGTTTAATTCTTTCTGACGTTCTTTAATGGTGTCAAGTTTTTGCTGTTCTTTTTCAGAAAATTTCGGTTTGGTGGTATAGCAGTTATCATTACCGAATTTCGCTTTTGCTTCGCTATCTTTAAAACAAAAACCTTTTGATGCATAAATGACATCATGATCATTTTTTAATTTTTGACATTCTTGATCTGCACTTGCTGCAAATGTATTTGCCCCGATTAAGGTCACAAAGCTTGCAAACATTGCAACTATAAACTTGTTCATAAAAGTTTCCTCAGGTTTAATACTGTGTAGTTATATAAACACAATATTAGGTTGTTATTATGATTATTCAATGGCGACTTATTGCTCAATTGTAATTTTACTTCATAATTGATTTGAAAAATAATAAAAATTTTATATATCAATTGCTTTTAAATCCTATTTTGAAATAGTTATTTAAGTTTATTTATATTCAGCACAGTTAATCTTGGGACTCTTGACTGAAATGAAAAGATTACTGGCTTGAAAGAACTATGTAAATCAACTTACCCAAAGACTGCTATAAAGACTGTGAATTTACTCAAACTAACTACAACGGTGTAATTTTAAGTGTTGAATAGTATCGTTCAATAGGTCAATTCAATCACACTGATACAGGTTTTGACTTGAAACAGTGATAATCGATTGTTTACAGTTAAAAGCAAAGTTAAAGGGCTGAATACGTGAAACGAATTTTTGATTTTTTAAGCAAGTTCATTCAAAAAAATGTGGATGCTGACCATCAAGCCATCGCAACAGCGACAGATTCAAATTTGTCCCATATGTCAGCTATTGCGATTGACCAGATGAGCACAAGTTCGTTTGGCGTAAATCTAATTTGTGGTTTCGAGGGGAAACGACTTTTGGCTTATGACGATGGTGTGGGCGTTTGGAGTATTGGATTTGGTACCACGCTTTACCCGAATGGTATTAAAGTCAAAAAAGGGGATAGTTGTACAGAATCACAAGCGAAAGCTTATATGACACATGATTTGAAAAGATTTGAGACAATAGTGAATAATAAGGTGACTGTGCCGCTGAATCAAAATCAATTCGATGCACTGGTATCATTGGCATATAACATCGGAGCGACTGCATTTAGTCAATCAACTTTGGTTAAAAAGCTGAATGCTGATGATAGGCATGGCGCTGCACAGCAATTTGATGTGTGGATAAATGCTGGAGGTAAGCGCATGCAAGGTCTCGTTAATCGACGTAAGGCAGAAAAAAGCTTGTTTCTAAAATGAGTCTTCTGAATTACCCCATTATTTTTATCGGGATAAAAATAATGGGTAAAAATATTTTGTTTTTAGTTTCTTCTAAAATTACTGAGTACTATTTTTGCGCCTTATTGCTGGAATATGCTTTAACTCAGTAGTTGATTAGATCGTTAAAATTACTCTAAAGTGATTTTGCTCCATGATTCATAAATTTTTACAGCACTTGAGAAGTCACTGTCTTGATTGGACAAATCACTGGAAGCTTGAATAAGGCTCTGAGTTAAAGCAATAACAGGTGCAGATAGTTTTGCCTCTCGAATTAAATCTAAAGCAATACCTGTATCCTTAGCCAAGAGTGGTAAAGCAAAAGTAAGCGGAAAACTACGGTTTAAAATACGTTGTGGTAATACTGTTTCAGTCACACCACTTTTGCCACTGGATGCATTAATGCAGTCTAAAGCTGCATGTAGATCAACACCATGCGCTTTTAAAGCGGTAAAACCTTCAGCAACCGAACATAAATTTACAGCTAAAAGCATATTATTGACTGCTTTAACTGAAAATCCTGCGCCAGCACCACCGACATGTTTAATCAATTTACCAAAAGCTTGAATGGCGGGTAGTGCATTTTCAAAAGCTGTAGTTTCACCACCTACCATCACCGTTAATGTGGCAGTTTCTGCACCAATTGTTTGACCACTAACAGGAGCATCGAGAAAATCAACCTGTTGTAGTTTAAGTTGTTCAGATAAAAATTTAGCAGATTCAGGCACACCACTGGTGCAATCGACCCAGATCGCACCCGATTTAATACTTACACTCGCAATGAGTTGTTCGACTTCTTTACTGGTGGGCAGGCACGAAAAAATAACATCTGCTTGAACAGCTTGATGTAGGTCCACTGGTTGAGTGCCATATTCAGTTGCGTGTTGTTGGGCTTTTTCAAAATTACGATTCCACACATAGACCGTATCAAAATGTTGAGGTAAATGTGCCGCCATTCGGTAACCCATTGCGCCCAAACCAATAAATGCAACTGATTGAATCATTTTCTATCCTTTATATTTTGCTTGATCTTTGTTTAAGCCAACTGGTCATGACTGGCCAGAACTCATTGGCAGTGGTTTGATTGGATATCATTCCTAGATGCCCGCCCGGAATTAGCTTAAATGTAACATCTTGACTGCTGGTCAATTCCGTTAATGGCTGAATTGCTTCTGCTGATACAATTTGATCGCTACGACCTGCGCCCACTAGTAAAGCGCAGTTGATATTTTTTAATTCAATTTTTTGATCTTGTAATTGAATCACACCATTTTTCAGCGGATTTCTGAGCCAAATATTAAATAGCATATCTTGGTTAATTCCACCCGGATAATCAATCATCTGATTTAAGAAAGCACCCATAGTGGCATGTTCATAAAGTGCTTGTCTATTGTCTAGATTGAACCAAAGTTGTTTTTGACTTTGAATCCATCCCATCGGGTCAATCATTTTAAAACCAAGAGCATTTAATAAGCCAGGAGAGTGGATAAAATGCTTGGGTATCATTTCCGAATACAGTTTGTTTTGCAGAGTTTTATTTTTGGCCAGTAATTGATTGGCAGTGTGAAAAATTTTACCCGTACTTCCTGATGCATGGCTATCTATAGGGCTACCCAAAACCATGAGATTTTTAACAAAATGGGGTTGCCTTAATGCGGTATATAACAATACAAATATACCCGCCATACTCCAGCCATGTAATGAAATTTGATCACTGTTCGAATGGTTGCGAATTTGATCGATACAATGTGGAATTGCATCATCAATAAATGACATGAAATTTAAAAAACGATCTTTATAGTTGTATTGCCCCCATTCGACTAAATACACATCAAAACCACTATTTTGAAAATGTTTCACTAATGAACGATAAGGAAATAAATCGTAAATGGCCATATTAATGGCAAGTGGAGCAACAAAAACCAACGGTTCTTTGTATTCCTTTTTAGGCGAGGCATAGTAACGAATGCATGTTTTTTTATATTCGGCAACAATATCGTAAGGCGTCGTCTGTGACAGAACCAGTGACCGAGAATTAAATAAACGGGTAGATAAATTTTTCAGCTTAATTTTATGTTTTGCCATTTTATTTCTAATGTGAATCATAAGAAGCCGAGTGATATATGAATGAATTACTGAAAGTGTAGGTGATATTTATGCATTATACCTTGACCTTAAATACATTAGGCGCTCAAAATGTTGGCATTATTCGTTAACACAGTTCAGGACTGGGGAACTATAAATGAGCCAACAAGATGTCATTGAATACCAATTAGATACTTTAGCCATTCGTACAGGTCATACCCGTAGTTTCGAAGGTGAACATGCAGAACCGATTTTCCTGACTTCATCGTTTGTTTATGAAAATGCCGCAGAAGCCGCAGCTAAGTTTTCAGGTCAAGAACCCGGTAATATTTACTCTCGATTTACCAATCCGACGGTTGCTATGTTTGAAAAACGTTTAGCTGCTTTAGAAGGCGCTGAACGTGCTGTTGCGACCAGCACAGGAATGGCTGCGATTATGGCAGTTGCAATGTCTTATCTAAAATTGGGCGATCATGTTATTTGTTCACGGGCTGTATTTGGTTCAACCGTTTCTTTATTTGAAAAATATATTGCTAAATTTGGTGTAAGCATCGATTTTGTAGACTTAACAGATTTAAATGCATGGAAAAATGCAGTTAAACCTGAAACTAAATTACTGTTTGTTGAATCGCCGTCAAATCCACTTTCTGAAATTGCAGATATTCAATCACTGGCTGATATCGCACATGCCAATGGTGCATTACTTGCAATTGATAACAGTTTCTGTACACCAGTTTTGCAACAACCGCTTAAGTTTGGTGCAGATTTAGTGGTGTATTCTGCAACCAAATATTTGGATGGGCAAGGGCGTGCTTTGGGTGGTGCTGTCGTAGGCAATCACCAATTACTTGAAGATATTTTTGGTTATGTACGTACCACAGGACCTTCAATGAGCCCTTTCAATGCCTGGGTATTTTTAAAAGGTCTGGAAACTTTACGTTTACGTATGCGCGAACATTCAGCAAGTGCACAGAAATTAGCTGAATTCCTAGTTGCACATAAAAGTGTCGAAAAAGTTTACTATGCAGGTTTGCCAGCACATGTTGGACATGAACTTGCTGGCAAACAACAAACAGGTTTTGGTGGAATCGTGTCATTTGAAGTAAAAGGTGGGCGTGACGAGGCTTGGAAAGTCATCGATAATACCCAATTTATTTCAATTACTGGTAATTTGGGTGATGCAAAATCTACTATTACTCATCCAGCGACCACGACGCATGGAAAATTATCAGTCGACGCGAAAGAGGCAGCAGGTATTCGTGAAGGTTTAATTCGTGTATCTGTTGGTTTAGAAGATATTGATGATATTATTCGCGATCTAAGTCGTGGTTTAGACCTCATCTAATTCAAGATTTTAATTTAAAATTATTTGTTCGGAGATTTTTATGAACATTAACATGTTAATGCAGCAAGCTCAGCGTATGCAAAAAGACGTTGAAACTAACATGAAAAAGGCAAAAGAAGAGTTAGCGCAAACTGAAGTGCATGCTGAAGCAGGTGGTGGTTTGGTAAAAGTTACGATGACATGCCGTAATGTAGTCAAACGAATTGAGATTAGTCCTGAACTTTTGCAAGATGATGCGGATATGATTGAGGATTTGATTGCTGCTGCAATGAATGATGCTGCGCGTCAAGCTGAAACAATTTCAGAAGAAAAAATGAAATCAGCAAACTCTGGTATGGGCTTACCACCAGGCCTTTCAGGTTTATTCTAAGGAAGACGTTTAGTGTTTAGTGATCGTTTTGATCAGCTGGTTCAAGCTTTACGTATTTTGCCGAGTGTTGGGCCAAAATCGGCTCAACGCATGGCCTTACACCTGATTATGAAAAATAGAGAAGGTGCAATTGGGCTGGCACATGCTTTAAACGAAGCAAGTACTTATATTCATGAATGTAGTGTTTGTCATTCCTTGACTGAAAATGAAGTTTGTGACATCTGCATTTCGCATGAGCGTGATGATCAGCTGTTGTGTGTGGTGGAGTCACCTGCTGATGTCATGGCAATTGAACAAAGTGGAAGTTTTCGTGGGAAATACCATGTATTGGGCGGGCATTTATCCCCATTGGATGGCATTGGACCCGAAGAAATTGGTATTCCTTATTTAATTCAACGTTTGAGTCAGGGGCATGTTTCTGAAGTCATCTTAGCGACCAATGCGACAGTTGAAGGTCAGGCAACGGCACATTATTTGGTAGAAGCCACCAAGCATTTATCTGTGCAGATGACCAGAATTGCTCAAGGTGTACCTCAGGGTGGTGAACTTGAATATGTTGATAGTCATACATTAAGCCAAGCTGTACATAATCGTATGCGAATGAAGTAAGTGCAAAAGCACTTATTTCATCATATTTTGATTTAATTTTTTTTAACTTATGATTTTAAATCAATTTTGAAATTATACAAAAAATATATAAAAAATGATGATTTCAAAATTTAGACACTAAAAATATAAGCAATCGCTATGTTTGTCGTCAAATTTCTTATATCTAAATGCTATATATAGGTTAATATACTTTTAAAGAGAATCTTACATTCGACTCGGGAATATGTTTCAGTTTATTCAGCAACAAAAAGACTTAGAAAATATTTTGCAATTAATGAATTGCACTTCCATTTATGGGCTAGACACAGAATTTATCAAGGTAGATACCTTGTGGCCTAAATTGGGTGTATTTCAAATTAATGTTGCAGAACAGGTTTTTTTGCTCGATGGTACAAGTTTAGATTTGTCTGCATTTTGGGAAAAATTATTTAAAGCACAGCAAAATATTTTTCATGCTTGTAGTGAAGATATCGATCTGATTTATCATTATGCGCAGCAAAAAACCTTAAATAATGTATTTGATACCCAAGTTGGACTGTCTTTTTTAGGTCATGGCTTACAAGTCAGCTATCAAAATGCTTTGAAACAAATTCTTGATATCGATATTGATAAAGATCAAACCCGATCAGATTGGTTGGCACGTCCACTTAGCCCCGAACAACTTAGTTACGCAGCAAATGATGTTCTGTATTTGATGGATTTATCCAAGACTATTCAGCATCAATTGGCCCAAAAAAATGTATTAGATTTTGCCCTCGAAGATTGCCGTCATTTAACGTATGAAATTGGTCAAGAAACCCCATTAGAGTTACTTTATTTGGATATGGGGAACTATCGTCATTCGCGTCGCCAGCTTATGCAATTACAACAGCTGGCATTATGGCGTGAGAAAATGGTTAAAGCTTTAAATTATCCACGTAGTTTTATTCTTAAATCCTCAACCATGATTGACTTGGTTGAAAAAAATCCGCGTAATCATTTTCAGCTGTGTAATATTAAAGATATTCGTCAAAATATTGTGCGTGATTATGGTAAAACAATTTTAGATTTACTCAATTGCTTACCTGAACAAGCAGAATGGCCACTTCGTTTAGTACGCCCAATTCGTAACTCATCCAAAGAAATGAGTGAAAATGTGGATCAGGTCATTCAGGCTGTTGTGCAAGAAACTGATATTCCAAAAGAAGTATTGATACGTAAAAAATGGATGCATGCTTTATATCAGCATGTAGTCTTTCATAACGATGAACAAGATTTACCTAATTATCTTTTAGGATGGCGATATGAGTTGCTAACTCAGCCTTTAATTAAGGTATTGCATGCAGATAAAAATTACTTGTCTAGTCAAATGAAAGTCGTTGAATAATTTTAAAGCGATTGATTAAAGAATTATCATTTATACAAAATCTAGACCGATGCGTTAATAATCATTCATGTATCGGTCTTTTTTTTGTTGTATGCTTGAGCTAAGTTTTATGAGTCCTGTTCTAAATATGCACTGTTCAATTTATAAATCCAGTAAAAAAGATGAAATGTATCTTTATATCGCCCGTCCTGAGTCTACCGAAAACCAAACTGATGCTTTAAATCCGCTTGAGGTTTTACCTGAAGCTATGCGTGCCGCTTTTGGTCGTGCAACATTTGTCATGGATTTGGAATTATCAGAACAGCGTAAATTGTCACGTGTGAATGTTTTACATGTGATGGATTCTATTCAAAATAAAGGATTTTTTATTCAAGTGCCACCAGAGGGATTAATCAATCCGAATGCAGCTGCACCAGAAGGGTTGCGTGGTGCTTAAAATGAATTCAGGAGTTGTATAATGAATAGTTTTTTTGCGCTACTTGATTCAATTCCTGAAGATAGCATTGCGATTACGGTATATTTGTTGGGCAGTTTTATTCTTCTTTGGTCATGGTATGTGATAGCAAAGCGTTTGCCTAAACCCATCGGTGCTATCACGTGGATCATTGGATTTGCAATTTTACTTACACCGACAGTGTCTGAAGGAAATAATGCTTCCATCGCACCGGCTATTTTCGGATTGTTATTTGGTATTTTGACCAAAGAAAATGGTTTGGTCTGGTCAAATGCCTCACTTATTTTATTTGTAATCGGTTTTGGTTTGGTTGTGGGTTATTTATATTCAAAATATTCCCTCAACAAAACAAAATTTGTCGTCACACAAAATAGCTCACCACTTTAATTAAAAACAATAAAGGTTAAATCATGTCTGTTGATACTCAACATTTTGCTGGTACAGACCAGTATATTGCGACTGAAAGTCTAAAATTGGCAGTTAAAGCTGCGCGTGCGTTGCAAAAACCACTTTTGGTCAAAGGTGAGCCAGGTACAGGTAAAACGTTACTTGCAGAGCAAGTAGCGCAAAGTTTAGGTCTTGAACTAAAAACATGGCATATCAAATCGACCACAAAAGCGCAGCAAGGTTTATATGAATATGATGCTGTATCGCGTTTACGTGATAGCCAGTTAGGTGATGATCGGGTTTATGACATCAAAAATTATATTAAACCTGGAAAATTGTGGGAAGCATTTACAAGCGAAGAGCGCTGTGTATTGTTGATTGATGAAATTGATAAAGCAGACATTGAATTTCCTAATGACCTTTTACATGAACTGGATAAAATGTCCTTCTATGTTTATGAAACGGGAGAAACCATTACTGCAACGCAACGCCCCATCGTGATTATCACATCCAACAATGAAAAAGAATTGCCTGATGCTTTCTTACGTCGTTGTTTCTTTCATTATATTGAATTCCCTGATGAAGCTACAATGCGCGATATTATTGACGTGCATTTCTCAAAAATTTCCGCAACTTTGGTGAATGAAGCTTTGCAGATTTTCTTTAAGCTTCGTCAAATTCCAGGATTAAAGAAACCGCCTTCAACTTCAGAATTAATTGATTGGTTAAGTTTGCTTATGGCAGATGATATGCCAGAAGATGTATTACGCAATCATGATAAATCAAAAGCTATTCCACCGTTATATGGTGCGCTGATTAAAAACGAGCAAGATGTACAATTGCTTGAGCGTTTAGCCTTTATGTCACGTCGATAAGCAGGAGACATCGCTCATGTTCGTGCGATTGTTTTATACATTACGACGTTACGGCGTACCCGTTTCGACGCGAGAATTGATCGATTTAAATCAGGCTGTCAGTGAAGGTTTAGTTTTTGCAGATCAAGATGAGTTTTATCAACTTGCTAAAACGGTGATGGTCAAAGATGAGCGTTTCTTTGATAAATTCGACCGAGCCATGAAAGACTATTTTGAGGGTATTTCAACTTTTGATTTAGATGATTTGCTGAAACAAGTCGACAAGTTACCCAAAGACTGGTTTGATTTAGAACTACTTGAAAAACATTTGACACCTGAACAACGCGAAGAACTCAAAAAAGCAGGTTCTCTTGAAGAGCTGATGAAAATGCTGGAAGAGCGTCTACGGGAGCAACACAAAAAGCATCAAGGTGGTAACAAAATGATTGGCACGGGTGGTACATCGCCATTTGGTGCCTTTGGTGACCATCCTGAAGGTGTTCGTATAGGCGGCCCAGGACGTAAACGTTCCGCAGTGAAGGTCTGGGAACAGCGCAAATATCAAAATTTGGATGATGAACAAATTTTAGGTACACGCCAAATGCAAATGGTCTTGCGTCGTTTACGTAAATTTGCGCGTCAAGGTGCGGCTGAAGAGTTGGATATTAATGGCACCATTCGTGAAACGGCCAAGCAAGGGATTTTAGATGTTCAATTGGTGCCAGAGCGCCGTAATCGAATAAAAGTTTTGATGTTATTTGATGTGGGTGGATCTATGGATTCCCATATTGCACAATGTGAAAAACTATTTAGTGCCGCAAAAACAGAATTTAAAACGCTCGAGTATTTTTATTTCCATAACTGTTTATATGACTATGTCTGGAAAGACAATATTAGACGTTCAAATACGCGTATGAATACATGGGACTTGTTTAATACCTATGGACGAGACTACCGTGTCATTGTCGTGGGGGATGCCAGTATGGCACCTTATGAGTTAACTTCAGCGGGTGGTTCGGTTGAATATATGAATGATGAAGCTGGTAGTGTCTGGTTACAACGCTTACGTCAACATTTTGAAAAAACGGCTTGGCTTAATCCTGAACAAGATCATTATTGGCATTACACGCATACGATTGGACAGGTAAAGCAAATCTTTGAAGATCATATGTATCCGATGACTCTAAAAGGCGTAGAAGATATGACCAAGTATTTAGCGCGTTAATTCTCAGTTTTAAATGTTTAGAGTTCAAAAAAACCTCTCGATATGAGAGGTTTTTGCTTAAATACGATTCATTAACTTGCAATATATTGTTGTAATTGATCAATCAATTTGCGTTGATCATCCATAACAGCTTTCACTAAATCGCCGATAGAAATTAAACCAATCAGCTTTTCATTTTCAAGCACAGGCAAATGACGTAGATGACGATCTGTCATTAAGCTTAAACAATCTTCTACAGTAGTGGATTTAGTGACGGTTAAAACTTTAGACGTCATAATTTCACTTACGGTGGTTTCTTTTGAAGTACGTTCCATCAAAATCACTTTACGAGTGTAATCGCGTTCAGAAAGTATCCCCACCACTTTATCTTCCACAGTCACAACTAACGCACCAATACCTTTATCTGCCATCAGTGAAATTGCTTCAAGTACGGTAGATTCTGGGCTAATCGTAAAAATAGTTCGTTCAACTTTATCCTGAATAACTTGGGCTACATTACTCATTTATGGTTATCCTTTGTTATGAATTGCTCTACATTCAACTTAGCGCGAAATCAGTAAAATGCAAATACTTTTCAAATCAAAAATTTAATTTATCTTTGATTATTTACGATTTATGTCGGTTTAAGCAGGTTTGTATGACTCAGAAAAAAAGAAATGACGCATTTGTTGAGTGGTCAATTTAAATTTTTGACTTGATGAATTACACAAAGCGGGCGTTACATTTAAACGAGTCAAGGTTGGTAAAAGGGATTCCTGAAAATCTTGAGAGGTAATTTTACGTGGCGTATAATTTGGCCAGTGGAGTTTTGCATATTTATGGGCTTGAACATTATTAAGCCAAAATGGAAAAATAAAATCTTCATGGTCTGACATCATTGCCCAACCTTGCTGATGGTAAAGTCCCCAAAGTACACCGCAATACATCATCGATTTTAAAATAGTAATTTTAAAAAATAAATCTTTAGGCAGTGGTTGTAATGAATTGATCTGATTCATGTCAAAAATAGTTTGTGATTTCAGTATCTATTGTAATAATTTTATGTGAAAGTTCAGTGTAAGCTTTGAGAAACAATGTAAACAAATATGTATTCAAAAAAGTATAGATGAAAAAAAACGCCACCTGAGTGACGTTTTACTAAGCTTGGAGAGTGGCTAGATTTTGCCAATACTGAGCTTTAAGAGAGTCTCGTTCTACGCGAAAACCTTGATAATAAAGTTCTGCTAAGAATAAGGCAGCTTTACCATGTCCAGCACGTGCGACTTCTTCCAATTGTTGAACTGCTTCTGCAAATATCATTTGAGATTGAATGGTATTGACTGCATTTGCATAAACATGTTCTAGGTCTTGATGAGAGATTTGTTGAATCATATAGAACTCCTTATTGTAATTATGATTGCTTTAAAAGACTTAATTTTCAGGTTGTCTTTATATTACTATAATTTAGTATTGTTAAAGTAATATTACAATAAACTTGAATTGTCAAACAATATATGTGGTTAAAATAAATAAAATCAAGGTTACACGATTAAACAATGCACAAAATAGTTTTTTATTAATATAGTTATACTGAAAGATAAATACATAAGGAGAAGAACATGAATAAAACATTTGACGGACTCAGTTTTGATTTACCTCCAACAACATCACAAATAATACAACTTGCGCATCAGCATCGTAAAAATTTAGATGAGGCTGTTTTTCATGAAGAAATTCATTTGGGGGATTTTTGTCTCGCACAAAGAAAACGAGTTTATGATTTCACGCGCCAGCTCGATCCACAGCAACGTGAAGAATTTTATTTAACTTATAATGATGAATTAAAACGTATTGCTGACGATGATGATTTACACCCGCCTGAAGCAGAAAAAGGTTTAAGCGCTTTTGCGATTATATTGGTGCTCGCAATTATTGGATTGGTATTTTACTTTGCCATTATAAGAAACTTGATGGGGTAAACGCTTAGCGAATGCTCAATTTCTTGATTTAAATACCAAGGAGTTGAGCAAAGTTACTTGTACTAATTTATATCCCATCCTACACTACCCGAAGTTTGAGGTAGTTTATGCACATTGCTATACAAAAAATTATTAGGTTTAAAGCTGAATTAAAGCTGGAATATCTTTATAACATTCTTATTGTGTTCATTATCACGATTATCCTTTTTCTTGCTTCTTTTGCGCTTTATCGTCCTATTTCAGTTTTACAATTTAAAAATATTATTCATCTTTCTACCCAAGCGAGTTATCCTGATACTCAGGTCATTGCTTTAATGCTGGTTCAGCAGTATAAAGTTTCACATGTGCAATATTTTAAGTTGATGCAGGCGTATCAGTGGGAATTAAAACAGGCTCATCAATTGCCTCCTTTTCAGGCGGATAAAAAATAGTTTTTGGAACTTGATCTGCTGTCGGTAATGTATTTGGTGGAGTAGGGCGAATTAAATTTCTCTCTAATATTTTTTCAAGTGTAGATTTATCAAATGTAGGGCTGACCACAATTACGGTTAAACGCTCTGGATGCAAATGCTTTTGAATTGCATTTTGGACATCTTGAGCAGTAATTTTTTCTAGTAATTTTGGATACTCAGTCAAATAATCTGCTCTTTGATTGTAGAATCCCATAGAACCCAATTGCGCATTAATATTGGCATTACTGCTATAAGTATTGGGAAAAGCACGTAACATACCTGCCTTTGTTTCTTCAAGTTGTTTTTGGTCTATAGGTTGTTTAACAAAGTCGACCAGTGCTTGATGAGCAACTTGAATACTATCGATCAACTGATCTTCACGAGTGGAATAACTATAGCTAAATATGCCCGGTACTTGGGTAAATGAGAAATTACTATAAGCACCGTAGCTGTAACCTCGTTTAACCCTTAATTCCCGCATGAGTACGGAGTTAAAACCACTTCCGCCAAACATTTGATTGGTCACTTCCAAGGCTAAACGATCTGAGTCAAATCGAGTTGTGCCCAAATGTCCCAAAATTACATGCGCCTGAGTAGAATTAAAGTTGAGATGACGAATGTCAAAGTGTGTTTTATCGATGGGTAGCGCCAATGGTTTGGCTTTTTCACCTTGTGGTAAATGACCTGCAATACGTTCAGACAGTTTTAATGCTTCTTTAGGATGAAGCTTGCCTGTGATGGCAATATTTAAATTTTGTGCCACTAAGAATTGCTGACTAAATTGTTTAAGTTGCACAGGCGTAATTTTACTAATACTACGTTGAGTGCCAGTTATAGGTTCTGCATAAGGATGCTTGCCATATAATGCCCGATAAAATTGAATATTCATGAGGCGACTGGGATTTTCTTGGACTTGTTTTTGTCCCACTTGGGTATTGCTTAAAACGAAATTGATACTGGATTTTTTAAAGGTTGAATGATTAAGAACTTCCATCATCATACCTAAAGCAGGCTCAAGTTTTTTAGGGTCAGATAAAACCCGTAATTTTACAATAAACATATCTCGATAAGCGATCACACTAAATTGAGCACCTACACGTTCAAAAGTACCTGCAATTTCATTGGCATTGTATTTTTCAGTTCCTTCATCCATGAGTTGAGCCGCCATATTGGCAATGCCATTTAGGCCAGCTGCTACTTCCTCATCTCTTGCTGCACCTGCATTAAAGGTTAACTGTATATCTATAATTGGTAAGTCCTGTGACTCAACAAATAATGTTCGAACACGATAACGGTTTTTAAGTTCATGAACATAAGGCGCACGAAATTGAAGTTGCGTAGGATTGATTTTTAAACTTTGTAAAAACGGAATTGATTTTAAATCACTCGGATGGTCATCAATCATTGTATTTATATTTACATCTGCACTGGCCCATGCGCTATACAAGGTAGAACTCAATAAAATAATAGAACCGAATTTAAGCATATAAAATTTCATTACTGTGTTTTGTTCTCGGAAGAAAGGTATAAAGTGCTTAAATTGTCACGTACAAAATAAATATTGGCTACACGTTGAATATCTTGTGGGGTGACGGTTTCAAAATGCTGCGGTAATTGGTCAATTAAACGATAACTCAAGCCATTAATTTCTAAATTTCCAATCATTTTACTTTGCCCGACTATATCATCTTGGCTATAGATTAAATTGGCAACGAATTTAGCGGTAACCCGTTCCACTTCTTTTGGTTGGATTAATTCGGTTTTTAAGATGTTAATTTCATCTTGAATGGCTTTCTCGGCCTCTTGTAAACTTATCCCATCGGCGGGTAAAGCAGAAACACTAAATAAACTATCGCCACGATTATAAGGATCATAAGATACACTGAGAGCCGTTAAAACTTTTTTGTCTCTTACTAAGCGGTCTTGTAGTCTTGAGGAAATGCCACTATCCAGTACATTTTTGATAATGGTTAAAGCATAAGCATCTTGTGGGTTTTTTGCAGTAGCCAAAGAACGAACATTCCATGCCATATAAAGATTGGGAACTTTTACAGCCAAGTTCAGTTCCATATGGCGGTAACCGACTCGATCAAATTCCAATACATCATTTCTCGGTGGGATAGTGCGAGAAGGGATGTCGCCAAAATATTTTTGTACTTGACGCAAGGCATTTTCAGCATCGACATCACCTACAATTATCAACACCGCATTATTGGGGGTGTACCAATCCTGATACCATTTTTTCACATCTTTCAGTTGAATATTTTGTAAGTTCTTCATGTGGCCAATCACAGGCTGTCTGTAATGACTGGTTGGATAAGCAATCCATTTGAAACGCTCAAAAGCCAAAGATCGGGGATTATCATCAGTGCGTAGACGACGTTCCTCCATAACCACTTTAACTTCTGGTTCAAAATCTTGTTGGCGTAAAAGTAAATTACGCATTCGGTCTGCTTCAAGTTCTAAAGCCAAAGGAAAATAGGTTTTCGGATAAAGTTGATAGTAATTTGTATAATTG
Source organism: Acinetobacter sp. TTH0-4 (assembly GCF_015602665.1). Lineage (NCBI taxonomy): Bacteria > Pseudomonadati > Pseudomonadota > Gammaproteobacteria > Moraxellales > Moraxellaceae > Acinetobacter > Acinetobacter sp. TTH0-4. The sequence goes on along the minus strand of NZ_CP059079.1, from coordinate 1,656,336 downwards.
GTAAAAGTTGAAGCATTGATACTGCCGCCATACATACGACTTAAGCGGGTAAATTCATCATTTGGAACTTTTTGCGTACCTTTGAACATCATATGTTCGAGAATATGAGAAATCCCCAACAAGTTTCCAGATTCATCACTACTGCCTACCGCGTACCAAATTTGAGTCATCACCATAGGTGAACGGTGATCTTCACGAATAATGACTTTGAGTCCATTTTTCAGCGTTGTTTCAAATGTAGTACGTGCTAATTCAGTCCGAGTCTCACCATAAGTAAAATGAGCTTGAATTGAAAATATGAAAAAACCAACGGCTAAAATAGATTTGCTCAAAAATGATCGCTTTGGAAAAAGTGAAAAAAAGCTTTTATACACAGGCTTAACCAAAGTAATAAATTATATTTATCATCATTTTTAAGAAATTTGGCTTTGAAAGCAAGGTGAAGTTGTTCGTTTTTCGTGTGTCACGTGTCTACAAGGTATTGCAAGCAGAATCTATGCTAGAATCTTTGTTTTTTAACACAATGCTTTTCAAGGATTCGGCATGCAACAGCAATCTAATGGGCAAAATAAATTTTTGATTGATGCTGATATCGGAGATGACGATGTCACTTTACCGAATTTACCTGCGGTAAATGTTCCTATTATTGAAACTCAAAAAAAAGAATTCATTATTTCTGCGCCTGTCGCTACGGAAACCAATTCAGAAGATATTTCAACTTCTGGCACAGGCTTTTTTAATCGGATGAAAGTCGGTTTGACCAAAACCCGTAAAAATCTGGCTGATGGGATGGTAAATATCCTGATTGGTGGTAAAGAAATTGATGATGAATTATTAGAAGAAGTTGAAGAACAACTATTGGTTGCAGATATTGGGGTGGAAGCGACTAAAACCATTATCACCAACCTAACAGAACGTACTGAACGTGGGGATTTAATCTATTCACATTCACTCTACAAAGCTTTACAGGAAGAATTGGTCGCTTTACTTGCACCACGTGTTAAACCCTTACATATAGATCCAAATAAAAAACCATTTGTAATTTTAGTGGTGGGTGTAAATGGCGTAGGCAAAACCACAACCATTGGTAAACTTGCCAAACGTTTACAAGGTGAAGGTAAAAAAGTCATGCTTGCTGCAGGTGATACATTCCGTGCAGCGGCAACAGAACAACTTCAAATTTGGGGTGATCGCAATAATATTGCAGTGGTATCGCAAGGCCATGGTGCAGACAGTGCCTCTGTAATTTTTGATGCTTTTGAAAGTGCGCGTGCTAAAGGCATAGATGTACTTATTGCCGATACTGCAGGGCGTTTACACAATAAAAGTCATTTAATGCAAGAATTGACTAAAGTTAAACGTGTGATGCAAAAAATTGATGCTACAGCACCGCATGAAATCATGTTGGTTGTAGATGCAGGCACAGGTCAAAATGCAATTAATCAAGTAGAAGTGTTTGATGAGGCAGTAGGACTCACTGGTTTAACCATTACTAAACTGGATGGAACTGCAAAAGGTGGGGTACTATTTAATATTGCAAGTCGTACACATGTACCTATACGTTTCATTGGTGTAGGGGAAAAAATTGATGACCTACGTCCTTTTTCTGCTAAGTCATTTGTTGCCGCCTTATTTGAGACAGAAAAGTAAAAGTTTATTTTTTGAGAACTCCGCATTATGCGGAGTTTTTTATAATGATAGATATTGTGAAAAACAATTCAAAATGAATCATTCAATAATAAGCACACAAGTTTTTTTGCATGATTGTTCTATAAATAAAACATAATGTTGCTGTTTTGGTCATGTATCTGCCTTAAAGTTGGTTTAAGATCAATTTATCTTGAAAACATTTAGTAAAATTAAAAGAGGACTATTTCATGCCATTTTTAAACCAAATCAAACAACGCCGTACAATTTATGCAATCGGTAAAAAAGTTGAATTAACAGTAGATCAAATTGAAGAAATTATTAAAGAAGCAGTACGCCATAGTCCTTCAGCATTTAATTCTCAAACTTCACGTGTTGTGACATTATATGGTGAGTCTCACGCACAATTTTGGAATATTGTGCGTGAAACCTTAAAAAAAATGGTACCAGAAGCAGCGTTTGAAAGTACCAATACCAAAATTAAGAGTTTTGAAGCTGGTTTTGGTACAGCTTTATTTTTTGAAGATCAGGATACGGTAAAATCATTGCAAGAGCAGTTTGCTTTGTATGCAGAACATTTCCCAATTTGGTCTGAGCATTCAACAGGCATTGCACAATTCTCAGTCTGGAATGCATTAGCAGAGCAAAAAATTGGTGCTTCATTACAACATTACAATCCAATTATTGATGAAGAAGTAGCAAAAACTTTTAATATTCCTGCAAGCTGGAAATTACGAGGGCAGTTGGTATTTGGTTCAATTGAAGCTTTGGCTGGCGAGAAAACCTTTATTGATGATGCAATTCGTTTTAAAAAATTTGATTAAAGATTTATTTTTACTGAATGAAAAGAGCACTTTTTAAAGTGCTCTTTTTTGTTTTATCTTTCAAATTTTACTTAATCAATAATGCTTATAGCTTTTAAATGAAAAAGCTTATCTGAACAAATACTGGGACATAATCGTATATAGATAATCAGCTTGTCATAAAATCGTCATTTATGCATTGCATAGTGCAATCAAATTTTAATGATGAACAAAGAGAAAATGAAATGGTTATAAGATCAATTTTTGCAATTACATTAATCCTAGCCAGTGTAACCACCTTTTCAGCAGTCACAATTACAGCACCAGAAGAAATAAAAATTTTGGCAGTAAATGATCAAGAGGTGAATACAGGATTGTTTCGTGCGAAAAATAATCAGTATAAAGTTGATGCAGGTAAAAATAATTTAAGTGTTCGATATAACCAATATTTTGAACATCTGAATAGAGAGCATGACATTGTGAAGTCTGGTGTAATTACATTAACAACACCGCTATTAAAAGATGGTGAAAGCTATGCATTAAATTTAGTCAATGCACCAACAAATTACGAAACTGCAAAAAAATATGCTGAACAGCCTGTGATTGCATTATTTGATCAAAATAAAAAAATATTAGTCCAACAAACAGGTGCCAATACAGAGCAAAAGCCGTGGTTATCTCAAAGTCTATTTGGAAAAGTGACCGACCTTACTCAAAAAAAATCAATTCCGCTCAATCAACCTGCGCCAGTGTATAGTCAAACTTCTGTTACAGAATCGGTAGAAGATCGCTCTATATCAACAACTGATCAACAACTTATTCAGTTATGGAAAAAATCGAGCAAAATTGAACGTCAAAAATTTATGAATTGGTTAGGTGAACAATCTAACTAATCTATTCATGGATCTTTTTTAAAGGGTGTGCTGTACATTTCTTTATTAGAAAATTGATAAAAAGATTTTTTGGATTAAAAAGTAAGCAACTGATAATCTTTTTAGTATTTTTTGATAAATAGGGGTTGCGTGCTGATATAAAGTGTATAGAATACGCTGCATCCCGACGAGATAGACGGAAAGTACGAAGCACTAGGTGCTGAGTTTTTAGGTTTATGTTGTTGAGCGACTTATTCTGACGAGGAATAAGAGAGATCATTAAGAGCTTATGAAGAACAACTTGTGTGGATTTTTACTGATTGATTGATCGAAATTATTTTCATTGATTGATGGTAGAAATTACTCGAAGTTTATTTGAGAAATATTTGTCAGAAAATTGATGAGCCAAGATTGGTGCCCTATAGGTACTAAGCAATATTAAACTGAAGAGTTTGATCATGGCTCAGATTGAACGCTGGCGGCAGGCTTAACACATGCAAGTCGAGCGGGGAAAAGTAGCTTGCTACTTAACTTAGCGGCGGACGGGTGAGTAATACTTAGGAATCTGCCTATTAGTGGGGGACAACATTTCGAAAGGAATGCTAATACCGCATACGTCCTACGGGAGAAAGCAGGGGATCACTTGTGACCTTGCGCTAATAGATGAGCCTAAGTCGGATTAGCTAGTTGGTGGGGTAAAGGCCTACCAAGGCGACGATCTGTAGCGGGTCTGAGAGGATGATCCGCCACACTGGGACTGAGACACGGCCCAGACTCCTACGGGAGGCAGCAGTGGGGAATATTGGACAATGGGGGGAACCCTGATCCAGCCATGCCGCGTGTGTGAAGAAGGCCTTTTGGTTGTAAAGCACTTTAAGCGAGGAGGAGGCTACTCTAGTTAATACCTAGAGATAGTGGACGTTACTCGCAGAATAAGCACCGGCTAACTCTGTGCCAGCAGCCGCGGTAATACAGAGGGTGCGAGCGTTAATCGGATTTACTGGGCGTAAAGCGTGCGTAGGTGGCCAATTAAGTCAAATGTGAAATCCCCGAGCTTAACTTGGGAATTGCATTCGATACTGGTTGGCTAGAGTATGGGAGAGGATGGTAGAATTCCAGGTGTAGCGGTGAAATGCGTAGAGATCTGGAGGAATACCGATGGCGAAGGCAGCCATCTGGCCTAATACTGACACTGAGGTACGAAAGCATGGGGAGCAAACAGGATTAGATACCCTGGTAGTCCATGCCGTAAACGATGTCTACTAGCCGTTGGGGTCTTTGAGACTTTAGTGGCGCAGCTAACGCGATAAGTAGACCGCCTGGGGAGTACGGTCGCAAGACTAAAACTCAAATGAATTGACGGGGGCCCGCACAAGCGGTGGAGCATGTGGTTTAATTCGATGCAACGCGAAGAACCTTACCTGGTCTTGACATAGTAAGAACTTTCCAGAGATGGATTGGTGCCTTCGGGAGCTTACATACAGGTGCTGCATGGCTGTCGTCAGCTCGTGTCGTGAGATGTTGGGTTAAGTCCCGCAACGAGCGCAACCCTTTTCCTTATTTGCCAGCGGGTTAAGCCGGGAACTTTAAGGATACTGCCAGTGACAAACTGGAGGAAGGCGGGGACGACGTCAAGTCATCATGGCCCTTACGACCAGGGCTACACACGTGCTACAATGGTCGGTACAAAGGGTTGCTACCTAGCGATAGGATGCTAATCTCAAAAAGCCGATCGTAGTCCGGATTGGAGTCTGCAACTCGACTCCATGAAGTCGGAATCGCTAGTAATCGCGGATCAGAATGCCGCGGTGAATACGTTCCCGGGCCTTGTACACACCGCCCGTCACACCATGGGAGTTTGTTGCACCAGAAGTAGGTAGTCTAACCGCAAGGAGGACGCTTACCACGGTGTGGCCGATGACTGGGGTGAAGTCGTAACAAGGTAGCCGTAGGGGAACCTGCGGCTGGATCACCTCCTTAACGAAAGATTGACGATTGGTAAGAATCCACAACAAGTTGTTCTTCATGATGTATCGATGGGTCTGTAGCTCAGTTGGTTAGAGCACACGCTTGATAAGCGTGGGGTCACAAGTTCAAGTCTTGTCAGACCCACCAAGTCTACTAACTGAAATAATGAAGAGATGAGAGTCTTGGAGTTGAGTTACAAACGAGAGATACATAAAGCTAATAAGTGATAAGCTGGGGACTTAGCTTAGTTGGTAGAGCGCCTGCTTTGCACGCAGGAGGTCAACGGTTCGACTCCGTTAGTCTCCACCATATATTGTTCTTCAATATATAAGCTAAGAAGTTAGATTATAGAATTTAATAAATAAGATCATGATTAAATGATTTTTTAATTTATTAAGTTCTGTGATTTATCACAGTTACCTACGGTCTGACGAAGACGTAGTTAATCATTAACAGATTGAGAATTTGAGTTGAAATAATTGTTTGAACTCAGAACTAATTCAGCATTGACTGTAATACGCAAGTATTTCATTTCAATGACGAAGAAGAACTGAGAACTAGCGAAATTAACTGAATCAAGCGTTTTGGTAGATGAATTTAGATTGAAGCTGTACTGTAGTTAAATCTACAGACCACAAACTGTATGAGAAGGTCGTAAGGCTGACTCTGTTGTTACATCACTTGTAGGGTGTTAACGACTGTTTGGGGTTGTATAGTCAAGTAATTAAGTGCATGTGGTGGATGCCTTGGCAGTCAGAGGCGATGAAAGACGTAATAGCCTGCGATAAGCTCCGGGGAGGCGGCAAATATCCTGTGATCCGGAGATTTCTGAATGGGGAAACCCACTTACCATAAGGTAGGTATTGCATGATGAATACATAGTCATGCAAGGCGAACGAGGGGAAGTGAAACATCTCAGTACCCTTAGGAAAAGAAATCAATTGAGATTCCCTTAGTAGCGGCGAGCGAACGGGGATCAGCCCATTAAGTTATCTAAGTTTTAGTGGAATGCTCTGGGAAGTGCAACCGTAGTGGGTGATAGTCCTGTACACGAAAGGGCTTAGATAATGATGACGAGTAGGGCGGGGCACGTGAAACCTTGTCTGAATATGGGGGGACCATCCTCCAAGGCTAAATACTCCTGACTGACCGATAGTGAACCAGTACCGTGAGGGAAAGGCGAAAAGAACCCCTGTGAGGGGAGTGAAATAGATCCTGAAACCGCATGCATACAAGCAGTGGGAGCCGACTTGTTCGGTGACTGCGTACCTTTTGTATAATGGGTCAGCGACTTACATTCAGTAGCAAGGTTAACCGCATAGGGGAGCCGTAGAGAAATCGAGTCTTAATAGGGCGTTTAGTTGCTGGGTGTAGACCCGAAACCGGGTGATCTATCCATGAGCAGGTTGAAGGTTGGGTAACACTAACTGGAGGACCGAACCCACCGTCGTTGAAAAGCCGGGGGATGACTTGTGGATAGGGGTGAAAGGCTAATCAAACTCGGTGATAGCTGGTTCTCCCCGAAAGCTATTTAGGTAGCGCCTCGGACGAATACCATTGGGGGTAGAGCACTGTTTCGGCTAGGGGGTCATCCCGACTTACCAAACCGATGCAAACTCCGAATACCAATGAGTACTATCCGGGAGACAGACTGCGGGTGCTAACGTCCGTAGTCAAGAGGAAAACAATCCAGACCGCCAGCTAAGGCCCCAAAATTATAGTTAAGTGGGAAACGATGTGGGAAGGCATAGACAGCTAGGAGGTTGGCTTAGAAGCAGCCACCCTTTAAAGAAAGCGTAATAGCTCACTAGTCGAGTCGGCCTGCGCGGAAGATGTAACGGGGCTAAAACTATATGCCGAAGCTGCGGATTTGCAATTTATTGCAAGTGGTAGGGGAGCGTTCTGTAAGCCGATGAAGGTGGATTGAGAAGTCTGCTGGAGGTATCAGAAGTGCGAATGCTGACGTGAGTAACGACAATGCGAGTGAAAAACTCGCACGCTGAAAGACCAAGGGTTCCAGTCCAACGTTAATCGGGGCTGGGTGAGTCGACCCCTAAGGCGAGGCCGAGAGGCGTAGTCGATGGGAAATTGGTTAATATTCCAATACTTCTGTGTAATGCGATGAGAGGACGGAGAAGGTTAAGTCAGCCTGGCGTTGGTTGTCCAGGTGAAAGGTTGTAGGCATGCATCTTAGGCAAATCCGGGGTGCTCTATGCTGAGAACTGATAGCAAGCTGTACTTGTACAGTGAAGTGGCTGATACCATGCTTCCAGGAAAAGTCTCTAAGCTTCAGTTACACAGGAATCGTACCCGAAACCGACACAGGTGGTCAGGTCGAGTAGACCAAAGCGCTTGAGAGAACTCTGCTGAAGGAACTAGGCAAAATGGTACCGTAACTTCGGGAGAAGGTACGCTGTCGACGGTGATGGGATTTACTCCCTGAGCGGTTGACAGCCACAGAAACCAGGCCCCTGCAACTGTTTATTAAAAACATAGCACTCTGCAAACACGAAAGTGGACGTATAGGGTGTGATGCCTGCCCGGTGCTGGAAGGTTAATTGATGGGGTTAGCGTAAGCGAAGCTCTTGATCGAAGCCCCAGTAAACGGCGGCCGTAACTATAACGGTCCTAAGGTAGCGAAATTCCTTGTCGGGTAAGTTCCGACCTGCACGAATGGCATAATGATGGGGGCGCTGTCTCCAGCAGAGACTCAGTGAAATCGAATTCGCCGTGAAGATGCGGTGTACCCGCGGCTAGACGGAAAGACCCCGTGAACCTTTACTGCAGCTTGACATTGAACTTTGATCTTACTTGTGTAGGATAGGTGGGAGGCTTTGAAACCGAGACGCTAGTTTCGGTGGAGCCAATCTTGAAATACCACCCTGGTAATATTGAGGTTCTAACTCTGCTCCATAATCTGGAGCGAGGACCATGTCTGGTGGGTAGTTTGACTGGGGCGGTCTCCTCCTAAAGAGTAACGGAGGAGTACGAAGGTGCGCTCAGCGTGGTCGGAAATCACGCGTAGAGTATAAAGGCAAAAGCGCGCTTAACTGCGAGACCCACAAGTCGAGCAGGTACGAAAGTAGGTCTTAGTGATCCGGTGGTTCTGTATGGAAGGGCCATCGCTCAACGGATAAAAGGTACTCTGGGGATAACAGGCTGATACCGCCCAAGAGTTCATATCGACGGCGGTGTTTGGCACCTCGATGTCGGCTCATCTCATCCTGGGGCTGAAGCAGGTCCCAAGGGTATGGCTGTTCGCCATTTAAAGAGGTACGCGAGCTGGGTTTAGAACGTCGTGAGACAGTTCGGTCCCTATCTACCGTGGGCGTTGGAAATTTGAGAGGATCTGCTCCTAGTACGAGAGGACCAGAGTGGACGAACCTCTGGTGTACCGGTTGTAACGCCAGTTGCATCGCCGGGTAGCTATGTTCGGAAGGGATAACCGCTGAAAGCATCTAAGCGGGAAGCCTACCTCAAGATTAGATTTCCCTGTGACTTTATGTCACCTAAAGAGCCGTTGAAGACTACGACGTTGATAGGTTGGATGTGGAAGCATAGTGATATGTGAAGCTGACCAATACTAATTGCTCGTGAGGCTTGACTATACAACACCCAAACAGTTGTATTGCATCATCTAAGTGATTCAAAACCAAGCAATATACCCTTGATTTAGTTAACGCTACAAACTAAAATCTCAACTCAAATTTAATGTCTGTTAATAACTCTTTTGGTACAAAGTAAGGCTTACGAAATAAATCCCGTAAATAAGACCCGAACAAGTCCATAAACAGTTGTGCTGGCGACAATAGCAAGAGTGAACCACCTGATCCCTTCCCGAACTCAGAAGTGAAACCTCTTCGCGCTGATGGTAGTGTGGGGTTACCCATGTGAGAGTAAGTCATCGCCAGCTCATTATTCTAAACCCCCTCAGCCTAAAGACTGAGGGGGTTTTTCTATACATAATTTAAAAAGTTGAAAGTGAAATAAATAATGTGGCTTTCAAAATTTAAAATTCTCACTGTAGCCTAAGATTTGAATCAAACTACTCTCAAATACTTTGTAAGAAAGATAGTGAGAAATATTTTATATTCAGATTTTTCTCCTCAATTCCTGAAGGCAGTAAAGGCTATAATGCACTTTAAACTGCTGTTGAGAATCATCATTTAGAAGCGGTTAAAATAGTAGTAAGTAAAGGGGAGTATAGATCATCGAAGTACTTATACCGCTTTAGAACTTACTGAAATTTCTGTAAATCAAGATGTTATTTTTAAAAAAAACCTTTAATTGAAATTAAAATTGTTAAAAACCCAACATAATGTTGGGTTTTTTTATTTAAATTATTTAAATCTTATAACACCTTTTTTAATTTTTCTTCATGTTGTTTGACTTGCCTCGCATATTTTTTACCTTGACGCTTCATCTTCCAACTAGATTTATAGCCAGTAGGTCCGACATTATAATAAGCTAATGCTTTTTTCCAACTGCCTGCCGATTGATTATATTTAGCTAAAATAAATGAACCACAATTAATATTTGTTGCTTCTTCAAATAAATCACCCGGGCAGATTTGTTGCCAATAATTGGGCATAATTTGTGTTAAACCGATTGCACCTGCTGGTGAAATGACATAGTTTCGATAACTCGATTCCTGTTGAATCATCGCGGCTAACATCAAAGGATTTAAATCATATTTTTCGGCAGCTTGAATAATAATAGGCGCAACACGATTAGCAGTATTGCTTTCAACAGCGTAAGCATTTTGAATGCCATTTGAGAGTTTAATTGACCTTTTAGCAATTGATCCTCCGCCTAAAGCAGAGCAGCCTGTGAGTATGACTATAAAACTGATTAGAAATATTAATCTAAAAAATGAAGGTTTAATTTTTAATAACTTAGATTCTAAAAATAAAAATGGTGTAGATAACAAAATACAAGCCGTTCGTCAGTTTTTATTAAAAGTTATGCTATTCGGACAGGTTGTGGGAGTCAATAACAAATACTTTATCACTATGTAAGATTTTAAAGTATTCTATTTTAAATGCGAATTTTATTAGGAGTCCCATTAGATTAATGGGACTCAAAGTCGAAATAATTAAATAGTTTAAGAACTTAATTCTTCTAAAAGAGCCTGATTAAAGGCAGGAATATCATCGGGACAGCGTGATGTAATGAGCGGCCAACCATGAGTATTGCATCGATGTACTTCTTTATCGACCCATTTTCCGCCTGCATTTTCGACATCTAATTGAATACTCTTGTAAGAGGTTAAATTCTTATCTTTAATTTTCCCTGCATTAATTAAAACCCAAGGTGCATGACAAATTGCGGCAATCGGTTTTGCATGATCAGTAAAATGTTGAATAATTTGATGTGCATTTTCGTTGAGTCTTAGCATATCTGCATTGATAGTTCCACCGGGAATAACCAAAAGATCATAATCTTGCGCATCAACCTTATCTAAAGTGGTTTGAGGAGTATAAGACGTTGCAGGTGTTTTATCACTTTTAACAGTATGTACCTCTGCTTGTTCTTCTGCGGCATGAATGACTTCAATCCCTTTAGATTGTAAATACTCAAGAGGTTTCATCAGTTCATCATGTTCTACACCGACATTTGAAGTAATAAATAATGCTTTCTTAGACATTTTATGATCCTGAATCGCTTATTTGACTTTCGACCTTAACAAAATCGAGAATGCATGCTGTACAAATTTTGACTCATTCTTGTTAAAGTTTGAAATGAACATAAACAATAAATCTCATGCTGAGATGAAAAATATTTTTTGAAGATTAAGCGGCTGACTTTTTCTTTATCCAGTATTTTGCCTTAGAAATTTATTTTTTATTTAGTAAGTATCTTAATTTAATGATATTTTTATACAGGATTATTGATTGATTAGGATCAATAAATATGAAGTACGTAAGATATGATCTTTCGGACTTCATGATGAATCACTTGGATTAGAATGTATAAATTCTATTATCTATTTGACTTAATCAACATGAGAATCAAAATAAACTAAAATCTTTTTTCCATCCAAATTTCACACACATGACTATGTCCAGTGTGTCCTTTAGGGTGATTTAAATATTCAAAACCTAATTTTTCATAAAGTTTTATTGCTTGGAAGAGGGCAGGTGTGGTTTCTAAATAACATGACTGAAAACCATTTTCTTGGCTAAACTCAAATGCTTTTTCTAAAAGTTGCTGGGCTAAGCCTAAACTTCGAATCTCAGGTAAAAAATACATTTTTTGAATTTCTAAAACCGTTGAATCACCTTGGAGAGGTGACAAACCACCACCTCCAAATATCTGTCCATTCTGATCTGTAATCACCCAATATTCAGCTTGAGGCTGGCAATAAAAATCAAATAAATTATCTAACATAGAATCAGCTACAGCAAAACCTGATTCAGCAGCGAGTCCAAATTCTTTAGAAACTTTGCGAATAATTCGGGCTATTTCAGGATTGTCTTGCACTTGGAGTGATCTAATTTGGTACATAAGCCTAAAGTTAATTATAAAAAGGATAGATTTTGATAACAAAAATTCTATCCCAGTTGAGATTTTTATGCAGTAGATATTGGCTTATTTTAATTCACTTGAACTTTTGCTTAATTCACGGCGTGCGATAATCAATTGCTGAATCTGCTGCGTTCCCTCAAAAATATCTAAAATTTTTGAATCACGTGCCCATTTTTCTAATAAATCATCTTCGTTATAACCAATACTGGCAGCTAATTCTACGCATTTAAGTGTAATTTCATTTCCAATACGTCCAGCTTTAGCTTTGGCAATAGAGGCTTCTTTAGAGTTCGGTTTTTTATTATCTGCCATCCATGTCGCTTTCAAAGTGAGTAACCGAGCCGCTTCCCACTCTGCTTCCATACGATAAATTTGTGCTGCAATATTCGAAGTATGCAAATATGGCGTAGAATACGTCAAGTCAAGTTGATGTCTAAAAATTTCTTTAATTCGTTCTAACGATGCTTTTGCACAGCCTACGGCCATTGCGGCAACAAGTGGGCGAGTGTTATCAAATGTTTCCATCACACCAGCAAAACCTTTAGAAATATCAATATCTGCGTTGCCAAGTAAGTTTTCAGCAGGAACACGACAATCAATAAAGCGAATAACGGCTGTATCTGAGGCCTTAATGCCAAGTTTATGCTCTAAGCGTTCTATTGTCATGCCAAACGTGCCTTTTGCAACTACGAATGACTTGATCGCTGCACGACCTAAATTTTTATCTAAGGTGGCCCAAACCACCACCGAATCGGCACGATCACCAGAAGTAACGAATATCTTTTCTCCATTTAAAATATAATCGTCGCCATCTTTGATTGCTGTAGTTCGAATGGCAGCAGAATCTGAACCACAATTTGGCTCGGTAATTGCCATCGCTGCCCAAGTGCCTTTAAAACGTTCAAGTTGTTCATCATTTGCAACAGCAGCAATCGCTGAATTTCCTAATCCCTGACGAGGCATAGACAATAACAAACCTGTGTCGCCATAGCACATTTCGATAATGCTTAAAGCAGTCGACATATTGGTACCATTTCGATTACCTGCTGTTGTATCTTCACTGCGTTTTCCTGCACCCGCAGCTCCAGCATTCATGCCTTCGCCACCTTCGTTCATACCATCGACCAAAGATGACAACATGTCTAATTCTTTGGGATAAGCATGTTCAGCTTTGTCATATTTTCGTGATATCGGGCGTAGAACATTAAGAGCGACTTCGTGCGCTTGATCGACCAGCATTTTAAATTTTTTAGGATTTTGTAAATTCATTATTATTCTCCAAAATTAAGCATGTAAACCTGAGTGTATAATGGCAGTTGCACGTAGGTCGCGATACCAACGTTCAACGGGGTGCTCTTTGGTAAAACCATGACCACCTAAAATTTGCACACCATCAGTTCCAATTTTCATCGATTTTTCTGCGCATAGCAGGTGAGCTAGATAGGCTTCACGATGAAAAGGTTGACCTGCTTCGGCAAGACTGGCTGCATTTAAAATCATCATACGCATAGATTCAATTTCAATTGCCATATCTGCAATCATGAAAGCGACACTTTGACGATGTGAAATGGGCTCACCAAAAGCAGTACGCTCATTAGCATATTCAATACAATAGGCTTTTACCGCTTCACATGTACCAACTGCCATGGCACACCACATTAAATTACCTAAATCTAAAAATGCTGAATAATTAAAATCGTCATCTCCCAAAAGTTCAGCAGGGCTATGCTCAAATTTTAAGGTCATAGTTTCAGCAGCTTTTAAGCCCATTGCAGATGTTTTTTTGGCTGTGATGGTATTGTCTCTTTTTACCAAAAAGACTTCTGGTGAGCCGTTAAGTTCAGCATTCACCAAAAAGAGATCAGCCGTTTCACCTAAAATTACCAAGGTTTTTTCACCATGAAGGGTATATTTTCCATGTGATGAAGTGGCTATCGTTTTTAAGGTGTAGGGATTAAATGCTGGCGTTGATTCTTGTATAGCAAACGTGGCTTGAATGTCTAACTCAGTTGCAAAACTGCTTAAATAGGTGGCTTGAATACTTTCAGAACCCCATTGGGTAATGGCATTAATGACACTAAAAGTAGATAGTAATCCAGCAGTTAAAGTGAAATCACCTTTGGCCAAATGCTCGGCTATTAAAATATTGCTTAAGATATTTTTTTCACTTGCCACACCGCCTAAAGCTTCTGGAAGTGCGTAGTAATTGAGTCCTAAATCTGTGGCATATTGCCAAAGTGCAGGAGGAAACTTTTCGTCATGATCGGCTTGATGTGCTAGAGGGTAGAGTACCTCTGCGGCAAACTGGTCCATCGCGTCACAGGTCATTTGCTGTTCTTCAGTCAGGTTCAAATCAAATAAAGATTTTTGCTGAGAAGGCAGGCGTTGTTTCGTCATCTTATGATCAGATTTAAACACTTTTTGAGATTGACTTAGCGTTTTAAAACTCATTTTTGAACCTTGATATAAGGATTTTTCAATAAATTTACGGAGTTTTAATTGATCCAGTACATCGCTTGCGGCAATTTTAGTGATCAGTGAGAGCCCAAATCCTTGTGCCTTGTTTACCATATTGGTCATTTTTATAATCCATCGATGTTATTGCTTTATATTTTTATGCTGACATGAGGAGATGGAAAAAACTATGTCATGATTGACAATTAAAATTGACTTAGATAAATGGTTCTTGGTGTTTTTAGGTGATTTCAAGAATATGAATTTTATAATTATTTTTTAATGATTAAGATTATTTTAAAAATAAAAATTGACTAAAATGACAAAGTTGCCATTTTAGTCATCAAAAATTATAAAAATTTTGTCACCATCTTGCGAACATTGGTTTTTGCATCAATCACCGTCATAAAGGTGTACGCACCAATAAATTTTCGACTGATAAACATAAATTCTTTGGGTGGTACGCTAAAATAACGTGATGCCATCGACTTAGAAGCACGTTGCATTACGCGGCTATGAAGGAGACTTTTTTTCCAATCATAACGCTGTTGGTCATCCATCACGCCTTCAGGCAAGTCAGGATTGTTGGCAATAGTACTAAAAGCTTCTGTGGCTAACAAAAAGACTTTGGCCATATCGGGTTTAATACTTTGCGGAATAGAATCAAAGAAGTCATAACCCGTCATGGCTTGTACCATTTCATCTTGATTATGACAGTAGCCTGCATGAATTAAATTACGCGCGACAGTCAGCAAATGTTGATCGAACTGACGAATTGCACCGAAATCTAATAATACAATCCGATCTTGACCGTTTTCATCATCTGCTAAGCGCACTAGATAATTACCAAAGTTTGGATCGGTTTGCATTTCACCCCATTCAAAAATCTCACGTACCGCTATTTCTAAGGACGCTTCACCTAATTGGTTACGACGTTCTTGAGGTAAGGAGAGCATCACTGGACTATTAATCGGCACGCCACGTTCAAAGGTCATACATAGCACTTGATCGGTACAGTATTCGTGAATAATTTGTGGCACGACATAACGAGGATCTGCTTTCAAACGTTCAGCAAAGCGACAGGTGGTTTCAGCTTCAATTTTATAATTCACTTCACGATGCATCATTTCGCGAACTTCATCAAACCACTGATCAAATTCACGTGTTTGCGGCACCATACGAGTTAACTTGAGCATATTTTTAAAGAGGCTCATGTCAGAATCGATGGCAGCGGCTACACCCGGATACTGAATTTTGAGTACTATTTCTAAGCCATCTGACTTGCGCACAGCACGATGCACTTGTGCCAATGAAGCTGTCCCTAATGGTTCATGATCGATGGTTAAATCATGGAGTTTAGAACCTAATTGTTGTTCTAAATGTTCTTTAATTGCAGGCCAAGCCAGTGCAATCGTTTGGTTGTTTAACGTATTTAGCGCTTGAGTAATTTCTTCTGGTAAAAAATGTTCACCATATAAGGCCATCATTTGTCCAATTTTTACAATTGAACCTTTTAACTTACCAATTTCTGAAACAAGATAATCTGCTTGTTGTTTCATGGCTTTTTTGCGTTTTTTGTCTTTTTCGACTTCACTTGAAAATATGGTGGTTGCATTAGATGCTGCCCAACGCGTTCCTGCGAGTAAGGACGCTTTAGCGATAGATAAGCGTCGATCCATAGAAGAGGTTTTAAGTTGTTTAAGCTTATCGTTCTGATTTGACATTAAACAAAATCCTTTAAGCAGCAAGTCGCAGAATATTTAATTGTAGCGGATATTAACGTGAATTGACGTATTAAAAAAGTTCCATATGCTAAATTGAACGTTAATATTCTTAATATTTTAATTTATTTTTTCCGTCACACTTTGAGTCACAACTCATCCAACTATATAGAAATAAAAAATGAGTTGAGGAAAATGAGGACTGGTTTTATCCATCAAAAATGCTCAAGAACGCTCAAAATATGAGACCAGAAATAAAAATATTACATACGAAACTGTACTTTCATTTCACTTTTCTGCTTGAGCAAAGTTTTATTATTTTGCAAGTATTTAAAAATCATGGCTTGAACGTTTTCGTGCATAAAACCCAGCGCATAACCTTTCACAATAATAATGCTGGGTAAACTAAAGAATAAATATTTGGCATCATCCTCTGACGGTGTGGCGTAAATATCATATTTTATTAAAATATGTTGCAAGAATTTTTTCTCAGTTTCAACTTGGGCAGAAGGGGTATCATTCCAATATTTCTCACGCATTGCCATGAGGTTGTTGTGTTTATAGCTCATGCTGATCCATAGACTCAAAAAGAATAAATCTTATATCGGGGTAGATGAGAGAGATTCAATAGTGAGGACTAAAATTTGATGATGCAATCTCTACAAATCGCTTTATAGGAATTCTGACAGAGTTGTTGTAATATCTGAATATAAACAAAAAAATAGTATTTAAAGATTCAGTTTTGATAAAAAATTGATCAAACAAATAGGGGGGAAGCATGCATTTTTTATTTGCAATTATTTTAACTGTGGGCAGCTTAAGCGCTATGGCAGTAAATGCGCAATCAGGTGCTAGTCAAGAATATACTCAATGTTTAAATACATCTTATGGTCAAAGTAAAATTATCATTACATGTATTGATAAAGAATTAAAAATACAGGAAAAATTATTAAAAAAATATTATAAAAGCAATTTAGAAAATAATGCCTCTCATCAAAAAAATCTTGAGCAACAACATCAGCTTTGGTTGAACCGAATGAAACAACAATGTCATTTCGGCGTGACCTCTTCGTTTATCGAAATTAAACAAAAAAAATGTCTATTAGCGATGACAAAAGAACGTGTTTATTATTATGAAATGAAGCAAATGGGGTATAAATAATTATATTCAACTTGATTGAAAAATTATAAAAAACGCGCAAAACAAGGTATCATGAGGCGTTTTAAAAAATTGACCTTGGAGACGCCTTAAGTGGATCAACTGACTATTAGCCCTGAACATTTGCAGGAAGCCGCTGAAAATTTAAACACCATTCGTGATTTTATCCGTTTTGGTGTTTCAGCTCTACGTCAATATGATGCACATTTGGGCCAAGGCACTGAAGACTTTTTTGCTGAAAGTTCTGCGCTGGTTCTACAAACTTTAGCATTGGACTGGAATGCAAACCCAGAAATTTTAGATGCTAAATTGCTGCCAAGTGAAAAAGCTGAATTTATCAGTTTACTTGAGCGTCGCATCAATGAAAAAGTTCCGACCTCATATTTACTAAACTTAGCTTATTTCTGTGACAACCCATATTACGTTGATGAGCGTGTATTGATTCCGCGTTCTCCTATTGCAGAATTAATTAATCAACGTTTTGCCCCGTACTGTTTAGATGAAAATGGTCAAATGCGTGAGGCCCAAAATAATCTTCCAGAGAATCCACAGCCTAAAATGCCGCGTCGTATTTTAGATATGTGTACAGGTTCGGGCTGTATTGCAATAGCGCTGTCTTATGCTTTTCCTGAGTCAGAAGTGGATGCAACCGATATTTCTAAAGAAGCTTTAGAGGTAGCCTCAATTAATGCTGAACATCACAATATGCAATATCAAGTTGCGTTAATGGAATCTGACTTATTTGCAAAAATTCCTGCTGAAAATCAATATGATTTAATTGTCTCCAATCCGCCTTATGTAGATGCAGAAGATATGGCTGATTTACCTGCTGAATTTTTGCATGAACCAGAACTTGCGCTTGCTGCTGGTCAAGATGGGTTAGATTTGGTGCGTAAAATGTTGGCACAAGCTGCAGATTATTTGACCGAAGATGGTTTAATTGTCATAGAAGTGGGTAATTCAGAATGGGCGATGAAACAGAATTTTAATACCATTGATTTCCACTGGTTGACTTTCCAAAAAGGTGGTTCGGGTATTTTTGCTTTAACTGCGGCGCAATGCCGTCAATACCGTGATTTATTTGTACAGTCTGTAGAAGCATAGGGAGTTCGGAACGTGGCAGGTAATACGATTGGACAATTGTTCTGTGTAACGACTTGTGGTGAATCTCATGGCGCTGGCCTGATGGCAATTGTCGATGGTGTACCGCCTGGAATTGAACTGAATGAAGCAGATTTACAAAGAGATTTGGATCGCCGTAAACCAGGAACCTCAAAATTTGCCACTCAACGTAAAGAACCCGATGAAGTTGAAATTATATCTGGGGTATTTGAGGGTAAAACTACGGGTACCTCAATTGGCCTATTGATTCGTAATACAGATCAAAAATCGAAAGATTATGGCAATATCGCGCAAACTTTCCGTCCGGGTCATGCGGATTATACGTATACGCATAAATATGGTTTTCGTGATTACCGTGGAGGTGGTCGCTCAAGCGCACGTGAAACAGCCATGCGAGTGGCTGCCGGTGCAATTGCGAAAAAATATTTATCTGAAAAATTTGGTATTTTAATCCGTGGTCATGTCACACAAATTGGAACAGAAAAAGTCCATACTTTAGATTGGAATGAAGTTCCTAATAATCCATTTTTCTGTGGCGATGTTAATGCAGTTCCACGTTTTGAAGCACTAGTCACGTCATTACGTGAGCAAGGCACAAGTTGTGGCGCAAAGCTTGAAATTTTGGCGGAGAATGTTCCAGTGGGTTGGGGGGAGCCAGTATTTGACCGTTTGGATGCAGATATTGCCCATGCAATGATGTCAATTAATGCCGTTAAAGGGGTTGAAATTGGTGATGGCTTTGCAGTAGCCGAACAGTTTGGTCATGAATCTCGTGATGAATTAACGACGGATGGTTTCTTGGCCAATCATTCAGGTGGCATTTTAGGCGGGATTTCAAGTGGTCAGACTATTCGCGTTGCGATTGCACTGAAACCTACTGCAAGTATTACGACCCCGGGTAAAACTATTAATCTTGAGCGTGAAGATACGGATGTATTGACCAAAGGTCGCCATGATCCTTGTGTGGGTGTTCGTGCAACGCCAATTGCTGAAGCAATGTTTGCAATTGTGCTCATGGATCATTTTATGCGTCATCGTGCTCAAAATGCAGATGTGGTCGCACCATTTGCACCCATCGAGCCTAAATGAGGAAAACAAAGCAGTGCTTTGTCCCGAACAAGCTAAGTAAAGAATAGATATTTTAAGTTTTTAAAAAACCAGAGATAAAATCTGGTTTTTTTTTGAGTAATCTTTTTTATAATGTATTTAAAATATAAGTTCAATTTATCAAGAATGAACCTAATTTATTCGTGAATCTCATTTAATCATAAACTCGATACACGCCTACAAAACGCTCGCAGCCTTTTTGCATAGTCTTAACCGATAAAATGGCTTTACTAAAATTAAATTGATATTTGCAATCATGCTCGTTATCTGTCACTTGATCTTTTCGGTCTGGAGTGGTGTAGGCCAAGAACGGAATGCTTTGTGTTTCCAATTTATTATTCGGATTACGATAAGCAATTCCTTCAATTTTAATACTATTTTTGCTTAACTGATGCACCTGTAAATGCACAGGTTGATTGGCAATTTGACCATTTTCAAATTTCAAATAATGACTGGTTAAACTTTGATTCAAGGAAGTGTAAAAGTTGAGATCATCAATACGCAATTCAAACTGTTGTTTATAACAATCTAAACTTTTACATTGTTGAAGGCGTTTAAACCATAAAGTATGGGTATCTTGTAATAAATGCACGGGTGCATCACTGACCAGAAAGGCCGTGGTGTAATGATTGATCAGCTTTTCTCGAGATTCATCAAAATTCTCGGCACAAATTTTCTTCATTGACGATGTATTGGGCTGAGTACAGTCAATTTTTTGAGCATGCGCCAGCGTTGAGCATAGACAGCCAATACTGAACAACATGCTAAAAGTTTTAATGAGATTAATTTCGGTATTCAGCAGCATGATCGCTTATAATTTCACTATATTACGCTGCTGTAACTATAGCGAAAGAGAAAGCGTGAATACAACATTTCAATCATTTATTTCTTAAGGATGCTTAAAGTGGTCGCACAAATTCGAATTGGTCAGGGAATGGATGTACACGCCTTTGAAGAAGGTGACTTTGTCACTTTAGCAGGAATAAAAATACCCCATACTCAAGGTTTAAAAGCACATTCTGATGGAGATGTCGTATTACATGCGTTGTGTGATGCCCTGTTAGGTGCATTAGCATTGGGTGATATTGGACAGCATTTTCCAGATACAGATGCAAAATTTAAAGGTGCTGATAGTCGAGTTCTATTGAAGCATGTCTATCAACTGATTTTAGATCGAGGGTATTTACTCAATAATGCTGATATAACGGTGGCTTGTGAACGTCCAAAATTAGCCAAGCATAATTTAGATATGCGCCACAGTATTGCTGATGTATTGAAAGTACATGTGACACAAATCAGTATCAAAGCAACCACTACTGAACAGCTCGGATTCACTGGCCGTCAAGAAGGTATTTTAGCGACGGCCACGGTTTTGATTTCGCATCACGTAAAATAATCTGGATGAATCAAAGACTGTTGTAATTCTTTCGTCGCTTTACGACCTTGAAGTTGTAATGCGACAGCATGAGTCAGTCCTGTCCATGTATCATTTGGCTGCCAAATATTGTGCATCAGATCTTGCGCCGTAGGTAAGTCCATATCCATAAAATATTGACGATATAAATACATTAAGCTACTGACGTGATGGTTTTTACAGCAATGCACCCAAACCAATTGTTCTTTGACTAAATGGTCAAGCATGTCTAAGACCAATAAACATTGATCATCAGAAGGGGTATCTGGAGAAATGGGCAACTGAATATAGTTTAAACCCAAATCAAGACAAATTTGATCTTGATGGGCTAAGGATTGTTCTAGATTGGATAAGCCTAGATTGATAACGGTATTTACGCCGTACTCTTTAATTGTTTTTAACTGTTCAGCATTCGGTTGAGCTGAAGTAAAAAGATGTTCGTGAATAAACTGAAAATTTTCAATATGGCTGAGTGCATGTTCAATATCATTCATAAGATAAATTTTCCCCTAGCTTTAAAATACAAACGCCATCTATCGAGATGGCGTTTTAGGTGATTTAACGATTTGGTAAAACGTCTTTCAATGCTTCATGCATATCGAGTAAGGCTTTTTCTGTAGTTTCCCAATCAATACAGCCATCCGTCACAGATTGACCATATTCAAGATCATCTAGATTGGTTGGAATATCTTGGCGGCCACCTTTAATATGACTTTCCACCATAATTCCAACAATAGATTTATTACCATCCTGAATTTGTTCTGTGATGTTTTTCAGAACCAAGGGTTGTAAATAGGGGTCTTTATTGGAGTTAGCATGACTGGTATCAATCATGATTTTGGTACTGACTTTGGCTTTTGCTAAGGCATTTTCAGCTTCAGCTACAGAACCCGCATCATAATTTGGTTTACCGTTACCACCACGAAGCACAACATGCCCATACTGGTTACCACTGGTACGAATGACAGAGACTTGACCTTGATCATTGAGTCCTAAGAAACTGTGACCATGTTTTACCGATTGCATCGCATTGGTTGCAACGGTTAAGCCACCATCTGTACCATTTTTAAAACCTACTGGTGATGATAAACCGGATGACATTTCACGGTGTGTCTGGCTTTCAGTGGTACGCGCACCAATCGCTGACCATGAAATCAGATCTTGATAATATTGTGGTGAGTTCGGATCAAGTGCTTCAGTTGCACACGGTAAACCCTTTTGATTTAATTCAACCAACAGCTGACGACCTATACGAAGACCTTTTTCGATATTAAAAGAATCATTCATATCAGGATCGTTAATTAAACCTTTCCAACCGACAGTTGTACGTGGTTTTTCAAAATAAACCCGCATAACCACATAAATTGAATCTTTAATTTTTTCGCTTAAAACTTTTAAACGATCTGCGTAGTCATGAGCTGCAACTGTGTCATGAATTGAACAAGGACCAATAACCACAAATAGGCGTTTGTCAGTCCCGTCAAGAATATTGCGAATAGTTTCACGACCTTTTAATACCGTTTGATAGGCATGTTCAGTTAAAGGTAACTCTTTTTTTAATTCAGCAGGAGTTACGAGAGGCTGAATGCTTTGTACATTCACGTCATCGATGTCGGATTGTGTAATAGAATTTGACTGTAGTGTATTCATTGCCGTCACTGGTTTGATCATACAAGAGTTTTTTTAGTAGCCTGAATATAACACGATTCTATTGGTGAGTTGCTATAGCACAGACCAATAAAATCATGAGAATACAGATGAATCGAATAGAGAGTCTAAGCTTGACTGCTATGTTCAAGTGTTGAAATCATGGCAGTGGTCGGTTTTTCCACTGGTTTTGCTTTCACTGGATGCAGAATGAAGTTAATCCCTAATGCAAATAATGTGATGCCTAAAACTTTACGAATAATTTTTTCAGGTAAACGGGAACTGATTAAAGTACCGATGATAATGGCAGGAATTGAACCAACCAACAGCCAACCGAGTAAATGAAAATCTACATTTCCTGAGCTCATGTGTCCCAGTCCAGCGACTAAGGTTAAAAGTACAGCATGTACGACATCAGAACCGATAATACGAATCATGGGTAAGTTGGGAAACATCAGTACTAAGGCCATAATCCCAAATGCGCCTGCACCAACAGATGAGAGGGTCACAAATACACCCAGTACAATGCCCATAATGACAATCAAAGCACGTTTATCTTTGGCTTGAAAATTTACTTTCTCTAAGTCTTGGGTCATATCTAAGGCATCATTTTTACGAAACTTATTAAAGAAACGTTCAATTTGAGCGCGGAAAACAATAGAGATCCCAGTTAAAGTCAACATAAAACCAAGTACTGTTGTCAGTACGGCTTTATAACTTGAAGATTGGCTTAAATAATTTTCTAGAACCCAGTGTGTGGCAAGTGAAGCAGGAATACTTCCGACTGCTAGCCAAATCACAATGGGCCAGACAATATTCAATTTTTTGGCATGTACAAACGAGCCACAAAATTTGGAAATAGCGGCATATAACAAATCTGTACCAATCGCAATATGTGGTTCAATTCTAAATAAACTAATCAGGATGGGGGTCATCAAAGAGCCACCTCCAACACCTGTAATACCTACACAAAAACCGACCAATACACCTGCTAAAATAAATTCGAGTGGACCAAACATGGTTATATGCCAAATATCAAAAAACGTAGATATGTTATGATTTTTTTGTATAAGCCGTTGTCTTGATTATTGATTTGCTTATTCAAAAAAAAGCTAAAGTCGATTTAATATATTTGGATACTCTTATTTAAAAAATAACTCCATCTATTTTGAATATTCTTTGTTCTTAATTTTGAGTTCATTGACGCAAAAGATAAACAACCATAAAAGCGGAGTCAAAAAAATCCAAAAGCTAATAAAACCAATTGAAAAAACCTGTTGTTTCATCAATAAAAAAATAGAAATGAGGAGAAGGAACAAACACATGAATCGGGTGGTTCGAGGCTTAATCGCTAGAAATGACCATTTGGATTGCTGAGTTTTCTTGATTTGTTTTTCACTCAATTTATATAAACCAAAAATAGCACATAAAATGATGAGCAAACTCCATAAAATATTCATCAAAGACCGTCCAGATTTTTTAATTGAGCATTTTTATCAAGCTTATTTTTTATTTTGGTGTGCGCTTTGAGTTGAATGGGGTGGATATTTTTATATAAAAATATAGCCAATAAAGCAAAAAGCACAATAAAAATGTCAATTCTCAAGAAAGTCCAATAATCTATAAAATCCTGAATACTGTCTTGTTTAAGCAGATAAAGCAGATAAAGCAGATTAAAGACGACCAAACTAAAGGCCAATGTAATAAATATGCTTAATTGTACTTTCCAAAGATATTGTTTTTTTAAACATAAACTTAAAATAAAAACAGCCAACCATACGCTAAAAAAAGTTATGACTTCATAGTTTTGGGAACTATGCAGAGATAAACCGATGCGGTTGGCATAAAAATAGCTCATAACTGCAATTGGTAAACCTAGAATAGCCGTAATATTAAGTCGCTGAACCAAATAATGTCCAAAGTGAAATTGTTGCTGCTTATTTTGTAGTTGTCGCTTTAAACTCCAGAGCAATAAACCTGATGCAATCATCGCGCAGCCGAGTAAGCCTGAAAATAACAAGGCCAAACGGAGCAGGGGTTGTGCAAAAGTTGCCATATGTAATCCGTATACACCTGCATTCAGTGTGGCAATTGCACTCTCATTTTTACTACTTGATAATGGCTGCCCTGTAATAGCATTGAAAGTCATTTGTGCTTGATTACGGGTAATCGAATGATCTTTACGTTCGATAAAAGTAATTTGTGCCTGTTGGGTATTTGGATTTTTCACATGGATAGTGTTGAACTCAGTTTTGCCCCATTTTTGTTGCACAGGTTGTATCAAGCGCTCAATAGATTGCATTTGAGCGGGCGAGTTTTTTTCAATTTTGGGAGCGATTTTTGTATTAATTTCATCGAAATATTGGTAGTTATTTTCAGGATAAAGTTTTTGCATACCCCAAGGTAAATATAAATAAAAGAAAATAGCTAAACCTGTAAATGTAATAGTGAGAAAGAAAGGAAGGGCAATAACCGAGCTGACATTATGAAAATCTAAATACGAACGTTGACCTTTAAAAGCACGTAAAGTAAAGAAATCGACAAAGATTTTTTTATGCGTAATGATGCCTGAAACCAAGGCAATCAACATAATAAATGCCGCGAGTGACACAATTAATCGACCAAGCAAATAATTCATGCCGAACAGTTGGAAGTGGAATAAATAGAAAAAATCTCCCCCGAGTGTTTCGGTTAGGCTGACTTCTGTTGCAGTATTCGGATTTAAAGTCTTATTTTCATATGCTCCATCGGCTTTTTGCCAATATAGTTGGTTGACTGGCTTCTGTTCATTGGCGATGTTGATCGTCCATGTTTTGGCATTTGGCGCATTTTGTTCTAAATACTGGTATGCAGAATGTAGAGCTGTGTCTTGATTAACCTGTATTTGGGTCAGAGGTGGTTGCATCCAAAGGCTGATTTCTTGACGATAATATGACAGTGCACCCATTAAAAAAATGGCGAACATGAGCCAGCCAAAGATTAATCCTGTCCAAGAATGCAGCCATGCCATGGATTGACGTATTGATTTTTGCATGACTTATCCTAATATCCAATATATTACAGCTAGACATACCAACAAACTGAAACTGATCAAACTTAATTTACGCACCGTGTAAATACAAAAACTACTGATCACAAAACCAATAAAAAACAGAAGACTGAAGAAGGCTGCCAAATAAATTGATTCTGCTTTCGGCAGTACAGTATTCAAAATTAGGGTGAGATTGTGAATCAATAAAGAAGTACAAATGTAGCCCACGATAAATGCAATAATAAATCGATAGAGCACAGAGATTCGATAAGAGAAAGATACGGTTTTACTCATAAGGGAAGGTCACTGTGCTCACAAAAATCACGCCTAAATCATCAGGCCAAGTTAATTATTTAATATTTGAATTTCACTGCCACAGAATAGTTAGCAGGTTCGCCGTAAAAAGCTTGTCCATCGGGAAAGCTATTTAAGTATTTTTTATCGGTGACATTTTTAGCATTTGCTTGTAGCAAAATATGATCATTTACTTCATAACTGGCCATTAAATTGACTAAGGCATAAGCATCTTGAGTGATGGTGCTATTTAAAGTCGCATCATACAATTTAATATTGTCTTGCCATTGCAGCCCAGCACCGACTTTCAGTTGAGGTAAAGTAGGTACGGTATAAGTTGCTAACAGATTAATGGTTTGGTTTGGATTATAGGTTCGTGCTGCACCACCATTTTTTATATCTTTTAAGCTAAATTGGGTGTAACCAAAAGCGAGGTTGATATCATCGTTAATTTGTCCGGCCAAGCCAATTTCTACGCCTTGAGAAAGTAAATCGCTGGTCTTAGACGTACGATTTAATGGGTTACCATCGGAATTACGCAATGGATAATTATTTTGTTCCGTTCTAAAGACACTCATTGAACCTGTTAATCGATCATTGAGCCATGCGCTTTTAATCCCCATTTCATAACTTTCACCTTCAACAGGTTTTAAAGCTTGACGCGTTGTTTCTTCAATCCCTGTTTGTGGACGGAAAATAGAGGTATAGCTCATATAACCTGTATATTCAGGGCTGAAATTATAAGTTAAACCTGCATAGGGCGATAATTTACTTTCACTGTAATCCATTGGAGAACCATAGCTACTGCCATGACTTTTCGCCTGAACGTAATTGCCACCTAAGATTAATTTCAAGTCATCATTTAAATGAAGACGTGTAGCAGCATAGTAAGAGTTAATTTTTTGTTTATAGTCCGCTGCATCACTAAACTCAGACCATGTAACTGATTGTGGTGTCCAGCTCGCCCAATTTGTTGTGTATTGAGTTAGATAAGGCACACCATCATAAATACCTGCTACATTATTAATATTACTGTCATTAATAACACCACTCGATTGTTGATCGTATTGATGTGTTTGAATATGACTGTATCCTAATGTAGCTTCATGCTCTTGATTGAGTAAGTTAAAAGTACCTTGGAAATTCAAATCAGTAAAATGTTTACGCAGTTGTTCTTTGCCACCCCAAGCTGTGAGTGAAACGCCTGAACCATCTGCTTGAGGATTGCCATAGTAATAAAGCAAGCGGCTATTGTGTTCAGTATCACTATAGTTATAGCTCAGTTTTGCAGTCCATTTTTTGCCAAGTTTTTGTTGTAATTCTAGGAAAGCATCTTGGGTTTCATTGTCCCAATGTGCCCAATCTGGATTTGGATTGTAATTGCGGTCATAAGCCAGTTGTTTTCCATTGGCATCAAGTAGTGGTAAAGCCCCCCAATTATTGGCATTGGGTTTATTTTGGTTTTGACTATAACCCACAGTAAATAAAGTAGTATCTGTAATGTCTGCTTCTAAAATGCCTGCAAAGCCATTTTTTTCAGAAGAATATCGGTCAAGATGCGAATCTCCCGTTTGCTCATATCCCATGAGGCGACCACGTACTCGTCCATCTGGAGAAAGTGAACCAGAAACGTCTGCTTCATAACGCTTTGTATTCCAAGATCCATAACTCAGTCCTGCGTTGGCCTGTAACTCTTTAGTTGGTCGTTTACGAATATTATTAATGGTTGCACTTGGGTCACCAAAGGCATTCGATAGGGCATCGGCGCCTTTGACTACTTCGACGCGGTCATAAAAGTAAGTATCGGGATTGGTATTATTATAGTTATAACTGCTTAATGGGAAGCCTACACCATCAGTGAGAATATTTGAAATTTCAAAACCGCGTGACATATAAGAGCTACGTTCTGTTTCCTGACTCTGAACAGTGACCCCAGGTGTATTTTTTAAAATTTCACGTGTTGAATTTAAACCAAAATCTTCAATTTGCTGGCGTGTGACTACATTGACGGTTTGAGGGGTCTCTTTGACTGCAATATTGAGTTTTGAAGCACTGCTACTATTTTTTACAGTATAAGCTTTGGTTTTTTCAGAACTCTCATTTGTATTTTCTGCTTGGGCTTGGAGTTGAATCGTAGATAAGGTTTGGCTTTCATTTTCAATAAGGTTTTCTGCAAAGCTATATTGAACACTTAAAATCGCAAAACTGAGTAAAGATAATTTGAAGCTTTGATAAAAGAGAGGAGAGATGGATTGCATGAGTGATTCTAAGTGAAAATAATTATCATTAATATTATTGTTTGTATGGTCTGAACGCAAGACAGAAGTAATTGAGTTTTTGAATTAAAATAAATAAAAAGAGTGAGAATTTAGATAGAAATGCTTTAAGCCATGTTTAGAAAGTGATTTTAAGATTACGCTTTAAATAAATTGAATATGTTAAAATAGTTCTAAATCTAAATAGGATAAAAGTCTTGCAAAATCGGAAGCTTAAAATCGGTATAGTGGTTGGAGAAGTATCAGGTGATACTTTGGGTGCAAAACTAATCCGCAGTTTTCGTGAGCAAGGAATTGATGCTGAATTTGAAGGCATTGGTGGACCACAGATGATCGCTGAGGGGTTTAAAAGTGCTTATCCGATGGATGTTTTATCGGTTATGGGGATTGTTGAAGTTCTTAAAGACATTAAAAAACTATTTGCAGTACGTGATGGCTTGGTTGAAACTTGGAGTAAAGATCCAGTTGATATTTTTATTGGTATTGATGCGCCAGATTTTAATTTACGTTTATCGAAAAGCTTAAAACAAAAAAATCTACCGATTAAAACCGTTCAATATGTCAGTCCTTCAGTGTGGGCATGGCGTCAGGGACGGGTACATGGTATTAAAGCCAGTATTGATTTAGTGCTCTGCTTATTTCCGTTTGAAAAGTCTTTTTATCATAAATTTGATGTGCCTGCTGCTTGTGTTGGACATCCTTTGGCAAGTCAATTGCCGCTTAAAAATCCAATTATAGAAGCAAAGCAAGAGCTTAATTTAAATATTGAAGATAAGCATATTGCACTTTTGCCGGGTAGCCGCCGTGGTGAAATTGAAAGACTTGGCCCTTTGGTATTGGATGCTGCTAACATTATTTATCAAAAATATCCAGAATATATTTTTTTAATTCCTGCGATTAATGATGCGCGTCAGCAACAAATTGAAGCATTATTAAAAGATTATCCAAGTGACTTTGTGGCCAAAATTAAACTGATGGAGAATAGTGATATTGAATCTAAAATTGGTCGCCAAGTCATGAATGCCTCAAATATTGTCGCTTTGGCATCGGGAACCGCAACTTTAGAGGCAATGTTATTACATCGCCCAATGGTCACTTTTTATAAGCTGAATTGGTTGACCTATGTGGTGGTTAAATTTCTGATCAAAATTCCGTATTATTCTTTGCCCAATATTATTGCAGGTAAAAAAGTGATTCGTGAACTCATTCAAAATGACGCCACCGCCGAAAACTTAGCGGCTGAAATAGAAAAATTAATGAATGTTGAAACCGCACAAATTCAAGCGATGCAGCACATTACTATGCATAAACAATTGCTTGCAGGTAATAGTGAAGATCCCGTTCAGGCTATTCTCAATACCTTAAAATCAGTAAAATCTACTGAAACTGTTGACGATACTGGCTTGGGGTTAAACTAAACAGTTTTTTAAAAGTTTGGCTAAAGGCGGTTTCGGAAGAATAACCGACTCGGTGCGCAATTTGTTGAATGGAAAATTGTCCTGCACGTAAGTGTTGTGAAGCCAAACGGAAACGGTATTGTTGCAAATATGCCAATGGCGTTTCACCCACGATCTGGCTAAATAAGGTGGCAAATTTAGAGCGGGACATACAGCATTGCTCAGCCAATGTTTCAACTGTCCATGCCAATTCTGGTTGGCTATGAATGGCTGCTAAAGCATTTGATAGTTCAGGATGCGACAGCGCGCTAAGCCAATTATTAGAATCGTTTAATTGTGCAATGTAGTCACGAACGCATTCAATAAAAAGAATACTCACCAGATGATCTAAAATTTTGTCGCGTCCGGGCCGGATTTGATACGCCTCAATTGCTAAAAAATGTAAACCAATTTGCAACCATTCTGGTGCTGCACTGCCTGTAATATGATGAATGTGAATATAGGGGGGTAGGGCATGCAGTAAAGGGCGCGCCATAAGGGTATCAAGATGGCAGCGGATCGCTAAAATGAGTGTAGATTCTCCACTCGGACTGCCAAATTCAATGGTTTCTTGTCTTTTTTGATCAAAAAGTGTCGTGATATCTAAAGCTTCTACCAAATTGCTGTGTGTATGACTTGAACAGGAGTGATTTTGTCCTGATGGAATCAGAATGAGATCTCCAGCTTCAACATAAAGCTGAGTATGTGAATTGAGTTGTAGCATCATACTACCGACCAAAACCACATAACCAATCATGGCATCTTGTTCTTGATAACAATGCACCCAATTACCTTGCGGTTTTAAATAGATATATTCAGATCGATTAAGATGAATATCATCAAATATTTTACTTAAAGCATCCATGATTATCGTTCTTCAGCAGCGAATTAAAGTATAAGAATTCTCAAATAGTATAAGTATGTGATTTTAGGTCTTAAGCCAAGGACGTTTAGATAGGTTTTTTGGACGCTCACAACTGTTCTTGAGGGCTTATTTCTATAAATATAGCGATAGAACAGAAAATAGGGAAGCATATCGCATGAATGCGCCATTAAATTTAAATCAAGACCACCTTCAAATTGTGCCTACTTCTTCAGGCTTAGCGTTAGATAAAAAGCGCTATTGGTGGTTACTGAGTCCGGGTTTACCTGTGCTTGGAATGGGTATTTTGGCAGGTTATCATTTTGGCCCTAAAGCAACAAAAAAAATCTTTGCTTTAGGTGGACCTTTACTTTTACATGTCATTATTCCCAGTATTGATTCTATTGTTGGACAGGACAATAACAATCCTGAAAATGAACAAATCCAATCATTGGTCAAAGATCCATATTATGACCGTATTGTAAAACTCTTTATCCCTTTACAAATGACTGCCAATGTTTTTGCAGCTTATGTGGTCAGTCGAAAAAGTACTTCATTTATCGATCAAATTTTACTGGGTATTTCCATGGGTGCGATTAATGGTATTGGAGTCAATACTGCACATGAGTTGTCACACCGACCCCATAAAAAAGATCATTATCTTTCACATGCGACTTTAATGCCGTTATTTTATAACCATTTTCGAGTTGAACATCCGTATGGGCATCATAGACGTGCAGCTACTCCCGATGATCCCGCATCTTCGAAAATGGGAGAAACCTTCTATGAGTTCTGGCCAAGAACAGTTTTTGGTGGCTTAAAATCGGCTATAGAGATTGAAAAAAATCGTTTAAAACGTAAAGGTCTGTCATTTTTTAGTCCCCAAAATGAACTATTTCAAGGCTGGGCGATGAGTGCTGGATTTCACGCTACATTGTTAAACCTGTTTGGGCGAGAGATTATCCCTTACTTGGCGACGCAAGCCTTTTATGGAGTAAGTTTGTTCGAAGTCATTAATTACATTGAACATTATGGTTTAATGCGTGAACAAAAAGAAGATGGATCTTTTGCACGAACCATGCCTGAGCACAGTTGGAATAACAATAACATCACCACCAATTTATTTTTGTATCAGTTACAACGTCATTCAGATCATCATGCTTATCCGACACGGCCTTTTCAAGCCTTGCGTCATTTTGATGAAGCACCAGAATTACCAAGTGGTTATGCCACCATGTTATTGCCCGCTTTAATTCCATCCTTATGGTTTAAAATGATGGATAAACGTGTTTTTGATCATTATCAAGGTGATTTAAATAAAGCCAATATTCATCCAAAACGTCGTGCAAAAATCTTTCAGAAATTTGGGGTAATTGATCAATTCTTAAACAGAGATTAAAGATGAAAAAGAGCCTAATTAGGCTCTTTTTCTTTTTTAAAATAAGAAAACTTTATGACTGTTTTGGTTTATTTAGGGCTTCATTTAAAACGTCTTTATCTAGAGCATTGTCCCAACGAGCAACCACAATGGTTGCACACGCATTCCCAACAAGGTTGGTCAATGCACGGCACTCAGACATAAAACGGTCAATCCCTAAAATAAGTGCCATACCAGCGACGGGAACGGCAGGTACGACTGACAGCGTGGCAGCTAATGTAATAAAACCTGCACCAGTTACGCCCGCTGCACCTTTAGAACTCACCATTGCAACCAGCAATAATGCGACTTGTTCGCCAATTGATAAATCGACATTACAGGCCTGTGCAATAAATAAAGCGGCCATCGTCATATAAATATTAGTACCGTCAAGGTTAAATGAATATCCTGTTGGTATCACTAAACCGACTACAGATTTCTCACAGCCTGCTTTTTCCATTTTATGCATAAGAGAGGGTAGCGCAGCTTCTGAAGAACTGGTTCCTAATACAAGCCATAATTCATCTTTAATATAACGGATTAGTGCTAAAATTGAGAAACCATTATAACGAGCAACAGCACCTAAAATAATCAGGATAAATAAGAGAGCGGTGATATAGAACGTCATAATCAATAGTAATAAATTACCAATAGATTGAATACCATAAGCACCAATAGTAAATGCCATTGCACCAAATGCACCAATCGGTGCTAATTTCATGAGCATGCCCACGAGGTAAAATACAGGTGCTGTTAGGTTATTTAAAAGATCTACAATAGGACGACCACGATCACCAATTGCAGCTAATGAAATACCAAATAAAACGGCTACGAATAGAACTTGTAGAATACTTCCTTCAGCCAAAGGACTAATTAAAGTCTTTGGAATAATATTCATGAAGAAATCGACCAAGGTCGCGTCGTGTGCTTTTTCGACATAGCCTGCAACTTTATCGGTTGCCAGTGTGGTTGGATCAATATTCAAGCCTTTACCAGGTTGAATAATGTTTGCCACTACCATGCCTATAACAAGGGCAAGTGAAGAAAATGTAAAGAAGTACAACATTGCCTTACCAGTGACACGCCCAACACGACTCATATTGGTCATACTGGCAATACCAGTCACCACTGTTAAAAAAATGACTGGGGCAATAATCATTTTCACGATTTTAATAAAAGCATCGCCTAAAGGTTTTAAACTTTCGCCAAATTCTGGATAAAAATGTCCTAAAAGGATACCTAAGATAATTGCAAAGATGACCTGTACATATAAGATCTGATGAAACTTTTGTTTCTTCTTAATAGCTTCTGGTTAAAGGGTACTGAAATCCATTATCTGAATACCTTTTACGATGGAAAGAATTTTAAATAGCTAAAGTACTTAATCGCTCAGCAATATTAATACTTCAGAAAGGAGGAAAAAGAAGCATTGTAAAGAAGAAAAAGCCAACTCCATCATAAATTTGAGAAATACTAATTTTGGATACTATATCTTAAAGATATAAAAGTATATTTTAAATGATGATAGTAGGCCCTAATTTGGTGCATGTATATTTATGTTTTATATGGTTATTTTATTAACCAACTGTTTTTTAAAAATTAAAATAAAATTTTTCGATCACATAATAAAAGCATGTTAATGATATTGATATTTTTTATATAAATGGTTTGTCGGTTAAAATGGATTTGAATGAGTAATTCAATGTATGCAGATTTTTTCAATTAAAATGGGTTTATAGCGGTTCAATCGACAATCAAATTTTATAAATAAACGATTTAAAGTAATATGAATTGTATTGTTAAAAGAGCATTTATGTGAAAGTTCATGCTTAATTTAAATCAAAACACCAACTTTTAAAGTCATTGATTGGAAGTGAATTTAGGAATAAATAGCCTAAGCAAACTAAACATTCAGTTTGAAAAAGCATATAATTGAATAAACTGACGATTAATCCATTAAAAATGACACCTGCTTGCAAAGTTTTAAAATCGAGTGCAATTGAATTTTCAATTCATGAATATGAACATGATGTACACGCAAAAAGTTTTGGATTAGAAGCTGCCCAAAAGCTTAATTTAGATGTAAGGGAAGTTTTTAAAACATTACTGGTAACGGATAGCAAAAATTTCTATGTTGCAGTTTTACCTGTTGCACATCAGTTAAGTTTAAAGAAAATTGCTGCGGCAGTGGGTGCTAAAAAATTACAGATGGCAGAGCCTAAAGATGCTGAGCGCTTAACAGGTTATTTGGTTGGCGGTATTAGTCCAATAGGACAGAAAAAGCGTTTAAAAACGGTAATTGATCAGTCAGCCGAATTACTAAATAAAATTTATATCAGTGGTGGAAAACGAGGTTTGGATATCGGTATAAAGCCTCAAGATCTCATATGGGTATTGAGTGCGCAATTTGCTGATGTACTAGATCAAGATTAAAAGTCAGCACAGCTAGGTACGTTCTAATGATAAGATTGAATTTAAAGTGATAATAATGTGTTCTTAAACTCTTCAACTTCTGTTATTCCGACCCTTACAGGGGATTATCCTGAATGGCATTGTGGTCGTGAGTATTATTCACTCTGGTATATTCATATTGAACATCCAGAATTACTGGCTTATCTAAATCAGCTACGTTCTGAATTTTCGGATTTTTTATACACTCCAAATAGCCGACAGTTTCATATTACTTTATTCGTATGTGGCTTTTTAACGCAGCACAAGCCTGTTCGAGATGATGATTTTAATCTCGTAGCTATGCAGCAACATCTCCAGACATTAATTGCACAAAGACCAAAAAAAATTAAATTAAAAACTGGAAGGATTAATAGTTTTGAAAGTGCTTTATTTGTAGAGGTGATGGATGACAGCAATCTACTTGAACAGATTCGTCATTTGTTTCAAGAAACTGCAAATGAAATTGCACCTTTAACCTATCATCCACATTTGACCTTAGGTTTATATTCTCATAGCTTCAAAAGTGATCTGATTTTTAAACATATTCAAAATATAGAACAGCAAAGTTTTGAATTTTCAGTCGATCAAATTACCTTTGGTTGGTATCAGGCACAGGTACTACAAGGCCCGCTTTATCCGTTACAGCAGTTTAAATTGGAAAATGCATGATACAACTTATTTTAGGCGGTGCACGTTCTGGTAAAAGTCGCTTTGCAGAACAAGCTGCGAAAGATTCAAATTTAAACGTGACTTATATTGCAACGGCACAGGCATTTGATCGTGAAATGCAGGCCCGTATTGATCATCATCAAGCACAACGACCCAAGCATTGGACTGTGATTGAAGAACCTTTATATCTAGCCGAGTGTTTAATGAGAGTGAATGAACCCAATCAACTAATTCTTGTCGATTGCCTAACTTTGTGGATGAGCAATTTATTGATGCATGAAAATGCTGAATTACAGTCACAGGAATGCTTAAAATTGCTTGAAGTTTTACCTACTTTACAATCGGAACTGATTTTAGTCAGTAATGAAACAGGTTTAGGGGTGATTCCAATGGGGGAAATCAGCCGTAAGTTTGTTGATGAATCTGGGCGTTTACATCAACAATTGGGGCAAATTGCCGAAAAAGTTGTATTTTGTGTTGCGGGTTTTCCCATGATGTTAAAAGGAGAGAAATAATGAGCTGGTGGTTGGATGCGTGTAAAACGCCAAGTGCAAAAGTAAAAAAATTAGCGCAAGAACTTCAATTACAACTGACCAAACCGACAGGGTCATTATCTGAACTTGAAAATACCGCGGTGCAATTGGCAAGTTTACAAGACAATCAACGTCCAGAGGTAGATCGACCTTGGATTAGCATTTTTGCGGGTGATCATGGGATTATGGAGGAAAATATTTCTGCTTATCCGCAAGCAGTTACACGGCAAATGCTACAAAATTTCGGTTCAGGTGGTGCATGTATCAGTGTGATTGCTAAAGAATATAGGGCCAGATTACAAGTTATTGATTGTGGCACAGTTGGTGATGATTATGAATATAAAGGCGTAGAACGCCATTGTATCATTGCAGGGACTGCCAACTTTAGTCATCACGTGGCAATGACAGAAACACAATGTATAGCAGCAATGGATTTGGGACGTAAAAGTGTTGAAGATGCTGTGGCGTATGGCGCATCTATTTATGTCGCAGGGGAAATGGGCATTGGCAATACCTGTTCAGCTTCAGCAGTTGCATGCTTTTTATTGAATGAAACTGCAGAACAGTTAACAGGTGTTGGAACGGGTATTCGTGCAGAACAACTCATTCATAAGAAAAATGTAATTAATCAGGCTTTGGCATTGCATCGAGATTATGTGGCTCAAGATGCTTTTAAAGCATTGTGTGCAGTGGGTGGTTTGGAAATAGCAGCCATGACAGGTGCTTATATCCGCTGTGCTCAACTTGGAGTTCCTATAGTGGTTGATGGTTTTATTACGACAGTTTCAGCGTTACTTGCCGTACGTTTAAATCCAGCAGTTCGTGAGTGGATGTTGTTTGGACATCAGTCAGCTGAATATGGTCATCGCCGATTATTAGAAGAACTTCGGGCAAATCCTTTGCTCAAACTAAACTTACGTTTAGGTGAAGGGAGTGGTGCAGGGGCTGCATTAGGAATTATTAAATTGGCGTGTAGCTTACACAACAACATGGCAACTTTTACTGAAGCTGCGGTGATTGGCGAAAAAGTTTAATTCCAGAATATTGGTTTAGGATTGTAGATGTTAAAGATTGATCTATTACGTCATGGAGAAACCACTTTAAGCCACACTTTAAGGGGTTCAACGGATGACGATTTAACCGAAGTAGGTTGGTCGCAAATGCAGCAAACTATAGATCAGTCTTTACAGGCATCTACACATCAGCAGCTACAATGGGACGTTGTTTTTAGTTCTTCTTTAAAGCGATGCCATTTATTTGCACATCACATTGCACAGCAATTAAAGCTTGAGTTGATTATTGATTCTAATTTGCAGGAAATGCATTTTGGAGATTGGGAAGGCATTTCAACTCAGGTGATTTATGAAAATGAATCTGAATTACTAGCAAATTTTTGGCAACAACCCACTGTATTTACGCCGCCCAATGCAGAAAAATTGCAGGAATTTCAGCAGAGAATTCTCACTAGCTTTGAAAAAATCCAACAGCAGATGTTAAAAAATAATTGGAAGCATGCTTTAGTGGTGACACATGGCGGTGTAATAAAGCTGCTTAAATGCATCGCTTTGAATCATAAATTAGATGATATTCTTAAAATGAGCGCAGAGTTGGGGCAACTCAACTCCTTTGTCATTCGAGATAATGCTTCGGTACATTTGCTGAAGGAAGAATAATCATGACACCATTTTTGATTGCCTTACAGTTTTTGACTCAATTTCCCATTCAGTTAAAAAAAATGCCGACGCAACAGCAAAATGCCCAATCTTTATTGTTTTATCCACTGGTTGGCCTAATCATCGGAATTATCCTGTTGATCTTGGTCATTTTATTGCAGGAATTACCCTACATTTTGCTTTCAAGTCTGGTTCTGGTGGTATGGATTTGGTTGACGGGTGGTCTGCATTTAGATGGTTTGGCCGATACCGCTGATGCTTGGGTTGGTGGCTTTGGCGATAAAGAACGTACTTTAACAATCATGAAAGACCCGAACTGTGGGCCAATCGGTGTACTCAGTTTAATTATAGTATCTTTACTAAAATGGTCAGCCATCTACATCTTATTAGAACAGCAATTATTTTTAGCAGTACTTTTATTTCCTGTTCTGGGACGTTTAACCGCGTTGTTTTTATTTTTGACTACCCATTATGTGCGCGAGAAAGGGCTAGGTTTTTCTATTGCAGAATATTTGCCAAAACTCGGATGTGGCATTGTTTTAAGGCTAGGCTTAGCCAGCGCCTTATATTTTGGATATGCTGGCTTAGTGCTGATCTTTATTTTTCTGGGTAGTCTGGTTTATCTGCGACATAAGTTTATCCAACGTATTGGTGGGATAACTGGTGATACAATTGGTGCGAGCATTGAAATCGTTGAAACCGTCACTTTATTGAGTTTTGTGGTACTTAGTTTTTATGTACCGACCACTTGGTTCTAATCCCAGCTTTTAACCACAATCAAGTCTGAAAAATATATTCAAAAAAATGATCTGAAATGGTGAACCGTACCGGGTTTGTCGGAGACTTTTTTATTTAAGTTAGGCCACCTGACCTAACGGGTTAATCTTATCATAGTACATTGCTTCAAACTCAAAAGGCGATACATAACCCAGTGCACTGTGTACACGCTTTTTGTTGAACCAATCTACCCAATTTAATGTCGCAAGTTGTACATCCGCTAAACCTTGCCAATCTGCTTTTAAATATTCAATCACCTCTGTTTTGTATAAGCCATTCACCGTTTCAGCCAAAGCATTATCGTATGAATCACCGGTCGTACCGACTGATGCTCGTAAATTTGCTGCTTCTAAACGATTGGTATAACGAATGGAAAGATATTGCACGCCTCTGTCACTATGATGAATCACGTTCTTTGGC
The DNA here is from genome assembly GCF_015602665.1 of Acinetobacter sp. TTH0-4. Lineage (NCBI taxonomy): Bacteria > Pseudomonadati > Pseudomonadota > Gammaproteobacteria > Moraxellales > Moraxellaceae > Acinetobacter > Acinetobacter sp. TTH0-4. Next base: position 1,618,055 of record NZ_CP059079.1, on the reverse strand, counting down.
ATGCCTCGATCATGCAATGCTTGCTCTAATGCATCGAGCACCATATCTGTATTCATTCGTGTAGATACTTTCCATCCAACAATGGCTCGTGAGAACACATCAATAATAAAGGCGGTATAGACCCAGCCTGAATTTGTTTGAATATACGTGAAGTCAGCGACCCACAGTTGGTCAGGATGATCAGCATTAAAATTACGTTTCACTAAATCATCTGCTCTTTTTTGATCATCTCGGCTACGGGTGGTTTGTTTATTCTTACCACGCCAAACACCTTGTATACCTAGCTTCTGCATCAATCGAGCAACTGTACAACGTGCGATAACATAACCTTCACGTTTCAATTGTTGCCAGACCTTACGCACACCATATCGACCTGAACTTTCTTTCCAAATTCGTTTAATTTGTTCAGCATGATGCTCATCATGTAGATCTCGTTTCGCTCGATGTTCTGGATTGTCCGCGAGATCTAAAGTTCGGTAATAGGTTGAAGCTGCGATCGGTAAAATCCTACAAATCGCATCAACACCATATCGATCTTTATTGTTATGGATGAAATCCACCATTATTTGTGTGGGCGGTCGAGCTCCGCCTGGGCGAAAAAAGCGGCTGCTTTACGTAGAATTTCATTGGCACGCTTTAATTCTTTAATTTCACGTTCCATTTGCTTCATTTTTTCTTGATCAGATATCTCTTGTACTTTAATAGGATTTTGCTGATCTAAATGCTTTTGATGCCAGGCACGTAGTGTTTCAGGAGTACAACCAATCTTAGGCGCAATTGCTGTGATTGCGGCCCAATTCGATGGATAATCTTTTTCGGATTCAATCAATAATTGAACCGCTCTTTCTCTGATTTCAGGGGTATATTTTAATTTTGTCATCGGGATAGTCTCTCAGAATATTGACTCTCCGACAAACCCGGTACGGTTCAGTTTATATCTTATTTATATTTCAAAGTTTTTTAAAAATATCTGTGCTAGATTGATCTGTATCATTATTTAAGTAATCAATATATTTAATTTATATCGTCTCGATACATGACTGATACAAGCGATGTAGACACCCAAAATATATATGTTACTTATATTCACTTCATGGGTTTCAAGGTGAAATTACAATGAATACCAATACCGCAGAATCAATAGAACAAATTTATAACTTTTTAAAAGAAGATGAATCATTTTCTTCAAGACAACAGTTTGATAAAATTGAAAGACTTCTACAAGAACTGCATACACAGGGTGAGCATGGCTTTTTAGCTGAAAAGCCTTATAAGTTTAAGTTTCATTTTAATGGGAATTACATTGGTTTTAATGCTGGAGATGCTCCTAGGTTCGGAGAAAAGAGAGCATTTTTAAACTGGTTGCTTAAAAAGCTAAAAAATATGAGAACAAACGATATTTTATGATAAGCCTTCTTCAGGAGGTTGTTTTGTGGTGTTATTTATCGACGAAAATTTTTTTGGAAAACCAAGAAACGTTCAATTCAAACTAAAGCATGCACTGAGCTGGGTGAGAAAGATGATCAGGAGCAATTAGAACAAACACGCTTTAGTTGATAAATGTATTGAGTTAAGGAGCAGATAATAGATCCAGTACTAACTCAGATGGTCTACATAATTTAATACCAAGATCCGTCACTACAAATGGGCGATTAATTAAAATCGGATATTCAAGCATAAAACTAATCAACTGATCATCACTCCAATGTTCTTGTGCTAATTCCAGTTTCTCATAAGGTTCAACATTTTTACGCATGGCTTCAAGGACAGAAAGCCCTGATTTTTCAATTAAAGTCATTAATTCTGCTTTATTTGGTGGCGTTTTCAAATACTCAATCACTTCAGGTTCTTGCCCTGTATTTCGGATAAGTTCGAGTGTATTTCTAGAAGTTCCACAAGCAGGATTGTGATAAATTTTAATCTTTTGTGACATGACTTTTCTCAGTGCAAAAACAATATTGCATTTATATATGGTTATGCGTATATTCGCAATAGTGAATATAATGGGTTATAAGAAAATGAATCAAACTGATTTCTTTAAGTGTCTTTCTGACGCAACGCGTTTAGACATTTTAAAGTTAGTGATGGCCAAACAAAATGTTTGCGTATGTGAACTGACAGAACAGTTGCAACTTAGCCAACCGAAGATTTCTCGTCATTTGGCCTTACTTCGAAATCTTTCTATTCTGCTTGATCAAAGACAAGGGCAATGGGTGTATTACCGTTTGAATCCCAATCTGCCTGAATGGGCAAATGAGGTTTTAAACATTATCTCAAATCAAAATGACGACATCATGAACAATCCTCTTGTTCATTCTTCAATTTCCGTGCATTGCGAGTAATACTGATGAAATTTTTATTTTTATGTACGGGTAACAGTTGTCGTAGCATTCTTTCAGAAGTGTTATTCAATAGCCGTGCGCCTGAAGGTTGGAAAGCTTACAGCGCTGGTAGTCAACCCTCAGGTCAGGTTCACCCACTCACCATAAAAACTTTGCAGAACTTACGTTTATCTACCGATGGCTTATCGAGTAAGACCATTGATGACTGTGAACAGTATCAACCTGATGTGGTCATTACTGTGTGTGATTCGGCAGCTCAAGAAGCTTGTCCACTTTATCTAGGTGGTGCGATTAAGGCACATTGGGGATTATCTGATCCATCTCATCTAGATCTTCCTGAAGAAGAAAAGCTCAACGCTTTTTTAGTCACGGTTGATCATATTAATAAACGTTTGGATGCTTTATTTGCATTGGATGTAAACACACTTTCTCGTTCTGAGTTGATTGCAGAAATCAATAAAATTTCAAATATTGAGTAAGATTATGTCTGCTTCTAAAATGTCATTTTTAGATAAAAACCTAACCCTATGGATTTTCATTGCGATGGCATTGGGTGTGGGGATTGGTGTGTTCTTTCCTCAGGCATCTGTTGCCTTGGACAAGATGAGCATTGATTCAGTCAATCTCCCAATTGCCATTGGTTTGATTGTAATGATGTATCCACCACTGGCCAAGGTGGACTATGCAACATTGCCACAAGTTTTTAAGGATAAACGAACGCTCACCTTATCCTTGGTGCAAAACTGGCTCATTGCACCTTGTTTAATATTTGCTTTAGCCATCATTTTTTTACAGTCCTATCCTGAATATATGACCGGTGTGATCCTGATTGGATTGGCTCGATGTATTGCCATGGTGTTGGTCTGGAATGGTTTGGCTTGTGGTGATAATCAGTATGTTGCAGGTTTAGTCGCATTTAACAGTATTTTCCAAATCCTATTTTTTAGTACCTATGCTTGGCTATTTTTGACCTTTTTACCGCCTTATTTTGGTGTGGAAGCGCAAGTTATTAATGTCAGCTTCTGGACCATTACCCATGCAGTTTTGGTTTATTTAGGGATTCCCTTTTTAATGGGTTTCTTAACGCGCTTAATTTTGGTGAAACAAAAAGGCGTGGAGTGGTATCAAACCAAGTTTATTCCGAAAATCAGTCCTCTAAGTTTGATTGCTTTGCTGTTCACGATTTTGGCTATGTTTAGCCTGAAAGGTGGTGAAGTGGTCAGTTTGCCACTCGATGTACTCAGAATCGCCATTCCTTTGACCATTTACTTTGTGCTGATGTTTTTTATTAGCTTCTTTATGAGTAAATGGATGGGAAATGATTATCCCAAAACTGCTGCCATCTCGTTTACTGCGGCAGGGAATAATTTTGAATTGGCTTTAGCTGTTGCCATTGCAACCTTTGGATTGGCATCACCGGTTGCTTTTACAACAGTCATTGGGCCACTGGTTGAAGTTCCCGTACTCATTGCTTTAGTAAGTGTGTCACTCTGGCTTCGAAAAAAAGTCTTTAAAGAGATATAACGCTATGACTCTCCCAAATGTAGATTTAAATCTTCTTGAACAACCGACTTTAGATAAAGTTCAAGCCAAAGAACTTGATCATCCACCTCGTATTTTACTGCTTTACGGTTCAAACCGAGAGCGCTCATACAGCAGACTTGCGGTGATGGAAGCAGGACGGATCTTGGAATATTTTGGTGCTGAAGTAAAAATCTTCCATCCAAAGGGATTACCTTTGCCTGAAGATGCGGATACTGAACATCCTAAAGTCAAAGAGTTACATGATTTATTAGCTTGGGCAGAAGGAATGGTGTGGTGCTCGCCTGAGCGTCATGGCTCCATGAGTTTTATTTTTAAATCGCAAATTGACTGGATACCATTGGCGGGTGGTGCAATTCGTGCAACTCAAGGAAAGACTTTGGCCTTGATGCAGGTCAAGAGAATCAATCTCAGCAGCATCCACAACAACCTGATCAACAAAAGCCAAATCAAGATAATCAACAAAATACACAAAAAGAATCTGAGCAAAAAGATTCAGATAAAAAATAACAATAACGTTTATTTTATCTAATATATAAAAATTAAAGGGGCTTAGGTTCCTTTAATTATATGGTGATTTAGAATGAACAGAAAACTTATACAAGTACATAAAATGTTTGAAGAGTTTAGATTGTTGCCCAAAGTTATGTACATTGGTGAATATGACAATAATTGTAATTTAATTAATGTATACAACGAACTACAAGAGAAATTAACCAGAATATTTGGAACATCTCAATGGATTCTGCCTTCCACAAATGAAGTGTTTTATATCGATGAATATAATAATTTTCAAATAAATTTTGATAAAGGTGGGGAGCTAATATGATACATCCTCAAGTTCTAGTCACATTTTATAAACTAACTGATCCAAATAATCAAAAAGGAGCTTGGGCTAATTATGATGAAAATGGAAATTTTATAAATATTACGAATGATTGTGGAAAAGAGTTAAAGTTGTTGGACGCTAATCGTGTCTGTATAGATGATGAATTTTGGGTTTGGAAAATAGACACTAAATAAAAGAAATTAATTTAGTGTTCTTTGGAGAGGTTCTCATGAATCTAACTGAATTTTACTTAACAATGAATCAAAAATATCGAGAAGATATGTTGATTAAAGATCATGAACAAAATAAAAATGATCTTGAGCATAAGTGATTTTAATTTTTAAAATATAAAATTTTTGTTTCTCTGTTCTTTTCAATGGATTATCTTTTTATGATCACTAAGGTCTGAAAAATCTTATCGTGTTAATGAATAGATATTTTTCTCTGAAATCTCTAAACTAGCGATGTGATTGAGTGCCCCAGTTTTTGTTCACGCAAAACTATCCACCTCATCAGGGTATCATTTAATACATTCAGCTAATGTCGCCTGCTTAATTTCTTCTTTAAGATTAAGCATCTTATCTGGATTTAATTCAATTTCAGCTTCAGTACGCTTAACGAATTCGTTTGCTCGTAATTTTTTGTTGAAGTTTTGACACCTTAGAATCTGGATAACCTTCTCGCTGAACACTCACCTGAGTACGATAACGTATAGTTCCATCTTTTAATTGGTGTTTAGTAACCGTACTCATATCATTTGCATCTTGAATTTTCATGGTGCAAACAGGGTGTAATAATAGGGTACTAGAAGTCAATAAGAGGCGATTCAAAGAAGTTGAACGAGGTTAAAGAAATTGAGTCAAAACAATGTAATTAAAGAATTGTTTGATAAACCAATAGGTAACAAGATTTGGGTCGCTCCGATGGCAGGCGTTACGGACCGTCCATTTCGCTCATTATGTAAATATTTTGGTGCAGGACATGCCGTCAGTGAAATGATGACTTCAGACCAAACGTTACGTATGAGCAAAAAAAGTTTATATCGTGCCAATTTTGATGGTGAAATTGCTCCTATTTCTGCACAAATTGCAGGTTCAGACCCGCTCGATCTTGCAGAAGCTGCGCGCTATCAAGTGGCCAATGGAGCACAAATTGTCGATATTAATATGGGGTGTCCAGCCCGAAAAGTTTGTAATAAATTAGCTGGTTCTGCACTGTTAAAAGATGAAGATTTGGTGGCGCGTATTTTAGATACTGTCGTGGCTGCAGTCGATGTTCCCGTCACTTTAAAAACCCGTTTGGGTTATTTAAATGGTGATGAAAATATTTTACGTGTTGCTCAACGTGCTGAGGATGCAGGCATCGCTGCATTGGCTCTGCACGGCCGTACCCGTGAAGATATGTATTTAAATACTGCACGCTATAGTCTGATTAGAGACGTGAAGCAAATGCTCAGCATTCCAGTGATTGCCAATGGTGATATTGATAGTCCTGAGAAAGCTAAATATGTACTGGACTATACAGGTGCAGATGGCATCATGATTGGTCGTGCTGCCCAAGGTCGTCCTTGGATTTTTCGTGAAATTTCTCACTACTTGGAGACAGGGCAGCATTTGGCTGCACCCAATATTCAGGAAGTAAAAGATGTGCTTTTAGGACATTTATCAGAACTCTACACATTTTATGGCGAATATTCGGGTTGTCGAATTTCACGAAAACATATTGCGTGGTACACCAAAGGTTTACGTTCAAGCAATGAGTTTCGTCAAAACATGTATAAAGTGGAAAGTACGAATGCACAGTTTAAGGTGGTTGAAGATTATTTTAATCAACTGCTGATGTATGGCGACATTATGAGTGATGTACAGGTCGAACAGGTTAATTTACTCGAAACTTAATGAGTTTTAATCTTTCATTAAAATGCTGCATAACCTATTCAATTATTTTTTCAATTTAAAAATTTTAGATGATCATATTTCAAGACTCCATCGGGACAGTTATAAAAGATAGCTGTCCTAGATGTGTTCTACTGTTATTTTCATTAAATTTGATAAATCTATTTTTTAAATCCTCTATTTAATATCAATACCTCTTTTTATCTTTTTAGATAACGCACAACTTCGATTGAACGAGTATGAGCTTAAGTTTGGCTCATTTCTAATACCAGCTGATTAATTAAGTCAGCAGCTTCCATTTCGCGAATGTGTGCCACATTGCTTCCCGCCCAAAACGCACCAAAACCATCATCACCGTGTGCTATTGCTGCATTATTCAATTGTTTGCCTAAATCATAACAGTAAGGATAAGTCGCCACTTCAGGTCGTTCTGGTCGGTCGACTTGAGTGTGCCAATGATTAATTAAACCACGTGCAGGACGGCCTGAAATGCTTGCACTCACTTGAGTAATCGGTTTGTTAAACAAGGCTTTTCGATAGGCTGCATTGGCATTTGAACTTTTACATTGCACAAAAGCTGTTCCAAGTTGAACGGCTTCTGCACCTAAATTGATTAGCGCTTGTGCATGCTGCCCATTCATGATTCCACCCGCTGCGATAATCGGCAGATGGCAATATTGTTTGAACAATTGAATTAAATCTGATGTTTTGACTGCACTATCGAAATGATTGTTAAAAATACCACGGTGACCACCCGCTTCAATGCCTTGAGCAATGATGATATCAATCCCTGCGGCTTCAATTGCAAGTGCTTCCGCTAGATTAGTAGCGGAAGCCAGAGTAATAATATCAGCAGCTTTTAAAGCTTGAATTTGGTGAGAGTGTGGAATACCAAAATGAAAACTGACAGCTTTCGGACGTGTTTCAAAAACGAGTTGTAAGTAATCGTCATGATCTAAAAAACTGGGATAGATACACTTTAATTCAGTGGGTACAGTAGCGTGATATTTCTCAAAATATGGGGTCAAATACTGAATCCACTGTGCTGAAACTTGAGGATCTAATGGCAAGCTTTGATGGCAAAAGAAATTGACTTGAAAAGGTCGATGAGTTAGCGCTTGTGTGGCTAAAATTTGTTGACGTGCATCTTCAACAGTATTGGCCCCCAGCCCAAGTGAACCTAAACCTCCTTGATTAGACACTTCAGCCGCAAGCTTCGGTGTGGAAACACCTGCCATTGGAGCAAGCAAAATAGGATGTTTAATCTCAAGTCTTTCTAATAAAGTCATAGGGCTCTCCTCATGGATATTACTTTGCCCAAGCCTTAAACATTAAGCAAATAATATTCGTCATTTTAATAGGAAATAAAAGGATGTTTTCAGCATGAAATAAAAAATACAACGTCATTCTCTGTCGCAGAATAGATGAGTGAACACTTCAACGCTGCATTAAAATTTATACTGTATTTTTTATTGATGAGTGTGACTGACTCATGTCTGAACGTATCCGTGAAAAACTACAAATTTTAGCCGATGCTGCCAAGTATGATGTATCGTGCTCATCCAGTGGTAGCAACCGAAAAAATAAAGACAAAGGCTTGGGCAATACAGGATCAGGTATTTGTCACAGCTATACGGAAGATGGCCGCTGTGTATCCTTATTAAAAATTCTATTTTCGAATGTCTGTATTTTTGACTGTTCTTATTGTGTCTCTAGACGCTCCAACGATGTAAAACGAGCGGCTTTTACTGTACAAGAAGTGGTCGATTTAACCATGAATTTCTATCGACGTAATTATATTGAAGGCTTATTTTTAAGTTCTGGTATTTTTAAATCAGCAGATTTCACCATGGAGCGTATGTTGCAAGTGGTAAAAAAATTACGTCTAGAAGAAAATTTTAATGGCTATATTCACCTAAAAACCATACCAGGTGCTTCACAAGAAATGATTACTGAAGCGGGTTTATATGTAGACCGTATGAGTATTAATTTAGAAATGCCGACTGAAGCAGGTTTACAAAAGTTTGCGCCTGAAAAAAGCCATGCAGAAGTACAAAAAGACTTAGGAATTGTGCGCGATCGTTTAATCCAATTCAAAGATGAGCGCAAGCTGATCCGTTCCGTCCCTAAATTCGTTCCAGCAGGGCAGACCACACAAATGGTGGTTGGGGCACACAGTGAGACTGATCAAGATATTATTTTAATGGCAGCTCGTCATTATAAAGAATTTAATCTGAAACGGGTGTATTACTCAGGCTATATCCCAATTAATGAAGAAGAAAAAGCCTTACCCGCAGTTGGATCTGCACCGCCGTTATTGAGAGAAAACCGGTTGTATCAAAGTGACTGGCTGATGCGTTTCTATGGCTTTGATGCAACAGAACTGGTCGATGAAAAACATCCCAATTTAGATTTAGATGTAGATCCTAAATTGAGTTGGGCGCTGCGTCATCCAGAGCAATTTCCAATAGATTTAAACAGTGCCGATTATCGAATGATTTTACGTGTGCCAGGGATTGGCGTGCGCTCTGCGAAAAAAATTGTGCAGGCACGACGATTCGGAAAAATCCATATCGATCAATTAAAACGTATTGGTGTGGCATATAATCGTGCGCAGCATTTTATTCGATGTGCTGACACGCCAAAATTTATTAAGGATCAATTACCGAGCCAAATCCGTCATCAAATTTTACAGTCGGGGCAGTCAAAATATACTCAGCAACTTTCTCCGCAATTGGGTTTTGGTTTCTGATGGTGATCTATTGTTTTGATGGCAGTATGACAGGCTTATTAAGTTGCGTATTTCGTGCATTTCAATTTCAGGATTTTCAAGCGACCATTACCAGTGATGTGCATGCCCAAAATGGTCTATTTGATGATTTTATCCAAGTGTCTTCAAACGATGAGCACGCCCAACGTGTATGGCAAGGGCTTAAGAAAAAAACGTCTGGTCAGAGCCAGCGTAATTTTTACTACACTTTTCTCTCAGAAAATCAAAGTGCTTATCAGCATTTATTTAACTATTGTCTATATGTTTTTCAGCACTCAGATAAGGTTGATGAAAATTATGGTCAGCATGATGTGTTGGCATTGGCGCAGTGGGCCAAGCAAGTCGGGCGTGAAAAACATCGTATGGAAGCATTTGTTCGCTTTAAAAAATGCCAAAATGATTTGTTTCTAAGTTTAGTTCGACCTGATTTTAATGTTTTGCCATTAATTGAGCGGCATTTTAAAGCACGCTATCAAGATCAAAAGTGGTTAATTTATGATGAAAAGCGTAAATATGGAATTTATTATGATTTACATAAAATCCATCAAATTGAAATGAATGCTACTGAGGTGGACACCAAGTTAGCCAGCGGTTTGGTAATACCCCCATTTTTAATTGAGTTAATGAGTAGAAAAACCGAAGCCTTTATCATTGTTTAAATTTAGGTGGTTTACCATCAACTGACATATGAGGTCGTTCATGATTATAAAAGTGTTGCCATGCTGTTGTATAGTCTTGAACATCTTCAAGTTCTCGAAATAAATATTGATTTAAACATTCATAACGTACTGTCCGATTGAAGCGTTCTACATACGCATTTTGTTGTGGATTGCCAGGCTGGGTAAATACATGCTCAATTTCATGCTGCTTACACCATGCCTCCATTAAATCACTGATGTACTCTGGTCCATTGTCACTTCGGATTCGTTTTGGTTTACCTCGCCATTCGATGAGTTGATCCAACCCTCGAAGTACTCGTTCAGCGGGTAAGGAGAAGTCAATCAAGATATCTAATGACTCACGGTTATAGTCATCAATGACGTTATGCACACGGTAACTGCGGCCATCACTGAGTTGATCGTGCATAAAGTCCATTGACCATGATTCATTCTGCGCTTCTGGTACTGCAAGAGTTTCAGGCTTTATCCGTTTAATGCGTTTGTTGGGTTTAATCCGAAGGTTAAGCTCAAGCTCCTTATAAATGCGATAAATACGCTTGTGATTCCAAGGGTAGCCTTGGACATTACGCAGGTACAAAAAGCAAAGCTTAAATCCCCAAGTCTTATTCTCATTGGTGAGCTTAATCAGCCAATCTGCAATAACCATATTCTGCTCCTTCAATTGAGCTATATAGCGATAACAGGTTTGACTGACTTGGAATATGAGACAGGCCTTACTCACTGAGATCTTATATTGCTCAACGGCTTGTTGAGCAAGTGACTTGCGTTGCGTGGGCCTTATAACTTTTTTGACAGTGCATCCTGAAGAATGTCTGCTTTAAGACGTTCATCCGCATACATGCGCTTTAGGCGGGCATTTTCTGCCTCTAGCTCTTTAAGTCGAGTCATCATGGAAAGATCCATGCCGCCATATTTGGACTTCCATTTGTAAAAAGTGGCAGAACTCATGCCATGTTCTCGGCATAGATTGGGCACTGGAGTACCTGCTTCAGCTTGCTTCAAAATACTCATGATTAAGCTGTCTGAATATTTAGATGTTTTCATAGAAAATCTCCTTAGATCAAGGCTATTCGATTTTCTACTTTTAAGTTCAATTATTTTTAGGGAGCATTACCGTTTTAGCCAATCTTTTACTGTAAAACTAGATGAACAAGAATTACTCTATGATCAACTGTGGAAAGATTATTTCCGTAGTGTCAATATTGAAGCACGCCAAAACATGAGACTGCATATTCAATATGTCCCCAAACGTTACTGGCGCTATATGAATGAGAAGTCAATTTAGGAAAAAAATTCAGGCATACTAAGGTAGTTTAATGTGACCAATAGGGAATGTATGAGAAAGCCGTTCATTTTAGCGACTTTTATGTCAAGTTTGATTGTCTCAGCGTGTTCATCCTCAGAACAAAATAAAATACAGATTCATCCTGAGGATTATAAAGTTGAAAATGTGGCGCAGTTAGAACAGCGATTTGAAACTTTAAATCAGCAATTATCACGCGATTATCAGAATTTTAAGAAAAATAACGCGATTGCTTTCTCAGATCAGTCCATATTTGATGTTCAACAGCTTCAAACTTTAGATTTACATGCGGTAAGTCGTACGTCATTAAAACCAGTCAAGCAAGCGTATTGTAAAATGATGAATGACTATTTTGTGCAGATGTATTATTTAGGTCATCAAAATATAAATTTATTGTCACAGACGCAATGGCCAAAGATAAAAAACCAAGACTTGATCAAAGATTTTAGCAGTGCAGATCAGTTTTACGATTTTATTTTAAACCGTTATACCCATTATCGTCAGGCACAAGAAATTATGGGCTTCGGCTGTAATTTGAAACAAGCTTTACAAGAAAATTAATAGGCTAGTTCATAAAAGCCCATCATTGGATGGGCTTTTTATTTTGAAAATCAGACTTAACAGCCTGTTAATTTCTCAGGTTGAGGACGTTCGTTAGGGAAGAAAATTGGACGGAGTTTGACGCCAATTCCATTACCCATAAAAGCAAAAATGAGCCATAACCAACCATGTAAACTGCCCGACGCGATACCACTGAAATATGCACCAATATTACAACCGTATGCCAAACGTGCGCCGTAACCCAGTAATAGTCCACCAACAACAGCAGCAATTATTGAACGTTTTGGAATATTCAAATTCGGTGCAAATTTACCTGCAAGACTAGCTGCCAGTAAAGCACCCAGCATAATACCGAAATTCATCATAGAGGTGATATCGAACCAGAGTGACTCAGCTAAGGCTTTAGCGTTACTAGGTTGTTGCCAATAGGCCCAAGAAGCGACATCGACACCCACCAAACTTGCAGATTTTGCTGCCCAAACGGCAAGTGCTGAAGTCACTCCCCATGGGCGGCCGGCTAAAGCCAAAGTTGCAAAATTTAATAAGGTTAAAATAATTCCGCCCCAAATCAGTGGCCATGGACCACGTAAAAAGCGTTTGAAACCTTGAGTTTCTGCAATAGGTTCGACTTCAAGTGAACCATGACGTTTTTTCTCAAAAAAAATGGTGGCTAAAGCAATTAAACTAAACAGCACAAAGCTAAGCACTAATGCGGGAACTACACCTAGGCTAGATACTATAGAAATAGGCGCAAGATGGGGAAGATTAAACCACCAGTCTAAATGGCTGGTCGCAATTAAAGAGCCCAGACAAAAGAAAATCAAAGTTACAATCATGCGCGCGCTACCACCGCCTAAGGTGTAAAGCGTACCTGAAGCACAACCACCTCCCAATTGCATGCCTATGCCAAAGATAAAAGCACCAATCATCACTGACATAGAGACCGGACTAACATTACCTTTGACAGGATTGCCAAACAGTTCGCCTGCACCTAAAGCAGGGAAGAACAATAATACTGCTAAACTCAACATGATCATTTGGGCACGTAAACCACGACCGCGACGTTCTTTAATAAAAACGCGCCAGCTAGACGTAAATCCAAAGGAAGCATGATATAGCGTCATTCCTAACGCACCGCCAATGAGAAATAGCAATGCTTGATTGAGGCTGACCATTTGATAAGCACCTAAAGTGCCTATTAACAAAAGAAAAAGAGCCACCCAAATGGATCGATTAGATCGATGGGATTTTGCAGCAATCACAGACATGGGAGTAGAAAACTAAATAAATGAATAACCATATTTTAATGGATTATTCACCTATATTATGACTTTAATAGACCGATGATCTGTTTTATTGTTGAGAATAACTGATTTTATATATCAGTAAAATAGATTAATTGAATCAATTAAAGATTAAAGATTAAAGATTAAAGATTAAAGATTAAAGATTAAAGAGTGAACCAATCCATGCCGAAAAGGTCATGGCGATAATGCCCCAAACCGTGACTCTTAAACTTCCTTTCAATATTGAAGTCCCTGCAAAATAGCTAGATAACATTCCCAAACCCGCTAATGATAAAATGCCCACGATCATGACAACGGTAGAAATATAATTCTCTGGACTAATTAAAATTGAAAACATTGGAAAGAGCGCACCCAGTGAAAATGCCAGTGCTGATGAACCTGCAGCTTGAATTGGATTGGCCGAAGTATTTTCATGAATACCAATTTCGTCTCTCGCGTGCGCATCTAAAGCATTTTTAGCGGTTAATTGAGTTGCCACTTCCTTCGCCAAATCTGGAGTGAGGCCACGTAGCACATAAATATGGGTCAATTCTTTCAATTCTAAATGTGGATTCTGCTCTAATTCATTTGCTTCAAATTTTAAATCTGCATGCTCAATATCAACTTGAGATTTAACTGAAATATACTCACCCGCTGCCATTGAGCTTGCACCAGAAATAAGCCCTGCAATACAGGTAATCAGTAGAGTCTGTGATGAAGCTCCACTTGCTGCCATACCCATAATTAAACTGGTCACAGAAATAATTCCATCATTTGCACCCAGCACTGCGGCCCTTAGCCATCCTGTACGGTGAATAAAATGTTTTTCTTCGTGATGGGAATATGACATAAGAATATACTCTGTTATTCAGTCGATTTTACTCAAAGAATTTAAAAAATCCATCGAATTTAAGCATCATAAAAAAGCCCCTGAACAGGGGCTTTTTTAGATTAAGTGATCAAATTATTGTTGAGCTTCTTTTTTCACATTTGCCGCTCCATTTTCTACTGCACCAGCAGTTGCAGCAGTCGCATCTTTAGCAGCTTCTTTGGCATCATGTGCCGCAGCTTCAGCGTGATCAGCAGCATTATTTGCCGCAGCAGCAGTGGCATCTGCTGCATTATCTACAGCTGTTGCTGTTTCATTTGCCGCATTTGCAGTTGCATCAGAAATATCATGACCTGCTTGATTTGCAGCATTTTCAAGATGTTCACCTGTAGTTGCACCTGTTTCAGGGGCTTTGTCTTTATTACACCCAACCAAAGCAACGGTAGCAGCAAGACCTAAAGCAACAAGTAATTTATTCATTCTCATATTTCCTTTTAATTGTTGTATCCGCATAAATGGGATAAAGCGAATATAATCGAAAACTCTTTACAATCAAGATCAAAAATTGTAGATAAAATGTAATTTTAGTTCAAAAAGTCTAGTGAAAAAAAAGGCTTATATCGTTCTATCTATACAAGCCTTTCTTTGTTTATGCAGCATTAATTAAATAATAGGCAGTTACTTACCCCTCAGCGCGGATTAAATAATCAAAGGCAGATAATGCAGCCTTCGCACCTTCACCTGTCGAAATAATAATCTGCTTATACGGTACAGTCGTACAATCACCCGCTGCAAATACCCCTTGAACATTGGTTTCATTGCGATCATTAATCACAATCTCGCCTCGCTTAGACAGCTCAACGTTAGATGCTTGCAAAAAGTCTGTATTCGGTAATAAACCAATTTGAACAAAGATTCCAGCCAGTTCAACTGTATGTTCCGTATTTGTGGCACGATCTTGATATTTCAGTGCCGTTACTTGTGAACCATCACCCATCACTTCAGTGGATAAAGCATTCAAAATCACCGTGGTGTTAGGCAAACTATGCAGTTTGTTCTGTAACACTTGGTCAGCACGCAGTTGGGTATCAAATTCAACCAAAGTCACATGTTCAACAATACCCGCCAAATCAATCGCCGCTTCAACCCCTGAATTACCACCGCCAATCACGGCCACACGTTTGCCTTTAAACAAAGGGCCGTCACAGTGTGGACAGTAAGCCACACCACGAGTTTTGTATTCTTGCTCACCCGGTACATTCATCTCTCTCCAACGTGCACCAGTCGACAAAATAATGGTTTTAGATTCCAGAATGGCACCATTTTCTAAAGTCACTTCAACCCGTCCATGCGCTGTTTCATCTGCACCTTTGATGCTCGACACTTTTTGTAGGTTCATGATGTCTACATCATAAGCACGTACATGGGCCTCCATTTCAGCGGCAAACTTTGGCCCTTGGGTTTTTTGCACCGAGGTGTAGTTTTCAATGTCCATGGTATCCATGACTTGTCCACCGAAGCGTTCTGCCACAATACCGGTGTGAATCCCTTTTCGTGCAGCATAAATGGCAGCAGTATTGCCGGCAGGACCACCTCCAATCACCAGTACATCAAAGACCTCTTTGGCATTGAGTTTTTCTAGATCTTTACTAGATGAGCTTGAATCAAGCTTGGCCACAATTTCTTCTAAAGTCATACGACCTTGACCGATATGTTCACCATTTTGGAACAGCATCGGGACGGCCATGATTTTGCGCTGTTCTACTTCATCTTGAAAGAATGCACCATCAACCATGGTGGCTGTCGTACCTGGATTGTGAATCGCAATCAGGTTCAAGGCTTGCACCACATCTGGACAGTTATGACAGCTTAAAGACACAAATACTTCAAAGTCAGAGCTTAAGTTTAAGCCTTTGATTTGTGCCAAAACGTCATCAGAGACTTTGGGTGCATAACCTGAGACTTGTAACAAAGCCAAAATCAAAGAAGTGAACTCATGTCCCATCGGTAAACCTGCAAAGTTCACCCGAGCTTGTTCTCCGACTTTGGCAATACCAAAACTTGGACGACGGCTATTGTTTCCATCAAAACGTACGCTGACTTGATCAGACAATGCAGCCACTTCGGTGACCAATTCTTTGATTTTTTCAGATTTGTCTGAATCATTTAAGGAGGCAACCAATTCAATTGGACTTTCTAAACGTTCAAGGAGTGTTTTTAATTGTGCTGAGGTATTTTGATCTAACATGGCTTAAGTCTCCAAGGGAGTATATTTATATTCAATGCAGTGATCATAAGGCAATTCAAGGAATAGATAAAACAGTTTGTTTTTATTGTTGTGATCGTATAAATAGATTAATACGTCAGTCAATCTTTTAAAATCAGAATGCTAATTTTGATTATGATAAACAGACATTTGAATAGGTAAGTATGTATGACGCTTAAAGCAGGAATTTATCAACACTATAAAGGCAATTTATATCAAGTTTTTCACGTGGCAACGCATAGTGAAACAGCAGAAAAATTAGTGGTTTATCAATGTTTATATGGTGATTACTCAATTTGGGTACGACCTTTAGAGATGTTTCAAGAAACGGTTACGCTTGAGAATAACCAGATATTTCCACGATTTAAATTGATTCAAGAAATAGCATAACCACAATTTTTATTCTAATTTTTAAATTGCAGTTAAGAGATTAAATATGAATTTGGTATTCCAGCAGCGTATGCAAACGTTGTATCAACAATTTATTGCATTTGATGCATTACAAACTGAACGTACTCAGCGCTATCGAAATATTGAACCTGAGTCTGCATTATTTTTAGCGATGCAAATTCGAGTTCAACAATCAAAAAAAATTCTTGAAATTGGTACCTCGACTGGATATTCAACTTTATGGTTGGCAAATGCAGCACAAGAAACGCAAGGGCAGATCACAACGCTTGAAATAGAGCCTGATCGAACTGCTCAAGCTCAGCAATACGCCCAAGAATTAGGTCTGGATCATGTGATTGATTTTAGAATAGGAGATGCGCAAGCGTTTTTGAACAATAATTTGAATCACTACGATTTTATTTTATTGGATGCAGAACGTGATGCTTATGTAGATTATTGGAATAATCTACAACATATGATTGCTCCCAAAAGAGGTATTTTGATTGTAGATAATGTGATTTCTCATGCTGCAGAAGTACAAGAATTTATTGCTCTTGTACAAAGTGATGCACGTTTTATCACGACAACGTTGTCTGTGGGGGCTGGTTTATTTTTGGTATGTTACCGATAAATAAATATTTAAAAATCAGGGGATACCCTGATTTTTATTAATTTATAGACACTCAGGTAAAGTGCAAATCATATTCTAGGTATTTGTGCACAAAAGCAGTTTTGTCATTACAACGCAATAAATTATTATAAATAAATTCTGAAACAGGATGGTAAAGTTCACCTGAGCCATTGTTATAAAAATTTTTTAAATAGCGCGAAACCGCATTATATTTATATGAAGTGACTACAAGTGTTGTGCCCATAGATTTCCTCCAAATTTATACTTATAAATGATGTATTAAGTTTTCTATATAACTTGAAATTAAGACAAAAAGTAAAGAGGATGTATAACAATATTGTAATCTTTTCGCCTATCAATCGTGAATATTTTATACCTGAGAAGAACGTCATTTAATTTTAGTCTTATCCTTAAAATTTGTATAAAGCATTTAGCGATGACAATTTTAGAGCATGCATAAAAAATCACGCTAAAAGCGTGATTTTTTTAAGTTAGTTCAATCTAATAGCAGATTAGATTTTACCGACTAAGTCGATTGAAGGCGCTAAAGTTGCATCGCCTTCTTTCCATTTCGCTGGGCAAACTTCACCTGGGTGAGCGTGTACATATTGAGCAGCTTTCACTTTACGAAGAAGTTCTTGAGCATCACGGCCAATACCACCAGCGTTGATTTCAACGATTTGGATTTTGCCTTCAGGATCGATTACAAAAGTACCACGGTCAGCAAGACCAGCAGCTTCGATTAATACTTCAAAGTTTTTAGCAAGTGTCCACGTTGGATCGCCTACCATTGGGTATTCAATTTTTTTAATTTCTTCTGAAGAATCATGCCAAGCTTTATGCGTGAAATGTGTATCAGTAGAAACTGAATAAATCTCAACACCTAATTTTTTGAATTCAGCATAGTTGTCTGCAAGATCACCAAGTTCAGTTGGGCAAACAAAAGTGAAGTCAGCTGGATAGAAGAAAAATACTGACCATTTACCTTTAAGGTCTGCTTCAGTCACTTCAATAAATTGACCGTTAAGGAATGCTTGTGCTTTAAATGGTTTAACTTCTGTATTAATTAAGCTCATCATTGTCTCCGTGAACGAGGTTGTATTTAATTTCTAAGAGAATAGCGAATTTTTTGTTATTGCTGAAACAGTATTTTTACATCATTGAAATCGGAAAAACCGAATTAAGGAGTAAAGAGTATACTTTTCATCAAATCTAATTCTTTATCAATTAAGCCCTATCAAAATGATAACTTAATGAAAAAAAATCAGTTTTTCAGCTTGCTTAGAGAGATGAAGGCTGATGCTACAGAATTCAAGGGTTAAGCATTTATTTTTTTAATTTTCTTGAGTTTTTCTGTCATAAAAGGAATATATAGATCCACGACAAGGCATTCAAAGCATGCGTAAAATCAGAATACAGATGCCAGATGCAATGCATAACACAAGCTTTTATCTCTTCAGACTTAATGTATTTTTCTAATTTTAAATAATCTTTACATCAAACGACCTGAAACGCCTTGCGCTTATCTTTCTCTACGCAGCTTTACAGCGTAAAATAGTTAGTTCAATTTTTTGTTTAGGGTACATTATCTGTGGTCAGTCATTTAAATGTAGATCAATGGGTCATGGCACGTGACCGTCATCGTTTAAATCGGCTGCGTAAAGGTAAAGATGCCAGTGAAACGAAATATCAAGAATTATCTGAAAAATCAAACCTACAAGTTCGCGAGCGTCTTTCACGCGTTCCGAATATTAAGCTCAATCAAGACTTACCCGTTACGCAATATAAAGACAAATTGATTGAAGCGATTCAGCAGCATCAAGTGATTATTGTAGCGGGAGAAACTGGTTCAGGAAAAACGACACAGCTTCCACAAATTGCAATGCTGGCTGGGCGTGGTTTAACGGGAATGATTGGTCATACCCAACCGCGTCGATTGGCTGCGAGAACTGTATCGCAACGGATCGCTGAAGAAGTCGGTGAAACACTGGGTGAGTCGATCGGTTTTAAAATTCGTTTTAATGAACAAGGTTCACAGGATTCAATTGTTCGTTTAATGACTGATGGTATTTTGTTGGCTGAATTGTCTAATGACCGTTATTTAACCAAATATGACACGATTATTATTGATGAAGCACATGAGCGTTCACTCAATATTGACTTTATCATGGGATATTTGAAGCAGCTTTTACCACGTCGTAAAGATTTAAAAGTCATCATTACTTCGGCAACTTTAGATGTAAATCGTTTTAGTAACTACTTTTTTAATGCCCCTATTTTTGAAGTAGAAGGGCGCAGTTTTCCAGTCGAACTACGTTATCGTCCCATTTCAGAAATGAGCATTGGAGGGAGTGATGATGATGAATTTGATGATTTTGAAGAAAACTTGCCACGTGCAGTCGTTCAAGCCGTTGAAGAATGTTTTGCTGATGCACAACAAAAAGGTCATCCTGAGCATGCAGACATTCTCATTTTTGCCAGTACTGAACAGGAAATTCGTGAATTACAAGAAACTTTGCAAAAACATGGACCACGCCATACCGAAATTTTACCTTTATATGCGCGCTTAGCTTTAGCCGAACAGCAAAAGATTTTTAATTCGGGTAGTGGTGGAAGACGAATCATTATTGCCACCAATGTTGCTGAAACGGCATTAACTGTTCCTAATATTCGTTATGTGATTGACAGTGGTTTTGCGCGTATTTCACGATATAGCTATCGTTCAAGAGTACAGCGTTTACCTATTGAAGCAGTATCTCAAGCTGCTGCCAATCAGCGTAAAGGACGTTGTGGTCGTATTGCACCGGGTGTATGTATCCGCTTGTATTCTGAAGATGATTTTTTGGGACGTCCTGAATTTACCGAGCCTGAAATTAAGCGCACGAACTTGGCTTCGGTCATTTTACATATGCAGAGCTTAAATTTGGGGGAGTTAGAAAATTTTGATTTTATTGAGCCGCCAGATCATCGTTTAGTGAATGATGGACGTAAGTTACTGATTGAACTTGGTGCGATGACCGAAAAGGGGAGTACTGTTCAGCGCATAGAAACACAACAGGCTCAATCTGTTGTACAAAATGCAGATCCTAAATCAGCAAATTCTGGTAAATTTTCTTCAAATAAAGCAGAACAAAATAATGGCTTAACTAAAATTGGTCAACAAATGGCGAAAATGCCTATTGACCCACGTTTAGCACGCATGATTTTAGGCGGTGCACATTTTGGTGTCTTAAATGAAGTGTTGATTATTGTGGCAGCGCTGGCTGTACAAGATCCACGTGAACGCCCGAATGATAAACAAACCCAAGCCGATCAGAAGCATGCTTTATTTAAAGAAGGTGACTCTGACTTTCTGTTTTATATTAAGTTATGGGAAACCCTACAAAATAACCGTGCTTCAATGAATGAAAATAAACGGCGTAATTTTGCACGTCAGCATTTTTTAAGCTGGTTGCGTTTGCGTGAATGGAAGAAAACCCATGAGCAATTGACTGAATTAGCACAAGGTTTAAAGCTTTCATTTAATGAAAAAAAAGCCAGCTATGAAAATCTACATCGTGCTTTATTGACAGGGTTGCTTTCCTTTATTGCCAATAAGACAGATGAAAAAAATATCTATATGGCAGTGCGTCAGCAAAAAGCCCGAATTTTCCCTGCCTCCACCTTACATAAAGGCGCTGCATCTTGGGTGATGGCCTTCGAGATGGTGGAAACTTCACAGGTTTATTTGCGGACTTTGGCTAAAATTGAGCCTGAATGGATCTTGCTCGCCGCACGTGATTTATTGAAACATCATTATTTTGAACCCCACTGGTCGAAAAAAGCTGGCGTCGTCAATTGTTATGATCAGATTTCTTTGTTTGGCTTAATTATCGAACCTAAGCGTTTAATGAACTATGACAAGGTTGATCAGCCTGCGGCACATGAAATTTTCCTGCGTGATGCTTTAACCACGGGTCATTTGGGCATTACACCGCCCTTTTTAAAGCATAATTTACATAAACTCGAAGAAGTAGAACGTGTTGAAGATAAATTACGTCGTCGAGATTTAGTGGTCGATGAGGAAACGATTTACCAGTTCTATGCAACTAAAGTCCCTGCTGAGGTTGCGAGTCGTCGGACATTTGAAGATTGGCGCGCAACAGTTGAACCACAAAATCCACAATTTCTATTTGTGGATGATGATGCACTGTGGATGAATGATCGTCCAACTACACAGCAATTTCCTGATCATTTACACAATGGTTCATTGCGTTTGGCGGCCAGTTATCGCTTTGACCCGAGTCATGATGAAGATGGCGCAACCGTAAAAATTCCATTGGCGGCACTCTCTCAGATTGACGAAAATATTTGGTCATGGGGAATTCCGGGTTGGCGACCAGATTTGATTGACGCTTTATTAAAATCCTTGCCTAAGGATAAACGACGTAATTTGGTGCCTATTCCAGACACCACGCGGAAATTGCTGTCTCGTATAGATGCGGTAAATTTACGCGAGCACATTTTCAGTTATTTGGCTTTCCAGTTACGTGGTGAGCAAATTAGTGTAAAAGATTTTTCATTCGAGCGGGTAGAGCAGTACTTATTACCATTCATTAAAGTGATGGATGAAAAAGGGCGTGTTATTGAGCAAGGGCGTGATTTGACTGAACTCAAAGCCCGTTGTCGTGCGGAAACGCATAGTCCTGTGAAACAATTAAAAGGTGAATTTAAAACTTTCCCAGAAAGTTTTACTTTTGAAGCATCACAAAAAGTGACGGGTGTCATTGTAAAACAATATCAAGCCTTAGTCCCGACCAAAGCTTTTGCGGAGCTCAGTGTAAAAGATGATTCAGGGGTGGTCATTCAAACCTTCAATGATCAGATGGAAGCAATTCGACAGCACAGAGAAGGCGTTATTCATTTAGTGCATATGCAATTGGGAGATTTGGTTCGTCAACTCAAGAAACAGATTTCAAAATCTTTGGCTTTGGCTTATTCACCGCTTGGAGATAAAGCTAAATTAGAACAAATTTTGATATATGCTACTTTGCAAATGAGCATTATAGATCTACCTGTCAATGCTGAAGAGTTTCAAAAGTTAATTTTAAATGTAAAAAAATCTTTCCTAAGTCGTGGACAAGAGGCATTATTGATATTGAGCGATATTTATATTCAATGGCAGGATATTCGTCGAAAACTCTTGGTTTTAGATGATTCCCTCTTTGGAAAAAATATTGATGATATTGAAGATCAGCTTGATTTGATGAGTCTTTCCAATTTTGTCTATGTTAAATCTTCAGACACATGGCAGGAATTCCCGCGTTATTTAAAGGCTCTAGTTTTGCGTCTAGAACGCTTGCCAAATAACTTACAACGAGATAACTCAGCGATTGATCAGGTTGATCCTTGGATGGAAAAATTATTTAAGTTTAAAAATGACGCTCGCCTGAAGGAACTGTACTTCATGATTGAAGAGCTGCGCATTTCTTTGTTTTCTCAGCCTATGAAAACAAAAATGCCCATTTCTCCAGCCAGATTGCAAAAAGTATGGAATCAATTGGGTGTCAGTTAACATAGCGATATAAGTAGGAGTTTTACATGGGCATTCGTATTACAGGTACTGGTCTTTATCATCCAGAAGAATCCATTAGCAACCAAGAGTTAGTGGAAACTTTAAATGCTTATGTGGAACAATTTAACCACGACCATGCAGATAAAATTGAAACTGGTGAAGTTGAAGCGCGTCGCGGTTCAAATGCAGAATTTATAGAAAAAGCCTCTGGGGTTAAAAGTCGTTATGTGATTGAAAAAGATGGCATATTAGATCCAAACCGTTTGCGTCCACGTTTAGCAGAGCGCAGTGATGATGAACTTTCCATTCAAGCTGAGTGGGGCGTGATTGCAGCGAAACAAGCCATGCAAAATGCAGCCGTGACGGCTGAAGATATTGATGTGGTTATTTTGGCGTGTTCTAATTTACAACGCGCTTATCCTGCTGTTGCCATTGAAATTCAGACCGCACTCGGAATACAAGGTTATGCCTATGATATGAATGTGGCGTGTTCTGCAGCAACTTTTGGGCTTAAACAAGCCTATGATGCCGTGCACTCTGGCGCACGTCGTGTGTTGTTGGTCAATGTAGAAATCACTTCAGGTCATACCGATTATCGTTCACGCGACTGCCACTTTATTTTTGGTGATGTGGCAACGGCTTCAATTATTGAAAATACGACTAGCAAAACAGGCTTTGAAATATTAGATACCCATTTATTTACCCAATTCTCAAATAATATTCGTAATAATTTTGGTTTTTTAAATAGCTCAGAATTGACCTCACGTGATGATAAGCAATTCCGTCAGGATGGTCGTAAAGTCTTTAAAGAAGTTTGTCCTTTGGTTGCGAAAATTATTACCACACAACTCGAAAAAAATGACATTGAAGCTACACAGGTAAAACGTTTTTGGTTACATCAGGCTAATGTCAACATGAATGAACTCATTCTGAAATTGGTAGTAGGTAAAGCTGTAGCTGAAGCAGATCCAGCATTAGTTCCAATTATTTTGGATGAATTTGCCAATACTTCTTCAGCAGGTGTCATGATCGCTTTGCATCGCACCGCCCATGAAGTAAAGAATGGCGAATATGGCGTATTGTGTTCATTTGGTGCAGGGTATTCAGTGGGTTCGATTCTGGTACAAAAACATGTAGTGCTATAAAGATCATATTAAAATCATGCTATTAAAAAAATAGAGTGATTCAAGTAGAATCACTTTTACAGGTTGATTTTGATTGTAATAGGATTTGATGAAATTTGATTTATCCATCTTAATCCCTAATATTTTTGATGAGACTGTGACAGAACACTGTCACAGTTTTTTTATGTTTTTAATTTAAAAAACAACAGATGTTCAAAATAAAATAATAATGTGTGAGGAATGAATTTAAAGTATATTTTTTGATCATGGATTGGTACATTATGCTAATCAGAATTCATCACTGCTTTTAGTTGGCCATTACTTTTATATCGACGCTATAATAAGTATGTGAAAAGCTTAAGAACAGAGGTGATCCACAGTCGAGGTCCGTTATGCTGCAGGAGCATCTACAAGCAGATATTTTAATATCACAATATCAAAGGATTGCGGAACAGCTCGTGAGAGTTTCGCCTCAGTTGAATGATATTGTTCAAGATCAACTGAGTATTATTGGTCATTTGACGCCACAAAATATGTTTCGGATTGATCAGGCCGCACATACAGTATTTATTGCCAATGGATTATTACAACTTAAATTTCATCCACCTACTGCAGATAAAAAAAATATAGTACAGCGTGATTTTACTTTTCGAGGACAAAAAGCAGAGTTGTTAGAAGAGTTTTTATTGCATGATTTATATTTTTTAACGCAAGATTTAAAGCCACAACACACCCTATTTCTGCGTCAAAAAGTGCAACAATTTCGAAAGCTGCTGCTTGATCAGGTGTTTGATTGGGTCAATGGACAGCAACGGGTCCACTCTTTTTTATCACATCTGACTTTGACAGAAGCAGAGCTAATAGATCATCTAATGATGAGTGCCGATTTTTATTCCTCAGCTATTTTGATCGACTCTGTACAGCATGCTAGTGAATTGCCTAATACCGTAATTCAGATCATACAAAAAATGTGTCATTTGGAGATCATGTCTAGTGATGAGTTTCTGCCGATTCAACTCTTGATGGAATGTTGGGATGATTTTTGTTTTAGCGCGGCACAATTTTTACCTGCGCCGATGTATCGCATTATGGCGCTTTCGTTTGAAGAGCGTTTTAATTTAAATGAATTGATTGAATATCAAGATGATATTGTGTTGTTGTATCGCCATGCACAAGAAAAATCACATTTATTGGGGTTCGTGCGTTTAATGCAGCGTGAACTTTGGTCACGTGACGACCTCTTGTCTAAATATAATTTCCTGTATAGCAGCTCAACAGTCTGGCAAAAAAAAGTAGCCAAACTGCCACTTTTTGATTATTCACGTACTGTAAATTGGTTATTTAAACAATCAAGTGATGTACTGGATTGGATCAGTTCTCATATTCAACATAGCAGTGTTCGGGTTGCAGTGACTGCTTTAAGCTTCATTGATACTAGTCAGGTGCATTCACAGGTTATTTTAGCCACTTTACAGTATTTTCAGCAAACTTCAGCGCGGATGTTTATCCATAGCTGTCATTATTATGCGATGCAAGAAACGTGGTTTGACCCTGAAAATAATCATTCAATGATTTTAAAAGGACAGAAACAATCTTTAGATGATCAGCGCATTGCGATTAGTCCTTCTATTTTGTATCTGGATGAGTGGATGCAGCTTATGCAAAGTATGGTTCAAAAAAACGATCAGTCTGTTAAAAGAATATATTTGCGTTTAAGTCGTGTCATGCAAACATATATGCTGCACTTGCACCACATTAGCGTTGCATTGCCCGAAGATTTAATCGCGTATATCCATCCAGAAACCCATCAAAATCGTGATTTTTATGGTGTATTACAACGACATAAAATGCAGTTAGATGAGTTTAGGTCACAATTTTATCTACGGGGTCATCATATTCGTGTTTCTATTTTTGATTCGTTTGTACGTGATTATTTAGTTGATTATTTTGCTGATAATAAAATGATATCTAAACATGTCTCTTGGATGGGGTTATTTCAACACGCTATTGTTTGGCATGATCAAGTTCAAAAACAAGATATTATTAGCCAGCTTAAGAAAAATCTTGCTCAGCCATTACAACCGATGATGCCTGAACAATGTATACAGTTTTTAGGTTGGAGTTTTGAAGAGCTCGCAGATTTAGACCGAATTATTCAGGAATCTAAAAAGTGTCACAACTGTTTGGCAGCAAGTTATGCACAGCGCATTATTGAAAAAGAATATGTGGCATTTCATATGGCTTCACAAACGGGTAAGCATCATATGACTTTGGGATGTTATCTTAGAGATGGACAATTGATTTATGATCAGTTGGAGTATGCACACAATAAAAAGACAGAATATCTCTTTGTAAATATCGCGCTTCAATTTATCTCTTGGTTAAACACCGAATATGCACCTTTTAAGTGACACCAGATGACGTTAAACTTTTTTCTAGACTTAACTTTTGGAGAAAAAATCGGTAGGCTATAGCCGTTAATTTATGGTTATAGGTCTTATGAAACAAGAAACTGCACTTAAGCTTCTAAAAGCAGGCGAAAATGTCTTTTTAACAGGTTCGGCTGGTGCAGGAAAAACCTATACACTCAATCAGTACATCAATTACTTGAAAGCGCGTAAAGTTCCCGTTGCTATCACTGCATCAACAGGGATTGCAGCTACACATATGAATGGCATGACTATTCATACTTGGGCTGGCATAGGCATTAAAGATTTTTTATCTGATGCTGATTTAAAAAATATGAAGGAACGTAAATATTTAAAAGAGCATTTGGAAAATGCCCAAGTATTGATTATCGATGAAATTTCAATGTTACATGCGAAGCAGTTGAATTTGGTCAATCAGGTTTTAAAATATTTTAAAGAAAGTGATGAAGCATTCGGTGGGATTCAGGTCATTGTCGCGGGAGACTTTTTTCAGTTGCCACCAGTAGGTAAAAAAGAAGAGAGCAACCGTGATAAATTCTGTTTTATGTCAGATGCATGGGTGGAAGCCAAATTTCGTGTGTGTTACTTGACTGAACAGCATCGTCAAGGTAACGATTATTTAAATGACATCTTAAATGCGATTCGCAGTCAAACAGTTAGTACCGAACATCTGCAGGCATTAAAACAAACAGGTGAGCAAAATATTGGTGAAACCTTTACCCGTTTATATACTCACAATATGGATGTAGACAGTATCAATTCTAAGCATTTGAATGCGATTGATGCCGAGGAGCGACAGTTTGCTGCGCTCTGTGACGGGAATGATAAACTCATTGACACTTTAAAGTCTTCGGTACGCGCGCCCGAAAATCTGACTTTGAAGAAAAATGCCAAAGTCATGTTTGTGAAAAATAACTTTGACATGGGTTACATTAACGGCAGTCTGGGTGAAGTGATCGGATTTGAAGAAGATGATGATCATGGCATTTTACCGAAAGTAAAATTGACAGATGGCACAGTTCTGATTGTGCCACCTGAAACATGGTCGGTCGATAATGAAGCAGGAAAAACCATTGCCAGTTTTCAGCAAATTCCTTTACGTTTGGCATGGGCGATTACGATTCACAAATCACAAGGAATGACTTTAGAGTCGGCTGAAATTAATTTGGCCAATACCTTTGAAAAAGGTCAGGGCTACGTCGCATTATCACGTTTAAAAGCATTAGATGGCCTGAAATTGTTGGGGATCAATCAGCAAGCTTTAGAGTTGGATAGTTTGTCAATTAAAGCAGACCGACGTTTTCAGGAGTTGTCAGTCGAAGCTGAAAATCATTTTGAACTTATTGATTTGGCACCGCAACATAAAGCATTTATTCGACATTGTGGCGGTACGCTGAACGAAACTGAAATTACGCGAAACGAAAAGAAAATAGCCAAAAGTGGTACTAAAACCAATTATGCTACGGCTACACTGGATGAAACTCGTGCACTGTTTGAAGAAGGTTATGAAATTCAGGATATTGCGGTTGAACGTAGCCTAACACCTGCGACCATTATCAATCATTTGGCAAAGCTGCATAAAGAACAGGGTCTTGATATTTCCGTGGCACATCCCGGTGAGGAAGTGGTTGAGCAAGTACGGAAAATTTACAAGCGTTTAATTAAGCGTCAAAGTCCTGAAAATTTCAGTGAAGATGGCGTCATTAAACTGCGTCCTATTGTTGAATTGACAAGCCCCAAAATGGGTTATGATCAAGTGCGTTTGGCTTTGCTTTTTGTTGAATAAAGACCAATATTTCGATGAAAAATATTTTATAGGCCATAAATTTAGTCTAGTCTTGCCTAATCTATTTTTATGATTCAAAAAATTCCCCTTAATTGTGGGGATTTTTTCAAGTGCTTCGCATAAGGTGTTGTCTTACTTAGCTTCATTACCACTAGGCATCTAATTTTTTAAAAAAGAGATTTTTTGTTGAAAAGATCATCGAATAAAAACATAGGTGAAAATCATTAATTGATTTTATGATAAGATGAGATTTATTCATTTAAATATTGTTATTGGTTTTGTTCATGCTTGAAATTCGCCATTTAAAAACCTTAACTGCATTGCGTGAACATGGTTCATTGGTTGCTGCCGCGAATGATTTGTGTTTAACGCCGTCGGCTATTTCACATCAATTAAAAGAATTGGATCATTGGTACGGCGTAGAAGTGGTCAATCGTCGTAGCAGACCAGTAACATTTTCAAATGTAGGACAGCGTTTACTTAAATTGGCTGATGATGTATTGCCACAAATTCAAATTACTCAAACAGATATTACCCGTATAGTGCATGGTCAGACAGGAAGAATTATTTTCTCATCCGAGTGTCATAGCTGTTTTGACTGGTTAATGCCCTTATTAAATCAGTATCGCCATCAATATCCTGATGTTGATTTAGATTTTGCTTCAGGTTTTGAATCAAATCCACATGAACTGTTGCAAAACAATGAATTTGATCTATTAATTACAGCCGACCCAATTACTTTAAAAGGGATTGAATATTTCCCAATTTTTGAATATGAATCAAGGTTGGTCTTATCCAATACCCATCCCTTGGTAAGAGTAGAGCGTATTACTGTCCAAGAGTTAGCAGATGAGACATTAATTACCTACCCAGTGGATAAACACCGTTTAGATATCATGTCGAAATTATTTATTCCCGCCAATATTTTACCTAAACATATTCGTACCACCGATTTAACCCAAATGCTGATTCAGTTGGTGGCAAGTGGACGGGGTATTGCGGCTTTACCTGATTGGGTGGTGAATGAGTATGAACAAAAAGGTTGGGTGACTTCTCGACGTTTACACTGTGTTTCGTCTACAGGATTACGTCGTACTTTATATGCAGGTTATCGAATTGAAGAAAAAGAAAAAAGCTATTTCGAGGGATTTTTAAAACAACTGGCAAAATTTTCTCAAAAACGAAACCAGTATTATTCTTCTTAAATGAGGATTGATCTGAAAATGAAGAGCTGATTTATATGCCGCTCTTCTAAAAAATGACAAAATAAATGAATTACATAAATATTAAAAATAATGAGAATTGCATCGAATAAAAGCTATACAAGGATATATAAAATTTCTAAAATTCGTGTGGATATTTTTAACTCACATGACTCTTTTTTCAGGTCTATTTATGCCTAAACCTAAACCGCCTTCACATAAGCAATTGTTATCCGTTATTCAAACACAAACTGCTATTGCAAAGCTTGGACTTGATTTGAATGCAGTGATGACTTTGGTTGCAGAGCAGGTTCAAAGCATTACTCAAGCCAAAGGGGCAGTGGTTGAATTAGCCGAAGATGGAGATATGGTGTATCGGGCAGTATCTGGGGGTGCATCGCATTTTTTGGGCTTAAGATTAAAACTTCAAAATAGTTTATCGGGTTTATGTATTACCCAAAATACCACTTTATATTGCAAAGATAGTGAAGTTGATTTACGTGTTGATCGAGAAGCATGCCGTCGAGTTGGTTTGCGCTCGATGGCTGTTGTGCCTTTAATTCATTGCGGTGAAGCCATTGGTGTACTCAAAATTTATTCAGAAAATGTGAATGCCTTTAAAGCCGAAGATTTGCAAATTTTAACGCTCATGTCAGAGTTAATTGCTGCGGCAATGTACCATGCAACCAAGTTTGGGGCGCAAGAATTATATAAATTAGCGACTCAAGATCATTTAACAGGTTTGGCCAATCGGGCTTTATTTTTAGACTGTTTACGTCAAGGGGTTGAAAAAGCAAAAACAGAGAACAAGACTTTAGGCATACTCATGATTGATTTGGACGGGTTAAAACCCATCAATGATGAATTTGGACATCGCATGGGAGATGCTGCTTTAAAGGAAATGGCAAAGCGTATCTTAAGCAATACTCACCATGAAGACTTGGTCGCCCGTTTGGGAGGAGATGAATTTGCTGTCATTTTGAGTTCTAATGGGCAGCAGAGTGTTGCAAAAGCAGCAATGAACAAAATAGCTGAAGCCTGTGGTTTACCCTTTGCTTTTGAAAATGTACGGCTAACTATTGGTGCCAGTATTGGTTTGGCTGTTTATCCAGAAAATGCACAAGATTTAGAGCATTTATTAGAATATGCAGATTTAAAAATGTATGAAAATAAGAGACAAAAAAAGCAAACCATACTGCAAATTTAAACGCAAAATTTTCTCAGTTTAAAATCTTGATTCCAATATTTATGATGTTCCGATAAATAGCGTCAAGAGACCTGCGGCAATTAAAGGCCCAACCGGTACACCGCGTAATGCCGCAACACCTGCAACCGTGCCAATCAACAACCCCGCTACAACATTTGGTTGATTGGTCATCAATTTGACACCGCGACCGCCTAGCCAAGCCACCAAAAGACCAATCGCAATTGCAAGTAATGATTTCCAGCTCATAAAGGATTTTAAAATGGCTTCGCCGGGAATTTTCCCACTGGCGATTGGCGTTAAAACGCCAATCGTTAAAATAATAATGCCAATGTTGAGACCGTGTTGTTGTAAATAAGGAAAAAACTCACTCAGTGGGGTAATTCGAAATACAATCAGCACACCAGCTGCAATAGTGACAGCACTATTGTGACTAAAAATACCGCAAGCCAATAAAACCAACAACACGATCAGATTTAAATCTATATGAGACATTATTTGGGGGGAGATAACAAAACAAAGCTTATTGTAGCGGGTTTTAAGCTTTAATTGATGATTAAAAATAGTGGATTATTAAAATATTATCCATTTCCGTATAGAATGCTTTTCTTGAGAAAATGAAGGACCAAATTATGTTTTTGGAAAAAATGTTGCAATCACAAGGTTTTGGTTCGCGTAAACATTGTCAACAACTGATTAAAAATGGAGCGGTCTCGATTGAGGGAGAAAAAATTGATCAACCTAAGCATAAACTTGATTTAAATAATTTGAGTTTTTCTGTCTATGATCATCATTTTGAGTATCGTGAAAAGGTCTATATTGCTTTAAATAAACCACAAGGCTATGAATGTTCTCATCAAGCTACTCATCATTTTAGTGTATTTGATTTTTTTAATGATGTGTTAATGAATCGTGGTTTGCAATGTGTTGGACGTTTGGATCAAGATACCAGTGGGCTTTTATTGCTCACTGATGATGGTCAGTTTTTACAAGCTTTAACGCATCCGAAAAAGCACGTGGCGAAGGTTTATCAGATGGAAACGGTTGATCCTGTGACCGAGCAGCAAATTTTACAATTACAACAGGGCGTTGAATTGCACAATGAATCTGGCATTTTTGCAGCCACGAATGTTGTTCAACTTGCAGAAAATGAATTACAGATGACCATTCATCAGGGTGTTTACCATCAAGTTAAACGAATGCTTGCTGCTGTAGGCAATAAAGTTGAACGATTACAGCGTCAGCAAATTGGCGCTTTAACCTTGCCAGAATTAGAGCAAGGCAAATGGATATATCTAAATGCTGAACAAGTTGAATTAGCGAAAACCCGCATGACTACTTAAGAAAACAGTGATAAGTCTGAAATTCATTATCTTTAACAAATCCCATTTGTTCATAGAGCTGATGGGAATGATAATTATTTTTTTGTGTTTCTAGGCTAATACGTTGTGCGTTTTCATGTCGTGCAAATAAAATGGCAGTATCAATCAATTGTTTTGCAGAACCTTGACGACGGTAAATTGGCGTAACATACACATCATCCAAAATATAATAAATAGAACAGGCAACAGATGAAAAACCCATATATAACAATACAAAACCAGTGAAAATATCATCTTTTACATGGACAAAAATAACACTTTCTTGGTTTAGAAATCGTTGTTTTAAAAATTGATAAGAAAGTTCTAAATTTGAGGATGCCCCATAAAACTGTCGATATTCATCAAATAAAACAGCAAGTGGTTGTAAGTCTTCTAAAGTCGCACGTCTAACGATCATACTTTTACTCCATGCTTTTTTATTGTATTGGCATGAAGCATACCTAAATTTTTATCAGATTTTTTCTAAATTTTGTTTGTAAATGCAACACTGTTAAGTTTTGTCACTCTCACCCAAAATTGCATTCAG
Organism: Acinetobacter sp. TTH0-4; assembly: GCF_015602665.1. Lineage (NCBI taxonomy): Bacteria > Pseudomonadati > Pseudomonadota > Gammaproteobacteria > Moraxellales > Moraxellaceae > Acinetobacter > Acinetobacter sp. TTH0-4. The sequence goes on along the minus strand of NZ_CP059079.1, from coordinate 1,585,524 downwards.
TTCTTCAAATAAATCTAAATGATCATCATCCTCTAAATTTAATTCTTGTTCAGTAGAAATAGAAGATTCTAAATCACCATGAACTGGGTTTTGTTGCTTGAGTTTACGAAGTTTAATGAGTTGTTCTAAATTAATACTCTGATTTTCAATAGAAAATGGAATAGATTTGGTGAGAACCACTTGCTTGAAAAAAAGTCGCACTGCTTGGGCGGGTGTAATCCCCAATTGTTTAAAAACAGCAAAAGCATGTTTTTTTTCTTGGGAGTCAAGTCTGATTTGATAAACTTCTGTTTTTCTCATGATTTTAAAGGCATCTAATTACTTAACTTTTCAGCATTTATTCTAATCGAATCGAATTGAATTTCAATGTTCATACATCACATTTTCTAAAATATTTTGTAATGACAAGCATATTACAACGTCAAGTCAAAATGAGATGAAAAAGACATTTCATTCAAGCTGATAGGGTCAATAAAACGAATGTGTTTGGCTAAAAGTTGAAGTGGTGAAGAGAAATCATTTTCTAACTTGTGTTCGACGACAGGATAAAAGGGGTCATTTTTAATAGGGAGCCGTAAATGGTTTAAATGGACTCGCAATTGATGCTGCTTTCCTGTAATCGGTTGCAGTTGATATTTACCCCAAACGGTATTGTGTTCGAGTAAATCAATTTCGGTTTCACTATTTACAGTTCCAGCAACCACTTGCATGGTATAGAACGGTTCACCTTTTTGCATTCTTAAACATACATTACATGGAAATATGACATCTGAATGATAAGGCGCAATAGCATGATAGGTTTTTTTCACTTCACGCTTTGCAAACATTTCTTGATAAATAGCTCGGCTACATGCTTGTTTTGAAAATAAAACCACGCCAGCCGTTTCACGATCAAGACGATGAATTGGAGTTAAAATATCATTTCCAGTTTGTTTTTTTAAACGAACCAACAAGGTCTGTTGAACATATTTTCCTGTTGGACTCATGGTTAAAAAATGGGGTTTATCGACCACCAATAAATGTTCATTTTCGAACAAAATTTTGTGCTCAAAAGGAACATGAGTTTCGTGTGGCAAAAAGCGATAATAAAAAATATGACTATTTTGTATATAGTTTGATTCAAGATTTAAAATATGACCCGTTGTATCAAAAATCAAACCCTGAGCGAAGCGCTGCTGCCACTCAGTTAAAGCAATATGTGGAAATTTGTGACAAAGATATTCATAGACACTTTTTGGTAAAGGAGAGCATGTAGGAAGGAATACTTTGCTGGCGCTCACCCCGTTGATGGTGGGTGGAATAAATTCAGTTTTGGTCATGGATTACATCGTGGTAGATCAATAAAATTTGCGATCAAATGTAGCAAAATATGCACATTTGACTGTCGGAGCATGGGCATTAAAGCAGCGTGGTGCTATCATAATTGTTCTTTTGAATCTTGTCGTGAATAAAATGCAGTATTCATTTACTTTAGCTTTAAACAATGAAGACGCTACCCAAAATTTAGCACAGGTTTTGGCACAGCATTTTACGATTGGAGTCGTGTATTTGGTGGGAGACTTAGGTGCTGGAAAAACCACACTGAGTCGTTATTTTTTACACGCTTTAGGGCATCAGGGTGCGGTGAAAAGTCCAACTTATACTTTGGTTGAACCCTATAATATTCAGGGAAAAGATATTTTTCATTTTGATTTATATCGCTTAAATGATCCTTATGAATTAGAGCTAATGGGTATTCGTGATTATTTAGATACACCTGAGGCACTCTTTTTATTCGAATGGCCATCAAAAGGTGGCGATGAGATTCCACAAGCAGACCTCATTATTCATCTTGAAAAATCTGAAGATCAACTGTCACGTGTTGCTACTTTAAGTTTTTCATCGGAAGAATTAAAACATGCCTTAGAGAGTCAATAAAACAATGCCTGATGATTTAAGTCAACGTCGTATTCTCGCGCTAAATCCTGCGCTGGCAAACCAAATTGCTGCAGGTGAGGTGATTGAACGTCCAGCTTCTGTAGTCAAAGAGTTATTAGAAAATGCGATTGATGCAGGGGCGACGGAACTGATCGTTCGAGTTGAGCAAGGCGGCAGCACTTTAATTGAAATTATGGATAATGGGCGTGGCATTCACTCAGAAGATTTAGCACTCGCTGTTATGCGTCACGCGACCAGTAAAATTCAAACAGCTGATGACTTACATGCCATTGTGAGTTTGGGTTTTAGAGGTGAGGCATTGGCCTCAATAGCCGCCGTTTCGCGTTTAACTTTGATCAGTAGTCAAAATGAAGAAGGCATTGGCTATCAGGTCGAAGTCAATGGAACCGCTTTTGATCATCAAGAAATTCAGGCAGTAGCAGCGGCAAGAGGAACCCATATTCGTGTGCAGGATTTATTTTTTAACGTGCCTGCACGGCGTAAATTTTTAAAAAAACCAAGTACAGAATTTGGCCATATAGAAGAAATCGTACGTCGTTTGGCGTTGACACATTTTGATATTCGTTTTGTGTTGGAACATAACCATAATATTCGTCTGAATTTACCGATTGCGGATAGTGGCGAGCTGCGTTTTCAGCGTGTGCAGCAATTGTTGGGTCGACAGTTTAGTGAAAATGCCTATTGGATAGATGCAGACAGTATTAGCATGCGCTTATCTGGCTGGTTAGGGCATCCATCCGATGCACGTTCACAAGCAGATTTACAATATGTTTATGTGAATGGGCGAATTGTAAAAGATAAAACTATTTCCCATGCTTTGCGCATGGCGTATGAAGGGATTTTGCATGGTCATCAACATGCAGCCTATTTGCTATTTTTAGAAGTTGATCCAGAAAATATTGATGTTAATGTCCATCCGACTAAACATGAAATCCGATTTTTAAATCAGCGTGAAGTGCATGAATTTGTGCGTCATTATGCCAAGAACACCTTGTCTCAGTTTCAAACAGCCAGTGCAGATTTAGCTCAGGCTATGAAACCAGAGGATCAACTGTCGAATAATTTGCAGGCACAGCATCCTCGTTATCAAGAACAATTTCAATTGCACCGTTCTGTTGAGAAGGTTCAGCTGAATGTGCCAACTGAACCTTCGAACGAGTTGTTAAACGATTTTAATGCCAGTAGTCCTCAAGCTGTGCAGTATTCCATGCAGACACAAACGTCCCATAGTGGTTCGCAGCAATTGAATAATGCATTGCAGAGCTATCTGGCGCCATTACGTGAAGCTCATCATTCTGATGAAGCAGATGCTGAGTTAAAGCAGTTTGACCAAAGTGGATCCGTGCATGTGGATGAGCATCCTTTGGGGATTGCAATTGCACAGCTTCATGGCATTTATATTTTGGCGCAAAATACTGAAGGCCTTATTATGGTCGATATGCATGCAGCGCATGAACGTATCGTCTTACAGCAAATGAAATCTGCATGGGATAAACCTGAATTTTGGACTTCACAACAATTGCTCATTCCCAAAGTTATTACGATTACACGGATGCAAGCGATGCGCGTGGATGAGCTGAAAGATCAATTGATGCGTTTAGGGCTCGAGATTGACCAATATGGCGACGAACAAGTCATTGTTCGGGGTGTACCTGCCATTTTACATAAAGCTAATTTTGAGGCATTGGTACCTGAATTGTTGAATGATTTAGATCCAAATGATGAAGCACAAGGGTTGCTGCAAAAGCGCGACCAAATTTTATCAGGTATGGCCTGTCATGGTGCGGTACGTGCTCATCGAATGCTCAGTCTTTCTGAAATGAATGCATTACTCCGTCAAATGGAACAAACCGAATTTGCCAGTCAATGTAATCATGGCCGTCCAACTTGGCGTGCTTTTCCATTGTCCCAATTAGATAAACTTTTTGCTCGAGGAGAGTAGTTTTACATGTCTAATCAATTGCCGGTCATCAATTTAATGGGACCCACAGCAAGTGGTAAAACTGCTTTGGCATGTGAACTTTATGAGCAAGGCGGATTTGAACTAATTTCCGTCGATTCTGCGCTGGTTTATCTGGATATGGATATTGGTACCGCCAAACCCAGTAAAGACGAGCAGGCGCTTTATCCGCATCATCTGATTGATATTATTACGCCGTTAGAAACTTATTCGGCTGCTCAATTTGTTGAAGATGCGTGTGTGCTGATTGATGATATACATCTACGTGGTAAAACCCCAATTTTGGTTGGGGGAACCATGTTGTATTTTAAAGCATTGCTAGAAGGTTTATCGAGCAATTTGCCGAGTGCTGACGCGGCTGTCCGCGCAGAGATTGAAGAGAAAGCCCATCAACAAGGGTGGGAAGCTGTTTATGCAGAATTATGTGCGGTAGATGGTTTGGCGGCTGAGAAATTTAAGGTCACTGATAAGCAGCGGATTATTCGTGCTTTAGAAGTCTTTAAATTGACAGGTCAACCCATTACAAAACTACAAGCTGAACAACCGAAAAATATACCATACAGGTACAATTTTCATAATCATACGTTGTTGCCAGATCGGGTAGAATTACATGAACGTATTGAAAAACGTCTAAAAATTATGTGGGATATCGGATTTTTAAATGAAGTTGAATCTTTGATTGTTAAATACGATTTAAACGAGAATTTACCTTCTATGCGTTCCGTTGGATATCGTCAGGCTTTAGAATTTATACAAAAAAGTGACCAAAGTCATAAAAAACAACAAGAAATGGAGGATAAGTCATTATTTGCGACACGACAACTTGCAAAACGTCAATATACTTGGTTAAGATCTTTGCAAGAATCGCATAAATTTAAAACATATTTAACAATCAAGCAAGCTCAAGAAGACTTGCGAAACTGTTACGGATAAAGCAAAATTTACTACCTATCTTTTTTATAATTTTTAATTGAGAAATAAAGATAGTTTTTGCGCTGATTTTTTAAAATTTTTTGGAGTTATCACATGTCTAAAGGTCAAACTTTACAAGATCCATTCTTGAATTCTCTTCGTAAGGAACGTATTCCTGTTTCTATCTTCCTAGTGAACGGTATTAAATTACAAGGTCATATTGAATCTTTTGACCAGTATGTTGTTTTGCTGAAAAACACTGTAAGCCAAATGGTTTATAAACATGCGATCTCTACCGTAGTTCCTGCACGTAATCCACGTCCTGCTGGTGCTCCTGCTGGTACTCAAGGCGCTGCTGGTGGTTTCAGTGGTCAACAAAGTACGCAACCAGGCGGCTTCGGTGGTCAAGGTGGTGGGTTTGGCGGTCAAGGTGGCTTTGGTGGTTCACAAGGTGGCTTTGGTGGTCAAGGTGGTGGTTTTGGCGGTCAAGGTGGCTTTGGTGGTTCACAAGGTGGTTTTGGCGGTCAGGGTGGCGGTTTTGGCGGTCAAGGTGGCTTTAGTGGTGCACCGGGCGGTTTTGGTGGTCAGTCTAATACTGGTTTTGATGGTGAAACTAAATTTGAAGATTCACAAGATGACGAAAATAATCGTTAATCGTTAATCGTTAATCGTTAAAAAACCTCTCTTTGTGAGAGGTTTTTTCTTTAGCATTTTATGTATGAGTAGAAATAATCACTATAGTTTTGTGTGTATCACATTCGTATAATTCAAATGTTTTTTGAAAACTTTCTGAACCTACAAAACCAACACAATGATGAATACTAATTTGATGGTTTAAAATTGGATCAATTTCTGTGGTTTTAAATTCACTATAAAATCCTTATTTTTTCTAAAGTAAATTTAAATATTTTCTTTAATATTTGCTGTGGTTTATTTCAGAAATTAGTATCAAATTAAATATACATGTAATGTAGTTTTTACTTAAAAAGTTAGGTTAAAAAATAAATTATTTAACCAAATCTACCCAATAATTGTAATAAATAACTCATTTTAGGAGTGGGTTGAAAGTAGCATTTTGCCGATTAAATCTACTCTTAAGAGATGTTACTAAAAAGCCAGTCAATTTATAAATTGACTGGCCTCACATGATTTATTGGTCTGTTATTAAATTATTTATTCTGTTTGCGATCCAGTGAAGGGTCTTTAATTTCAACAAAAGCATTACTGCGAATTTCACGTAACCAACTGTCCAGTTCAGCATCAAATTGACGTTCACCTAGAATCTGACGTGCCATACGTTCTTGATATTCGCGTGTCATATCTTGTTGACGTGTATCAGTCACTTGTAGAATATGCCAACCAAATTGACTCTGGAAAGGAGCGCTCATTTTCCCTACTGGAGTGCTTTTCATTTTTGTTTCAAATTCAGGCACCATAACCCCTGGATTTACCCAACCTAAACTTCCCCCATCACGAGCAGAGCCAGGATCATTGGAAAAAGTAGAGGCAAGGACTGCAAAATTTTCACCTGCTTTTAAGCGATTATAGATGCTGTCAATTTGTTGTTTTGCATTTTCAGGGCTCACGACTTCTGACGGTTGGATTAAAATATGACGCACCTGATATTGTGGCACTAGTGCTTTTTGTTCTGCACCTTTACGTTCTAATAATTTTAAAATATGTATGCCATCGCTCACAGTAATCAAATCTGTAATTTGTCCAGTTTGTAAAGGACTAACACGTGCTGCAAGTTCACTCGGAATTTCTGATAAGTTACGGAAACCCATATCTGCACTTTCAACTTTTACATTAGCACTGGTAAATTTCTTGTCAATTGACGCAATATCATTACTTTCTTTTAATGCTGCTTGAACTTCTTTGGCGACTTTTTCTACGTCTTGTTTACCTGAAATTCGGACATGTAATACATGAACTTGATTGCCGAGCGCAGCTTGTCCTTGCGGTGTTTTTAAGAAATTTTCGATATCTTGGTCACTAATTTTAATTCGTGACATCACCATTTGTTGACGTAAGCGATTCACCGCTAAATCTTCACCAATTCGGTTGCGCAAAGATTCGTAAGTATTCGGTGCAATCGCATCCAATTTTTGCTGAAAAGCTTCTAAGCTCTTGCTACCAGATTGGGCTGCGACTTTAAGCACCGCTTCGTTCAATTCTTTTTCATTTGGTTTGATATTGTAGCGTTTGACTTGCTCAAGTTGTGCTTGACGAAGAATTAACTGATCCAGTGCTTGTTGTTGCAAATATTGCGCAGGTGGAACGGTCTTTTTTTGTGTTTCGAGCTGATGCTTTATTTCTGCAATACTTTGGTCTAAATCACTTTTTAAAATAATACTATTATCAACCACAGCCACAACTTGGTCTGTAGGCTGTGCAAATAAAGACATTGATGAAGAGAGAGCTAAAGCCAATGCAGTCGCTTTAAAAAAATGTTTTAACGGTAGTGTCTTCATTAACGTTGTGTCCAAGATTGATTAATTTTATTAAAACCTAGAATACGATTTTCTAGTAATGATGAAAGTTTATTATTGAAACCGCCTAAACCTTTCAGACTAATTTCTGCCATGATGGCACGTTTTGCGCTTACGCCTTCATCATTTACGTTGTCTAAATCGTTGTAGTATGAGCGTCCATAGACTGAAATGCCCCAGCAGCAAGATTCATAATTGACGCCCAATAAATATTCTCGAGCGACATTGTTTTCAATGTCATATTGCGCATGGCCCATAATTCGCCAGTTATTGGCAATAGGCTGAATGAAAGAGGCCACCACTTGATCGTACTGATTTTGTCGATTAGGAATATCTTTACGATAGAAGTATCCGACATTGTAAAGATTGCCTTGATCTCCCGTATAGTAAAGCTGTAAATCACGTTGGGCATTTTCACCATCCGACTGCCATGCAGAATTTGCACCGATGGTAAAGTTTTGTGACAGTTGGCTCGATAAACTGATGACTGGCCCTGTATGATCTTCAGTATCAAAATTATCCGTTTCGTTTTCTAGGCTTACACGTCGCTCATCGAAAAAGAAACTTTGGCCAATACTGGTTTTAAGGCGTTCTAAACCAATTTCATCAAATAAACTATAACTTAAACCTAAAGATAAAAAGTTATTGTCTTCTAAGCGGTCATGTCCGTAAAAACGACGTGGACTAAACAACTGGTCATAATTGATAGACGCGGTAGCAGAATCAAAATTTGGATGACCTTCTTGATTTTTATATGGAGCGTAAGCATAAAAAGCACGAGGCGTTAATGTTTGAAGGTATTTTCCATCTTTTTCAAAAGTTAAACCTGCATCTAAAGTAAACTGTGGCACAGTCACCGATTGTGTTTCGTTAGATGAATTGGTGTTTTGATTGAGTGCATCTACAGTATCTTTATCATAGAACGTATTTACGTTACGAATAGATACTTCTGGAATGACGAAAGACCAAGGGTTTCGATAGTTGTATCGAACAGCAAAATCATTGTAGATACGCGTACCACTTGGCTCAAACGTAGTGCTTGTGCCACTGGTATAATCATTGATATCTTTTTTAAAGTAGGCTGTGTCGTTATTAAATTCGTACTGTAAACCGAGTGGATTGCCCGTTTTATAATTTAATAAAAATTGCGGTAAACGTGCATATGGTCGGTCTTCATCGCTTACAGTTTTATCTAGCGTTTGAAAGTCTTCAACTTTTAACTGTGCTTTTAGACCGGGAACACCATTTTTGTAATTAAGTTCCCATGCGCGTCTTAAATTTAAATCTGTTTTAGAGTTAGGGTTGTTATTTAAATCGGCAAAATAATCTTTATCAGACGCGTATTTATAATCTAGGTTGGTCGAGAATTGATCGTTAATTTGCCAATTGTGTAATACATGTAATTCTTTACGATCTTGACCGTCATATTTATCATCTGAAGCTAAATAACCACCCCAAAGCATACCTGAGCCGAAACTCTCGGTTAAATAACGGAATTCACCTTCTAGCATCGCACCACGATCTGCAATATAGCGTGGTGTAACGGTTGCATCGTAATGAGGAGCTAAATTTAAGTAAACAGGAACCGCAAGTTCGACGCCACCATCATTGGTGAAACCAAAGCTTGGCGTTAAAATACCGGTCGTGCGACGGTCATCTATCGGGAAATTAAAATAAGGTACAGCCAGAACGGGAACATCTTTCACATAGAGTTTGGTTCCAGTCGTTTCGCCACGACCCGTTTCCTGATTTAAGGTAATCTTATCTGCTTGAATTTTCCACGTTGGCTTTTCGTCAGGTGGACAGGTGCTATATGTAGCATTGTTCATGACGACAATATTGTCAGAAGTGCGAGATATTTTTTCTGCACGACCATGTGCATGTTGTTCTTCAGAAATATAGTAGCTGTTGTTTAAATCGCCTTGTTGTGTTTTTAAATTGTAATTAATTTGATCGCTTTGGGCGAGTAAGCCCGCTTGAGCCATTTGCACTCGACCTTCTGCATTGGCAAAAGTTTGAGACTTATCGATGGTGATTTTATCAGCACGAATTTGACGACCTTGTTGGTCAATCAAAACATTGCCTTCAAGAATAGAATCACCATTGGGGTCATAATGCCCATAATCTGCAGTCACAACAGAGGTGGCTTCGGATGCTTCCACTGCTTTAATATCTGGACTAATTGGGGTGACCCAAGCACCTTGACAGTAGGCAGAGCTTAAATGGTGTGCTTGGCGTTGCTGTGCTTCTGGCGAAGATTTATCGACATAGTATTGTTCAAAAAACTGTTGTCCAGGATAAGCTTCCTGAATACTGGCTTTCATTTTTTGGTTGTCGGTATTCGAAGCTGGAAGTGTAGACTCAGCATAGCTTGAAATCGAGCTGCCACATAAAAGCGTTAAAATAGCAGTCGCTAGAGGATTAAATTTGAACTGATGCTTCATTTGTCTCATTAACCAAGTATGCTTAATCACAATTAATTATTCTCGCATCATAGAGAAAAAGTTTATAAGTGGCTACACTTAGTACTTTAAAAACTCAGCCTGTTTTAGAATTTATCGCAAATGAATACACAACGTGAACAATTGATACAAACATGGGTTACATCTGTACTTAATTCAGATCAATTTGAAATTAATTTTTTGTCAGGCGATGCAAGTTTCCGTCGTTACGCACGAATTAAATTGAATAATAAAACATTTATGCTTATGGATGCACCACCAGAAAAAGAAGATTGTGGGCCTTTTGTGACGATTGACCAGTTTTTCGATCAACATGGTGTCCGTGTACCGCATATTGTTGCCAAAGATTTAGTACAAGGTTTTTTATTGCTTGAAGATTTTGGCGATATTTTGCTGTCTACTTTATTAAATAATGATTCGGTAGATGATTATTATGCGCAAAGCTTTAAGCAATTAATTGAATTGCAGGCAATTGATGGCACAAAAAACTTTCCCAACTATTCCTATGAGAAATTAACTTCTGAAATGGAATTGTTGACGGAGTGGATGTTACCGTCCCTCAATATTCAGCCAACTCAAGACGAAGAAGCTTTGATTAAACGTAGTTTTGCTATTTTAGCCAATGCTGCACTGGCACAACCACAAGTGATTGTTCATCGAGATTTTCATAGTCGTAATTTGATGAAAATTGAATCTGAAACTGATTTGGGCGTGATTGATTTTCAAGATGCTGTAATTGGTGCAGATACTTACGATTTAATTTCAATTACACGTGATGCATATGTGCAATGGAATGCAGGGCGTGTTTATCACTGGTTTAAAGTCTTTTATGATTTATTGCCAGAAGCGGCAAAACAAGATCGTGACTTTGAACAATTTAAACGCGATGCTGACTTTATGGCCATTCAGCGTCATCTCAAAATTTTAGGCATTTTTGTGCGTCTATTTGAGCGAGATGGAAAAACTGGTTATTTGAAAGATTTACCGCGCGTCATGTGGTATTTGCTTGAGGAAAGTAAGCCTTATGCAGAAATCCAGCCTTTTATGCAATTCCTTCAGAATAAAGTCATGCCTAAATTCGAAGCCAAGTATGGTGCGTATGAGGTTGTGGTCTGATGAAAGCGATGATTTTAGCAGCAGGCATGGGCAATCGTATGCGCCCCTTAACTTTACATACGCCAAAACCTTTGCTAGAAGTCGGAGATAAACCACTCATTGTTTGGCATATTGAAAAACTAAAAAAAATAGGTGTAACTGAAATTGTGATTAATACTGCTTGGCTGGGTGAAAAACTTGCGACAGCTTTAGGAGATGGTTCACAATTTGGAGTCAATATTTTATGGTCACATGAAGGTGAGGGGCTAGAAACTGCTGGTGGCATTATTCGTGCTTTACCCTTGTTAGGGGACACACCTTTTATTTTGGTCAATGGTGATGTTTGGACCAGTATGGATTTTTCATCCTTATTGGATGTGAAGTTAGAAGGTGATTTAGCGCATCTTGTTTTTGTCGCTAACCCAGTACAACACCCACAGGGTGATTTTATTCTTTCTCATGGGCGAGGTTATACTTTTGAGCAGCAACAGCAAGGTGAAGCGCTGACCTATAGTGGTGTTGCAGTGATTCATCCTAAAATGTTTATGGGTTTAGATGAAGGTAAGCGTCCTCTCGCACCATTGCTGAAACAAGCCATGCTTGAACAAAAAGTTTCTGCGTCAAAAATGAATGCAATTTGGGTGGATGTGGGCACTCCAGAGAGATTAAAAGCATTAGATCAACAAATTAAGCAAGACAACTGCGTTTAAGTGCATATTCACTAAGCGCTCGCTACTATGACTTTGCAGATAAGTCGGTATACTTCACCTAACTTTTCGGGGCATTTATTGTATATGCATACGTTTTTTCAAGAGCTTAAGCAGGGTAGTCTGACTTTGGGTTTAGCACTCAGTGATGAGGCTTTAAATTTACTTCTCAAATATCAAGATGCTTTGGTGCTATGGAATAAAGCTTATAATTTGACTGCAATTCGTGATCCAAAGGAAATGTTAGTCAAGCATTTACTGGATAGCTTAAGCATTTTAAAAGACTTGCCTCAGGGACGTTTGCTCGATATTGGGACGGGTGGTGGTATGCCCGGCATGATCATTGCACTGTGTCAACCAGAGCGGGAATGTGTTTTGCTCGACTCTAATGGTAAGAAAATTCGTTTTTTGAAACAGTTTATTGCAGATCTAAAATTAAAAAATGTAATTGCAGTGCAAACCCGAGTTGAAAATGAAGACAGTATTCATGATTTGGGAAAATTTGATGTTATTACCAGTCGTGCTTTTGCTTCACTCACTGATTTTGTAGCTGCTTCGAAACCATATATGCATGAACAGAGTATTATTGCTTCTATGAAAGGTTTGGTTCCTGAAGATGAGATTGCGACCATTAAACAAGAATTTAGCTGCGAAATTATTGCTTTACAGGTTCCACGACTAGATGAGCAACGTCATTTACTTTTGTTGAAACATATTTAATTATTTTGAAAGAATTGGGGTGACCATGGTACAAATTATTGCGATTGCGAACCAAAAAGGTGGTGTTGGTAAAACCACAACCGCAGTAAATTTGGCAGCATCGTTAGCAGTCTTAAAGAAGCGCGTTTTACTGGTGGATATGGATTCACAGGGAAATGCTACTATGGGCTCTGGTATCCAAAAAAATGATCTTTTATACTCTGTCACTGATGTTTTATTGGGTGAAGTGCCTATTGAAACTGCAATCAGCAAAGCTGAAGTCGGTTATAAGGTATTAGGTGCGAACCGTGATTTAGCTGGGGTTGAGCTTGCGATTGCCGAACAAGAAGGTCGTGAATTTATTCTGCGAGAAGCACTAAAAGAAATCGAACACGCTTTTGATTATATTATTGTTGATTGTGCACCCAGTTTGAGCTTAATTACGGTGAATGCACTTACAGCAGTGCATAGTGTTCTTATTCCAATGCAATGTGAATATTATGCACTTGAAGGACTAGCAGATTTAACCCAAACCATTGATCGCATTCAGCAAGCATTGAATCCTGACCTACACATTGTGGGTGTATTGCGTACGATGTATGATGCGCGTAATGCATTAACACGCGATGTTTCAGAAGAGCTTGAGCAATATTTTGGCAAGAAATTGTATGACACCGTGATTCCGCGGAATGTTCGATTAGCCGAAGCACCAGCACATGGATTGCCGATCATTTATTTTGAAAAAAGTTCAAAAGGTGCAGTGGCTTACTTAAATTTAGCGGCTGAAATGTTAAAAAAAAGCAAAGTAAAAAAAGGAATTAAAGCATGACCACAAAAAAACGCGGATTAGCAAAAGGTCGTGGTTTAGATGCCTTACTGGGTTCAATTCAAAAAGAAAAATTACAAATGGAAGCTCAGGGTTTAGATCATGGGCAATTAAAACAAATAGATGTAAATTTACTGAAACGTGGCGAATATCAGCCACGTCGCTTTATTCATGAGCCAGAACTTCAAGAGCTGGCAGCATCCATTGAAAAACATGGAGTAATGCAACCCATTGTCATTCGTCCAATTGATGATGAAAAATTCCCTTACGAAATTATTGCGGGTGAACGTCGCTGGCGTGCTGCACAGCTTGCAGGCTTAACCGAAATTCCAGCCATTGTGCGTGATTTATCCGATCAGGTTGCAATTGCTTTGGCACTGATTGAAAATATTCAACGCCAAGATTTAAATCCGATTGATCAAGCCATGGCACTACAACGTTTTCATGAAGAATTTGGTTTAAGTCATCAAGAAATTGCGGATACTGTGGGGAAAGCAAGGACGACGGTAAGTAACTTATTGCGCTTATTGTCTTTGGCTGAAGAAGTAAAAGACTTTATGCAGCAAGGTCTGCTGGATATGGGGCATGCACGCGCAATACTGACATTAAAAGCTAAAGATCAACTTAAAGTTGCTGAATATGTGATTGAAAAAAGTTTATCAGTACGTCAGACAGAGCAATGGGTTCGAGATTTAAATACCCCAAAACAAGAAAAAAACAAAGTGGATATCGCACCAGATATCCAACAGTTGACTCAGCGGTTAGCTGAACGTTTTAGCGCAGATGTTAAAATCGATCATAATAAGCAAGGCAAGGGCAAACTTGTGATTCAGTATCATTCACTCGATGAGTTGGATGGTATTTTAAATATCTGTTTTGCAGAATAATTTTAAATGTATTGGGGATAACACATGTGGGAACTGGTCAAGGCAGGTGGGTGGCTCATGCTGCCTCTTGTATTGTGTTCAATTTTTACCGTTGCAATTACGCTTGAACGCTTTATTCGATTAAAAAAATCACTAATTTTACCAAAAAATTTGTTGCTGAACTCTAATCAGAGTATAGAAACAGTTATTCAAAAACTACAACAAGACCAAGCATTAAAAAACAGTACTTTAGGCCGCATTTTTGCAGCAGGATTTCAGAGTAAACAGCACAATGAGCAATTTGCACGTGCTCAAATGGAAAGTACAGCATCTCAAGAAATTGGTTACCTTGAAAAAAATATTAATTTTTTAGGAACATTAAGTGCTGTTGCGCCACTTTTGGGCTTACTAGGAACGGTTTTGGGGATTATTGAATCTTTCTTGGTGATCGATTTAGGGAATAATAGTAATCCAACCATGATGATTCCTGGGATTTCAAAAGCCTTAATTACCACAGCTGCAGGTATGTTTATTGCTATTCCTGCTCTGTTTGCTTATCGCTATTTTCAACGCTTAGTACAAGAATATATTGCCGAGCTTGAACAACAGTCGACTTTATTTCATGCAGCACTGTTCTATCAAAATTTAACAGATGAAGAGCAAGACATGAGAAAAGCAGGGTAAAGGCATAATATGAAGTTCAAACGCACACAAGTCGAAGATATTCATATTAACCTCACCCCTATGATTGATTGTTTATTGTTTATTTTGGTGTTTCTATTGCTGTCGACGACTTTTAGTCAATTTAGTCGTATGAATTTAACTTTGCCTGATGCGCAAGGTGTTCCGCCCAAGCAGTTTGAGCAAAAAGTAGAAGTGGTAGTCGATGCTTCAGGACATTATTCAATTAATGGGCAATCTATTGCCAGTAAAGATGTAGCAGATTTGAATACTGCAATTAAACAGATTTCGAATGAACGCCGTGATTTAATGTTTGTGATTGCCGCAGATGCCAAAGCGACCCATCAAGATGTCATTCGTGTCATGGATGTTGCAGGGCAATTAGGATTTGTTAATATTAATATCAGTACTAAAGTTCCGTCTAGGGGTTATGAGTGAATCAAGATTTTAAAGTCTATACACGTCTGTTGGGGTATTTAAAACCCTTTTGGGGTGTAGCAATATTGGTTTTTATCGGGTTTTCAATTAGTGCTGCAACAGAAGTATCGATTGCAAAGTTATTAGAAAAAATCATTACTGCGATTCAGCATAGGGATCAGGGCTTTACTTCTATCTTTCCTTTTTTAGTTATTTTGTTGATGTTTTTTCGTGGCGTGGGTTCCTTTATTGGGGGCTATTACACCGCTGTCATTTCACGAAATTTAGTGTTTAATATTCGCCAAGAAGTATTTGCAAAATTACTCAAACTGCCTTCACAGTATTATTTAGATAATACCAGTGGTCATATTACAGCTAAAATTATGTACAACGTGGAACAGCTTACGGCTGCTTCATCAGAATCACTCAAAACGATTGTACAGCAAGGTTTGATCGCGATCGGTTTGCTGGGATATCTGATTTATTCAAATTGGCGTCTAACCTTGGTGATTCTTATTTTTGCACCATTCATGGGGCTTTTGGTTCGTCAAGCGTCTAAGCGGATGCGTAAATTGTCTTTGCAAGTTCAAGATACTATGGGTGATGTGAACCACGTGGTACAAGAAACTGTAAATGGTCATTTAATTGTAAAAGGTTTTGGCGGTCAAACCTATGAACAAACACGTTTTCGAGATAAATCATTAGAAAATTTAAAACGTGGTTTAAAAATGGTGGTGGTACAACAGCTCAATAGTCCAGTTGTACAATTTATTATGTCGATTGCAATGGGTATTATTATCTGGATCGCGTTACGTCCAGAAATTTTACGTGATACCAGTGCTGGTGAATTTGTTGCCTATATTACTGCAGCAGGTATGTTGAGTAAGCCCATCAAGGCTTTGACAGATGTCAATGAAAAGTTACAACGCGGTATGGCGGCTGCTCATTCGGTATTTGAATTACTGGATTTACCTGAAGAGAAAAAACAAGGCCTTTTGACACCAGTATTACACGGGAATATTGAGTTTAAAGAGGTGAATCTGACCTATGCAGATGGCCATCAAGCAATTCATAACTTTAATTTAAAGGTGAAATCGGGTGAAACAGTTGCCTTGGTTGGACGTTCAGGTGCTGGCAAAAGCTCTTTAGTTAATTTATTGTTACGTTTTCAGGAAGTCAGTTCAGGACATATTTATTTGGATCAAATCGATATTCAAGATTTGGACATCAATACCTTGCGCACCCAAATTGCGATGGTGAACCAACAAGTTGTTTTGTTTAATCGAACTGTTCGTGAAAATATTGCCTATGGTCAACTTGAAAATGCACCTGATGAAGATGTTATTGCAGCAGCAAAAGCGGCATACGCGCATGACTTTATTCTCGCTTTACCGCAAGGCTATGATACCCAATTAGGTGCACAGGGTTTGAACTTGTCTGGTGGACAACGCCAACGAATTGCAATTGCACGTGCTATTTTGAAAAATGCGCCCATTTTAATTTTAGATGAAGCGACCAGTGCACTGGATAATGAATCTGAGTATTTTATTCAACAAGCTTTTGATGCTGCTATGCAGGATCGTACCACTATTGTGATTGCTCATCGTTTATCGACCATTGAAAATGCTGATCGTATTGTGGTTATGGATAAAGGTGAAATTGTTGAGCAAGGTACACATGCAGAATTACTTGCTCAGCATGGTGCTTATTATCAATTGCACCAACGTAATTTTGAGGAAAATTGATTTATGTCATTTGCACAGTTCATTCAAGATGCCTGGAATAAACAAGCAAAATGGTTAATTGTGCTGCGACCTTTGTCATGGCTTTATCGTAGTGGTTTTTTACTTAATAAAAAAATGTATCAAGTTGGGATTAAGTCAAGTTATCAAGCACCTGTCCCTGTGATGGTGATTGGTAATATTACTGTGGGTGGAAGTGGTAAAACACCATTATTAATTCATTTAGTCAATCATTTACACAGTCTAAATATTCGAGTAGGTGTCATTAGTCGTGGATATGGAGGGAATGGACCTTTCCCAGCCTGCGTTAATTTAGAATCTGATCCTGAAGTCGTCGGAGATGAGCCCTGTTTAATTGTTCAATCTACAGGGGTGCCTATGGTGGTAGGGTCAAATCGTCAGCACAGTATTGAAAGCTTATTATCTCGACATTGTTTAGATTTAATTATCAGTGACGATGGCTTGCAGCACTTGGCACTTGCACGACAAATTGAATGGATTGTCTTAGATCAAAATCGGGGCTTAGGTAATCAGAAATTATTACCAGAAGGATATTTACGAGAACCTCCCAGCCGCTTAAAGACGGGTACAGTGATTGAGCATGCAGCAGAACCTACCTCAGCTTTGAATATGCACTTAGAAGTGGCTTTACCTTATTTGTTAAATGCAGTTGGAAGTAAACCTTTTTATCCTGAACATCATTTCTATGCAGTGGTTGGAATTGGTTTTCCGCAGCGTTTTTATCAAACTTTAGCTTCAATTGGTATTCATCCATTTCAGTGTCACGAGTTTCCAGATCATTATGAGTATGAAATTCATGATCTTGAGTTTGAAGATGATTATCCAATCATTACCACAGAAAAAGATGCGGTTAAAATTTTACCCTTATTAAAACAACATTCAAATTTCAAGCGGGAGGTTTGGGTGGTACCAGTCGAGGCTAAGCTTTCAGCACAGTGTTATGATGTTTTGCATCATCAATTACAACAACTGGGTATCCAAATTCCTTAAGGTTTATAGCTTATGAAACATATTGTTATTCCTGCGCGTTTTGCAAGTTCACGTTTACCAGGTAAGCCCTTGCTTGAGATTCATGGGCGTCCCATGATTTTACGAGTCGTGGATCAAGCCAGAAAAGTGTTGGGTTTTGACGATTTATGTGTGGCTACAGATAATGAGCGTATTGCTGAGGTCTGCCGCGCTGAGGGTGTCGATGTTGTGTTGACCAGTGCAGATCATCCTTCTGGCACAGATCGTTTAAGTGAAGTTGCGCGATTAAAAGGTTGGGCAAGTGAAGATATTATTGTCAATGTGCAGGGAGATGAGCCTTTATTGCCTGCACAATTGGTGCAACAAGTAGCACAACTTTTAGAGTCTCAACCTGAAGCATCTATGTCGACTTTATGTGAGCCGATTGAGAACTTAGCTGAGTTTGAGCGTGACAGTATTGTAAAAGTGGTGATGTCAAAATACAACCAAGCACTCTATTTCAGTCGTGCCACCATTCCATATGATCGCGATGGAGCAAAAGAGTCTGTTCGGCAATTACATACTCAAGCTTACCGACATTTGGGTTTATATGCGTATCGAGTAAATTTACTACAAGAATATGTATCTTGGGATATGGGGATGTTGGAGCGGCTTGAAAGTTTAGAGCAATTACGTGTTCTTGAAAATGGTCATCGTATTGCCATTGCCATTGCTGAGGCAAATTTACCACCCGGTGTAGATACTCAAGCTGATTTAGATCGTCTAAATCACATGGATATTTCTCACTTTGAATAAAATATGGGTTCAGGTTGGGTTTAAATGCCATGCAAAATGATGCGAATACAATGCAAAATGAGCGTCTGGCTCAAGTTTATCCATGGCAGCAAACCATTTGGAATACCTTAACAGGGCGTTTTCCAGAAATAGGGCATGGTTTACTTTTTTATGGCAAAAAAGGATGTGGGAAGGAAGCATTTTCGCAATATTTTTTGGCATGGGTTTTGTGTCTGAATCGGCATGTTAAAAATGTACCTTGCGGTGAATGTAACAGTTGTTTATGGCTCAAATCCGACACGCATCCCAACTACGTTTATATCAGTACAGATGAAGAAAATAAAAAGCAAAATGCTAAAATTAAGATTGAAAAAATCCGTGATTTATTGCCATTTGTCCAGCAAACAGTAGATGGTTGGCGAGTGATTGTGATTGAACCTGCAGAAGCGCTCAATATTGCCTCTGCAAATGCTTTATTAAAAACCTTAGAAGAGCCAGGTGATCGGACGATGATTATTTTGTTGGCCGAACATTATTTGAAATTGCCTGCCACCATTCGTAGCCGTTTACAACATTATGCTTTGGATCGTATTTCGGACGCACAGGCAGATGAATATTTGAATCAAAATTTGTCTGATTTAGATCCCATACAAAAACAACTATTGCTCAATTTATCGAATCATATGCCGCTACAAGCGCTTAAATTGGCTAATGCGGAATGGTTGCAAAAAAGACAAGAATTTTTGATGGATTGGCAAAAATTAGTGATACAAAAAAATATGCCTATGGCAATTGCGACGAAATGGAATAAAAACTTAAGTTTTAGTGATTTTGCGCAAATGTTTGAATACTTGTTGTCCGATTTAATTTGTGTCAAGCTCAATCAACAAGTTAAAAATACCGATTTGGATTTTGGTGAATTGGCAGAGCAATATTCGCTGGCATTTTTATTTCAGGTTTATTCAGACTTGCAACAATCAAAACAATTTATTGAGCAGAATGTGCAAACCAATTTGGTGCTTGATCAATTGTGTATAAAACTAATGAATATTTAAATTAAAAAAAGGGAATAACATGCAACCACGTATGGGCGGTATTATTCAGGCCAATATTCCAGATCGAGATACTTTATATGCCAGTTACATGCCTTATGTTGTAGGCGGTGGTTTATTTGTCCCAACAAAACAACTTGTTAAAATGGGTGAAGAAGTTTTTGTGTTGGCGACTTTACCTGATCAATCACAAAAAATTCCTTTAACAGGAAAAGTGATCTGGATCTCACAAAAACAGAACGGCATTAAATTACAAGGTTTTGGAATGCAACTTTCCGGTGAGAAAGGTGTTTATTACAAATCAGAAGCTGAAAAGTTACTTGCAGGTATTAAGTCTGAAGGGCGAAGTAGTTACACTATGTAAGCTTTCATTACTTTTAGGATTTCACCGTGTTTGTAGATACGCATTGCCATTTAACCATGTTGGATTTAACGCCTTATGATGGCAATCTAGATTTAGCTTTGGCACAGGCACGTCAAGCGGGTGTGTCTAAATTTATGAGTATTTCGGTGAATTTGGATGATCATATTGCATTAGCTGAAATTGCAGCACGGCATGCCGATGTGGGATACAGCGTTGGTGTGCATCCCTGTGAAGATCCTGATGTTATGGCACGTGCAAGCACGGATTATTTGGTGGAATTAGCCCGAAGTGAAAAAGTATGGGCAATTGGTGAAACAGGTTTAGATTATTTTCACAGCACGGATTTTATTGCAGAGCAAAAAGATTGTTTTGCCCGTCATATTCATGCGTCTCAAACCGTGAAAAAACCAGTAGTGGTTCACACTCGCTCAGCCAAACACGACACTGTAGATATCATTCGTGCTGAAAAATCTACGCATGGTATTTTGCATTGTTTTACTGAAGATTGGGAAACGGCTAAAGCAGTACTCGATTGCGGTTATTACGTTTCCTTTTCCGGTATTGTTTCTTTTAAAAATGCGCAAGATTTACGCGATGTCGCTAAGCAAGTTCCACTTGATCGGCTATTAATTGAAACGGATAGTCCGTACTTGGCACCTATGCCCTATAGAGGTAAAGCCAATGAACCAAAATACGTTCCTTATGTAGCAAAAGCCTTAAGCCATGTATATGATAAGTCTGTTGAGGAAATTGCAGCGATCACCATGCAAAATTTTGAAAATCTCCTTAATTTAAAATAAATAGTTTGAATTGATACAAGTGTAGAAGAGAGTCATAGCGTGAAGATGGATCGACAGGCTCAGTTTCGAGCAAGAGAAGCATTAATTTTTCAAGTTGCAGAGCAACTATTATTAGAAAATGGCGAATCGGGCATGACGCTTGATGCGTTAGCAGCGGAACTCGATCTGGCAAAAGGAACGTTGTATAAGCACTTTCAAAGTAAAGATGAGCTGTATATTCTTTTAATTATTCGCAATGAAAAAATGTTGCTCGAAATGATCAAAGATTCAGACAAAGCATTTCCAGAACATTTGGCTTTTTTTATGTTGCATAATCTGCATCATCCAGAGCGTACAGTGCTTTTTCATCAAATCGAAGAGCGTTTATCGACCACTGGTGTGGGTATTCATCATTTATTCAGTGAACTCTATCAAATTAGAAAGCAGCGTTTACGTATTATTATTCGTATGACTGAAAGTTATTTAGAGTCTCTTCAAAGTATTATGTCCGTGCGTGACTATTTGGCCTCTATTTGGGCTTTAACACATGGTGCCGCAGCTATATTGAATTCAAGTTTTTATCAGCGTTATATGGGTTCAAGAGATACTTTACGTGTCGCTTATATCGATCAGGCATTGGCACTGCCTAAGCAAATCAGTTTTGCACAATCAATGCTGTAAAGGTATGCAATGAAGCACATGAGACCATTGTCAAATCAGGGTTTTACACTTATCGAATTGATGGTGGTGATTGTCATTATGGCACTCATGGCGTCTTTGGTTTTAAGTAATATCGGTGGTGTCGATCAACGAAAAGCCATGCAGGCGCGTGAAGTCTTTCTCATGGATTTAACACGATTAAATCGTGAATCAAATGATCAAGCGCGAATTTTTGCGTTGAATATACTCCCTGCAACCGATGTAGCACCATTTCGTTATGGTGTGAATGAGTATATTACTTCTATCCGTCAAAATGATCAGATGCCAACAATCGCTGATAATCAAAAGTGGCAAAACTATACTGGATTTAAGATGCGTACTTTACCCGATCAGGTTTCATTCAATATTCAAGCGATTGATCGGCAATACGAAAATGCCAACAATCAAGATTTGATTCAAGCCAATGCACCTAAATTAATGTGGTTTGGTAATGGGGAAGCAAAACCTGTACGAATACAGTTTTATTTTGAACAGCGGCCCATTGGAGAAGAAATAGAGATTGATTATTTAGGCAAAATAAATGCAAGCTAAATACTCTAGAGCGAATTTTTTGCCTTGCTTGGTTGCGAAACAATATTCAACGCATGACAATGGGCAAAATTCATGCTCTCATCGCTTTAAACTGTCTCCTATGCTTAGATCTCGTCGTGCTTTAGGATTTACTCTACTTGAAGTCATGGTGGCGTTGGCTATTTTTGCCACTGCCGCAATTGCTCTGACAAAAGTGGCAATGCAATATACTCAAGCCACTGCAAATGCAATTTTACGGACGAAAGCACAATTTGTCGCTTTAAATGAAGTGGCGAATATGGAAATCAATCAAGAGTGGTTGCAAGGAACACAATCAGAACAAAGCACACAGCAGGGAGAAGTGTGGCAAATTGATAAATCTGCGCAATCCACCATTAGTCCAAATGTACAGCGTATAGAAGTACAAGTGAGCTTATTGAATGTAGACTCAGGAAAAGTGCAAGCAGGAATTACGCATCTAGTTTTTTTTAACTACAAGGCTAAAGTGTAATGCAGCTGAAAAATAAAAAAAATAAAATGTCACAAACACAGCATAATTGTCGATCTTGTACACAAAAAAAGCGTTGTTTAATTCATCCTCGTTCAGGTTTTACCTTGGTTGAGTTGCTGGTGGCAATTGCGATTTTTGCAGTGCTTTCGGCATTAGGATGGAAAGTTTTTGATTATTTGATTAAAGTGAAAGATCGTAATGCTGAACATGAAATAAATTTAGGTCAATTACAAGAAGCCTATCAGCAAGTTTTACGTGATACCGTGCAAACAGTGCCTTTAACTGCAAATGTAAATAGTGATATTCAGCCTGCTTTAGTGTTGCAAAATAGTACATTCAGCTTTAGTAAAACAGGGGTAACCGATCCTTTACAGCAAGGGATTTCCCCCGATGAGCGAGTAGAATATCAATATCGTGCTGATGAAAAAAAAGTTTATCGCTTAAAGTATCGTTATCTTAATCGGAGTGGGCGTGATCAGCCTGAATCCAGCGTATTACTGAGGGATGTAGATCAGTTTGAGGTTGTGGTGTTAAATCCAAATGAAAATACTGTATGGCCAGAATCAGCAGAAAATTTAACTGACAATGTACAGAAGCAGAAGTTACCCAAAGGAATTAAGATTAAGCTGAAAGTGAGAGATGTTGAATATGAATGGATCTTTAGTTTATTGAATACAGATTATCTAGAACAGCGTCAGAATAATTAAACAAATCATGAATTAAAGCAAAATTAAAGAGAGATACATGAAGCAGCAACGTGGAATTGCCTTAATCACAATTTTAGTCATGGTGGCATTGGCAACCATTCTTGCTGCAACGATTGTAAAACGCCAAGCCAATACTGCTGAAAATACAGCTTATTTAATGCGTCAAAATCAGTCATTAATGTACGCTAAAAGTGCGGAAGTTTTTTTCTCTGAACTTTTGGTCGATGATGCAGAAAATGCAGCATATATAGATCATTTACAAGAAAATTGGGCCAAACCAATGCCTGCTTTTCCAGTGGAAGATGGTTTTGTATCAGGCACTATACAAGATGAGTCAGGAAAATTTAATTTAAATAGTTTGGTTAATGCTGATGGTACCCCCAATTTGCCTGCCAAAATTTGGTTTGAAAAATTATTGTTACGGGTAGGATTACAAGAAAAATTAAGTGAAGCTGTGATTGATTGGCAAGATCCAGATGACCAAACGATTGGGGGGATGGGCGCGGAAGCAAATTACTATCAAGGACTATCGCCAAGTTATTTACCATCAAATACTCAATTTCATCATGTCGAAGAACTTAAGTTAGTTCGAGGATTTGAGGGTGAAAAATATTTACAAATTGCCGATTATGTCACCACCGTACCTAATACAGACAGTAAACTGAATATCAATACAGCTTCTGCTGTGTTGTTGGCAAGTTTAGACCCTAAGTTAGAAGTGAATGCAGTTCAGCAAGTTATACAGCAGCGACAAGCCAATTTACAATATTTTTCCAATGTCAGTGAACTCTGGGCCATTGAGCCTTTTGCACAAGTCGGTAATGAAGTTCGTACTGAATTAAATGATCTTTTAGGTGTCCAATCCAATTATTTTAAGGCACGTATTGAAGTCATATTAAGTGAGCGAAAACGACAGTTCAGTAGTGACTTGGTCCGTAAAGATAAGACAGTTTATGTTGCTTACCGAAGTATGGCACCATTCTAATTGTATTTACCTGATGACGCTAAAATGATAGCACCGACTTTATTTTGTAAGTTGTATGAATTTGAGCAATTGTATTGAACAGTAAAATTAATGCGCAGCCTTTCAGTTTTGCTTTATAATCAAAATTAATTCACAGATTTCTGATTGCATTACGACATATGTTAATTCGTAAGTTATTTAAGTTTGAAAATGCTCATATTGTGCGTAACTGCACATCTGATCGTTGTAAGCGCTCGATTCATGGTCATAGCTATAAAGTTGAATTGCTGCTTAAGGCTTCAAAATTAGATCATGGACAAATGGTTTACGATTTTGGCCTGTTAAAAGGACTGATCAAAGATATTTTTGACAGCTTTGATCATGCAATTTGTTTTTGGCAACAAGATGATGCTGATTATATTGAGGCCTGCAAAAAATTTAGTGCTCGTTGGGTATCTTTACCTGTTTCACCGTCTGCGGAACAGTTTTCAAGAATTTTCTTCTATTTAGCTCAGCAAATATTAGTTTCTACCATTACTCAAAATGGGGAAGGTGATGTTGAGGTTTATTCTGTTATCGTACATGAAACAGATACAGGCTATGCGCAAAGCTTTATTGAAGATATTGAAAATGAGCAAATGGGGCTATTAAAGCTAGAGCAAATTATATTTTCTGAGCAAGTCCAAGCAGAATGGTTAGATCCAGCTATGTATGAAAAATTAAAACAAGGAATAAAATTCCAAAATCCAAGTGTAGATCTTCAAGTTCCTGTTTGAAGTGAGTCTATCTTGGTTATGTTTAAAAAGGATTAGGAAGCAAGTATGGCTTTTACGGAACAACAGCAGTCTCAACTTGATAAAATTCAGTTAGATGCAAGTTGGAAAAGTGCGTTAAGTGAGTTTTTGCTTAGCACGAAAATGGAAGAATTAAAGCAGTTTTTGGTGGCAGAAAAAAATGCCGATAAATTGATTTATCCGCCCAGTTCACTTATTTTTAATGCGCTTAATACAACGCCTTTAAGCCATGTTAAAGTCGTGATTATTGGGCAAGACCCTTATCATGGTCCAAATCAGGCACATGGTTTAAGTTTTTCAGTGCAAAAAGGGCTTGCGTTACCGCCTTCATTGCGTAATATTTTTCATGAATTAAATACTGATCTGAATATTCCTATTTCAAAACACGGAAATTTAACAGATTGGGCGACACAAGGCGTGTTACTACTGAATAGTGTATTGACTGTTGAAGCAGGTCAGCCAACTTCACATCAAAAACAGGGTTGGGAAGATTTTACCGATCATGTGATTGATGTGTTAAATGAGCAGTGTGAACATATTGTGTTTATCCTTTGGGGAGCATATGCACAACGAAAAGGACAACGAATCGATCCAAATAAGCATTTGATTCTAAAAGCTGCACATCCTTCACCACTTGCTGCAAATCGTGGTGGTTTTTTTGGATGTAAAGTATTTTCAAAAACAAATAATTATCTGAAACAAAATGGCATTGAGCCTATAAACTGGCAGCTGGACGCATGACACAATCTCCTGAATTAAAAAGTTATCATCCCGATCTTATTGTTGAAGAAGCAAAAAATGGCTGGCGCATTGTTCGTCTTAATCGGCCAAAATCTTTACACGCATTAGATGAATCAATTGTTACGGCACTTTTAGATGTGTTTCAAGATTTCCACCTCGATGATGCAGTAAAAGCGATTTGGTTGGATTCAACCACGCCAAAAGCATTTTGTGCGGGTGGAGATGTGCGCAAACTTCGTCAATTGGTGATTAATGATGAAGTGGAAACTGCAAATAAATTCTTTGAACAAGAATATGCTTTAGACTTGCTATTACATAACTATGCTAAACCTGTATTGGTATGGGGCGAAGGTTATGTCATGGGGGGCGGATTAGGCCTATTCATGGCAGCACCTTTCCGTTTGGTGACTCCATATTCACGCTTAGCTATGCCAGAAATTAATATTGGGCTTTATCCCGATGTAGGTGCTACACGTTTCTTAGCAGATCGGGGTGCAATTGGCCTATTTACAGGACTTACAGGCTCGATTATGACTGCGGCAGGTGCCTACGGTATTGGTTGGGCGACTCATATTTGTGATGCACAACGCGATAATGTGTTACAAAAAGTGCTCAATATTGATTGGGATCACTATCCAGCAGGAGATTTTCGTGCAATTGATGACACATTGAATGGTATGCATCGCCCTGTAGGCCCAGGTCCTTTGCAAAATTCTTTGGATGTGATTCATAGTGTTTGTCGAGGTGTAAACTTTGAGCATGATTATGAATCAATCATTGGTTTAAGTGATGCGCGTAGTGACTGGTTGCGTCAAGCAAGTGAAAATTTGCAAAAAGGTTCACCGACTACTGCTGCTTTAACTTGGTTGCTATGGCAGTGGGGCAAGCAAGTACATTCTTGGAATGAAATCTTTGAACTTGAAATTCAAATTTCAGACTGGAAGATTCGTCACCCCGATTTTGTCGAAGGTGTACGGGCTCGTTTGGTCGACAAAGATTTGTCTCCAGAATGGAAAAAAGGTGCAGATTTTTCGTTAAAGTCGATTTTGTCTGATTACCCGCCTGTGACTAAAATTGAAAGTTGGAATAATCTTTTAAAGCATTATGGTGTAATTAGTTCAGTATGACCTTTGAAACACCATTGTCAGATGAGGAATGGATGCAGTTTGCTTATCAGCAAGCGGGCATTGCCGCCTCGAAACAAGAAATCCCTGTCGGGGCGGTGATTGTCAGTCAAAATAAGATTATTGGCGCAGGTTATAATGCGCCTATCTCATTGAATGATCCAACGGCTCATGCGGAAGTACAGGCGCTACGTCAAGCATGCAATCACCTCAATAATTATCGACTCCCCGAAGATTCTGTTTTATATGTGACTTTAGAGCCTTGTACTATGTGTGTTGGGGCTTTAATTCATGCACGTATTAGTCGGGTTGTGTTTGGCGCGACTGAAACTAAAGCAGGTTCATTGGTCAGTGCAAGAAAGTTATTAGAAACAGGTTATTATAATCATCAGTTTGATTTTTCTGGCGGGTGCTTGAATGAACAGTGTTCTCAACAGTTGAGTGATTTTTTTAAGATGCGCCGTGAGCAAAAAAAAATAAATAAATTACAAGAAAAGTCCTTAAATGATCAGAATCATTGATCTAATATATGTAAAATACAATGACAATAATCATTGTCAAATAAGAGTTGGATTAAACCATGAAGTCTATTCAGGTTAAAAAAGAATTTAATGCACCGATTGAGCAAATATTTAATTTGTTATCTAAACATGCCACTTATAATATTGCCTTTGCACCGATTCAGGTTGAAAGAGTTAAAGACTCTACAGATCCTGAACGTCCTGATGGTGTGGGGTCAGTTCGTCGCATGGGGTTTGGCCCTGTTAAACCTTTGCAAGAACAAATTACACGTATGGACGTTAATCAAAGAATTGAATATCAGATTATTAAAAATCCTCTAATCAAACATCATTTGGGGATTATTGAGTTTGATGCAATAAATGAGAATAAAACTTTAGTCACTTATACAATTGAATTACAAGCACGTGCACCTTTTGTGAGTCAAATAATCCTTGCACAGCTAAAATCTGCGATTAAACTTGGCTTTTCAAAACTCGCAAAGACTGTATAAGTAATGGCGGAACAGCAATGACAGTAAATATTATTACAATTGATGGCCCAAGTGGTTCAGGAAAGGGTACGCTTGCGGCTAAATTGGCAGCATATTATCAGTTTCATTTATTAGATTCTGGCGCGCTATATCGTCTTTTAGGCTTGTCATTACATCAACAGAATTTATTGGATTGTTTGGATTCAAAAATTGACTTATGTACTGAAATTGCAAAAAAATTAGATATAAAATTTGTTACAAGTGATGTTGGAACTGAGGTTTGGCTTGATAAGCAAGATGTTACTCAAACTATTCGCACAGAGCGTGTTGGAGAGTTTGCTTCAAAAGTTGCCATCATTCCAGAGCTTAGGCAGGCACTTTTTGATCGACAACGTGCATTTGTACAAGCACCTGGATTGGTAGCAGATGGACGAGATATGGCAACTACTATTTTTCCAGAAGCGCAAGCCAAAATTTACTTAACTGCATCTGCTGAGTCTCGAGCCGAGCGACGTTTAAAGCAGTTGCAGGGTATGGGGCTAGATGTTAAAATAAAGGATATTTTAGCTAATATACAAGCTAGAGACAAACGAGATATGGAGCGAGCAGTCGCGCCACTCAAGCCAGCAACTGATGCTTACATCATTGATAGTTCAGAATTGAACATCAATCAAGTGTTTAAGTTAATGACTAGATTTGTTGACCAGCAATTAGTGAATTAAAGAATTTTCAGCTAAAGCATAGCTAGATCAGTTTATTACGGACTATGTGGAAGCTTAATTAAACCGGCCTTGTCTGATCCAAGACCGCTGACATATCAGGTATATCATGACCGAATCTTTTGCAGCCCTCTTTGAAGAAAGCGAATTAAATTTCAACGTTGAAAAGGGTGCTGTCATCCAAGGCGTTGTTGTAAACATCGATTCTGACTGGGTAACAGTTGACACTGGCCTTAAATCAGAAGGTATTGTTGACCGCGCTGAATTCTTAAACGACCAACGTGAACTTGAAGTTCAAATTGGCGATACTGTTGATGTTGTTGTTGAAGCACTTGACAACGGTATGGGTCAAACAGTTTTATCACGTGAAAAAGCGAAACGTGCTGAAACTTGGACTAAGCTTGAAAAAATCTTTGAAGATGGCGAAATCGTTACTGGCGTTATTTCTGGTAAAGTTAAAGGCGGTTTCACTGTAGACATCGGTCCAGTACGTGCGTTCTTACCAGGTTCTTTGGTAGACACTCGTCCTATCCGTGATACAACTCACCTTGAAGGTAAAGAGTTAGAGTTTAAAGTAATCAAACTTGATGCTAAACGTAATAACGTTGTTGTATCTCGTCGTGCTGTTATGGAAGCTGAATCTTCAGCTGACCGTGAAGCACTACTTGCTCAGCTTGAAGAAGGTCAAACAGTTACAGGTACGATTAAGAACCTTACTGATTATGGCGCATTCGTTGATCTTGGCGGTATTGATGGTCTTCTTCACATCACTGACATGGCTTGGAAACGCATCAAGCACCCTTCAGAAGTTGTTGAAGTGGGTCAAGAAGTTACTGTTAAAGTACTTAAATTCGACCGCGAACGTAACCGTGTTTCTCTAGGTCTTAAACAACTTGGCGAAGATCCATGGTTAGCGATCATGAACCGTTACCCTAAAGGTTCAATCGTTAAAGCGCGCGTAACTAACCTGACTGACTACGGTTGTTTCGCTGAAATCGCTGAAGGCGTTGAAGGTTTAGTACACGTTTCAGAAATGGATCACACAAACAAAAACATCCACCCATCTAAAGTTGTTCAGATTGGTGATGAAGTTGATGTTATGGTTCTTGAAGTTGATGAAGAACGTCGTCGTATTTCTTTGGGTATCAAACAAACTCGTGCTAATCCATGGGAAGAGTTTGCTAAAGACCATGACAAAGGCGAAAAAGTTTCTGGTACGATCAAATCTATCACTGACTTTGGTATCTTCATTGGTTTACCGGGCGGCATTGATGGTTTAGTTCACCTGTCTGATATTTCTTGGAATGAACAAGGCGAAGAAGCTATTCGTCGTTACAAGAAGGGTGACACTGTTGAAGCGGTTATCTTGTCTGTAGATGCTGAAGGCAATCGTATTAGCCTTGGTATCAAACAAATGAACAATGACCCGTTCAATGATTTCTTGGCAACGAACGAACGCGGTGCGCTTGTTAAAGGTACTGTAACTGCAGTTGATGCTAAAGGCGCAACAATTAAGTTAGCTGACGAAGTTGAAGCGACACTTAAAGCATCTGAAATCAATCGCGATCGTGTTGAAGATGCAACTAAGTTCCTTGAAGTTGGTCAAGAAGTTGAAGCTAAAATCATCAACGTAGATCGTAAATCTCGTTCTATCAACTTGTCTATCAAAGCGAAAGACGAAGCTGAAGAAAAAGAAGCAGTTGCTAACTTAAAAACAGCAACTACTTCTACAGAAAATGGTCCTAAAACCATTGGTGATTTGATCAAAGCTCAAATGAACCACTAAGTAGGCGTTTAAAAGTATTGTTAATGTAAATTAACTGATACTTTTTACACAAATACTGTAAACGGTAGCGTAGTATTAACTTATTACGCTACCGTTTTGTATTTAAACAGGTTATTATCGGATCATGTATATAATAGCTTGATAATTAAAGAGGTCTCAGATGACTACGGAAGCACTGAATAAGTCTGACTTAATAGAGCGAATTTCTCTTAAAAACCCGCACTTGGCAGAACCTTTAGTTGAGGAAGCGGTTAAAATTATGATTGATCAAATGATAGCTGCATTGTCGTCTGATAATCGTATAGAGATTCGTGGTTTTGGTAGTTTTGCTTTACATCATCGTGATCCACGAGTGGGTCGTAACCCGAAAACAGGTAAATCTGTTGAGGTCGCAGCAAAAGCAGTACCACATTTTAAGCCAGGTAAAGCATTGCGTGATGCAGTAAATGATTCTGCTGGTGAATAAAAAAATTCTAAATAGGGGTGTTCTATGCGTTATGTATTGGTCGCTTTATTAATTGTACTGTTTGGCTATTCGTTGGCTTTGGTTCTACAAAATGGAACTGAAGTTACTGTAGATATGTTATTCACCCAAGTTCCTGCAATGCGCTTAGGTTTGTTGCTGTTATTAACATTAGCTTTAGGGCTGGTATTGGGCTTATTGTTAGGTGTACAAATTTTTCGAGTCTTTCAAAAGAACTGGGAAATTAAACGATTACGTAAAGACATTGAATACCTCCGTAAAGAACAGATTCAATCTGCTCAATTGGCTGCGACAGAAGCCGCTGCGCATAATCGTCATGAAAAAACGGTTTTAGATATTCATCCTGAAGATAAGGGTTCTTTTCCTTTATAAGCATTTGAATGAGTCAAGCCTGCTATTCAATTTGTTGATAGCAGGCTTTTTTTATGATAAAAATCTTTGAAAGGTACTGAGACATTGAATAATTAAAATTAAATTTTTAAAACTTGAATAAAGTTACAGTTTTCAATAAACCACTTTATAATCTAACTTCTTTTTAAGTGATGGAAGTAGACTCTTGAGTATCATTGTTGCCTTAGATGCTAAAAGCCAATATGACGCCTTAACAATTACAGATCAACTTGATCCATCACTCTGTCGTGTAAAAGTAGGTAAAGAGCTTTTTACTCATGCAGGGCCTTCCGTTGTAAAAGTATTGCAGGATAAAGGCTTTGAAGTTTTTCTAGATCTTAAATTTCATGATATTCCCAACACCACTGCACAGGCGGTTTGTGCTGCGGCAGACTTAGGTGTGTGGATGGTGAATGTGCATGCATCGGGAGGGCGGAAAATGATGGAAACCTGTGTAGAGAGATTAAAGGCAGGTAATTACCCAACTCAATTGATTGCGGTTACTGTGTTGACTTCAATGGGTCGTGAAGATTTAAAAGATATTGGTTTAGATATTGAACCTTTCGAGCAGGTTAGACGTCTTGCTCAGTTGACTGAACAAAGTGGGCTAGACGGAATAGTGTGTTCTGCACAAGAAGCAAAAATGTTGCGTGAAGTGCTATCGCCTGAATTTTCTTTAGTTACACCGGGCATTCGCCCAGTGGGCTCAAATGCTGATGATCAAAAACGAATTGTTACGCCGCAACAAGCTATGCAAGATGGTGCTACACATTTAGTGATCGGTCGTCCTATTACACAATCAAAAAATCCAAATCAAACTTTACGTGATATTTTGGCAAGTCTTTAATTTTTGGTTATCAAAAAGCTGACTTAGGTCAGCTTTTTATATATAAGCTTTCAAAGCCATTAACTTGGATGCTAAACATATTAAAATGCAGCCAAAATACTGATTGCAATTGGTGCAAGTATAGACAATATAAAACCACTCACCATGGCATGAGGAATAAAGTTATTACCGCAAGCTTGTTTGACCATGGGTAAAGTAACATCCATTGCCGTTGCGGCGGCGGCAGAAATAGCAGAACGTGGATAACGCCAACCGATACTATACATTAAGAGAATCGCAATAATTTCTCGAAATAAGTCATTCATTAGCGCAATACTGCCCAACTCCGCATTTTTCAACTCCGTAACTACAATGCCACTCATAGAATAAAAGCCATAACCTTGTGACAACATAATTAAGTCTTTTAAATTTACATCTTTAAT
The DNA here is from genome assembly GCF_015602665.1 of Acinetobacter sp. TTH0-4. NCBI lineage: Bacteria > Pseudomonadati > Pseudomonadota > Gammaproteobacteria > Moraxellales > Moraxellaceae > Acinetobacter > Acinetobacter sp. TTH0-4. The sequence continues at coordinate 1,553,058 of NZ_CP059079.1, read as the reverse complement.
AATGAATGAACTTAAAAGTGCACCTGCTAATGATCCAATAATACACCCCAAGGGAACAAGCATAATTTTCCAATTGAGCCATGAACGATCAAGTGGGGAATACGCTAAATCTAAGCCAATAAAAAGCATGAAAATGAGCAATAAATTCCAAGTACTGATTGAGAGATTTAAATTGAAATAATGCACTAATTCAGCCAGACCGTAGCCTAAAACTAATGCAATAAAGGCGTAACTAATATTTAATAGCGATTTAAGTAACAAAGCAGTCGAAACTTTCCCATGCGCAGGTTGATGGCCAATACTTTTAAATAGAATGTAGCAACACAAAAAAGCACCGACTGATGTGACGAGGGAGAGTATGAATGAGGTTGATAAAATCTGAATGGGTCTTTCGATCTGATGTAAAATGTCTGAAAACTCAAATGCAATGGCAATGAGCAAAATATAAGTAAAATAAGGTAAAACTTGAAATGCAAAACGAACTAATTTTTTTGGGATTTTATGTGCAAAAATAAAACCAATAAATAAACAAAGCAAGAGTTGGGTAATCAGCCAAAATGATGACATAAAGAACAGACAAGAGTAGAAAATACTGGTTTATTATGACAAATTAACTTTTAAACTGTATAGAACTTATCAAGATTTTGTTCAATCTATAATTTTTAGCCCGTAATTGCATTTCAATATAACTTGTTATGAGAAAAATTCTATGCTCATTCTTCTTTAATAATTTAAGGTTTAGTCTTGGTTTTTTAGTGATATGAATAGATTCTAATTGAACTCTTTGGTCCTATTTTTATCAGGATACTTAAAAAATTTGAGTAAGTAAGCCAAAATTCAACAGAATGGGCTAAAAGAAATATTGATAGTTTCCGCAATGTGCAAACAACCAAATTTATAGTAAAAATTGAAATGTTATTTTCATTAGATTTTGTCATGAAGTGTGTTTGTAAAAAAAGCCACGAATATGGTCTAAGCCCGCACTTAAATAGCCTAAGTTTTTTAATGCCAAAGTGTTATATATTTCATCTTAATCTTCGCTATAATTTAAATAGCCTAAAATAGTATTCAATGATATGTCTGATTTAAATTCTAAACACAGCACCGCCTTTACTCCTTTGTCACCAGCAGAACGTTATGCTCAAGCGATCTCTTCTGGTCAATTCATGCCGGATGATGCGCAGGCGCAAGCTGTTCATGAATTAGATCGGGTTTGGCAGGAATTGGTACAACGTTTTAAAGCATCGAAAAAAACATTCCGTCGTTTCCGTCGCCAAACCTCGCCTAAGGGTGTGTATATGTGGGGTGGAGTAGGGCGTGGTAAAACATGGTTAATGGATCAATTTTTTGAATCTATTCCTTTTCGACGTAAAATGCGGATGCATTTTCATCATTTTATGCAACATGTGCATCGTGAATTAAATAAATTATCTGGTCAGCGTAATCCACTTGATTTGGTTGCGGATCAAATTTATCAACAAGCTGTCATTATCTGTTTTGATGAATTTTTTGTTTCAAACGTTACAGATGCGATGATTTTAAGCGAGTTATTCCAAAAACTCTTTCAGCGTGGTGTGACGTTGATTGCTACTTCAAATATTGCACCAGATGGTCTTTATAAAAACGGTATTCATCGTGACCGCTTTATTCCCACCATTGAAATGGTGAAGAAAAATTGTGTCGTTTTAAATGTGGATGCTGGCGTAGATTATCGGTTACGAGTTCTAAAACAGGCACAATTATTTAAGACGCCATTGACCCACGATCATAAAAATTGGATTGCACAACGTTTTAGTGCGCTCACACGAACACAAACGATTTCACAAGAGCCCATTATTATTAATAATCGTCTTGTCGAAACCATAGGGCATACAGAAGATGTTTTATGGTGTGAATTTTCAGAATTGTGTTTAAAGCCTCGTAGTCCCGCAGACTTTATTGAGATCGCCAATATTTACAACACCGTATTGGTTAGTAATGTTCCACATTTGACCGATTACTTGTCTGAAGGCGCACGTCGTTTTATTTATTTGGTTGATGAGTTTTATGATCGTGGTGTAAAGTTATTATTAACCTCTGAAGACTCCATTATTGAGATTTATCAAGGTGAAAAAATGGCCTTTGAAATTGAACGCACCCGTTCACGTTTACTTGAAATGCAATCTGATGAATACTTAAATGCAGCACATAAGCAAATTCAGAAAATTGAATCTGAAGTAAATTAAAAATACAGACGATGAAATAAAGATTAAGCGCCATTATTTGGCGCTTTTTTTTAACTCTAAAATTTATGTTCTCAATATTCATATCAATTTTGAGTGCAATATTTAATATTTCATTCTGAAAAAATATGCTTTGAGACTGATTTAAAGGTAGAAGCTGGTACTTAGGTCTAATTTTTGTATGCTTAAAATTTCATACACTATAAATTAAATCTCTAGGTGAATAATAACAGTATATAAATAAAGTATATTTTTATTCAATAATGAGTATATTGTTTTATAAAAAATGATCATTATTTAGCATTGTGATAGTACTATTCAGTTAGATTTAAATCGGTATACTAGAATCTCTTGTTATAAAAAGTAGCAATATCAGGATAGACAATGACTGCACGTATTCAAAAAGGCAAGTTAGCGATTGCTAAAGAACTTTACGATTTTATCGAAAATGAAGCATTACCAGGTTCTGGTATAGACAGCGAAACATACTGGAAAAACTTCGAGCAAGTGGTTGTTGATCTTAGTCCTAAGAATAAGGCGCTTTTAGCTAAGCGTGATGATCTTCAGGCTAAAATTGATGAATGGCATCGTAATAATAAATTTGAATTAGAAGCTTATAAAGCTTTTCTTAAAGAAATTGGCTACTTATTACCTGAAGTAGAAGATTTTCAAATCAGCACAGAAAATGTAGACGAAGAAATTGCATTATTGGCTGGTCCACAACTTGTCGTACCTGTACGTAATGCACGTTATTGCTTAAATGCCGCTAATGCGCGTTGGGGTTCTTTGTACGATGCACTTTACGGTTTTGATGTCATCTCTGAAGAAGATGGTGCTGAAAAAGGTAAGGGTTATAATGCAGTTCGTGGTGATAAAGTCATTGCCTTTGCGAAAAACTTCCTAAATGAAAACTTTCCATTGGCGCAAGGTTCACATGCAGATGCAACCGAATATACGGTAGATCACAACAAGCTTGTCGTGACTTTAAAAGATGCGACTCAAACTACTTTAGCTCACGAAGCTCAATTTGTAGGTTATAACGGTGAAGCTGCTGAACCGACTGAAATAGTATTCAAAAATAATGGCTTACATGTCATTATTGAAATTGATGCCACCAGCCCAATTGGTCAAACAGATGCGGCAGGTGTTAAAGATTTAGTACTTGAAGCTGCTGTAACGACTATTCAAGATTTAGAAGATTCAATTGCAGCTGTTGATGCTGAAGAAAAAGTTGAAGGCTACCGTAACTGGTTAGGCCTAATGAAAGGTACTTTAGAAGAATCAATCGAGAAAAACGGTAAAACTGTTACTCGTAGTTTAAATAAAGACCGTACGCATAAGAACTTGATTGGTGGTGAAACGATTATTCATGGTCGTTCATTAATGCTTCTTCGTAATGTGGGTCACTTGATGACTAATCCTGCCATCCTTGTCGATGGTGCGGAAATTTATGAAGGCATTATGGATGCATTGGTTACACCATTACTTTCTTTTGCTGACATTAAAGGGCAAAACGAAATTAAGAACTCTCGCAAAGGTTCTATGTATATCGTTAAGCCAAAAATGCATGGTCCAGAAGAAGTTGCATTTGCTGTTGAATTGTTTGAACGCTCTGAGCAAGCATTAGGTTTACCTGCAAAAACTTTAAAAATCGGGATTATGGATGAAGAGCGTCGTACATCTGTAAACTTGAAAAACTGTATTGCACAAGCGAAAGACCGTACGATTTTCATCAATACAGGCTTCATGGATCGTACGGGTGATGAAATTCATACCTTTATGGAAGCAGGTCCATTCGTACGTAAAGGCGAAGTGAAAGGACAAATCTGGTTCCCAGCGTATGAAAACCGAAATGTAATGGTGGGCTTGAAAGCAGGTTTACGTGGTAAAGCACAAATTGGTAAAGGAATGTGGCCTAAACCAGATATGTTGCTGGATATGTATAAAACTAAAACGGAACATCCAGATGCTGGTGCAAGCTGTGCATGGGTTCCATCACCAGCGGGTGCGGTCATTCACGCGATTCATTATCATCAAATTAATGTTGCAAGCCGTCAAAAAGAATTATTGGCGACTGAAGCACTACCATTAGATGATTTGTTAACGCCACCTTTAGCAAAAGACACCAATTGGTCTGAAGACGAAAAAACCAAAGAACTTGAAAATAACTGTCAAGGTATTTTGGGCTATGTAGTTCGTTGGGTTGATTTAGGCGTAGGTTGTTCTAAAGTTCTTGATATTAACAATGTGGGTTTAATGGAAGATCGAGCAACATTGCGTATTTCTTCACAACATGTAGCAAACTGGTTACGTCACGGTATTGTAACCCGCGCGCAAGTTGAAGAAGTCATGAAACGTATGGCTGCTATTGTAGATGAGCAGAATGCAAATGATCCAGAATATACAGCTATGGGTCCAAACTTTGATGGTATCGCATTCCAAGCTGCATCTGACTTGATCTTTAAAGGTGGAGAACAGCCATCGGGTTATACAGAGCCTTTATTGCATGCAGCACGTTTAAAACTTAAAGGTTATACAGGTGATTAAACATCGCATGTAAATAAAAAAACCTCTTCGGAGGTTTTTTTATTGTCTTAAGGTTACTAAAAGTATTTTATACTGGCACTTTTAGACAATACCTCCTACATTCATTCTTAAGTCAAAAAAAAGAGTCTGAGTATGAGTGCTTATAAAATAAATGATGAACAATACATAGCGGGACAATGGCTAAAAGGAACATCAAACCATGTCATAGAAAATATCAATCCTTATAATCAAGAAATTATTTTAGAACTTCATGCAGCCAGTATCATTGATGTAGACAGTGCTTACGCAGCAGCACAAAAAAGTTTCTTGTCATGGTCAAGCACAGCAGCAGAACACAGAAAAAAACTGGTTGTAAATGTGGCAGAAGTGGTGAAGACACGACGTGAGGAAATCATTGACTGGTTAATTCAAGAATCGGGAAGTACACGATTAAAGGCTTCGCTTGAAGTAGATGCAGCCTTAAGTATCATTCAGGAGGCAGCAACTTTTCCTCAGCGTATGATGGATAGCAAGCTTAAATCCTTAGATCCAGAAAGAAGCAGCTGGGTGTACCGTAAAGCCTTAGGTGTGATTGCTGTAATTAGTCCTTGGAATTTTCCATTTCATTTAAGTATGCGTTCAGTGATCACCGCGATTGCAATTGGAAATACAGTGGTTTTGAAACCAGCAAGTGATACACCTGTAACAGGAGGTTTATTATTAGCAAAAATCTTTGAGGAGGCAGGCTTACCCTCCGGTGTGTTAAATGTTGTTGCAGGGGTCGGCAGTGAAATAGGTGATTATTTTGTCGAACACGACGTTCCTAAACTTATTTCATTTACTGGTTCAACAGAAGTCGGTAAACGAGTCGGGCAACTGGCTATTGCCAGTAATAATTTAAAACGGCTTGCTTTAGAACTCGGTGGAAATGCACCGTTGGTGGTTTTAGATGATGCAGATCTAGATTTGGCTGTAGAGTTAACTGTAATGGGACGTTTTCTCCATCAGGGGCAAATTTGTATGAGTACCAATCGTGTCATTGTTGATGCGATTATTTATGATCGTTTTGTCGAAAAGTTGGTACAGCGTGTTGGATTAATTGAAATTGGAGACCCTGCACAGGAAACCACCCTTATTGGTCCGATTATTAATAGCAGCCAAGTTGATAAAATTAAAAAAATCATCGAGCTTGCAGAGCAAGCGGGTATAAAACTAATCGTTAAAGGGGAAATCAAAGGCAATTTAGTACCGCCGCATATTTTTATTGATGTCGATCCAAGTTCGAGTTTGGCCCAAGAAGAAAGTTTTGCGCCAATTTTACCTGTTATTAAGGCGCAAAATGAAGCCCATGCTCTAGAGCTTGCGAATGATACGCGTTTTGGTCTATCAAGCGCGGTGTGTACTCAAGATAATGAACGTGGGGTGCAATTTGCTTTAAAAATTGAAGCGGGAATGACACACATCAATGCAATTACCGTAGCAGATCAAGCCAATGCACCTTTTGGCGGAGAGAAAAACTCAGGCTTGGGGCGTTTTAATGGACAATGGATTTTAGAGGAATTTAGTCGTACCCATTGGGTGACGCGACCAAAGATAAAGTCCTAATCTAGATACGTAGTAAGGTTTGATTTGTGGTTTGAAATATCATTTATGGTTATAATTGAATAGAATTGATACATGGTCAAATGACTGTTATGTGTGCAAATTTCAAACCACTTACTCTTCAGCAATTGAGTTGTTTAAATTTTCTCAATATACCGTTTGAATATTCTGAAGAAGTTTATCCAGGCTATGAGTTACCGTTATTGTTTCAATCTTCGCGGGGTTGAGAGTGGCGTAAAGTGATGTTCGGTTTGGTACCCAAATGGGCTAAAGATACAATGATTGCAACTAAGACCTATAATGCACGCAATCAAACTTTGTCACAAAAACCGAGCTTTAGTGAAGCGTTGTTGAAATACCAATTTGGTGTCATTCCTGTCACCGAGTTTTATGAATCTAAATATATAGATCAAAAACCACAAAGATGGGGCGTTAGACGAAAAGATGGTCAGGCATTTTTTATTGCTGCATTGTATGAAATAAGCAAAATAAATGATCAAGTGATTCGTTCTTGCAGCATGATTACCATCGATGCGATTGATCATCCTATGATGAAAGAATTCCATGAACCAGGAAATATTAAACGCTCAGTGATGATTATTCCTCATGAGCGTTTAAATGAATGGTTAAGCTGGAACTCTTCAGATATACAGTCATTTGTCGAAGGTTTTCCTGTGGCAGATTTCGAATGTTCACATGTGCCTAAATTAAAAGTGAAGAAAACCAGTCCACAGTTGAATTTTTTTGATGAATGATAAATTGTTTTAATGGGCTAAATTTTTAAAAATATGCTTGAGACATTCCATCATTTTTTCAATTTGCAAAGGCGTTAAGCCTTCAAAGGATTGTTCGAGTACCACATTGGTTAGATCATTAATTTTATAGAACATTTTTTCGCCTTCTTCAGTCAAAATAACACGCGTAATTCGTGCATCATCTTCACATGAATAGGTGTCGACTAACTTTTCATCTTTTAAGCGATAAACAATTTTGGTGGTGGTCGACATTTTAGAGACTACCATTTCAGACAAATCTGAAACGCTTGCATTGGGTTTAGACTTTAATGCCAATAAAATGCGACGACGAGAATTATCCAAACCATATTTTTTTAATACATGATCTACGTTTTGGACATATTGAGCATGGACTTGGGTAACCCAATAATAGGGAAAATGTTCTAGATTAAAATCTTCTGATGTAGGCAAGAACTTACTGTATTTCTTAGTCATAAAAATTCCCCGAGCAAATTGTTGTAATTGTAATCCGTTATCTTGAATATCTTATTTGAAAATTCACTCATTTATCAAGATTAATATAACTTAAATGATAAAATTCATAAACGATAATGGTTGATTATAAATTAATGCAAAAATTATATATAAATTTTCCTTATAAATAAGATTTGGCTATTTTGTATACAATAGTTGCGTTTGACTAAAGTGAATCGGAAGTAATATCTAGATGATTCAACAAATCAAATTATAAAAAATATGAGGATGGGCTAAAACTTATAATAATTTAAAGAAAGTAAATTGTAATCTATTTGAATTTTAACTATTAAGTTGTTGAAAAATAAAATTAATTTATTTAAATTCATGATGAGGAATTATAAAATAACTTAAATTAAAAGGGATCAAATAAAATAGAAAAATCGGGTTTTAACCATTAAAAATAAAAAAAATAATTACAAATTTTCTAGATTGTGCATAATTGATTTATCTATTGTTGAAAAGGTCACTCATATGGATCCGTCGCCGTACAGGTCTACGCTTTATTTTCACCCAATGTATAACATCGGAGATATAAACTAATGGAGTTTTTATTAGATCCGGGAATTTGGGTTGGACTACTTACCCTGATTGTTTTAGAAATTGTTTTGGGTATTGATAACCTTGTCTTTATTGCTATTTTAGCTGAAAAACTTCCTCCCGAACAACGTGACAAAGCACGTGTGATTGGTCTTTCACTCGCTTTAATTATGCGTTTGGGATTGCTGTTTGCCATTTCTTGGTTAGTCACTTTGACCAAACCGCTAATTATTCTTTTTGATTGGACCTTCTCGGGTCGAGACTTGATTCTTTTATTTGGTGGTCTGTTCTTGGTGTATAAAGCCGTCACAGAGCTGCATGAAAAAATTGAGGGTAAACCTGAAGTTAAAGTAAGCACCAATATTGTTTATGCGAGTTTTGCTGCAGTCGTTGCACAGATTGTTGTATTAGATGCAGTATTCTCTTTAGATTCGGTTATCACCGCTATTGGCATGGTCGACAACATTTATGTAATGATGGTAGCAATGATTGTTGCCATGGCTGTCATGCTACTGGCTTCTAAATCACTCACTGCTTTCGTAAACCGTCATCCAACGGTGGTAATTCTGTGTCTAAGCTTCTTATTACTGATTGGGATTAGCTTAATCGCAGAAGGTTTTGGTTTCCACATTCCGAAAGGTTATATCTATTCGGGTATTGGTGTTGCTATTGCGATTGAAGCATTTAACCAATTTGGTCAGCGAAATGTTGCCAAACATGAATCTAAAATTCCACTGCGTCATCGTACTGCCGATTCTATTTTAAAGTTGATGGGCGGTAAAATGGAAACGGTCACCGATAGTGGTCAACATTTTGAAGCGCAAGAAGCATTTGCCGACGAAGAACGTTATATGATTGGTGGAGTGTTAACGCTGGCTGAAAGATCTGTAGCGTCCATTATGACGCCTCGGAGTCAAATTTCTTGGGTAGACATTAATGATACACCCGAGCAAATTCGTGAACAGGTTTTGTCTGTACCACACAGCTTATTTCCTGTCTGCCGAGGTAGTTTAGATAAAGTTTTGGGTGTGGTACGTGCAAAAGAACTTCTTGATGTGCTAGATAATGATGAAGAACTCAAAGCTTTAATCAAACGCCATCGTGCAATTTATATTTTTCAAAAAATGAAAGTTATTGAGGCAATTAATACTTTGCGTACTTCTAAAGGCTCATTGGTTTTAGTCAGTGATGAATTTGGAAATGTACAAGGTCTAATTTCTCCACTCGATGTTTTTGAAGCAATCGCTGGTGAATTTCCAGATGCAGATGAACAGCTCGATTTGGTCAAGATTGATGAACACATATGGAAAGCTTCTGGCATGTTGGATGTATATCAGCTTGAATTAGAGTTGGGCATGATGGATTTGGTGGAAGAAGATGCAGGTTATATCAGTGTTGCAGGTTTAATTTTAGATAAAACCAATGGTGAAGTGAAGTTAGGAACTCAATTGCAATATCAAGGGGTTGATTTCGAGGTCACTGAACTTGACGGAAATCGTATTAAATCTGTTCTAATTATGCATCGTTAAAATATTAAGTGTGCAGAATAATGCAGCTTATTGATTAATTCTTAAATCGTTAATTTGTTGTATCAACCCAATAGGCTAGTCCTATTGGGTTTTTTAAGCTTGAGGTCCTGATATTTTGTCTATACTTGATTGTGATTGATGCTAAACAACTCAATTCATCCAAAAATTAGTTTTTAAATAACGTAAATAATAAAAAAAAGCTCAAATTTTGATGATTTCAAAGTCTGCATATTGCTGAATTAAATTTTCATCAAGCTGATGGATATGATCTATAAAGGCAATATTAAACTCGCCTAATTTTTGTGTTTTTTCAAAGGCCAATTTTCCAGCAATTGCAAAATGTAAATGTGCTGCTATAGCCGCAAGCGTAGGTGTAGCTACAGCAGCATAGCCAGCAATTAGAGCACCTAGGGCACAACCTGTCGCAGTAATTTTAGGTTGTAAGTAAGAACCACCATTGATTTGAATAACAGCATTAAATTGTTGGGATAAGATGTAATCTGACTCACCAGAAATGGCAATACAGTCTGCATGCTTTAACAGTACTTTGGCTTGGTGATACACATCTGCACTTTTTAAAGTACTGTCTACACCTTTAGATTTGGCTTGATGGCCAGCGAGTGTACTAATTTCTGAAGCATTCCCTCGAATGATGGTCGGATGATATTGTAATAAATCATCTACCATATTTGAACGCCATTTTAGAATAGTGCCGTATCCTACTGGATCAAGTACCCAAGGCGTATCTGTAAGTTGAGCTGTTTTTGCAGAAATCTGCATCGCCTGCATCTGCTCATTGGTCGGTGTGCCCAGATTAATACTTAAAGCCGCTGCTATATGTGTAAAACTTTCAGCTTCGTACGGGTTATCGATCATGGCAGGAGAAGCACCTGCAGCAAGTAAGATATTGGCGGTATAATTGGTTGCGACACTATTGGTGATGCATTGTACCAAAGGCTGCTGAGCTTGAAGCTGTTGCCATGCTTGAATAACCTGCTCTAGCAATGTTGATTTTTCAAGCATAAGCTAACTCCTTAAATAATCGCTGTAATTAAATCAAATGAATACATCATTTTGAATTTATTGGGTGAAATAATGATCTTGATGCTTACAGGTACGACAAAATAAAGTCACATAACTTTCAGCATCATAATCCACAGTCAATTCATTCGAGCCGCAATACATGCAGCGTTTTTGTGAATAAAAATTTAAACGTGGCTGCATTTTATTCCATAAACGCCAAATTGGCTGGAAAAAAATATTTTCATCGCTGCCAAGAAAACGAAAAAATAGAATGTCACTCATTTTGCTTAATGGAATATTGGGCGGACGAGGCAACATCGAGGTTTCCCATTTTTCTGTCACGGCACGTTCACGATATTTCTGTAAGGTTTTCTTTAATAAGTTGGTATTAATAAAGTTTTCATTACGGGCTTTAAGTGCTTTTTGCTGATGTAAATATTCCAAAGCAGTTTGTACCAGATAATAAATTTGCCCTACTGCAAGTACATCCATTAAGCGATAACAGAAGGTTTGGAGACTATTATTTCCTGCAATCTGTACGCCCCAAAGCCGACAATAAAACTGAGCAAACTGTATAATTTCCTGATAAAGCACCAAATACAATGCACTTTTAACTTCGTCTGCATTTTTAAAAGGCACACCCATGGTTAAATTTTCGTAAAACCAATTTCGAAGTTGTAGCGTTACACTGAATAAACTCGGTTCAGAGTAACCATCTAATCGAACGTTAACATAATAATGATGTGCTTCAGAAGCAAAATCCTTGGCAATTAAAATCTGTTCTTTGACTAATAGTTTAACCAAATAACTTTGAAACAAATAGTTGGGGGTAATGGAATGGTATTTGATCGCTTCCCAATCAATATATTCCTGATGCACTGTATATTCTTGAACTTGATTGTCTAGAATACTAAGTAAGAATAGTTTGTTGATAAAACTGATTTGATCAAGTCGATATTCGATTTGTTCTTTATCTTTGGACTTAATTTTACGTTGTTCTTGCAGTCGTGTTTCGGTCAGCATTCTTTTACGATTTGCCAAACACCGATCACAGTGACAATTATGACGTTCATCTTGAAATACACGATGTTGACAATGGCTACATTCATGGAAATGAATTGCTTGTTCGTATTGCTCTGCCTCAATCCAGAACATAGATGCCTGACATAAAGGGCATGATGTGCTTTCATCGAGTTGTTTTTGCAGAATTTGAAGAAGCATGTAGCTCTAACTCATGATGTGAAAAATGTAAATTATACATTCCCAGATACAGGAGTAGTGCAAAGATTTATCCAATATGAAAATTATGCTGAAATTGAGAAATAAATATTAAAATTACCCGATAAAAGTGAACTGTAAGACTTTTTTATTTGTTGCAATATGTTAGATTCTTCGAATACATAATTATAAAACAACGTAAATTATTCAAAAATGTAAAAGGATTTTTAGTGATGACACAAAAATTGTTAATAAAATGCATGTTGGGGTTGGTCGTCGGATTCAGCAGTGTTGTGAGCTATGCAGCGTCACTCGAAGGTTTTTGGAGAACCATCGATGATAAAACGGGACAACAGGTTTCAATCGTTGAAATTAAAAAGAAAGCAGATAACACTTATGGTGTAAAAGTGGTATATCGTTATCCGCAACTCGGTAGTACACAAGTGCTGACCAACTGTGTGAAATGTCCAGAGCCTTTTAAAAATAAGCCAATTTTAGGTCTTGAAATTGCTTGGAATATCAAAGAAAACCCAAACAAACCCAACGAATTTATTGATGGTCGTATTTTGGAACCTAAAACGGGCAATATTTATAAAGGTAAAGCAACATTAGAAGCGAATGGAAAGCGCGTGCGTATGCGAGGTTATATTGGCGTATCTTTACTTGGACGTTCTCAAGTTTGGATTCGAACTCATAGTGCAACCCCTTAAAAGCATTGATAATAAGGCTTTCCTATTTTTAGGAACTTGTGGGCTTCTTTGGTTGGATACATAAAACGGTTATCACTCAAAAAAAGGCAAAATTTTTCATATCAATGGCTACATGGGAATAACGGCTTTGGGGCGAAGAGTGGCTTAGATTCAAGTAGATAAAGTAACATCTTAATTTTTCATCTTTAAAACAACCTTGATCCGCACGTGGATCAAGGTTGTTTTGTCAAAAATTTTTATCTCTAAACTGGGCAAGGTAAACTTTCGTCTTCCTGCCCGATTTTTTTAGCCGCAATTAAAGCTTGAACTTTTTTAGATGGGATTTTTTTGTGACCCAATACATCATAAGTATTTAAAATAGCGCCAATTTCATTAGGTTGTATTGCAATACCTTCGCAACTCAAAAATAGAGCAATCACTTTATGATCAATCCCAGCCGCATCAAGTTTTTGTATGGATTTAATATTTTCTACGCGTACAATATGGTCTTTAACAAACATAGCAATTACCTCATTTTTATTTAAGACTGACTTTTATAGTGCGCTTTGCGCAGATGATTACAAGCAAAAATCGTGCACAAAATGTACATATCTTGAAAATAAGTGTTAACTTTCATATAAGTTGAATCACGGTGTATTCATTTATCCATCAAGTTTTACTGATAAATTTTGATTAAGAAATTGATATTTTTGATAAAAGACACTTCATTCAATATTTAGAATAATAATTGTTCCATTGATTTGGTATTTAATTGAAAATATTCCATCAGATGCCCATATATAACATAAAGTAGCAACGCAGACAGAGTGTGAAAGTTATCGTATGATCGAACTCTTACACAGACCAATGTGCTGGCTTAATAATTACAGGATTAGGACATTATATGAATATCGCGGCGAACCCAGTGGTTGAAGCAGATCAAACTGTTTATTTAAAAGACTATGAAAAACCTTCTTTTTTGGTTGATTCAATTAATCTAGATATTCAAGTTCATTCAGATTATACCCAAGTAAACACCACATTGGTCATGCAGCGCCAAACTTCAGGGGATTTGGTACTGCTAGGCCGTGATCTTGAATTAAAATCAATTCTATTAAACGGTACAATTCTGTCTGAAAGTGAATATACACTCGATGCTGAACAATTAGTGATTTCCAATGCACCAGATCATGTCATTTTAGAAACCAAAGTTATTATTCATCCTGAGAGCAATACGCAACTTGAAGGTTTGTATCAAGCAGGCAGTGATTTATTTGTCACTCAAAATGAACCTGAAGGTTTTCGTAAAATTACCTTTTATCCAGACCGTCCAGATGTCCTGTCTGTATTTACCACGCGGGTTGAAGCGGACAAAAAATTTCCAGTGCTTTTGGCCAATGGCAACTTGATGGAAGCAGGTGAGGTCGGTGAAGGCCGCCATTATACGATTTGGGAAGATCCTACTCATAAACCAAGTTATTTATTTGCTTGTGTCATTGGCGATTTAGCTGTTCTGAAAGATTCATACGTGACATCAGAAGGCCGTAATGTTGCACTCGAAATTTATGCGGTCGAAAAAGATATTCCAAAATGTCATATTGCAATGGAAGCGTTAAAACACTCCATGCGTTGGGACGAAGAGCATTATGGTCGTCCTTATGACTTGGACAATTATATGATTGTTGCGACCAGCCAATTCAATATGGGCGCCATGGAAAATAAAGGTTTAAATATCTTTAATACCTCTTGCGTACTTGCGGACGAAGAATACACAACTGATGCTGCAATCATGCGTGTTCAATCTGTGATTGCACATGAGTATTTCCATAACTGGACAGGGAATCGGATTACCTGCCGTGACTGGTTCCAATTGTGTTTAAAAGAGGGCTTGACCGTTTTCCGTGATCAATCTTTCTCGGAAGATTTACAATCGGCTGCGGTACAGCGGATTGATGATGTCGCAGTTTTAAAAGCTCATCAGTTTCCAGAAGATTCAGGTCCACTTTCACATCCGCCACGCCCAGACCATTTTGTTGAAATTAATAACTTTTATACGGCAACCGTATATGAAAAAGGTGCGGAAATTAACCGCATGATGGCAACTTTACTGGGCAAAGAAAAATTCCGTAAAGGCACTGACGAATATTTCCAGCGTCATGATGGTCAAGCCGTGACGGTTGAAGATTGGGTGTCTGCATTGACAGCAGGTTCAGGTATCGATTTATCTGCATTTCTAATTTGGTATAACCAGCCGGGTACTCCAAAACTTGAAGCAAATGGAGAATATGATGCTGCTAAACAAACTTATCGTTTAAGCTTTAAACAATCTTTAAAAGCCCATCCTAAATATCCAAATTTGAAAGCTGTGCCGATTCCGATTGCGCTTGCCTTGTTTAATGCCGAAACAGGTGAGCAATATACTTTGCAGTCTGAAGCATTATTCGAAAATACAGTTAAAGATGGCATGTATTTATTTGATCAAAATGAAGCAACTATCGAGTTTAGCGGTATTACGGCAAAACCTGTGGTGTCTTTATTACGTAACTTTTCTGCCCCTGTAAATCTAGATTTTAATTATTCAGATGACGAATTGGCCTTTTTAATTCAATTTGAAACCAATGGTTTTAATCAATGGCAAGCGACTCAAACTTTGCTTGAACGTATATTGTTGCAGGGTCATGACGCCAATATTTATGTGCAAGCCATTAAAAACACCTTGCCAGATTTGGTGGAAAAAGATCCGCTCTTGGCTTCACGTTTATTTGATGTTCCTACAGAAGGTTACTTGGGCAGCCGAATTGACAGTGTTTATTCACCGATAGTGATTCAGGAACAGCGTGATGCATTAATCTATACTTTGGCACGTGCATTAGGCTCCTTCTGTCAAGAGACTTATTTAAGTTTAGATCCAGATTTGCAGAAAGAATTTTCCCAAGCGATGGGGGTACGTGCTTTAAAAAATATCATGTTAAATATGATGGCGCGTCAAGGCGATATCGCTGCATTTGAATTGGCTTTTGAACAGTACAAAAATACAGGCAATATGTCCGAACGTTTGGGTGCATTGAAAGTGTTGGTGTGGAATGATGCGCCACAAGCCAGCGATGCGCTAGCTGATTTTTATAATCGCTTTAAAGATGAAGCATTGTCACTTGATCAGTGGTTTATGGTACAAGCCGCTCATCCTAAAGCCACTGTAGAAAGTATTCATTATTTAACTTCACATCCTGACTATGATTTGACGACACCAAATCGTATTCGTGCAGTCAGTGGCGGTTTAAATACTCATCCTGTCAATACATGGAGTTTTGGTGTACAGCATTTTATTGACTTGGCAAAATATTTAGATGAAAAAAATCCAATTGTGGGATCTCGCTTATTGCAAGTGCTTTCACGTTGGTACACTTTGGCTGAGCCACAACGTACACAGGTGAAAACAGCACTTGAGGCTTTAAAATCTCAAGTAAAATCTAAAAATGTTGTAGAAACTTTAAATAGTATGCTGAGCGTTTAATACCCTTATAGGCACTATTGATATTTATAAATAGCCTCTGCTTCGAGTTTAAAACGATCAATAGGGTCAAGTATGAAAAAGGATGTCTAAAGGCATCCTTTTTTTATTTGACAATATTAATTGTCACTAATAAGATAATCCAGATAAATAAAATAAGACAGTAAAAATGGAATTAAAAACAATTGCCTTACCCAACCGTGAAATCGAAGTAGAAGTTTATACTCCGACATCTGTTTCAGAAAAAGCGCCTGCAATTTTATTGCTGCACGAATTAATGGGCTTGCTTGATATCTATCGTGAAGATGCCCAAGATTTGGCAGATCAAGGTTATTTAGTATATGTCCCAAATTTATTTAATGGTGGCGCTGTTAAATACTGCATTCGTGCCATGGTGTCTAAAGCGGGGCGAACCAATGCAGCGGACAATGAAGGAAATCAGGAAATTCACGCTCTTTTAGATGCACTAAAAGTTGATCCAAGATCAAATGGTCGTTTGGGAATGTTAGGGCAGTGTTTGACGGGTGGATATGTGATTCAAATGGCGAAACGTGAAGATATGCTTGCGCCAGTTTTATATCATCATTCTTTGGGTATTGAAGGCGCAGGTGTGCCAGAGCAAGATCATTTAGATGAGATTCGAATTCTTCAAGGACATTGGTCTTCATTCGATCCATTTTGTCCAGCAAGAAAGCGTAATAAACTGATTCATAAGCTCGGTGATCGAGTAGAGGCGTACACTTATAACATGCCACATGGCTTCCGTAGTACTAGTCGAAGTTTAGCGGGAGCAAAATTAGTGTGGCAACGTACAGTAGATTTTTTTGATCGTGAATTAAAGCAAAATATGGATTAAAGCGCAGCCTTAAAAAGATTTAGAAAATAAAATTTACGCTGTCCTGGTTAAAACGGTATTTAGATAAATTACTAGATAGTTTATATTTTAATTGATAATTCACATAAAATATTCAATTCGTCACATTCTTGCGTTAAGGTACTCAACAAAAAGCTCATTAAGAATGGGCTTTTTTATTTAACAGATCTAAATAGCCAATCTGTTAACTGAGTTTAAGTGTGGAGGTGGATGATGTTGGTTAAAATTGAAGATGGTTTTTATTTAAATTCACAGCATATTATTGCAGTTCGTATTTCTAAAAATATCACTGAAGGATGTTTTATAGTTGGTGTTGAATATACACCTCACAATACTCAAGCGCTGGGTATATATCAAAAAACTTTTGCAAACAAAATTGAAGCAGAAATTTATTTACAAAATTTACATCAGCAAATTTCAAAATAAATGTGAAATTAAACGAGAATCTGTCTGTATTTGTTTAATGAAATGTTGTTGTGAACATGGTCATGAATAAAAAATTTATACCATTTGATTTAAATAAAGACTTTTAAACTGCTTGACCTAAGTATTTAAAAGTCCCTAAATCTAGGGACTTTTAAATGAGTTAAACTTTAATAATCAGTACGGGGATAGGTGATTGGGTCAGTACCGCTTGCGCTACACTGCCTAAAATGAGCTTTTTAAACCCTGTACGTCCGTGTGAACCCATAATAATTAGGTCTGCTCCCACTTCATCTGCAACATGAATAATACCTTCAGCAGGTGATATACCACGAATCACTTTAGTATCAACATCTATACCATCACGAATAAAAGATTGTTTGGTGTCAGCTAAACGTAATTGTGCATTTTGTTCAGCCTGCATAAAATAATCTGTGATGGCTGGGGCAACTTTATAAAAATCGACCCCAACAAATGGGTCTACAGCAATCACACTCGTGATGGTGACCTGACAATTTAAGGTTTTTGCTAAAATTAATGCTTGTTCAACAGCTGCATAAGAAATTGGAGATTCATCTACTGGAACTAATATGTGTCTATAAGTCATGATGTTATCCTTATGTGGAGTGTTGAGTTAAATATCTAAAATCATTTAAATCATGAAGAGCCAATTTAATTGAAATTTATGCACACAATCGAAAAATTCTATATTAAATAGATATATACATACTTTATTCTTTAACAATTAATACAGGCAGTTTAGTTCCTTGTAAAACATCTTGCGCAAAACTACCCAATAAAAACTTTTGGAAACCTTTGCGACCATGAGAGCCGATGACAATCAAATCAGTGTTTAATTTTTCTGCAGTTTCGATAATGCCTTTTTCAGAAACTTCACCTTTCACAATTTCAATATTGGCATTCACACCATTTTCACTGGCGATGATTTGCGCTTCTTTTAACGATTTTTCGGCATTTGCATAGGCTTGCACGAAATATTCTTTCATGATTGGAGACGGATAGTAAAAGTCTGCATTTACAAATGGGTCTTCACTGACAAGACTAATCAGTGTTAATTGACTATTAAATGCTTGAGCCAACTGTGCGGCTTTTTTAACAGCAGATAATGAAATTTCTGAACCGTCCACAGGGACTAAAATATTTTGATAAGACATAAGAATTCTTCCTTTGGTTTATTGTATAGCTATTATTTATTCATAGCACATTGTGTATAAATGTTCAATTTAGTATCTGAAAAATTGTTTTAAAATTCATAAAATTAATAGTGATAATCAAAATGATTAGATTGTTTTATAATGATTAATTTAAAAGTGTAAATAAGCATAAGAGCTTGTATGTCGTAATGAAGTGAGATTAAAAATATCTTTGCTTGAGTCTATTAATTGGATGTTAAATTTTATAAAAATATAGAATACATAGCCGAATAAAATCGATACGATAGACTCTTATGGTATCGATTTTTGAATGGTTCAATATGAATGCAATTTACATTGCTTATGGTTTACTTGCTTTGGCTATTATTTCTGAAGTGACTGGTTCAACTTTTTTAGTCAAATCTGAAGGTTTTACTCGATTAGGCCCAAGTCTTTTGGTTGTAATTTTCTATATCATTTCTTTTTATCTTTTATCTCAGGTTATCAAAACGGTTCCTTTGGGAATTGCTTATGCAATTTGGGGTGGTGTGGGTATTGTTTTGACTGCTTTTATTGGTTTTTTGATCTTTCGTCAAAATCTCGATATTCCCGCCGTCATTGGAATTATCATGATTGTCGGTGGTGTCATTGTGATGAATGTTTTTTCCAAATCTGTAGGTCATTGAATTTAAATGCTGCCAAATCGATTGTTTGAATAATTATTGATAAAAAATTATACAGCACAATAAGAACACTGTAATGGGTTGGCGCCTTAACGCTTTATTCTAAATTTGAGAAACATAGAGACGATTAATCCAAATAATAATCCCCAAAAAGCTGAACCAATTCCAAAAAATTGTATACCTGATGCGCTGAATAAAAAAGTCATTAAAGCTGCTTCGCGTTCATTTATATCATTAAAAGCTAAAGCAATGTTATGACTGATCGTGCCGAATAATGCAATTCCCGCCAAGGCAACAATAAATATTTTTGGAAATGACATCAATAAACTGGTTAATGTCGCGGCAAAAATACCCATCACGATATAAAAAAAACCACAGCTCATCCCTGCGATATAACGTTTTTTAGGATCAGGATGGACTTGGTTGTCAAGACTTACAGCAGCACTAATTGCTGCAATATTAACGCTATAGCAACCAAAAGGTGCAAGCAGGGTTTGTACAGCACCCGTCCAACCAATCAATTGATTGACATGCGGTTGATAACCATAACTCTTGATCATCGCAATTCCAGGCAAATATTGTGATGCCATATTAATGACAAAGAGAGGCAGGGCTAAGCCAAAAAGTGCTGACCACGTAAATTCAGGTGTGATCCATACAGGTTGTGCGACATGCCATTCTAAAACAGGCGGATGAAACTCCATAAAGATTGGACACACGACCAGACCTGCAACGACTGTAATGACAATACTATAACGTGGCGATAATCGTTTGGATAGAATATAGGCGGTGAGCAATGAAAATATAAATCCCCAGTCATTTTGCATGCTCGCAAAAAGTGCAATTCCAAACTTGAGTAATACGCCAGCTAACATGGCACTGGTTAGACTTTGCGGAATATATGATAAAACTTTTTGAAAAATACCTGAAAAACCTAAAATTGCAGTGAGTAAACCTGAAATTAAAAATGCCCCTACAGCCTCATACAAATTATAGCCGCTTCCTGTGGCTAGAATGAGCGCAAGTCCTGCGGTAGACCATGATGTTGCAACGGGATACTTAAATTTCCAAGATAAAATTAAACCGGAAAGCCCAATACCTAAACCTAAAGCCCAAAACCAAGATGTAATTTGTGCTGGAGTGGCGCCTAAAACTTGGGCTGCTTGAATGACCAAGACTGCAGAAACACTAATGCCAATTAAAAAAGTAATAAAACCGGCAAATACAGCAGGAACCGAGAAGTCTTGAAGAAATTTTTGCATAAAGCCTTTGCTAAAAATATTGAGTAATGATTGAAAAGCGTTATAAGCATACGCCTTTCTTTTTTAAGCGAAAAGAGATTACTAAAAGAAAATGTTGAATTTAACTATACTTAAGTACTTATAAAAAATAGACCTCTTTCATAAATCATTTTTTACTCAGCTCCAAGTTATAGATTCCAGCAATTAAATTGAATCTCAAACCGAGTCTTTTACCTCTATTTCGATAACGCTCAGCAAAGATTTTGAAGGTTTTAAGCCTGCCAAATACATGCTCAATTCCTATTCTTCTTTTATTGATTTCCTGATTATAGATTTTTAGTTCAGGATCCAATTTACAACGTCTTTTGGCTTTTAAAGGTAACAGACTATTCGGATGCAGAGCATAAATACCCTGATAGCCTTTATCTGCAAGAACAAAGGCTTCTGAAGGAATCAGCTTTATGTTTCTTTTAAATAGCTCGAAATCATGTACAGCACCGCGACTGGTACATAAACTCAGTATTTGCTGAGTCTTGTAGTGAATCATGGCCTGTACTTTGAAGGTATGGGTCTTTTTCTTGCCGCTATAGCTTTTCTTCTGTTTTTTTAGGCCTTTGTATTGGGATTTCTGTGGCATCCACGATCACAACATTCCAGTCTATGCCTTCGCCCTCGGGTAAATCTTTGGGTAAATTAAAAAGATTGGACTGAATCAGGCAGTCTTCAACATGACGGACAATTCTTGAGGCTGTGGGCTCTGAAACCCCGTAACTCGTTGCAACGTGAAATAAGGTTCGGTATTCCCGCCAATAGCTTAGACAGAGCAGAATCTGGTCTTCCAGGCTTAACTTGGGCGGTCTGCCTTTAGTAGGAACAAGTTTCTTCAATTGCTCAACCATTAAATAGAAGGTTGACCATGAGATGCCAGTGTATCGCTTGAACTGAGGATCAGAAAGCTTGTTTGAATCGATGTATTTCATCCGCAGATTATGCACGAATGCTAAGAAATCCGGAGTGCAAATATCAACCAAAAAGAAGATCATTTTTTGATTTATGAAAGAGGTCTAATATATATTTTATAAAGTGGAGGTTGCCAGTTTTAAACCAAAACCACAAAATAAAATACCGACTGCTGCTACACAAGAAGCAGTAACTTTATAACGATAAGTAAAATAAGCTGAAAGTTTCGCTCCTGAAAAAATAAGTAGGGTGAGGTAACTCATACTGATGATTTGTAGAATAATAGCCAGTGCAGTAAAAGTAAGAGCAGGATATGGATAGTGTGGATCGATAAATTGCACGAAAAACGATAAATAAAATAAGATGGCTTTAGGGTTTAATATGCTAATCGTGAAGGCTGTTTTGAATGGTTGGAGTTGCTGAAGAGTTGCATTAGCACGTAATCTTTCTTTTTTTGAATGTGAAGCAGACCAAGTATGATATGCCGCAATTAATAACTTAATGCCTAAATAGCTTAAGTAGAGCGCACCTACAATTTTAAGTAAAATAAACAACCACGGAAATGCATGTAGTAGTGAAGCAGCTCCAAATGCAGTGAGTAAAATAAGAATTAGATCACCCGTATATACACCGAATGCGCCTTTATATCCGGCTTTAATGCCGAAGCGCGAGGCAATAGACATCACGTACAAAGAGTTTGGACCAGGCAATAAAATGATTAAAGTAGTCCCAATAATATAAGTCGTAAGATCTGTTATACCAAACACTGGGCACACTCAAAGAATAAAAAAGCCGACGTGTTTACTATAACAAAATCGGCTTTTTAAATGCAGCAATATAAAATGCTAAGCTTTTATTTCAGCATCTAAACCAAACGATTGGCGTAGTAGAGTATTCAGTTGTTCACGTGCTTTAATAAATCCATCAATTCCAGATTGTAAAAGCTGTGCAGACATTAAATCATGTTCAACTTGTTGTTTAAATGTGTGCTTATCTAGGGGCACAATTTCATGTTGCTGTATTTGATTCTGATCTGAATTTAACTGACAAATGACTTCGCGATGGTCATTTTCCAACGCTTCCAACAGACTTGGAGATACCGTTAATAAATCACAACCAGCCAAACCTAAAACTTGTTCAACACTGCGGAAGCTTGCGCCCATAATTTCAGTTTTGATGCCGTGTTGTTTATAGAATTGGTAAATTTTCTTGACCGATAACACGCCTGGATCTTGATCTATCGAATAATGATCGACATTTTCCGATTTTTTGTACCAATCTAAAATACGTCCTACAAATGGTGAAATAAGCGTGACATTGGCTTCTGCACAGGCTTGTGCTTGGTGTAAACCAAACAATAGCGTCAGATTCGTGTGAATGCCTTCAGCTTCCAACACTTTGGCCGCCTGTATGCCCTCCCAAGTAGATGCAATTTTAATTAAAATACGATTTTGCGCGATGCCATAATTTTGATATAAAGCCAGTAATTCTTTTGCCTTGGCAATCGTAGCTTCAGTATCGTAAGACAGCGCAGCATCTACTTCAGTTGAAACACGGCCTTCAATTAGGTTTAAGATTTCAACACCGAACTTGACCGTAAGAATATCAATAGTACGTTCAATTAAAAGATCATCACGATAACCTTCTGACTTGGCTTGCTCAAATGCAGTTTCAATCAGTTCTTTGTTCTCTGGCTGATTTGCTGCTGCAGTAATAAGCGAAGGATTGGTTGTGGCATCTAGAGGACGAAATTTTTCAATGGCTGAAAGATCACTGCTATCAGCTACAATAGTGGTTAAATTTTTTAATTGATCTAAGGCGGATTGATTCATTGATATCTGGTTCTTAAAGTTATTTCCCGTACATTTGTTATATCACAATCTGCTTTTTTCCCAAGTATAAAGCATGTATAACGACGCGCTATTTGAGGTTTTTTCTTGAATTTCGGATGTGATCAATCAAAAAACGAGCAGCTGCACCCAATTCACTTTCACGACTCCAGACCAAATCAATAAAATATTCAAATTTTGGACTAAAATCCAAAAAATCAAGAATTTTGAGTTGTTGATGAATATGAGGGTTTTGATTCAGCATGTCTAAAGGTAAAATTCCCCAACCCAAACCGTCTATAATCATGGCGCAGGCCGAAAGATTGTTGTCTGTACGCCAGTATTTCTTTGAAAATAACAATTCTGGTTTGAGGCTTTGATCTCGACTGGCAACCACGATTTGTCGATTCTGCAAAATTTGCTCATAACGAACTTGTTTAAATGTTGCTAATTCAGTGTGTAGCGCAGCAACAGGAACTAAAACTTCACGTTTGAGTTCAACAAACTGTTCACGGCTTTCCAACTGCTCACGTTCAAACATCATTGCCAATTGGGCCGTCTGATTGAGTAACATGTTGAGCGCATCTTCTTGAGGTGCTGAAAAAATATTGATTTGGAGATCTGGAAATTCCTTTTCAAGCACTGAAATATAATCGGTCCACTGAATATGTAAGATTTCTGAGACCACGACAATATTTAAAGCAGATTCCAAACCTTCACTTAGCGCAAAAGCATGTTGTTTCCATTGATTCATTTCAATGAGGAGTTGCTCAGTTTTTTCGTAAAGGGTGATCGCTTGGGGAGTCGCAATAGGTTCACGCCCAGCGCGACTAAATAAAGATAAATTTAAATCAATTTCTAAATTGGCAATTGACATGCTGACAGCGGAGGGGACTTTGCCTAATGTTCTTGCGGCTGCAGAAAATGAACCCGTTTCTATCACAGTCTTAAAAATGATCAGTTGCTCTTGATTAATATTCATAATGTTCTATCTTTCAATTTTATTGAAAGAATCTAGCTCGATTAATCAATATTATAAAAATAAAATAGCCAATATCCAATCATGAAAGAGTAATTTAAAATGTTGATTTCCAAAAGACGGATTATTCATGCCCTCAGCTATGAAATCATCCTATTGGTGATCATTGCTTTAGCGCTAAGTTTCATATTTCATATGCCCTTAGAAGTCACAGGCGTGCTTGGTATTGCTATGGCAGTCACTTCGGTCATATGGAATATGGTGTTTAACCATTTTTTTGAAAAGTTTGAAGCGAAAAGAAAACTCAAAAGAACCATTGGTGTACGACTTCTACACGCGATTGGTTTTGAAGGTGGTTTGATGCTCGCAACTATTCCCATGGTCGCCTATGCGATGCAGATGAGCATCTGGCAAGCAATTGTGCTCGACTTTAGTTTGACCATGTGTATTTTGGTTTATACCTTTATCTTCCAATGGGGTTATGACTGCTTCGAAGAGCAGCTGGGTTACAAACCTAAATATCATTAATAATTAATTAAAAAATCCATTAATTATTCATAAAGGCCTGTTCTGATAAAGTAAGGCCTGTATTGATATTAAATACATTATTTTTTAACAAAAGATAAAAATTGATCACAATTCAACCGTATAAATAACTCCATTTATTACATAATGTTTAAATATAAAAACAAATAAGTGTTTTTATAAAATAAATAAAAATATATCGTACAAGGAGTTATGCGATGAAATTAGGTGTTTTGGTTGTATCTATAGCTTTACTGAGTGTTACACAGTCAGGCTTTACAGCTACAGGTGGAAGTTTTAAACGGTTTTCTGTTTCTGCAGGTTGGTTACATGTCATGCCGCAAGGAAAAGCCAATCCATTTAATATTAATACAGCAGTTCAAAATGGAACATCTTCAACAGTGGGGAGTATTAGTAAAGATGCTTTCTTAAATTCAATTGATCCCAATGCAACGCTAGGGGAAGGAGAATTTGCATTTAATTTAAAAGATAATTTTGAAATGATAATGAATGAGCCAAGTTTATATGACCTTATTTTTGATGCATCGGGTAATATCAAGCAGGACTTAGCTGGGACTGCCACGGTTTCAGGTTTGGAACATTGGCAAGCACAGGGTACAGGCTTGGAAGCAGAAGATGTCGATACATTGGGTTTAACATTTAACTATTATATTAATGATAATGTTTCGTTGCAGATGGTTGGGGGGATTCCACCTAAAGTCGATATTAAAGGAAAAGGCGAAATATTTGCTCCATTGGGTGGCCTTGCTATTACTGGCGGTGACCTTCTGCCAGGCATAGAGATTCCGTTATTACAGGATATACCAATTACTAATTTAGGTGTCCAGTCTAAGGCGGCGACTGTACGCGCTTGGACACCCGCATTTGAAGCGCAGTATCAATTTGGTAAATCTGGTGTCAACAAATTTAGACCCTATATTGGTGCTGGGATAATAGACCTCTTTCATAAATCATTTTTTACTCAGCTCCAAGTTATAGATTCCAGCAATTAAATTGAATCTCAAACCGAGTCTTTTACCTCTATTTCGATAACGCTCAGCAAAGATTTTGAAGGTTTTAAGCCTGCCAAATACATGCTCAATTCCTATTCTTCTTTTATTGATTTCCTGATTATAGATTTTTAGTTCAGGATCCAATTTACAACGTCTTTTGGCTTTTAAAGGTAACAGACTATTCGGATGCAGAGCATAAATACCCTGATAGCCTTTATCTGCAAGAACAAAGGCTTCTGAAGGAATCAGCTTTATGTTTCTTTTAAATAGCTCGAAATCATGTACAGCACCGCGACTGGTACATAAACTCAGTATTTGCTGAGTCTTGTAGTGAATCATGGCCTGTACTTTGAAGGTATGGGTCTTTTTCTTGCCGCTATAGCTTTTCTTCTGTTTTTTTAGGCCTTTGTATTGGGATTTCTGTGGCATCCACGATCACAACATTCCAGTCTATGCCTTCGCCCTCGGGTAAATCTTTGGGTAAATTAAAAAGATTGGACTGAATCAGGCAGTCTTCAACATGACGGACAATTCTTGAGGCTGTGGGCTCTGAAACCCCGTAACTCGTTGCAACGTGAAATAAGGTTCGGTATTCCCGCCAATAGCTTAGACAGAGCAGAATCTGGTCTTCCAGGCTTAACTTGGGCGGTCTGCCTTTAGTAGGAACAAGTTTCTTCAATTGCTCAACCATTAAATAGAAGGTTGACCATGAGATGCCAGTGTATCGCTTGAACTGAGGATCAGAAAGCTTGTTTGAATCGATGTATTTCATCCGCAGATTATGCACGAATGCTAAGAAATCCGGAGTGCAAATATCAACCAAAAAGAAGATCATTTTTTGATTTATGAAAGAGGTCTAATGTATGCTTATTTCAATGAAATTAAATTAAACTCACAGATAAATACGGATCTCATTGCTGCTGGTCATATGATTCAAAATGTGTTGGATAATAAAGCTGGTGCTGCTTTGGATGGCAAGCTTTCTTCTGGAGTGATGCGAGTAGATGTTGATGCAGATGATGCGATTGCACCGATTATTACAGCGGGTTTTACATATGATTTGAATGAAAATTGGTATGGGGTTGCTTCTATTTCTTATGCAAAATTGAGTAATGAAGCGACAATTAATGTAGTGAATGAAACGACTGGTGCTGAACTTATCCATGCTACGACTAAAATAGATATTGATCCTATTATTACTTATTTAGGTGTCGGTTATCGTTTTTAGTCTATAAGTTATAAAAATCAAGAAACCCTCAGAAGTACAACTTCCGAGGGTTTCTTGATTAAAAAGTGAAAGCAGTTATTTATTTTTTCAATAATTGCCGTTACACCTTGACCGTCAGCAGTACCAATTGAAATTAGCACATGACCAGAACCTTTTGGGTTAATTAGTTTTGCAGCTTTTAATAACATTAAATTAAATGGGCAGATTGAATTAGATTTAATAAACGCTGGTCATATGATTTAAAATAGAATGTAGTTAATCTGCTTAATCTAAACTTTTAAATGATAGCTTTTAAGTTTTTTGATTTTTGATTTTTGATTTTTGAAATTCGATCCTAATATTTCTCTATTTTTTAATTTTGTTCAGTTTATGTTGTAATAAAACGGTTTGATTCATGATTAGCTACAAGCCTATACATTCTTTAACTGAAAGCTGACAGTCAGCTATACAACTTTTTGCTCAATGTGTCCTATAGTCATTTTGTATTCTTTATATTCATCATTAAATTTTGAGAATACACCCTTATTTCAAAAGCATAAAAGAAGGATAATATTCAATGAATGATAATATTGATCGTGACACTGTAAAAAATCTTCCTAAAGATGCTCGAGATGATTTAAATGCTGACCCGATTACTGGAGAGCCAGGCGCGCATCCAGTTGGAACGGGAGTGGGCGCAGCAGGCGGTGCCGCCGCAGGTGCGGCCGTTGGTGCAATGGGTGGGCCAATTGGAGCATTGGTTGGTGGTGCTGTAGGAGCAGTAGTGGGTGGCTTAGCAGGTAAAGGTGCTGCTGAAGCAGTGAATCCTACAGAGGAAGAAGCCTACTGGAGAGAAACTGCACGTACCACACCTTATTATGCAGAAACGCTTACGACCTATTCAGATTTAGACTATGACCGTGATTATCAAAATGCTTACCGCATAGGTTATGAAAACCGTCAGCATTATGATGCGAATACACGTTTTGAAGATGTAGAGAGCGATCTAAAAACCAAATGGGACCATGAAAAAGGTTTATCCCGTTTAACTTGGAGTGAAGCAAAAATTGCAGTGAGAGAAGCATGGGAGCGTGCGACTCGATAAAATTTTCGTTTTATTTTAAGTTAAGTTTTTGTATAAAAAACCCCGAGAAATCGAATTTCTCGGGGTTTTTAAGTGCTTAATTAAAAGCGTAAGTTGGTTTACAGAACCTTACTTTTCAATAATCGCTGTTACACCTTGACCGCCAGCAGCACAAATTGAAATGAGCACACGACCAGAACCTTTTTGGTTAATGAGTTTTGCAGCAGTCGCGATAATACGACCGCCTGTTGCAGCAAATGGGTGGCCTGCTGCAAGTGAAGAACCTTTTACGTTGAGTTTAGTGCGGTCAATTGAACCGAGTGGCGCATCTAAACCTAAACGCTCTTTACAGAATTTTGGATCTTCCCATGCTTTTAAAGTTGAAAGCACTTGTGATGCAAAAGCTTCGTGAATTTCATAGTAATCGAAATCTTGTAAAGTAACGCCAGCACGCTCAAGCATACGTGGAACTGCATAAGCAGGTGCCATCAATAAACCTTCTTTTTTACCGACGAAATCGACTGCAGCAGTTTCAGTAAAGCTTAAATAAGCCAGAATTTCGTGCCCATTGGCTTTTGCCCATTCTTCAGACGCTAAAAGTACACAAGAAGCACCATCTGTTAATGGAGTAGAGTTACCCGCAGTCATGGTGCGCGCATCGCCTTTACCAAATGCTGGTTTGAGTTTAGCCAGCTTTTCTGCAGTTGAGTCAGCACGTAAATTATTGTCACGTTCTAAACCTAAAAACGGCGTAATTAAATCATCAAAGAAACCTGCTTCATAAGCAGCAGCCATTTTTTGATGAGAAGATGCTGCTAATTCGTCTTGTGCTTCGCGAGCGATTCCCCATTCAAGGGTAGTGATTGCTTGATGGTCGCCCATAGAAAGACCTGTACGTGGTTCACCATTTTTTGGTGCATCCATCAAGTCTTTAAGATTAATTTTAGTTAATGCTTTTAAGCGGTCTTTACCTGTTTTTGCAATATTAAGTTCAAGCAATGCTTTACGTAAGCCATCACCAAAAGCGATCGGTGCATCAGAAGTGGTATCTACGCCACCCGCAACACCAACTTCAATTTGACCTAGTGCAATTTTGTTGGCTACCAAGAATGCAGCTTGTAAACCTGTACCACATGCTTGTTGAATATCGTAAGCGGGTGTTTCTGGTGCAAGTTCAGTGTTTAATACACATTCACGTGTCATATTGAAGTCACGACTATGTTTCAATACAGCGCCAGCAACCACTTCACCTAAACGTTGACCCTGTAAATTAAAACGCTCAACCAAACCATTCAATGCTGCAGTAAACATATCAGAGTTGGAAGCAGTGAAATACGCGCCGTTTGAACGAGCGAAAGGAATACGATTACCACCGATAATAGCAACGCGGCGAACAGTGTTTTGACTCATGATTTTATCCTGTTGAACAGCAGTTTGAGTTGTAGATTCAGTTTTTTTGGTGTTGGCAGCACTTTTACGTGGTGACGCTGAACGAGTTCGAGTCGTTTTGGTCACACTATTTGCCGATGTTTTTACAGTGCCAGAACTTTTAGTTGTACGCGCAGTACTTTTTGATGTATTTGACGCAGTTTCCGTAGCAGAATTTTCGACTGCTGGATTTTCTTGAGTTGTTTTGCTCATAAGGCTTTTCCAAGCATTTTACAGTATTCTTGAGCTGTACATTACCACATTCTAAAAGTGGCGGTATTGACTACAATGACATTACGGTAAGCATTCAGGTCAAGACATCTATTTTTTAACTCAAGTATGATTATTTAGAAACGGATGGATGTATTGAAAGCATAAATATCTAACATTGCATTGAAGTTAAACAGATATATTTCTATCCATCTACAATTTATTTTTAAGAGAGATAATAATCATGACTGACCAATACCAAACCTTTGCAAAATCTCCTATTGGTAAATTTGTCATCAAAAATTTAGGTCTACCAGCACCTATTAATCTTGATCGCTTTGAGTCTGCTACACCAGTGGTAAAAGGTGCTGTTTTATTCGGTGCTGCACCTGCAAGTACATTATCTGGTTCGATTGCACAAGTGCTGGCCAATATTCATGCAAATAGCTACACAGGTAATAATGCTGAATTACAGCAAGCAGCAGCGAAAACCGGTTTGAACTTAGGTGCATTTAATCAGGGCGATAAAGAGTCTAAATTTAAAGCAGTTATTTTTGATGCATCAGGTATTCAAAATTCTGAACAATTAAATGAGCTGTATCAATTTTTTAATCCAATAGCACGTCAGATTCAAACGTCTGGTCGTGTCGTTATCGTAGGAATTACGCCTGAAACTGCGAAAACTGTAAAACAAGCCATTGCACAGCGCGCGCTTGAAGGTTTTGTAAAATCTGTAGGCAAAGAGTTCAAAAAAGGCATTGCAGCACAATTGGTGTATGTTGATGAAGGGGCCGAAGCGAATTTAGAATCTACAGTTCGTTTTGCACTGTCTCCACGTTCAGCCTATGTTTCGGGTCAAGTTATTCGTGTTTCAAAAGCGGATGTGGCAGATGTTGATTGGGCTAAACCGCTTGCAGGTAAAACAGCAGTAGTCACTGGTGCAAGCCGTGGTATTGGTGAAGCGATTGCGCATGTTTTAGCACGCGATGGCGCGCATGTGATTTGTTTAGACGTACCACAACAGCAAGCTGACCTTGAACGTGTTGCTGGTGAGATTGGCGGTTCAGTTTTAGCCATTGATATTACTGCGAATGATGCGGGTGAAAAAATTAAAGCTGCCGCAGCTGCGCAGAGTGGTTTAGATATTATCGTGCATAACGCGGGAATTACTCGTGACAAAACTTTGGCAAATATGAAGCCAGAGCTATGGGATCTGGTGATTAATATCAATCTTTCAGCAATTGAACGTGTAAACGATTATTTATTGGAAAATGCAGGTTTCAATAAAAATGGTCGAATAGTTTGCGTATCTTCAATTTCAGGTATTGCCGGTAATTTGGGTCAAACCAATTATGCAGCGTCAAAAGCAGGCGTGATTGGATTGGTTAAATTCACCGCGCCCATCCTAAAAAATGGTGTAACCATTAATGCTGTTGCACCGGGTTTCATTGAAACTCAAATGACAGCAGCAATTCCATTTGCAATTCGTGAAGCTGGTCGCCGCATGAACTCAATGAGTCAGGGTGGTTTACCTGTAGACGTTGCAGAAACAATTGCCTTGTTTGCATCATCTGCTTCTACAGGTTTAAATGGCAATGTTGTACGTGTTTGTGGTCAAAGCTTATTGGGTGCATAAATTAAATATTCTAAAGCTTTGTTATAAACTGGATAAATTTACCTTGTTGATAAAAAGGTAAATTAGTTTCATTTTATAAATGAAGCTGAAGCAAAATTTAAGAGAATGAGGGTTATATTTAATCCTCATTCCGTGCACAATAGTTTTCTCATCTCCAATTGGGAGAGAGAATTTATAGATAATAAAGAATTTTATAAAAGGTTCATTATGAATACTCGCCATTTTAGCCAACTTCCAAAGCCTTATTTAGCCTATCCAAAAGTAATTCAAGGTTTAATCTTTAAAAAACCAAAGGGTGAAAAAGTATTGCCGCAAGTTGAATATGTGGTGGATTCATTTAAGGTCGATCAAAAACATTTAAAAGCCTATAACGAAGTATGTGGTTTTAAAAATAACGGTTATATTCCTGCTATTTACTTAGCAGTACTTTCACAAAGTCTGCAAATGCACATGATGACTCAAGAAGCATTTCCGTTTGCAATTTTAGGCTTGGTGCATATTCGCAATCAGATTAAACAAACACGTAAAGTAGGCGTCAATGAACAACTGTCTTTATCGTGTAAGTTTGGTGATTTACAACCGCATGACAAAGGCGTTCAGTTTGACTTTATTACGACGGCAAAAGTCGGAAATGATGTGGTCATGGAAGGCACTACAACTTACTTAGCGCGTCAAAAAACGAATACTCAAGCTGTGACTAAAACAGCAGATGCTCAGATTCCTAAATATGAACCCAATGCAGAGTGGAATGTTTCTGAAAATACAGGCCGTCGTTATGCATTGACTTCGGGTGACTTTAATTTGATTCATATTCATGCGATTACAGCAAAAGCGTTTGGTTTTAAACAAGCCATTGCTCATGGAATGTGGAGTAAAGCGAGAGCATTGGCCAGTCTAACGTTGCCAGATCGTTATGAAGCAGATGTTCAGTTTAAATTACCGATGTATTTACCGTCCAAAGTTGAGTTTTTAACCACGCAAACGGCGAAAGATACTGAGTTTTTAATTCGAAATAGTAAAAATCAAAAGCCACATGTTGCAGGATGTGTTAAAGCAGTTTAAATATAATGAGCCTAAGTCTTTTTGATTTAGGCTTTTTATTTAAAATAAAAATAAATGCTATGGAAAGAGCAAGATGAAAGCTATTCAACACTATATTTTTGCTACTAATCATCATTACCAAGGTCAGGTAGATGAGCGATTTATAGACCTAGCCAAACAATTTAGCCGTATGCAAGATGCACGAGCTGAGCAGGGTGGTGCCGCTTTGGTGGTTTATTTTCAAGGCAAAAAAGTAGTGGGTATTTATACGGGGAAAAAATCTATTACAGAAAATTGGCAAGCTGATACATTATCAATGTGTTATTCCACAGGTAAAGGTGTGCTTGCAACTTTGGCGCATATTTTAGTGAGTCAAGGCTTGTTAAATTATGATATTCCTGTTGCACAGTACTGGCCTGAATTTGCCCAAAATGGTAAAGAAAGAATCACATTAAGACATATTTTGAGCCATCAAAGTGGCTTATATGATATTCGTAATATTATAGATGATGCCTCTGAGATGACAGATTGGCCGCATATGTTGAATGTAATCGCACAAGCGAAACCGCGTTTTAATGTTGCGACAGATGCAGCATATCAGCCTTTAACATTCGGCTGGTTGTTGGGCGGTCTACTGGAAAAAGCAACTGGAAAGTCTTTAGATCATTTAATGCAACAATATTTGCTAGAGCCGTTACAGTTAGACGGTGCTTATTTTGGTGTACCAGAAGCTGAATTAGCTCGTATTGCTCGGCCATTGCCCAAATTAAATCAAGTACAGCATCCAGTATCACAAAAGAAATCAAAACAAAAAAAAGTTTCACCAATGCACAAACTAATGGAGTGGTCAGGACAAGACCCGAAAGAATTTCAAGATGCGATGATTCCAAAAGGAATGAAAAACTTTAGTTTCTTTAGTGATGTCGCTTTGCAAGCAAAAATACCTGCTGCGAATGGGGTTTTTACTGCCCATAGTTTGGCAAAAATTTATGCCATGTTGGCCAATAAAGGACAACAAGATGGTCAGCAATTGATTCGACCTGAAATATTTGAAGCATTCAGTACGGTGCAATATAAAAAACGTGACCGTATTATGCCGCTCGCTATGCATTGGCGACTGGGTTATCACCGTATATTAACCTTGGGGAAATCATCACAAGGGTTTGGGCATATGGGATTTAATGGTTCTGCTGCTTGGTGTGATCCTGAACGTCAATTAAGTTTTGCTTATACGCATAATTTTCCAACAACGTCTATTGCAGGAGATTATCGTCTTTGGGGTTTAACTCAAGAAACTTTACGTTGTGCTGATGCAGCATTAAACGGGCGTAAGGGTTGGTTTTAGGGAGAACCTCCTTCATATAACATGTTGATGATTTTTCGAAAAATATGTTATTTTGCTGCTTTTCCAGGTTTCTTTAGACATGCTAATGAAAAATTTAATTTTTCTGCCTTTCATTGCATCCTCCATTTTAGTGGGTTGTCAGGATTCTACCCAATCAAGTAGTGAAAATAACAATCAAATTGATCAGGTTGCCGAGCATAAAGTGACGGTCGCGAAGTGGGTCGGAAAATATCATGGCACAACGCCTTGCATGGGATGTAATACTCGTTGTGAAGAGTGTCCGGGCATGGTCGTAGATTTAGTGCTGAACCAGAACAAGACCTATACTTTAAAACGTGAAAGTTTAAGTGGAAATGATCAGCAAGAAATTTATACAGGGCAGTTTCGTTTTAGGAATACTGATCACAGTAAAATTGAATTAATGCAGGTGAAGGGACGTAATTTAATGTCTGTGGATTTGGATCAACAAATCCTTGAAATATTACAAGATCAAACGGGTCATCTCTATCCTTCGGAAGGTGATTTTATTTTAGAAAAAAATGGATAATGTATGCCTTTAAAAGCACTTTGCAATTTAGAACCGTCCTTCTAATGGAGGGATTATTGTTAAGCTTTTGAAGATAGTTCATTCACTCTTAGACAAAAAAACAGTATGCTTAGACCTGTAAAAAGGAGCATACATGTATCAAGTACTCGCGCGTAAATATCGTCCACGTAATTTTCTTGAATTGGTTGGGCAAAACCATGTATCACGAGCACTCACCAGTGCCTTGGAACGTGGGCGTTTACATCATGCGTATTTATTTACTGGTACACGCGGGGTTGGAAAAACCACCATTGCGCGTATTTTGGCAAAGTGCTTGAATTGTGAAACTGGAGTAACCTCTAAACCTTGTGAAGTCTGTCCTACCTGTAAAGCAGTCAATGAAGGACGTTTTATCGATTTAATTGAAATCGATGCGGCATCACGTACCAAAGTTGAAGATACGCGTGAATTGTTAGATAACGTTCCGTATGCACCGACTCAAGGTCGTTTTAAAGTTTATTTAATTGACGAAGTACATATGTTATCAACGCATTCTTTTAATGCGTTATTAAAAACGCTGGAAGAGCCACCAGAACATGTCAAATTCCTTTTTGCAACCACCGATCCGCAAAAGCTGCCGATTACCGTTATTTCACGTTGTTTGCAATTTACATTGCGTCCATTGGCTGTGGATGAAATTACTGAACATTTAACCCATATTTTGA
Organism: Acinetobacter sp. TTH0-4; assembly: GCF_015602665.1. Taxonomy (NCBI): domain Bacteria; kingdom Pseudomonadati; phylum Pseudomonadota; class Gammaproteobacteria; order Moraxellales; family Moraxellaceae; genus Acinetobacter; species Acinetobacter sp. TTH0-4. Next base: position 1,518,047 of record NZ_CP059079.1, on the reverse strand, counting down.
ATTTAGAACAAATTCAAGCGGAACAAGATGCGATTTGGCAAATAGCTGAATCTGCGCAAGGTTCAGTCCGTGATGCTTTGTCTTTAACCGATCAGGCTATTGCTTATGGTCAAGGTGAGATTCAACATCAAGATGTGAAAGAAATGTTGGGTTTGATTGACCGAACCATTATTTACGATTTAATTGTTGCCATTCATCAAAACCAAAAACAGCGCGTGAGCGAATTGTTGATGCAATTTAGACAGCAGGCTCTAGATGTTTCACTGGTTTTAGATCAGTTGATTTCAACGTTGCATGAGTTGGCTTTATTGCAATATTTACCCGATTTAAGTCTAAAATATAGTGCTGAAATTAATAAAAAAATTATGCATTTATCGCAGCTTATTTCGGCACAAGATTTACAGTTGTATTACCAAGTGGCATGTAAGGGTCGAGCAGAATTACAATTAGCGGTCACTCCAGAACAAGGTTTTGAAATGTGTGTGCTGCGATTATTGGCATTTCGTCCATTGCAGCCGAATGAGGTTCCTGTTACTTCAACGCAGCAAGTTCATGAGCAAATTCCCTCAGAAACACCTATACAAAATTTGCAACAACAGCATATTATTCATGAAGATTCTCCGGTAAAAAAATTTCCAGTAGAAGATATCTCGGAAACTTCCATAGCGATCACTCAGCAAAATATAGTGTCATCTTCCGATGAAGTTTTGGGGGATGTCATACAGGCTGTTGCTGAAATTCTGCCAACACCAGATTCAGCGCAAATTGTATTTGATCCGAGCTCAGAAGATACATTATTTGATGTAGACGTATCCACTGATGAAGCTGAACAAGTAGCTGTTGATCATGGACCGAATAGTGATGATCTATTATTTGATGACTTTCTTCCTTTAGACAAGGCTGAAACAGAGACTGAAACAATATTGCCATCTAATGATGCTAAGGCTGAATTGGAAACAGACTTATTTTTAAAGCAGACACACAGTTTAGATGAAACTGTAGAACAGGTCGTGAATTTAGAACCACCAGTTGTTGCGCCTATAGCGCCAACGATTTCTACATGTGATCAAGCCGATTTTGAAGAAAATAAGACTTTAGCTGAAACTGATTTGAAGCAAAATTCAAACTTGATGCCACAGGATATTTTAAAACTTACACCGCAACAACTTGAGGGTGCATGGACAGTAGACAAGTGGGAATATTGGTTTCGAAATAGTACTTTATCGCCAGCTGTACAAGAGTTAGCCCAGCAAGGGATCATGTTGGGTCAAATTGATGGTGAGTCATTTTTTCAGATCCCACCGAAATATGAGCAATTGCTAAATCAGCAACAACATGCATTAGCGCAGGCCTTGAAAGATCAATGGCCGAATACTCATTTTCAAGTCAATTATGTTGAAGTGGACATCAGTACACCATATGAGCTACAAAACGAGCGCAAAGAAAGAGCTTATGCTCGTGCATCTGAATTACTACATAAAGAGTCTGCTGTAAAAGATATTTTGCAAAATTTTGAGGGTGAACTTCAAAATATTCAACTGAAGTAAACTTAGTCTTTTAAAGTGTAATTTAAAAAAAGCACCCTATATTTCTATAGATATTAAGGTGTTTTCTTATTTGGCCTTTTAAAATTGATTAATTAATCCTTCATGTGTGGGATGACTTGAGTCATTGCACCGTTTGAGGATGACGAATGTATGTCGTAATCCTGAACAACGTGATTTTAAAATTCAGCGACCGAATTCAGTACTTTCAGAATTACGCTGAAATTTTCAATTTCTGCTTTTGAATAAGGGTAAATGGAGATGGGTTAAAAATAGGTCATTGGTCAAAATGACCTTGAATACTCTGTCTATATTTAATTTTAGAGCTAAATTAATCGACTAAATTGTTTATTCATAGATTGCTTGATAAATTTGCTGCGCATCGTGTTGTGTCATTTCTCGAGGATTATTTTGTAAAAGTCGAGTTTGCAACATAGCATCTTTGGCAAGTTGATTCAGCATATGTTCAGGCACGTTTAAATCTTTTAATTTTAAAACCAACCTACTGTTATCTAAATGGTTTTGTATATGGTCAATAAATAAATCACACAATCCATCTGTACTACCTGTACTTTTAGGGTCTAACCAACACATCAACTCTGCATAGAGCTGTTTGGTATTGGGTGCATTAAATTTTAAAACCTCAGTCAACACTAGGGCATTACTGTGCCCATGAGAAATATGAAAATGTCCTCCAAGAGGATAAGCCAGAGCATGTACCGCAGCAACAGGTGCATTGGCAAAGGCTTGACCTGCGAGCATTGCACCCACCAGCATATTTTGTCTAGCGTTCAAATCTTGTCCATCTGCCAAAACCAGTTCTAAATTGTGATTTAACAATCGTAATGCCTGTTTCGCCAGCATATCTGCATAAGGATTCTTTTTGATTTTTGAGGTATAGGCTTCAATGGCATGTACCATGGCATCGATACCCGTTGCTGCAGTAATATGTAGAGGTAAATTTTGCGTAAAAGTTGCATCTAAAATGGCAACATCAGCAAATAATACAGGAGAAATAATTCCTGTCTTGGTTGTTTCACCCGTGGTGACTATCGATATAGGTGTGACCTCGGAGCCTGTACCTGCGGTGGTGGGCACTAAAAATAAAGGTAACCGAGGTGATTTTGCATTATTTACGCCATATAAGTCTGCTAATGTTTGCTGTTGTTGTGGGTGAGCAAGTATGGCAATAACTTTAGCCACATCTAAAGAACTTCCTCCACCAAAACCTAACACAAGATCGACTTTCTCATTTTTCGCAAATGTAACTGCATCAAGAACGATGTGCTCAGCTGGATCGGCTTGTACACTGGAATAAATCACGTAATCCAGTCGAATGGTCTCTAAAATTTCAAGAATGGGTAAATGCAATTGCTGTTGGATCATGCCAGCATCCGTAACCAGTAACAGTTTTTGGTAACCCTGAGCTTGCAGTAATTGTTTTAATTCATAGATTGAACCAAGCCCTGAAATAATATTAGAAACTGTCTGAAATTGAAAATGGCTCATCTATTGCATCCTTTTTTATATCGAATTCAAGATTATTGTTTTAGCGCTCTATAGGATTCATCCTCTAAATAACTTAACATAAGGCACCTGAAAATAAAGCAGTTATCGAGGTTGTTATGTCATCCAAAACGCCATATAAGGTGTTATGTGTATGTTTAGGAAATATTTGCCGTTCTCCAACGGCGGAAGTCGTGCTTAGACATTTTTGTGATGAACAACAGCTTAATATTGTGATTGATTCTGCAGGTACCAGTAATTATCATCCCAATAAAGCGCCTGATAGTCGCAGCCAAAAGCATGCTTTAAAACGTGGCTATAATCTATCGGGTTTGCGTGCTCGTCAATTAAATGTGCAAGATTTTATTGAGTTTGATTTGATTTTAGCGATGGATCATGAAAATTTATTGAATATTCAAGCACTTTTAGGGCAAGCACAAACTGCATATGGTTTAAATCAAATTCGCGCAAAAATTGCGTTGATGAGTGAACATGATCCTGAATATTTAAAACAAGCTTTACCCGATCCTTATTATAGTGAAGCGGATGGATTTGAACGGGTTTTAGATCAATGTGAATCCAGTAGTCTGGCTTGGGTTAATATTTTTAAACAAGAAATAAATACGCAATAAGGTTTAAGCATTGTGAATATTCAAACCCAAGTTCAACTTAAACCCTTCAATACCTTAAGTCTTGATGTGACTGCATCGCATTACCTCAAAGTGCATTCTACACAAGACTTGGTGGACGGTTTGGATTATGCCAAGCAACAGCAACTCAATGTGCTGATTCTTTCAGGTGGTAGTAATATGCTCTTACCTCAATATATTCATGCGCTTGTGATGCATATGGATATACAAGGTATTGAAAATATTACAGAAGATGAGCAAAGCAAGACCATCCGCGTGGCTGCAGGGTACATTTGGCATGATTTTGTCTTATGGACGACTGAACAGCATTTATATGGTTTACAAAACTTGGCTCTCATCCCTGGTTTAGTGGGTGCATCACCTGTACAAAATATTGGTGCGTATGGCGTTGAAGCAGGTGAGTTTATTGAATCGGTACAGGTGTATGACCGACTAATTGAAAAGTTTGACACCATTTTTGCCAAAAATTGTGATTTTTCTTATCGGCATAGCATTTTTAAAGATGATCCGAATCGATTTGTCATTACCCATGTCACGTTTAAATTATTGAAGCATCCCCATTTAGTGCTGAATTATGGTGATCTTAGGCAAGCAGTAGGCGATGAACAGACAGCAGAAAACTTGCAGAAGCAGATCATTCAAATTCGCCAAAGTAAACTTCCCGATCCGAAAGATTATCCGAATGTAGGAAGTTTCTTTAAAAATCCAATCATTCAGCAGCAGATTTGTGACCTTTTGGTAGAAAAATTTCCGCGTATACCCCATTATCCTCAAGCTCAAGATAACGCTAAAATAGCGGCTGGTTGGTTAATCGACCAATCAGGATGGAAAGGTAAGCAACATGGCATGGTCGGTATGTTTCATAAGCAGGCCTTGGTTTTAGTAAACTATGGACATGCCTCTTTAACAGATGTACAAGCCACTTATCGAGCTGTACAACACGATGTGTATCAAAAATTTAACATTTTATTAGAACCCGAACCTGTATTGTTTGATGAAACAGGTTTAATTCGTTCACATTTGGAATAAAGAATTATGGCGAAAACACATTGGATGGTTCGATTGGTACAAGTAGCATCTGTGCTATTTTTACTATTCGGCTGTTTTATGGTTTTAATTTATTCGCCTTTTTATTCGCAATGGATCGTAAAAGGCCTTAATACCTTTGTTCCGCTACAAGTTAATGAGGTGGCTGCAAAAAGTCAGCAACAGGCGGCTTTAAGTGAACATGAAAGTTTAGAGCCGGGATCGAAATTGTGGATTGCGCGTCAAGCCTATTTAAAGTTAATGGAAGAAACCATAAAAAGCAAAAACTCACCAGATTTAACTGTGCTTCAAGCCCGTTATAAAGCTTTGCAAGGCAAGATTGAAGAAGCTCAAATTCAGGAAAATAAAGAACAAGAAAAACCCCGTATTCCATTGTTGGTGAAAGAACAAGATTCAACTTCGGCAGAGCAAGAAAGTGATTCTGTGGGAGCGCAAGATGATCCGACACAAGCAGTGAAAGATTTGTTAAATTTGAACAGTAATGAAAATAAAGTATTGATGGAAAAGTATCTGGAATTTTTACAGACTCATCCAGTCGAAAATCAAGAGATTATTCAAGAAAAAGTAGATGAAAGTCTTTATCAAGATATTGCACAGATTCATGAACAAAATCAAAATGAACAGTCTCAGGTTCAAAGCTCAAAACCTTATGCGATTGTTGTTTTAGGTGGGGGACTCACCTTAGATCAAAATAGACAAAATATCGTGGTCAATGACTATACACGCTTACGTTTGGAAAAAACGTTAGCTGTTGAAAAACAATATAAACTTCCAATTGTTCTGAGTGGCGTAGAAGCACCTTATATGCAACGATGGTTAAAACAACATGATGTCGATGCAAAATTATTGGAAGATCGCAGCATGAACACCTGTGAAAATTCGCGCTTTAGTTCATTACTGTTGCAGAAAAAGGGTGGAGCGCCACGCGTAATTTTAATTACAGATCGTTATCACATGCCACGCACCCGTCGTTTATTTGCATTGAATGGTATTGAAACGGTACCTATTGAAGCACCCATGCCAACGCAACTTACCCAGTGGCGTCCAAGCGAAAAAAATTATGATCATAGTCGCCGTGCAAACTATGAAATGCTCGCGACGATTCGGGATGTCTGGTTTGGTTCGAGTGATTGTCGAGAGGTACCTTAATGTCAGATATTCCATTTTTAAATCCCAATATCTTAAGGCAATTAGATTTACCAGTTCCCAGTCGTGAAACTACGCCGCAATTACTTGAAGTTTTAAATCTACAAAAACCTTATCAGCCTTCAGTTGAAATTCAAGCTTATCGTCAATTGTATGGCTTACATCTACTGCAAGGTGAACATTGGCAAGGCTATGTACAAATGCCCTTGTTTAAATTACATGTTCAGGTGTTTCAGCCTGATTTAGCGCTCATTCCTTTTAATAAAATACGTGGTACTGTTTTTTTGCTGCATGGTTATCTAGAACATAGCGGTATTTATCAGCCGATTATTCGTGAATTACTTGAACAAGGTTTTAGTGTATTAACCTATGATTTACCAGGGCATGGCTTAAGTGATGGCTCACCTGCGAATATTAAAAATTTCGATCATTATCAACACGTTTTAAAAGCTGTTTATCAATCTGTTAAAGATGCAGAGCAACTGCCTAAACCTTGGTTGGGAATAGGGCAAAGTACAGGCGGCGCAATATGGATGCACCATTTATTAGATTTTGCACAACGTCGTGAAAATCCTTATGTGGGTCGGGTGCTATTACTTTCACCGCTGATCCGACCCGCCAAATCGGCTTGGTGGCATAATCCTGTAGGTTTAGGGATTATTCGGCGTATTAAACGTCAAGTACCACGTCACTTTAGACGAAATAACCACAATCCTGAGTTTTTACGTTTTGTACGATTAAAAGATCCTTTGCAACCCCGTATGATGGGAATGGATTGGATTTTGGCGATGTCAAAATGGATGCAGGAAATGGAAGCACGTCCAGCGTGTCGTATTCCTGTTTGGTTAGCACAAGGTGCTTTGGATGAAACGGTGGACTGGCGTTATAACATTGAATTTATCCGCCAAAAATTTCGATTACAAACTTTACTCATGTTAGAAGAAGGATCACACCAGTTAATCAATGAACGTGCCGATATTCGTGCAGCACTGACTGGTTTAATTCCTGCTTTTTTACATACTCAAAGTTCGGATCGCTATTATTAACAACAGGCTTGAAATTTCATCTTGTACAAATAAAACTTAAAGATAATCACCACCGATTCCAGATTTAATAAATGGCGATTAGTGGTGTTTAGTTCAATTCAGTTTTTTAATTGGATTTTAAATTAACGTTGAATTTCCTTTTTGGAATTATTAAAACTAAGAATTTCAATTACAAGCAATTGTTAAAAATGCTCTGCATGCGCCAAACTCCACATCCGAAAGTAAAAATTTTCTTCGTCTTTATTTTCGCAGTTAAGCAATTCACCTTCTTTGAGCCAGAAATGTAATTGTGCATAGTTTTTAATTTCACGGTCATTAATCCGTTGTGCTAAATGATGTGCCTTAATATCGGCGGGGTGCTTAAGTCCTGCCGCTGCAATCATTTCAGATAAAGCATGTAAGGTATTTTTATGGAAATTTAACACCCGCACCGATTTTGTGGGAATATGCAGTGCTTTTTGACGGTCTATATCTTGAGTCGCAACACCGACAGGACACTGATTGGTATGACAGCTTTGCGCTTGAATACAGCCGACAGCAAACATAAAACCACGCGCTGAATTAACCCAATCTGCACCAATTGCCATCATACTGGCAATATCGAAAGCACTGATGATTTTACCGCTTGCTCCTATTTTAATTTGGTTGCGCAATCCTGCACCCACCAAGGTGTTATGTACAAATAACAACCCTTCACGTAACGGTGTGCCCATATGATCAATCAGTTCAATGGGTGCTGCACCAGTACCACCTTCAGAACCATCAACCACAATAAAGTCTGGGACAATTTTGGTTTCTAACATGGCTTTCACAATTGCCATAAATTGCCAAGGTTGCCCAATACACAGTTTAAAGCCAACGGGTTTTCCACCAGATAAATCACGGAGTTGTTGAATAAAGTGCATCATTTCAATTGGAGTGCTAAACGCAGAATGTTGAGAAGGTGAAACACAGTCCTGTTCGCGGCTAACTCCCCGAATTTGAGCAATCTCTTCAGAAATTTTATCTTTAGGTAAAATACCGCCATGCCCTGGTTTTGCACCTTGCGATAATTTAATTTCAATCATTTTAATTTGCGGTAAATTGGCTTGTTGAGTAAATTTTTCTGCGTCGAAATCACCCTTTAAAGTACGACAGCCAAAGTATCCACTTCCAAGTTCCCAAACAATATCTCCACCATTCTCCAGATGATAAGGGCTAATACTGCCTTCACCTGTGTCATGAAAAAAATTCCCCATACTTGCGCCTAAATTGAGTGCTCGAATGGCATTCGCACTTAAACTGCCAAAACTCATTGCAGAAATATTCATAATAGAGGCACTATAAGGCTGTTTACATTGATGATTTCCAATTTGAATACGAAATGTTTCTGGATTGGCAGGTTTGCAGGGAACAATTGAGTGAGTAATAAACCGATAATCTTGTTGATATACATCAATAATTGAACCAAAGGGCTTATCTGAATTTTCATTTTTTGCCCGTTGATAAACTAAACTACGTTGCATTCGTGAAAATGGCAGAGCATCTTGATCAGATTCAATAAAATATTGACGGATTTCTGGACGAAAATCTTCAAACATAAACCGAAAATGTCCCATAATCGGATAGTTTTTTAAAATAGAATGTTTATTTTGTAATACGTCATAGAGTCCCAAAAAGCTCAGTAAGCCTGAAATAAGCCAAAGGGAATTTAATAAAGTGTCTGAAATAAAATAGTAAATATAATGAGGGGCGTAATTAAATCGAAACCAAGTAATACTTAAAGCAATAAAAATAAAAGCAAACCATACTGAATTACGAGAAAAAAAAGTATTAAGCAGTTTATGTCTGACGGCTTGAACTGTACCTGGCATTCTTGGTTTTCCATAAATTTATGAATGACTTAAATGTGCCTAGTTTATAAATGATGTACAAGGTTTGATTTGTAAAGCACGATTATTTTTGAAGTTTGCCATATTAAACTTCAAGTAAAAGCAATCAGAATAAATGCTTAATAAAAATTAAGCTGACGAATTCAGATCTTATGATTTAATAAATTCGAATACTTCAATTATATTTAATTTATACAGGAAATAAGAGGAACAAGAATATGACGATGAAAGCAATTCGATTTAATCGTGGAGACCTTGCTTGCTAAAACTCCATGTTTTTTTCACCACGCATGACATCAAACGCGATCAGGTTTTAGGTCAATGGGGCGAATTCATAAAACTTGGTTTTTTTTAACAAAACTGCCATAACTAAAAATTAGACACAATTATAAATCTTCTAAAGTCCCATTTTTGGGACTTTTTCTTATAGGTTTTTTGTACTAATCCTTTATTTCACGCACTGCATGAAACACTTCAATGGGTTCAATGCGTTGGATTTTATGACCAAAACCTCTTAACCACCAGACCAGTTGTGAAGTAAAAGGAACAGTGGCAGTAATTTGTGCTAAACCATCTTCAATTTTTTCTATCGTTTGATCTTTACCCAATTGGCTCTCATCAAAATAATGCGCATCTTGTTCTGACATCGTGAGTTTTAGTTGGATATTCTCGGTCGGCTTATTGTAGTCTACTCTAAACCCGAGTGCGCCAGAATCTATATAAGCATCAATATCAAAGTTCACAGGATGCATGGCGCGTGAAGTTAAAACTGTGGCTGCCTTGAAACGATGTAAGGCAAAGGTTTGAATATCAGTCTTATCATGACGTGTACAAATTAAATAAATAATGGCTCCTTTTTGTACCAAAGCCAAAGGATTTAGAACATAGGTTTTTTCTTCACTTAAATGACTTCGTCGCTGATAAATACATTCCAGCTGCTTATCTTGCAGTAAGCCTTCATAAATCGCTTGTTGTGCCGATTTCTCAACGATAGGTGGAATTAAAGGTTGTGTCGCAGGAACGATTCGAACTCGATTAATCCATTGTCGAACATTATTTTGCGTAGACAAACTCCGCCGTGCTAAATCAAACCATGGATTCATTTCTTCAATCAGGCTAGGCGGGAGTAAATGCTTTAAGTGTTCTTCTACCATCATAAAGGTGACTGCTTGAGAGCTGGTCATATGCGGTAAACTTTGAATAGGCGCATCTGAACGCCAGCGCCAACCTTGTGGCACTGTCTTACTGCTTTCAATCGGAAAGCGTAGTGAAATCTGATTTAGATCACGTTGGATAGTCCGCAGACTAATATCAATCCCTTCACGCTGTAAAATTTCCTGTAATTCACGCGTGCCCATCCATTTTCCAGTAGAAAGGCGAGATAAAATTTGCCATTGACGATACAGGCTATTAGACGTTTCTTTTTCTTGTGAAGACATAACTGAATTTAAAAATGGAGTAGTTTGTTTATATCTGCATTGAATCATGAACACAATCGAAAATACCGAATTTTTTAGCCAGTCGTTTGTACACTCACAATCAAATTTAAAATTACTGCCTATATTTTGATACATGTTGGATCGAAAATACCATTGAATGTGTCGCTTAAGCGTGGATATATAAACAAATATAGGTAACTCATGCGTTGAAGTATGCACTTGCATCATATTATGAAAAATAAGCTTTAAATAGATGAGTTCATCATAGACAAAACTGATATTCAAATAATGAGGGTAGTATGCTTAAAGATGATCAAAATCCCCAAGCAATGCTCACACTTGAAAATTTTTCCAACTCTATTGGCGCGAGTGTGGTTTCTGTGTCTGCTCAGGCTAAGCAGGGCGCGAAAATGAATGAGGTCTTTCAACAGCTTCAATCAAAGTTTTTTAATGAATTGGTCGATGGATATACTAAACCGAATGATGCCTGTAAGAATATTGAAGACTGGTTAGCAAATCATACACTGGATGAATTGCAAAAATTAAATCAAATCGCTAAAGCACATTTTTTATATGAAGGTATTACATTTGCAGTCTATGGCGATGCTGAAGGAATCGAGAGAACAATTCCTTATGATTTAATCCCGAGAGTGATCGAGAAAAAACAATGGAATAAGGTCGCTTCAGGCTGTGTCCAACGGGTACGTGCCCTGAATGCTTTTCTACATGATATTTACCACCAACAAGACATATTAAAAGCCAAAATTATACCTGAGCTTCAAGTTTTGACTCATGAAGCATATCAACCGCATATGTATGCGCATAATCTAAAGGGTAATATTTATAGCCAAATTAGTGGAATTGATATTGTTCGTGATCAAAAAGGCGAATTTTATGTGCTCGAAGATAATTTAAGAACGCCATCGGGTGTGTCTTATATGCTTGAAAATCGTAAAATTAGTCAAAAATTAATGCCTGAGCTATGTCAAAGAAATAACATTTTAGGTATAGAACATTATCCTGCATTACTTAAAGAAATTTTGGAAGAAAATACTAATGTCGATCAGCCATTTATTGTGGTACTCACTCCTGGTCGTTTTAATAACGCTTACTACGAACATGCTTTCTTAGCAAGAGAAATGAGTGTGCCTTTAGTAACATCACGCGATCTTTTTGTGGAAAACGATAAGGTTTATGTCAAAACAATCCGTGGAAGGCAGCAGGTTGATGTAATTTATCGACGTGTAGATGATGCTTATTTAGATCCTTTATGCTTTAGACCAGATAGTCATTTGGGTGTGGCTGGCTTGATGTCGGCCTATTTACAACATAATGTTGTGATTGCAAATGCACCGGGTACAGGCGTTGCAGATGATAAATCAATTTATCCTTATGTGGATAAAATGATTGATTTTTACTTAGACGAACGCGCTATTTTAAGAAATGTACCCACTTATCAATGTCGAAATATACAAGATTTAAATTATGTATTGTCTAATTTGGCGCATTTGGTGGTCAAAGAAACACAAAGTTCGGGTGGTTATGGCATGTTGATTGGTCCACAAGCTTCAAAAAACCAAATTGCAGCATTTAAAGAAAAAATTCTGGCATCCCCCAACTTATATATTGCCCAGCCTACATTGGATTTATCGGTTTGTCCGACGATTACCGATTCTGGTTTAGCAGAACGTCATATTGATTTACGTCCTTTTGTTTTAAGTTCGCCTTATCGTACCGAAATTGTACCAGGTGAATTAACCAGAGTAGCGATGCAACAAAATTCTTTAGTCGTCAATTCTTCACAAGGTGGTGGAGTTAAAGACACATGGGTGATCGATAATCTTCATTCATAAAAATCTAAGCATGGGAATGAAAACGTGATTTTATTAAATCGTAATGCAGAACAGATTTTTTGGTTAGGACGATATTTAAATCGTATTGAATATTTATGTGATCAATTTCCATTTCAAAATAATGCGCAGGCACTGAAATACGCACATGCTTTTTGCTTACCTGCTTTTGATGCAGAATCCTTAAATGCTTTATTGCAAGATCCAGAGCAACCAGCATCCTTCAATCAACAATTTCAATCCAGTAAAAATAATATCCAAGATTTGCGCGGAGTTTTGTCTGCTCATGCCTATGCCGAACTTCATCAGCTAATTAAAAATGCACACGAAAACTTAGCCTATATTGGTGAAGTGGCCGTAGAATGCCATGAGGTTTTGGAAGCCGAAGCAGAAGATATTTTCTTATTCTTTAGTTTAGGGCAAAATATTGAACAACTTGATCGACAAATGCGTTTAAAACAACAACAAGCTCAGACTCTTAAAAACTTGGACCATACGATAGATTTATTGAACCAGATGGGATGGAACAAGCTAAACTATGCCTGGCATCAATTAAAATTATCGCCAGATAGTATCCATCTTTATCATTTCCATGATCATATGCAAACCGTATTTGAGGTGGATGTATGAAACTCATGATCAACCACCAAACGCACTATCAATATACCGATCTAGCATGTAATAGTATTCAGTATATTAAAATGACACCTACCTCCAATTTACATCAAAAAGTGTACAGCTGGGATGTCAGTGTACCGGGTCAGAAATGTACAAAATATGATGCGTTTAATAATATTTGGATTACCAGTTCGCAGCGCCAACCGTACCAGCAAATGACCATTATGGCGCAGGGAATAGTCGAGATAAATCATGATACTGTATATGGTGTAGAGAGTTTAATTAACCCAAATTTGTTTCTTCAACATACTGCAAATACTTTGTGCAATACTGAAATGAAGGAATTTTCCAAACGTCATGTGCCTTGTTTAACACGCAAATATTTAATCGTTTTATCAGAAGCTATATTAAATCATATTCCCTATGTTGCTGATCAAACCTCTGTGCTGTCATCCGCGATAGATGCTTTTCAGAATCAGCAGGGCGTGTGTCAAGATCATAGTCATGTCATGATTGCGATGTGTAAATATTTAGGTTTACCCGCGCGCTATGTGTCAGGATATTTGTTTGTACCCAATACTTCTCATCTGGCAAGTCATGCTTGGGCAGAGGTGTTTTTAGAAAATGCATGGTATTGTTTTGATACGAGCAATCAATTATTTAGCCCAAATTCACATATCTATGTGGCCATAGGTCGCGATTATTGGGATGTTGCACCGATAAGAGGTGTTAGAGAGCGTGGAGGTGTTGAGTCAATGCATTCTATCGTTCAAGTGCTGGCTTGCTAATGAGTTAAAAAGTCATAAGGAGTTGTCATGACTTATTGTTGTGCGCTACGTCTAAAAGATGGATTGGTATTTGTCAGTGACACGCGTACCAATGCGGGGGTTGATCACATTTCTGTATTTCGTAAACTTTATACATTTGGTGTGCAGGGTGAGCGATTTATTACTATTCAAACATCTGGGAATTTAGCGACAACACAGGCGGTGATTGGACATTTAAACAATCATTTAGAACTTAAACAAGAACCAAATTTGTATAGTGTAAATACTATGTTTGAAATGGCTGAGTTAATTGGCCAAACTTTAAGAAAAGTAATTGCTGACGTCACCACAGATATCAATGAGCATAGTAATTATTATTGTAGTCTTTTGCTGGGTGGGCAAATTCAAGGTGCAGATATGCAGCTATACAATATTTATCCCCAAGGTAATTGTATTAATGCCACTGAAGACACACCTTACTTTCAAATTGGTGAAAGTAAATATGGCAAGCCTATCTTAGACCGTGCGCTAAGCTATGAAATGCCCTTAGATGAAGCTGTACGTTGTTGTTTAATTTCTTTTGATTCTACTTTACGTTCTAATGTTTCAGTGGGTATGCCTTTGGATATGGTCATTTATAAAAAAGACTCTTTAGATATTCCACATGGTAAACGCATTTATCAAGAAGACCCTTATTTTCGACAGTTAAGTAAACAATGGTCAGATATTCTGCGTCGTGGCTTGCAAAGCTTGCCTATTCCAACAGATGATTATTTAGAATAAAACAGTAATCAAACGTAAAAATATATACTTTAAATGAATGAAAATTAATAAAACCCAAGTTATGCTTGGGTTTTATTAAATGTTGGATTACTTTCGCTTAGGTCGGGTTGTTAAACGACAAAGTAATTCATAACCAATCGTTCCATTTGCTTCTGCAACATCATCCACTAAGCGGTTTTTACCCCAGAGTTCTACCTCAGTTCCAATAGCAGTATTTAAGCCTGTAACATCAATCGCAATCATATCCATTGCAACACGCCCGATGACACGACAAGATTTGCCTTGAATGGCGACATAATTTTGTTTGAAAAATGCACGTGGATAACCATCACCGTAGCCAATAGAAACAATGGCTAAATCCATTTCTTTATCGGCTATAAATGTAGATCCATAACCCACCGATTCGCCAGTTTGAATATGATTAAACGCAATAACCTCAGCCGTAAGAGTCATTACAGGCTTTAAGTCGAGTGCATGCACCGATTTTTCTGCAAATGGCGAAGCGCCGTATAACATAATGCCTGGTCGAACAAAATCAAAATTCAGTTCTGGCCATTGATAAAGGGCAGCTGAATTACAGCATGAGGCTAGAATTGGGGAGCAAGCTTTTTTGACTTGTAAAAATTGATTGATCTGTTGTTGATTTAACGGATGATTTTCCACATCTGCATTAGCAAAATGCATAACTAAAACACAAGTAAAGCCTTCTGATTTAAGTGTGTTAATAACCTCAATAATTTCATTGATTTTAAAACCTAAGCGATTCATACCGCTGTTCAGTTTGACCCAAACTTTTAGCCGCTGATCAATATAAGCTTCTTTGTGAGTAAGAAGCCATTCAATTTGTTGCTGCTGATGAATGACGCATTCAATATTCTGATCAATGATAATCTGCATTTCATTTTCAGAGAAAACGCCTTCAATCAGGGTAATCATTTGTTGATAACCGAGATCACGAATTTCAAGTGCTTCTTCAAGGCAGGCGACACCAAAGGCATCGGTTTCACTCAAGGCTGCTAAACAGTCTTTGATTCCATGTCCGTAAGCATTGGCTTTCACCATACTGACGATTTTAGCGGTTGGTGCAAGTTGTTTGACACGGTTTAAATTATATTGCAGCGCTTCACTGTCAATATAAACTGTTGCTTGGCGCACCCTCGTTACTCCTTCAGGGTATATGAAAAAAATGATGAGAAATATTATTCGCCATCATCATACTGAGCATAAAACTCAGGGGATAAATTACTAAAACGTGTATATTGACCCTCAAAAGCCAGACGTACTGTACCAATAGGCCCATTACGTTGTTTGCCAATAATGATTTCAGCTGTACCTGCTTCTTTGGATTCTTTGTTATAGACTTCATCACGGTAAATAAACATGATCAAGTCAGCATCCTGCTCAATTGCACCAGATTCACGAAGATCTGACATAACAGGACGTTTATTGGGGCGATTTTCCAGTGATCGGTTTAACTGAGATAAGGCAATTACAGGACACATCATTTCTTTTGCAAGCGCTTTTAAGCTACGTGAAATTTCAGAAATCTCACCGACACGGTTATCACCCATGCCAGGAACTTTCATAAGCTGTAAATAATCGACCATAATACAGCCAATTTTGCCCCCATGCATTTTGGCAATACGACGCGCACGTGCACGTAATTCTGTTGGTGGTAATGCTGAAGAATCATCAATATAAAGATTTTTTTCTTGTAATTGTAAAATTGTACCCGTGACTTTAGACCATTCATCGCCATCGAGTTTACCCGAACGTAAATGACCTTGATGAACTTTACCATAGGCAGAAATCAAACGCATTGCGATTGAATCTGCCGGCATCTCCATAGAGAATACCAAGGCAGGCAAGTCACAGTTAAAGATGACACTTTCGACTAAATTCATGGCAAAAGTAGTTTTACCCATCGATGGACGTGCAGCAACAATGATGAGATCGCCAGCCTGCATGCCTGAGGTTTTGTTGTCCAGTTCCATAAAGCCAGAAGTCAAACCCGTAATACTGCCTTCCATTTGAGACAGCTCGTTTAACTTGTCAAAAACATCTGCAACAACGGCATTAATCGGTTTTGGGCCTTGCGCCTTTGCATTATTGTTATGTTGTTCTGCAATCGAGAAAATATTGGTTTCGGCTAAATCTAGAATTTCACTGACGCTACGACCTTTGGTGTCATAGGCATTTTGTAAAATTTCAGAGCTGACTTTAATCATGCTACGTAAGGTTGAAAATTCTTTAATTTTATTGGCATAAGTTTCTAAGTTATAAAAACTAGAAGGGGAATCTGCCATCAGTTGCATCAGATATTCTTCACCACCTACGGCCTCAAGCAGATTCTGTTTAATCAACCAGTCATTGACTAAGACCGCATCATAAGGCGAGTTTTCTTGGGTGAGTTTTTCAATGGCACGAAAGATGTATTTATGACGTGTGGCATAGAAATCATTTTCATTAAGAACATCACCCACTTGTTCAAAAGATTCAGCAACAGTCATCAGGGCTGCAAGTACAGCTTGCTCAATTGCTAAATTATGCGGTGGAGTACGAAAATCCTTTAATTGACTAGGTTCGTTTCCTTTATGATCTACTTTAGCTGAGTTAAGCGTGGCATTGGCAGTCGCCTGTGACATATAAAACCCTAATTAAAATGCAATAAATAAGTAATTTATAAAAATTGGAACGAAGAATAAATTTTCAATTGTTTCCGTATAAACAGATCATACGCGCTCTTACAAAAAATGCGAATCGAAAATTTCATTCATCTAAAAACAGCAACAAATAGGATAAATGATGAGTCAATAAGTGGAAATTTACTAGGAGGACAATTTTTAAAGATAAAAAAAGAGCATGCAAAAAGCATACTCTTTTTTTTGCAGAAAATTACTCAGATACGATAGTAACGAGAACTTCAGCAGTAACATCATGATGCAATTGAATTGCGATGTTAAATTCGCCAGTGTGACGAAGTGCACCGTTCGGTAAACGAACTTCAGCACGGTCAACAGTAAGGCCAGCACTTGTTAACGCATCAGCGATATCACGAGTACCGATTGAACCAAATAATTTACCTTCATCACCAGCTTTCGCTGTGATTGCGATATTTACTTCGTTCAGTTCGTCAGCACGTGCTTGAGCAGCAGCTAAAACATCAGCTTCAGCTTTTTCAAGTTCAGCGCGACGAGCTTCAAAAGCAGCAGTATTCGACTCAGTCGCTGCTACTGCTTGACCTTGAGGGATAAGGTAGTTGCGGCCGTAACCAGCTTTAACTGAAACTTTATCGCCTAATTTACCAAGGTTTTTAATGCGTTGTAATAAGATAATATCCACAGCTCAACCTCACTTATGATTGTCAGTGTAAGGGATCAAAGACAAGTAGCGAGCTTGTTTAATCGCAAGCGCTAATTGACGTTGGTAACGAGCTTTAGTACCTGTAATACGGCTAGGAACAATTTTGCCGTTTTCAGTGATGTACTGTTTTAGAGTATCGATATCTTTGTAGTCGATGTACGCAACTTTCTCAGCTGTAAAGCGGCAGAACTTGCGACGACGGTAAAAACGTGCCATTTATGTTCTCCTTATGCTTCAGCAGAGTCTTGAGATTGTTGTGCTTCTTCACGTTGTGCTTTACGCGCACGCTTTTCTTCAGCACTTTTAGCAAGCAATGATTCTTCAGTGATTGCGTTTTCACGACGAATAATAACATTACGAAGGATTGCATCGTTATAACGGAACAATTCTTCTAATTCATTTAGCGTAGTTTGACCACATTCAACATTCATTAAAATGTAGTGTGCTTTATGAATTTTGTTAATTGGGTAAGCCAATTGACGACGGCCCCAATCTTCTAAACGGTGAATTTGACCTTCAGCTTCTTTGATGTGAGTTAGGTAACGTTCTACCATACCCACAACTTGATCGCTTTGGTCTGGATGTACCAAAAGTACGATTTCGTAGTGACGCATTGTCAGCTCCTTACGGTTTATGCAGCCCCTAACTTTTGAAAAGTCAGAAGCAAGGAGTCACAACCAAGGTTGTGTCGCAAAATTGCGAAGCGTGAATTTTAGAGGTTTTAAGGGTAAATTACAAGAACAGTTTTCTGTAATACTTAAATTAAAAGCATCACATGAAAGACAATAAGACATGATAAATACTATTTTCTGATGAGAATAGTTAATCGCGATTAAGATTTTTCTAATTCTGCAGTTTACTCCCTTAAATAATGGCTGAAATATACTAACCAAACTTTTTGATAGGGTATTTAGAAAATGATAGACCTTGAGGGAGGAGTAGTGAACCTGAGATAGCTTGATTGGGGTGTCGTTAATAAGGGGAAGAACGTTAAAACTATGACAAGCTGTAATTTCGAATTCCAAATTGAGTACACTTTTCAGAGAATATTTCAGTAATCGTATGACTAAAGCTTGAGTAATTAAGTGTAGATAGGATGTAAAGATATAAAAAATGATATTCAGCATCTATTTATTTTAGACTTGGTTCGTAAAAGTAACTTTATCATTTTGGTTGTGTTGCGCGTAATGTGATTGTTATAGCGGAATTATTTTAGAAATGAAAAATAAAAAAGATAGAGCAGAACTCTATCTTTTAAAAAAGTATGATTGAATTTATAGGGGCTTGGGAGGTAAAACTAAAACATAAACTCACAAGAGTAATTAAAATGACAGAAAATAGGAAAAAACGTTTTGCCCATAATTGGTCATTTTCAGCTTTAAAACCAAGAATACCAATATAAAACCAATAAATACATAACGCATTTAGAATCACAAGGTAAAGCCAATTTGTATAACCATATACATAGAGAGCATTCATCGAGATCGTAAATAAAACCACATAAATCAGTGATTCAATTTTAGTGCGCAAAATAGAACGTGCTACAGGAAGAATTGGAATACCTGCATTTTTGTAGTCATCAAAACGATAAACTGCAATTGCCCATGAATGTGGCATTTGCCAAAGTGCATAACCAATAAAAAGAAGTAAGGCAGCTAAGTCAAAACCATTTACAACAGCGGTATAACCTATTACTGGTGGACTAGCACCAGAAATACTTCCAATAACCGTTTGATGAATAGTGGTGCGTTTTGTCCAGAGGCTATAAAACACCACATAGAACACAAAACCAATCACCGCAAATAAAAAAGCGTACGCATTTACCCAAAACCATAAAATACTAAAACCGATTGCACCCAATACAAAAGCATAAGCTAAAGCGATTGGTACAGAGATAGTTTTTTTAACTAGAGCACGATTTTGTGTGCGCTGCATTTTGTGGTCGATGTCTTGATCAATAACATTATTGATCACACAACCAGAGGCCACAACCAGAGTTGTACCCAGCAGGGTAATAAGCAATAAAAGGAAATCTACAGAACCTTGAGCGGCTAAGAAAAAGCCGCCCAAAGTGGTAACGAAGTTACCAAAGAGAATTCCTGGTTTAGTCAGGAATAAATACTTTTTTAGCATGATGATCAGTTTAGATCATCATGTTGTAGTGAAGGTAATTCATGATCCATACGGAACCAATCAAAAGCACAGCAATACAAAGCACAGTATAGATAAACGCAATTACATTCCAACGTTGTTCAGATGATGAGTTCATGTGTAAGAAGAACATGAGCTGTACCAAAACCTGAACAACTGCAGTAATCGCAATCACAGTAATCAAAAGACCACGTCCAAAGCCACCGCTCATGACCATTCCAAAAGGAATGATCGTGAGAATAACTGAAAGGATAAAGCCAATCGTATACTGTTTAACGTTACCGTGTGCCGCACCAGCAGAGTTATGATCGTGACTCATTAGAGAACTCCCATCAAATAAACGACGCTGAATACACAGATCCAAACGATGTCTAGGAAGTGCCAGAATAAGCTTAAGCAAGCAAGACGACGAGTATTTGGAAGAGTCAAACCATTTTTCTTGATTTGAAACATCAAAATGATCATCCATATCAAGCCTGAAGTCACGTGGATACCGTGCGTACCTACCAAAGTAAAGAACGCAGATAAGAATGCACTGTGACTTGGGCCATGACCTGCATGAACTAAATGATTAAACTCATAAAGTTCCATACCAATAAAGGCAGCACCAAATAACCAAGTAATTGCTAACCAAGTTAAAACTTGGTTTACATTTTTCTTGTATGAAGCAAGTACAGCAAAACCAAATGTCACAGAAGAGATAAGTAGTGCAAAGGTTTCAGTTAATACGAAACCGAGTGAATCACCAAAAAGCTCTTTTGCACTTGGCGTGCCTACAGGAATGTGACTGCTTAATACAGCGAACGCAATGAAGAGTGTCCCGAATAGGATCAAGTCACTCATCAAGTAAGTCCAGAAACCAAAGACAGTGATGTCAGTATCATCGTGATGATGATGCTCATCATGGTCATGGTTGTCGTGATGAAGTACTTCAGCCATTGTCTTAGTCCTTCTTCAAGTGTTTTTCAAGAATCGCATAGCGTTCGTTTTCAATACGCTCTACTTCAGCAGCAGGCACATAGTAATCCACTTTTTTAGTGAATGAACTTACGATAAACGAAACGATAGCACCAATGAATCCAATCACTGCTAACCACCAAATGTGCCAGATTAAAGCAAAGCCCATAAGTGTAATGAACATTGCAATGATAAAACCAGCAGCACGATTGGTCGGCATATGAATATCTTCATACTGAGTCGGTTTGGAATAGGCAATACCGTTTTCTTTGTCTGTCCAGAAGGTATCAATACCATTGATCTTTGGAAGATGAGCAAAGTTATAAAACGGAGCAGGTGAAGAAGTCGCCCATTCTAATGTACGGCCATCCCAAGGATCGCCAGTCAAATCAAGGTTATCATTACGTTGTAAGAAACCAACAATGATTTGCATTAAGAAACAAGCAATACCAATTGCAACAAGTACGGCACCAAACAGCGCGATAGCAACATATGGATCCCACTCTGGATTGTCATATGTATTCAAACGACGTGTCATACCCATGAAGCCAAGGATATAAAGTGGCATGAATGCAAAATAGAAACCGAAGAACCAGAACCAGAAAGATGCTTTGCCCCAAGCTTCATTGAGTCTCCAGCCAAACATTTTTGGCCAGTAGAAAATGATCGCTGCGAACATACCAAATACAACACCACCAATAATAACATTATGGAAGTGAGCAATCAAAAATAACGAGTTATGTACTAAGAAGTCCGCTGGTGGAACTGCCATTAATACGCCCGTTAAACCACCAATACCAAAAGTCACGAGGAAACCCAGTGTCCAAAGCATAGGGGTAGTAAAGGTAATGCGACCCTTGTACATGGTGAATAACCAAGAGAAGATTTTCACACCAGTCGGAATTGCAATAACCATGGTCATGATACCGAAGAACGCGTTAACGTTGGCACCAGCACCCATGGTAAAGAAGTGGTGAACCCATACAACGAAAGACAATACTGTGATTGCTACAGTTGCATACACCATTGATTTGTAACCAAACAATGCTTTGCGAGAGAAAGTTGATACAACTTCTGAGTAAATACCGAATGCAGGTAATACCAAGATGTAAACTTCCGGGTGACCCCAAGTCCAAATCAAGTTTACATACAACATCGGGCTACCACCCAAGTCATTTGTAAAGAAGTGGAAATCAAAATAGCGGTCAAGCGTTAGCATCGCAATTGTTGCAGTCAATACTGGGAATGATGCAATGATCAATACAGCCGTACATAAAGCTGTCCAAGTAAAGATCGGCATATCCATTAATGTCATGCCAGGTGCGCGCATTTTAATGATGGTAACAAAGAAGTTAACACCGGTTAAAAGCGTACCCAAACCTGAAATTTGCAGTGCCCAGATATAGTAATCAACACCTACGCCCGGAGAATATTCAATGCCTGATAGTGGAGGATAAGCCATCCAGCCAGTTGCAGCGAATTCACCTAGTGCAAGAGAAGCCATCATCAGACCCGCAGCGCCGGCAAATAACCAGAAGCTTAGAGAGTTCAATAATGGGAAGGCAACGTCACGAGCACCAATCTGTAATGGTACAGAGATGTTCATTAAGCCGACTACAAGACCCATCGCTACGAAGAAGATCATGATTACGCCATGGGCAGTAAAGATCTGGTCGTAATGTTCAGGGTGTAAATAACCTTCACCACCACCTCGAGCGAGGAACTGCTGAAGACGCATCATGATTGCATCTGCGAAGCCACGAAGTAGCATAATCACAGAAATGAAAATATACATGATACCAATTTTTTTATGGTCTACAGAAGTGAACCATTCAGTCCACAAGTAGTTCCATTTTTTAAAGTAGGTAATCCCTGCAACGACTGCAAGGCCACCTAGGATCATCATTGCAACAGTAGCCAACACGATTGGATCGTGTGGAATTGAATCTGGTCCTAACTTACCTAAGAAGCTCATGTTTTATTCCTCTCCAGAAGCAGTCGCATGTTCAACATTTTCATGAGCGGCATTCGCATGTCCTGCAGCAGGAGCTGAATGATCAGCACCATGGTAGTTACTCATGTATTTGTTAATCACAGATTCGAACAATTTTGGCTCAACTGAAGAATAATAAGTCACTGGATGTGGCTTAGTTGGATAAGGCGTTAATGCTTCTGCAGCAGCCTTTTCTTCTGGCGTTTCCGCATTGGCTATCATTGCTTCAATCTGATGAGTTGAACGATTACCGTCACGTAAGGTTGCAAATTCAGTTTGGTCTAAAATACCTTTTTGAATTGCTTCAGGGTTAACTGAAATGCCATTACCTGTCTTCACTGATTCTACCCAATTGGCAAACTGAGCTTCAGTCACAGAATGCGCTTTAAAATGCATTTGTGAGAAACCATAACCAGAATAGTTTGATGAAAAACCACGGAATACACCTGTTTCATCAGCCAACATATTCAAGTGAGTTTGCATGCCTGCCATAGCGTAGATTTGACCAGATAAAGCAGGAATGAAGAACGAATTCATTGTGAAGTTAGATGTTATACGTAAACTCAAAGGCGTTTTCTCAGGGAAACGGAGTTCGTTAACAGTCGCAATGTTTTGTTCTGGATAGATAAACACCCATTTAAATTGTTCAGCAATAACTTGAACAGTTAAAGGTGCCTTATCAGATTCGAGCGGACGGTAAGGGTCATACTTGTGGGAACCCCACCAAGTTAACCAAGCTAGAATACCAATAATAATGACGGGAATACCCCAAACTATAATTTCAATAGTCGTAGAGTGTACCCAAGTAGGTTTGTATTCTGCATCTTTATTCGACGCGCGATATTTCCAACCAAACCACAATGCCATAATAACTGATGGAATAACCACCAAAAGCATTAGATAGATCGCAATCATCATCAGGTTACTTTGACCTTCAGCAACTGGACCTTTTGAGTTTAGAAGTACCATATCACCGCCACACCCAGTCAAGAGTGCAGCCATCGCAGATAAAGACAATACAGCTAAAAACGTTTGTCTCATTTTACAACCTCGGTGAAGAGTCCCATTCCCTAATTTAATATGGGATAGCGATTAAAGTGCCACATGATTAGAAATTTATTAATACTTATAAAGTTAAGTATGGCAAATATTTTCTAATCATACGACACCGCTACGTTGTAGGGCATTATGCCTCATATTGTTTAACTAAGCTATATTTAAAATGCCTTAAATGCCTGTTATAAAAACTGATTTTTTAGTCGGAATTAAATTTTACTATAACTATTTCATTTTAATATCAATATTCTGAAAAAAAAAGGAAGGTAAAAACCTTCCTGTTCTTATCGTTTAATTATTGTTTAATCACTTTGGTTTTTACCAGTTTATCATGTAAAGTTTGGCGTTTTTCGCTAAGTGCAAATGCATGATCTAGTATGGTAATGAATGGCATAAACAATAAATTTAAGATAATAAAGATAAAACTACGCAATGTAAAAGCACGCATCAAACTGACTTTTTCACCACTTTCTACATCTACAATCTTAATTTTAGTCAATTTTTTACCAATACTTTGACCTGATTTTGCCAATAAAAAAGCCTGAATACCTAACATGATAATGATGTAGATAAACATCGCTTGCCATGCTTCAGCTGGAATAAGGGTAAACAGTTGCTGTTGTAATTGGATGGCTTGAGTAGAAGTATCCGCAGACTGCATTTTTTGTTGGATGTCAGAAAGCTGGTTAAATTGCTCGGGTTTTAGAAAAAAAGATGGAATGGCTGCTGCTGGCAACCAGAGGAGTAAATCAATAATTTTGGCTAAAAAACGCGTACCGATAGAGGCAAGTTCTGTATTCTGTACTGCTTTTTTTTCAACCTGTATTTTTTGAAAATGGTTGTTTTGAATAGGTGTTTGTTCAGGAAAAGGTGCAGGTGCTGTATAGCCTAAAGGCTCATATGCAAGTTTTCCTTGGGTTAATTCACCTAAAGCTTTCCATTCACTCATCCCTTGATGCCAGACTAGATCAGTAAGTAAAACTTGCTGACTCGCGAGCATTTGATTGAGTTGCTCTAATGTATATGGTCCAGCTTGTTGATTATTACGAGCCAAGTAAATTTGCATAAAATTAAATTCTCAAAACTAAAATTTAAAAAGTAGGTAAAAAAAAGACCCACGAATGGGGTCTTTTTTAACATGTTTTATTACGCTTGTTTAGTCTTTTCTTCAGACAAGAAGAACCAAGTATCTAAAACAGAGTCAGGATTTAATGAAACAGATTCGATACCTTGTTCCATTAACCATTGCGCAAGATCAGGATGATCGGATGGACCTTGACCACAAATACCGACATATTTACCTGCTTTTCGGCAAGCGTGAATAGCCATCGAAAGTAAAGCTTTCACCGCAGGATCACGCTCATCAAATAAGTGTGAAACAATGCCAGAGTCACGGTCAAGACCTAAAGTCAATTGAGTTAAATCATTTGAGCCAATAGAGAAGCCATCAAAATGTTCAAGGAACTGTTCAGCCAATAATGCATTGGTAGGTAATTCACACATCATGATGACTTTAAGACCATTCTCGCCACGTTTAAGACCATTTTGTGCCAATAACTCAATGACACGTTTTGCTTCTGCAACAGTACGAACAAAAGGAATCATGATTTGAATATTGGTTAAACCCATTTCATCACGTGCTTTTTTCAGGGCACGGCACTCAAGTTCAAAACAGTCACGGAAGTTATCAGAAACATAACGGCTTGCACCGCGGAAACCCAACATTGGATTTTCTTCTTCTGGTTCGTATAACTTACCACCAATAAGGTTGGCATATTCGTTTGACTTAAAGTCAGACATACGCACAATCACAGGTTTATCAGCAAAAGCAGCCGCAAGCGTTGAAATACCTTCTACTAATTTCTCAACATAAAATTCGATAGGAGAGCTGTAACCTGCAGTGCGTGTAAGAACAGCAGCGCGTGTTTCTCGCGGTAAACTATCAATATTTAATAATGCTTTTGGATGAACACCAATCATACGATTAATAATAAACTCTAAGCGTGCAAGCCCAATTCCTTCATTTGGAATAGTGGCGAAATCGAAGGCACGGTCAGGATTACCGACGTTCATCATAATTTTGAAGGGTAGTTTAGGCATAGATTCAATCGAGTTACGTTGGATTTCGAAATCCAAGGCACCTTCATAGATAAAGCCTGTGTCACCTTCAGCACAAGATGCGGTCACTTCTTGACCATCTACAAGTACTTCTGTTGCATTACCGCAACCCACAATTGCTGGTACACCAAGTTCACGAGCAATAATAGCAGCATGACATGTACGACCACCACGATTAGTGACAATCGCAGCGGCACGTTTCATTACAGGTTCCCAGTCTGGGTCGGTCATGTCTGAGACAAGAACATCACCAGCTTGAACTTTATCCATTTCTTTGATCGAAGTGACAATACGTACTCGACCTGAACCAATACGTTGGCCAATTGAACGACCTTCACAAATAACTGTACCTTTTTGTTTTAGTAAGTAACGCTCCATAGTACCGACATTTTCACGGCTTTTAACTGTTTCTGGGCGCGCTTGAACAATATAAATTTGACCGTCATCGCCATCTTTCGCCCATTCAATATCCATTGGAGAACCATAATGGTTTTCAATGATTAAGGCTTGTTTCGCCAGTTCTTGCAGTTCATGATCATTCAATGCGAACTGTTGACGATCAACTTTTTCAACATCAACGATTGAAACAGATTTTCCAGCAGATGCTTCTTCAGCATAAATCATTTTTTGGTGTTTAGAACCTAAATTACGGCGCAGAATAGAATGTTTGCCTGCATTTAATAAAGGTTTAGATAGATAAAATTCATCAGGATTTACAGCCCCTTGAACGACCATTTCACCCAAACCATAAGATGCTGTAATAAATACAACATCACGGAAGCCTGATTCAGTGTCCAGTGTAAACATAACACCAGCAGCACCTGTTTCAGAGCGTACCATGCGCTGTACACCTGCAGACAATGCGACAACTTCGTGTTTGAAATTTTGGTGTACACGGTAAGCAATAGCACGGTCATTATAAAGTGAAGCAAACACTTCTTTGATTGCGATTAATACATTTTCGATGCCGCGAATATTTAAGAAAGTTTCTTGTTGACCAGCAAAAGAAGCATCAGGTAAATCTTCTGCAGTCGCGGAGGAACGAACAGCAACGGCAATGTCAGCATTTTCGGCAGATAGTTCAGCAAAAGCAGTACGTACTTCTTTTTCAAGTGCTGCTGTAAGCGGAGTATCTACAATCCATTGGCGAATTTTAGCACCCGTTTCTGCCAAAGCATTAACGTCATCCACATTTAAAGTTGATAATTCTGTTTGAATTTTAGCGTTTAGGCCACTTTGTTCGAGAAACTCACGATAAGCATCTGCTGTAGTTGCGAAGCCTCCTGGCACTGATACGCCAGCATTGGATAAGTGGCTGATCATTTCCCCTAAAGATGAGTTTTTCCCACCTACAAGTTCAACGTCGTGTTTCCCTAATTTTTCTAGACCAATTACGCGCGCTTCCAATGTTGTTACTCCACTTTTTGCAGTATTAATCACTATCTTTTTGGCATGAAATTATAACAAATTTACTCAGCATTTTGATTTTACTAAGCAAAAGTTATATAAGATCAGTTTACTATAATGATTATATAGCACTTAGACAAATATTTAAGGAGAATTTTAATGTCAGAAGGTAAACAGATTAAGCGCAGTGTTTTTTTTATTTCCGATGGTACAGCAATTACGGCTGAAACCCTTGGTCACTCATTGTTAGCACAGTTTCCTCATGTTGATTTTAATATTCATATTATTCCTTATATTACCTCTGAAGAAGCAGCAATGGAGGTAGTTGCAGAAATTAATAAACGTGCTGAGCAAGATGGAAATCAACCTTTGGTTTTTGATACATTGGTCGACCCGTATGCACGTGATATTATTAACACCGCAAATGCTATAAATCTTGATGTTTTTGAAGGTCTTATAAGTAAATTGTCTGAGGTTTTAGGTACACCACCTACAACTTTAGTCGGGCAGACCCATGCAGTAACAGATTCTGAGTCTTATAAGGCACGAATTGATGCAGTACATTTTGCTTTAGACAATGATGATGGCGCGCGAACACGTCATTATGACAAAGCTGATTTAATTTTAATTGGCGTATCACGTTCAGGTAAAACACCAACTTCAATTTATTTGTCCTTACAATTTGGAATCCGTGTGGCGAATTACCCTTTAACTGAAGAAGACCTCGATGACAATCGTTTACCTGCTGTTTTAAAAGCGCATAAGAATAAATTGTTCGGTTTAATGATTGATGCGGAAAGGTTGGTTGCCATTCGTTCTGAACGTAAAGCCAATAGTCGTTATGCAAGTTTTAGTCAATGTCAGATGGAATTACGCGCCATTGAAGGCATTTATATTTCAGAAGGTTTGAAGTATTTAAATGTATCTGAAATGTCGATTGAGGAAATTTCAACTCGTGTGTTACAGATGACAGGTTTAAAGCGTCGCATTGGTTAATTGTGATTACATTAATAAAGAATAAGAGTCTTTTATTGGGCTCTTATTTTATGTCATAAATAACAAAAAGAACGGGTGAATGAGATGAAAGAAATATCGAAAATAGTCGGATTGATGGTTTTATCTATAGGTTGCTTAAGCCAGAGTTATGCCAATACCACAACTTTAGGTACGCAAGAACAGCAGATTTATAAAAAATACAGTCAACAGGATTTTTACACCATCAATGAAAAACTTGAAACTGATGTCGTAAAGTTAATTGAAAAGAATGCAAATAGTTATAAGTATTCATTTCCTCAATTGACTGAAAATCTGAATTTAAATATTCACTATGCGCCTGATCAAGTATTTAAAACGTATACTTTTGATGTCGGTGGTGGTGGGACTATGGGAACCTATTCATCTTATGCGCAGTTCAAAAATGCACCTAAGCATAAACTGCAATCTATCGAAACGGGTTTTATTCGAAATATTAACCAAGTTACGTTATCTGGACAGGCTATTTATTTAATTCAAAGTTATTATAAAGGGGATAGCTGCGTAGGCGCTTATCAAATACAAGCCTATAAACAACAAAAAAATCAGTTGCATTCAGTTCCCATTTTTCAAACCAAAACCAAGAAATTAGACACTGTTCGTGTGGATTATGATTGCCAATACGATACGGAGCGTAAAGGTGATTATATTCGTGTCTCAAAAGATATGAAGTTTATTGATATTAAATTATTAGATCAAAATACTAAACCCACAGGTAAATATTTACGTTATCAAAAAACGAATAGTCATTATCAATATGTGGGTACAGTAAAGTAAGTGAGAGAAGAAAGAGATCTTATTGAGTCTCTTTCTTGTGTTTTTTAGATAAGTTGCTCAAATTCTAATAAGTGGTAATGATGATATCGACTGGATGTTCAGTGCCATCCATGCTGTGTATCGCATGATTGGTAATTTTGACTACGGGCCAAGTAATTAACTGACAGTTCTGATGTTGCATAGCGCGATAATAGCTATCTGATTTAAAAAATAATTTATTTTCACTAGCGGAATTCGGCATAAGCTGACGCTTTAGCCAGTTATTTTTAACCTCTGATTCAAGATAGCGAATCGCCAAAAGGGATTTAACTCGATTGTTAAATAATCGTCTATTCTTAATGATAAGCGGATGTGATAGAAGTTTATGTATGCCTTTTTCAGTACGTGGCAACACAAAATGTGGAGTAATTTGAAATACTTTAATGGATTGAGCGCTATTACAGAGTTGTTCTAGGTGCGTAACCATATACTGATTTGCACCAATAATTGCCACATTGAATGTTGAAAAATCAAATGACTTTAAGTCTTCTGCACGAATTACATTCCCTGTAAATTTATTAAAAAAATCAGGGGAGTTTTGAAAAAAGCCATCCAAAGCATTTTTTCTCTTATCAACCATTTTACTGTCCTTTGTTATTTTATTTCATTGAAATGCTTTTTATAGGTTAATCATATAGCCAAGATAAATAGAGTGGTAAAGATTTTTTAGCAGTCGTGTCAGTCATCGTTAATCTAAAATATAGCCAAAAGTAGCTTTTAAAAATAAAGGATGCCGAAAATTTTATAAAAAAGTCATCTGAGGAAATAGCACAAATTATTTTTATAAATAAAAAAATTATTTAAAAATGAAGAGTTAAAGCTATCTATCACCAGTTTAAATTAACTACTTTTTATTGTGAGTCATCGTTATGATCGGTATTTGGAAATTCGGGAAGCTTAGGCGTTTGACTATGGGTTCTTAAATAATCCAAATCACGAATATTTTTTTGGACTGCAACAGCACCAAATAAACTCAGTAAAAAAGCCATGATATAAAATCCTTTTTCACTTAATTGGAGCGAAGCATTCCAGAGTCCAATGGTCAGTAAAAATGCACAAATAATGATGGATGCCCAACATAATCCAAAATAAATAGAGGTGACAGAAATGCCTTCAAGTTTATCGCGGACAATTTTTTGCAAAGACACTGCTGCAAATAAACCATATAAAATCAAAATTAGATAATAGCCTTTTTCATTAAATGGCATTTGTGCATTCCATAAGCCAATAATATAAGCGGCTATACCTGCAATAAGCGCAACCCAGCTTGCTGCAATAAAAGCTGAAGTGGGTTTGTTAATATATTGATTCATCAGACTTCCATTTTTATGTTCAGTTATTTTTATATTGCTATTATGCCTTAGCAAAACAAGATCGCAAAGCGTGTTTAACCTTTATTAAATTTAAGAGGCTCGGTATTCAATAGTCGTATTATTTTTGAAATCTAAATAGCAGCTAAAATGATGCTATTTAGATTTTCTGAAAATTTCAGGCGTTTTTGATATCCATCAATAATTCAAAATTTTCGATACGTTTGTCTGTATCATAAATATCACATGTAAATATAAACTCATCAATTTCATACTGTGCTAAAAGATCTTCCAAGCCTGCTTTAACCGTTTCAGGTGAACCTACTTGAGACATCGCATAGAAGTTATTAACAGACATTTTTTCTGCAGGAGACCAAATTCCTTCCATGCTTTCTACGGGTGCTTTAAGTTTCAAGCTTTGACCACGCATCAACCCCAAAACACGTTGGTAGGCGCTGGTGGCCAAATATGCTGCTTCTTCATCAGAATGCGCAACAACGGTAGGAACTCCCATCGAAATATAGGGGCGATCTAAATATTCAGAAGCCTCGAAATTGTCGCGATAAAGTTGAATCGCTTGACCCAGCATACGTGGTGCAAAATGTGAGGCAAATGAATAGGGAAGTCCTAATTTTGCTGCCAATTGTGCGCTAAATAAACTTGAACCCAATAACCAAACAGGCACATGCGTGTTTTGACCGGGCGTAGCGACTATACGTTGATGTGGTGCTGGCTCTTTGAAATATTGCAATATTTCCATCACATCTTGCGGGAATTGATCTTCGGTTTCTTGGCGACCACGGCGTAAAGCGCGCATAGTGAGTTGGTCAGTCCCGGGAGCACGTCCTAAACCCAATTCCACTCGATCAGGATAGAGTGTGGCTAAAGTACCAAATTGCTCTGCAACAACCAACGGTGCATGATTGGGCAACATAATACCGCCTGAACCTACTTTCAAACTGTGGGTGTTGGCCAAGAGGTAACCTAGTAAAACAGCAGTTGCTGAGCTGGCAATACCATCCATATTATGATGTTCTGCTAACCAGAGTCTTTTATAACCCAGACTCTCTGCTTTTTGAGCCAGTGCCAAAGCATGATGTAGGGAAAATTGAATACTTTTATCATCACGCACAGGAGCGAGTTCAAGAATTGAAAATTGGGTATCTTTTAATGAACGCATGGAATATCTCAAATATAGAATCTCATCAAAGCATACGTTGACTCACGTGTTTTGTATATCGTTTTTTTTCGATATTAAATTTGTTGTTTATTTAGCTATAGAGAACGTGCAAAAAAAAGCACCCGAAGGTGCTTTTAACTGACATGTAAATATTTGAGTTAGTCAGCTTAACGACGTTTATTCCAGCCTAAATGGCGACCATTATCACGTCGGTAATTACGGTCATTGTAGCTGTATTTGCTATTGCGATAACCTCTATCGTTATAACGATTATCTCGTTCATCATCGTAGCGGCGATCTTCGCTTACTTTTTTACCCAATACCGAACCACCCGCAGAGCCGAGTGCAGCTCCTGCGTATCCACCTGTGCTACCCGCAACACTTTGACCGACTGTATAGCCACCTGCACCACCTAAAGCTGCACCAATAGCTGCACCTGTTCGATCGCGTTTACTGGCTGATGCCGCTGCACCACCTGCACCACCCAGAGCCGAGCCAATCATCGCACCAGTATTACCACCCATTTGTTTACCAATTGCAGCACCGACTACACCACCAAGTGCAGAAGTTAAAGCAACATTAGTATTGGTGCCTGCATAAGAGGTAGTTGTGGCTACAGCTGATGTGGCAAGTACTGCAGCTAAAATCATTGAATTAAATTTCATCGTAAACTCCTTGTGGAGGCTTTTGTTATGTCTTGAGCTTAATGTAATAAGAAATGTGAAATTGAAGATGAATGAGTTGTTCATGGTTTGTATTTTTTGTCTGCCAAATTCATTCATAATTGATATTACATATAGACAAAAGACTCAGTGCTATCAAAAGTATTCACACTTAAATCTAAGTAAGTTAAATGCACAATCATAGATTCTGAGCGTTTGAGTCTTTTAATTGGATTTAAGTTTTAAACTAAAATATTTTTAAGCTATTTTTTATGATAATTGGTTTTTATCGATCAAAGGATAGTTTAGGCTTGCATTTCGAAGGCTAATGTAGCCTAGTTTATGACTTGAAAATTAAGCTGATTCAAATCTTTTCTGTAGTAATGAAAAATAGGATTTACAGTTTTAAATCTTTAGATTTATCAAAATTTTATCTAAGAATATTTTGAAATAGAAAATAAAAAATACCAATCAATTTTAATTGATTGGTATTTGTTTGATAAAACTCGTACTGATTAAATGTTTGATCAATTAACGGTGATTACGACGGTGTTTTTTTGAATGTTTTTTATAAGAGCGTTGATCTGCACGGCGATCCTCTGATACTTTTTTACCAAGCACAGAACCACCAGCAGCACCCAAAGCTGAACCGACATATCCACCAGTTGTACCACCGACATTTTTACCGACAGTATAACCACCGACACCACCTAGACCGCCACCAATTGCAGCGCCTGTACGGTTACGGCGGTCTGCAGAAACAGCAGCACCACCCGCACCACCAATTGCAGAACCAATCATCGCACCAGTGTTACCACCCATACTTTTACCAATAGCAGTACCTGCAACACTACCTAATGCAGAAGTGGCTGCAATACGTGTTGAGTTATCTGCATAAGCATTAACGGCCATCATTGAAGTTGCTGCTAATGTTGCGCTTAATAAGAATGCATTTAGTTTCATGATGAACTCCATGTCCGAATGATTTGGACGTTTAATTAATTTATTTCGTTGAAGCAAATGTAACAAAAATGTTTTAGAACAATATGGAGAGCTATCAACACAGTTGTGGCATTTGGTGTCTGCTTTGTAAAGTTTCATTAACAATATGGAGGAAACGCTTCAAATGTGGTTTGTAGCGCTGAATAATTAAGCAATTGGCTGATTTATAGATTTATTGATATTTTGCATGTTCAGGCTTAAATATTGGTGTCGCGACATTATCTATGTCATTTAAACCTGAGAATCGTTACACTAGATACAATTTTTTAAGCCCATTCTGTGTCATATCCAACATAGAAAAGCCTTTATATTGAGATATTTTGTAAAATGAAAGAGTCGTTACGTTTACGATTAGATCAACTCTCTGACCGTCATGAAGAATTAACCGCATTACTTGCGGATATAGAAGTCATTTCTGACAACAAGCGCTTTCGCCAACTTTCGCGTGAACATAATGATTTAACAGATATAACCGAAGTCTGGAAAAAGTATACGCAAGCAGAACAAGATATAGAAACTGCCGTAACAATGTTGTCTGATCCTGATTTTAAGGAAATGGCACAAGAAGAAATTCAAACCAATAAAGCGATTATTAGTCAGCTTGAAGCTGATTTAAATATTTTAATGATTCCTAAAGATCCCAATGATGCAAATTCAGCTTATTTGGAAATTCGCGCTGGAACCGGCGGAGATGAAGCTGCTATTTTTTCAGGTGATTTATATCGCATGTATAGCAAGTATGCTGAGACTCAAGGCTGGAAATTGGAAGTTTTGTCTGAAAATGAAGGTGAGCATGGCGGATATAAAGAAGTTATTTGCCTGATTAATGGTGAAGGCGTATATGGTCGTTTGAAATTTGAAAGTGGTGCGCACCGTGTCCAACGTGTGCCTGCAACAGAGTCTCAAGGGCGGGTACATACTTCCGCGTGTACAGTCGCCATTTTACCAGAAGTAGATGTTGATACTTCAGTTGAAATCAATGCTTCTGATCTACGTATTGATACATATCGTGCTTCGGGTGCAGGAGGACAGCATATTAATAAGACTGACTCTGCGGTCCGTATTACCCATTTGCCGTCTGGTGTCGTAGTTGAATGTCAAGATGAACGTTCTCAACATAAAAATAAAGCCAAAGCGATGGCACTCTTGGTGTCACGTTTAGAAAATGCCAAGCGTGCAGCAGCAGATGCAGCCACTTCAGAAATGCGCCGTGATTTGGTAGGTTCAGGAGATCGGTCAGAACGGATTCGTACTTATAATTACCCACAAGGGCGTATGACTGATCATCGTATTAACCTGACTTTATATAAGTTGGATGCAGTGATGGAAGGCGATTTGACCGAACTACTGGATAGTTTACATCGTGAATATCAGGCAGATCAGTTGGCGATGCTTGCACAACAGAATGGTGGCTAATGAACATTGAACAAGCTTTAACTTTACGCGGAGAAGCGGAAAGTTACGAACGTCAAGAAAACGCATGGCTACTTGAGCATCTTACTCAAATTGATTCATTTGATTTGTTGATGAAAAAAACTCAAGAACTTACGCTTGAACAAGAACAGCAATATATCGCTGGGCTAGAGCGTATTGCTGCGGGTGAGCCTCTGGCTTATATCACAGGTTCTCAACCCTTTTGGACACTTGATTTAAAAGTGACTCAAGATACGTTGGTGCCTCGCCCAGATACCGAAGTATTGGTCGAAACAGTTTTAAAGTTAGACTTACCTAATGATGCCCGTATTGTGGATTTGGGAACAGGAACAGGTGCCATTGCTTTGTCACTGGCCAGTGAGCGTCCAGAATGGTCGATAACGGCAACTGATATTTACGCACCCACTTTAGAGGTGGCACAGTTTAATGCTGAAAAACATGATTTAACGCAGGTTAAATTTGCTTTAGGACATTGGTTTAAAGCATTAGAACGTAATCAATTTTTTGATGTGATTGTTTCGAATCCGCCGTATATCGATCCAGATGATGAGCACATGCAAGATTTGGCAACCGAACCAAAGCGCGCTTTGGTTGCAGCGAATAACGGTTTAGCTGATCTTGAGTTCATTATTCAAAATGGTAAAAAATGGTTGACTGCAAATGGCTGGATTGCACTTGAACACGGTTATAATCAAGCGGGTGTCGTCTATCAATTGTTTAAAAAATATGGTTATACAGAGATTCAAACCATTAAAGATTATGGTGGTAATAATCGTGTAACTATTGGTTGTTCAATGTAATTTAAAAAAATAAAGCGCTAAAAGCGCTTTATTTTTTGACTACATCGCGCCAACGTAATTGCTTATTTTCAATAAGTTTCATTAAACCATCACTGATTTTTCCGAGAATAGCCAACAAAATAATGGCAATAATCACAATATCAGGTCGAGATGTTTCCCGTCCGTCACTCAGTAAATAGCCAATCCCTTGCGTTGCTGCAATGAGTTCAGCTGCAATCATAAACATCCAAGATAAGCTTAAACTGTTACGTAAGCCCGTTAAAATACCAGGTGAAGCAGCAGGTAAAATAATTTCTTTAATTTGTTGAAAATATTTCAATCGATAGACTTGTGCAACTTCAATCAATTTGCGATCTACGCCCTGAATAGCAGCCACAGCATTGGTATAAGTCGGAAAAAAATGCGCCAATTGCAATTAAGGTGATTTTGGAAGTTTCATCAATTCCCAACCATAAAAGTAACAGAGGAATCCAAGCCAAGCTTGGAATTGATTTAAGCGCTGAAAAAGAAGGTTCTAAAAAATCTTCAGCGTGTTTATTTAATCCGACAAAAATAGCAAATATCAGTGCAAGTCCACTTCCAATAAAAAAACCAAAGAAAACTCGCCAAGTACTGGTCCAAATATGCTGCCATAAATCACCCTTGGCCAACTCTACTAAAGACTGCCATAAGCTACTTGGAGCAGGAAGCAAATAGGATGCTATAAAGCCTTTACGCACAAGTACTTCACACAGAATGACCAGTAAAATCGGCAAAAAAACCCCTTTAAGCCTGCTTTAAAGTTTAAGCCAGCGCGGCGAAATGCTTTTCTTCACTGCCCGAATTTTTATAGGTGTATCATTAGTTTCTAAAGGATAAGACATTATTTGGTCACAACTTTTTGTGCATATTTAGCATCAAATAATTGATCAATCACTTGATTAACATTCGTATTTTTACGAACCAAATTTTCTTCAGTCAAGATAGTTCCAGATTTTTTTAAGGCATTGATATGTTTTATGGTTGGAATGCTTTGTTCAAAATTGGTTCGACTTAATTGCAGTTTAGCCACAGCTATGGGTAATTTGGCTTCACGTGCCAATAACTCTGCCAACTGGTCTGGATTGGCTTTGGCCCATTTACGTGCTTGTTCATAGGCTTTAATGACTGCTTCTATGGCCTCAGGACTTTGTTTCGCAAATTTTTCTTTGGTACTCAAAACACTGAAACTATTAAATCCGACATTTCGATAAAGTAGTCTTGCACCTGATTGTATTTGTGCAGCCGCCATTAGCGGATCTAAGCCTGCCCAAGCATCGACCTGTCCACGATCGAGTGCAGTTTTGCCATCTGGATGTTGCAAGTGCACCAATTGAACGTCTTTTTTATTCAAACCTGCAGTTTCAAGTGCCTGCAAAGTAAACAGAAAAGGATCAGTTCCTTTGGTTGCCGCAATCTTTTTCCCTTTTAAATCCTGAATACTCTTAATTGTTGAATTTTTTGCAACGACTAAAGCTGTCCATTCGGGTTGACTTTGGATGTACACTGTTTTAATTGGGCTACCATTCGCACGACTCAATGCAGCTGCTAAACCCGCAGTTGATGAAAAATCGATACTATCGCTATTTAAGTACTCCAATGAGCGATTACTGCCTTGGCTAAAGACCCATTTAATTTCAGTTTTAGGCAATGCTTTTTCCAATAGTTTTTGCTCTTTCACCACTAAACTTGTAGGCGCGTAATAAGCGTAGTCTAGCTTGAGTGTATCGGGGAGAGCTGAAAAACTCTGTTGAGTTAGGAAAGTAAGTGTGATTGCAGTAAGTAATTTTTTAGTTTTAAAGTCAAAACTGTGCATTTATAGACCCCATAAAATTGTAGAACATTGTATGGAAGCAGATACTGCCAGTAATTAAAGGGTAATCAGAAACCAGTAATTTTTATAAAATTATCTTAATTTTGCATATATGAAATTTAAGATTTCAAGTATATGAAATTTATAGTATTAATCTATATTTTTAAGTTTTTTCTTCTTTATATTAAAAACATAAATTGAAATAGAAAAAGGTAATAATTTATATTTAATCATTATGTATATTCAATGTGATTTCATTGTAATTACAAAATTAGAGTTTATCATATCATTGTAAACATCTGTGATTACTCAAATTTTATGAGATATTCAATAGAATACTATTTAAAAAAACAAAACTGAGTGATTGTATTTCATGGTTCGAATTAAACTATTTTGTATTAAAGCTTAAAATCTATACAAGAACTATTACTCTGCAATGAGGTCATTTAATTAAGCCAAAAAAGCGACTTTATAAAGTCGCTTTTAGCTTTAGTTTGATTTTATATAGGAAAGTCTTTGAGACAATCTGAGATATCTAACTGAGTGAGCGAATCAGTTTCGAGTGCTAAACAGAGCGTCACAATTTTTGCTGTATCAGCAAGAGATTGATCATCTTTTAAAGCAATACCAGTTTTTAAGATTTGAATACGCTCAGCAGGAATATCTAGAGCCTGAGCTAATTCAATAGCATCGGCACGATTGAAAAAGCTGATCATTGCTTTTTCAAGTGCTGAGTCAGAAGAATTTAAAATTCCTTGATTCACTAGCTCATCAAATTGAGATGTGTGAGTGTTGAGAGAATGAGTAAAGTTTTGCACTAAATTTTGCTCTAGTACATCAATCATCTTTAGCATGTCAGAACCTTTAATTTAAGGTGATTTCACGGGGAGGAGAACAGCAGATTAAGCATAAAATATGCTTTAAAATTGATTGAAAAATAACCCATTTTGGAACATTATGCAAACATCTTTAGATGAGTGAACAGAAAGTGAATTAAACGCATGAAAAACTTAAATATTATAAAATGATTAATTTTGATTAAACGAATACAAAAGACATTATTGTTCCTGATGTTGACGATAAGCTCCAGGACTGACGCCTGTCCATTTTTTAAAAGCACGATGAAAAGCGCTGGGATCATGAAAGTTTAATTGATGACTAATATCCTGCAATGTTTTTGACGTATTGGTTAAAAAGTCTATTGCCATATCGCAGCGGATATCATTTTTGAGTTGTTGATAGCTCACGCCTTCACTTTTTAGGCGCCTTTGTATGGTTGCATTTGACATATTAAAATATTGTGCAATTTCATTTAGTTCTAACCAATTCGACGGTGGATATTTGATTAAATATTTGCGTAATTGGGTACTAATTGCATTGGGGTTTTTGAAACGAACCAATAAATTTTGTGGCGTATTTTGAATAAATTGATGCCATGAGGATGAGTCTTGTTTAATGGTGATATTTAAATAGTTGGCATCAAACTGTATATAATTTTCATCACTATTATATTGAATATTCTCACAAAATCGAACCTTGTAATCATGATCATCTAGTGGTGCATCACACTTAAGTTGTATTTGCTGGATGAACACTCTCTGTCGGCTTAACCAACACATCAAGCCATGAATAAAGATTAAATAAGTGGCATAGCTAAACATTCTTTTTGGATTTTTTTGATCATAAATAATGATATAGGCATAATTTTCCTGAACAAATAACTGACTGTTAAAATCATCTAAAACAATATTCAAAAATTGCAAAATATGTTGTAGTGCTTTTTCTACTGTTTCATTGTGCATGGCGGATTTTGCTAAAAATTTAAAACTTCCACGACGCATGGGATGACTATCAATACCAAAAAATTCATCATTCATTAAATTTGCAAGTTCAACCCATAACTTTGCATATTGTGAAACCGAAACCCGAGCTTTAGAGGTATTTAGTAATTCTAGAGGTATACCGGAATTGATTAATACAGATTCAGTGTTTAAACCCTTTTGATGTGCGACCAGTAGGGCTTCATGAACCAAATGAATTGAAATAGTATCTTTGTTGTAATGTGCGTTTTGGTGAGTCATGTACTGAATATCCAGAGTCAGCTCATTGCTTGAATAACATTTCATTATCCAAATCTATCATTGATTATGCAATATTTTGAAATTGTACTTTAATACAAGTGTATTTACTCTGCACCATAAGTCGAAAGCTTATTTAAATCATCAACAGGAATATAAAATGAAAATTCAAGGAAAAGTTTTTGTGGTGACTGGTGGTGCTTCAGGTTTAGGTGCAGCAACAGCTCGTTACTTAATTGAAAAAAAAGCAAAAGTGATTATGGTGGATATGAATCATGAGTTAGGAACTGAACTTCAACAACAATTGGGTGCAGCAGCATTATTTATCACACTAGATGTGACCGATGAAGATGCAGTTAAAACTTTTTTTGAAAATATTGAGCAACAATATGGTCAGCTAAATGGCTTAGTCAATTGTGCAGGAATTGGACCATCTGCTAAGGTTTTAGGCCGTGATGGTATACATGAACTTGCGTTATTTCAAAAAGTGTTCAACATAAATGTGATGGGAACATTTAATATGATTCGCTTTGCTGCAAACCTGATGGCCAAATACCAACTTCAAAGTGATGAAGAAGAAAGAGGTGTGATTGTCAATACCGCTTCGGTTGCCGCATTTGATGGTCAAATTGGTCAAACGGCTTATGCAGGATCTAAAGGCGCAGTGGTTGCTATGACTTTGCCGTTGGCACGTGAACTTGCACGTGAAGCCATTCGTGTCATGACGATTGCACCTGGCATTATGGAAACACCGATGTTAAAAAGTTTGCCACAAAATGTTCAAGATGCTTTAGGAGAAATGGTGCCATTTCCACCACGTTTGGCGAAGCCTGAAGAATTTGCGCATATGGTGGGTCATATCTTTGAAAATAGCTATTTGAATGGTGAAGTCATTCGTTTAGATGGTGCAATTCGTATGCAACCGAAGTAATTTTTCATTATTTTTATAATATTGTCATGGTTTTATACTTATTGTGAGTCGCTTTTGGTTAATTGTATTTCAATATTATTAACCAAAATTTTACTCATTAAAAATTGTTAAATTATATTGAGGGTGTAAAAACCTTTAGATAAATTCAAAACTTATGGCGCTCTGTGTTGGGAAGTTGCCAATGATTTTTGAGTTTAAAAACACTCAAAAATAGATTTCTTCATACTTATGAAATTGAGAAAAATAAAATAATAACTTTGAATATTAAAACAGGAAAATCAATTGAATTCATTCAGTGTGACCACTTTGTAATGTTCATTTCATCGCTGTTAAATTTAGACTTTAGTCATTGCTCAAATATCGCATTTCTTTTGAGAGATATGGAAATTGCAGCAATCATTTAATCATGGTTATCTAAATACATCATGTGTAAAAAGTAAAAAATGCTGAATAGAATTTGGTATTCAAATGATGAAAACAATAATGAAAATGGATGAGCAAAGTGAAAGCATGATGCAAAGCTTTGTTTTAAAACAACGGATAAAGGTACACGCCATGAAGACACTAGAACAGGCACATCAAGAATTTAATTTTAACGATTTCCTTCAGCAACAGTTGGTGGGTACATCACATTTAGTCAATGCCTATGTTGAATGTTGTGAACGTTATCTCGGGTCACATAAAACTGCTTTAATTTGGGAAGGTCAAAATGGTGAATCTGAAAAATGGACTTTTGAGCAACTTGCTGAGGCTTCAGGAAAATTAGCCAATTATTTTGATTCATTAGGCTTAAAAGCGGGGGATTGTATTGCAGGACTTTTACCGCGTACACCAGAATTACTGATTACCGTTTTGGCGACATGGCGTATTGGAGCAATTTATCAACCTTTATTTACCGCATTTGAATCTAAAGCCATTGAACATCGTGTAAATGTCGCTAAAACTCAACTGATTGTGACCAATGAAGAACAAGGCTTAAAACTTAAGAATATAGTGTTGCCAAATATTATAACAGTCCATCATTCAAATAGCCTAAGTGAGAGTGAAAATACTGATTTCTGGATTGTATTGAATCAACAAATATCATCATTTACACCCGTTATGCGCAGCTTTGAAGACGATTTTTTAATGATGTTTACCTCAGGAACGACAGGTTTAGCAAAATCGGTTCCCGTTCCTTTAAAAGCTGTATTGGCATTCAAAGGTTATATGACTTATGCAATCGATTTATGTGAACAAGATTCATATTGGAATTTGGCTGATCCTGGTTGGGCATATGGTTTGTACTACGGAATTACAGGGCCTTTAAGCTTGGGTCACAGTATTATTATGGATGAACGCGCTTTTAGTGTAGATAACGCAATTCAGCTGATTAAAAAATATAAAGTCAGTAACTTAGCAGGCTCACCTACCGCATTTCGAATGTTTTTTGGATTTAAAGAAAAATTTGACGCTTCGATTAAAAAGCATTTGCGTGTGGTCAGTAGTGCGGGAGAACCTTTAACACCAGAAGTCATTCACTGGTTTAAAAATGATTTAAATGTCAATATTTACGATCATTATGGTCAGACTGAACTCGGCATGGTCGTTGCAAACCATCACGCCTTGGAGCATAAAAAGAAAGTTGGCTCAGCAGGTTATGCTATTCCAGGACACCGCTTTGCAGTATTAAATTCACTTCATCAGGAAGTTGAAAAAGGTGAAATTGGTACACTTGCTATAGACTGTTCTCAATCTCCTTTAACGTGGTTTAAAGGTTATGACGGGCACAATCTAAAATCATTTGTCGGACATTATTATTTAACTGGCGATACCGTGAAATTAAATGAGTTTGGTGGTATTGATTTTGTGGGTCGTGCTGACGATGTAATTACAACGTCAGGTTATAGGGTTGGGCCTTTTGATGTTGAAAGCACATTACTTGAATGTGAAGAAGTATTAGAGTCTGCTGTTATTGGTAAACCGGATCCTGAGCGTACTGAGGTGGTAAAAGCCTTTGTGGTTCTTAAATCTCAATTTTTAGCTTCTGAGGCATTAAGCCAAAAATTACAAGGCTATGTACGTTCTCGGTTGTCTAAACATGCTTATCCGAAAGAAATCGAATTTGTTGAAACCTTACCCAAGACGTCAAGTGGAAAAATTCAACGCAATTTGCTTAAACAGCAGGAAATTGCAAAATTACAGATGACTCAAAAAGTGGGTTAATATGATCTAAATAACTCTTTGATATTTAAGAAAGCATTTGAATAAATGCTTTCTTTATTAATGTGGTGATTATTTTAGAACTGACTGAACTTCCCCGCTATAAGCTTTCTATATGGCAGTGAACTGCAACTTTCTACACTAAACTTCCAATTTAACAAAAAGATAATCTTAATTTTTATAAAACACCCAAAAAAAATAATAAACAAGATGTTTATTTTATTGAGTTTTTATAAGGTAATAAAAAATGGGATTAAGCTGTCACCTTAATCAAAAAATCTTTTTAAATTAATCCATATACCATAAAAAATTGTTAGAATTTTTAGCTAGCCAAAGAAAGATAGAGCAGAATATAGTTTGACTAATCATACTGATATAGATTTAGAGTTAAGTGATGAAGAAATGCATCTCTATAGTCGTCAAATATTACTTGAAGGCTGGGATATTGATGCTCAAGAAAAACTCAAGTTTGCAAATATTTTAATCATAGGTTGTGGGGGCATTGGTTGTACCACAGCAGAGTTATTGGCTCGCGCGGGTGTTGGGAAAATTACTTTAATTGATGCGGATACCATTGAGATCAGTAATCTGCAACGACAAATTGCTTATGTAGAAGAAAATATTGGTTTTTATAAAGCTGAAATCTTGGCTAAACGACTGAATCAAATCAATCCACACATATGCGTTGAATCTCGAACCATAAAACTGGATGCTCACAATGCAGCACAACTCATTTCTAAACAAGATTTAGTACTGGATGGTTGCGATAACTTCACGACACGTTATTTGGTCAACCAAACGTGCAAACAGTTTGATGTTCCTTTAATCAGCGCATCTGCAATTGGTTTTCAAGGACAATTATTGATGGTTGAAGGCGATTCGGCCTGTTATGAATGTCTATTTCCGAAAGAGCAGCATGCCAATGAAAATTTACGCTGTGCAGATTCAGGTGTATTGGCCACAACTCCAAATGTCATGGCCAGTTTACAAGCCCATCATGCTTTGTTGTATTTAGGTTTGGGTAAAACA
This sequence comes from Acinetobacter sp. TTH0-4, assembly GCF_015602665.1. Taxonomy (NCBI): domain Bacteria; kingdom Pseudomonadati; phylum Pseudomonadota; class Gammaproteobacteria; order Moraxellales; family Moraxellaceae; genus Acinetobacter; species Acinetobacter sp. TTH0-4. Next base: position 1,474,428 of record NZ_CP059079.1, on the reverse strand, counting down.
CCACTGAAGCAAAAACTGATGCTTTGGGATGGTTTAACCATGAAGCAACGTATACTTGCTTTCGAAAATGATACAGATTGCCCAACTTGTCAGGCAAGATAAGCCTGCAAAATGCTATTTTTTTGCTACACTCACTACAATTTAATTCTACGCTGACATTATGAAAAACAATATTTGGTTGGATGGATTGCGTTCAGTCGCCCGTGTGGGTGAAACAGCAGTCATTGCAGCAAAAGCTGGTATTAAGTACGCCACAGAAAAACCCAGCAATGCAAAATTGATGCGTGAAACGTTTGAATCTTTGGGTTCAACCTACATTAAACTTGGGCAATTCATTGCCAGTACACCTTCATTGTTTCCAAGAGAATATGTAGAAGAGTTTCAAGGTTGTTTAGATCAAACCCCATCTTTGCCATTTAGCTATGTGCAGGGGGTTTTAGCATCTGAATTTGCAGGCAGAAATTTAGATGAAATCTTTAGCTCTATTGATGAAAAACCTTTAGCTTCAGCCTCTATTGCACAAGTTCACGCAGCTAGACTGGTAACGGGTGAAGATGTTGTTATTAAAGTACAAAAACCTGGTGTAGAAACCATTTTGTATACCGACTTAAATGTATTACATTGGGCGGCCAAAATTTTAGAAAAAGCAGTTCCGAAAGTTAAATTTGCTTCACTTGCGGATATTGTAGATGAAATCAAAACGCGTATGGTTCGTGAAGTTGATTTCATTGAAGAAGCACAAAACCTCGATGATTTTGTGGACTATTTGAATGTGACACAAAATACCAAAGCAACAGCACCCAGAGTTTACCATCAGTATTCGACCCGCCGCATTTTAACGATGCAACGATTGTATGGCGTACCATTGACCGACTTTGATGTGGTTAAAAAAGTATCCAAAGATCCGTCTCAGGTATTAATTACTGCGATGAATACTTGGTTTGGTAGTCTAATGATGTGTAAGAGTTTCCATGCTGATTTACATGCTGGAAATCTAATGCTACTTGAGGATGGTCGTGTCGGTTTTATTGACTTCGGTATTGTTGGACAGCTGAATCCTGAAGTTTGGACGGCATGTATTGCATTTATGGATGCATTGCAACGTACTGATTATCAGGCCATGGCAAAAAATATGTTAAATATGGGTATGACAGACCATAAAGTTGATACTCAAGTGCTTGCGGCCGATTTAGAACGCTTATTTGGTGGCGTGTTGCTGAGCGATCCGCAAGAATTACTGAGCTCAAATCCTGCAGATTTAAACGATATCATGATGGATATGGTGGCTGTAGGGGAGCGTCATGGTATTCGTTTCCCGCGTGACTTTGCCTTGCTGTTTAAACAAATGTTGTATTTTGATCGGTTTATGCGCATCCTCGCACCTTATACCGATATTTATGCAGACCAGCGTCTACAAATGGTGCAGACTCTGGATCCAAATGTGTTGTTAAAAAATTAATTTAAATCTTTTTTGAATTTTAAAACAAAGCAGTAAAATTGATGGCTGAATTGATTTTATTGCTCAAGGCTTTAAAGCAAGAATTTAGAAAAGATGAGTGAAAATTTGAATTTATTTTAGGGCTAGATCATGGATGCAATCATCATTGAAGGTTTAAAGGTAGATACTGTGGTTGGATGTTTTAATTGGGAACGTCAAATCATTCAACCTTTAATGCTTGATCTGATTATTCAGACCAGCTTAGAACAAGCTTCTAATTCGGATCAGTTAGAACACACATTAAATTATGCGGAAATTTGTGAAATTTCTGCCAAGGTGATTCAAAAAAAACAACCCGAATTGATTGAACATGCAGCAAAACTTGTTCTCAATACTCTTTTTACTACCTTTCCTACGATTGAATCGATTATGATTACAGTCCGTAAGCCTGCCATTATCGCGCAAGCAAATTCTGTAGGAATTCGTCTTGAACGCCACCGAAACGATATTCGCCTTAGCTCTGGCGAGTAATGATCATCCCGAACAACATTTTCAACAGGTTTATCGCCAAATTGCTGAAATGGGACAGGTTCAATTCTCTCAAATTTATTTAATTCCATGCCGAGATGGTGTAGGCGCTGAGTATTGGAACTCTGCGTGCTTACTCAGAAGTAGCCTGAGTGTAGATGCCGTTGTGTTGATCTTAAAAGACATGGAAGAAAAATCTGGTCGTGTGCGTCCATCGCATCAAATTTCTTTAGATATTGACTTGATTGCTTGGGGAGATGATTTGACGGATATGCAATTTAATCCTAAAAAATTGCCTCTCGCTACAGATGTCAAAATTCCGATGTCAGATATTTGGCAACATGCAATGTTTCCTCAACAGCAACATCATTTTCAAACTGTGCGCTGTTGAGCGACCATTAACATATAACAAATTGAGCCATATTTATTCTGTTTTAGAATAGTTCAATATCTTGTTTAGCAGAGTGATAAAAATATATGAAAACTCAATTTTTACTGATTTCGATATTGAGTGTTTTTATCGGGGCTTGTAGCTCTAATTTACCCGTGAAATCATCTACAGCAATGCAAGAGATCGAGGTTTCGCCTAAAAATAATCCAGCTTTGATAAGAGCAATCAATACCTACACGAATGCTCAGACAGATTTTGATGTGGCTTTATTTGATTTGAATCAAGATGGTTTAAAAGATGCAGTGGTACTTTTGAAGGGTTCAAATTGGTGTGGTTCAGGTGGTTGTACCATGATCGTGTTTAAGGCTATATCCAATGGTCGATTTCAACCGCACAGTAAATTAACGGTCACTGATCGTCCAATTTATGCGTTATCCAGTCAAACACAAGGTTGGCATGATTTATCTGTATATACCCGAGGAACAGGACAAGTATTATTAAAATTTAATGGCGTGAGTTATCCAAGTAATCCATCTTTAGCACCCAAATATATGGAGACACTCAATCAAAATGGAAACAATGCGTTGTTGGATTAAATGATTGATGTGCTTAAATACTGAAAAACAAAAAGCAGTGTTCACACACTGCTTTTTATCGCATCAAAAGATTGAAATTAAATGTAGTAGCTGGTTTTGGTCATTAATTTTGAAATTGCAGTCATCGTAATACGTACTGGCGCGGGTAAATCTACACCACCTGCATTGAGTGCAGTGTCTCTATGTTCTAATTCATCTTGATGCATTTGTACTAAAATTTTACGCGAACGTTCATCTTGTTCGGGTAATTGACGAATATGATCTTGTAAATGCATGCTGACTTGACGCTCAGTTTCAGCCACAAAACCTAAACTATATTTATCGCCTGCAATGCCAGCAATTGCACCCATTCCAAAAGAAAGTCCGTACCACACTGGATTGAGTAAACTGGTATGACTCTCTAACTCTTTTAAACGCTCTTCACACCACGCCAAATGATCTTGTTCTTCAACAGCAGCGTGCTCCATTTCATGGCGTACATTCGGTAATTTTGCAGTAAGTGCTTGACCCTGATAAAGCGCTTGTGCACAGACTTCTCCGCTGTGATTCACACGCATTAATCCTGCAACATGACGTGCTTCACTCACGCCCAATTGGGTTTCAACATCATGACTTGGATTGTCGCGTTGTGCAGAGGTTGTTCCTGGAACCAAGCTACGTAAGGCTTGGTCGAACGAATGAATAAACTTGTCGATACCTGTATATTGACGCATAACATTAATCCTCTAAAACATCTTGTTGATGTGCAGCAAGCAGGGGTTTGAGTCTAAATAAAAGCAATGTGGTGAAAATAGCGCTCAAAATAGCAGTAATACTAAAAAGAATCTTAATATCAATTTTAAAGATACTTAAAATAATAATTGAAAATATTGCTGAAGACACCATGAATACTGCATTTAAAATATTATTTGCAGCGACCACTCGCGCTCTATGTGAGCGTGGGGAAAAAGCTTGCATCATTGCATATAAAGGAACGATATAAAAACCACCACTAATTCCCAATAAGGTCACGGCAAACATAACGTGATAGTAACTTAAGCCTAGGGTAAATATCTCTTTCAAACCTAACATTTCACCCGTGCGCTCGGGTACAAAAGCCAAACTTGCAGCCAGATAAAATGCAAAAACAGTTAATCCTATCGCGCCAATAGGGACCATTTTTAAATTAACCTCTGATCCACCAATTTTACGACACAATAATGAACCGACACCGATGCCAACCGAGAAAAAAGTCAATAAAAGGCTGACTACATTTTCAGAAGCATGTAAATTCTGTTGTGTTAACTGCGGAATTTGGGTGAGATAAGTCGCGCCATAAAACCAATACCAAGAGTTACCAAGCAATATTAAAAAAACAATCGGTAAACTTTTGGCATATTTTAAGGTTTGTAAACTGGTTCTGAAAAAATTCCAATCTATTTTCAAATCAGGTGATGTGACATTTTGTTTTAAAACAAAACGACTAGAGATATAGCCTAAAATAGCAATGGTCACAACCGTCAGACTAATCCAGATTAAATTACCTTGTGATGCTGAAATGACTGCACCACCTAAAATCATACCAATTAAAATGGCAATGGATGTACCAGACTGAAATAAAGCATTGCCTGACATCAGCTCATTTGGTTTTAAAATTTCAGGCAAAATGGCATATTTGATCGGACCAAAAAAGGTAGAATGCGTCCCCATTAAAAATAAGGCCAAAAGCAACAGCCATAAATGGCCCAATAAAAAGCCGGCTGAACCGATTAGCATAATCACAATTTCTAAGGTTTTAATGCCTCGTACTAATTGTGAGCGTTCATACTTATCGGCAATTTGACCAGCTGTCGCAGAAAAAATAAAATAAGGTAAAATAAACAACAACGCTGCAAGATTATTCAGTGTGCTGATATCAGCACTTTGTTGATTAATCCACCCATACGTAATGACCAACAACAATGATTGTTTATAGACATTGTCATTAAGTGCACCAAAAAATTGGGTGATAAACATCGGTAAAAATCGACGTGTCGCTAAAAGATTTTCATTTTTTTCCATGGTTTCTGGACTTCATTGAGTTTTATTAAGAAATGTGATCATTTGGTAAAACACGATAAAAAATCATGTATGATGTTTTCACCCTATACTTTAGTGAAAATTCCGATAGAATTGAGTTTGTTAGCGGGCTTTCATTGGGCTATTTCCATTACAAATATTATACGAGTTTAGAGTTCTTTATGCCTTCAAAACTTAGTTTTAAAAAGTCGACTCTTACCCAAAGCGTGAGTTCCATCATACAGTGGAATGATGAATATAAACGTTTTTGTTTGAGTCTGTTTGTAATATTGCTTGCCCAGCAAAGTTTTGCAGAAGAAGTGTCATCAGATAAGAATGTATCTCAGGCAGGCTTTGAAGAACAACTTAAGGATGAAGCTGCAAAACAAGGCATGGACAGTCCTGAAAATATTGAGAAAATAGAAAGTTTTCAACAAAAACAGACAGCTCCTGATAGTCTATCGATGCTGCAACAACAAGAACAAGCTGTTCAGTCAATAGATGAATTTAAACCCATTGAATTTGAAAACTTAGAAGAACTACCAGTTCAACCCGTTAGCCAATCAATGGCTGATGAAATTTTTCGAGTTGCTGAAGATGCCAAAAATCAAGCACAACAATATCGTGCTGGGCAATCTACAGAGGTAATCATCTCAGATGTAACACAACAAGAATTGGTCGAAATTAATCAATCGCCAGTCAATGTTGATCAATTGATGAATACTATTGAAGCGGATAGCCGAATAGTCGTTGAAGCAAATGAATCAGGTAGAACTTTGCCTGAATTAAGCGTTGCAAACGAATTAGAAGAAGAAACAGGATTTTTTAAACGTTGGTTAAATAAAATAAGACCTTCGCGTCCGATGAATGCCGCAAAAGTTCCTCGTATTAGTGCCGATGTGGTGATTGCATCACAGCAAAATGACAGTAATATTGCAAAAAAAGACTACAATCAAGCATTAGAAAACTTACAAGCCAATATTAAAGGTAAATTATCCAGTTTCACACAAGAATCCTTTAGCGATTTTCCATCAGCCTTGCCCCAATTACGAACTTTGTCGAATCAAGCAGCACAAGCAGTGGGTTTTTATCAAGCTGAATTTAAGTTTGAAAAATTAAGTGACAGTCGTGTTCGAGTCAACGTTACTCCGAATTCTCCTGTTCAGATTAAAGCACAAACTGTTGAGTTTAGTGGCGCTGGTGAAAATCAGCCACAGTTCCAAGTGATTGGCGTTTTACCTGATCAAGATGTCGACGATATTTTTAATCACGGTTTGTATGAAGAAACCAAAAATCGTATTAATGAAGCCTCAACCAATAATGGTTTTTTTGATGGATATTGGCGTTTACATGATGTGAAAGTCGCACAACCACAAAATACCGCAGAAGTAAATTTACGCTACGAAACGGGCGAGCGTTATAAATTAGGACCTGTCGAATTTCGGATGAGTGATCCTTCAAAACCTTTTCCGATTGATATGGATGTTTTGCAAAGTATGGTGTCATGGAAGGATGGCGCAGACTATACTTTTTGGCGTGTAAATGGTTTAGCCAATAATTTGACTAACTCACGTTATTTTAATTACACCTTAGTCAATGCTGTACGACCTGACCCAATTGAAAAACCCTTAGAGCTTCCACCTGATATTCAGGCTTTGGTCGATCAACAGAAAGTGAATGAAAATGAAGTTTTACCTGATGCTAAGCGACAGGTTGTTTCAGCAAAAGAAGTCACACAATCTGTGGTAGATGAAGGGCAATTTGCGGGTACTTCAAATAATGAAGCTGATCAAAACATGCGTCAGTTGAGTGTTAAGCAAGACACTCAAGAAAGTGAAGAAGAACGTTTAAAAACCCAAGCACGAGAAGAAAAGAAAATTCCAGTGGTGGTGACTTTAAACGCAGACCGTTTGAACAGTGCTGAAATGGGATTGGGCTATGGTACAGATACAGGTGTCCGTTTACGTGGTCAGTATCGTCGGGCGATTGTAAACCGCCGTGGTCATTCTTTTGATGCCAATCTAGAGCTTTCTGAAATTCGTCAGGCCATTGATGGTCGTTATAATATTCCTTATAAGCATCCACTCAATGACTATATTAGTCTGGTCGGTGGCTATGAACGCGAAGAACGTGAAGACGTTGCTCAAGGTAACGGATTAATGATTGAATCTGCTGTGGCAGGTGTCGATCGAATTATTAAAAACCCGCGTGGAAGTTGGCAACATACGTTTGGCTTGCGTTATCGTTTGGATCAGCTTACCCAAGATGGCTTAACAGATTTTGATGAGATTCCAGATGCTTTCTTAGCCAATTCGAACGAAGAGCAGCAATCTTTACTGTTTGGTTATGAAGTTTCCCGTACCACCAGTGATAAGCGTGTTAACCCGACCAAAGGCTTTAAACAAACCTATAAAGCAGAAATTGGTAGTGAGACTTTATTGTCTGATGCAGATATGGCTATTATCAATGCAGGTTGGCGTTTTATTTATTCATTAGGTGAAACTGATGATCATCAGTTTGTGGGGCGTGGTGATTTAGGCTATATCTTCACCGAAGATTTTAACAAAGTACCTTATAACTTGCGTTATTTTACCGGTGGTGATCAAACACTACGTGGTTTTGATTACAAAAGTTTATCGCCAGAACAAAACGGATTCAAAATTGGTGGGCAGGCTTTAGCTGTAGGATCTTTAGAATATAATTACCAGTTTAAAGAAGGTTGGCGTGCAGCTGTATTTAGTGATGTGGGAAATGCATATGATCAGGATTTCAATACTCCGACTGCTTATAGTGTCGGTTTAGGCGTACGTTGGGCATCACCGATCGGACCTATTCGGATTGATGTCGCGTCGGGTATTTCAGATGATAACCACCCGATACGTATACATTTCTTTATTGGCCCCCAACTATAACATTTAATTTTCAGAGAGTATTATGGCTGAAGTAGAACAACAACAAGACACGAAAACACCTCGGCCAAAAAAACGTCGGATTTTAAGGAGTGTTTTACTCACTTTACTGATCGTGTTGGTTTTGCTTGTTGCTTCTTTTGCCGTGATGTTTAGCACTGATAAGGGCAGTAAGTTTCTACTTGATCGGGTTTTAGAACGCCAGCAAATTATTCATTACGAATATGAAGGCGGAAATTTATTACAGGGCATTATTCTTAAAAATGTTTTAGTGACCTTAAAACCGGTTGATGTAAAAATTGATCGTGCGGATATCAAATTAGGTTGGCGTGCGATTCTTAAAAAAGAAATTCATCTTAATCGTGCTGATGTGCGTAATTTGCAAGTCATTTCTAAAAATCCGTCGAGCGATGAACCCTTTAAGTTCAGTGAAATCCGTCTACCTTTTGTGCTGCGTTTAGATAGTGCTGATATTGATCATTTGGTCATCAAAACATCAACCTCTAGCATACAATTTAAAGATGTATATTTAAGTGATGCACTCTGGTCGGGAACTGAACTGAAATTTGAAAACTCTCGCATGGATATGGGATATTTGGCAGTTAAAAATGCTACAGGTAATATGAAATTTGAAGGGAAGTACCCATTAAATGCTGTTGCAGATGTCAATCTTCCATCCTTAAACAAAAATTTAAATATTCATGATATCAAAGTGGTTGCCAAAGGGACTTTAGATACTATTCAAGCTGGCATTGCGACAAATACCCCGGATTTACTAACAGGTTGGGCGGTTGTGCATCCTGTGCGTAAAGACGTGCCTATGTTTGGGGAGTTACAGTTTAAACAATATCATTGGCCATTAATGTTAGAACAACAACTGTTCAGTAAAAATGGTAATGCAAAATTCAAAGGTGATATTCAACGTTTAGATATTGATGTTATTACAGATTTAAGTGGAAAAAATATTCCCGAAGGTCAGTACAATGCTTCTATGTTTACCGATTTGGTGCAGCAATTAGACATCACCAATCTAAATGGTCAACTCATGAATGGTGCGGTGAATCTTGCGGGTATCGTTGGCTGGAAAGATCACGTTACTTGGGATGTGAATGGTCGCTTGGATAAGATCAATCCTAAAGACAAATTGATTCCACAAGCCATTCAAGATTTTTTACCCCCGAGTCTAGATGCTAAAATTGCCTCTAAGGGCGCTTTAGATAAAGGCATGCATTTGACAGCTTTGGTCGATTTCGATCGCTATGAAACATGGAATTTAAAGCTGGATCAAGCTGAACAGAAAAGCAATAAACCCAATCCGATGCAGTTAAATGTTGCTTGGCAAAATATTAATCGCGCCGTACCTTATGTCGGTTGGTTAAATAGCCAGTCGGGTGATGTTAAATTGGCATTAGTCGAAGGTCAGCAAAATATTCATGTTGCAACCTATGTGACTCGGCATGATCAAGGCGCTTTACCTGAGGGTTTGTATACAGCTCAACTCAATCTTAAAAATAATGATTTAAATGTACCGCAATTTAGTTATGTGGCTGGAAAAGGCAGTTTAAGTGGGAGTGCGAAAGTAGACTTGCCTTCAGATAAGCGTCAATTAAAATGGAATGCCATTCTAAATGCGAAAAATTTTAATCCGCAAAGTGTAGCAGCAACAGCACCAGTAAACTTTTTAAATGGACAAATCAAAGCAAATGGTTTTGCTAAGCCTAATCAGCAATTGATTAATTTTAATGCCATTAATTTAACAGGTCGTTTAGCACAACAAAATAACAATGAAACTGTTCGCTTAACTGGTCGTAGTACAGCAGCCATTCTATTCCATGATGCAAAGGCAGGTGGTGGTTTTAAAAGTTTTGCAGTAAATTATGATGGTGCATTAAATGCCAGTCAAATTGCAGCCAGTGAAGGTTTACTTAAAATTAAAGTTTCCGGTACACCCGAGCTGATTAAAATAGCCGAATTACAGCATTCAGGTATTGCTGGAAAAATATTTGCAAGTGGTCTAGTCAACCTGAAAAATGGTATTGGTTGGAATGTAAATGCATCTCTAGTTCGGTTTAAACCGCACTATTTCGTTTCCTCTGTTCGAGGTGAACTATCAGGTAATGTCAAAACACAAGGTGTTTGGTCAGATGCACTCAAAAGAATTAATATTGAAAAACTAAATTTGGCTGGCGTGATAAACAATAAACCTGTTCGTGGTACAGGAAATTTAGCAGTGGTCTTAAATTCAAATCAAAAAGGTTTTTTACCGCAACAATTTGAAGCCAATAACTTATATTTAGCCTATGCAAAAAACCAAATTCAAGCCACAGGAAATGCACAAAATTTAAGATTGAAAATCAATGCACCTGCACTTTATGAGGTTTATAGCGGACTTCGTGGTCGAGCTTATGGTTACTTAAATGTTCAGTCACAGCCACGCTTACAAGCGACTGCAAATTTAGCAGTAGATGACTTCGGTTTTAATAATCTATTAAGCATTAAAAAATTACGTATTCAAGGTGAATTACCAACATCTGCGCGAACACCAACTTTATTAACTGCAAAAATGGACAGTTTGAAAAGTGGCTCACGTGAAATTCAGCAAGGTGAAATTTCTTTAGCGGGTACTCGTGAAGCACATATTTTAAAAGTTCAGGCACAAAATAAACTGTCAAAATTTTATGTACAGCTGGCAGGTGGTTTTAATGCACAAAATAATTGGCTCGGTCAAATTCAAAAGGGTGATTTTGACTCTTTACGTGCACGTTTGGTGCAACGTCAAAATGCATCCGTTATTTATAATTCAGCCAAAACTGAAGTCTTTGTAGGCGCACACTGCTGGACCAGTCAACAAAGTGAATTGTGTTTCGATCAACCGATTCGTGTAAGTAAAACCAAAGGTAATGTATCTTTTGTCACTAAAAATGTTGATTTGAATGATTTTTCTGCTTTCATGCCAGAAGATTTGGCAATTACTGGCAAAGTTAATGGCTACGCCAAAGCCGTGTGGGCACAAGGAACTAAACCTAAAATTGATGCCAGATTGGTGACTCGAAATGGTGTCATTGGTTTAGCAGCAGAAGACCCTCAAGATGTCGGCTCTACGTTAAGCTACAATGAAATTGGCTTAATAGCCAAAAGTGTTTCAGAAGGTTTACAAGTACGACTTGATGTTAAAACGCCTGATATTGGCACAGGTTATGCCAATGTTATTATTGATCCATATAAAGACAGTAAACCCATGCGTGGTGAAATTGCTTTTAATGAAGTTCAATTAAAAGTTTTCAAACCTTTTATTCAAGATGTGCGTGCATTGAGTGGAACCTTATCTTTGGCAGGAAAAATAGCAGGAACTTTAACGCAACCTTTATTTAATGGTGAAATGCGTCTTAAAGATGGTGCCATTAGTATGATTTCATTACCCGTAAATTTGAATAACATTCAAGTTTATTCCTCTATTCGCCAAGATCGTGCCAGTATCAATGGTGCATTTAATAGTGGACAAGGCGTGGGATTAATAACAGGCAATATTGATTGGAAAAATGATCCACGTATTCAGTTGCATTTAAAAGGTGAAAATTTACTTGTACGCCAAGCGCCACTCATCACTGCGGTTGTTACACCAGATTTAACACTTGATGTTTTGCCGATGCAGAAAAAATTAACGTTAAACGGTAAAGTTGAAGTACCACGTGCTTTAATTTCCATGCCAGAAGCTTCGGCACCCGTGGTTAATTTATCTTCTGATGTGCGTATAGTGCATGAGGGTGATGATCAATTGGCAATATTGAAAGCGGCAAGACCTTGGGATATTCGTGCAGATATTATGGTCGATTTAGGTAATCAAGTCATCTTCCAAGGTTTTGATAGTCGTATTCCTTTACTTGGACGCTTATATCTTTCACAACGCGGGCTTGAAACTGCAATGCGTGCTAATGGGGCGATTGGTGTTAGTCAACGAGTGAAAATTGAAGCCTATGGACAAAGTTTAGATCTAAACCGTGCTATTGCACGCTTTAATGGTCCATTATCGAATCCAACACTCGATGTTGATGCTAATAAAAATGTGCAAGGAAATCTAGTTGGTGTTCGTGTCACAGGAACTGCAACTAGTCCAAATATTCAAATTTATAATGAAGCTGGGTTATCAGAACAAGAAGCCCTAAATGCTTTGGTTACAGGGCGAATTAACGAGGGAAGTAGTGGAATTAGTCAGGCAGAAGGTTTCAAATCAGATGTCAATAATACCATTGCTGCCGCGGGAATCAGCATGGGCTTAGGTGGGACGCGTGCTCTAACCAATCAAATTGGACGTACTTTTGGTTTAAGTGGCTTGGCCTTAGATGCACAAGGTACAGGAGATGACACACAGGTCAGTGTAACGGGTTATCTTACTCCAGATTTATTTATCCGTTATGGTGTGGGTGTATTTACACCAGTCAATAAATTAACTTTACGTTATCAAATGAATAAGCGCTTGTATTTAGAAGCCAGTCAGTCTTTAGAAAGAGCGATTGACGTGTTTTATAACTGGAGATTCTAATAATTTAAAAGATAAAATTCAATAAGTTATTGTTATTTAATGTTCTTATTAATTTTTATCTACACTTTAAATTGGTATGTAGACTGTTGAGTAGTTTCAGGCTTAATCTGCAAATTTCGAATTTACAAATTAAGTTTGAAATGAAACTCAATTAAGTCTTATTTTGGCGTTACTAGATTGTTAAAAAGGGCAGTCTCTAATAGACCGTGAACCATTTAATTATGGAGACGTTATAAGTACTTTAAAAATCTTATAGATCCTAAAGCTTATTTTACTTAAATCTTTGTATTCTAATGACTATTAGCAGACTACACAGCTCATTCTTTTTTAATAAAATGCCTATCAATGTTGGTGCATGGTAGAGGAATTGAAAAACTTCTTTGGATGAGGAAGAGTTTCAGGTAAGTACTCTTATTCATTCGTGAACATTACTTTATTGTTCCTGCTTTTCGCATTTCCTGATAAAGCTGATCAAGATAATGTTGCTGTTGCAAATTATTTTTAAAATAGCGTTGATAATTGACACTGCAACTGTCTATATCAGCAATATTATTGAGATTAAAGGTCCAATCATCGGTATTTCTAACACTGATGCCTAAGTTGTCATCACATTTTTGCCAAAGTTGAGAAAACCTCGTCTGCTGATTGCTCGGAATTTGTTCGAAACGTGCATATACAGAAAAACCTTTCATTTCTGAGTTAAAATATTTGTTAATAGTGCCAATCGGTACACCAGCCCAATTCATTGATTGATCTTTTGGGAAGTAAATAGAAACCAGTTTTTTCTCATTAAGTAACGAATTTTGCTGTCCTGATTTAAAATATTGTTCTTCATATTCTAGTTTTGTACCTACAGGTATAGGGATCTTTTTTACAATTATCGGTTGTGTAGTGACGTAATAGGGATAATCAGGTCGACTATTGCCACCTGTTGGATTCATATTGCCTACACATGCTCCCAAGTTTAAGAGGGTGACGATACAAAATATCATTTTAAGTTTATTATTCATTATTGACCCTAAGAATTAAGTTTATTTTCAGATATTTAATGTGTTTAAAACTAATATAGTACACCTTATTAGAAACTGTCTAAATTTTTATCAGCATTGAGTTATAGAAGATATGCTTGTATACCAGATACCGAACATCAGCCAAACAAGCTGCTGATACGAAGCGCTTGAGTATAGATAGCGTAAAATATGACTATTTGCTGGTGTTTTTTTCTTATATATGAATACTTTTAACCAATTAATTTTTTATTAACATAGAAATATGGATTACGCTAGGTAACACATTTAGCCTGAGCAATATGATTTAAGTCATTTTTTACTACAGAGATTTGTGACTTTTCGCTTCTCAACTGAATTTATAAAGTCTCCAATTAAGAATTCGCTTTGTTTCAAAGAGTCACGATGATCGCCATCCTTGATAGAATGAAATTTAATAGGTTTTTGTGCAGTACAAATTTGTTGATAGTATGCATACGTGCCTCGTGAATCTACTAGATGATCTTTTTCACCCTGAACAAGCATCACTGGTACAGTGGGGATCATATTTTCAATAGATTGTTTTTTTAAATAGTGAATCAAAGGGTTTAGATTTGCATTTGGTTTGAAAACAGACTTGGGAGATTCTTTTAAGTTAGATTGCAATTCAGACAAACAACGACTACGTGCAGTATTAAGAATTTTCTCCATGTCTGGACTAATTAAATTTGCAGGCGCAAGGTTTGGATCTGCTGCTTCAGCACCTAAAAGCACGATCGGGAAGAATGCAGCAACACTTTTGTCAGGTTGAGGATTGTTTACTACGTATTCGGCAATTCCTTGATATTGATAGCCACCAGGTGCGAGTGCTATTGCACCACGTAAATTAAGCTCAGGTGCATCTTTTTGTCCATACGCTGCGACAGCAAGAGAGGCAGCACCTCCTTGACTATGCCCCATGACAAACCAGTTCTTACTTAACTGATTTGGCTTTAAAAGGTGAATCGCCCTGACAGCATCAACGACAGTATGTAATTGACTCTGAGCATTCATATATGGATGTTCGCCGGGTGTACCTAGACCTTGATAGTCTGGTGCTACTACTGCATATCCACGAGCAAGCCAAGCATTTAATGCTTTTGCTACGACTTGTTGATAAGCGTGAACAGGTCCATCTACATAATCACCCGAAGGAGCACAAGTATCAGCAACACCAGTTGTGCCGTGCGCCCAAGCTAAAATTGGCCAGCCACCTTTCGGTGCTTTCCCTTTAGGTAATAGGATAAATCCAGAAGCTACAATCGGTTCTGATTGTATTCCACGACTTCGATAGGTCATTAAAAATCGTTGTGATGCATTTGAAAATAAATCTGTTGGTTGTGGTTGTAGGGATAATAAAGTTCCTGGATTTGTAAGTAATACAGTTGGTATTTGAGCTGTGCTGAGAGAAGAAATTGATGGAGATGCAATTACGGATGCAGAACTTATGCTTAAACAGCCTAATAATATTTTAAGAACATGATTTTTTATTTTATTCAAGTGAATGTACTCCATTCTTTATCAATCTTATTCTAAATATATCAGCATTTTTACTTATATATCTGATCATAATTTATTTTGAAATTTTTTAATATTTCTATTGGATTAAAGGGGCTTCCAATTCTTAGATTTATTCTAGTTTATGGTGTTTAATCATCTAATGAATACAGGAAATTATTCTTATTTAATAATAGACCTCTTTCATAAATCATTTTTTACTCAGCTCCAAGTTATAGATTCCAGCAATTAAATTGAATCTCAAACCGAGTCTTTTACCTCTATTTCGATAACGCTCAGCAAAGATTTTGAAGGTTTTAAGCCTGCCAAATACATGCTCAATTCCTATTCTTCTTTTATTGATTTCCTGATTATAGATTTTTAGTTCAGGATCCAATTTACAACGTCTTTTGGCTTTTAAAGGTAACAGACTATTCGGATGCAGAGCATAAATACCCTGATAGCCTTTATCTGCAAGAACAAAGGCTTCTGAAGGAATCAGCTTTATGTTTCTTTTAAATAGCTCGAAATCATGTACAGCACCGCGACTGGTACATAAACTCAGTATTTGCTGAGTCTTGTAGTGAATCATGGCCTGTACTTTGAAGGTATGGGTCTTTTTCTTGCCGCTATAGCTTTTCTTCTGTTTTTTTAGGCCTTTGTATTGGGATTTCTGTGGCATCCACGATCACAACATTCCAGTCTATGCCTTCGCCCTCGGGTAAATCTTTGGGTAAATTAAAAAGATTGGACTGAATCAGGCAGTCTTCAACATGACGGACAATTCTTGAGGCTGTGGGCTCTGAAACCCCGTAACTCGTTGCAACGTGAAATAAGGTTCGGTATTCCCGCCAATAGCTTAGACAGAGCAGAATCTGGTCTTCCAGGCTTAACTTGGGCGGTCTGCCTTTAGTAGGAACAAGTTTCTTCAATTGCTCAACCATTAAATAGAAGGTTGACCATGAGATGCCAGTGTATCGCTTGAACTGAGGATCAGAAAGCTTGTTTGAATCGATGTATTTCATCCGCAGATTATGCACGAATGCTAAGAAATCCGGAGTGCAAATATCAACCAAAAAGAAGATCATTTTTTGATTTATGAAAGAGGTCTAATGATGTCATGTTTATATAAAGAATATTTGATGTATATCTAAAATATTGAAAATGATCCAAAATTTTGGGTCAAGAATCCCATTTATAATTAAATTTAAAAAATTATTTTTTATATTATAAGAAACTATACCAATTCAGAGGAATTGTATTGTCCAATATTATTTTCTCTAAAAAATTGTAGGTAATTCTAAAAAACAGGAAGTAAAAGAAGGTGAGGGCAAAATTTTAATTATTATGGATAAAACAAATACAAAAAAGCGAGAGTCAACTCTCGCTTTTTAAATCTTCAATTATCTTAACAAGTAAGAATAATTTTAAATTATAGTGCTACGATGTTTACAGCATTCGGGCCTTTTTGACCTTGAGTAATGCTGAATTCAACTTGTTGGCCTTCAGCCAAAGTTTTGAAACCAGAGTTAGCGATTTCGCTGAAATGAGCAAAAACGTCAGGACCGTTCTCTTGTTGAATAAAACCGAAACCTTTAGTTTCGTTAAACCACTTAACAGTACCTTTAACAGTATTAGACATAATACAATCCTATAAACCTTAATATTTTTTGGCTTAATTAAAAGCCTGATGACAACTTGAAAATAAGAATGTAACTTTAAATCTGAAAAAACGAAGGATTATGACTAAAACTGCGAAATACAAAAAGATTTACCAGAACACACTATTTTTCTAGTTGAGATCTATAATACAGCTGTATTTAATAAGATGCAACTAATTATCACACTAATTGTGTTTTTATCTGAATATCAGTTTTAATTTGTATATAAATCAATTAATTATTAAAATTTTTTTTAAAATAATTATTATAGTTAACAAAGCGAAAATTAAAGTAGGTATGCTAGATTTTTTAGCGAACGATATTGTTTATTTAGCTAATGTATTGAAATTTATATTAATATATAAATATTGCTGCAATTTGATACGGATTGAACACCTATGAGTACAACGATATGCTAGCTAAAAGTTTTATTTTTATCCTAAATTAAAGTAAAGGTTGCTTTATCACGGACTAAAGCGTATAAAGCACACTCGTTGATGCGGGATGGAGCAGTCTGGTAGCTCGTCGGGCTCATAACCCGAAGGTCGTTGGTTCAAATCCAGCTCCCGCTACCAACGAAAAAGATTCAAAGTTTATAGCCTAATCTACCCAGATTAGGCTTTTTTTATGTTCACTATTTATTTTTCAAAAATATTTCTTGTAAGGGTAAAATGAAGTTTCGCATTTCTCTTCAGTTTGATTATGATAAGGAAAATAGGAGATTATTCATGAATAAATTACTGGTTGTAGCGTTATCATTGAGTGTAATCGGCTGTGCAGAAAAAAAACCATTGACCGTTGAAGAGCAGTGGAAAGGCTATTGTACCAGTGTGGGCAATGCAGCAAGCACAATCATGTTTGATCGCCAAAATGCAATTGATAAAAAAGCAGCTTTAGAACATGCCAATAAAGTTGAAGATAACACGACAAAAACATTTATTTTAGATACGATTGAGCAAGTTTATGCTTTTCCGTTAGAGCAGATTAAGGCGGATCCAGAGGGCACACGTAAGCAATTCAAGCAAAAAATGACAGATAAGTGTTTGGCAACGCCACATGACACCTTACCAAACTACAAGCCGTTTTAATAAGCGGGTTGTCAACACAAAAAGTATAAACAAAATAGCCTAAGCAAACAAATCAATGTTAAATTTTTAACAGTTATCTTTAATAACTATTTTAAATTAATACATAGAGTAAGGTGAAATTTGAATTTTAAAAAATTAAACCTAACGCATCAGTTTAATGCCATGACTATAATATTCTTGTTAAAGCAGCTTATTCATTATTGAAGAGGGACACTTCAAAAATATAAGTTTGTTCAAGTTCTAATTTTTATTTACTAGTAGAGAACATGCTATGCTGAATAAAGATGTTTTAGAGATTTATCGCTAGAAACTGAAGGTTCCAATCCAATATCTAGCAGTACTAAATATTGGATTGGAATCCACTAAGGTGGTATTTTGAAAAGCAATTCAATCAGGCATTATGTTTATCATTATTTATGATGAAAAGTTATTTAACTTTAATCGCTTAAAAATCAGCCGTGAAATCAGCTTATTCATTATCATCATTTATTTAGTAAATAATGGGCATCATGAATAAACACCCATATAGCATTAACTTTTGCCTTGATTTTTAGTAAAATTTGACAGTCCATATTGCTCTTGAGGCTTTGAACAAGCTGGAATTCATGAGTAATTTTTTAAAAAGAGGAATAACACTGTGCTAGAAGCTTACCGCCAACACGTAGAAGAACGTGCCGCACTCGGAGTCCCACCGAAGCCACTTGATGATGCTCAAACTGCTGAGTTGGTTGAATTGTTAAAAAATCCACCAGCTGGTGAAGAAGCATTCCTCGTTGATTTAATTGAAAACCGTGTGCCAGCAGGTGTTGACCAAGCTGCATATGTTAAAGCTGCTTTCTTGGCCGCTTTGGCTAAAGGTGAAGCAACTTCTCCACTATTATCTAAAGAACGTGCGGTTTACTTGCTAGGTACTATGCTTGGTGGTTATAACGTTGCTCCTTTAGTTACTCTTCTAGATGATGCAAAGCTTTCTGAACTTGCTGCTGAAGCTTTGAAAAAAACTTTACTTGTATTTGATGCGTTCCATGACGTTGCAGATAAAGCAAAAGCAGGTAACGTAAATGCACAAGCTGTTATGCAGTCTTGGGCTGATGCTGAATGGTTCACAAGCCGTCCAGACGTTCCATCTGAAATTAAATTAACTGTTTTCAAAGTGACTGGCGAAACCAACACAGACGACTTGTCACCTGCACAAGACGCGTGGAGCCGTCCAGACATTCCATTGCACGCAAATGCAATGCTTAAAAACGTACGTGACGGTATCAACCCAGAAGTTCCTGGTGAAGTTGGTCCATTAAACCAAATTAAAGACTTGATCGCGAAAGGCAACCAAGTTGCTTACGTAGGTGATGTTGTTGGTACGGGTTCAAGCCGTAAATCTGCAACGAACTCTGTACTTTGGTTCTTTGGTGATGATATTGCGCACATCCCGAACAAAAAAGACGGTGGTTACTGCCTAGGTTCTAAAATCGCTCCGATTTTCTTCAACACTATGGAAGATGCTGGCGCGTTACCAATTGAGATTGATGTTGCAAACATGAACATGGGCGACGAAATCGTTCTAAACATTGATCATGCTGCTGCAAAAGTTTCTGCATTTAAAGACGGTGCGGTGATTGCTGAAGCTGAACTTAAGACTCCAGTACTTCTAGATGAAGTTCGTGCGGGTGGTCGTATCAACTTAATCGTTGGTCGTGGTTTGACCACTAAAGCGCGTGAAGCTTTAGGTCTTGCTGCATCTACTTTATTCCGTGTTCCAGTTCAGCCTGCTGCGACTGGCAAAGGTTTCACTCAAGCACAGAAAATGGTAGGTCGCGCATGTGGTCTTCCTGAAGGTCAAGGCGTACTTCCAGGTACTTACTGTGAACCTAAGATGACGACTGTTGGTTCGCAAGATACAACTGGTCCAATGACGCGTGATGAATTGAAAGACTTGGCTTGCCTAGGTTTCTCAGCGGATCTTGTAATGCAGTCTTTCTGTCATACTGCGGCTTATCCAAAGCCAGTTGACGTTCAAATGCAACACACGCTTCCTGATTTCATCATGAATCGTGGTGGTGTATCTTTACGCCCAGGTGACGGTATTATTCACTCTTGGTTAAACCGTATGTTAATGCCAGATACTGTTGGTACAGGCGGTGACTCACATACGCGTTTCCCAATTGGTATTTCATTCCCAGCGGGTTCTGGTCTTGTAGCGTTCGCTGCTGCGACTGGTGTTATGCCACTTGATATGCCTGAATCTATCCTTGTTAAGTTCAAGGGTAAAATGCAACCTGGTATCACTCTACGTGACCTAGTACATGCAATTCCTTACGTTGCGATTCAGCAAGGTGACTTAACTGTAGAGAAAAAAGGTAAGAAAAACATTTTCTCTGGTCGTATTCTAGAAATCGACCTTACAGAAATGGAAACTGACCTTACTGTTGAGCAAGCATTTGAACTGTCTGATGCTTCTGCTGAACGTTCAGCTGCAGGTTGTTCTATCACGCTTTCTGAAGAGAAAGTTGCTGAATACCTGAAATCAAATATCACCATGTTGAAATGGATGATTTCTGAAGGTTATGGCGATGCACGTACGATGGCTCGTCGTGTTGAAAACATGGAAAAATGGTTAGCGAATCCATCACTTCTTAAAGCTGATGCTGATGCTGAATACACGAAAGTGTATGAAATTGACCTTGCGACAATTACTGAACCAGTTCTTTGCTGCCCGAATGACCCAGATGATGCGAAATTGCTTTCTGATGTTCAAGGCGTGAAAATTGACGAAGTATTCGTTGGTTCATGTATGACGAACATTGGTCACTTCCGTGCAACTGGTAAGTTGTTAGAGAAAGTTCCTGGTGGCGTATTGTCAACTCGTTTGTGGATTGCTCCACCTACGCGTATGGATGAACGTCAGTTAATGGAAGAAGGTTTCTATAACATCTATGGTAAAGCTGGCGCGCGTACTGAAATGCCAGGTTGTTCATTATGTATGGGTAACCAAGCACGTGTAGCTCCGAACACTACTTGTGTATCGACTTCTACGCGTAACTTCCCGAACCGTCTAGGTCAAGGTGCGAACGTTTACTTAGCTTCTGCTGAACTTGCATCTGTTGCTGCTGTATTGGGTAAATTGCCAAGTCCAGAAGAATACCAACAATATGCAGCTCAAATTGATAGCATGTCAGCTGATATCTACCAATACTTAAGCTTCGACAAAATGGGCGACTATACTGACGCTGCTGCGAATGTTGATACCAAGAAAATTGCTGCTGCTCAGTTGACTTAATTGATTGAAAATTAAGTAATAAGCGGTATAAGATGAGGGCTGATTAATCAGCCCTCATTTTTGGATTATAAAAATGAATAAAAATGAAATTTTAAAGCAAAAGTATTTCAACATATTATCTGAATTGGATGAGTCATTTCTAAATGAAAAGCATTTATATAGTAAGAAGGTTGAAGGTTTATCGGGTTTATTTTTAGCAAGCGAACCTGAAAATTATTGGACAGCAAAAAATAAAATTATGATTATTGGTGCTGAGACGAGAGACTGGAATATAAATACATTACAGGAATATAGTTTGGATCATTATTTATTAACATCGATTGAAAAGAATAAAGTGTTTTTAAAAAAAATGATAAATGAGCCAAGAACCAAAAAAATTAGTTTTCATGATTTTACAAGAGCTGTTGCAGATAAATCAGGCTATGAAGGTTTAATCTACTGTAACTTGTTTTCTTTTTCTTGGAAGGAAAAGAGCCCGATTGGTTCAAAGTATTTTAAAGAAATTCATGATGTTTCAAAGAAGCTATTGAGCGCACAATTAAATTATTTTCAGCCTGATATAGTTATTTTAGCAACTGGCTTATCATCTTTGAAATTCAGACGAGAGATTTTTTCTTTAGATAAGTGCAAAGACTCAATCGATTATGAAAATGAGGCAATTAGTAAAAATCAGCTTTGGCAATTTAACTTTGATGATAAATACACTTGCTATAGGATTCAGCATCCATCAACAAGGACAGGACGGAAAGAAGCACAAAACGCTCGTAATAAACTTTTAGAGTTGCTTCCGAGTAAATAACGAACTTGGCATTTTGGAGGGTTAAGTCGTATTGAGTCAATCTGTGTTAATTCCATCTATATAAATTTAAATAAGTTATCTGTAAAATTAAAACAAACTTGGGAATTATTGATGTTCCAAAAGTAATTTAGTCTGATCAGCATTTCCTTTATGTATGTCGTTCGTTTTACTTTACAGCTAGACCAATAAATCGTTTAATCCCCACATTGAAGAATGATTTAAAAGTTGATGTACAAAATGGCAAAACAAGCACGGTTCTTATGTATTGGTGGTTTTTTAAATGGCTCAGCAGTGAAAGACCAAGGTGAAAGCTTTGAATGCTTGGAAAACTCTCAAAAAGTGACTTATCGAAAACTTGAAATTTTTCATCCAGATTTATGGGATGATTATTACTATGTGTGTGAAACCACTACAGATAAAAAAGCCAGAAATTGGGTATATGATATCGAATAGAATTGCTTGCTTATTGATTGTATTTTAATCGTACACTGTAAGGTTTTTATTAATTATCTGCAGTATAGAGATGTATTTTATCTTTGATAATATTTGTACAAATGAAACCCAGATAGGCTAAGAATAACAATAACATCTTGTTCGTAACTAATGATTCTGTTTAAAATTAATTAAATAAGCATCATTGGATATCTCATGAATTATCAATTCGATGCATTTTTGACTATAGTCGCAGCGGTTTGCGTATTATTGGTCGGGTATGTATTTGTCAATAAAGTCAGCATACTAAAAAAATACAATATACCCGAACCTGTTGCAGGTGGTTTAGTCGCGGCTATAATTACTTATTTTCTATTTAAAAGTTTTAATATTACGGTGAATTTTGACACCAATATTCAGCAAATTTTTATGCTGATGTTCTTTACCTCCGTGGGATTAAGTGCAAGTTTGGTCAAGCTTAAAGAAGGTGGTAAATCACTACTGGTCTTCTTAGTTTGCGTAATTATATTTGTACTCTTACAAAATTTTGTAGGAATCAGTCTGGCCAAAGTTTTGGGATTAGATCCACTCATTGGCTTAATCACAGGTTCAGTGACATTGACTGGCGGACATGGTACGGCAGGTGCTTGGGGTAGTATCTTTGAACAGGAGCATGGCGTACAAGGCGCAGTTGTATTAGGCATGGCCAGTGCGACATTTGGATTGGTGATTGGCGGTATGATGGGTGGGCCTGTCGCAAAGTTTCTTATACGGCGCTATCAATTAGCTGAAGAAGTTTCACCTGAAACTGGTCGTAATGAAGCACCACCTGCATCGCAAACAGCACCGTTCGAGTACCCAGAAAAAACCCGTCTAATCACCGCAGATGATGCTGTAAAAACGATGGGTATGTTTGCTGTTTGCATTAGTTTTGCTTATTTCATGACTGCAATTGCCAAAGGGCAATGGTTTGAATTACCAACGTTCGTTTGGGCACTCATGTGTGGTGTGATCTTACGTAATATTCTAGAGCATGGTTTGAAAGTTCAAGTGTTTGACCGTTGCATAGATGTTTTTGGGAATGCATCTTTGGCACTATTTCTATCGATGGCTTTAATGTCATTACAGTTATGGTTGCTAGCAGACTTGGCAGGGCCTTTGGTGATTATTCTGATTGTTCAGACCGTTTTCTTAGCTTTGTATCTATATTTTGTGACCTTCCGTGTGATGGGCAAAACTTATGATGCTGCGGTATTGTGTGCCGGTCAATGTGGCGTAAATTTAGGTGCCACTCCAACGGCAATTGCTAATATTCAAGCAGTGACAAATACTTATGGGGCATCTCATAAAGCCTTTTTAATTATTCCACTGACGGGTGCATTCTTTGTCGATATTGTGAATGCATTTGTGATCCAATTTTCAATTGGGATCTTGAGCTAATTCATCTATTACGAATTCTTAAAAATAAAAAAGCACCATTAGGTGCTTTTTTATAACTTATCAATTTTTATAAATTATTAATTTTAGAAAAAAACACTCCATAGTTAAGTTTTTTATAATTTTTGGTTTTGGGGTGGCATAGTTAGTTAATTTGCAGTTAATTTAAAAAAACAATTAAAAACAAAAAATTATTTTAATATTAATGAGTGTGAAAACAGTTGATTAATAAGGTTCTTTTTATTTTATTGGTCATTTTATCTATTTTAGACGTAGTTTACGTTAAATTAGCTCACACTTTACACCAAGATTAGGCCCAAAAATTAAACCTCCTAAAGCTCGAAAAAGTGATGAGTCATATCAAATTAAACTCATGTTTAATGGCAGGCGTATTAGTGCAATAACAGATATTTTTGAACGTCGCACCACTACTCACGATCCTTTTTTAGATAAAACCAAGTGTGTTAGCCAAATTTTAAAGCTGATAAAGTGTTTGTTTTTAATTTCGAATCTTAGCTTTCACTCATACTGGCTCATCAAAAGCTACGCATATAACTTCTTGAACAATATTTGAGGTATTCACTTGGAGAAAGCTGAAATCAAGCATAAAATAGGAAGAATATTTAGATGATGAAAGTATTATATAATCAATAGTTTAAAGGCAGTATGGATAGATTGACCTTGCGCAAGGAATATGGCCTATTTCAGCTATAGTGGACGTAGCTATAGTAATTCACTTAGGATTTCAAAAGAAGTTCGCAGAAATGTGGGCTTTTTTGACATTGATTGGTCATACAAATAAAGGATAATAGGCACTTTATTTTTGAACTCTTTTTTATGCCCACAGTTGATATTAATAAGTTAAACACTATTTTTAGTGATGTAATCGCAAGAAATAAAAAACCTGAAAAAATATTAATAGGCTATAAAGTTTACGCAGAGTTGATGAATGATCGCAGCTTCTTTGAAGAAGTAGTGGGCTCCGCAATGGATCCAAATAAGCGGACATACAAAAAAATTAAAATTACTCAAGATGACAGTCAGCTTGAAGTAAAGTGTTCAAGGGAATAGATTTAAATATCAAGAAAAGCTCATCGAAAAGGTGGGCTTTTTTATAGCGATATCTTTAGTCGTAGTGGTTTAAATTGAATGCTGCCACGAGATAATTTAATTAGTATCACTTATTGCTGATATAGTACTTTCTTACTAGGACATGTCTAATATGAAAGATACTTATAGATATCTATATACTCGTATCAGTATATTTGGTTTTTTACCGACGCATAAAGTGTTTGTGAGCAATACCAGTAAAAAATCAAAATTAATTTTTGCTGATAATACTTTTATGTATGGTCTTATTTCTGATTGGGCTTTGAATAATTCAGATTTTGGGAGTGATAAAGTTACATGGCTAGAAGAACCTAAATCCTATTTAGAGAATGAAATAAAGAAATTGGGGCTGTATCGATCTTCTCATCCTGAATTTGTAACAGAATCAGAAATTCAATAGATTTATTTGCATTATCTAGATATTGAAAATGATTTTTAGATTTAAATTAATAAAGATTGTATTAGACCTAATAAGACGTATACAGGCACCTCGTTGATGCGGGATGGAGCAGTATGGTAGCTCGTCGGACTCATAACCCGAAGGTCGTTTGTTCAAATCCAGCTCACGCTACCAACGAAAAAGATTCAAAGTTTATACTCTAATTAGTTTTATGTTTCTTGGGGTTTTTTTAGATCTAGATTTTCGCTGTGATCGCTTACTGATTGATCAAAACTTTTACATTTTATGAAGTCTACCTAATTCCGTAAATTTATTGAGTAAGGTTGGAGTAATCGGGTGCTGCCCAATCTAAAACATATAATTTAATGAGGCTCTAAATAAGGCCTGTAACCATTCAGTAGTAGGATCAAACCAAATCGAGATGTTTCCTCAATTGATTAAAGTTCGATTGTAAAAGCACCAATTCTTTGTATAGTAGATTATAGTTGTAAGCCTATTCATTCGGAAATGATATTGCTGAACAACCTTTTATGGTAGGTTGGTGCAACAAAGCGGTTGCAAAGTATGGATGACTTTCTGCTTGCGTCAGTATTACGCCAATTAATTATAAGTTATTAATTTTAGACAATAAAAAACCCCATGGTTAGGGGTTAGTCGTATACAAGTCAAGCTCATATACTGTAAGAGGCTCATCTCAAACTGAGGGTATTAAAACATAAAAATAATTCAAAAACATCAAGTGATTGCTTTTAAATTCTATATTATTAAAAATAAAAATGTATACTCAGGACTGAGTTTTAAAATAATGCCTAAAATTAACCTTTAAAAAAGAAATTTATAAATGAAAGAATATAAAGTTGTTATTTATCAAGAGGGGTTATTGGGATCTTTACTGTTTGGTTCATCCAAAGTAGACCCAGTAAAATTTACCAATTTTTTAAATCAAAATGCTGCACAAGGTTGGTCAGTGATCACGATGGAAAAAGATATTCGCCGTATGTTACTGTTTTGGAAACGTGAAGCTTATGTGGTTATTTTGGAAAGAGTGAAATGAAATATGGTGTGATTAGTTCACTGACAATTTCAGTTTTATGGGCTTTACTTGCAATTGTCCAATTATGGTTTTCAGTTTTAACGAGTGAAAACTTTATGAAAATCACGATATCTGCAGCAATTTTGGTTGGAGTTATTGTGATCGTTAGTTTAGTTGTCCGAGAATATTTGTCTGATAAAAAACTCAAAAAAGAAGGTTTTATTGATGAATAATAAAGTCAAAAACAATAAATGAGTCATTAAGATAAAGACTCCTAAAATGAAAATATCATTTTAGGAGTTTAAATCTAAACTAAACAGCCAATTGTTGTTCAATGACTGACCATAAATTTTGATGTGATTTTTTGAACATAAGCATATGACCAATGGCTTTATGCGCATAGTGTTTAGGTTGCAGTTCAATCATTTGGGTATTGGCGTTCGGATATAAGCGCAATAAATCTTTTACATTGGCTTCTGTCGCAATTTCATCATCTGATGACCAGATTGAGATAATAGGACAATTAATCTCGGCATGGTAATCTTGAAATACAGTTTTACCTATCGCATTCAGGACATATCCAGGTTTGCTGCAAAATTGTGCCCATTGTTGAGCAACATCTTTAGGTAAGTTCTCACCCATACCAATCGCTTGAGTTGGCCCATATCCTTGCGTAATACGTGCTAATGGAAAAATAACATTAAACATCAACGGTGCCAGTAATTTCGTTTTACCTTTTAAACCTTTGATATGTCCAGTTGAGCCTGAAACAGCAATTACTTTGGCAACTTTTTGATAATTTGGCACAATTCCCAGAAGTTGACCGCCTGCGCTATGACCTAATAATATTACTTGCTCTGCTTGAGTTTTACATAAGAGCGTGTCAATTGCAGCAGGAATATCAAGTTGTCCCCACTGTACAATGCTGGCTTGAGATTGCTTGAGCGGGCCATGTAAAGAACGGCCAATACCACGAAAATCAAAGCTTAAAACATCATAACCTTGAGTGGTTAGCCATTCTGCAAATGCTTGGTAAAAGTGTTGAGTAATACCTGTAGCAGGACAAATTAAAACAGGATAGCGCTTATGATTGGTTTTTTGATTGGGATAAAAACGTCCACTTAAGCAATAACCATCTTTGCAGTTAATTTCTAGGCTTTCAAAAATAGTCATATTAAATACGCACATTCATTTTTCTTAGTTGTACTGTACCCAAATTCTAAAAACAAACTTGCATAATTCATGACTTTAAAGTCAGAATAGCGTTCTAAAAATAAGGATATAAATCAATCAGTATGGAAAATTTAAATTATTCAGTGATCTGGGCAATTGTATTTAGTGGGGTTTTTCTTTGGGTAGGTATGCTTACTGGCGTATGGAAATATTATCAAATCCGTTGTTCAGCACAATCGCGCGCTCATTACTACGTCGATATTGCACATAGAAGCAGCTTATTGTACGCACCAGCCAGTTTAATTCTTGCTGTTTTGGCTTATTTTTCAGTATGGATAGAAGAAATAAACTTAATCTTTGTCTTAATCAATCTTTTCTTTTTTAGCTTTTCAATTTTAAGCTATATATTGCATGGCTGGTTAAAAGACACTACGAATCAATTTAAACAACCTCACCAAATGGGACGTTGGCACTTACCAAAATGGGTGTTAAGCAGCGCTATGTTGTTATTGGTTATAGGGGAGTTGGTGGCTACAGCCGGATTATTAGGTGGTGCGGTGATTGGTTTATTTAAACTTTAATATGATTTTTATTATTTTATTTTTTTCTTAGGATGGGTGAGTGGCTCACCCATCTTCTATTCTGTAGAGTTACTCTGTTTCTGATAACGATACTTTTGATCGACCACTGCCCAAATGTAAAAGGCAATTGAAGCAATAAAAGCATACATAAAGAATTCTGGTTTCAGATTACCTTGAATTAAACCATGCATGATGAGAATCACCATGAGACCAATTGTGGTACTTAAATAGGTGACCATATTTTTGTTTGCTTTTAGAGCGTTAATGAAGACTTGCTTGTTGAAATGTAATGATAACATCTCCACCCCTCCTATAATTTTCGACTTAAACCAAATTGTTTTACTCAACTTCGTTCTATTGTTTTACTTCTTATTTTGGTGTATTTCAAGGGCTGTTTTCATAATTTTGCAATAAAACTATGCTAATGCGAACTTATGTATGACTATTTTATTTTAAATGTAAATATATGGTATTTTTTAAGAGCATAACCTGAGTTATTTTATTATTGATCAGAAATCAAAAGATTCATCATGAGAATAAATAGTTTATTGAAATTACGATAATAAGGACGATCGTGCGTTATTCAAAAGTGAACACAATATATGGTTGAAATTATTCACGCCATGTCTAGATAATTTTTCAATCTACTGATGATGCAAACAATAAAACTCTGTTTGGGTAAAACACGATGCTTTATTGATTGGGTTAAAATCAGGTTTGGGTAAAACTTGATTTTAAATACTATCAGTTTTGCTTATTTTCTGACCTTATCTAGCACAATCGCAATCACTAGCACACATAGAGAAGGAAGAAGCCATGCTAAATTTTGTTCGTTTAAGGGTAAATGTTGAATAAAATCAGGTAAATATGATTCAAAACCAGTGACTTTTACAGCATCGAATAAACCAAATAAAAATGCAATTGCAGTAACAGGTGCAACGACAGAGGAAGGACGATTAAAAAATTTCCAAAAGAAACTCAGTAATATAACCACAATTGCAGGTGGGTAAATCGCACTTAAAACAGGCACTGAAACAGTAATCAGCTTGGTCAAGCCCAAGTTAGAGATAATAAACGAGAAGCCAATTAAGATAAAAACTAAAATTTTATACGGAATTTTAGTCAGTTCAGAAAAGTACTCTGCGCATGCACAGGTTAAACCGATCGCGGTGACCATACAGGCCAGAAAAATCATCGCTGTTAAAAATAACGATCCCACATCACCAAACGCATGCTGTACATAGGCATGTAAAATAACAGCTCCATTTGCAGCATTGGGTGCAACTTCGTGACTGCCTAAACCCAGCTTAAATAAGCTTAAATAGACTAAGGTTAAACCTACACCTGAAATTAAACTGGCGATGACAGCATATTTAGTGACCAGTTTTTTATCAGTTACTCCGCGCGAATGAATGGCATGAATAATTACAATACCAAAAACCAAAGCACCTAAAGTATCCATGGTTAGATAACCATTCACGAAACCTTCGGAGACTGGAGCAGTAACATAATTATTAATTGCAGGTGGGATAAATCCAGCAGGTATCGCAAATGCAGCAATTCCAAGTATCGCTAAAGAAATAATTTTTAATGGTGCGAGAAAATGCCCCACAGTATCAAGGAGTTTATTTGGATAAAGTGATACGACAGTCACGATTGCAAAATAAATAGCACTATAAATAAGTAAGCTGCTACTTGATGTACCAAAATATGAAGAAAATCCAATTTCATATGAAACCGTTGCTGTACGAGGCGTTGCAAACAAAGGTCCAACTGCTAAATAACACACCACAGTTAAAATTAAACTTGATATTTTACCTAAGGGTGAACTTAAATTTTGGATAGAACCTTCAACGCGTGATAAAGCCATAATGGTGATGACAGGTAGGCCAACGGCCGTGATTAGAAAGCCAAATGCAGCCAACCATACATGTTCACCCGCTTGTTGAGCGACAATAGGAGGAAAGATAATATTGCCAGCACCAATAAAAAGTGCGAAGGTCATAAAACCTAAAGCAACAATATCTCGAGTACGAAGATTTGTCATAGAAAGGGAGAGGGTCGAGCAAAAAGGGCAATTTTAGAGGATACACAAATTTTTGGGTACTTTATTTTATGTAAGTTGTAGATTTTATTTATAAACAAATAAAAAGCTATATTAAATAAAAAAAATAAAATTTTATTTATATTACTGATTTTTTTATTAAAAAAAGATAATTTATTTTTTACTTTATTTCTAAACCTCTTTTAGCGATGATGATCGCAAGTTTAAAAATTATACATTCAGCGTGGGTGAATCGTTGTACTGAATAATGAATGACTTAATAATCTGTAATTAAACAAAAAAATAATAAAAGGTTTATAATCTTAATGATCCCAGATGAGAATAAATAATGAAAGCTTCTACTATTACAATTAAAACTGAGCAAGATATCGAAAAACTCCGTATTTCTGGGCGATTGGCTGCTCAAGTTTTAGAAATGATAGGGAAGTATGTTCAGCCGGGTGTGACGACAGAATATTTGGACGATATTTGTAATGATTATATTGTAAATACTTTAAAAGTGACGCCAGCAAATGTTGGCTATTATGGTTACACCAAAACGACGTGTATTTCCCCAAATGAAGTGGTGTGTCATGGTATTCCCTCAGCAGCAACTATTTTAAAAGATGGGGATATTCTGAATATTGATGTTGCGATTATCAAAGATGATTATTTTGGCGATACCAGTCGCATGTATTATGTTGGCAGTGTTAAACCTGAAGCGAAAAAATTGGTTGAAACGACTTATGAAGCAATGGTTGCGGGTATCCATGCAGTAAAGCCAGATGCAACCTTGGGCGATATTGGATTTGCCATTCAATCAGTAGCACAGCGCGAAGGCTATAGCATTGTTCGTGAATATTGTGGTCATGGAATTGGTAAAATTTATCATGAACAACCTAATGTTCTGCATTATGGGCAAGCAGGACAAGGTTTAAAACTGAAGAAAGGCATGGTCTTTACAATTGAGCCTATGGTCAATGCGGGTAAAGCACGAGTAAAAGAGCTTAAAGATGGTTGGACTGTGGTGACAGCAGATGGTTCATTAACAGCACAATGGGAGCATATGGTTGCTGTAACGGATACAGGTTTTGAATTATTGTCACCTTGGCCAGAAGGAACAGGTTCATATCCAGCAATTTAAAAGATTTATTTTAATGATAAAATATGGTTTTAGACTTTAGTAGAACTAAATTCTGATTCCACATAAATAAAGTGTTTTAAACGATAAAAACTTCCTGCAATATCTGATTTTATTTGGTGTTTGACTGTTTTTGAGTAAATTTTAAGATATTTTATCTATTAGATAAAAGCGTGTTTTATTTGTATTATAGACAAATAGAATCTAGCTGTAGTTTCTTATCTTAGTTTATAAGCTTATCCACCTCGGGTAAGCTTTTTTTTATCAAAAATTTTCTTCAGTGAGAAGAATGAGCTGATTGTCGCTTTGAGCTAGATTCAAAATTAGAAATTTTCAATTTTAATCATTTATTGTTTAAGATTTCTATCATTTACGGCTAGATCACAGCCATCTTAATATTTGCTGAGTTGCTTGACCAAATAGTCGATAAGTACACGTACAGCTGGAAGTTGTCCGCGTCGTGAAGGATAAACTGCGTGTAGAATACCATGGGGCGCTTTCCAGTTAGGCAACACACGCACCAGTTCACCACTTTCAATATAGTCTTGAGCAATGGTATCTGGTAAGAGTGCAATGCCACAATTTTGTCTAGCCAGTTGTGCCAACATCATTAAATCAGAACCCATCACGACTGGATTAACTTTAATTTTTTTCTGATGATTGTCTTCATCGTGCACCACAATATGTTGATCTAAATGCTCATCGACCATACTCAGAATACGATGCTCACTTAAGTCTTCAGGCTGTTTCAAGTCACCGTATTGGTTCAAATAAGCTTGGCTTGCAAATAAGTGCTGTTCAATTTTTTCAAATTTGCGTAGCACTAAAGTGGGATCATCATCAAGATTAGAGCGAACGCGTAGCGCAATATCAATGCCTTCATTAATAATATCGACACGGCGATTACTGACAATTAACTGAACTTTAATTTCAGGATAGGTTTTTAAAAACTCAGGCAAAATTTTTGCAATTTCATTTTGTGCAATCGAAACCGGTAGGCTCATTTTAATGACCCCACGTGGTTGAATACTTAAATGATCAACCAAATCATGCGCAGCTTGAGCCGCAGTCATCATTACTTGTGCATGACGATAAACATTCATCCCAATATCGGTGACTGCAAAATGACGTGAACTCCGCTGAATTAGACGAACACCCAAACGCTCTTCAAGATTGTGCACTCGACGACTTAATTTGGATTTTGGAATATCGGTTGCGCGTTCTGCTGCACTAAATCCGCCATGTTCGACCACCATAGCAAAGCAATAAAAATCATCAAGATCGGACAGCATTTAAAAATTCCATTGATGCAACAATCCCGTTAATTAAAGATTTATCGTTGCAATTTGTCAATTTTAAATTTCGTTTATCTGAATTATTTATACAGGATTTTTTAAAAAACGAGCAATTTCACGGCTAAATTTAATTGGTTCACTAATTAAAGGAGTATGCCCAGATTTTTTAAATATAATTTGGGTTGAATTTTGCACACTATTCGCAATGATCTTTTGGCCTTGAGAGGGGTATAAAGAAGATTTTTCACCAATAAAGAAAGTTGTGGGACAATCAAGTTGTGCCACTGCTTCGCGATAATCCTCGTTATGGTTAAGGTAATTATTGATATACCAAGCCAGATAATCTAAACGTTGAATGGGTAAAATTAATGGTTGTAATTTAGGTTGCTTTAATGCCACTTTAAACAGAAGCGGTACAATTTTATTGCTGGCTTGTAATTCAATAAAACTGAGCCAAAGTTTCACCAGTTCTTGTTGATGTATTGGCTCTAGATCTTTAAATAAACGTGTTTGCGGGTTGGATGCTAGCAAGATGGAAATTTGAGCTAAAAGCGCTTTAAATTCACCTTGACGCCGACTGAGCAAACCATATTGCCATGTTTCATCTACTGAAATTTTAGGCGTTTGATCAATATGCAGATAAGACTTTATCTTTTGATGAAAATTGCCATATTGCATGCCATGCATGGCAGTAGATGCCCCCATTGAATAAGCAATTACAGAAAATTGCTCTAATTTAAGTTGTTCAATCAGGCTTGTGATATCAGTCCAATGACTTGGAATTGCATCTAGAGTTGGGATGCGGCAATTATGTGAACCACCAAAACCACGCCAGTCTGGAATAATAAATTTAAATTTTTGAGTATGAGGATATAAAAAAGGTAACCATTGCCAACTTTGCATGCCTAAACCAGATAGAACCAATACGGGCTTCCCTTGGCCAAACTCTCGTACAAAAAGTAGCTCACCATCTGGCATAGCATAGTAGGACATGTTTATTATTTCCTTAGATTATTCTTGTTCATCAAAAATTTTTAATTGCGGAATAAGCATCTCTAACCAGCTAATCCAGCCTATTTCTAAATCAATTCCAAGTTGTAAAATCATTTTGTGGATAAATTGTGTTCGATTATGATTATGCCCATCTGCAAAATCTTTTGCAAAAATAGTTCGATAGGTTTTGAGCTTTTGTTGATGTAAATGTAGATGACGCTCGAGTTCAGGCAACAAACTTTTTCCACCTAACTGAGCTTCAGCCCTTAAACGCACCATGAGTTCTTCACGTAATTGCGCGGGTGGACTTTGTTTGACCATCCAATCAGCTAATTCGATACGTCCTAATGCTTCAACCTGATAGGTTTTTTTTCGACTGCTGCTGTCGGGCTGTTCAAGCGTCGATATCCATTTTTTTTCTTGCATACCGCTCAGTTCGCGATAAATTTGTTGATGTGTTGCATTCCAGAAAAAGCCCATAGAACGATCAAAACGACGTGCTAAATCAATACCTGTACTGGGTTTCTCAATTAAGCTGGTCAATAAAACATGGGCTAAAGACATAGACGGCTCAGTCAGTAAATATTTACCTAATCATTATGCAACATGTTGCATAAAAATCAAATCTAGAATATAAAATATGCAACAAATTGCATTAATTGAAATATAAGCCAGCTGTATTAAGCGCGCCAAGGAGATTGTATGTCTAACTATCCTCATTTGTTAGCCCCTTTAGATTTAGGTTTTACCACTTTAAAAAACCGAGTTTTGATGGGATCTATGCATGTCGGTTTAGAAGAAGCACCACAGGGCTACCAACGTATGGCGGCTTTCTATGCTGAACGTGCACAAGGTGGTGTTGGGCTCATTGTGACGGGCGGTATTGCACCGAATGATGCGGGTTTAACCTTTGCTGGTGGCGCAAAACTTGACAGTCTAGAAGAAGCAGAAAAACATAAAGTGATTACACAGGCTGTACATGATGCAGGTGGTCAAATTGCCATGCAGATTTTGCATACGGGTCGTTATTCTTATCAGCCCGATTTAGTTGCACCTTCTGCTATTCAAGCGCCTATTAATCCCACTAAACCGCATGCCTTAAGCTCAGCCGAAGTCCATCAAACCATTGCTGACTTTGTAAATTGTGCAAAACTGGCGCAATACGCAGGTTATGACGGCGTTGAAATTATGGGGTCGGAAGGTTATCTCATTAACGAGTTTATTGCTGCACGTACCAATCATCGTGATGATGAGTGGGGTGGTCATTATGAAAATCGTATCCGTTTCCCAATTGAGATTGTAAAACGCACACGTGAAGAAGTGGGTGAACATTTTATTATTATTTATCGTTTATCTATGCTCGATCTGGTCGAAGGTGGTTCAACTTTTGATGAAGTAGTGCATCTTGCCAAAGAAATTGAAAAAGCAGGTGCAACCATTATCAATACGGGAATTGGTTGGCATGAAGCCCGTATTCCAACCATTGCGACCAAAGTGCCACGTGCGGCATTTACGTGGGTAACGGAAAAACTTAAAGGTTTAGTCAATGTTCCATTGATTACATCAAACCGGATTAATACACCTGAAATGGCGGAACATGTACTGGCTTCAGGTCATGCGGATATAGTATCAATGGCACGTCCAATGCTTGCAGATGCTTTCTTTGTTCAAAAAGCGGAACAAGGTCGTAGTGATGAAATTAATACCTGTATTGGTTGCAACCAAGCGTGTTTAGATCATATTTTCTCAATGCAAATTGCCACATGTTTAGTCAATCCACGGGCATGCTATGAAACAGAACTGATTTTTAAAGAAACAACTTTGACTAAAAATATCGCCGTGATTGGAGCTGGGCTTGCCGGTTTGAGCTTTGCAACCTATGCGGCAGATCGTGGACATAAAGTCACCTTATATGAAGCAGCCAATCAGATTGGTGGACAATTTAATATTGCGAAAACTGTTCCAGGAAAAGAAGAGTTTTATGAAACTTTACGTTATTTTCAGCGCAAAATTGAATTACAACCCAATATTCAACTGGTTTTAAATCACCAAGCGACGTATGAAGCACTTTCTAAATCGGACTACGATGAGATTGTGGTTGCAACAGGGGTTACGCCACGCCATTTAGATATTCAGGGTATCGATCACCCTAAAGTATTGACTTATTTAGAGGTATTGAAAGAGCGTAAGCCTGTGGGTCAACGTGTTGCTATTATTGGTGCTGGTGGGATTGGTTTTGATACGGCAGAATATTTAAGTCATGAAGGTCAAAGCGCCAGTCTCAACCCTGAAAAATTCTATGATGAATGGGGTATTGATACCAATTATGCCCATGTCGGGGGGCTAAAAAATCCTGTATTGGAACAATCCAATCGAGAAATTTATTTATTACAACGTAAATCAAAGGCTGTTGGTGCAGGTTTGGGTAAAACTACTGGTTGGATTCATCGCACAGGCTTAAAACATCGTGAAGTGAAAATGATTGCAGGCGCCAGTTATGAAAAAATTGATGATCAAGGCTTACATATTTTAGTTAATGGTCAAGCCACTGTATTAGAGGTAGACAATGTAGTGATTTGTGCAGGTCAAGAACCTTTTACCGCCATGTTTGAGCAATTAAAAGCTGAGGGGAAAAATGTGCATTTAATTGGTGGTGCTAAAGAAGCAGGTGAATTAGATGCAAAACGTGCCATTCGTCAAGGTGCAGATTTGGCAGCAGTCATTTAAACAGACAAAGCCCTCTCCCTTTGGGGGAGGGCTAAATCAATGGATTTCCACTAGAAACAAAATGATAGAAACAAAGAACTCTTTTCTCTCAATTGAAATATAAAATTATAAGGAAATAAAAATGGCTTTAGCAAATACGCAAACCGCCGTACAGCGCTGGCATGAAATGCTAGAAACCCGCGATATGTCAATATTGAATGATTTACTTGCAGATGATGTGATCTTTCGTTCACCGATTGCATTTAATCCCTATGTTGGTAAACAAATTGTATTTTTCATTTTATCAAACGTGATTGAGATTTTTGAAAATTTTACCTACCACCGAGCGTTTTATACCTCAGACCGAATGAGTGTTGTACTTGAGTTTTCGGCTAATGTAACCGAAAAAAAATTAAAAGGCATTGATATGATTTGCTTTAATGATCAAGGAAAAATTATTGATTTTGAAGTGATGCTACGTCCTAAAAGTGGGCTAGAAGCTTTGGCTGCACAAATGGGACAGCGTTTGGCGGCATTTACCCCAAAAGTTTAACTGAGTAAAATTTTAAGGTGAAAATTGAG
This sequence comes from Acinetobacter sp. TTH0-4, assembly GCF_015602665.1. Lineage (NCBI taxonomy): Bacteria > Pseudomonadati > Pseudomonadota > Gammaproteobacteria > Moraxellales > Moraxellaceae > Acinetobacter > Acinetobacter sp. TTH0-4. Next base: position 1,437,715 of record NZ_CP059079.1, on the reverse strand, counting down.
ATAAAAGATCGTGTAAATTATTTAGGGTGAATATGAAGCCTATTATTTTAAATTTGCATTAATCTCCCAAGGTGAAATACACATGAAATTGCCGGTCAAAAAAATAACGCACTGGGTACAAAATATTGTTGATCAGTTATCTGGAGCCGAAATACCGAAATTGTATTTTGATCCAAAAGGACAGGCGCAACAATGGATTGGTCAATTACCTCAACTCAATCACAAATATCGTCCAACGCCATGGTTGTCTAATACTCATCTGCATTTAATGTATTTTGATTTGATTAAGAAAAAGAATGTTCAGCTACAGTATGATGCAATTGAGCACTTACACATGGCTGACGGTGGTATTACTGCTATTGCATGGTACGGATTACATTTGCCTGAAAGTACACCGACGATTGTTCTTATGCATACCTTAACGGGAACGCCTGAAAGCATGTCTGAGGTAGTTCACGATTTACATCGTTATACGGGTTGGCGGATTGCATTATGTTTACGACGTGGTCATGCAAACTTACCTATGATGGTTGCTAAAATCTCTATTTTTGGTTCGACCTCTGATTTGCGCGAACAAATTGAATATATTCAAACCAAATTTGCTCATTCTACTTTGTATGCGGTCGGATCGTCAGCAGGGACAGGACTATTGGTACGATATTTAGGGGAACAAGGCGAGCAAACGCCGTTTAAAGCAGCTTTTGCACTTTGCCCAGGTTATGACACAGAACTGGGCTTCAAAAATGTGCATCCCTTTTATAGTAAAATTATGACCAAAAAATTATTTCAGTCATTTATTCATCCTTATTCGACCACATGGCAAAAAACAGCGTCACTCACTCAAGTGCTTGCCACTCGAAGTTTGGCTGATTTCCAGTACCGTTATTTTGAAATGGCAGGTTATCAGAGCTTTGAAGCTTATAATCAGGCCACCAATCCTATTTTTGTATTTGAAAACATTACCATTCCACTGATGGTGTTAAATGTAGAAGATGATCCTGTGTGTCGTATACAAAATCTAGAACCGTATAAAACGGTGATTCAGAATATGCCAAATATTATGGTGGTCACCACAAGAAAGGGCAGTCATTGTGGATTTTACGAAGGATTAAAACAAACTAATTCTTGGGCGACACGATTAATTTCAGATTTTTTAATCAATCAGCATCAACAAGAATTACTTTAGCGGTATTGATGAAATATTTAGATGCAATTAATATGAGCAAGGCTAATGGTTTAATAAGAATTGAATCAGTTTTTCTGTTATACTTATTGCAACAAGTATGAAAATGTTCTCTTTTTGAAATTGATAGAAATATTATATTAGTCTAAGTGATCGAAATAAAAGTTGTTTTGAAATGCCAATGGTGGTGTTTCTGTAGATGTTAAAAAATTGGTGTAAATGTTGAATAATATAGAAAATTTAATTGCAAAATCTGTAAATGGTAGTGAAATAATTGTATCGTTGGTTCCATCAAAAAAGATGCAAAGTACGCGTGATGGGTTTAAGTGGGTTGAAGTTGGAAAAAAAGTATTACTTCAATCTGGTGTAGAAATTGATTTAAACCTTGATGGTCGTAGCTTCTATACAGATGTAAATGAAATGTTTAAATTCACGTCTCGTGTAAATTAAACCACATTAAAAATGCTCTTTAAAACCGCCATAAGGCGGTTTTTTGGTTTTCAAAGTACTGTGTATATTTTTAGATGTTTTGTGCGTGTTTAAGAAATCAATTTTTACAATTTTATGTTGTTATGAGCACTTTTTGTCACTTTTTGTCATTATTAAGTAATCATAATCCCCGTATAACTAATACTTCACTTTCAAGAAGTGAGTGGGGTATGAGAACTTTAGAATTATTATTAACATCATCATCTGCTGTTTTACTTATGCTAGTCATTTATGCATTTGGGCAAATGTCTAATTCATTATAAATAACCAATAAAAAGCACCAAAAGGTGCTTTTTATTTAAGTGGGGTCATCAAATTGAGGGATAGTAAAATTGAAAGATAAATTTAAAGTATAAAAATAAATCAAATATAAATTAATTTTTATTGTGGGGCTAAGTGTGAATACTAAAAAATTAAGGATGTTGTTATCGATGTTAGTATTTTTGAGTGTAGTACTAGGTTTGTATATTCATCAACAAAATAAGGAAAAAAGAAAAAATGAAATTAAGCAGTTGGTTTTTGAGGCAGAACAAAGTTTATTGCAATTGAACTAAGTGGTGATAAGCCCAATAGAGTTTTTTTATGATTTTGACCCAAAGTAAATAGAAATATACTTATATTTGAACGCATAGACGAAGCGATTAATTTTATTTATGATGAGTTACATAGGCAAAAAAGTATAAAATTATGAATTTTAAACAATTTAAAATCGTGAATGTCATTTTGGCTATTATTGGAGTTGCTGCATTTTTATATTTCCAAGAATCTATACGAACGCAAGACAAAGAGCCTTTTAAACAAGGTACTTCGGAGTATGCGGGTTATCATTATGCACAAGAAAATAAATTAGCTGGTGCAGATCAATGTAAAAATGCAAAAGATAATGCGGTTAAAGTATTTAATGCAGAATTTTTAGCAGGTTGTAAAAGATTTTTTGATCAGTAATGATAATTTTACATTTGTTGTGTAAAAATAAAACTGTGTATTTATTCTAGGTCTTATATTCTGTTTAATTCTGAGTATATGAGAGTCAATAATGAAAATAATGATCGTAGTAGGACTATTGGTGATGGTTGGACTCACAGGTTGCCAAAAACGTGATACTGATAATAGTCAGCAAGACAAAACCACTACACCACATTCGATGGACAAAGATTAATACAATCCATTAAGTTAAGCCCATTTTTATGGGCTTTTTAATTGCAAAAAATTCTTTCAAGTTTGCATTATTATGAGAGTCATAAAAATAGTTCAAGGACATAAAGGGATCTTGACGTGTTATATGTGAATTTTGTTATAACGATTTAACCATGGCTGAGCTTGTTCAAGTTGAGCCGCGAGTTGTAGTAATCTATCTTCTTGAGCGAAAGGTGCAATAAATTGAGAGCCCAACGGAAGATGATCTTTATTCCAATACAGTGGAACTGACATTGCAGGTAAACCCGTAATATTGGCCAATTGGGTAAAAGGAACCCATTTTAGATTGTCTTTAACAATTTGATCGACCAGTTTACCTTGAGCAAGCAAATGCGCTTTTCCTAATTTGAGTAAACTTTTTAAAATAGGTTTTTGCCATTGTGGAAGTTTGATTTCGCCATTTTTAGGTGCAACTGATGCAGTGGCAGGAGTTAAATATAAATCATAGCGATCAAAAAAATGATTCATTTGTGTGGTGTATAGTCCCCAATTATTGAGATTATGGATATATTGAGCTGCACTGGTTTGAGCTCCAAATGCGGCCAATGCCAATGAGTCGAGTTCAAAATCCCCATTTTTACTTTGATATTGTTGTTTGATTTGTTCCAGCATATAAGAAAACTGACTAAACCAAGTGGTAATAAAATCTCGAGCTAAAGCCAGTCCGTCAATAGCAGGAGTATCTTCTATTAACGTATGTCCTAAAGATTTTAGTAATTTCACGGTATGATGTACTGCGGCTATCGCGTCTTCAGATACTTTTGTACCGATTGGAGATTGGGTACTAAATGCAATCTTTAATTTTTTGGGTGGAAATTGAATTGCTTCTAAATAAGTGGATTCAGGTGATTTAATTTTAAATAATGAGCTATGTTCAGGGCCATGCGTTACATCTAACATTGCAGCACTATCACGTACTGTTTTGGTCAATACATGTTGAATTGCAGCGCCATGCATCGCTTCACTCATATTTGGCCCCCACGGGGTACGGCCACGGCTAGGTTTTAACCCAAATAAACCACAATAAGATGCTGGAATACGTATAGATCCACCGCCATCTCCTGCACCAGCCAGAGGAACGATGCCTGCTGCAACAGCAGAAGCAGAACCACCTGATGATCCACCACTATTATGTTTGAGATTCCAAGGGTTATGACACGCACCCCAAGCATCGGGCTCGGTAATGCCTTTAATGCCAAATTCTGGTGTATTGGTACGCCCAAAAGTGACAATACCTGAGTTTTCCCAGCGATTTACAATTTCAGAATTTTGTTCAGCAATATAATGGATTCGTTTTAATCCTGTGCAGCCATATGACGTGGGATAGCCTGCATATTCTTGAAATAAATCTTTCACTAAAAAAGGGACACCAGCAAAAGGCCCAGTTAATGCTTGTTGAGTGCGTGTCTTTGCATAGTCATGCATAGGAATAATAATTGCATTCAATTTGGGATTGGTGTCTGCGGCGCGTTGTAATGCTAAATTAAGCAATTCTGAAGAGCTAACGTGTTTTTTAGCCACCAAGTCGGCCAATCCTAGTCCATCATATTGAAGATATTCAGAAAGTTTCATAGTGTCCTTATTTAATTTTTTTAAACCTCTGTTTTTGTAAGCGATTTTATCTTAATAAGCAAGACTGTTTTTTATTCAAAAAAAATGAGAGTTGGCTATTCAAAACTAGACCATTGAAAGCTATTTTTTTGATGGTCAAATAACTGATTTTTATGTTCAATAGACTAAATATATTGTTGTAATATGGTGATAAATACTGGTTTTTCATAAAAGCATGCTAACTTGTAGTTAAGGATTTTAGTTTTGAATTTTAAACGTATGAAAAAAAAATATCTGACCATTTTTCTCGTATTATGCTCATCAATTGCGATGGCAAATGAAAGTAAATCAGTGGTAGCAAACGAAAAAGTAAAACCAACAGAAAATTCGAATAGTATTCGTATTGTGACGCGTCCAGAGATTGTAGGATTGTGGGGAATGCAAATTCCCAATAATAAAAAATGTATTGAATATTACAATTTTAAAAGTAATAACGATGTGATGATTAAGAGTGGACAAGAGTGGTCATCGGGAATTTACGATTACCAGCCACCTCAAGAGGAACGTACCTTATTGCCAGCCCTGATCTTGCAAGTCAAGTATGATAATAATGAAAAGGATTGCTTAGGCCTTCAGCAGGATCAAAGTGGCGAAATTTCCCAGTATTTTGTCCAATGGAAAAATCCATCAACCATTCATTTTTGTACGAATGAAAAGGCAGAACAATGTTTTGCTACTTTAAGCCGTGTCTTGCCTTAAAACTTAAATAATTTTTATAAAAAAACCGCTTATTAGAGCGGTTTTTTTATGTTTATATATTTTAAGCGTTTTCTTTTACATGACCTTCTAATTTTTGAAGCAAATGCTTTTCAAGATAATGAATATCCATTGCTTGAGAGCAAAAGTTTTTATCTTCTAAAATTAGATCTTTATGCAAAGGAATATTGGTTTTAATTCCTGTCAGAATGATTTCTTCTAAGGCTTGTTTCATACGCGCAATACAGGTTTTCCGGTCTTTACCATGCGCAATGAGTTTAGCAATCATTGAATCATAATAAGGAGGAATGCTATAACCTTCGTAAATATGCGAATCTAAGCGAATACCTGCACCACCTGGAGTATAGAAGTGCTCAATTTTACCCGGTGATGGCATGAAGTTGGTTGGGTCTTCAGCATTGATACGACATTCCATGGCATGACCATGACATTGAACATCGGACTGTTGTATGTTTAGACCAAGACCGCCTGCAATCAGCAATTGTTGTTCAATAATATCGATACCTGTAACCATCTCGGTCACTGGATGTTCAACTTGAACACGCGTATTCATCTCAATGAAGAAAAACTCATCATCTTCAAACAAGAATTCAAATGTTCCCGCACCGCGATACTGCATCAGCTTACATGCATTTACGCATGCTTCCAAAATGTCAGCACGGGCTTGTTCTGGTAAGCCTGGCGCCGGCGCTTCTTCAAGTACTTTTTGATGGCGACGTTGCAAAGAGCAGTCACGGTCAAAAAGATGAATCGCATGACCGTTACCATCCGCTAGAACTTGCACTTCAACATGACGTGGTTTTTGTAGGAAACGTTCCATATAAACCGTATCATCACTAAACCACATTTCTGCATCACGCTGTGCGGCTTGAACAGATTCAAGTAATGTGTCTACACGTTCTACAATACGCATACCACGACCACCACCGCCTGAAGCAGCTTTAATGATCAATGGGAAGCCAATCTCTTTGGCTTCAGCTAGCGCATTGCTGGTGGTCACTGCGTGTGCAGAACCTGGAACAGTTGGAACGCCTGCTTTACGCATCGCGGTAATGGCAGAAACTTTGTTTCCCATTAGGCGAATGTGTTCAGGGCGTGGCCCTATGAAAATAAAACCTGAACTTTCAACAATTTCTGCAAATTCAGCATTTTCAGATAAGAAGCCATAACCTGGATGGATCGCATCTGCACCTGTAATTTCAGCAGCAGTAATAATTGCTGGGATGTTTAAATAGCTTTCACTACTTGCACCCGGACCAATACATACGGCTTCATCAACAAAACGAAGGTGCATGAGGTCTTTATCGGCATCGGAATAAATACCAACGGTTTTAATTCCTAAAGTTTTGCAAGCTCGGGTAATGCGTAAAGCGATTTCACCCCGGTTTGCAATTAATACCTTTTGCAACATGATAAATCCTCGTGGTTTTACGCGCGATAGCGGAAAAGAGGTTGACCGAATTGAATCACTTCGCCATTTTTCACTAAAATTTCTTCTACCACACCGCTTTGCGTCGCTTCAATTGGGTTCATGATTTTCATGGCTTCAATGATGCCTAACGTTTCACCTGCTGAAATGGTTTGACCCACTTTAACAAATGGTGGTTCACCTGGGCTTTGAGCAGCATAAAATACCCCAACCATCGGAGAGGTTTCTACCGCACCGCGCGGCGTTTTTGCTACAGGCGCAGCAGCAACAGCTGTAGGGATGCTTTGAACACCTGCCGCAACCACTGGATTACGACGCGTTAAAGCGATAGATTGATCACCTTCTTTAACTTCTATCGCTTGTAAGTCAGATTCAATCATCAGGTCGATGAGTTTCTTGATTTTACGGATATCCATGAGACAATATTCCTAATTATGGTTGCGTAGTAGGTTGAATTTTTTCGATAGCGTAATCGAGAGCAAATGAATAACCTTTTGCTCCTAAGCCACAAATCACGCCAACGGCTTTATCAGATAAATATGAGTGATGTCTAAATGCTTCGCGAGCATGAACATTCGATAAATGAACTTCAATATAGGGGATAGCTACACCAAGAAGGGCGTCACGAACTGCAACAGAGGTATGTGTCAATGCTGCTGGATTGATGAGGATGAATTTCACAGCTTCTAATTGTGCTTGATGAATTCTGTCAACAATTGCGCCTTCCCAGTTACTTTGGAAAGTATCTAAATGAATTGCTGCTTTTTGTGCCTGAATAATGAGCTGCTGATTGATGTCATCTAAAGTGAGATGCCCATAAACATCTGGTTCACGCTTTCCTAGCAAATTAAGATTCGGTCCATGAATGACCAAAATGCTCGAATTCATTCAGCTTGCTCCATTTTTAAGTTGCACCAATATCTTGCAAGATAGCTGCAAAATTTGCCCATTATGGCACGAAATCCTACATTTTTATTATAACTTGCTTAATTTTGACGTAGAGTTTGTGTGTCATATATGTGCTATATATTGAGAACTTTGCAAGTAAATGGCAATGTTAAAAAATGACATTTTTTATTGTTTTTATTTATTTCAATATTGTAAACCGAATTGACCAAAACAGTTCATGTGATTTGTGTAACTGCCATCGAAGAATCATCAATGCTCAGCATTTCTTGCCAACATGTGGTGTAGCGTGGGGAGCGATATTGTTGCCTCATTTTCCATATTTCGCTGTTTGAATGATAACCCAACTGAATGCATTCGGCTCCATAGCGTTGTTTCATCGCTAGCAAGGTTTTCATTAAATGATCGCGTTGTTGAATCAGTTCTATGGGGTGCCATAAATCTTGAATATGTTGTTGCTTAGGTTGAAGTGCGGTCAACATAATTGAAACTTTGATATATTTTTTATTTTCTTTAAATAAAACATCTACTTGATTTAATGCTGTTTGATTTAAAATGATTAGATCATCGGTGGCATATTCAAGTCCTACGGTATGAGAAATACTGATTTTATAGGGCGGATGGGAAGATTTTTCATAGAGGGAAACATGCACACAGGCGCATAATTGCTGTTGCCTCGTTAAGCGTTTATAGGCACGGTCAATATGAAAAATTAAAGCCTGCTTCAGAATGCTCTTTTGATTGGTGGCGGTTGCAAAACTTCGCGATGAAAGAATACTTTTTGATGGGATGGAAGGATCTTCTAAGGCAATGCAAGAGTGACCTTTTAGCTCACGAATAGTCCGTGTAATAAGCACAGAGAATTGCTTAGTCAGATGCTGTTCATTGGCAAAAGTTAAGTCATAGCCAGTATATATTTCATAATCCTGCAGTTTTTTGCTGATTTTACGCCCAATGCCCCAAATTTCAGCCACTGGAGTTTCTTGAAGTAGGTTTTCGTAGCTACATAAATCTAGGTGAGGTAAATAACATAAAGAGTTAAAACCTGTTTTTTGTTTTGCAAAATGATTTGCCAGTTTGGCTTGAGTTTTTGTGAAACCAATACCAATACAGCAAGGTAAGCCTATCCATTGATTAATTGTATTTATGAGTTCACGACAGTATTGTTCAAGGTCAAGCGTTTTCGCATAAGGCGTTAGATTGATAAAACATTCATCAATTGAATAGGGTTCAATATCTGTACTATGAAAATGTTTGGCTAAAATGGCAAAAAAACGTCGAGACATATCTCCATATAAAGCGTAGTTACTCGAAAAAACTTTAACATCTGCTTGCAGTGCTTGTTTTTCAATGGTGTGCCAAGCAACGGCCATGCCTATATTTAAGGCTTTTGCTTCATTGCTACGTGAAACCACACAACCGTCATTATTTGAAAGCACAACCACAGCTTTGCCATTGAGTTTTGGATTGAACACACGTTCGCAACTGACATAGCAGTTATTAATATCAATGAGAGCGAATAATTGGTTGTCCATTTTTATCTTGAATTTGTAACTTTTTCAAATTAAGAATAACGTGTAATTCAATAAATTCCAAATTTAAAAAATTAATGAATGGGGAGAAGCATTTAAACTTGTGTAACTATTAGTGTAATTACAGTTAAACATGTAAATCACTCTTTTATGGATTAAATAAAAATCAATAAATTAACAGCAGCGCTATTACAGTGTATTAAATAGACACAGTTGTAAGCTTGGCGAATTCAAAATATTCATTAGATTAGTAGAAGTCGTAAAGTTAGTGCGACATATCCCAAAAAATTAAAGGATGGATATGAAAATGGCTAATCAACAACACAACCAACAAAATGATAATCAGGGTCAACAGCAGCAAGACCAGCGACGTCAACAAAATAGACAGCCTAACCAGCAAAATGACAATCAGCATCAACAACAACAGCAAAACCAACAAGACAATCAACGTCAGCAGAAGCAACAAAAAACCCATCAACAACAACGCTAAGATTCACCAAGAAAAAAGCCTCAATTAATATTGAGGCTTTTTAATGATTAAGGAATTAATTTTTTGATTTAATTAACGTAATTTTTTTAAAATACACGTTACTACGCCCCAAATAACAAGTTCTTCTTCACTCTGTAAATAAATGTCGGGATATTCTGGATTTTCTGCTTTTAACCAAACTTTATATTGATGTTGATGCGTTTTCTCTTTCATGAATCGTTTGACAGTAAATTCATTGTTAATCATGGCAAGAACAATATCGCCATGTTCGGGCGTTAAACTTCGATCAATAATAATTTGGTCATCGATATCAATTCCTGCATTTTTCATAGACAGTGAATTCACGCGTAATATAAATGTACTTAATGGATTATGAATCAGATGTTCATTGAGATCGATAAAGTCTTCAGTATAATCTTGAGCAGGCGAGGGGAACCCCGCAGCTACTGACTCCAGTGGATAGGCAATTTGTAAATGAGTTCGAGCTTCAATTGGTTGAAGTTCAATATTTTTAGAACGGTCGTCTTTGGGAATCGGTTTTAACCACGCTTTTATTTCCACTACTTTAGATTCTGGCACACGCATGACGACTGTTTTTTCTTGATAATGCGTTTTCCGGCCAGCATTTTTACGTTTTCCGCCGTGAGTAGGAATTTGGTGCAGTGAGTCTGTCAACTTTGGTTTCTTCTTGAATATGTAACTTTTTCAAGATTAGCAGAAGTAGAACAATTTAAAAAGAGGCTTTATATATAAACAATGTAGAGTAAAATACGTTATTTATTTTGATTGGTAATAAACAATGACTCAAAAATCTCCTTTAGAAGAATTAATCGCAGAACAAAAATTACTGTGCGAGGAATATGACTCTGCTTATATTCAAGTCCAAGGAGATGATGTAGTAGCCATCGCTGTGGATAGCTTAAACCAAGAACCGATCGTTGGAATTCGTAAAAAACCTGAAACTGAAGAAAATGTTGCTTGGTTTATTTATGGCGGTGAATTAGGTGAGGGGCAAGATGTTTTTCAAACCATGACCGTTCGTGAGTTACAGGATATTTTACCTGAAGTTCTCCCATACTTGGCTTTAGCTGAAGGTTATCGCTTTATGATTGATCGTGAAGATTACGAAGATGTATGGAAGGAAGGGAGCATCTGATTTTACTGTTATAGAGTCATTTTTATTAAAGTTTTTACCTCGTTTTAAAGCTTTAGCGTTATGCATTACATTTCTATATTGATGTATAAATAGACAATAGTCTGCGCTATTGCTAGAATACAATGAAATAAATCAAGTCGAAAGGGAGTTGTTTTATGACAGCTTATACCATCATGAAAGCAGGTCAGTATGAGGATGACATGATTCCTAAACTTGCTATGCATGCTTTTCGACATGCTTTTAATAAAGCGTGCTCTGTAGCCACTGTAGTGTATACAAAAGATCTAAGACTCGTACAACGTGACACCAATGGGCACGAAAGCATGATCCAAGATTTGTCTCATGCTTACATTGCTGCTGATCATGTGCCTAAAGTGTTAAAGCGCCATAAAAAAGAGGCTGTTGTATAATTTAATGCCTCAACCTAGAATTAGAATGTTTGCTGATCCAAATGGATCGGGGAAAAGCACAATTAAAGAATATCTATTGCCCCATCATATTGGGGCTTATTTAAATGCAGATGAACTCGAACAGAATTTAAGTGCCACGCATCAATTAGATTTAATGATCTATCATACAGCTTTAAAAGCACAAAATTTAATCCATTTTTTAAACCAAAAAAAACGGCCTCAAGCTGGGAAATTGCTACCTTTGCTTAAATTACAGCCCTCAATATTAGAAGATGGTCAAATACGGTTTGACCTTTCAGAAATTGATTCTTATTTGTGTGGCCGTATTATTGATTATATTCGTTTGGAGTTTTTACGTTTAAAGATTAGTTTTACTTTTGAAACAGTCATGTCACATATTTCCAAAGTTGAATTTTTACAAGAAGCAAAACGTCAAGGTTTTAAAACCTATTTATATTATGTCTCGACTGTCGATCCGATTATTAATATTGCGCGTGTTCAATATCGAGTGAGTATGGGGGGGCATGCTGTACCAGAACAAAAAATTGTTGAGCGTTACTATCGAAGTATAAATTTACTGATGCAGGCAGTTGATGCAAGCGACCGAACAATTCTTCAAATGGTGAAAATGCAGCCTTCCTTGCAGAAATTCAATCGGCAGAAATCCTTAAAATAAATCCTGATGTGCAGCAGCTTCCATGGTGGTTTGCAGAAAAGGTACTTAAGGATTTTACAGCAGAATAAAGTTATTCAGCTTTTTGTGGCTGGGTTTTGAGTCGTATTATTTGAGTTCAAAATAGGTTATGGGTTTGAGTACCCTGAGCTTGGTTAAAATAAAAGTGTATAAATAGAAAAATAATCACAATAGCATCACTTTAATGATGGGTGATCAACTTTCAAAATATAAGGAATTTTAGAATGCAAAATCCGAAAATACAGCATTTTTTTGATGAGCACACCAATACTTTTAGTTATGTCATATCTGATGTGATAAGCAAGCGCTGCGCGATTATTGATAGTGTTTTAAATTATGATGCGCCGTCAGCGACAAGCTCTACAATTCAAGCAGATTTAATCATTCAATATATTCATGAAAATAGCCTAAGCGTAGAGTGGATTTTAGAAACACATGTTCATGCAGATCATTTAACTGCTTCACAATATTTAAAAAAACAATTAGGTGGAAAAATTGCAATGAGTCAAAAAATTGCAATTGTACAAGAAACATTTAATACAATTTATAATATGAATATTCATAGTACCGCTGACAATCAGATATTTGATTATCTTTTTGAAGACTACGAACAGTTTCATATTGGCCAATTAAATGCATACAATATCCCAACGCCAGGGCATACACCTGCATGCATCAGCTATGTGATAGAAAACTGTGTATTCGTCGGTGATACTTTATTTATGCCCGACTATGGTACAGCTCGGTGTGATTTTCCTAAGGGGAGTGCATCTGAGCTTTATGATTCGATTAAGCGTTTATATGAATTAGATGAAAATATGCGTGTTTTGCTGTGCCATGATTATTTACCTGAAAACAGGGATGAATATTGCTGTGAAAGCAGTATTTATAAGCAAAAAAATACAAATATTCATTTAAATCACAGCACCACTAAAACAGAATTTATTGAGATGCGTAACCGCCGTGATGCCACGCTTTCTATGCCTAAACTTATTTTACCTGCGATTCAGATTAATATGAATGCAGGTAAATTTCCAGCACTAGAATCCAATGGAATTCGATATTTAAAATTACCTTTTAATTATTTTAAGCAAATGTGAGATGTTTCTAAATAAATACTATTTTTGTGGGAACCAATATTATCCACTAGATTCTAAATCAAAATAGCCTAAGCGTTTTTTTTGTATAATAAAAGGCAATTGATTAAATTTCTAATATAACTAAAATTAAAGTAATCTTAAAAAGTAATCAAAACTATGATTTTAAATCACGAAATTAATCAAAACGAACATGCCAAAGAAAAAATACCTTTTGTTTTTATTCATGGCCTTTTTGGTAGTTTAAGTAATTTAGGAATGATTGCACGTGAATTCTATAAATCACATGTTGTCATTCAAGTTGATGTAAGAAATCATGGACATTCACCAAGATCTTCAGAAATGGACTATCTGGTAATGGCACAAGATATTTTAGATACCTTGGATTTACTTGAAATTGAAAAATTTTCTGTAATAGGGCATTCAATGGGCGGGAAAATTGCTATGCAGCTAACTGCTCAAGCCAGTGAACGTGTTGAAAAAATAGTTGTTTTAGATATAGCACCGATTACTTATACAGAAAATCACCATGATCAGATTTTTAAAGCTTTATTTGCGGTACAAGATGCAAAAATTGAAACGCGTTTAGACGCAACTAAAATTATGCGTGAATACTTAGATGAAGAAATGATCATACAGTTTTTGATGAAATCATTTCATAAAGGCCAATGGTTATTTAATGTAGAGGAATTATTTCATCATTATACTGATATTTTAGGATGGCATAATATCCAGATATGCCATAAAGAAATACTTTTTATTCGCGGTGGTGATTCTAGTTATATGAGTCAAGATCAACATTTTCAAGCAGTTATGCATCAATTTTCTAATGCTCAAATTAAAGTGATTGAAAATACAGGACACTGGTTACATGCAGAAAAACCACAACAAGTTATTGATGAAATTAGCAGGTATATGGAAGTTTGAGATGTAGGGTCTAGAACAAATGGTTCTGTATTCATTACCAGTCAAATTTAATGAAGATCATTTCTATCTACTTGAAGCATATAAAGGTTTTATCGGTCGTGTTGTTGCGGTTCAGGTTTCAATGTCTACCATGGATCGTAATATTTATTATATTGGAAAAATCTGTTTATTTTCAAAGACTTAATTATACCATTACGTATAATGTATATTATGTTAAATCCGATACACCTAACCATAACTTCATATCCTTCTTACTTAAACCAAAATTCAATAACTTAAGTGATTTCTATTTCACTTATAAAATATGATATGTTGACCTTAAGAATACTTCATAAACTTTACTATGTTTGCTTTAAAAACAATTCATTTAGAAAAGAAAGTCTCAAACGAAAATCAAATTATTCTTTTATTTGATCTAAATTCATCTTTTCCATGTTTGTACCCTATGCTGTACATAATGAAGTTCCTTAGATTTCAAAGCATATCCACGCAGCATGCAGATTTGATAGCAATAAAATTTTGGTATGAATTTTGGCATGAAAAGTTTTCGACATCCTTTTGTGAATCGTTCTACTCGACATCCTACAATTTTGAGATCATTCAAGGTGAAATTGATAATTTTATTGTCTATTTAGAAAATAATAAAAAAATTGAAAGCAATCTTATTCGGCTAAGAAATACAGACCAAACTAATTACACGACAATTAGTCATAGAGTTAGATCTTTTCTGAAGTTTTACAGCTTTTTGATTGATGAATACCTAAGCATCCAATCACAGCCACAACTTACTTTAAAGGAGATTCAAAAAATTAAAGAAAACTTGAACAAATATATGATAATAAAGAAAAAAATAATAAATAACTTTTCAAAAGCCAATAAAACAATTAAAAGTGAGATAAATCACAATTTTAAGAGTATGAATCAGGAAATGATTAAAGGATTGTATTCAGTCATTTCTCCAAGCAACTCTAATAGATACAATGAATTAAATCCTTTTAGATCTAAAAGCGTACAACTCAGAAACTTTCTGATGATACATCTTATGATTAACTATGGTCTTAGAGTTGGTGAGCTCATGCTACTAACAACCAATTCTATTAAAAAATCAATTCAGAATCATAATTTTAGTTTAATTATTACAAATACAGATGATGAGTTCGATGATCGATCAAAAAAGCCAAAAATCAAAACTGAATATTCATACCGAGTAATTAAACTACAGGAACGAGACTATAGAATTCTTCAAATTTATATAAATGAAATCCGAAAAGAAATTCCTTCACAAATTTTATTTACATCTTTAAAGCCTCCCTACTCTGCTTTAAGTTATGGCAGTGTTAAAAAGATATTTGATAAAGTAGATTTGTCATTAAAGGCGTTGTTACCTGAGTGTTTTGATACTTCAGCTTATGATTCAATAGAACGTCTAACTCCACACGTATGTAGACATTCTTGGGCTTATATGATGTTAAGTTTTTCTTTTGAGAAATATAAGAAAGAAAATGTTAGTCACTCCGATCTCAAACAAAGTGTAAATGATGCTCTACTAAAAGCACAGGATGATCTAAGAGCCTTAGGTGGTTGGTCACCTACAAGTACAATGCCTATATATTATGGTAAACGCTTTATTGTAGAACGTGCTAATTTTATGAATTTGGCTCGGATCATAGATTCCAGTATTAAATTTTGATTGATAAAAATATGTCCCAACTTAGTCTAGATTTTGAAAAAATTGATAATAGTCATAGTGAACTTATTATTTTCCACGATGCTGACCTTAAGCTCATAGAGTCTTTACAGTTGCCGACAATCATTCGATTTCATAGAGCCGATAAATTTGATAGTAAGTTCGTTCAAACATCTAACGATGTTTGGAATTTTTCTTATTCAGGGAAAAAGCTTCACTTAAACTTCTCTAACTTCAGCACGTCAGAGAAAAAATTGGCTAAATTTTTTCTAGCGAATTATGTTCAGATCAATACGCCATCTTTCCTTGAAGCAAAATTACAAGCTTACACTTTTGTAATAAAATCACTAAAAACTAGAAGCCTAAAGCTTGATTATCGCAATTCAAAAGCTTTATTGGTTGATTTAGCAAAAGCCGATAATTCTACATACTATTATCATTTTAAGTTTTTGGTGAAGCTACTATTTATCGAGAACTTTTCATGCTTTGATCTTGACCACGAATACGAGTTGGAATTTCTTGAACGTCCTCAAGCATTTAATTCAAAATTATATTACCAACAATACGAAGATTCTATTGATTACCCTCTTATTTCAATGATTCAACAAGGTTTTATCAAGTTAAACCAAGTTATCAAGGATGATTTTCAAAGTATTGATAATCAAGAACTACTTTACTCATCAATACTCGGTTTAGTGTATGTAACTGGTCTTAGACCTGTGCAATTAGCTAAGTTATCTGCTGAAGATATAAAAATAGATACCACACGTACGATAGATCAATTCCATCGCTATAGCATACTAATTCCTTATGCAAAACAAGCACGTTATGTACATGAGAAGATAGCTGTAAAACTTCCAGAAGAAGTTGCTGAAATCATCATTGCTTATAGCGAAAGATTTAACTTAAGTCCAAAAGATAAGTTGTTTGATTTAGGTGAAAATTCTGCACGCTTTTGCTCAAAAGCGATTAATACACAATTATTTGATTTTGCTCCCGAAGAGTACAAAGAAGCTGTTCTTGCAGATGAATTGATAAAGCAAAAGTACTCATTTTCTGATTTTAGGCATCATGTTGGCTATAGTTTGGCAATGGCAGGGTCTTCTGCTGAAGAAATTGCATATATCTTAGGTCACTCTTCTGTTGTAACTGCTAGACATTATATTTTTTCTACTCCTGAATTAGCCCAAATTAGAGCACAAGCACTTGGTAAAAATTCTCTGTACAGACAAATGATCGCCATGCTCTTGACTGGAAGACTAGTTTATAAGAAAGACTGGCATCAGAAAAAAGTTCTTGGAAATATTGGTAGCAAAATTCATTACGATATTGGTGGGTGTTCTTACAAAGACAAATGTTTATTTCAACCTGTACGTAACTGCTATGGTTGTATGTACTTTCATCCTTTTATTGATGCTAATCATAGTAATGTTCTAGAAAGTATACAAAGTGAA
This sequence comes from Acinetobacter sp. TTH0-4, assembly GCF_015602665.1. Taxonomy (NCBI): domain Bacteria; kingdom Pseudomonadati; phylum Pseudomonadota; class Gammaproteobacteria; order Moraxellales; family Moraxellaceae; genus Acinetobacter; species Acinetobacter sp. TTH0-4. The sequence goes on along the minus strand of NZ_CP059079.1, from coordinate 1,420,736 downwards.
ATCAATGAACTCATTAAGCTATCAGATGGTATAGGTGTTTCTAGAAATCCTTTAATTAGAGTTCATGAATCAACAAAATTTGAAATTGAATCTGTAATTGCTCGTTGTGCTATGCATAAGGAAGATCACAATGAATCTTGAAAAATATAACGCATTCATTAACGAACAAAAAGAATACTTTAATCAAAATTTACAGGCGAACTTCGAGTGTAGTTGGAGTGATCCATTATGGTATGGAGGAACAATAGGTTCTGGCTGGTTATTATCTAGAAGTGGGAAAATATATTTTAATTTTGAAATTATTAAAAGATTAAATGGTGTAAATAGCTGCAATATTAATGAAGTTTTTCAATATTTTATTAAAGCAGTTTTAATTCTTAGCTATAGAAAATCAAACGCTAAAGCATCTCCTCAAAAGCTATGTGCAGAGTTCTATGTTTTAAAGCGCTGGTACAGCTCACTTCATGATATGGATATATCAAAAACACATCCCTATTACTTATCAACTTTAGTTTTAAATAATTCTTTTGAAATTCTTGTAGAAAACTCCAGCAAAACAAACCTTCCAGATCATGCAGGTTCATACCTCAGACTACAGGAAATGTTAAATCACTATTGTTTTACTGAACAACCATTAGAATTTTCTCAAAAATATCTTTACACAAGTTCTCATAATAGAACCCCAAATGCCAAGAGAACAAAAGCTTTAATAGAACAATTAGAGCTTGATGAAGATGATATTGATACGGATAAGCTGATTTCTATTCGGACATTTATAAATATTGTGTCCTTAATTAGTTTGTGTGAAACGAATGGTGAAAAGATTGTTCTTAATCTTTTATTATTACTGATTGTCACAGGCTTACGATCAACGGAAGCAATCCTTCTAAAAACAGATGCATTAATCAAACAATCTATTCTTGATCCAGTAACAAAGGAGCATCTAACTTTAGATGGCTTCAAACAATACACTTTGGGAATTCAATATCATGGTGCTAAAGGTGCTGGATTTAGAATACATTGGGTTGAGCCCTTATCTGCAAATTTAGTAGAGACAATATTTCAATCAGTATTAAGTCTTACCCAAGAATATAGAGGTCACCTTAAATATATTAGATCAAAAAAAAATTCAGATTTTTTACCAAAATCAATTGATGAAATTAGTGAAGATTATTTAGAAATAGATGACCTGATTGGAACTATTTTTGGAGTTAAAGATACCTATAGAGGTCGAGCTGGACAACGTGAAGTTGTTATTAAAACTCTTAAAAATGTACCTGTTTTCAAGGAGATTAAATCTGGTCAAAGAGTTGAAAGATATTATTTAAAGCATGATATCAATAATTTCATCAAAGGGTTGGCAAATTATGACTCTGAATACCCTATAGATCATGTTTTTAATTATGAAGGAAAAATGGAAAAAATTGCTTATGAAGATCTACTTTTTATTCATGAATTTAGATCAGCAACACTACGAAGAGCCTTTATTAATAAAACAAACATTATTCCTTTAAATGTAGTGTTAGTGAATAGCTTTTTAGGGAATTCGTTAAGTACATCTGTTTTTGAAAAATATAATCTATTAGAAAATGAGGCTGAACATTCAAAGCTTACAAGTCATATTCCACGGCACAACATTAATACTTTTCTTGCCCTCAGTGGTTTAGCAGAACATTTACAAGCAATGTTAATGGGCCGTGTAGACATCAAGCAAAATCAATATTATCAACACTTAGCATTAAAACAACGTAAAGTCACAGCTAGTTTATTAGAAAAACATGAATTGATACTTTATGAAAATGACAGGAAAGAACTAAAGCCAGACTATCCAATTGACTCTATCAAAAATGATGGATTAATGTACTTTTCAGACAAGTTGGATTTAGAAAATAATCTAAAAATGAATTTACAGACCTTTGATTCAAAAAATGAAGTAGCGAGTTATGTAAAGGAATCTTTCTTTGATGAATATTTTCAAGATATCGCTGAATCTTTTAATGAATTGGTTAAAGAAGATCGATCATTAGCCAACTCATTAGTTCAACGCCATGCTTGTTTACACCCCCTGCCTTTTGGTGGATGTATGCGTGAAGTCGCTGTGCACGATTGTCCTAAACGTCTTGCCTGCCAATCAGGTGATCAATGTGGAAACTTCGCTTTAACTGGTCGTAAAGGTGAATTAGAAGCCCTACAACATACTTTGAATGAATTACTAGATAAGTTTGCACATATAGAGCAAATCGTAGTCCATGATTTATCTTATAGTGAAATGCTTGAGGAATTACGTCAAAAAATACTTCATTTAAGTGACTTAAAAACAAAAGCACTTGATAGACAAAATAGCTTAACACCTATTCCCATTTTTCCTTATGAAAATGCAATTGCTAAATTACCAACAACCTTAAGTGAACTGTTCGCCATAGAACAGCAAAAAATTGAGACTAAGGAAGCCTGATATGTTACGTGGTAAACAATTAGATGAAGTCATCGAACAAGAATTGCAAATGATGTTGATTGAAGGCTTTGGAAAATCCCCTATTTCGCACAAAACTCTTCATAATCGTCTAACAGCAAAGGGATATATATCAGGCGGGCTTAGTACTTTGAGTTCAGCTGAAAGGAAGAAGCTCATATCTCTGTATGTATCTGAGCAGATTTTGCCACTAAACCTAAAGACTAAGGAACAACAACTTTATGTGAATAAAAAGACAAGGCAGGCTCTTACTGACACCAATAAAAATCTGCGTACACAAATTGATGATTTGGAGTCACAGCTTCATCAGAATACTGAAACACTTATAGATATTATAGAAGAGGTAAAGTTAAGAACTAATTTGAAGATAGACCATCTACTAGCCCCTCACCTTCTCAAAAAATATCTATCACGGGAGTAGTTTGAAGGCATCAAATTAAATGGAAAATAAATTTCACAATTTAATTGCGTTAAAACAAGCAAATGAAAGCTTTTTATAATTTCAGCACGTATCATTTCTGAAAAGGCTATCTATACATAAATGACCCAAATAGAATATTGCTACCAAAATAAGTTAAAATATAGCTCTGGTATTCAACTGACGCTCATTATGAAAGTAATAACTTTAATGATAGTTGATAATTAAAACAAAGAGATCACTTTAAATTTTTAATCAAGTTCAATATCTTTGTACTCTAAGGTGAAATTATTATCTTCACTCATGAAAGCTTGACGCACTAAAATTTTTTGCTCATATGGTGAAAGCTTATTGTTTAAAGCCTGTACAAGATTGCCTATCAACTTCTTTTTATCTTCTGGAAATTGTAATCCCAATGTAATACTTCTAATATTTGCATTAATTTTACTTCGATCAGGTTTAAGGTAATCATAAGTTGTAAATTCGACTTTATTTTTTAAAAAAGTAAAAACCCTTACTTCATTTTCATAATCCCAATCTTTATTTTTTGTTAATAAAAATTGATTGAACACATATGTATCTTTCTCTTTAAGTCTTTTTTTATCATCAAGATAATCTACTTTACTAATCCCAAATCCATTAGGTAATTCTCCACCAAACCAATATTCAACCATAATCCCTTTGTGTTGTTCAGCATAGTGAGACCACATAAGCATTGAATTTTCATTATTAGAAAAGGAACAAATATAGTAGTCCTTGTAGATAAGAGAGTCTGGCGTAATTTTATCTAAATCAGGCAATTCAATAGGATCATTTAATTGTCTTTTACTTGGTAGATAAAAGTATTGATTGGCTAGAGAATCAATTGTATTGATGTTGAAAGGTGAGTATTTAAATAAAATGTTGAAGCGGTCAGATGATGAATAGTTCCATTTAAAAGTATTAACTAAACTTAGATTAAATTCATTTTTTAGTTCTTCGTACTCTCCCTCAGAAAGTGTATCAAATTTGGAGTTTTTATAACAATTTAAATAATTTTGGATAATCTGATAATTTTGTTCCTTTGAAGAATGCATAAGGTCTAAAGCATATTTGTAATAATTAAGTGCATTTATATAATCCTTATTATAATCATAGCAAACACCAAGACAATTTAAGCTGCTCATCGAAGGGGTATTTGTCTTATGAAAATCTAGAATAGTTTTTATCACAAAATCGTAATTTCCAGAGTTAATATGTGGAGAACAGAAGTTTATTAAATCTAGATGATTTGAAATTGTTTCTATATCATAATTTTTTAAATTATTTAGTTTAATATGGTTGCTTTCACGAATATTTTCTTCTTTGAGAGATATAAGTTGTTGTTTTAAATCTCCATATAAATTGTGACTCACTATTTCAGGTTTATCTAGAATTTTTAATGCTTTCTGAAAGGAGGAATGCATCTCTATTGGAAAATTTAAATCGAAACTATTTGTTTTCAATTTTTTAATATCTAGGCATAGCAATTTGAATTGTAAGAGTAGATTAAGGTTATTTGTATCATCATCACGATGAATAGATGTTAATTGGTAGAACTGATCTTTGACAAATTCATAGGTTTTATTGTCAATATTTTGGTTAAGTTCAGTTTGACTCAATAGATAATATAATGACGATTTCAATTTATCGTTAAGAGCATTTTTTTCTTTTTCCTCCTCATAATAATTTATTACATCTAAAAATTGATCAGCTAAATAAGCTTTGTGAATTAATACATCTTTTGTAGGATTAAGTTCCCCTTTTTTTGCTTCCTTTTTATAAAACTCATAAATATTTTTATGATCTCCTAATAAGAATTGATCTATATTATAAAAATGAACTTTGGATACAGCCATATCAAAATCAATTAAATTATTATCATAATATTTTTTAATAACATCAGCATCTAAATAACTTGTTTTTCTAATTATTTCAATACCTGAATCAAAATCATCAAGAAGAAAATAAATTAAAACAAGAACATCATTTTTGTTTATCCCTTTATTTGAGTCTGGAATTGTATATATTTTTTTTAAAAATAGTAGATCTTCCTTAGAAAGCGTATCTATACTTTTTGAATTAAAAACGTGATTTATTTTTTGTTTAATTTGACTAATATCTTTGTTTTGGTAATCAATTTCTAGAGATTTTATTAAGTATTTTATATCGTAGCAACTTTGATAAATGCACCAATGAGCAGCTGAACTTAGACTATCTGCTTCAATGGCTTTTCTATAAAAATTCAAAGAAATATGAGTTGAACGGTGACTATCATAGATATGTTGGGCAGTTCTTCCTAAATATAAATAAGCATTTGATAACGAACCTTCACGATTGATAATTTCATCAAGAACATGTTCATTATTCTCATTTTTTAAACTCAATATAAAGTAATAAAAACCAATATAATCCTTGTTTTCAGAAGTAGACCAAACATCTTCCAAGAAAGAAAGGTGGGAGAAATTTGCATTATTAATGAATTCTTTAATTTTCTTGTGATAATCAGACGTCATTTATTGGTTAACCTGTTCCTATACTTTATTCATTGAATAATAACCAATTGTAATTAAAAAATCATAAAATTAGTGCTAATAAGTTGTGATGAAAAACATCTTTAGAACAACTAAGTGTTCAAACTATTTTTTCCTCAAAATACCTATAAAACTGGATAATAATTAGATGCAACAAATCACCTATTTTTGACAAGCTCTTATTTATACGAATAAAAATCTGCGTACACAAATTGATGATTTGGAGTCACAGCTTCATCAGAATACTGAAATGCTTATAGATATTATTGAAGAGGTAAAATTAAGAACCGCCTCATCTTCTCAAAAAACATATATCACGGGAGTAATATTTTAGGGTCAATATTAGACCTCTTTCATAAATCAAAAAATGATCTTCTTTTTGGTTGATATTTGCACTCCGGATTTCTTAGCATTCGTGCATAATCTGCGGATGAAATACATCGATTCAAACAAGCTTTCTGATCCTCAGTTCAAGCGATACACTGGCATCTCATGGTCAACCTTCTATTTAATGGTTGAGCAATTGAAGAAACTTGTTCCTACTAAAGGCAGACCGCCCAAGTTAAGCCTGGAAGACCAGATTCTGCTCTGTCTAAGCTATTGGCGGGAATACCGAACCTTATTTCACGTTGCAACGAGTTACGGGGTTTCAGAGCCCACAGCCTCAAGAATTGTCCGTCATGTTGAAGACTGCCTGATTCAGTCCAATCTTTTTAATTTACCCAAAGATTTACCCGAGGGCGAAGGCATAGACTGGAATGTTGTGATCGTGGATGCCACAGAAATCCCAATACAAAGGCCTAAAAAAACAGAAGAAAAGCTATAGCGGCAAGAAAAAGACCCATACCTTCAAAGTACAGGCCATGATTCACTACAAGACTCAGCAAATACTGAGTTTATGTACCAGTCGCGGTGCTGTACATGATTTCGAGCTATTTAAAAGAAACATAAAGCTGATTCCTTCAGAAGCCTTTGTTCTTGCAGATAAAGGCTATCAGGGTATTTATGCTCTGCATCCGAATAGTCTGTTACCTTTAAAAGCCAAAAGACGTTGTAAATTGGATCCTGAACTAAAAATCTATAATCAGGAAATCAATAAAAGAAGAATAGGAATTGAGCATGTATTTGGCAGGCTTAAAACCTTCAAAATCTTTGCTGAGCGTTATCGAAATAGAGGTAAAAGACTCGGTTTGAGATTCAATTTAATTGCTGGAATCTATAACTTGGAGCTGAGTAAAAAATGATTTATGAAAGAGGTCTATTGAGTGTTTGTGAAATTTGATAGAGTTTTTCAACAGTAATGCTGACTTCACCCCTTTCAATTCGCCCCAAATAGCTACGATCAATCGTTGTTAATAAGGCTAATTGTTCTTGGCTAATAGATTTATTTTTTCGAGTTTCCCTGATTTTAGAGCCAATCGACAGTGCTAGTTCTTGATTCATAGGTGACAACCGTAAATACAAGAACTATCAGGAATTGAAGTGTTTTAATCCACGGATTATAATCCTCATTATTTGAGTGATGAATATGGAAATTCAAAACTTACCAATGTTCAAAGAACTTTCACGCGTATTTTGTAGCTATAAGATTGACTCATGGCAAACAGTAGACTTTTGGGATAAAGTTAAACTTTTGAAAGTAGTAGATAGTAATGTTAACTATCAAAGTATTTATCGGCTGATACTTCGGTTGATTAAAGATGGCTATTTATTAGTTGATGAGGAAAAAAGTAGATATGGACAAACAACTTATACTGAAACTGAAAATTTGCATGATCTACGATCACAGTTTTGTATTGAGTCAACATCTACCCTCCAAGAACTAAATTTGAAAAAAGAAGAGTTTGAGAGCGAAATCAATGCACTAGAAGAAGAATTTGAAGCGTTGGAAGACTTAAAGTATCAATTTCCTGATATCCAATTTAAAATTGAACAATTAAAACAAATAAAGATAAAAGAATATAATAATTTTAAGTCAAAAGTTCGCGCAATTAATTCATTAATTGAATATTTTTCTTGAAAAATGCTATAAGAGTAAATAGCGCAACTTTTATTCACAACCTATAATAAATTGAATAATTATTTTATATCAATACTTTATTGGTGAAACATAGTTAAAATTTATTTTTGTAATTTTCATATGGTGTAATGTCGTGACAAAAACTCGAGATAATCATTATGTTCCTCAATGGTACCAAAAGGGTTTTATTGATGAAAAGGATAATCAACTTTGTCATCTAACTCGTCGTAAAATAGATCTTCAAAATGGTGAATTCAAAATCATTAACTCTAAGAAATGGCAGACCTCAGCCCAACGATTTTATGAAATTGATCTCTATTCAACTTTTTTTGGAGCAGAAATAAATGATGATATTGAGAAAAAACTATTTGGTTCAATTGATGATAATGGATCAAAAGCTGTTAAAGCATTTTTAACTGATGATGAATCATTATGGCATTATAATTTTTTAGATTTATTTACTTATATTGATGCCCAAAAAATACGTACTCCAAAGGGTCTGGATTGGATTAAAAGCCGCTATCCTAAGCTTACCCAATTAGAACTTATGTTAGAAATGCAAGCTTTACGTACAATGCACTGTACATTATGGAGCGAGGGTATTAGGGAATTGGTATCAGCAGAAAATTCAGATGTTAAATTTATTATTTCTGATCACCCTATAACTATATATAATTATGCTTGTTCTCCTGATTCTAAAGAATGTCAATATCCTAATGATCCAGATATCGCACTTAAAGGCTCACAAACAATATTTCCTCTGGATAAAAATCGATGTCTAATTTTAACGAATCAAGAGTATGCCCAAGATCCAAATGCTACTAACCCACTGGAGCTGCGTACAAATGCAATTCGTAATCGGCAAAGCTTTGTAAGTACAATAGATTTTATAAATAGCAGAAAACTAACAAGAGATGAAGTAATTAAGATTAACTACATTATAAAATGTAGAGCAAAAACATCTATTGCTGCAGGTAGTGCAAATTGGTTAGATCCTGAAGAAAGTTTAGAATGTACATGGGATCAGTTAAGAAGTGTACTATTACCACCACGTGATAAGATTAATAATTACAGTGAAATGTATGTTCAATTTAAGGATGGAACAACTCACTATCAAGATTCTTTTGGTAGATATACAAAAAAAAATGATTATCTTAATAAATTAGTAGATGAAGCCAAATTAGGTAGAAATGATTTATGTGGTTGTGGAAGTGGTAAAAAATATAAAATTTGTTGTTTAATGACTCCGATTGAATTGCGTACAACGTGGAATGTAGCCAGTATAAGAGAAAGAAACCTAGCGTTTTGTAGATGTATCAGAGATATACTGGGTATTGATAAAGGTAAAACATGGAAAGATATCCGACGAGATTTATCGAATAGTCAAATCATTGATATATACAAATATTACTCAATACTATGGCCTCAAGAAACTGATATTTATTCATTACTTCCTAAACCTGATGGAAAGTATCGTGGACTGTATACAGGAATACTTGATGTTAGATCAATTCATAAAAATGCTCTCCCTGCTGCCGCTGTGTTTGAAGAGTTTTTAATTCAAATACCTATAATGAATCCTAACAACTTAAAACCTGAATTCAATCCTATTAGCTCACCAAATCAATATAAATATCAAGCACTGAAAGATTTTCTTTTTATGCTTGAATTAGAGCCTTATATTGAATATGGATATATCAACCTAATACCTGATCCAAGCGAATTCGATTTAGAATTAAAGAAAACAATGTTTGAAATGGCTAAAAGCAGAAGTCATCTAAAAGTTGTCAACTCAAAAGCTGATCGTGAAGCATGCTTACTATTAGGAGTTGAAGATTTACTAAACACAACCTCAAGGCTGCCTATAGAAACTAGAATTAAAATGTTGATTGATGAATTTAATTTAAATGAAATTGAAGCAATACAATTTCTTCAAGAATTTGATAGTCATATTGAAACTTCAGCATTAACATTATTACAGCCAATATCATCTGAAAAAAGTGGGCAATTTATACAATATTGTATGGGCCCAAATTATGAAATGGCTCTTCTAATAGCACAAGTCACTGGCTCAGTAGTTGTTACTGATAGTGAATCACGATGGCAAGAATTAATTAATGCACAACATAGAAATCAAGGATTAATTATTTATCCTTGGAATATGATGCTTAATAAATTAGATATAGCCCCAATAGATGAGCAATTTTTAAAAAAAATTATAAAGTCACAAGCTGGAATTTCTACGTTTAGAAATATTTTAAAAAAAGTTGATCATATAATTTTAAATAATCATCAAGATATGGAAAAGTTAACTGTAATTGCCAATCAAATCTCAAATATAAAAGAAGAATTTCAGCATACATCATCTTTAGTAAGAACTATGAATTTGAAGATAGTAAGCCCAGATGGAGGTTTTTATGATAAAAATGTTCAACGCTTACTTGCTCGCTCTAGTTGTATTAATTATGAGAATAAAGTTCGATCCATTTATGGCGTAAATCTATAAATAATCAAATATTTTGAGCTGAAAATTATTTATAGTAAATGATTCTAATGTTTTAATTAATAGATAGGACTAAATTTTTGAAAAACTACATTGGCTATTTAGAATATAAAAATGTCACTAACATTCCTAGTTGTTATGTTCCTTCCCATGAATATATTTTCTTCTTGCATGACAATTGTGCAAAAATTTTGGTAGAATTTGAAAGCAGCAATATATCGGAAATTGGCCTAGATTACTTGATAGATAAATACTTAGAAAAAACAGGTAATTCAGATTTCAATATTATTGATATTCTAACCTATTACAAAAAAAATAAACTTGATGCACCCTATTTCCACTTTTTAACATCAAAAATATTAAGTGGCCTTATAGGTGATTTATTACATTTCATATATGAAGCATTAAAAAATTTTGAAAAAAGAAAATTTTCAGTGGCATATAGTCTATTAAGAAAACCATTAAAAGAAAATTTAATTTTTATTTGTTGGTTGTTTAATAATCATGAGAATTTTATAGATTTATTTGAAAAAGAGACACATAAATCTCTTAATAATTTGCGTGAAGAGAAAATTAAGTTAATTCTTAAAGAAACTATAGATAAACTTCCATTATCTGAAATGTTTGATTATGAACTCCTATACAAAATGATATTTTCTAAGAAATTTAGTAATGGATTAGAAATCCAATGTCAAAGAGCTACACATTTAATTACTTCTCAAGGAGAGTTTCTTAAAACTAAAGAAAGGTCTATAAATTCAATTTTCAATAACCCTTTTGATGATACTAATTATGATTCTATACATATATGCCTTCCATATATTATGTTGTTTACAACACATGTGATTCTTGAGGCTTTTAACAATTTGATAAAGTTAAACAATAATACCTACCAACATCTACTCTTAGTATCAATAGCAAGTTATGAAAACTTATATGTAGATGGTCGGAAAAGATTATTAACAAAGTCATTATCAAAGCAATTTCAACCTTTATTGAATTGTATTCATTGTAAAAAAGCAATTAAGATAAAAAAAGAAAATTCTTTAAAAATGTTTATGCTCAATCATCTTATTTGTAATAGTTGTAATCAATATTCTGAATTTCCTTTCTATTGGCTAATGGCACAAATGAAAATATCAATTAGTCAAAATAATTCTGATGATACAAATATTTGGAAAGATACTATTCTTTCAAGAATGTTTAGGGAAGCATAACCTAGTATGATATTTACAGATTGATATAGTTAAATTTTTATTTTATTTCATTTATTAAGGTTGATTTTAGAGGTAGTTATGTCGGGAGGGATTAGTGCAATTAAAGGATTTGACTATCAAGCAACAGTAATTCTTGATCGTTTATTTTATCTTTTCGATCAACATGATAATACTGCCTTTGTTCGACCTGAGGGTGAAGATGATTTAGATTTATTTTGGGTTGAAAATAATATTGAATATCGACAATATATTCAAATTAAAAAGCCCACTGAAACAAATGAGGGCATTCTCAATCCTTCCCCATGGACGCTAACCGATGCTATTAATGAATTATTTCCAAATGCAATTTTACGATTAAATAATAATAGTTATGAACAAATCTGGATTCTTGGTGATGAAGTAAAAAAAGATCTTGATAAGCTAGTAGATTCGGGTAATCAAGCTGCTTTAGAGCAATCCTTATCCTATTTAGCAGTTATTCACAAACTAGCTAAAGATCATTGTCTAAAATTAAAATTATCTAAAAAAAATAGGACTAAAATTCAACGCTGGAAAATTCCCAATAATAAAGATATAGATCCTAATTTAAATATTGTACAAAAACTTGAGTGTTTTATTGATTTTGCTAAGATGCTTAATGTATCAAAATCTTTTTTAGAACAATATGTTAAAAAAATTATAGAAATTGATGCCCTGCTTCCAGATATTCTTAACCGTATTACAATATTGAGTTCCTATGGTACAGAAGATGATGTAGCTGCTAGAGTTTATTCACGACTTGAGGATAACTATCAATTACCACTAGCTGTAATTAAAAATACATTATTTCGAAACTTAAGAGGTTTTATTAATGATATTTCTAAGCAACCGCAAAAAACATTTAACAAAGAAGACTTTGAATTTGAACTACGTACCGTATGGCCAACAATGGTCATAATTAAAGAGCCTCCTCTACGTGGACTACAATTTCTACCTAGAAACAACTTAGTCGAACAAATAGCAAAAAGATTTATAGGAAAAGCAATTGAAATCACTGGAGTTTCAGGTTCGGGGAAAACTTCTCTAGCAAGTGAAGTATTAGAGTATATTCGTTCAAATCAACCTGATCGAAATGTATTTTATGCCAATGTAACTGAAAATAATTCATTAATTGATGTTCTATCAGGACTAGCTTTTCACCTACGTAGATATGGAATAAACACTCCGTTTAAGATAGCTATAGATAATCAATTATCAACCGAAAATGCTCTTCAAGAATTAGCTAAATCTTTATCCTCATGCAGCTTAAAAATTGTGCTATTAATCGACTTAGTGCATGGAACTTGTTCAGATTCTTTTGCGAAAGAGCTAAATCACTTCATCAGCTCTATTTCAAGCCAGCATTTACAAATCGCTATTTTTAGCCAGGAAATGCCATTGCGTGAGATGAGCTCTTCAAGCAAAGTTTTATATAAAATTGAACAACTCAACATCCCTGGATTTAACTTTGAAGAATTTGTTCAACTCGTAACATATCAGCATCAAGATGTGGATAGATCAAAGCTCTTGTGGATCTATCAACGCATTACAGTTGGAAGAGAAGCAGGATTGCTAGTGAGTCTTGCGCAAACATTAGCCCATGTCGAAACAATAGAAGATATGAGAATAATCGCTGAAATGCCTGCTGATGAAATGCTCGCAGAGGCTGAAAGGAAGCGTTTTGACCGTGTTACACCAACTCTAATTACTGCTGCTAAAAAACTAACCTGTTTTGCTCTACCATTTAACAAAACTGATGCTATAGAAATTTTTTCTACAGAGAACATACGAGAAGCTATCCACGAGCTTTTAATACTTGGTTTGCTTCGCAAAACTGGGGATGATCTTTATGAAATGCATGAAACAGTTCGTGCAGGACTTGAAAGTTTTATTTCATTAGATATTTATCGAACTACGCATCAACAGTTGGCTGAATGGTATGCAGAAATTGGTAACATATCAGCTCAAATCTTTCATCTTGAAAAATCTGGAAACTTGATCGAAGCACATGCAGTTGCAAAAAATGCCTTCCTGAATGGTAAGGATATATGGTCGTTAGAAGCATATATTTTAAAAAATAATCTTATTACTCATAATGATCTTCTGAATATGCTTAGCAATTCAGAAATAAAAGTTAATGAATACTATATTTTACCAGAAATTGTAAAGTATATAGGCAATGCTGATTTTATAGAGCAGCTTTTTGAATTAATAGACATTCAATCTGATCGTTTTCACCAAGATTTTCATTGGTCAACATCAATAATGAGGATGATTTTAGAGTTTGATATAACCAAGTTACATAGTTTAATTGCATTCGCAATAAAAATTCAAAATGTGGCAGATTTAGAAAATTCAGTACTTGACTGGTTTAGAATTGCTGCACATCGGATTGATTTAACGGTTGATCCGAGTATATTAAATCTTTTTGAAAATCAATCTCCTGAAATTAAAAGAAAGTTAATTCCTATTCTTATATTGGACTGGCGTCGCGATACATTAAAACCTGTCTTTAATTTTATAACGTCACATCCCATAATGAGGAAAAATGACTTTAGAACAAACAACAAATTAAATCTATATCAAAAATTTAATAGCATAGAAAAAACAATTGAATTCCTTGCAGCACTTCCGAATGTTGGAATTGATAAAATTTTTGTTAATAAATCAGCATGTTTAGATGCTTTTGAAGATTTTGTTTGGGAAAATAAAGATGATTTAAGTAAAAATTCAATTGTTATAATTAAACAGAATGATTTTGATGAGATAGTTATAAATAATGCATTGCGAATTTTACTTTTTTTAGCTGAGCCTAGTCTTCCAGAACTATGTCACTCCCTACAACCAAAGACAAATAGTACAACAGCATTTATATCTTTACTACCATCTGTATTCCCATTCCTAAATAATAAAGATAGCTATGAGAAAGATATTTTTGATATAAATTTAGCTTTGGATAAAAGAATCACAGCACTATCTACTCTTATTGCACATGACGCAAACATAAGTGAGTTGTATAGAAGAATTCAAAAGTTGGAACCTCTAAATACTGGCTGGAATTTTTGGTTTCTAATGCAGAGTCTAGAAAAACCTTTTCCAGAGGCAATTCCATTATTAGAAGCAAGATTAGCTTCAGAAAATGATCTTACACTTGACGCAATATTATTAGTTAAACTGGGTGAGTTAAGTACTCCACAAGCGTTTAATTTATTGATTAATAATATAAATAATAAAAGCGTAATAATTAGACGAAATGCAGCATTAGTTTTATCTACAAAACGAAGCGCTAAAGCTTTGCCATATTTAGTTAAACAACTTGCATTAGAAGTCGATGAAAATACTGCAGTTACAATACTAACCGCAATTGTAGCATCAGGTTCAACCCAAACTTCAGATTTATCATTAATCAAGTTTTCATCCCCAACTATAGAATTGTGGAGATGTATACTTGCAATGAGGACTCGAGATTTAAGTTTTGCTGAAAGAATTATTTCATTAGCTTGTAACAAGGAACTTCCTTGGCAAACTAGGCGTACTGCTATTTTAGCTGCAGGAAGATTTCCTTTTGATATTGCACTGAATAGAATTGTACCTAATATTCTAAAAGAACATTCACCATTAACAATTGATAATAACTCAAATCTTCTAGCTCACAATATTGTATCTAATCGTTTGTTAAATTGTGGTAATGATATATTTGACTCACTTTTAAGAGGTAAAGATTCCTTTATTTACATTTGGGGCTGGATTTTTGAACAGGATTGGGATGATTGTATTATGAAATACGATCTGCCCAAGGGAGAAGACGTAGCTGAATGGTTATTTGGGCGTTTAGTTTCTAATGAATACCGACCACAAACAAAAATATTAGATCAAATTATTAATGAGTTACATATACCTATACTACATGCTGCCACCTTGCGATCACTAAGATTATGTAATAGAAGCGATGTACTTGAAACTTATCTAGCCCAATCGCCTTATGTTTGGTTTGCCATAAGATGTTTAAAAGAACTTCATTTAATACGAGAACCTAATGTTTATAGCTTAGAAAAAATTCTTGGAATACTGTCGCTAACTCCATGGCAAGACCATCCAATTCTAGCAAATGTAGCAAAAAATCTTTTCAAGAACAAAAAAGACAAAGATACTGAAAATGGGGATAAATTTATTGTTGCAGATTCATCAATTTCAAAACCATCAATGATCCACTTAAATTACAAAGATATTTTAAATGGACTTGAACAACCTCAGCTTTTACTTGATAAAGATTTTACATTTTCATTTTTAACTCATGAAGAAATTGCGCAATTAATTACCCTTCTTAATACTCCTCATGAACGACCACCTATGGTAGAGAGTATTAAACCCCAACTTGATTTTACGAGTGATGGCTATACTGTTGTTAAAAGATCCTCGACTTCGAGCGAAAAGCCTAGTTCTATGCAATTAAGAGCCCTATTAAGACCAGCCCTCGCAGCTGCAAATAGATATGAAATATATATACCTTGGCATAAAGAAGGTTTACAGGGTACCTACTATGATCAATATATAGAGAATTATGTCAAGTTCTTAGGAATCCAAAATGACTCTGTACATTTTTACAAAGCTTTGGCTTCAGAAAAAAATATATTGATACCAGCAATTTTTGAATATAATAAGTCTAGGTGGATTCTTAAATATATTGATGAACGTATTATTCCATTTATTGAACCTTTAGTTTTTTCTGGAAATAGCAATATATTTGAAGGCTTATGTATGCTAACTGCTGAAGTTAATACTGATGAAATTGACCTTGTTTTAAAAAAACTATTTTCTCGTTTTGTCCAGTTTTTTAATAAGACATCACAAGTTGATGTAAATTATGACATTCCAATCTGGCGTGGATTCAACTATATTACTAATCATCAACGGTTTGAATTTATACCAAATTTAGTATCAGGGTTAACTAAAGTCCTTAAATCAGACTTAATGTATTCTCATAAACAAGAAATTTTGCGTATATTAGAGCGGTACCCTTCTTCATACATTACAATTGAATCTCAACTTCTTAATACTTCTAATTTTGAGAATTCTTTTAATGATGAAATAGATCGACTTGATGATGCTGCTGAAAAATTATTCCATAGGGTTGTTTGAATTGTACGGTGTTATGGTAACTTACTCTAAGAATAAAAGGATTTATAAGTGGATTTTTTAAGTTATAAGTAATTTTTCTAATAGAAAGAAAACCAGTGGTAGATGGACTTCTACCACTCTCCTAGACAAGTTCAATCTATTCTTAAGACCTTTTTAATAGAAAACTATGTGTTAATAGCTAGGTTCATGAACCAAATATTTTATAAGTTACCATTTTAGTGCTCTAAGTAATTAAATTTACTGTTTATTAAACATAAATTTAGTTATGAACTATATTCTAGGTGAACATAAGTTAATTAGAATATCAAAGACTATGGCCTACACAACCTCAGTTGTTGCCACAGCTCGACATCGTAAATCTTTAAAATTGTATTCACGATGCCGAGTATTCTAAATAACATAATATACGTTATGCCGAAATCTGACGCGCTATGTGGTGATCTAACCGAATAAACAATATTTTTAACTTTGTGATTTCTTCATCATGATCTAAATCTGATTCTTGCATTTGCAAAAGTACGCTCTCCAGTAGATCACGCATATAGATAAAATCATCTCTGGTTAAAACGCCTTTCTTTCTGTCATAGCTGACAGATTTATACAGATGCCTATTAATCATAAAATGTTGAAGTTATAACAAGAATAAAAACCCCACCAATTTCCAATTAATAAACCAACTCCAAAAAACAGAAGAATGCTTAAAAAATAAAGGAATGTAGGAAAATATTGCATTCTAAACTTCCACACATGTGCATCATGTTTCATCAACCTCTCCAAATCTTTACCGGCATCTTATTTACGCCTAACGCACTTCGCTTGTTTGCTCAATTTTATCCTTCACAGACTTCGCTAGTTCAGTATAAAATCCGAGCTTTAAACTTCTCTTTAATTTGTCATGCTAGAAAACCTACTCAATAAAAATAGATATATCTCTAACACCAATCTTCTCTATAAAATCACTAAAGACGCATTACTCGAAAAACACGTCATTAAACGTGGTCATCAAATCTTAGTCTATGAAATCAGCAGTTTAAGAAATAAAGGACGTTTCATAAAAAGCCTTGAAATCAATAAATTACCGATTACTTTAAAATCAAAGCAGTCTATCAAATATGCAAAAGTACCCAAACGTGCAGAAATCATCAGAGATTTTCTAAATTGATCCTTCAGTTTTTGCTTGTTCTATCTGCGCCATTTGTTGAACAGCAAGTTGATTAGATTGCGTATTATTTGTTTGATTAGATACTTGAGCATTGTTTGCCTCGTTTCTTGGTTGTCTTTCAGATGTAAAATAATTAAACGGTCTATCGTTTTGTTCTACAAGACGTTGACAGTCAGACTGTGAGACACCTTTTAAAATTGTGCCTTGTTGCGTATATGCAACGTAATGGCTGCCCTTTTTCATACAGCCACTAAAGACAGGCTTTGTCGTCACTTCATAGCTTAAATTATTCTGTATTTCTTCATCTTGATAAGGTTTATTTGGATTGTATGAAACTGAATAATTTCGATCAGAACCCATTGCAGAAGCATTGTTTTTTGATAAATCGTTAAACCATTTTACGCATTCAGGCTTTTCAACATTTGCACCTTTTCGACATTCAACATCTAAATTGTTCACTGGTGAGGCTTCTGTCTTAGAATCGGTTTTTTGATCTTTGGCTGGTGTTTCTTCGGCTTTTTGGCCAGATAATCCGCCCATTGCATTTCGTGCTAATTTATCACCGCCTGATTTTGTGAATAACATATAAGACAATGTCATCAAAATGGTAATTGCAATAATGGCATAAATGAACTTGCTTTGTATTTTGAACTGAATAGAAGTATGGGCCGATGCACTTGTGTACATATCTTGCCATTTCTTTTTATACATAAACTTGTAACTATCTTGATAATTGACAGAACGAGTTGAAGCAGCAGCTTGCCATGGATCACGAAGCCATCTTTCAAATTCGTAAATCGTAGCAAAAGGTGGTTTCTGTATTGGACGCTTAACCAAGTACATTTTTTCAACCAATGAATGTATGCCCTTGTTTAATCGCTTCGGGTCTTGCGTCATTAAAATAATGTCTTTGTTTTGATGACCGTGTGTTGTTAAATCAACAATCATCGGATTTTGTGACATTTTACCGTCACTATCACAATATTCAGGTCGTTTATGGATTTCATCCATAAAGATAATGGCATTGTCGGGTACTTCTCTCCAGTCGTGCGGAGCCTGACTAATAAAATCGCATTTTTCTGCATGACCTTCGATGTCGGAATAGATCGGACGAACAATATCTATTTCAGAATCATATTTACCTGAATCTATTTTCTTTTGAATCTGTAAATTTTTAATATGATAGTCATTCGCCATCTTTGCAGCGAATTGACTTTTACCGTGTCTAGGTTGACCTACAATTAAATAAATCGCCATTATTGAGCCTTCCCGAAAGATATTTTATTGATCATCAATGTGATTTTTAAAACACAGCAGCCAATAATAATTGACAGACCATAGTCAATATTGGCGAGTCCTAAAATTTGCAATACATCGGCTGATAATTTGCCCCATTCAGTTTGAGCATATGAAATCAATTGATTGAATAAAGTGAGGACAATTGCACTTGAAAAGATGCCAAGGCCTAAGCCTTTAAGCATGGTTTTTCCTGCTTTACTTAACGTGACATCTGCAACAGAAACAAGAATTGCTTTTAGACTCATAGTTCGCCATCCTCGCCTTTTCGACCTACACCAATAAGAATCATTGCACCCGATATGAAGCCAATCAACGGAGCAACAAAGGACCATTTTTCAGCCATTTGACAAATGGGTTCATAACTAATTTCAACATTACCGCCTTTGCCAAAGCTGATTGGAACTTGAATAGGTGCAGGACAACCAGCAGTCGCTTTAAATGTGCCTGTGTCTAATGCACCTATATCTATTTCTTTGGGTGTTTCAGGAACGTCATTCTCATTTTCAGGATTATCTTTTACCCAATTAATAAACTCACAAACAGGAACAGCCCATGAACAAAAAGAAGGAAGTGCAAGACCGCCAGTTTCAGGATTGGGTTTGATTTCAGGATCAGTTTTAGGTTCAGGAGCTGATTTTTCTAGTTCTTTTTTTACTTCTTGAACCGTTGGACTATTTGTTTCTTCCCATGGGTTTGATGGCTTCCAGAGATCAGTTTGAATAGATGGTGAATATTTTGGTTCAAGCTTTGGAGCAAGTTGAGGGTCTGAATAGTCTTTGTGTGTTTTATTTGCATAATCAGCCAATTGTTCAGGTGTAAGATATTCTTTTTCGGGTGTTATTTGACTATCTTTAACAACTTGAATAGACATAAAATCTTCACCCCATGGGGATGTGAAAAAAAATGATTTATCCCAATTTGCTTTACCCTCATTAGAATCAGAACGCCATCGCAAAAAAGTGAAATTAAAGTTATTTGGATGCTGTAATTGTCTATATTCTAAAGTATCTTTAGCAGCTTCGAGAGGGCAATTAAAAGTTTTACCACCCCATGATTGCCACTTTACAGAATAAGTAATTCCATTTTGGATAATTGACCCAGAGCATTGAGGACCGCCACTATCTGTATTTCTTTTATTTCTCCAAATGCTTTGTGTTTCGGGATCTATAATCCAATCTACCGATTTCAATAAAGCTTCAAGTGCAGCAGATCCGAGCAAGCCCCAACCTGTAGTTTTTAAAAGTCTGCCCATTCCGACAGTTCCCATTTTGAACTTATTAGAAGATGTTTTTGGATCTATTTTTGTGTTGTAGTCATAGTCATTAACAGCAGCACCATATTGATCTACTTTATGACCTTTAATTTTTAAAGTTTGAGATTGATCAGGGATTACATCGTATTCCCATTTTTCAGCAGCACTAGCATTTGCAAAAAATGGTGTGTAAACAAGCGTAAAACAGACAATAATTTTAATCAGGCTTAAAACAGTTTTATGCCAACAATTACCCACATGACTATACATACATACGCCCCTAATGATTCAATATCCATCCTCCTACCCTCCATTGTGGTCGGTCTGCGAGCCCTCGACCCGCCCCACAACGGAGGCGGATAAAGGGATTTTTTACATTGCTGAACGTGCCCATTTAAAGACTTTAATGACAACTACAAGACTTAACACAGCCAAGCCAATGGCTGAAACAGTTGTCACACCATCAGTAATCGTTGCAACAACCGCAGTTACATCAATTCCAGCAGCATTCGCACTAATTGCAGTACCTGAACTTGCTGTGGCGATACCAAAGCGTTTTGCGTTATGTTTAAAAGTATTTGAACGAGCAACTACAGTTGGTTTTTGAGCTTGTTGTTCCATAATAGAAACCTCATTTAATCGTGCGTATGCACATTTTGATAACAAAAACCGTTGCAAACACAAGTAGACACGCAAAGCCAATGGCGTTACCTTCTGCGAGTGTGAGCTTCGGCAGTAAAGTGGGTTGTTCAACCCATTCAAGGCACTGATTTGTATTTGATTCGAGTTGATTACAGACCAGTGCCATTTTTTTAAATTCCTTATCCAGTACAGTTTTTAGAATGTTGTTGATGCTGGTCTTGATAAAAGAAAATGCATAAACATGTGGAGCATTCATAAAAGCTGTACATAGCTTTATGCCTTAGCAGGCAAAATAACGTTTGTTAAAACTTGCTTCATTGCTTTACCCGTTGAAACCATATCCAGCTCTAAAGTAGCTTTGAATGGAAATTGACGACCTTGCAACTGAACAAGATTGCGTGAATCTTGCCATTTGAATTCAACAACACCCTGACCTACTGCATTACCTTGAGATACATCAAGCGGAATAATGCCGTAGAGATTTACATAGTCGTAATGTCGGCCATCTTCTGATTTCCAATCGACAGATTTAGCCCCAACTAAAGTGACTTCGGTTTTTGTAGACATGGTTTACATCCTCATTGCTGTAAGTGCGACATGATCCAAGCGTTTTGGATATGCCAAATGATCAGAATGACAAACTAGATTTATTAGTTCATCAGCCGTAAATACTTGTTTAAAGAAATTGAAATATTTGCCGTACTGGTGCTTAATCGTGTCCAGTGCAGCTTTTGCAGAGATTGAAGCATTCTTTTTTAATGATTCTATTTTTGCAGGTTGAAGCTCATTTTTGAGTTCAGCAAAACATGGATAAGAACCCATGAAATATTCGGAAGGTGCAAGCAACATATCAAAAGGAAGAATACGGTCAGATGCTTTAAATTCGACTTCTGCCCTTTGCCAATTGTCTTCGGGATCACCTTCTGCACGGCCTTTTTCGTAAACACGAACATACATTCCTGATTCACGGCTACCGATATTTAAAGTACGACCACGACCATTGGGACGTTTCCAATTGCCTTTGTGCTCTACGTTTGGCTTTCTTGCACCGTTTTGGAATCCTGTACCTTTTTCAGAATTATTATCTTGTTCTTCTGCCCAATCGACGCTGATATGTTCACCAGTAAAGTCGTCATGTGCTAAGTCAATTCGAGTGAGCTTTGCACGTTTTGCGATATTGGTTAAGAAAGTATATAAACGTCTTTCCCACCCTTCGGTAGCAAATGAACAGCCTTTACCTGAAAGCATGACTAGAATTGTATTTCGTTGGCCACCGATACAGACAAGACCCATATCACGACCCAATACAAACGATTGTTTATAGAAATTTCGACCTGATTGATTTCTTGAAGTGGTTGAAAAACCGAAGATATGTTCTAAGTGTTCATCGAGTTGATTAATTGCAGCAAGACAGATTGCATCTAAGTTTTCATCGTTGATTGATTCAAAGAATGCAGTGCCTAGTGTTTCAATGCCAATAGTAAAATTCACCCAATCGACCACAGCTATTTCATTGTTAGCAGCTAAACGTACTGGAACTTCTTTTACGCCTGATGATGTTTTGACGAAATGCGTATAAAGAGTTGGGAATTCAGTTGGGAAAGGAAGATCAAAATCCGCAGGTGCGGTGAATGGATCGGATACCGTTACCCCCATCTTATTAATGGGGGTATTTAATTCCAACCCCCACTGTAAACTCGGTGTTTTTGACTTTTCGAAAGACTCACCGAAGAAAGATTCATTGAGAGACCAAACTGGATTCTTTTTCATTATTCATCTATCCCTAAATCACGCATGTGATCATTTTCTTGTTTTACAGCATCACAATATTCAGAAACTAAAGCAGACTTATAGCCCCACTCGTTCATACACATTTCAATATGGAAAAGAACCTTTTCAGATTCAAAAGCAGGATTGCCCCCAACGATCAATTGACACGCCTTGTCAAAGATGATTTTGGAAACGATTTCGAAAGCTAGTTCTCTTTCTAACATATTGACACCCTGACACAGGGAAACATAATTTAACGAAAGTTACCATGAAACACTGTGTCATTGCAACAGGTTATATAATAATGCCCCATTGACACAGTATGACAGTAGTAAAGGTATGGCTTCAGTACAGATTAGAGTTCAAGAAGAACTTGCAGACAAAATTGAAAATGCTAAATGGGAGATAAAATATAAGCTTAGATTAGAAATACAAAATACTGATGTATTAAATGCTCTTATATATCATCATCTTAAGAATCTTACAGAAGATGAAGTACTACAATATAGAAAGAAATTCTTGGGGAAAGATGAATAATGGCAGTAGGAATATTCTGTCTAATTTTAGGCTTTATCATTGGTTATCTCTGGAGAGACTCTAAAGAGCCAAAAGAAAAAGAAATCAGGCAAAAAACGAGAAATGTATATCTAAGTTATAACGAAAGACAACGTGAAAAAATGCGTTACATAAGTGACGCAGATAGAATCAGACAATTAAACATGCTTTCTCAGAATGAAAGTAAGTTTATGCGACTACTTCAGCACGAATTTAGTGGATATAAAATAGTAGTTAAAGACAAGCGTTTTTATATAGCAGATCAAGACAATTATCCTATTGCTATCTTTGAATATCGAGATGGAACAAAAGAATTAAGAGTAGAAGATAAAGAGGACGGTTTACCCGTTTTTTTATATAAAGCTATTATCTCAAGTGAAGCCATCGCAAAAGATAAAGATTCAATCGCTGGATGTCGCATAACGTAATTTTATGTTAAATAGAATATCTAAGACTGTAGCCTACACAACCTGAGTTGTTGCCACAGCTCGACATCGTAAATCTTTAAAATTGTATTCACGATGCCGAGTATTCTAAATAACATAATATACGTTATGCCGAAATCTGACGCGCTATGTGGTGATCTAACCGAATAAACAATATTTTTAACTTTGTGATTTCTTCATCATGATCTAAATCTGATTCTTGCATTTGCAAAAGTACGCTCTCCAGTAGATCACGCATATAGATAAAATCATCTCTGGTTAAAACGCCTTTCTTTCTGTCATAGCTGACAGATTTATACAGATGCCTATTAATCATAAAATGTTGAAGTTATAACAAGAATAAAAACCCCACCAATTTCCAATTAATAAACCAACTCCAAAAAACAGAAGAATGCTTAAAAAATAAAGGAATGTAGGAAAATATTGCATTCTAAACTTCCACACATGTGCATCATGTTTCATCAACCTCTCCAAATCTTTACCGGCATCTTATTAATGGGGGTATTTAATTCCAACCCCCACTGTAAACTCGGTGTTTTTGACTTTTCGAAAGACTCACCGAAGAAAGATTCATTGAGAGACCAAACTGGATTCTTTTTCATTATTCATCTATCCCTAAATCACGCATGTGATCATTTTCTTGTTTTACAGCATCACAATATTCAGAAACTAAAGCAGACTTATAGCCCCACTCGTTCATACACATTTCAATATGGAAAAGAACCTTTTCAGATTCAAAAGCAGGATTGCCCCCAACGATCAATTGACACGCCTTGTCAAAGATGATTTTGGAAACGATTTCGAAAGCTAGTTCTCTTTCTAACATATTGACACCCTGACACAGGGAAACATAATTTAACGAAAGTTACCATGAAACACTGTGTCATTGCAACAGGTTATATAATAATGCCCCATTGACACAGTATGACAGTAGTAAAGGTATGGCTTCAGTACAGATTAGAGTTCAAGAAGAACTTGCAGACAAAATTGAAAATGCTAAATGGGAGATAAAATATAAGCTTAGATTAGAAATACAAAATACTGATGTATTAAATGCTCTTATATATCATCATCTTAAGAATCTTACAGAAGATGAAGTACTACAATATAGAAAGAAATTCTTGGGGAAAGATGAATAATGGCAGTAGGAATATTCTGTCTAATTTTAGGCTTTATCATTGGTTATCTCTGGAGAGACTCTAAAGAGCCAAAAGAAAAAGAAATCAGGCAAAAAACGAGAAATGTATATCTAAGTTATAACGAAAGACAACGTGAAAAAATGCGTTACATAAGTGACGCAGATAGAATCAGACAATTAAACATGCTTTCTCAGAATGAAAGTAAGTTTATGCGACTACTTCAGCACGAATTTAGTGGATATAAAATAGTAGTTAAAGACAAGCGTTTTTATATAGCAGATCAAGACAATTATCCTATTGCTATCTTTGAATATCGAGATGGAACAAAAGAATTAAGAGTAGAAGATAAAGAGGACGGTTTACCCGTTTTTTTATATAAAGCTATTATCTCAAGTGAAGCCATCGCAAAAGATAAAGATTCAATCGCTGGATGTCGCATAACGTAATTTTATGTTAAATAGAATATCTAAGACTGTAGCCTACACAACCTGAGTTGTTGCCACAGCTCGACATCGTAAATCTTTAAAATTGTATTCACGATGCCGAGTATTCTAAATAACATAATATACGTTATGCCGAAATCTGACGCGCTATGTGGTGATCTAACCGAATAAACAATATTTTTAACTTTGTGATTTCTTCATCATGATCTAAATCTGATTCTTGCATTTGCACAAGCACGTTCTCCAGTAGATCGCGCATATAGATAAAATCATCTTTGGTTAAAACGCCTTTCTTTCTGTCATAGCTTACAGATTTATACAGATGCCTATTTTGAATCATCAATCTTTACCGGCATCTTATTAATGGGGGTATTTAATTCCAACCCCCACTGTAAACTCGGTGTTTTTGACTTTTCGAAAGACTCACCGAAGAAAGATTCATTGAGCGACCAAACTGGATTCTTTTTCATTCTTCTGAATACTCGGCTTCAAGTTGATAAAAATAAGATTTAAGATCTTCAACTTTTTGAAATAAAACAGCCCAATCATGAGGCGTTACTTCATGCATTAAAATTTCAGCTTCAGCATCTAAAACAGAAATAGCATCTTGGCTTTTTTTGAAAATACTCATTCATCTATCCCTAAATCGCGCATGTGATCATTTTCTTGTTTTACAGCATCACAATATTCAGAAACTAAAGCGGACTTATAGCCCCACTCGTTCATACACATTTCAATATGGAAAAGAACCTTTTCAGATTCAAAAGCAGGATTTCCCCCAACGATCAATTGACACGCCTTGTCAAAGATGATTTTGGAAACGATTTCGAAAGCTAGTTCTGTATTCATATCATGTATACATGTTTCTATTTGACAAAAAGATAACAGATTTACATGTATCATGTAAAGCATGTATACAAGTTTATATAGAATGAGGCACTCAAAATGTATCGGAAACTCAGCCCAATGGCACAAATGCTTAGATTGAATGAGAGAGAAAAGGAACTGCTAAGAAAAAGAGCGGTAGAACTAAATAAAATGCTGATTAATAAAAAGCTTGAGCCAGTTAAAGATACAGAATTAGCGCATATTGTTTTGGAGCAAGGAATCGAATTAGTAGAAATAACAGAATCAGGAAAGTTAATAATTCCAAGATAATTGAAGTAGAAAAAAGGGCCATTCATAGGCCCTATTTTTTTTGCGCTTGATGTCGCATAACGTAATTTTATGTTAAATAGAATATCTAAGACTGTAGCCTACACAACCTGAGTTGTTGCCACAGCTCGACATCGTAAATCTTTAAAATTGTATTCACGATGCCGAGTATTCTAAATAACATAATATACGTTATGCCGAAATCTGACGCGCTATGTGGTGATCCAATCGAATAAACAATATTTTTAACTTTGTGATTTCTTCATCATGATCTAAATCTGATTCTTGCATTTGCACAAGCACGTTCTCCAGTAGATCGCGCATATAGATAAAATCATCTTTGGTTAAAACGCCTTTCTTTCTGTCATAGCTTACAGATTTATACAGATGCCTATTTTGAATCATCAATCTTTACCGGCATCTTATTAATGGGGGTATTTAATTCCAACCCCCACTGTAAACTCGGTGTTTTTGACTTTTCGAAAGACTCACCGAAGAAAGATTCATTGAGCGACCAAACTGGATTCTTTTTCATTCTTCTGAATACTCGGCTTCAAGTTGATAAAAATAAGATTTAAGATCTTCAACTTTTTGAAATAAAACAGCCCAATCATGAGGCGTTACTTCATGCATTAAAATTTCAGCTTCAGCATCTAAAACAGAAATAGCATCTTGGCTTTTTTTGAAAATACTCATTCATCTATCCCTAAATCGCGCATGTGATCATTTTCTTGTTTTACAGCATCACAATATTCAGAAACTAAAGCGGACTTATAGCCCCACTCGTTCATACACATTTCAATATGGAAAAGAACCTTTTCAGATTCAAAAGCAGGATTTCCCCCAACGATCAATTGACACGCCTTGTCAAAGATGATTTTGGAAACGATTTCGAAAGCTAGTTCTGTATTCATATCATGTATACATGTTTCTATTTGACAAAAAGATAACAGATTTACATGTATCATGTAAAGCATGTATACAAGTTTATATAGAATGAGGCACTCAAAATGTATCGGAAACTCAGCCCAATGGCACAAATGCTTAGATTGAATGAGAGAGAAAAGGAACTGCTAAGAAAAAGAGCGGTAGAACTAAATAAAATGCTGATTAATAAAAAGCTTGAGCCAGTTAAAGATACAGAATTAGCGCATATTGTTTTGGAGCAAGGAATCGAATTAGTAGAAATAACAGAATCAGGAAAGTTAATAATTCCAAGATAATTGAAGTAGAAAAAAGGGCCATTCATAGGCCCTATTTTTTTTGCGCTTGATGTCGCATAACGTAATTTTATGTTAAATAGAATATCTAAGACTGTAGCCTACACAACCTGAGTTGTTGCCACAGCTCGACATCGTAAATCTTTAAAATTGTATTCACGATGCCGAGTATTCTAAATAACATAATATACGTTATGCCGAAATCTGACGCGCTATGTGGTGATCCAATCGAATAAACAATATTTTTAACTTTGTGATTTCTTCATCATGATCTAAATCTGATTCTTGCATTTGCACAAGCACGTTCTCCAGTAGATCGCGCATATAGATAAAATCATCTTTGGTTAAAACGCCTTTCTTTCTGTCATAGCTTACAGATTTATACAGATGCCTATTTTGAATCATCAATCTTTACCGGCATCTTATTAATGGGGGTATTTAATTCCAACCCCCACTGTAAACTCGGTGTTTTTGACTTTTCGAAAGACTCACCGAAGAAAGATTCATTGAGCGACCAAACTGGATTCTTTTTCATTCTTCTGAATACTCGGCTTCAAGTTGATAAAAATAAGATTTAAGATCTTCAACTTTTTGAAATAAAACAGCCCAATCATGAGGCGTTACTTCATGCATTAAAATTTCAGCTTCAGCATCTAAAACAGAAATAGCATCTTGGCTTTTTTTGAAAATACTCATTCATCTATCCCTAAATCGCGCATGTGATCATTTTCTTGTTTTACAGCATCACAATATTCAGAAACTAAAGCGGACTTATAGCCCCACTCGTTCATACACATTTCAATATGGAAAAGAACCTTTTCAGATTCAAAAGCAGGATTTCCCCCAACGATCAATTGACACGCCTTGTCAAAGATGATTTTGGAAACGATTTCGAAAGCTAGTTCTGTATTCATATCATGTATACATGTTTCTATTTGACAAAAAGATAACAGATTTACATGTATCATGTAAAGCATGTATACAAGTTTATATAGAATGAGGCACTCAAAATGTATCGGAAACTCAGCCCAATGGCACAAATGCTTAGATTGAATGAGAGAGAAAAGGAACTGCTAAGAAAAAGAGCGGTAGAACTAAATAAAATGCTGATTAATAAAAAGCTTGAGCCAGTTAAAGATACAGAATTAGCGCATATTGTTTTGGAGCAAGGAATCGAATTAGTAGAAATAACAGAATCAGGAAAGTTAATAATTCCAAGATAATTGAAGTAGAAAAAAGGGCCATTCATAGGCCCTATTTTTTTTGCGCTTGATGTCGCATAACGTAATTTTATGTTAAATAGAATATCTAAGACTGTAGCCTACACAACCTGAGTTGTTGCCACAGCTCGACATCGTAAATCTTTAAAATTGTATTCACGATGCCGAGTATTCTAAATAACATAATATACGTTATGCCGAAATCTGACGCGCTATGTGGTGATCTAACCGAATAAACAATATTTTTAACTTTGTGATTTCTTCATCATGATCTAAATCTGATTCTTGCATTTGCACAAGCACGTTCTCCAGTAGATCGCGCATATAGATAAAATCATCTTTGGTTAAAACGCCTTTCTTTCTGTCATAGCTTACAGATTTATACAGATGCCTATTTTGAATCATCAATCTTTACCGGCATCTTATTAATGGGGGTATTTAATTCCAACCCCCACTGTAAACTCGGTGTTTTTGACTTTTCGAAAGACTCACCGAAGAAAGATTCATTGAGCGACCAAACTGGATTCTTTTTCATTCTTCTGAATACTCGGCTTCAAGTTGATAAAAATAAGATTTAAGATCTTCAACTTTTTGAAATAAAACAGCCCAATCATGAGGCGTTACTTCATGCATTAAAATTTCAGCTTCAGCATCTAAAACAGAAATAGCATCTTGGCTTTTTTTGAAAATACTCATTCATCTATCCCTAAATCGCGCATGTGATCATTTTCTTGTTTTACAGCATCACAATATTCAGAAACTAAAGCGGACTTATAGCCCCACTCGTTCATACACATTTCAATATGGAAAAGAACCTTTTCAGATTCAAAAGCAGGATTTCCCCCAACGATCAATTGACACGCCTTGTCAAAGATGATTTTGGAAACGATTTCGAAAGCTAGTTCTGTATTCATATCATGTATACATGTTTCTATTTGACAAAAAGATAACAGATTTACATGTATCATGTAAAGCATGTATACAAGTTTATATAGAATGAGGCACTCAAAATGTATCGGAAACTCAGCCCAATGGCACAAATGCTTAGATTGAATGAGAGAGAAAAGGAACTGCTAAGAAAAAGAGCGGTAGAACTAAATAAAATGCTGATTAATAAAAAGCTTGAGCCAGTTAAAGATACAGAATTAGCGCATATTGTTTTGGAGCAAGGAATCGAATTAGTAGAAATAACAGAATCAGGAAAGTTAATAATTCCAAGATAATTGAAGTAGAAAAAAGGGCCATTCATAGGCCCTATTTTTTTTGCGCTTGATGTCGCATAACGTAATTTTATGTTAAATAGAATATCTAAGACTGTAGCCTACACAACCTGAGTTGTTGCCACAGCTCGACATCGTAAATCTTTAAAATTGTATTCACGATGCCGAGTATTCTAAATAACATAATATACGTTATGCCGAAATCTGACGCGCTATGTGGTGATCCAATCGAATAAACAATATTTTTAACTTTGTGATTTCTTCATCATGATCTAAATCTGATTCTTGCATTTGCACAAGCACGTTCTCTAGTAGATCACGCATACAGATAAAATCATCTGTTGTTGGTCCTACACTTGACGGTTTCGATTACAAATTATCTTACCGTCAAGTGTATCCCTAGTAACATAGGAAGATAAGCTGTGATTTTCTATGTTCATTACGTTTAAATTCCCGCCCTCTCATTTTCCAACTAGCTCAGGTTATAATAATAGCCTCCCAAAATATGGTTGATCTATTATGAACACCTCCAATGACCCTTTACATAGCAAAAAACTTGCTGACATTTTGGATGAATTATTGGATTACTACGGCGGCTTTGAAGGCTTAAATCGTAAAATTGAAATTAGATGTTTTTGCATAGATCCAAGTGTTAAATCATCATTGCGATTTTTACGTACCACACCATGGGCACGTGAAAAAGTAGAAAGCTTATATTTGTATGTCTTACGCCAAAAAGCCAAACAGAAATCGTAGCTATCAAAACTCTAGCCTCAGTGTAATATTTTATACCAAATAGTAACTACACTTATTGAATAGCCACTGATTTTGTAGACACCTTTTAATTAGTGGTGGCTGCCACCACTCTCCTAGATAAATTTAGTCTATTCTTAAGACATTTTTAGTAGGAAAATATGTATTCATAGCTCGGTTTATGAACCAAATATTTTATAAGTTACTACTTTAGTGCTCTAAGTAATTAAATTTAAT
This sequence comes from Acinetobacter sp. TTH0-4, assembly GCF_015602665.1. Lineage (NCBI taxonomy): Bacteria > Pseudomonadati > Pseudomonadota > Gammaproteobacteria > Moraxellales > Moraxellaceae > Acinetobacter > Acinetobacter sp. TTH0-4. Next base: position 1,389,883 of record NZ_CP059079.1, on the reverse strand, counting down.
TGTGAACTAGATTCTAGATGAACATAAGTCAAATAGAATATCAAAGACTACGGATTTTGTGATATCACTCACTTTGTTCATTCTCGTTAAATTATACTTATTATATTAGCTATATGGATAACTTTTAATATTTGATATGCTACATTATCTATATAGCTAACATTTTATGGGTAAATTTCTATGGCAAGTAGAGTCGAAATTGGAGGGAAAGTTCGTATAGTGCGAAAATCCTTGGGTTATACACAGCAAAAATTATCCGAATTAATTCGAATCAATAAAACTACGATCTCAGAGATCGAAAATGGACGATTCACTGGTTCTTTTGACATATTTGAGCGTGTGCTTGATGCGGTCGGTTTACAGTTTGATGTATCTCCAAAGCAACACTCACTGCCCCATTGGGATGAGATTGAAAATATTTTTGCTGAGGAGGACGAATGAATATACAGACCAATCTTCCTGCCAAAATCACTAATATCATGGTGTGTGCTAATCAATATGAATTAGGCGTATTGACGTATGGTTCAGTTCACCATTATCAGCCAACACAAGAAACACAGCATGTATCACTCACCATGACCCGAAAAGGCATGGATGGTTATTCTTCTGGTGCATTACATCCAATATTTTCTCAAAATCTTCCAGAAGGTTTTAATCGCCGATTTATTGCAGAAAAACTCGCAAGATATGCAAAAGTCAATGATATGTATTTATTGGCGCTACAAGGCGATCAAGGAATCGGGATGCTTTCTTATCAGAGTGAGCTAAATTTACCCGAGGTTGAATCTTTGAGCTTGAATGAAATTTTATCCTACCAGAGCAATGAACCTCTTTTCCCACAGCTATTAGAAAAATACTATCTCAGAAATTCATTAGCTGGGATGCAACCCAAAGTAAGCATCCCTCATGCAAATACTGTTCAAACAGATAGAACAGTTCAACAAAGAGATTTGATTGTAAAATCTTTTGACTCTGAATTTCCTTTACTTACAGTCAACGAATTTGTCTGTATGCAGGCTGCATGGCATTGTGGACTTGAGCCACCAAAAACCTATTTGTCTGAAAATTTAGAAACATATGTTGTAGAACGGTTTGATAGATCCAGTAATGGTACAAAATTAGGCTATGAAGACTTTACGACACTCATGAAAAAGTCAAATGATCCTGATGCAAAATATATAGGTAGCTATGAAGCGCTGTTGAAAGCAACCTATCTATATACTCATAGCGTAACTGAAGTCGAGAAAATGTATAAATACATCGTATTCAACTGTTTAATTGGTAATGGTGATGCACATCTTAAAAACTTTGCTCTTCAATATTCCCCAGATATGAATAACATTTTTGTTTCACCACCATTTGATATTACACATACTCTTATCTATGCTTCAATTGATAATAAAATGGCACTCAAACTTTCTGGTAGCAAGGCATTTCCAGATCTTTCACATCTCATTAAATTGGCCGAAAGTAACCAATTTAGAATCAGAAATCCCAAAGAAATTATAGAATCTTTTAGCGAAAATATATTAGATTATCTTAGAACCTCAAATGAAGTTCAGCTATTCGATGGATTGCGGACATCTATAGAAGGTTCAATCTCAAATATTATGACGTCAAGCTCTGGTACCAAAAATTATCGACATGATCAGAAGAAAAAATTTGAATAGTTAAATGAATTCTTTTTAAATCAATAGCTATTCAAAAATCTTAAGCCCACACCAGGTTCAGTGATAATGTATTTGGGATGCACCGCATTATCGTTTAATTTTCCACGTAATTTAGCCACCAGTATTCTTAAATAATGTGTGTCTTCTTGATGCGTCGGCCCCCATAACTCTTTTAAAATTTGAGGTTGTGTAATCAATTGTCCTTTGTGCTGTGCGAGTAAATTGAGTAAATGATATTCTTTACGTGTTAAGGAAATTAACTGTTGATTCAAAAAGACTTGTCTATGTGCAAAATCAACTTTTAGGACACCATCGTCATAAACAGCCGATTCTACGACCACATGCTGCGCTTGGCGAAGTAAAACACGTATTCTTGCCATGAGTTCCTGAACACTAAAAGGCTTGGTCACATAATCATTTGCACCTGCATCTAATAGTTTTACTTTTTCCTCCTCGTCAGCACGAACGGACAGTACAATGACTGGTGCATTAGACCAGCTTCTCAGCTCAGACAGCACATCAAAACCGTCTAGATCGGGTAACCCTAAATCTAAAATCACCAAATCTGCACCTTGCAAAGCCAACAGTTCTAAACCCTGCTGACCATTTACAGCTTGAAGGACTTTATAACCTTGCGCCCGCAAAGCAATATCTAAAAATTTTCGAATCTGTGTTTCATCATCAATAATCAGCACATTAACCATCGCACTTGCAGACACGTTTTGCTCTGACATCAGATCTCCTTATTGAATAAAATAGTTCACGCCAATTGCTGTATTGGAAGTTGCATGCGAATACAAGTACCTTGGTTATTTTTCGCAGAAGATGCCACAATTTTACCCATATGCGCACCAATAATCGCTTTCACAATGGTTAAACCCAAACCTGTACCGTATTGCCCACGGTCGCCCCGCTCCATGGTATAGAACATATCAAAAATACGATCACGTTCATCTTCAGGAATACCTTGTCCTTGATCGCTAATGGCTATTTCTATCTCATTTTCACTGCGCTTAGCAACATGAATCGAAACGGCTTTGTCCTCAGGTGAGAACTTAGCCGCATTTTCTAAAACATTAAAAATCGCTTGTTCGATTAATGCCCCATGCACAAACAAATTGAGCGTTTCATCAGGTAAATGGACCTCAACCAATGACTTTGGCATATAGCGTTTTAAACGGCGAACGGCTGAACCGATCAATTCATCGGCACCAATCCAATCCCGTTTGAGGCTAAGTCCTTCATGTCCCAAACGAGTCATATCCAATAAGTTTTGAATATATCGGTCTAAACGCTCTCCTTCTAAATGAATCGCTTCGAGCAAACTGTTTTGATCTTTCTCATCCATTGAATGGCGATAATTAGTTAGGGTATCTGCTGCTCCAATCATCGATGCCAAAGGTGAACGTAAGTCATGAGATACCGATGACAATAGTGCGGATCGCAGTTTTTCTGTTTCTGAACTTACATTGGCAATTTCTAAAGCCTTGGTCAATTGAGTCCTTGAAATCGCTTGTGCAATATATTCAACCATCACCTCTGCCAATTGTTTTTGCTCAGAATTTAACACCAATTGTAGCGATGAAAATTTAAGTCCAACCACACCTAGACATTGTTTAGAGGCCAATAATGGTAAAAACCACCAATCATTTTCAGTCAATGTTTGAGTAAACCGTCCTGAAGGCTGGTGGTTTTTAAAGCTCCAATCAGCAGAAATTTTTTCTTTATCACTGATGTTGTCTAAAGCTGTTTTTGCTTGTGCACTTTCAGGAAAATAAATCCATATCTCTGCATTTAAATTTTTACTTAAGCTGCTTTCAGCAATCTCTTGAACATGTTGCAAATCTACCGCAGTAGAGAGTTTCTGCCCTAAATCTTGCATGATGCTGTTATAACTATTGGCTGCTTTTAAAGCTGTGACTTGTTCTTTTAATTGTGATGCCAATCGACTTGAAATTAATGCAGCCCCCAAGAATGCCACCACAGTAATCATGCCTTGATGTGCTGATATTTGTAAGGTAAATTTAGGGTGAATAAAAAAGAAGTTATAGGCTAAAAAGAACAAAATGGCGGAAAGTGCTGCTGCCAACATACGTGTTTGGGATGCGACAAAAACCACGGCTGTGATAAAAATGACAGACAGATCTTCTATACCCAGATATTGTTCACCCAAATTGGCAATTAAAATACTGATGCCTGTGGTAACAATGACGTAACCTGCTTCTCTCAGCGATAAAAACTCCCCCTTATCTGGTAAAATTGAGTGATTTTTTTGCTCAGCAGCAATAGGTACAATACTCAACTCAAAGCGAGGTTTGAATCTCAATAGCTGATCAATAAAATTTGGTTTTAAGCTGAACTGAACTTTTTTTCGAGTAGGTTGTGCTAAAACCAAGGTCGAAATGCCATGATCCATCACGTAATCAAACAGTGTTTTGGCATGTTGCTGACCATAAAGTGTTTCGGTCATTCCACCCAATTGACGCGTCAAATTGAGTGCAGACTCAATTTCACGGCTTTGTGAGTTTTCTTGCTTAACTGTTATTTTTGAATCTTTAGAAAAGGCAACCACAGTCCAATGTGCCAACCGATGTTCAGCAATACGACATCCAGTACGAACCAATGCTTCGGAATACCCATGTCCATCAACCATAATTAAAATATGGTTTTTGAGCGGAATAGGAGTCAGCCCTTGAATCGCAAAATTTTCTCGAACATTGTCATCGACATGGCTTGCAACGGTTTGCATGGCCAATTCACGTAAAGCAGTTAAATTTGAGTGATTAAAAAACCGCTGTAAAGCCTGCTCTGCTTGCTCGGGTACATATACTTTGCCTTGGTTTAACCGTTCAAGTAACTCATTGACTGGCAAATCAATTAAGCGAATATCACGAATGCGCTCAAACACCCGGTCTGGCACCGTTTCAGCAACACGAATACCTGTAATTTGAAGTACCACATCATTCAAACTTTCTAAATGTTGAATGTTCATGGTGGTAAAGACATCAATACCTGCATCTAATAATTCATTGATGTCTTGCCAACGCTTTTCGTGGCGACTGCCCGGCATATTGGTATGCGCAAATTCATCCACAAGAACGATGCTTGGCTTTCTTTCAAGAACTGCATCTAAGTCCATTTCTTCAAGTTGATGCCCTTGGTACTCAATAATTTTACGCGGGATAATACTCAGGCCTGCAAGCAAGTTTTCGGTTTCTGCTCGACCATGCGTTTCGACATAAGCAATGACAATATTATTTCCCTGCAAGGCCAAATCATGCGCACGAACCAGCATGGCAAAAGTTTTCCCTACACCGGGAGCTGCCCCTAAAAATATGGTTAAGCGCCCAGATTGATAACGCTGAGTATGTTGTAGCAAAACATCTGCTTTATTATTTCTATTTTCCATAAAGATATCTTTTGTCTTTGGAGAATGATAACCACGTTATACCGAAATAAATGAACCGCTTATTTCTAATAAGAATGGATTCATTATTTTAAATATTATTAGATATCTGCCCTAATCCCTAATTAAATAGGGAGTAAGTATGGCCTCTATTTTTTATAATCAAGAGGGTTAAGATACCGATTATTATAAAAACCCCCTCACCCGCTCATACAACGCATTCCCTATCAATCGTGACGAGGAATGCCTATCGCTATTGAATATATTGTTCTTGAAAGTGATACAAGCACATTAAACTACGAGTTGATGATCTCTATTATTTTACAACCTGATCTAAAGCTAAATTTAATTCTAGTACATTCACACGTTCAACGCCCAAAATTCCAAAAGTCGGTTGAATGGTATGTTGTTGTACCAGTTTTAGTACATCTGGCTCAGAAATCTGTCTTGCTTGTGCAACACGTTTGACCTGAATCAATGCAGACTGCACACCAATATTAGGGTCAATACCACTGCCTGAAGTCGTCACCAAGTCTGCAGGGATTTTTGACTTATCCATCTGTTCCTGTGCTGAAATTTGATTTAAACGTTCATCGACTGCTTGGTGCAAAGCTGGATTGGTTCTGGCCAAATTACTTCCTGCCATTACCATGGGATCATAATTTGAAGCCGATGGTCGTGGGTGAAAATACTGCGCTTGAACAAAAGGCTGTGCAACTAAGCTTGATCCCACAATACGATTATTCTCCACAATTAAGCTACCATTGGCTTGATGCGGAAAGATCACTTGAGCTAGTCCTGTTGCAACTGAACTGTATACAAAACCACAAAGTCCCAAAGCAATAAGCGTTAAACCAAGAGATGCACGGGTTAAACCTGCTAATGATGAGTCAATCAGTTGACTATTTTCCAAGGGATTATTTTGCATTAGATCATTTTTAGTGTTCATTTTTATCATCCTCACAAATTTTTAAAGTGACAACAATGGACTGATCATCAGATCAATCATTTTGATTGCAACGAATGGCAACAACACGCCACCCACACCATAAATCAACATATTACGACGTAACAACTGGGTAGATGTAGAGGGTTGAAATTTCACGCCCCGTAACGCAATGGGAATCAGCAATGGAATAATAATCGCATTAAAAATAAGTGCTGAAAGAATTGCACTTTCAGAACTACCCAATTGCATCACATTCAAGACATCCATTTGTGGAATAGCAGAAACGAATAATGCTGGTAAAATTGCAAAGTACTTCGACACATCATTTGCCAAAGAGAAAGTCGTTAATGCCCCTCGGGTAATCAACTGCTGTTTCCCAATTTCTACAACTGCCAGTAATTTGGTGGGATCTGAATCTAAATCCACCATATTGCCTGCTTCTTTGGCCGCTTGTGTACCCGAATTCATGGCAAGTCCGATATCTGCTTGTGCCAAAGCAGGTGCATCATTGGTACCATCCCCGACCATGGCCACCAAATGTCCTTTATTTTGTTCTTCACGAATGCAATTCAGTTTATCTTCAGGTCTTGCTTCAGCAATATAATCATCCACACCTGCTTCTGCTGCAATTGCTGCCGCAGTAAGTGGGTTGTCCCCTGTGACCATGACGGTTTTGATGCCCATTTCACGTAAGCGCGCAAATTTTTCTTTAATCCCTTGCTTAATCACGTCGGAAAGTTCGATCACCCCTAAAAGAGTTTGATCCTTTGCCACCACCAAGGGAGTTGCCCCTTTAGATGCGACTTGCTCTACACGAGCTTTTAACTCGCTATGGTTTTCAAGGTTTTGCGATGCAAATTTAAGTATTGCATCGAATGCTCCTTTACGGATTTGATGACCATCGGACAAATTAATCCCTGAAATACGTGTTGATGCATTAAAGGCAATAAATTCTGCCTGATCTGGGTCAACGATACGCTCTCCCAATTCTTTTGCTAAAGCCACCACAGACTTACCTTCAGGTGTTGGGTCTGCAAGCGAGGTTAGTACTGCAGCTTGACGAAGCTCTGATTCAGTCACACCTGCGAGCGGATAAAAAGCGGTTGCTTGACGATCACCATAAGTAATGGTGCCTGTTTTATCCAGCAACAACACATCCACATCACCCGCCACTTCAACTGCTTTACCCGACTTGGCAATGACATTGGCTTTTAAGGCCCTGTTCATCCCCGCAATCCCAATGGCCGGCAACAAGCCACCAATCGTCGTTGGAATGAGACACACCAACAATGCAACCAATAGAATTGGATTAATTTCAATATTCAGAAAATGCCCAATAAAAGGCAGACTCCCCACCACGACAATAAAAGTCACCGTCATCACGGTCAGTAAAATACCCAATGCAATTTCGTTGGGGGTTTTTTGACGGTTAGAACCCTCAACCAAAGCAATCATGCGGTCTAAGAAACTATGTCCTGCTTCGGCCGTTATTTGTACCACTATACGGTCAGTGAGGACTTTAGTACCGCCAATCACACCTGATTTGTCTGTGCCTGCTTCACGTAATACAGGTGCAGACTCACCCGTAACCGCCGCTTCGTTAATGGTGGCAAAACCATAAATAATTTCGCCATCAGCTGGAATCAACTCTCCTGCACGAACTTCGATCAGGTCATGCATTTTCAATAAAGAGGCGGCAATTTGTTTACCATCAGTATCATCTTTATGTTGAATCAGACGTGCTGTTAAATTCTGACGTGCCTGTCTTAAAGACGACGCTTGACCGCGACCTTTCGCTTCTGCGACTGCTTCTGCATAATTGGCAAACAGTACAGTGACAAATAAAATAAAGGTGACCAATAAGCCAAAGACCAAGTCAGCTTTACCCATCAAGGTGCTGACAAAAGTGATAATAGTGCCCAGCCATACAATCGCCATGACAGGATTTTTAATCATGTGTTGGGGAAGCAATTTAATACATGCATTTTTCCACGCTTCAGCCTGAAATAAAGTTGACGTATTTTTTTGATTCTGAATAGTTTTTTTTGAATGAGTCATTGTAGTCACCCTTAACCTTGTACCAATAACAGATGATCAGCAATCGGCCCTAAGACGAGGACTGGCATAAATTGTAATAAAGTCAACATCACCACGATCGCAATGAGCGTGAACGCAAAGGTTGGTGTTTCAACTTTTAAACTCCCACTACTTTCGGGTGCCTGACGTTTCGCTGCTAAACGTGCTGCAATCCACAATGGAATAATCAGTGTGGGGAAACGACCTAATAATAAAGCCACACCACAGCTGACATTCCACCACACGGTGTTATCTGCCAAACCTTCAAAGCCTGAACCGTTATTGGCAAATGCAGAAACATATTCATACAGTACTTGTGAGACAGCATGGTATTGCGGATTACTATTACCCGTTAATTCAGGGAAAAATAAAGTCACAGCCGTTAAACTTAAAATTACAATCGGTTGAATTAATATCACCACCGCCAAGAGTTTAATTTCACCCGCTTCAATTTTTCGACCAAACAATTCAGGTGTACGCCCAGTCATTAGACCCGCAATAAACACAGCCAAAAACAGGTAAATAATGAATTGCTGTAAACCACAACCAATCCCTCCCCAAATGGCATTGATCAGCATATTGGATAAAGCCACAAACCCTGTGAGTGGTGCAGATGAGTCATGCATCATATCGACAGAACCATTATTGACTTGCGTGGTCACGGCTGCCCAAAGTGCCGAGGAAGCTTCGCCAAAACGAACTTCCTTTCCTTCCATTGCATAAAGCTGTGTGGCTGTAGATGAAAGACTCTCAGACCAAATTGCACTACTTGCCGAAATAACAGACATCAACAACATTGTGCCAAAAACAAAGCCAGCAAATTTTGCACGCTTGGTGAAAAAACCCAACATGAAAATCACAGAAACTGGAATCAGAAGAATCGCCAACATTTCTAAAAAGTTTGATAATGGTGTTGGGTTTTCCAGTGGCACACTACTATTCGGCCCATACCAACCACCACCGTTACTGCCCAACTGTTTGATTGCCACCATGGGTGCAACTGGACCTAATGGAATTTTTTGAGTTTTCAATTCAGTCGTTTGATCGATGACTTGAACTTTAGGGCCGCCCTGAAATGTAGACGGTACACCTTGGCTAGTGAGCAATAGCGACCACACCATACACAGTGGAATTAAAAAACGGAATGTTGGGCGAATCACATCTGCCCAATAGTTACCGATATTAATTTTTTGAACTTTTGTACCAAAACCTGCATTCTGTTCTTCTTCTGACAAAGTGTTCGAGTGCTTATAAAACAATGCTCGAACGGTGGCGACAACCATGGCTAAACCCATCATGGGTGTAATGATTTGCATGCCCACAATACCCACCATTTGCGACAAATAAGACAGTTGAGCCTGCCCTGAATAGTGTTGCTGATTGGTATTAGTTAAAAATGAGATCATGGTGTGTAATGCCAAATCCCACGACATATTCGGTGCGTTATTTGGGTTAAATGGCAAGCTGGCTTGGGTCATAAATAAAATCCAAGTCACTACGCCTAGTACCAAGCAACTCAGCAAAAAACTCAGTGAATAGGTCTTCACGTTCATGCCAATTTTAGGATTTGTCCCCAACACAGCATAGATTGGTTTTTCAATCCAGTTGAATACAGGGTCAATTTTCATCTCACGATTTTGCATGATTGCCGCAAGATATTTACCTAAAGGATAAGCAAGAACCATCACAATGAGCAAAAGTAAAATAAACACTAACATGGCATTTCACTCCTCTTCAACGAGTGCGAAATAGACCTGTTATTGATCTTGATATAGCGATGATTTTTAAGTATCTGTACGAAGCACATTCTTGGATGCTGTACTTTTTGAGGCGCTATGAATGTAGCACTCATCTTTTCCATCCTAAACTTGGGGATATTCCACGGTCTAGTATCTAAAAAGCATGCGTAAATTCTCTATTCATCAAAATACATAGAGCGTAAAATTTTCGTAAAATTTGATTCTGTTTTGTTTATAAATAACAAAAAATAGATTAAAAGGAATCAAAAATTGATGACGATAATGATTACACACATGGAAAATCTTGAACTGCTTAAAGCCTTTTTTTTGGGATTAATTGAAGGTTTAACCGAGTTTTTACCTATTTCCAGCACAGGACATTTAATACTCTTTGGTCACCTGATTGATTTCCAATCGGATTCTGGGCGTGCTTTCGAAGTCGTTATTCAATTGGGGGCTATTCTTGCTGTTTGCTGGTTATATCGACAAAAAATCATAGTATTATTACAAGGTTTTTTTTCTGGGGATCTACATGCTCGACGCTTTGCGCTCAATGTATTTATGGCCTTTCTTCCTGCCGTCATTATTGGAATATTCGCTGTCGATTTTATTAAACACGTTGTGTTTAGCCCTGTTGTGGTCGCTTGTGCACTGATCATTGGTGGACTCATTATTTTTGCAGTCGAAGCAAGCAAGTTTGAGCCTAAAACTATTGAAGCTACAGACATTAGTTTAAAGCAAGCCATTCTTGTAGGTCTTGCACAATGCGTTGCCATGATTCCGGGTACATCTCGATCGGGCGCAACCATTATTGGCGGAATGCTCTCTGGCTTATCCCGTAAAGCAGCAACAGAATTTTCTTTTTTCCTTGCCATGCCAACCATGTTGGGAGTGGCAACTTACGATTTAATCCGTAATGCTGATGTCCTCACTTCGGATAATTTAATAAATATTTCAGTCGGTTTTGTAGCTGCATTTATTGCTGCATTTTTGGTGGTTAAAGCCTTAGTTAAATTTGTAGAAAAACACACGTTAAGAGTATTTGCTTGGTATCGTCTGATATTGGGGATTATTTTATTAATAGTCTTTTTATAATTCATTTGTGAGCTAAAAATAAAAAAGGTTGTCTAGGCTAAGTACCGTTACGGAAATATGTATCTGCGTAATTCAAACCAACAGCAACATGGCGTAAACGTACTTGCCCAGCCGATGGCTCTCCGACCTCTACATCTTCATAACACATTACTTCTGGTGAACCAGATTCGTAGAACCGTATCGCTTTATTCAATTTCACTTTCCTATCCATGCTGTATTTTTATTGGGTGCTTCAAAAGCATTCATTAAAACTACAACACTCAGAATAGCCCTCACTTTACATAATACGACAGGCACTTAGCATTTTGCGACAAATCTATTAAAAAATTGCTGATCAACTTTTTCATGATGATTAAGATTGGTTAACCCACCTTTGTTTCTGTCATTGAGTATTTGCTAATATTCTGTAAGAGCATTTAACTCGTTAATTCCGCTGCATTTCTATAAACCTGAGTGTATATTACTCACCATCGTTGATTATTTAATTATGATATGAAGAATACATTTTCTGGCAACGCTCAAATTGGAGTCGTTTCTACTTTTTCTGAACTTATAAATTCGAATTTTAATGGAGATATGAATGCCCTTTGCTGGCATAGAGATTTAGTTGGCGATTTTAAAGAGATTGTGGCTAAACTTGAGCTAAAAGAGAATATTACAGAAGTTTCTGTTGAAGAGCTTTTGGCATTACAACTTTCAGAAAAAGGTCATTTGGCAAGAGAAATGATCTTAAAAGATATCCAGTTATTAACTGATTTCGGAGCATCGCCTTCACTTAATCTTCTTAAAAGCTACGAACGGGATGAAGAGCTAGATTTCATTTCAACAGATGTATATTCCTATCATATTGATCGCTCCCCCATCGAAACAGATACTTTTTTATGTACTTATCATGGTCCTGCAAGTGATATCATGCCTCATGATCAAGTTGAACAAAAAATTTTGATTCCAGAAATCAGGGAAAAACTCAAAAAATTACATGATGGCCCAGAAGCTGAATTTGAAGCATTTTTGGAAGACTATTTCTTTGACTTGCATTATCAGCCTAAATCTGCTGCAAAACCTGTGAATTTAGGCTCAGGTCATCTTTGGCGACTGGCAGTAGATCATCCAACACAACAGGTATTACCTTGTGTTCATAGAGCTCCGACTGAAAAAGAGGGTGAGTATAGACTGTTATTAATTTGTTAAAGATTTATTTTCTATATCGTTAAAGCGCTCCATAATTTAATTCCACTTGCCGCCTAGTGATTGATGCTTTCTAGGCTACCTTTTTCAAAGTAGCACTATTCAGTATGCACCGTCATATCTGATGTCTCGGATGCGCTACTTAGTTATACATGTTGAACCGTACCGGGTTTGTCGGAGACCAACTTTCTTGAGAGAATGTCCCAATGACAAAACCAAAATATACCCCTGAAATCAGAGAAAGAGCGATTCAATTATTGATTGAATCTGAAAAAGATTATCCATCGAATTGGGCTGCAATCACAGCAATTGCACCTAAGATTGGCTGTACTCCTGAAACACTACGTTCCTGGCATCAGAAGTATTTGAATCAACAGAATCCAATCAAAGTACAGCAGCTTTCAGACCAAGAACGCATTAAACAACTTGAACGCGAAAATAAAGAACTGCAACGCGCCAATGAGATTCTACGTAAAGCAGCCGCTTTTTTCGCCCAGGCGGAGCTCGACCGCCCACACAAATAATGGTGGATTTTATCCATAATAATAAAGAGCTGTACGGAGTCGAGGCGATTTGTAGAATTTTACCGATCGCACCTTCAACCTATTACCGGACTTTAGATCTCGCGGACAATCTAGAACATCGAGCGAAACGAGATTTACATGACTTGCATCATGCTGAACAAATTAAACGAATTTGGAAGGAAAGTTCAGGTCGATATGGTGTACGTAAAGTTTGGCAAAAACTGAAACGTGAAGGCTATATTATTGCGCGCTGTACAGTTGCTCGATTGATGCAAAAACTAGGTATACAAGGTGTTTGGCGTGGTAAGAATAAACAAACCACCCGTAGCCGAGATGATCAAAAACGAGCAGATGACTTGGTGAAACGCAATTTTAGTGCTGATCGACCTGACCCTTGCGAAGCAGTGCTTCTCAGGTCAGTGACTTTACGTATATTCAAACAAATTCAGGCTGGGTCTATACCGCCTTTATTATTGATGTGTTCTCACGAGCCATTGTTGGATGGAAAGTATCTACACGAATGAATACAGATATGGTGCTCGATGCATTAGAGCAAGCATTGCATGATCGAGGCATGCCAAAGAACGTGATTCATCATAGTGACAGAGGCGTGCAATATCTTTCCATTCGTTATACCAATCGTTTAGAAGCAGCAAATTTACGAGCTTCAGTCGGTACAACGGGTGACTCATACGATAATGCTTTGGCTGAAACGGTGAATGGCTTATACAAAACAGAGGTGATTGAATATTTAAAAGCAGATTGGCAAGGTTTAGCAGATGTACAACTTGCGACACTAAACTGGGTAGATTGGTTCAATAAAAAGCGTGTACACAGTGCACTGGGTTATGTATCGCCTTTTGAGTTTGAAGCAATGTACTATGATAAGATTAACCCGTTAGGTCAGGTGGCCTAACTTAAATAAAAAAGTCTCCGACAAACCCGGTACGGTTCACAACTCAAAACGATTGCTTTATCAGATGCTTGTTTATCAAAAGAAGAACACGAACTAGGGATTATTGCACTGGCTGTACCCGTATTAAATACAAAAGGACAAGTGATTGGTGCTCTAAACTGCATGTCCCAAACCAACCTCACAAGCGAAGAATATTTGATTCAACAGGTATTGCCGTTATTGCGTCAGACAGCCAATGAACTTCGTAGCTTAATTTAAAAAATAGTATATGAACTACTCTCGTGGAGCTATCTTAAGTCAGTAATTTGATGCATTGACTGAATTGAGCAATTGAAATAAAGATGGTTAAGCACCACACCGAATTATTTCTCATGTATACGTTGAAGGAAATTCTAGAGTGAATACTGAACGCTCTCTCAATTGAGCCAAAAATCTGAGTCGTTCACATTATTCATATTTATAGATTGACTATTATAATCGTCAAAATAACTCAGAACTGAATGATTAATTCTATGACCTGACTTATGAACATTTAAATATAAAATTTAAGCAGTTTCTATCTCACCTACAGCATGATAAGCACGATTAAAGTAAGCAAGACCATGTTCATGCTCGCTGCGTTGAATTGCAACAGCACGACACATTAAAATAGTGTGCGTTCCGACTTCCTGAATTTGCTCAATCTCACAATCGAAACTGACCAAAGCATCTTTTAAAACAGGTGCGCCAGTTTCTAATTGTGTCCATGTGGCATGCTTAAAGCGTTCGTCTGAACTAATTTTAGACGAAAATGCTTTAGACAGATGCTCATGATGAGCAGCCAGCACATTCACTGTTAAAATTTTATTTTCAATAAAGTGTGCATGTGAGCTAGAGGCTTTATTCATGCAGACCAATAATGTTGGAGGGGTGTCAGTGACACTACACACAGCAGACGCAGTAAATCCGTGACGACCTGATGCACCTACCGTGGTCACAACATTGACTGCACTTGTTAAAAAAGACATCGCATTTCTAAAGTCTGTTGCTTCAATCATCACTTTGTTCCTAAATTGAACCGTAGCTTTTTTCGTATTGAGCTCTATCTTATGATTTCATAACGTAGAGAGATGGTTTAAATGAGTTCTGCGATTACTTGCACTGCGTCGGCATTGATGTAAGGACTACCAGTTCGATCATAAATAATAAATTCAACAAACAGGTAACCCTTTACATCTCACACTAAAGCTAATTTCTATGTTGTGAGTTCTTTACGAATAATTTCTGCACCTGCACTTAAAGCATTCAGCTTGCCTCTTGCGACTTGGCGGGATAAAGGGGCCATGCCACAGTTGGTCGAAGGATAGAGTTTATCTGCATCGACAAACTGAAGTGCTTTTCGCAAAGTATTCGCGACTTCCTCTGGTGTTTCAATCGTATTGGTTGCGACATCAATAGCCCCAACCATGACTTTTTTACCGCGAATAAGTTCAATCAGATCCATGGGTACACGAGAGTTTTGACATTCAAGTGAAATAATATCGATTTTAGATTGTTGTAGCTTAGGGAAAGCTTCTTCATATTGGCGCCATTCTGAGCCCAATGTCTTTTTCCAATCTGTATTGGCTTTAATACCGTAGCCATAGCAGATATGAACAGCTGTCTCACATTTCAGGCCTTCAAGTGCCCGCTCTAGAGTCGCAACACCCCAATCGTTCACTTCATCAAAGAATACATTAAAAGCAGGTTCATCAAACTGAATGATATCGACACCTGCAGCTTCTAATTCTCTTGCTTCTTGATTGAGAATTTTGGCAAACTCCCAAGCAAGTTTTTCGCGGCTTTTGTAATGATTATCATACAAGGTATCGATCATGGTCATCGGACCAGGCAGTGCCCATTTAATTGGCTGATCGGTTTGGCTACGTAAAAACTTAGCATCTTCTACAAAAACTGGCTTTTGGCGACTCACAGCACCAACGACTGTCGGGACACTGGCGTCATAACGATTACGAATTCGAACAGTCTCACGTTTCTCAAAATCAACACCATCAAGGTGCTCAATAAACGTGGTGACAAAATGTTGGCGAGTTTGTTCGCCATCACTGACAATATTAATTCCTGCATGTACTTGTTGTTGCAATGATAAACGCAAAGCATCTTGTTTGGCTTCAATCAGTTGCTCACCTTCTAACTTCCAAGGTGACCAAAGTTTCTCTGGTTCTGCAAGCCAAGACGGTTTTGGTAAGCTACCAGCAGTTGAAGTCGGTAATAATATTTTCATCATAATCTTCTATATTTCGGTTAATTAAGCAGCATTTTGTTTGGCGGTGTAGCTCTTAGCCCATTGCGCAAGAATTTCTTGGTACGGTTTGATGAACTGCTCTTCAGTAAATTTGCCTTGCTTAACTGCCAATTGGCTACGTTCTTCACGGTCATAAACAATTTGAGTCAATGAATAATCTTGGTATTTCAAACTTGGTTGATACACTAGACCTGCCGCTGAATTGGCATTGTAAATTTCAGGACGGTAGATCTTTTGGAATGTTTCCATCGTGCTAATCGCACTGATCAGCTCAAGATCGGTGTAATCATCGACCAAATCACCGCTAAAATAAAATGCTAAAGGTGCAACACTGTTTGCAGGCATGAAATAACGAACAGTTAAACCCATTTTCGCGAAATATTGATCTGTCGGCGAAAATTCATTTTGTTGGTACTCAACACCCAAAACAGGATGCTGATTTGCAGTGCGATGATAAGTCTTACTGCTTGAAACACTAAGACAAATGACAGGTGCTTTATTAAATTTTGCCTTGTATGCCTCTGAATTTACAAAATATTGAAACAGCTTACCGTGTAAATCGCCAAAATTTTCTGGGGTACTCAATTTGGTTTGATTTTTATTATGCTCGGGCAATACCACACTAAAATCATAGTCACGTACATATGAAGAAAAACTATTTCCGACCATGCCTGCAAGGCGTTGATTATTTTTGTGATCCACAATATTGGTTTTCAATATTTCAATCGCTGGAAAGTTTTCACCGTTGCCCTCAATATCAATATCAACGGAAATAATTTCAAGTTCGATAGAATAACGATCTGCTTTAGGATTATCCCAATGTGCCAAGCTATTGAAGCGATTGTTCATCATTTTTAAAGTTTTGCGCAAGTTCTCTTGGCGACTCTCTCCTCTCGCCAAATTCGCAAAATTGGTCGTAAGACGGGTATTGTCTGAAGGGCTATAGTTTTCATCGAAACTGATGCTCTTAATCGAACATGTAAATTCTTTACTCATGGTGATCTGCTACCCTAATTTCTTAGATAAAACCTGAACTTCTTTATGCAGTAATTTATACCTGAAACATTACATGAATAAAAATGATTTTATCTAACACCAAGATGAGTAAAATTCATGTTTGTTCTTTTGTTTATTAAATAAGCATTAAAAGTAGACCGTTTTTGATGGTGAACGAAGCAAGAATTTTTCTATTGACACTAAAAACTCAATATAAAAAAGTCAGTCATATATTGATAGGAGTGACTTTTTTGTTTTTAGACTCAAGAAACTCAAGAGATGAATAAAAATATGTTTCAGTAAACTATAAAACAGGTATGAAAATATTAAAATCTATCGAGTTTTTGGAATAGATTATTTCTGGTTTACAGCATTTTTATTTTTGATGGTTCGAAATCCTACATGACTGATGGCCAAATTCGCTTCCTGCGATTGTCTGGCGCTGGCGCGATATCGAGCACAATAATTATCGGCACAAAGATAAGAACCACCTTTGATGGTGTAATTATTGGCTATATTGGAGAACTCTGTTTTGATTTGTGCATGATTGCCCATGTGATCATCATGATTTCCAGAAAATGGACTTCGCGTATATTCCCAAACGTTACCGATCATATCGTATAAACCATAAGGATTGGCTTCAAAACAACCGACTGGAGCAACATCAGGAAAACCATCCTGAACCTCATTTTGATAAGGGAAATTGCCTTGCCACACATTGGCGTTAACATGCTTTCCCTGATGTTCGGCCGCAACATCTTCTTCTTTGGTAAAGGATTTTGCAGCATACTCCCATTGCTCTTCAGTCGGTATTTCTCGACCTAACCAATCTGCGTATGCAACGGCATCTTTCAGTGTAGTTAATCGAACGGGTTCATTTGGTAAAATCTTTCTTTTTGCTTGCTTGCCCCAAGGATATTTCCATGAGATTCCTTTTTCTAGCCTCCACCACCCCAAATCATTAACAGTCTGATCTGGCTGAATAAATACAGCGGCTTCGCCCTGCTTTTCGGCCTCCGTGACATAACCTGTAGCATCGACAAAAGATTGGAATTGGGCATTGGTGACTTCAGTGGTATCAATATAGAAATCATCGACTTTACGCTGAGAATTTGAGATTGATTTTTCTTCAGGATAGGCATGATTGTTGCCTATATTAAAACTGCCGCCTTGGATTGAAACCATACCCGAAGTTTCACTTTCCAACCAACCTTTAGGTAATCCCGAATAACTTTTACAAGCTTCCAAATTACCTAATTTAATCACTGGGTTTACATCTTCCTGAGGATTCGAAGTATGTTGTGAGCATGCAACCTGTAGTAGGCTGAACGAAAGAGCAAGAGAGATATTTTTCATCTGACTTCCTGTCATATTAAATCCGTTAGTGGGTATACATTAAACTCAAAATTTAACATATACCCGATAAATTTAGATTAGTTGGGATTCTTTAAAAAGTCGGGCTGTATGCACGTATTATAAAAACAGTTCATCTGACCATATTTATAGCGAACAGGTGCGTTCACCACACCTACATGTTGAGCATATTGATCCCACTCTTTTGCAAGCTGCGCGGTTTTTCCAACTTCTTTATCTGCTAGATTATTGATCAAAATTGGATCATTTTTGCGATTGTAAAGTTCCCATTGACCAGTTCCATAAGGTGGAGCTTGCATCTGAATAGCCCAATCCCCCTTATAGTATGCACGTCGTGTATTAAATTCCCAACCAATTCCACGTTCAGCCTGTTTTTTACCTTTCAATGTTGGTAGGAATGAACGACCTTCTAGAGCCAATAATTTATGACCATCGTTGGTTTCAGGACGTTTAATTTTGGTGATATCCAAAATAGTCGGGGTAAAATCCATTGCACTCATAAAATTATGATTAATATCATTCTTTTGTTTCGAATTTGGATATTTAATAATTGCTGGAACGTGAATTCCGCCATTCGCTAAATAACTTTTAAAATATGGATACGGTGTAGAGGAAACCTGCGCCCATTGTGGACCGAGTGCTATATAGGAATTTGTTTTACCCATATTTTCAATACTATTATCAAAAGTTTCATCAACCCACTTACGAATACCATCAGTGTGATCTTTTGTGCCTAATGATAACCATCAAGCTGGTTTAGGAACGATGGCTGAGTATTTACAACCAGAGCAAATGGGTAAAGTGGGTTATGAGGGTAAACTCAATAAACAGGTCATGACTTTACCTGAAATATTAAAAAATAATGGATACCGTACTTATATTGCAGGGAAATGGCATTTAGGTGGAAGTGATGATAGTTTACCCAATGCTAGAGGTTTTGATCGCTCCTTTGTTTTAGTTCCAGGTGGTGCAGATCATTTTAAAGATCAGGGACTCTTTCAGGGCTATCCTGCAAAATATAAAGAAGACGGTCAAGTTGCTAAGCTACCTAAAGATTTTTATTCAACAGACTTTTATACTGATAAGATTTTATCTTATTTAAAAGATGATCGAAAAAAAGATCAACCTTTCTTCGCTTATGTCGCTTACACAGCACCTCATTGGCCTTTACAAGCCCCTGATGCATATCTGAATAAATACAAAGGCGCTTATCAGGATGGCTATGATGCTATTCGTCAAAAGCGTTTAAACAAACAAATTGAACTTGGTCTTATTCCAAAAAATACCAAAGCAAATAATCCTTTTGCGGATAAATTACCTTCATGGGATAAATTAACACCTGCACAAAAAGCGGAACAAACCAAAACCATGCAGGTTTATGCGGCTATGATTGATAATTTGGATCATAATGTCGGACGAATATTGGATCAATTAGAAAAATCGGGCGAGTTAGACAATACGATTGTCATGTTTATGTCCGATAATGGAGCAGAATCCTCAACACCTGAATCATTACCGGTTAATAGCATAGATCGTGTGACTGAACAGGTTGGACCAGCATGAAAATCAGACATGATTGTCCCACTTTTTGCTAGCTTAGTTAAATTTGGAGTGGAAATCTCTCCGCCAAAAGGCGCAATATCCGAATACCCTAAATCATCTGCTACAATGAGTAGCACGTTAGGCTGTTTAGCCGTAGCAGACCATGCTACCGTTGTTAATGTCATGGGAATTAAAGCCCACATTAATTTTTTCATCATAAAATATTCCTTTTTTACGATAAATCTTATATTCGGTTATATAAACCACAGATATTTACCTAAATCATGCTGTATAGCCGTTTTAGTGGCTATTTCAAATTAAGATCAAACACCTTTAATTCAACAATAATTCAGTTAATAAATTTTTTTCTATGCACAATTGAAGCATGAGAAAATACTTATTTAGCAATTCTAGTTTAACCATCATGTGTAATATTCAGTATAGAAATCCCTATCCACTTATTCATGATTTACTGTTCATTTAAATGGACAGGATGTTTTTGATTACGTGTTTTAATTGTTCTATTGAGTTCTATTGAGTTCTATTGAGTTCTTGGGTGTTTTCGGTGTAATTAAAATGAACGCTATCGTCGTTCACTCACTACATTTGTATGCAAAAAATGCAAGTAGGCATGATGAACATACATAGTTAATGAACATTGTACTTATCAGAGAGTTGGTTAGGCAAAAGAAATCACCTTTAGATTTCGATCTTAAGAATGCTTAAAATGATTCAATATTATTTTTCTATAAATGAAATTTTTATGAAGTGAATTATAGATGTTCTGAATTTATTAAATTTCCAATAAAATTTTAGCAAAATTTAAGAACAGCACCCTTCAGAATATCTCAGACCATTTACTGTTATTCATACAGCTAAAAATGCGGTCTAAATACAGACTTTTGATGTTGTAAACAGGTTTGCATATATTCAGCATAAACAGATAATTTTTCATAAATATGTTCAGAATAGAACATATCTTCAATTAAATGGATGGATTGATGCTTATTATAACTATCACAATACTGAAGTAATTCAGCATTGATGACTGAAAACTCTTCACACAACTTAGTGTATTCTGCATCTTTGTTTTTAAATAATAATTTACGAATATTCAGCGCATCACTATCGATCATTTTTTGATGATGTTGTGTATTAATCAAGTAGATATTCACTTTAAAAAATGTTTCTAATTCCTCTTTTTTTGCAGGATCAATTTTCAAATTTGTAATGACAAAAATACTTGAAATATCTGCTCTACACAGGGCTTTAATCATCGAAAAATATAAGAAATCAGTTTCTTCTAATTCAGTGAAACTGAGATCTAAATAAATATTTAAAGTGTTCAAAACATCATCTATTTTCACGTTTTGCTTTTGTTCAAGCGGATAGTACTTATTCAAAATATTCAGAACAGGTAAGGATGCTGGTGTATTATAAATAACTGTTTTATTGAGGTTCGCTAAAATAAAAGGTGAAAAAAGAAAGGCCAAACTTGCTTGCTGTGCTTGAATTTCAGATTGAATAATATAGTGAACTTTCAACTTTGAAAATTCACGTAAAACTTTGGCACGTAATAAGGTTGCTTCTAAATTGACATATTGCTGCTGCAATTTATGCTTCAATTGTTCAGAAATAACCTGTATTTCTATAAGTTCTAAGAGTGTATTTAATTTCTCTGTCACACACATTGCATCACCCTTTAGCTTAAATCTACAGGTTCATCGAGCTACTCACCTTTTTAATCAATATGTAGCATCATATTAGATACAGACATCTTCAATAAAAAATAATGGCTCAATAGAGCAGAAAGATTTTGGTAGGATGCAAAAGAAAAGTATAGCTACAAAAATCACAAGATAAAATATAACAGATGAAAATAGCATTTACATCACTGTTATATTTTCTCTCTTTTTGCTTTGTCCACTCTCCTTGGCTTTGGAATTACCTCACGATATTTGAATAGAAAAAAGAGGATTGGACTGAGTTGACTTGCTATAGGAGGGAACTATGATAAAAGAATATGAATAGCTTGATCTATCTATATTCTGCTTACATTATGATGAACTGAATTTTTATGTATAAATCTGAAAAACTTGCGAACAGCCTGAAACTGCTAATTGAAAATGGAACTTGGAAAGCCAATGAAAAATTGCCTTCCTTACGCCATCAAGCAGAACAATCAGGTTTGAGTTTGATTACTGTCATGAATGCATATCAAGAACTTGAAGCACAGGGACTCATTTATTCAAAAGAGAAGTCTGGTTATTTTGTCGTCGCACAAGAACTTTCAAATAATGAACAAAATCAAAATGTCACACTAAATCCCAAGATTGAAATTAACTCGACTGTATTTCAATATTTAAAATCTATCCAACCCGATCATCTCATTCCTTTCGGAACCGCTTTTCCGAATAGCCAATTACTCTACTCACCAAAATTGATTCAGACTTTGGGACAACTTGCTCGTCATAGACTGAGCTATGAACAAACCCCTAGCCTACCACCCGGTAATTTTGCTTTACGTAAATTGATTGCTCAACGCTATTGTATGCAAGGAATTCAAACGGACCCATCAGACATTGTTATTACCTCGGGTGGATTGGATGCCTTGAACTTGTCCTTACAGGCGATGACAAAAACAGGTGATTATATTTTATTACAACAAACGATTTTTTATGGTGCTTGGCAAGCAGCAGAACGTTTAGGTTTGAAAGTGATCACTATTCCAACACATCCCGAACACGGAATTGATCTGAACGCCTTTGAACAAGCCATTCAAAAATATCCCATTAAAGTCTGCCTACTCATGCTGAATTGTCATAACCCTATTGGTTTTACAGTCAAGGATGAAATTAAATTTCAATTGGCAAAGTTGCTTCATCAGCATGAAATTCATTTGATTGAAGATGATGTTTACGAAGAACTGTATTATGATCAGAAAAAACCTTTATCAATGAAATACTTTGATCAGCAAAATTTGGTTCTACATTGCTCTTCCTTCTCTAAAACATTAGGCGCAGGCTTTCGTATTGGTTGGGTCTATGCGGGGAAATTTTCTGAACATATTCAACATATTCAATTGATGAGTACGCTATCGGTCAATCCATTTATTCAAAATGCATTAGTTGAATATTTATCACACCGCCATTATGAGAAACATTTAAAAAACTTACGCGTGTCTTTACAACGAAATAAAAAACAATTTTATCAATATCTTAAAGAAAATTTACCTAAGGGTTGTGAAGTTGAATATTATCCAGCGGGTTATTTCTTATGGATTGAACTACCCGAATATATCAATAGTACACATATTTATCAGGCATTATTAGATCGAAATATTAGTATTGCACCCAGCATTTTATTCAATGCAAACTTTGCGAAACAAAATAATTTTTTACGTATCAATTGTTCTTTTGACTTTAATGATCGGATTGAATCAGCTTTATCTCATGTCGTTGAGTGTATTTATAATGCTATCAATAATAGACCTCTTTCATAAATCATTTTTTACTCAGCTCCAAGTTATAGATTCCAGCAATTAAATTGAATCTCAAACCGAGTCTTTTACCTCTATTTCGATAACGCTCAGCAAAGATTTTGAAGGTTTTAAGCCTGCCAAATACATGCTCAATTCCTATTCTTCTTTTATTGATTTCCTGATTATAGATTTTTAGTTCAGGATCCAATTTACAACGTCTTTTGGCTTTTAAAGGTAACAGACTATTCGGATGCAGAGCATAAATACCCTGATAGCCTTTATCTGCAAGAACAAAGGCTTCTGAAGGAATCAGCTTTATGTTTCTTTTAAATAGCTCGAAATCATGTACAGCACCGCGACTGGTACATAAACTCAGTATTTGCTGAGTCTTGTAGTGAATCATGGCCTGTACTTTGAAGGTATGGGTCTTTTTCTTGCCGCTATAGCTTTTCTTCTGTTTTTTTAGGCCTTTGTATTGGGATTTCTGTGGCATCCACGATCACAACATTCCAGTCTATGCCTTCGCCCTCGGGTAAATCTTTGGGTAAATTAAAAAGATTGGACTGAATCAGGCAGTCTTCAACATGACGGACAATTCTTGAGGCTGTGGGCTCTGAAACCCCGTAACTCGTTGCAACGTGAAATAAGGTTCGGTATTCCCGCCAATAGCTTAGACAGAGCAGAATCTGGTCTTCCAGGCTTAACTTGGGCGGTCTGCCTTTAGTAGGAACAAGTTTCTTCAATTGCTCAACCATTAAATAGAAGGTTGACCATGAGATGCCAGTGTATCGCTTGAACTGAGGATCAGAAAGCTTGTTTGAATCGATGTATTTCATCCGCAGATTATGCACGAATGCTAAGAAATCCGGAGTGCAAATATCAACCAAAAAGAAGATCATTTTTTGATTTATGAAAGAGGTCTAATAATCATCTTAGATAGTCATTTATACTTTTTACCATTTTAAAGTCTTAATTCATTCTCAAAATTTGTATGCATGTTATTGTATTTGTACTTACAACTATAACAGATGAATTAAAACACATAAATCTGTTATATTTTTTTAATCATTTTTTGTATCTACATGTTTAAATCTAAACATTAGATAATTATTTCATCTTAAAGATACAGTAGAGATTTTTACATGAAAGCGTTAAAAAGAAAAAATAATGCTCTTTTTGTGTTTTTTATCATCACCATTTATGCATTTCTTGGCTTTGGTTTAGGCTATATTATTTGGGAATATTTTTTATAAGAAGGATAGAGAGCAATCAAAGTCAAAGTTTTGATGGACACTCTACATCTTGATATGGCGATTAGATGAATTATGGCCTCCTCCCCCATATCTATATATTGCTTGACCACTACGGGAATGCTTTTAAATATAAAAGTGAGTGATTATCTCATCTAATTTTAATTTATAAAAATAGCTTAAAGCATTGAAATATTTAAAAATAAAAGTTATCTGCATCAAATAAGCAGACAACTTTTATTTTTAACACACTGTGAACCGTACCGGGTTTGTCGGAGAGTCAATATTCTGAGAGACTATCCCGATGACAAAATTAAAATATACCCCTGAAATCAGAGAAAGAGCGGTTCAATTATTGATTGAATCCGAAAAAGATTATCCATCGAATTGGGCCGCAATCACAGCTATTGCACCTAAGATTGGTTGTACGCCTGAAACACTTCGTATTTGGTATCAGAAATATTTAGATCAACAAAATCCTGTCAAAGTACAACAGATATCTGATCAAGAAAAAATGAAGCAAATGGAACGTGAAATCAAAGAATTAAAGCATGCCAATGAAATTTTACGCAAAGCAGCAGCTTTTTTCGCCCAGGCGGAGCTCGACCGCCCACACAAATAATGGTGGATTTTATCCATAATAATAAAGAGCTGTACGGAGTCGAGGCGATTTGTAGAATTTTACCGATCGCACCTTCAACCTATTACCGGACTTTAGATCTCGCGGACAATCCAGAACATCGAGCGAAACGAGATTTACATGACTTGCATCATGCTGAACAAATTAAACGAATTTGGAAGGAAAGTTCAGGTCGATATGGTGTACGTAAAGTTTGGCAAAAACTGAAACGTGAAGGCTATATTATTGCGCGCTGTACAGTTGCTCGATTGATGCAAAAACTAGGTATACAAGGTGTTTGGCGTGGTAAGAATAAACAAACTACCCGTAGCCGAGATGATCAAAAACGAGCAGATGACTTGGTGAAACGCAATTTTAGTGCTGATCAGCCTGACCCTTGCGAAGCAGTGCTTCTCAGGTCAGTGACTTCACGTATATTCAAACAAATTCAGGCTGGGTCTATACCGCCTTTATTATTGATGTGTTCTCACGAGCAATTGTTGGATGGAAAGTATCAACACGTATGAATACAAACATGGTGCTCGATGCACTGGAGCAAGCATTGCATGATCGAGGCATGCCAAAGAACGTGATTCATCATAGTGACAGAGGTGTGCAATATCTTTCCATTCGCTATACCAATCGTTTAGAAGCAGCAAATTTACGAGCATCAGTCGGTACGACTGGTGATTCATACGATAATGCTTTGGCTGAAACGATGAATGGCTTATACAAAACAGAGGTGATTGAATATCTAAAAGCAGATTGGCAAGGTTTAGCAGATGTACAACTTGCGACACTAAACTGGGTAGATTGGTTCAATAAAAAGCGTGTACACAGTGCACTGGGTTATGTATCGCCTTTTGAGTTTGAAGCAATGTACTATGATAAGATTAACCCGTTAGGTCAGGTGGCCTAACTTAAATAAAAAAGTCTCCGACAAACCCGGTACGGTTCACTGTTCAATTAGAAATTCATGCTCCATGCTAATTGTGCGGTACGTGGTGCGCCAAGGAATAAATAGTCATCACCAAAGAAACTACCTACATCACGCCAGTATTTTTTATTGAATACGTTATCAACGTTGACTCGAACTGTATTCTCATTACCATAGGCTCGGAAGTTATAGGCTGCACCTGCATCGAATACGGTATAGCCTGATACTTTTACAGTGCCAGATTTATTGGCGTATTTGCTGCTGCTGTATTGCATACCTGCAAGTAAACGTAAACCTTCGACTTGAGGCATTTGATAAGACACATGACTGGCAAAACGAACCGTCGGTACATTTTGAGTTTGATGGCCTTTATAAGCATCTACCTGTATATCTTCCAAACGTGAACGGATCAGTGCCAAAGTCGATGTCATATCAATATTTTGAGTCATTTGACCTTGCAGTCCCAATTCCAAACCAAGATTATACTGTTCACCATCGGTGACATAGTAATTGTCTAAATTTGTATATTGATGGTCTTGTTTTAAGTCAAACAAAGCTGCAGTAAACAATAGCGTTTGCCACTGCTGTTTAAGCCCCAACTCATATTGACTTGAATGTCTAGGTGCTAATGTTTCAAAGGCATTACCTACAATGCCTTTATCCGGATTACCATAGGCAGACCACGGTGCTTGACTGCCGTCACTGATTCCTTTGGCATAAGAAGCATACAGATGAGTGTTCTGCCAAGGCTGATACATCAATGCAAGCTGTGGCAAGAAGCGATTGAAGTCGGTGTCGCGAATACTGTTGCCATCCGCAGAATAGGCACTTTCATTTAAATGTAAAAGCTTACCGCCCACCAAAACTGACCATGCATCATTAAATTCGATTTGATCCAACACGTTGAGGGCTGTTTGTTGACTATCCAATGATTTGTAATGATTACCTAAGGCTTTATCCGTAGGCGTATAGGTAATAGGATCATTATTAATATTTCCTGAACCTATCCATTCATTGATTGCATCATACTGAGTATGGCGTTTGTAGGCATGTGACAACTCTAAACTCAGGTTTTGTTGCCATGCTCCAGTGCTGAATTTTCCGTTTAAACCTGTTTTAAATTGATTGGATAGATAACTGTCATCTGGGCTGCGGAAATCATAAATGTCATAGTTACCATCAGTGTCAAAGGTGTAGGCAAAGGCTGAATAATCATCTACGACCACACGACTTTGTGAAGCAGACAGATTGCTGCTCCAGTTATCATTGATTTGATAGCTATATTTCAGACTCGTATTTAGACTTTCATTGGTGATTGGTTTGCTCCAGCTTTGATAGCCCAGCAAACGATCCCATTCCACTCCTGTCGGTACAGTTTCACCACCAAGTAGCTGATAACCTGGTACCGAACGCTGTTTTTGATGCTGTGATTCAAGATCAAATTCAAGTTTTGAACGATCTGAAACTTTCCAGTCTAAAGCCAATGAACCAAACAAACGCTTGCCATCAGCATGTTCAACATACGGGTGAATGTCTTCATAAGCTGCATTCACACGATATCCAAACTGTTGATTGTCTCCAAGCCATCCACCAAGGTCAGTCGCCAAACTGCTGCCGCCATGACTGTCTGCTTCAAGGGTTAAAGATTGGGCATCTTTGGGGCGTTTGCTCACATAGTTCACTACTCCGCCCGGTGTAGACATTCCACTTTGAATCGCACTCATGCCTTTTAGTATTTCAACTTGCTCTTTATTTTCAAGCGCTATATTTTGCTCACCGCGTAGCAAATTACCGTTTAGTAAATAACTTGATCCCGCATTTAAGCTAAATCCACGCATCACAAAGTTTGCATAGTAACCAATAGGTGCATAGCCATCACCAACAGACGCATCGTTCTTTACCACATCGCTTAATGTTTTCGCATGTTGATCTGCTATCAGTTCAGCAGTAACAGTGTTAATAGATGCAGGGATTTCAGCAATATTTTGCTGAATAAAACCTGATAAATTCACTTGTGGTTGATAGTAAGCAGTTTCTGCGGTTTGAGCAGTCACTGTAATTGTGGCAAGTTGCGCTGTATTACTTTCACTCTCAGCATGTGCCATTTCTGCACTTAACCCCAAACATGAAAATGAACCAACGGCCAGCAATGCTTTTTGCAAACGAGAAAATGAAAATGGATACTTTTTCACAGTAAGTTCCTAACCCCAAAAGATAATTTTATAGCTTGAATTATGCGAGCATGAGTATTCACAATTTTCTCAGATTGAACAAGTATTACTAAAATATATCTCAAAAAATTTGCACTGAACTTCTCCCTCAAGCTCAAATCAGAAATTAGGTATTAGCGCTATAGAATTATGTCAATTTTTAATACAGTAATACGTTAAATTCATTGAGATCAATTTAAAAAGAATTCCTGATTTATTGATCACTTTTCAACCAAAATAAAATTTAATTGATTATTATCAATTGATTTATGTCTTAATTTATCCCCAATTTCTGCGGATAAGATTAGGGATAATTTTTTATTAATTTTGTACGTTAAAGCTTACAAGAATTTAGGTATGTTGCGGGTATACCATTTCGTGTTTCTTTCTTATTATAGGGATATAGAGAACAGGATGTTCCGCCAATAACAATAATAGAATCAGCATAAGGAATATGAGGTACGACAGGAGTTATACCTAAGGCATCAAATATGAAAAACCCTGACAGGATGTCAGGGTTTTTTTATCTCTATATTTCTTAAATCAAGAATATTTTTATACATCCACAATATGAATTAAGGCTGCTGCTGAGCCAGCTTGATATCTACACTCTACTTAAAGTCCTCTTGAGCTGACATGCAATTGCTTCAAATCTCATTTGGCTTGGAAACTCTTTGGTGCAAATTTTGACAGCAAGCTTGATATTTCAGCTGAATAAAGCAGAAGATTTTTCTTGTTTAAGCATGATCTTGATGAATTCGGCTTTAAATTATGCTCTATAGCTCAGACAAGCATGTTAACTCATCATATCACTCCTTTTGATTGATGCGATCTCTTGGAAAAGCCTTCGATTTTTTAGCATAGTTCACGCTAAAAGCACTGCAATAAAAAGAATAAAATATGAGATAAATAGTGAAAATTATTCATCGTAAAGTAGATATAATAGATAAATAAAATAATTATCATTTGTTAATACTTAACAAATAGAAACAATTATCATTTTTTTGAGTTATTAAATTTATGTTATTTTTACCTTTAATTATTTATTAATAAATCACCTTTTTTATTCACTTTTCTCATGATGTATTCAATATATGAAACAGGTATCAGATGATTAAATGCCGCTACCTGTTGGCTTTATTATTACCATTTGCGCTGATTTCCTTATTTGTCGGAGTCGGCAATATGAGTTGGCAAGGCTTATTAAATGGGCAAATACAAGACTGGCAAATTTTTTGGACCAGTCGTTTTCCACGTTTAATGGCGATCGTTGTAGCAGGTGCAGGATTAAGTGTTTGTGGGCTAATTATGCAAACATTGACGCGTAATCGTTTTGTATCTCCTACTACAGCAGGGCTTTATGACTGCGCGCGTCTAGGAGTATTGGTTTCAATTATTCTAATCCCTACAGCATCTATATTTTTAAAAACTGGATTCGCGATTGGAGTGACTCTGCTTGGTGCATTGGCATTTATGGGCATTTTATCAACATTAAAACATCGAGATACTGTATTTGTACCATTGGTAGGCATGATCTTTGGCAGCATTATTTCAGCTTTTACTACATTTATTGCATTACAAATGGATTTTCTACAAAGCCTCTCAGGTTGGTTACAAGGTGATTTTTCCACTATTCTCAATGGACAATATGAACTGATTTATTTCAGTGTCCCAATACTCGTATTAATTTATATTTTCGCAAACCGATTTTTACTTGCAGGTTTAGGCGAAGATTTTGCTGTTAATCTAGGCTTAAATTATAAAAAAACCTTATTCGTTGGCTTAGCTTTAGTATCTGTAATCACAGGTGTAGTCATTATTACTGTGGGAGCAATTCCTTTCCTTGGTCTCATTGTTCCAAATATTGTCAGCTTATATCTAGGCGATAATTTACGTAAAACCTTACCTCACACAGCTTTGTTAGGGGCCTTATTGGTATTAATGTGCGACATTTTTGGTAGAGTTGTTATTTATCCTTATGAAATTCCTATTAGCTTAATTATGGGCGTATTGGGTAGCGTAATTTTCCTTGCACTACTGATTAGGAAATATCGCCATGTCTAATCAACTTAAGTTAATGCTTCTCGTACTTTTAATTTTTATCAGTACCGCCGTATATTTATTTTGGGACATGAGTGAAGCTTGGCAATATGCTTTATCTCTTCGGTTGAAAACCGTTTTGGGGATACTCGTTACAGGTGTAGCTGTCGGTATTTCTACCCTAATATTTCATACTATTGTAAATAATCGCGTAGTCACCCCTCAAACATTAGGTTTGGATAAACTTTATGATTTATCCAAAACCCTGATTATCTATATCTTTGGTGCCAGTACCTTACTTTCGTTAAATATAGTAGCCGACTATTTTATTAGTCTGTTTCTCATGCTGATTTTTGCTTTAATGTTATATCGTTTTATCTTTCGTAAAGTTGCCGATCAAAATATTTATTTTCTCTTATTAATCGGCCTTATTTGTGCAACTTTATTTGATAGCATGACCACATTTTTTCAAGTTTTACTTGATCCCGATGAATTCCAAGTCGCAGCTTATGCGGGTTTTGCAAGTTTTAATTTTGTCAAAATAGAACCTTTAATTCTTGCCACTCTGACTATATGTCCTATTTTAATGTATTGCCTTTCTAAACTTCATATTTTTGATGTGATGGCATTAGGTCGAGATCATGCTCTGAATTTAGGAATGAACTATGACAAAACCAGTCGTACCTTTTTAATTCTAGTCGTATTGGCTTTAGCTTCAGCGACCGCATTGGCAGGCCCGATGATGTTTCTCGGCTTATTGGTGTTGAATATTAGTTTAGAAATTTTTAAAACACATCAACATAAAGTTTTATTGCCTGGCATTATTTTAGTCTCAATCGCTTCACTTTTAATCGGTCAATCGATTGTCCTCCATGTTCTTAATCTTAAAACTACTTTGAGTGTCATCATTAACTTTGTTGGCGGCATTTATTTCTTCTGGATTCTACTGAAGGAGAATAAAAAATGGCAATTGTCTTAGAAAATATTGATAAATCTTATCATGGTACTAAAGTGGTCGATCAGGTGTCCTTAGAAATTGCTAAAGGTCAATTTACCGCATTTATTGGTCCAAATGGTGCAGGCAAAAGTACAGTTCTCGGCATTATGAGCCGTTTAC
Organism: Acinetobacter sp. TTH0-4; assembly: GCF_015602665.1. Taxonomy (NCBI): domain Bacteria; kingdom Pseudomonadati; phylum Pseudomonadota; class Gammaproteobacteria; order Moraxellales; family Moraxellaceae; genus Acinetobacter; species Acinetobacter sp. TTH0-4. The sequence continues at coordinate 1,358,470 of NZ_CP059079.1, read as the reverse complement.
TCTCTGCCGATTCAGGCACTGTTTATTTAGACGGTCAAAATCTTTATAAAATGAATCATGCCGATGTGGCTAAAAAAATGGCGATTTTAAAACAGGCAAATCATACAGAACTCCGCTTATCGATAGAAGACTTGGTTGCATTTGGACGATTCCCCTATTCTCAAGGACGTTTAACTGAGCAAGACCATCGCGTCATTAATCAAGCGATTGGCTATATGGATTTAGAAGAAATGCGAACCAAGCAGTTAAGTGAACTCTCAGGAGGGCAACGACAGCGTGCTTATATTGCCATGGTATTGGCACAAGACACAGATTACATTCTTTTAGATGAACCACTCAATAACCTAGACATGAAACATTCAGCGCAAATTATGCGTGTATTGAAAGATCTTAGTCTAAATCATGGAAAATCTATCATTGTGGTCATTCATGATATTAATTTTGCTTCAGTTTATGCTGACCAAATTATTGCAATGAAAAATGGTGCTCTTGCTTACCAAGGTTCGCCAAAACAAATTATGCATGAAGATATTTTAGAAGATATTTTTGATTTTCATATTCCCATTCAAGACATTCAACAACACAAATTAGGCTTATTTTTTATTAGTTAGGAGATTGTTATGTTTTTAAAAAAAACACTCATTGCGCTTGCTTTTGCGAGTGTATTGGTTGGATGCTCTCAACAAAATACAACATCGGCATCTCAATCCCAAAGTGCTGCATCTACCGAGATGCAAACATTTTCCAGTAAAGCTGGTGAGATTAGCATTCCTAAAGAATTAAGCCGTATTACCGTTTTAGACACCAACTCTTTAAATACTATTCAAGAATTAGGCGCAAGTGAGAAAATAGTTGCACTACCTAGAGGTACTCCACTTCCTAAAGCGCTTAGTCGTTTTTCTAAAGACCAATATATTGATGTCGGAACCGCAAAAGAACCAAATTTAGAAAAAATTGCGTCAAGCCAACCACAATTAATTATCATGAGTGCACGTATGGAAAATCTGATCGATCAGATTAAAGGTATTGCACCAACTTATTTTAACCAATTGGACTATAATGATCGGGTTAATTCTTTTAAACAACAAACTTTAAATATTGCTGAAATGGTCGGTAAAAAAGCGGAAGCTGAACAACAACTCGCAATATTAGACCAACAGATTGCAACTTTAAGAGAAAAAACCAAAGACAAAACTGCATTAGTGATTTTAGTTAATAATAATAAATTATCTGCATATGGTGTAGGGTCACGCTTCGGGCTGATACATGATCTTTATGGTTTTTCACCTGCCGACCCTGCGATTAAAGTCGGTACGCATGGCATGTCAGTTTCGCATGAATTTATTAGTGAAAAAAATCCAGATTACTTATTTGTTATTGACCGTAATGCAGCCATTACTGATGGTGATGGTGGAGCAAAAAAAGTCTTAGACAACAATCTGATCAATCAAACCAACGCTGCTAAAAATGGCAATATTGTATTTTTAGATTCAAGTACTTGGTATCTAATGAATGAAAGTTTAGGCGGAATGAAAGCAATGGTTAAAGAGGTATCTGCAGCAGTAGAATAAAATTTTGATAAGTATGGATATCTCAAATATTCATACTTTATTTATGTCAGTTTGAGGGTTCCATTAAATTATGAAAAATAAATTTACAGATGGGTCTTAGCATATCAAGTTCATATTTGACTCATACTACATTACTTTATTCTCTGGGTTTCACCCATCATAGACTCCTTCATTACGCGTCTAAAACTGGATCTGTAATAATTCTTGATTTTATCAATCAGTCAAAATCAATCATACAGTCGTCACCCAAACGTTAATCCACTTGTGACAAGTTTATCAACTTCAAATTAGAAATCACTTATCTAAAAAATACACCTAATTTAAAAATAAATTTAATTCAATAAAGTTAAGTACCTTGCCATTTTTAATCCTTAATGGTGCTTATATTGGCGTGTACAGTATCCACGGATTACCTCTGGCATACGTAGCTGCAAATGCTTGGTTTTACGTCCTGCCACCCGCTCACGCCATAACTTAAAACTACTCGACTTTAAATTTTTCCGCATTAAACGAACCACAGCAGATTCATTTAACCCAAACTCACGCTCTATGGCTTCAAAAGGGGTTCTGTCCTCCCACGCCATTTCAATAATTCGTGATAGATCTGCACCATTAGATTCAACAGTATTATTCACAGCATTGTCCTGATCATTTGAAAATAAAAATATCTTAAAGATGGAAAAGTTGCCGATCTGTATCGGTACTATCTACTTTTTAATCTTGAAGAAATCATGTTTACACATTTGTATTTTAAAAAATACGACATGAAGAATTTGTGATTTTTTTAAATTTTACCTGATTATTCATATTTAATTTCATTTTATAAACCATATTCAAACTCTTAAATGCATTTGCTTTAAAATTAAATATGATGAAAAAATGATCATTTTTATTTCTTTTTGCGTCTAATATCAGTCGACGATTATTGATGCTTCTCCCCCATATTCAATCGAGATTTGAGGCTTTTTAAAAGCTGTTTTTGAAAAAAAAGAGTATCCTTTGAATCTCATTTAGTGTGAGTTTTTTTTATTTGTTGCAATGTCTATTTCTTTCATAAATTATTTAAATTTCAACTTTAATTGAATATACTTTTGATTTAATTTAGCTTCATCCCATTTTAGCTTAAAGATTTTAGCAGCAGCTACTTTTTCGGGATCTTGATCTTCAAAGTTTGCTCTTAATAATTGTTCACGGCCATGTGCTCCACTCAAGCCTTTCTTGTCTAATGGAACTGCGCCGTTATATTTTTTACCTCCTTTATGATTGGCATATCTACGCGCGCGAGTGTATCCCATTTGCAAAAATTTTCTTGCCATATCTGCACCAATAAAATCATCCTTATCCAAATAGTCTAAAAATAATGAATAAATCTTTTCACTGCTGATCTTAGCTTTATCTCTATCTGCAAATTTCCAATAAGGCAGAATTTCTGATTTATAGGGTTCAACCAGCAGTACACCTTGTTCTCCCCGACCAATACGATATAACTCAGGTCTTTCCCTAAAATTGATCTTGTTAAAATCCAAACCATAATCAAAACTATTTGAAAAAACTCTTGAAGCTCTTTTCGGAATATTATCTTTTGAAAATAGACCTCTTTCATAAATCAAAAAATGATCTTCTTTTTGGTTGATATTTGCACTCCGGATTTCTTAGCATTCGTGCATAATCTGCGGATGAAATACATCGATTCAAACAAGCTTTCTGATCCTCAGTTCAAGCGATACACTGGCATCTCATGGTCAACCTTCTATTTAATGGTTGAGCAATTGAAGAAACTTGTTCCTACTAAAGGCAGACCGCCCAAGTTAAGCCTGGAAGACCAGATTCTGCTCTGTCTAAGCTATTGGCGGGAATACCGAACCTTATTTCACGTTGCAACGAGTTACGGGGTTTCAGAGCCCACAGCCTCAAGAATTGTCCGTCATGTTGAAGACTGCCTGATTCAGTCCAATCTTTTTAATTTACCCAAAGATTTACCCGAGGGCGAAGGCATAGACTGGAATGTTGTGATCGTGGATGCCACAGAAATCCCAATACAAAGGCCTAAAAAAACAGAAGAAAAGCTATAGCGGCAAGAAAAAGACCCATACCTTCAAAGTACAGGCCATGATTCACTACAAGACTCAGCAAATACTGAGTTTATGTACCAGTCGCGGTGCTGTACATGATTTCGAGCTATTTAAAAGAAACATAAAGCTGATTCCTTCAGAAGCCTTTGTTCTTGCAGATAAAGGCTATCAGGGTATTTATGCTCTGCATCCGAATAGTCTGTTACCTTTAAAAGCCAAAAGACGTTGTAAATTGGATCCTGAACTAAAAATCTATAATCAGGAAATCAATAAAAGAAGAATAGGAATTGAGCATGTATTTGGCAGGCTTAAAACCTTCAAAATCTTTGCTGAGCGTTATCGAAATAGAGGTAAAAGACTCGGTTTGAGATTCAATTTAATTGCTGGAATCTATAACTTGGAGCTGAGTAAAAAATGATTTATGAAAGAGGTCTAATATAGCTTTCATTTAATTTCCTCAAAAATTATATAAAATCGGTTCAATAGGGATATTTTTATTTCAGCCATTAATTTTCGAACTTATGAATTAAAAGTTTTAGAATATAAAAAAACCCTGACATCCTGTCAGGGTTTTTCATATTTGATACCTTAGGTATAACTCCTGTCGTACCTCATATTCCTTATGCTGATTCTATTATTGTTATTGGCGGAACATCCTGTTCTCTATATCCCTATAATAAGAAAGAAACACGAAATGGTATACCCGCAACATACCTAAATTCTTGTAAGCTTTAACGTACAAAATTAATAAAAAATTATCCCTAATCTTATCCGCAGAAATTGGGGATAAATTAAGACATAAATCAATTGATAATAATCAATTAAATTTTATTTTGGTTGAAAAGTGATCAATATTATTGGCAAAAAACTATGTTCCTGATTAAAAATGAACGAAAGTATTTTCAAGTTGAATATTTGAATATTTCAAATCAATTTCTTTAATTTATTGAAAAATATAATTATTTTAAATTATGTTGAATGAGCCTACTGCTTATCACTGCCTATTCCAAAAGCTTTTTTCCATGCTTGAGGACTGGTGCCATATTTGTCACGGAAATTCTTTCTAAATGAAACTGTATTATTAAATCCTGAAAGTTCGGTTATCTTTTCAATAGGTAGGTTTGTTGTTTCTAATAGCTCACAACTTAACTTGATTTTTTCTGTATTCAACCACTCAACTAAGGTCATGCCTGTCGCTTTCTTAAAATGTCGTGTGAACGTTCTACGTGTCATATGTGCCCGCTCAGCTAGGCCTTCAATTTGATGTTGTGTGGCTAAATTCTTTCTTAAAAAATCAAGTAAGAGATTAATTTGTGCATCTTGGCTCGACTTTGCTACAGGCTGTTCAATAAATTGAGCTTGTCCACCTTCACGATGAGGTGGAATCACCATTACTCTAGAGACTTTATTTGCAATTTGTGCATTATAGATTTCACGTACCAAATATAGACAGCAATCCAACGCTGCGCCTGTTCCTGCTGAGGTTACGATTCTTTGATCTTCTACATAAAGAGCATCACGATCGAGCTGAATTTGTGGAAATCTCGTACTGAAATCTTGTTCAGCCATCCAGTGTGTTGCTGCTTTTTTATGGTCGAGTAAACCTGCATACGCCAATGCATAACGATTCTAATTCCAGTCTTATATGCCCAATTTAGACTATCAATCAGTATAGGTTCAGGCTTGTGATTAAAATCATCCCATCCAGGAATAATAATCAGATCCAACTCTATGGTCTACATTTAGGAAATCGGTTACCTGCTCATGCCACTTCAGCAGGGAAAATTTTATTGGCTCAACTGGAACCTGATGAACAAATACAATGGCTAGAAAAATATCCGCTCAAACGCTTAACCAAATACAGTTGTACCAATAATCAGGATTTCATGAAACTCTTGGCTGAAATTAAAGAACAAGACTGGTGCTATTCTTCAGAAGAGCATGAATTGGGTGTACATGCCCTTGCCGTTCCTATTCACAATCCTAAGGCCCAAGTGATTGCTGCCTTGAATATTGTGTCACCCACCATGCGAACCACGAAGGAATATTTAGTTGAACAAATTTTGCCTTTATTGCAGGAAACTGCAAGAGAATTAAGGAATGTGATTTAACTTGGATAAATGAAAATATTGAGTTTTTATGGATGATGCTCAGCAAAGCAAAGATTCATTGTTTATTAAAGCAATCAGAAATCTAGAAGGCTGTAGTGATTATCACTCGACATCATGAAGCACAATTTAATGCATTCACGATGCCAAGCATCTTAAAATCCTTACCATCCTCATGTAAGATTATTTAGACTCATCTTTCTAAAATTTGCCTCTTCAATCTTCACTTGATCTAGCCACAAAATTGGCACGTGCCTGATGCAGTTTTTTATAACTCTCAATCAAGCGCAAATGTCGATCAAGACCTTCAAGTTTCATACTGGTAGGCGTTAAGCCATAGAAACGGACGCTACCGTCCATCGACCCAATGACTGCATCCATACGTTCATCACCAAACATACGGCGGAAATTGGCTTCATAATCACTTAAGTCCATTTCATCATCCAGCTCAACCTCTAGAACCACATTCAGACATTGATAGAATAATCCACGTTCTACAGTATTGGTGTTGTATTGTAAAAAAGCCCCAACCAAATCTTGAGCTTCTTCAAATTGTTGCAAAGCAAGATAAATTTGAAGTTTTAACTCCAAAATGGTGAGTTGGCCCCAAACAGTATTGTCATCAAATTCAATCCCAATCAAGGTCTTGATTTCAGTGTAATCATCTGAATCACATTCTTCTAAACGTTCAAGCAATGCCTCAAGACGTGATTCATCTAAACGATGTAAGTTCAAAATATCTTCACGGAAGAACAGGGCTTTATTGGTATTATCCCAAATCAAATCTTCGACCAGATAAATTTCTGAATAACCCGGTACTAAAATACGACAAGCCGTTGCGCCTAAATGCTGATAGACCGCCATGTAGACTTCTTTACCCATTTCTTCAAGAATACCAAAAAGTGCTTTGGCTTCATCAGCATTGGAGTTTTCACCTTGACCTGAGAAATCCCATTCTACAAATTCATGATCTGCTTGAGCACTAAAAAAACGCCATGATACGAGACCACTAGAATCAATAAAGTGTTCAACAAAATTATTCGGTTCTGTTACAGCATTACTGCTAAAAGTGGGTTTAGGTAGGTCATTAAGGCCTTCGAAACTTCGACCTTGTAATAATTCTGTGAGACTACGCTCAAGCGCCACTTCCAAGCTTGGATGTGCACCGAAAGAAGCAAATACTCCACCCGTTCGTGGATTCATCAAGGTGACGCACATAACCGGATATTTACCGCCCAATGAAGCATCTTTGACCAAGACAGGAAAGCCCTGTTCTTCTAGACCTTGAATGCCTGCAACAATCTGCGGATATTTTGCTAAGATTTCCTGTGGCACATCAGGAAGCGTCATTTCGCCTTCTAAAATTTCACGTTTAACCGCACGTTCAAAGATTTCAGACAAGCATTGAACTTGGGCTTCTACCAAGGTATTTCCCGCGCTCATTCCATTACTTAAATACAAGTTTTCAATTAAGTTTGAAGGGAAATAAACGGTTTCACCATCAGACTGACGTACAAATGGCAGTGAACAAACACCACGCTCCATATTGCCTGAATTGGTATCAAACAAATGCGTCCCCAGCAATTCATCATCTGGGTTATAAATATCTAAAGTATATTCATCTAAAATTTCTGTTGGCAAGGCCCCATCTAGGCCTGGTTTAAACCATTTTTCATCTGGATAGTGTACAAATTCTGCCTGAGCAATGTCTTGACCCCAAAACTGGTCGTTATAGAAGAAATTACAGTTTAAGCGTTCAATAAACTCCCCTAATGCAGAAGCCAGTGCACTTTCTTTGGTTGAACCTTTACCATTGGTAAAACACATTGGAGATTGCGCATCACGAATGTGCAAAGACCATACATTGGGTACAATATTGCGCCATGAAGCAATTTCGATTTTCATGCCCAGACCTGCCAAAATAGCAGACATATTGGCGATGGTTTCTTCTAAAGGCAGATCCTTCCCTAAAATACGAGTGCTGCTTTCTGAAGCCAAATTTGGCATAAGCAACGCTTGTGCATCGGCATCAATACTTTCGACAGCCTCAATCACAAACTCTGGCCCAGTTTGAACGACTTTTTTGACAGTACATCGATCAATTGAACGCAAAATACCTTGACGATCTTTTTCTGAAATATCCGATGGTAATTCAATCTGAATCTTAAAAATCTGTTTATATCGATTTTCTGGATCAACAATATTATTTTGAGAAAGACGAATATTATCCGTCGAAATATCACGTGCTTGACAGTAAACTTTGACAAAGTAAGCTGCACACAAAGCAGAAGATGCTAAAAAGTAGTCGAATGGCCCCGGTGCAGAACCATCACCTTTGTAGCGAATAGGTTGGTCGGCAATCACCGTGAAGTCATCAAACTTAGCCTCAAGCCGAAGATTGTCGAGATAATTGACCTTAATTTCCATGTTTGCACCTAATAATGCTTATGCATTGTCACAAATACACAAGACTTTATATATTGATCGATAAGCCGAATCAGAGAGAAAAATTGACTTAAAAAAAGATGAATTAGATTTTTTGCATGCGGTGTCCCCACCAAATACATCATTCTAAAAATAATGCTGCATATTATAGAGGGATTTTAGCGGATTGATAACTTTTGTCTGAATTCAGCACTTATTTCTGCTTTTAATTCATTTCAATGCGCTCTTCTTGTGGTAAACCTCCTAGTGCCAATCTCAACATACAGGTTGCAGAACTCAGCCTCTGAACCTTACCATTTTAAGATATCAAGATTAATTTTATATATCACGACCCTCTAGAACGATTATTTTTATTTGAATTTCCAGAATTTAATGCTCAATTTTAACTTACAACCTCATCCCTAGACCTTTTCGAAATGATGTAGCCTGCTTATAATCAAAATAATTAACGATTGCTTTTAATCACATACTGTGACGCAAAATGCTTATACGTTAGGCGTTCTGTTGAGTTTTCTGACAAAGGTTCAACTTCATGCATGCTATTTAAGCAACGTGCTGTGAGTTGAATATATTCTTCAGTCCCTTTTGTTTTCCATGCAATTTCATTTTCTGCCAGACTGCGAATCACGCGTGCAGGACTCCCTAAAGCCAAGCTATTCTCAGGAATTCTGGCTTTAGCTTTTACCGTACTATTTGCACCAATAATACTATTTTCGCCAATCTCTGCCTCATCTAAAATTACGCTATTCATACCGATCAGCACATTTTTACGAATCAAGCACCCATGTAAAATCGCACCATGTCCTATATGACCATATTCCTCAACAATGGTTACATAGTTAGGAAAGCCATGAATAATACAAGAATCTTGAACATTGGCATTTTTATGAATATGAATGCCACCAAAATCTGCCCTTAAAGCTGCAAATGGACCAATATAAGCACCCGCTTCAACAATCACATCTCCAATCAGCACAGCCGTAGGATGAACATACGCTTTAGGACTAACGACAGGAATCACACCATCAATGGCATAACAAGGCATTTTCTCTTCCTTTAAAATTTAATTTAGAATTAAATTAATAACTCAATTCTTCCTGTTTTCAATGATCAAAGTATTTATAAAATTGCGAATGTACTGGAGGCATAATCCTTCAGAACTAAGATCAGTGTCTAGCAAGAACTCATGACCTGCATTTTGAAATGTCTAATATCTATTGCTATTTAAATTTCGTGCTTTTAAAAATTATGAATTCGCAGATAAAAGTTCAAGAGGTAAATTTGGATCTTGAAATAAAGTATGACGAAATAAACTCATAAACTGGCTAATCACTAGTGACCATTTTTTCTGATCATAAAGTCAGGACTTAAAATATGTTTTTAATCCCCACATAAAAAACATCAATATTCAAATATACCGCTAATAGATTTCCTTTAACTGCTGCCCATTTAATACAGGCCAAATCTTTTGTAATTTCTGTTCAAAATCTTTATTTTCTACTTTCCATATAGGTTTCTTGTCTTTATCTACAATTAAAGCTCGAACGCCCTCTATAAAGTCCCCTTGCTCTAACCAAATATCTTGCAAATGACGTTCGAGTTGCATGCATTGCTCAATGGATAAATTTGGCCCCACTTGTTGTAGTTTTAGACTGACCTGTTTTGCAATCAATGGACGTTGTTGCAAAGTGTGTAAAGTTTTGTCCGCCCATACTTGCTGTTTTGGATCAGGCTCATTTGCTAAGCTTTGTTCAATTGCCTCTAAGTGAGAAGAGGAAAAATGTAAATAAATACTATCTGCGCGTGACTGAATTTCACTCGGCTCAGGTTCAGTCACAAATTCACTTATTTTTAGTCGAATCAAAGCTTTACTTAAACTTGGCATTTCAGCGATGGCTGTGTGTAATTCACCCAATTTTTCACTTGGTACATGATAATCAACCAAATCTAAATGAAGTGCATCACTACAGCTGATTTGATCACCTGTAAGTGCAAGATAGGTTCCAATTTCTGCAAGACGTGAAAGGAAATGGGTTGCGCCAACATCGGGGAAAAAGCCAATCGCTGTTTCAGGCATAGCAAAACGTGACTTTTCACTACTGATGCGTATATGACAGGCCTGTGCTAAACCAAAACCGCCTCCCATGACATAACCATCTAAAAAGACCAAAATAGGTTTTTCAAATTGTCGAATGGTCGCCAACATTGAATATTCAGCTGCAAAGTAATCTCGGTAATCGACCTCGCCTGAATGATAACTGTCATATAAATATCGGACATCTCCACCCGCGCAAAATGCTTTAGGACTATTCGAGTTGATTAAAATAGCCTGTATCTCTTCAGTATTATGCCATTCTTCTAATTGATCCCGAATCCCTTGAATCATGTCGATTGAAATAGCATTTAAATGTGAAATACGATCTAAAGTAATGACGCCGAGATGACCGTGCGTACTCACAATGATATTATTTTTGATCACAGTGTCGTTTTTAAGAAGATTATTATCATTATTCATATCAGATTTCTCAGCGCTGGTTAAATTGAGCAGGACGTTTTTCAACAAATGCTTGCATGCCTTCTTTTTGGTCCACTCCAGCAAAGATTGCATGAAATATGCGTCGTTCAAACCGTAAGCCTTCAGCTAAACTCACTTCAAATGTACGATTAATAGATTCTTTAATCATCATCACTGCGGTCAGTGATTTTTGTGCAATTTTTTCTGCGGCGTCTAAAGTCTGTTCAAGTAATTCATCTTGAGAGAAAACGCGGGCCACAAGACCACTTTGTTCAGCTTCTTGCGCTCCCATTTGCCTAGCTGTCAAACACATTTCCATGGCTTTTGCTTTTCCAATCGCCAAGGTTAAACGTTGTGTTCCGCCAATTCCTGGAAGTACGCCTAGTGTGACTTCTGGAAGTCCAAATTTAGCATTATCAGCACAGTAAATAAAATCGCACATTAAGGCGAGCTCACAACCGCCACCCAAGGCATAACCACTCACCGCAGCAATAATCGGTTTACGGCGCTGTGCGATACGATCTGCCAGACTGAAAAAATCATCTAAATAAATTTGTGGAAAGCTTAAATCTGCCATTTCTTTAATGTCAGCACCAGCTGCAAAAGCTTTTTTTGATCCAGTAATGACAATACAACCAATACTACTGTCTTTTTCTAACTGGTCTAGCACTTGATTAAGGTCAATAATCAATTGGTTATTTAAGGCATTGAGTGCTTCAGGACGATTGAGTGTAATCAGTCCAACACCATTACGTTGTTCTAATAAAATAGTTTTCCATTGCATAAATCATTCCCTTTATTTTATAAACTACGTGCGATGACTAAACGTTGAATATCACTAGTGCCTTCATAAATTTGACAAATTCGCGCGTCACGATAAATTCGCTCAATGGGGAAATCTTTTAAATATCCATAACCACCAAATATTTGTAAGGCTTGCGAACAAACACGTTCAACCATTTCTGAAGAAAATAGTTTAGCCATTGAGGCTTCGGTTAAACACGGTTCACCTGCTTCTTTTTTACGTGCAGCATAGTGAACCAATTGTCTGGCGGCTTCCACTTCGGTTGCCATACTGGCCAACCTAAAAGCAATCGCTTGCTGTTCAAAAATAGGTTTTCCAAAAGCAACTCGCTCATGTGCATAATGCGTGGCTTCTTCTAGAGCCGCTCTGGCTAAACCAACCGCTTGAGCAGCAATGCCAATGCGCCCACCTTCAAGATTAGACAAGGCAATTTTGAGACCTTCACCTTCTGCACCCAATCTTAAACTTTGATGAATACGCACATCTGTTAATGCAATTTGACAGGTGTCTGAGGCATGTAAACCTAATTTTTCTTCAACACGAATCACTTCATAACCTGATGTATCACGCGGAATTAAAAATGCACTGATGCCTTTTTTACCTGCACTTGGATCGGTGACTGCAAAAACAATAATCATGCCTGCATTATGACCCGAGGTGATAAATTGCTTTGATCCATTAATAATGTAGTGATCGCCATCTTTAACTGCGCGTGTTTTAATGGCTGCAGCATCAGAACCTGTGTGCGGTTCAGTTAAAGCGAAAGCGCCAATCATCTCGCCTTGCGCTAATGGAATCAAAAAACGTTGTTTTTGCTCGTCATTACCAAATTTAAGAATAGGAACACAGCCAACCGAGTTATGGACACTCATTACCGTTGAAGTTGCTCCATCTGCTGCAGCAATTTCTTCTAGCGCCAGTACATAAGCCAATGTACCTGTATCTGAACCACCATATTCTTCTGGAATAAGCATGCCCATAAAACCCAATTGTCCCATTTGTGCAAGGGCTTGTTTAGGAAATATACATTTTTGATCCCATTCACTGGCATGCGGTTTAATTTGCTCTTGAGCAAAACTTTTTGCCATATCCTGAATCAGTTGTTGTTCTTCGGTTAATTGCATGTCCATTCTCTTGAATTTTTTTAAATATATTGACTGGCATTATTTACTATTATTTTTTATTTACTCATCTTTTATCTAAAAATAAAGACTTTTATGATGTGGTGTTTTTACAATGAATGATTGAATTGTCACAGCTTCAATCACCGCCTTATATTTAGTTTAAAGATCATTCGAAATCCAAAATTTTCATTCCAAACTTACCCGAAAGATGTCCTATTTTTCTACGATACCTTCGTTGGTAAATAGTGCTGAATAATACTAGAAAAGTCCAAATTGGCATCACCTTGCAGGCAAAGCTGCTGATAAAGTTGTTGCACTAAACCTCCCAGCAATACGGGTTGTTTTACCTGCCCCGCAGCTTCAATGGCAAGCCCCAAGTCTTTTAACATCAATTGTGTTGCAAAGCCTTCTGTATAGCCACGTGAAGCAGGTGCATTTTCACAAATATCAGGCCACGGATTATTGACTTCAGAACTCCAGCAGCGGCCACTTGAACTATTGATAACACCTGCTAAAGCCTGCGGATCAATACCTAATTTTGCACCAAGCGCCATGCCCTCGGCGACAGCTGTCATAGAAATACCCAAAATTAAATTATTACAAATTTTAGCCACCTGACCTGTTCCAACCGCACCACAGTGAACAATGTTTTTCCCCATAAGACTGAGTATCGGTTTAACAGCCTCATAACCTGCATGATCTGCACCCACCATAAAGGTTAAAGTGCCATTTTTTGCACCCATCGTACCGCCAGAAACTGGTGCATCACAGACCTGTATCTGTTTTTCACTTCCCAAAGCAGCAATATCTTTGATGGTTTGAGGATCAATTGTACTGCTATCAATACAGAGGCTGCCTGCTTTTAATACTGCAAGTATGCCTTGTTCGCCCAAATACACATCGCGTACATGTTTAGCAGCAGGCAACATCGTAATGATTACATCGGCCTCTTGAGCAGCGGCTTGTGGACTGTCACAAATCACGCCGCCCGCTTCAGCAAAATGCTGCAATGCTTGTTCACTTAAGTCAAAGCCAGAAACCATTTGACCCGATTTCAGTAAGTTCTGCGCCATAGAACCGCCCATATTTCCTAAACCAATAAAAGCAATTTTCATAGGTTCTCTCCTTAGCGCAGACTAATCGTGGTATTTACACCACTTGATTCTTGATCATCTTCAAACCAGCGACTGGTAATCGTTTTGGTTTGCGTATAAAACTGTACAGCTTGTTTGCCATATGGACCCAAATCCCCGAGTTTAGAACCTCGTGAACCCGTAAAACTAAAAAATGGCACAGGCACAGGAATGGGAATATTGATGCCCACTTGACCAATATCAATTTTGTTTTGGAATGTACGAGCAGTTGCGCCACTTTGTGTAAATAGTCCAACACCATTACCAAATGGGTTTGCATTAATTAAAGCAATGGCCTCTTCTAAGGTATCAACATGAATAATGACGAGAACTGGTCCAAAAATTTCTTCTTGATAAATTCGCATCTCTGTTGTGGCATGATTAAAAATAGTCGCACCGACAAAGTTACCATTTTCATAACCGGGCACTTGAACATCACGGCCATCTAATAAAAGTTGTGCACCTTGTTCTACACCGCTCTGAATCAAATCCAATACTCTGGCTTTCGCACGCGTAGAGATGACAGGACCAATATCTGTATTTGGTTCATGTCCAGCATTGACCTTCAGGGTTTTTGCTTTAGCCACCAGTTCATCGACCCAATGTTGGCTTTCACCGACCATCACGGCAACAGATAATGCCATGCAACGCTGTCCTGCAGCACCAAAAGCAGCACCTACCAAAGCATTTAATGTTTGTTCTTTATTGGCATCTGGCATCACCACCACATGGTTTTTTGCGCCCATCATCGATTGCACACGTTTGCCATGTTGGCCCGCCAAGTTATATACATGTGTTCCAACTGCGGTAGAACCGACAAATGAAATGGCTTTAATATCTGTATGCGTACACAGCATATCAACCACTTCTTTACCGCCATGAACAACGTTGAGTACTCCAGCAGGAACGCCTGCTTGAATTGCAAGCTCAACCAACATCATGGTCGAAAGTGGATCTTGTTCAGAAGGTTTTAAGACAAATGTATTACCACACACAATGGCCATGGGAAACATCCACAATGGAATCATGGCTGGAAAATTAAAGGGAGTAATCCCCGCACACACCCCTAAAGGTTGTTGTAACGTATAGGTGTCTACCCCACGTGCTACACCTTCAAGGTATTCTCCCATTTGTAAAGTACCAATTGAACAAGCATGCTCAACCACTTCCAAACCACGCTGGATATCACCCTCAGCATCTGCCAAAGTTTTGCCCTGCTCTGCAGTCAGTACTTTGGCAATACTTTTTGCATGCATACGAATGAGGTCTTGTAGTTTCAGCATAATCCGCATACGTGCTTGTAACGGTGTTTCGCGCCAAGTCGCAAAAGCATTTTGCGCTGCGGCAATTGCAGCATTCACTTCATCACGAGTCGCAAATGGAACTCGACCAATGACTTCTTGCGTTGCGGGATTAATAATGTCTTGCCATTGAGCCGTATTTGAATCAATGAATTCACCATTGATAAGAAGTTTTGCCTGCGTAAGCTGTTCAGTTTTATAGGCATTTTGAATCGTGTTCATTGTCTCTCCCTAGAGCATCTTTATTGTTGTTCCTTACTCGAAAAATAAGTGATGAGTCGTGTTTTCTTTTGTAGGTTTTCAAGCAGATTAACAAAGAAAACTTTGACCACCTATAGAAATTGTTGCACGATGGTTGTGCAAATTTGCACAAGGCATGAACAGGATATTAGAAGCACATGAAAGTCGATTGGGATCATTTACGATTTTTTTTAGTGCTTGCACGTGCTAAAACGCTCACGAATACTGCACGCTTAATGGGTGTAGAACATAGTACCGTGTCACGTCGTATTCAATCGCTAGAACAGTCATTGGGAAAACAACTTTTTAAACGCGAAGCCACGGGTTATGAGCTAACCTCTGAAGGGCTTGCTTTGGTTCCACGTGTCGAGCAAATGGAGCAATCATTTTTACAGATTGATCAACCACATAATCCATTACAAGGTCGTGTGCGAATAGGAACACCTGAAGGTTTCGGGACGACTTTTTTGGCACGTTTACTGGCCGAATTTTCACAACATTATCCATTGTTGACAATCGACCTGATTCCTATCTCTAAAATGATTAAGTTGTCGCACCGTGAAGCAGATATCGTGATCTCTATCGATCGGCCAAAATCTGGGCCTTATATTATTACGCGACTGTCGAATTACTGTTTAAAACTTTATGCAAGTAAACACTATTTAGCTCAAAATGCACCGATAGAATGTTTACAAGACTTAACCGAACACCGATTTATAGATTATATCGATGATTTGGTTTATAGCTCAGAATTGTATTGCTTGGAACGTTTGCCTTTGCAATTAAGCGCTTGCTTTAGAAGTAACAGTATTTTGGCACAACAGGTTGCAGTAAGTGCAGGTGCAGGCTTAGGTATTTTGCCTGTGTTTCTAGCCAGTGATAAACCAGAACTTGAAGAAGTATTAAGTGATGAAGTCTGTTTTACCCATACATTTTGGATGCTGACTTTAGTCGATTTGCAACATGAGCCCAGAATTAAATTGGTTTGGGATTTTTTACGTAAACAGGCAGATGTTCAACAAAAATTATTAATGGGGAATTAATCAATAAAAATAAAAGGTATCCATAGTGGCTACAGATACCTTCATATTGATTAATAATTAATAGTATAGCTTAAGGCAAACGTACGGCCTTCCGCAGGAATCGCCAACAAAGTATTGGCATTGGTCACTGCTGCTTGTTGAGCAAATACGGTTTTGTATTGATTGCCCCAAACATTATAAACCCCAAAATCTACGCGCCCTTTGGCCATCGGGAAATGCGACAAGACATCCATAGTGGTATAGCCTTTAATTTCTGCTGCACTATTACTATCTGTTAAACCTGCTGCATTTAAAGCTTGATCATCTTTGTACGCTTTGTTAGTCCCTTGAATGGCTTGCATTTGTGCACGAACACCATAACCTTCATCATTATTCCACTCAGCAAACAACGTTCCCTTCACTGGAGAAACAGCAAAAGCATTTAATTCATGCCAATTATTTGCTGCATCTTTATATTTTCCACGGGTATAGCCTAAAGTTCCACCGACTTTGTAGTTTTCCATAAATGGATAACTGACATTGGCTTCAGCACCATAAACACGTTGATCAGTATCGACAATATTCACGGATCGGTCTGAGTTAAACTGAACTACTTTATCAGAAGTATTATAAAACCCTGTTAAGCCCAAGTTCAAACCATCATCTTGATTTAAACGCCAACCCAATTCATAACTATTTACTGTAATCGGTGCAATACCTGAAGTGGTGAGTGTATAGGCTGCAACATCGCGAAGTACACGTTGTACATCGGGATAACTATAACCTTGTGAGAAATTGGCATAAACTTGTTGTGCATCGGTCAGTTTATAAACTGCACCTAAATTAAATAAAAATTTATCAGAATCTGTCGAATCAGCCGCCATTAAAGTATAAGGTTTACGCGCAGTTAAATAACTGTCTGTGTCTGCCTGAACATATTGATAACGTACGCCTGATTGAACATTTAAGCGATCTGTTAAAGCATAGTCACCTTGTAAAAAGGTTCCAATATTTTGAATTTTTGTGTCTGGTCCTGAACCTTGTGTCTCACCGGTTGCCGTATAGCTCAAACCATTATTACTCGGCTTATAAAATTCCGCCCATTGATGGTCTTTTTCCCAATCGTAATCTAGCCCATAAGTGAGTTTTAAATCGCGCTCTGCCACTTTAAGATCAGATTGAACCGTAGAACGAATACCAGCATAGTCCACATTGGATTGGCTTTGTTTTACATCAACACCATCAGCAGAATAGCCATACGGGACAAAACGTGACTTTTCATTGCGGTAATAGGCTTCGACATTCAAAATTTGACCTAGAAAATCTTGATTTTGATACTGCGTATTAAAAGCATAGCGCTCGGTAAATGGTTGGTTATCTAAACTCCAGCCTTTAATCGCTTTATAAGATGGCTGTGTTTTTGTTTTTAAATAAGAATAGTCGGGGCCATATTCTGTATCTTGCTCATCTTTATAATATTGAGCACCAAAACTTAAACTTTGATTGTCGGTTAAATTAAAATTTAAGCGACCATTTACATCAATAGTATCGGTATCCATGGTGCTGCCTTGCCACGGACTTAATGAAATGCGATCACCATTGCCATCAAACTGTGAGCCTCGGTTGGTATAGTCTAAACCAAGAAAACCATCTACTTTATCATTGCTAAAAGAAGCAGTTTGCCCCACTTGATACGCCAAGCTATCGCCACGGAAATTATCCGCCGATGTCAGACCCAGCTTGGTTT
This sequence comes from Acinetobacter sp. TTH0-4, assembly GCF_015602665.1. Classification (NCBI taxonomy): domain Bacteria; kingdom Pseudomonadati; phylum Pseudomonadota; class Gammaproteobacteria; order Moraxellales; family Moraxellaceae; genus Acinetobacter; species Acinetobacter sp. TTH0-4. The sequence continues at coordinate 1,340,387 of NZ_CP059079.1, read as the reverse complement.
GAAAGCTGACAGGTTCCGATTTATCCGCACGTTTGGTAATAATATTAATAATACCGCCAGTTGCCCCTGAACCATAAATACTGGTTGCACCTGAAACCACTTCAATATGATCAATCATACTCGGGCTAATACTGTTAAGTTGACGTGCTACATCACGGGATCCTGTTTGTGATACGCCATCAATCATCACCAACACATTACGCCCACGCATGGTCTGACCATAGTTACTGGTGTTACCACTGCTCGGTGCTAAAGAGGGTACAAGCTGTGCCAAAACATCTGCGACTTTACGTCCAGCACCTGCCTGTTGAGCAATTTCATCCCCTCGAATGGTTTGAACCGTTCCCGCAACTTCCGCAATACTTTTAGGCGTACGCGTTGCAGTCATCACAATCGGTGCTAATTGCATATTTGCTTTTTTGGTTTCTTCTGATGCTGCTAATGACGGCTCTTGAATGACTTCATCTGCATACAAATGTGTACAAATGGCTATAGTCAAAAGACAAAGACTAAAGTGAGACAGTCGCATTCTTATTCCTTGAATCATAAGTGTTAATACTGGTGCAAATAATAATCATTATTATTAATATTGTAAAACTTTTGTTTCCGTATTTCTGGCTTTCTCACAATTTTGAATTAAATGGAATATATAAAGATGTGGATATACAACTCAAGTTTTAAAAAATATCAGTAAATACTATTTTAGTAAAAAGAATCTCAATTTAAAGGGGTGTATATTTCCCACATTCTTGATAAAATTTATCTTTAAAACAATGATATAAAATGGCTGTCTTTTCGAGCATTTGAATTTTATGCTGTGCTTCAAATGCAATTTCTTGCGCCACATATTCATAAGATTTCACATTTTCATCAGGTTCTCCCACAATTTTTTCAGCGGGAGAATATTCAAAAATAAAATAACTCATCATGCGCATCACCGCTTTAAAATGCCCTTTCCCCACGACATTTTTTTCACCCAATAAAATATGCCAACCTAAATCTGTATCTAATGCAGGATAATATAAGGACAGCCGATCTCGTTTGGCTTCATAGATTTCTAAATAACCAACGTCACATCCGTCAATTTGAATAATATAAAGCCGTTGATGATCATCAATGATCATTTTTTCAAAATATACAGCGAGTTCCAGTTCAGGTTTATTCAGTTGCCATTGCGGAATCACATGCGGTTCATGCATCCATTTATAGAGTAAGGGAAAATCCTGTGGCAGTTTTAATGCACGAAGAGCATAACCAATGCCTTTTTCTTGATAGGTAAATTGATTTGGGAGTTTAGATGTTATGGTTTGCATCTCATTTATTGCTCTGTTAGGCGTGGCATTGGTCATTAAATCGTATGGTAATAGTGTTCAGGTGAATGCTGACTAAAAAATTGCTCACGTTTTTGCTGTTCTAATAATTCCATATTTTGAAATTCTTCCACATGTTGTGCGGCAAGATCAGGTTTTAAAATAAAGACCCCATCGGCATCGGCAACCATGACATCGCCTGTAGAAATGGTGGCATCGAAATACTGAATATCTTGGTCGAAGTCGACCAAACTCTCCCCTTCGGACCGCGTGGTTAAACAACTTACTCTCTGGGCAAAAACAGGGACTTTCATTGCGCGTAACGCGTCGATATCTGTAACCGCACCTATGACCACAATGGCTGCCAATTGATGATAAATTGCGGCACGATGACGTTGTTCGCCCCAACAAGCGTGATATCCAAGTTTTCGTGCATCAATGACCAAGACATCACCCGCGTTACTTTCTAAAAGCGCATTCCGAATCTGCGTGGCATTAATCGAATTTAAGGTGACTGTTAGCACCTTACCGACGACATGTTGAACAGAATTTACCGCATGAATGTCAGGTAAATAACCTGTATCCAAAACATGCCCAATGGTTGAGCTGGCAATGTTTGCATATTGTTTTAATACACTATTTAATCGGTCTGACATGCACTTACCTCTCTTTTTGGATACTTCTTTGCTAAAGGACAACTACTACAATATTCATGTTGAGCTTCGGGTAATTGAAAATAAAAACAGCATTTTTTAAGTTGATAACTTCCCACATTTTCTTTTCTGCTTTGTTCCAACAATAAAAAAGGATTTTGTTTTAAGCCGAAAGACGCAGCAGCTAAATTTGATAGAAATTGACGTTGCTGCTGAATTTTTATCAATCCTACCTGTGGTAAATTTTTTCGTTCCATCAAGTCGTAAAACTGCAAAATGCGAAGCGCGGTATTTTCCCAAAGTAAAAACTTTTGTACTTTTCCAACTTTACTCATCACTTCAAAAATCTGATTTAAATCATCAAAAATCTTAGAAATAATTGCTTCATAAGTTTGGTTTTCGGTGTTAAAAGAATCTGCTGATAAACATGCAGGTTTCAAATTTAAATGCCGATCCCAATACCATGTCGGTGTCATTTGTACTGAAAATGCAGAGAGTTCCCACGGCAAATGAACCTGTTCTGTCAATCGCGCATATAAATAGGGAAACAACAGTGGAACTGCCCAATATTTCATAAACATAGAGCCAGCACAGGTCAAATTGATCGCCTGAATTCGCTTTGAAAATTTAGTCAGTATCTTTAAGCAATGCTTTGGCTCTAATAAATCTGCAAAACTTAGAGCAGTGTGCGTATGCAGTTGTATTTGAATATTAAGCTGATCTACCAAAATCTGTTTTGCACGGGACAATCCTAGATTTTCTAATTCCAGTTCGGTATCAATATTCACGACAGAGATATGGGAACGCACGTTTAAAACCTTGTTTGATCAGTTATTATCAAAAGCATTAGCTTTTTTTAAAATATTACAGGTCTGCCCGACACTGCTTGGCATACTCCCAACGCGATTCGTTTGCTGTAATAATGGATGAATTAACTGTTTATACGGCCACTGCTCTTTTTCAAATAAAAGATGATGCAATTCAGTTCGTGCATCCTGATTCAATGGCACATCATTTAAAACCAGTTGTAATTGCTGAGCCAAAACCTGCCACAGCTCATGTTCATCAATTTGATAATACTCAGCAATCGATTCTAAAATGCTGGCTAAATTTACTTGTATACCCAGTGTTTGCAGGTACAAAATCAATTCTTCAATAGAATCGTGATATAACGTGATTTTAAAATCATGCGGGCTTAAGTAGTGTGGATCTTGCAAACCATGTTGTTGCAGCCACGGTAAATAAATCCGCACTGAATCATGATCACGCAGCATAAAACCTGAAAATTGTCCGTTTTTTAAGACAATACATATATTTTGACCATGAATTTCTCCCATCAAACCCAAACGGAATAAGCGTAAATTTACATCAAAAAAATCTCGACAAAGTGCCTTAAAATTCGCAATGATATTCTCTTGGCAGGATTCCAATTGTTGCGCTTTTAAAATCAACTCAAAGGGATAGATTTCTCCATCTATACAGTGTCCTAAACTTGCCATTGGCATAATTTGATACGGTTGCTGCAACAATTCAGCAGGAATACGGCGTCGTTGTGCCGCCAAGTGCATGGGTTGCTCATCAAATAACGTTAGATTATCTGGGGTTAAATTTTCAGGTTGATGCGGTAAATATGCCCACCACTGATTTTCATCACACAACCACAAGCGTTTTTTCAGCACCTCATCTTTTTGTTTGGCGGCTTGTAAAAGCTTTTGGTTTTTCTGCCCATTGATCATTTTCACAATTGGCAAAAAACGGAGCGATGCTAAAGATTTCACCGCCAAAGGCAGCTTTAAACTGTCTTGTGGTTTCGACACCGACAATAAACTTCTTAATGAAGAACTGGCATACATTTCGGTAGACTGAAATGCCAGAGGAATAATGGTTTGATCGGCTAACTCTTGGGCAAATTTTTCCGCTAGCACATGTTCAAATTGCCAAGCATGTATAGGTAAAGTTAGATATTGATCCCCGATGCCCTTGTCATGCAACTCCTGTTGCAACTGTAAATTTTCTTGGTTATTTAAGAAAATTTTGGCAGGTTGATGAATTTTAATATCACTCACATCCTGTCCATACACCACTTGTTCTTTTTTAATGGCCACCCAATTTAATTTGATCTGCTGTGAAAATTCAGGGCTAAATTGCTGATATTCATCTTGATCAAAACCATCTTTCAGTTTCGCCAAAGGATGATATGGTCGATCTCGCAGCCCTGCAAATTGCTCCAGTTGAATGAACAATTGAGCAGGTTGGGCTAAATCCCATCTCTCTGTTCGAATTTGATGTTGCGAGCTCAGTTGGCTTTGCTGCAAAGTCAGTTGTAAATCTGCTCTAAACGTATCTAACTTCGACTGTTCACAATGCGCAAAAAGTTCTAGGCGCTGCATGGCATCAAAAAGTTCTAACGCATTCAGCATACGCGATTGAAAATGATGCTCCTGCTGCACCAATACCTGAAAAGCAGGCGCTGTGGTTTGAATTTGCCAATCTTGTTTCATTGCCTGTCGCACAGGCAAAACAATAAATTCAGCTAATGTCGAATTGAATAAAACAGCACAATCATCTTGATGTGAATACGCTTCAAACAATGAAGCAAAATTTTGCTCGAAACGCGCTGTTAATAAGGCTTGAGCCTGCTGCTGAGTCACAATGGATTGCTCAGAAATATAGCCTTCGACCAAAAAACTATTCACCAAATCGACCAGTACCATGTTCGCGGTCACTGTCGGGGAGAACAACATCGTATTCATCTGATCACCTCTTAAACCGCTGCTTGGCGAAATGGGTGAAGTGGGTTATTCACCAAACGAAGTTGTACTTCAGCATCACCAAACAAACGTCTTTTGGTTAACGATTCAATGCAAAACTGCGGTGCAAATACATCGAATTTTTCATATCTGTTTTGATGTTCTGGATGTTTCTGTTGAAAATGATGAATAATATCGGCGGCTTGTTGCCAGAATTGCTGTTCCGAAAAATTGATTTTTTGCTGTAAAGTCATCGCAATATCGCTTAAGGCAACGAAAAATAAACAAGCACAACTAAAATCTCGGACGGCGTTTAAATCGTCGGTCAAAATAAATGACATTCGGTTGGCTTTGGCATGCTCTGCGGGTAACGCATGTAAGTCTGGATATTCATTGGGATGGGTTAAATGCTCTGGACTAAAGCGAACCCCATCATGAAAATCTTTTAAAATAATTCGGGTTGGCCAGCCATGTTGATGTACCAAAATAATGTTTTGACCATGCGACTCTGAGCCAATTCCTTCAGCATGCAATAAGAACAAAATAGGCTGAATCACGACGGATAGAAATTGTTCGATCCATGCTTCAGAGCCATGTTCATCTAACCACGGCTCAATCAGCAATTGTCCATCACGCTGCACATGACTAACACCGTTAAGTGGAATCGCATCTTCTTCAGGCTTTAAATAAGTATGAATACTTTCACGCCATAAACTGCCAATTGTGCCATAGGCTTGTTTCGCATGGGATGTCGGTAGTTTAGTAAAATCAACCGCAGTGGCATGTACTTCACGCAATATAGCGAAATCTAAAGACTTTGCAATGTCGCTCTTTTCAATCAGACCTTGCAACCAATCAGTTATTAAAGGCCCATTCATGGCTGCATGCGACGCCAAAATGCGTGAACTCGATGTATTGGTTAAACTCATTGAAAGCTTAATATACGGCTTTTCAGGATGTTGCACATTGGTCAAAGTTCTAAGCGACTGCTGCGCAATATATGAATCACTTCCTCGAGCTAAATACACAATTTTTTGGACTGCGATTTCTTCAAAAAAAGTATGAATTAACTTGCTTTCCCATTGCCAAGGATGAACAGGTAAGCATGTGTATTCAGCCGTATTTAAGCGCTGATCGATCAGAACTTGATTAAAATGTTCTCGCTCTTGTTCGGTCAATTGCTGCTGTAAAAATTGATCTGCATCAATTGAGACAGATGCATTTTCTGAAAGCAAAGAATGATGTACAGCAAGCCAAACCAAATGAATGGGCTGAGCATATTCCACGCCATATTTCAAATTATCTTGCAAACTAAAGCCGACGCGCGACTTATAACAAGGATGATATGGATGACCATCCATCAAATAATTTTCTAAAACATCATAATCATGCTGCGCAGCGGGAAGCGCGTATTGGTTTTGGCAATGTTGTGATTGCACATCGTGAATAAAGGTACGTTTTAATTCATGAATGAAATCTTCTAATTTTGCCGCATTTGGAATCACTCGAATAATTTCGTCCACTATGCTATTTAATTGGGCAATGGATCTTTGCCCTGTATGGTCTTGGCGAATGACGTCTTGCTCACTCATACGTACCAAACCAAAGCTTAAATAATGTTTACCTGTGGCAAAGTATTGCACTGGTTGCTGATTTTGATCTTGAGCATGGATGATGAACCTGCCATTTTCGTATTGTGTTGCAATCACCTCTTCATAAATCAAGGCTTGCAGCAATTGTTTAATAACACGCTGTTCGACTTTTTGAATGACAGCTTGATCGGGTTGTTGCCAAGCCAATGTTGGTGTAACAGAAGACGTATTATTTTGTGCTAATGTTGGATGTAAGTGACCCATAATTTTTTTCCTGAATAATTAATTTTAAACATGAAGCTTCTGGTGTTTTTGCTTTGGAAATTTCCACGCATAGGGCAATGCCAAGAGCGTCATGCCCGCACAGAAGAAAAACAGCTCCCGTATCGCATACAGCTGTGCAATAGGCAGTTCATAGCTCGATAAGAAATACTGTGTGCGAATTTGCAAATAAAGCGCAGCCATAACCACAGCAACAGCAGCACAAAGACGTCGAAATAAGTTATTCACAGCCGCGCCTTGCGTGACCTCTGAATCGTGTAGATGATTGAGTCCTGCCGTGGTTGCAGGCATATATGACAGCCCAAAACCCAGACCATGAATAAGCATACAAACGATAAGTAAAATGACGGATATATTGGCGACCAATCCCAATCCAACAAATGCAATAACGGTCAATACCATGCCAAAACTAATCAGTTGTTTTGCACCATGCTGATCTAAATATTTGCCTGCACGTTTACTGCATAAACTGGTGCTTAAGGCACTGCTCATCAGCAATAATCCTGTCCAGATTGGACTTAACTGCAAAGTGTTTTGAATGAGCAAAGGAATGAGCAATAAGCTGATAAATAAGCTGACGGTATGCACCACCGAAATGATTAAACTGTAATTAAACGCACGACTTTGAAAGAGCTGCCAAGCAATAATCGAGTTGACTTTTTTTCGGCTAAGCGTAAAAAAACACAAAGCCGTAAAACAACTTAAAGTAAACAACGCGTAGAAAGAAACATGTTGCAAATCCTCTAATTGCTTAATCGTACTTAAAGCCACCAATAATGAAACAATCGAGATCGCCAGCAAACCAAAGCCAAGCCAATCAAACTTTAAATTTTTGCTCCCCGACTGTTTAGGCAAATACAGCCAACCCACGGTCAAAGCGAATAACACCAACGGTACATTCAACAGAAATAAAGCATGCCAATTGAACCAAACCAAGATGAGCGCACCCAACATTGGACCACATGCCAAGGTCAGCATAATCATTGCGCCCCATAGTCCTGTTGCTGTACCCCGCTGTTCTTGCGGTGTAACTGAAAAAATAATGCCCAATGACAAGGGAATCATTAATCCACTAGAAAAACCTTGTAGTGCACGAATGACTAAAACCGTTTCAAAAGACGAGGCGAATGCACCACCAATTGAACTCAACATAAAAATAATGAGTGCCGACAAATAAACATGGCGTTTACCAAAGCGCTGACTTAAAAACCCAGTCACCAATAGACTTAAACTCATGGTCAGCAGAAAGATGACAATAACCCAACTCACTGCAGCCTCAGCGATTCTAAAATCTTGCATCATTTGGGGAATAGCAGGATTAAAACTACTATTATTGATACTGACCGTACCTGTGCCCAACATCACAGAAGTCATTACCCAACGTTGAGACATGAAAGAATCAGATGCGCTAAGAGAATCTGACTTAGATATTTCAGCCATTTAAAATTTGATCCTACTTCGCCAAATATTCAGAATATAAATCTGCTGTTTTTCTTGATATTTGAGACGACATAACCTCTGAACGATAGTTACTCTTGGCGATCGCACTCACAGAAAATGGACGTTCGATATCTTTACATTGAAAATCCTGAAAACTTTGCCGTCCTTCAATTTCAAAATAACGCTCACCTAAAATTTGATTGGCTATTTTTGCAGAACGAAAAGCACCTAAACCCAAGTCAGGTGTACCTACGCCATGATGATGTAAGTCTGTATTTTGAATATAAATTTCACCATCACCTTGATAGCTCAACTGATGATTTCCATTGATGTGCCAGTGCTTCTGTTCATTTAAAGCAATATGAGGACTTAACTTATTTAGAAAATCCAGCGATGGATATTGATAACCTGTCGCGGCAATCACTGTATTGGCTTGAATATTTAAATTCTGCTGCTTCTGAGTTTGGAAAAACTTGAGCTGCATATCTTTTCCATTGATCAATTCTGCATATTCAAGTTGATAATGACCTGCAATAGTCACATGCGTATCAACTGCGCCAATACTCCGGTGATAAAGTCGCTCATAAATATCACGAATGGTTTTGGCGCTAATACCTTTATATAAATTGGCTTGCGTATTCGGCAAAGTCTCTTTTAATTTTTGAGGTAAATCATAAAAATAAGACATATAGTCTGGACTAAAACTTTCCAAGCCTAACGGTGTATTTTCCATGGGGAAAAAGCCCGCTGAACGGGTTAACCAATATAGATGAAATTTAGGTTTCCCCGTTTCCAAATTGATTTGTTGATCAAATAAATCAATAAAAATTTCTGCCGCCGATTGACCCGAACCAATCAGAACAATATTGCCTGATAAATCATCAGTACATTGATGGATATAATTTGAAGAATGCAAACACTGTTTATTTTGCGCTGCAAGCATTTCTAAGGGTTGGGGTAACTTCGGTGTTGTGCCTGTTCCTAAAACCAATTTTCGTGTTTGATGAACAGAAAGCCGTCCTTTTTGCTCGGTAATGACTTGAAAACCACCCACAATAGGTGCGATGTCAGTGACTCGGCTTCCAAACTGTAAATGAGCTAACTGCTTAACCACCCACTGGCAATAATGATTGTATTCTTGACGTGGAATATATAGATTCTCACGGAAATAAAATTTATATAATCGCTGATGGGCTTTTAAATAATTTAAAAAACTATATGGACTGGTCGGTTCTACCATACTGACCAAATCTGCCATAAATGGTACTTGCATCATGGCATTCGGTAGTTGTATTCCAGCATGCCAATCAAACGCTTGACGTTTATCAAAAAACTGATATTTGAGAGAATGATGTGAATTCAGCAATGCCGCTAGGCTTAAATTAAATGGGCCTAGGCCAATTCCAATAAAATCAAGCATATTCTGCCTCCACTACAGTTTGTGCAACATACAGTGGGTTTTTTAAATTGACATAAATGGACTGCTGAGCAATATCGGCTTGTAATTCATCTAACTCATATAAACGCGTCATGAGGTTACCTTTATAAGGAAAAGTATCCTGATGTAAAACGGTTTTTAATAAATTGCTTTCTGGATATTTTTGATAGGCCTGAATTAAATACGCTTGTAGCATTTCAATCAGTTGTTGCTCTTTGACAACACCCGTCATACCTATAGCATTGATCAAACCAAATAGCGTATTACCAATAAAGTAATAACGGAAACGCTCATCGACTAATGCCAACGGACATACCGCTTGACCATCGGTAGCCAGTGTTGGAAAACGTTCTAAAATTTCGCTGGCCAATTCCTGAATATAGTAAAATCCTTGGTTATCTCTAAACCAAACATTTCTGGGCATTCCCTCCTCAAGTTCGATTAAGGTATTTTGTTGATGTGCTTCAAATGCCATACCAAACTCATGGTACAACTCCATCAACGGTAAAATCGTCATCTCTAGAAAACAATCAAACCACTGTAAAGCAACCTCAGACTGGCTTTGATTCGTTTGCTGTGAAATATGCGCAAAAATTTTGCTAAATCGATTTTTAGCTTCAAAAGGATGATCTTGACATAGAGATGCAATACAGGTGACATCATCACTTGGTTTAAATGGATTTTCACGCAAGATACAAATGGTTTCATCTAAAACCTGTCCATTGACTTTTAGTGCAATCCAAGCAGGATCGCTAATGGTTTGTAAACGTGGATTGCGCTGTCTAAAATCTGCAAGACAGTGATCATTCCAAAGTTGATAACTGAGTAAACCACGATGGCATTCTTTATAAAGATTCACTCGAATTGAATTGGTTACGGCTACCGTCATTGACGCTTTAAACATCCACGGGGCTTGTTCACTATATAAAGTTCGCACCGAAGTTGTTGCTTTCATCTCCCATCCTAAAGCACCAAAATCGATCAGTTTGCCTTCATGTAAAAGCTGCTGATACCAATCTTTATCTTTTAGGTATCTTGCCTGCCATGGATGCAAAGGCAATAAAGCATAATCTGGGTATTCAGCCATTTTTGCATGATGATAGGCATTAAAGAATGGCTCTAAATCCTGTTTTAATTGACTTGGAATATCCACATTATGCGCATTGTCATGTATGACCTGATCTGGATGTACATATAAAAAATGCATTTTAAAAGCAGTTTTCGTTTCAGGAGAATATAATTGCCAATCATCCTGTACAAAGCCCTGACGGCTTTTCGGTGCAGGATGCATGCTATGTCCAAGTACTAAGGCTTGTTCGCTTTGAATAAAGTTTTGCTCAAGTGCGACAACTTCATTTATCTGTTCTTCTCGATAGCTTATAAATTGCTGCAATGCTCGACGGCTCTGAATCCAACATTCTAATAATGATGATGTATCTAATTGTTTATCATTTTCTTGTATTGTTAAATTTTCCAGTAAATTCGCAGCTAAATTCACTGCGCTAATTTTGATCACCTGACCTTCTTGCTCAACCCAAGGTAAATCTGCAAACCGATGCCTGCCAACTTTACTTACATATTCAAGCGGCGCGTATAAAAATGCAGAAAGTGTATGCAAAGGAATACATAAGACAGTTTTTCTCTGACTTAGATTTTGTAGCTGTTGGGATTGTTCAGCAAGAGCAATAAAACGTCCGTTGCCAGTTTCTTGTAAATAAGAGTTGATTAAGTGTTGTAAGGCGATCTTATCCGTGACTGATTTCATCAGCATCACTCTATTAAGTAAAATAGTGTGGTGATGAATATATACCTCTTTTCTCAAATGTAAATGATAATTGTTATTATTTACATTTGAGAAACAAAAGTTAAAACTTGTTCTATGTTTAGCTTCTTGTCTTAACCATCATCTCTATGTATAGAACTACTCTTCAAATAAAATAATACTTTGAAAGAGGGTTAAAAACACAAGTTATTGAACTTATTGTCTATTTATAAAAAATAATCATTATAAAATTTAAACTGGCTTTAACTTCAGCTTAGCAATAGATGTGCTGTTCATCTTTTTTTTATTTAGCAAGTAAAAGCCATACATGAGGTTTAATCCATGACAATTTGCTTATAACCTAAACTTTGCACTGTAAGGAGCGACGTTTTATTGACATTAAAAATTGCAATTTTACCATCTGCTGTGCCACAGAGTGCGATATGAGACATGCCATCTGTACCAATTTCTGCTGAATACACCTGTATGTTCGCTTGCTCTAAAACTGCTTTATGCTTTTTCAATTCTGTATTTGGATCTGTATCAGAGCACTGCGTTGTACCTAATGGCTTAGTAATCGAAATCTGATGTTCTTGATTAGGGATTAAATGCTGACAACCTGATAATCCAACAAATAAAACCGTACCTAAAAGTAGTATTTTTTTCATATTTTATATCCATTTTTTAAAGATTTTTTTATAAATAAAGTTTCAATCGTTATAATGATCATTCATGAATTTGTCGATACACCCACTGTAAAAACTTTGCTTTATCTAAAAAATCAGGAGATTTTGAAGAATCTATTATTTTTGAATGCCCATTAAATGTGCCTAAAAAACTATACGAATTTTTAACTTCAAAAAAACCACCTTCCATTTCATGAATTTCATAGAAAAATTCTTTAAGTTTTTCAAAATGACTATTTTGTAGAAAATCAGGACGCATAATTAAAAAATTATAAATCTGCTCTAAACTACATAATTCATTTTTAGAATTAATCCTCATCATCATTTTCCTTTTAGAAGCTAACTCTAATTTTATATATTTTAAATAGAATTCAGATTTACGATCCTACTTATATGAATTTTTTTACCTCTTTAAAATTTGATTAAAGAATAAATTTATATTCTACAAACATCATCTTGCAAATAATAATATCTAAATATTTAATAAATTCTGATTTCACACTAGGCTTATCAATATCTTTCGTCAATATTACATCATGTAACATTAGTACAACTGTATGTAACTTCGAGAATATAGGTGCTATACACCTTCTTATTATTCAAAATAATACTTTTATATACATATAGATAGATAGAATATTCTAAAATTCTATTTTTATAATTAAAAAGAACTTCCATCCACTTAGTATAAAAATAAAACAAACTAAAAAGTAACATTAAATTTCAACTGTACCAGTATGTAACAAATTTAATTTTTAATTATTTTATTCAATTACAAATATAAAATTCAAAATACTGATTTAAATTATTTTTTTGATAAAAAATTTCAATCAAAAGTCACAATTTCAAATACTAAAAAAGAAAAAAATATGTAATTTTTATTTACTTTATGTAGTCTTATTAATAATTTCACTCTCAATATAAATTTCCAATGTTATTAATAATATTCCAGATTTAAAAAGGATAATTTAAAAAATGTGCAGTAATAGGCTTGATTTAAAACAAAGCAATAATGATTATAATATAAAAAAATTATTAAAAATTATCTCTATTCAATTATGGGAAAAAAAACAGTTTATTCTATTTTTAGATATTGATGGAACACTATCTGAATTTCATTCAGACCCTAGTCAAAGCTTTATTTCTCATACTACTTTAAAAATATTAGAAAAATTAAAAAACCTGAATGTTCAAGTAATTGCGATTACAGGACGTTCAGTAAAAATTGCATCTCAGCTTTTTTTCCCACTTGATTTACCAATTGCAGGCACACACGGCTTAGAAATAAAAATTGATCAGAAAAATCTTTCTAAAGAAATAGAATCTATTAATTATCCCTTAATTAGAGAAAGTCTTAAACAGGCATGTATACCCTACCCTAAACTACTAATTGAAAACAAAGATTATTCGGTTGCGCTTCATTATCGTCAATGTCCTGAACTTGAACATACAGCCTATAAAATTATTAAAGACGTTCAAATGTTATATCCAGAATTAAAAATTAATACAGGTAAATACGTTTTCGAACTGCTTCCTCATGGAGCAGACAAAGGTCAAGCCATTCAGAAAATTTTACTGCATTACAATTTACCCACCGCCTTTTCTATTTTTATTGGTGATGATAAAACTGATGAATCTGGCTTCAAAGTTATCAATGAAGTAAGTGGTATGAGCATAAAAGTAGGAGCAGAAGAAACTCGAGCAAGTTACAGGCTAAAAAATGTAAATGCAGTAGAAAAATTTCTTGATTTATTTTCAAAACTTTTAGAAAAAAATTCTTTGAGTACATCTCAAATATTAAATGGAGAAAATAAATGTCTAAATTAATTGTATTATCAAATCGAGTCAGTTTACCTCATCCAGATAAATCTACTGCTGGTGGTTTAGCCGTTGCTCTCCAAGATGCTTTATATGATATAGGTGGAACTTGGGTCGGTTGGAATGGGGAAAAAGTAAATCACCCTGATGAGCAATATTTCAATCAAACCCAATATAATGGGGTGGAATATATGACTTGCCCACTCACCGAAAAACAATATCAAGATTATTATTGTGGATTTTCGAATAATACCCTTTGGCCTGCCATGCATGACCGTCCTGATTTAATTGAATATCATGCTGAACAATATGAAACTTATCAAAAAGTAAATCAGTTATTTGCACAGCAACTTGATCAAATTGCCCAGCCGAATGATATTATTTGGATTCATGATTATCATTTTTTAAGTGTGGCACATTATTGCCGTGAGCTCGGCATGCAGAATAGAATCGGGTTTTTTCTACACATCCCTTTTGCTGACTTAAAAATTTGGGATTTATTACCCACCGCTTCTAATTTAATTCATGATTTAGCACAATATGATGTCATTGGGCTACAAACTGAATCTGATCAAAAGCAATGTTTAAATGTATGTCATCACTTTTTGAATGCACAAATGATGAATTCCACAGAAATGATTCATCAAGATCGACATATTACTGTTCAACATTATCCTATTGGCGTAAATCCAGAACTGATACAAAAAGTCGCTCAACAACAGAATAGTACTTCTAGTATTTTTGAGTTTGATGATTTCCAACATCAGCAAACGATTATTAGTGTCGATCGAATCGATTATTCTAAAGGCTTAATTGAACGTTTTAGTGCATTTGAAGAATTTCTTAAAATATATCCTGAATATCATCAGCACTTTACTGATTTACAAATTGCTTGCCCATGTCGTATGGATGTTCCTACTTATGAACATTTATTTGAGCAGGTAAAATTAAAAGTCGAATCCATTAATCAAGAATTTTCACAACAAGATTGGCAACCTATTAATTGTACCCACGAAACTGTTGAACACGATACTTTAATGAGCATCTATCGACAATCGGACATTTGCTGGGTAAATTCATTACGGGATGGCATGAACCTTGTGGCTAAAGAATATATTGCAGCCCAAGATCGTTTAGATCCTGGCGTTCTCATTCTTTCAAAATATACGGGTGCAGCAGAACAAATGCCAGAAGCACTTATCGTCGATCCTCAAAATCGTGCCAGTATGGTCAACGCCTTAAACACAGCATTGAAAATGTCTAAAGCGGAACGTTTAGAACGCTATCAGTATTTGATCAATGGTTTAAAACATTTTGACATCAATGACTGGCGAAATTCATTTTTAAAAGATCTTCAAGCGGATGATGCTTCAGATCAATTTGTAACTCCGATCGAAGAGCCATTCAAAAATATCGCTCATTCTTAATCTGCTCTATTTAATCAAAACACCTGCTTAACAGTCAAAAAATAGGTGTTTTGACTTAAAATGAAGACGGGGAAAACTAAAGGCTTTTGACCTGAGTAAAATGATTTAAAAATGCAATTAGCATTAACATAATCGCAATTATACTAAAAACTATGGTTAACCCAATCATTTCACTGCTGATGCCGACTAAAGCTGGTCCAATTAAAGAACCGCTATACGCCATTGTAGAAACACACGACAAAGCAGCAGCCTTTGGCATCAAATTCTGACGGCCTACTCGTGAGAACATTACGGGTACAATATTCGAACAGCCCAAACCCAACAACGCATAACCGATTAAAGCAAATGTCCAATAAGGTGCAACTACGACCATCAGAAGTCCAAATGCAGCACAGATGGCTCCATAAATAATAATATTTTTTTCACCTAATTTTTGTTGAAGGAAATGGCCTCCAAAACGCCCAATGGTCATTGCAATCGCAAAAAAAGTGTACGCCAATCCTGCAATAGCAGGATTGATCTGGTATTCACTAATCAAGTAAATCCCACTCCAGTCCATAGCAGAACCTTCAGCTAGAAATGCAATAAAACAGACTATACCTATTAATAAAATGGTTGGACTTGGAATCTTTTGGCTAAACCGTTTTACGTGATTAATTTCACTTGTGGTGTCATGTTCAACTGCCGATAAACTATGAGGAACTGCAAATAGTCCAATCAAAACCAATAGACTACAAATAACCAATGCACTTATGAGTGGACTTGCACCTAAAGACAACAAAGCAGTTACGGTCATTACACCCGCTAATCCGCCTAAACTGCACATGCCATGAAATTGTGACATCATACTTTTGGCACTATTTTTTTCAACCATTACTGCTTGTAAGTTAATTGCAACGCCTAAGCTGCCTGCTGCTGTACCGAATAGAAACAAAGCCACCGACATGACCAAGATGCTACTACTCAAGGCAAAGGTTGGTAAAACCATTAACAATAATAAAAGTGCAATAGAGATGACTACTCTACAACCCACTTTTTGAATCAATAATCCTGTTGTAGGCATCGCAATCATGGAGCCTGCCCCGATACACAACAATAATGTACCAAAGTCAGCATGATTCAAATGGAGTCTTTGCTGTGCGAATGGAATAAGTGGTGCCCAAGCCGCAGTACTTAAACCTAAACTAAAAAAACATAAAAGTGTCGATAAGCGCTGCGCAGCATGTTGAGTCACATGGTCTAGATGTGCGGTTCTGGGAAAAAGCATGTGTGCCACCACAAAAAATAAGCCTAAGGCATTCCATTCCAAAAATAATTTCCATAGAAAAACCCCTGTAAATCTATAGAAATTCTATAATCGTACAGGGGCTTTATTTGGCGAAATTATACACAAAAAAATATTAAATCTATGAATTATTTCTGTAGTTACAAAAATGTTTTTGTAAGTAAAATAGACTTCAAAATAATTGAGAAAACTCATTTAAAATGCTAAGAGTTCATTACTGTGATGTTGTCTCTGCTAAAGAAACAGCAGGCTGGTTTAAGTATGGAAAAAGATAGTCAACAAAACGTTTGGTACACCATAACCCTATTGCAGTGTGGTGAGCATGAGGAGCCAAATAAGGCAAAATTTTATTTATTTTCATACCCAACTGATCAGTTTGGGTAATTTGATGTTGTATATCCTCTAAGGTTCCATCAGAAAAATGACTATATACAAAATCTTCCGAATTTGAATATGCAACGTTTAGTTTTTTATTGGAAGATTTTTTTTGAGAATATTCTGCTGCAATCCAGTCATAAATAATCTGCTTTTCTGTGGCATTGAATACCCCGAACATTTTGCCTTCTTCATGACTAATTAATTGCCAGAACCGGCTTTCTGCAGGATTTTTGCCTAAATTAATCCATTTTTTTTCAATTAAAACATCAATAAATTCTTCAACTGAATTTGGAGTAGACAACCACTGATTGATTGTTTTTTGATTTATTTTACACTTCTCATTATGAATCACATTTCCGACCAAAGCCTTACGCTGTAAAATTTTAACAACCATTGCTTCCAAATTAAGATTCTTAATGATTTGAACGGAGGATAAACCTTTATTATTTAAAGCAAAACCTATCTTAACTTTTTCCATAAAGCTTGGTTTATCTTTAAATTTACTATAAATTTTTTCGAGTGCTTTAGTCGATAATTGGGCATGACCATTATCAAAGTTATCAATCGTAATATGTAAATTAAAATATTGGGCGTTAATCCCCAACTCATTCAATTCATAATTGCTGATTAATAAATGCAGTGGCAACTGCTCATACCCTAAGTTGAAACCAATAATTTCTGGAATAAATTCTGCTGGAGCATACGCCAGTGCAAGTTGAATGGCGGGTTGATGATAATATTTATCTTCTAAGTCCATGACAAAATTTTCTAAACCTAAGTTAAGCAACAAATCATCAAACACGCATACATGATTGGACTTTACACCGCCTAAACCTAATTCTTCTAAATAAATTTGAATTAACTCTCGAAAAATTGGATCATTCCAATAGCGCATAATGCTGTATAACCAAGACCCATCTACGCGTTTTACGGGCGCGACTTTAATTAAAAACTCATAAGCCTGAGCTATATTTTTAAAATATTGCCGCTCTGATCCTGTTTTTCTTTTTTCCAGATAATGCTGATACTGATGACATTGTGCTTTATTTTGAGTAATCAGCCAGTCATGAACTTCGTTGATTTGGGACGGAAAATCAGCATCTAGTTTTAGTGACTGAATTTCTTTTTTTAAGAAATTTGATGCTTTTCTTTCTTTATCATCAATATCAATATTCGGATCTAGGAAAAAATCGACTAAATCATGATAACTTTGCTGGTTTTTATCAAGTAATTCTAGCAATCGTTCTTTTACTGCTTCTGGCATTTTTATTCTCCAAGCGGTAATGATTTATTAAATTCTGCATATAAATATGCCTTGAATTGATAGGTCTAATTGTTATCAATCGTTTAATTTATGTTTATATATTTAGTCAAGTAGTTAATCTTTTTAATTTTAAATCAATCCATTTAAAAAAATAATGTTGATATAATATTTTAGTTTATTGATTTTTACTTAATAAAATAAATAGACTAAACCAGATAATAATAAAATTAAGATGGCAACTCAACATCTTAGATAATTAGACCTCTTGCGAAAGTAAAAACTGCCTCAATATAGATTTCATGAAATATCAGAAATTAAATCGTTTTTCAGATTCTGAATTCCAGCGCTTGGTTGGTGTACCTCGAGCAGTTTTTAGTGAAATGGTCGAAGTTTTAAAAGAAGCAGAATCACTCAAAAAGAAACCAGGTCGTCCTCATACTTTAGATATAGAGGATCAGTTGTTATTAACTCTGAATTACTTACGGAACTACAGCACTCAACTGGAATTAGCGGCAAATTACCATATCGCTGAAAGTAATGTGAATCGAACCATTAAAAAGGTTGAAGATGCATTAATGAAATCAAGACGTTTTACCCTGCCAAAACGAAGCATTACCACAGCAGACGAACAATTTAACTGGGTAATTATTGATGCGACAGAATGTTCAATAGAACGCCCGAAAAAAAAATCAGAGTAAGTTCTACAGTGGTAAAAAGAAGAAACATACGCTAAAAGCACAAGTGATCTATCATCCGAACAGCAAACAAATCATAGGGCTAGATATATCGAATGGCAGTCAGCATGATATTAAATTGGCAAGAAAAACGGTTAAGAAATTCAAACATTGTGAATATGTTATGACCGATTTAGGGTACTACGGATTAGAGCAAGATGGCTTTAAATTATTGATGCCAATAAAGAAAAAGAAGAATTTACCCTTATTTGATGCTGAGAAAAATTACAATAAAATGATTGGAAAAATACGAGTTGTAATCGAACATATTAACAGTCAATTGAAAAGATTTAGAATACTAAGTGAACGCTATCGAAATAGACGGAAAAGATTCGGTTTACGCATTAACTTAATCGCTGCACTGGTAAACCGGATGAACTTGCAATAATGACTTTCGCAAGAGATCTAATGGATTTAAAAAACTCAAATCATGTTCATTAAAAGTATTTCAAGTGGTTATTTATTTCCCCCTTATCCTTTAAGTCATTATTCTAAAGATATTTGAAATAGTGGTTTAGTCTTTTACGACTTAAAAATAAATAAAAAAATTAACCTCATTATTTCATAAAAAGATATACATTAGAGTTTAAAAAAAGATGATCAATTAAAATAAAAAATAATTTAATTCATATATATATTTTAAAATTTAACGAAACGAGGTTGCTGATAAAAAATCTAATTTTTTTAAAATATATAATTCTATTGAATATAAAAATAAAATATATAGTAATCACTCCTTATGCGAAGATGAAAAATTAAATATAATTATACGTAAAAATTTAAAACCCCTCTTCTATATAATCAAAATTGGTTAACTTATATAATCTACTACCCTTTGTAATAAAAATTTAAAAATGTAAATGCATAAATATTTATTTTTAATGTTATATCAGCTAGTTAAGTTTTCTTTAAAAAATTATTATTACATTTCACATAATATGTAACATCCGTTTGATTTTTTATTTTTAAAAACCTGTTATTAATGGTCTTGTCTGTTTTATTCAGATACGTATCTTCAATTAATAATATGTGTAGAGGTATAGAAAAATGAGTAATTCAAATAATCAACAAAATGAGAACCAAAGCCAGCAACAGCAGCAAAATGACCAACAGCGTCAACAAAATAATCAGCAACAACAGCAAAATGGTAATCAAAACCAACCTAACCAACAAAATGAAAATCAAGGTCAGCAACAACAGAATGACCAACAACGTCAACAAAGTAATCAGCAGCAAAATGGCAATCAAAGCCAAACCCATCAACAAAACGATAACCAAGGCCAACAGCAACAGCAAAATGACCAACAACGTCAACAAAACAATCAGCAACAAGAGCGGAAAGACCAAAGCCAACAAAAATAATGATTCTAGATGAATGATGATTTTTGATATTTTCACCCGTCCTAGAATTCAAAGTTTGTATTTCTAGGCAAAATGAAACATTAGGAGCTCAGTCATGACCAACCAAAATTTAAACAATCAAAATCGTACTCCGGATAGTATAAATTCAGAAAATTATTGGCGAGAAACATATACTAATCGACCATATTACAATGATTTACAACGTGATATTCCCGATATTGATTACGACAGAGATTTATCTTCTGCCTATGAATTTGGGCGGAACTCACGCTCTGAATATGGTGAAAATGCTCGTTTCGAAGATTCAGAAAGTGACCTTCAAACCAAATGGGATAATTTTAAAGCAGAGTCTCGCTTAAAGTGGGAACAAGCAAAACATGCAGTTAAAGATGCATGGGATCGAATGTAATTCAATATTATGATTTAAAAAATGGGCCATTGGCCCATTTTTTGATTTATTCTAAATTAACCATTTATAAAAAAATGAGACTATTTTTATATAAATTTATTTTAGAAATCATAGATTGCTGTGAAATTTATTCGATTGTCCTTACCAGTCAAGTCATTGAAAGTTTTACGTTCGCCATACATATATTCAACGCCAAAGTTTAAAGTTTTAACTGGCGTGTAAAACATATTGATCCATGCTTCTTTTAATGATTCATTCTGTGTTGTCACATCTTTGACCAGTGTTGCAAATACATTGTCATCTTTAGCTTTCATATAACCCATGCCTAAAGTTGAACGTAATTTAGGGGTAATTTTTTGTGTAATACCCAGTGTCAAAACATCAAATTCATTGGCTCTCATTTTTCCGTTTTGATCAAAAACATAGGCCATGTTAGACCAAAGTACATTTTTGGTATCACCTTTAATGTGATTATAGTCAAAACGTAATAATGTGCTGTCGGTCACTTGATACTTTCCACCCAATGCGGCACCCCAAGCCAGAAAATCATCATTGCCTTCGTGATTGGTCGCTTTTTGCGTTAAAAATGCACGTCCAGACAGTGCAGAACCATTATCAAATTTATAATTGATTCGACCCGTTGCTGACGGAAGCTTTAATTTTGCATCTGGGTCAGTGGTAAAATTCTGCGTCCCTGCGGTGGTGACGGTTTCAGCTTTAGAGTCTTCTAAGCTAAATGCCAAATTTAGTTTTTGATCGACAGGTACTGTATATTTAATTTGCGGTACACGGGTTAACGAACCACCAACAGACAAAGAAGCATCTACTGTTTCAGGGAAATATTCAAGTGCATTGAAGTTTGACCATGTTTGACCCACTAACCAGTCGTCATAGGTTAAATATGCATGTCGAATACGAAATGTATCACGCCCCGCCCCACCAAAGAAATCCATTTCCAGCTTACCACCTAAATTGTGATCTCCTGAAATAGGGGTTTTAAAATTTAGTCCGAATCGGGTCGCATTGAGTGTGCTCTGAAATTTATCCGAATTTTTACGTTCAGCCTCAGTACCTTCGAGTGGTACAGCACTAATCAAGTTATACATGCTATTAGGACCTTTAAATTGATAACTCGCGTCCGCACGCACATTTCCGTATAAAGTGATCTCAGTGTTTGATTTAACCGTATTTAACACATTGGTCGGTTTAGCCACAGGTTCAGCAACTACAGCGGGGCTTAGTTGAACTTTGGGCTGATTGACATAGTTTTGCAGCATCGTTTTCAGCTCTTTCACTTCCTGCCGCAATTGCTCTACTTCCGTTTGATCCTGCGCGTAGGCTTGCGAAATCGCCAACATGAGTCCTGAAGCGATCAGACTTTTTGTAAAAATACGCTTGGTGGTGAGTTTCATTGATAAATCCTTTTATTGCCCCTTATTCTTAAGGGATATTTTTGTTGGTGATTAATAAGTCATCATTGACCCATATTTTTTAAAATTTTAATCTCTAAATACCACTGTTTCAGCAGATGCATACTTGAAATATACATCTGCTGTTTTTTTAATCTTAAAAACATCAATGATTTAAATTTTTAAGTCACACTTTCAGTCGATTTTAATAACAAATCGCGCAGTTTAAATTTTTGAATTTTTCCAGACGGTGTCATTGGAATTTCATCCCAAATTTCTAAACGTTCCGGAATATATTGCATGGCCAAATTGTGTGTTTTAAGGAACTCCACCATGTCGGTAAACTTCAACTGCTGAGTAGGATCTTTAAGTTTTACAATGGCACAGGCTCTTTCCCCTAAACGTTCGTCTGGATAGGCCACGATTGCAATGACAGCAATATTGGGATGCTTATAAAGTAAAGATTCAATTTCAGCGACAGGAATATTTTCTCCCCCTCGAATAATCACATCTTTTTTTCGCCCGCAAATTCGAATATAGCCTTGCTCATCCTGATAAGCGATATCTCCAGTATCAAACCAGTCATCCTGATCGGTGTCATTTAAATGTGAACGTTTTAAATAACCACCAAAACTTGAGCATGAACGAATCATGAGTCGTCCCGCTTCATTGACTGCTTTTTGCTGTCCCTGTTTATTGGTAATTTTTATTTCTACACCTGGTAATGCCACACCATCGGTATTGTAAGAACGTTCATCTTCATCAGAAATAAGTGTGGTGGTAATCGCGCCACATTCAGTCATGCCCCATGCTGAAATCACTTTAACACCTAAAGTCTCACGGGCTTTTTGTACCAGTGGCCCTGGAATGGGTGCGCCTGCACATAAGAAAGTTTTAAGACTATTCACCTGATCATGATGTTCTGCAACAGTATTAGACAAATCGTTGAGGAATGGCGTAGAAGCCATTGTAAAGCTCACTTGATGTTGATGAATAAGCTCAACGGCTTGTGAAACTTCCCATACATCTTGCAAAATGACCTTGGCATTGAGCTCGATGGGCATGATTAAACCGTACATAAAACCAGTTTGGTGTGCCATAGGCGACGCCATTAAAACAACATCATTTTCATTCAGATTTAAACGTTTTGCATAAGGCACAATATTTGAATATAAAGTATTTGAGGTGTGCATTACCCCTTTGGGTTCACCCGTTGTACCTGAAGTGAAAATCAACTGGGTAATATCATCTGCACCGAGATTAAAATCATCTAAAGCAGTTACCGCAGCTAGATGATTATCAAGCCCGTGATTCACCAATAACGCATTAAAATTATTTTCCGTATTTCCATCAATCACCACCACATGCTCTAAGGTTTCAATTTTAGCTTTTAATTGGTTGGCCAACTGCTCATGATCAAAATTACGAAAGATTTTTGGTACCACCAATACTTTTGATTCTCCGTGTCTCAACATAAATTCAAGTTCACGCTCACGGAAAATAGGCATCAATGGATTGAGTACTGCACCTATTCTGCTACAAGCCAAATACAACAAGGTAAATTCCCACCAGTTCGGCAACTGGCACGAGACCACATCATTTTTGCTGACCCCCAAATGCTTTAAACCTAAGGCAATTTTATTGGTCATTTCCCAAAGTTGTTGATAGCTAAAAGCACGTTCAGATTTTTTGTCAGTTTTAAAACTCACCAATGCTGTCTTATCTGGGTTTTGTTGCAATGCAGTTTGAAGTGATCCGATAATGGTTTTATTTAACCAGTATCCTTCTTTAAGCATTTTTTCCTTTCTGGGTGCTATAAGCACTGCATCGAAGTCCATTTCCTAACTCCCTGATTTTAGTTTTATCTGCCTGATTTATTATAAAATTTAAGCGGGTACTGCTTTTCGTCCTGCTTTATGGCGTGCAATAATTGTTTTCATAATTTGTGCTGTACCGTCTCCAATTTGGAAACCCAATACATCACGCATGCGCTGCTCCATCACTCCGCGGTCATAACCTGCATGACCAAAAGTGAGTAAGCATTGATGAATGACATCATAAGCAAGTTTTGGCCCCCACCATTTGCACATCCCCGCTTCTGCGGTATGCGGCAAATGATTATCTTTCAACCACAAAGTTTGCAAACACAATAAACGTGCGGCTTCAACTTGAGTTTCATAATCTGCCAATGGGTGAGAAACGCCTTGAAATGCAGTTAATGGCTGTCCGAAAGCTTGACGCTGCGCAGCATATTCCCAAGCTTCATCTAGACTGACGCGTGCAACCGCTAAAACCTGTAAGCCAATCAATGCACGAGAGAAATCAAAACCTTGCATGACTTGCACAAAGCCTTTATTTTCATCACCTAAGCGGTGATTAACTGGAACGCGAACGTTATCAAAGAAAATTGAACCGCGCCCAATCGCACGTTGACCATGACAGTCAAAACGTGTGGTGCTAATTCCCGGTAAATTCATAGGAACCAGTAAAGCAGTCACACCATGTGCACCATCTTCAATCGCGCCTGTACGTCCAAAAATCACCGATGCATCGGCCTGATCTGCGGCAGAAATGGACGTCTTTTCGCCATTGATGATGTATTCGTCGCCATCACGCTCAATTTTTAAACGCAAATTTGCAGCATCAGAACCGCCACGTGGCTCTGTCAATGCAATTGAAAAAATAGCCTCACCTGCAGTCAATTTTTTCAACCACGGTTCAACCACTTCTGGTTGGCCGTGTTCAGCCAAAATTTGTCCATTCAAAGAAGCCAACAAGTTAATATATGAAAAACTTAAATCGGCTTTGGCAATTGCTTCATGAATAACACCAGCAGCCAATCGTCCCATTCCTTGGCCACCATATTGTTCAGGCAACTCAGGTGCGATAAATCCCATCTCACCCATTTTTTTAACTAAATCACGATCAAAAACTCGACTTTGATCACGTTCTAAAAAACCAGGTGCAATAAATTTTTGCGCAAACTTTTCAGCTGTTTCTGCCAGATATTCTAAATCTTCATTAATATAAGGATTTTTAGTCATTCTGTTTAGCCTTTATTATTTATAGAATTTACGGAATTCTGGTTGGCGTTTCTCTTTAAGCGCATTCACGCCTTCACGCGATTCTTCAGTATCGTAATATAATTTCAATGCATACATGCCCATGCCTGCAATGCCTGCTTGATGTGCGGTATCCATATTAAAACTACGCTTTGCAATCGCAAGTGCAGTTGGACTACGCTGACAAATTTCTTCGCCCCAAGCTTGTACTTCTGCATCCAACTGATCGGCAGGAACACATTTATTGGCTAAACCAATTTCAACTGCTTCTTGACCTGAATAACGGCGGCACATATACCAAATTTCACGTGCTTTTTTCTCACCGACAACACGCGCAAGAAACGCTGTGCCATAACCGGGATCAACTGAACCCATTTTTGGACCAACTTGACCAAAAATTGCTTTATCTGAGCAGATGGTTAGGTCACAAATAGTGGCCAATACATTGCCACCACCAATTGCATAGCCCTGTACACGAGCAATCACAGGTTTCGGCACATCACGAATTGCGGTATGCATTTCTTCCATGGGTAAACCAATGGTTCCACGTCCATCATAATTACCATCGTGTGCAGATTGATCACCACCCGTACAGAATGCTTTTTCACCCGCACCCGTAAGAACAATTGCACCCACTTCGCGGTCATAACCCGCTTTATTTAAAGCTTTAATAATTTCATCACAGGTTGTACCACGAAAAGCGTTCATTTTTTCTGGACGATTAATGGTGATCCAAGCTACGCCATTTTTTACTTCATATAAAATATCTTCGAAATTCATTTTGTTCACTTCCTGTTCACATTATTAATTTAAATCTTTTATTTTAGAATACTGATTTTATGAAGGTTTTAACCATTCATAGTTAAACCACCAGAGACACTTAAAACTTGTCCAGTAATAAAGCTAGCATCATCACTTAAGAAAAATGCGATAGATGACGCCAAATCTTCAGGTTGACCTAAACGACCTAATGGAATCGCACGAACAAAAGCTTCACGCAGTTTTTCTGGATTAGATGCACCTTCAGTTACACCTGCCAGTAAAGCGGTATCTGTCGGGCCTGGGCAAATCACATTAATTTTGATGTTATTACGAGAGTGTTCACGTGCTAAGGTTTTAGAAAATGAAACCAAGCCACCTTTACATGCGGCATAAACAGCTTCACCTGAAGAGCCGACACGTGCAGCGTCTGATGCAATGTTAACAATACTGCCAGAATTGCGCGCAACCATGCCTTTAAGAACGGCAAAGTGCATGTTCAACATACCCACCAGATTAATCTGAATCAGTTTTTCCCATTCTTGCGGGTTGGTTTTAACAAAAGGTTTAAAAATATCCCAACCTGCGTTATTGACTAAACCATCTACAGGTCCAAGCTCTTTTTCTATTTGCTGTACAGCCTGCTCAACGACATCGCTTTGAGTAATGTCACACTTAATGGCTAAGGCTTGACCATTTTGACTATTAATTTCATGAGCTAATTTTTCTGCCGCTTCAAGATTCATATCAAAAATAGCAACTTTCGCACCTTCTTCTGTCAAACGTTTACATGTAGCCGAACCTATTCCACCTGCACCACCAGTGACGATAATCACTTTATTCTGTAATCCTTTCATTTTTCTCTCCTTAAGATTTTTTATCCAATTTGATTGGCTATTTTTCAAGTTAGCGTTTGTTTAAAAAATAATAGGATTAGAATGGTTTTATGTCAATACGTTTACATAAATTAAATCAATTAATATTTTTATATTATATTTATCAATATCTTATTATTTAAACTAATTAAATATATTGACATATATTTGCTTTTCACCTTAAATCTCAATCTAAAGTTCATATTCATCAACACTCTAAATTTTGATGAAAATTAATTTTTAAATTGTTTTGATTTGTCATGTAAAAATGAATGAGATGAGTAGAATTTAGGATTGAATTTTAAACAAAGTGGTTATTAAAATATGGGCTTGCGTTGCTTTTAAATATGATTTTAAAGCGTTTTAATAGATGAGCAATTGAGTTTTAAGAAAAATAGTCATCATCAAGATATAAAAATAATCTGTGTATGTTGAAGTATTACTTTTTAAAAAACGTGATTTGGTTCTCGTTCATCATCAGCGAAAATGAATGAAGTGTCTGATTGAGATTTAAACCAAGTAGTTCATTTTTTGTGTTCTCTAAATATTTTTATCTTTTAATTTATCTGTGAGTGGGTTTTTTATAATGAGTGATACCTTGCCCCCTGATTACAATCAATCTTTATATTCTGCCCACAATAGACTTTTTTTTAGGTTATTTCAGGTGGGAAATACATTAGATCGGCAGTCTTCAAATGAACTGGGTATTTCACCTGTGCATTGGTCGGTGCTTGGTGCACTGTCTAGACCACACGCAAAAATAGGAATGTCATTTTCTGACTTAACCGAATACTTGGGGGTCAGTCGCCAAAGTTTAGATGGCGTTTTGAAGCGATTAGAACGAGATGGCTGGGTCGAACGTATTATTAATGAGAATGATAGACGTGCAAAAAATGTAGCCCTTACTGCAGAAGGTTTTAAAATATGGGACAAACTGCAAATTAATTTTTTTAATTTTTATGGACAAGCGTTGGGCAAAATTGCTTTTGACGATGTCGTCACATTAATTCACCTTTTGAATAAAGTGAATGATGGGTTAAAAAGCATTAAAATG
The DNA here is from genome assembly GCF_015602665.1 of Acinetobacter sp. TTH0-4. Classification (NCBI taxonomy): domain Bacteria; kingdom Pseudomonadati; phylum Pseudomonadota; class Gammaproteobacteria; order Moraxellales; family Moraxellaceae; genus Acinetobacter; species Acinetobacter sp. TTH0-4. The sequence continues at coordinate 1,312,638 of NZ_CP059079.1, read as the reverse complement.
GAACAGCGCACCTCCTTAGATGTGTAAATACATTGAAATTCATCATCTTTTTTAAGATTAAATAATCAGTTCGCTTAACAATGAAGGCCGATTCATTTAATCAAAATGCAATTGAATTTATAACATGTGACTGATCACTTCATCAAAGCCACCATCTTGCTTTTTTACATATCACAGCGAAAATGATCAATGCTTGCTCGATTTTTTTATTTTAAATAACATAAAATTAAAGGGTTTATTGCTAAACCCTTTAATAAATCACTAACTTTTTTAAATTTAATCTTAAATTATTATTTCTTAAGGATATTATGACTTTTGCGGATCATATTGACGGTCTTTGATAAAAATTCCTGAGACTGCGCCACATAAGAAATATGCACCTCCCATGATCAGAAAACCTAAACCAATGGAACCGCCACTTGCAGCTGCACCAATAATGGCGGGAGCAAACATCGCGCCAATACGCCCTGCATTATAAGCACCACCGACCGCAGTACCACGAATGGACGTAGCAAAACTTTCAGTCATATAAGTGGCATTAATGGCGTAAGGAATACCATAAAGGAAACCGAAGAAAATAAGCAAATAGGCAATATTGTCTGGACTATTAAACAAAACAATGACAGGTAAGAATATCGCTGTTCCAATTGCACCAAAAGCAAATACGAAACGTCGACCTAAACGATCTGCTGCAAAACCTGCTAATACCTTACCAAAAATCATGGCAACATATGTACCAATCATATAACCTGCCATCGATTTAAAATCCATATGTAATTCAGATTCCAAATAAGCAGGCATCCAGTTATTGACCCCATAGTAGCCAAATTGTAAAAAGCCTGCGGTAAATATCCAGAGAATAAACATTTTTCTATTCAGTGGATCGCCAAAAATTTCTTTCATCGTGCTTTTTTTAACAGGTTGATTGGTCTTCGTTTCAACAGGTGCATATAAGCGTTGCAATCGTGCACGTTGCCAAGATTCTGGTTCTGGAACTAATTTTTGAATAAAAATCGCCATGATTGAGGGAATAATCGCCACAAAAAACAGCATCCGCCAGCCGTAGTCTGGAATAATCCAACCTGCCAATAGTGTTGCTACAATATAACCGACGGTCCAACCTGCCTGTAAGGTACCCAATACCGTGGTTCGGTATTCAGTGGGTACATATTCGGCCATTAATGTATTGGCGGCAATATAAAGTGAACCAATCCCAAATGCAGACAAGAACCGTAATACCGCAAATTGTTCAAAATTTTGGGTAAAACCCAGTGCCGCTGTTAAAATTGAAAAGATCAGAATAGATATAACCACGGTACGAACACGGCCTAAACGATCACAAGCCCATCCACCAATAAAACCACCTATTGCCATTCCACCCAGTGTAAAACTTCCAAGTGTGCCTGCTTGTAAGTTGGTTAAACCAAATTCAGCTTTTAGGCTATTTAAACTAAATGACAACAACAGCATATCTGCGCCATCCACCAACAAAGCTAAAAAAGCAAATATAAAAGCAATCTGTTGCGTCCTTTTGGTGGTGGGTTTTATTTTTGCTAACTCTTTGATTAAATCCGTCATGGTTTAAATGTCCTTGTTATTTATTTTCCTGTGTTTATTGTTCGGTCTCAAGCATGTGTATATCGCTTTTAAAATAAATGAAATTTCCACTAATTTTTTGAGATTACATGCTGCTTTGCTGATTTTTAAATATTGATCCGTTTAAAAAGAACAATAATTATGCAGTGATTTTTACCATAAATTCAATATTTAATTTTGTTATACGAAATTTTTTATCGAAATATTGATTATTTTCTGGTTTTAATATAGTTTTTATAAGATGGATATAATTGAAATGAAATTTTTAAAATTGAAACATGGAGCGTAACATGGGTGCTTTGACAGGATTTCGGGTATTAGATTTAAGTCGTATTTTAGCGGGTCCTTGGTGCAGTCAAATTTTGGCCGATTTAGGTGCAGAAGTCATTAAAGTCGAGAAGCCTGATCACGGTGATGACACACGTATGTGGGGACCACCATGGTTAAAAAACAATCAAAATCAAGATACACACGAGTCTGCCTATTATCTGTCAGCTAATCGGGGTAAACATTCGGTAGCCATTGATTTATCGACGCCTGAAGGGCAAAGTATTATTAAAAAAATAGCCGAACAAAGTGATGTAGTCATTGAAAATTACAAAGCAGGTTCATTAAAAAAATATGGTCTAGATTATGCAAGTCTAAGTAGCTTAAACCCCAGACTGGTGTATTGTTCAATTACAGGTTTTGGCCAATATGGTCCACGTGCCAATGAACCTGGTTATGATTTTATTATTCAAGGTATGGGCGGTATGATGAGCGTTACAGGCGAACGTGATGATCTACCCGGTGGCGGTCCACAAAAAGCAGGTTTGGCATTTTCTGACTTAACCACAGGTTTATATTCTGCTATTGCGATTCAAGCTGCATTATTATCTCGGGAAAAAACAGGAGAAGGTCAGCATATTGATATGGCCTTGTTAGATACTCAAGTGGCTTCTTTGTCTGTTTTAGCAATGAATTATCTGACCTCCGAAAAAATACCGGGTCGTTTCGGCAATGCCCATGCCAATATTGTGCCTTATCAAGTTTTTAACGCGAAAGAAGGTGAATTTATTATTGCATGTGGAAACGATATGCAATTTAAAGCTTTATGTGAGGCAATTGGTCTACCCCATCTATCTCAAGATCCAAGATTTAATCAAAATTCAGGGCGCGTAATTCATCGTGAAGAAATCACTGATATTTTACAGCAACACTTTTATAGCCAAGCTGCCAAAACTTGGGTAGAGCTGATTCATGCTGTGAAAGTCCCTGTAGGTATGATCAATGATTTAAAACAAACTTTAGAAGAAGAACAAGTCATCGCTCGCGATATGGTTATTCAAATGCCTCATCCATTACGAGAAGACTATATTTCCATTGGTTCACCAATTAAGTTATCAAAAACACCTGTGGAGTATAAGAAAGCCCCACCTTGTTTAGGTCAAGATACCGATGCAATTTTAAGTCAGTTCTTAAGTCAGGATGAAATTCAGGAATTTAAAGACAAAAAGGTCATTCAGCAACGCTAAAATGAATTATCAAACAAGGAATTCTAGGATTCCTTGTTTGATGATCAAGATTTATAGTGCAGTCATCTGCATCTGTTTACGGTCTAAGCGATCAAAAAATACCGTCATTAAACTAAAACCCAAACCGACAATACAACATCCTGTCCAGCCCCAATGATACCAAGCATATAGCCCTGCCATAGATCCAATTGCAGCACCCATAAAATACATAAACATATAAATTGAATGTTGTCTTGAACGAGTTTCCTTGGCAGAACGTAAAATTAAACTTTGATTTAGTACATGCAATACCGAAATTGCCGAATAGCCGCACAACAAGCCTATGACATATACCAATAAAGATTTTTGGGCAAAATATAGCAATAACCACTGAATAATCAATAATGCACAACCTAACACTGCAACAAATTTTTCTTTAGCCTGATCAATCTGTTTCCCTGCCCATTTTGTGGCAAACACACCAGCTGCACCGACAAAACCAAACAAGCCAATATACAATTCTGAAAATAAATAAGGTGGATTTGCCAATACAAATGCCATGGTACTTAAAGCCAAAATCATCGAAGCAAATGCCATAGCCCCCACACAGCCTCTGCGAATAAGCTGCGGTGAATGCATGGCAATACTGAACATAGATTTATAAATTTGAATAAGTTTTAAATTCTGATTGGGTGCCGTGGGAATAGGTAATTTAAAATACATCACTACAGCCAAAAGAATAAGTAAGATACCACTGCTGAGATACACCAAATGCCAATCGGCAAAGGTGGTAACAATCCCCGCATAGGAGCGTGCCAATAAAATTCCTAAAAATAAGCCACTCATCAGTGTACCAATAATTTCAGACATTTTTTCTGATTCGACAATGCTGGAAATAAATGGAATTAAGACTTGAGATGCAATTGAAAAAGTCGTGGCAATAAAAGTAAAAACATACAGACTCCACAACTGCTGAGAAAAGGAAATACAAATTTGGGCCAAACCACTGATCACCATTAAACTAATAATGATTTTACGTTTGGAATATTTATCTCCCAAAGGAATCAAAACAATCAATCCGAGTGCATAGGCAAATTGACTGATCACAATAGTGACTGCTGATTGTTCCACCGTGACATGAAGAGACTTTGCCATGGCATAAATTAAAGGTTGGTTATAATAATTAGAACCCGCACAAACCCCGCAAGTGATGGCCATCATCAAGATAAAACTGCGGCTAAACAATGGTCGGCTCATAAAGTTTATGCGTCCCTTAAAATGATTCGATATTTAAAATGAAGAACTAAAATTTATATTGTGCAGACAAATTTACACGAGAAATATCGGCTGTTTTGCCTTCAAAACTTTCTCGCTCTCCCAAATGATATTCAACCCCCAAATCCAAATATGGACGAGGCGTATAAATTAGGTTAATGGCGTGGTCAGTTAATTGTTTATTATTGGTGATATTGGCTTTTGCATAAGCATTATCATCAGTAAACTTCATCCAAGAAGCTGCAATATTGCCTCGCCATTGATCATTGAGTTTGTGCGAATAGCCGAAAGTCAAACTATCAAATTCATTTAATAACAGTGAATTATTATTTAAGTCAATTGAATAGTCTCCGCCCATAGCGGCACCATCACTGCTTGAACCTTGTGTAGTGTAAGAAACAAATTTCTGATCACCTTTGACATGATAATAGTTGGCTTGAACAGACTGTTGCGGCGTAAATTTATAACGTGCACCTAAACCAATTCCCCAACTGACTTTGTCAATATCTTGCTGATTGACTTCAGCACGTTTTTCATTAATGAAGCCTTGTCCCATCAGCAATATCGCCTGATTCTTATATATATATTTTGCAGTTAATGCCGGTAACTCAGAAGTACGATCACTTGCATATTCCAAGGCCAGTTGTAACTTGTTGCTTGCATTGAAATTAAAATCACGTCGAACCTGCGGTAACCGTGAGGTAGAAACACCTAAAAACTGAGTATAGTCAATGCTTTCTGTCATGGTTTCCATGTTCGACATTAATGACCACGTTTGCCCCAAAAGCCAATCGTCAAAGCTCACATATGCATGGCGAATTCTGAGTTTACCATCGCTTTTACCATTATCCACCCAGAAATCTGCTTCCAATTTGGCTTTCACATCTTCATGATCTGCCAAGTTTTTAATGTCGACACCAAACCGTGTGGCAGCAATGGTAAAATCAGAACGTTCACCTGAAATTGCATCAAACGGTACTTTATTAATTTGATTTGAGGTTCGACCACGTGCTGCTGTCGTATCTTTAAAATCTACTGCGCCATCTAAACGTAGAATGCCATAGACATCCACATTGTCTGTCAAATGATTGATATTTTTTTGCGCTGAAGATTTAAGCTCACTATTTAATTGTGTTTGCTGCTGTGCCAATTGAATATTGGCACTTTTTTGAACTGATATTTCCTGTTTTAAACGTTGCAATTCACTTTCCAACACATGAATACGCTGCTCTGTAGTTAAATTTTCGGCAAAAGAAGTTCCCGTCACCGCAGCGCAAGCTACGGCTAAAATTAATTTTTTCATTATTTTCCCTAATAAATCAAATCAATATATTTACAATACAATGGCTGTTTTAGGGGTGGCATCAATTAAGATACAGCCCGTTTTTTGTTGGAGTTCTTCAAAACTTAAACCCTCTATCATTTCGGTCACAAATGCCTGATTCTCTTTTAATTCAATAATGCATAAATCGGTATAGATTCGATTTACACACTTTGCACCCGTTAAAAGGTAAGTCAGTTCCTGAACAATTTTAGGCTGATTATTTTTGGTCATATGTTCCATACATACATAAACCTGACGTGCACCTACTGCCAAATCCATTGCCCCGCCTACAGCAGGAACAGCATCTACAGAACCACTATGCCAATTGGCCAAATCACCATTTACTGCAACCTGAAATGCGCCCAAAATACAAATATCTAAATGACCGCCACGCATAATATCGAAAGAGTCAGCTGAGTGCATAAAACTTCCGCCTCCCCACATACTGATGAGCTCTTTCCCTGCATTGATCAAGTCCTCATCGGCTTGTTCGGATGAGCTTAAAGCCCCAAAACCTAGAACTCCATTTTCTGAATGCAAAATAATTTCATGTTCAGGATTCAGGTATTTTGCGACTTTTGTCGGTAAGCCAATTCCTAGATTGACGTATGAACCAGCTTTAATATCTTGGGCAACACGTTCTACAATTTGTTCACGGCTACGTTTTTGAATAGTCATTTAATATCTCCAACTCTAACCACATGCTGAACAAAAATTCCGGGTGTAATGATGTGTTCTGGATCTAGATGACCTAATTCAACGACATCGTGGACTTGAGCAATTGTGGTTTTGGCCGCTTTGGCCATAATCGGACCAAAGTTTCGAGCAGCTTTACGATAGATCAAGTTACCCCAACGGTCAGCTTGGTGAGCGTAAATTAAGGCATAATCGGCATGAATGGGATATTCAAGTACATAGTTTTTCCCATCAATACAGCGTGTCTCTTTACCTTCAGCTATTTTTGTACCGTAACCTGTAGGAGTAAACACGGCTCCAAGTCCTGCACCCGCAGCCTGAATTCGACATGCCAAATTACCTTGTGGAACTAAATCCAACTCAATTTTCCGTGCTTTATATAAATCTTCGAACACAGTGGAATTACTGGCTTTAGGAAATGAACAAATCATTTTTTTAACCAAACCCGCACGTAATAAATTGGTTAAACCACGGTCACCTGAGGCTGCATTATTATTGATCACGATTAAATCTTTTGGACCAAAATCAATTAAGGCTTCGATTAACTCTACAGGTTGGCCTGCTAATCCAAAACCACTGGTCATGATGCGTGCACCATCTGGTATCGACTTTAAAATAATCTCAATATCCGTAGTGACTTTATTAATCATACTGTTTCCTAATACTTTTTAAGTTTCAAGATTTCAATTAATCTGCTTTTTGTGGGTCAAATAAACGATCTTTAATAAAGAAGGCTGGAATTAAACCACAGAGGAAGTAAGCCACACCCATAATCAGCAAACCTGTACCAATCGAACCACCTTGAGCAAAATAACCAATTGTTAAAGGCGCTAATACCGCACCTAAACGACCAACGTTATATGCACCACCTACTGCTGTTCCGCGCACTTTGGTCGAGAAACTTTCAGTCATATAGGTCGCATTAATTCCATATGGAATACCGTACAAAAATCCGAAAAATAGCATTAACCATAAAATGTTGTCTGGTGTATTACCAAATACAATAATCGGAATAAAAATGGCAGTCCCTATCGTACCGAAAGTAAAGACTGCTCGACGACCTATTTTGTCGGCAATAATGCCCGCAATGACTTTGGTACACATCATGATCAGGAATGTACCGATCATGTACATGGTCATTTCTTTAAATTTAATGCCTAAGTCTAATTCTAAATATGCAGGCAACCAGTTACTTACTCCGTAATAACCGAATTGTAGGAATGCTGTGCTAAATGACCATAAAATAAACATACGACGACTTAGAGCATCTTGGAAAATCATTTCAAAGGTATTTTTAGGTTTTTGTTCTACCATTCCGCTTGCTTTTTCATTTAAGCGTTTGCGACGAGATTCCATCCAAGAAGCCGGTTCAGGCACTAAAAAATGCATAGCCACTGCAATAACGATGGGAATAATCGCAATATAAAATAAATATCTCCAACCAAATTCTGGCAATAACCAACCCGCTAAAAGGGTGGCAACAACAGAACCTAAAGTCCAGCCTGTCATTAGACCCGCCAATACTGTCGAACGGTATTTTGTGGGCACATATTCTGCCATTAAGGTATTACAGGCAATATAAAGTGCACCCAAACCAATTGCAGAAATAAAACGCAGCCATTTGAATTGTTCATAACTTTGTGCAAATCCAAGCCAACAAGTCAGCAAGGAAAATAAAGCAATCGCAATGACAATGACGCGTACTCGTCCAAACCTATCACAAGCCCAGCCACCAAAAAATCCACCAATCGCCATCCCGGCAAGCGTCCAACTTCCTAAAGCACCCGCTTGAATATTGCTTAAGCCAAATTCCTGTTTTAAACTGGTCAAACTGTAAGACAAAAACGCAATATCAGCCCCATCTACCAATAAGGCCAAAAATGAAAAAACAAATGCAATCATCCATACTTTGTTTTTAGGTTTTTCTTCACGGTTTAATACCATCTGTTCTGTGTTAACTGTCATCAGCTCTTCCCTATTCTTGTTCAAGCACTCCTGTGCTTTACAAATTTTTAAAAACTTGATTTCATATTTAGAATTTGATGCAGCTTAAAAGCAGATATTTTTTGATAAAAATACACAGCTTAATATGACATCCATTCAATACTTGTAGTCTAAAATCAGAATAAAAATAAAATTCCTTATGGCGAAATTTAATTTCAAATAATGATTTTTTATTTCGTTTTTAAAAATAAGTGAAAAATAAACCAGTAAAATTTACTGGCTTATTTTTAAATTTCTTAATTACAAAAAGCAGCAATGCCTGTTTGCGCACGACCTAAAATCAAAGCATGCACATCATGCGTCCCTTCATAGGTATTCACCACTTCTAAATTCACCAAATGTCGTGCTACCCCAAACTCATCACTAATGCCATTGCCGCCCAACATGTCTCGTGCCAGTCGTGCAATGTCCAAGGCTTTACCACAGTTATTGCGTTTAATCAGTGACGTACCTTCAACCGATGCAATCCCTTCATCTTTCATACGACCAAATCGTAAAGCCACTTGAAGGCCTAATGCAATTTCAGTTTGCATATCAGCCAGTTTCTTTTGGATTAGTTGATTGGCTGCCAACGGACGACCGAATTGTTTGCGGTCCATGGTGTATTGATGTGCCATGTGCCAACAAAATTCTGCTGCTCCCATCACCCCCCAAGCAATACCATAACGGGCACTGTTTAAACAGGTGAATGGACCACGTAAGCCACGTATCTCTGGAAAGGCATTTTCTTCAGGGACAAAAACATTGTCCATCACGATTTCACCTGTGATGGAAGCACGTAAGCCAACTTTACCGTGAATGGTCGGTGCGGATAGCCCTTCCCAGCCTTTTTCCAAGATGAAACCGCGAATCTCACCTACGTTGCCTGTCGCAGATACTTCTTTGGCCCACACCACAAACACATCTGCAATCGGACTATTGGTAATCCACATTTTTGCACCAGATAGACGGTAACCGCCTTCTACTTTTTTGGCACGGGTGATCATGCTGCCTGGGTCTGAACCATGATCGGGTTCAGTTAGGCCGAAACAACCAATGTATTCGCCTGTGGCAAGCTTTGGTAAATATTTTTGTTTTTGTTGTTCAGAACCGAATTCATTGATCGGCACCATCACCAATGAGCTTTGTACACTGGCCATAGAGCGGTAGCCTGAGTCGACGCGTTCAATTTCACGGGCCACTAGACCATAGCTGACATAATTTAAGCCTGAACCCCCGTATGTTTCTGGAATGGTCGGACCCAAAAGACCCAATTCACCCATTTCACGGAAGATCTTGGGATCGGTTTGTTCATTACGGAATTGTTCTAACACACGTGGCATGAGTTTGTCTTGGCAATAGGCGTATGCCGTATCACGAATCATGCGTTCATCTTCAGTTAATTGTTGTTCAATTAAAAATGGGTCTTGCCAGTTGAATTTTACATTTGAAATCATTGTGATGTGTCCTTTATTGTCGCTATTAGGCAGTCGCTTGTTTAATCATTTCACGGGCAATAATAATTTGCTGAATTTGTGTCGTTCCTTCATATAAGCGGAATAAACGCACATCACGATAAAAACGCTCAATAGAATATTCGCTAATATAGCCTGCACCACCATGAATTTGTAAGCAACGATCTGCAACACGACCACACATTTCTGTCGCAAACATTTTGGCGCAAGAAGCTTCAGTGGTGACATTTTTGCCTGCATCACGCAGTCTTGCAGCATCCATGACCATACATTTTGCTGCATAAATTTCTGCTTTTGAATCGGCTAACATACCTTGTATGAGCTGAAAATTAGCAATCGCTTGACCAAATTGTTTACGCTCTACAGCATAATTCAATGCATCATCCAACATACGTTCTGCCATGCCCACACTGTAGCCTGCAATATGTAAACGACCTTTGTCCAAAACGCGCATCGCTGTTTTAAAACCAATGCCTTCTTGCCCGCCAATCAGTTGATCTTGATGCACGCGGCAATTGTCAAAAATGACATCACAGGTATAAGAACCATGTTGTCCCATTTTCTTATCAATTTTACCTAAAGATAAACCTACTGTACCCGCTTCAACCAAAAATGCAGAGATTCCTCCTGCGCCTTTAATCTCAGGATTGGTACGTGCCATAACCGTAAAAGTTGTGGCACGTGGTGCATTGGTAATAAAGCGTTTTGTACCGTTTAAAATATAATGATCGCCCTCTTTGGTTGCTGTCGTTTTTAATGCAGCAGCGTCAGACCCTGAATCTGGTTCAGTTAAGCAAAATGAGCCAATATATTCACCACTGGCATAACGAGGTAAATATTTTTGTTTTTGTTCTTCAGTTCCGTCAATCAAAATACCACTTGAACCAATCCCATTATTGGTTCCAATCAAAGAGCGAAAAGCCGCAGAGGTTTTACCCAGTTCTAGGGCCACTAGAATTTCTTCTTCCATGGTAATGCCCAAACCACCGTATTCTTCAGGAATGGTCAAACCAAATAAACCCAGTTCTTTCATTTGATTAACAATATGTTCAGGAATAGCATTACTTTCCTCAACCTCATGCTCTAAAGGCACAAGTTCATTTTTTACAAAATCTCGAATAGTTTCTAATAATTGTTCAAGCATTTCTGGATCACGGATCATGTCTTACTCCATTTGTTCACTTTTAAGGTAAATTCCTTTACCTGTTTTTAATTTCACAATACGAAATAAATAACCATAATAAACCATAAAATGCAATACAAAAGATAAAATAATTATTTTTTATACAAAAAATATTGAGTTTTAGCTTAAATAGGATTAATTTGGATAAAAATAAAATTTCGCATTACGAAATTATAGGAGTGATAATGAAAAAACCAGTAACAATGGAATGTATCGATCAACATATTGCGATCGTTAAAATTGACCGCCCTGAAGCGAAAAATGCCTTAAACACCGAAGTTCGTAAGCAACTTGCACAGATTTTCTCTGAACTGGCTTTAAATGATGACATTCGTGTAGTAATTCTCACGGGTGGAGAGTCGGTATTTGCAGCAGGTGCAGATTTAAAAGAATTGGCCGCGGCACAGACCACAGACATGTATTTGCGTCATACAGAACGTTATTGGCAAGCGATTGCCCATTACCCAAAACCTGTTATTGCTGCGGTAAATGGCTATGCCTTAGGCGGTGGTTGTGAGTTAGCCATGCATGCCGATATCATTATTGCGGGTGAATCTGCGCAGTTTGGACAGCCAGAAGTTAAAGTCGGAATTATGCCGGGTGCTGGCGGTACACAACGATTATTCCGTGCAGTTGGGAAATTTCATGCCATGCGCATGATTCTGACGGGTTGTTTAGTTTCTGCACAAGAAGCCTATCAAATGGGCTTGGTTACACAAGTCGTACCCGATAGCGAAACCATTGATACAGCCCTTAAAATGGCCAAAACCATTGCACGACTTCCACCGATTGCGCTTGAGCACATCAAAGAAGTCGCTTTAATGTCAGAAGATGTTCCATTAAATGCAGGTTTAAGTTTGGAACGAAAATCTTTCCAATTGTTATTCGACACCGAAGATCAAAAAGAAGGTATGCAGGCTTTTATTGAAAAGCGTCATCCAAAATATCAAGGCAAATAAATTATTCAGGGAAAAATTGTCATGACCATTCAAATTGCGACTATTGGCATTATCGGTTCGGGCATTATGGGTACAGGAATTACTCAAATTGCGCTTCAATCAGGTCATCAAGTGTATTTGTATGATGCCAAAGCAGGTGCAGCACAAATAGCATCTGAAAAATTACAGCTTACCTTACAAAAATTGGTCGAAAAAAATAAAATAACGACAGAATCTGCACAGCAAGCTTTAGCAAATTTAGTGGTTGCACAAAATTTAGATGATCTTAAAAACTGCGATTTAATTATTGAAGCGATTGTTGAAAATTTAACGGTGAAACAAGAATTAATCAAACAGCTAGAAACATTCATTCCAGAAACAACCATTATTGTCTCCAATACATCGTCGCTGTCGATCACTGCAATTGCCTCACAAAGTCAACATCCTGAACGAATTGCAGGTTATCACTTCTTTAATCCAGTGCCATTAATGAAAGTGATCGAAGTGATTCCAGGTATTCGCACTCAACCCGACATTGTCCGTATTTTGGTCGATCTGTCTTATAAAATGGGACATCGACCTGTAGTGGCCAAAGATACTCCAGGGTTTATTATCAATCATGCGGGGCGCGCTTATGGCACAGAATCTTTAAAAATTTTGAATGAAAATGTCGCCAATATTCACGAGATTGATCGTATTTTAAAACACACACTTGGTTTTAAAATGGGGCCTTTCGAACTGTTGGATTTAACTGGGCTGGATGTGTCACATCCCGTAATGGAATCGGTTTATGAACAATATTATCAAGAACCACGCTACCGCCCTAATGTACTCACCAAACAAATGCTGGTGGCTAAACAACTAGGTCGTAAAACCGATCAAGGTTTTTACTCTTATGCAGCAGGACAAAAAAGAGATGAACAGTTAGCGGTAAAAGTTGATAAATTATCACAGTACCCTGCTGTATGGATTGCAGCAGATTTTGCAGCTGACCGAGAATTATTGACCCATTATCTTACTACCCATCAAATTGAAATCGATATTCAAACATCCCCTGCCAAAGATAGTCTAATCCTAGTCGCAAGCTATGGCGAAGATACCAGTTCAAGCATACAACGCTTAAACCTTGATGCGACTCGCACCGTTTCAATCGACTTGATCAATGGTTTAAATACCCATCGTACCTTAATGCCTAGCCTGATTACCCAAGACAAATTTCGTCAAGCTGCGCATTCCATCTTTAATTTAGATGACGGTGAAGTAACTCAAATTCAGGAAAGTGTCGGTTTCGTCGCACAGCGAGTCATTGCCATGGTGGTCAACTTGGCTTGCGATATTGCCCAACAAGGTGTTGCTACAGTAGACGATATTAATGCTGCGGTTCACTTAGGCTTAGGCTATCCGCATGGCCCGATCAGCTGGGGAGATGTGCTAGGTCCTGCTAAAGTTCTGCTGATTTTAGAACGTATGACGCAAATTACCGCAGATCCACGCTACCGTCCAAGTCCATGGTTACAACGTCGGGTTAAATTAAATCAACCTCTAACGTTTACCGCTTAAAATTTTTACCAAACTACTTTTATATCCAAATACTTCAAGGAAAGAAAAATGTTAAACGCTTATATTTATGATGGATTACGTACTCCTTTTGGTCGTCATGCAGGTAGCTTAGCCCCGATTCGCCCAGATGATTTAGCTGCTTTGGTGATTCGTCAACTGGTAGAAAAAACTGGCATTCCAGGCAAAGATGTAGAAGATGTCATTTTGGGTAATACCAATCAGGCAGGCGAAGATAGCCGCAATGTTGCACGTCATGCTGCTCTTCTAGCGGGATTACCCGTCACTGTTCCGGGCCAAACCGTTAATCGTTTATGTGCTTCAGGCTTAGCTGCCATTATTGATTCTGCGCGTGCCATTAGCTGTGATGAAGGTGATCTCTATATTGCGGGCGGTGTCGAGTCAATGACACGTGCGCCTTTCGTCATGGCAAAAGCTGAGTCTGCCTATAGCCGCGAGGCAAAAATTTATGACACCACAATCGGCGCTCGCTTTCCAAATCCACAGATTGTGAAGCAACATGGTGGTCATAGCATGCCTGAAACCGGTGACAATGTCGCATTAGAATTTGGTATTAGTCGCGAACAGGCAGATACATTTGCAGCAGCATCACAGGCAAAATATGAAGCAGCCAAACAAGCAGGATTCTTTGAAGGTGAAATTGCCACAGTAGAGGTTTCTCAAGGTCGTAAACTTCCTGCAAAATCTGTGACTGAAGATGAGCATCCGCGTCCTAGTTCTAATTTTGAAACCTTGCAAAAACTAAAGCCTCTTTTTGAAGGTGGTGTGGTGACGGCAGGAAATGCATCGGGTATTAATGATGGTGCAGCAGCATTACTCATTGGCAGTGAAGCAGTTCAGGCAAAATATGGTCTAAAACCTATAGCAAAGATTTTATCTGCAGCAGCAGCAGGTATTGAGCCACGAATTATGGGTGCAGGCCCCATCGAAGCCATAAAAAAAGCCGTTGCCCGTGCAGGTTTAACACTTGATGATATGGATATTATTGAAATTAATGAAGCCTTTGCATCACAAGTCTTGTCTTGTCTCAAAGGTTTAGATGTCGCTTTTGATGATATACGTGTAAATCCAAATGGTGGGGCGATCGCAGTTGGTCATCCACTTGGGGCGTCAGGTGCGCGTTTAGCATTAACCACTGCGCGTCAGCTACAACGTACAGGAAAAAAATACGCAGTAATTAGTTTATGTATTGGCGTAGGACAAGGTTTGGCTATGGTGATTGAAAACGCAAATTAATCCTTAGCTTCTAAAATATTCAATCCATTGATTCAACTCATTTATAAGCGGTGAATTTCATTAAGCCGCTTATTTTATATTCTTAAATTAATATTTAAAGATACGATCATAAATGCATGATTATTTATCTAAATACATTTAGAAACTCAGACATTTATTTTGTATCGTGAAATTTAATTGTTATTATATTTTATAATTATCTATTTGATTGCACTATCATGACATTAAAAAATAAATCAGATGAAAGTTCAAATTTCGATGCAATACGCTTAGACCCAATTTCGCATATTCATCGTGAAAATAACCCCCAATTCATTGCGTCTATTGCACGGGGCTTAGAAATTCTACGTTGTTTTTCTTCGACCAATCAACTCTTGGGAAATCAGGAAATTGCACATTTAACCAATCTTCCTAAACCCACTGTAGCACGTATTACCAGCACATTGGTGTCACTGGGTTACTTAAAGCAATTACCCAATACCACCAAATATTTGCTCGATGTTGGTGTATTGGCCTTAGGTTATTCAGCATTATGTAATATTTCAGCACGCACGCAAGCACAACCATTTATGGAGGAAATGTCGACTTACGCACAAGCTCCCGTAGCCATGGCTACACGTGACCGTTTAAACATGATTTATTTGAATGTGATTCACACTGATTCAACCATGACCATGCGTCGCCCAATTGGTTCAACATTGCCTATTCACAGTAGCTCACTAGGTCGTGCATGTTTAGCAGCCATGGATGAAAAAGAACGACATTATTTATTTGATGCGATTAAAAAAAGAAATGAAGAAAACTGGCCAAACATTAAACGGAATTTAGAACGTTCAGTCCGCGATTATCAAGATTATGGTTACTGCCTTTCAATTGGTGATTGGACGAAAGATGTAAATTCAGTGGCGGTGCCTCTCATTCATCCGCAACACGGTATTTTGGTCTTTAACTGTGGTGCACCGAGCTATTTGCTCGATCAGGAAAAACTTGAAAATGAAATTGGGCCTCGTCTCATTCATATGGTGAATAATATCTCCATTACGTTGAACAATAATTAAGCTCAATTTTTATTCATTAGCGGCAGTCAAACACACATTAAAAAGCGCCAAAATGGCGCTTTTTTCATCTAAATTATCTGGAAGATTAATTAGATGAGAATACGTTATTATCTAAATTAATCAGTACCTCACTATCTTCTAAAATATTGGCAGCATGCGTTTTGGTTCGATGCAGCAATTTACTATAATAAAACTGTGCAGTAATCCATTTGGATTGATAAAACTGATCGGTTGAACCTCTTTCAATTTGACTTTGTGCAATCTGTGCTGCCTGTGCCCAGACATATGCCAATGTGACATAACCTGAAAAATACAAATAATCTACCGATGCTGCACCGATTTCATTCGGATTTATTTTTGCTTTTTTGGCAATAAAATCTGTGAGCATTTTCCATTCGTTTAATAATTCAGATAATCTATTTAACAAGGGTTGAATACTGACTTGATTTTGATGTTGTAGAATAAATGTTTCAATCAGATCGATAAAATGATTTAAAAGTGTTCCTTCTGATTTTAAAATTTTACGTCCCAATAGATCAATTGCTTGAATTTCAGTCGTGCCTTCATATAAACAGGCAATCCGCACATCTCTTGCCAATTGTTCCATGCCGTGTTCAGAAATATAGCCATGACCACCCAACACTTGCATGCCATGTTTCGCAGATTCTGCGCCCATTTCAGTCATGAATGCCTTGGCAATCGGGGTAATTAGAGCCAAAAAATCTTCGATTTTTTTCTTTTCAGCTGCGTCTTGTGTTACTGAAGAAATATCAACCCACTGTGCAATGGTATATGTGAGAATTCGTCCGCCTTCAGCAAATGCTTTTTGGGTCAGTAACATACTGCGAACTGCGGGATGAACAATAATTGGATCTGCCGCTTTTTCAGGATGTTCTGCACCGCTCAGTGCACGTAAAGCCAAGCGATCTTTGGCATAAGCCAATGCGCCTTGATAACTGGCTTCAGCAATTGCTAGACCTTGAGTCGCAGTACTTAAACGCGCGCCATTCATAAAGGTAAACATACACACTAAACCTTTATGCTCTAGGCCAATTAAATAACCACGTGCGGCATCAAAATTGAGAACACAAGTTGCATTGCCGTGTATTCCCATTTTGTGTTCAAGCGAACTACAAACGACAGGGTTACGATCGGCTAGATTACCTTCAGAATCAACGTTAAATTTTGGCACAATGAATAGCGAAATACCGCGTGTTCCTGCAGGTGCATTTGGTAAACGTGCTAATACAATATGCACAATATTTTCTGCTAAATCATGATCACCTGCGGAAATAAAGATTTTTTCACCACTGATCGCAAAGCTTCCATCTTCATTTGGTGTGGCTTTAGTACGCACTTGACCCAAATCTGAACCCGCTTGTGCTTCAGTTAAGCACATTGTGCCCGTCCACTGCCCACTGATTAATTTTGGCAGATACATTTGTTTTTGCTGGAGTGTGCCATGTTGATTAATCGTTCTCATTGCGCCGTGAGATAAACTTGGATACATCCCCCATGCCCAGTTACAAGCCGTGGTTATTTCCTGAATTGCGGTACGTAACACGTTTGGTAAACCCTGACCACCAAATTCTTCTGGTGCAGTTAAAGACGGAAAACCCAGTGCAACATATTGTTGATAAGCCGCTTTAAAGCCGTCTGGTGTGGTCACCTTGCCGTCATTTAATGTACATCCTTGACGGTCACCCACTGCATTCAAAGGTAAAATTTCATTTTGACAAAAATCTGCAGCAACGTCTAAATAGGAATTAAATAATTCAGTGGAGACTTTGTCTTGATAATATTCTAAGCCTGCATAGCATTGTTCAATATTCAGCACTTCATTTAAGACGAAATTCATATCTCGACGTGGTGCAATATAATCTGGCATGACTCAATTCTTCCTTGTGATAGACACTACAAACATTGCATTATTTAAAAAATTTGCTGTCCAAGTTTTATTGTGATGTCTGAAACAGACCTTTCATATCCATAAAAATATAAAAGCTTAATCAAACAATTAATTTCGCATTACGAAATAATATTCCATAAAAATAATATTATCTACAAAAAAAATGTGAAATCCTTTCCTCCGATGAATAAACAATCAAGAAAAATTTAAAATATGTTTAAATATTGGATGTTTAGAAATTTTTACTTTATTTTTGATATTCAAGTGGATAAATATCTCCAGTGCTAAAATAATGTTGAGTTTAATTTAAAACTCATTTTTAAGAAAAATCATTGGTAAAATTAAAAAAATTATAAAAATTCTGCAATACAAAATTTTATTTTATTAAAATGCAAATTATGTTATTTTTCATATAAAGGATAAATGAGCAAATAAGGAATCTAATCATGTTATTAACAGATCAATATTCAGGCATAGATGCACTCAATGCTCTAAAAAATGGTGAAATTCCGCATGCACCTATGGCGAAAACCATTCCTATGAAACTGGTCGAGGTAAAAAAAGGATATATCGTCTATGAGGTCACCCCAGGCGAAGAACACATTAATTTACAAGGTGGAGTTCATGGCGGATTTTGCGCTACCGTTTTAGACAGTGTTACTGGTGGTGTTGCACATTCATTAATGGACAAAAGTCATCGTTTTGCAACTGTGGATTTGAATATTAAAATGATTCGTCCGATGCAAGTAGGAAAAACCTATCGTGGAATTGGCAATCTCATTAATGCAGGACGAACGATTGTCATTACAGAAGGTAAAATTATTGATGAAAATAATAAAATTTATGCCAGTGGCGCTGCAACTTTAATGATTATTCGAAAATAAGAAAAAACCGTATTCAATTTCCAAATGGATGTTGGATGCTCTCAATACTTCATTTTAAATTTTCACACTGGTTATTATCCAACGTCTTTAGCAATATTATTCACCATATGCAATAAACGTGGTGCAATTTCATTTTCTAATTTTTCACGGTTTAAAATAAAACTTGGGCCACCACAGTTAAATACCAACAATCCATGCTGCTCATGATAAAAAGGTACAGCCACGGAATTGACGTCTTTATGCCAATCCCCGACTGAAAAACAATAACCAAAATCTTGATAATCTTTAAAAGATTGATTCAATGCTCGCTCGATGCTTAGCCATTGATCCTTATGTTTGGCACGAATGGCATTAAGTAAAAATTCACGCTCATCTTCAGGGATTGTAGCTAAACATGCACGTCCGATTGAGCTTAAATGGATCGGCAAATAAGTTCCGACCTGACGTTGCATGGTCATACTTCCCTTACCTTGAACGACATCAAGATAAATCATATTTAATCGATCACGCGTGGCCATTGCAACAGAAGCTTGTGCATAGTCTGCCAATTCTTTCATGTACGGTAATACAATGGATCGAATCGAAATATTCGACAATAAAGAATATCCAAATGACAGCACACCTATAGAAAGCTGGAATTTGGTTGAATGAGGAACTTGTTTCAGATAACCCAAGCGCGATAACGTATGGGTTAAACGAGTAATAGTGGGTTTCGGCAACCCTGTCATTAGAGAAAGTTCTTGGTTACCTAAGTGTTGGTTTTTAGGTGTAAAACAACGTAATAATTCCAGACCACGAGCCAAAGCCGTAATATATTGGCGATCATTTTCATCTTGCATATCCTCAATCGGATCTAAAAGTTCATGCCTTAATGGTGCTATTTGCTTTTCAATCTGTTCAGAATCTGTTATTTCATTCATTTATATGGCCTAAATTCTTTTATTTTGTTTCGCATTGCGAAAATTATATTATAAATGTTTGATGAAACAAAAATACACTCTTGATCGCGATCAACTTAATTAAAATTTTTTTATAATAATCGATCACTTAAAAATATAATTTGTTTATTTTTCTTGGCAATCATATTTACTCATATTGTTTAGCCAAGATTTTGATAATAGCTCTAACATAGATTAAATAAAATAATATTTATCAAATACTTATATTTATTCTATTTTATTGAAAATATAATTTCTCTTAAACCTGAATTAGAACAATATTTAAGCAAGGATAGATCTTTTAAAAGGATTTAGATTCATGCATAAAAATGGTATTTGAACAGTCTAAGCCTCCATTTGACTTTTAAAGACGGTATTTCTTTGATAAAATACCGCTAAGCGAAATAGAGTTTTATATTATGGAAAATATAACAAGAGAATCCATGGAGTTTGACGTTGTAATCGTAGGTGCCGGCCCTGCGGGTCTATCTGCTGCAATCAAAATCCGTCAGCTTGCCATTGAAAACAACCTTGCAGATTTGTCCGTGTGTGTCGTGGAAAAAGGCTCCGAAGTCGGTGCACACATCTTATCAGGCGCGGTCCTTGAACCACGTGCCATGAATGAGTTGTTCCCCAACTGGAAGGAAGAAGGCGCTCCTCTCAATGTACCGGTGACTGAAGATAAAACATTCTTCTTATTGTCTGATCAAAAATCTCAAGAAGCACCGCACTGGATGGTGCCTAAGACCATGCACAATGATGGCAACTATGTCATTTCACTCGGCAATGTGGTGCGTTGGTTAGGCACCAAAGCTGAAGAACTTGAAGTTTCAATTTTCCCCGGCTTTGCAGCCTCTGAAATTTTGTATCATACCGATGGTACGGTCAAAGGCATTCAAACGGGTGATATGGGCATTGGTAAAGATGGTCAACCGACCCATAACTTTACCCCAGGTTATGAATTGCATGCCAAATACACCCTTTTTGCTGAAGGCTGTCGTGGTCATTTAGGCAAGCGTTTAATTTCTCAATTCAATCTTGATCAAGATGCTGATCCACAGCATTACGGTATTGGGATTAAAGAGTTGTGGGAAATTGACCCAGCGAAACATAAAGCGGGTTTGGTGATGCATGGTGCAGGCTGGCCGTTAAATGAAACTGGCTCTTCTGGCGGTTGGTGGTTATATCACGCAGAAAACAACCAAGTGACCTTGGGCATGATTGTCGATTTATCGTATACCAATCCACATATGTATCCTTTTGCAGAAATGCAGCGTTGGAAAACCCACCCGTTGATTAAACAATATTTGGAAGGCGGTAAGCGTATTTCTTATGGTGCGCGTGCCGTCACCAAAGGTGGTTTTAATTCACTACCGAAGTTCACTTTCCCGGGTGGTTCGCTGATTGGAGATGATGCAGGTTTCTTAAACTTCGCCAAAATCAAAGGCTCTCATACTGCCATGAAGTCTGGCATGTTGGCGGGTGAAGCGGTATTTGAAGCGATTGCTGCCGGCGTAGAAAAAGGCGGTGACTTGGCGATTGCACGTGTGGTCGAGGGTGAAGATTTCTTTGCTAAAGAACTCACTGCATATACAGACAAGTTTAACAAGAGCTGGTTGAAAGAAGAGCTCTATCAGTCGCGTAACTTTGGTCCTGCCATGCATAAGTTTGGTCAATGGATGGGCGGTGCATTTAATTTCATCGATCAGAATATTTTCAGGGTTCCATTTACCTTGCATGACTTGGTGACTGACTTTGGTGCGTTAAAAAGCGTTGATGCGGTGAATTTCAAGCCAACTTATCCAAAACCAGATAACAAATTGACTTTTGATCGTTTGTCTTCGGTGTTTGTTTCGAATACGGTGCATGAAGAAAATCAGCCTGCGCATTTAAAACTGACCGATGCTTCTATTCCAGTCAACATCAACTTACCGAAATGGGATGAACCTGCACAGCGCTATTGTCCTGCGGGGGTGTATGAAATCATGGAAAATGATGATGGTTCAAAGCGTTTTCAAATCAATGCTGCGAACTGTGTGCACTGTAAGACCTGTGATATCAAAGATCCGTCTCAAAACATCACTTGGGTGACCCCTGAAGGTGGTGGTGGTCCGAATTATCCGAATATGTAATATCTGCGACAGCGGAAAACTCTGTTTTCCCTGTCTTATCTTTCGAATGAGGAATATATTCCACAAGTTCTCATATCCGACTATGTAATTAGCCATAAAAAAACCCCTTAAGAGGGGTTTTTTTATGGCTATCTATAAATATCTTTTTTCACAACCTATTTTTATCAAACTAGATGGAAAATAGAAATTTTCAATTTTTTCAAATCTATCGACTTAAAAATATTTAAATTTTATGCTTCAGATGCGAGCTTTCTTAACGTCAGAATTTGCTCACTACGACCAAACGGACCATGAATATCATGTAAGGTCGAGCTTGTAATTCCAATCCCATCTGAACCAAATTGCTGTGTCGCTTCTATCCCTAACCATTTACCCTCAGGCAAGCGATGGAGATGAATCTGTAAATCAAGATTTGGAAATGCCCAACCTTGGGTCGGTTGCTGTCTTGGCACAATGCCATTGGCTGTATCTATCAAGCCCATCAAATGTACGAAATCAGTGGTCGGCTGAGATTCCACCATATCTAAGTCCGTATTAATCCAAACCAAACCTTTACCCGCACGGCGCTGATTATCATCAGAGCGAGTTACCGTACTTTGGATAAAACCTCCGGGCCAATGTTTCATCCCCTCCCAAATTGGTAACTTCTCGGGATGTTCGATACCTTGATCCTCTAAACCTGAAATTGCAGAGGTATCTTGCGTCATCATTTTCCATGCACGTGCCACAATACAAATTTTGCCGTTCGCCTGCATTTCAGCTTCGATCAGCTCAATTGTTTTGCCTGCTCGAATCATACGCGTCGTAATACTAAACTCACCAAATGCGATTAAGCCAAAGATGTCTAAACTTATTCGACCAATACGCATATTTTCACGTGCTTGAAACTGTTCTAATTCTGCGCATAAAAGACCTGTTGCAGGTGCCATATGCTGCTCATGCGGATTCCATGCGCCCTGTGCATGAATATTAGAACGATAATAAGCAGTGACACGACCATCGGCATGCTGTTCACGATTTAATAATGAATAATAAGCTGACATAGATTTTCCTATTTAAAGATTCGCTTTTACTCTCTGAGTTCACTAACGTGTTTATATCCCTTGGTGATCAAAAATTTATCCATGGGGATATTCATTAAAAATAGATGCTGTGTTTATTGCAAATTAAATAAAAACAGCACCTTTGAAATAAAATTCAAATTAAACTGGATCTGGTGCTAAGTTCAATTCTTCACGCATAAATTCCTGTAATTTGAATTTTTGCGCTTTACCCGAAGCTGTCATTGGAAATTCATTAAAAAAGCGGACATAACGAGGAACTTTATTATGTGAAATATGTTCTGCACAATATTCACGAATTGCTTGTTCACTGGTTTGATGATGCTCATGCAAAATAATGCAGGCACACAGTTCTTCTCCATAACGTGGATCTGGCAGACCAATCACTTGTACATCCGAAATATCAGGATGGGTATATAAAAAGTCTTCTATTTCTTTCGGAAACAAATTTTCGCCCCCACGGATGACCACATCTTTAATCCGACCTTTAATTTTGACAAAACCCGCATCATCCATTTCGGCAATATCACCCGTATGCATCCATTTGGCAACATCAATCACTTCATCCGTTTTGTCGTGATCTTCCCAATACCCCAACATGACCGAATATCCACGAACACAGAGTTCACCCAATTTTCCTCGCGGAACCACTTTGCCATTTTCATCGACAATTTTGATTTCCAAATGCGGATGCACCTGCCCCACTGTTCCGACACGGTTTTCGACCGAATCAGTCGTTGAACTTTGTACGCTGACAGGTGCAGTTTCGGTCATACCATAACAAATCGTAATTTCAGTCATATGCATACGATCAATCACGCGCTGCATAATTTCACGTGGACATGGACTTCCCGCCATAATGCCAGTGCGTAAGCTGCTTAAATCAAACGTATCAAACTTTTCATGTTCAAGTACCGCAATAAACATCGTAGGTACGCCATAAGCTGCAGTACATTTTTCTTGCTCAATTGCAGTTAGAGTATCGAGTGGATTAAATACAGCAGATGGATAAACCATGGTTGAACCATGCGTTATACAGGCTAAATTGCCCATGACCATACCGAAACAGTGAAATAATGGAACTGAAATACAGACGCGATCGTGAGGACTTAAATGAATGGCTTCACCGACAAAATATCCATTATTTAAGATATTGTTATGGGTAAGCATGGTGCCTTTCGGATTACCCGTAGTACCCGAAGTAAATTGAATATTAATCGTTTCATCAAACTGTAAATCGGCTGCAATCGCGTTTAATTGCTCCAACTGCACCGTTGTAGGCTCAGATAATAAATCAGCAAATCGGTGAATACCTATCAGCGATTCAGAATCAATTTTAATAATATGCTTTAAATGCGGAAGACGTTTAGCAGATAAATTTTTATCTATAGATTGTGTCACCTCAGGTGCAATTTTGGTTAAAATTTCCTGATAGTTACTGGTTTTAAATTGAGCGGCAATGACCAAAGCCTTACAGGACACTTTGTTGAGTACATATTCAAGCTCACTACTTTTATAAGCAGGATTTAAATTCACCAAAATGATACCCGCTTTAAATGCCGCAAACTGGGTAATGGTCCATTCCACACAATTGGGTGACCAAATCGCAATTCGATCCCCCTTTTCCAAGCCTAATTCAAGCAAACTACAAGCAAATGCATTGACTTGATCCTGTAGCTGTTTATAGCTTAAACGTACATTCTGATGCACGCTAATCACTGCATCTTGTCCAGCATATTGTTCACATGCCTGATCAAACTTCGCACCAATTGTCATCCCTAATAAAGGCTGATTGCTCGCTCCATAGGCATAACTTAACCGTTGTTGTGTCATTGAATCACTCTCCTTGATTCTTTGTAATTATGATTCTTTCGCTTTGCGATAATATTTTTTTTGATTCAAATGATGTTTTCAAACAGGCTTATTTTTGTATATTAACCGAATGATTTTCCTCCTTGATTAAAACGCCACTTACACAAAAATCAGCAATCTGTTTAACAAAATAATCTTTATACGCCTGATCAAATCGGACATTTTTTGAGGGATTCAAAGGTTCAATCACCACAAAGGTCATTGCACCCACCACACAAAGTGCGGCTGTATTCAAATCTTCAAAACCAAACTCACCATTGATTTTACCTTCAGCCAATATTTGATTAATACTTTGTTTAATCAATTGCTTGCTGCGAAAACGCTCATGCTCTATTGATGCATCAACCGGCTCAAACATTAAGGAATAAGCAAGTTGCGGACTATTCAATGCACGTTTGACAAAAGTCGTCACTGCCTTATGTAATTTTTCCTGTGCTGAAAAATTGCTTGCAGCAATGTTATTCAAAATCTGAAATTCGTACTGAATAGCTTCAGATAAAACTTCGATTAAAATCTGACTTTTATTATCAAAATAACGATAAACCAACCCACTCGAAACACCTGCGCGTTCAGCAATGGCTTGTATTTGTGCATCCTTAAAACCACCTTGAGCAATCAATTCACGCGCAGACAACAAAATCGTTTCACGATTTTGTTCCATCCGCTCTTGCATCAATGCTGATCTTTTATAACTCATAATCTTATTCTCAACCAGATAAAATGAATTGTAAATCAATTTGTGAATTTATATTCACTTTTTTAAAAAAAAGATGTATTGTGAATTTAAGCACAACAAAAATTGCTTATGGAAACAAGAAATATAATCAACAGGATGACTACAGAAATGAATCTACAAAGCTTAAATTTTGGTTTAGATGAAACATTGCTTGCACTTCAAGATTCAATTGCCGCATTTTGTGCAAAGGAAATTGCCCCGATTGCGCAACAAGTCGATCAGGACAATATCTTCCCCGCTCATCTTTGGTAAAAATTTGGTGATATGGGTTTATTGGGTCTCACTGTGAGTGAAGAATACGGTGGGACAAATCTTGGATATCTGGCACATATTATTGCTATGCAAGAAATTTCACGCGCCTCTGCTTCTATTGGTTTGTCCTACGGCGCACATTCTAATTTATGTATTAATCAAATTAAGCGAAATGGTTCTGAAGCACAAAAACAAAAGTATTTACCAAAACTGGTTTCTGGAGATTATGTCGGTGCTCTCGCGATGTCTGAACCGAATGCTGGTTCGGATGTGGTCAGTATGAAATTAAAAGCAGAAGATCATGGCGATCATTATGTTTTAAATGGTTCAAAAATGTGGATCACCAATGGCGGTGATGCAGATGTTTTAGTGGTCTATGCCAAAACTGATTTAGCGGCAGGCTCAAAAGGCATGACCGCTTTTTTAGTGGAAAAAGACATGCAAGGATTTAGTCACGGGACGCATTTAGACAAATTGGGCATGCGAGGCTCAAACACTTATCCACTGTTCTTTGATGATGTCAAAGTACCGAAAGAAAATGTCATGGGTGGTGTTGGCAATGGCACCAAAGTACTCATGAGTGGTTTGGACTATGAACGTGCCGTTTTAAGTGCTGGTCCACTGGGCATTATGGATGCCTGTTTAGACACCGTAATTCCTTACATTCATGACCGCAAACAATTTGGTCAAGCGCTCGGTGAATTCCAGTTGATGCAAGGCAAAATTGCCGATATGTACTCCACTTGGCTGGCATGTAAAGCCCTCGTTTATGCAGTCGGTGCTGAATGTGACAAAGCGGAACATAGTCGCAGCTTACGTAAAGATGCGGCCAGTGCCATTTTATATGCTGCTGAGAAAGCCACATGGATGGCGGGTGAAACCATTCAAACCTTAGGTGGAAATGGTTATATCAATGAATTTGTTGCTGGTCGTTTATGGCGTGATGCCAAACTATATGAAATTGGTGCCGGAACCTCTGAAATCCGTCGCATGCTGATTGGTCGTGAATTGTTTAATGAAACAGCTTAAATCACGCCTATCCGTACACCAAATGCTGAGGAAATTTGAAAAATGAATAGATTACAAAGCAAAATTAATATTCGAAGTGAAGATTATAAAACCAATCACACTGCCATGCAGGTTTTGGTCGATGATTTAAAGCAAAAAGCCCAACAGATTGCTTTAGGTGGTGGCGAAAAAGCGCGTGAAAAACATTTGGCTCGTGGCAAACTTTTACCACGTGAACGTGTTGATCATCTCATTGATGCTGGAACTGCTTTTTTAGAAATTGGACAATTGGCGGCTTATCAAGTCTATCCTGATGATGTACCTGCGGCAGGCGTAATTGCTGGAATTGGTCAGGTCAATGGTGTGACCTGCATGATAGTGGCCAATGATGCCACAGTTAAAGGTGGAACTTACTATCCATTAACCGTTAAAAAACATATACGTGCGCAAGAAATTGCGGAACAAAATCATTTACCGTGTATTTATTTGGTCGATTCAGGCGGTGCTTACTTGCCCATGCAGGATGAAGTGTTCCCTGATCGTGATCATTTCGGACGTATTTTTTACAATCAAGCACGTATGTCAAGCCAAGGTATTGCTCAAATTGCGGTGGTGATGGGAAGCTGTACCGCAGGAGGAGCTTATGTACCTGCCATGTCGGACGAAACTATTATTGTGCGGAATCAAGGTACCATTTTCTTGGGTGGCCCCCCTTTGGTAAAAGCTGCGACTGGGGAAGTGGTCAGCTCTGAGGACTTGGGTGGCGGTGATGTGCATACTCGTCTTTCTGGAGTAGCCGATCATTTGGCCGAAAATGATGAACATGCTTTAGCAATCGCCCGTAATATTGTGGCGAACTTAAATAAAAAACCCAATAAAACTGCAGATGAAATTGAAGGACCATTATTTGATGCAAATGAATTGTACGGTGTTGTTCCTAGCGACGCACGCAAGCCTTTTGATGTAAGAGAAGTGATTGCCCGTATAGTCGATGGTTCACGTTTTGATGAGTTTAAAGCGCGTTTTGGAACCACACTGATTACAGGTTTCTCTGAATTGTTTGGGATGAAAATTGGCATTATCGCCAATAATGGTATTTTGTTTTCTGAGTCGGCACAAAAAGGCGCGCATTTTATTGAACTGTGTACTCAGCGTAATATTCCTCTGCTTTTCATTCAAAACATTACTGGTTTTATGGTGGGTCGCCAGTATGAAAATGAAGGTATTGCTAAAAATGGAGCCAAATTGGTCATGGCGGTTGCCAATGCGAATGTGCCTAAACTGACTTTAGTGATTGGTGGTTCGTTTGGCGCAGGGAACTATGGTATGTGTGGTCGTGCTTATTCTCCACGTTTCCTTTGGACTTGGCCCAATTCTCGGATTTCAGTCATGGGCGGTGAACAGGCTTCAAGTGTCCTCTCTACTCTAAAACGCGATCAAATTGAACAAAAAGGTGAAACTTGGTCTGCTGAACAAGAAGATCAGTTTAAACAACCGATTCGCGATCAATATGAGCGTCAAGGTCATCCTTATTATGCTTCAGCGCGTCTTTGGGATGACGGTGTGATTGATCCTGCACAAACGCGTCAGGTCTTGGGTTTAAGCTTGTCAGCTGCATTAAATGCCCCAATTCTACCCACCAAATTTGGCGTGTTTCGCATGTAGGGGATGAAAAATGACATATCAATTTTTACAGCTTGAACAACAGAATCAAGTGGCAACAGTTTGGATTAATCGTGCTGAACTACACAATGCCTTTAATACCCTTGTTATTGAAGAATTGCAGCATTGTTTTAACGCATTAAATACCTGTGATGATGTACGTGTCGTTGTTTTGGCAGGACGTGGTAAAAGCTTTTCTGCTGGGGCTGATCTAAACTGGATGAAACAGGCAGGACAAGCCTCACAAGCGGAAAATGAAGCAGACGCCCTAAAACTCGCGAAAATGTTGCAAAGTTTAGCCACTTTAAAACAACCGACTATTGCTCGGGTACACGGCATTGCTTTTGGTGGTGGAATGGGACTGGCTTCAGCCTGTGATATCTGTATAGCAAGTGTCAATGCCAAGTTTGCGACTTCCGAAGTTCGTTTAGGTTTAGCGCCGTCTACCATTAGCCCCTATGTGATTCGTGCCATTGGTGCTCGTCAGGCTTCGCGCTATTTCTTAACTGCTGAACGTATTGATGCGGAACAAGCACAAAAAATAGGTTTAGTGCATGAAGTGGTTCCTGTAGAAGAGCTGGATAGCAAAATTGATGAAATGGTTCAAGCCTTACTCTTGGGTGGCCCAGAAGCACAGGCAGCATCCAAACAACTGATTCAACTGGTCGACCAACAGGTTTTAACGGAAGAATTATTACTGCAAACAGCACAACATATTGCTCATGTACGCCAAGGATCAGAGGCAAAAAATGGCTTGAATGCTTTTTTAGATAAGCAAAGCCCTGCTTGGATCAAAGCCTCTACATAACAACAATAAGGAAATCACTATGTTTGAAAAAATCTTAATTGCGAACCGTGGTGAAATTGCTTGCCGTGTGATTCGTAGTGCGAAAAAATTAGGCATTGCCACGGTTGCGGTATATTCAGATGCCGATGCCCAATCGCAACATGTCAAACTGGCCGACGAAGCGATTTATATTGGTGAATCCCCTGCTGCACAAAGCTATTTAAAAATTGATCGTATTATTCAAGCCGCTATAACAACCGGTGCTCAAGCCATTCATCCAGGCTATGGTTTTCTATCTGAAAATGATCAATTTGCCGAAGCGTGTCAAGCCAACAACATCATTTTTATTGGTCCGCCTGTAGCCGCTATTTTAGCGATGGGTTTAAAAGCCACGTCTAAAGCCTTAATGGAAAAAGCCGGTGTTCCGCTTACACCGGGTTATCATGGTCACAACCAAGATGCCGAATTTTTAAAACAACAAGCCGATGCCATTGGCTATCCAGTGCTGATTAAAGCCAGTGCTGGTGGTGGTGGTAAAGGCATGCGTCTGGTAGAACGCAGTGAAGATTTTCTCAGTTCGCTCTCTTCATGTAAAAGTGAGGCCAAATCAAGTTTTGGTAATGATGAAGTATTGATTGAACGCTATGTGATTAATCCACGTCATATTGAAGTTCAAGTCTTTGGCGACTCACACGGCAACTATGTGCATTTATTTGAACGGGATTGCTCGGTACAGCGCCGTCACCAAAAAGTATTAGAAGAAGCGCCTGCACCTTTGGTTTCAAAAGATAAACTGGATGCGATGCGCCAAGCTGCAATTGATGCCGCGCGTGCGGTCGATTATGTGGGTGCGGGAACAGTCGAATTTATTGTGGAGCAAGATGGCACCGCGTATTTCATGGAAATGAATACCCGTTTACAGGTTGAACATCCTGTCACTGAAATGATTACCGATGTTGACTTGGTCGAATGGCAATTGCGTGTTGCCTTTGGTGAGCCTTTACCCAAACAACAACACCAATTAAACATTCATGGTCATGCCATTGAAGCACGTGTGTATGCAGAAGAACCTGAAAAAGGCTTTATTCCTGCAATTGGTCAAATTAGCTATTTACACTATCCAGAACAAAATCGGCATGTCCGCGTCGACAGCGGGATTGTTCAAGGCGATGAAATTAGTACCTATTACGATCCAATGATTGCCAAATTAATTGTTTGGGGCGAAAACCGTGAAGCCGCTTTATTGCAAATGCATCATGCCTTGGGTCAGTTCCATGTGGATGGCTTAGGCAATAATATTGCATTCTTAGACCGCATCATTCGTTGTGATGCATTTAAAACGGCAAAACTCGATACCAATTTGATTCAACGCGAAGATGAATTTCTGTTTAAAAATATTCCCCTCCTAGCACCTGAATTGGTCGTGGCAACCGCATTGACTGAGTTATTACTGCGCTTGAGTAAAAATAAACCCGCCACTAATTCGGTCTGGCAAAGTGAAACGCTATGGCGGGTTAATATTCGCCCAAATTACAATATTTCATTCAAGTTGAATGAGACAATTTTTCAAGTCAATTTAATCGCTGAAGAAAAAGGGTTTATTGCTGACTATCAAGGTGAAAAATTCCACATTGCTGGAGAACTTTTGAATAGTCATACCGCACATTTCAACATTAACGGCAAACAAGAGAAAATAGCGTTTAACCAAAATGTACAAGGTCTCACCATTTTTAAAAATGGCCAAAGCCACAAGTTTGGTTATATTCAGCAAAACTTCAGTGCGGAAGATGAACAAGGTACTGAGGGTAATTTGAAAGCCCCTATGCCAGGTGTCATTACCCAAGTTCTGGTTGCGAGCAATGATCACGTGAAAAAAGGCGATGTACTCATGACGCTTGAAGCCATGAAAATGGAATATTCAATTCGTGCGCCTCATGATGGCATTATTTTAACGTCTTATTTCGAAGCCGGTGATCAAGTCAAAGTAGGTGATGAACTGGTAGAATTTCAAATTCTAGCGGAGGAATCTGCATGAGCGAATTTGTTAAAATAGTCGAAGTGGGTGCACGCGATGGTCTACAAAATGAAAAGACCCCGCTGAGTTTGCAACAACGCAAAGACTTTATTTTAGACCTTGCAAAAACAGGCTTAAAATCAATTGAAGTCGGTTCTTGTGTGTCTGCCAAATGGGTACCACAAATGGCAGAAAGTGATCTGCTTTTTAGCCAGTTGCCGCAAGACCCCAATATCCAATTCAATTTATT
Organism: Acinetobacter sp. TTH0-4; assembly: GCF_015602665.1. Lineage (NCBI taxonomy): Bacteria > Pseudomonadati > Pseudomonadota > Gammaproteobacteria > Moraxellales > Moraxellaceae > Acinetobacter > Acinetobacter sp. TTH0-4. Next base: position 1,281,298 of record NZ_CP059079.1, on the reverse strand, counting down.
GACCCCGAATTTAAAAGGTTTTGAGTCTGCTTTGGCCGTGGGTTGCAAAGAAGTTGCAGTTTTTACTGCAGCTTCTGAAAGTTTTACCCGCAAAAATATCAATTGTTCCATTGATGAAAGTTTTGAAAAATTTGCCGATATTATGGTATCCGCCAAAGCCAACCAGATTAAAGTACGCGGCTATGTGTCTTGTATGGTCGATTGCCCTTATGAAGGTGCAATTGATCCGAAGCATGTTGCACGCGTCAGTAAACGACTCTTGGAGATGGGCTGCTATGAAGTGTCCTTGGGTGAAACCATTGGCACAGCCACACCTGATCGGGTTAAAAAAGTGTGGGAAGTTTGTCTAGCTGAAATGGACAGCCAAGTTTTAGCTGGGCATTTTCATAATACTTACGGCATGGCGATTGCCAATATCTATCAATCATTGACTCAGGGGATTCGAATTTTTGATTCTTCAATCGCTGGTTTAGGCGGTTGTCCGTATGCAAAAGGTGCTTCGGGTAATGTCGCCACAGAAGATTTGTATTATTTACTCTCCAAAATGGGTTTCGAAACGGGTATTCATTTGGATGCATTAATGCATGCCAGTCGTAATATCAATCAAGTATTAAAGCGAAATAATCCATCGAATTATGCCAATGCCTATTGGCAAACGCATTAGATTAATGAGTTTTTCTCATTGCACATTAGAAAGTTTCAATTTCTAAAAAATGCAACACAATGCTAATAATAAAATAAATGGATAGAGGATAATCAGGATGAATAAAGTCGTTGCGACTGCTCAAATTGCCTTACAGGATATTGTCAAAGATAACCAGACCTTTGCGGTCGGTGGCTTTGGTCTATGCGGTATTCCTGAAGCACTCATAGATGCCTTAAAAGAAACAGGTGTAAAAAATCTAACCTGTATTTCGAACAATGCAGGTATTGATGATTTTGGATTGGGTAAATTACTTCAAACCAAACAAATCAAAAAAATGATTGCTTCCTATGTCGGTGAAAACAAAGAGTTCGAACGCCAATATTTAAATGGTGAACTGGAAGTTGAACTCACACCTCAAGGTACATTGGCTGAAAAACTACGTTCAGGTGGGGCTGGTATTCCCGCATTTTTCACTCAAACGGGTGTTGGCACTTTAATTGCCGAAGGTAAAGAACTGCGTGAGTTTGATGGTAAAGAATACATTTTAGAACATTCTTTAACCGCTGATGTGGCTTTGGTTAAAGCATACAAAGCTGATAAAGCCGGTAACTTGGTGTTTCGTAAAACTGCTCGTAATTTTAATCCTGAATGTGCTGTAGCTGGTAAATTCACCATTGTCGAAGTGGAACAGATTGTTGAAATTGGCGATTTAGATCCCGATGAAATCCATCTTCCTGGTATTTATGTCAATCGAATTGTATTGAATGCTACCCCTGAAAAGCGTATTGAACAACTGACTTTAAAAGCAGCGGAGGCTTAGTATCATGGCTTGGACACGTAATGAAATGGCGCAGCGCGCAGCTTTAGAGCTTGAAGATGGTTTCTATGTCAATTTGGGCATTGGTTTACCCACACTCGTTGCCAACTATCTTCCAGAAGGCATCAATGTCTGGTTACAGTCAGAAAATGGTTTATTGGGTATTGATGAATTTCCAACTGCTGAAACAGTCGATGCAGACTTAATTAATGCCGGTAAACAAACCGTCACAGCACGCAAAGGCGCTGCCTTTTTTTCCAGTTCTGAATCCTTTGCCATGATTCGTGGTGGACATGTCAACATTGCTATTTTAGGTGCAATGGAAGTTTCACAAACGGGTGACCTTGCCAATTGGATGATTCCGGGGAAAAAAGTAAAAGGTATGGGCGGCGCGATGGATTTGGTCGCAGGCGTACAAAAAGTAGTGGTGTTGATGGAACACTGTGCTAAAGATGGAACACCCAAAATAGTCGAGCAATGCGCCTTGCCATTGACAGGAAAAGGTGTGGTGAATCGTATCATCACTGATTTAGGCGTGATGGATATTACTGCTGAAGGCATTAAATTAGTGGAACTGGCAAAAGATGTTAGCTTTGATGATATTCAAAAAGTGACTGGGGTAACACTGCTTCAATAATTCAGTGTTGATGTGACCTTCTGTTTTCTTTTTCCCCTTAAAATTGATTCAAGTTTTAAGGGGAAATTAGTTTTGGCATGGATGTGCCACTCTTAAAACAATCATTTCAAGCATAAAAAGGACAGTACAATTATGGATAATTCGCAAAATATCTTGCAAAGATTTGCCTTAAAAGTCAGTGACTGGTCAGAAAAATGGTTTCCAGATTCCTATATATTTGCACTTTTAGGCGTTGTGATTGTGGCAATCGCAGCCATGAGCATAGGCGCACCAGTACAAGATGTCGCGATTTCATTTGGTAACGGTTTTTGGAGTCTGATTCCCTTTACCATGCAAATGTGTATGTTAATCGTGGTCGGATACGTGGTTTCCGTATCCAAACCTGTAGAACTGTTGATCCAAAAAATGGCCATGATTCCAAATTCAGGTCGAAATGCAATTGTATTGGTGGCAACGGTCAGTTTATGTATTTCTTTAATTAACTGGGCCATGAGTACAGTATTAACTGCTCTTTTGGTAATTGCATTAGCAAAGCGTAAAGAACTCAATATGGATTATCGTGCGGCTGCCGCTGCTGCCATTATTGGTATGGGTGCCACTTGGGCCTTGGGTATTAGTTCTTCTGCCGCACAATTACAAGCCAATAAAGCCAGTTTGCCTGAACCTATTTATAATTTAACTGGCGTTATTCCTTTTACTGAAACTATTTTCTTACCGCAATCCATGATTATGACGGCAGTCCTGATTATAGCCTCTATTGCGATTGCATTTTGGTCAGCGCCTAAAGGAAATAGTATTAAGACAATTGATGATTTTAATCTTCAGTTTGAAGTTGAAAAAACTGAAGTCCAAAGCAAAAAACGACCAGGTGACTGGCTAGAAAACTCACCCATTTTAAGTATTTTGATTGTGGCTTTAGGTCTCATTTGGATGTTTAACGAATTTACCAAAAGTAATCCCATTATCGCGATTTCTAGCCTAAATACTTATAATTTTATCTTTTTGATGCTGGGTATTGCTTTGCATGGTACACCCCGAAATTTCTTAAATGCAGTGTCTAAAGCTGTACCTGCGGTATCGGGCGTATTAATTCAATTTCCACTCTATGGCAGTATTGCTTTCATTATGACCAGTGCGATGAATGCGCAGGATTTATCCCTGTCACACTATATTGCAGAATTTTTTGTATCGATTGCTTCAAAAGAAACTTTTGCAATTGTCATGGGAATCTATTCAGCCATTCTTGGATTCTTCATCCCATCGGGTGGTGGAAAATGGATTATTGAAGCACCCTATGTGATGCAGGCAGCGCACGATTTAAAAGTCCATCTGGGTTGGTCTGTTCAAATTTATAATGCAGCTGAAGCGTTGCCTAACTTAATTAACCCTTTCTTTATGCTTCCCATGCTCGGCATTTTAAAACTTAAAGCTAAAGATGTGATTGGTTTTACCGTCACTCAGCTAGTTTTCCACTTCCCTTTGGTTCTATTTTTGCTGTGGATTTTGGGCAGAACTTTGACTTATACACCACCGACTTTTTAACACAACATTCTAAGTATGCATATTCGAACAGTATTAAATAAAGGGCATATCATATGCCCTTTTTTATTGACCTAATTTTTGATATAAAAGATACTAATCTTTCATCAAAAAAAAGAACTCTGGTTCTGAAATCAACCTTTTCTTTAGTGAGGATGACTTTTCTCATTCCCCCTATCCTCCCCACTATTCAGCAAAGCTTTAATCTTAATATAAAAATTTTGTATAAATTCTGCACTGTACTAAAACAAATGATGAATTGTTTAATCTGAATCAATGACATGTATTTTTCTAGATACCATAAAAAAACCTGAATCTTAAAAATAAGATTCAGGTTTTAGCACTTTAACTCTGATTATTTAACGGAGTGTTTGGTAAAGTTTACATTTGTTTCTACTGATGTATTTTTAAGACTGGTTAATACCGTATCTGAACGATTATGATTAATAAATGATAATGCCACTGCGCCAATTAAACCTGCCGCTGCAATCACCATAAAGTTCTGTTCAATCGGTAAACTTAACGCCACGATAAAACCAATCAATACAGGTGAAAGGATAGCCCCCATACGACCAATGCCCGCTGCCATACCTATACCTGTCGAACGAATTCCACTTGGATAAAACTGACCACAGTAAGCATACGCCACAATTTGAGCACCAGTTGTACATGCACCCACCATTGCAATATTGAAGTAAAGTATTTCAGTTGGCATTTGTAAAGTCATCATATATAAGAATACGCTGCCCAATGCATACATCGACACCAACACCCATTTAATATGGAAACGATCCGCCAACCAACCTCCACCAATTGCACCAATCACTGCACCCACGTTTAATGCAATGACAAAGCTTAAAGCAGAACCCAAGGTATAACCCGACATTGCCATGAGCTTCGTTAACCATGTGCTTAAAGCATATACCATAAACAAACCAGTAAAATAGGCAATCCAAAACATCAGCGTACTTTGTGAACGACCCTCTTTAAACAGCTGTACCATCGGATTATGTTCATTGTCTGCTTTAATGGTTTGCGTAAATTCAACCGACTCATTGAGTTGAAGCTGTGGATTAATATCCGTAACCACTTTTCTTAAATCTTGCTGATTTTGACGCTTTAATAAATAAGCTAACGATTCAGGCATCGATTTCAAAATAAAAGGTAAAAGCAAAACTGGGACACCTGCGGCAAAAAAGACCACTTGCCAGCCAAATTCCACAATAAATTGCTTACCGATTACCGCTGCTAAAATACCGCCAATCGCATAGCCCGAAAACATAAATGTGGTCATTAAACTACGGATTTTTTTTGGTGAATATTCGGTCATTTGAGCCACAATATTCGGCATGACGCCACCAATGCCTAGTCCTGCGATAAAACGCATAATACTAAATGTAATCGGATCATTGGTTAGACCTGCTGCTGCAGTAAATACACTAAATAAAAATACACAAATTGCGATCGTTAGACGACGCCCAATTTTATCGGACAATGCCCCTAAAAATATGGCACCAAACATCATCCCAAATAACGCAGAACTTGCCATGAAACCTGCAGTTGAAGCATCTACGCCCATTCCTGTCATAATCGATGGCAATGCAGCCCCAGCAACTGCAATATCATAACCATCAATAATAATGATCAGAAAACACCAAGCTAATACTTTTGCATGAAATTTATTAAACTTTGCTTCATCAGCAACTTTATGTACATCTATGTACTGCATGATCATCTCCTTGATTCATGATTTAAATTTTATGTTTCTTCTCTGTTTAAAAGGTTGTTTATATCAACCGCATTTTCAACTTGAATTGCACTTATTATTCGAACTATTTTAAACGGCTTATCATCATTTTAAAATAATAAATTTATCTAACACCCACAATGAATGTTTAACATTTAAACAACTTAATAATAAAAACAATATATGTCAATACCATTACATATAAATTTTATCAATATTTTATTTTTTCAATATAAACAAATAGATATAATAAATTAATCACATTCATTATATCGGCTTATTGTCTTATTTAAGACTTTTTTAGCACTTTTTTGGATTAAAAAAAACGCATTATTTAAATCGTTTTTATTGGGTTTCGGCTTTGTTGCACAAAGATTTGAAATGCAAAGCGCCCCTAATTGAGCCAAATTTAAGGCATAACTTGGGTAAGTGGTCGACCTAATTCCGTAAATCTGTTAAGGACTGCTACACGTGCATGAATCTCATTCACTTGGCTATCAAAACTCCTTGCACTGAGTTTATCTCCTAATAATTTAATGCAGTGCATCTTAGTTTCAACCAAACTTCGCCGATGATAGCCTGACCATTTTTTCCATAGTGTCCTGCCTAAACGTGTAACTGTTCGAAGTAATTCATTTCGCTCTAGCGAGCTACTCTTTGTATCTTTCCATGGTTTCGCATTTTTTCTAGGTGGAATCACCGCATGCGCTTGCCGATCTGCAATGACCTGACGGCATTGCTTGGTGTCATAAGCTCCATCGGTATAAACAGAGTCAATCCGCTCATCTTGTGGAATCTGATTAAGTAAATCACCAAGCACCTGTGAATCACTGACATTATTGGTTGTAAGCTGAACTGCTCGTATTTGCAGGGTTTTAGCATCTATACCAATATGAAGTTTACGCCATTGGCGACGATATTCAGGTCCATGTTTCTTGCGTTTCCATTCGCCCTCACCTAGAAACTTCATGCCTGTAGAGTCCATGAGTAGATGCAGCCCATCGCTACTTTTTTGGTAGCTGATTACAATATCAATATGCTTTTGTCTTCTACAAAGCGTGGTGTAATCTGGAGCTATCCAATTTAATCCGCAAAGTTTAATCAGACTTTGCACAAAGCCAGTGACCCTACGTAAAGACAGACGGAATAAGGATTTAATCATTAAGCAGCATTGGATGGCTGCGTCGGAGTAGGTTTGATTTCGCCCTTGTTTGCCTTTTGATGGCGCATACCATTGCGTAGCAGGATCAAACCAAATGGCAATATTTCCGCGACTCATGAGTGCTCGGTTATATGCGGGCCAATTGGTTGTGCGGTAGATTTTGTGTGTAGGCTTCTTCATTTGAAAATTATATCGCTGAAAAACCCTTTACAGATAGGTTTGTGCAACAAAGCCTTGGGTTTCTAATATCAAATTAAATTAAATTATAAATATAATAATAATCACATAATTAATATTATTTAATCCATATTTCAAAGACATTATTCAAATTTTTAAAATAAAAAAGCTGCTCAATTCGGCAGCTTTCAATAAATTCTAATTGCTTCAGATTTAGATCAAAAAAGTAGAAACGTAGCAAAGGTAATAAGTATTATAAATTTTTAAGACTCAATATGACTCAAATCTACTTTGATCATACTATCATTTAATTTATTAATCAGATGTGCAAGTGAAACCATGTCATCAAATTTAAAAGCATCAAAAATTTGTTTATAAAACTCCATAATTTTAACTTGCAGCTTTAACCACGTTTCTTTGCCTTTTGGTGTGAGTGCAACATTTTTTACACGACGGTCTTTGGTATCACTGACCCGTTGCACTTCCCCATCCCGCTCTAAACGTTTGAGTACACCATCTAAACTTTGACGGCTAACGCCTAAATAGCTAGTTAAATCTGAAAATGACATTCCTGATTCAACTGAAGGACGCGATAAAGCACCTAAAACTGACCAATGGATAGATGAAATTCCAAGTTCTTTTTGGCATTGACGATCTAAGGTATTACTTGCTTGAAATAAACGGAAAAAAAGGCGGTTATGAATTGGAGCAACTGAATTCTGAGAGACATTCAGATCTATTGGACTCATTTTGTAAAACCTATATACAGTCATTAAAAGTATGAGTGCTTTAAGTATCATATCTACATCAAGAAAAATAGGCTTAAATGATTATTTAAGATTTATGGCAAATAATTTGTCTCTCTTGCATGCAAATCAAAAAGCCCCAGCGAACTTGCTGAGGCTTTATTAAATAATTTATTTAAAGGGTTTAGAAATTCTTGGTAAAAGTCGTCATTACACGGTTTTCTTGAAAAGAATTGCCATGCTCAATATCATAATTGACATATAACCATCTGAATGCCAAACCTTTTAATTTTGGATTTTGTACATCATAGGTTAAAATAAAGTTGGTTTCTGATTCATGATTATCTCGTCCTTGAGCATCTTTGAAATCGCTACCATATACATATTTAACCATGGTGTTTAAACCTGGTGCATAATCTTTAAAATCATATCCATACACAAAATGAACTGATTTTTCATCTTTCTTAAAGAATCCAGTGGTATTCCAGTTAATAAAATACAGCTCTGGCAAGAAACCATCAGGTAAAGGATATGCGGTATCACCAAAAATCTGCTGATAGCCCAAACCTACACTATGATTACCGACAGAAACTTTTTCCAATAAGCCGATATTATGGTTATCAATTTCGCCTGCTTTCGCTTCACCAGAATCTTGTGATCTAAAGTACTTTAAATGCGTTTGCGATTTTAAGTATTCATTTTTCCAAGAGTATTGGAAACCAAGATAATGCTTGTCGTACAAGTCTTCCAAATCACCATAGTAATATTCAGCTTTTAAACTAGGTGTCACATCATATTTTAAATCAATATAATTTAGACCATCTGAATATTGTTTCACTCCATTTTTGGTCACTGAAAATTCGTGAAAACCCTCTTCATAACGTGGTGAAACTTGGCTAATACGCCCCAACTCTAGTTGCAGTTGATCCGTCACTTTGGATTTGATTTGACCACCCCAGTAGGAGCTGATCAATTGACGACTGGTATCCACAGAAGTAATCGGTAAATCTAGAAATAATTCACCGACTTTAAATTCGGTGTTGTCATATTTCAGTTTAAACGTTCCACCGTATTTAAAGAAATTACGGTCTTGAGTTTGTCTATTGGTGTTAAATGGTAAAATCGTATCATCTATATGACGGTCATCACTCAAACGTAAAGCATATTGAAGTGACGCATCTACGCCCAGTTCAATTGGCTTATCTGCAACCGTTAAAACAGTTGGAATATATTTGGATTGATAAAACCCTGAAATACCCTGCGACCAACTACCCGGATCTTTAATATTTTCATTATCAAAATTACGTTCTACGAAGGCATTTTTTAACACCAGTTTAAACTGGTTTTCATTGGTATCTGCATGAGCCACGCCACAAAGTGCCATATTAGCCAGTACAATGGCAGCCAGTGGTTTTAATTTAATATCCATATTATTCCCTTAAGTTGATATTCACCGAGTAGACTAAAAACGACTTAGCCTACTTTTACTCATCATTTATTGAGCAACAGTTTTAATTAAAGTGTCTTTTTCTGGGTTCGGTTCCGTCTTCTGATTCCCTTCTACAGAAGCTTTAAGATTCACCATAAAGATAGCCAATGCTGCAATTACACCTGGAATAGCAATGATTAAAAAATTCATTTGGTGAGGCAATTCAAAAGTCAACAATGCACCTGTTAATACTGGCCCAACGATGGCACCAATTCGTCCAATACCAGATGCCCAACCCATTCCTGTTGAACGAACCGCAGTTGGATAAAATTGTGCGACGAAAGTATAAAGTAAAATTTGTGAACCAATGGTTGCTGCACCAGCAATAGCGATCAGGGTATAAAGCACAGCTTGCGGACTATTAAAACCGAGTAAAATTAATGCAATCGCACCGACCACAAACATAATGGTTAATACAGGTTTTAAATGGAATCGATCTGATAAAACACCGCCGCCAATTGCACCGACCATGCCGCCAATATTAAGCGCGAATAAGAACATCAAACTTGCACCTAAAGAATAGCCTGCTTGAATCATCAGTTTTGGTAACCAGCTGCCTAATGCATAGACCATCAGTAGACACATAAAGAATGCTGCCCAAAACATTAAGGTACTTGCAGTACGCCCTTGCTGAAATAAAGCACGTAAAGGTGCTTCATCACCGATAGTCGCTTCATTTAAAACAAACTTAGTTTGTGGTGTAATGATTTGATCTGGTCCAATTTTTTGAACAATGATACGGGTCTGTTCTGTTTCACCTTTTTTGGTTAAAAACATCAGTGACTCAGGTAAAAACTTCCAAATAAGCGGTAAAGTGAATAATGGAATGCTGGCGAGATAGAACATAATTTCCCAGCCATAAGTCGGCACTAACCAAGCACCTAACAATGCGGAAGCCATGCCACCAATGGCATAACCACTAAACATAATCGCGACCAAGGTGCTACGAATTCGCTTCGGTGCATATTCAGTCATTAATGCGACCACGTTTGGCATCACACCGCCAATCCCTAAGCCGGCCAAAAACCGTAAAATACCAAACTCAGTGGGTGTTGTCGCAAAAGCACCTAAAAAAGTAAAACCACTGAAAATGGTAATACAAATCATAATGGTTTTTTTACGACCCAATTTGTCAGAAAGTGTGCCAAAACTCATGGCACCAAACATCATGCCAAATAATGCGGTACTTGCGAGTAAGCCTGCTTGAACTGAGCTTAAAGCCCATTCTTGCATCAAAATAGGCAGTACCACGCCATAAATCACTAAGTCGTATCCGTCGAAAATAATGATCATTAAACACCAGATGAGCACTCCCCAATGAAAAGGAGTGAATTTAGCCTCATCCACCAAGGTGTTTATATTCAGTTTATTGCTATTCATCTTGCGCTCCTGCATATGAATATTTAGATCTGCACAAACAATGAAGCAAAGAAAAATTTTTGTCCAAAACTCATTACATATATATTCATACCTAAAAAGTTGCGTAGAGCTTTTTTATTGAAAAATAAATACTTTAAAGATATCCAGAATTGTAGATGCTATAAAAAGGCGTCTAATTTTCAGACCAATGTATTTTCATGCATCAAAAAAAGTGTCCATTGATCGAATTTTTTTAATAATCCGAGGACACTTTTAACGACATTCTGGCTTTATTTCATTTTTAAAATATTCAGATTTCTTTTTCTGTATACTTTATATGTATAATTTTTTTTAAATCACAGCACGGTCATATTTAATCGCTTCAAGATCATAAACCTGATAAATACAGTCAAAGAGTGAACGAATATCTTCACTTTCATCCATACTTCGAATGGCCAGAAAAATAGGGCTGACCGCGGCATCATCCAGTAGTGGTATATAGTTTAAATGCGACAACTGAATGGTTTTGGCACTTTCTGGCACAATACAAATGCCTTCCCCCGCTGCAACTAAACCTAGCGCCAGCTGAATTTCACGAACTTCTTTCAGGTTTTTTGGATCAAGGCTATATTCAGAAAACAGTGATCTCACTTGAGTCGAAAAATTAGGTTTTGGATGGCTTGGATAAAGAAATAATTTCTCATCGACTATATCTGTGAGGTATACACCATTCTTTTGTGAAGCCAGTGAATGACTTGCATGTACTGCCACCATTAACGGTTCTTCACGTAATAAAATCCGCCTTACAGCAGGGTCCGAAATACGTAATCGTCCAAAACCGACATCAATTCGACCTTCTTTAAGTGCCTGAATTTGCTCTTTAGTGCTCATTTCAATCAAATCAATTTTTAGTTGGGGTTGTTGCTGACGAAATAAATAGACTATTTTGGGCAACAAGCCGTATAGTAAAGAACCAACAAAGCCCATTGTGACTGTTTTTTCAACCATCCCCACACGTTGAGTCATGGCTTTAATTTCTTCAGCATTAGACAAAAGTTTAACAGCGTGTTGATAAAAAAATTGGCCCGCTTCAGTGGTTAATAAAGGGCGACTTCCACGCTCAAAAAGCTGTATACCTAGCTCTGCTTCTAGGTTCTGGATCTGACGACTTAAAGGAGGCTGAGCAATAAACAGCTTTTCGGCTGCTTTTGTGAAACTTTGCTCTTCCACAACCGCCACAAAATAACGTAAATGTCTCAGTTCCATAACAATCCATACCTTTAAAGCATAATAAAATGCAAATTTGATCTTCGACAGTGAATGTTTATTCTTTTAAGGTATACCACAAGAGATACATAAAGCAAGATTGAGAAGGCTAAAGATGTATAAATCTATAGAAACATTACTTGTCGAAATTCCAACCATCCGCCCGCATAAAATGGCGGTAGCGACAATGCAAACCCAAACATTAGTTTTGATCAAAATTGTCACAGAAGACGGTTTTACTGGCTGGGGTGAAGCAACAACGATTGGTGGTTTGGGCTACGGTGATGAAAGCCCAGAAAGTGTTAAAACCAATATTGAAACCTATTTTGCACCTTTATTAAAATCGCTTTCAGGTTTGAGTTTTGCTCAGACCATTCAAACCATAAAACGTAACATTAATGGCAACCGTTTTGCTAAATGTGCAATTCAAACTGCCCTGCTTGATATTCAAGCACAGCGCTTAGGTCTACCTTTAAGTGAAGTGTTGGGTGGCCGTTTACGTAATAGTGTTCCAGTACTCTGGGTTTTGGCATCTGGCGATACAGACAAAGATATTGCTGAAGCGAAAAAAATGATTGAGCTGAAACGTCATAACGTATTCAAACTTAAAATTGGTTCTCGTCCAGTTGAAGACGACGTTGCTCATGTTTTAGCAATTAAAAAAGCGTTGGGTTCTGACATTTCTATCCGTGTAGACGTGAATCGTGCATGGACAGAACTTCAAGCGATTAAAGGGATTCAACTTTTGCAAGATGGTGGCGTCGATCTAATCGAACAGCCATGTGCCATTGAAAATCTTGATGCAATGCAGCGCTTAACCCGTCGTTTTGATATTGCCATTATGGCAGACGAATCTTTATACGGTCCGCAAAGTGCTTATCAAATCGCACGTAATAATGGTGCATCGGTATTTGCCGTTAAAGTTGCCCAATCAGGTGGCCTGATTGAAGGTTGTGAAGTCGGGAAGATTGCCAAACTTGCAGGCATTGATCTGTATGGCGGTACGATGCTTGAAGGTCCAGTCGGTACGATTGCCTCAGCACATGTTTTCTCAACTTTTGAAAGCTTGGCCTATGGCACTGAATTATTCGGCCCATTGCTTTTAACGGAAGATATTTTAACAACCCCACTTCAATATCAAAACTATGAGTTGGTTTTACCAACTGTACCTGGTTTGGGGATCGAACTCGATTTAAACAAAATCGACAATCTACGTCGTCAGTAATTAAAGGAGATAAAGATGCTTTTCCAGGTACGTATGGATGTAAATATCCCGCTTGATATGCCAAGCGAAAAAGCCAATGAAATCAAAGCTGTTGAAAAGGCTTATTCACAGGACTTGCAACGCCAAGGTAAATGGCGTCATATTTGGCGTATCACTGGTCAATATTCGAACACCAGTATTTTTGATGTTGAAAGTAATGAAGAGTTGCACACTATTTTACAAGGTCTACCACTCTACCCTTATATGAATATGGAAATCATGCCACTCAACCGTCATCCTTCTTCAATTCGTGAAGATGACACCTGATCACTGGCACCGAAAAGTAGATTTCAATATTTACTTTTCACCCAAACGAATACAGTAAATGAATTAAACAAGGAATGTGGCAGCAAAGTTTTCTCCCTTTCAAAAGACCAGAAAACTAGCCACCCAAATATAGATTGCATACTTAAGGAGAATTAGTATGAACCGTCAACAAATTGATGCTCTCGTGAAAGAAATGAATGTCGATACAGCAACAGGTCCTGTGGATGCGCGTGTACAACAAATTGTCGTGCGTTTAGTCGGTGATCTATTCCAAGCGATTGAAGACCTTGATATCTCACAATCAGAATTGTGGAAAGGTCTTGAGTATTTCACTGACGCAGGTCAAGCCAACGAACTGGGTCTTTTGGCGGCTGGTTTAGGTCTTGAACATTACCTTGATCTACGTGCAGACGAAGCTGATGCTAAAGCAGGGATTACGGGTGGTACACCACGTACGATCGAAGGTCCACTTTATGTGGCAGGTGCACCTGAATCAGTCGGTTTTACCCGTATGGATGATGGTTCTGAAACAGATAAAATCCCGACGTTGTTTATTGAAGGGACTGTCAAGGATACGCAAGGGAATATCATCGAAGGTGCTAAAGTTGAAATTTGGCATGCGAACAGTTTAGGTAACTATTCATTCTTTGATAAGTCGCAGTCTGACTTCAACTTACGTCGTACAGTATTAACAGATACTGCAGGTCAATATGTTGCTCAAACGACGATGCCTGTAGGTTATGGTTGTCCTCCACAAGGAACAACGCAGTTTGTACTAGACAAATTAGGTCGTCATGGTAACCGTCCATCTCATGTACATTACTTTGTTTCTGCACCGGGTTATCGGAAGTTAACGACGCAATTCAATATTGAAGGCGACCAGTATCTTTGGGATGACTTCGCATTTGCAACACGTGATGGTTTAGTGGCTACAGCTGAAGATGTTACGGATGAAGCTGAGATCGCACGTCGTGGTTTAGACAAACCATTCAAACATATTCAGTTCAATGTTGAACTGAACAAAGATGTAGACGCTGCACCTAGCTCTGAAGTTGAACGTCGTCGCGTTAGCGCTTAATACACTTATGATAAGTCACCCAGATGTCAATTTAATGACATCTGGGTGACTTTCCCAAAATTTGGAAAGTCGGAGAACGGACATGCCTCGTATTCCAGTAATTAATACTAGCCACCTTGATCGCATTGATGAACTTTTAGTTGATGACTTCGAGACTGGTGAATTTAAACTTCATCGCTCTGTATTTACAGATCAATCCCTCTTTGACTTAGAGATGAAATATATCTTTGAAGGCAACTGGGTCTACTTGGCACATGAAAGCCAAATTCCAAACAATAATGATTACTACACCACTTACATGGGTCGCCAGCCTGTTGTGATTGCACGAAATCGTGCGGGTGAACTCAATGCAATGATCAATGCATGTTCACATCGTGGCGCGCAACTTTGCCGTCATAAGCGTGGTAACAAAGCAACGTATACCTGCCCATTCCATGGTTGGACTTTTAATAATTCTGGTAAATTATTAAAAGTGAAAGACCCTGCTGAAGCGGGATATTCAGATTGTTTTAACAAAGACGGTTCCCACGATCTTAAAAAAGTGGCTCGTTTTGAAAGCTACAAAGGTTTCCTATTTGGTAGCTTAAACCCAGATGTGCCTTCATTAGAAGAATTCTTGGGTGAAACCACCAAAATCATCGACATGATTGTAGATCAGTCAGATCAAGGCCTAGAAGTTTTACGTGGTACATCATCATATACTTTTGATGGAAACTGGAAACTGACGGCTGAAAATGGTGCTGATGGTTACCATGTTTCTGCTGTTCACTGGAACTATGCTGCAACGACTCAACACCGTAAAGAAGCTCAAGCAGAAGATAACATTCGTGCGATGAGTGCGGGTTCTTGGGGTAAACAAGGCGGTGGTTCATACGGCTTTGAAAATGGTCATATGTTGCTTTGGACACAATGGGCAAACCCAGAAGACCGTCCAAACTTCCCTAAAGCCGAAGAATATACCGAAAAATTCGGTGCACCGATGTCTAAATGGATGATCGAGCGTTCACGTAATTTGTGCCTATATCCAAATGTTTACTTTATGGATCAATTCGGTTCGCAAATTCGTGTGGTTCGCCCTATTTCAGTCGATAAGTCAGAAGTGACGATTTACTGTATTGCACCAGTTGGTGAAGACAAAGAAGCACGTAGCCGTCGTATTCGTCAATATGAAGATTTCTTTAATGCTTCAGGTATGGCAACGCCAGATGACTTAGAAGAGTTCCGTGCTTGCCAAGCAGGTTATGCGGGTATTGCGCTTGAATGGAATGACATGTGTCGTGGTTCTAAACATTGGATTCAAGGCCCAGATGAAGCTGCCAATGAAATTGGCTTAAACCCTGCAATTAGCTGTATTAAAACAGAAGATGAAGGTTTATATCTAGCTCAGCATGCTTATTGGCTGAAAGAAATGAAAAAAGCCATTGTTGCTGAAAAAGAACTTGTTGCAACTGAAGGAGAAAACGCATGAGCGCAATAACTTTAGAAAATATTGCTCAATTTCTCTATAAAGAAGCTCGTTTTCTTGATGATGAACAATGGGATGATTGGGTACAGTGCTACGCACCTTCAGCAGAATTCTGGATGCCGTCATGGGATGACTATGACAAATTAACAGAAGATCCACAGTCTGAAATTTCGTTGATTTACTATCCAGATCGTCAAGGTTTAGAAGACCGGGTGTTCCGTATTAAAACGGAACGTTCTTCAGCAACCATGCCAGATACGCGCACCACCCACAACTTAAGTAATATCGAAATTGTGGAACAAAATGGTGATTTAGTCACAGTTCGTTTCAACTGGAATACTTTAAGTTTCCGTTATAAAACCAACTACAGCTACTTTGGTATGTCACGTTATATCATCGATTTTTCTGGTCCAGAGCCAAAAATTTTGAATAAATATGTGGTACTCAAAAATGATTATATCAATCAAGTTATTGATATTTATCACTTGTAATAACACAGAACTTCTTCAGCCAAATGGAAAATTGGCTGAAGAATAACACCAGTTTTAAATATTTATAGGACTTTAGCCATGTCAAACCTAAATGTTGCACTTCAATTTGAAGATGGCGTAACACGTTTTATCAGCGTCATTCAAGGCGAAACTTTATCTGACGCTGCATACCGTCAAAAAATCAATATTCCTTTGGACTGTCGTGATGGAGCTTGCGGAACGTGTCGTGCATACTGTGAATCAGGTTCGTTTGACATGCCTGAAGAAATGTATATTGAAGATGCGTTAACACCAGAGGAAGCTGCGGAAGGTTATATTTTAGCGTGCCAATGCCGCCCGACTTCTGATGCAGTTTTCCAAATTCAAGCGTCATCTGAAGTGTGTAAAACAGAAATTCATCAGTTCCAAGGCACACTTGAACATGTTGAAAAATTATCAGATTCGACCATCACTTTCGATATTCAACTGGATGAAGGTCAACCTAATATTCATTTCCTCGCGGGCCAATATGTCAATGTTGGACTACCAGGAACAACTGAAACACGTTCTTATTCATTCAGTTCAAAACCGGGTAATCGTTTAACCAGCTTTGTGGTACGTAACGTGCCAAATGGTAAAATGAGTGAGTTTTTGAGCGCGACTGCTAAAGCCGGCGATAAGATGACATTCGCAGGTCCATTTGGTAGCTTCTATTTACGCCCTGTAAATCGTCCAGTTCTGATGTTGGCTGGTGGTACAGGTATTGCACCATTTATGTCTATGCTACAAGTACTAGAAGAGAAAGGTTCAGATCATCCAGTACGTTTAGTCTTTGGTGTAACCAATGATTTTGACTTGATTGCGATTGAAAAGTTAAACGAACTACAAGAAAAATTCTCTTGGTTTGAATACCGTACCGTGGTTGCTAGTCCAGAATCTGCACATGAACGCAAAGGTTATGTAACAGGTCATGTTGACAATGACTGGTTAAATGCAGGTGATGTAGACATCTATCTGTGTGGTCCAGTATTGATGGTTGAAGCTGTACGTGGTTGGTTAGATGCAGAAGGCATTAAACCTGCAAGCTTCTTGTTTGAAAAATTCTCTGCTAACTAAATTAAGGGAATTATTCAAATGTCTGATCGTCAAAGATTTAAAAATAAAGTCGTGATTGTGACGGGTGCCGCTCAAGGCATCGGTCGCGGTGTTGCACTTCAAGTAGCATCGGAAGGTGCTCAAGTCATCATGGCAGATTTGTCCGAATATGTAGCTGAAGTACTGACTGAAATTAAAACCGCTGGTGGTGATGCAGTTACGATTAATGCTGACCTAGAAACCTTTGCAGGCGCACAATCAGTCGTTGAAAAAGCCATTGCAACTTACGGCCGTGTCGATGTGCTGATTAACAATGTGGGTGGTGCAATTTGGATGAAACCATTCCAAGAATTTTCTGAACAGGAAATTATCAAGGAAGTAAATCGTTCATTGTTTCCAACCATGTGGTGCTGCCGTGCAGTTTTACCTGAAATGATTAAAAATCAAAAAGGTACGATTGTAAATGTATCGTCTATTGCAACTCGTGGCATCAATCGCGTTCCTTATTCAGCTTCTAAAGGCGGAGTAAACGGTCTGACTGCTGCCCTTGCCTTTGAACATGCACAAGATGGCATTCGTGTTAACGCAGTCGCGACAGGTGGAACCGAAGCGCCACCACGTAAAGTTCCACGTAATGCCAATCCTCTTACTGAAAATGAAAAAAATTGGATGCAAGAAGTGGTAGATCAAACCATTGACCGCACGTTCCTCGGCCGTTACGGTACGATTCAAGAACAAGTCAATGCGATTGTATTTCTTGCTTCTGATGAATCCTCATATATCACAGGAACAGTTGTACCTGTAGGTGGTGGTGATCAGGGTTAAACCTGACCGCTCTTTAGATTAACAGGATCATTGAATTCTACGCATGGAGGCAATAGCGCAATGGTAACCCTGTTCAAAACGTTAAAAAATGATTGGTCCATTTCAGCAACTGTCGCAGGATTTTTGGCGGTGCTGATTTCTTATTCTGGCCCACTCATTATTTTTTTCCAAGCGGCACAAAAAGCGCAAGTTTCCAATACCATGATGATTTCATGGATATGGGGAATTTCAATTGGTGCCGCAATTGCAGGGATTTTTCTCTCCATCAAGTACAAAGTTCCAGTCATTACCGCTTGGTCGGCGCCTGGAACTGCCTTATTGGTCACTTTATTTCCAAATATTTCTTTAAATGAAGCTGTAGCAGCCTATATCACTTCTGCTGTGGTTATTTTTTTGATTGGCATTACAGGCTATTTCGATAAACTTTTAAAATGGATTCCCCAAGATGTCGCAGCTGGCATGATGGCCGGAATCCTTTTTCAGTTTGGTTTAGGACTTTTTACGGCAACAGATACTATGCCGGTGATTGTTTTTGGGATGTTGCTGGTATTTTTGGTGGCTAAACGTTTTACACCACGTTATGCCATGGTATGGGTACTGGTTTCTGGCGTATTGCTCAGTTTATTTTTAGGTCAAATGAATCCTGTAAATGTAAATTTTGCTCTTGCTATCCCACAATTTATTGCACCTGAATGGACCTGGAATTCAACCTTGAATTTGGCTATTCCCCTCATTTTAGTTAGCTTATCAGGTCAATTCTTGCCGGGCATGGCCATCATGAAACTTAGTGGTTATGACACACCGGCAAAACCAATTATTACTGCCACCAGTATTGCTTCTTTAGCAGTGGCATGTGTCGGTGGTATTACCATTGTTCTGGCCTCAATTACTGCTGCGTTATGCATGGGTAAAGATGCGCATGAACTGAAAGAAAAACGCTATATCGCCGGTATTGCCAACGGTATTTTTTATATTTTAGGGGGTTTATTTGCAGGCAGTATCGTCATGCTGTTTAGCTTATTGCCTAAAGAATTGATTGCAGCCTTAGCAGGTCTTGCTTTATTAGGCGCTATCGCCACCAACATTTCAGTCGCGATGAAAAATGAATCTCATCGCGAAGCAGCTCTAATTACCTTCCTAGCTACGGCTTCAGGTATGCAGTTTTTAGGGCTCAGTTCCGTATTTTGGGGTATTTGTATTGGTGTAATTGCACATTTAGTTCTCACTAAACGTGAATGTAACACGCCCAATCCATCCTCAAGTCAAAGTTCCAAAAATTAATGAGCCAATCACTGTCTAGGAAACATTATGATAGATAAAAGCACTGCTTCATTACGTGAAGCCCTCTCCCAAATCAAAGACGGCTCCACCATCATGATTGGTGGTTTCGGTACCGCAGGACAGCCCGCTGAACTGATCGATGGTCTCATCGAACTCGGGATTAAAGATCTCATTATTGTCAACAACAATGCCGGTAATGGCGATTATGGTTTAGCGAAACTGCTTAAAGCAGGCGCAGTCCGTAAAATCATCTGTTCTTTCCCTCGTCAATCCGACTCCTATGTATTCGATGAAATTTATCGTGCCGGTAAAATTGAACTCGAACTTGTGCCGCAAGGTAACCTCGCGTGTCGTATTCAAGCCGCAGGCATGGGCTTAGGTCCCATTTACACCCCAACTGGTTTTGGTACGTTATTGGCTGAAGGCAAACCCACCCTTAACTATGAAGGCAAAGATTTTGTGTTGGAAAATCCAATCAAAGCCGATTTTGCACTGATTAAAGCCCATCAAGGCGATCGTTGGGGGAACTTGGTCTATAACAAATCTGCACGTAACTTTGGCCCGATCATGGCCATGGCCGCGGATGTCACCATTGCACAAGTATCCGAAGTGGTTGAACTGGGGGCTTTAGACCCAGAACACATCATCACCCCAGGTATTTTTGTCCAGCACGTGGTGGCTGTCGGCAAAAAACAACTTGAACAATCTGCTTAAGACGTGAGGATTTAACCATGAGCTATACCAAACTATCCCGCGATCAAATTGCAGAACGTGTGGCGCAAGATATTCCAGATGGGGCCTATGTCAATTTAGGCATTGGTTTACCGACCAAGATTTCCAACTATTTACCCTCAGACAAAGATGTGTTCTTACATTCTGAAAATGGCTTATTGGCCTTTGGTCCACCCCCTGCCAAAGGTGAAGAAGATCCAGAACTAATCAATGCTGGTAAAGAATTCGTCACCTTGCTACAAGGCGGTTCTTATTTCCATCATGGCGATTCCTTCGCGATGATGCGTGGTGGGCATCTTGATATTTGTGTACTGGGCGCTTTCCAAGTGGCTGAAAATGGTGATTTGGCCAATTGGCATACCGGTGCCCCTGATGCGATTCCTGCGGTCGGCGGTGCCATGGACTTAGCGGTGGGTTCGAAAAAAGTTTTTGTCACCACAGATCATGTGACCAAAAAAGGCGAGCCGAAGATTGTGGCTGAGTTGGCGTATCCCGCGACTGGGTTAAAGTGTGTCGATCGTATTTATACGGATCTGTGTGTGATTGATGTTACACCTGAAGGGATGAAAGTCATTGAAAAAGTGGCAGGGCTATCTTTTGAAGAATTGCAAGCGGTCACGGGTGCCAAACTGATTGATGCCACTGCAACTCACGCTTAAGTCTTAAAGTATTCTGGAAGATCACTGTAATGAAAAATGCTTATATTATCGATGCCATTCGTACCCCTTTTGGTCGTTATGCGGGGGGCTTAGCCCCAGTACGTACCGATGACTTGGGTGCTGTACCGATTAAAGCCCTGATGCAACGTAATCCCGCTGTGAACTGGGAATTGGTGGATGATGTGATTTACGGCTGTGCCAATCAAGCCGGTGAAGACAACCGTAATGTGGGTCGTATGTCGGCTTTACTCGCAGGTGTCCCGTATCAAGTGCCTGCAACCACAGTCAATCGTCTGTGTGGGTCATCCCTCGATGCTGTAGCGATGGCAGCACGTGCCATTAAAGCGGGTGAAGCAGATCTGATTATTGCCGGTGGTGTGGAAAGCATGAGTCGTGCACCCTTGGTGATGGGTAAATCTGAAGGTGCGTATGGCCGTGCTCAGAAACTTGAAGACACCACCATGGGCTGGCGTTTTATCAATCCGAAGTTAAAAGAGATGTATGGTGTCGAGACCATGCCACAAACGGCTGAAAATGTGGCAACACAGTTCAACATCAACCGTGCTGATCAAGATCAGTTTGCCTTAAGTAGTCAACAGCGCACCGCAGCTGCTCAAGCGCGTGGTTTCTTCGATAAAGAAATCATTCCTGTGACGATTCCACAGCGTAAAGGTGAGCCTGTGGTTATTGCTCAAGATGAACATCCACGTGCCACAACGATTGAAGCGTTAACCAAATTGAAACCTGTGGTGAAAGCGGAAGGTTCTGTAACGGCAGGCAATGCTTCAGGGATTAATGATGGTGCAGCTGCATTACTGATTGCATCGGATGATGCGATTGAAAAGTATGGCTTGAAAGCACGTGCCAAAATTATTGGTGCAACGACTGTGGGCATTGAACCACGGATTATGGGCTTTGCACCTGCACCTGCGATCAAGAAATTACTGGCACAAACCGGTTTAACGCTTGAGCAGATGGATGTGATTGAGCTGAATGAAGCATTTGCAGCACAAGCATTGGCTGTCACGCGTGACCTCGGTTTGGCTGATGGTGCAGAGCATGTTAATCCAAATGGTGGTGCGATTGCGTTAGGTCATCCACTGGGTGCCTCGGGTGCGCGTTTGGTCACCACGGCACTAAACCAACTTGAAGCCACGGGTGGAACTTACGCCTTGTGTTCGATGTGTATCGGGGTCGGTCAAGGCATCGCTCTCATTATTCAACGTGTTTAGGTAAAATACCTTTCTAAAATCCTTCTTGCTTATGCAGCTGATTTGACCATTTATTTATCTTAATAATAAGGTTTAAATTTTTTGCTCAGGAAGGATGAAGAAGGGATAAAAAATACAAGGAATTTTATGCCAACTTTTAGTTCAAATCATGCTGAAATTAATTATCAGACCTTTGGTGATTCTGCCAAACCTGCGCTAATTTTTTCAAATTCTTTAGGTACTAATTTTTCGATGTGGAAACCACAAATTGATCATTTTCAACATGATTATTTCGTAGTTTGCTATGACACGCGTGGTCACGGCGCATCGAGCGCACCTCAAGGCCCTTACACACTTGAGCAGCTTGGACAAGACGTTGTTCAGCTTCTAGATCATCTCAACATTGAAAAAGCAACGTTCTGCGGTATTTCTATGGGGGGTTTAACCGGTCAATGGTTAGCCATTCATCAACCAGAACGTTTTAATCAAGTGATTGTCTGCAACACTGCTGCAAAAATTGGTCAAGAACAAGCGTGGAACGATCGTGCTGCATTAGTGCGCGAACAAGGTTTACAACCGATTGCTTCGACTGCTGCTTCGCGCTGGTTTACCACTGGGTTTATTCAGCGTGATGCGGCCTTGGTTGAAAAGCTCCAAAATAATTTGGCAGCTGGAAGTGCGGAAGGTTACGCAAGTTGCTGTGAAGCTCTATCTCAAGCAGATTTACGTGAACAGCTTAAAGATATTAAGGTGCCTGTACTGGTTGTAGCAGGTCAGCAAGATCCTGTTACGACTGTGGCCGATGCTGAATTTATGATTGAACGCATTCCAAACAGTAAAATGTCTGAAATTAACGCTTCGCATATATCAAACATTGAATTACCAAATGAATTTAATCAAATTATTCAACAATTCATGGCTTAAATCTTAAAACCTTAGATTTTTCAGCCTTACCTAAGTTGTAGGGCTGTTTAAATAATTGACTACAATAGTTTATGAAACAATAAAATGCTGAAAAGTACTGCGAACCATTTTATTATTTGTTCGAAAAAAAATAGTTTCAATTTCAAATTTATTGAGTACTTATTCATCAGGATTAATTATACATCAGTATATTGACCTTCTTATTTCAATTTTTATCTATTTGAATAATGGAATTAAATTCAATATTTTGCTATATATAAAATATGCCGTTGAAATCTGTTTTGGAATATTGCAATGAATATAGTACGCCAACAAAATTTTCAATTACGTAAAGAGAAAATTTTAGCGATGGCAGAAACCCTGTTACTAGATAATAATCAAGATATTACTTTAAGCGAATTGGCGTCTGAACTGGATATTGCAAAAGGCACAATTTATAAACATTTTAAAAGTAAAAATCAACTTTATTTAGAACTGATTATTTTAAATGAGAAAAAATTATTAGAAATTTCCAAAAAATATAATCACAACATTAAAACTTATCTTTCACAATACATGCTCTTTCACATGTTAAATTCCAATCGCACTATTTTACTGCACGTGATTGAAGAGCGTTTAACCAATAATGAAAAGAACCTAAAAGAATCTTTTGATGAACTTTACCAAATTCGTGAAGCGCGTATTCTTGAAATTAAAGACATGACTTCTGACTATTTAAAATCTTTAGACAGTGCAATGTCGATCCGTGATTATTTGTCTTATATTTGGATGGTCACACATGGTGCATGTTTATTATTAAATTCAACACATTATCAAAAATCAATTGGTTCACGTGAACGTTTAATCACACTCTGCATTAATCAAGCGCTTTTAACACCAGATAAATCATCTTCGATTGAATAATATGGTATATGAATAAAAAATGAGCTAGAGATCTTCATTTGATTCTGAATGATCATTTGCTTCACTAATTTGACTAAATAAGTCATAACACATTTGGCGCAACCACTGATGACTGGTTTTATGATGACAAGACATATGCCAGTATTGTTTTACTGCATAAGTTGGAAAAATAATCGGAGCATCAAAAAACTGTAAATTTCCACGTGATAATAAAACTTCACTTAAATAATAAGGCACAGTGGCAATTGCATCCGTTTCTTGAACCACCAGACCAACACCTAAATAACTTGGTAATCGCATTAAAATATTACGGTTTAATTGTAAATTCAATAATTCATTTTCAATATGGTAATGCCCCATTCCCGCATCAATATCAATATGCGATTCATGAATATACTGCTCTACCGTTAACTTATTTTGGCTCAAACGTGGATGATTCTTTGACGCAATCACCACATAATATTGTTCAAATAATTTTTGTTGATAAAATCCATTTTCTAAATGAGGTAAAAAACCGATGGCGAGATCAATTTCTCCATTGGCCATTTGATAACTGGTTTCAGAAGTAATTGCACGTACACTTAAACGCACATGGGGCGCGTATTTTTTTAAATACTGAGAAATTTTAGGCAATAACACCAAATGTGATACATCTGTCATGGCAATGGTGAACATTTGCTGTGAACTTGATTGGTCAAAATGAACGGTAAAATTATTAATATTTTCGATTTTACTGAGTGCTTCACTGATCAGTGGAAACAATTGTTTAGACAGCTCTGTAGGCACCATCTCATTACCAATTCTTAAAAAAAGTGGATCATGATAGTGTTGTCTGATTTTATTTAATATATTACTCACCGTCGGTTGACTCATCGACAGATATTCTGCGGCAACAGAGACACTCTTATATTTGTAAATATAAAGAAAAACACTGAGTAATTTACAATCAAGTTCAAACACCAATTTTAAATCCTATTTTCCATTTGGATAATTACAATCTATCATCTGCTTTTTGAGCTGTATTTCCAATACTCTTTTTAACCTAAAAATAAAAATAGAACAAAAAACAGTTTGGCTTAAATTCAAATGTTGTTTATTTAGGCCAAACTCTTCGTGACTAAAAAATTAATCTGCAGAAATATCTTCAAATAAAACTGAAGATAAATAACGTTCACCTGCATCAGGTAAAATCACCACAATCGTTTTACCTGCATTTTCTGGACGATTCGCTAACTGCGCAGCTGCTGCCATTGCAGCGCCACTTGAAATACCCACTAAAATACCTTCTTGAGTTGCTGTCTGACGTGCCCACTGGATTGCTTCCGCACTTTCGATCGCAATCACTTCATCCACCAAATCTAGGTCCAAGTTTTTAGGAATAAAATTTGCCCCAATGCCTTGAATTTTATGTGGTGCAGGCGTGATGGACTCCCCTCGTTTAGTTTGTCCAATAATAGGAGATTCGGCAGGTTCAACGGCCACAGAATACAAAGCTTGGTTTTTTACTTGTTTAAAATAACGTGAAATACCAGAAATTGTCCCGCCGGTGCCCACGCCTGCAACTAAAATATCCACTTTGCCGCCTGTAGCTTCCCAAATTTCAGGACCGGTTGTTTGCTCATGAATTTTAGGGTTTGCAGGATTTTCAAACTGTTGAGGTAAATAATATAAATCTGGCTGTTCCGTAGCTAAACGAGCAGCTTCATCTACCGCACCTTTCATTCCTTTGGCAGGTTCAGTCAAAATCAGATGTGCACCAAAGGCTTTTAATACTTTTCGACGTTCAATACTCATACTGGCAGGCATAGTTAACGTCAGGTCATAACCTTTGGCAGCAGCCACAAAAGCCAATGCAATGCCCGTATTACCACTGGTCGGTTCGACAATGCGCATACCCGATTTCAGTAAGCCTTTTTCTTCGGCATCTGAAATTAAAGCAGCGCCAATTCGACATTTTACTGAAAATGCAGGATTACGACTTTCGATTTTTGCCAATACCGTTGCTGAAGAAGAAATCACGCGATTAATACGAATTAATGGCGTGTTTCCTATAGATTCAGCATTATTGGCATACACGGCAATCCCTAAATTATGGGGGGTGGGAAACGCAGAATCTGTTGTCATTTTCACTCCTTGAGTGCTGTTTTGAATTTTAAAGTATAGGTTTTATCATAAGTCATTTAAACCCGAAAAATATAGGTTTCTCTTTTCATTTTGTTGAACCAAGAACCCTTTTAAATGCATTTAAAAAACAAAAAAATGAAAACATTTGATGTTGTTTTTCTTAAAACGTTACAACTTAAATCCGTTATTTATGATCAATAAGGTTTGTATTTTTTCTTCTTATTGCACACAATATCAATCAAATGATCAATGATTTAGAGAATACAATGTCTGATAAGGGTTATCGTCAATTCTATCGTCAGTTTACGCAAAAAGTTTTAGATAAAATCGTGAGCCCTCAAGTTTTAGGCAATACCACTGAATTAGAAAATAATTTTAATAATGCTTCAGATAAAAAAATCATCTGTTATGTTCTTCAAGATGCTTCTTTAAGTAATACCGTGCTGATTGATACAGAAGCAAAAGCCCGTAAACTTCCTTCAGTTTTTGCCCCTTTGGTCGTTCAAGAATTAATTGAAGAAGATTCAATACTGGCTTTAAATGGTCCCCATAGTAAAAATGAGTCTTATCATTATTCGGCAAAACTCATTCGTTTAATCGAAATTTTAGAAAAATATCCTGAATACGATATTCAACTGGTTCCTGTTACTGTACTTTGGGGACGTTCACCTGAATATGAAGATTCATGGTTTAAAGCACTTTTCTCGGATGCATGGTCTACCCCATCCAAAATTAAGCAAGCTTTCAATATTTCACTCTATGGACGTGAAAATTATATCGAATTTCACAAACCATTGTCCTTGAAAGCCGCAATTGTCAAAGCAAAAACCGAATATCCAAACTTTGCTCCAGCCCATTCAGTGGTTAAAGAACTCAATACTAATTTCTATAAATATAAAGAAGCGATTTTAGGACCTGATCTTTCAGACCGTCGTAATCTTATTAATAAATTAATGAAAACTGAAACTGTACAAGATGCGATTCGCAAAGAAAGTATTGACTATAAAATAAGTATGTTTGAAGCGGAAAATCGCGCCAAAGGTTATTTGACCGAAGTGGTTTCAGATTTTTCCTATTCCACTTTACGTTTTGCAGAACTCGCGTTGACCAAGCTTTGGACACAACTTTATGACGGCATTGAAGTCCATAACTTTGATACTGTGCGTGAGTTGGCCAAAGATTATGAAATCGTTTATACACCCTGCCATCGTAGTCATATCGATTATTTATTGCTGTCTTATGTGATTTTTAACCGTGGTTTAATGGTCCCGCATATTGCAGCAGGAATTAATTTAAACCTCCCTGTTGTGGGTCAAATTATGCGCGGCGCAGGTGCGTATTTTATCCGTCGTACTTTTAGTGGAAATGAATTATATACTTCTGTATTTAAAGAATATTTACACAGCATGCTTTCACGTAATACACCTTTAGAATATTTTGTTGAAGGTGGACGCTCACGAACGGGTTTATTACTGCCACCTAAAAAAGGCATGCTTTCCATGACGGTACAAAGTCATTTACGCGGTGCAACCAAACCAATTGCTTTTATTCCAACTTACTTTGGTTATGAAAAACTGATTGAAGGAACTGCTTATTTAAATGAACTGAATGGTAAACC
This sequence comes from Acinetobacter sp. TTH0-4, assembly GCF_015602665.1. Classification (NCBI taxonomy): domain Bacteria; kingdom Pseudomonadati; phylum Pseudomonadota; class Gammaproteobacteria; order Moraxellales; family Moraxellaceae; genus Acinetobacter; species Acinetobacter sp. TTH0-4. The sequence continues at coordinate 1,253,797 of NZ_CP059079.1, read as the reverse complement.
GAAAGAGGCAGAATCCATTTGGGGAATTTTAAGTTCAGCGCGTAAAATTGAAAAGGTATTTGGTCAAGTCCATGTCAACTTTGGTGAACCGATTTTCTTAGATCAAATTCTAACAACCCACCAAGCCAACCAAATCCAACTCAAGGTAAATGATGAATTACCGAAACCTGTCGTTGAAACCGTTAATGACGTGGCAAATTCAATCTTAGAAAATATTAATAAAGCTGTGGTAATTAACCCCATTTCATTGATTTCACTCATTTTACTCCATACTGATCAGCATGCCTTGAGTCATAAGGAATTAAAACAACAGATCATAGACTATCGACAATTATTAAAGCTCACGCAATATGACCCAAGAATGATGATGACTGAATTATCCAGTGCTGAAATCATCGAATATGCGATAAAACTTAAACAAGTCGAAAGTTTGAGTCAAAATAATGAACCTTGGATACGCGTAGCAGAAAGCCAAAAAATTCTTTTGAGTTACTTTAGCAATAATATTTTGCATTGTTTTATTTTGCCCGCATTAATCGCAACGCTCATCCAGTCTTATCAAAAAATGTCTTCTCACTTTTTAGCCGATAGCATTAAAAATATTTATCCGTTTTTCAAAGAAGAACTTTTCTTAAAATGGAATTTAGATGAATTAGATCATCAAATTACACTGACGGTAAAAAGTTTAGAACAGTTGGGCTGGATTAAAACGCAAGAGCAAAGCATTTCAATCGTAATTGATCCTTCATCAAATCAACACGTGCAAAATAGTCTTTCAACGCTTGCATCATTATGTCGTTCTAGTCTAAATAATATGATGATTATTGCCGCGTTACTTCAACAATATGCTTCTGATGAGTCATTAAATCTAAAAGCATTAGAAAATATGAGTAAAGCCGTATTGCAAAAACTGTCTCAGATGCAAAAAATTAAACTGGGCTATTACTTTGATAGTGCCACTTTAAAAAGCTTTATTTCAATTCTTAAACAGAATCAATTGATCAGTGTTGAACAGGACATTTTTATTCTACATCTCGATTTTGAAGATAAGATATCCGCTATTTTTAAAGGTTTTGATCAGAATATGTATCAAACCATACAGGAATCGGCTAATTTTAGTGAAAAAGAATTGAAAGTATTTAAACAAATGAATAAGAAGTCATTCGATTCGAAATGAGGTATATGCAGATATTTAGCTGAAATTAAATGCCTGACCTGTTTCTCAGTATTATTAAAATACATTTAATATCAGTTATTTATATTTTTAAAATCATTTGATTAAGATTTCTTAGCACTTTTTATGCATAATATATCTTAAATAGTGATTTAGTTTTAAGTAGGCCTGCTTTGAATACACGCTTAGTAAAGTTATTACCTGCTTGGCAGTGGCTTCAACACTATAATTCAGACAAATTTAAATCCGATATTTTGTCTGCCTTGATTGTGATTGCGATGTTGGTTCCTCAGGGCATGGCTTATGCCATGCTTGCAGGCTTACCCCCGATTATGGGCTTGTATGCCAGCATTTTACCGATGATCATTTATGCCATGGTCGGTGGCAGCCCTACACTCTCTATTGGTCCTGTTGCCATTATCTCCATGATGACTTTTGCAACTTTAAGCCCCTTATTTGAAGTCGGTTCTGCTGTATACATCGAAGCTGCTTGTTTACTTGCGTTGATGGTCGGTGTGATTTCTTTACTCTTGGGTGTTTTTAGATTCGGCTTTTTGATTCAACTGATTAGCCACCCCGTAATTAAAAGTTTTATTATTGCTTCTGCGGTACTGATTGCTTTAGGGCAATTTAAATTCTTGGTCGATATTCCCTTAAAAGCCAATAATATTCCTGAATTTTTATTGAGCATTTGGCAATATATTCGCTTTAGTAGTGTTGAAACCTTAATTTTTGGTATTTTGTCGTTACTCTTTCTCATTTTTATCCCAAAACTATTAAACACTCAATCTATGCAAAACTGGATAGGCAATACCGCTTTTATATCGAAGGCCTTACCACTCGTTTTGGTGGTTGTTTCTATTACAGCAGTGTACTTTTTCAATCTGAACGAAATTGGCATTAAAACCGTAGGCGAAATTCCCTCTGGTTTTCCACCTATTCGTATCCCTCACTGGAATGCCGAATTAATCTGGACCTTGTTACCAGGTGCGGCCATGATCGCCATGGTCAGCTTTGTAGAGTCACTTTCAATTGCACAAGCGACCGCATTACAACAGCGTAGCCAGTTAAACAGTAATCAAGAATTAGTGGCGTTAGGTTTATCAAATGTCAGTGCTGGCTTAAGTTCTGGCTTTCCTGTTACCGGTAGCTTATCGCGTACTGTGGTTAATGCAGATTCTGGTGCTAAAACACCTTTAGCAGGCGTTTTTTCTTCTTTATTAATCGTAATCGTCAGTTTATATTTTACTGATTTTTTCCGTGATTTACCGCTCGCGATTCTTGCTGCAACCATTATTGTTTCAATCTGGAAGTTAGTCGATTTCAAACCGTTTATTGAAACATGGCATTACTCTAAAGCTGATGGTATTGCGATGTGGATTACTTTTTTTGGCGTGGTGTGCATTGATATTTCGACGGGACTGGTCATTGGCATTATTTCAACGTTTATTCTGCTGCTCTGGCGTATCAGTCGTCCACATATTGCCGTCATTGGTTTACTTGAAGGCACGCAACATTTTAAAAATGTCCAACGGCATTCGGTATTAACCTCTTCGCGCGTGATTTCAATGCGGGTTGATGAAAACTTAAGTTTTTTAAATGCACATACTTTAAAAGGTTTTTTAATCAATACCATCAGCCAACATGTAGATTTAGAGCATGTGGTTATCAACTGTTCCAGTGTGAGTGCTATTGATTTTAGTGCTTTAGAAATGCTGGAAGATATAAATAATGAATTAATTAAACTGAATATCAAGTTGAACTTTTCTGAGGTCAAAGGCCCCGTAATGGATAAATTACAAGATTCAAAACTGCTGCAACATTTAAGTGGAAAAATTTATCTTACCCATTTTCAAGCAATGCAAGCACTTTCACCCGAGATGCTTTAGATACACCATGATCTCGATTTTTATGAATGATTAAACTTGAATGGCGTTATTCCATATAAAATGCTCAACAAGCTACTGTTGATCATAATTTTAAACGCCACTTTTCATGTTTTACCCTGTTAAAGTCTAAAATCGCGATTTAAAAAAAATTAAAATACAAAAATATCAACTTTAAAAATAAATACTTAGTTTTTATATAGAAATTAGTTTTTAGTCCTTATGCTTTTAGGTATAAAATGCCGACCATATTTGTATTCTTTTTAGTCCTCGTATGTGTAACAAGGCATCTTTATGTTTTCTGCTTTAATGCGTTTGAGTTTAGTCTCTAGAATTATTATCGCTATTATTTTAGGTATTGGCGTTGCTGTTTTATTCCCTAATGTAGCGCCCTATTTAAGCCTTTTAGGGGACTTATTTATTAAAGCACTTAAATCGGTTGCGCCTATTTTAGTGTTTGTATTGGTTTTAGCTTCAATTGCAAATTTTAAAGTCGGTCATAGTGCAAATATCAAACCGATTATGGCCATGTATGCCATTGGGATGTTCCTTGCAGCTTTAAGTGCAGTGACTGCCAGTATTTTGTTCCCGAGTACTTTATTTTTAGATATTCCGACACAAACTGACTTACAACCACCCGGTAGCTTGATCGAAATTTTAAAGAATTTGCTTTTAAGTTTTGTGGCAAATCCTATTACTGCGATTGGTGAAGCAAACTTTATTGGTATTTTGGCTTGGGCAGTTGCACTGGGTGTCGCATTTCGTCATGCAAGTGATACCAGCAAAGTACTGTTAACTGATGCTGCAAATGCGGTTAATCATGTGATTCGGATTGTGATTAATTTTGCTCCTATCGGTATTTTTGGTCTGGTGGCCGTGACTTTTGCTGAAGCGGGTTTAAGTACCTTGGAAAGTTATATTCAATTACTTGCTGTGCTGATTGGAACCATGTTCTTTGTGGCTTTGGTTATCAATCCAATCATGGTCGCTTTTGTAACACGTTCAAACCCTTATCCTCTAGTGTTTACATGTTTACGTGAAAGTGGAATTACTGCATTTTTCACCCGTAGTTCAGCTGCGAATATTCCTGTCAATCTAGATTTAGCCAAACGCTTAGGCGTTAAAGAATCGACTGCGAGTGTTGCTATTCCTTTAGGTGCAACTATTAATATGGCAGGTGCTTCTGTCACCATTACAGTTTTAACTTTAGCTGCTGTAAACACTTTGGGTATTTCTGTCGATTTTACAACGATGTTGGTGTTATCGGTTTTAGCCACAGTTTCAGCGTGTGGTGCATCTGGAGTTGCGGGTGGTTCTTTACTATTAATTCCTGTGGCTTGTGGTTTATTCGGAATTAGCTCAGATATTTCTATGCAAGTGGTTGCCATTGGCATGGTCATTAGTGTATTGCAAGATTCGACTGAAACAGCATTAAACTCTTCTACTGATGTGTTATTTACTGCTGCAGTTGATCTGAATTAACCGCAGTGGATCTAGAAATGCTGAATGATTAAATCTTTTTAAGATATTCAGATTTTGTTCAAGCCTATTTAGTTAAACTGAACTTTAAAAAGGATGATCGATTTGAGTGTGAGTATCTTCAATTAAATTACTTGAATTAAATTTCTAATTCATTTGATTGCCATTTTATTTTAGGAAATTGCCACTTTAACAAGGAATATCATGGTGAAATTCCTTACTAAAGTGGCTTTTTTATACTTGTTTTTTGTATTGCCCTTTCCCATCAGGCTTTACTTTTAATCAGCATCAACATGCATTTAACCCATAGAATATTGATTAATCATAAAGCTCTCACTGATTAATCAAGCTTACTGTTCTAATTCAATCATTAGGCTCAAATTTCTGCGTGGTTAATTTCTAGGCTGTACACCGTATATTGAGGCTGGTATTTTGGTTATCATGCTCATCAGAAGTCATTTCGGAATTTATCATGGTCAAAAATGCATTACAGGCCCAATTACTTAAAGCGGGCTTAGTTGACAATAAAAAGGCAAAAAAACTCTCTAAACAAGCTGTTCATGAGCAACGTACAGGTCAAAGTGAAGAAGCAGAGTTAAAAGCGAAAATTGCACAAGATAAACAAGAAAAATTGGCTAAAGATCAAGCACTAGACCTCGAAAAAAAGCGTCTATTGCAAGGTAAGGAATTAAAAGCCGCTATTATTCAAATGATTCATCAGCATAAAATTATGCAGACAGATGGCGATGTGTCTTATCAATTTATTGATGAAAGTAAAATCAAAAAAATGTATTTGAATCAACAAATTTATAATGCGCTGGTTTCAGGTTCATTGGTGATTGCAAAAGATGGTGAAAGCTATGCAATTTTACCCAAGGCTCTGGCAGAGCGTATTAATGATAAAATGACGGGTTTTATTATTGTCAATAATTCTGAAAAAAATGAACAGATTACAGATGAAGAAGATCCCTACGCAGCCTATGTTATTCCTGATGATTTAATGTGGTGATTATTTTCACTTCTATTTTATTTAGTTTTTAAAAGCCTCAATGCTGATATCCGTATCGGCATTTTTGTCATTCACGGTTCAAAAATTAGAAACTGACGCGCAATCAAGCATGAAATATATAAGCCTAAACGAGAATAAAGAGACCTGTTATTCATTTTCTTATTTTTCAACTTTTAAAACTTTGCAAAAAACAGGTTACTTCCTTTTTGATTCATGTATATAAAACGTTATCTTTAATGATGTAATAAACATAACTATATAAACTATAAATAATTTTTAATAAAGCTATTGAAGGTGTAATTTGCAGCAGTTTAACTTTATTCAAAGTATTCAAGATTGGTCAGATCAATATCCTTGGTTAGAAATGCTGACGTCTTTAACACTTTTGATTTTATTCGCTGTTTTGGCAAATTTAATTGCTAAACAAGTCGTGGTACGTGGTATTCGAAAACTTGTCAGTAAAATGAAATCGGCAAATTCTCATATTTTTGCTCAACATAATGTGATTCGTCGAATTTCAAATATTGTGCCTGCGCTGGTGATCATGAATGGAATAGCCACAATTCCACACATTTCAGAAAAGCTAATCACAATTATCCAAATGGCGGCGCAAGCTTTTATCTTCTTGACTTTGGCTTTAGCGATCAGTGAATTTCTGAATATTTTTAATTTAATTTACCAACGTAATCCTAAGTCTAGAAATAAGCCGATTAAAGGTTATTTACAACTGGTTAAGCTTATTCTTTATATTGTCTGCGGTTTAATGATTTTAGGTACATTCCTTAAAAAGGATGTGTTTACATTACTTGCGGGTTTCGGTGCCATGGCCGCGGTGCTGATGTTGGTATTTCAGAATACGATTTTATCCTTGGTGGCCTCAGTACAAATTTCATCTTACGATATGGTGCGTATTGGCGATTGGATTGAAATGCCAACACTAAATGCAGATGGTGATGTCATTGATATGTCATTACATACGATTACCGTTCAAAATTTTGATAAAACATTTACCACTATTCCGACCAACAAATTGGTAACAGATACTTTTAAAAATTGGCGTGGTATGGCTGATGCAGGCGTTCGACGTATTAAAAGATCGATTTTTATTGATCAAAGTAGCGTTCACTTTATGACACATGAAGAGCAACGCAAACTGAAAGAATTTTTATTATTAGACCAATACCTCAATACCAAAAATCAAGAGTTAGAAGTTTTCAATCAGCAATTGAGCAATCCATCACGTTATAATCAGCGCCGCTTGACCAATTTAGGTACATTTCGTGCCTATGTAGAGTTTTACTTGAAACAGCACCCAGGCATTGCTCAAAATCAATCCTTAATCATTCGTCAGCTACAACCCACCAGTGAAGGATTGCCACTTGAAATCTATACTTTTACCAATACGACAGCATGGAAAAGTTATGAAGAAATCCAGTCGGATATTTTTGATCACTTAATTGCCATTATTCCTGAATTTGGTTTACGCATTTACCAAGCTCCTGCTGGTATAGATTTTCAGACAATGCTGCCTTCTTCTGACATCAATGATTCAGACTTAAATGATCTTCATCATGGTACATCTAAAGTTTAAGACTGTATTCCATTTTCTAAATTTAAAATAATTAAAAACCAAGCGCTCAATTGAGCGCTTGGTTTTTATCAATACTTTCACTTTTAGAGCTATAAATTTTGATATCAAAGCGACTTAATTTGATACGAACTACGATTAAAGAATAATTTCCCAAATAACAGCTTGATCTTCAATTTCATAAAATCCAATAATTTCATGATGTTCATTAAATTTAGGAATAAACTCTTGATTGTGTAAGTCATAATATCCAGCATTATCTTGAGCTTTCGCTAAAGTGACTTCATCTCCAAGTACCTTGTTAATAGTACGTTATTCACCAGACGTTGGTTTTTGAATGGTATACATGAAATTTCTCCTTCATTATTTTTCTATCATAGCCATTCTAAATTGCTTTTTTGATTTCATTTATAAGGCAATCTGTAATGATTTAATTGTAAAAGATCATCTGTAGAATCAATAAAAATATGGATAGAATTGAATCAAAACTTTTAAGTATTGTAAATTAGCGCTTAAAATTACGATTCACGTTGTATGATTCAATTTAATATTTAAAATTAAGGGATAAAAATAATGAAATCGATTCATATTATTTTATTCAGCTTATGCTTTGTTTCTTATACGGCGCAGGCCAGTTCAGAACAAGCATGGAAAAAAAATGATCAGAACTTAAAAACAGCATGTATAAAAGCCAGTCAATTAAAAAAGACCAAGGTGGTCAGCGACATTATGCCCTTTGATGATCGTGTAGGATATTCAGCGATTGTGTTAGAAGGTCGCTATCCTCAAGCCCATATGAAAAATCAGCTTGGACGAGAATTATGTTTATGGCAACGTGCTAAACAGAAAGCGTTTATAGTTGAAGCAGATACATTATTAAAAACGAAAAAATAAATGTACAATTGAATGATACTGTTGGAAAACACTTAAATTGAGTAATGTCAGTTCATCATGATATTGACTGACGTTAAAATAAATTAAAAGCGTAAAATCAACAGTTACGCTTTTGAAGAAATTATAGCATCAAAACTCTTTAACTAACCGTTAGGCAGTACTATCTAACTCAGAATCCTGAATTTTTAAGGTTTCAAAACCATCTGGCTGTTTACTCAAGAGTTCAATAAAAAGTGGAATAGTTTTCAAATTTAATAAATAAGGATTGAAATCATCAAGATGATGTTCAGAAAAGAAGTTTAAAACTTCTTTGTGAAAAATAGCATATTTCATATGCCATTCAGTAAAAATGCGGGTCTCAATATTTTCTAAAGACAAAATTTCACAATTTTCATGACGAGGATCTCTTAAAATTTTCTTGTAAAAAAGATGTTCTACTGTGTCTTTTTCACCTTCTAAGCACTGTACAAAATAATTATTGCCATAATACAACGCGCCATAAATGCGGTTCGGTCCATTAAAATTTAAGGCCTCAGTCAAAATATTGTACAACTCATTCATGGAATTCGCGGTACTTTTTAATTTACTTACATATAATAATCTTATGTCATTCATAGTATTTACCTAATTACTTTTTAAAATCTGTATAAAATTCAAAAAATGAATTGATACAGACATTTTCTATACACATGACATAAGCTTAAAAAAAATGATTCCAATCATAATTTAGACTTCGAATGGCACTGATTGTTATATAAAAAAGTGGTCTAAAGTCTATCCTTTCTAATCTATAGACTTAAACAGATGATCACCAAGATCATTTACTTAGTCTCGATGAAACCACTCACTTTACCTTTACTGCCAACCATTAAACTGGTTGTTCCTCCAAACTTGACTAGGTATTGAAATCAAGAAGTGCTCTCTGGTCTGTTGATAACAAACTAAACTTGTAAAACATTTTAGGGCATTTAAATGGCAATCATCATTTAACGATTGGATCAACCACAAATTGCACTACGACCTCATGACTCATGAAGCGCGATAACAGCATTATTATATATTTAAATACCCCATTATTATACTAAATGATCAAATTACGCTTAGCATTCGGGCTGGTACAAGCCAATAAAAAGGCACTACACGATTTAAGATAAATGCTTATATCTTTAGAAAAGCGATTTAATTCATCATGATCCGAGCTGTTCATTTTGTGAGATGATTTTTTTTATAGGTCAATTGAAGGCATTTTATTTTTGTATCTAATCACTCTTTTTGAATCCAATTTAACTTAATTCGCTGACTTAGCTCATGTATTGCTGCTATTTACGACATGCTAACTTGGCTGAATTGAATATCATCTCGAGTTTGTTTTTTAAGAAGCTAGGTTATGCTTTAATCGTACTTTGTCTATAAAACTGAACGTTTTACTTTCTCTGAATATCAGGTAGCTCAGCATCATAAAGTTCCATCTGAAGTGTTCTAGACACGACTAAATATTTGTATGGGAATTTTGTGTGTGTGCAAATAAAAGAGCAAATGCCCTATTGGGAATTAAAAGTATAACTTATTTTTAGGTTTTTTCAATAAAAAACAAAAACTTATTATTTATTAATTTCATCTAAGGTGTAAAAAAGGCGCAAAATTTTAAATTATTTAAAAGGAATGAATAAAAATGAAAACATTAGAATATTTTTACATTGAACATTGGATGAAGTTTGCTACGTCTTTTCAGAAGAAATTAGGCTGGTGCGTCTGGCATAGTTGTTTTGATTATAGATGATTTATCAATGATGGTTGACTTAAATCAAATTTGCATATACATTGTATATACATTTTACTTATTACCTTTTGGGATAAAGACGATATGACTGAATTACCCAAAAAGACAAAGGTTAATAAAAAAGATGGTCAGCTCTTAATTCGTATCAGTATAGCTGAGCGTGATGAGTTCATTCACTTATGTGATACCTTGGATACAAGCGCAGCTAGAGAGTTAAGAAAATTCATCCGTAGTTTTATTAAAAAAAATCAGTCAGCGGATACACCAACTAAGGAGTAACATTATCATGGCTAAGCAATTAAAATCTCTTAAACAGAAGATTAAAAACCGCCTTAAAAAGATTTCTAAACATGAAAGCAAACTTGCTAAATTGCAAAAGCAACTAAAAAAGCAAAAGTAATCTCTTTGATTAAACTCTGATTATTAAAAAACCCTCAAGCCAAAACTTGAGGGTTTTTTAATAATCAGGATTACTTCTATTATTTTTGATCAGATTGTTGTTGCTGGTATTTCTGATCATTTTGTGGGAAAGGTATATCGTGAGAAATCCTCTCTAGTCTATTTGCAAGATATAGTTGCTATACAGTTGGTATTACACGATTCCTGCCATTATTTTTAGCTTGATAGAGATTTATATCAGCTTGCTTAAATATTTCAGAAATATCATTAGAGTTTTCAGTCCAAGAAGCTATGCCTATTGAGATAGTAAGAGAATATATGTTTTCAATATATGTATCCTGTACTATTTTTCTAAATCTCTCTGCACTCTCATAAGCCTCTTGCTTATTTGAATGTGGCATTATTACAATAAATTCTTCACCACCATACCGACAGCAGATATCATTTGTTCTAAAGTTTTTCTGCATAATTTCAGCTAAGAATTTTAAAACTAAATCTCCTTGAGCATGCCCATATGTATCATTTATTTTTTTAAAAAAATCTATATCTATCAGTAGAATTGAGAAATTATTCTTCATACTTATTATTTTATCTATTTCAAATTTCATCCCTCTACGATTCATTAAACCAGTAAGTGGATCTGTATTAACATAGTAGTCCATTTCATCTATTTTTCTTGAAAATTTCCTCAAACTTTGTAGGAGAGAAAATTTAAATTTTACTATCTCATAATACCATGGACTAATATTTTTAATATCTACACTGACTTCAGGTCGATCTAGTGAGCTTGCCATATTTGCAAGTTCGTGTAGTGGGGAGGCTATATAAAAAGAACACTTCCAAACAATATAAAATATTACCAAATAGAATACAAATATCCCACCTGATACTTTGTAGATAATTGAGTTTGCCTGTTTAAGTAACTCTAAAGTTGGTTGCTGAGAGACAATAATCCAATCAGTTGTTTTTATATGTGCGAATCCAGCAAGATTATCAACTCCCCTGCTATTAATAAGACGCATCTTTCCATTTTTTTGTTTTTTTATATCCTCTATGCCAGTGTTATTTTTTGCTATATCACCAATTCTGTTACTGTCTGGGTGGAAAATTATTTGACCATTCTTGTCAATTACATACATATAGTTCTTCTTATAGCCCTCATTGATTGTTAAATGCTCATTAATAACATTTTTTTCTTTGAGATAAATTGCTGCTCCTAAAAAACCTCTATATTTATTATTTTTATCAAAAATAGGATGAGAAATAAAAATAATCATATTATTTTTGCTAGATAGGTAGGGGTTAGATATATAAACTTTTTTACTTTTTATAGAATTAATAATTCCCAGAGTTGATTGTACTTTGTTTTTATTAATATTAAGTATGTTAGGTGAGTAATTTATCAATCGTCCATCAGCATCTCCAATTACTACACTAGTATAATAATTAGATTGCATTTTTAATCTCTGTACTTCTTCTTCTCTAACCTCATCATTATCAATTTTTTTTTCTAAAATTTTTGCACTATAATTCAGCTCGATCAGAATATTTTTAAAATGATTGTCTGTACTTATTGCAATTTTATTTGCATATTCCGCGTTTAAGTCTAATGAGTTATTGATGAGTTGCCTTTTTACTATTTGATAACTAATAGCTAAGGAAATGAAAAATAGAATAGATACAGAAAAAATTGCTAGAAAAAGTATTAACTTTCTTAAGTTTAGCTTAAGTCTTTTTTCAATAATTCTAGACAATTTCATATATTAGTGTATTACGAATACTCGAGGCATGCAGTCTATTACATTTTTATAACTCCATTAAAGTAATTACTTTAATTAATGACTGTTAAAATTCCTCATATTCTAAAACTCTCAATCAGGACTTTAATTCATATATTACACACAAACAGTGACATACACTTTTTTTAAATTGAATTTGCTGTGTATTGTGATAGCAGAATGCACAGCTTTATTTTTCTGCCACACCACATTTACTTAAGAGCTTCTTCTTGATGCTCAAAGTAAGTTTTACAGCCTTCTAAAAAATCTTTATTAGCATTAACTTCAGCATCATCATTACACTGATCTGCCGACTTCAAGCTATTGTCTTGAGCATATCGATAACCGTTATATTGCTCTGTGCCCTGTTTATAACCACCAAGCTCATCAGTTTTCATGGAATACTGAAAATAAATGAAAGCTGCTATAGCCAGCACAGCGATTATTGTATTTACGATTTTGAATTATTTTGTGATCATAACTTTTATACTTTGAATGTTTTACAGATAATAATTAAAAATAAGGATATCTTCTATGTACTCAAATTATGAACTCCCTTCGAAGAAGCGCCTTTTTACTTTATCATAATATGTATTATGTTAATTTTAGAAAAGTTTAACTATAAAATAAAATGTTAGGCTACTGATTCATCGTAAGTAATTTCAAATAATAGAGTCACTTTATGCTTAAAAAAATTATCTTAAGTTTTTGCTTAGGGTTATCTAATGTAGCTATCGCAAAAAGCGTAGCATTAAGTTTCGATGATGGTTTAGATCCCTCAATTAATTCAGAAGCTCAACAAATTAATGAGGATATTTTAAGTACCTTAAAAGAAAATAAAATTCATGCAATCGTTTATCCAAGTATAAGTAAAATTGGAGGAACAGAAGGATTGAATATTATTTCTAATTGGGGGAAACAAGGACATCGTATTGGTAATCATGGAAACTTACATATAAATCTGAATAAAAATGAAGTAAAGCTATCTCATTATTTACAAGATATGCAACAAGGTCATCAAGTGTTTTCTTCAATAGAAGGATTTGTACCACGTTACCGTTTTCCATTTCTTAAAGAGGGAAATACTCTAGAAAAAAGGGATGGTGTACGAAAATGGCTTAGTACCCATAACTATCAATCTGGTGCTGTCAGCATCGATGCTAGTGATTGGTATTACAACCAATTGTTTTTGAAATATCAGCAACAAAAAGATCAAGCAAGCTTGGATAAATTAAAACAAGCTTATATTTTCCATTTACTTGATCGAGCGAAATATTATGATGATTTAGCGGTACAAACATTAGGACGCTCCCCAAAGCATGTACTTTTACTTCATGTTAGAGCGATTAATGCAGCTTGGTTAGAAGACATAATTTATTCCTTCAAGACAGAAAGTTGGGAATTTATTGATAGTGATACTGCTTATCAAGATACTATTTATAAAATTCAGCCAAACTTATTGCCTGCTGGTGAAAGTATTGTATGGAATATTGCACAAATTTATGGTGTGAAAAATTTACGTTATCCAGCAGAAGATGCCCCATATGAATATCTAAATTTGGCAAAACATGGCTTGAATATTGAAAATTAAATATTCTATTTAATATAATGAGACTTACACGAAACGGCGGACTATAAATCCTCGTTTTTGACTTCGTATAAGACATGTTAAGCAGATGATTAAAAGGCCCATGAATAGGGCCTTTCGCATAAGCTGTATCATGTTAATTTTAGGGAATCTTAAAACTATGAGAAAAGAGTTAAGAGAAATATTTATTCATGGATGTAATGAGAAAATTGAGAAAAAAGGAGATAACGTTGGTTTATCTTTCTATGCTTTTTTCAAAAATAAAAATGAGAATCCTGAACTTTTGATGGAAGCCGCAACTTGGTGGATCATGCAACATAAATTAGATCATTTTGAAAAAGCTGTAAAAATTAAAGCTCTTGTTTTAAGTGAGTCTTAGCTTAACTCAGCATGATAGCTGTTATACGAAATTAAAAAGCCCTAATCTAATATTAAGGCTTTATATAATCCGTATTATGTTAATTTTAGAAAAAGTTAACTGCTTTTTATCGTATTAAAGACTTTATAGGCTGCCTTTATGCGTTCTTCATTGGGAATCTTTTTATTCATCAACATCACAAGCCCAAAATTTTCTTCTGGGACAAAGAAAACATAAGTTCCAAAACCATTCGTAGAACCTGTTTTATGGAAAACTTTGGACTTTGCCTGAGTGGTTTCCTTTACAACTGGGTTTGATCGCATAACAACTTTTTCAGAATTACTTTCTTGTAAAATCTCGAAAGTTGTAGGATAAGAAAAAGTCTCCCACCCAAGTGCTTGTGTCATGTTTCCAAGCTTTAAATATCCTTTATGTGTTTCTAAAATAGCTTTCTTAAAATCAGAATTAGATTTTTCTGGATTCAAATTTGTATTTAAAAATTTAAGCATATCTGGAAGTGAAGATTTAACGCCATATGCTTGAGCATCTAAAGCACCGGGGCTAACTCTAATTGGCTGATTCAGCTGATCATAACCAAAAGCATAATGTTCTTTTTGTTCTTTAGGAACATTGATATAAGTATGATTCATGTTAAATTTTGGAAAAATCACATTTTCTAATAATGATGTGAAAGGAACTTTCATTGATCTTGCTGCTATTTCGCCAAACAATCCTATACTTGGGTTTGAATATTGACGATATTGACCAGGGGAATTCTTGATATGCCAATTTTGGAAATATTCTAAAACTTGCTCATCTGTGTTTACATTATCTGGAAATTGTAATGGTAAGTTACCACTCGTATAAGTTACTAATTCTAGTAAGCTAACCTTGTTAATCTCTGATTTTTGTAATGCAGGCCAATATTTACTTGGATGATCTTGGAAAGATAGTTTACCTTGGCTCTTAGCATAAGCACCTGCTGTTGCAGTAAAAATTTTACTTACAGAACCTAATTCAAAAATAGTCTGGCTATCAACCGCTTTATTATCAATATCAGATTGAATACCATAATATTGTTCGTGATTTTTTCCCTTATAAATAACGCCTACTGCCATTCCTAAAACGCCATATTTTTCCATAAGTGGCTTAAATGACTGATTGATTGTTGTCTCAATATTATCCTTATTTTTTTCCACATCATAAGCATTAGAATAGGTGCTCAATCCTATAGCCAAAGTAAAGAAGCTAAATCTAAAGCTTTTCTTAGTTACAGATAACATTCCTAGTATTTCCATCAATTATGCAAACCGCTATTTTGCCATCTATCTAAAATCTACTCTTTAATAATGATATTAATTTCCATCCATTTAACATAAAGGAGGTTTGTTTTACTATGTATTTACTCTTGATTGATTAGTATTCTGTGTACATTGATACTGTCAGAAGTTGAACGTAATTCACTGCCATAGATACCCTCACTTATACCCATACATTCTTTAAAAAACCCATTCGCAAATTCTAAACTTATTATTTTTGAATCTTCAGGAGAATCAGCGATCGGAACGTCGTAAGCATTGACCACAAAAATCTCAAGCATTTCTCTTGTTTCTTTATCAACCAAACCAAGAGCGCTATTGATTTCTGCTAATGATACACCTTTCTGTCTCGCTACCATTATTGTTCTGGCGATTTCCGCCCCACCAGTACAGAGGTCGCGACTTTTCTCCAAATCATCTGTTTTGCTTTTACTGGGAGCATTCGCCCCATAACTATAAATACTAAAAAATAAGCCAAGTATAAGTAATATTTTATTCATAAATCCCCCACCCCAATGAGGGAAATATAGCATGAAAATAAATCAATTATTAACGAATTGTTTCACCAAAATCACGAACAGCTTGTGCAACTTCTTGTGCTGTACGCAAAGGCTTTTTCTTCTAATGCCTTGATGTAATTGGTATGCATAAAGCTCTAATGGCTTTGGTGATGTCGGCATGCCCAGGATAGGAAACACGGCTTTTTGCATTTTCTATTCCCAATAAAAAACCACCCGAAGGTGGTTCTTTTAATCAGTCTTAAGCTATCAGCCACAAGATGCTTGAACGATAATTTTGGTTTGTGGATCAGTCACAACTGTGACTCTATTAGAACGATAATCTAAAGTGACTGGTTGACAGGGAGAAACCATTCTTACAGTTTCAGCTTTAGTCTTCGTTTTAATCACTGCTTCTGATAAACCAGTTTGCCCAACAAGCTTTGTTGCTTCTTCAGATACACAGTTAGTCATTGTTTGTGTCTGTTGAGAAGGCACCTGTTCAGGATGATTTGCGCATGCTGTCAATGTAATCGCAGCTAAAATTAAAGATAAATTCTGGATAATTTTCATAAAATTTTGTCTTATCAAGATAAAAAACTAATCATACCGAATAAGAAGGTGTCAACCACAGGCTTGAGAACAATCTCTATACATTCTATTAAATCACATACTTCAAGAAGAAAAGAATAGAACTTCATGACTACCATTACTGATGCATGCGTTAGTAGACTACGTATCTGTAGCAATTCGTGAAGAATAGTACTGACTACAGAACCAACCTTTACTTTCGGACAATACGTTTTCCTTAAAGCAACATGATCAGATAAATCCATAATGTTCAATTTCATGATAGACTTTTTAGCGATCGGAAATTTTTGGATTAGCTTTAAGGCATTCACTTTTGTTTTGCTATAGACCCCTTCTGTTTCATTCAGATATAAATCTATAGCATCAGAAAGCTTTATGCTTTTTTCGTGGTGATTACCGTTCAAGATGTCTGGGTTATTCTCAATTTCGACTTCACGCTTTTTGACACACTTTTCAGCAATGCGGTTAGTAGTGAAAGTTTTACTTTCTTTATATGCAGGAAATTTTTACGGTTAATGCGTATTTCAGCTCTGTATCTTAAAGTACCGTCTGAGAGTGATCTTTGAACTATAGTTCCCATAAAAATTTACGCCTTGAGCATTTTTTTCATTATGGCGTAAATCAGGGCGTAAATATAATCGGTTTCGCACAGCTAAAGTGGTGTTTACACAGGTTCAAACGCATACTAGACTATCAATCAAAATATTGTTTTTGATAGAAAATTTGTAAATAACTGAAATTTAATAATATTGATATTCAAAGGTGGAACTTATGTTGCAGTGGTTTGAAAAACTCGTCAATCCTTATCCTTCTAAAGGTTTAAACGAACCACTTCCAACCCGTTTTTTCCCTTTTGTATGGCAAGCGGCTACTGGCGTTCGTCCTTATTTGTTATTGCTGGTATTGTTCACGGCTGGTGCTGCCAGCTTTGAAGCAATCCTGTACGCAAAAATTGGTGACCTCGTAAACTGGCTAAGTAAAAGTCAACCCGAAACCTTTTTAGCCCAACACACTCAAAATTTGACTTTATTGGTGTGTATTTTATTTGCCAATATTTTCTTTTCAAGTTTTCAGTCGATTATTAAACATCAAATTCTGTTTAGTACATTTCCTATGCGTCTACGTTGGCGCTTTCATAATTTATTATTACAGCAAAGTTTAGATTTTTTTCATAATGATTTTGCAGGTCGTTTATCTGCCAAAGTGATGCAAACCTCGCTTGCAGTACGTGAATTTTGGGTGATTTTGGGTGATATGCTGGCCTATGTTTTTATTTACTTTGTGACCATTAGTTTGGTATTGGGTGCTATTTCTCCAATTCTGCTTATACCGTTAATGCTTTGGTTATTTTTATTCGTAGCGGCTGCTTGTTTTTTTATCCCACGTTTAAGTCGAATTTCAAATAAACAAGCTGATGCCAGAGCTATCATGACGGGGCGTGTCACAGATGCTTATACCAATATTCAAACGGTTAAGCTCTTTGCGCATGCAGGACGTGAAAGTCAATATGCCAAAGAATCGATGCAAGGTTTTATGCTCACGGTTTATCAGCAAATGCGTTTGGGCGTCCAGTACGAAATTAGTATTAATTTGCTCAGTGTCGTTTTATATGTGGGTGTTTTGGGTACGGCCATTTGGCTCTGGATGAATGGACAAGCAGAACTGGGTATTATTGCCGCAACCACAGCCATGATTTTGAAACTCAACAGCATTGCTGAATTTATGATGTGGCAAACCTCTGCTCTCTTTGAAAATGTCGGCACGATTCAGGATGGGATGAAAACACTAGGTCGCCCGATCAAAATTCAAGATAAAGAAAATGCTCAACCTTTAGAGGTGAAAAAAGGTGAAATTAAATTTGATCATGTCAGTTTCGCTTATAACAATAAAAATGTGATTGATCAGTTAAATTTAACCATTCGGCCTGGTGAAAAAATTGGGATTGTCGGTCGCTCTGGTGCAGGTAAATCGACTCTTATTCAATTGTTATTACATTTCTATGAAATTAATGAAGGTCGTATTTCAATTGATGGACAAAACATTGAAGATGTCACTCAAGATAGCTTGCGTAAAAACATTGCTTTAGTAACTCAAGATACCTCTTTACTGCATCGTACCGTATCTGAAAATATTAAATATGGCCGTCCAAATGCCAGCGATGAAGAAATGTTTGCAGCAGTGCGTAAAGCCAAAGCTGAAGACTTTATTCCTCAACTGACAGATTTGCGCGGTAAATCGGGTTATGAAGCTTATGTCGGTGAACGTGGTGTTAAACTTTCAGGTGGCCAACGCCAGCGAATTGCAATTGCCCGAGTTTTCTTAAAAGATGCACCTATTTTAATTTTAGATGAAGCCACCAGCGCATTAGACTCAGAAGTTGAAGCAGCAATTCAGTCCAGTTTAGATGATTTAATGCAAGATAAAACCGTGATTGCAATTGCGCACCGACTCTCAACTATAGCCCAAATGGATCGCTTAATTGTACTCGATGAGGGTAAAATTGCTGAACAAGGCACACACGATGAATTGGTTGCTTTAAATGGTATTTATGCACATTTATGGCAAAGACAGACTGGTGGTTTATTAATTGAGCAACAGGCTTTGAAGAAAAAGGAAATGGATTAATGTTGTATTTGGAAGACATAAAACTGGGAGATCATTTTATTAGTCGTAAGTATAAAATGACCTTAGAGGAAATCCAGCAATTCGCTCATGCTTTTGATCCACAAGTATTTCATACCGATGAAAAACAGGCCAAAGACCATCCTATTTTTCAAGGGATTGCTGCAAGTGGCTGGCATACGTCTGCGGTCACTATGCGTTTATGGACAGAATGTTTTCCAGTTGCCTATGGACTGATTGGTTCAGAGTCAACTATTCGCTGGCCACGTCCTACACGCCCAAATGATTACATTCATGTTGAAGTAGAAATTGTCGAAATTACGCCATCAAAAACTAAAAATGATCGAGCGATCGTGAGCTATCTGACTCAGACCCTTAATCAAAATAGAGAGGTTGTGCTGATTTCAACAACTAAAATTGTGGTTTTTAAAAGAGAATTTAGTGCTGTCTCATTATAAGACTTTAGAATTATTGTCGAACAATTTTATGAACAGACTATTTTTTTTATGCCAAGATGCAAGTGAATATTTAAAAAAACGAATGAGTGCAAATGGATAGCGCATGAAAACGATTTCTCCAAAACAAGATCAGGGAATACCAGGAGTGTACGGTTTACTCCTATTAGATGTGGTGTCTCGTTGGGGTTACAATGCAGAAGCATTATTTAGTCCTTTTCAATTAAACAGCGAACAATTGGCTGAACCGAATTATCGCCTTCCTACGCCTGTGGCAAATGAGCTGATTAAACACGCGCTACGCTTAACTGGAGAGCCGACGCTAGGTTTTCATTTGGGCACACAAATGCGTATTTCTATTCATGGCTTTATTGGCTATGCCATTATGACCGCACACAATACAACTGAAGCTTTGGTTTTGGCGAAGCGATTTATTCAGTTACGTATGCCCTTTTTACAACTTTATTTTTCAACTTTTGGTGAGAAAGCCACATTACAATTACAATGTGACTTTGATCTTGAGCCATTAAGGACTGAAATTACCATTGCTTTAACTCTTGGCATCATCACGATGGCTAAAGCTTTGACAGGCAGTGATGATTTATCGGCTGATATCGATTTTGACTTTCCTCAACCTTCAGGTTTTGAACGTTATATTACAAAATTTCCTTCGCACAATTTCCGTTTTGAACAGCCACATCTTTTATCAAGTTTCGATAAAAAATTCTTAAATTTAAAAATGGTGAATGCAGACCCAATTGCCAGTCAAATTGCGATTAACCAATGTGAAGCGGAATTGTCAGCTTTAGGTGAACGCCGCCGTTTGGCCATGCGGGTACGTGATATTTTAACCCATTCAGAACAGCATTATTTGAGTATTGAACACGTTGCAAGTCGTTTACATATGTCAGACCGAACTCTAAAACGTCAATTGGCTGCCGAGGGCACCACCTTTTCAACTTTGGTGGATGAAGTACGGTATCGACATGCAACTTCACTGCTTTCCCGAACAGATTATACTTTAGAACAAATTGCAGATGAACTTGGCTATAGTGATGTCGCCAATTTTAGTCGAGCATTTAAGCGTTGGAATGGTCGTAGTCCGAGTAATTGGCGTAAAGACCCATATTTATAAACTTTCGTTTTGTTTAAAAACCATGTATAAAACACAGCAAAAATGATGTGAATAATTTAAAGGAGTTATCCATGAACCATCCTTCAGAATTGAAATATGCCGCGACTCACGAATGGGTTAAAATTGAAGGTGATCTGGTCATTACAGGTATTTCTGACCATGCACAGGATGCTTTAGGTGATTTGGTCTATGTTGAAGCCCCAGAAATCGGTCAACGTATTACTGCTGGCGAGCAAACAGGTGTCGTCGAATCAGTTAAAACGGCTTCTGATATTCATGCGCCTGTGTCTGGTGAGGTGGTCGAGATTAATTCAGCTTTAGAAGATGATCCAGATTTTGTAAATGATGAACCGTATGGCAAAGGTTGGATTTATAAAATTAAACCAGACAATATGGCAGACGTAGAAAAACTACTCTCCAGCCAAGATTATGAAGCAGGTTTATAAGTCTCTCTTAAACCCATAAAAATCAGCCTATAGGGCTGATTTTTATAGTATATTTTAACACCTATTTATAGCCAAAATCGTTCCATATAACTATAATATTTATCTGTTTGATCTTATAAAGATTTAATGGAATGAATTTGCTTGATTTATAACAACTATACTTTTCCACTATAATCATTTAAAATTTGTACAATCTTTCGACTTCTTGTCTTATCCCTCCCAACAACTAAAAATCTATTCCATTATTAATAATATATTTGATAAGCCTGATGAGTCACATCTTTCCTCTGAATTGGATAAATTATGTCTCCTGCTCTATCTTCTCCTGAGAATACTCAGCCATTGTGGAATAAGTCATTTATATTATGTTTGGCGAACAATCTATTCTTATTCGTTTTTTATTTTGCACAAACTACAATTTTACCGATTTATATTGTCAATGAACTGGGTGGAAGCTTGGCGCAAGCAGGCTTAGCCATGACATTATTTATGGCATCTTCGATTGCAGTTCGCCCTTTTAGTGGATTAATCATTGAAAAATTTGGACGCAAAAAAACGCTTTATGTTTCAGAAGCTTTATTTTGCTTATTTTCTTTTGCCTATTTGTTTGCAGACAACTTAAGCGTACTTTTAGTGGTTCGGTTTTTACATGGAATCTGGTTTAGTATTTTAACCACAGTGACCGTTCCAATTGCCAATGACTTTATTCCTGAAACACGCAAAGGCGAAGGAATGGGTTATTTTGTGATGTCTATTAATTTAGGTATTGTCCTCGGGCCATTATTGGGGCTTACGCTGTTGCTATCACTTTCCTACACTGGCGTAGCAGCTATTCTTGCAGCTATTATCTGTTTAGGTTTTATTTTTTGTTTCATGATTCCGATTCAAAATCCAATCAAGAAAGAGTTAGCTTTACACAAACCACGCTTATCTCTAAATGATTTTATGGAAAAGAAAGCCCTGCCTGTTTCGATTATGGCGATGATTATTTCTTTTTCATACGCCAGCATCATGTCATTTATTTCTACTTTTACAGAATCTAAAAACTTACTGGCATATGCGAGTTTATTTTTTGTGGTATTTGCAATTTCAATGATGAGTCTGCGTCCGTTTACTGGAAAAATTTATGATCGTAAAGGACCCAATTATGTCGTGTACCCTGCGATTACCTTGTTCGCAATAGGATTGATTATTTTAAGTCTGATTAACACCGTCACTGGATTAATGCTTGCTGCTGTATTCATTGGTATGGGATTTGGCTCAGCTCAGCCCTGTTTACAGACGCTTTCTATTCAACGTTCCCCAAAAGATCGGATTGGACATGCCACGTCAACTTTCTTTACTTGTTATGATTTAGGGATCGCTTTGGGTTCTATTTTATTGGGTCTGGTGATTGCTCACCAAGGTTATAGTTTTGCCTATCTGCTCTGTGCATTTATCACAGCACTGAGCTTGGTTTTTTATAAATTATGTGTAGATCGTAAACCCACAACAGTCTAAATATGTCTCGATAAAATATTCCGAGTAATACAATAAAAAAAGCATCCTTCTCAAAATGGAGGATGCTTTTTATAGATTTCAAATGAACTTTAGAAAAATCTAAATCCTAAGCACTTCGTTTTAACGCAGAAGTACGTAATGAATCGGCAATTTCAATTAGAAGCTGTTGGGTTTTATCCCACCCTAAACAACCATCTGTAATGGATTGCCCATAGGTCATCTCCGATGAAATTTTCTGTTGACCATCATTTAGATGACTTTCCAACATCACACCTCGAACATGGCTAAGTGAACGTTCAGCTACAATGGTTCGTAATACTTCTGCTTGCAATAAAGGATTTTTATCACTATTGCCATGGCTACAATCAATAACCAAAGCAGGTAATTCAGTTTTCACTTTTGCTTTAATCTTTTCAATTTCAGTCAAGTGATAATTAGGACCAGCATTAGACCCACGTAAAATCAAATGTGCTTTAGGATTACCTTCCGATTCTAGAATACACGGCAAACCTGACTGGCTCATACCCATAAATTGATGCGGATGAGAAGCTGACTGAATCGCATCCAAAGCAATTTGAATAGAACCATCGGTACCATTTTTAAAACCAATGCTATAAGGCATCTGACTTGAAATTTCACGATGAATTTGTGATTCACTGGTACGTGCACCAATTGCGCCCCAAGCCAATAAATCATCGAAATATGCCGTTGCCATTGGGCTTAAAATTTCAGAAGCAATGGGTAATCCCATTTCTATAATTTGAAGATATAACGCACGAGATTTTTCTAATCCCAATTGCATGTTTGAAGACCCATCTAAATTTGGATCATATAAAAAACCTTTCCAACCTACAGTAGTCCGAGGTTTTTCAATATAAGTACGCATCACGAAGAAGATTTGATCTGCCACTATACTTTGTAATTGTTGCAATTTTTTTGCATAGTCTAGTGCAGCAATCGGGTCATGGATTGAACATGGGCCTGTTACAATCATCAAGCGTGAGTCATGACCATCTAAAATATTTTGGATCGTCTGGCGCTGTGCATTAATCTGATGAGCAAGCGTGGAAGACAAAGGCAATTGCGCCTTTAATTGCTGAGGCAAACTTAAAATAGTTTCTTTGGTTTTTGTTGGAATATGTTGTAAAGCAGTATTTAAAGCATTCATGGGACTTTCCTAGGGACTTCTTTGAGTCCAATCTTTTATTTGAGCGACATGGGTCTAATGGATTGCGTCATCATTTGACTAAAGTAAAACCAAAAAAAGTTACCCAAGTATGAATAGTTAAATATTTGCATGAGATTACTCCAAAATATAAAAAATAAAGCATAAAAAAACCTGATCAGGGTTGCCGATCAGGTATTAACTGGGTGGGCAACCATTTCTTGCCCGAACGCGTTCAGGCAATTATCTAAATTGCCAAAAGTAATAAGTCGCGTTACGAAGTAATGGTTGCTTTATCATCTTTATTTCTTCAAAAAATATATGTCTATACTTTAAAATACGCGTTATTGATGACTTTGACAAGCGCTTCTTAAAAAATAAGTTTCTGACTGAAAATACCAAATCTATCCGGAACGAATTACTTTTCTAAATAATTCCCTCCCTTCTTAGCATATTTTTATTTATCTAAAGTGAATAGATTGAATTCAATTTACTCTTTTTATTTTATAAAATACTCGGCCCTAATAATATTTAATTAATAACATTATAAAACAGTACCTTAATAATCAATTAAAAATTTAAATCTTAACTTATTAAAAAAAGAAACAATTCAACAGTTTACGACTCCCCACCAAAAACAAAACTTTATTTTATATATATCATTAATTTATGTTATAAATAATTTTTTTAATACGCCGATATTACGATATACATAATTAAATTATGTATTGAATAATTAATTCACCTTGTTATCATGAAAAAATGTAGTGTCTTTCTCGTGTTCCGAGATACTTTTAAGCAATAGCTGAGACGAGAAAGACAGGATCAGACAAACGGATTTGTCATAAAAATTTAAATCATTGCTATGGCTTATTCGTTTGTTTAATGATCAAAAAATTTAAAAAGTGGGCAATAGGATTGCTTGAAAAAATGAGGATGTTGTATGAATAAGCTAGCGAACCCATTAGAACTCTGTGGATTTGAATTTATTGAATTCGTATCTAAGGATGGAGATCTAGACGAAATTTTTCAAACGATAGGTTTCACGCAAGTCGCTAAGCATAAATCAAAAAATGTGTATTTATGGCGTCAAGGCAATATCAATATTATTCTCAATTATCAACCTGAATCATATGCAGCATACTTTTTTAAAGAACATGGCCCTTCTGCCTGTGCTATGGGATTTAGAACTAAAGATGCAGCCAAAGCATTTAATCAAGCCATTCAATTGGGTGCTGAACCGATTTATTCAAAAATTGGCCCCATGGAGCTGAATATTCCTGCGATTAAAGGCATTGGTGGTTCACCTATTTTCTTGGTCGATCGTGATATTTATCAAAGTGATTTTATTTTCTTTAACGATGTGCCCTTAAATCCAGTTGGAACAGGCTTAAAAGAGATCGATCATTTAACCCATAATGTCTATAAAGGTCGTATGCAATATTGGGCAGATTTTTATGAAAATATTTTCAATTTTCAGGAAGTTCGCTATTTCGATATTAAAGGTGAATATACGGGTTTAACTTCAAAAGCCCTCACAGCACCAGATGGAAAAATCCGTATTCCATTGAATGAAGATTCAGACAAAGGTAATGGTCAAATTGCCGAATTTTTAAATGATTTTAATGGTGAAGGCATTCAACATATTGCATTTATTACTGATGACTTAATTGGTACATGGGACAAATTAAAAGCATTGGGTGCGAAATTTATGACTCCACCACCGCAAACCTACTATGAAATGTTGCCAGAACGTTTACCTAATCATGGCGAGCCTACTGAAGAATTGCAAAAGCGTGGCATTTTACTTGATGGCAATACGCAAAATGATGACAAGCGCCTATTGTTGCAAATTTTTTCTGAAAATATGTTAGGTCCTGTATTTTTTGAATTTATTCAACGTAAAGATGATGATGGTTTTGGTGAAGGAAACTTCAAAGCTTTATTTGAATCCATTGAGAGTGATCAAATTAAACGTGGTGTTTTAGATATTTCCAACGCTTAGTTGCACGATTATAAATCAATTTTCTTATGCATTTGAGCTGTTCGGTGCATAAGAAACTCAGCTTTAATATAAAATATTGTTAATAAAATTTCTGATATTGCTCTGATGATTTAATAACATCATTATTTTAAAATATTAATCATGATCGAGTGAGCACTATCTCAACAGGGATGAAGATAGAAGATGCAGCAAATTGAACAAGGAAACCTCAAAAAAGGTTTAAGTAACCGTCACATCCAACTAATTGCACTGGGTGGCTCTATTGGAACAGGTTTATTTCTTGGTATTGCGCAGACCATTAAACTTGCTGGCCCTTCCGTTATTTTAGGTTATGCCATTGCTGGGCTTATTGCTTTTTTAATGATGCGCCAATTGGGAGAAATGATTGTAGAAGAACCTGTAAGTGGTTCTTTTAGCCATTTTGCTTACAAATATTGGGGCAAATTTGCTGGCTTTATGTCTGGCTGGAATTATTGGGTGCTGAACATTTTGGTCTGTATGGCCGAATTAAGCGCGATTGGTTTATATATTCATTATTGGTGGCCTGAAATTCCAACTTGGGTTTCAGCACTGGGATTCTTTATTTTCATTAACTTAATTAATCTTTTACATGTCAAGTTATTTGGTGAAATGGAATTTTGGTTAGCTATTATTAAAGTTCTAGCGATTGTTGCCATGATTGCTTTTGGCAGCTATTTACTGGCGACTGGTAGTGGTGGTACACAATCTAATTTACACAACTTATGGGCACTCGGCGGATTTTTTCCCAATGGTATCATGGGCCTTGTGATGGCGATGGCCATGATTATGTTTGCATTTGGTGGAATTGAGCTGGTCGGAATTGCGGCTGCAGAAACAGACAATCCACAAAAAACCTTACCCAAAGCAGTCAATCAAATCGTCTATCGTGTCCTTTTATTTTATATCCTGAGTTTGGTCATTATTTTATCACTGTACCCTTGGAACCAAATGGCGCAAGGCGGCAGTCCTTTTGTACTTATTTTTGATTCTTTGGGCAGTCAAACGGTAGCAACCATTTTAAATTTTGTGGTATTAACTGCGGCTGTTTCGGTTTATAACAGTACCAATTATTGCACCAGTCGCATGTTGCTCGGTTTAGCTCAGCAAGGTAATGCACCTCAATTTTTAAGTAAAATTAATCGACGCGGTATCCCTGTCAATGCGGTTATGGTTTCTGCATTTTTTACGCTCATGTGTGTACTCATTAATTATCTTTTTCCTGAAAAAGCATTTAACCTGCTCATGATGTTAGTGGTTGCTGCGATTGTGATTAACTGGGTGGTAATTTCGTACACACATTTAAAATTTAAGAAGCATATGATCTCAATTCATGCTCCTACTCAGTTTCCAAGTATTGCCTATCCTTTCACTAACTATTTATGCATTATTTTTATGTGCGGTATTTTGCTGATTATGAGCCAAACTCCGGACATGCGGATTGCAGTCATGATGATACCTGTTTGGATTTCAGTACTTTTAGTGGCTTATTTTTTCAAAAATAAAAAAATAACAGCCAATCAGTTGGCATTAAAAGATAAAATGCGCTCTATAACCAAAGCTTGATTTGTTTACTACATACAACGAAGGATGTTTTCATGTTCCAACATGTTGATACTTATGCAGGTGATCCGATTCTTTCTTTAATGGAAGAGTTTGGCAAAGATGAACGGACACAAAAAGTTAATTTAAGTATTGGGCTGTATTACAATGAGGAAAATATTGTTCCTCAGTTAAATGTGGTTAAAACTGCGTATAAAAATATTGAAGCCAATAATGATCAGGTAAAACTGTATTTACCTATGGATGGTTTGAAATCCTATAATCAAGCCACTCAACTGCTACTCTTAGGTCAAGATAGTTCTGCGCGTCGTGATGGTCGTGCGGTGACCATTCAAACTTTAGGTGGTTCTGGTGCGCTGAAAGTGGGTGCAGACTTTTTAAAGAAATATTTTCCTCATTCTGATCTTTGGGTCAGCCAACCGACGTGGGAAAACCATATCGCCATCTTTAATGGTGCGGGTATTCAGACTCATTTTTATCCTTATTTTGATGTAGAAACCAATGGTGTGAATGTTGCTGCAATGTTGGAAACATTAACGACACTTCCTGCAAAAAGTATTGTGTTGCTACACCCTTGTTGCCATAACCCAACGGGTGCAGACTTAATGCCTGCTGAATGGGATCAGGTCATTGAAGTATTAAAAAAACAAGATCTTATTCCATTCTTGGATATTGCTTATCAAGGTTTTGGTGAAGGTTTAGAGCAAGATGCTTATGCCATCCGAGCTTTAGATCAATCAGGTATGAATTTTATTATCAGTAATTCATTCTCTAAAATTTTCTCACTCTATGGTGAGCGCATTGGTGGTTTAACTTTTGTTTGCGATGAACAAAGCACTGCTCAAAAAGTTTTAGGTCAATTAAAAGCAACAGTGCGTCGTATTTACTCAAGCCCTCCAACTACGGGTGCTTTGTTAGTCAATAATGTCTTAAATGATGCAAAGCTTACTGCTCAATGGCAAGCTGAGCTGACCGAAATGCGTGAACGTATTATTAAAATGCGTCATTTGTTAAATGAGAAATTAAGCAAAGCTTTGCCTGAACGTGACTTTAGTTATTTGGTTAAACAACAAGGAATGTTTAGCTATACAGGTTTAACAGCAGAACAAGTCGATATTTTAAAAGATCAATACGGCATTTATTTGCTGCGCAGTGGTCGTATGTGTGCCGCAGGTCTAAATTTGAGTAATATTGATTATGTGGCAAATTCTGTTGCTGAAGTGATTAAAGCGACAGCACATCAAGCTATTGCTTAAATATGAATAATAAAAAAACGGGCTAATTGCCCGTTTTTTTATTTTAAATGATGACTAAATTAATCTTTAAAATGAATCACAGAACGAATAGATTTGCCTTCATGCATTAAATCAAATGCTTCATTAATTTTATCTAAACCCATGGTATGGGTTACGAAAGGCTCAAGCTGAATGTTTCCTTGCATCGCATCTTCAACCATTTTAGGCAGTTGAGAGCGACCTTTTACACCACCGAAAGCAGTCCCTTTCCAAGTTCGCCCAGTCACCAATTGAAATGGGCGAGTCGATATTTCTTGACCCGCACCCGCTACGCCAATAATGACTGATTGTCCCCAACCACGATGCGCACATTCAAGCGCGGAACGCATAACATTGACATTCCCAATACATTCAAATGAATGGTCAACACCCCAACCTGTCATTTCGACAATCACTTCTTGAATCGGTTTTTCATAATCTTTTGGATTTAAGAAATCTGTTGCACCAAACTCTTCTGCCAGTTTAAATTTTTCATTATTCATATCAATAACAATAATACGGCCAGCTTTCGCTTGACGCGCACCTTGTACCACCGCCAAACCAATACCGCCTAAACCAAAAACAGCAACGCTATCGCCTTCCTGTACTTTAGCCGTATTATGCACTGCTCCAATTCCTGTGGTAACGCCACAACCCAATAAACAAACCTGTTCAGGATTGGCATCAGGGTTAATTTTTGCTAAAGATACTTCGGCAACCACTGTATATTCACTAAATGTTGAACACCCCATATAGTGGTAAATTGGTTCACCCTGATAAGAAAAACGTGTAGTGCCATCTGGCATTACGCCTTTTCCTTGCGTAGCACGAACTGCAACGCAAAGATTGGTTTTTCCAGATTTGCAAAACAGGCATTCACCACATTCTGCCGTATAAAGTGGAATCACATGATCACCTGCTTTTACACTGGTAACGCCTTCACCCACTTCAACCACAATTCCTGCACCTTCATGACCGAGTATTGCTGGAAAAACACCTTCAGGATCATCGCCTGACAAAGTGAATGCATCAGTATGGCACACACCTGTATGGGTGATTTTAACTAACACTTCACCCGCTTTGGGTGGAGCGACATCAATTTCAACAATTTTCAATGGTTGGCCTGGACCAAATGCAACCGCAGCACGTGACTTTATCAATTGACCCTTCCTTATTCAGTTTTTAAAAAAATGAGTTTTTTAACAGATGAGCTACATTAACCGTTTTTTATTATAAGATTCAACCTTTAACAACATGATAATATCCAGTGATAACAGGATGACCTCATAATAATCATGCACTTCAGACTTTCGATTCAAGCTGCCTTATTTTTATTTTTAGTCATTATACTGACAGGATGCAGTTTGCCTATGAATGACGCCAAGAAACAAGCGCCTATTTCGATTCATGCCAAACATTGGTTAAACGGTTCAAACGTCGATGAGCAAATGGCTCAAGGTTTAACTGCTTATTTAGCTTTGGACGATGCTTTTATCAGTATTGCCTCAAGACTCTATTTGATCAATCAAGCTCAGCATAACCTCGATTTACAATATTACATTTGGGAAAATGATTCGATTGGGCAATTAATGTTGGCTGAACTGTTAAAAGCTGCAGATCGTGGCGTTAAAGTTCGTTTATTAATTGATGATCAAAATGGAACTCAACTGGATGCAACGTTAAAACAACTGGCTTATCATCCCAACTTTGAAATTAAGTTATTTAACCCTTATAAATTTCGAACATTTCGGGTCATGGATTACCTATTTCGTTTCTGCAAAATTAATCACCGTATGCACAATAAATTGATTATTGCAGATGGTGCAATTGCGGTAACAGGGGGACGAAATATTAGCCGAGAATACTTCGATGCCAGTGACAATTTTCAATTTACCGATATGGATATACTGTTTTATGGCACTGCCGTTGAACATGCCAATACCGTTTTCCATGATTTTTGGAATGATGATTTAAGTTATTCATCAACTCAACTTTTGGGAAATGGCAATCAAGCTCAATTTAATAAATTACAGCAATATTATAAATTGACAGCTTTACAAAAAGACCAGTTAAAAAAGCGCTTAGAATTGGCAGAAAAACAGGTAAATGATCATCTAAAGGCACGTCCTGTGCATTGGGCAAAAGCACATTTTGTGGCTGACTCACCCGCTAAAATTCGAGGGAATGCTGTAAATCAGCAGCTGATTTATCACCAAATGATCAATATTATGGGTGAACCTAAACAGCAGCTCGAGTTAGTTTCAGCCTATTTTGTACCCACTCAAAAAGGCACAGATTATTTAACCCAACTTTCAAAGAATCAGGTCAAGGTTCGAGTACTGACCAATTCTTTTGTCGCCAATGATGTTGCCTTAGTACATGCATTTTATAAAAAATATCGTCATGATTTACTCAAAAGTGGCGTTAAACTCTACGAATTTAAGCCCTATATCGAACGTAATAAACGCACATGGTATGAAGTAGTCACCGGTAATGTTATTCCTGCTAAAGGTAAAAACAGCTCGAGTTTACACGCCAAATTCTTCGACCTTGATGGTAAAGTTTTTATTGGTTCATTTAACTTTGATCCGCGTTCAGTTCATTTAAATACTGAAGTAGGATTAGTTATAGAATCTGAAGTGTTGCAGCAACGAATTTCGACTTCTTTAGATCAGTACTTACCTCAAGTCGCTTATGAACTTAAACTCAATAAACAGGGTGAAATAATTTGGTTAGATCATCAAAAAGATGGCTCGATCATTGAATTTAAACATGATCCAGAAACCACAAAATTTCAACGTTTTTCAATGAAAGTTGTTTCTTACCTGCCAATTGAATGGATGATGTAATGACAAGATAATGACAATTAAGATTAAAACATTACATTTCTATCTGACTGGTTATTTTCACAGTGTAGTTCTAGAATGATTTTTTATGGTTTTTCTCAATGAGAATTATTCTATTAAAGCAGTCCAATTTCTTTAAATAATTGCTTATAGGCTTCTGCCTTCTTTTCAATGGCTAAAGGATAAGCGCGAGAAGATGAAGGCATCCTGTACAAGGTCATCTCACGTTCTGCAAAATATACTTTTGACGACCGTCCTAATTGCGGTTTTTCAGTATTCTCAGGCATAGAAAGCATCAGTGTATCTGTGGCTTTATCCCCTGTCGTCATCATACTGTGGCAGTGCGGTATTTTTTCTAAAAGTGGAATGAATTGGGTTGGTGTCTTTACTTGTAAAAATTTATCGGAAGCATTGCCGGTTAAACGAATGATTTGATAAGCCGTATCAAATATCGCAATCCCTTTCTCGAGCAAAAATTCACGAATAAGCCCTTCTTTAAATTTTTTGTGATCGATATCTAGAAAATATTCTTTGTCATTAAAAAAAATTAGACCAAAAATCTTCCACATGTCATTTTGATAATTTGGATAATAAAAATCCATTTTCCAGCGTGTTTTCGGTGGAGGAAAACTTCCCAGCATTAATAGTTTGGCATTCGGCGGTAAAAAGGGTTCCAGTGGATGAGTTTCTATTTCTAATTCATTTGACATAGCAATAATCTACTTAAAAGGATTCAATTTAATTCAAAATATTTGACGAATTTTTTCTGCGATTTGTTTACCCCAAAGCGCATATATTTCCTTACTCGGATGAAAACCATCTGTGGCCATCTGTAAATTTAAACTTTGAAAATGAACCAAATCATATTCAATCCACTGCATGTTCTGTCGTTTTTGAATAAAGTCTCCAAGGGCTTGATTCATTTTTTTGGCATATTGACCAAATAACCACGCTAAAGGATTTGGGAGTGCAGGAAACAAATTCATAGGTGGAACACCAGAGGCAATTACCAAATCTGGGCTAAACTTATGATTGATCTCGTGATAAAGCTCGTGTTGCTGTTTAATCCAGTTTTGAGGCGATATTAATTGAGTAATATCATTTACACCAACAGAGGTAATCACCACATCAAAAGGCTGGTGAGGCATATTTTGAGCAGTTTGGATCACGTCTAAACTGGAATATCCTATGGTTGCCTCTAGCCTATAACTCACTTCATACTGATTTTTTAATGCTTTGATGACTGTACCGAGTAAAGCATCTTCTTGAGTTGTTACGCCTACACCAGCTGCTGCCGAGTCACCTAAAATTAAAATAGACAATGGCTTGCCTATGCCTACAGTGCCTTGACGATGTCCATCTGGTTCAGCCAATCGTAAGGTCTTTTTTTTGACAGCATAGCCTTGAATCAATAAGGATGGAATTAAAACAAGGGTAGATATTTTTAAAAGCATACACGAACACAATTTAAGAAATACAACCACAATATACGATTTTTAGCTTTTAAAATCATCGCTGATTTGCATATAAAAGGCTCAGAATAAGCCTTATTATTTAAAAATCAGCCTAATTTATTGACCCACTTGAGCGGTAGAATTTTCATCGCCATGCCTATTGGCAACCATGGCCATTGTGGCACATAAGCTTTTACCCGTTGTTTTTCAATTGCCTGAACAAGTAAGCGTGAGCCAGTTTTGTCATCGACTTCAAAAGGTAATTTTTTCGCACCTTCATTGAGTTCTGTACGAATATAACCCGGGAAAATCGTACTGACTTTAATCGGTGTATCGAGCAACTCTGCACGAATCCCCTCTGCCAAATGTGCAACCCCGGCTTTACTGGCAGCATAGGCGGTTAAATGTTTGGGCATACCCCGTATAGCACTCATCGAAGAAATCATCACCAAATGACCCGAATTTTGTGCACGGAAAATTTCTACAGCGGCCTCGCATTGTGCCAAAGCAGAAATAAAATTGGTTTCGACTGTTGCTCGATTAATCGAAAAATTTCCTTTTCCAATACGACGACCGTCACCCACCCCAGCATTGACAATGATACGATCGATTGTGCCAAATTCTGCTTTAAAAGCTTTAAACACGACAAATACTTGATCGTAGTCTGTCACATCCAAGGTTTTTGCAATGACTTGGATACCATATTGACTTTCAAGCTCTTGTTTTAAAGATTCGAGTCGTTCCAAACGACGTGCACAAATGGCCAGATTATATCCTTTTTGTGCAAATTCTCGTGCCATGCCTGCACCAATTCCAGAGCTTGCACCCGTGATTAAAATTGTTTTTGTCATATCATGCTTCCTTGTTATCATCCTTTAATTTGTTAGTGTTTATTGATGATTTTAAATCCATGTCAGAAGTTGCGAATTCTCAGCTTTAATAAAATGATGTTCATTTAAACTTAATAATTGGGGTTCATTACCCACTAAACGTAAGGTGGTCATACTGGCATTGGTGATGGCCCAATTGAGTGCAAACGTTCGGTTTGGATTTAATTCTAAGAGTTTTCCTGCCACTACAGAAATCACACCGCCAGAGGTAAAGACCACGGCATAGCGTGGTTTGGTTTTAGCCAATTCATCACATAAATTTTGTAGTGCACTTTCAACACGATTTTTAAAATGTGGCCAAGACTCATCATATTCATGATGATATTCTCCGCCCGTCCAACGTCCTATTGCACCTTCAAAAATTTTGGCTAAATATGCCCGTGGATTAATTTCATTTTCAACATCTTGCTTGAGTAAATGTGGTTGATTAAAACGTGGTTCGTATTGGGCAAATACTTGCTGATGATTAAACTCATTCCAAGCCTGATCAGTTTCAAATTCAACTTCGGGAAAGCATTGTGCCAATGCCAAAGTGGCTGTTTGTTGATGACGCTGCATTGAACCTGCCACAACATAAGGTGCTTCTTTTAATATTTGATTGAAATAATGACCCAATAATATCGCCTGCAATTCACCATTTGGAGAAAGTTTGTCATAACTTTCCGCACCAAATGAAGCTTGTCCGTGGCGAATTAAATAGATTGTGGTCATTTTTCTTTTCCTAAAATTTGTTGAAGTTTAGTCATATATTTTTGTGCATGCGTATTGGCCTCTATTTTTTGTTTGCCAATGCGTGTTAATGCACGAATATGCAACGCATGAATCACAATCCAGAAATCTTTAAATGCAGGATTATTGGTCTGCTGATGATAATAGCGATAATAAATCTGTTGTGCGATAACAGCCAAACGAAAAATACCGAATACTTCGTAGAATGCCCAGTTTTCAGTATTTAGACCCGTTTTTTCCAAATAGTAATGGATCACTTGTTCGCGCGTTAACATCCCTTTTAAATGGGTTGGTTGACGACGAGTATTTTTAAAAATTTGATGATCTGTCGCTTCAACCCAGTACGCCAACGCAGACCCCAAATCCATTAAAGGATCGCCTAAAGTCGCCATTTCCCAATCCAATACACCAATAATTTCGGTCGGGTTATGGGGATCTAAAATAATGTTATCAAAACGCCAGTCATTATGAATAATGCAAGTCTTTGAGTCGTTGGGAATATTTTTTAACAACCATTTCCGCACAAATTTAAATGATGGAACATTCAAGGTACGGGCTTTTTCATAACGTGCATTCCAACCTTCCACCTGACGCCGACAATAGCCTTCACCTTTTCCTAATTTTTCAAGTTCAGTTGCTTGATAAGGTACTTCATGCAGTTCTATTAATTTATCCACGACATTAATACACAATCGATGGATTTCAGCTTCACCGAA
This sequence comes from Acinetobacter sp. TTH0-4, assembly GCF_015602665.1. NCBI lineage: Bacteria > Pseudomonadati > Pseudomonadota > Gammaproteobacteria > Moraxellales > Moraxellaceae > Acinetobacter > Acinetobacter sp. TTH0-4. Next base: position 1,218,639 of record NZ_CP059079.1, on the reverse strand, counting down.
TTGCAGTTCGGGCGGTAATTTTGCACGTGGAATAATGCCCTCTATGCGCTTCATAATATAAAAGTCGCAACCTATCACCGATTCATCCTGACACAGCGCTACCATTTCAGGCAATACTGAATAAAATGGCGCCAAGGCTTTCTGGACATGGTATTCACGTGCCATATCGTGTGCCGACTTTGCTTTAGTCCCTTTTGGTGGACGACGTAAAATCAAATCGATATTTTGATATTTTAAGCGATAAGTCCAATTTGAGGCACCGCCTGAATATTGACTCACCTCAACCGGCCCTTGTAAATCAACCCCTTGCTTTTTCAACCAATTTTCTACAGCAATGGAGTCAAGTTCTTCGCCCTGACGGACACTTCCACCCAAATCAATAACTGACATTATGATTTTCCTTATTATTTCGCTCAATCCTTAATTTTTAAATAATGAAACGATCTCTTCGTTATACCTTGTTATTTTCTCTGATAGAGAGAAATTTTCGGTCAAGTTGTAAGAAATCGCATCATTAAACTTTAAATCATCACTTTAAAAACTAATGTTCAACGCGAAACATAACCACGTTTTGCCAGTTCAAGTTTCGCAATCATGCCTTTATGTACTTCATCCGGTCCATCGGCTAACCGTAGACTGCGCGCCTGAGCAAAAAAAGCAGTGAGCGGCGTATCACGAGAAACGCCTGCCCCGCCATGAATTTGAATCGCCATATCAACCACTTTCTCTAGCACACTAGGAGCAACCACTTTAATCGCGGATATTTCAGTTAACGCTGCCATATTCCCTAGCGTATCCATTTTATAAGCCGCATATAAAGTCAAAAGTCGAGCTTGATCGATCGCGACACGAGCTTCAGCTACGCGTTCTAAATTGCCGCCCAGTTTTAAAATTTCTTTTCCAAAAGCCTGACGACTCATCCCACGATCAATCATTAATTCTAACGATTTTTCAGCAGCTCCAATACAACGCATACAATGATGAATTCGACCTGGACCTAAGCGTCCTTGGGCAATTTCGAATCCCTGACCAGCACCACCGATAAAATTAGTTATAGACACACGTACGTTATTAAAGCTAATTTCGCCATGTCCATGCGGTGCATCATAATCACCGAATACAGGAAGCATTCTTTCTATTTTTACGCCCACAGTGTCTATAGGAACCAAAACCATAGAATGCTGATGATGACGGTCTTTGGATTTATCGGGCGTATGTGCCATAAAAATAATCATTTTTGCATTGGGATCACCCAAGCCTGAAGACCACCATTTACGTCCATTTAAAACGATTTCATCATTTTCAATGACTGCTGTTGCCTGCATATTGGTTGCATCACTAGAGGCCACGACGGGTTCAGTCATACAAAATACAGAGCGAATTGTGCCTTCTAATAATGGGATTAACCATTGCTGCTTTTGCTGTTCACTGCCATAACGCCATAATAATTCCATGTTACCACTGTCTGGTGCATTACAGTTAAACACAGTAGGGGCAATTAAACTGCGACCTGTCAGCTCTGCAATATGAGCATATTCTTGAACAGATAAACCTTGCCCTAATACAGGATCTGGCAAGAACATATTCCAAAGACCAGCTTTTTTAGCTTTATTTTTTAATTCGTCAAGTTCAGCTGGCCATTGCCAGATTGTCCAATCACCACCTTGGTTTAGTGCATGTACCTGATTCCAAAATTCGGTTTCGATGGGTTCAATTTCATTTTTGATAAAATGTTTAGTCCGTTCTACAAAGTCTTGTGCCTGCACCGATAATTCAAACATGGTCTTCCCTTAAAAATAGTCTTTATTTTCCTTTACAACACTTTAGTCCGAAATTTATTATGAATAAAATGATTTAATACCATATAAAATTATGCATAATATTCATCACAAACCCATTATTGATCTGGCCATTTTTCATGGTATTGATATTAATTTGTATCCTCTTTTTATTGGTATTTATGAACAAAAAAGTATTTCAAAAGCCGCTCAAACTTTGTGTATAAGCCAATCCGCAGCCAGTCATGCTTTGCAACGGCTTAGACAACAATTACAAGATGATTTATTAGTACGTGCTGGCAACAAAATGCTGCCCACGCCTTTTGCTGAACAGATTTATCCAGTCATTAAAAATGCGTTAATGGCGATTCAAAATATTTCAATGCAAAAGCACCAGTTTGAGTCCAGTAAAGTACAAAACTTAAAAATTGCGGTACATGATGAAATTGAACCAATTATCTTTCCCAAATTAGTTGAACATTTTCATCGACTCAATCTTGGCATTCAATTTTTAAGTATTAAATTGAATCGTAAAAATGTGCTCACCGATTTAGCCACTCAGCAAATAGATTTTGTCATCGATTTGGAACAAAATTTTGGTGAGAAAATACAATTTCAGACACTGGCACACGATCATTTTGTGATTTGTACTCAGCAAGTACAGATGAATGAAGAAATTTATTTGGCTTCACCCCATATAGGCGTATCTTCTCGTCGTACAGGTATTTTGGTCGAAGATATTTATTTAAATCGTAAACAACTTTCTCGGCAGATTTTTTTGCGTTGCCAACATTACTCAACCGCACTACAAATTTTGAGTCAGCAGCCTAAAGCAATTTTAACCATACCTCAAAATATATTGGGACATTTAAATCGGCACAATCATTTAAATGTCTTTGAAGTGCCTATACCACTGCCAAATATTCATATTGGAATGTTTTGGCACAAAGACCTAGAAGAAAATTCAAGGCATCATTTTTTGCGCAGTGAAATACTCAAAATTTTTGCTTAGGCTATTTATAAGCACAAAATTAAACACTGAGCGTTTAGCTTTTAAGCCATGTACTCCTTAACTTTGTCCTACAATAATCGATCTTAGAGCCGTGTATTTACACTACTCATTTTAACGATTTGGATTTAATTTTGTTGCCTCTTTCTCCCACCTGGCAAATTGTGCTGGGATTATTCTTTTTATGTTTTTCTTACTATCTACTGCATAAGCTGATCGTTTATTTAAAAAATATTTTTCGTCCATTTAAAAAAGGTCAAAAATATTGGTGCCGTGTAAATGCGGTGAGCGATGGTGACACTCTCACCTGCTACCGTTTTAATATAAGACGCTCTGAAACCAAATTACGCTTTGCTTATATTGATGCCCCTGAATCCAGCCAAAGCTATGGTAAGGAATCCCAGCGGCTGGTTCAAAGCATGGTTAAAAATAAAATGGTTCGGGTGAAAATTACGGATATTGATCGTTATGGACGCTGTGTGGGCGTGGTGTATCGCTATCGTAAAAATATCAATGAAGAAATGGTCAAACGCGGTGCTGCATGGGTGTATGAAGAATATATTCAAGATAAAAAGCATTTAAATTATCTGTTGAACTTACAGAACAAAGCCAAAAAACAGAAAAAAGGCCTTTGGAAAAGCTCGCGCCCAGTACGCCCAAGTATTTATCGTAAACAGAGTAAGTAACGGGCTATAAATATGAATATGTATCGCAATTTTTCCATGAGAATAGCAGGATTTAAAATAATATTTACTTTGGAACTGAATAAATAAAACATTTTAACTGTTTCTTGCTAAAAAAGATTGGTCTGCATATATAGCAGACCAATCTTTCAACTCAAGTAAATCTTAAATATAAGCCCATTGAATTAAGAGCCGAAATGCGCCTGCAATTAAAGCAAGAGCAAAAAAACCACCCAACCACAATAAAATAAACCACTGCGTTTGTGAAATTTTCATATTGACCCCTTAATGATAACCGTCATCACCAATACGTACTTTATCTCGGAAAACCCAATACGATAAAGCGGTATAAATAATAATAATCGGGATTAATAGCAGTGCGCCTATCAATGCAAATAACTGACTACTTTGAGGTGCCGCTGCTTCCCAAATAGTGACTGATGGCGGAATAATATAAGGCCATAAACTAATTAAAAAACCCGTATATGCCAGTAAAACCAAGGCTAATGTATAGATAAATGGACTGAGTTCTTTTCGCTGCTTACACGCACGGAAAGCTAGAAAACTAAAAACCAAAACCAAAATCGGTACAGGACTAAAATAGATTAACTGAGGTAAACTAAACCAGCGTTGTGCAATTTCGGGATGCGCCAATGGTGTGTAAATACTGACACCTGCAAAAATGATTAATAAAGCCAGCATCATTTTTGGCATCAAGCTGTACATTTTATTTTGTAGATCTGCTTCTGTCTTGAAAATCAGCCAACCACATCCTAATGTGGCATAAAGTACAATCACGCCGATTCCTGTAAATATAGAAAACGGCGTTAGCCAATCTAAACCACCTCCACTATAAATACCATGGGTGGTTTCTATACCTTGAATATAGGCACCCAAAATAATTCCCTGAAAAAAGCTGGCTAAAATAGAACCCCCAATAAATGCTTTATCCCAAAAATGCTTTGTACGATGAGCTTTAAATCGAAATTCAAACGCCACCCCACGAAAAATTAATGCAATCACCATTAAAATAACGGGCATATATAGCGCAGACAATACCGTTGAATAAACTAATGGAAAAGCGGCAAACAGCCCTGCACCGCCCAATACCATCCAAGTTTCATTCCCATCCCATACAGGAGCAACGGTATTCATCATGACATCACGTTCTTGCTCAGCTTGAATAAATGGAAATAAAATACCAATTCCCAAATCAAAACCATCTAGCACGACATAAATCAGTACACCTACAGCAATAATTACAATCCAAATTAAAGATAAATCAATCATTTGCCTTCCTCCTGATGATTGTCACTTGGTTTAGCATCAAGATCCTCATCGGTGCTGCCCAATGGTCTTTTTGAAGCTTGAATGACCTCTTCATCACTATGCGGCACTGAATAAATAAACTCTGGACCTTTATGCATGAGTTTCAGCATGTAATAAATGCCAATCCCAAAAACCACACAATACACCACAACAAAAATGATGAGCGTTAGTCCGACTTGTTCCGCAGATACAGGAGACAATGCATCTTTGGTACGCAGCACGCCATAAACCACCCAAGGCTGACGTCCGACTTCAGTGGTAAACCAGCCTGCAAGTAAAGCAATAAATCCAGATGGCCCCATCACAAAAGCAAAACGATGTAGCCATTTATTTTCAAATAGCTTGTTATTTTTACGTAAAACCAATGCCATCAGGGCCAGTAAAAGCATGAGCATTCCCATGGCCACCATTATACGAAAACTCCAAAACACAATCAGTGAATTGGGGCGGTCTTCTGGTGCGAACTCTTTTAATCCTGTGACCTTACCATCCAAGGTATGCGTCATAATCAAACTGCCTAAATTGGGAATACCCACGGCATACTTTGTTTCTTCTGCTTGCATATCTGGAATACCAAACAAATAAAGGGGCATTCCTTCATCATGGTTGGTTTCCCAATGTCCTTCGATTGCTGCAAGCTTTGCTGGTTGATGCTCTAAAGTATTTAAACCGTGCATATCACCAATAAAAATTTGTAATGGTGCCAGCACTAAGATCATCCATAAGGCCATGGAAAATGATGTTTTGACCAAGGCATCACGGCGACCTTTTAGTAAATGCCAAGCTGCGGTTGAAGCCACCAACAAAGCAGACACCAAAAATGCTGCAGCTGCCATATGTGCCAAGCGATAAGGAAAAGATGGATTAAAAACTATCGCAAACCAATCTTGTGGAACGATAATGCCATTTTCAATACTGAACCCTTGCGGTGTCTGCATCCAACTATTTGAGGATAGAATCCAAAACATTGAAATACAGGTTCCTACCGCAACCATTAAGGTGGCAAAAAAGTGTGCTCGTGGGCCAACACGCCCCCAACCAAACAGCATGATGCCCAAAAAACCCGCTTCTAAGAAAAATGCACTGAGCACTTCATAAGCGAGCAGTGGTCCAGTCACACTACCCGCTATGCGTGAAAATTCGCTCCAGTTTGTACCAAATTGATAACTCATCACCACGCCAGAAACAACACCCATTCCGAAAGCAATGGCAAATATTTTGACCCAAAACTTAAACAAATCACGGTATACAGGGTTTTGAGTTCTTAGCCAGCGCCATTCTAAAACGGCGAGAAAACTGGCTAAACCAATGGAAATTGCAGGAAATATAATATGAAAAGAGACGGTAAAAGCGAATTGTATGCGCGCTAACTCAAGTGCGGTTAAACCTAAATTCATAGCATCACCTTTTTTAATTCGATTGAAGCGTTATTCGGTACGCAATCTGCATATCGCGCTATCTTGTTGTTTTGATAAAAATCAGCATACGCCAAAAGTTTAAGTAAAGTATGTTGGCTTATTATTTCGCCCCACTTTAAATCACTCAAAATTTGCTTACAACTGCTCCATTTCCCAAGAAAATGGAAAATAAAAAAAGTATTCATAAATGTTCTCTATAAAATAATGGATTAATTTCATTTAAAACCATGAAATATCTGTTTTTTTATAGAGAGGAAGGCGGTGCTCGTCCTTGCGGCATCAAAAATAAACGCTGTAATTCGAAATAAACGTGCTTATACAATCTGACGAATATCGAAAAACGAACATGTATCCGATCAATCACTTCTTGAATGCCAAAATCTGGAGGCATGACAATATCGCCATAGACCTTACAGTATTGGCATTGATGATTATGCATATCATGCACATGTTGATGATGATAGGAAAAATAATCTTTTAAACCCGTTAGGTCTAAAGAAGGACGATCTGAGTCAGCGTGATGATGTACAGAATGCGTATCGTGAGAGGAAGATGTTAGTAAATTATGCGTCATTGACAAACAGACCGGAGCAATATGAAATTTTTCCGGTAACAAAGGCTGTAAATAGACTGCGATCTGTAAAAGTACAGCTATACAAGCAAGTAATAACCCACTACGTAGCAACATTCCATCTCAAAATATCAATTTGGTTGTTTGTTAAACGCATTTTCATTCAATGATTGAATTGAAGGTGATTAAATCAGCTCAATCTTCAAGCACTATAGTTTATAACAACACAATTTGAAAGTGCTTTGAATGATGAATTAAAATCTATTTCTAGATTTATATTTATTCAACTGTACCTTTTAATTTGTTATTTTGCACATAAATAGGAACTGGAGTATTCGCAAGAAAAAATATCTTGATAGATGCTTTAAATTATTTTTATTGTTTAATCTTATATTTTAATACGCTTTCTTTAAATTATCTGAATAATTATTGGGTTAAGCTAAAATATAAAGCATCATTTAGATAAAAAATCTCCCATTTTCAGGGAGACAGATTATTTTGTAAGTCTATTTATTGGCTGTTATAGCATGTTAAAACTTTGCATTTAAAACAGGATGCGAAACTTTATCTTTCCATAGATTACGTAATATCGGCAAATAGAATTTTTCACCAATTTCAACCAATTCTGCATCAATCAAGGCATGTATTTCATGCATGAATAAATAATCCAATTCAACAGTTTTTAATTTCTGTTGAGCTTTAGCATATTCTTTACGTTTTTGTTGCGCAGTTTTTACCAGTTGATCGGCATAATCCTTATTTTTGAATTGCGACAGCGCATTTAGGCGTAACTCAATTACCCCCCAACCGCTTAACAACAATTTAAACAATTCAAAATCCGCAGTCGTAGATTCCCACGTCATTTCATCCAGATTCTCATCATTTGGAAGTACAGGAAGAAGTAACTCCATAATGCTTGGAAATATCTTTTTATAATTTAAAATAAATTTAACAGGATGCTCACCCGGATAATCCTTTAATTGCACCTTCTTCTGAACATCTGTTAAATAAACATTAAGCATAATCAATCATCAGCAGTAAATTTCTAGCGCTATTGTACGCATATCTATAGCAGATAAAAACCACTGCTGTGCAATTGATAAGACTTCAAGCAATCAGATGATTATTTTACGTTAGGTGAAACCATTTCCTCAGGAATGACCAACGCATCAAACTGTGCTTCAGTGACTAAATTCAGTTCAACAGCCACCTGCTTCAGCGTTTTGCCTTCCTTGTATGCAGTTTTAGCGACTTTGGCAGCATTCTCATAACCAATCATCGGATTTAAAGCCGTCACTAACATCAGTGAATTATGTAAGAAATAATCAATTTTTTCGCGATTTGGCTCAATGCCTACAGCACAATGCTCGTTGAAACTATTACATGCATCACCCAACAATTGAATAGACTGTAATAAGTTAAATGCAATCACCGGCATAAAAACATTCAGCTCAAAGTTGCCTGAAGCACCCGCCACATTGATGGTGGTGTCATTACCCAAGACTTGAGCGACCACCATAGTCATTGCTTCACTTTGAGTTGGATTGACTTTGCCTGGCATAATACTCGAACCGGGTTCATTTTCAGGAATTCGAAGTTCACCCAATCCACAACGCGGGCCACTAGCTAACCAACGAATATCATTGGCAATTTTATTTAAACTGGCAGCTAAAGTTTTTAAAGCGCCAGAAGCAAATACTGCGGCGTCACGTCCTGCTAATGCTTCAAACTTATTGGGTGCAGTGATAAAAGGTAAACCCGTGAGTATTTGCAATTGTTCAGCGGCTTTTTCTGCATAATCAGGATGAGCATTCAACCCTGTTCCAACAGCTGTTCCCCCTAAAGGCAATTCATACAAACCTGAAAGAGCTTGCTGTAGACGTTTCAATCCATGTTCAAGCTGTGACACATAACCACTAAACTCTTGCCCTAAAGTTAAAGGGGTCGCATCCTGTAAGTGGGTACGACCAATTTTGACAATATCTGAAAATTCTTTGGATTTTTGATCTAAAGTGTCACGCAAATGCTGCACTGCAGGTATCAATAATTCATTAATTTGCAAACATGCCGCCACATGAATCGCGGTAGGAAATGAGTCATTGGTCGATTGAGCACGATTGACATGGTCATTGGGATGAACAGGTTTTTGTGAACCTAAAGGATTCCCTAGCTTTTGATTGGCAACATTGGCTATCACTTCATTGCAATTCATATTACTTTGCGTGCCTGAACCTGTTTGCCAAACCACCAGCGGGAATTGGCTATCCCATTTTCCAGAAATCACTTCTTCTGCCGCATCCACAATATAATGTGATAATTCTTGTGGAATTTGATTCAATTCAGCATTGGTTATAGCTGCAGCCTTCTTCACTAAACCCATGGCACGAATCATGGCACGCGGTAAACGCTCTTGACCAATTTTAAAGTTCTGCAAACTGCGCTGTGTTTGTGCGCCCCACATTGCTTCACTTGGTACTTCAACATCACCCATAGTGTCATGTTCAATACGTGTTTGCATGTTTAACCTCATTACTGTGTAATATTACAATTTTCTGAATTTCTTGTACAAATGCTATCTGTTATGATCTTAATGAAATTAGAATCAATTGCAAATGGTTATTATTTACAATTTTAAATTTATTTTTTAATTCCCATTTAATGTGTGTTGGTAAAAACGCCATGCATCTTCAATCGTTTTATTGAGGCTGCGTTGGGCTTTCCAGTTTAAGGTTTTAAATGCTTTTTCTGACGTTGCGCCAATTTGATCGAGTTCAGCAGCGGGATAGATATGTGCTTCTAAAGTATTAATTTCTGTATGTGTCACTTTGCTAACTTCATCCAATAAAGCACGAATAGAGACTGTAGAACCTGAAATATTAAAGGCTTCACATACATGCTGTTGAGCGCTTAACCAATGTAACGTAGCCAAAATAGCATCACAACAATCCAATACATGTAAGAAACTTCGTTCTGCTGTACTGTCTGAGGTTTGGGCCTGTTGACGTAACTCAACATAATCTCGTTGCTTAGCAGCCACTTGTAAGGCCAATGGAATAATATTTTTAGGTAAAGGCGCAACAAATTCACCTAATACTGCATGTTCAAAAGCACCGGCAATATTACTTAATCTTAAAATTGCAATTTTCCACTCACTGTCAGTCAAAGCAGTATCTCGTATAATCTCTTCAATCATTTGCTGTGATTTTATATACGGATTTGGATAAGCATAATCAAATGGCATTTCTTCTAAAAGATTTAAACTGGACTTACCATAGACTGCTAAACTGGATAAATGAACCAGTGTTCGTATACCAGTACGTTGCATAGCGCGGAGTAAACTCATAATGCAACTGACATTATCATTATAATATTCCAGTGGTTTTAAAGCAGACTCTTCAATTGATTTAAAGCCAGCAGTATGAATGACCGCTTCTACAGAATATTGTTCAAAAACTTTATTTAATGCAGGCGTATTTCGAATATCAATTTTGACAAAAGGCACATAACGGCCTGAAATATATTCTAATCGTTCTAAGGTTTGTAAATTTGCATTGGATAAATTATCCACAATAATGACTTCTTGCCCATGCGCCATCAGACTTAAAGCAATGTGTGAACCTATAAAGCCTAAACCACCAGTCACTAAAATCATTGTTTAGATACTCCTTATTATAATCAGTATCTTATATATTATTGGTGTAATTTTGGTGTTCTTGCCAACTTATTCACAGTGACCATAAGCAAAAACCGACTCAAAAATTCTCTTGATTCGGCTAATCTGCAAGAGCATTATATGATCATATTACAGGTTTCGAATTTTGCATCTGTTGCAGTTATTGTTATTAACTGTATTTTGTTTACTACAAAAAATATCCCACCTTATCCTGCGCAAGATTGGGCAAATATGTTGATAGCTGAAAAGCATAAAAATACGACAGACATTATCATTACCTTGTGCATTACTGAAGGGTAAAGAATTTAGAACTATCAGGCTATAAATTAAAAATGATTCCAGCTTTATAGCAAGGAGACAATTAATGCCGAACTTCATAAAATCTGTATATTGGGGTCTACTTTTCCACCCCATCATAATGATCAGTATTTGTACTGCTGCACATGCCAATACTTCGCCTATAGCCGTTAGTACTCCCCAAAGTAGTGTTTATCCGAATATTGATCGGGATTTAAGTGAAAATTTTTATCCTAATGAGGCAAAAACAGCTGAAAAAATTGCTGACATCATTGAAATGTCGATCCGGAAAGACTATTCCACAGGACTCGCATTACGTGATGCACACCCCAAAGCACATGGCTGTGTACGCGCAGAATTTAAGATAGATGAAGCGCTCCCCAAAAATATGGCTCAAGGCATCTTTATTCCCGGCAAAACATACCAAGCCTGGATTCGTTTTTCTAATGGATCTAGTGATGCAAAACAGGCCGATATTAAAAGAGATGCTCGGGGCATGGCGATCAAACTTTTGGCGGTGCCGGGAAATAATCTTTTAGATGATGCAGCATCTACGCAAGATTTTATTATGATTAATCATCCTGTCTTTTTTGTTAATGATCCAGCTCGCTATATGTCATTTATGCAGGATATAAATAGTGATAGATTTCTTAAAAAACTCCATATTCCTTTTGCATTAGGGGCTAAAGGAACTTGGATTGCCTTAAATTCTAGAAATAAAATTTCAAATCCGCTGCAAACTCGATATTGGTCCATGGTTCCCTATCAATTAGGACTAGGTTCTGACCGTAAAGCGGTAAAATATTCTGCTAGAGCTTGCTCAACAATAACAGACCCTATGCCAGCACAACCAACTCATGATTTTCTGAGAGATACGCTACGAAATAGTCTGCAAAATGGCGATGCATGTATGGAGTTTTTAATACAGCCTCGAACATCAAATACCATGTCAGTCGAGGACTCTATGACGGAATGGAAGGAAAGCCAAGCTCCTTTTTACAAGGTAGCAACCATCCGCATTCCTCAACAAGTTTTCGATACGCCTGAACAAAATAGGTTTTGTGAAAACCTTTCCTTTACACCGTGGCATACACGACCTGAACATAAACCACTTGGAGTCATAAACCGCATGCGAAAAGTGATTTATGATCGTATTAGTCAAGTTAGACATGATCTGAATTCTACTCACAGATCAGAACCACATTAAGATCTACATACGTGAAGTTATGAGTCAAACCAGATCGTGCAAACTGCAATTAAAACGAAAGCAAATTCTCTCGTTTTGTGCCTGATATAAAAAACCACCCAAAGGCGGTTTTTTATCTATTTGTAAAATACTCAATGATAGATTAGAACCGATAATCAACCTCAACATCAGTAATTAGCGGATCAATTTTAGTTTTGGCTCTAATTAAATCTTTATTGGTATTTTTATAATAAATGTATAGCAATTAAAATCTGCGTAACTTTATTTACAAGGCCTATTTACACGCTTTTCACACAGATCCATATATTAGCATTTAAGCAGTATTATTTAAGATCATATTTTTTATACTTAAAATATGTTTTACGCCCTTCTAAAAAATCTTTATTAACATTAATTTCAGGATCATCAGCACACTGAACTGCTGATTTCAAGTTATTGTCCTGAACCGTTAAATTGTTCTGTGCCCTGCTCTAACCGGCAAAATGGTCTACTTTCATGGCTTGCTGAAAATAAATAAAAGCTGCTATACCGAATACTACTCATACGGCATTAACGATATTGAATTTTTTTGAGGTCATAATTTTATACCGTAGTTTTATTAAAAATATTATGCGTGGAACTCTATATTTCACATAAAAAACCCAATCCAGCTTGATCGGGCTTCTATGAAACAGTTAAACCAATGATTTATTTAAAAATAAATAGAGAATTTCGCATAAGGTGTATTATGCTAATTTTAGAAAAACTAAATTTTTTGATTGATTTTATTTTCGATTAAATGAGTTACTAATTGAGTCATATATTCATAAGTAAATAAATGGGAATGAAACTTTGCTAGCCCTTCTAATCCTAAAGTTAGACCTATAAATTGCCAAGCTATATCGTCAAGGTTTTCTTGATGATTCTTTAATGATGCCGATTCCAATATTTTTTTTACAGACTTCTGCCATTCTTCAATTGCTACTAGAAAGACTCTATTAAATTCAGGACTAATATGACTATTTTGTTCAGCATCATTCCACAATCGAACGTAAGGTAATTCATCTTCTGATTTAGTAAAACCTAGAGCCAAAAGTATTTTTCCCGTTAAACTTAAATTATCATCTATTTCGCTGATATCTAAATTTTTATAAATGAGCTGCATAAATACTTCACACTTTAATTCTTGAATAGTTTTAAAGTGATGATGAATAAGCCCTACAGATAAAGAAGCTCGTTGAGCTAAATTACGTACTGTCAATGTATTCAAACCGTCATCTAATGCGATTGTCATAGCAGCATCTAAGATCTGTTTTTTTCGTTCCGTTTTACTTAAGTAGCTCATTTTTTAATACAGTTATTTACAACATCATCAGCATATACAAGTTGCGTAAAAAATCAAAAAATAGTATAAATTGAACATCTGTTCAATTTATACTATTTTTATGTTTTCATATCCCAAATGGCTCATTTTAGCCATTGTCGTTGGGCTTTATCTGCCTGTCGCTATTGATGCAACTGTCCTTCATATTGCTGTACCCACATTAAGCCAAGAGTTAAAAGCAAGCACATCACAACTCTTATGGATTATCGATATCTATCCATTGTTGATGGCTGGGCTTATTTTAGTAATGGGTGCTTTGGGCGATAAAGTTGGTTACCGAAAACTCATGCTGATGGGGAGTATCATCTTCGGAATAGCCTCGGTGCTAGCTGCATTCTCACCTACAGCCAATTTTTTAATTTTTGCAAGAGCTATATTGGCCTTGGGTGCATCAATGATTATGCCTGCCACTTTAGCTTGTCTACGCCATACATTTATGGATGAAAAAGAACGGAACTTTGCTCTAGGACTGTGGGTTATGGCTGGCGGAGCCGGTGCCGCCTTCGGACCTTTGGTCGGTGGGTTACTATTAGAATACTTCTATTGGGGATCAGTATTTTTGATTAATGTTCCTATTGTTATACTTGTAAGTATATGTATTTTAAAGTATCTACCTAAACAAAATTTTATTCATGAAAAAAAATTAAATATATTAGATGCGTTAATACTTATAGCGGCCATTCTTTTAGTCATTTACAGTTTAAAATCCGGCTTAAAAGAATTTGATCCTCAATTCATTCTTCTTGGGTTTATAGGGGTTGTACTCGGTTTTTTATTTGTAAAAAGCCAGATTAAAAGTAATCAACCACTATTTGATCTTAAGCTATTCACATCGAAACCTGTGAAATATGGTTTCACAATTTCAGTTGTGGCTATGATTGCGCTGGTAGGATTTGAATTACTTATTTCCCAAAAACTACAATACGTGTATCAATTTAGCCCATTAGAAGCGGGTCTCTATATTTTACCGTTTATGATTGCAGTCAGTGTGGGTGGCGTGATTAGTACACCCCTTCTAAATAAGTTTGGAGCTAAAAAAGTTGCAGTGGTTAGCTTAATACTGAGTTCTGTCTCTATGTATTTTTTATCAGTTGTTAATTTTGAAACTGAATATTTATTTGCATCTTTTTATATGATCTTATTAGGGCTAAGTATTTTATGTGCCTTTTTAGCCGCGACATCAGCAATTTTATCAGGAGCACCTATTGACCAAGCATCATCTGCGGGTGCTATTGAAGGAATGTCCTATGAGTTAGGAACAGGTTTGGGTGTAACAATCTTCGGATTAATGGCATCTTTCTTCTACACAAGAAATGTTGATTTTTATCGTTTTTTTAGTAATGATCAACTGAAAACAGTTGAAAGTTCCATAGGCGAAACTTATCAAGCCCTTCCTAGCCTATCGCCAGAAAGTGCGGATATCATCATGAAATCAGCCAACTCTGCTTTTGTTATGGCTCATAGCTCTGTCTTAATCTTTTCAAGTTTAATACTTTTGTTTCTTGCTATCTTTATCTGGATCTTTTGGAGGGAAACTTCTCCCAAAACACTATCCATTTAACAGAATGGTGCTGATATGAAATGCACTTTAAATAGCTTTTTATATAGTTAAAAAATTAACTGACCTGAAAACCGCAAAAAGCCGACTTAGTCACAAGTCGGCTTTTTTTAATCAACACTGGTATCTCTGCCAATAATATTGATTATTTTTTAATCTAATTGAGGTTTTTATCTATGTTATCAACGCACCGAGATCTTAAATTATCCCCAATTTCTGCGGATAAAACAGGGATAATTTTTACTCAATTATGTACGCAAAAGCGTACAGAGATTTAGGGATTTTGCGGCTATACGACTTCGCCCCAACCTCCTATCATGGAGACATAAAGAGCAGGATGCTCCAAATAAAAATAAGAATAAACAGCAACGGAGAATGCAGGTACGACAGGAGTTATACCGAAAGCATCAAATATGTAAAAAAGCCCAACAGGATGTCGGGCTTTTTTATTATAAAAAATTAGACTATTAAGGATTTTCTATGAAGGTATGGATGAGTAGTGAATCAAGTAAAGCAGTATTAAATGAAGAACAATTAACACAATTAAATGTTGCTCGTAACTATGTTAGAGAGCTTCTTAATCATAAACTTGAGCATAAGTCTTACGATATACCTTTAGATAGTTGGAATTGTATTACGATAATGATGGGTCCAAAAGGCTTCGAAGAACGAGTCATGTATTCATTTAAAAAAAAGACTATGGATTTTCGTTTAAAAATAAATTACGAGGAATTTAAGTCTACCGATGATCTGGGACGCAAAAAACTTATTTTTGAGATGATGCTCAGAAGTTTAGACTTGTTAAAAATTAAATTTGAAAAGGTTAGACCTAAACTTGATCAAAAAGTCTATGAAGAACTTGATAGACTAAAAAATGATGTTGTAGATATTGCAAAAATTGATTCATAACTCAGATGGCAAAGACCCATGAATCAAGCCCTTAACATAAGGTGTATTATGTTAATTTTAGAAAATTTAACCTAAATAAATATTTTATGGATAAATATTAACTGGAAAGCCTGCAAAGGGCTTTATTTCTTTTAAAGCAAACATACTTTGCATTTCTTTTATCCCAGGTAGTCTTCTAATCGTCGACATTGAAAATTCAGCATAAGTATCAAGATCTGGTGATACAACATGGAGTAAGAAATCTGCATCCCCTCCAATGCTGTAACATGCAACCACATAATCTAAAGCCATTACTTCTTCTTCAAATTTTTTTGCTTCTTTCTCGCTATGACTATCTATAGACACTCGTACAAATACCATTACGCCTAAATCTATTTTTTTACGGTCAAGCAATACTCCATATCCTTGAATAATACCTGTATCTTCAAGCTGTTTGACTCTACGCCAACAAGGAGAGGTCGATAAGCTCAATTGCTCAGATAATTCAGCTGTTGTAATACGTGAGTCTTTCTGCAGTAACTCCAAAATCTTTACATCCGTTTTATCAATTTTTTTATTTTTAGGCATGAATACTCAAGTAATTAACCAAAAAAGTAATTCTATACCCTTTTTTAAGTTTTTTATGGAATAAATAGATCATTTTAATCTTTGTTTTTAACGAAAAATATGTGTAACTTTTCCCTTGATCTATTCTTGTATGGACTATCTTACACAATTCACCACATATATTTTTACTCTAGCTTTAGCTGCGATTTTGCCTGGTCCGGGAATGACAGGACTAATGTTTAAAACACTTACACATGGCTATAAACATGGCGTAATGATGCTCTTTGGACTTATCACAGGTGATATCATTTTTTTACTTATTTCTATTTTTTTAGTTTCTTCACTGACAAAACTAATTCCAAATTTTTCTTTTTATTTGGTGATGCTATCCAGCATATATTTATTGTATTTAGCTTATAGCTTTTGGTCTTTTAAAGGAGATTTACTGCAAATACAAAATAAAAACACCCTTGAAGAAACACTTTTTTCATATAGAGATGGATTGTTTATCACCCTGAGTAATCCTAAAACTATTTCATTTTATCTAGCACTTGTTCCTGCAATTTTTGGAGCATATAGCCTGAAAGAACAAACATTCTTTATAATCGTAATAACCGTTTTAACTTTGGCTGTTATTGGTTGTTTTTATGTGTTTTTTTCTTGGAGTCTAAAAAAAATTCTACATAATTTAAAAATACAGAGTGCTTTGCTTAAAGGTTTATCTCTAATGATGTGCGTGTTAGCTTTAAGCATGATGTATAGAGAATTTACACCATATTTAACTTGATGGCTTTATAAGAAAAAACCCTCATTTAAATGCATTGATTCACACACTGTACACAAACTGTGACATTAACTTTTATTGAAATCGAATGGGAATGCAGCCCTCACTTGGGGGCCTTCACAATTGCGCCATGACATGCCTTACAAGCATTATATTTCGCCACAGTATCCACTGCCCACATAAGAATACAGTTTTACCTTGACCTAATTCCATTTTTTGAAGATTTGGACAAAGCACAAAAAGATTAGCTGGAATCACTGCTGATAAGTGAATTAATTGCTGAAATCCCATCATCTCAAGATACACGTTGTTATAGACAGAACGATCAATAATTTTTTGCACCTCACTTATAACTGTTTCAACTTTGGTTCTTTGTTCAGATTTAACTTGATCATAATCTGCATTCACTTGATTAATGACATTCTGTTTTTCAGCCAAAGCTTTTCATCACTTTCGTTCAATTACTTGGATTTTAACTGTACATTTGGCTTCCGATTCATTGAGCTTTATTGCCAAATAATTTGTATGAGCAAGTTGGCCAAGGTAGATAAAAGAAAGGTATCAATAGTTTTTAAATTTCAAAAAACTAATAACTCATTATTTTTAAACAAATATTTCTATAATAATTTTAATATTTGGTTCCAAATTCTTTAGCTACCACCTAAAATTATTGTATACTACCTTTTTATTATGACGTCTGGATGCATCAACATTGGATTGGTCATTCCTCAAGTGAATTGCAATGAGCACTTTATTACTAATTACTTCCGCCCCCACCTCTATTTATGCTTGGCATGCACTTGGATTAGCACGCGCCTTACACGCTAAAAAGCAAGATTTCCGTGTGTTTTTCTATCAAGACGGCGTTTCTGTTGCCAACAATTTACAATGGGTTCCGGATGACCAATGTCATTTAATGAATGAATGGCTAACACTTGCGATTCGCTTACCCGTTTGCGTGAGTGCTGCATTATCCCGTGGAATTAGTGATGAAGAAAATGCCCAGCGCCATCAGATTAGTCAATACAATCTAGCATCAGGTTTTGAACTGGTTGGGCTCGGCGAACTTGCCGATGCCATACAATCAACACAACGTCTAATTCAATTCTAAGATATTATTTTTCGGAATTTTTTGCTTTTAAAAGGTAAATTGTGTGAAAACCGTACTCGTTATTTTAACTCAAGCGAATCTCGCCAATTTACAAGTTCATGAAAGTTTAGCTGCGACCATGGTATTGGCAACTTTCGGTTGTGAAGTCAAAGTCTTATTACAGGATGCTGCTTTAAGTTTGCTAAATTCGAACCTTCAATTCGATCAGTTTAAACACGCATTCAAGCTTGCTTCAAATATGATTGACAGTTTTGAATTTTATGATCTGACCCCAATTTTGATAGAAAATAAACATCGGGCATCATATTTTGTAGAGCATACCGAGCAAGAAATTGAATTTGTTGAATTGAATAGTCAATTGATCCAAAATTTTGATTTTGTTCTGTACTGGTAAAAAAAGAGTAAAATCGCATGTCGAATAAAAGTTTATATCTGATTCAAAGTAGTTATTCTGCTACCCCTTCTGCTTTGTCAAAATTAGCACAAACGTATAGCTCAGAAGATCGTGTCATTTTAATGGGTGAATCGGTTTTACATTTTCAACATACGTTTATTCAACAATTGAATCAGTTTTACATATTAGATCGTGATGCAGAAATTTTAGCCAGTCAAATCTTAGAAAATGCAATCGTGATTTCTTATGAGCAATTTGCAGATCTGTGTCTAGCCTATAGCCGTTGTATCCGTTTAGCTTAATTTGAGTATAATCATGAACTTAGATCTCGATCAAGATGGTCATTTAGTCGATTACACCATCTGGAATGAAAACGTTGCACAAGAATTGGCAAGGAAGCTCGATTTAGAATTAACGCCTTGGCACTTTCAAATATTACAAGCCGTGCGCCAGTTTTATCATCAGTTTGGACACTCGCCTGCAACACGGCCATTAATTAAGTTTTTGATGAAAACTGTCAGCTCAGATATTAACAACGCCGTATTACAAGAACAGTTTAAGACAGGGTTAGTCGCACGTCATTTAAGTCGCTTAGCGGGCATTCCTAAACCACCGAACTGCTTGTAAATTTATTTTTAACATGCCATGAACCGTACCGGGTTTGTCGGAGAGTCAATATTCTGAGAGACTATCCCGATGACAAAATTAAAATATACCCCTGAAATCAGAGAAAGAGCGGTTCAATTATTGATTGAATCCGAAAAAGATTATCCATCGAATTGGGCCGCAATCACAGCTATTGCACCTAAGATTGGTTGTACGCCTGAAACACTTCGTATTTGGTATCAGAAATATTTAGATCAACAAAATCCTGTCAAAGTACAACAGATATCTGATCAAGAAAAAATGAAGCAAATGGAACGTGAAATCAAAGAATTAAAGCATGCCAATGAAATTTTACGCAAAGCAGCAGCTTTTTTCGCCCAGGCGGAGCTCGACCGCCCACACAAATAATGGTGGATTTTATCCATAATAATAAAGAGCTGTACGGAGTCGAGGCGATTTGTAGAATTTTACCGATCGCACCTTCAACCTATTACCGGACTTTAGATCTCGCGGACAATCCAGAACATCGAGCGAAACGAGATTTACATGACTTGCATCATGCTGAACAAATTAAACGAATTTGGAAGGAAAGTTCAGGTCGATATGGTGTACGTAAAGTTTGGCAAAAACTGAAACGTGAAGGCTATATTATTGCGCGCTGTACAGTTGCTCGATTGATGCAAAAACTAGGTATACAAGGTGTTTGGCGTGGTAAGAATAAACAAACTACCCGTAGCCGAGATGATCAAAAACGAGCAGATGACTTGGTGAAACGCAATTTTAGTGCTGATCAGCCTGACCCTTGCGAAGCAGTGCTTCTCAGGTCAGTGACTTCACGTATATTCAAACAAATTCAGGCTGGGTCTATACCGCCTTTATTATTGATGTGTTCTCACGAGCCATTGTTGGATGGAAAGTATCAACACGTATGAATACAAACATGGTGCTCGATGCACTGGAGCAAGCATTGCATGATCGAGGCATGCCAAAGAACGTGATTCATCATAGTGACAGAGGTGTGCAATATCTTTCCATTCGCTATACCAATCGTTTAGAAGCAGCAAATTTACGAGCATCAGTCGGTACGACTGGTGATTCATACGATAATGCTTTGGCTGAAACGATGAATGGCTTATACAAAACAGAGGTGATTGAATATCTAAAAGCAGATTGGCAAGGTTTAGCAGATGTACAACTTGCGACACTAAACTGGGTAGATTGGTTCAATAAAAAGCGTGTACACAGTGCACTGGGTTATGTATCGCCTTTTGAGTTTGAAGCAATGTACTATGATAAGATTAACCCGTTAGGTCAGGTGGCCTAACTTAAATAAAAAAGTCTCCGACAAACCCGGTACGGTTCACATTATCGTATGAATCACCGGTCGTACCGACTGATGCTCGTAAATTTGCTGCTTCTAAACGATTGGTATAACGAATGGAAAGATATTGCACGCCTCTGTCACTATGATGAATCACGTTCTTTGGCATGCCTCGATCATGCAATGCTTGCTCTAATGCATCGAGCACCATATCTGTATTCATTCGTGTAGATACTTTCCATCCAACAATGGCTCGTGAGAACACATCAATAATAAAGGCGGTATAGACCCAGCCTGAATTTGTTTGAATATACGTAAAGTCACTGACCTGAGAAGCACTGCTTCGCAAGGGTCAGGTCGATCAGCACTAAAATTGCGTTTCACCAAGTCATCTGCTCGTTTTTGATCATCTCGGCTACGGGTAGTTTGTTTATTCTTACCACGCCAAACACCTTGTATACCTAGTTTTTACATCAATCGAGCAACTGTACAGCGTGCAATAATATAGCCTTCACGTTTCAGTTGTTGCCAGACCTTACGCACACCGTATCGACCTGAACTTTCTTTCCAAATTCGCTTAATCTCCTCAGCATGATGCAAGTCATGTAAATCTCGCTTTGCTCGATGTTCCCTTGCGAAGCAATGCTTCTCATCGCAGAGATCTAGAGTCCGGTAATAGGTTGAAGGTGCGATCGGTAAAATTCTACAAATCGCCTCGACTCCGTACAGCTCTTTATTATTATGGATAAAATCCACCATTATTTGTGTGGGCGGTCGAGCTCCGCCTGGGCGAAAAAAGCGGCTGCTTTACGTAGAATCTCATTGGCGCGTTGCAGTTCTTTATTTTCGCGTTCAAGTTGTTTAATGCGTTCTTGGTCTGAAAGCTGCTGTACTTTGATTGGATTCTGTTGATTCAAATACTTCTGATGCCAGGAACGTAGTGTTTCAGGAATACAGCCAATCTTAGGTGCAATTGCTGTGATTGCAGCCCAATTCGATGGATAATCTTTTTCAGATTCAATCAATAATTGAACCGCTCTTTCTCTGATTTCAGGGGTATATTTTAATTTTGTCATCGGGATAGTCTCTCAGAATATTGACTCTCCGACAAACCCGGTACGGTTCACCTTATTGGAAGGTGAGTATATAAACTTTGAATTTTTTTCGTTGGTAGCGGGAGCTGGATTTGAACCAACGACCTTCGGGTTATGAGCCCGACGAGCTACCAGACTGCTCCATCCCGCATCAACGAGTTAGCTTTATACGCTCTAGGGAGTAATAAAGCAAACTTTATTTATAAAATAACCACTTACTGCATGACTTTAGTAAGTTCACACAGCTGATTATCATCCTGAGTGACTTTAATTTTAATATTCTTATATTTTCGCTTACTCGGTTCCATAGCTGAACCAACCACTTTTTCAAAGAATGTGCGATCTTTCATTAGTTCACCATATACCTTATAACCTATTAATATTTTTCAGTTATTGGATTTTTTCGAAACCACATCATCCATGAGTTTATCTAGTTTTTTTAAATGAATATTTGGCATTTGGATTGAACTCAAGCCTAAAAAATCATACTTTTATTTTATAAAGTGTAAGTGTTAAAAAAGCCCAATCACACGACTGGGCCTTAATACTATTCATATAGTTTATTTAATCTGATTTGATTCCTGACACTTCAGGCTAAGATCCTCTAATGCATGTGGCGCAATCGGAGCAGACCTCATAGCGTAATAACTTTTACATGCGCTTGTGTGTTGTGGTGTTTCAACCGCACTACTATTGCACCCGGTAAACAAGATCCCCAAAAGGCTTAAACTAACCATTTTCATAGTCTGCTCGATTTACTTAATATTCAATTAAACAAAACTAAGGAGAATACTTAAACTATAAAATTGTAGTTCTAACCCGAACCCTGACCGAGTTTTGGTTGTTATATGAATCTGGTGGGGTTAATTCCAGTTAAATAACAACGCGAATAAAGACGAGCGTTATAAAAAGCCCAACTTTCGATGAATCTCTTATTTAACGCAGCAATTTAATTACACTGCGTCGACTGCTATCTCAATATCCAATATTGCCTTTACAGGATTAACCTGTAGTCACCCTCTTTATTCACTACATTTTTTCGATTATGTTATATCAATGAGTATCGGCTAATTTATTTGACATTTGATACCGAGCAATATACATATAAATTCATCACTTTTTTGAGCAACATAGTATACTGCATCTGCGGTTTTGGCTTATCCTCTTGGAATATTTTTTCGTCGCTATGAAGAACAGACTTGTTATTACATCGTATTTTAAACCATTGAGTATACTGGTTTTATCTCTAAGTCTAGTGGCTTGCGGAGATCGTTCTTGGTGGTCAAAAAATAATGAGCCGACACTAGAATCAGACCAGATTAAGCGTATTCTTCCACCGCGCGTGAATGATCGTAGCGCTTGGGCAGATGATATTTTTGATATTACCGAACAATTGGGCATTCCTCAGAGTAAAGAAAATATTTGCAGTATTGTCGCTGTGGTTGACCAAGAATCTAATTTTATTGCTGACCCTCAAGTAGCAGGCTTAGGTGAAAAGGCAGTTAAAGAAGTTCAAGATCGCTTAGACGAAAAATTTAAAGATAAATTAGGTGATGCAATTGGCGGCACAGTTGCAGGATACTTTCAAGATGTTTTAAAAAATCAACCAAGTCCCGCAGATAATTATTTAAGTCAGATGCGCCGCGTTAAAACAGAGCGTCAACTGGATGAACTCTACCGTGAAATTTTTGACTATATGTCTAAACATTACCATGTCAGTGTGCTGACAGGTGCTGCCAAAATGGTGGGACAAGATCTGGCTGAAAAATTGAATCCAGTCACTACTTTAGGTTCAATGCAAGTCCATATTGGCTATGCTAAAGAACATAAACGTCAAGGTGGCAATATTGCTGAGTTACGTACCGATTTGTATAGCCAGTATGGTGGCTTATATTATGGTATTCATCGTTTAATGATGTACTCAGCCGAATATGATAAAGCGATTTATCGTTTTGCCGATTATAATTCGGGTATGTACTCTAGTCGTAATGCGGCTTTTCAAAGTATGTTGAATGATTTAACAGTGGCTGAACTGGATTTAGATGGTGACTTATTACTCTATAACAAAGAAGGTTCTATTCGTTCTGCCAGCAGCCAATCTGAACGTGAACTGATTAGTGTATTTGCCAGTCATAATATTTTGGTTACACCAAGACAAATTCGTACCGACTTAAAAAAAGAAAAAGAGAAAAAATTTGAAGATACAGCCACCTACCGTGCTGTAGCTAAACTCTATCAAGAGAAAACAGGTAAAGAGCCAATTTATGCTATGATGCCTGAAGTCGTCATTTCGGGACCTAAACTCAGCCGCGACTATAACACCAACTGGTTTGCAACACGGGTAAATGGAAGATATCAATCATGTATGCAACGAGCAAAAAGAATAAAAATCTAGCGCTCTTCGATTTTGATGGAACTCTGTGTAGCAAGGATAGTTTCACAGGTTTTATTTTTCATGCGCTCTCGAAACGTCATATTGTCAAAAAAACGATTAAAATTTTACCGTGGATACAGGCTTATTATTTGAAAGCTTATCCTGCGCATGCAATGCGTTCTAAATTATTTCGTGCCATGTTTAGCAATGCGGATGCTTTACAACTTCAACAACTTGCACAACAATATGCCAGTAGTTTGATGTCGCAATTAAATCCTGCACTATTGAAACAATTAAAACAGCATCAAGCTTTAGGTGATGATGTAGTACTGGTTTCAGCATCAATTGATGTTTATTTAAAATCAGTTTGTGAGTTATTAGAAATTGATTTGATTTGTACTGAAACCGAAAAAATCAATCAGCTTTACACAGGACAATACACCACTCCAGATTGTAGTTCTGAACAAAAAAAACAGCGTATTTTAGACCAATACAATTTGGATGATTATGCTGTAATTTACGCCTATGGCAATAGCGTTGAAGATCATGAAATGCTTGCACTTGCCGATTATCCTTATATGATGGGCGTTAATAAAACACTTCCACCACTCTCTCCAAATATTCAAATTGCAATTTAATACTTCTATTTACAATGTTTACGCTTTGCTAAAGATAGAAACATGAATGCCTATTTAAATAAGGATAACGGCTATTCAAAGCGATTTCTAACATTTTAGATTCGCTGTTTATCATCGACAATCAAACTATGAATCATAAATAGAATATAAATTTATTGATTCCCATGAAATGATTGAAAGATATCAATATTTGCTTTAGTGAAAATCCAACACCTCAACATCCCCACTTTGCTTATTCTCTTTAAATGCTTCAAACCAAAACTCGAATTATGCAAAATTAAATATAATAAATCGCGTAACACTCAGAATTATTTGAATCTAATTAAAACACTCAGAGCATCTATCCAATATTAATCGTATAAAAAAACCACTTCATTTAAAGTGGTTTTTCGTTTGTTTTTCATCTAATGAGCAGTTACTTTTTAAATGGGAAAGCAAACTTTACAATCCGTTTAAGTACACTACCATACTGCTTAACTAAACTGGCATTGTTATAGTTCAAACCATATTTTTCACATACTACTTGTACTTTTGGTGCCATCTTACGATAACGACGCGCCGGAATATCAGGAAATAAATGATGTTCAATCTGATGACTTAAATGTCCAGTCAAAATATGGAAAGCTTCTGAACCTGTTAAGTTAGAAGAACCACGGATTTGACGCATATACCAATGACCACGACTTTCATTTTCAAGTACAGTTTTTGGAAAAACCTCAACATCTTTAGTGAAGTGTCCACAGAAAATAATACTAAAAGTCCAAATATTACGAATACCATTTGCCACAAAATTACCCGCCAATACAGGCAATGCTGCTGGACCTGCAATTAAGGGAAAAAACACATAATCTTTAAACAATTGCCTGGTAATTTTCTTCTGTAATGGTTTCCACTGTTCTTTAAGCTCTTGCTTGCTTTTACGTCCAAACCAAACCTTACCAATTTCCAAATTTTGAACAGCTACGCCCCATTGGAATAACAAACAAAATGGAATGGCATAAAGCGGTTGTAACAGAAAACCTGGTTTCCAACGCTGCTCTGGAAAAAGGCGAAGTAAACCATATCCAATATCATCATCCATCCCTTTAATATTGGTATAGGTATGATGTCGATAGTTATGGGTTTGACGCCAGTCATCGGCTGTACCGACAATATCCCAGTCGTAGGTTGAACCATTGAATTTTGGATCATTCATCCAGTCATATTGACCGTGCATAACATTATGACCCAACTCCATATTTTCCATAATTTTGGCAAAGCTAAGTAAACCTGTGCCTAACACCCATGCTGGCGGAAACCAACCTGCAAATAAACAAGCACGACCAGCAATCGAGCTGTAGCGAACAGTTGAATAAACACGGCGAATGTATTTTGCATCTTTTTCGCCAATATCATCTAATTGTTCTTGCTTAATTGCATCCAACTCACGCGCCAAATCGTCTAATTGAGAAGCAGTGAGTTCAACATTTTTTGGATTTTTAAAATATTGCATTTTAACGGGCATATTCATCGTATTGGACTCACTTATAAATCAATAACAAGATCAGATTGTGCAGAATTCACACAGATTTTCAGCATATTGCCGGGTTCTGAGTTTCGGCTACCATTGACCAAGTTTTTGGTCGATCCTTCAGCTTTAGAACAAACACATTTATTACAAATTCCCATTCGACAACCATGGGTCGGTTTAATATTTTGCTGTTCAAGACTGGTTAAAATAGATTGACCTTTTGGAATGGTCAGTATTTTTTTGGATTTCAATAAGGTGATATTGACAAAACCAAGCTCAGAATTTTCAACTGGAGTCATGCTAAAAGCTTCACTTTTAAAGCTGTGTGCATGAGTAAATAATTGCTCGGCCTGAGTTACAAATCCCGATGGCCCACAGGCATACACCACACTACTTTCAATATCAGCTACTAAAGCTACATGTTGCTGACTAAGACGATCGCCTGCATCACTCTCTTGGGTATAAAACACCTGAAATGAAAAATTAGGATACTGTGCTGCTAGAGCTTCAAAGCGCGCTTTGAAAGCAAAATCATTATATTTGCTGACCCAATACATTAAATGAATCGGTGCTTGAGTGATTCGCTGTGTTTTCGCTAAAGCTTTCAACAAACTTAGCATAGGAGTAATTCCACTCCCCGCAGCCAGCAAAATCATAGGTTGAGCATCTTCTGGTAATAACATATCACCATAAGGTTGTCCAAACTCAAGTACATCACCGACTTGAGACTGTTCTACAAGCCAAGAACTGACTTTACCCTGATCAACTTTTTTTACAGTCAACATCACATGTTGTGCATCAATTTGCGTCAGACTATAGCTGCGCTCATATCGAATACCTTTCACATTGATAAACAAAGGATGATGCTGACCTGCTTGGCCGACATCAAAATGACGATTGAACTGAATCGTTAAACTCACCATATGCTGAGCGGGTGTTTCTTTTTTAACAATTTTACCTAATGCTTCGCTAAATGACCAAAGCGGATTAAATTTCTGCAACCAAAAATTAGCTGCATGCTGATCAATAACACTTTCAGCGAATGAACCTAGGGGAGATTTAATTTTTTCTAAAACATGCATAGCAAAGACCACGCGATTGAATTTTAATTATTATACACATGTATATATATTTGTATATACATGTGTAGTGTTTTTATTCATTTCACAAGTCCAGCCGCAACCGCTATACTGTTTAAGTATCTCTAATGCTTTGAAAAATATGACCCAGTCTTCTGTCAGAAAAAATATTACGATTCAAACTGAAGCTCAAAATCACCTTCATGAGCCAGTCATCGTGCGTACAGTCGGTCGTAAAGCCACCATTACCAAAGAAGAACTGTTTCAAGCGGCACTTAATTTGATTGGCCCTCAAAAAAGTATTGCGTCTTTAAGTTTACGCGAAGTCGCTCGCGAAGCTGGAATTGCACCCAATAGTTTTTATCGGCATTTTAAAGATATTGATGAACTCGCGATTGAATTGATTGACCGTTCTGGGCTTGTCTTGCGTCAAATTTTTCTTGAAGCCCGATTAAAAGCCTCCAAACAAAATAGTATTATTCGAAGTTCTGTTGAGGTTTTTATTACACAGTTAGATGCAGATGAAGGAAATTTAAGTTTATTATTGCGTGAAGCGTATACGGGATCGGCATCTTATAAATTAGCTGTTGAACGTCAATTAAATTATTTTCAACAAGAACTTAAAGATGATTTGATTGTGTTAGAAAGGTTAAATCATAGCAAACTTTACCACCCCAATTTGGTTGCAAAAGCGATCACCCAATTGGTGTTTAATATGGGAGCGAAAGTCATCGATATCCCAGCAAATGAACGTAAAGAAATCGCAGAGCAAACGATGATCATGATTCGAATGATTTTAGAGGGTGCGCGTCATCTGGATGAAGCTAAAATATAACTATTGTAGATGAGCATTTTGAGTCGTCATGTTTTATTCCAGACGATGTATCATCAAAATACTCTAGCGATGAGAGTCAATTTATTTATCCTGATTAAACCCTCATGACTCAGCCATCATCTTTAATCATTTGATGTAGAAATTTTCAATTTTATATCGACTTTATTTTTAGTTATATCTCCCGCTTCAATCAATGCATATAAAAAAAAGCATCCGAAGATGCTTTTATCCATTCATAACCAGACTTTAATTAAAAATGCTCATGAAAAATTAAGGCTTAACCACCACTAAAACTTGAATGGCTTCTGGTGTGACAGATAAGCTATCAAGCAAACCAATGCCTTCTTTCTGCAATTTCTGTAAACGTGCAATTTCATCTTCACGGATACTTGGATTAAATTGCTTTAAATACGTTAAGCGATCAATTTCATATTGCCACTTATTGCCGTAAATCTCTTTTGCCTGTTGCTTAAAGTTAGGCAAAGCTGTTTTCGCAATTTCTAATGCTTGAGTATAACGTTGTTCAATCACATCACGACGTGCTTTAACCACTTGACGACAGCTATTACCATCAAGGTGATGCAAATAAGGTTTTAAAATTTCAGGTGCAATTTTATCTGATAAATCCTGACCTTTTTCACTGAGTAATACCCGAATTAACTGTTGCGGTAAGCTTGAAGGTAAATTTAACGCTTTTGGAGCAACAACATCCACTTTAAACCAAACTTCAAGTAATACTGAACCTTGCGGTAAAGCCGCAGATTTTAAAACTGAAACATTGGTGCTACCAAATGATTGGGTATTAATCATTTCCATGACACTTTCAGTGAAAGGATGTTCTAAAGTCAAATACTGTGCATCTTCACGAACTTGTGCTTGATCACGGTAGAATGTCGCGGTCATCCCTTCTTCATCAAGAGATAAACCTTGAACTTGCATTTGGTCTGTTGGCTTAATAATGACTGTACCATTACTTTGCTCATCAAAGTCAATATTGGTCGATGCCATGAATCGCTTCATAAACATCGGCAAGGTGGTGTTGTCATCATAATCTTCAAGTGCTTTCACAATTTCTTGCGCCACAATTGGACGGCAAGAATTGTATTCAAGCAAACGGTCACGCCCTGCTTGCAACTCGCTTTCTAAAGCTTCACGTTGCACACTCACTTCTTCGAGTAAATCTTCGAACTGTTGACCTACATCTGCCAATAAACATTCTTTTAATTGAACAAGGAAGTTTTCTTGCAGTGTTTGAGCTGTTGGTGAAATATTGGTAAAAATATTTAACCCTTCATTATACCAACGGAACATACGTTCTTGCGCTGTCCCGATTAGATAAGGTACATGAATCTGAATCCGATTTTCTTGACCAATCCGATCTAAACGACCAATTCGCTGTTCTAAAACATCAGGATTTGCAGGCAAATCAAATAAAATTAAATCTGAAGCAAACTGAAAGTTACGTCCTTCGGAACCAATTTCAGAACATAATAAAATTTGTGCACCATAAGAATCTTCAGCAAAATAAGCAGCAGCTTGGTCACGCTCCAATAAACTCATGCCTTCATGGAACATAGCAGTACGAATACCGGCATGTAAACGCAGCACATTTTCTAAAGCTTCAACCACTGGACCAGTACGTGCAATCAATAAGACTTTCTTGTGTTTCAAGCCAGTGCGGAGCATTTCCATGAGCCACATGACACGTGGGTCGTGTTCCATCCAAGACCCATCTAGCTGAGCTTCTTCAGGCCACATTTGCTCACGTAATTTACCATCTTTCGACCAATGCTCTGGTGCAGGTAATGCAGCAGGCTGACAGTCACGCCCTGGAAAACCTTGAATCGCTTCACGGGTATTTCGGAACAAAATTCGACCTGTTCCATGACGGTCTAACAATTCATGAATCGCACGGAAACGTTGTTCTGGCACATCTTGAATGCTATGACCCAGTAAACTTTCAATTGCTGCTAAATGTTCTGGTTCTAAAGGCAAATCTGACATCAACACTTCTGCAATTTTTGCAGTATGATGATATTGCACTTCTTCATCTAAGAAACGCTCAAGTGAACTGAAGCGTTGTGGATCAAGCAAACGTAAACGGGCAAAATGGCTTTCCACACCCAATTGTTCAGGCGTGGCTGTCAATAGCAACACCCCTGGCGTTTTTTCAGCAAGTTCTTCAATCAAGTCGTAACGATCATTTCCGCCCTGCTCTTCGCTCCACATCAAGTGATGTGCTTCATCGACCACCAGCAGATCGAAACCAGCATCTAGGGCTTGTTCACGCAAGTCATCATGATCGACCATTAAATCAACACTGGCAATTATACATTGCTCAGTTAAGAACGGATTTAAATCGGGATCATGTTCTTTAATAGAGGCTGTTCGGGTTAAGTCAAACAAAGAAAATTGGAGATTAAAACGACGGCGCATTTCAATCATCCACTGATATTGCAGTGAATCTGGCACTAAAATTAAAATACGATCAGAACGACCCGTTTTTAGTTGCTGATGAATAATCAAGCCCGCTTCAATAGTTTTACCTAAACCGACCTCATCAGCAAGCAAAACACGCGGTGCAAAACGCTGCCCGACTTCATGCGCGATATAAAGCTGATGTGGGATCAGACCCACGCGCGCACCAACCATGCCGCGTAATGGACTAGCTTTCATATTGGCTTGCATCAGCAACGCTTCAATACGTAAGTCATACCATTCTTTATAATCCACCTGACTGGCAAGCAAACGGTCTAATGGTTTAGACAACTGAATATGCGCACCCAAACGAGTTTCATTGAGTGATTTTCGCTCTTCAGTACCATCTTCTAAAGTACGAATCACATTATAACGAACCACACCATGACGATCTTCAAAAGACTCCACCAACCACTTGATGCCTTCTTGATCTTGTAATTCATCTTTAATGTTAAAAACAATACGCGACAAAGGTGCATTATTACGTGCATAAACACGTGTTTCATCACTTTTCGGGAATAATATGCTAACCGATCGTTCATCAACATCAATCAGAACTCCTAGACCAAGCTCTGTTTCTGTGTCTGATAACCAACGCTGACCAATAGCAAACTGATGCAATTTTTCCACCTTTATCTAAAAATGAGGACACTTATTATCAAGCCCAAAACTTGAGTAGTATTTGAGCAAAAAAATAGGTCTTTAAGCAATATATTTTGACATAAAGCTCACTAAAATGTGAGCAGATTTAATAACGATTAGAACTTTTTAATTTAAAAAGGCACAGGACAATAAAACTCCAGCAATGCCTGACTTTGTGGATGATGAAAACTTAAACGTTCAGCATGCAAACATAATCTTGGAATAAGCTTCTGCTGCTCTGGTACAGCGTAGAGAGTATCCCCAATAATAGGATGACCCAGATATTGCATATGTACCCGAAGTTGATGTGAGCGGCCTGTAATAGGTGTGAGTTTGACACGCGTTACTGCCTGTCCTTGAATTTCAAAATGTTCAATCACTTGCCAATGTGTTAAAGCAGGCTTGTTATGCTTAGGATCGGCAATATGTAAAGGTGGATGTTCAGGATCGTAAATAACAGGTACATCTATCGTACCTTCTCCTTTAAGATGACCTGCGACAATAGCTTGATAATTTTTTGAGGTTTGACGTTCTTGAAATTGACGGGAAATGGTTTTTTGTCCCCATTTGGTCAAGCCAAAAACCAAGATACCTGAAGTATCACGGTCTAAACGATGAATCAGTAATGTTTTAGGTTCTATTTTTAGTAATCGGTTGATGACACAGTCTTGTAAATCTTCAGTTTTACCTGGAACGGTCAGTACACCTGCAGGTTTATGGATCACCATAAAATCCTCATCACGATGTATCAGATGTTCGATTAGAAAATTACTCAATGTTCAAATTCCAAGCTGATCGCGAAAACAAGCCGGCCATGATAGAAAGCTTGACGCAGAATTACAATGCACAACACTCAATTTGATGACGTTTTTTCCGATTTTGACTAAAAATTATTTCAATTGATTGAAAAATCAAAGAGAACTGAATGTCATGGATAAAAACCTGAACCATAAATTGCGTATGACTGCATTATATTTTTAGCCTAATAACAAACATAGTTTCCATATTCAGAACTAAATCATTACATTTTTATTATCAAATCTAAGAATTCAATTGATTAGAAACATGTGTCAAAAATATCTGAATAGCATGCTGTGCAATTTCTGCATCTTCAAATGATTTCACTCCAGATACACCTACTGCACCTACCAGTTGACCTTGATACAAAATCGGCTCACCACCTTCCAGCATTCCTGAGAAACTTTCCATGGTCAAAAAACCCATTTGACCGTTCCTAATAGGGTGTGTTGACATTTCCTGCTCATAATTCACTCTATAACGGTAACCATATAAATATACAAGCTAAAGCAACTGCACTTTGATAATTACGCTTTAGCTTGTCATATCGTGTCGCAATCCCCCTAAATTGTTTCAATCTACAAAATGAATTCTCAACTAAGTGTCTGATTTTATACATATACCAATCCATGTGATCATTACTAGACTTTGTATTTGATTTTCTAGGAATATTTGGTTTTGTTTTGCTGTCTTGAATTTGCTTTCTAAGACTTTTAGAATCGTAACCTTTATCAGCGCACAGCATTTCTGATTCACTTAAATCTAGTTTTGATACAAGATCTGGGGCAATTTTCATATCATGAGAAGTTCCGTCAGAAATAATAAACTCAATTGGATTACCATTTGAATCAATTGCTAAATGTATTTTAGAACTATTGCCACCGATACTTTTAGAAATATCTTGATTCTTAATTCCTGCTGAATGTTGATGTGCTCTAACATGACTACCATCAATAAAAATCCATTCTTTATCAGCATGCTGACTAAATAACTTAAATATATTCATAAGTTTATTTTTTTTAGACCAGCGATTATATTTCTTGAAAATAGAGTTTGGCTTACCGAATTCCTGAGGTAAATCTCTCCAAGGACAACCTGTACGTATCCTAAATAGAATAGCTTCGATAAAATTCCTCAAATTTAATTTGAGATAAATATTAAAGTGACGGAAAATGGTAGTTAACTTAGACCAGTGTTGATCATTCAGCATTGTACGAGGCATAGCGAGTGTAAAATTGGGTTTGGCGATTTGATTTTACTATCTCGCTATTTTTTTAGGCAACAATTGTCAACAGACCCTAATATCTTCAAATAATTTAGACGGGCTGCGACTCATGGCTGAACATTTGGCTTTTTCGACAGCTAAATTTGCGGTCATCGGGGCTACGCCATCCATACGTTTCATGCACAGTAAAGTACCCGTTTCATCTACCACAGCAATACTCACATTAAACTGATTTTTAATAGCGTATTGATGCGCTTGATGCAATAGAAATTCAGCATCTTCAAGCATTAAATAGTTTTTGGTTTTCACATGGATATCCTAATGAATAATTTGAACCTATCAAGCCCATTGTCCTTCAACCACAGGCTTGATAGCGAAACAATTTATTTTTACTTTATTGGATTAAATCCAAAAACTTAAGAGAATTTCATGTCAGCAAAAGTTTCACGCGCCGACTGAATTGTATAAGCAATATCTTCATCAGAATGCGCAGCTGAGATGAATCCTGCCTCGAATGCAGATGGTGCTAGATTTACGCCACGTTTCAACATGCCGTGGAAGAATTTACGAAACGCGCCAACATCACATTTTAACATTGAGTCAAAACTGGTGATGTCTGTCTGATTGGTAAAGTACAAACCAAACATTCCGCCGACTTGTTGGGTTTTAAAGGGAATGCCCGCTTCATCCGCAGCAGCCTGTAAACCGACAAGCAATTTTTCAAGTTGCCCAGTGAGGTTTTCATAGAAACCGTCAGCACGTAAATGTTTAAACATTTCGATACCCGCACGCATCGCTAAAGGATTACCAGACAAAGTCCCCGCTTGATAAACTTTACCCAGCGGTGCAATACATTCCATCACTTCACGTTTACCACCGAATGCACCGACTGGTAAGCCTGCACCAATAATTTTACCTAAAGTGGTTAAATCTGGTGTTACACCATAGTGGGCTTGTGCACCGCCCAGACCGACACGGAAACCCGTCATGACTTCATCAATAATAAACACTGAACCATGTTCATCACAGACATCACGAATCGCTTGTAAGAAACCATCAATCGGTTTTACCAAATTCATGTTGCCTGCTACAGGTTCGACAATGACCCCTGCAATTTCATGACCAAATTTGGTAAAGCATTCTTTTAGCAGTGCAATATCGTTGTATGGCAATGTAAGCGTATGCTTGGCAAAATCGGCAGGTACACCAGCGGAAGTCGCTTCGCCTTCTCCACTGGTCAACATTCCTGAGCCTGCTTTGACCAAAAGCGAGTCTGAATGTCCATGATAACAACCTTCAAACTTGACAATTTTGTCACGACCGGTATAACCACGTGCTAGACGAATGGCCGTCATGGTGGCTTCAGTTCCCGAGTTGGTCATACGAACCAATTCAATCGACGGCATAATTTCACAAATAATATCTGCCAAAGTGGTTTCATGCACCGTTGGTGCACCAAAACTCAAACCGTCAACAGCAGCTTCTTGAACTGCTTTGATGATGGCTGGATGTGCATGTCCTAAAATCATCGGGCCCCATGAACCGACATAATCGACATAGCGTTTACCATCGACATCATATAAATATGCCCCTTTGGCTTTTTCAATAAATACAGGTGTACCGCCCACTCCATTGAAAGCACGTACTGGTGAGTTCACACCACCGGGAATATGCTTGCTGGCTTGTTTAAAAAGTTGTTCTTGCTTTGGAGATAAGCTCATGAATATACTCGACTTAAATTAAAACGTGCTCTATCAAAAAAATTATGCTTTTGATGCAAATAAATCAGACCACTCTTCGATTCTTGCAGGAACTGCAGACATAGATCGGCCTAATATATCACTAATTACGGCACACAAATCTGCACCCGCTTCGATCACATCACCTGCATTTTCAACGGTTAAACCACCAATTGCACAAATGGGTACGTTAAGTTCTGCTTTGGCTTGCTTTAAAGTCTCTAAACCAATATGACCTGCTTCAGGTTTTGTCCCTGTTGCATAAATTGCCCCAAATGCCACATAAGTTGCACCTTCTGCAATAGCGCGTTCAGCAAGTTCTATCGAATTATTACAACTACAGCCAATGACTACATTCTTAGGTAAACGCGAAACAGCTTCAGCAATCGAACCATCGCTCTGCCCTAAATGCACGCCCACACCATATTGCACTGCAACGTCAAGATCATCATTAATGACAAAAGGTACGTTATATTGTGCACACATCGATTTCATGTACTCAATTTCATATGCCTGATCTTCTTTAGCAACTTTTTTACGACGATATTGCAATATAGCAACTTCATAAGTCGCCATTGCTCCTTCCAGCTTCGCTAAAAGCAATTCAATAGGATCATCATTGGTAATCAAATATAAACCGCGCATAAAAACTGCCAAAACTAAAATTTTCTCTATTATAGGCATATCACGCCTAAGATTCAGCGCTTCTGCTGAGACTTCTTTAATCCTTTAGTTCAATTTATAAAAATTACTATTAGAACGAGTGTTAAAAAATTTAAGATTTTCTATTTTATTATTTAAGTAGTAAAAGTCAGTTCATAACAATCTAAAATATGAAGCCATCCATTAATATTCAATTTATTTTAAAATAATCAATACCAATGTCTGATGCCTCCGATATGATCTCTACATTCCACTATGTACTTAAAATGAATCAAGAGATAAATCAATTCATACTTTAATCACTATTCTAAAAATAAGCAGTATAAAAAAAAAGCCTAGAGAAGGTCTCTCTAGGCTTGGAAAACTTGCAACATAATTTCGTTTATTCATTCAAAATGAAATAAATGATTCATCATTCACTTAATAGTAAAATACTGAGTTATTTTTGCAAGTACTGATGAGTTTAAATTTAGCTTCAAAATGTACAAACAGTTCCAATTTAAGATAAAACAAAGTGGAGATATCTATTTTTCTTCAAAAACTAAATTTTAATTAGCTTTCAACCTTATCTAAGGTACGATCTATTAGACTTAAATTGCCACGCAATACATCAGAAAACATGCGCCAATCTGAAATAAAACTATACAAAGGCTGCTTGAAACTGGCAGGTTTATTTTTTTCAAAGATAAAATGTCCTATCCAAGCACAGGCATAGCCAGATAATAGTCCATAGACAAAATATTGGGCTTTTCGTTGACGAATGGCTTTGCTAAAAAAATATAAACCGATGCTACTACCCACTACATGTAACCGTCGACTCATAATGTTACGGTGCTCAGTCAAATAAAACCGATAAAACTCATGATAATTTTGAATTGGAAGCTGAAATTTTCGCTCTGGAAGATGTTCAAAATCTAACTTAATTGCTGTATTCATTTTCCCTAATCCCGTTATTTTTATTCACACTAGCTTATATTTTATGCAAATAAAAGGACTGTGATAACTAAATTTAGTTCATTTCAAAGACGATTAGCCGATAAACTTTCCCACAAGTCTTACATGCAACGCCATTTTCGTTACAATCGAAAACTTTAAATGAATCGTGCAAATTGTGCTTGATACAAGAAAATAGATTTGAACGCATGTTTATGCTGAATTTGGTTTTAGAAATAGCAACAAAAACTAGGATGAAAAATTATGATTGAAGTTGAATTAAAATTTCAAATTCCTGAAGCACGACGTCATGCACTGCTTAAAGCCTTAGATCCTAAAAAATCAGAAATTATTCAACTTAAAGCAAAATATTATGACACTGAACAGCGTCTGCTTGCTCAACACGGCATTGCTTTACGGCAAAGACTGGAAGGAAATCGTTGGATTCAAACCTTAAAAGCAGCAGGTAAAAGCCATTTACATCGTTTTGAACATAACTATGATTTGGGTGAACTTGAGCAGCCACCTGAGCTTGATTTAAGCCTTTATCAGCAAGATGCTGAAGCACAGCAAATTTTAAAAAATGCATTAGGTGATTCCCAAGACATATTAAAGCTTCAATTTGAAACCGATATTCAACGTACATTTCGGGTTATTCAATTTGAAGAAACGGACATTGAAGTCAGTCTAGATATTGGCGAGGTAAGAACAGATACAGCACAACATGAAATACATGAAGTCGAATTTGAACTTAAAACAGGTTCTGTGCAGACACTTTTGGCATTTAGTTTTGAATGGGTCAAAAAATACCAACTTTGGCTAGATGTTCGCAGTAAAGCTGAATTTGGTCATCTTTTAGTCACGCAGCAAAAAGTGAGTACAGCAAAACTTGCCAAAGAGTTGAGCTTGAGTAAAAAAGATCCTGCCAGTAAAAACCTACGTTTACTCATCGCTCAACAATTACAACACCTACTGCCTAATATTGCGGCTATTTCTGCTGGGGTTTCAGAACAAGAGCATATACAACAGGCTCAAATGGCTTTAGACCATTTGTATTTGAGTATTTCGCTGTTTAAAGATTGGAACGATGCGGTTTCAGACAAATGGGCCACACAAATTGGTGCCTTCAAACAACAGTTTGATCATTTGCAACACTTACAACACATGCAAACGACTTTGGGTGCATTTTTACAAAACCCCAATACATCATCGAATTTGACTAAAGATATTTTGTATGCCAAAGAAAAATTGTTCAATTTGGTTCGTTCTACTCAAAATGTACATCATTACCTAGAATTATTGATGTTTAGCTTAGAGCAGGAAGAAAAAGTACAATCGCAAGATTTAAAATGGTTCGCACAGAATACGTTACAAAATCAGTATAAGAATTTGCAAGATAGTTTGACTGGCGCAGATATTACTCATTTTGAAAGCTTAGATAAACTGGCCACTAAAATTCATGCCTTAAAGTTTAGCTTTCCCATTTTAACCTCAATTTATGATGTTAAAAATTTGCAGAAATACAGTAAAGCTTTGAATGATGCGCAACTTGCCGCAAGCGAATACCAAATTTTGGCTTCTTCTGCTGAGTATATTCAGCAAACTGAACTTGAAGCCAGTGACTGGTTTGTTTTGGGTTGGCTCACGGCTAAACAAGAAGTCTATGCACAGAATTTACTCGAAGCAACTGAGCAATTTTTAGTGAGTCGTAAATTTATTAAATAATAAATTTAGAGCTTGAGCGCATTTTAAAAAACAAACATCTTAGCTTGTCAGGCATTATAACTTGAAGATTATCTCTTGAGGATTATAGTGCCAACATGTGTTTGATTTACTTACAAGCGTACACTGCTCTTTTTCTATATTTGGCATACAATCAAATGTCCTCACCATAGAAATATTCATGTTCTAGGAGTTGTGACATGCTTGAAATAGAATTGAAATTTCAGATTCCGCTTGCTGATCAAGAACCACTTTATCAAGTCTTTGTGGCTAAAAATGCACGTGCGGTCTCTTTATATGCGAAATACTACGACACGCCAGATCGACATTTAGCTCGACAGAAAATTTCATTGCGTCAACGTCTTGAAAATGCGCATTGGATTCAAACTTTAAAAGCCCCTAGCCAAAATCATTTAGAACGTTTTGAATTAGAGATTGATTTAGGTGAACTGGATAATCCCGCATTAGATTTAGATATTTATGATTGTCACCCACATGCCAAAAAATTATTCAAAAATACGTTGGGTCAAGAAACTAAAAACCTCAGTTTACAATTTGAGACTGCGGTCAAGCGACTGATTCATGTGGTACATTTTAATCATTCAGAAATTGAAATCAGTTTAGATCGTGGTGAAATTCGTCAAGATGATCAAACTTTAGCAATTTATGAAATTGAATTTGAACTCAAACAAGGTTGTGTGGAAGATTTAATTAAATGTATACAGCCTTGGGTAAAACAATATCATTTGTGGTTAGATGTTCGGAGTAAAGCCCAACGCGGAGATTTACTGGCACAACATTTAACAATATCTGCTGTTCAACATGTACTACCTTTAGAATTAAATCAAAAAGACACACCAGACCATGCATTAAAGCTTATGGTTAATAATGCTTTACAACATCTTTTACCGAATATGACTGCCATTTCCGCTGAACAATATACCAGTGAACATGTACATCAAACGCGCGTTGCAATTCGCCGTTTAAGAACAGCATTACGTATCTTTTCAAATTGGTCAGATTATGTCGAACCCCACTGGGAAGAACAGTTGGCGACCATATTTCGTCAGTTAGGTGCAACCCGCGACCGTGATGCTTTAAGTGAAGGTCTGTTGCCTCAATTAGAAGCAGACGGAGCACCGTTCGTGCAACTTCCAACAATTAAAGATGAAAATAGTCACTCCATTGAACACATTTTAAAGGCAGGAGATTCGGTCCCTTTGATACTGGCTTTACTACAATTTGTACATCAACCGACTAAAAAAAAGAAAAAAGAAAAACTTAAAAAACAGAGTGCTAAAAAACTTCAAAAGCTGCATCAACAGATTTACAAAGATGCTCAACAGTTTTTAGAACTGGACATAGAAGCACGACATCGAACCCGTAAACGAATAAAACGCTTACGTTACTCAGTCGAGTTTGTCGCTTCTCTCTATTCTAAAAAAGATGTTAAACAATACCTAAATGCCTTAAAACCCGCACAAGAAAGTTTAGGACAATACAATGACTTGATCGTGGCTGAAACCTTATTTCAAGATATGGTGAAACGTAAACAAAAGCTATGGTTTGCTTTGGGCTGGATTGCCAATGAAAAGAAAGCTGTTCTAGAACAAGTTCGACAAGATTTAGAGGCTTTTTCTGAAACACAAACTTTTTGGTCATGAATCATTCATCAGTTTGCTGACACATTGTAAATCAACGATATTTACCAAAAATTTTCCACGTATCATTATCTGCCAATGGATCGCTATAACTGTCATTGCGTTGTTTACGCGGTTTGTCACGTGCATCAACCAACTCAAAATGGGATTCTGTACTTAACACGATTCCATTTACATAAAAACGAGTTCGAGTATAGTCACTTGCGCCATGCTGGAATACATAGGTACGCAAATCAATAAATTCACGATGTGCCACCAAAGCCGCAGTATCATCATGTTCTAACCACGCTCGGATGGCCTGAATTTGATCAGATTCATACTGTCCACATTTTTCAATCAAATTGGCAATACCACGGAAAGTTTTTGATTCTTTCGCTCGTGTTTTATTAATTCGAATACGATCCACATGAAAATAAAACAAAGGTAAATTCAAATGGCTGGGTAAATGTATTGCATCAACAACGTCATCTTGCATAAAAGGCTGAAATAGATCCTGTGCCCTCTCAATTAAGCCAGTCCAAGCGCGGTAATATTCCTCTACTTCTGCTTTAGACCCATAATAGATGGGTAATCCCTCAACATTGGCCAAATTTGCTGGTGGCCATATATTTTGACGCAATAACGCAATATCACTTTTTAAACTTTGTACTGCAATCGCATCTTGCATGGACGATCCATTTTAAATACTTAGGCTATTTTTAGATTAAGCTAAAGGTTTAGTTTCTGCAAGCCTTTGCCTATAATATGCGATTCGTTCGTTTTTGCAGGAAAATTCCATGGTTCAAAAAATTGAAGCCACAGATGTAACCGATGAAGAAGCATTAAATGCTGCTTTTTTTGAACGCGCCGATGAATTTATCAAGCAAGCCAATGATTTTTGTCGAATTGAAAAAGGCTCAAGCGTTAAACCTACTGAAATGCGTGGGCAAGTCAGCGCTGCGATGTTGTTTGGTACTGCCCGTTTTAATACTTGGGTTGCAGCCAACAATTTCAAAGATGGCAATGAAATGCGTGATGCCAAAGATCAAGTGATGTCCTATGTCATGCAACAGTTTCAAATGATGCTGGAAGACAACTATGATGAATATTGTGAGCAGTTTGAAAACTATCTACACTTCCGTCATAACGAAGAATTTCATGCGAATAAGCATGATGCTAACCACAAACATTAAATTTTGACCTTGATCACAAAGAACATGATCAATAAAAAAGCCCTGAACGGGCTTTTTTAAATACTCGCATTTTGAATAAGTAAATCTTACAACTTGATTGTAAAATATCCTGTTTTATCTTTTGCTCTGTGGTTTACCATACTGATCTGCCATTACTTCAACCAGTTGATCTAGTTTTATATATTTTTTAATCACAGCATCAACATCCGCTTTGGTGAGTTTTTCCAATGCTTGATCGCGTTTTTCCCGAAACAATAAATCACGGTTGCGTTCCAACTGCGGAGTCAACATTTGATGGATATTCCGTTCATCTTCTAAAGCTGTAACTCGTTTTTTTAAAATATTGGCTTTGGCCGCTTCCAACTCTTGCTCAGTCACACCTTGACTCAGCAAATCATTCAGAACTTTATAAACGCCTTGCGAAACTTGAGTCGATTTTCCCGCAGTGTAATTGGCTTCAATGGTAAGCGCGCCTGAATTCACCCAATCATCTAAGTTTAATCCACTTCCAAAACTATACACCAATGCATTTTTTTCACGTAACTCTTGCGCTAAACGTGAGGATAATTGCGAGTCACCTAAAATATAACTAAACACGATTAATGCGGGTGCATCTGGATGATCCGCACCCGCAGGAAACGTTAAAATCGCTTGATAGTTTCCAAATTCACGCTGTTCGGACAAAGCATGAATTTTCTGTGCAGAATATGCTTGATAATCTGAACTCAAACGCTGATACGGCAATTTCGCCTTCCACGATCCCAATTCCTGTTGCATCAATTGCAGCATCGTTGCTGCTTGATAATCGCCTGTAATCGCGATTTGGGCATGATTACTGATAAAAAAATTCTGATACAATTGCTTTACTTTTTCAACAGTGGTCGCTTGCATTTGCTGTTTGGCAAGATCAGGTTCAAAGTGATAACGTAAATCTCCCGGTTGATAAGTTTCTAATATACGACTGATGGTCAGTGCAGCAACAGTTTCTGGTTCAGTATAAGGACGGTCTAAAACCGATAGGCTTTGTGATTTAATCAAATCAAATTGTGATTGCTCAAATTTTGGATTTTTCAACACGGCTAACATAAATTTAAAAAAATCTTCAAATTTATCTTTTTTTGCAACGATTTGAATGGTTATCCCATTCCCTGATGCGATCGCTGTCGCACCTCCACCTGCTGCAATCGATTTATCTGCAATCTCTTGTAAGGTGTATTGATCTGAACCACGCAACATCAAATATGCCATCAAATCTAAGACTTCACCTTGATTAAATAATGATTTTTCTGTACCAAAATCAACAGAAATGGTGGCATAGGTTTTATCATCACGCGTCGAAGTAGGATAAAATGCGTACTGAATAGCATTCTTTAATTTGCCCCGTTGAATTTTTTTCTCAGTCGCAAGCAAGTAATTTTTTGAAGTCTTCACATATTCTGCAACTTCGTATTGATACTCAACCTTATCTTTTAAAGGTTCTTCTTTTGAATCTGTTTGATCCAGCGTTTTTGCAGGTTCAGTGACCTGTTGTTGCAAGGCTTTCTTTTGATCTTCTGGTGTAGGTTGAATATCACCTGAAATACGATGCTCTGGCACTAAAAATTCAGTCAAAGTACGATTGACTTCATCTAACTTTAAATTCTTTACACGCTGTAGATCGCTGAAATATTGAGTCCAATCTCCCTGATAAGAGACATAATAATCACTTAAACGCCCGCCTAATGCTGCGGCATTACTCAAAATACTGTCGGCTTGATTTTGAATCAGGTTTTTGACCCGATTTAATTCAGTTTCATTAAACGGTTGACCCTTTTCTACACCTGAAATTAAAGCTGCTTTAACTTTTTTAGGATCATGATTTGGCGCGTAAATTGCCCCGATAAAAACCAAATTAAAATCTTGATCCAACCACGTAGTTGCTTGAACGCCTGTACTCAAACCCGTTTCAACAATACTTTGATAAAGATGTCCGCTCGGCTGCATGCTATATAAAGCAGGTGATAATGCCAAGGCTGATTTTATTTTTTCATTTCGACCATTTAAATAAATATTAAATTTGGCAAATTCGCTGCCCTTTTGCACCAAAAAATTACGCTGTTTTATTTGAGAAGAATCAAGTACTGGAACTTGAGTTTGTGCTGGAATTTGACGAGCTGAAATCGAACTAAAATTTTGATCAATCTGTTTTAAAACTTCAGTTTTATCAAATTTTCCTGAAATCACCATGACTGCATTATTTGGTGCATACCATGTACGATAAAATTTGTTTAATTCATCCATTTTAATCGACTGTAATTCTTTTAAATCTCCAATCGGTAGTCGGCCTAAATATTGATTACCATAAGCCGATTTCCACATTTGATCCATCAGCACTGAAAAAGGCTGATCCATCCGCACTTCTCGCTCACGTTTTACAATTGAAATTTCAGAAGGCACAAATTTTTCTTGGAGCACCAATTTATCCATCCGTTCAGCTTCAAGATGAATGACTTGATTAATTGAATTCTGTTCAGGGCGAATAATATTGGTATATTTGGTTGAATAATAATCTGTACTGGCATTCGTCATTAAA
The DNA here is from genome assembly GCF_015602665.1 of Acinetobacter sp. TTH0-4. NCBI lineage: Bacteria > Pseudomonadati > Pseudomonadota > Gammaproteobacteria > Moraxellales > Moraxellaceae > Acinetobacter > Acinetobacter sp. TTH0-4. The sequence continues at coordinate 1,174,947 of NZ_CP059079.1, read as the reverse complement.
GTGTACTGATCTAGACGGCGTTGAAACTCTTCACCTTGAATATTTTCTGTGCCTTTAAAAGCCAAATGTTCAAGTAAGTGGGCCAAACCACCTTTACCCTGAGGATCGTTTAATGAACCCGTTAAATAAATAGTGTTCATAAACACTTTATTTTCTTTATCATTTTGCGCAAGGATGATGCGAAAACCATTCTCGAGTTTGTATTCTTCAATTTTTTGTTGTGATTTAACCAAAACAGGCTGCGACCAAGCAGTAGCACTCAAGCCCACAAAAAATAAGGAAAGAGTAAGTTGTTTAAAACACATGCGCATAATTATTCCAATTTATTCAGCAGAATGAATTTTTATTCCCCCACATCATAAAAAAGGCTGTTCATTATTCATAGATTCTTTTTGAAAAAATAGCTGTTTATTTCAACAGCTAGATGTGAAGCCAAATTTATCTTTTTGACATTGCTTTCAAAGCTAAGCTTTAGAGATAAAGTTCTGCCTGCATGTATAACTTGGCATAACCTGATATCTCAATGCGATCATTTTCAAGCACCACACAATGTAATACCCCTCCACGCGATGAAGCTTGATACGCTAATATTTGACGCTTAGCCAGTTTATCAGCCCACAGTGGTGCAATAGCCGTGTGAATAGAACCTGTCACTGGGTCTTCATCAATGCCATTGGCTGGTGCAAAATAACGTGAAATACAATCATATTGCTCAGTATGTGAGGTTGAAGTTAAAGCCAAATCTAAAACTGTCCCTTGAGCTGTAATTGCAGTACGAATTTTACCCAACTGTTTCAGTAAAGCTAAATTAGGCATCTCATCCAGAACATCTTGCGGGTTTTCATACTCCACAATATAAGCTTGGCTATTTAGGTATACATTCTTAAAGGGCTTGGTTAGCGCCTGATCAAGTATTTCAGGATACTCATTTACTTTTTCTGCAAGACGAGTCGGGAAATTCATTTTAATTTTTCCATCTGACTCTTGTTGCACCACAAAAATGCCTAAATTTTTTACATGAAATTGAATCGTTTTTGCAGAAGTAAAGTCTTTAAACAGCACAAAACTGCTGGCTAAAGTCGCATGTCCACAGAAATCAACTTCTGTCGTGGGGGTAAACCAACGAATTTCATAATTTTCACTATCCATCTTTTTTACGAAAGCAGTTTCAGATAAATTATTTTCTAAGGCTAGATTTTGCATCAATCCATCCTCCAACCATAAATCTGTCACAATCACTGCAGCAGGATTTCCCTTAAATAATTCGGTGGTAAACGCATCTACCTGATACATTTTCATAGCTACAATCCGTTTTTGAGTTCTGTTCAATAAAAATAGGACAAAAAAAGATGACACTTAACATAAAGTGCATATTCATTTTCTGTTTTAGAATACGTTATTTATATTGTAAAACAAAAAATAAATAATTTTTTTAATTCAAGATATTATGGTTATTTTTAGCATGGTTTTCAAAATACAGTATTTTTGGTTTTTAAACTGAAGCACTGGTAAAAACATAACTTTAACGCTAAGTTATTCATTACGATATTTTTGATTTACATATTATGAATTTTAAAGTCCATATGATTGATGTCAAAAATCAATTACAGAATTATATTTGGTTACTTGAACACATCACAAGCAGTGAAGTCATTGCCATTGATCCCACAGAAGCCCATTTGGTTGAAACCTATTGTACAGAGCACAATTTAAAACTGAGTCAAATCTGGCTGACACATTGGCATAAAGATCACATTGGCGGTGTGCCTGAGCTTTTGCTTAATCATAATATTCCGGTTTACGGGCCACGTGAAGAATTAAGTAAGATTCCATTTATTACACATCCTTTGCAACACCAAGAAAGTTTAAGTTTTCATGAACTTGATATTCATGTAATTGCTGTACCTGGCCACACCTTAGGACATATTGTTTATTTTATAGAAGAATTAAATCTTGTTTTCTGCGGCGATACACTTTTTGCGATGGGATGTGGTCGAGTCTTCGAAGGGACGTATACACAAATGTATCACTCACTCAATCGTTTAGCTGCCTTACCTCCACAAACTCAAGTCTACTGCACCCATGAATATACATTGTCCAATGCAAAATTTGCCTTGCGTGTAGAGCCCGACAATGTTGCGATTCAACAACGTTTTGATGATGTAGAAGTTAAGCGCATGCTTGGACAATGTACCCTACCCAGTAATATTGAACTGGAATTACAGACAAATCCATTTTTAAGAGCTGAAAACGTGGAAGAGTTTCAATACTTGCGTGAACTGAAAGATCAATTCTAGATATTTAGACAAGAAATTAACTTCATTTATTTCTTTTATTTAACATCATTCAGCTTTCTTGAACGATGGATGCAATGATCTGAAGTCCATTTTCTTTATATGACCTATTTTAAACTCAGCGTCAGATTCATCATGTAATAATAAAATAAATTCTAATTGATACGCGCAACTCTACATTTTCATTTTAAATGTAGAGTTGCGCGTCAGATTAATCATCACGCAAATTGAATTCAAGTACAAAACGTTGAAAACCTCATTACTTATAAATAATCCTTCAGTATAGTTCCACAAATTGTATATAAATATTTCTAACTTTTAGTACAAGTAAAATAATTTAATTAAATATGACTAATCAAATATTTAATTCATTAAATTAAGAAGAAAAAGATGAGTAATCACAGTATTAATGACTCTTTTTTGAATAAAAAAACAACAATTATAGGCCTATAGAGAAAAACTATTTCAACTTGCCCTTTAAAAAAAATAGATTCATCCCTATTAATTATTTAATACTGAGCAAAAATATATTACACAAGGAGTTCTATCGTGAAGAAAGTTGTTAAAGCAAAAAATTTGATCGCATTTCGTATTTGGTTAGAAAAACTTGGGTATTCTGTCAAAACTTTAACTGATAACCGTGGTTTTACCTTTAGTTTTAAAAAACAATATGGGCTTGTCACTTACGATTTGGCGGGTAATTCACTTGCCATGCAACTTGGGGAAGAATTTGAAGATCATTTAAAAGCCTAAATTTTATGACACTTTTAAGTGAACAGTAAAATATAGAATTGAACTTATTTAAGTAGCCCTTTCGAGGGCTTTTTTAATTGGATGTATTAATTTTTAGACAATAAAAAAGCAAGGTCATTAACCTTGCTTTAATATGATGGTGGGGACGGAGAGACTCGAACTCTCACACCTTGCGGCGCTGGAACCTAAATCCAGTGCGTCTACCAATTTCGCCACGTCCCCATCAGGGTACCAACGCTGTGTTGGATTTTAAATTTGGCAGAGGATCAAGGACTCGAACCTTGACGAACGGTTTTGGAGACCGTCATGCTACCATTACACCAATCCTCTGTAACTAAAACATCAACAAACTATATTGTCGATATTTAAGTGGTGGGGACGGAGAGACTCGAACTCTCACACCTTGCGGCGCTGGAACCTAAATCCAGTGCGTCTACCAATTTCGCCACGTCCCCAATGGCTGTGTATATTATAGAGATCGTTTCCTGATGACAAGACCTTTTTATGAAAAACTCACTTGTTTGTTTAAATAAAAAACAAAAGTCGTTTTTTTGTATTTTTCTTAAGCATTTTCAGTGAGTAAGCAGTGTTTTAGCTTAAAAATATTATGCTCTCTGCTATTTTTTTGCTTTGCCAACATACGCTGAATGAGTTTCTCAAACATATAAAAATGCTGAGGAAGCTCAATAATTAAGTGCTGACAATGTAAATAAGCCCACTCCTCATAGTTTCTTGCAACTAATCGTTGTCCAGTCAGCCATTCATAAAAAATAATGCCTAATGCATAGATATCAGAGTGTACAGTTTTTGCTTGTCCCTGAAAAAGTTCAGGCGCCATATAACGCGGTGTAGCAGTTAAATACGGTATGAGTTGAGTTGACGATATTTTTTCTACCTGTTCAAAATCAATTAAACAAACACATTGCTCAAACTCAAGAAAATGCTCGCCTTTTAAATCACCATGAATCCAACCAAAAGAATGCATCTGCTCAACAGCATCCAACATCTTGAAGAAAGTTGCTTTAATCCTATCTATCGAACTACTGCTTATATCACCCAGTAAAGTCTGACCATGACTGATGATCAATGCTGTATTTGACGATTCTTGAGCAATAATTTTGTTTACATCAGTCACAATTTGAAAAGGCAATAAAAAATCAATAGGTTCAGTTTGATCAACAAATTGCTGGTAAAACCCTATTTCATTTACAAAACCGTGCTGATCATTTTCATTCATATCTATTGCTTGCGTTTTCAACCAATATTGTTGATGGTCTTTTTCAAACGTATGGATCAAACGCCCCAAAGTTAAACTTTTAGCCTTGGTATTTAAATGCAATTTAATCCCAGCGAGATCTTGAGCACTAAACTGTAATAAATTCTGTGGCTTTTTTCTTTGGATCATGTTGATAATTTAAGAGTTCCAGACAATGTTGAATAGTTTTACCTACCCGAGCATGTATTTCAATTGAAGAAATTTTAGGCCATGTGGCCCGCTCGCCTTCACGCTGCAATATTTTAAATAAATGTGGGCGTGGATTTTGTAACATATACGTATAGTGGCGCAAACTGTAATTGCCAACAATATTTAAGTCACCATAATAACCTTGATTGACCACTCCAAAACCATGATCTAGCAATCGTCTTACTGGGGGCAGGTTGCCTACTCGTCCTCGAGTAAAATCCATGACTCCTTTGGTAATTATTTTCCCCTGACCGCGAATAATTCGTTCTGGCCAGCTCAACATATCTTGCCTGTAGCGCTGTATATCACTTTGAATGAACGGCACAATATGTGGATTGGCTTGACTGGCAATGGTGTAATTTAAATTATACAGTCTGGCCATTTTTTCTTGTGGAAAATCACTACGTACACTGCCATCCACCCATCGAGTGGATGCCATATAAGGGGTCAATTTACCGTCGTGTCGCTTACTGGTTAGTCTGACAGGTGGAAATAATATGGGAACTGCACATGAAGCCAATACTGCACTCCAAACCAACAAATCAGGAGAAGTATACGCATTCATAATACGCGCTTCTTGTGAAGCCTCATACGGCGCTACCGCCACATTAATATGTAAGCCAGATATTTTAAACGCTTCTTCAAAGGTAATATTACCTAAATTTTCTATCAGGAAATTTTTAAGATGTTTAACATCTGCAAGCCCCCCATTCCCTTTTAAAATCTCACTTAATTTACGAAAATGAAAGGCTTCACTGAAAAAATTCTCACCTTTTAAAAGGGGTAAAATATCCGAGGGTTTTGAAGTTCCAAGCATTGCAGTCATGATTGCACCTGCACTTGAACCAGACAATACGCTCGGCAACAAATCTTGTTCAGTCAGTGCCTTACATACACCTGTATGAAATAAACCAAGTGTTGCACCACCTGAGAACATTAAGGCAGGCTGTCCATAGGCTGTTTTACAGTGATTAAAAAAATCTATTTTTTCGTTAATGGATAGACAATCACATTCTGCTGAAGCGATATAAGCCAAACTTTCACTGACTTCTGTCACATAATCTTCAATAATTTTTTTTGTACCCACATACGTTGCTGCAAATAGCATAGGATGGGCAATATTGGCAATATCATAAGTTAAACCTTCACGCACCAAATACATCAAGTCCTGAATGCGTTTTTGAAAACGATATCTCTTCAAAAGACTGAGACGATGGGAAATAATCTCGGCATCAAAATAAGGTGAACTATTGTCAAATTTCCATTCTTGAGCACCTGACTCCTCATCAACTCTAAATGCGATACTTTTCCACTCTTCATAAGACTCGGCCGTTCTCAAGCGATTCTTTAATTTTTTAATACGATAAGCCTGATGGGGATTAATATCTCGTGAAAAATCTTTAAATAGCATATGTAACCCTCAAACTTTTATTCATTTTTATTTATGATTCATCATAGCAATATCTAGCTCAACATGGACAAAAATTGAGAACATTCTCTTTGCAAAAAACAATTGCATTAGTAAATCCTCAAAAATTGAGATACAGTCGTAGCGAAAATAAAACTTATTTCAATTTTTTGTGTGAACAAGTTGAGCAATCATGGCAACAATCGATTTACCTGACAACATTTTAAACGCTCTTTCTGCTGTACTCCAGCAACTACAACAAAACTTACCCCCACTGAAACAGCAAACTGATTTCTCTGCTTCCGCCTATAAATGGCAAGATCAACAGCTGAAAGCAATTCTACAGCCCAAAAAAATCTACTTAGATGACTTAAAGGGTATTGAAAAACAGAAAGAAAAAGTGATTCAAAATACACTGCAATTTCTGAATAATCTTCCCGCAAATGATGTCTTACTGACAGGTTCACGTGGTACAGGTAAATCATCTATTGTGCGTGCTTTACTGACAGAATATGAGACGCAAGGATTACGTTTAATTGAAATTGAACGTGATGATTTATCAGATTTACCCATGATTCAACAACAAATTCAGCATCGTCCTGAAAAGTTTATTGTCTATTGTGATGATTTGGCTTTTAACGCAGAAGATGAAAATTATCGCAGTTTAAAAAGTGTCCTAGATGGTTCATTACAGTCAGGTTCAAGTAATTTTATTATTTATGCCACCAGTAATCGTCGTCATTTATTGCCCGAATTTATGCATGAAAATACGCCTATAAAACGCGTTGATGTACCGCAATATACCGAACTGCATCCACAAGAAGCCATTGAAGAAAAAATTTCACTGTCTGACCGATTTGGATTATGGTTGTCTTTTTATCCGATGGATCAAACTTTATATTTGGAAATTGTCGAGCATTATTTGGCAAAAACACAGATACTACTTAGCAATGAAGTTCGGGCTGAAGCCTTAAGATGGTGTCAACTCCGAGGACAACGTTCTGGTCGTGCGGCTTACCAGTTTTCAAAGCACTGGATTGGTTCACAGCAATTAAAATCGTTATAAAAACTCAATGCTTGAGCCGTCAAAATATCTTGATCGCTCATTTATTGAGTTTTATGTCATTTCCTCAAAAATAGTTCTAAAAATAAAATCCTATTTATTTCGTCAAAAGAAATTGCGCAAACTCGCGCTGAAATTTCACCGGTTGATCGACAGGCAAGATATGCCCCGACTTTTCAAACATCACTACTTTTGAATTTGGAATGTGCTTTGCCATTTCGAGTTGTGTTTCAGGTTCAAAATAACGGGAATGTTGACCAATCATCAAAGTCGTCGGGACTTGAATTTTAGACAAAGATGGACGTCGATCGCCACCTTCAACAAAAGAATCCATAATATCTAAATATGTATGCCAGTTTTCTACGGCAAACATATATTGTGTGAGTAACGGCTCCCCATACTGGGCAGAAAATTCCACGACACGTCGGGAAAATGAACGGTTTAAAGCTCTGCGAATGAGCGCCATAAAAGTGTTTCTAAGTTCAAGCCTGATATCGGCAGGTAACTCCCAATAAGGTGTAGATTCTGTATAAGGTGCAGTTATGGTTCTTAGATGTTTAAAACCAGTGAATATTCTTTCTTGTTGAGCACCAAATAATCCATCCGATTTACCCAAAGAATTTTTACTGTCAGGCCCATGTTCAATATTTAAATACTTTTTAATTCGATCAAAACCATAAATGTGATTATAGGTTAAACAAGTGTAAGCACCCGTAGAAATCCCCCCTAAACTAATATTTTCTAATTGAAAATGATTAAATAAATCTTCTAGGTCATGTGCATAGGTTTCAAACACACTGCCCTGTGGAATTTTACTGGCGTGTGAACCTGCAAAACCACGTAAATCGGGAAGATAAAAACGATATTGATGAATAAAGGGTAGAATATTAGCTAACCAATGTGCAGCACATGAACCAAAACCATGTACCAGCACCACTGGTTCTCCCTTGCCAATACAGATGACATTCATCTTCTCCCCATCCCTGAGAGGAATATAAGACATGGTTTTATGCATAGATTTCTTCATTTCATTACTCTTACTTATTTTTTTAATTTTTGTCATCCATGGATTGAACAATTCATTTCATGCTTGAGTTACATAACTTTAATAGTTTTGGCTTCAAACAAATAAAATTCAAGTACTGGAAATTCGTAATTTTTATTTGATCAAGCCGTATCTTTTTAAATAATTTTAATATTCAGTTGTTCAAGATGCTCTTTTCTGATTTTGATCCATCAATTGATCTGGTGTTGTAAAGCATATTTTTTAATACCATCATGCAGTTCGATCTTTTCATTATATTTATATTGTATTGTGGGTGAAATAGAAAAGAGGCTTCTGCCCCCTCTTCCTTTGCCATATTTTTATCTCATTATTCCGCTAAAGGGTTGGTGAGCTCTGTCATCGGCCAACGTGGCGTAGTGGTTACCGATAGTCCATCACATTGCCCAGCTTTCAAACGCTGATAGCCTGCAAAAGCAATCATTGCGCCATTATCGGTACATAAAGCGGGTTCAGCATAATACACTTGCGCTTGAATCTTGACTAAATCGACTTCTAATCGTTCGCGCAGACGGTGATTTGCACTCACTCCTCCTGCAATCACTAAGCGTTTTAAACCGGACTGTTTCAAGGCTTTAATTGACTTTTTGACTAACGTATCCACCAAGGCTTCTTGAAAAGAAGCCGCAATATCAGCTTCGCGCTTTTGTCCTGCCACTTTTTTCAGTTGAATAGACACCGCAGTTTTTAAACCACTGAATGAAAAGTCTAGACCTTGATGTAACATAGGTCGTGGAAAATCAAAAGCTTTTGCATCACCTTGTAGTGCAAGCTTGGCAATATTTGGTCCACCAGGATAAGCCAAGCCCATCATTTTCGCCACTTTATCAAAAGCTTCACCCGCGGCATCATCAATTGACTCACCCAATAATTCGTACTGACCGATTCCATGTGCTGCCATCAATTGTGTATGGCCACCTGAAACCAACAAGGCGACAAATGGAAATTCTGGAGGTGTTTCAGATAATAATGGCGCCAACATATGACCTTCCATATGATGCACCCCAATCGCCGGCTTATTCAAAGAAAAAGCCAATGTGCGACCAAATAATGCCCCAGTCATGAGTGCACCCATGAGACCAGGACCACGCGTATAAGCAATCGCATCAATCTCAGATTTTTTGACCTGACTTTCTTCAAGCAATTGATTCATTAGAGGAATTAACTTACGCACATGGTCACGCGAGGCCAACTCGGGGACGACACCACCATACTCAGCATGCAGTTTAATTTGGCTATATAACACCTGACCTCTTAAACCAACTTCACTGTCATAAAGTGCTAAACCTGTTTCATCACATGAAGTTTCTAAGCCAAGAACGATCATTAAACTGCCTTTTACCCGTATCTAAATATTACCAAAGCTATTATAGGCTTGTGGTATGAGATGTAAATGAGTAAAATACTGTCCTTCACTTGTGATCTCGGGCAATCGTGCCTTAGATCTTATCCATAACTTATGAGGATTCTTCATGCCACAAGTTAAATTGAAAGAAGGCGAGCCAGTAGACGTCGCTATCCGTCGTTTTAAACGCTCTTGCGAAAAAGCGGGTGTTTTAGCTGATGTTCGTAAACGTGAATTCTATGAGAAACCAACTCAAGAACGTAAACGTAAAAAAGCTGCTGCTGTTAAACGCTACCAAAAGAAATTGGCGCGTGAATCAGTACGTACTACTCGCCTTTACTAAGATTAATTTGTGATTGACTGTCTGGACTAAATAAATGACTACTTTAAAGAACCAAATAACTGAAGTTTTGAAAGCAACTATGCGTGCCAAAGAAATGTCGAAGTTAACGGTAATTCGTGGTCTACAGGCAGCAATTAAGCAAATCGAAATCGATGAACGCATTGAGCTTGATGATACTCAGGTTCTTGCGGTCATTGAAAAGCAAATTAAGCAACGTAAAGAATCGGTCAAAGCCTTTGAAGGCGCTGGCCGTGATGATTTAGCTAGTAAGGAACAAGCTGAACTTGAGATTTTATCTCAATTTCTACCAGAAGCTATGACTGAGGAAGAGCTTGATTCTATCATTGCACAGGCAATTACTGCGCAAGAAGCTACTAGCATGAAAGATATGGGTAAGGTGATGAATTCTCTGCGTCCGCTCATAGCCGGGCGCGCCGATCCTGCACAAGTTTCAGCAAAAATTAAAGCCAAACTTGCATAAACCCAACATCTAATAATCTTTTCTTTATTGTTGAACTGCCTTTTTCTAAGACAGTTCATCTGTAAACCTGCCTTATTTTACATCACATTGAATATCATACTTTTTCAAAATGAGCATTTCTTTGGATGACATGACCTGATGAATCACATCCTGTTTGGTCATTTGTCTATATTTTTGATCCAGTGACGTCCGATTTTGATCAGCAGCTTGATAAAGTTGCTCGATATACCGATTCACAATTCCGCAAAATTGAAATTGCTGCTCAGGCGTAAAACGCGTTTGATGTGCATCTAAACGATTAAAAAAAGTTCTCGTATCTTGTTTATAAGTACTCGAAATTTTTTCTACAGAGGCAACATATTGCTCGACACTTGCCCAAGTTTCCATGGATGCAGCAACACTCAAAATAAATAGGCTTAATACTATTTTTTTCATAATTTTTTCATACAATTAATCAAGATATCTAATGGTAAGCACTCAAATCTCAAATGAAGATTAGCATAAGTATCTTCATACTGTGGATAGATTTACTGGTCTTATCAATAAAAAATCAGGCTTATACTCAACATATGCCTGTTCATCGGGACTAGGTAACTTTCCATGTGTAACCGTCCCTAAACGCAGACGGATAACGTTTGGTAAATCTATGCGATAAGAGTAAATAGGACTACCACATTCTTGACAAAAAACTCGAGCTTTGTTTGAGCTATGAAAATATTCCTTTAAAAATTTAATCCCATTTAGAATTTCGAATTTAGATTTTTGTAATGCACTATTCCAGCCAAACAAAGAGCCTTGAGCCATTTGACAATCTTTACAATAGCAAATGATCGTTTTCTCAATTTCTCCGTGGTATTGATACTTGACTATTCCACATAAACATTGCCCTTCTATCATAGATCATTCCTTTTCTTATGATTTTTAATGTATAAATTAAATTTTTAACTGACGTTCCTGCTGCATTTCATTGAGACGTATTTTTATTTTTGCAGAAAGTAATTCATTATTTTTAGTCAAACGTTGTGCATGTAACAAAGATTTAATCGCATTTTCCTCCCAACCCGACCAATATTCAACTTCTGCACGATAACGCAATACATTCACGGCTCGAAAAGAGGACTGCCGATCAAGATTGGCGACTTGCTGCATCAAACGCCATGCATAAATATCACGCGGATTTTTCTGGTTAAAACGCTGGATCAATGCATTTGCTTGGGCTGCCTTATTTTGACGTATAAAAACTTCTGCGAGCTTCAAAGACAACGCACGATTTTCTGGCATAATTCTGACAGCAGACTGAATTGCGGTATAAGCCTCTTCAGTTTTATTTTGTCCTAAATAAATATCAGTTTGAATTAAAAGCATCAAATTATTCAAACGTTGTTTCGCCTTCGCCTGATCTAAAATTTGCTGAGCTAAAACATAATCCCCTTGTTGAAGATAAAAACTCGATAAAGCCAATTGCCCAGCAAAACTTCCTCGTTCAGCTAAAATTTTTAATTGTTGTTCAGTCGCTTGATGAGAAATGACCATACTGTACCATTTGAGTATTTCAAAATTCTCATCATATAAGTTCGATTTTACTTTAGGCAGCTGATTTGCTCGTAATCGAGCTTCGCTCATGCGCTCTGTGGTCAAAGGATGCGTAAACCAAAAATCCGGTAAAAAGCTGATTCGACTTGTTGCTCGGTGCATGACCTCAAAAAAGTCCGCCATACTTTGTGGGTTATATCCTGCTGCATACATATACTGCATGCCTATTCGGTCGGCTTCACGCTCTTGATTGCGACTATAATTAAGCTGTTTATCGATTAATGCAGCCTGTGAACCCAGCATGACAGCTGTACCAACATCACTATCTGCTTGAGAAGCAACCAAAGCACCTACCAATAATCCTGCTAAAGTCAGTAATCCTTGGCCTTTGAAAGCTTCATTTGAACGACTGTAATGACGTTGTGACACATGTGCGACCTCATGTGCCATCACCCCCGCCAATTCATCCATATTCCGTGCAGAATTCACTAAACCTGTATTAATCGCAAATAAACCACCTGGCACAGCAAAAGCATTAATTTGTGCATCATTGATGATCACCAAACCAATCGGTTGCCCAAGCTGAGTTTGACTTAAGATATGTGAAAAAACATTAAATAACTGATCTTCTAACCATGGGTTTTGTAATACAGGCATTTGCTTTTGAACTTCACGAAAGACTTTTTCACCAATCATTTTTTCTTTTTGTTGATCAATCAGTCCTACTCCACTCCCAATTTCAGGAACATTAAATTGGGGGGTGTTTAAATTAGCGCTGTGTGTCTGATTCATGAACAAAATCAAACTGATACTACTCGCCCAAAATAAACGTTTCAATGCTATATGCTCAAATTAATTGTTTAATTTATAAGACTATAACATTGAAAATTGAAGGAATTTGCAATGAAGTGTTATTAAATTTTAAGAATTAAACGGGTTAACCAAATACGCTGGCGTACGTCCTTCTAATGCGTCAACCAAATTAACGTAAGCCAATTCAGCCATTTTTTTACGTGTTTCTGCGGTTGCCGAGCCGATATGTGGCAAAGTCACCACGTTGTTTAAATCGAACAATTCTGAATTCTGCAACGGCTCTTTCGCGTAGACATCCAAGCCAGCAGCAAAGATTTGATTTGATTTTAATGCCTCAATTAGGGCTTGCTCATCCACGACTGAACCTCGGGCTATATTCACAAAAATAGCATGTGTCTGCATTTGCTCGAATTCACGCTGCCCAATTAAGGCTTGGGATTCTGCATTTAAATCAACTGCCACCACCACAAAATCAGATTGTTGTAATAACTCATCTAAACCACAATATTGTGCATTCAAGGGTTGGGCCGCGGCTAATTTTTCCGTTCGATTATGATAAAGAATATTCATGTTAAAACCATAAAAACCTCGACGTGCAACTGCTGCGCCAATATGGCCTAAGCCAATAATTCCTAGAGTTTTTCCAAAAATATCTTGTCCAAATTGAGCATCACTGGCCGTGCGTTTCCACTGTCCCTGTTTTGTCCATTGATCTAAGTGGGGCACCTTACGTGCAGCACTCATTAATAAGGTGAAAGCCAAGTCAGCGGTAGTTTCCGTCAACACATGAGGCGTATTTGATAACCAGATTTTTTTCTGATTTAAAAAGGCAAGGTCATAATTATCATAACCGACACTCACACTTGAAATGATTTTAAGCTGCTCCGCAGGTGCCAAATTACTTTGATTCAATAACCGTCCTGCGCCAATCATTGCATCGGCATTTTCAACCTGTTCACGTATTTGCTCATTCACGTCACCCTGTTTAGGATTAATCATGACAACTTCATATTGAGTCTGCAAACGTTGCAATATATCTTGATCTAGTTGACTAAAAACAATAACTTTTTTCATGTTCCACTCATATCTTTTTTAAGTTCATCAATTTTTTGCCAAAGATTTTTTTTCAATAAGGGATGTTCTAACATTTCTTGTAGGCTTGAAAGTTCAATCATGGCTATCTCCTTCATATAAGTATGAGATCCCAAACAAATAATCGCTTTCTCTACCGCAATGGTATCTATAAAACCTTTGATATAACTTTCAGCGCCACGTCCATCTTGAAAATTTATAAAAGGAAATGGCCATTGTAATTCGTAATATTCAGACTGAAATGCCTGTTGAATATTATGCCAAAGTTGCTGTTGTCCGGAGCTAATTTCGGTTACATCCGCCACAATGACACAATTTGGCAACCCCAAAGCCTGAAACTGAAAGGGTGCAATCTGAACGACTGGAATATCATTCAATACAGCAGCCAAAGGCTCAGATTGAGTTTCTTTAATCACCGATGGTGCAATAACACCTTGTTCTGACTTAAGTGAATGAAAATCTTCTACCTGAATAGAGTCGATTTGAGAAATAATCGGCACTGCTGAATGCTTGTGCTCAATCACAATTTCGGTTGGATATTCCTCTAAAGCAGCCTGATCTCTCCAGATAGAATGAGTGGACACACTTTGACACACTACATCTTTAGGAATCCAAATATCAATTCCCAAGGTAGCCAATATGTCACGCTGATGCCCTATCATCTTTTTTCATCATTAATTGAATATTTCATATTCTAACGAGAATACCAATAATTTGCTGACCTTTTCTAAAGAATTAGTTTATTCATCGTCCAACCCTACCTTTTATCCTTGGATCTATACAATGATTAAACTATTTTTCTTCTGCATTTCATCAATGATGTCTTCCGTCTGAAAACCTAAACGCCAATAGAGCAACTCTAGTACATCAAGTTCATCTTGAGTAATAATCCGATCATTCCATAAACATATTTCTGCCACACTTAAAATACTTAAACGATCTCGAAGCAATAAACCTGCAATATCATTTAAAATTTCAGATAAATCAATGGGTTCATCTGAAATCTCGGTATACATTTCTATTTCTTTAGACGTTAGAACTCGTTTTAGAATTTTTTCACGGACATCAATCTGTTGCAAACTATTAATTTGCTGGACATGCAGTAAAGCATCAATCAAGCGCACAATTTGTGGTTTCACTTCTTCTAAAGCAGTGGGTGCATGTAAAGGGAGTAAATTTAATTCAAATTTTACACATTCAATTAACAAAGCATCTAGAAGTCCAATTTCTCCATCTTCTTGAATAATGCGTGCCAATTTCATTACAAATTGACGTGCTATGCTTGCTGGCATTGAACCAATATTTTTATAAGCATCATGAAATATTGCAATATGAATACGACCATCCAAATTTAGCAATGAATCCACAATTGCCCGGCTCACTTCAGCTTCAGCAGGAATAAATTCACGGTATTGGCGAATCATCAAAATCGCCACCATTACTTCCCGAGATCCAGTTGAAGTCTGTAAAGCTCTTTTAATTAATTCTGGACGTGGAATTTTATTTCGAATTTCTGGTTTTAAAGGTTTTATCGCATCATTTATAGCAAAACTGATTGGTGATAGACGCAACAAAGGTAATGGTTGTGGAGAATTCCAAGGAGAATTAAGCTCTCCATTCATCTCATCCAGTGATCTAAATAAGCTAAATAGTGGCTGATTTTGAATTTTTCTTAAATTTTCAAGTTGTAAATCTTGGACTAAACTCGGGTTTAATTCATAAATTCGCTGCTCTATACTCGGATGAATATTCATCCAATTTTGTGGACTCAACGAATTGGCAAAGCACATATGTGAAATAGACTCTGCGTATTCACTATGAATTTGTGAACCAGAGTGATGCACATAAATTCTGAGTAAAGTCTGTATGTTGGCATCATTTTGTATCAAGCGTTTGGTCTTCTGATCATTTTTGTAAGTTCGACCGCCCAGCGTAATGTATTTAATGAAACGAGTAATTAAAATTCCAAGGCTGCCAATCAGCCAAATCACGCCACCCATCGCTACAAACGAAGTAGCAAATTTATGTCTTTGTACTTGCCCGTGTTTGGTAAACCCGAGCTTAGCAATTTTACCGCCCCATTGACTAAATGTACTTAAGCTACTGTAGAGAATTTTTAAGCGCGTATTTTCAGCAGTTTGACCTGATAAAATTTTATTGAATTCATGGCTTAATAATCCATATAATTCCATTTCATCTAAGTTTTGCAACGCTCCCCACGTCAGAATAACCACAATATCACGCGGGTAAAATCCTGCTGTTAATGCATTAACGCCCACTTCATCTGGCAGAACATAAACAGTCGGGGTTTCAATTCGAAAAGTATTGGCCAATTGTTCAGTAATTTTTAAGACAATACTTTCTTCAGGAATACTTTCTATTAGACTTAACTGGCGTGCGCCCAATTGTTTTGCTAATGAATGTCCACCTGACCTGAACACGTAAAATTCATAAAGGATGGAAGTCAACATGACACTTAATATCAGCAAAATACAATACGGACTTAATACATGCCAAAAAATAGACTGTGTCTGATCAATATAAAAAACCAAGAGGCCTAAGATGATATTTAAAATAAAGAGTGTAAATAATACTGCCAGAATACACACGCTCGCAGACCAGACCATATTTTTATTTTGAATAAAAGAATAACTTACACTCTTCAATGTAAAGACCCTTTATTACATTGTATTTGTTGAACTATCATAAATTAAAAAAGCGGGAATTACCCGCTTTTCCTTACATTAAAGAAAATTTTATTCTTCTCTTACGCCAGTTAAATCTACTGATGCAGCATCAATATTTACATCAATATAACCACCCACTGCTTTCTTTGCTGAGTCATTACGCTTGCGTTCAAGTTCATCTAAATAAGCATCATCGATACCACCTGCCACATAGACGCCATCAAAAACTGAGCAATCAAAGTCTTGTACCGCAGGAACTTTACTGGTACGTACTGCACCTTTTAAGTCTTCCAAATCTTGGAAAATCAAACGATCAGCACCAATAATTTCACGAATTTCTTCAACACTACGTCCAGATGCAATCAGTTCATCTTTAGCTGGCATATCAATACCATATACATTTGGGTATTTAACCATCGGTGCAGCTGAAGCAAAAAATACTTTTTTTGCACCTGCATCACGCGCCATTTGAATAATTTCATTACATGTGGTGCCACGAACAATCGAGTCATCCACCAGCAATACATTTTTATCTTTAAATTCAAGCTCAACAGGATTGAGTTTTTGACGAACCGATTTTTCTCGTTGCTTCTGACCTGGCATAATAAAGGTACGTCCGATATAACGGTTCTTCATGAACCCTTCACGGAATTTAACACCCAAAATTTTTGCCAATTCTAAAGCAGAGGTACGCGACGTATCTGGAATAGGAATGACCACATCAATATCATGTTCCTCACCCCATTCACGCGAAATTTTATAGGCAAGTTTCTCACCCATTTTCAAACGC
The DNA here is from genome assembly GCF_015602665.1 of Acinetobacter sp. TTH0-4. Classification (NCBI taxonomy): domain Bacteria; kingdom Pseudomonadati; phylum Pseudomonadota; class Gammaproteobacteria; order Moraxellales; family Moraxellaceae; genus Acinetobacter; species Acinetobacter sp. TTH0-4. The sequence continues at coordinate 1,157,817 of NZ_CP059079.1, read as the reverse complement.
GCTTTATAAACTGAAATACCATCAATAGTCGCATCTGGACGTGCAAAATACACATATTCAAAAATACATGGACGATATTCAGGATTAGCCGCACATTGTTTGCTAAACAATTCGCCTTCAGAAGTAATAAAAATTGCTTCACCTGGCTCAATATCACGCTCAACTTTAAATCCCAATGCAGTAATTGCAACAGATTCAGAGGCAATAATATACTCCATGCCTTTTTCAGTTTCACGCGAACCATAAATGAGTGGACGAATACCATTTGGGTCACGAAAACCCACCAAACCATGACCCGTAATCATAGCTACAACACCATAAGCGCCTTTACAACGATCATGTACGCTTGATACACACTGAAAAATGTCTTCAGGTGTCGGATTTAACTTGCCACTTTTTTGCATTTCATGAGCGAATACATTTAAAAGGACTTCAGAGTCTGAATCGGTATTCATATGACGAAGATCTGTTTTAAACAAATCTTCATGAATTTCTTCAGCATTGGTCAAATTACCATTATGTGCCAAAGTAATTCCATAAGGTGAATTCACATAAAATGGCTGTGCTTCAGCACTACTCGAAGAACCTGCAGTAGGATAACGGACATGTCCAATACCATAATTTCCTAGCAATGCACGCATGTGTCGCGTATGAAAAACATCTCGCACCATCCCGTTGTCTTTGCGCAAAAACAGGCGTCCTTCATGACTAGTCACTATTCCGGCTGCATCCTGACCACGATGCTGTAACATCGTTAATGCATCAAACAACATTTGGTTAACAGGTGATTTACCAGCTATACCAACTACTCCACACATAGCAACCTCGCAAACAAGCTAGGATTAATAAAAAGGATTATTTGTTGATTCATCTGTACGCGTTTCTGTTTTCCGCGATTGATCAGATGATGAGTTTGAAGATTTCTGAGCATCTTCAGACTTGATATGTTCGAGAGCACCATGCGCAGCATCTTTAGAAAGTTGTGTTGCCCATGGTGCGTAAGGCATCAGCATATGTATCAGTTTAGATTGTTTCCAGTGGGGAGAACTTTCCACCCAAGGACCTAGTCCTTGCATAGTAATTAATACAATCAAGAGCCCTTTTAAAGAGCCAAATGCGCCACCTGCCAATCGATTAAGTGGGCCAAGCTTTAAACTTTTGAGTATCTTATTCAGGAAAGCAGTGACGATCCATGTGAACACTACAATTAATAAAACAATAAATGCAAAAGCCGCGATTTTTTGTACGACCGGGTCTTCACTTAACGAGACCATCGAAGGTGCCAGAATGGTCGCATATTTTGCACCAAGAATAAGTGCAAAAATCCATCCTACCAAGTTCGCAAAGGCTTTAACAAATCCTTGTCGCAAACCGTTTAGCCCTCCAATGAGCAAAATAATCAGTATAAAGATATCTAAGACATTCATGCTGTTTTTAACGCATCAACACAATCTTTAATGAGTGCTGGGCCTGTATATATGAGGCCACTATAAATTTGTACAAGGTTTGCGCCCGCATTTTGTTTTGCGACTGCTTGCTCGCCTGCCAAAATCCCCCCAACACCAATCAGTGGAATTTGACCTTGTAATACTTTTGAAAACTCAGCAAGACATGCTGTACTTTTTTCAAATACTGGTGCGCCAGACAACCCACCCGCTTCATCTGCATGAGGTAAATTTTCTACACCTTCACGTGATAGCGTAGTATTGGTGACAATTAAGCCGTCAATTTTAAATTGGATTAATTGTTTTGCTATAAAGTGAACATCTTCAGAACTTAAATCTGGCGCCACTTTAAGCACTAAAGGTACATAATGTTGATGTTCTTCAGCCAATTCAAGTTGACGCTTTTTCAAAGTTTCTAACAATTCAGTCAGAGCATCGCCACTTTGTAAGCTACGTAAATTTTTGGTATTTGGAGATGAAATATTGACAGTGATATAAGAAGCATAATTATAGACTTTTTCAAGACAGATCAAGTAATCATCGACTGCTTGTTCAACAGGTGTATCAGCATTTTTACCGATATTAATCCCTAAAATACCTTTAAATTTTGCAGCTTTAACATTCTCAATCAGCTGATCGACCCCATCGTTATTAAAACCCATACGGTTGATAATCGCTTTGGCTTCAGGCAAACGGAATAAGCGTGGATGCGGATTCCCAATCTGTGGACGCGGTGTAATGGTTCCAATTTCTATAAAACCAAAACCCAAACCAGCCAAAGCATCAATATAGGCACCATTTTTATCCAGACCTGCGGCCAAACCTACAGGGTTGGGGAATTCAATACCCATACATGTAACAGGTTTAGAGGCGATGCTTTGACGCATCATGCCCAAGCGATGAGCTGATTTCAATAACGATAATGTCAGCTCATGTGCACGCTCTGGTGCTAAAGAAAACAACAAAGGACGTGCAAGAGAATACAACATATCTGTAAAAGTCTACTGCTTTTTAAGTCGCCATATTATAGGCATAGGCTATCGAAAACACCATGCTTCACTATGCTTTATTTTTCTACTTTATTGCACTAATGCGGTTAATTTGATCTGTCCTGCTTCAGAACTTAATTCTAATTTTTCGAGACTTAGCCCCATTTGTGCAAGTTGTGTTAAAAAGTTGGCTAAAATTGCATAATTTTCATGTGCAACCACAATTTGGATTTGCTCACCTGCTTGCTGTGATACGACCGATAAACCTTGTTGCTGGGCCACACGCTGTACTTTATCTACTGCACTTAATTGTAAGTCACTGGCAGGTTTCATCGTCACTGCATTGCTTTGCATCCACACGATCATATCTTTCAGATCATTGACACGGTTTTGCTGTTTATTGGCTGCCGCATGCATAAACCACAGCGCAGAACCCACAGCAACCACCAGCACAAAGAGCGTGGTAAAAATAACCATATAGCGTTCACGGCTAGATAATTGCTCTAAATAGTCAGTTATTTTTTCAATATTTTGATCAATCACATTTTGCATTTTTTCTGATGTTTTCATTATTGTATTTTCACCAATCCAATTGCACCCGCAGCATCTGGTTGAATATTACCTAATTCAACCTTAAATCCTTGTTGATTTAACTGTTCTGTCAAATTTTGTAAAGTCGCAGCAGAATTTGCTTTTAGCTCCATACTTAATCCTGAAGCATCATATTGAATACGCTGGGCAACAATCTGATTTTGCATTAAAACAGGCCCCACGCGACTGATTAACTGTAAAGCTTGAGTATTGGCAACTTTATTTAAACGCATCTGACTTTCAAACTGGCTTTTCAAGTTTTGCTCAGTCACTCGACTACTTTGCCCAAACCAATATTTATATTGATCTACTGCTTGTATTGCAGTCTGATCTGCTACTTTTTTATATTTGTACCATCGAGTTGCATCATAAATAAACTGTACCATTAGAGCTGCAAAAAATAGAACCATACATGCCTTCCAGTAACCTGAAACTGCAGTGTTATTTTTAGCTTTAGGTAAGATATTAAAAGGATGAGCTTTGGCTTTTTTTAGCGCTGGTAATGCATAATGAAAAGATGTTATCTGCTCATGTGTTGCTCGCGCTTCTAAAGTGTGCATTTGCTCAGCAGTCAAATTGCTAATTCGATATTGTTGTTCGAGCGGCTGAAAATCTAGATATAGCGCAAGGTCATCAACTGAATTCCCTATAAACTCATTCTCACGAACCAATAAACGCCCCGAAACATTAGCTATTACCGTTTCACCAGCTTCGGGTATCGGTAAAATCAAAAAATCAGGTAATAAAGAAATAACCTTAACAGGAATCAAGGTTAACGCGTGTTGTAAGGTTTCAACTTTATGCTGTGCGACACCCAAAATAAACAATTGATCTGGATGCTGAAATTGATGCAACACCTTCATGGAATCTATAGGTAAAACCACAAATTCTTCTAATAAATATTTAACCCCTTCCACACCCAATTTTTTATATTGCGACTTGGCTAAGGTTTGTTGAAGGATTTGCACATCACGGCTGGGGAAAAAAACAACTGCTTCTTCCCCGTGATATATTTGTGTCTCTTGAATTAAATGTTCAAGACTAGAGGCCTGATACCAGCTCTCACCAGTTGACCACTGCCAAACCCCACTGGTTTCAGGCATCCATAAGTACAACATTAATATTTTTCTGCCGTTTTAATTAATTTTTTAGATATTTGGAATAAAATTGCTAAATTCTGTAGATAAGCCCGCTGCAATGACAGATTGTTCATACAAACGTACTTCAGCCAGAGCATAGGGCTGAAAAGGTTCTAATGTCAACAAAGCTGAAATATGAGCCACTACATTCATATGACATACCACCACAATCGACTCATAAGGCAATTGCGATAACCATTCGACCGCTACTTTTGCATCATCTTCTGGCTTGATGTGATTACACAACATCACGGGCACATCTTTAAAATAATGTTGTATATGTGCCAAAGTTTCTTGCGCACGTAATAAAGGACTTACTACAAATACATCGGGCTGGATTAACGTTTTTAAATAGTCTGCTGTTTGTTGCGCTTGATGATGTCCGCGCTCGGTTAATGGACGCTTGTCATCATTCCCATTAATGGCAGGAGAAGCCTCTCCATGTCGAACCAGAGTAAGTTGCATAAAATTCCTTTCTATCTAAATAATGGATATGCCGCGAGTATAACCAAGCTTTATGACAATGATATCGGTGCCAGCTCTCAATCCAAATTAAACTTCGTGATGGGGTAAAACAAACTCTACATCACTACGATGACCATTTTTCATCAATGAAAGTGCAATCGTTAAGGGTGGAGCTCCCTCAAAAATCACATCATATAATGCAGCAGTAATCGGCATGTAGACGTCTAACTCCTCAGAACGACTTCGCACTTGTACAATGGTATTAATGCCTTCTGCGGTCTGACCCAATTCCTGAGTGGCCTGCTCCAAACTTTTGCCTGAACCCAATGCGAAACCAACCTGATAATTGCGGCTTAATGGACTACTACAAGTAGCAAATAAATCACCCACACCCGATAACCCCAAGAAGGTTAAAGGATTTGCTCCTAATTTCACGGCAAAGCGACTCATTTCTGCTAAAGCACGTGTTAAAATCATACTTTTGGTGTTTTCACCGACTTTATAAGCCGCTGCCATTCCCATCGCCACAGCATAAATATTTTTTAATGCACCACCTAGTTCTACGCCATGCACATCGTCACTGGCAAATACACGAAATAATGCACTGTGTAAAGCCTGCTGAACTGCATAACGAACCAAATCTGATTCGCTCGCGATAACCGTACCCGCAGGTTGTCCGGCCATAATTTCTTTGGCTAAATTTGGGCCTGAAAGTACACCATAAGGAATCTCTGGTAATTCCTCACGAATAATATCGCTCATAAAATTAAACGTTTTCGCTTCAATTCCTTTGGTTAAAGAAACGATGGCTTGCGAGCTAATAAAAGGTTTAATCTGTTTCAAGACATCGCGAAAGGAATGGCTTGGAATAGCCACCAAAATAATATCACGATTACAAACAGCAGCTTGCAAATCAGAAACTGCCTTTAAACCTGACTCCAAAGTAAAATCAGGCAAATAGCGTTGATTAATATGCGTATTATTTATTTCGTCTGCAGCTGCCTGATCGCGAATCCAGATAATAGTATCGCAACCATTTCGTACTGCTGTATTTGCCATTGCAGTACCAAAACTTCCACCACCTAAAACTGTGACACGTAATGCTGTTTTATCGGCAACTGGAACCGACTCAACAAGATCTGTAAACTTCAATTCTGACATTCTTTTTATATCTCAACTCATTGTTCAAAAAAATTACTGATTCCAGTAACTCACATAATTTTCTGTTGCCACTTCTGCACGTGCAGAAATCACTTTTGCTGCTGTACCAATATAAATAATTCCAGAAATTAAATCATCTTTGGTTAAACCCAAATTTTGCTTCAATAAAGTGGATTCAACGACAGCTCCACTGCGCCATATAGTTGAAAAACCTTGAGCTTGCAATGATAAAAGAAAATTTTGGATCGACGCCCCTGTACTTAAAGTCTGTTCAAAATATGGAACTTTAGGGTGAGGCTGGAAAGAGGTTAAAGCCAACACCAATATTGGAGCACGAAATGGATGATTTTTTACGCGTTCTAATTGAGTATGATCTGTCTCACCCAAATCCATCAGGGCCTCTGAAAGCAAGTTGCCAAAAGCCTCTCGCTGATCAGCAGAAACCACTAAGAAACGGGTGGGTTTTATACGATGGTGATCTGGTGCAGTCAAGGCAGCTTGAAAAGCTTTTTCAAGTTGTGCTGCACTCGGAGCAGGTTCAATTAAATGACCAATCGACTGACGTTGATGAATATTTTGATGAACTATATCTACCGCTAAATCCGTCATTGGCTTGTATATCTTAAAAATATTTTAGCAAGATTAGCATATTATGATTTAGATACTCTAGCGCATTTAAGCAATGTCAGTTTTATCTTACATCCTGAAATCCTGAAATCCTGAAATCCTGAAATCCTGAAATCCTGAAATCCTGAAATCCTGAAATCCTGAAATCCTGAAATCCTGAAATCCTGAAATCCTGAAATCCTGAAATCCTGAAATCCTGAAATCCTGAAATCCTGAAATCCTGAAATCCTGAAATCCTGAAATCCTGAAATCCTGAAATCACAAAGCGTTATTATAAAACTGCATATTTCATACAACTTTTCTAAAATTCATTTAAAAAGTTATGCTCAAATACTCTTTAATCTTTTTAAAACAAAGCAGAGAAAAAAATGAATAAATTTTTTGTACTTTCTTCTACAGTCGCGATAACCTTAGCACTTACTGCTTGTGCATCAAATCCGACCAATTCTTTAGCCATTCAAAAAGAAAATAATCAGTACGAAGTTACAGGTATAGGCAAAAGCAATTTAATTGCTAAAAATAATGCAATCAGTGCTGCAAATACGACCTGTGGGAAAAAAGCAACGGTTGTTGTGGTCGATGAAAAAACAGAATATAACGGTGCATTGAAAAATGTCGTGGATGAACAAACTGGACAAATGATTCAAGCTGCAGCAAGCGTCATTGGTACTTTAGCAGGCAAAAACACCAGCATCGCGCGTGATGAAGACTACCTGACTGTGTTGACTTTTACTTGTCGAGCGAATTAATTTTATCGTATTCATATTCGATAATATTAAAAATATCATCAAAAAAGCCGCTTATATTACCAAGCGGCTTTTTAGTTTCTATGTATGTTTTAACGACAATTAACAATAACCATCTAATCGAGTCAATGGTAACTTCTGCCCAATCGCTTTTTCAATTTCTGGAAGATAGAATGCATCATCTTCAGATAAGAAACTAATACTTACACCACTTGCACCCGCACGACCTGTACGACCTATACGATGTACATAATCATCTGATTGTTCAGGTAATGTAAAGTTAATCACATGTGAAACACCATCGACATGAATGCCTCGACCCGCAACATCGGTCGCAATCATAATATTATGCTGACCATTTTTAAATTGATCTAGCATTTTGGTCCGTTTATCTTGGGCAATTTCACCCGATAACATCACGACTTTATAACCGTCTCTTTTTAAATGATCATATAATTTACGCACTTGATCACGACGATTCGCAAAAATCATGACTTTTTCAATCGGTTCATCACGCAATATTTCTTGTAGCAATTTATATTTATCTGTTTTAGCAACCATATAAACACGTTGCTCTACATCTGCATTGGTTTTCTTTTCAGGCTCAATTTCCACTGTTACTGGTTCAAATAACCATTGCTGCGCTAAATTTAAAACATCGTAGCTAAATGTTGCAGAAAACATCAGCGTCTGGCGCTGTTCTTTGCGTGGTGAATAACGCACGATTCGCTTAACAGAAGGAATAAACCCCATATCCAATAAACGATCTGCTTCATCAATCACCAAAAATTCGATTTGATCTAACCAAACTTCTTTCTGCTCAACGAAATCGATTAAACGACCAGGAGTTGCCACAATAATATCGACAAATTGTTTATTAAGCTGGGTCTTTTGTTTATCAAAGTCCACGCCACCTAATAAGGTCACGAAATGCAAGTCAGTAAATTTGGTTAAGTCTTTAACATCATTTTCAATTTGCAAAGCCAACTCGCGTGTTGGAGCAAGAATAAGCGCACGTGCTTCACCGCGAAAACGCTGTTCCTTGATTGGATTATTAAGCAAATCATTAATAACACTGACTAAAAATGCAGCAGTTTTCCCCGTTCCTGTTTGAGCACGACCAATAGCATCATGTCCAGCCAATGTGAATTTTAAAACCTTTTCCTGAATGGGCGTCATTTCTTTAAAACCTAAAGCGTCAATAGCTTGTTTAAGTTTCGGATGTAAATTTAAGGTTTCAAAACCAGATGACATAAAAGATGCTCTAACTTAATAATCACTAAAATAGACGTCTATTATAAACAAAAACGCCCCAAATTACATTGGGGCGTTCTCATGAATAATCAGGCGATTAGTCTAAAGGTTGTACTTCTTCAGCTTGGAAGCCTTTTTGACCTTTAACTACGCTGAATTCAACGCGTTGACCGTCACGAAGTGAACGGTGACCGTCACCTTGGATGGCACGGAAATGAACAAAAACGTCATCGCCGCCGTTACGTTGAATAAAGCCGAAGCCTTTAGTGTCGTTGAACCATTTAACTACGCCTTGTTCACGAGCTGTCATAAGTTAATCCTCATTGTATTTAATAGAAGGACCACCCGGTGTTGCAAACAGCAGAGTAAACAAGGTTTAAAAATATTTATTATTTCTAAGCTTGTAATCATTCTGTATTACTATTAACAAAATCCCGGTTATATCCATTGCAGTATTCATTTTTAAGACGTTTTTAGTCATGTCTTTAATCTGAATACGCAACGAGCTTAACATGGGTTTCTGACAATTCATACTGTTTTTTTTGATTAATTTTCCTTTTAATTCAGCTTCCTTTTTGGTTTAAGTATCACTTTTTTTCTAAAAGTATCTTTATGTTGTTATTCAATAAATTTATTTCTGTTTGGCATTAAATTTGCTAACATTTGTTTAAATGATTTTGATTTTAAAGCGATGAATAATAGATCAGAGCTAGCAGTTATTATTGATGCGATGGGCAAACCCTGCCCAATGCCTTTATTGATGTTGAAACGAGCCTTCAAGAACAACTTAGAGCGTTTATTTCTTCTTAAGTCTTCCGACCCCCACAGTCAGCAAGACGTTCTACGCTATTGCCAAATTCATGAACTTAAATGTGATATGAGCAAAATTTCTGATTTTGAATACCACTACTTAATTGAATCTTAATTATTTTCAATTAAACTATCCTTTCCAAATCTGTAAAAAAAATTACATTTTTATACCCAATCTTTCTCAATTTAGTTAAATATTGGATGTAAGATAAAATTAAATGATTATGTCATCCAGCTCTCAAGGAGAACACATGAGTGACAGCAGCAATCGATTGATGCCCCTGTCATTATCGGCGCCAGGGGTAAATCTCGGTGCTTATATAAGTACTGTTAACCAAATTCCGATTTTAACGGCTGATCAAGAAAAAGAATTGGCTGAACGCTATTATTACGATCAAGATTTAGATGCTGCAAAAATGCTTGTGATGTCGCATTTGCGTTTTGTCGCACATATTGCACGTAGTTATGCGGGTTATGGTTTACCACAGGGCGATTTAATTCAAGAAGGTAACTTAGGCCTAATGAAAGCCGTTAAGCGTTTTGACCCCAACATGGGTGTTCGTTTAGTGTCTTTTGCTGTGCATTGGATTAAAGCTGAAATTCATGAGTACGTCATTCGCAACTGGCGTATTGTTAAAATTGCAACGACGAAAGCGCAACGTAAATTATTCTTTAATCTGCGTAGTTTGAAAAAATCGAGTAAAAAACTTACCCTTGAAGAAGCCAAATCGATTGCCAATGACTTAAATGTCACGCCAGAACAAGTCTTGGAAATGGAAGGGCGTTTAACTGCATACGATGCTGCTTTTGAAGCACAAGGCGATGACGATGATGAAGGTTCAACGCATTTAGCACCTGCTTTATATTTAGAAGACAACCGTTATGATCCTGCACGCTTAGCTGAAGAGGAAGACTATGAAGAACAGAGTAGCTCTGCACTTCATAGTGCAATGGATCAGCTGGATGATCGGTCACGCAATATTTTACAACGTCGTTGGTTAGATGATGAAAAATCTACCTTGCACGAACTAGCTGCTGAATATAATGTTTCTGCTGAACGTATTCGTCAGTTAGAAAAAAATGCGATGGAAAAAATTAAAGTCGCTATGTCTTCCAATTAATAGTTTAAATACATTTTAAGAAAGGGCTGCGTGCCCTTTTTTTAATATTTGACCTTTAGTTAAAGTTCGCTTTTGTCTTTTGAGTAAAACCTAAAATATGCTAAGGTTGGTCGCAAATTTACTCTTACGATTATTGCTTATGTGGATTGCAATTGCCGCTCTTAATTTAGCTGTAGCTGTGCTATTAGGTGCCTTTGGGGCACATGGATTAAAAGCACATGCAACTGATGTGCAATTGAGTTGGTGGCATACAGCAACCGACTATTTTTTCTATCATGCGCTTGGACTATTTGCGCTGGCTCTTTTAGCTAAAATTATTCCACAGTTACCGATCAAAACCAGTTTTATTTTAATGCAATTGGGCATTTTATTTTTTTGTGGCTCACTCTATCTCATGGCTTTGGGTTTGCCTCGAATACTCGGTGCAATCACACCGATCGGTGGCGCTTTCATGATCGCAGCTTGGTTATTATTGGCTTGGAATGCATTAAAATATGCAAAATAATGAAGTGAAAAAGGAGAATCACATGCATATTTATTTAAATGGAGAGTCAAAAAATACCACGTGTCATACCCTCTTAGACTTGATTCAAGAATTGGCATTAGATGGAAAACGCTTTGCAGTTGAACACAATGAAATGATCATTTCTAAAAGCAAATTGGCACAGACTCTCATTTGCGCTGAAGATCATATTGAAATTATTCATGCCGTCGGCGGCGGCTAATTCGGAGCTCTTATGCAAGACACCCCATTGATCATTGGTTCTCGTACTTTTAATTCACGCTTGCTGGTCGGTACAGGTAAATATAAAGATTTAACTGAAACTGATGTAGCCATTCAAGCCAGTGGCGCAGAAATTGTAACCGTGGCAATACGCCGTGTGAATATTGGGCAACATCCTGATCAACCGAATTTACTCTCTGTTGTACCCCCTGAAAAATATACCATTTTACCGAATACGGCAGGCTGTTTTGATGCCAATAGCGCAGTCCGTACTTGCATGCTTGCACGTGAACTTTTAGACGGTCATAACTTGGTTAAACTGGAAGTGCTGGGAGATGAAAAAACACTTTACCCCAATATTACCGAAACCTTAAAAGCAGCACGCACTTTAATTGACGATGGCTTTGAAATTATGGTCTATACGTCGGATGATCCAATTGTAGCTCAAGAGTTAGAAAGCATGGGCTGTGTCGCAATTATGCCTTTAGGCAGTTTAATTGGTTCAGGACTCGGCATATTAAATCCGCATACCATTTCAATTATTAAAGAAAATGCTAAAGTTCCTGTACTGGTTGATGCTGGCGTAGGAACGGCTAGCGATGCTGCTATTGCCATGGAGTTAGGTTGTGACGGCGTACTCATGAACACGGCTATTGCTGCTGCACGAAATCCTATTTTAATGGCATCTGCGATGAAAAAAGCGGTTGAAGCTGGACGTGAAGCTTATTTAGCGGGTCGTATGCCACGTAAACGCATGGCTAATGCGAGCTCACCCGAAACTGGTTATTTCTTTAAGTAAATTCAAGTGAATATAAAAAGGCGATTAATCTCGCCTTTTTATTTAAGCATTCAATTCGTGTTTAAAATAATTTATATATACAACCCCTTTTGCATAATCCTTATTTTCACACCTATCACATCACCTTTGACCTGTTCTTGATAAGCTTGCATGTGTGCTGTTTTTAAATGAGCATTCAAATGTTGCATACTTTCCCAATGCTCTAACAGGGTAATTGAGTCAGGCACTTTGGTTTGAAAATCGACCTCTGTTAAATAATCTGTCAATAACTCATAGCCATAACATCCCTTCTCTAACAATACTATCGGCGTTATTTTTTTAAATGCTTGACATACATTTTCATAATGTTTCGCGCCAGAACGAATCTGAATTTCAGCAATAATCGTCAACATAATTTATTCTCTATTGATTATCCGCTAGGCAAAAATATCTATAAGATGTTGACGATATTCACTTTCATATTGCTCAACATTTGGCATTTTAATCACATCATGCACAATGAAAGTGTTTAAACCTTGCATTCCTAAAAATTGATTGGCCTTATGAAATGGTAAATAAACACCATCTACACCCACACCTTCAAAAAACTGATCGGCTTGGGTAAAAGCTTCTTTAGGTGCGTTCCAGGTGAGTGACAGCATGTATTTTTTATCGTGAATAAGTCCACCAGAACCATATTTTTTAGAAGTATCACTTCGTGATCGACCATCACTGGCATATAAAGTCCCATGTCCTTCCGTAAAAATATCATCAATATATTTTTTGACCGTCCAAGGCGCACCCATCCACCAGCCTGGCATCTGATAAATGACAACATCTGCCCAAATATATTTTTGTATTTCTTCTTGAATATCATAATTAGAATCTGCACGTGAAATTTGAACCGTGTGTCCTAATTCAACAAACACCTGTTGGGCTAAGATCGTTAAAGTGTCATTTAACTCTCCATTTGAATGTGCAAATTTTTTTGCGCCATTAATAATCAAGATATTAAGCATGATTTACTCTGAATAATTGGTTTCGACAGTCAATATACTCAAATTTTTTATTGATAAAAATTCTCAATAATGCAAAATATTATTGATTAAAAATCAATAATATTAAATTTATAGATTATGAAACTTCAAAGACATTTAAAAAAAAGTGAAGAAAATTAAAATTATGATGCCGAAAGCGGATACAAATATTTTTTATTAGATCAAATAAAAAAGCACCCTCAGGTGCTTTCCAATCAAAACTGGATTAAGGAATAAGCCCTTCATCACGCATTGCAATTTGTACAGATTGACGCCCTGCAACTTTATTGCGCAAAGCTACAATATGAATATACGGTGTTAAATCATGTTCGATATGATTTGACCAATTGGTGAGTACAAATAGATAAGCATCGGCTGGACCAAAATTATCATCAACCAAATAATCGTTATTTGATTCATTAATAGTTTTATCAATGTGTGTCAGTAAACGATCAATTTCTGCATAGGCTTTTTCTTTTGCTTCAGCAGACAACGGTGTGCCAAAGAAAACGGCATATGCATCATGTAATTCTGAATTCAAGTACCCTAACCATTCTAAAACTTTGGCACGACCTAAGCCAGATGGTGGAATCAAATCTTGTTTAGGATCATGCTGTGCCAAAAAGGGTAAAATTGCTACATTTTCGGTGAGAATCAAGCCAGGATTAATTTCTAATGCTGGAACATAGCCCTTGGGATTAATGGCGTAATAGTCAGCCCCTTTTTCTGTTTTATGGGTTTTTAAATCTACACGCTCTAAATCAAAATCGACATTAATTTCATTTAAAATAATATGTGATGCTAGTGAACACGCGCCAGGGGCATAATAAAGCTTCATATTTGATCCTTGTTATTTAACTATTAACTGTTTTAAATCTCTTCTAACAAACTTTCAAGTGATCGAACCTGTAAATTGCAAAAAAGCATCAATGAATAAAAAATATTTACCTTTTGAATATTGTCTAAAATTGAGGTTTTTTCAAGTCTATCTGCCCTGCTTTTTTCTCTAAAGATGTTTTAACATACCTAACTTTAAAGTTTGATGAAAATTAATCTCGTGATTAGTCTGAAAAAAGAAGAATGGTTTTCCAATATTCGTACCGATATATTGGCTGGCTTGGTGGTCGGTTTAGCACTTATTCCTGAGTCTATCGCTTTCTCAGCAATAGCTGGAGTCGATCCGCAAGTTGGTCTGTATGCGTCATTCTGTATAGCAGTAAGCATTGCTTTCTTTGGTGGACGCACCGCCATGATTTCTGCTGCGACGGGTGCAATGGCTTTATTGATGGTGACTTTAGTCAAAGACCACGGTTTACAGTATTTACTCGCGGCAACCGTTTTAACGGGGATCATTCAGGTCATAGCAGGATATTTTAAAATCGCCAAACTGATGCGTTTTGTATCTCAGTCTGTGGTGTATGGCTTTGTAAATGCACTGGCAATTTTAATTTTTGTCGCACAACTTCCAGAATTAAGCAAAATGGATAGCTTAGGCTATTTTTTTGTTGCTCTAGGCTTGTTGCTGATTTATTTATTTCCGCACGTGCCTAAAATTGGCAAACTGATTCCCTCTCCCCTGATTTGTATTATTGTTTTAAGTCTGATTACACTTTTCATCGGTTCAGATATGCGCACAGTCAGTGACCTAGGCACATTTCCTGACACCTTGCCTATTTTTCTAATTCCTGAAATTCCACTCAATTTTGAAACGCTGAAAATTATTTTTCCTTATTCTATAACGTTGGCAACTGTTGGTTTATTAGAAACCATGATGACGACAACCATTGTCAATGAAATCACTGAAACTGAGGGCGACCGTCATCAAGAATGCCGTGGTCAAGGGTTTGCCAATATTGTCAGTGGCTTTATGGGTGGCATGGCGGGGTGTGCCATGATTGGTCAATCGATTATTAATGTATCTTCAGGTGCACGTACTCGCTTATCCACGTTGGTTGCTGGTGTATTTTTATTGTGTTTAGTGGTTTTTCTGAAAGACTGGCTGGCTTACATTCCTATGGCAGCTTTAGTGGCAATTATGATCATGGTGGCCTTTACCACTTTTAATTGGGATTCAGTACGAAATTTTTCTAAGCACCCGAAACAAAGTAATATCGTCATATTCACGGTCGTCATCATGGTACTCACTACGCATAATCTTGCACTCGGCGTATTAGTAGGCGTTTTACTTTCAGCTCTATTTTTGGTCAATAAACTTGAAAGCGAAGTCAAGGTTAGCTCTACCCTTTTAAATTCAAGTACACGTTATTATGTGATTTCAGGTCAAATTTTCTTTAGCAGTTCAGACAAATTTTTTAATTTTTTTGACTTTAAGGAAAATATTTCTCATGTAGAAATTGATTTAACGCATGCGCATATTTGGGATATTACATCAGTCAATATGCTAAATAATGTGACAAAGAAATTTGCAGATCAAAATATTACAGTGAATATCATTGGTTTAAATGAAGCCAGCAATGTCTTGATTGACCGTTATAATCCAAATTAAGTTTAATGATTTTAAAAAGAGCCCCTCGTGGCTCTATTTTTTTTAGCCCCTGATTTCTTCATTTAATTCGATTCGGTGAAGTAAAAAATTTGACTTACACCTCTTAACACTTAAAATACCGCATTGAAATTTTTTACATTTGCCAAAGTTATGTCGAACGATCAATTAGACCAGCAAGTCGTCGAGCTGGATAACCTGAATGAACATCGTGAAATTGTTACTTTTATGCGTCGTTCTTCTCCACTCAATACTTCTCAACGTACTGCGCTTGAACAATACGCTCACTTAATTTTGGAATATCCTGTCGCTGATGTACGCCAACATTTTGAACATCCAGAACGCCCTTTAACGGTGGAAATTGGTTTCGGTATGGGTCGTTCATTAGTCATGATGGCTAAAGCCAACCCTGAACGCAATTACCTCGGTATTGAGGTGCATATTCCTGGTATCGCCCAGTGTGTTTATGAAGCAAGCATGGCGGATTTAACCAATTTACGTTTGCTTGATGCCGATGCCATTCAAGTCTTACGTGAAATGCCAGATAACAGCATTAACGCAGTACAACTGTATTTCCCTGATCCATGGCAAAAAAAACGTCATTTCAAACGCCGTTTTGTTTCACATGAACGTATGCCACTGGTTGAACAAAAATTAGAAATAGGTGGTACATTCCATGCGGCTACCGATTGGGAACCGTATGCTGAATGGATGCTAGATGTGTTAGATAACCGTCCGAACCTTGAAAATATGGCAGGTAAAGGCAATAGCTATCCACGTCCAGATTGGCGTCCGCAAACCAAATTTGAACGACGTGGCTTAGAGGAAGGTCATAAAATTAATGATTTTCTGTTTAAGAAAATCAAATAAATAAAATTAATCAAAATGGCTCATTCAATATGAGCCATTTTTTATTTGCTTGGCTTTTAAAAACTTAGTTTTTAAAAGCAATAAAACCTTGATAGGCTAATATTTGGGTAAACGGCATGATTGAATTGAAACCGCTTTTATTGAGCTGATCACTTGTTTCCTGAGATGAAAGAGGATAGAAGTCATCAGTTAAACGGCGAATCATGGCTGTAGATTGCGCGCTACTCAAGCCATTTATTTCGACCACATTTTTTAGCGTTTCCAATTCTTGCTCTGACTGTATTTGAGTTAAATCAAAAGTAATAAAAATGCCCTGCAATTTTAAACTTTCATAAATGGCTTCAAAGAAATTTGACTTATCCTGAAAGCTGACAAAATGTGTGACTAAAATAGAGAGAGCAGCATCATAAGATTGCTCTTTTTTTAACTCGGTAACATCACTTAAAATGAATTGAACTCGATGCGAGGCATTTAAGGGCTGAATATATTGTTTTGCCTTCTCCAGCATAGTTGCAGAGAGATCAGTCGCAGTAAATGTCCAGTGCGGAAATAGTTGCAATAAATAACCCAGCTCATAGCCCGTTCCACAACCCACAATCAAAATATGCGCATGTTCTTTCACATAGGTTTTTAATAAAGCTTGAATTTGCTGATGAACCACCTCATAACCTGGAATGAGTTTACGAATATGTAAATCATAACCATCAACCACAGATTGACTCTTAAAATCCTTTGCCATTTTGCTCTCCAGATAAATTCAGAATATACATTGCTTGATTTAATTGAGAATTCAGATTATTTCTGATGTGCTTGCAAAATCTGTTGACTCAACAATGTATAAACTTGTTTTAAATCGTCTCGTTGTTCTTCATTCAACATATGTTCATGCATATTCAAAATATTCAGATCACCACGCATGGCAGGCCCAGTTTGCATTTGCTTAGGATCATTACTGAGTGCTTTATTGGCTGTTTCTAAAATCAATGGATAAAGCAATGAAAAATCAACGTGTTGAGTATCTACAATTTGCTTGGCCATATCGTAACAATAGTTGGTAAAATTACAGGCAAATACTGCTGCTAAATGTAAACTTAAACGTTGTGCAGAATTATATGGATAAACTCGTTGACTCAATTGATTTGCTAAATCCAGTAATATAACCAAATCTTTTGGCTGCTGTGCCTCTATAAATAATGATGTTAAGGACCAAGCTACCTCTCTCCCTAAACTAAAAGTTTGCAACGGATAAAATACACCTGATCGTGCATGCACTTGGGTTAAAATTTCAATATCTGTACTTCCTGATGTATGCACAATCAGAACGTCAGATAATTGTGGAGCTATATCTGCTATCACCGAAGCAATCGCATAATCACTCACAGCAATAATCAGCAAATCAATTTCGGGATTAAGTTCTATAATATTCGATGTAGCCGTTGCATTTACTTGAATCGCCAGTGTCTGTGCAGACTCAAGGCTTCGACTACAAATTTGAATAATTTGATGATGGACATTTAGAGCACAAGCAAGTTGATTCGCAACTCGTCCTGCGCCAATAAAACTAATACGCATATTGTTTTCACACTTTCAGATTAAGCACAGCATGCCAATAAAGAAACTACGAATCAATTCTTCCTTTTATTTAACATTCTTTCATTGGGATCAGAGAAGTTTGTTATTTTAATAATTTACTTTTTTTAATACTGATCACTTCTCCCGTTTGATTAAAACACGAGCGTATAGCCTCTTTACATCTGATTGAAGCAGGGCAGCATCTTAATCATCGTTGTTTCACTTTAGAAATAACTTTGAAGCTTTAGAATATAAATGTTTTCTATTCTCATATTCATCTACAAATAAATTTAAATTTAAAACGTAGAACATAAGTAATATTTAAAAAAAAACTCTGTTATTAAACAGAGTTTTTTTTAAATCTCTTATTTATTGTTGCTTGATCCCTTCATCATTGACTTCACGGACCACACCAGTTTCAGTATTTAAAACCTCAAACTCTATACGTCGATTTTTAAATTGACCCTCAGGGGTTGCATTATCCGCTACAGGCTGTTCTTGACCATAACCCACTGGTTGCAGTTGTGCAGGATCTACACCTTGTTGTACCAAATAATCGACCACTGCTTGAGCGCGTTTTTGCGATAAAGTTTTATTTGAGTTTGCATTTCCTACCGCATCTGTATGCCCTTTAACTGTTAATTTAACCTGAGGTGCACGTTTCATTAATCCTGCAGCTTGATCTAAAATTGCTTTATTAGCATCTGGAATCTGAGCACTGGCAGTATCAAAATTAATAATTTGTAAATTCAGTGCCGTTGCTACATCTAAGGCACGGATATTATCTGGATTAATTTCAGCTAAGGCTTTTTCAGCATTGTTATTTCCACTGGTAATTGCCGTATTGTTATCCATAGGCATACTGGTTGCCATATCTGCCGCAGGTGTAGTCACTGTCATATTTCTAACAAGCGGTTGAATTTTTGCCGCCAATTGCTGAGCGTCAGTAGGATTAGCCGCTTGAACAGAAAGTTGATTTCCTATCCAAGTTAATGAAGCATTCGGCACACCTTTTACGAATTTTAATACACTTGGAATAGCATCTTGATCAATAAATTCCGTATGATAATTTGCAGTCGTTTCTGCACCACAGCCTAAATTATGATTAAAGATTTGCTTGATATTTTGTTGTAAAATATCAACATAACTTGCATTACCCGAATACAATTGGCAAGTGGTTAAATCCCCTGTTGCACCCGTGCTTAATTGTAATTTCGCAGGTTCACTGGCAGCCGTTTGGGTAGCCATCGTTGTCGGTTCAGTTTCTTTTTTATCTGAACACGCTCTAAAAATTAAGGCCAGTAGTGCGGCTAAAATAATTAAAGCAATTAATGGCAGTAAAAAGCCAGTTTTCTTTTTTTCTTCAACAACTGGATAAGGCTCTGTTTCAGGTGCTTGATGCAGAGAATGCCCAGATGCTGTGCTGATTCCTAAAGCACTTAACAATGCTAGTGCCCAATGCGGTAAAGCATTAGACACGTCATTCCAATGCGTTTCAATTAAATGAACAATTGCATTCGGCTCACTCGACCCTGCCTCTTCTTCTAAAACGCCAAGCGTTGGTGCAATGGATCTGTTTAAAGTAGATTCAATTACGGCTGTAGGAACAGTTCCTGAAATCTGTTCTAAAAATTGATTTTTTAATGCAGGATTGGCGCTAAAAATATCTGATAATCTGGGATTAAGTTGATTTTGTACATTGCTAATTAGTTCAGGTTTAGATTTAAAAATAGAGAGTAATATCGGGTAAAAACTGCTTAAAGCCTGACTTTTCTCACTGAGGTGTTCGGTTTCACCTTCTAACACCACCGCAGAAACTTTCTGCTTAAGTAAATCGATTAAATTAATATTCATTGATTATTCCTCTTATTCTGTTTTTTTCATGGATATTTGTAGTTTATCGGGTGATTTTTTAAACAATGTAAATAATTGTATAACTTGAATACTATTATTTTTCTTCAATAAAAAAGTCAGCCGAAGCTGACTTTGATAACAACTTAACTCACTTAAGCTGTAAATGTTTGAATGACCTTACCAATCACTTTCTGATGAATCAACGGTGTGTTTTTACCCTGAGAAAGAAGCGATTCTTTAGTGACTAACCATTCTAGTTTAGGATCAACCAAAGTCCAACCAGACTCTTTCACCCAACGATCAACCATATGGGCTACTTTTGCTGGTGCAAGCGTAACTTTTTCTACCCATTCCAATGGCTCAAATAGACCTTCATTCACCAACTGAATACCAAATGCAACATAAGTATCAAAAGCGGTAATACCTGACTCAGTTTCAGCAAACGGCGCCAATTTTGCGGAACTGCTGAGTGGTTCGTGATGCGTACAAATCGCATCAATGATGCCATCTTTTAAACCTTGACGTAAAAGTTGTTTGTCTTTTTCAGCACGTAAAGGTGGGCGTACATGCGCTAAAGCATTAAAACCATCAATTAAGTTTTCAGTTAAATGTAATTGATGCATTGCCACATCTGCAGTTACAGGCAGACCTTTGGCTTTTGCAATTTGAATCAATTCGACCGCAGCACCACACGACAACAAACCAAAATGCGCACGTACTTTGGTCACTTCGACCATCAGTAAATATTTTGCAATGGCCACGGTTTCTGCCAAAGTTGGAATCATGGGTAAACCCTGTCGTGATGCAATAAAACCTTCATGCACGCAACCATCTTTTGCAATTTGAGGTTCTTCGGCATAAAACACAACCGTCATCCCTAAACCTGCTGCATACTCTAGAGTCCTCAAGACCACATCATCATCTACAAAAGGTGCGTTAGCATTAGACACAGCAGTACAACCGCCTTTTTTCAAAGCAGCCATATTGGCAGGTTGTTTACCTTGCAAACCTTGTGTTTGGGCACCAATCACTTGTAAATAAATACCGCCATCCAACATCGCTTTGTCAACCAAGCCATGAATCAGGGCGCCATTGTCTTGCACAATCGGTTTTGAATCTGGCGGAGTAAAGACATGCAAAATACCGTTTTCACGTGCCGCTTTTCCTTCAGACTTCAATGTTCCATGCTGTTGTTGTCCTGGTTCACGTAATCGTGCGCACAAATCAACCATGGTTGGCATAAGCCATTTACCATCACCATCAATAATTTCATCTACCTGATCTGTAGCTGCAACCAATTGACCATGTGCGAGATAGACAGTTTCTACGCTATCCGTTTGTTTGATTGGATCGAGGACACGTACATTTTCAATTTTGACTATACTCATGACTTTTTATTATCCCGCAATCGCTTCAATTAAACCCTTCTCTTGCAACTGACCTTGCATCGAAAGTGCAAGTACAGCCATACGCACTGCAATCCCATTGGTCACTTGATTCAAAATCACAGCTTGTGGCCCATCTGCAATACTGGAATCAATCTCTACACCACGGTTCATTGGCCCCGGGTGCATGACAATACAATCAGGTTTTGCCATCGCTAGACGTTCTTTATTTAAACCATACATTTTGTAAAATTCAGCTTGTGATGCTAATGCAGGTGAGTCAATTCGTTCATTTTGAATCCGTAAAGTAATAATGACATCACAATCTTGAATGCCTGCTTCCATATTATTGAACAGGCGAACATCTGCACCATATTCCTCAAAACCATAAGGAAGCAATGTATTCGGTGCAATAACGCGAATATCTTTACAACCTAGAGTTTGCAATGCAGCTACATCTGAACGTGCTACACGCGAGTGTTTAATATCTCCAATAATAGCAACACTCAAAGCTTCGAATGGCTTTTTAGTTTCACGGCGAATCGTTAACATATCGAGCATCGCTTGGGTGGGATGAGCATGACGACCATCCCCAGCATTGATAATCGCAACCTGTGGGCAAACTGTTTGCGCTATAAAATGTGCTGCGCCTGAAGATGAATGACGGACCACAAAAATATCGGCTGCCATGGCTTCAAGATTCCACAAAGTATCGCGTAAAGTTTCACCCTTAGATGTACTAGAACGTGCGATATCAATGTTTAATACATTGGCCGATAAACGCTTGGCTGCTGCTTCAAATGTGGTACGTGTACGAGTCGAATTTTCAAAAAACAAATTCATCACCGTACGACCTTCAAGTAAAGGTAGGGTGATCAATTGATTTTGTTCATTAAAAAAAGATTGGGCTGTATCAAGTATTTTGGTCAGGGTTTCTTTAGACAGACCATCAATAGTCAAGAAATGTTTAAGATTACCCTGTGAATTGAGTTGAATCTGGCTCGGAGTATGCAATGCCGCCAAGTGCATGAGAGATTCCTTATTGTTAAGTCAACGTATTATACAGAATTCCCCTAAAGATGGCAGTTCACATCCATCAACTTCAATTGACGATTTAAAGATGATGCACCACCCATGCATAAACGACAAATGTATAGTTAGGCTCAAAATAATCTGGAGTATTTTGAGCCTAAAACTTAACGTAATGCACCAATATAATGATGAGATACTTGGGCTTTATAAATTTCTTCTTCGGTTATTTCAGGTTCAATCACATCCTCTTGCTGCGGGATTTCTTGTAATACAACGTGTTGTATTTTTTCGTCAATCCCCATTAAAGCCTGCAACCGCATTGCATGTTGATTGAGTTCCAAATCCTGAGTTGATGTCGCTAATTCAATCACATATTGGGCATAGACTTGATCTTGTACTAAATACTTTACATCAATTACCCGACCCGTGACTCGTCTTAATCGCGCATACACGAGTGTTGCAATAGAAAAAGATTCAGGATGAATTGCATCTCCACTTCCACTTACAAGTTTCATTAAACATCCCCTTGTTAAATCAAAATTCTAAAAACATGCATTTTGTTCAAAATCACCTAAGTGATGCATTTCTCTACACTGGAGACTGCAAAATACATACCACTTCTATTTGTTAAATGAATAAAACATTAATTTTTCAATCTGACTTACTTCTTTATTCCAATTTAAAAACTTTTATCCGCTAAAATACGTTAAAATATTCGATTGCTTAACTGCTTTTGGAAATTTGCATGAATTCGAAACCACGTCTTTCTACATATTGGGTCACCTGTGCAGATGGGCTTGAAACCTTACTCCAAGAAGAATTGGAAGGTTTAGGTGTTCAAAATATTGAACGCTTTCCGGGACGTTTAGTTTTCCAAGGCACGTTAGAAAATGCATACCGTATTTGCATGTGGTCTCGCTTGGCTTCTCGTGTACTTACGCCTATTCACACGCATGAGCTTGAATTCACTCATGATGCACGTGATGTGGCAGAAGAGTTATATGAAGGTGCAATGAATTTTGATTGGTCACTCATTTTTGCACCACAAAGTACCTTTGCCATTCGCCTTCATTTAGAACGTGATATTCGAGTAAATAGCCAATTTGCCACTTTGCGTGTCAAAGATGGTGTAGTCGATTCCTTTATGGAAGCGGTTGGTAAGCGACCAAGTGTAGATATTAAGCAGCCTGAAATTACGCTTTATGTGCTCGCAGGTAAAACTCAGCATACCTATTGTTTAGATTTATCTGGCGATTCTTTGCATAAGCGTGGTTATCGTCACTTTATGACCGATGCCCCGATTAAAGAAAATTTGGCAGCAGCCATTTTACAGAAAGCCAAGTTAATAGAACGTAATCCCGATATTATTTTAGATCCAATGTGTGGTTCAGGTACGTTTATTATTGAATCACTGATGATGCTGACAGATCGAGCACCAGGTCTAGTACGTCGTTTTGGCTTTAATGGTTGGAATGGACATAACCATGATTTATGGATGTCCATCAAAAATGAAGCGGCTGAACGTCATCAAGCGGCATTAGAAAAACAATTACCACGTTTCTATGCTTTTGATGCAGATTGGGAAGCAGTCAAAGCGACCAAGCAAAATATTATTGCAGCAGGATTTGAATCGGTTCTTGATCAGATCAAAATTGAAGAACGCACCCTTGCAGATTGGCCTGATTTCCAATCTGAAGGTAAAACTGCATTTGTGGTGACCAATCCACCTTATGGTGAACGCTTAGGTGAAAAAGCTTCAAACCGTGCTTTATATTTAGGTTTGTCTGCGCTGTTGCAAAAAAACTTTGCCAATCAATATGCGGCAGTGATTGCGTCACAAGTTGAACAAGCTGATGTTTTGGCATTTAATGATCCACAACTTTTACGTTTAATGAATGGTAAATTACCAATTTATATCCGTTTCGGTACCATTAAACCCACCACAGTAAGCCAACCCTTTTTAGCCACTTGGCAAACTCAG
Organism: Acinetobacter sp. TTH0-4; assembly: GCF_015602665.1. Classification (NCBI taxonomy): domain Bacteria; kingdom Pseudomonadati; phylum Pseudomonadota; class Gammaproteobacteria; order Moraxellales; family Moraxellaceae; genus Acinetobacter; species Acinetobacter sp. TTH0-4. Next base: position 1,133,733 of record NZ_CP059079.1, on the reverse strand, counting down.
CAGTTCGATCCGATTGAAGGTGCTGAAGACTTCACCAATCGTTTGCAAAAGAATATGCAAGCCTTGAAAAAATGGGCTGTGAAAGACAATATTTATTGTTTACGTTTATACGATGCTGACTTGCCTGACTTTAATGTCGCTGTCGATTTGTATGGTGATCGCCTGCATGTTCAAGAATATGCGCCACCTAAAATCATTGATCCAGAAAAAGCAAAAAAGCGTTTTAATTTAGCTTTAGCTTCAATTCGTGCGGTTACAGGCTTAGGGCGTGATGCGATCTTTATTAAAACTCGTGCTCGTCAAGAAGGTAAAACTCAGTATGAAAAACAAAGTACTGCGTCTAAACGTTTTATTGTTCAAGAAGGCAAAGCCAAAATTTTGGTTAATCTGACTGACTATTTAGATACAGGTTTATTCTTGGATCATCGTCAAATGCGTTTACGTATTGCGGCGGAAGCCAAAGGTAAACATGTATTGAACTTATACAGTTATACTTCCACTGCAAGTTTACATGCTGCTTTAGGTGGTGCTGCAAGCACAACCAGCGTGGATTTATCCAATACTTATTTAAATTGGTCTAAAGAAAACTTTGTCCTCAATGGCCTGACCGTCGATCATGTTGACCAGCAACATCAGTTCTTTTCAAGTGATTGTTTCGAATGGTTAAAAGAAGGTCATGAGCAATATGAGCTGATTTTCATTGATCCTCCAACTTTCTCTAACTCGAAAAAATTTCATGGCACATTTGATGTTCAGCGTGATCACTTATCGCTCCTTAAACGTGCAATGAATCGTTTAACGACCGATGGAACGTTGTATTTTTCAAATAACTATCGTGCTTTCGAAATGGACGAAGAAATTTTGGCGTTCTTTGATGTACAAGAAATTACCAGTGAAACGATTGGTTTAGACTTCAAACGTAATACTAAAATTCATCGTGCATGGAAAATCAAACATCCTCAAAATTAATTTTTAATTGCCCAGAGATGAAGTGCGCGTTAGCGCATCATCTCTACGGTAATCCCATCATCATGATATCGCTTTAAGTTATCTGATGTGTTGTCCGTGTCGAATAATCCGATAATTGCTAAAATTGCGTTCCTCTTTTCATTCAAACTGGCTTGCTCAACCATTCTTTTCTTTTGTAATTGATACTCTAGCACGACAGCTTCATCCATAGACTGTGGTTGAATACTTTGAACATTCAAATCAATTAAATGTTCACTTTCTTGTTGCTGTTTTTCTAAAGGTTGATCAATACTTCTAAGCGCGCGCTGAATACTTTTCAAATCTACATTATTCGAGTTACTGGTTAATTCCGAAAGTTGATCATCCGGCAAAGCATTTTTTGCATTGCTGAAAGAGCACACGAGAAGAAGTAAACTTGTACTGATAAATGATTTATACCACTGTGTCCCACAGTTTTTCTTATTGCTCATCTTCATGATGGAGACTGTCCTTGTTTTTATTTATAATGCAAGCTAACAAGTATTTTATATAACAACAATCACTTTCTAAATTTCCCGATATACAGCAAGAAAAAGGGAAGAATATAACATTCTTCCCTTTTTTAAATTTCACTTTAATTTAAAAATTTCTTTTCCCCAAATTTATATTCGAGCGACATTTTTAAAGTATCTCCATCACGCTTTACTTGCCCGGACTGCTGCATTGTAGACAACATATTTTCAAGATTTTGCTCAGTCATTGGGCTGCCTGCTTTTGCCATATAATTATTCATGACACTCGACATGATATTTTTATCAAACTCGACATCGGCTTTATATTCCATGAGACTTGGCATCATTTTGACCATACCCATCAAATTAGACTGATGACTTGGCATAATCCGACCACTCATACTGGCTTTGGCGACCCCCTTGCCCATCTTAAATTGATTATTCTTAGATTCGAAATAAAAGCCTTCGTTGATGACGGACAACAAAGCAGGTTCGATATCTTGCACCAATTTTTCTTTCGCCAAACAGCTTTTTTCACCTTTGACGACAAGATCGAAAAAATGCTGTAGTTTTTGTCTATTCAAATTTGTGACATTAAAATTAAGCTGTAGATTTTGCATTGCAGGTACAAAAGGCATTGTCATTTCATCAAGTTTGAGCGACGTACTGGTATTTAAAATACGTTCTTCTAGCTCACTTTGAGTTTCTATGCTCAAATTGTTAAGTTCAGCATTTATCGGAGTTTTAGTCTCACGGCTAGACATTTTGAGTAAATCCATTTTTATTTTGGTTTTACCCGATTCTAAATATTGCCCGTTCAGACCTTGATTGGTTTCTAGTTTAAGTCCTGTCATTTGAAAATTTGAGTTGGCATCAATAACGCTCAGACTCGGAATTTCAAGCTGTAAATCCAATATTTTTAATTGTTGATTGATCTGTTTGGCATGAAATTCTAAGGTAATTGGCTCTAATCTGGATTGTATTTGAGCTTCATTACGTGAGATGACTGGTGTGGTTAATGCAGTATGCATTGTACCTAACCAATTGATTGTAGTTTTTGCTTTGAGCGGTTCTTTTAAGAGAGATTGAAGCGAACCCTGCGCTTGAGTAATTTTAATATCAGATTGAACGGAATAGCCATTCCAACTACGTTTAATCGTATCTTGACCACTAAATTTAATCAGGTCTTTTGGCTTACACGGATCGAGCACCAATTCTGCTGTCCAATCAGCATGACCTTTTAATGACCCCATATGAAAGTTCTGATATTTTACACTCAGATTTTTGGCTTGTTGATTCCCTTGCTGATAATAAGTCTTTAAATTTTTATCCGCATAAAGATTCCCCCCTACTGCTGCGACAGCAAGCGTAAATATTCCACCAACACTCCACTTTAATTTAGACATTTTTTATCTCACGTTGTTTATTTGTTATTCAAATAAAGTATAGAGAGAATTATTCAATTATGATAATTATTTTTTAAATAAAGGACTTAGGTTCTTTTTACATAAAAAAATGAAAAATTTTGTCATGTTTTGACTAAAAAAGTCTTTCTCAATATTTTTATTAAAAAACCTAGCCGAAGCTAGGTTTTATGCTTATTTAAACCATGTAGTTAACTCAATTTCATTTTATCAAAAATGAGTTGACCATTTTCACTGGTGATTGAGATAGTATCCCCTGGTACAAAATCACCTTTTAAGATTTTTTGAGCCAAAGTATTTTCAACCTGTTGCTGAATAGCTCGTTTTAATGGACGCGCACCATAAATTGGGTCAAAACCAGCATCAATCAATTGATCAAAAGCACTATCATCTACAGAAAGACGCATCTCTTTTTCACTTAGTCGTGACCGTAAACGATTCAATTGAATATCGGCAATACCTCGAATTTGCGATTTTTTCAATGAATGGAACACCACTAATTCATCAATTCGATTAATAAATTCTGGACGGAAATGCTGTGAAACAGCTTCCAAGACGACTGTGCGGACATCTTCCTCGTTTGGATTATCGCCCAATTCTCGCACGTCTTGAGAACCCAAGTTAGAAGTCAAAACAATCACTGTATTTTTAAAATCAACCACGCGACCTTGAGAATCGGTTAAGCGTCCATCGTCCAAAACTTGTAGCAAGATATTAAAAACATCGGGATGTGCTTTTTCAACTTCATCAAAGAGCACGACACTATAGGGTTTACGACGTACGGCTTCAGTTAATATGCCGCCCTCCTCATAACCCACATAGCCTGGAGGTGCACCCACCAAACGGCTTACAGAATGTTTCTCCATAAACTCACTCATATCAATACGCACCATGGCATCATCACTGTCAAATAAGAAGTTTGCCAATGCTTTGGTCAATTCGGTTTTACCCACACCTGTCGGCCCAAGGAATAAAAATGAGCCACTTGGACGATTAGGATCGGATAAACCTGCACGTGAACGACGAACTGCATTTGATACGGCGATTACAGCTTCATCTTGTCCAACAACACGATGATGCAAGAAGTCTTCCATTTGAAGTAATTTTTCACGTTCACCTTGCAGCATTTTTGTCACTGGAATACCCGTGGCAGCGCTGACTACTTCTGCAATTTCATTTTCAGTCACTTTGGTCCGAATCAGTTTAGGTTCTTCATTGCTTTCCTCTATCACTTCTTCAGCATCTAAACGTTTTTGCAACTCAGGAATTACACCGTATTGCAAACGACTTGCTTCTGCCAAATCACCTTCACGTTGGGCTTTTTCAAAAGCAGTGCGTGCTTTTTCCAACTCAACTTGCGCTTGACTGGTTCCTTCTACCAATCTTTTCTCGGAAATCCATTGTTCTTCCAAATCACTATATTCACGTTGAACATCTTGAATCTGTTTTTCCAGATGTGAAACTTCGGCTTTACTGACTGAATCAGCATCCTGTTTCACCGCCTCTAACTGTATTTTTAATTGAATCAAACGCCGGTCTAAACGGTCAAGTGGCTCAGGTTTAGAGTCAATTTCCATTTTAATCCGCGAAGCTGCTTCATCAATTAAATCAATAGCTTTATCGGGAAGTTGACGGTCTGTAATATAACGATGTGACATTTTCGCTGCAGCAATAATGGCTGAATCTAAAATTTGAACGCCATGGTGCGTTGCATATTTTTCTTTTAAACCACGCAAGATTGCAATGGTATCTTCTACACTTGGCTCATCCACCAATACTTTTTGAAAACGACGCTCAAGTGCAGCATCTTTTTCAATAAATTGTCGATATTCATCAAGTGTCGTGGCACCAACACAACGTAATTCTCCACGTGCTAACGCAGGTTTGAGCATATTACCCGCATCCATTGCACCATCGCCTTTACCTGCACCGACTAGAGTATGCAACTCATCAATAAATAAGATGATTTCTCCATCATATTTTGCCAAATCTTTGAGCAGTGCTTTCAACCGCTCCTCAAATTCGCCACGATATTTTGCACCAGCCAATAATGAACCAATATCTAAAGATAAAACACGCTTACCTTTCAAGCCCTCAGGTACTTCACCATTAACAATACGTTGTGCCAAACCTTCAACAATAGCGGTTTTACCTACGCCTGGTTCACCAATAAGCACAGGATTGTTTTTAGTTCGACGAGATAGTACTTGAATGGTGCGACGGATTTCTTCATCACGTCCAATCACAGGATCTAACTTTCCTGACATCGCACGCTCAGTTAAATCAATGGTGTATTTATTCAGTGAGTCACGCTGATCTTCATGGTTATTGCTCATGACTTGTTCACCACCTCGAATATTTTCAATTGCTTTGCGTAAAGCATCTGCTGTAACACCAACACTGTTGAGCAAAGTTTTTGTCACGCCCGTTTCAGCCAAACTTAAAATAACCCAATCCGTCGATAAAAACTCATCTCCTGCTTTTTGAGCATAACTGTCTGCTAAATTTAAAGCACGGACAGCTTCAGGATGAAGGTTAATATCTCCTGTTGGATTAGAAAGAATAGCTGCATCATTTAATGCTTGCTGTAACTTGGTTTGAAGGTCTCTTAAGTTTGCACCCGCTTGTTGTAATAAACTAATATTGGCAGGTTCTTGCAATAATGCAGATAAAATATGAATACCTTCAATTGCGGTATTGTCTTTAGTCATTGCCAAAGATTGAGCATCTGATAAGACTTGCTGCAAGCGGTTTGTAAATTTTTCAAATCTCATTTTGTTATTCCTCACAACAAATTTTGTACTTGAATAATAAATGGGAGCGGTTTGCTATTTTTCAATATGATTTCTAAAAAATATTTTATTTTTCAATAGTTAATAATAAAAAAGATAGAAGTTATTTATAATATAGGTGTAATGAATAATTTTTTCAAGTTGAATTAAGTACGATATGTATCAAATTCTATTTTAAAAAATAGTTCACATATCCTTCAACAATCTCTCAGGGATAATTCGTTATTTTCACCTGTTCATTTTCAAAATTTAATTAACTTTTTTGGTTTTTGGTTTTATTTAATAATAAAAAATTTAAGATGAAAAATGCAAAATTTGTGCTTAATGTGAATCTATAAAAACGATGTTCTCTAAAGTCATTTTAATTTTATAAAAAAATGGTGATTTAATCATAAATCACCATTTTGAATTTTTTGCTTTACACAGTTTCAATAATTTCAAAATCATGGGTAATTTCTACCCCACCATCTGACAACATTTTACTGGCGGAACAATATTTTTCAGCAGAAAGCTCGACAGCCTTAGCCACTTGTTTCTCTTTTACTTCTTTGCCTGTGACCACAAAATGTAAATGAATTTTAGTAAATACAGCAGGAATAGTATCTGCACGATCCGCTTTTAGCTCACATATGACACCTATCACATTTTGACGAGACTTCTTTAAAATAGTCACAATATCAAAGGAAGCACAACCACCGAGTCCCATTAATATCAATTCCATGGGACGTGGACCACGGTTTTCACCGCCATAGGCTTCCGCACCATCCATAACAATTTGATGACCGCTTTCCGATTTTGCTTCAAAAGCAACATTCTCTAGCCAATGAACACTTGTTTGCATTGCAACTACCCAAAAAAATCTATAAATTTACGAAGTGCCTTAACACTAACATAAATTGAGTTGATACGGAATTTCATCTCTTATATGGCAAGTTCAGATTAGGTCTTGTGCGATCTATTATTTTATCCATAATCGGGAAACCGTTAGCATGACTGCAAACTTTTCACAACTCAGTACAGACGCCCTTTCTCCTGGTCAATTACCAGAGTCTGTTAAAGCATTGTTAAAACGTGCCTATATTAACCGCTACCCAAAGCGCACTGCGATTGTAGATGCAGGAACTGAATCTAAATCACTGTATTTAATTTTAAAAGGTTCAGTTTCTATTATTTTACGTGAAGATGATGAACGTGAAATTGTGGTTGCCTATTTAAATGCAGGGGACTTTTTTGGGGAAATGGGCCTATTTGAAGCTAACTCACAACGTACTGCCGAAGTTCGCACACGTGACGTATGTGAAATTGCTGAAATAAGCTATGAGAATTTCCATGAATTGAGCAAACAGTATCCCGATTTAAGCTATGCCGTTTTTGCACAGCTCGTACGTCGCTTAAAAAATACCACACGTAAAGTGACTGACCTTGCATTTATCGATGTATCTGGACGTATTGCACGCTGTTTAATCGACCTTTCATCTCAACCTGAAGCTATGATTTTACCCAATGGTCGTCAAATTCGGATTACTCGTCAAGAAATTGGACGTATTGTCGGCTGTTCCCGCGAAATGGTCGGACGTGTTTTAAAAACGCTTGAAGAACAAGGCATGATCGAAACAGAAGGCAAAGCCATTCTTATTTTTGATGTGGCTTCAGAAGAGATAGATTCTTCGCTCATTAAAGATGAGGATGAAGAATAAGGGCTCATATCAATTTAATAAAATGAAGCCATAAAAAAGCAGATCTAAGATTTGCTTTTTTTATGGCTTCATTTTATCGGTATCATTTTGTAAATTTTATAGGCATGCTAAAACAATTTATGATTTAACTCATATAGATAAACCAGCACGTTTTATTTGAGATATTTTTAAATTTGATCATGAAAAAATTAAAGGACCATTCTGCATGCAACTTAAAGCTTTAGCCAATACCGGTATTCTTCTGCCTGAAATATGTTTAGGAACCATGACTTTTGGTGAACAAAATACCCAATCAGATGCTTTTGAACAACTTGAATATGCATTAGATCAAGGTTTATTTTTTTGGGACACTGCGGAAATGTATCCTGTACCACCTAAGCCTGAGACTCAAGGTGCAACTGAAACGATACTAGGGAATTGGATTGCGCAGCGCGGGAGGCGTGACCAACTTTTTATCGCGTCTAAAATTGCTGGTCCTTCACAAGGCGGTAGCCATATTCGTGATGGAAAAACACGATTTAATGCTGCTGACATTGGTTCTGCAATTGATGGTTCTTTAAAACGCTTACAAACTGATTATATTGATTTGTATCAATTACACTGGCCTCAACGCCCTACCAATTTTTTTGGAAAATTGGGTTATGGCAATACTGAAGCACAGAATACTGATGAGATAACCGCTTTAGAAGAAACACTAACAGCTTTAAGCCATGAAATTAAAAATGGGCGTATTCGCTATATCGGTCTTTCCAATGAAACTCCGTGGGGAACTTTGAAATTCTTACATTTGGCAGAAAAATTAGGTTTGGAAAAATTCGTGAGTGTACAAAACCCTTACAACCTACTAAATCGCACCTATGAAATAGGCATGTCAGAAATTGCATATCATGAAAACGTCGGCTTACTTGCTTATTCACCATTAGCATTTGGTTATTTAACAGGGAAATTTCGCCATGGTGCACGTCCTGCAAATACTCGAATCAGTTTATATTCTCGTTTTAGTCGTTACAGCAATCCACAAAGTGAATGGGCAACCGAGCAATATGCACAACTTGCAGAACAACATGATTTAACTCTGACACAACTGTCATTGGCTTTCATTAAACAACAATTTTTTGTCAATAGTACAATTATCGGAGCCACCAATTTAGATCAACTGAAAGAGAATATTCAAGCATTTGAAATTGAATTGTCTACCGATGTTTTAGAAGGCATTGAAGCCATTCACCGCCAACAACCGAATCCAGCGCCTTAGATCAGTTTTGATACACAGCTTTCTACACGAATCGGAAAAAGCCAACAATGTAAGCTTGTGATTGGTTCTAAAATTTTAACTTTACTGCCAAATGCATGACATAAAAAAGGATGCTTAGCGCATCCTTTTTTATTGATCAAATCAATAATTAACGCTTGTTATAAATCGCTTGTGCAGCAGGTAAGTTTTTACGCATCGCTTCAATACGTTGGCTGTTTGATGGATGAGTAGACAGGAATGATGAACCACCTGCACCATCTAATTTATTCATCTTTTCCCAAAGTGTAATAGCTGCTTGTGGGTTATAACCTGCACGGGCCATAAGAAGCAATCCCCCTTGGTCAGCCTGACTTTCCAGACTACGTGAATAAGGCAAACCTACACCCACTTGTGAACCCAACTGTGCAGCAGCAGCACCAAGTTGCCCTACATTATTGCCTGCAGCACTCAGTCCAATATTTAAAGCCAAATTTGTTAAAGCTTGTGCACCAATTTTATTTTTGGAATGCTCTTCTAAAGCATGCACCATTTCATGGCCCATCACTGCGGCAATTTCAGCATCAGTTAGATTCAGTTTATTGACAATGCCTGTATAAAATACAACCTTACCACCGGGTGCCACATAAGCATTCACTTGATCTGACTTTAAAACTGCCAATTGCCAGTTAAACTTTTGGCCCGTTTGATTGATCTGATCACCATAGGGTTTTAAACGTGAAAATACCGAATTAATTCGTCTATAAGTTGCAGATGAAGTATCTAAGGTTTTATTGGCACTGGCTTCCTGAATGGTTTTATTAAAACCTTGCGCAGCTGCCACATTGAGAGTCGCTGAATCTGCCCCCGCCATGTCAGCAACTGTCGTACAACCTGAAATTGTAACTATACCTGCCACACACAAACTTAATATGAGTTTGTTATTCATTATAATAATCTCCGCCTTGAAAATAGATATCAGTTTTAAGCAGATTATAAGTAATAGTCGCTCTGCTTTAAATTATTATTGCATCCATATTCATATCATTTATGTAAACGTACTTAGTTAAGAAACTGAAAAATAAGCCAATAAATCAGACAAAATGCATTTAAAACTAAATATACTTGGCAAAGTGGTTTGATTTTCTGCTCAAGCTGCTCATTTTTTCTTTTAAAAAATAAAATAGCATTTTGAATAAGAATAACAGGCACCAAAATACACGCTAAAATCACCGTGAGTCCAATAAATGCACTATATATAATCTTTGGGTCTTGCGTTTGTGCTTGAATAATCAGCATTGCAATCGTTGGAGCACCTCCCATCGCAAAAAGTAAGGAATAAAAAATCGTTCCCGAAATATTTTTATGCATTCCGCATCGCCTGCTTTTCATTTTATATGTTGTATTTTAACAAGCACCCATGATTTAAACAGGATTCTTTGTTGCAACTTTAGTCTCGCCAAAATTTCCTAAAATATATAAAAGAATAAGTGTTTAGAAATAGCTGACTCAAAAAAGCCTCACATTAAGCGAGGCTTTTTAATATTTGATTAACTTAGCTTAAGCATCAAATGGATGACGCAATACTATTGTTTCTGCACGGTCAGGACCTGTAGAAATAATATCAATTGGACATTCAATTAACTGTTCAATACGTTTTACATATGCAATCGCATTTTCAGGTAATTGCGCAACATCGGTTGCACCTACTGTCGACTCAGACCAACCTGGCATACTTTCATAAATTGGTTTTAGGCTTTCAAATGCAAGCGCATCGGATGAACCGACACAACCTGAATCTGCTGCTTCATAACCTACACAGATTTTTACTTCTTCTAAACCATCTAGAACATCAAGTTTAGTTAAGCAAATACCAGAAAGTGAGTTTACATCGACTGAACGGCGTAAGATTTCTGCATCGAACCAACCACAACGACGTTGACGACCAGTTGAAGCACCAAACTCATGACCAATTACACCTAGGTGCTTACCAATCGCATCACCTACGTCATTTGCAGCGTCATAAACCAATTCTGTTGGGAATGGCCCAGCACCCACACGTGTTGTATATGCTTTAGTGATACCAAGTACATAATCAAGATGTAACGGACCTAAACCCGACCCTGAACTTACGCCACCCGCAGTCGTGTTTGAAGAAGTCACATACGGATATGTACCATGGTCAACGTCAAGAAGTGAGCCTTGCGCACCTTCAAACATAATGTTCTCACCGTTTTTACGGTAATTATGTAATTCAGTGGTCACATCTACGACCAGTGGAGCAACGACTTCGCGCCATTGGTCGCAAAGTGCAATCACATCTTCTAACTTGATCGCTTCAACACCATAGTATTGAGTCAATTGGAAGTTATGATAATCCAACAATTCAGTCAGTTGAGCAACAAGAGCTTCACCGCCACGAACCAAGTCCGCCACGCGAATAGCACGACGTGCTACTTTGTCTTCATACGCTGGCCCAATACCGCGCCCCGTGGTACCAATTTTCGCGTTACCACGTTTTTTCTCACGCGCTTGGTCAAGTGCAATGTGGTTTGGAAGAATAAGAGGACAGTTTGGAGAAATACGTAAACGTTCTTTAACTGGAACACCTTCTTTTTCAAGAATGTCCATTTCTTCAATTAGAGCAGCCGGTGAAAGTACAACACCGTTTCCAATTAAGCAAAGTACGTTCTCACGCAAAATACCCGATGGAATGAGGTGTAATACAGTTTTCTTACCACCAACCACGAGTGTATGACCAGCGTTGTGTCCACCTTGGTAACGAACTACCGCAGCCGCTTGATCTGTGAGCAGGTCAACGATTTTACCTTTACCTTCGTCGCCCCATTGGGTACCAAGTACCACAACATTCTTGCCCATAATAGCCTCATTGCATCATGCTGTTAAAATTGAAAACTTAAATTAGTGGTTTAGAACCAACTCAAATCATTAAATCTTTTCGACCTTCCACTCACCCGCCACATTCACCAATTCATGGGTGGCATGTGGGATTGAACTTAGACTGTCATTACCGAGTAATTGGATTACACTAAAACCTTGGGTACGCGCATTAGAAATGGCTTTAAGCAAATCTGTATCTACACCTTTTGGTGCGACCACTACATTTAAATCTGTAAATTGGCCTGCACTTAAGGCATAAAGATCACAACTAAAACCTGTTGCAGGACGCGCACGTCCAAAATGCTGACCAATACCATCATAGCGACCACCTTGTGCAAGCGGTGCAGCACGGTTTGGTGCATAAACGGCATACATTAAACCCGTGTGATAGTGATATGAGCGCAGCTCTACCACATCGATCCCAATATGTAGATTGGGCCAACGGTTCTGAATTTGATTTTGGGTGGTTTTTAATGCAGCAAACGTTTGCTTAAATGCAACATCAGCAAAAATTTCAGCACTTAAATGCGTTTGCAATGCGTTTAAATCACTCGCATAACGACCCAAAGTGTAAAAATCTGCACCAAATTTTAATGATTGTGTAAATTCTGCAAGTTCAGGCAAGGCTTTGCGCTGATACAGGTCTGAAAGCAAACCTTCGATTTCTTTGCTTAAACCCGCTTGCTTAACCATACTACGGAACAGACCAACATGCCCTAAATCTAAATGAATGCCGTCTGCTAATCCTGCTTGTTCAAGCAAATTAATCATGACATCAATCAGTTCAACATCAGCATCAATACTGTCTGAACCAAATAATTCTGCACCTAACTGTAAAGGTGCACGTGTAGTATTAAAACCTTGAGGTTTAGTATGTAAAACAGTTCCAGCATAGCAATAACGTGCCACGCCTTCTACTGGGTTCACATGTGCATCAATACGAGCCACTTGCGGTGTCATATCTGCGCGCACACCAAGTAAACGACCTGATATTTGATCGATGACTTTAAAAGTAGCTAAGTCTAAATCTTGATTCGATTCTGAAAGAGAAGATAGAGATTCGATGTATTCAATAAATGGCGTATACACCAATTGATAACCTCGAGAGGCGAGGAAATCGAGTGCGTCACGACGCAAAGTTTCAATCACTTGCGCCTGTTCGGGTAATACATCAGCTACACCATCAGGTAATAACCATGTCTCTGAAATGGGCATGTTGTAAACCTAAATTCTGTCAGCGCGGAAGTTATCCGCATAAAAAAATCGGGAACACACCCGATTTCTCATATTTTAGCACGATAATTATAGCGATGCACCTGACTTTTTCATAAAAAGACGGTTAATCCTGATTATTCAATTAGAGTAGATCACTCGATTTTATTAAAACATCTGATCTGATTAAAAATAATACAAAACAAGCGATTAACAAAAGTATTTGGAACATGATGTCCTGCGATGAACTGACTATAACTAAATGATATGCGCTGTATATCAAGTTATCGATTACTTATCACTATTCACTTGCAGAACATAAGGGTTTTTGAAACACCTGTAGAACTAGGAGTATCCACTTATTCTACTGTTTACGGATAGAGGTGACCACTTTTGCCAACAAATGTGTTAATTCTGCATTTTGGAGTTCGACCTGACTTAATTTAGCTGTAGTTTTATCAAGCACTTCTTGTTGAATATGCATTTGCTTAGCCAAATCTTGCATAATTTCTAAAGTTTTTTTTAGATTATTTTCTAAATGAGCCACTTTTTCTTTCAGTTGATGATTCATTTTATGGTCATTAATGGCACTATTTTGAGTTTTAATTTCAATCCAAATTAAAAATATAACAGCTATAGCCAGTAGCAGAATAAAACCCCAAATCATGATTAGCATCTTTGTTACTAGACCTCTTGCGAAAGTAAAAACTGCCTCAATATAGATTTCATGAAATATCAGAAATTAAATCGTTTTTCAGATTCTGAATTCCAGCGCTTGGTTGGTGTACCTCGAGCAGTTTTTAGTGAAATGGTCGAAGTTTTAAAAGAAGCAGAATCACTCAAAAAGAAACCAGGTCGTCCTCATACTTTAGATATAGAGGATCAGTTGTTATTAACTCTGAATTACTTACGGAACTACAGCACTCAACTGGAATTAGCGGCAAATTACCATATCGCTGAAAGTAATGTGAATCGAACCATTAAAAAGGTTGAAGATGCATTAATGAAATCAAGACGTTTTACCCTGCCAAAACGAAGCATTACCACAGCAGACGAACAATTTAACTGGGTAATTATTGATGCGACAGAATGTTCAATAGAACGCCCGAAAAAAAAATCAGAGTAAGTTCTACAGTGGTAAAAAGAAGAAACATACGCTAAAAGCACAAGTGATCTATCATCCGAACAGCAAACAAATCATAGGGCTAGATATATCGAATGGCAGTCAGCATGATATTAAATTGGCAAGAAAAACGGTTAAGAAATTCAAACATTGTGAATATGTTATGACCGATTTAGGGTACTACGGATTAGAGCAAGATGGCTTTAAATTATTGATGCCAATAAAGAAAAAGAAGAATTTACCCTTATTTGATATTGAGAAAAAGTACAATAAAATGATTGGGAAAATACGAGTTGTGATCGAACACATTAATAGTCAATTGAAAACATTTAGAATATTAAGTGAACGCTATCGAAATAGACGGAAAAGATTCGGTTTACGCATTAACTTAATTGCTGCACTCGTAAACCGGATAAACTTGCAATAATGACTTTCGCAAGAGATCTACTCTTATTGTGTTTTATTATTTCTCACTCATCATATCCAATTTAATCTTAAAATTTAACGCTTCCTCTTTATTTTTTATCAAATAATAATTCGCCCCTTCAATTCATCTAATAAACCAAAAAAACAAAGGAGTAATTACAGGCAAGCTTGTATAAACAAATAAACTCAGCTTTTAAGTGAATGATTCACACAAATCAAGTAAGCGATTGGCATAGCCCCATTCATTGTCATACCAAGCAAAAACTTTAGCTTGATGACCAACCACTAATGTTTGACTCAAATCGACAATTAAAGAATAAGGTGAATGATTAAAGTCCGATGAAACTAAAGGTTCATCGGTCACCTCCATAATTTCAGCATAATCAAATTGTGCCGCTTTAATTAAAACTTCATTCATTTTATGTACTGTAATCGGTGACAACGAAATGAACGTTAAATCAATGGCAGCGACATTGATGGTCGGAACGCGAATTGAATAACCATCAATGCGGTTTTCCATTTTGGGCATGACTTGTTTAAGCGCACCCAAAGCTGAAGATGTAGTAGGAATAATATTTTGACCCGAAGCTCTTGCACGACGTAAATCACGGTGTGCATGATCGAGCACCGATTGATCTGCTGTTACCGCATGTATTTCGGTCATTAAAGCAGTATCAATTCCAAACGCATCATCAATGATTTTGACCAATGGAACTAAAGCCTGTGTAGTACACGATACACTAGAAATAATTTGATCTGTGATTTTGACTTCATGATGATTGACGCCATATACAATCGCTGCATCAACACTATCAAACGGTGCAGCACCAATAATCACGCGTTTCGAGCCTGCATGAATATGTTGAGTGGCAGCCTCTCTTGAACGAAATAATCCTGTGCACTCCAGGACTACATCAATATTTAAAGTATTCCAAGGCAATCGTTCAGGTTGTGCTTGGCAAAAAACCTGTACTTTTAAGTGTGCTACACCCGCTGAAATATTCAAATAGATCTGTTCATCTTCTATTGAGACTTCAACTTTTCCTTTAAAACGCCCATGAGTACTATCATATTTAAAGAGATGGATTAAGGTTTCCACATCTGCCACATCATTGATCGCTACGATATCAAAATGAAAATCTTTAGGATTTTCAAACCAAGCCCGTAAAACATTACGGCCAATTCGCCCGAAACCATTAATGGCTACTCGTTGCATCAGATATCCTTAACTTTGGGGTAAATGTAAACACCTGTATATGTTAATAGATTTCAGCGTATTCTCCCTACTCTTTTTAGCAATTGTGCTTATCAAATAGAATAATCCCTCATCACACCTATTTTACAGCTCATTTTACTTTCGCTTATCTTTAAAATATTTACTTAAAATGCCTACACTATCTTTATCTCAAAATACCGCAGAAGATCTATATTGTTTTAAGGCTAAAGCTACGATTTTAATAAAAAATGCGTGACATCAATTCAATAGAATTATCATTAATTCAACTTAAAGTGATTGGTGCATACGGCTTTTTCCGTTATAATTTGGCGTTTTAAATTTTTAAGCACAGTGCGTCAAAGCAGTTCATTTTCATGAAAATGCTTGGCACACTATTCGCCAATACGAAATATATGGAGTGACTTGGTTGTGAGTACTCGTTTTATGACATCAGCTGAAATTCGTGAAGCATTTTTGCGTTACTTTGAATCGCAAGGGCATACACGTGTCGCGTCGAGTTCACTTGTACCCGCCAATGACCCGACCTTATTGTTTACCAATGCTGGGATGAACCAGTTTAAAGACTGCTTTCTTGGTTTGGAAAAACGTGATTATGTTCGCGCAACATCGTCACAAAAATGTGTTCGTGCTGGTGGTAAACACAATGACTTAGACAATGTCGGCTATACCGCACGTCATCATACATTTTTTGAAATGCTGGGTAATTTCTCATTTGGCGATTATTTCAAACGTGATGCAATCAAATTTGCATGGGATTTTCTGACGGGTGAAGAATGGTTAGCTCTGCCTAAAGACAAGCTTTACGCCACTGTCTACCACACCGATGATGAAGCATTTGAAATTTGGAACAAAGAAGTCGGCCTAGATGCCAGCCGTATTATCCGTATTGGCGATAATAAAGGCGGCCAATATGCTTCAGATAATTTCTGGGCGATGGGCGACACAGGTCCTTGTGGTCCTTGTTCTGAAATTTTCTTCGATCATGGGGATCATATTTGGGGTGGCTTACCAGGTACACCTGAAGAAGATGGCGACCGTTTTATTGAAATTTGGAACAATGTCTTCATGCAATTCAACCGTACTGCTGATGGCGTATTACATGCTTTACCTGCGCCATCTGTCGATACAGGCATGGGCTTAGAGCGTATTTCAGCTGTTTTACAGCATGTCAATTCTAACTATGAAATTGACCTGTTCCAACATTTACTCAAAAATGCAGCCGAAATTATTGGTTTAGATACCTCAAAAATTGAAGCAGATGCTGCGGCAAATAACAAATTAGTTGATTACCCTGCCTCACTGAAAGTTGTGGCTGACCATGCACGTTCTTGCAGCTTCTTAATTGCAGATGGTGTAAATCCTTCTAATGAAGGTCGTGGTTATGTATTACGTCGTATTATTCGCCGTGCTGTCCGTCATGGCAATAAATTGGGCGCTACAGGTTCATTCTTTTACAAAATGCTGCAACCACTTATTGAAGTCATGGGTGAGGCTTATCCTGAGCTGGCAATTCATCGAGCGCGTATCGAAGCACAATTACTTAAAGAAGAAGAACAATTTGCCAAAACACTTGAGCAAGGTTTGAAATTGCTTGAAGGCGAATTGGCTCATTTAGAAGGTAATGTAATCCCAGGTGAGACGGTGTTCAAACTGTATGACACTTATGGTTTTCCTGCAGACTTAACCGCAGATATTGCACGTGAACGTGATTTAACCATTGACGAAGCAGGCTTTGAAAAAGAGATGGCTGCGCAACGTCAACGTGCACGTGATGCAGGTAAATTTGCTATCGATTACAACAGCATTGTCAATGTTGAAGGTGAAACTCAGTTTGATGGCTATGACCTGACTCAAGGTCAAGGGCAAATTATTGCACTCTACAAAGATGGCGAGCAAGTTGATGAAGTTCATGAAGGTGATGAAGCACTCATCGTTTTAAATCAAACCCCTTTCTATGCAGAAAGTGGCGGCCAAATTGGCGATACAGGTTTGTTTAAAAACGATACAGGTATCTTTGAAGTTCAAGATACTAAAAAATCAGGTGGTGCATTCGTCCATCAAGGTATTGTCACGATGGGTAGCTTAAAAGCCGCTCAAATTGTTGAAGCGATTGTAAAAGCAGATATTCGTGCACCGACTGCGCGTAATCACTCTGCAACTCACCTTTTACATGCAGCACTTCGTCAAGTTTTAGGTGCACATGTTCAACAAAAAGGTTCATTGGTTGCCAGTGATATTTTACGTTTTGATTTCGCCAATGATCAACCTGTAACCTTTGAACAACTTCAACAAGTTGAACGCCTTGTTAACCGTGAAGTGATTGCAAATACCTTAGTCTCAACTGAACTTTTAGACATCGAATCTGCCAAAGCAAAAGGTGCAATGATGTTGTTCGGTGAAAAATATGGTGATCATGTCCGCGTGCTTTCTATGGGTTCAGTGATTGAGGAGAAAAATTTCTCGATTGAACTGTGTGGTGGTATTCATGTCAAGCGCACGGGTGACATTGGGTTATTCAAAATTACCTCTGAGGGTGGTGTTGCAGCAGGCATTCGTCGTATTGAAGCTGTGACAGGCACTAAAGCAGTTGAAGTCATTCAAAAAGCAGATGCCGATATTCAATCCATCAATGGCCTCTTAAAAGCACAAAATCATCAAACTGTTGAAAAAGTTGAAGCAACTGTTGAAACAGCGTATCAATTGCAGAAACAAATTGAACAACTGAATCAAAAACTGGCTAACTTCCAAGCATCGGAACTTTTAAACCAAGTTGAAACTATTGCTGGTCGTTCTACATTAATTACCACTGTGCAAAATATGGACGCGAAAGCGCTTCGTCACTTGCATGATGGAATTAAATCTAAATTAGAACATGCAGTGATTGTGCTTGCAGGTGTAGAGGGTGATAAAGTAAGTCTTATTGCCTCGGTAGCAAAAGATTTTACTAACACTATTAAAGCAGGTGACATTATCAAACATCTAGCCACGGAATTAGGTGGTAAAGGTGGTGGTAAACCTGATTTGGCACAAGGTGGCGCGCCACTTAACGAGAAGTTTGCAACAGTGATGGCAGATTTAACTGCTTGGCTTGCTGCAAAATAAAACTTCACTTTTTGTGTAACTGATGCTGAAGAGGTAATTCAGCATCATGGCTTTTATGGAACAACTATGGCATTAATCGTTCAAAAATATGGCGGTACCTCTATGGGTACTCCAGAGCGCATTTTAAATGTTGCTCGTCGTGTAAAGCGTTGGCATGATCACGGTCACAAGATTGTTGTGGTTGTATCAGCAATGAGTGGTGAAACCAATCGTCTACTTGCTTTAGCCAAAGCCATTACCGAAACTCCTGATCCGCGTGAACTTGATCAAATGGTCTCTACAGGCGAACAGGTTACGATTTCCATGTTAGCGATGGCATTAAACTCTATTGGGGTTGAAGCTAAATCGCTGACTGGTCGCCAAGTCGGTATTAAAACAGATAGTGCTTATACTAAAGCACGCATCGAAGCGATTGATACCGATGTCATGACTGAGCATCTAAATGCAGGCCGTGTCATTGTCGTTGCAGGTTTCCAAGGTTTCGATGAAAATGGCAATACCACCACTTTAGGTCGTGGTGGTTCAGATACGTCTGGTGTTGCCCTTGCTGCTGCACTAAAAGCAGATGAATGCCAAATTTATACGGATGTGGATGGGGTGTATACCACCGACCCACGCGTTGCACCAAAAGCAAAAAAAGTGGATCGTATTTCTTTTGAAGAAATGCTTGAAATGGCCTCTTTGGGTTCTAAAGTTCTTCAAATTCGTTCAGTTGAATTTGCTGGTAAATACCAAGTGCCTTTACGTGTATTATCAAGTTTTGATAATGACGACGATGGTGCATTTGACGAAGACTTTAAACAAAACGTCGGAACTCTTATTACTACTGAATTGGAAGACAACATGGAACAGCCAATTATCTCTGGTATCGCATTTAACCGTGACGAAGCAAAATTAACGATTCTAGGTGTGCCTGATGAACCAGGTATTGCAGCTAAAATCTTATGTCCAATTGGCGATGCTAACGTTGAAGTGGATATGATTATCCAAAACGTTGAAGAAGATGGTACAACTGATTTCACTTTCACAGTTAACCGCGGTGAATTGAAAAAAGCCACAGCCATTCTAGAAGATACAGCACAAAAAATCGGTGCACGTGAAGTTGCTACCCGCTCAGATATCGTAAAAGTATCAATTGTCGGTGTTGGCATGCGCTCGCATGCGGGTGTTGCAAGTAAAATGTTCACAGCGCTAGCTGAAGAAGGCATTAACATTTTAATGATTTCGACTTCAGAAATTAAAATTTCTGTAATTATTGAAGAAAACTATTTAGAACTTGCCGTTCGCACCTTACATACTGCATTTGGTTTAGACCGTGAACATGGTGAATCTAGCGTCCGCGCATAACCTATACTGTCAAAAATCGTCATTGTTAGACAATTTTTAAAAACGATACAAAAAATCAGGGCCACTCTAGTTTTTTTTATAGTGGCTCTGTTATATTAGCCCTAAGATTTTAAGAAAATTTTAACAAGATAGTATCTAATGCGATGTTTTTTACATGGCCTAGTTAAAATTTTCTTTGATACTTATTTTAAGGTTGTGTTTCGTTAATTTTAGATCAATTGCAGGTTTAGCATTTTGCAAGGAGATAAACATGCTGATTCTGACTCGACGCGTCGGAGAAACGTTAATGATTGGGGATCAAGTCAGTGTAACTGTACTTGGTGTTAAAGGAAATCAGGTTCGAATTGGTGTAAATGCTCCAAAAGAAGTGTCTGTTCATCGTGAAGAAATTTATCAACGTATTCAACACGAACGCGCTATGCATGAACATCTTCAAAATCTCGATCAAGATTACCAGCCCTCTTTTGAAGAAGAGAGTTTCACCCCAAATACTGAAAATAGTTTTAATCGTTAAACATTAAAACTAGCATTCTCTAAAGCGGCTTTCATAAGCCGCTTTAAATTTTCTAAAATTTAATTTTGTTCAAGTAAAGCCAAAACTTTCTTAACAGGTGCATAACTGCGACGGTGCTGCTCAATTACGCCATGCACTGCAATCGCTTCAAAGTGTGCCTTGGTCGGGTAGCCCTTGTGTTTAGCAAATCCAAATTGTGGATATTGTTGATCAAGTATTACCATTTCACGATCACGCGTGACTTTTGCCAGAATACTGGCAGCAGAAATTTCCGCATGAATTGAATCTCCCCCTATAACTGCATCACAGCTCATCGCAAGTCCTTGCGGAATTTTATTGCCATCTACCAAAACATGTTCAGGCGAAATATTTAAGCCTTCTACAGCTCGACGCATGGCCAGCAATGAAGCTTGAAGAATATTCATCTCATCGATTTCCGCATGACTTGCTTCAGCAATTGCCCAAGCCAGTGCTTTTTCCTGTATTTCTACAAATAATGATTCTCGCTTTTTTTCAGAAAGCTTTTTAGAGTCATTTAATCCCTGTATCGGATTATCAGGATCCAAAATTACTGCAGCAGCCACTACTGAACCGACTAAAGGACCACGCCCTGCCTCATCCACACCCGCAATTTTCACAACTTAACCTACCTATTAAAAAAAGGCTGAACCAGTCAGCCTATTTACTCTCGTTCTAAAGAATTTATTGTACTGCTTCAGCCACACATGCATTAATGGTTTTAGTGACTGCATTTGAAACAATGGTATTACGCGCTGCGGGATCAATTGCAGCAGTCGCTAAATCTACAGCAGTTACACTTTGAGGTGCTTTTTCACTCACACAGCCACAGATTTCACTCTGAATATTTTGTTTTTGTGTATCCGTCATAAGTCGAGTTGCAGTTTGCCATGCAGGTGTGTTGTTTAACTCAGTAGTACATTTGGTATTAATCGCAATTTTAAGCGCTGCAGTGCCCAATTGCTGAGTTGCTGATTGAGAACCTGTTGTTCCTGTTGTATTGGTCGCTGTGCCTGTTGACACACATGCTGTTAAAGCCAAAGTTAAAGGTATAAATAAAGCAATTATTTTTTTCACAATTTAATCCAAAGATATACAAGATGTTGGGCGTATTCTGACGAATCTTTTTGTGATAAGAAATGTATATTTCGTTATAATTTCAGTTCTTAAATTGATTTGAGTAAAAAGCATACCATTCAGAGTGTTTCAAAAATTATATGCTTCGTTCTATATTTAAGATTTTTTTAAAGATTGAATTTGATTAGCATATTTAAACTAAAAAATAATGTGTTGGAAAAACATGAAGAATTCTTCACCCTATTATACGCGTACTGCACAAATGCTGCATTGGATCATGGCCATCATTTTTATTGCAGCTTGGCTGATTGGATTTTATAGCGGCAATTTTTTAAGCTATGACGTCGATGGTAGCTTCAAAGGACAAGTGATCAGTTTGCATAAAAATATTGCAACCACTATTATATTTTTAGTGGTGATTCGGTTGTTCTGGCGTTATACACATCCTGCCCCTCAACTTCCAGACAGCATGTCAGCGACAATGAAAGTTCTGGCACATCTTGGACATTTAGCACTGTATTTAATGTTACTTGCTCTACCAATTACAGGCTGTTTATTTAGCTGGAGCGCTGGACATCCTGCCCCTGTTTTATATTTATTTGAAATTCCACGCTTGGTTCAAGATAATCCAGAACTACTCGCTATTGTTAAACCTGTACATATTTACTTATCTTGGTTTGCAGGTTTTCTCGTGATTGGACATCTTGTTGCTGCGCTAAAACATCATTTTATTGATAAAGACAATGTTTTAAAAAGCATGACACGTCAGAAATAATCTTTTAAAAAATTTGAATAAAATATCGCCTAGGTAGATGAACCGACTGAGGCGACTTTTTATTTAAAAGATAGAGCTAATACCTCTTGTGTACAGCCTGATAGACTGTTGAAAACCACTTGTTTCGTTAGCTTTTTTTTGGCTGATTGATTGACTAAGGCATTGAGTAAATCTTTACTTGGAATATCTTTGAGTGCGTGATGACCAACACATGTACAAATTTGATTTTGTAATTCTGTTTGGCGTATTTTACCCACAAAAAATGCAGTGGACTGCCAAATTTTCGATTGATTTAATTCAGTTTTACAGCTTTGCTCGACTACAGGTTTTAGCATTTTTTGTGTTAATGAATATTTTGAATCGGTGATCAACACCCACACTAAAAGTACCAACAAACCCGTCATGAATATCCAAAATAAAAATTTTTTCATATCAAAACCTCATGGATGCAGGACATTAAAGTGCTTATTCAGTCCACCTATTTAAACAGATAGACTGAATAAAAATTCAATTAGATACGCTTGATTAGATTAAAGCGTCAATCTGTTTTAACCACTTCTGTTTTTCATGATCAGTAATAAAAGAAGCTTCAAACGAATTTTTGGCCAATTGCTTTATTTCTTCATGAGACAAATCTAAAGCTTCCGCAATTGCTATGAAATTATCATTCATATAACCACCAAAATAAGATGGATCATCTGAATTTACAGTGACATGTACGCCCTGTTGCAATAAACGGCGAATATTGTGCTGCGCCATATCATCAACCACACACAGTTTCAAATTGCTTAACGGGCATACTGTTAAAGGCATTTTCTCACGAATTAAACGCTGCATCAGCTGAGGATCTTCTTCAGAACGCACTCCATGATCAATACGGTTGACTTTCAAAACATCTAAAGCCTCCCACACATATTCTGCTGGCCCTTCTTCACCTGCATGTGCGACCACCAAAAAACCTTGTTCTCGTGCTTTTGCAAATACTCGTTCAAATTTGGCAGGCGGATGTCCCACTTCACTTGAATCTAAACCAACAGCGATAATTTGGTCTTTAAAGGGTAAAGCTTGTTCTAAGGTTTCAAATGCTGCTTCTTCACATAAATGACGCAGAAAACACATAATTAAATGTGAACTAATCCCTAGTTTTGTTTGTGCATCATCACAAGCACGTTGCAAACCGCTGATAACGGTTGCAAATGCAACACCACGATCTGTATGCGTTTGTGGGTCAAAGAACATTTCTGTGTGCATCACCTTATCTTCAGCACATTTTTCAAAATAAGCCCAAGCCAAATCATAAAAATCTTGCTCAACCACCAAAACAGCAGCACCCGCATAATAAATATCGAGGAAAGATTGAAGATTATGAAAGTTATAGGCCTGTCTGACTTCCTCGACGGATTGATAAGGAATCTCTATTTGATTACGCTGTGCAATCGCAAACATCAGCTCTGGCTCAAATGTCCCTTCAATATGTACATGCAATTCTGCTTTTGGCAAAACACGAATGAGCTCAATTTGATTCATACCTGATCCTTAATAAATAAAAAAGGGTGCAAACTTGAGTTTACACCCTACTGTAAATTTAGAAAATTAACCGCCAAATAAGGCAAATTTTAGTGTCCATAACACAGCGATAATCCACACCATATAAGGCACAGTTTTTGCTTTACCTGTAAATAATTTAATTAATGCATAACTGATAAAACCCATTGCAATACCATCAGCAATTGAATAGGTAAATGGCATAAATACAATGGTTAAAAATGCAGGGACAGCTTCCGTAATTTCATCCCACTCGATATGCACAATTCCCTGAATCATCAACACACCAACAAATAACAAGGCAGGTGCAGTGGCAAAACTAGGTACAGATTGCGCAAGAGGTGCAAGAAAAAGACAAAGCAAGAACATTATCCCAACAACAACTGCGGTTAAACCGGTTCGCCCACCTGCAGCTACACCTGCAGATGATTCAATATAAGGCGTTGTAGAGGACGTTCCCAATGCTGCACCCGCTACAATAGCAGTAGAATCAGCAAATAATGCTTTCTTTAAACGTGGTAATTTACCATCTTTTAATAGACCTGCACGATGAGAGACACCCACTAATGTGCCTGTAGAATCGAACAAATCGACCAAGAAAAAGACAAAAATGACACCAATCAAACTTGCAGTAAATAGACCTTCAAAATCCATTTGCAAGAATGTAGGTGCAATAGATGGAATTTCTCCCACCACGCCTTGAAACTTGTTATAACCCAATGCGGTAGAAATTGCGGTAATGACCAAAATACTGATAATAATCGCACCACGAACCTTAAACTGATGCATTACTACAACCATTAAAAATCCGAGCAATGCAAGTAACACTGAGGGTTGTTTTAAATCACCTAAACCCACCAAAGTCGCAGGATTATCGACAATAATACCGGCATTTTTTAATGCAACCAAAGCAAGAAAAAGGCCGATTCCGCCTCCAATGGCCAACTTTAATGACATAGGAATAGCATTTACAATCGCTTCACGAATTTTAAACATGCTGATCGCGATGAAAACCAAACCCGATACAAATACTGCGGCTAAAGCAGTCTGCCAAGGAACGCCCATTCCCATACAAACTGAATAAGTAAAGTAAGCATTCAAACCCATGCCTGGTGCAAGGGCAATTGGATAATTGGCAATCAACCCCATCACCAAGCAACCAATCGCAGCTGCAAGACACGTTGCGACAAAAACTGCGCCATGATCCATTCCCGTTTCGGATAAAATCATAGGATTGACAATAATGATGTAACACATGGTTAAAAAAGTGGTTACACCAGCAAGAACTTCGGTACGAAAATTAGTTTTGTTTTCGCTTAACTTAAATAAGCGCTCAAGCAGATTCTCTGAAGATGGATTAGGAGCCATCATGAACTTCACCCTTTAAAGTAAACTTTATGCCGTCAGCATGCGACAAAAGGAATGAGTGACTAGAAAAATCAATCATTCCTTTTATAACTATCTAAGCAATTGATATATTAGTATTTCTATAAAAAATACAACCATTTAAAAACAGCTCGAATAGATTAAATAGAAAAACTTTAAACAAAAAAGCCGCATAATTTTTATGCAGCTTACTGAGCTCAGAAATCAAATATTTGGTGAATGAATAAAATGATTCATTTTTGATTCGAACAAATTATAACACAATGATTTTTGATTGTTTCTAAAATTTATTTTTAAATAAGATTCAATAAGATATAGCTTTTTATTTGATCAAAAATCCTAGAATGCCAGACTTTTCAACGTTATTTTAAGCGAATTAAAAAGAGCACCTAGACGCTCAGTGAGCGTATGACTAAATCATGAAATATCTAAAATTGAGTGAATGAATCTGTACATTTAAAGCAGAAATTTCATGGATGATGCGATTTACTTCTTCATTTTTTGTTTTTGATTCTTGGAAAATAAAATACCCGAGAAGAATGACAGCCATGACTAAAATGGGAATCAAGAGCTTTTTCATAGTAATAATGTTCTAAAAAAACTTTACTCATCATAACAAATTTTTTAGAAGAATATAATCAAAAGTATATTTTAGTTACTCAATTTATTGCCAATTCATTCAAGATTGAAATAAAAATACTGATATCAAATTCTGTTTTAGACTTTTAAGTTTAGATTAAAATTTGTTTCCTCTATTTTTAAATTTTCTTGTTTATAATTCTTTTATTTTAGACTAACAACTTAAGGTAAAATAGATGCAACTACTTTGGTTCAGACAGGATTTACGTCTAAACGACCACGTTGCGCTTTGGCACGCAACACAACAAGGCCAAACAGCTGCGCTTGTCATTTTATCTCCTGAACAATGGGCATTACATAATGATGCCGATATTAAAATTGATTTTTATCTACGCCAGTTAAACGTATTAAAAGCGGATTTAGAACAGCTTAATATTGCTCTGATTGTATTAAAAGTTCCTCTATGGAAAAATATTC
Organism: Acinetobacter sp. TTH0-4; assembly: GCF_015602665.1. NCBI lineage: Bacteria > Pseudomonadati > Pseudomonadota > Gammaproteobacteria > Moraxellales > Moraxellaceae > Acinetobacter > Acinetobacter sp. TTH0-4. The sequence goes on along the minus strand of NZ_CP059079.1, from coordinate 1,107,410 downwards.
AGGAAGCAATTGCTCAAGTGTGCGCAGAACTAAAAGTTCAAACGGTACATGCCAATATTGAATTAGGGGTTAATGAACTTAAACGTGATTTTGACTTGCAATATTTACTTGAGAAAAAAAATATTTCAGTTGAGCTTTATCATGATCGGACTTTATTCCCGCTTGCCACAATTCGCAATAAATCTGATCTCCCTTATAAAGTATTTAGCGCATTCAAAAAAAACTGCTACGAACGCTTAAGTATAAGTTTACCCACATGCTATCCAAAACCTGAAAAACAAAATTCACCCTACCAAATAAAAAACTTTTCTCAAATTGTTCCAAGTTTTGAAGCGTTGATGGGCCGTGACTCTTTTTGTTCAAGTGCAGAATTATGGTCTGTGACTGAACAGCACGCAGTAAAATTGCTCGATGATTTTATAAAAAATAAAATGCGTACCTATCAAACTCTGCGCGACTTCCCCAATTTAGATGGCACCAGTCAACTCTCAACTTATTTAAATATCGGGATACTGTCTATTCGCCAGTGTATCCAAGCATTATTTCGTGAACAACAAGGTCATTTTCACATTGATCATGAGGGTCAACAAATTTGGCTGGATGAACTTTTGTGGCGTGAGTTCTATCAACATATTTTATTTGACTTTCCTCAAGTTTCTAAACACTTACCCTTCAAAGAAAATACTTTAAAGCTTGCTTGGATTGAAGATTCAACAGCTTTAAACGCTTGGCAAATGGGTCAAACGGGTATTCCTATTGTAGACGCAGGCATACGCCAGATGCTTTCGACTGGCTGGATGCATAATCGTGTTCGCATGATTGTAGCGATGTTTCTGTCTAAAAATCTTTTAATAGACTGGAGGCTAGGCGAACAATGGTTTATGCAACATTTAATTGATGGAGACTTGGCTGCCAATAATGGTGGCTGGCAATGGTGCGCCTCCACAGGTACGGATTCAGTGCCCTATTTTCGTATTTTCAATCCAGTGAGTCAGTCACAAAAATTTGATCCACAAGGTGATTATATCCGCACTTGGGTACCTGAATTGGCACATTTAGATGCAAAGAGTATTCATGATCCCTATGCACGAAATCCTGATCTCAAGCTCAATTATCCCAAACCCATGGTCGATTTAAAACAAAGCCGACTGCGTGCACTAGAAGCATTTAAGGGACTTTAAGCAAGGGCTTTAAGCCTGTTTCGTTAAAGCATTCACGAGATTTAATTTGGCTTGTTGTTCTAATTTTTCATGTAAAAAGCAAGTAAGATATAAGGGTTGTTGCTGATAGAAATAAGCCAGTACTTGCTGACGTTTTTTTCTATAAATATCTGGTTCAACCCATTGATACTCTTGCCAGATCTGATGTTGATATTGTTCAAAACGCTCAACAGAACTGGCCAAAATAGCCAAATCAATATCCAGTAAATATTGTAAATCCGTTTCAAATGTAGGTAGATGTTGCTCCGTTGCTTCAATCCAGCGAAACACTTTTTTGAGCTGACTTGAAGTCAAAATATCGGCACAGTAATCACTCATGAGTTGTGCACTCTGCTTTTCATTATGACAAGCTTGTGGTTGGTAAATCACGTCATGAAACCAGATTGCAATTTCCACGGCGAGAGGATCATTCAACTGAGCTTTGATCTGATGAAATAGAGTCAGACACTCTACAATATGCTGTACGCTATGATAGTACCGATGCGGCTCTGTATAAGCCGCCTCAAGCCGCTGATAAACCTTTAAACTTAAGCCATCGGACCATTGATGAGCGATAGCCAGCAGACTCCAATATTGCTTAAACTGTTGAAGATCTGTCTGCATTGGACTCTGCCTTTTTGATTATATTGCTTAGGCTATTCGCTCATTGCGTTTAAACACCAGTTCGCCTTTTAAGGAACTGGCCGCATCAAAAGAATAACCATCAATATCAAATGATTTCAATTCATCAACCTTCTCAATTTTATTTTCAATCATATAGCGTGCCATCAGGCCACGTGCTTTTTTAGCATAGAAACTAATGACTTTGTATTGACCATTTTTTTGATCCAAAAATACAGGCTTAATAATCTCAGCCTTCAAATGAGTTGAGATCACAGCTTTATAATATTCATCCGAAGCAAGATTTAACAACAGATTAGAATTGGTTTCTTCCAAATCTTGATGAATTAAATCTGTGATATGACTACCCCAAAACTCATATAGGTTATGCCCACGGGCATTTTTTAATTTGATTCCCATCTCTAAACGATAAGGCATCATTAAATCGAGTGGACGCAATAAACCATACAATCCAGACAGCATACGCAAATGTTGTTGAGCAAACTCAATATCCGTATCTTTAAGATGATAGGCATCTAGACCAGTATACACATCCCCTTTAAAAGCAAAGATTGCCTGACGTGCATTTGAAAAATTGAGCTCTGATTGCCAATCATTGAAGCGTTCGACATTCAGTTTGGCAATTTTTTCACTAATGTGCATTAAACTGGATAAATCTGAGACAGATAACTTACGACTTATGTCTATAAGTTCTTGTGAATGTTCCAACAATCTTGGTAATGTAAAAAGATCCATGGGTAAAGCAGATTCATAATCTAACGTTTTTGCAGGAGAAATTAAGGCGAGCATGGACAACCTGATCAAAAAATAATTAAACAGACTATAACAGCAGCGTTATTTTATTTCCAATTTGTGTTTTTACTGAACATTATCGGTAAAATATCCTATTCTCCTGTTATTAGTCGGTTGTCATATGTCCGAGCAAATTTTCATTCAAGGACCTGCTGGAAAAATTGAAGTATTTGTAGATTATCCACAGGGTGAAGTGAAAGGATTCGCGGTTGTATCTCATCCTCATCCATTACAAGGCGGTACGCCCCAACATAAAGTTCCTACACTTTTGGCACAAATGTTTATGGAGCGTGGTTGTATTGTGTATCGCCCAAGTTTTCGTGGTTCTGGCCAAAGTGAAGGTCTTCATGATGAAGGTTTTGGTGAAACTGACGATACTCTAGAAGTCATTAAACAAGTTCGCTCTAAACATATTGGTCTGCCTTTTTATGTCGGTGGTTTCAGCTTTGGCGCTCATGTTATGGCAAAAAGCTACCACGCCTTGCCAGATGAAATTAAGCCAGTACAAGTCATTTTATGTGGTTTGCCCACTGCAACTGTTGCTGGTTTACGTCACTATGTCACCCCTGAAATTAAAGGTGATATTTTGTTCATTCATGGTGAAGGTGATGAAGTAACTTTATTATCTGACCTGATTGTTTGGGCAAAACCACAACGCCATCTGATTACTGTTTTACCTGGTGCGAATCATTTCTTCACAGGTTATTTAAAACAATTACGGATTGCGATTGCTCGGTTTTTAATTGTTAAATAAAAATTCTAAAAGCAATAAAAAACCATCTTAAGAGATGGTTTTTTATTGCTTTTCAGCTTAGTTATTCAGAAGTATTGCTGACTTCGACACAAAAATTTTTGCTCACTTCTATCAACTTTTCCACTCAAACTCAGCAAAAGATTTATCTTGCTTTAACGTATTTTCGACCGCTTGTGCCAGTTGTTTAATCACGCTTTGCATTTCAATCCTTGAAAACCAATCCTGCTCTTCTTCAGGATGTGAAGAAATTTCACACATCAATAGGCCATTTTCAGACTTTTTTCGACAAGTGACAGATAAAGGTAATGGATGATTTTCCACACTTACCGACAATTGCTTTGAATCTGTGCAGATATTTTGAGTCTTAAAGCCATACTGTTCAAGTTGCTGTGCCAAAAGATCCGCCACATAAGCTTGAGTCGTATCACAATCATTGGACTGTGCTGAAGCCAGATTATGCTTTTCACAATGTGCGGTAAATTGTAGTTTTCTCATTTCCTGATCCAAGTTCATTTTTATTGTATGGTTTTAGAATAAGCAATAAAAACAAAACAACCAAGCAAAAGCTTGGTTGTTGTCAAACAAATAACAAATATCAGACCAATTATTCACTCACTTGAATAGTAAGCCCTGCTTGATTGGTCAGTTCAGTAAAGGTTGGGAAACTGGTTGCAACCGTTTCTGTTCCTACAATTTTAATTGTACCTGAAGTACGTAAACCCGCCATACTAAAACTCATGGCAATACGATGATCATGATGTGATTCAATTTCACCACCAGTGAAAATTGCAGACCAGTCACCCGCCTTGCCCTGACCTTCAATAACAATGCCATCATCCGTCGGTGTGCAGTCAATTCCCATCGTTTTTAAACCATCTGCCATCACTTGAATTCGATCAGACTCTTTGACTCGAAGCTCCGCAGCTCCTGTTAAAATGGTTTGACCCTCAGCACATGCTGCTGCAATAAAAAGCGCAGGAAATTCATCAATCGCCAAAGGAACTTGATCTTCAGGCATATGAATGCCCTTTAAAGTACGTGTGCCTTTAATGCGAATATCTGCAATCGGCTCTCCGCCTGCAATCCGTTCATTTTCTACAGTTAAGTCTGCACCCATTTGTTTCAAAATTTCAATTACACCTGTACGTGTTGGATTAATACCAACAGCTTCTAAGGTAATATCTGAACCTTCAGTAATTGCAGCACCGACCATAAAGAAAGCCGCTGAAGAAATATCTGATGGAACCTGAATGTCAGTCCCAATCAGCTTTCCACCGCCTTGTAATGAAATACGATTGCCTTCAGTTTTTACGTCGTAACCAAAAGCACGTAGCATACGTTCAGAGTGGTCACGCGTAGGTTCAGGCTCAGTAATTGAAGTTTCACCCTTTGCCCATAGACCTGCCAATAAAATACCTGATTTCACCTGTGCAGAAGCCATAGGCAAATCATAATGAATGCCTTGCAAATGTTGACCACCTATCATAGACACAGGTGGTGTACCACGTTCGCCCGTGGTTTGAATTTGCGCACCCATTGCACGCAAAGGTTGAGCAATTCGTTCCATTGGACGTTTAGACAACGATGCATCACCCGTCATCACCGAATCAAACTTTTGTGCAGACAACATACCTGAAAGTAAACGCATTGAGGTTCCAGAGTTCCCCATATACAAAGCACTAGCAGGGGCTTTTAAACCGTGCATGCCCACCCCATGAATGGTGACTTCACCATTTTTAGGTCCCTCGATACTGACACCCATATCTCGAAAAGCCTGCAAAGTCGCCAAAGCATCTTCACCCTCCAAGAAACCAGTAACACGCGTTGTACCTTCCGCAATTGCGCCAAACATGATGGAGCGATGTGACACTGATTTATCACCGGGTACCGTAAATTTACCTTGGAAAGTTTTCGCACCGGGTAAAATCGTAAATTGTTGTGTCACTTTATTTTTCTCCATCAACGGTTTATTGGCAAGCATATGATTAAAATGTTGTCGTGCGGCTTGCGCATGTCCCAACACCCCCATTAAAGCTTGTGAGTTTTCATCTTCAATTAATTGACGTAAGGTTGCGAGCTGTTTTTCAAAGCCGTCTACCGCTTTCAAAATTGCTTTTTTATTGGCAAAAAAGATATCATGCCACATATGCGGATCGCTGGCGGCAATTCGGGAAAAGTCTCGAAATCCGCCCGCGGCATAACGAAAAATATCAAAATTATCTTCTCGGCTAGCCAATTGTTCAACCAAGTTAAAGGCCATCAAATGCGGAAGATGACTGGTATGTGCCAACACTTCATCGTGTTTATCGACATCCATGCAAATCACATCTGCTTTCGCAGCTTGCCACAATTGAATTAATTTATTTACAGCCCAGTCACCACTGCTTGGAAGTGGCGTTAAAATCACTTTATGATGAACAAATAGATCAACCTTACCTGCATGCACACCGGTATGTTCTGCCCCTGCAATCGGATGACCTGGAACAAAACCTGCCGGCAAGTTTTCACCATAGACTGCTTTGGCTGCTTCAACCACATTACCTTTGGTACTACCTACATCAGTGATAATGGTCTGATCTGATAAATACGGTTTGATGGTTTCCAAAATTTTCTGTGTTGCACGCACAGGCAAAGCTAAAACCACAAGGTCTGCACCTTGCACAGCATCTATAGGGTTGCTATAACCTTCTTTAATCAATCCGAGTGCTTTAGCATCATCTAATGTTTTTTGCGAACGTGTCGATGCCACAATTTGATCTGCTAATTTTTCAGCAATGATTACTCGAGCCAAGCTTGAACCAATCAATCCGAGCCCAATAAATGCAACTTTTTTAAATAGAGGTTGTGACATGACTATTTTCATAAACCCTGATTACAATACTGCGATTGGATAAGAACCCAAAACTCGAACTTCTTTGACCAAAGGACGAATTTCTTCAATCGCTGCCTTAACATTGTCCTGTTCAACATGCCCTTCTAAGTCCACAAAGAAGACATAAGCCCATTTTTCAGGTAAGGCTGGACGCGTTTCAATGCTGGTAAGACTAATATTGTGTCTTGCAAAAGGCGCAAGAATCTCAAGCAATGCTCCTGCACGATCGTGTGCAGAAATAAGTAAAGACGTTTTATCATTGCCACTTTGCGGCACTTTTTCACGTCCAATGACCAAGAAACGTGTGGTGTTTTCTGGATTATCTTCAATATTGCTCTGTAGAATTTCTAACTCGTAAATATTTGCAGCGACATCCGATGCAATCGCAGCCGAATGCCATTCATTACGAATACGACGTGCTGCCTCTGCATTTGAATTTAATGCAACGCGTTCGACCCCAGGATAATGCGCATCAAGCCAGCCACGACATTGTGCCAATGTTTGTTGGTGGGCATAAATTTGTTTAATACTATTTTTTTGCGTATTCGATGAAACTAAAAACTGATGATGAATGCGCAGCTCTACTTCACCAATTACATTTAAAGGTGAGGCTTTAAAACAGTCTAAAGTATGATTAACAATACCCTCAGACGAGTTTTCAACAGGCACTAAACCATAATGTGCACTACCCGCTTCCACTTCACGAAACACTTCATCAATAGTGGGCAACGGACGCACAATGGCATCTTGACCGAAATGTTTCAATACTGCTGAATGAGTATAAGTGCCAACTGGCCCTAAAAATGCAATGCTTTGAGGTGCTTCAAGCGCTAAACAGGCAGACATAATTTCACGAAATAAACGCGCCATAGTGACATCAGATAAAGGGCCTTCATTCCGTTCCATGACATTACGTAAAACTTGTGCTTCCCGTTCAGGACGATAAAACATTGGATTTTCTTCTGATGCAAATTTTGCTTTTGCAACAGCCTCCGCCAATTTTGCACGGCGATTGATCAGTTGTTGAATCTGCTGATCGACAGAGTCAATATCTTCACGGATTTTAGGAAGGTCTAGAGAAGTCATCGTGTTTTGATCATCGTTGATCATTGTTATATCGCCCTGTTACAAAAACGGTTTATGCAAACAGTATAACAATAGTTAGCTTTTAAATGTTACGCAATCAAACTTTGCTTGATTCAGTCTTAAAAACATACAGTTGATTTATTCATCAATTTTAAGGCATTTAAAATCACCATCATTTTAATTTTTGTTTGGTGAATAATTTGAAGTTTCATTTCAATCTAGAACTCATTTCAACATATATGTCTGCATCATTTATCGATCTAATCAGCCTTCTTGAATAATCATTTTAAAACTCAGATCAGGCATTAAGTTGAATTAGTCTTGAGTTTAATCAGACTTTTTATATTTTGGATTATGTAATGAGAAATGAGTGTTGCTTTTATTCCTGAATTTTTTGCAGGGCAATCAAATGATAATGAAGTCTCAAAAACTATCAAAATATTGAAATTAATCATTATGTTGTTTTTTAATCAATATTATAAAATTCTCAATAAAGCACTCGGAGAATATTAATGTTAAAAAGAATCGCTAATTTAGTCACTTGTGATTTTGAATTTGTAATGGCCCTCAACTTTTGATTAGTGCTGAAGTAGTCAATGGTCGCTTAATAGCGACCATTCAAGCGGGTGCTGTTTACCATGATACTGGCGTAGTGAACGATAATAATTTATTTATTTTCGTTCACCCGAAGATTTACCCGCATTTATTCAAAAAAGTTTGCTGGTTTTAGGTCGTTAAAAAGAGTCATTCAACTCTTTTTAACGCAGTAACTAACGGCCCAATAAACCGCGTGCAACAATTTCTTTCATAATTTCATTGGTTCCGCCATAAATACGTTGAATACGCGCATCGACAAAGAAACGTGAAATTGGGTATTCAGACATATATCCGTAGCCACCAAAAAGTTGCAATAAATTATCGGCAATCTTCATTTGCATATCGGTAGCAAAACTTTTTAAAGCAGCCGCAGTTTCTACATCCAGTTTGCCTTGCATATACAGTTCGACATTTTGATTATAAAAAGCAGCGGTGGCTAACTCATCTATTTTTGCTTGAGCCAGAACAAAACGGGTATTTTGGAATTGACCAATCGCTTGACCAAATGCTTGGCGCTCTTTAACGTAGGCAACGGTTACATCAATAGAACCATGAATTGCCCCGATGGCGGTTGAAGCAATCGCAGTACGTTCACGTGGAAGTTCCTGCATTAAGTAAGCAAAACCTTGTCCTGCTTGCCCTAGTAGTTGATCTTTCGGCACTTTAATATTATCGAAAAATAACTCTGAAGTATCTTGTGAATGTAAACCAATTTTATTGAGATTGGTTCCCTTTTTAAAACCGTCTAAATGGGTATCTAACAACATTAAAGATACGCCTTTTGCACGTGCTTGAGGATCAGTTTTTACTGCCAAAATAACCAAATCGGCATGCTGACCATTTGAAATAAATGTTTTTGAACCGTTGAGCAGGTAATGATCATCATTTAAAATTGCATTGGTTCGCATCGCCTGTAAATCTGAACCTGCACCAGGTTCTGTCATCCCAATCGCACCAACAACTTCACCAGACACCATTTTAGGCAACCAGTATTGTTTTTGTGATTCTGTACCAATGTGCAAAATATAAGGTGCTGCAATTTCAGAATGGCATGAAATTCCCGTTGATAAAGCACAAAACCCCGCACGCGCAGACTCTTCAACCAACATCAACGAATAATGCGTAGGAACGCCATAACCGCCATACTCTTCTGGCACATCGATACACAAGTAACCATTCTCACCCAATAAATTCCAAATAGAACGCGGCATAATGCCTTCCTGTTCCCATTGTTCATAATGGGGAGCGACATGCTCACTCATAAAACGTTTGAAATTATCACGAAATAGTTCTAAATCAGCATCATAAGCCAACATATAGCATCCTTGTATCGGGTTATTGTTTATTTTCTTCTGCTCATCCTATTCATTTTAAAGTGATCTGTCATGTTCCATTTGCCTCATCATGCGTGATTTTTTAGCCAATAAAAAAGGAAGCCGCAGCTTCCTATTTTTTAAATGATATTTTAATGATGTGCTGAATTGGTTTCTTCCAGCATTTTGGCATCTATATATTCAGGGTTATTTAAAGCATGATGAAGCTTTTCTGTGTCTAATTGTCCGACCCATTTTGCTACAACAATCGTCGCTAAAGAGTTACCTACAAGATTAGTCAATGCACGTGCTTCTGACATAAAACGGTCAATACCTAGAATCAATGCTAAACCTGCTACTGGAATATGTCCAACTGCAGATAATGTTGCAGCCATCACAATGAAACCTGAACCCGTTACACCTGCTGCACCTTTCGAGGAAATCAAAAGTACAATCAGCAATGTCACCTGATGTGAAACATCGAGTTGTGTATTGGTCGCTTGTGCAATAAAAATAGCGGCCATGGTTAAGTAAATAGACGTCCCATCCAAGTTAAATGAATAACCTGTTGGAATGACTAAACCGACGACTGACTTTTCACAACCCGCAATTTCAAGCTTTTTCAGCATGCGGGGTAAAACCGATTCTGAAGAAGATGTGCCCAATACAATAAGCAGCTCTTCACGAATCATACGAATCATTTTTAAGATACTAAAACCGCAGAAACGGCTAATGGATCCTAAAACAATGAAGATAAACAGTAAACAGGTAATATAGAAACAGATAATCAACTGAGCCAATTGTGCAAGGCTACCAATCCCATATTTACCAATCGTAAAGGCCATGGCACCAAATGCACCGATTGGCGCAAGTTTCATAATCATGTTCACAATATTAAAGAATACATGTGATACTTGATCAATAAATTTCAGTACAGGTTTGCCTGACTCGCCTAATTTATGTAAAGCAAAACCAAATAAAATTGCAAACAACAATACCTGAAGAATTTCACCTTCCGCAAAAGCCCCCACCACAGTATTTGGAATAATATTCATGAAGAAATCAAGAGTAGACTGAGACTGCCCTGATTCCACATATTTAGAAATACCCGAAATATCTAAAGAGGCAGGGTCAATATTCATGCCTACACCGGGTTTAGCAATATTAATGACCAGCAGGCCAATTAATAAGGCAATAGTCGAAACAATTTCAAAATAAAGTAATGCAATACCACCGGTTTTACCCACCGATTTCATACTTTCCATACCTGCGATACCACTCACGACAGTACAGAAAATAACAGGTGCGATAATCATTTTGATGAGGCGAATAAATCCATCACCCAAAGGTTTTAATTGTTCTCCCAGACCGGGTACATGTTTTTCAACACCATTAACGAGTTGTGTTCCACTTGGAAAAAAATGACCGATGAGCACGCCGGCAATAATAGCGACAATCACTTGAAAATAAAGTGATTTGTATAAAGGTTTTTTAGCCATAATCATAACTTCTTCATGTATTTCCGCACGCAGAAATATCTATTTTGTCTTGCCTATTCTTACGAATATACAACCCTGACCTTTTTACAAGATGCAAAAAAACAATGAGTTCTTGTGAAAACCCGATCTAAAGATGAGAAAATATTCATAAGTGAAATAACCCATTTTACAGCTGGTATTTAAATGAGCTGTCATAAAAATGGATTAAGGAGATCATGAAAATTTAAATAAATTCTATAAGCAGAAAGTGTACTTGAATTTAGATCAAAAAATGTTAACACGTATCCTTTTCGATTATTTTTCACACAAAATCCATTCAGACATTAGTCTAATATAGATATTATTTTTTTCTTCATTTTATTTTTATGTCATAGTGAAGAAACTCATTTTGATACGAAATACTGTGATTGGCATGGATACAAAAAGAAATCTTTATAAAAATATTGAGCATCCATTTGCCCAATTTGTTCGTATTGTTGGTAAAGGCAAAAGTGGTGCTCGCTCGCTCAGTTATGAAGAAGCCTATCAAGCGTTTAGTATGATCTTAAATGACGAAGTTTTAGACGTACAGCTTGGGGCATTCTTAATGCTGTTACGTGTCAAGGAAGAGTCTGTTGATGAGTTAGCAGGTTTCGTGCAAGCAACACGTGATCAACTTCATTTTAAAGCGTTGCATGTAGATTTAGATTGGTCTTCTTATGCTGGCAAACGTAAACATTATCCTTGGTTTTTACTGGCGGCATTAACGTTGGCACAACAAGGTTATAAAATCGTGATGCATGGTGCTTCTGGACATACGCTTAATCGCGTATATACCGAACAGGTATTAGAACACTTCGGTTATCATATTTGCCAAAATGAAATAGATGTGGAACAACAATTACAACAATTTAATTTTGCTTATATTCCTTTACATGCCATTTCACCCAAATTAAGTGATTTAATTGCATTGCGAAATGTGATGGGTTTACGTTCGCCCATTCACACGCTTGCACGTTTAATTAATCCATTCAATGCGAAAGCAACCTTACAGGCTATTTTTCACCCTGCTTATCGTAGTTCACATCAACAAGCTGCTTTTAAATTAGGTTATAAAAATAGTGCTGTCATTAAAGGTGAAGCAGGCGAATTTGAACGTAACCCCGATGCTAAAACTTTAATTTGCGGAATTCAAAATGGTGAACTTTATGAACATGAATTACCCAAATTAACGCTTAACCGTAGCCCAATAGAAGAACAACTCGATTTAGATGTATTTAAAGCGGTATGGGAAGGTAAGCAAAACCATGAGTATGGTGAAATAGCCGTTACTGAAACGATGGGTATTGCTTTATATACCATGGGCGTTTGTGACTCTTATGATCAAGCCATATTAAAAGCCAAACAGCTTTGGGCGACACGTTTCAAAGTGGATTAATTTTTTAATGACAAAATAACATTTCATCACATGAGATCGGTGTTCTTGCGGAGTAGCACTCCGCATTTTACCCTGTCAAAAATAAAATACACCTAAACAATACTTCTTAAAAGATTGAAACTTGATGTGATCATCATAGGCTTTGATTTAAATCAGTGAACCATAAAAAAAGACACCTCAGTGTCTTTTTTTATCTAAAAATAAATATTTAGACAAAACGAATTGGTTTAAATTCAGGTTCTGGAACATGCGAATCACACTCTTCACCTTCCTCTTTATGTCCTTTATCAATATAACCACTACGTTCTTTTTCAGGTAAATGCTGAGCTTCCCATGCAATCACGGCTTGCATACAAATTTGACGTTGTTCTTGAGTCAATACAATGCCATTAGGCCACTTTCCAATTTCTACTGCTGTCTTCAAGCGCGAAACAATATCAGGATCGAGTACAGCCAACATTTGTTCAATATTCATCATTTAATCCTGTTGTTGTAAAGAGTCAAAATCTTGATTCCAGCCAAGTTTAGTTCGACATGCCATATAAAAGTCGTAACCTGGCGGATGAAGTAGATTCAATTTAAATGGATGTTTACGGATATGTAAACTGTCACCTACACTCAGTGAAACACTATGTTGACCATCTGCACTGACCATCGGTAGCACACGATTTTCACGAATGATAATCTTAATTTCACTGTGCCCACCGACCACAATCGGTCGTGAAGACAAAGTATGCGGATGCATTGGCACTAAAGAAATTGCATCCATCCCCGGATGAACAATCGGTCCACCACCTGATAAGGCATAAGCTGTCGACCCTGTCGGAGTAGATACTATTAAACCATCACTATGTTGCCGATATACATATTGTCCGTCAATATTCATTTCAAAATCGATCATATGTACCGAGCGACCTGAATGCAACACCACATCATTCAATGCAATCGCATCATAGATGATTTCACCTTTAGATCGAATTTCCATTTCCAATAAAAAACGACGATCAAGCTGAAATTCACCTTTCAAAACTTGATCGAGTTTATAAATCACTTCAGTTGGCTTAATATCGGTTAAAAAACCCAAACGACCACGGTTTACGCCAATGACGGGGGTATTATGTTTGACTAACGCTCTTGCGGCATGCAGTAAAGATCCATCACCACCCACCACAATCACCAAATCAACCACTTCACCCAATAAGCTACGACTGACCGTTTGTGTATTGCTATAAGGGACTAATTTCGCTGTTTCCGAATCAAAAACAGGATGTAGACCCAGATTTAAAAGATGATCATGAATAAGACTTAATGTTTCAACGACGGAGGATTTATCTGGACGCCCTATCAACCCAATATTCCGAAAACTTTTATGTGAAATTTGCACCTGCATCATCGCTCCGCTACGACCCATCTATATCATAGCATTAACCCTCTGCATTTTAAAAAAATTTACAGGGTATTCAAGTCTGGATTATTGAACTTTTTTGAACACCTTCTACATATCGTAATTTATTTATTATTCACCTAAATAGCGATTTAATTCTTTATAGAATTACTGAATAAAAAAATCACACGCCTATATGTCTAAAATCGTGATCTCTATTGAAAGATAGATGATTTCCTGTTGTGTTCCTAAAGTTAAGCTCATCTAAAACAGTTATTCATCATTATATATTTTCAAGAGATTCAATTAAAAACGTAATTTAAAAATATTCGTCAACCCTCACTAAAATATTTAAAAAACAATCGTTGAACCCAATAAAATTGGCTTCTTCAGGATAATTTTTCCTGTTTATTCACAGATTAATTATTGCAAAATATTGAAAAGCTTCGCATGATTAGCACAATTTATTGGGATTTTAGAACAATTGATGAAGTCTGAACGCGGTATCGGTTTACTGGCCCTTATTTTCTCAATATTAGTCATCGGCGTTTTTATCGTTTTTAGTATCTACTTAATACGCATGGATAATATTGTAAGAGATAAATTTGAAGGACAACGTTGGGATATTCCAGCCAAAGTTTTTGCACGTCCTTTGGAGGTTTACACCAACGCACCTGTAAATCAGACAGACTTTACTCAAGAATTAAAACTACTGGGCTACAAAAACTCGGAAAGTTATACAAAATCTGGTAGTTATGTGACTTCTGGAGATGAGTTATACGTTCATACACGTGGTTTTGATTTTGGCGATAGCGTAGAACCTGAACAAATTCTCAAAGTAAATTTTGCCAATAACCAAATTTCAGAAGTGAGTGCAACCAAGCCTTCTTCTACAGGAATTGCGCGTTTGGAACCTTTATTAATTGGCGGAATATATCCCCAACATAATGAAGATCGTGTCTTAATCAAACTCAAGAATGTACCAAAACCTTTAATCGAAGCTTTGATTGCCACAGAAGACCGTAATTTTTATCACCATCATGGAATTTCGATTCGGGGTACAGCACGTGCCTTGGTGAGTAATGTAACCGGTGGGAAACGTCAAGGCGGTTCTACGCTGACTCAGCAATTGGTCAAAAACTTTTATTTAAGCCCTGAAAAAACCTTAAAACGTAAAGTGAATGAAGCCTTTATGGCGATGTTGATTGAGCTTCATTATGATAAAGATGAGATTTTAGAAGCTTATCTTAATGAAGTGAATCTGGGGCAAAATGGTAATTATTCTATTAATGGTTATGGTTTAGCTGCCCAGTTCTATTTTGGTTTACCTTTGCGCGAATTAAATACTGCTCAGCAAGCCTATTTGGTTGGGTTAGTACAGGGACCTTCTCTTTTTAACCCTTGGAAAAATCCAGAAGGTGCAAAAAAACGTCGTGATCTTGTTTTAAACAATATGCTGGTCATGGGCTATCTTAGCCAACAACAGTTTGAGCAAGAAACTGCACGACCATTAAATGTGATTGCCAAACCTACACTTGGGCCTGCACGTTTTCCAGATTTTCTAGATATTGTACGTCGCCAATTGAGAACAGAATATCAAGAAGGTGATTTAACCAATCAAGGTTTAAAAATCTTTACCACGCTTGATCCAATTGCTCAAATTCAAGTACAAGATGCCTTTAAAAACTCTGTTTCTCGTTTAAGCAATGCTAATCCTAAAAGATTAAAAGATTTACAAGGGGCAGTTTTAATTTCTCATCCAGAAAACGGTGAATTGGTTGCAGCTGTCGGCTCGACCCAAGACTTTACTGGTTTTAATCGTGCCTTGGATGCTAAGCGTCAAGTCGGTTCTTTGCTTAAGCCCGTCATCTATTTAAGTGCAATAGAATCGGGACGTTATACATGGGCAAGTCCAATTGAAGATAGTCATATAACGATTGGAAGTGAAGGAAAAAACTGGATACCAAAAAACTATAGCGGCGGCGAACACGGTATTGTGCCGATGGCTACGGCGCTAGCAAATTCCTATAACCTTTCAGCTGTTCGCTTGGGTCAAGAATTTGGAGTGTCGACCTTTAGCAATCATCTGAAAAAATTTGGTGTAACTTCAAATATTCCGAGTTATCCATCCATTTTCTTGGGTGCAGTTGATATGTCACCCATGGAAGTAATGAGTATTTATAGTAATTTTGCAACGGGTGGATTTAAATATCCGATTAAATCGATTCGTGCTGTTGTCGATTCTAACGGACGTTTACTCGAGCGTTATGGCTTAAGTGTGCAAAAAACGATTGATCCATCTGCAGCCTATATTTTGAATTATGGCTTACAACAAGTGATGAGTTCAGGTACAGGGCGTTCAGCCTACAACACATTACCTGCAGATTTAAAATTGGCAGGTAAATCAGGTACAACCAATGATACACGCGATTCGTGGTTTGCTGGTTATTCAGGAAATTATTTAAGTGTTGTTTGGTTGGGTCTGGATGACAATAAAGTCACAGGTTTAACAGGTTCTTCAGGAGCATTGCCTGTTTGGACCAATGTTATGAACCAGCTACGCCAAAAGCCAGTGAATTTACGCCAAACTGAAAATGTACAATGGCAGTGGATTGATCCTGCAACGGGACATTTATCTGCACAAGGCTGTGAAGGTGCAATGTACATTCCACTGTTGCGGAATAGCGTTCCACGTCAAGCAACTGCTTGCGGTCTACCCTATTACCAAGTCGAACCTGTTTACAATCCTGATACGGAAAATACTCAAGCGCCCGTCGATCCAAACGATAGTATTGAAAACTATATTCATGAAAGTGAAACTGAAATGCAACGCGATCTTTCGAGTAATACTCAGATTATTTCAAGTGGTCGTTATGAAAACTAATGGTGAAAATTGGTCATGAATGTTTGTTTGAATACTTGTACGAAAATAGCTTTAAGCTTGGGCATTGTGGTATTAGTAGGTTGTCAAAGCTTACCTATACCTCCCTCTCAAGATTCCAAAAAATCACCTTCTTCCGAAAAACCAGAGACTAAAACCTCTTCTGGCGTTATTATTACACCTTATGAACGTGAAGAAATTCAGCGTAAAAAAATGCAAGTTGTTATACCTGAGCAAAGAAAGACTCAGCAATTTGAGGATGGTCGTCAACTTCCTGCCTTTAAAAAACTGATGCAAAATGCACAGCTTGCATATAAACAGGGTAAATGGAATGAAACCGAAGCGGCTGCTTTGCAAGCCCAACGCTTAGCACCACAATCTGCAGAAACTTTTTTATATTTGGCCTTGGTTGCACAGAAAAAAAATAAACCTATGAATGCCGAAGCGTTAGCCCAACGCGGACTCAGTTATGCGCAAAGCAATGCGATGAAAAAACAGCTCTGGCTGGTTATTTTAAAAGCTGCACAGCAGCAAAATGATCAAAAAACCATTCACCAGGCGCAAAAAGCACTCAAGCAATAGATAAGGGTTATTAGCCTAATACCAAGAAGCGATTCAAAGAGTGAATATCTCTTCTGATCGCTTCTTTTTATTTATTTCAAGGCTTATAAAAAACGAATGCCTGCGATGCCGTAAGCTCCATGTTGCTGTGCTAAATTCAACTCACTCGCTTTCATTCCACCTAATGCAAATACAGGAATATCCACTTGTGAAGCAAGCTTTTCAAACTGCTCCCATCCAAGCGTTGTCGCCTCTGAATGCGTTTCTGTAGCCAAAACAGGACTCAGTAGAAGAGCATCACAGCCTATTTTCTGAGCATGTCGAATTGAAGCTAGATCATGACAAGCCGCAATATATCGCTTACCTACTTTTAAATCTGCTGCACTAAAAGTCAAAACTTGCGTCTGTTTTAAATGAATTGTCGCTATATACTGCTGCTGAATGGAACTTAATTGCTGATAGAGCTCAGTATTTACAATGAGTCTCGATAAATGCTCTACACTTAATTCAGAAAGCTCTATGACACGCTCTGGATTACTTTCTACCCGCCAATACAACAACTGGTCTTGCGTGAGTGATTTGGCTATTTCTAACTGTTCTGAAATTTTAATTTGATGTGGCCAGTACAAACGTTGAATCATCCCCTCATTTGCTTGAGGAAAATTTAAATCGAGTAATTGCTCACGGCTATACCATGACCAAGGCTGTTGAACTTCATTTAATAAGGCTTCAGGTACAATTGCTTGAAATAAATGTAAATTGACCACGACATCATCATATTCATGATGAATCACATCAAATGCCGACCAATCTTTTAACCCCACCCCCACTTCTTCATAAACTTCTCGTCGGCATGCTGCTAATGGGGTCTCACCCTCTTCCACTTTACCTCCGGGAAATTCATGTTTATTGCCTTGATGTTGTTTTGCTTCGCGCCAACCCACTAAGATTTTATTCTGATGTAACAAAATCCCAATCGCAATATCAATACTCGGTTTAAACATGCTCTATCCTTTTTACTGGCAATATTACAAAATGTAAGTAAATTTAAGTTTTTTATAAAATTTAAAAGAATTGATTGACAGGTCTATTCGATAATGATTATCATTTAAATCGTTCCCACATATACCACGGAGTCGACGGAATGAACGCACCATTTAGCTTATTTACCCGTAATAACGAAGCAGCCCATTCATTACCTATGCTGCATTCGAATAACTTATTTTCTTTAGGTCGAGAAATTAGAATTATGCATGCTGGTGAAGAATATCGTTTACGTTTAACACGGAACAATCGTCTCATTCTGACCAAATAAAACAACAAAAACCTAAATAATAATAATCGTGGAAATAGGCAGTATGTGCGCAACATACTGCTTTTTAAGCGTGTATTGTTAAGGGTAATTGAAGTAAAACGCTTAAACCACCATAGCTTGATTGAGAAAAAGAAATATCCCCCTGATGTAAATCGATAATTTTTTTACAAATTGAAATTCCTAAGCCTGAACCTTGCGTTTTTGTTCCCAAAACTCGATAAAAACGCTCACCTAAATGAGTCAATACCTCAGGCGTTACACCTTGTCCATTATCATCAATCCTGATCATGATTTTGTCTTCATGCTGATAAATCTGAATCATGACTTGTCCATTGATTGGGGTGTAGCGAATAGCGTTATCAATTAAATTTCGCAGACAGCTAAAGAGCAATTTCTCATTGGCTAAAATAAAAAGTTGAGATTCTACCTGACTGTTAATGTCTGTTTTTTTCTCAAGTGAAAATGGCTGTAAGGCACCTAATACCTCTTTTACAAGAAGCTGAAGATTAACCTGAGTTTTAGGAAGCTGACTGGTATTCGTTGGATCCAATCGGGCCAACAAAAGTAAATTCTCTAAAACTTGTGTGCCCCGATTGACATCATTTTGCATACTCACTAAATCTTGACTTAAATCGGGATATTTTCGTTTTAAAACCTGTAAACGCATTTGAATTGCAGACAATGGTGAGCGCAATTCATGCGATGCGTCAGCTGTAAAACGTTGCTCGGCAAGCAACGATTGCTGCAAGCGTTGTAATAACTGATTGAGTTGCCATACCATCGGCTGTAATTCTTTTAACTGTGGGGCTTTCTGTTGAATAGGGGCTAAATCATCTGCATTTTTTTCAGCAATATCTTTGGATAATTGATGAATGATTTTAAATTGTCGCTTTACTGAATAATGTAAAATCCCCCATTGTAACAACCACAATAAAATTAGAATAACGCCATATAGCAGCATATTTTGAGCCAGTTCTTTAAAGCGCTGACCGATCGGTTGCATCACCCATACCGACATTTTAAGTTCTGAATCTTCGGCTACATAAGTGCGCCACAATTGCTGATCTTGCCAAATAAAGTGATAACCCGGAATCCAGTTGTCATCAAAAGCTTTACTGTGCTTTTCTATGTAGAAATCTTTGGATTGCGTTAGCACTTGGTGTTGATCTTTTAATAGATATTGAATATCAAATTCATCACTTAACTCATCAACCTGTTGTCCAGCAGCCCGCGTCACATCAGAAATTAACAGCATATCACTCACTTCATCCATGAGTTGATCTTGCACTTGCATGGTTTGATACAGTGAAATCGCGACAAAAAGAAGTAAAGCCAACATACCCGCCACCATTGAACTAAACAATGAGGTTTTGACGAGTTTGCTTTGTAAAGACACAAGATTTGCCATATTAATTCTGACTCATGCGATAACCTAGGCCACGAATGGTTTTAATCAGTGTACTGCCTATCTTCTTGCGCAATTGATAAATAAATACTTCAATCGCATTACTTTCTATTTCATCGCCCCAAGCATAAAGAGATTCTTCTAATTGATCCCGCGTAATGACATGTTCAGGTTTTTGCATCAATTTAAATAAAATCTGAAATTCTTTGGCCGTTAAATTGATAGTCTCACCATTTTGACTGACTGTTTTTACGTGTGGGTCTAACACTAAATTAGCATAGTGCAAACATGGTCCTACACTCGTCTGATGCTGTCTGAGTTGTGATCGCACTCGTGCAGAAAGCTCTTCCAAACTAAAGGGTTTGACCAAATAATCATTTGCACCCAAATCTAAACCTGTTACACGATCAGTAATGCTATCGCGCGCGGTAATAAAAATAACCGGGGTTTGCTGTTCCTGTTGCCGTAAAGCTTTCAGAATATCATCCCCCGTTGCTTTAGGGAGACCACGATCCAGAAGCACACAATCATAACGATGTTGTTCAATCGCTAAAATAGCATGATCACCGCGATCGACCCAATCGATATTATAACCGTCCATTTCTAGCCATGTTTTGATGCTTTCTGCTTGAGATACATCATCTTCTGCCAATAAAATCCGCATCTCTTGTACCCGAATTCAATCCTGATTGAACCTTAACATATCATGCTTTATAGATGACTTAATTTAAAAAACCACATGAGCAACTCATGTGGTTTTTGGAAGAAAATCCGCTAATAAATTTGAGATGGTTTGTCTGATTCTCTAAATAAATTCTTAACTAGACAAAGTTCTCAATTTAAAACTGGACAGCATCTACATCAAGTTCAACACGTTTTGCTGGTTTATAATCAATATCAATTTCACCAATCAGTGTTACAGGTGTGGTGGCATTGACAGGTTTACCTTGCCATAACTCATCATCAATATCGACTGTAATACTGCCAGTCGTATCGCGGAATTGATATTTTTCATCGCCAACAGATTTTACGACATAACCTTTTAATTGCACTTTGCTGTCATCTTTTAAAGTTAAAGCTTGTTTAACTGATGTGGTCGTCGTCGGTGCAATCGCAGTTTGATTAATGGCTGTATTGGCCAAAGCAAATGTAGAAGCTCCGACCAAACTGGTAATTAAAGCTGCTTTAGAGATCATATTCATTGTTACATCCTCATTTTGTTGTTCATCATTTCGATAAAATGATTAAAACAAATAAAGATGAGGTGAATCTTAAGATCTCTTCATTTTCAAGAAATTAATTTAGAGGTACCACACGCAGTACTTCTTCTAAAGTCGTCATACCATCGAGGACTTTACGTGCACCTGCAATACGCAGCGGTTCGATCCCTTCTTTCTTGGCTTGTTCACGTAATTGATTCAAGTGAGCATTTGCCCCAATCAATTGTTTTGTTTCTAAACTTAAGGGCATAAACTCATAAATACCCACCCGTCCTTTATATCCCGTCTGTCTACATTCTTCACAACCCATTGCTTGAAAAACAAAATCGGGCATTTCAATAGGGTAATCGAAGGTTAAATGCTTCCACTCTTGCTCATTAATAAAGCTTTCCTGCTTACAATGTGGACAAAGTTTACGGACTAAACGTTGTGCCAAAACACCTAAAATAGTCGCTGCAGTTAAAAATGGCTGGATACCCAAATCATGCAATCGAGTTAAACTTGAAGGCGCATCGTTGGTATGTAAAGTAGATAATACCAAATGTCCTGTCAAAGCTGCTTGAATGGCCATATTTGCCGTATCATGGTCACGAATCTCCCCCACCATAATGATATCAGGATCTTGTCGCATGAGTGCTCGCACGCCATCCGCAAAACCCAGATCAATACCTGCATTGACCTGCATTTGGTTAAAGCTAGGTTCTAACATTTCAATTGGATCTTCAATGGTACACACATTCACCTGTTCCGTGGCCAACTGTTTCAGTGAAGAGTAGAGCGTGGTGGTTTTCCCTGAACCTGTTGGTCCAGTCACTAAAATAATGCCATGACTATGTGCAGTTAATGCCTGCCAATCACTCAGTAATCCCCCCTCAAAACCCAATTGTTGAAAACTACGAACCAATACTTCAGGATCAAAAATACGCATGACCATTTTTTCACCAAAAGCGGTGGGTAAAGTCGATAAACGTAGCTCTGTTTCTTGTCCTTTAGGTGTTCGCGTTTTCAAGCGTCCATCTTGAGGTTTTCGTTTTTCTGCGACATTCATACGGCCTAAAATTTTAATCCGTGAAATGACCGCAGTTAAGGTATTGGCAGGCATTTTATAAATAGTATGCAACACCCCATCAATTCGAAAACGCACTTTACCTGCATCTTTGCGTGGCTCTAAATGAATATCACTGGCGCCTTGTTCGAAAGCAAACTGTAAAACCCAATCCACCAACTTCACAATGTGCTGATCATTGGCATCAGGATTTTGAGTATCTCCCAATTGCAACAGTGCTTCGACCCCTTTATTATCTCGGTCATAGGCGCTGGCTTTTTGCGAAGAATTCACCGCACGACTAACTTGATAGTATTCAACTAAATAACGCTGTAACTGATCTGGACTAAGCAATACACGCTGAATTTTTTTGGGTGCAATACTATGTTCAAGATTTGCCACCCATTCATTTTTAAATGGTTGATCTGTCGCAATTAATACTTGATCGGGCTGTATTTCAACTGCCAAAATTCTGTTGCGTACAGCAAATTCTTGCGACATGACATTGGTCAACGCCTGCACATCCGCTTTCAAAGGATCAATAATATAAAAAGAGATCTGGGCTTTTTCTGCCAGCCACTGACATAAGCGATTTAAAGTTAAAGTGGATTGTGGATGGAGTTGATCACTCAAATTAAATTGAGCAATCCATTGTAACGGATGCCATTTAAGTTGGTCTCGTTGACGATGCGTAGTTTGTATCAGTAGTTTATTGCGTTCAGTAATGCGTCCATCTTTTTGTAATTGTTCTAAACACCATGCAGTATCTATTTCAAAATTAAAGTTCATTGTGCTGCGCCCCCAGATCTCATTTCACTATAACAAACTAAAACTCATCTCGCTTAAAATCACGGGATGAGAAGAAACACCGTTATTTTTTAAATTGCTCAATTGGAATAAGGTCTACAATCATGACTTCACTTAAACCTACCGTAAAACTGATATCCATCTGCGCAAATTTCATTTTATAAATGCGCTCTGGATTATTTTGGTAAGCAGGACGCGGGTCGAGTGATAAAACCTGTTCTAATTCATAAATTATTTGATTCTTTAAAATCTGATGTTCCATTAAATATTGTTTTTGTTGTTCTGCCACATCTTTCCAGATCACCACCTTTCTTTCAGGTTCATCTTGTGCATAGCCGCTTTCTGCCTGCAGAACTGCATCTGAATATTGAATATAAGGTTTAATATCAATAATTGGTGTGCCATGAAGTAAGTCACTTCCTGTCACATAAACACGAATGGACTTACCTATTTTTTTGACAGATTTTAGTTGCACCACAGATAAACCAATCGGTGCAGGACGATACATACTACGTGTTGCAAACACGCCTATTTTTTTATTTCCTCCTAAACGCGGCGGTCTCACTTGTGGACGGAATTTGGTCTGTTCATGCTGATTCTTATTTTCATGAAACTGCCACACGAGCCACAGATGACTAAATTCTTCAATTCCTTCAAAAGCAGACGCATCATTAAAGGGGACTTCCATTTCAATATAAGATTCCACTTGCACCAAATTGGGTTGTCGAGGAATACCAAACTTTTCAAGATAAGGAGAATTCATATACCCAATAATAGGCAGATTTAAGTCTGTCATAATCACTTTTTCTGATAAGTTCAATTCATTATATTCAGTTTATCGAGAATGATTTTAGATTAGAATAGTAAGCTGTTCTAATTTGATAATTTATTGAGACCTTTAATGGCTGCTTTCAACGTCGAAAAGATTACTCACGTACACCACTGGAATGACACATTATTCAGTTTTAAAACGACACGCGATACAGCGCTACGTTTTAAAAATGGTCAATTTGTGATGATTGGTTTGGAAGTAAATGGTAAGCCTTTAATGCGCGCTTATTCTATTGCTAGTGCTAACTATGAAGAAGAGTTAGAGTTTTTCTCTATTAAAGTGCCAAATGGGCCACTTACTTCTATTTTACAAAAAGTAAAAGTAGGCGATGAAATTTTAATTTCTAAAAAACCTACGGGTACTTTAGTACATGACGATTTGAATCCAGGTAAAAATTTATACCTGCTTTCTTCAGGTACAGGTCTTGCTCCTTTCTTAGCCACGATTCGTGATCCAGAAACTTACGAACGCTATGAAAAAGTCATTGTTGTACATGGCACACGTTTTATTTCAGAATTGGCTTATCAAGACTTAATCCTAAATGAACTTCCAAGTCATGAGTTTTTCCAAGAATTGGGAATTCAAGACAAACTCATTTATTACCCAACTGTAACTCGTGAAGAGTTTCGTAATCAAGGGCGTGTCACGACCGCAATTGAATCGGGTGAACTTTTTGAAAAAATTGGTTTAGAGCGTTTTAATCCTGAAGTTGACCGCGCAATGCTGTGTGGCAGCCCTGCTTTTTTGAAAGATGTGGTAGCGCTTCTTGATCAACATGGGTTGAAAGAATCACCTCGTATGGGTCAACTAGGCGATTATGTGATTGAACGTGCATTTGTTGAAAAATAAGACGTAAAATATTAAAAAACCGAACAATTTGCTCGGTTTTTTTTTAAATTCAATTATTTAATTTAATTTCATATTGTTTAAATTATAATCAAATCGACATTTTTTCGTCAGAATTTACCAAAAATTCAGCTCAAATTGTTGTCTTATGGAATAAAACTATCTATACTCTCAAACATAAACAGACAGGTCTGTATATACTTGTTTTGTTTCATTGAGCTGAATTAATAATACATCCAGAGGGCACTTTAGGAGCATAAAAATAATATAAGAAAGGAGTTTTCAAACTTCTCATAACATTAATATTTTAGTCAGTTTCATTTATGAAAATGATTAAAATATTAAATAAGAAACTTTCAGCGAGGCGTGATATAAAAAATATACACGCTTTTTTATTTTCTAAAATTCCATATTGATCAAAAAGAATTCACTTAAAAATATTAATTGGGCATTAATTCTAATTGAATCAACTGAGCAACCCGTTTCCAGTACTCATCAATATTAACTGAATTTTTATCAATTTGAGCCTGTATAGTCATGCCATCTAAAATGCTTGTCAACAGGATTGCCAATTGTAAAGGCTGTTTAATCTGCATCTGTGCTAAGGCAAAACGAATTCGTTCCAATAACCATTCTTTGTATTCTGTCGCAGGCTGCATTGTGGATGGATAAATTTTAGATATTTCCTCAACTGCTTTTTGAAACATACAGCCGTTAAAATCGTCCATATGAAACCAAGCCTGATACCAAAAAAATATGGTTTTGATATGTCCTAAATAATCATCTTTTTCACACTGCGCAATCGCAGCACCTAAAGAATCTTGTATATTCATATTCCTACGATGCAAACACTCTTCAATGAGTTTCGCTTTAGAAGGAAAATATTTATAAAATGTCATCTTAGCAACACCGGATTCGCTAATAATCCGGTCAACTCCAATCGAGTTATAGCTATGAGAATTAAAAAGATACAGTGCAGTATGTATGATGTCGTCTTTTTTAGACATTTTATTTACCTATCAACCTTATCTTCATTTTAAGAATAAACCGTGAAAAAAATTAAAAAAAGACATTTTTATAATATTCAAATACCTACACGTAATAGTATATCATTTTTTTATGACATAAAAAAACTGATGTGTAAGATTCACTCACATCAAGAAATGGCAATGCCAAATATTTGAAATAAATGTATTTTATATAAAACAATGTGGCGTATTGATATTTTTTTTACTATCATTAAATATCTTAAAATTTGATCTCTACCTTATGAGTACGCTTTCTTTCACACAATCTGAATATGCACGAAAAGCAGCTTTAGAGTTTATTCAACACTCAATTCCAGCATCTTTGTGGAATAAGCATGTGAATGAAGTTCGGCAGCTTAAACAAAGCTGTACTCAGCACCCCTTGTTTGAACATCCCATTTTAACGCGTTTAAATAATCAGATGTTATCACTTGATCAATTAAAATTTATCCATCTTAATTATTTTACAGCAATTGTAAAAACCTTTACCGATATTTTAAGCATGGTCATTTATCAAGCCTTACAACTTGAGCAGCATGAGAATATTCATCATGCAGACCGTGTTCATGCAAAAGCCCATGCACGTTATTTGTTATCGCTGAACTTAATAGATGAATTGGGTTTTAACACACATGAGCTAAGTTTGAGTTCGCCCGCAAAATCACATCTCATTTATTATATGGATTTATTGAACTCCTTACAGGTTCAGCCGCTTAATTCTGAACAGGTGGTTTTAGAAGCACATGCTTTAAATCAGTTTATTCAAGAACAGCTATCCTCTTACAATGGTCTCTTGTTAATTTTAGCTTGTGCAGAATTACAAGTTATTCAATTTAGCGAAGCGCTGAGAGTAAATTTGGAGAAATATAATCCAGAATTCACAGAAGGTTACTATGCTTGTCATGGTGTAGTCGATCATTCAGAAAAATTAGCCAACGATAATAACCATGAGGAAGATTTGTGGGCCCTTCTTACTCAAAGCTATAGCTGTGATCAACAATCTCAGTACGAGAAACTCATTCAACAATATTTACAGCTTTGGGAAAATTTTTGGAGCAAAATGCATCAAATGACGCTTTAATTTTTATAAATCTGAATTTGATGCACCACTCTTCTTTAAACAAAATGATGATAATACTTATAACTGAATGAAAAATACGTAAAATTCAATCTATTTAGGATGATCTTGTCGTTCTTTAATTGCTTTTTTAATGACCTGATAACCACCTGTTAATCCTAATATTGACATGATCAAAGCGACCAGCATATCTGGAATTAAACTTCCAGTTCCAAATACACCCATCGCAGCTAAAATTACCGCAACATTTCCAATTGCATCATTTCGGCTACACAGCCAAACCGATTGCATATTGGAATCACCATCTCGAAAAGCATATAGAAATCCAGCAGATACGACATTTGAAATTAAGGCCAACACCCCGATTATCCCCATTGTGATCGCTTCAGGTGGAATACCCTGTGTATAGGCATAGATCATTTTCCCGATGACTACTACACCAAAAGCAGCCATGGTCATGCCTTTGATTAAAGCTACAGTTGCACGCCAATATAGACTCAGGCCCAATACCGCCAGTGAAATACCATAATTCACAGCATCACCCAAAAAATCTAAAGAATCAGCCCATAAGGCAGAAGAATTCGCATAGGTTCCTCCAATAAACTCAACCAAAAACATGACTGCATTAATAATCAATGCAATCCATAATGCAGTCCTAAACTTGCTGTTTATGCGAGGCGGTTCTGGGGTGCAACCACAAGTCATACTTTCTCCATTGCTTTTAAAAGCAGTTGTATTATGCTCATTCAAAACTATGGACTAACTCCAAGGTCAAGTCTTATGATGAAAATTACGCCACATTATTTAATTAAAGATTTGGCAAAAAAGGCACAACTCAGCCCAGATACTATTCGTTTTTATGAAAAGAAAAATCTGATACAACCCAGTTTTCGCGCAGAAAATCATTATCGTTATTATAATAATGAGGTCTTAAAGCGTTTAATTTTTATTAAGCGTTGTCGTGCCTTAGATATGTCTTTGAATGAAATTCAATTACTAATAACACTTGAGCAGCAACCGAATCGGGATTGCAACGCAGTTAATCATTTGATTGATGAACATTTAAAACAAGTAGAAAGCAAAATTTTTGAATTGCAAAATTTTCAAGTACAGCTTCAATTGCTGCGCCAATCCTGTATCACACAAACCACAATAGATCATTGTCAGATTTTAAAAAGCCTAGAATCGGTAGATTGAATGATTAGGCATTTAATTATTTTTAATTTTATAACTCAATTTCTGTATAAATACCTGATTCTATATACCTATAAATAACTTAAAAATTTATTTAAATTAATAAGAAGAGCGCTATTACTTTAATGATGTTCTTGTCATCTTTTGATCATAATTAAGCATTAAGCTAAGCGTAAATAAAGACAATAGATAAAACAAAAAGAGAAAAAAAGAACTTAGGCTAAGCGTTCTAAATTCCGATTAAAAGTAAAAAATATAAACAAAAGCCAAAGTATCTGAGAAATACTTTGGCTTTTTCTTAAATTATTATCCCTCAGCGCGGATTAAATAATCAAAGGCAGATAATGCAGCCTTCGCACCTTCACCTGTCGAAATAATAATCTGCTTATACGGTACAGTCGTACAATCACCCGCTGCAAATACCCCTTGAACATTGGTTTCATTGCGATCATTAATCACAATCTCGCCTCGCTTAGACAGCTCAACGTTAGATGCTTGCAAAAAGTCTGTATTCGGTAATAAACCAATTTGAACAAAGATTCCAGCCAGTTCAACTGTATGTTCCGTATTTGTGGCACGATCTTGATATTTCAGTGCCGTTACTTGTGAACCATCACCCATCACTTCAGTGGATAAAGCATTCAAAATCACCGTGGTGTTAGGCAAACTATGCAGTTTGTTCTGTAACACTTGGTCAGCACGCAGTTGGGTATCAAATTCAACCAAAGTCACATGTTCAACAATACCCGCCAAATCAATCGCCGCTTCAACCCCTGAATTACCACCGCCAATCACGGCCACACGTTTGCCTTTAAACAAAGGGCCGTCACAGTGTGGACAGTAAGCCACACCACGAGTTTTGTATTCTTGCTCACCCGGTACATTCATCTCTCTCCAACGTGCACCAGTCGACAAAATAATGGTTTTAGATTCCAGAATGGCACCATTTTCTAAAGTCACTTCAACCCGTCCATGCGCTGTTTCATCTGCACCTTTGATGCTCGACACTTTTTGTAGGTTCATGATGTCTACATCATAAGCACGTACATGGGCCTCCATTTCAGCGGCAAACTTTGGCCCTTGGGTTTTTTGCACCGAGGTGTAGTTTTCAATGTCCATGGTATCCATGACTTGTCCACCGAAGCGTTCTGCCACAATACCGGTGTGAATCCCTTTTCGTGCAGCATAAATGGCAGCAGTATTGCCGGCAGGACCACCTCCAATCACCAGTACATCAAAGACCTCTTTGGCATTGAGTTTTTCTAGATCTTTACTAGATGAGCTTGAATCAAGCTTGGCCACAATTTCTTCTAAAGTCATACGACCTTGACCGATATGTTCACCATTTTGGAACAGCATCGGGACGGCCATGATTTTGCGCTGTTCTACTTCATCTTGAAAGAATGCACCATCAACCATGGTGGCTGTCGTACCTGGATTGTGAATCGCAATCAGGTTCAAGGCTTGCACCACATCTGGACAGTTATGACAGCTTAAAGACACAAATACTTCAAAGTCAGAGCTTAAGTTTAAGCCTTTGATTTGTGCCAAAACGTCATCAGAGACTTTGGGTGCATAACCTGAGACTTGTAACAAAGCCAAAATCAAAGAAGTGAACTCATGTCCCATCGGTAAACCTGCAAAGTTCACCCGAGCTTGTTCTCCGACTTTGGCAATACCAAAACTTGGACGACGGCTATTGTTTCCATCAAAACGTACGCTGACTTGATCAGACAATGCAGCCACTTCGGTGACCAATTCTTTGATTTTTTCAGATTTGTCTGAATCATTTAAGGAGGCAACCAATTCAATTGGACTTTCTAAACGTTCAAGGAGTGTTTTTAATTGTGCTGAGGTATTTTGATCTAACATGGCTTAAGTCTCCAAGGGAGTATATTTATATTCAATGCAGTGATCATAAGGCAATTCAAGGAATAGATAAAACAGTTTGTTTTTATTGTTGTGATCGTATAAATAGATTAATACGTCAGTCAATCTTTTAAGATCAGAAGGCTTCTTTTACAGATTTTTTTAATTGAAATATCTGATTATTTAAACGAAAATTTAAGTAAAAATGGGATTTATGAGGCAGCATGCATGCCCCCTTATCGATCCGAGATTTATTTTACTCTCCTGTAGAGCGGCAACATCTTGTTTAGATGACATTTTAAATTCTAAATCTATAAGGTTATTCGCTGTGCCACTCTTAAAATACGACTCTTTAAATGTTGCGAGAGCATAAATAAGACCGAACTTAAAATTGCAGATAACACAGCAATCGCAAGAATGAATATATTGACCCAAGAGCTGATCTGTTCTGCCTGATGAACTTGTTTTGATACACTCATCGCCAATGGCGTTAATGCTTTACCATAGACTTGATACTGCATGGTCCATAACTGTTCAGGTTTAAAACCATACTCAATAAACTGAGGATCAGTTTTCTCTGCTTTAACCAATGCCAAAACTTGCGGAATGGCCGCATTTTTGTCTACCGGTCGATGCAACAAAGCAGCTTGCGCCAGCAAATATGCTTTTACAGGTTGATCTAAATTTGATTGTTGCAAATGCTGTGCTAATTCACTTTGCTGAATGTTTTTATCATATTGAATTACTTGACTATACGCATCACTTTCATCACTTTTTAAATCATATTGTAAATAGGTTAAACCTGACCAAAGTACAATAAATGCGATTAACCATCCGA
Organism: Acinetobacter sp. TTH0-4; assembly: GCF_015602665.1. Taxonomy (NCBI): domain Bacteria; kingdom Pseudomonadati; phylum Pseudomonadota; class Gammaproteobacteria; order Moraxellales; family Moraxellaceae; genus Acinetobacter; species Acinetobacter sp. TTH0-4. The sequence continues at coordinate 1,076,936 of NZ_CP059079.1, read as the reverse complement.
CAAATTTTAAAATAAATGACTGAAAGCGAAGATAAAAAAACTGTATTTTTTTCAAAAAATGAATAACAAAAAAAGCGCCAATAAAGGAAACAAACAGCTTTAAAACCAGCCAACCAAACCAAGACAACAAATTGGTAAAATAATCGGAATGTTGACCTAATTCCGCCAGATTCGTATCTACGGCAAAAGGCATATGCAATTGTTTAAGCTCAGTGGTGACGCCAAAAAAACTATACACAAAATCATGCTGTAAAAATAATGCGACCACTGCAGCCACAAAAATGGTGCTACTGCTGATACAGAGTAATATCAAATTACGTTGACGCTTTTTCAGCGTCACCACCCCCTCTTCAATCTGTTGCGGATTGATGGCATATTCATCTAAGCGAGACAAACGGTTTCTCCTAAAAGTACACGTAAATGGCTTAAACTAATTTTAAGATTTATTTACTCCACTTGTGCTTGATTCTAAAACCAAATGATTTAAGTTTTCTTGTAAAGCACGTAAACGAGTGGTTGCTTCCGCACGTTTCTGCATGCCTTCTTTCTGCACTTGAATGACGTCGTTCACTGTTTTAATGAGGGTATTTTGCACATGTTCAAGGGTTTCAATATCAATCACTGAGCGCTGGTTGGCTTTGGCAGTATCAACAGAGTTTTGATGTAACAAATCAGCATTCCGTTTTAATAACTCATTGGTTGCATCATCAATACTATTGGCCAGTTGCACACTATTTTTTTGTTCATTGAGTGAAATCGCCAAACTAATCTGATTTTTCCAAGCAGGTAAAGTAATATTTTTAATTGCATAGAACTTATCCACCAACATCAAATTATTAGATTGAATAATTCGAATCATGGGTAAAGTTTGCATGGCAGATTGTTGTAATACTTGTAAATCACTGACTCTTTTTTCTAAATTATTGGCCAAATGATTCAGATCATAAACTTTTTGTACCGTTGCTTGATCTTGAGGCTGCCCAGCTAAAGTTGAGATATCATGTTGAATTTCTTGTTCCTTTAATTTTCCAGCTGCAATATAAATCCCCAGCTGTTTATATTCGTCCTGAACACCATGAAACATTTTATCTAAGGTATCTACCCGTGTTTTTAACCCTGTTTGCGAAGTTTCAATTTCTTTCACTAAGACATCAATTTGCTCTTTGGTGCTACTGAAATGTTGATCGAAATTTTGCTTGGCACCTTTCATTTTATTGATCAGACCACCAAAAAATCCCGAACTTTTCTTTTTATTCAAAATGCTTTGGGTATTTAATTGTTGAGCAACTTGAACCACTTGATTGAGCTTTTGTCCTGTCGTATCCAAATCTTTATTTTGCACCAGATCTAACAGTTCATCGGTATAGGTTGAGGTTTTCGTCGCAATATTTTTACCATATTCAGCCACAACATTATGATTCATTACTGCCAATTCTTTATGCGCATTCATCACTTCATTAAAATCTGAATCTTGCAAACCAATTTCTTGTAAATTCAATTGCTGATATTTTTGTTGCACGCCATCATGTGGAGTGTGTTTAGCTAAATCTTTCTGTTCAAAATCGGTCATGATTCACCTAAAAAATAATTAATGTGTTGGTTTCTGTAGCGATTTTTTTAAAGTGAGAATGAGTTTTTCTCGACTATTATCTAACTTTTGCAATTCATTTGTCGAATCACTTTGACTGCTTTGTTTAACATGATATTGCCAAGCAGGGATCAATACTTGTTCAGCTTCTTTAAAACGGTCTAACAATGTAAATGATAGTTGTTGAGATAACTGCATTTGTGTAATTGCAATATCATTACTGCTCTGCAACGTTTGTAAAGTATTAATTTTTTTAGATAATCTCTCTAAAAACTGATCTAATGGGTGCTGATTTTTAACGAAATTTGGGTATTCTTGCAAAAATGCCTCAGCTGCAAAAATATGTTTTGCCATGTTTTCACGATGTCCAAGCAGTTGCTGAAAACGCGATTGCGACTTCTGAATTTCAATCTGTAATTTTTGGCTTAAATGATTGGCACGTTTTAAAAGTTGATCCAGATGATTGTAATACTCAACTTGCCCAGAGCCATATTCTAAATCGATTCCCAGCCATTTTTGTAACGCATTAAATTTACGCTTTTTTAAGTATTTTTTTGAATCTGCTAGTGATTGAATAATCTGTTCAATGGTCGCACTTAATTGCTGTGTTAGATGAGGATCTACTCCATTTAGTAACACGGCTTGAGCTTGAATGATGGCATCCGCATAATGGTTTAAGCGCGATTGATCATTCAGCAACGGCAATAAATCGTGACGTTGAATTGTGAGAAGTTCAGCTTGGTCGATCTCTATTTCAGCCAAAGGCACCAAAACATTCATCTGTGACATCATATTAGAAACTCAATAAAATCATTTTTATAGTAAGACTTTCATACACAATATCATGTAGTATTTTGCAATTTTAATGCATATTTATATTTAAAAAAATATGTTTGATTTGATGCTTAACCAGTCAAAATTTGAGAGCTCATTTTTCATAGTTTGGCTATTTTATAAATCATTTCCATGCCAATTAGCACCAAAGCCTGAACGCCTTATTCAAATAAAATAAAAGCGCCTCAATAATCTTTTTATTTTTAAAATTTCATCAGGTAATTTAAAAATACTTAAATAAAAAAAATCACTCATATTTTCAAATTCTTTATTTTTCTGCATTCATATACTCCCTTCAAAGACTGTTTAAAAAAACTATCAAGTAAGACTAAAGAATTATTTTATGCATTTTTTGCATGAAAAATTTAATTTTTGCATTGTCGTTTTTTCTTAAAAAAAGTGACACTGGCACAGTTCATCGTTAGATCGATGCTTTTGTACACACTTTCTGGATGAAAGTTTGCATCATGCACTCAACACGGAATGTCATCAACGTCTTTGTATTAAAGAAACCAAGTTGATGAAAACAAGATAATAGAAGGAACTGTTTTTATGAATCAAAAAAAACTGCTGAAGTATATTTTGATTGCGATGGTATCGGGAATTTTAATTGGTTGGGTATGCCACTATGCTTTAACTCCCTTACAAGCTACGAATATTGCCTCTTATTTTAAGATTATTACCGATGTATTCTTAAGATTAATTAAAATGATTATCGCACCTTTGGTTTTTGCCACGATTGTCTCGGGCATCATTTCGATGGGTAAATCGACTTCTTTAGGTTCTATTACCTTAAAAGCAATGAGTTGGTTTATTGGTGCCTCCCTGATTTCACTTTTATTGGGCATGGGATTGGCCAATTTATTTCAGCCGGGCGCTGGAATGAACTTAATTATTCCAAAAGAGGCTGTAGATATAGGCGTAAGTGCCACCAGTTTAAGTCTGCAAACATTTATCACGCATATTTTCCCGCGTAGTTTTGCCGAAGCGATGGCAAATAATGAAATTTTACAGATCTTAATTTTTGCTATTTTCTTCGGTTCAGCACTTGCATATGTGCAGCATCAAAGTGAAGCAACTGTGATTGGTAAAATCATTGATGAACTTTGCCGCGTCATGTTCCGTATTACCGATTATGTGATGGCTTTGGCACCGATTGCCGTTTTTGCTGCAATTGCTTCAGCTATTACGGTTCAAGGGCCTCAGTTAATTATCGATTACAGTATTTTCATTGGTGAATTTTATATTGGCTTATTCATTCTTTGGACTATTTTGATTGGTTTTGGTTATATTTTCCTGAAAAAAGATATTTTCCGCTTAATGCGCTTCGTTCGTGAACCAACCATGCTGGCTTTTGCTACAGCGAGCAGCGAATCCGCTTATCCTAAAACCATGGATGCCTTGAACAAGTTTGGCGTACCTAAACGTATCACCAGTTTTGTCTTGCCATTAGGCTATTCTTTCAATCTAGATGGTTCAATGATGTACATGGCGTTTGCCGTATTATTCATTGCACAAGCCTACAACATTGATTTAAGTTTCGGACAACAAGCATTAATTCTATTTACACTGATGATTACCAGTAAAGGCATTGCAGGTGTTTCACGTGCCTCAATTGTGGTGATTGCCTCTACACTGGCGATGTTTAAATTGCCAGAAGCCGGTATTTTACTCATTCTTGCGATTGATCAATTCTTAGATATGGGTCGTACTGCAACCAATGTGATTGGCAACAGTATCGCTACCGCAGTTATTGCACGAACAGAAGGCGATAAGCATGATGTCCCTGAAGAAGAAGCTGTAGAAGCACTTGTTCCCGTCAATCGCTTAGCAGATAACAGCTAATTCGCTTAATCTCTGTTTATAAATTCTCTTCAAATAATAATCATAGAATATGACCATTTAAAGAGTGATGAATATTTTAAGCTCATCATTTTTTTTAAATGGTCATTTTTCTTGCTTTAAGCATTATCATTAAAAAATTATTATAATAATTTCAATCATTCCAAATAACTAAAATCCAATATGAATAAGTCTATTCAAATAACAAAAATCATGCAAAATAAATATAAAATTTAAACTATAATTACTGACCTTTTAAATAAAAAAAGAGCAAAAAATATGCTCTCTTAAAATATAAATATTAGATCAATAAAATTTTATTTTCCTTATTCATGAACCAAGGTATTCCAAATATAATTAATCCTTTTTGAAACGATCATTTCACGTCGAATAATATAGACATCTTGGAAAAAATTATATTTCTGCGTATCCAATACCTTCAATTTATTTTCTTTAATCTCTTTTTCGACTAACAATTTAGGTAACCAAGCAATACCTAGACCTTGTAAAACCAATTCTTTTAAATCACCTGCATTATCTGTTTCATATAAAATTCGATAATCTAATTTATTTTCAATTACTTCATCTACACATTTTCTTAAATAGGCCTGTTTACTATACGCCAATAATGGAAAAGGTTGATCTAAAGAATATTTTTGCTCCTCCTCATTGACTAAGGTGACAGGCAATACTTCCATTTCAACAATTTTGTGATAAACAAAAAAATCAAGATCGAATTGTTGTAACGTTTTTTGGTCACAGTAACAAATTAAAAAATCACATGAACCATCTTTAAGTAAACGCATGCCCTGTTTTGCATTTGATGCAATAATTTCTAATTTTAAATCTTCAATATCTGTAGATAATGGATGAATAAATTGTGGGAAAAACTGTGTGGTCAATGAATGAGAAACTGCAAATTTAATTGTTAAGTAATTGTTCTTAATGTTTTTTTCTAAATATTTTATGGTGGTCAACAATTGGCTTTGTATGTTTTTTGCAGATGCTAATAATACTTGTCCAGCATCAGTGAAATCGATATTTTTACTATACCTTTTCAGAATTTGAAAACCCAATGCCGTTTCAATATTCTGTATTCTACGGGTAAAGGCAGACTGTGTGACGTGGCGCATTTCTGCCGCTTGGGAAATAGATTTTTCTTGCTCTAACGCAAGTAAGTCCTCAATCCATCGAATTTCCAATGTCATGACTTATCCTTTATTGATACATTTACAGATTATAATCTATTATGCAAAAAATGCATGCAGTAATATCTTTTTACATTAGAAAAAAAACAATCAACGCTCTAATATAAATTAATGGTTAATTAGAGTCGATTAAAATGAATATTATGATTAGTACGCGCACTGAAAAAGATTTACTGGGTTATAAAGAAATCCCTTCTCATTGTTATTATGGCGTACAAACGTTAAGAGCTTTAGAAAATTTTAATTTAAGTCAAAGTAAATTAAACCATTTTCCTATTTTCATTAAAGCACTTGCTATGGTTAAATCTGCCTGTGCACATGCCAACTTTAAACTAAATAAATTAGAAGAAAATAAAAATAATGCGATCCAATTTGCGTGCCAACAGCTTTTAAATGATTTACATCACGATCAATTTCCAATTGATATGATTCAAGGTGGTGCAGGTACTTCAACCAATATGAATATAAATGAAGTCATTGCAAATATTGGTTTAGAATATTTAGAACATGCTAAAGGTGAATATCAATATTTACATCCAAATAACGATGTTAATATGTCTCAGTCTACAAATGATGTTTATCCAACAGCGATCAAAGTCGGTTTAATTGCTGCAATAGCACAATTAAATACTCCATTTGAACAACTTATTCAAAGTTTTAAATTTAAGTCAGATGAGTTTTCTGATATTTTAAAAATGGGTCGTACTCAATTACAAGATGCTGTACCAATGACTTTAGGTCAAGAATTTGGTGCTTTTGCAAACACACTACAAAATGACTTGAATAAATTGAATCAAATTATGCCAGATGCTTTAAGTGTGGTGAATTTGGGCGGGACTGCAATTGGAACAGGGATTAATACAGAAGCTCAATATCGTGAATATGCAATTGCCTCATTATCAGAAATTACGCAACGAAATATTAGTAACGCACCAGATTTAATTGAAGCGACTTCAGATATGGGCGATTTCGTTTTATTATCTAGTTTATTAAAGCGTACAGCCACTAAACTCTCAAAAATTGCAAACGATTTACGTTTATTATCAAGCGGTCCTCGAACAGGTTTAAATGAAATTCATTTAGAAGCTCGTCAACCAGGCAGCTCAATTATGCCGGGTAAGGTTAATCCAGTAATTCCTGAAGCAATGAACTTGGTGTGTTATCAAGTTATTGCAAATGATTTGGCCATTACTTTAGCAGCAGAAGCAGGTCAATTACAGTTAAACGCTATGGAGCCTTTAATCGCTTTCAAACTTTTTGAATCTATTGAATTGTTAGGTAAAGCAATGCAAATGTTCCAACTTAAATGTATTGAGAATATTCGCGCCAATACTGCTCATTGTAAGCAATTGGTTGAAAATTCAATCGGTATCATTACTGCACTTAATCCCTACTTGGGCTATGAAACAACAACACGTATTGCAAAACTGGCGAATGAATCGGGTCAAAGTGTTTTAGCTTTAATTAAAGCAGAAAACTTACTTTCTGATCAAATTTTATCAGATGTTTTAGCAGTAAATAATATGGTGCAACCAAAGCATTGTGCTTAAGGCTAAACTTCTTACTTAAAATCTGAATGATTTTATTTAAAAAAGGAACCGATTTATTTGGTTCCTTTTTTTATTTTCCATTCTTGTTAACTTAAATTGAATTTTATCCACCTTATAAAACTATTTAATTCCCCGAAAATAGCTCTAACAAAAAACCCACTTCATTGAGTGGGTTTTATTATGTTGATTAATCAACGAATTCTGGTAGGTATAAGCAGACTCGAACTGCTGACCTCTACGATGTCAACGTAGCGCTCTAACCAACTGAGCTATACACCTAAGTGATGTGAATCATATTCATTTTTATTTTCTAAGACAAGTGCTTTCTGCTCTTTTTCAACATGGATGCACAAGATTTAAGCATTCTTTTAAATTGCTTTATATCTTGCTCATTTTTAACACGTGAAAATTGTTGTTGATAATATTTTGCAGTTTCAAAAAATACAGATTGTTCAGCATCTTCAACCGAATCTGCTAAACGATACATCCAAGTATAAAAAGTTTCAGCAGTTTGTTTACGCAAATTTACGGGCTGTCGTTGAGAAAAAGACTGAATTGCCCGCTCAAATGAGTTACTGCTTTGCCTATCGCGATAATAAATCCAAGCAAAGTAAAATAGCAACAACACAATGATGCTCGTGAATAATGCCAGAACTGCCGCATAAACTGTTTTCAAACCTAATTTAGATAACCACGACTGCTGTTTTTCCGCATCATAACCAACGACCTTACTTTGCCATTGATAAGTCACATAATCGCTCCAAATACGGACATCTTTTAATAATGAAAACTGACGATATTTCCAATTTTGCTCACTTCGTCCAAAAACACTTTGGTCATTTTCGAGATAATCTTGCATGCCCCCATCAATACGTTCTGGGGCAATCATCGCAGTCGGATCAATTCGCTGCCATTGACCTTTAATTTGGACTTCAGTCCATGCATGTGCATCCAATTGCCGAACTTCCCAACTTGCACGATCTGGTGCAAGTTGCCCGCCTTGATAGCCCACCACTACACGTGCAGGAATCCCAACATACCGCATCAATAAAGCAAAACTAGAAGCATAATGTTCACAAAAACCTTGCCGCGATTGAAATAAAAATTCATCTATACGATTTTGATTTAATAATCCTGGTGTTAATGTGTAAACAAAATTGTTTTCTCTATACCATTCTAAAATATGCTTTATATAACGCTCAGGTTGTTGTTGGCTTTGTGCAAACATTTTTAGCGCAAATTGACGCGATTGTTTATCTAGTTCACTCGGAGTTTGAATATTTATTCTTTCTACTAGATTTGATGGAGTGTTGGATATCTTGGTAAGTTGTACTTCCCCCACCCACTGCAATTTAATCGGCTGATTACGCACAACTTGACGCCTCGGTGTAATGCTCCAATCTTGTTTCAGTTGAAAATTTGGCTCCATTGGAATAGATTTTTCCAGTCCCATAATCCACTTTACCCGCTCATCCGCTGCCAAATATTGATACTCAAAATTCGTTTTGGATGTGCCAGAAAATTCATTTTCAGAATAAGGTTGCTGATTAATGAAACTACTGGTCCATGTTTTACCATCGTATTGATCTAAAACCATGGCTCGCCAATACAATTGATCACGTGGCGGCAGTTGCTGCATATTCCCCAAGATTCGAAAAGCCAAACTACTGGATTGTGAGAGTTCAGCAATATCACCCGGCGACATGGTATCGCTCATGCCTGTTATCCCTTTTTGCTCAGGAATTGGGATATGCCAAAGTGGTGGTAACCGTGGGAAAAAAATAAACAGTAAAATAAAAAAAGGCAGCGCCAAAAGGAGAAATTTACCTACATATTTTGCATCCGTTTCTAATCCAATGACTTGCTTTTTAGAGGCTAAAAATTCGCTGATTTGTAAACGATATAATCCGATGAAACAACTGAACAAACACAATAAAATGATCATTGCCATCCAGATAGATTGACTATGCAAAAAAGAGCTTGCACTGACAAACAGCGCAAAATTAAACAAAATAATGACATCTCGTTTAGTTTTGGTTTCCAAAGCTTTAGCAAACAAAAATGTTGCTAAAACTGCAACGCCTGCTTCAACACCAATAAAACTTTGGTAGCTAAAATAAATGCTGACCAAAGCTAAACTGGTAAGTATAAATATCCATATTCTGGGAGGAGTTTTTGACTCGTGCTTTAAATTCCGAAATAAATGATAAATGCTTATAGCAAAAATTAAGCTAAGGAGTGCCGGATTAAACAGTAACTGCGCCAATAATACTAAGCTTAAGGTCATTAAAATCGAAACTTTCACAGCATAATGAATCATGATTTAAGCCTGCGCCAAAAGTTTTTTGGCTTTTAACAACTGCTTTTCACCTTGCGCTGTCATTAATTTAGATTGAGGTAAAAATACAGCATATGCACATTGACTTTGTTCACATTGTTCAATTAAGCCCATCATTAGACTGAGTTTTTCTTCATGTTGAATACTTGGCATGTGATTATATTGAATTTCAATATTCGGCTCATTCTGATATTGCTCAAACACTTTAATATATAAGCCCTGTCCGCGTGCCGCTTGTTTCCATGAAACAGCTTGTAAAGAATCTCCTAATTGGAAACTACGTAATTCGCGAAATTCATCTAGATCTGGCTCAAAACTGTGCTGATGCTGCTTATTTTCTAAAGGCAAAGATACTGACTGCGGCGCAATCCAAGAATATTCCTTAAAGTAAAAATAACTCCACGCACGAACTAAACCAAAGGGATATACTGAATATATTTGGATTCTAGGATAATCAAATTTACCTCGCTGTTCAGGCAAAAAAGTCAGCGAAAAAGTTTGTTTTAAGTCCGAAATAAAAACTTTTTCCAAATGCTGATCTGTTTTAATCCATAAATAGCGAGATTGTTTCTGATTTTGTTGAAAATGAAATTGTAATTCGATCGGCTTAGCGACTTGACCCACTTCAGCGACCGATACTTCCACCGTTAAACCATGCAATTGCTTAAAGGTTAAATAAAAACTAATGCATAAAATAGCACTGATCAAAAAGCAAAAACCCAAAATCAAATTATTGGCATAATTTACTCCCGCAATAAAGGTAATCAGGATCAAGACTCCATATAAATATCCCTGCTGATAAATAAAAATCAGGATATCTTTTTGCGAAAGCTGTTTGGTTTTCTCAAATTGAAAACGCTTTGCTAACCATTTTTGCCAAGGCTTGCTCAAATTGCGCCACCTCTTAATGAATATTGATTTTTTGCATCAGTTGCAAAGTCTCTACTTCTCCAAGTCCAATCCGATGTGCCACCACGGCCACGAAAACCGCTTGAATATCATCAGGTGTGACGAAGCTACGCTGTTCAATAAAAGCATGTGCTTGTGCGGATTTTTTCAATGCCAATAATCCTCGTGTAGACAAACCATGCATTCCTTTGCGAGTCTCAGCAGCCAAATCTAATAAATACTCAGAAATCGTATCTGCCAAATGAATTTTGGTGACGAGTTTCTGTATTTCCAGAATTTCATTTTCATTAAAAATATGGGCTAAAGTAGAAATTAATGCATAACGGGATTCTTGTTGTAAGAGTAGTTTTTCTGCGGAACGTGATGGATAACCTAAAGTTAATCGCATTAAAAAGCGATCAAGCTGAGACTCTGGTAAAGCATAGGTTCCACTTTGAAACAGTGGATTTTGGGTGGCAATGACCCAAAAAGGTTGTGGTAATTCATAACGAATCCCATCTACTGTTACAAATCCTTCTTCCATCGCTTCAAGCAAAGCACTCTGTGTTTTTGGACTACAACGGTTAATCTCATCCGCCAATAAGATTTGAGTAAAAATTGGACCTTGCTTAAACTCAAATTGATGTTCTTTCTGGTTAAACATATTGACCCCAATCACATCGCTAGCCAGCATGTCATTGGTAAACTGTATGCGCTGAAAATGAAGCCCTGCAATGCGAGATAAAGCACTTGAAAGTGTGGTTTTACCCAATCCAGGTAAATCTTCAAATAACACATGGCCGCCTGCCAACAGACAACTTAAAGCCAGTTTAGTTTGATGTTCTTTATCTAAAATAATACTGTTGATTTGCGTTGAAAATGCTTGAATTTTTGTCGCATAAGATTCAACTTTTATATCTAATTGTTGCTGTTCATATGTGAGCTCTTGTTTTTGAACCTTATTCATACCCCAAATCACATTTTATCCCCCCAAAAAAATGGTGCATGATTAACATACACCGTTTTCCTCATTTTCCAAAGAAATCAAAAGACTTCTAAAAATGAATATTTTAATTTAACACGGACATTTTTTCATTCCACCACTGGCGCTTGGATAACGCGCATCCACGCAATAACGGTAAAATGTTTTTTCATCCATTGGGGCTAAATCAGCATGATGGCGTGCCATATGTTGCAAATATGTCTTATAATCAGGTACACCGACCATCAAGCGAAAACTTTGCTGTAAACGTTGCCAAATTAATTGAATCGTTTTTATACCATTGAGTAATAAAAACTTTTTCGGCTGCGCGAGTACAGTAAATTTAATAATTTTACCCATAGCCAGTTTTTTGCGAATCTGTTCTTTTAGACTCATTTAACCTCTCCTGCGCTAGGCTCATCGGTATAAATCGCCTCAGACTCATTCACACTAGGATTAGGATCTGCTAAAGCACGGCGAATAACACCAATGGCAGCAAATAACATCACGAATGCCACAATCATAAAGAAACCACATAACATCGCATTAATCTGGTTAGAGAAAACAATTGTTTGCATTTCAGCAATGTCTTTGGCTGGTTTTAAAATTTCATTGCGTGCAATGGCATCCGAAAAACGGTTGGCTTGCGCCAAGAAACCAATTTTTGGATTTTCATGGAAGATTTTTTGCCAACCTGCTGTCATTGAGGTAATAAACAAGAAAATGGTGGGTAAAATCGTGACCCAAACATATTTTTGTTTCTTCATTTTAAACAAAATCACAGTACCTAAAATCAGTGCCATCGCAGCTAAAATTTGGTTACCAATACCAAATAACGGCCATAAACTATTAATTCCACCAAGTGGGTCAATCACGCCTTGGTAAACAAAAAAGCCCCAACCGGCTACAGCGACCGCAGTACCGAGCAAATTACCAAAGAAATTATGTGAATTTTTGATTGAAGGAATCACGATCCCTACAGTATCTTGAACCATAAAACGACATGCACGCGTACCCGCATCAACGGCAGTCAAGATAAATAAAGCTTCGAATAGAATTGCAAAGTGATACCAAAAGGCCATCATTGAACGATTATTAAAAATTTCCGTAATGATATGTGCCATACCAATTGCAAATGTTGGTGCTCCACCTGTACGCGATAAAATTGTACTTTCGCCCACTTCTTGAGCCAATAAGGTTAAGGCTTCTGGTGTCACCACAAAACCTAAAGTTCGTACCGCTTCTGCTGCACTTTCAACTGTTGTACCCAATATTGCAGCAGGTGCATTAATTGCAAAATATACACCTGGTTCAAGAATCGTGGCACAAATCATTGCCATAACTGCAACAAATGATTCCATCAACATGCCGCCATAACCGATCATACGGATATTGACTTCATTATCGACCAGTTTAGGTGTGGTTCCAGATGCCACCAATGCATGGAAACCTGAAATTGCACCGCACGCAATCGTAATAAATAAGAATGGGAACATTGAACCCGCAAAAACAGGCCCCGTACCATCAATAAAATGTGTTACCGCAGGCATTTTCAGTTCAGGTAATACCACCATAATACCAATCGCTAAACCTGCAATCACACCGATTTTCAAGAAAGTTGAAAGGTAATCTCGTGGTGCAAGCAACAACCAAACAGGCAGTACAGAGGCAACAAAACCATAAACAATTAAACACCACGTCAATTGCGTACCTGAAAGGGTAAATAATGGTCCCCAATAAGGATCAGCTGCGACATTTCCACCATAGATAATGCCTGCCATCATCAGCACAAAACCAATGATTGAAACTTCTGCAATTTTACCTGGACGGATATAACGCATATATACACCCATAAAGAGTGCAATCGGAATGGTGGCTGCAATACTAAACACACCCCATGGACTATTGGTTAATGCTTTTACCACCACCAAGGCAAGTACAGCAAGGATGATAATCATCACCCCTAACGCACCCAGCATCACAATGATTCCGGCAAAAGAACCCAGTTCTTGCTTTGCCATTTCACCCAATGAACGACCATCACGACGCGTTGAAATAAATAGAACGAGAAAGTCTTGTACAGCACCCGCAAGCACAACCCCAACCAACAACCAAATAGTCCCCGGTAAATATCCCATCTGGGCAGCCAGAATAGGTCCAACTAAAGGACCCGCCCCCGCAATTGCCGCAAAGTGATGTCCGAATAAGACATATTTGTTGGTCGGTACATAATCTAAACCATCAGCTAAACGATGCGCTGGCGTTAAACGTCGGGCATTGAGTTCAAAAACTTTATTGGCAATAAATAAACTATAAAAGCGATAAGCAATGCTGTAGACACAGATGGCGGCTAATACTAACCAAACCGCATTTACATGCTCTCCTCGACTCAGTGCAAGTGTACCAAAAGACACAGCACCTAAAATTGCGACCAAAAGCCACACTATTTTTGAAGTTATGGATAACTTCGGTTGAATCGTTTCCATATCAATCCTCATCTATTTTGCATAAATCAGCGGTCATTTTTATTGTTCGACGTATTGCTGTTTGTTCCTTTGCAACTGTACTCCTCATCTTTTATTTTTCATCTAAGACTTTCGCATGAAAAAAGGGATGATTTAAATCATCCCTTTCGATAATAGTCTATTTTTAAACTATTATGCACGCTCTAAATAATCACCTGTACGAGTATCGACACGTACACTTTCTTCTTGTTGTACGAATAATGGAACACGTACCACAGCACCTGTTTCAAGTTTCGCAGGTTTACCGCCACCACCAGAAGTATCACCACGAACACCCGGATCAGTTTCCACAATTTTTAATACCACAAAATTTGGTGGATTAACCGACAATGGCACACCATTGAACAGCATGATGGTACATTTTTCATTGGAATCATCTTTCAACCATTTAGCGGCATCGCCCATTGCTGTTTTATCTGCAGCAATTTGCTCAAAGCTTAATGGGTCCATAAAGTTCCACAGTTCGCCATCGTTATAAAGATATTCCATTTCAACTTCAACAATGTCTGCACCTTCTAGTGATTCATTGGATTTGAATGTTTTCTCTAAAACTTTACCAGTTTTAAGATTACGTAATTTTACGCGGTTGAATGCTTGACCCTTACCAGGTTTTACATATTCGTTTTCCATGATTGAACATGGGTTACCATCAAGCATTACCTTAAGGCCTGCTTTAAAATCATTTGTAGAATAATTGGCCATGAAAGGCTGACTCCAAACTTACTAACTTAAATCTATTAATGATAGACTAGCATCATTTTTTCCATGCGGCATGATAAACTATTTGTATCAAGAGCAAAACTGGCAATCACAACTTAGTGATCTAATTACAGATCCTTTAGAGTTGCTTCAGTCACTTCAGCTTTCACCCGAACAGTTATTATCAGGGGCAATTCTTGCTTCTGAACAGTTTAAATTACGTGTACCGCGTGCATTTGTGCAAAAAATGACCCCTGGTGATCCACTTGATCCACTTTTATTACAAGTATTGCCTCACCATTTAGAACTTGAAGAACATCCTAATTTTGTCACTGATCCGCTAGGTGAAGAACAAGCCAATCAACAACTGGGTGTTTTGCATAAATATAAATCACGGTTTCTACTGACTTTAACAGGCGCATGTGCTGTACATTGTCGTTATTGTTTTCGTCGGCATTTCCCTTATCAGGAAAATTTACCTAAAAATGAAGATTGGCTGAATATTAAAAACTATATTGAAAGCCAGCCCGATATCAATGAAGTGATTTTTAGTGGCGGTGACCCGCTGACTTTGTCCAATCGAAAATTAAAACTTTGGATTGAGCGCTTAGAGCTCCTCCCACAACTTAAATTTTTGAGAATTCATTCACGAGTTCCGATCGTAATCCCCAACCGTGTCGATAAAGAGCTGGTTTCCCTGTTAAAAAACAGTAGGCTACGAATTATTGTAGTGCTACACTCGAACCATGCAAATGAGCTTGATGATTTTACCTGTGCTAAAATTTCTGAGTTAGTCGAACAGAAAATTACTGTGCTAAATCAAGCAGTTTTATTAAAAGATATTAATAATTCAGCGCAAATTTTAGCGGATTTAAGTTATCGTTTATTTGATGCAGGCATTATGCCCTACTATCTACATGTTTTAGATAAAGTGAAAGGTGCACATCATTTTGACTTAACTTCTGAAGAAATTAACTTAATATATAAGGATGTTTTAGAGAACCTACCAGGCTACTTGGTTCCTAAACTTGTTAGGGAAATTGCGGGCGAAAAAAATAAGACACCGCTTTTTGGAGTTTCAACTTTTTGAGTTAAATAATAACGATGCTTATGAGTACTTCAGATATTTTTCAAGCTCCATCAGAGCTAAAGTTAGAAAAATTAAGCTTCTGCCCAACAAGCACGAAGGGTTTACAAGAATGGGTAGCCAGTCTATCCATTCTTCAGTTGGGAAGTTCTTCGAAAGAGCTGTTTAATGCTTTATTAGAAATATCAGAACTAAAATGCCCAGAAATGCTTCGTTTTGATTTAATTCAAATTTTACATCCAACTTTGGATAATGTTTTAGGCAGTTTGGAAAAACATTTTTTTAATCAAAGTTTGATTACGACCGATCGTAATGATCAAATTATTGAATTGGCAATGCTATTACGCAGCCATTTTGCTAAAATTTATGTTGATATTTCAAAAAGATGTAACACACAATTAAGTTTACATAAATTTTCTATCTTTGCATTTAACCAAAAGAAAAGCTTACAAACAGCGCGTATGGTTTCAAGCTACTATGCCTTGCAACAACTTTCATTACTGGTTTATCAGCAACACCTGCTTTATAGCACACCTTTATTTGGTCAGTGGTTGGCGGCTCATCAACTGCTTGAATGTGCGATTAAAAATAATTTTTCAAATACCAATATTAATCAGATATTAGAGACACAACACGCTTTACAAACCATTACTCAAGCTTATTCACAACTTATTTTATTGGATATTTTTAACACCCATCAAATTCGTCCATCAGAAATGCAAGGTTTGTATTTATGCAGTTTAGATTGGGCAAAATTGGTTCATGTTTTGGCCAAAGAAACCACACTTTCACGTTATATTGTCGATATCAATAAAGATCATCCACCTGTTTTTAATACGGATCAAGCCAGTTTATACAAACCGACTATTTATATTTCAACTCAAAATTTATTAGATCACTTGTCTGAAATTCAAACAAAAAAGACAGGATATTTATCTAAAAATGAAAAATTATTTCTCACACCCTCCTTATATTTTCATATTCACAACTTACTCACCACCAGTACTGAACGTTTACATGAACGTTTTGAATATTCAGCGCAATTATATATCTGCTTTAGTTTGGCCGTTGCTCACTTCTATTTGTCGCAAGGGAAAAACTTTCATGAAACTTTAGACTTAGACAATAATTATCAATTTCAAACTGAAAGTACATTTATTAATTCAATGAATTCCAGTGTACCGTTAGAAGTGAATAGCGCAAAATTATTGGATCGTGAAGCAAAACAAACGTATTCTGTCGAAGTACTGGATATTAGTTTAAACGGTTACCGCATTAAATGGACAGGCACGACCCCAACACATTTAAAAACAGGTGAATTTATTTTAATTCAGGAAAGTACCAATAGCCCTTGGCGTGGTGGTGTCGTTCGCTGGATTAAACAATCTACAGAGAAAAGCTTAGAACTTGGACTCGAAGTTCTTGCTCAAGACTTATTCCCTTGTTCAGTCATGGTCAAAACTGATCGTCATAGCAATAATTACCAACCCGCGCTGCTTGTTAAAACATCCCTACAAGAAAAAATTACTATTAGCTTGATTGTATCGGGTTCACATATATTCAGAGAAAAACAGACAATTCATTTACGCTTAGGCAAAGAAGATATAAAAATTTATTTGAATAAAGCAAAACTAATTACGCAAAGTTTTATTCATTTTGAATTTGAATTACTAAATGATCAACAAGAACACTTAGTCAATGATTTTATTCATAAGCAAATAAATGAAAGTAAGCATTATGATCTATGGGAAGCCTTGAAGTGAGAAATCCACTATTGTCTAAAAAGTTGAAACGTTCAGAAACCCGTTTACTCATTATTGATGATAACCAGATTCGTTTTAATCAGATTCGTGATTTTTTAAGCGCCAATGAACATCTGGTACAAGCAACATTACTGGATGATTTACAAAATTTTGAAAAACAATTAAATCAAAATTGGGACATTGTTATTTTTGGTCGAGCCTATGATTTAAAATATGAGCAAGCTTTAAGTTTAATTCAATTGTCTAAGCAACCCAATCTCCCTATTATTTTATTAAAACCTGATGATTATCAACCAGCACAATATGCAAGTTATATTCGTAAAGGTATTTATGACATTTTAGATCTTGAATATGCAGATCGTTTCTATATGGGTTTAATTCGTGCCCTTTCGTTTAGTCGTTTGCTTTTAAAGCAACAACATTTAATGCATGAATTAGAATCTGCACAAAGCCAAGCTCAATCATTGGTTCATGAAAGTAATAAAGCAATTGCATTGATTCAAGAAGGAATTCATGTTCAGGCAAACTCAGAATATCTTGAACTTTTTGCAATTAAAAATGCAGAGGACGTAATTGGTCTGCCTTTACTTGACCTGTTACAACCACAAGATTTAAATGATTTTAAGTTGCGTTTTAAAAAGATCAATCAAGGTCAATTTGATTTAGGTCGTTTTGAAATGACGACATTAAATACACAGGTCTCTCTACCCAACCCCTTGAAAATCGAATTTTTACCTTCGACAGATGAAGATGCTTTACAAATTACCATTGACCTTGAAACGATGGCATCAAATAACAATGCCTCAGACAATCATGATAAAAGCAGCTATAAACCCAATACCTACCAGTTAATTAACCGAGCTATTGCTCAGCAACCTGCTGATGTGAGTGCATTAGTCTTATTTTCAATTGCCTCTTGTCCAGAGATTATTTTTGAAAATGACTGGAACACAGCAAAAAACTATTTTATTAATTTAAAAGAGTTTCTAAAAGAACAAACTCATGTGCCTTTGTTTAAAGTCGAAACTGGTATTTTCCTCGGTTTATTCCAAGCAGAATCTCTAGCCAAACTAGAATCTAAATTAATTGCTTTAAATTCACTCGCTAAACCACAACTCTTAATCATCAAACAAGCGACTTTCCCGCTTAATTTAAGATTAGGTTATATCGTTTTAGACAGTGAAATACGCGATGATGCTCATTTTGAACAAGTAATTGCTACTGCTTATAACACTGCTTTACCTCAAAACCAGCCTACGCCTGAGTTTGAATTAAAAAATGATTTACCCATTCCAAGCTTTGATCTTCAACCAGCTGAAATCAAAGCTGTTCCAATCTCTGCGGAATTTTCACTGATTCGGGCGTTACAGCAGAGTTTAGAACGTGGTGAAATTCACCTTAAATATCAGCAACTTTATGATAAACATGATACCAATTTATATACTTATGAAGTGACAAGTGGTTTTATTTTTGAAAATAGTTGGAAAGATTTAACGGATATTCCAGAACTTTTGGAAGATCAAGAATTATCCATTAAATTAGACCGCTGGATTTTGGTTGAATCCTGTAAACAATTACATAATTTCATCACCCAATATCCAGAAGCAAAACTGATCGTTAATTTAAACAAAGATGTACTTTTACATGATCGTACTTTTCCAGAATTTATTTCTAAGTTGATTACGATTATCCGGAGTAAATTGAGCCACCCTTTAATATTACAATTTTCTGAAGAAGACTTGAGTCAGAATCTTTCGGATGCACATAAGTATATTGCACAATTACGTCAGTTTGGTGCAGAAGTAGCACTTCGTGACTTTGGGCATAGAATTTACAGTGAATCGATTTTACGTCAACTTGATGTGAATAGCTTAACTCTACATCCCGACCTGACCCAAATGTTGAATACAGAACAGTCAACTCAGGAATTACAAGAAAAAATTCAAATCTTCCATAAAGTAAAAACAGTAGAAATTATGTTGCGTGAATTAAATGATATGACACTTTTTGCAAATGCATGGAATGTGGATGCTCGTTTTATTCAGGGTGAATATTTCCAGAAAAAATTAGACCATTTGATTGATGTACAAGACCAATAGGGTCTTGTGCATTTTTTACAATCAAAGCATTTTAAGTTGGTTATACATAAAGAGTGATAGAACGGAAAATATAAAGCAAAAAAACGGGCTTAGAGCCCGTTTTTTTATGCTGGATATTAACGTTTGATAGAACGTGACATACCAGAAAAACGTTGTTTGAACTTGTCGATACGACCGCCAGTGTCCACATTCTTTTGTTTACCAGTATAGAATGGGTGGCAAGCTGAACATACGTCTAGGTAAAGAGTTTCTTTACCAATCGCTGAACGAGTTTCGATTACGTTACCACATGAACAAGTAGCAACTAGTGTTTCATATTTTGGGTGGATATCGGCGCGCATGGTCGATTACTCCTAAGTTAAGAAAGGCTTATGCTGTCATCGCTATTGATCACTCTCATCAAATTGATGAGGAAAATTTATCCGAAGAAAAATAAGACCAACACCACAACAGACCATTCTTTTGGCCCACCGAGACGGATACCGTCAGAGCTAAGCACAACAAGTGTGCACAATTATACTGCAAAAATATCTAGATAGCGAATTATTATTCAAGTTCAGTTTCAGACTGTTTTGACCAATGATTCGCAATCACGCCACAGACCATCAGCTGAATTTGATGAAAAATCATAATCGGTAAAACAATCATCCCTAAAGGTTGACCAATAAATAATATCTGCGCCATTGGCACACCGCTCGCTAAAGTTTTTTTAGAACTACAAAAAAATATTGCCACTTGATCTGCTTTGTTAAAGCCTAACCATTTTGGAATATAGAAAGCCAATAACATAATAATGGTCAAAAATATCGAACATGCGAGCGTCAATATCAAGAGTGTTTTACCACTTAATACGTTCCACAATCCCGCTACCACTGCACTACTAAATGCACCATAGACCACCATCAGAATAGTGCCCTGATCAAAGGCTTTTACTAGGCTGGGCAACTTCAACATATATGGATAAACATAGGGTCTGAGTATTTGACCTAAAATAAATGGTACCAGTAAAAGTAAAGTAATTTGAAGAATAGAGGCTGTTGGGTCAAAACCATGTTTTGACTGCCCTAAAATAAAAAAACTGACCAATATCGGGGTGATAAACATGCCAATAATATTTGAAAAAGAGGCACTACATACAGCACTGGCTACGTTACCTTTTGCAACCGAAGTAAATGCGATAGAAGATTGAACTGTAGATGGCAAAAAGCACATAAACAGAAAGCCCAAATAGAGTTCTTTTCCTAAAAGCGGCAATAAAATAGGTTTGGCGATTAAGCCCAAGACAGGAAACAAGGCAAATGTAAACGTAAAAACAACTACGTGAAATTTCCAATGCGTGATGCCTTGAACCACTGCTTCTCGGGAAAGTTTTGCCCCATGTAAAAAAAATAAAATAGCGATCGCAGCTGAAGTAATTACACTAAAAACAGTCGCAGCAACCCCTGATACGGGTAAAAAACTTGCTAAAAGTACCATAACAATCAGTAAAATGGTAAAGCGATCTAATGCCAACAATTTTAACATTACAACATCCTGTAATCTTTGAATGCTCATTTAAGAGGTATAAAAAAGCCCAATAATTGAATTTACCGCATGGTAAAGTTCATCTTACGGGGCCAAATAAATAAAGCTAGTTTTTCAATTCAATGTTGAATATTTAGTTTATCTATACCACACTTATTAATTATTACGTGCATCTGCATCTTGCTGAATCAATTCAATTTTATAGCCATCTGGATCTTCGACAAAAGCAATGACAGTGACACCACCTTTCATGGGTCCAGCTTCACGTACTACATTGCCACCACGTGCCTTAATTTCTTCACATGCTTTATAGGCATCCGCCACACCAATTGCAATGTGCCCGTAGGCATTCCCTAACGAATAACTTTGCGTATCCCAGTTATGCGTCAATTCTAATACTGTTGTATCTGATTCTTCACCGTAACCCACAAAAGCCAAAGTGAAACGACCTTCTTCATAATCACGCTTACGAAGTAGTGTCATACCGAGCACTTCAGTATAAAATTTTAAAGATTGTTCCAAATTACCTACACGTAACATAGTATGAAGCATGCGCATTTTATGGGTCCTTATTTACAATTAAAGCATTCTGGTGATCCTTCAATAATTTTGCCACCCAAACCACTAAAATCAAAATAGGGAGACCAATTAAAGTCGTCATGAGGAAAAATTGAGGATAACCAATATTGCTAACGATAGTACCTGAATAACCGCCTAAAATCTTAGGTGTCAGTGTCATCAATGAGCTAAAAATAGCATATTGCACTGCTGTAAATGAAACACTGGTTAAACTTGATAAAAATGCAATAAAAGCTGCCCCAGCCAACCCAGATGCCAAATTATCGACGATAATGGCAAAATATAGCCATAAAGCACTATAAGGTTTAATCACCTTACCAGTAATTTCAACATCATCGCCAGACTGAGCACTGATGGCAGGCAATGGCTGAATATCGATATCTAAATTTTTGGTAGAAGCTACCTGATTATTGACCGCATAACGATGTGATGAAGTCGAAATGACTTGATTATGCTCAAGCACCTCAGCAACCAAATTTCTTGAGGCAGAATGAACCAAAGTCTGCGCAGGAATAGCCGCACTAAATATGCCAGTTTTATCTAAATTTGCGTCAAACTTCTGACCATCTAACTGTATGATAATTTTTTGTGCATCATTTAAAGCGTGCCCAAAGTATTGCCCTCGTACCACAAGGCTTTTATTTTGTTCTTGAAGACTGACCGTATTATCACTTGTGACAGGCAAAAGCTGCATGTTATTTGGTTTTTGAGTACTGCTGAGATAAGGCAAAGTAGCAACTACAGCATTTAGAGAATCATCTTGGTATTTAGCTGTGACTTTAACTTCATTGGCTTGTGCCAAAATTTGACTGGGTACTTTAATTTTCCAATATCCCACCTCATCGGACTGAACTTGATAACGCTGTGTGCCTACAAGGACTTCGATATCACTTAACTGCTGACCAGATTTGACCAACCCAATGAAAATAAGATTGGTTGAGCTGGCTAAAATTGCCCCCACAAACATGAGTTTCATAATATTCATGCGCTGGGCAAGCAAGCCTCCCAAGAAACCGCCCACCAAGCTAAAAATCACACCATAAATTTTAACAGCTTCAGCAATTTGCTCTTTAGTAAAATTTAGGTCTTGATAAAATACATTTGAAATCACACCCGCAATAATGTCAGAAATACGGTAAAAACCAATCAATAACAATAAGACTAGTGCGAGTTTAACACCATAACGTTTAAAGAAATCTGCGATTGGATGTATCCAAGTTTCAAATGCCATCTGCTTGTTCACGGCACCCATTTTCACCAATAATGTACCGACCAAAACAGCGATAACAGCAGAACCAATAAAACGTAGAGCCTCAAAACAGAACAACAATAAGGAGTCCGAAATTTCAAATTGAGATTTAGCAGATTCAGTGATTGTGCCTGACAAAATATAGCTGATGACAAAGCCCATCACTGCAACAAAAAATACAGCGACCAAACGATAATAATCGGTGCGTTTATAATTTTTATAAACTCGATTAACTTGCGGTTCACGAATAACCAAAGTGGTCAAAATACCAATCAACATTACTGCTGCCATGGCTAAATAGGTGATTTTCCAAGCACTGTAAATATAATTGCCTTTTGCAGTACCCAATGATGCCGCTAAAAATAAAGCTCCTGCACCTGCAATAATCATCCCTATGCGATACCCCGCATTATAGGTTGCAGCAAGTACAGTCTGCATTTGTGTCTCAGCCAATTCGATTCGGTAAGCATCAATCACAATGTCTTGAGTTGCAGCAGAAAAACCCAACAATACTGCACCAACCGCCATTTGGTATAAATAAGCTTGTCCCAAAGCTGGATTAGAAAATGCCATAATTGAAATGGCACAAATAATCAACACTTGTGCAATCAACAACCATGCACGGCGGCGACCTAATTTTTTTGTCAGAAATGGAACAGGTAATTCATCGACCAGAGGTGCCCAAACAAACTTAAAGGAATAACCCAATGCAGCCCAGCTAAAGAAGGTTACTGCACTTTTATCAATTCCTGCCTCTCCAAGCCAGAGTGATAAACTCGAAAAAATCAGTAAGATTGGAATACCGGCTGAAAATCCCAAAAAAAGCATGATCAGTGCGCGGCGGTCAAGAAATGCCGTAAAGGCCGATTTCCATCCAGTAGATTGTGTTGTCATTGATTATTATGTTCTGCAAAACTCAATGTCGCTATTCAAACGCGTAATGCGCTCGGTTTCAACACAATTTACGAAATCATTATTTTATTTTATCGATTAAAGCATGCTGTTGGCTTGAATTTTTCAAACAAACCTGTATACCTTTAAATCTCTATCGCACTATTTCGTTTTGGATTTTACAGTGACCCAAAGACTCGAGCAAATGAATGCTTCTTTATCTGCCAATATTATCAACAGCAATGAAAAACTTAGCCAAAACAGCTTAAATTCCTCATTTGATCAACCAGAAATACAAAGTACTTTAGAAAAAACCAAGTTGAAGTCTGAACAACTCACTCATATTCCAAATTACGATAAAATACCGCCTTCAACTCGTCGTTTAAAACCTTTAAATAATTTTCTAGGCCAAGATCGTGCACGTGCTTCTGTAGAGGCCGGTATTGCGCTGCCTTACTCAGGTTATAATATTTTTGCCGTAGGGACTGCGGGTTTAGGTAAGCGCACCATGGTGAAACGCTTATTGCAACAACATGCGAAGACTATGCCGACGCCAAACGATTGGGTCTATGTCAATAATTTTAAATTACCTCGTCAACCGCTTGCCCTTGAACTTCCTTCTGGTCAAGCTGCAAAATTTCAAAGTATGTTGCATCAGGCATGGCAGAGCATTCTTAAACAATTAGAACGCCGCTTTACTGCAGAAATTTATCACAATCGGATTGAATTGATTCGCCAACAAATTGGTGATGAACAACAGCAAGCGCTGATTGACCTGACCAAAGAAGGTCAATCCTTGGGTTTAAAACTCATTACTCGACATGAAGAACATTGTTTTGTACCTGTGCATTATATTGAAGATTCACTTGAAGAAATGACGACTGAAGAAATCAATGCGTTAAACAATAAAGAACGCGCTGAACTTTCGACCCACATGCGCCACATGGATAAAAAATTAGAACGTTTAGGCTTACATTTAGGCGATTTAGAAGATGATGCACGTGATAAAGTTCAACTCCTAAATCGTGACATTGCCAAACAAGTCGTCATGCCACGCATTGAGCAAATTTTAAATAAATTTAGTGAAGTTAAAGGCTTAGCAGATTATTTAAAATATTATGCTGAAGATATTATTGCCAATGTCGAAATTGTGCTTGAGCAAGAAGAAGACGATTTTACCCCTGGTTTATTTAGTCGTGTACCTGCACGTTATCAAGCCAATATTATTGTATCTTATAAGCCAAATTCGGGTGCACCCGTTATTTTTGAAGATTTTCCGACCCATTACAATTTATTGGGTCATGTCGAACAATTAACGCAAAATGGTACCATTACCACAGACTTCACTCTTATTCGTCCAGGAACCTTGCATAAAGCCAATGGAGGATTTTTAATACTTGAAGCCGAACAATTACTTGAGCAGCCTTATGCATGGCAGGGATTAAAAAGAGCTTTAAAATCTGGTCAGTTAAAACTCTCTTCACTAGAACATATGCTCACCTTAACAGGCAGTATTTCAATTGAACCAGAAGCAATTCCATTAAATCTAAAAGTCGTTTTATTGGCTGAACCAGAAGTTTATTACGAAATTCTAGAAGTAGAACCAGAGTTAGGCAGTGTCTTTAAAATTCGTGCAGATTTTACTGATACATTACAACGTAATGACACCAATGAGCAGGCATATATGCAATTGATTGCCGACTATGTGCAATCAGATAAACTTCTACCCTTTGATCGTTCTGCTTTAGCCGCTTTACTAACTGATTCAAGTCGTCAAGCTGAAGATCAAAGTTCATTGTCATTACATGCCCTCACCTTGGGGGATTTAATTCGTGAAGCTCATCATCATGCGGCCAAAGCAGATGATAAAATTGTCACAGATAAGCACATCAATACTGCGCTACATCATCGCCAATATCGCTTAGGTTATTTACGCGAATTATATTGGGAAGATTTATCACGTGGTACACAACTGATTGAGACCAAAGGTCATCGTCTGGGGCAAATTAATGCACTTTCCGTTATTCATTATGCGGATGTAGAATTTGGCTTACCTTCACGCTTAACCGCCTCGGTCTATCAAGGTGGTGGTGATATTCTGGACATTGAACGCAGCGTCGAACTCGGAGGATCATTACATGCTAAAGGGGTGTTATTGATGTCGAGTTTCTTAAAAGCCCATTTTGGTCGTGAACAAACATTACACTTTTCTGCTGCCCTTGCATTTGAACAAAGCTATGGTCAAGTGGATGGGGATAGTGCAACCGTGGCTGAATTGTCTGCATTATTGTCCGCGATTAGTCAATTACCAATTGACCAATCTTGGGCAATTACTGGTTCTATGAATCAGTTAGGTCAAGTCCAACCCATTGGTGGTGTAAACGCAAAAATTGAAGGTTTCTTTGATGCCTGTAAACTTCAAGGCTTAACCGGCAAGCAAGGCGTCATTATTCCACGACAAAACATGCAGCACTTAATGTTACGTCAAGATGTGATTGAAGCCGTTGAACAAGGTCAATTCCATATTCATGCCATTCAAACTATTGATCAAGCTTTAGAAATTTTAATGGCACGGCCTGTTGGAATATTAAATAAAAAAGGTCGTTACAGTAAAAATTCAATCTATGCTGCTGTTTTGGAACAGCTTGAATACTGGCAAGCGATTGAAGATGGCATAAATTTTGAAGAAGAGTCAAAGAAAAAAAAGAAAAAGAAAAAATCCAAAAAAAAGAAAAAGGAAGAAGCTGAAAAGCAGCTGAAACCTGTTGACGCAGTAGATTCTGGAAATACGACTGTTCATGCAATTGAAGCAAAATAATTTGCTTTCTTGACAATTCGAATAAAAAAAGCGCCTTTAGGCGCTTTTTTTATTCGTTACTGCTGAATTAAGCTTCAGGAGCAGCGCTATATTGTTCTACCAAAGATTTTAATTCACCTTTTTGGAACATCTCTAAGATAATATCGCTACCACCGATTAATTCACCATTAATCCACAATTGTGGAAAAGTTGGCCAATTTGCGATTTTCGGCAAAATTGTGCGAATATCTTGGTTTTCCAAAATATTAACATAAGCAAATGGACGACCAATTTGACTGAGTGCTTCAACCGCACGTGCAGAGAAACCACATTGTGGGAATTGCGGTGTACCTTTCATATAAAGAAGGACAGCATGTTTTGCAATTTGGTCACGAATTAACGCTTCAGTATCGCGTACTTGTTCAGTCATTGATAAATCCTCAACTCATTTGCCTCGCATTATACCCAAAACTTAGCAAAACAGTATGACTAAAGCAATATTTCCAATTTTATTTACATTTAGGCTTTTATTCTGTAGCAGATTTTGCTTATATAAACTTTTACTCCCCTCCACCTAACAGATAAGAGTTAGTCATGAATAACATTACCCTTGCGCCCGTGCAACCTGATCAACCTTCACATTTGATGCCTGTATTTGGTCGTCAGTCGATCAGTTTTGTGCGTGGACGAGGTTCTTATCTTTATACAGAAGATGGCACTGAATATTTTGATGCACTTACAGGTATTGCCGTATGTGGTTTAGGTCATGCTCATCCGGTTATTGCACAAGCAATTGCAGATCAGGCTGCCACGCTTATTCATACCAGTAACTTATATGAAGTACCTTGGCAAACGGCAGCAGCACAAAAATTGGCTGAAGTTTCAGGGATGGAAGAAATTTTCTTCTCGAACAGTGGTGCAGAATCGAATGAAGGTGCAATTAAAATTGCGCGTAAATTTGGTTCAATGCAAGGGATCAGTCATCCAAAAATTATTGTCGCAGATCATTCTTTTCATGGCCGTACCATGGCAACTCTATCTGCAACAGGGAACAAAAAAGTTCAAGAAGGTTTTGGACCTTTAGTTGAAGGTTTTATTCGTGTTCCTTTTGGTGATATTGAGGCCATTCAAGAAGCAGCAATTAACCATCCTGACATTGTGGCTATTTTTGTGGAACCCATTCAAGGCGAAGGCGGTGTGAATACTGCACCTCAAGGTTTTAGCTATTTGGAAGAAATTCGTCAAATCTGCAACCAACATAACTGGCTAATGATGTTAGATGAAGTTCAAACGGGTAATGGCCGTACTGGTCAATATTTTGCTTACCAGCACACCAATATTGTGCCTGACGTTTTAACCACAGCCAAAGGTTTAGGTAACGGTTTTCCAATTGGTGCGGTCATGACTCAAGGACGCGGTGTCGGTGTACTGACTGCTGGAAATCATGGTTCAACTTATAGCGGCACAGCACTGGGTTCACGCGTGGTTTATACAGTCATTGATCTGATTCAAAAAGAAAATTTAGTTGAAAATGCAGCAAAAATGGGTGCATATATTGTTGAACAACTTAGACAACAACTGAGTGATCAAGAAATCACGGTTCGTGGTTTTGGATTAATGATTGGCATTGAATTACCAAAAGGATGTGCAGAACTGGTCAATACAGCACGTGATGAATATCACCTGATTATTAACGTGACTGCTGGTTCTGTGATTCGTCTCTTACCTACTTTGAATATCAACAAAGAACAGGCAGACTTATTAATTGAACGTCTGGTCAAAATGATTAAGACTTTTTTAGCCTAATTTCGGCCGATTACAAGTAAAAATAATGCCAGTCGGTATAAAACTTGACTGGCATTATTTGATTTAGAATATGGGTGCTGAGATACTTTTAAAATAAACGGATTACTATTCTGTATTCACTAGCATGATTAACATGTATTTAAAAATAATATATTTCAAAGTCGTATTAAAATTATAAATCTTTTATCTAAAAATAATTTATTCATATAAATAGTATAAATAATTTTCCCAAAATATTTGGAATTGCATAATTCCAAGTTAATCCCTTTTATGAAGCATCTTGATAAATCCTACCCCCAGGTAATTGACTAAAATACTGCTTGAGTGTCTCTATACAGCGATGGATTTTCATCGTTTGCTGCTCTCGCTTTGAAATAATGGCATATAAAGTAAAATGTGGCAGTTTCCACTCTGGTAAAACTTCGACCAAATGACCACTGACCAAATCTTTTTGTACATCCAAATATAATATCCGTGCAATGCCATGCCCTTGTTGACATAAAGCTTTGGTGACCAATACATTATTTGAAGACAAACGAGAATTCATATCTAAACTAATTATTTCACTGCTTACCGCATGCTGAAATGTAAAATTCTGAGAATTTTTCATGACATTGATGGGAATCAAATCATGATGTCTTAAATCCTCTGGATGCGAAATCGGTGCTGTATGATTCAAATAACTTGGCGAAGCCACCAAAATTTGTTCGGCTCTGGCTAGAGGAACAGCATGTAAATGAGTGTCTTCAATCTTTGAGGTCATACGTAATGCAATATCAATGCGACCATCGATTAGATCAATATATTGGTTATCGGCTTCCAAATGAACAGATAATCCACGATGAGCTGACATCCAGTGTGACAATGCAGGAATCACATGATTTGCACCCAACTCTGGTGTCGTGGCAATCCGTAAATCACCAACCAAGTCATCTCTTAATTCATTAATCCTGATTTTACCGCGCTCTGCAGCAGCCAGCATTTCTTGACAGCTGTGGAAAAAAGCTTGTCCAGCTTCAGTTAAACTCAATTTTCTTGTTGAACGATGTAAAAGAACAACTTCCATATCTTGTTCTAAAGAACGAATTTGCTGACTGACAGCACTGGTGGTGATACCTAAATCACGTGCTGCACCACTAAACGAGTTTTTTTCTACAACACAAGCAAACACACCCATTGCCCGAAGTTGATCTAACATAAACTCCCCCTATTTTTATGCGATCATTTATCTTTTGATAAAATCAACTCATTGTATTATACGGTGAAATTTTTGAAATGCATTAGCATAATTTAACTAATTGGTAAGACCTTGGTCGGATCAATGGGTTTACCATCTAAACGTACTTGAAACTCTAACATGGTACGGCTAGCGCCACTTGAGCCCATTTCGGCAATTTTTTGACCTGCTGTCACATTTTGCCCACTGTTCACATTCATTTTACTGTTGTGTGCATAGGCCGTAATGTAGCCATCGATATGTTTAATCAGGATCAAATTACCATATTCTTTTAATCCGTCTGCGGCATATACCACTTGGCCATCTGCAGCAGCAAAAATTGCATCACCGACATTTCCGCCATAACGAATTCCTTTGACATTCGAAGCCAAATTAAAGTTTTGAAGGACGGCACCATTACTCGGCTTCACCCAACGCAAGGTAGACACTTTAGACGTTACAACGGGTGCAACAGGAATACTACTTACTGGTGCAGTGGTTTTAGGCAAAGTCGTTGGTACTTGAACCGTTTGACGTTGAATTGGTGCTGCTTGTGTCACTGCTTGAGTCGAACTACGGCGTGACCCAGTATCTTTTAGTCGTAAAGATTGACCCACATAAATTCGATAGGGTGATGCGATATCATTCATTTCCGCAACACTGACATAACCTAAACCATAGCGTGCCGCGATTGCACTTAAGGTGTCACCAGAACGCACTGTATAATAGTCGGGTGCAGTCGCATAACGGGTGGTATTATTGATTTGTGGTTTTGATGCGCAACCACTTAAAACAACGGTCGAGATAACAGCTGTAGATAACACAATGGTTTTCAACAAGGCTGTGGGCATAGAAAATAAGCGATATTGTGACACCAAGTGCATTATTCATCCTCTCTATATATAAATGTATCTATTGATTTGCGTTAAGATTAACAAAAAAGTATATGAAAAATTCTTTCTGTTCTGCATTTTCACAAAGTTATAACACTACTCTAGATTATTTGGAAAACTGACTGTGCAAACTGGTTAAAATGTCATAATTTGTAGCATCCATTTGAATAGGCGTAATACTGACATAACCATTCGCAACCGCAAAAAAATCTGATTCTATTTCAGTGAAGCCTTTTTGCGGATCTGCTACGGCCTCTCCCGATAATCCAATCCAATAGACTTGACGACCACGCGGATCAACATGGCTAGTAATCGGCTTAGATTGGCTACGGCGTCCTTGATACGTTATTTTTGCACCTTGAAATTTGGGTACATCTGGGATATTGATATTAAAAATATGGCGTGGTGGTAAAGTCGGTAAACCCGCAACAATAAAATCATGTACCCACTGTGCAGCAAGTTGATAATCTTTTGGATCATCATAAGCACGAACATTTGGCCCAGCGAGCGATACTGCAATTGCAGGTTGTTTCATCAGCCGTCCTTCAAATGCTGCTCCCACGGTTCCTGAATACAAAACATCATCGCCTAAATTTGCGCCGCTATTAATACCACTGACCACCAAGTCAAATTCAAAATCGAATAGACCATTCATGGACAAATAAACACAATCGGCTGGCGTTCCATTCACAGCCCATACATCGGATGCGATTTTTATAGGTCGCAACGGTCGATCTAAAGTGAGAGCGCTAGAAAAACCGCTGCGCTCACTTTCAGGTGCAACCACGACGACTCGCCCTAATGGTGCCAAAGCAAGGGCCTGAATACCAGGAGCAAATACACCATCATCATTGGCAATTAATATATTCACTTAAAAATCTCATCGAGTTAAAGAATGACGGGTCAGAATATTTGATTGAATTATCTAAAGAATTATATATATTTAGTTTTCAATATCCATTCAATATATGTGATTTAATCATGATTAAAATAATCTCATTTCGTAGCCTAATGGGTTTAGGCTTTGCAGTATTTCTATCACAAGCAGTTTTAGCTGATGATAGTTTATCCATTGCCGAAGCTGACGCCATGATTAAAGAAGATCTTGCTTCAACGCAGGTTTTGATTGAAGTCTGCCCAACACTGAATGGTAAAAATGCAAAATTTGATCAGAATATTCAAAAAATCATTGAATCCCATTTAGAAAGCCATTCAAGTAAATCAATGACTTTTGATAAAATTCAAAAAGATAGTGAATATCAGTCTTTTTTAAATGAAGCACGCCAAGCAGCAAAAGAAACCACTCAAGATGAACAAAAATCAGTTTGTAATGATGTTATCAACTACGAAGCATATTCTCAAAATATGAGTGAATAATTTTTTGCTTATTTAGGCTTATAAAAAAGAGTATAAAAATGGATATTTTTATACTCTTTTTAATTTAAATAATTTAGTTTTATCATTTTATAACAATTTCAACAGCTTCAATACATTTAAGCACTTACAATTACGAAAAATATCAGTAAGCTTGTTTTCATTGTTCCATTTTTTTAAATACTTTAGGTTGGTTTAAATGAAATTATCTCGATTAAAATCTTTTTCTTTGGGTCTTGTTACCATGAGTATCATGGCAGCGTCTGTTACACATGCAGCTCAAAAAGATGAAAATATAGAAGTAACACCAACACAAGAAATTACCCAGCAAGAACTTGCAGCTATTTATGTATTATCTGAAGTTTGTCCGAAATTAGTGAAAGATGAAACTCAATTTGAGCAAGGTTATGCCAAATTGGCTCAAGAATATTTACCCAATGAAAAAAATGCGGTTTCTGCTTTATCAAAACTCAGTAAAGAAAGAAAATTTAAATCTATCTTAACTGAAGCACGAAATGATGCAAAAAAAGCGGGCGACACAAAAAACACAGCTATTTGCCAAGAGTTAGTGACATATAACCCTTAGTACAAAACGGTTACAATACTTTTTAAATAAGCCGATTTCACGGTAGAAGTCGGTCTAGCTTTATCCTAAAATGCTAGGCTCTTTGTGCTTATATCAAGATATTGGAACCACGTAGAATGACCCACAAAAGCGCCTTTGCTGCATTATTACTATTACCAAGTTTTACTTACGCAGCAACTTTATTATCTGCACCACCAGAACTCAATAATAAATCTTATGTTCTGATGGATTATGAGACAGGGCAAATTCTCGCATCGAAAAATGAAAATGAAAAATTAGCCCCTGCCTCAATGACCAAGATGATGACCAGTTATCTGATCGAACAAAAGTTATTAAGTGGTGATCTCACAGAAGATGAGAAAGTTCGTATGAACGAGTCTGCATGGTGCCGTGGTAGTAGTACGGAATCATGTATGTATGTGCCATTGAATGGAACTGCAACAGCTTTAGAAATGCTGCGTGGAATTATTATTCAATCAGGTAATGACGCGTCTAAAGCCATGGCAGAACATATTGCCGGTAATGAAGGTACCTTTGCTCACATGATGAATGTAGAAGCAAAGCGTATTGGGATGAAAAATACTAACTTTATCAATTCAACAGGTATGCCAGCTGAAGGGCATTATTCAACTGCAAAAGATATGGCCGTTCTTGCACAACATATCATCCATGACAGTTCAAAATATTATCCAATTTATTCTGAAAAAGAATTTACTTTTAATGGCATTAAACAGGGTAACCGTAATGCCCTGCTTTATACCGACCCAAGTGTAGATGGTTTAAAAACAGGTCACACCAACGAAGCAGGTTATTGCCTCACTACTTCTGCTAAACGTGGTCCAATGCGCTTAATTTCAGTGATTTTTGGTACCAACAGTATGAATGATCGTGCTTCACAAACACGTGAAATTTTGGCTTGGGGTTTTTCAAACTTTGAAACTGTAAAAGTTCAGTCTGCCAATCAAGTTTTGGCAAAAGCTAAAATTTGGTATGGTAAAGACAAAGAAGTTCAAATTGGTTTAGCTGAAAATTTCAATGTCACTATGCCTAAGGGTCAAGCGAATGCGATTAAAACGCAATTAGTTGTACAACCTAAACTCACTGCTCCACTTAAAAAAGGCCAAGTCATTGGTAAATATGTAGCGAGTCTTGATGGTAAAGTGATTTCTGAAAAACCTCTTGTTGCGCTTCAAGCTGTTGAAGAAGCGGGTTTCTTTTCAAAAATGTTAGATCATATTAAACAATTTTTTAGCAATTTATTTTAAGTTTAAAGTCATTCTCTAGTCTTAAGCAAAAGCATCTATAGTAAATATAGATGCTTTTGCTTTTATACTCAGTTTAGTTTCACAACATTCTAGAAATTTTATGAAAAAGCATATTCGCCCTTATTTAAATCAAAGCCCACACATAAATGATCATTGTTATATTGATGAAATGTCTGTAGTCATTGGCGACGTTGTCCTCGGTGAAAATGTTTCGGTTTGGCCTTTTGCCGTGATTCGTGGTGATGTCAATTATATCAAAATTGGTAAAAACTCAAATGTGCAAGATCATGCTATGTTACATGTGAGTCATAAAAATGCAGCCAAACCGAATGGTTCACCGCTGATTATTGGCGAAGATGTCACCATCGGTCATCATGTGACTTTGCACGGTTGTACTGTGGGTAATCGAGTTTTAATTGGTATCAATACAATTGTTTTAGATGATGTGATTATTGAAGATGATGTCATGATCGGTGCAGGTAGTTTGGTGCCACCTCGTAAAGTCTTAAAAAGCGGTTATTTATATGTGGGAAGCCCAGTCCAGCAAGTTCGTCCACTGACTAAAAAAGAACTGGAATTTTTACCTTATTCAGCACAGAACTATGTGAAAGTTGCAGCGAATTATTTAGAAAGTTCTAAAACGTCCATCTAAGTGATATTTTTCTTCTTTATGAACATATTTTTTATTCGCTTCTCATTTCACTCAAAATACTATTTTGGGAGTTCTACTCAAATTTTAAAATCCATTGGGTGGTACTTTAAAAAAGCATTCACCATAGCCACCACGGCCTAAATTTTGTAGAATACTCTTTTTATTCCTTGGTGCTTTCAATGACCGCTTGGACTGCTCACGTTACTGTCGCAACTGTTGTCGAAAAAAATGGGAAATTCCTGTTTGTTGAAGAACATACTGAAGGTGTTACGCATAGTGTATTCAATCAGCCTGCGGGTCATGTTGAATGTGGTGAAACGCTGATTCAAGCCGCTATTCGTGAGACCATGGAAGAAACAGGCTATGAAGTCGAAATTGACTCCTTGCTCGGTATATATACCTATACCCCTCCCATGTTCCCCGATCGTACCTACTATCGTTTTTGCTTCTTAGCACATGAGTTGAAGCATCATTTAGATGCTAAGCTGGATACTGATATTATTGGTGCCGTTTGGATGACTTTAGATGAACTTATTGAGTCTGCACGTGCACGTAGCCCCTTGGTCATGAAAGCTGTAAAAGATGCTTTATCTGGTCAAAAATATCCTTTATCGCTCGTTTATGAGCACCAAAACTCTCCTTTAATTTCAAACTTGGATGCTTAATCCTATGCAACAACGTGTCATCGTCGGTATGTCTGGTGGTGTAGATTCTTCTGTTTCTGCAGCACTTCTTCTTCAACAAGGATATCAAGTTGAAGGACTTTTCATGAAAAATTGGGAAGAAGATGATGGCACGGAATATTGTACTGCAATGGAAGATTTAGCCGATGCACAAGCGGTCTGTGACAAAATTGGCATCAAACTGCATACCGCCAACTTTGCCATGGAATATTGGGATCGGGTATTTGAACATTTCTTGGCAGAATATGCTGCGGGTCGAACCCCAAATCCTGATATTTTATGCAATAAAGAAATTAAATTCCGCGCATTTTTAGACCATGCCATAAACCTCGGTGCAGATTTTATTGCCACTGGCCATTATTGCCGTCGCGGTAAAACCATGACGAACTCGCGTGGTGATGAATATGCACCTTTACTTCGTGGTGTGGACAGCAATAAAGACCAAACTTATTTTTTGCATGCTGTACATGGGCGTGAAATTAACAAAACGTTGTTTCCAGTCGGTGAAATTGAAAAACCTGAAGTACGTCGTATTGCAGAAGAACTGGGTCTAGCAACAGCCAAGAAAAAAGATTCAACCGGTATTTGCTTTATTGGGGAACGCCGTTTTAACGATTTCCTCAAACAATATCTCCCTGCTCAAGCGGGAAAAATTTTCCTCGATACAGGTAAAGAGGTTGGTGAACATCACGGCTTAATGTACTATACGCTCGGTCAACGTGGCGGCATTGGTTTAGGTGGACTTAAAGGCGAATCTGAAGGTGCATGGTTTGTTCTATACAAAGATATTGAAAACAATCGTTTGGTCATTGGTCAGGGTCATGAACATCCGTTGATGCAAAGTACTATACTTTGGAGTAAGACGATTGACTGGGTGGCAGGTGAGCAAGAGATTCCTGAAACAGGTTTTCGTTGTACAGCCAAAACGCGTTATCGCCAACCCGATCAACCTTGTGTCATTTATAAAGATGCGCTGGCACCCAATGCAATTCGCGTTGAATTTGATGAACCCCAACGTGCGGTCACGCCAGGTCAAAGCGTTGTATTTTATGCTGATGAAGTTTGTTTAGGTGGTGGTGTGATTCATCATACCAATGCACCAAAACCTGATTTTATTTAAAAGGAAGTGATAGGCATGGCTGAGTTACCCTTTCAACAGCCTCAAACTTTGAATATACGCCAAAATCGAGCTTTGGCGTTGGCAGCTGTGTTTCAGTCAACACAGTTGACCCATATGACGGCCATGTCGGGGCAACAAAGTATGGGCGAAAGTGGTGGTTTTTATTTACAGCAACTGATTAAAGCCAGCCTCAATATTCGCCCCACTGCAAATGAATCTTGCCAAACTCTGCATTTTTTTAATCAATTGGCCGATATTTCTCTCGGTTTAAAAACTTTAGAAAACAGTATTACCCAGCCTTTCAATACTTCTCCTAAATCGCGCTTACCGAAACTCTCTAATACAAAATTACCAATGAGTTACGCAATGGCGCTGCTGCAATTAGAAAAAAAAGTTTATAGCAATCCAAAATTCGTTGAAATAATTGAACAGTCACAACAGAAAATTCTGAAACAATTGTCTTTTTTTGACAATAATTATCTGCATCCCAGTATTATTGCTAACCTTGCTCAAACTTACATTGAAACTGCTGGACAAATTAATCCACGCATTATGGTCAAAGGCAATGCACAAGCAT
This sequence comes from Acinetobacter sp. TTH0-4, assembly GCF_015602665.1. NCBI lineage: Bacteria > Pseudomonadati > Pseudomonadota > Gammaproteobacteria > Moraxellales > Moraxellaceae > Acinetobacter > Acinetobacter sp. TTH0-4. Next base: position 1,040,321 of record NZ_CP059079.1, on the reverse strand, counting down.
TTAAAGATGCTTCTCACACCAATCGTATTCGTGCTTCCTTATTTACTGGCCTGCAAATGGCACACTTATGGCGTCAGTTGGGTGGCAGTTCATGGGGCATGATTTTCAGTAAGCGTAAGCTACTTCAAGATATTCAAGATCTCGCTCGTTTACAGTATCAGGTGGTTTAACTGATGCTATTCGGGCTTTGTTTTACGTTTAATTCCAAAGTTTAAGGAATCGCTATGAACGCTTTAACCGCACTTTCTCCATTAGATGGACGCTACGCAAGCAAATGTGATGCGCTTCGTCCTTTCCTCTCTGAGTTTGGTTTAATCCATGCTCGTGTGACTGTTGAGGTGCGTTGGTTACAAGCGCTTGCAAACCGTCCAGAAATTACTGAAATTCCTGCTTTTTCAGCAGCAACCAATGCTGCTTTAGATGTAATCGTTACAGATTTTTCTGAAGATGATGCAAACCGTATTAAAGAGATTGAACGTACCACTAACCACGACGTAAAAGCGGTTGAATATTTCCTGAAAGAAAAAATTGCACATATTGATGAATTAAAAGATGCAGGTGAATTTATTCACTTTGCATGTACTTCTGAAGACATCAATAACTTGTCTCATGCCCTTATGTTAAAAAATGGTCGTGACGTTCTTGTTGCTTCTATGCAAAGTATTATCGATGCCATTGCGACTTTGGCTGAAACACATGCAGAACAAGCAATGTTGTCTCGTACACATGGTCAAACAGCAAGCCCAACCACTTTGGGTAAAGAAATGGCGAACGTGGCTTACCGCCTTGCTCGCCAGATCAAGCAATTTAACAATGTTGAGTTACTCGGTAAAATCAATGGCGCTGTAGGTAACTATAATGCGCATTATTCAGCATATCCAGATATTAACTGGCCTGCACATTCACAAGCATTTGTTGAATCTTTAGGTTTAGCATTTAATCCGTACACCACGCAAATTGAACCACATGATTACATGGCGGAACTTTTTGATGCGTTACGTCGCTTCAACACCATTTTGATCGACTTTAACCGTGACGTTTGGGGTTATATCTCTTTAGGTTTCTTCAAACAACGTTTGAAAGAAGGTGAAGTTGGTTCTTCAACGATGCCACATAAAGTCAACCCGATTGATTTTGAAAACTCTGAAGGTAACTTAGGTTTAGCCAATGCAGTATTGGCTCACTTGGGTGAAAAACTGCCTATTTCTCGCTGGCAGCGTGACTTAACTGACTCGACCGTGCTTCGTAACATGGGTGTTGGTTTTGCACAAAGCTTAATTGCATTTGATGCCTGCTTAAAAGGGATTGGTAAATTAGAGCTTAACGCTGCACGTATTGATGAAGATTTGGACCATGCTCAAGAAGTCTTGGCTGAACCGATTCAAACCGTTATGCGTCGTTACAACGTAGAAAAACCATACGAAAAATTAAAAACCCTTACTCGCGGTCAAGCGATGACACGTGACATGATGGTAGATTTCGTAAATGGTCATGAGCTTGAAGTAGTGCCTGCTGCAGATCGTGCACGTCTTGCGACAATGACGCCAGCCACCTATACAGGTAATGCTGCGGATCAAGCCAAACAAATTAAAGATTTGATTGCTAAAATCTAATTAAATTTTAATACCAAAAAGCGAAGCTTCGGCTTCGCTTTTTCATTATCATTGCAATACTTTAGAGTTGAAAATAATAAGATGATTGAATATCAATTCAGCTTAAAACATTGGTTTGCACTTGGCTTGGTTTTATTTGCAATTATCATTGCAAGTATTCAACCCCTCGAATTATCGTCTTATCTATTGCATCAGATTGGTACAGTATTGATGCTGATCGCGCTATTCATTTGTTTAAAAAAGATAGGACTGAATTATTCTAGCTTTGTTTTTTATCTTTTATTTTTACTGATTCATATTGTCGGTGCGCACTATCTTTATTCTTATGTCCCTTATAATGACTGGCTCATAAAATTATTCAATTTTGATTTAAATCAAACGTTGGGTTGGTCACGGAATATGTACGATCGTCTGGTCCATCTTGCTTCAGGTTTATTACTTTACCCCGTATTCTATCGTCTATTTCAAGTTTGGTTACCTACATTAAAACCCTTCACACTTTTTCTTTTGGTCATTCAATTTGTCATGGCGACCAGCCTCATTTATGAATGGATTGAATGGAGCATTGCGATGGGTTTATCACCAGAGGAGGCAGAAAACTATAATGGACAGCAAGGAGATATTTGGGATGCGCACATGGATATGCTACTGGCGACTCTTGGCGCCATGCTTTCGGGTTTAATTTTTTTAATAAAAGCACCAAAGCCATCAGCACCAATTTAATAAAGTCTTTTTAGAATCATTTTATTTAGGCTCAATCTATCCATTTTAAAATTTTCGATTCAGATAAATGCGTATTTTTCTGACGATCATAAAATTCAAAGCAAACATACTCATCTTTCTTTTGACGCGCCAAACCTTCATCAAACCGAAAATGGCGGAAATATTGAGAATGATCCAAGTGAACTGTAATTCGTTCAAAAGTCTTCTGGCTATGCCGTCCTCCAGTAGAATAGTTTTTATAATATTTCACAATACCGCAAGCTGTAGACACTGTAATGGTTTTATTATTATTTAAATATGCTCCATAACCAAAAATTAAAAATCCAGGAAGCATCAAGAGAAATGGGGCACCCGCTTTCCAATCATTTGGTTTAACCTGAGGAACAATATATAAAATGGCGTAGGTGGGCAATCCAACACTGCACATGATCCCCAAAACTATCAAAAACGTTGCCATCTTATTGCTAAACAATTGAATAATGATGAAATAATATTAGCATAAGCATTTAATAAAGTAATAAAAAAGCACACCGAAGTGTGCCTTAATTCTTAATCAGACTGTTTACTTAAAGTTTTGGATCTCTTATTTGAATCAAATTTGAATTGGCTTGAGTCAAAGTTTCCATCACTTTATTCATTACCGCAGGAATCAAACCATCCGCCATTTGTGCGGCTTGTAAGCCCAATTTTTCACCGAAAGTAGGTTTACGACGGGTATCAATCATATAGACATCATGCTGCGTCAATAAACTCAGTAAGTATTCATCAGAAGTTTGCAATTGATCAACTAAACTTAATTCAAGTGCATCTTTACCATACCAGTGCTCACCTGTTGCCACGAGTTCAACGTTGAGTTGTGGACGATATTTTTCAACAAAATGCTTAAATAGCTCGTGTGTTTGTTGCAGTTCTTGTTCAAATTTGGCTTTACCTTCTTCAGTATTTTCACCAAACATGGTCACTGTACGTTTGTATTGACCCGCAGTATATAATTCAAAATCAATATTTTTTTCTTTCAATAAACGGTTAAAGTTTGGTATTTGCGCCACTACACCAATTGAACCCAGCACTGCAAAAGGGGCAGAAACAATTTCATTGGCAATACAGGCCATCATATATCCACCACTGGCTGCTACTTTATCGACACAAATCGTCAAGTTAAAACCAGCATCTCGCAAACGTACCAATTGTGCAGCAGCTAAACCATAGCTATGTACCATACCGCCTGGGCTTTCCAAACGAACAACAACACGGTCACGCCCTGCTTTTGCTGTCGCTAAAATAAGCGTAATTTCTTCTCTCAAATTTTCAACCGCCGATGCCGCTGTATCTCCTTTGAAATCGAGTACATAAACTTTTTGATTATTCTTTTTACGTAATCGTGTTTCCTTAGACAGTTGCTGAGCCAATTGTAATAGTTCAAATTTGCCCGCAGTAGTATGCGCAATTTTTTTACGTTGTTCATTTACACGCGCATTTAAATGACTAATACGAATTTCGGCAGGTAATTTAGGCGTATGGAATAACATAGAAAATAATTTCTCTAATTGTATTTACTGTGATCTTTAACATGAGGCCTAATGCTCAAAAATTCAATATGAATTTTATAAATCCTCTAGCTTTCTGATTTCTGGTTGCAATATATTGACTGCTCATGATCATTATTTTGAAAATAATATCGTGAAATATTGCGATCAACTTAAAAATGATTCCCCGCTAAATACAGGAAACCCATAAAAAAAGACTTCTGCACAATACAAAAGTCTATTTTTATTGCTGAGCAAGCGAAATAAATAATCCTTCAGCCGGCCTTATTTTTTTATTTTTATAATCAACATTTAAACTTAACCAAAACGGCCTGTAATGTAGGCTTCAGTTAATTGATGATCAGGTTGAGTAAACACTTTTTCAGTCGAGTTCACTTCAATTAAATCACCTAAATGAAAGTATGCGGTACGATCCGATACGCGTGCCGCTTGTTGCATCGAGTGAGTCACAATAGCAATCGTATATTGAGTTGAAAGTTCTGAAATCAGTTCTTCAATTTTTGCTGTTGCAATTGGGTCGAGTGCTGAGCAGGGTTCATCCATTAGAATCACTTCTGGACTCACCGCAATGGTACGTGCAATACATAAACGTTGTTGCTGACCACCGGACAAACCAGTACCCGGTTGGTTTAAACGGTCTTTGACCTCGTTCCAAAGCCCAGCTTTGTGTAGGCTGTTTTCAACAATTTCTTCAAGGTCATATTTATCACGTGCCAAACCATGAAGTTTAGGCCCATAGGCCACATTATCAAAAATAGATTTTGGGAAAGGATTTGGCTTTTGAAAAACCATACCAACTTGGGCACGAAGCAATACCACATCTAAGTTAGCATCATATAAATCTTGATTATCTAACATCACTTTACCCGTTACACGACATGAATCAATGGTGTCGTTCATACGGTTTAAAGTACGCAAGAATGTGGATTTACCACAACCGGATGGACCAATGAATGCAATGACTTCATTTTCATAGATATTTAAATCAATGCCTTTGATTGCCTCTGCTTCACCATAATAAACATGTACATCTGAGGTACTCAATTTTACATTTGACGTTTCACTTTCTTTTTTAGTTGACGTCTGAGTATCAAATTGAGAAATAAATGAAGTACTTGGTCGTGCTTTATCTACTTCAGGAGCGGTAAATTGTTTCTGTTCTGGATTCACGGATTTATCCTGTTTTAAGGAATTTGTTTTTGACATAGCTGATTCAGTATTCATATATTGCCTCTCCTACCAACGAACTTCAAATTTCTTACGTAACCAAATAGCAAGACCATTCAAGCTCACCATCAATGCCAGTAATACAATAATCGCAGCCGCGGTACGCCCTTCAAAGAAGTTACGCAATTCATTACCTTGCCATAAGAAAATTTGTACAGGTAATGCCGTTGATTGATCAAACGGAGTAGCAGGTACACTTGCAACAAATGCACTCATACCAATCAGTAACAATGGCGCGGTTTCACCAAGTGCTTGGGCAACCCCAATAATTGCACCTGTTAAAATACCTGGAATCGCAAGAGGTAAAACATGATGAAAAACTGTTTGTACACGAGATGCACCCAAACCTAATGCTGCTTGACGAATCGAAGGCGGTACTGCTTTAAGCGAAGCACGTGTGGTAATAATTACAGTTGGGAGTGTCATGAGACTTAAAACCAAACCACCTACCATTGGTGCTGAAATCGGTAAATGCATCCAGCCAATAAAAATAGCAGCACCGAGTAGACCAAAAACAATAGATGGTACAGCAGCCAAGTTATTAATATTGACTTCAATTACATCGGTAATAAAGTTTTTCGGTGCAAATTCTTCTAAATAAATTGCAGATGCCACGCCAATTGGAATTGAGATAAAAATCACAATTAACATCATGAACAATGAGCCCATGAATGCACCAGCCAAACCAGAAGTTGCAGGTGAACTACGTGAATCTGGGTTGGTAAAAATGTTGGTGTTAAAGGTATTTTCAATCACACCTTTTGCCTTTAAATCATCAGCGATCTGACGAATTTCAGGGCTAAGTTGTTGCTGTTCATCTGGTAATGAACGATCAATGTTTCCTGCCAACCAAACATCTACATTTGCATCAGCCAAAATATTTAAATCTTTTTTCTGGCCTATTAATGCAGGATCTGCAAATACCATATCACGCAGACGATAACTTTCAGAACTGGTATATAAACTTCCAATCTCATCACTTTTTGATGCAATGCTCGGATCTTTCGCAATCAGACCATTTACAATAAGAGCATCCCAGTCAACCATGCCCATTTCAGATTGCCAAGCAATATATCGCTCTTGGAATTGTGCAGGAGATTCCCCTTGGCTTTGTGTCGGTTTTGGTCCTACGTTAATAATCGTCGGGTCAAAATAAACAGGCACGTTCATACTGCTTTGCCAAAATGCAGGTAAGCCTTTGATCAGGATACTGCCAAATAACAAAACGACGAAGAACAAACCAGTAATGACAGCAGAGAATCCAAAAAAACGGAACATTTTTTCTTTACGATGGCGCTTGGCCAAAGAGCTTGAAATTTTCTGTTTACGTTTTTCGCGTAATTCAGCTGCAACGCGAGGATCTTGTACTTGATCCAGAGAAGATGTATTAGAAGTACTCATTCGTATTGCTCGCGATATTTACGCACAATAAACAGTGCAACAATGTTCAAACCTAAAGTAATCACAAATAAGGTTAAACCCAATGCAAATGCCACCAATGCTTGAGGGCTTGCAAAGTCTGTATCACCTGTGAGCTGATTGACAATCGTAATGGTCACCGTTGAAATGGCTTCAAGCGGATTTGCATGTAATAGTGGGCTATTCCCTGCTGCAAGTACCACAATCATGGTTTCGCCAATAGCACGGGACGCTGCCAGTAAGAACGCCCCAATAATGCCGGGTAATGCTGCGGGTATCACCACTTGACGAATCGTTTCAGACTTCGTGGCACCCAACCCCAAAGAACCGTCACGTAAAGCACGGGGTACTTGGGTAATAATGTCATCTGAAAGTGAAGATACAAATGGAATAATCATGATCCCCATGACAAATCCTGCGGTTAAAGCGCTGGTCGCATTAATTTCCAGACCAATTGTGGCACCCAACATTTTAAAGAATGGGCCAATAATCATCAGTGCAAATACGCCGTACACGATGGTTGGAATACCCGCTAAAACTTCAATGGTTGGTTTTGCCCAAGCACGAAAACTTGGTGGTGCATATTCAGCTAAATAAATTGCAATCATCAGACCGACAGGTACTGCAACCAATAAAGCAATACCACTCACCATTAAGGTACCCCATAAAAGTGGAAGTAAGCCATAACTTCCTTCAGCACTTCCTGATGTACTAAATCCGGGATTCCATTCTGTGCCAAAAAAGAAATCGAGTGGACTGACAAAGTCAAAGAAGCGCATTGCTTCGCTGAACATCGACATCACAATACCAATCGTGGTTAAAATTGCGACACCTGAACATAAAGCCAAAGCAATATTGATTGTTTTTTCAACTTGATTACGTGCACGATACTGCTGAGCAACATGTTTTTTTGCCCAAACCAATCCCACCAGTGCAGCGCAAATGACAACAGCTAATTTTGCAAAAGAGCTGATCGTTTCTATTTTTGCGAGTTCTCGTGCAGCTGCAACTTCATATACAGCCGCTTGATCGCTAACACCAAAACCTGAAGCAATGGCTTGAACGCGATCAATTAATACTTCAATGCCTGCTTGATCGAGCGTTGCTGCGATATTTGCAGGAATATTACTTAAAACGACATGTCGTAGAATATTCGGCTCGACAATATTCCAAACCAATAAAACTAAAAAAGCAGGGATACCACACCATAGAGCAACCAATGCACCGTAATATCCTGGACGAGAGTGTAATTTCGCAGAATTATTTCCCTTACCTGCTAGATTACGGCTTTTCGATAACCCGATTTGATAGGCTACGGCAATCAATGCCAGTAAAACACCTATGAGTAGCAGATTCATGTATTCTCCACTGTTTTCTCAATTTTGATTATTTGAAAAAACTTGACTTAGCGCAAAAAGCCAATGGCAGATACTTCTGCCATTCGCTTTTTAACTTTGAATTACTTAACGGCTTTACCAGCTTTGAAGTTTGCAAGAACTTGTGCACGTTCTTTATCTGACATTGAAATCAGGCCTGCTTTTTCCAACTTAGAGCCTTTACCAGACACTTTTTTGCTGTTAAAGAATTCAGTAAATTCTTTTAAGCCTTTGATTGATTTAAGATGCTCACCTTTCACATAAAAGAACAATGGACGTGATACAGGATAAGAACCATTCAAAATTGTTTTCTCAGATGGCGCTACATTATTTACAGTTGCTACACGCAATTTGTCACGATTTTGATCATAGAAACCTAAACCAAATACACCCACCGCATTTGGCGATGTTTTTAAACGTGCCAATGTTTCTGTGTAATCACCCGCAATTTCAATTACTTTACCGTCTTTACGGAAAGTAGAGCATGCTTTCTTTTGCGCATCTTTATCTAAAGCTTTAATTGCTGCATATGCTTCACAACCAGCATCGACCATTTTCTCTTGGAACACTTCACGTGTACCGTGGTTTGATGCAGGAATAACCAAAGTAATTGCTTCATTTGGAAGAGATTTATCAATCTGGTTCCAACGCGTATATGGATTTGCAACCATTTTACCGTTTGAAGGAAGCTCAGCTGCCAATGCTGCAAATACATGTTGAGGGCGTAATTTATACGCAGCTTTAGTTGAATTAGATGCAAATACGATGCCGTCATAGCCTATTTTAATTTCTAATACTTGGCTTACACCGGCTTTTTTACAAGCTGCTAATTCAGTATCTTTAATTTTACGAGATGCATTGGCGATATCGATTGTGTTATCACCTACACCTTGACAGAATTGCTTTAAACCACCAGAAGTACCACCAGAACCAACCACAGGTGTTTTAAACTGAGGGAAATTATTACCAAATTCTTCAGCGACAATACTTGCGTATGGTAAAACTGTTGAAGAACCAGCAATCTGGATCGTGTCACGAGCTGCATTTGCGGTTGTCGCTGCAACTGCCCCTGAAACTGCTAAAGCAAGTGCGATGTAATTTAAGCGCATTCTGTTCTCTCTTAATTTAGATGCAATTTGAAAGTCCGTAACTTTTTTATAAAGTTTTGTACTTTTTCGATAACAGCATTTTGATTTTATAATATGACAATCAAGTTACAGCTAGATGACGTTTTAATGATAATTGATTAAAGGCTTTTTATTAACTAAATAAATGATGAGAATGAAACGCTTATAGATTTTTTAAAAGCTTAAATTTTTATAATTAGTTTTTGAAGAATGTAACTATTCATTTAAATTTATTGAAACAAGCATTTTTATTCGTGTAATAACTGCCATTTTTATTCTAAATTTTAATCTTTAAATCCCTATAAATTCCATTTGGAAGCATTTATCCATACCCTTTAAATTTGTTGAATTAAAAAAAGAGGCTAAAATTAGCCTCTTTTTAACGATACCAATTGGAAAGCGCATTCTATTTTTCAATCAGCAGTTTGAACAATGTTCAGGTCTTGATTTGGTTTTGACTGTTGATACTTAATTAGACTTACACAGAATAAAGCCAAGATTAATGGCCCGCCCAAGGCAAAAAAGTATCCTGTAACACCATAACTATTCAGAATTAAGCCACCGATAGCCGAACCAATAATAGCACCCATCCGCCCCATACCAATTGCCCAACCTGTTGCAGTCGCACGGACTGTGGTCGGATACGCTGCAACCACCAAATAATTCAAGGCAAGTTGCTGTCCACCAATTCCAAATCCTGCCAAAGCAATCAAAATAAAGATATAAGCCCACTGTTGCGTTTCAATCAGCAAACCCAAACCTAAAACGATAGCCAAGCCAGTAATTAGCATAAAAGTTAAAATTTTAGCCGTATTCAATTTAGGCAACCAATATGCCAGTGGCAAAGCAAATACAATAAATGCAGCATTTACAGTCACTGAGGCATAGGGCGCTTGATCTGCTGCAAGACCTGCTTGTTTCAGAATCGTTGGCAACCACGACAACAACATGAACCAAGCAATCCAGTTAAAAAAGTAAGTTCCCCATACGCCAAGCGTTGTACGTGCAAGCCCATTTTGAAACAAAACAGCCAATTTAGCTTTTTCAACTTGATTGGCTGGAATTTTTGGTTGATCTATTGGAATAAAATCAATAGGTTGAGGTGAAATTTTATTTAAAATTCTTTGAATAGTCGCATGGGATGACGCTTTAGAATTCTGCGCCAAATACTCTAATGATTCTGGTAATAAAAAATACAATATAAACAGCAAAATAAGGGGTAGAACTCCACCAATTAAATAAATCCCTTGCCAGCCTAAAATAGGTAAAATTTTTGCTGCTAACAATCCACCACACATCGCACCCGCAGGCAAAGCCAACAATACGCAAGTGGTCACTGTACCTTTGTAACGTTGCGGTGAATATTCAGCAGCCAAAGCAAGTAAAACTGGAGTTGCACCGCCCATACCTAAACCTGCAATCAAGCGTAAGATAAATATTTGCTCAATATTGGTCACAAAGGCAGTACATAGGGTGGCAATAGAAAATATAGCTGTACAAAAAAGTAAGGTTTTTCTACGCCCTAATTTATCTCCCAACAAACCTAACAGCATGGCGCCAATCGTCATACCCACGATGCCAGCAGTTAGAATAGGTGCCAAAGCACCTGCTTGTAAATTAAAATGTTCTAATAAAGCAGGCGCAGTAAACGCCACTGCTTGAGTATCAAAGCCATCAAATAAGGCAATTGCAAAACAGAGCAATATCACCATCCATTGATAACGCGATATTCGTTGATCTATTACTTGTTTAATTAATGATTTTTCATTTGAAATAGATTCCATATTTCTAGTCTTCATCCATGATGATCAGACCACTTTAAAACCCTACAACATGCGGGTCAAACACTTATAAAGTATGTATTTATGCATGATAGTGAAAGTTTTAAATATTTATAGATAAAAAAAAGAGGTCTAAATAGACCTCTTTTTTTATACAACCATGAGATTAATCAAGCGCTGTCACATAGCTACCATCAGCAATTGCATCTTTAATACGATCTGCTTCTGCTAACACAAGGTTCAGCAAAGATTTTACGTTGTCTAAAGTTGCAACTGGACTTAAAGTGGTCATTTTCAATGATTGATTTTGACCCACTTTTGTTACACCAATATTCGCTTCGCCACGTGCAAATAATTCATCTGCTACGTTTTGATTCAATGTATCCAGTAACTCTGTTGGATACCCTTCAGGAATCACACGGAACAATACTGAGGCAAATTGTGGATCAACCAACATTTCTAAACCATCAGTTGCATTGATGTAGTCAGCCACTTCACGCGTCAATTTCACACCATGGTCAATCATTGAACCATAAAGTTCTTCACCTAATGCTTCAACGGTCATCCATAATTTTAATGCATCAAAACGGCGTGTGGTCTGTAATGACTTAGACACCAGATTCGGCACACCATGTTCTTCATCATACTCAGAGTTTAAATACTCAGCCTCATAATGCATAAAACGATAATTGGCTTCATCTTTAAGTAAGAATGCACCGCACGAAATGGTTTGGAAATAATGCTTATGAAAATCAAGTGTAATCGAGTCAGACAACTCAATACCATCTAACATGTCACGATAGTCATTTGAAAGAATAAGTGCACCACCCCATGCCGCATCGATATGCATCCACGCGCCATATTTATTAGTGATTTCACGTACTTTTTTCAATGGATCAATTGCGCCAGCATCAGTTGTACCCGCAGTCGCAACTACGCATGCCACGATTTTACCTGCTGCCTGAAGATCAGCCATGGTTTTATCCAAAGCATCCATATCCATTTGTGCATTTTTGTTCACAGGAACAGTCACAACCGACTGGAAGCCCATGCCCATCATCGCCATGTTCTTTTGCACAGAAAAGTGTGCATTTTCAGAACAAATGACTTTGACATTGCGCATGGCATCACTTGGAATACCATCACGCTGAACAGACCACGGCTGACCGTTTTCGTCTTTCCAGTTTTTAGCAATACATGCATCACGTGCGAGCAATACACCCATCAAGTTTGACTGCGTACCACCAGAAGTAAACACACCGGCTTGACCAGCACCATAGCCAACTTTTTGGCGAAGCCAGTCAATCAGCTGCACTTCCATCAAAGAACCCGCAGGACTTTGATCCCAAGAGTCCATGGATTGATTCGTTGCGTTAATCAGTACTTCCGCAATTTGGCTCGTCACCATCGTTGGACAATGCAAATGCGCAAGAGAATGCGGATGATGTACTTTTAAGCTTTTATTTAAGAAAAGCTCCACCATACGATCAAGTGATTTTTGCACCCCCATTCCATCTTTCGAAGGATTGAATGCAATTGCACTACGCAACTCTTTAATGCTACCGCCAGTGTACATTTTGTCATTTTGTAACCATGCAGAAACGGCATTAACCGCTTCACCCATTGCTGACTGATAGTCAGCAATAGATTGTGCATCATTACAGAATAAAGCCTTACGATGTTCTGCAAAATCAACCATTATGCGCCTCGAGTTGCTACAAGTGCTTCAGCAAGTGCTTTCTTGAAACGAGCAACCGCTTCAATACACTCCTCATGGGTAATGATCAACGGACAAAGTAAACGAATCACTGTACCGTTACGACCACCCTTTTCCAACAATAGTTTGTTGTCAAAGCAAGCGGCTTGAATTGCAGCAGCCAACTGACCATCACCAGGTAATGAACCCATGTGGTCTGCCTTTTGACGTTCATCTACAATTTCAACACCTAGCATTAAACCACGACCACGTACGTTACCAATACATGGAAATTCTACTGCTAACTTTTTAAACTCAGCTTGTAGGAAATCACCACGTTCTTGGGCATTTTGTGCCAAGTTTTGCTCTTTAATCGTGTTAATCGTTGCAAGCCCTGTACCCATCGCCAATTGGTTACCACGGAATGTACCCGTGTGACCTGCTGGCTGCCATGCATCAAACTTACGCTTAATACCCAGTACTGCAAGCGGTAAACTACCACCTACTGCTTTAGACATCACCACAACGTCAGGCTCGATCCCAGCATGCTCAAAAGCAAACATTTTGCCTGAACGCGCAAAACCGGCTTGAACTTCGTCAAGAATGAGCACGATGTTGTGTTTTTCAGTCACTTCACGAATTTTTTTCAACCATTTGGTCGGTGCAGTCACGACACCGCCTTCTCCTTGAATCGCTTCAAGAATCACGGCTGCAGGCTTAGTTACGCCACTTTCTACATCTTCAATAAAATTTTCGAAGTAATACGTTAAGGCATCTACTCCCGCTTCGCCGCCTAAACCCAGTGGGCAACGATATTCATGTGGATAAGGCATGAACTGTACGCCTGGCATGAGACCATTCACTGAGTTTTTAGCAGATAAATTACCAGTCATGGCTAAAGCACCATGCGTCATACCGTGATAACCGCCAGAGAAGCTGATCACTGTATTACGACCTGTATAGGTCTTGGCTAATTTAATGGCTGCTTCTGTACCATCTGCACCAGATGGACCACAGAACTGTAGACAATACTCAGCCTTACCACCAGGTAACTGCTCAAGTAAAGCTTCAGTAAAAGCATCTTTTAAAGGCGTTGTTAAATCCAAAGTATGCAATGGGAGACCACTTGCAAGTGTATCTTGAATACTTTGAATCACTGCAGGATGATTATGGCCCAAAGCCAAAGTTCCTGCACCAGCCAAACAATCGAGGTACTCTGTACCTTCAACATCAGTAACCCAACAGCCTAAAGCTTTTGCTATTGCCAACGGTAATTTACGTGGATAGCTACGAACATTAGATTCCATCTGACTTTGGCGAGTCAAATAGTATTCGTTAGTAGAATTAGGGGCAGGATTTACAGAAGAAACGCTCATATCGAATTACCATCTCTGATATGGGTTGAAAGAAATAAGTCGGGTGACTTTTGGTCTGTTGACTCGGTGCTTTATAGGTTCTAGCCAGACTTAATTTTGTTTGCCATGACTAGAGGGCGGATGATACCGAATTTTGATGGAAAATAAACAACTTTCGATATTTTTATATCCTAATTTCATCGAAAAAATTTTAGGATAATCTGTAAGTTGTATTATCATCTTACATTGTGACAGGAGAAAGAAAACCTTATTTTTTTATGCTTTTATTAAGCAAATGATAGAATAAAATAAAAATATATTTATAATTCAACCTAAGATATTCATTTATTTAACATTTTATCATTTATAAATCTTTATCGATTTTGATTTATTTTTACAATCCCACCACAAAGTCTACTGAAATTCACCATAAACACACTTTAAGATAAACTTATATTGCATCCCATACTACTTACAAAAAATAGGTCAAAAAAATGCGTTATTTAACAACTCCTACCCTAGTTTTAGCTTGTGCATTAAGTACTTCTGCTTTTGCTCAACAAAATGAAGCCTTAAATTATAATATCGTCAATATTCAAGCTGAAGCTGCACGTCAAGTATCTAATGATGAAATGCACGCGATTTTGTACATTGAAAAAAGTAACAAACAACCTGCTGAACTTGCCTCTCAAATCACCCAACTCATGAATCAAGCCATGATGCTGGCAAAAAAATATCCGCAGGTTAAAGTTGAAACAGGTTCGCAAACAACTTATCCAGTGTATGACAATGAAAATCGTAAGCTGAAAGAATGGCGTGGTCGTGCAGAAGTGCAAATAGAAAGTACAGATTTTAAAGCTGCAAGCCAATTGGTGAGTGAACTACAACAAAACTTTCAAACTGAATCAATTAACTTTACCGTATCGGATGCACAGCGCAAAAAAGTTGAAAATGAATTGATGATCGAAGCATCAAAAAACTTTCAACAACGCGCACAAATGCTCAGTCAAGCTTGGAGTAAGTCAGGTTACAACTTGGTCAATTTAAACCTCAATACCAGTAACAATTATCCACAACCTATGATGATGCGTGACAGTATGGCTAAGTTTTCAGGTGCTGAAGCTGCCGATGCTCAGAATGTTGCTGCGGGAGAATCTAAAATCACTGTCAATGCAAATGGTACCATTCAGTTTAAATAAGCCATTTAGACCCTCGATGCTTCATCAAAAAGACCACAAAACTGTGGTCTTTTTTTATGTAGAAATGCGAGAGTTCTGATAAATTAGCGCGTTATTTTTATTTTTATCTCCACCTTTATGGACTTCACTGAATTAAATCTGCGCCTTTTTGAATGGTTTAATGCCTCAAATCATGCCCATGAAATGACCATTCGCTTTGCAATTTTCATCGCCAATGATTTATTTTATATTATGCTACTTTTTTTTGGTTTTTATTGGCTTAGAGGAAATTTTACCATTAAAAAACAGATTGTTAAGGCATTTATTTTCACGACTGTGGCACTTTTAATTAGTCAAATTATTTCTCACAGCTTTTATCACCCACGCCCTTTTGTGATGGAAGTAGGACGTACCTTAATTTACCACTCGCCCAATGGTTCTTTTCCCAGCGACCACATGCTGATTTTTAGTACGATTGCCTTTTCATACTTTTTCTCAGAAAAACGCAGTCTTGGTATTATATTAATCTTATTGGCTTGGCTAGTGGCTTGGTCACGTGTTTATTTAGGCGTACATTTTCCTTTAGATATGTTGGGTGCTTTTTCCCTTGCTTTTATATTGAATTTCTTTGGTTTAGCTTTATGGAATCGATTCAAAATAACGATTATAGAATTTGTACTTAAAATCCATCATGCTGTATTTAAACCCTTTATCAAAAAAGGCTATGTAAAATAATTCTAATATGTATAAAAAAACCCACTCTAGAGTGGGTTTTTTTATACGAACAGTTTTAGTACATTAGTAAATCGCCATGTGGTTGCGATGGATCATTTCTAAAGAACGCGCTTCACCTAAAACCTGATGCACTTTATCTGAAGATAAACCCTTCACAATTTCAGCTGAACGCGAACTAAAATTGACACGACCAACTGCAATTCGCCCACCATTCGCATCAACACATTCCACTACATCGCCGCGTTCAAAATGACCTTCGACAGCTTTAACCCCTACAGGCAATAAACTACGATGATTTTCTTTAATCGCTTTAACTGCGCCATCATCTAAAATCAGACGACCTGCAGTTTGTAAATGTGCAGCAAGCCACTGTTGATGCGCAGTTATACGGTCATTATCAGTAATAAATAATGTTCCAAGTAACTCACCCGACATTAAACGAGCCAATACTTGATCACTTTCACCGCTAGCAATTAAAGTTGGACAACCCGATTTTGCAGCCAAACGTGCAGCACGCACTTTGGTTAACATGCCACCACGACCAAACTTCCCACCCCCACCTGCCATATCAAACAGGCTTTCATCCAAAGCACGAACTGTATGGAACAGCTTCGCATTTGGATTTGAACGGGGATCAGAATCAAACATGCCTTGTTGATCAGTCAAAATAATCAACAAATCCGCATGTACCTGACCCGCAACCATCGCGGCTAAAGTGTCATTATCACCAAAACGAATTTCATCTGTAGAAACAGTGTCATTTTCGTTGATGACCGGAATCACTTTCCAATCGATCAAATTTTGCAATGCATCGCAAGAGTTTAAATAACGACGACGATCGGCTAAGTCATCATGGGTCAATAAAACTTGAGCAGTTTGAATCGCATGCTTTTCCAATACACTCGACCAAGTCTGAATAAGACCCATTTGACCAATAGCAGCACACGCTTGAAGACTCGGTAAATCAGTGGGTCGGCTTTCCAGTTTCATCCGAACCATGCCTTCAGCCACAGCACCCGACGACACCAGAATAATCTCGTGTCCTGCATTGTGTAGATCTGCAATTTGTTCCGCCCAATGCGAAATTGCATCCAAATCTAAACCTTGCCCATTTGCTGTAAGTAAAGATGATCCGATTTTAACAACGATTCGTTTACAAGCCTTGAGCTGACGTTGCCCATCTACCACTTCTATCATCTTGTCCTCAATACGCTATCCTAAGCGCTTAACGTACGTAAAATACTTCCATTTCGCCATCATCACCCTCGTCGTCCTCATCTTCATCATCGTCGGCCAATAGACCTGCTAGACGTTGTTGACGGCGCATTTCACGGTAGGCTTCTTTCGCAGCAATAGTTTGCTCACGTGTTTCAGCTTCAAGCTGTTCACGGAATGCTTTGACTTCTGCTGCGTACTCAGGATCTTCCTGTTCACGTTCTCGTTGTTGTTCAATTTCATCCATTAAGTAATAAACAACTTCTTTAGTGCCTTCCGACATTAAACCAGAAGTTTGGAATACTGGACCTTCCCATTGCATTTCTTCAAGCAAATGATTACACCATTCATCCTGTGTATCATTATCTAGCTGATCAACTTTATTCAAGACCAAAACAACTGGTAACTTGGTTAATGTTGGAGAGAAGTTTTTCAATTCTTGTAAAATGGCTTTGGCATTGTACGCAGGATCTGAACCATCAATCGGTTGAACATCAACAATGTGTAATAAAATTCGGGTACGTGCCAAGTGTTTGAGGAAACGAATCCCGAGACCTGCGCCTTCTGATGCACCTTCAATTAGCCCTGGAATATCCGCCATCACAAATGAACGATGACTATCTGCATCTACCACACCTAAATTTGGAATCATGGTGGTAAAAGGATAATCAGCAACTTTAGGTTTTGCTGCCGATACAGCACGAATAAAGGTCGATTTACCTGCATTTGGCATACCCAGCAAACCAACATCGGCCAATACTTTAAGCTCTAAGCGAACTTCACGAAATTCACCTTTAATACCGTGTGTACACTTACGCGGTGAGCGGTTGGTCGATGATTTAAAATGGGTATTGCCTAAGCCACCATCACCACCTAATGCCACCATGACTTGTTGGCCATCTGCAACCAAATCACCAATAATGTCGCCTGACTCTACATCAACAATGGTTGTTCCTACTGGAACTTTCAGTACAACAGATTCACCACCACGACCAGAACAGTTTGCACCGCGACCGTTTTTACCGCGTTCTGCACGGAATTTACGGGTATAACGATAATCTACAAGTGTGCCAGTGTCATCATCTGCCTGAACATAGATACAGCCTCCACGGCCACCGTCACCACCATCTGGGCCACCAAAGGGTACGAATTTTTCACGGCGAAAACTGGCTACGCCATTGCCACCGTCGCCAGCCTCTACGGTAATGACTGCTTCATCAACAAAGCGCATACTGCCAATCCTCTAAATACTTTAAAACCGCATATTCTGCCATATTTTACAAAATTTCTCGAATAGTATTATTCAGCATTACATGATTTTTGCTTGGCTAAAGCCAATTTGATGTTGTTTAGCGCTATACGACTGACTCGACGCTCGATAATGGGTTATTTGGAAAGTGAATCCTCGTTTTGTTTTTATCCATCCATATCATTTTTAAAACGCAGCTTTTAATCCGCTAGAATGATTTTTTCGTCACTCGATAGAAATTTAAACTTATTTGAAAATAGGAAAATTAATCTTTGTCCGTGGTTTTTTTATTTTCTAAAATTTCGGGCAAATTACGTTCAATCCAACCAATCAATCCCGTTAATTTTTCAGCGGCTTGAGCGCCTAAAATAGTCAACTGATATTCCACTTTAGGCGGTACAACTGGATAAACCGTTCGAATTAAAAAACCATCTTTTTCAAGCAGTTTTAAAGTTTGTGCCAGCATTTTTTCGCTTATCCCCTCTATACGTTGCTTTAATTCGCTAAAACGGTGTATACCTTCGCTCAAGCAACGTAACACCAATACCGACCATTTTGTGGTTAAGTGTTCTAATATTTGACGTGAAGGACATTCATTCGACAAAACTTGTCCAAGTAAAATACTCTTTTCGTAGTGACTCATTTATTTTCTCCATATTCTTTAACTTACCTTTAGGTACGTACTTACATTAAGTAAGTTAATGCAATATGATCAAAACATCAAGTATATAAAACAAACAATCTAGAGGTTTTGAACATGAAAATAGCAATTACTGGCGCGACAGGTCAACTCGGTGAATTGGTGATACACGCTCTTTTAAAAGTGACTCCTGCTGAAAATATCATTGCGTTAGTCCGCAATGCCTCTAAAGCCAAAAATTTAAAAGCCCAAGGGATTGAATTGCGTCATTTTGATTATGATCATCCTGAAACATTAACATCAGCTTTATTGGGTATTGATAAGCTCTTACTGATTTCAGCCAATGAAATCGGACGTCGTACCCCACAACACAAGGCTGTCATTGAGGCAGCACAGCAAGCACGTGTTCCTTATATTGCTTATACCAGTTTACTACATGCTGATATTTCACCTTTAGGTTTAGCTCAAGAACATCGTGAAACTGAAGACCTGATCAAATCGAGTGGACTTAAATATACAATTTTACGTAATAACTGGTATAGCGAAAATTACTTAGCTGCACTTACTCATACAGTCGAAAATGGCACACTCTATGGTGCTGCAGGTTTAGGGGAAATTAGTTCTGCAGCTCGTCAAGATTATGCCCAAGCAGCAGCTAAAGTTTTAACATCTGAGAATCATGATGATAAAACGTATGAACTTGCAGGTTCTCAAAGTTTCACTTTAGCGGATTTAGCACAGAAAATTACAGATGCGTCTGGAAAATCGGTTATTTATCAAAATCTAACTGCCAATGAATATACACAAGCTTTATTAGAAGCAGGTCTTCCGGCAGGTCTAGCCGACGTTATAGTGGATGCTGACGTGCAAGCTGAAAAAGGTGCTTTATTTAGTACCAGTCAAGATTTAGAAAAATTGCTCGGTCATAAAACGACAACCATTCAAGATCAAGTTAAAGCGATATTAATGAAATCTCACTAAGGCCATCATTCTCTCCTAAACTATTTGATTACACTTTAAGGAGAAGAGGTTTAGGAAAATAAACTAAGGACGAATACTCTGGATTGGTACATTCATGCTCATGTCTAAATTTGCCGTCGTATTTCGTTCTTGGTTATACATCGTGGCATTAAAAGTTGCAATTTTACGCATGGTCATAGGATCATTAATTTTGAGCTGAGGTGCAAACTGGTGTAATACATGTAAATCCACTGCTTCATTAAATTCAAAAAAAACAGGACCATTAAAAGAAATTTTTACAGGAACAGCATAGGTTTTTTTGAGCTGAAAAGGAACCTCAAGCTGAATAGGGATATCCAAACTTAGTGGGAATTGGGGTAAAAATTTATTTTGATATACCAGATCTGTCGTTGCACGAAGCGGCAAGGTCTGGTCTATTTTGACTATTGTTTGATAATTCACAGATACTGAAATAGGCGTTTCAACTTCAAACTGCAAATTTGCTAAATATCTGCCTGTTAATGGTAATAATAACTGATGATTTAAGTGAATTTGGGTATCTAGAATTCCCACTGATTGAGTTTCTAAATAATTTCCGACATGAATTTTAGTAGGTAATGAATCAGGTAATTCTATTCGTACCCGATCAGCTGAAAGTTGCATTGAAGCTATAATATTTAAATACAACCAAAAAAGAATGAAAACCAACAAAACTACTGCGCTAAAGCTTAACAATAAACTTTTGAAAGAACGAAATATCCACATGATCTTTCTTCCTAATTTTTCTTTTGCTCTAAAATAGTCTGGCGGCTTAAACGCAAATTATGTAAGGGAATTTTTAATTCACCCTGCTCAATTTTTATAGGCAAAGTATTTTGTACATCGACTGAAGCTTTTAAAGCCGTTTTAATAGGTACATTTAAATGACCTTGAATGGGAATATTTGTTTTTAAGGTTGTATGTAACGGTATATTCAAATTTTCCTTAAGTACTGCTTTTACTGGAGCATCAAACTTCAAATGTACATTTTGTTCTAAAGGTACATTCATATGAATAGGAACATCTAACTTGATAGGAATAGTTCCTTTTAAAGGAAGTGTAATATCCTTACCTAATATGCGAACTTTAACTTGGGTATTGATAGGTAAATGTTGATCTACCTTTAATATTTCTTGAATAGGGATCGTCGTTTTAATTGGAACTTGATTATCAAAATACACGTGAGGTGTTAATGTTTGCGTGAGAGGAATATTCAGATTCTCATGAATTGGAATTTCTGCATTAACTCGTCCAGTCACATCAACATTTAAAGCATCATGAATTTGAACTTTCGCCTGTAAGGATTCTTGTAAATCGATATTTACAGCTTGGTTTTCTAGTGGAATGTAAATATTAAAATGCTTAAACACCCAAATGGCGATAACTACACCACAGAGTGCAGCAAACACAATAAATGCTAATCCTCTTAGCATGTGTTTTACTTGCAACTGCTCTTCCTTGATCTTTTTTTTCTTAGGATGATTATTACTAAAAATATCAAAAAGTATGCAATTTTTTGTATATAAAAAATTTTATTTAAATCATTCGACTCTATAAATCGGTAAATACAGTACTTTGCTTTTATTAATTAAGAAAACAAAAAAAGAGCCTCATTTGAGGCCCTTTTTACTACATCTACAAATTATGCATTTGTTTCAGCAGGAACTTTTGGATAGCTTACGCCACACATTTGTTCAGCAATACGTAGCACTTGGCAGCTATAACCGACTTCGTTGTCATACCAAACATAAGCTGTTAAACGTGTACCTGATGTAATAGTGGCTTGCGCATCAAATACACCCGCAGTACGCGAACCAATAAAGTCTGACGACACCACTTCAGTCGAGTTGGTATAACCAATTTGACCTTGTAGGTTTGAGTTGATTGAAATTTGACGAATGTATTCGTTCACTTCTTCACGATCAACTTCTTTCTCAAGGGTTAAATTCAGAATTGCCAATGACACATTTGGCGTCGGAACACGTACTGAATTACCCGTCAACTTACCTTTAAGTGCAGGAAGTGCTTTAGCGACTGCTTTAGCTGCACCTGTTTCAGTAATGACCATGTTCAAAGTCGCAGCACGACCACGACGATCCGCACTATGGTAGTTGTCAATTAAGTTTTGATCATTGGTGAAAGAGTGAACAGTTTCAACGTGACCATTAATCACTTTGTATTTGTCATCTAACACTTTTAATACAGGTGTAATTGCATTTGTTGTGCAACTTGCAGCAGAGATAATTTTATCTTCGTCTAAAATATCAGTGTGGTTTACACCATACACGACATTTTTCATTTCACCTTTACTTGGCGCAGTCAATACGACACGAGCAACGCCTGGGCATTTCAAGTGTTGTGCAAGACCTTCTGCATCACGCCATTTACCCGTATTATCAATCACCAAAGCATTATTAATTCCAAATGCAGTGTAATCCACTTCAGCTGGGCTAGATGCGTAAATCACTTTGATATAATTACCATTCGCAATAATCGCTTCATTGGCTTCATCTACAGAAATAGTACCTGCAAATGGCCCATGAATTGAGTCACGACGAAGCAAAGATGCACGTTTTTCTAAATCACCATCTGATGATTTACGAACAACAATCGCTTTAAGGTTTAAGCCACGGCCCAAACCAGACTGACCAATAATTAAACGCGCAAGGATACGGCCAATACGTCCAAAACCGTAAAGCACAACATCTTTCGGCTCTACTGTTGCAGGATTACCTTCTAAAGATTGAACAGCACTTGCAACAAAAGCATCAATGTTGCCGCCTTTTTCTTTAAATTCAACTGCAAGTTTACCTAGATCAATTTCAGCAGAGCCGATATTTTCAACTTTCGCCAAAGCTTCTAAAATAGGGAAAGTATGAACAACTGAAAGCTCAACATCGACTACACGTGTACGGCGATGGGCTTTTAAAATTTGGATAACTGAACGGTTAACCAAAGAACGACCAAATACAGAAGTCACGATATTTTTTTCACGATACAACTGACCAATTAAGGCAATCATGTGTTCCGCGATTTCTTCACGGTTTTTCCAACGACCTTGGTGCTCTGCATGTAAGGCGATGATAGTGTCTTTGCTCACAGATACGTCCTCTAATTAATATATATCTAGGCTAGGCATAAATTCTAAAACGCCATAATTGTAAAGGAATTATCGGTAGTTTTGAATCAAAAGCTGATTAAGTCCAGTATATTTTGCATTATATTCACTATAAATGAACAAAATAGTGCTCAATACTTTTGTAAATTTCCACTCTGCAATAAATTTAAAGGATTTCTTAGGATAAAACAGCCAACGCTGGCTAAAACTCAAAAAGACAGAAAAATATAAAGCACTGTGCTTTTTATTTCTTTAAACGATTTGAGTATTGTTCAAAATTTCGCAACAGTGTTTTTTGTTTTTGTTTGTGTTTTTGCTTAGCTATATGTAGACAGCCTTCAATCACCAACAATAAAACGGCAAGCCAAATTGGGATATAAGTTAACCATTCTGCAGCTCCAACGTTTTCACCTAATACAATCGATGCCAAAGCAAGTAACACAGGCTCTAAATAACTCAATAACCCAAAAATGATGAAAGGCAGATAACGACTAGCCAACATATAACTGCCCAATCCAAATGCACTTAAAAAACCTAAGCCAATAATTGCCCAGATTAAATGGGGAAATTGTTCAATCAAAACAAAAGAGTGGTTGTGCATCGTCGCCAAATAAATAGCGACCGGCATGACTAAAAATAAGTCCCACCAAAAGCCCCCCAAATGATCGGTTTTAAATGCACGCCTTAGAAAGAAATAAATAGGATAAGCAATCGCAACATATAATGTTTCCCAAGCCATACTGCCGATTCGCCATAATTCATGACCAACGCCAACACTGGCACATACAACGGCAGCAACTTGCCATTTTGATAATTTTTCTTTGTAAAATACACATCCCATTAAAACCATGACTAAGGGCAATAAGAAGTAACCCAATGAAACTTGCAATCCACGACCATTGATGGGTCCCCACAAGAACAACCAAAGCTGTGTTGTGCATAAAAAAGAACTGACAACTAACCAGATTAAAATTGTGGGCTGATGAACAATACGCTTAAAAATTTCGTTGATATACTTTAAGTCGCCTAACCACCACATAAATAAACTGAGGAATGGTAAGGTGGCTAACATACGCCAAGCAAATGTTTGCTCACTGTCAAAAGGTTTTAAAAATTGAGTATAAAAGTATAAAACCCCAAAAGTGATTGATGCCAATATAGACAATATTACGCCTTTGTACATCTTCACACCTCTGAATTCATTTGATTTGCATTATAGAGATGTCCCACTCATAAAACTTGAATTTTCATATTTTTAATTTGATCATTGAATAAAAAACCATGCCGAAGCATGGTTTTTTCTATTGCCATTTAAGTTCTATTTCTGGGTTTGTTGAGTATGAATAATATCGCTCAAATCATATCCAAGTGATTTTGCATAATCCAAATATTCTTTTACTACTGATTCATCTGGGTGTGCTGAGCGAGACAATACCCACATATATTTACGTCGTGGTTCACCTACCAATACAGTTTGGTAGTTTTCATCCAGTTTTAAAACCCAGTAATCCCCCCGACCGACTGGTAACCATCGAACGGCTTCAGGTAAAAAGCTGACTTTCAATTTAGTATTAAATGGCGAATTTTGTACAAAAGCTTCACCAACTGATTGTTTCAACTGGCCACTTTTACTGTAGCAACGATTATCTACTTTGACATTGCCATTTTCATTCAGTGTATAAGTTGCTGACACATCACGATCACATTGGTTTTGAAAATACATAGGTTTACGCGCGACTTCATACCAAACGCCTAAGTATTTATCTAACTCCACCTTTTCTACCGTCTGTAATGGCTTGGTTTGTGCATACGCTACCGTCACCGCACCCAAACCGACTAACACTGCGCCACCTAAGGCAATTTTAGCCAAAGTAAAGCCCGCTTTTGGAAGATTATTCTTTGCCATAAACCTATCCTTTTCAATCCATCTTATAAATTTTAAAAACAAATATATGATTAAAAATAACCATTCCAACAGTCTGATACTGTAGCGTTATGTAATAATTTCACAATAAAATCATACTCTAACTCAACATTTGGGCTTT
This sequence comes from Acinetobacter sp. TTH0-4, assembly GCF_015602665.1. Lineage (NCBI taxonomy): Bacteria > Pseudomonadati > Pseudomonadota > Gammaproteobacteria > Moraxellales > Moraxellaceae > Acinetobacter > Acinetobacter sp. TTH0-4. The sequence continues at coordinate 1,015,278 of NZ_CP059079.1, read as the reverse complement.
TAAGCGAACAATCTCATCACGTAATCTGGCAGCCTGTTCAAACTGTAATTCTTTAGATGCTTTTAACATCTCCTTTTCCAGTTTTGACATGTGTTTAGCCAGCAATTTCGGATCGGCCAAAATATGTCGTTCATCCGCACTTAACGCGCGCGCCTGACTTGAAATATTTTCGTCAATTTGATCGTCCGTTAGTACTTCACCAGTATCAATATCTTTATTATTTTGACGTTTCGTACTGCGAGGTATAATGCCATGTAATGTATTAAACTCGATTTGCTTATTACGACGACGGTCGGTTTCATCAATTGCTTTTCGCATGGAATCTGTAATTCGGTCAGCATATAAAATCGCTTTTCCTTTCACATTACGTGCAGCTCGACCTATTGTTTGAATGAGTGAACGCTCCGAACGCAAAAATCCTTCTTTATCGGCATCAAGAATAGCCACCAAAGATACTTCTGGCATATCCAGCCCTTCACGTAATAAATTAATACCCACGAGCACATCATGCACACCAGAACGTAATTCATGAATAATTTTGACACGCTCAACTGTATCAATGTCTGAGTGCAAATAAGCGACTTTCACCCCATATTCTTTTAAATAAGAGGTTAAATCTTCTGCCATACGTTTCGTCAAAGTGGTCACTAAAACACGCTCATCTAAATCTTTACGCAGATTAATTTCCGAAAGTACATCATCGACTTGCGTTAAGACTGGACGAACTTCAATTTCAGGATCAATCAAACCTGTAGGACGAACCACCTGCTCGGCTATTTGTTCCGATTTTTCCAACTCATATTTGGCAGGTGTTGCACTGACATAAATCGTGGTCGGTACAATACGTTCCCATTCTTCAAACTGCATTGGACGGTTATCTAGCGCACTAGGCAAACGAAACCCATAATTCACTAAGTTTTCTTTACGTGAACGGTCACCTTTGTACATTGCACCAATTTGCGGAACAGTCACATGTGACTCATCAATAATCAGTAGAGCATCATCAGGAATATAATCAAATAATGTCGGTGGCGCTTCACCCGATGGACGACCGGATAAATGTCTTGAGTAGTTTTCAATTCCGTTGGTATAACCCAACTGTTGCATCATTTCTAAATCGTAACGGGTGCGTTGCTCAATTCGTTGTGCTTCCAATAATTTGTCATGTTGTTTAAAAAAAGCCAAACGATCTTTGAGCTCCTCACGAATAGTGCCTATGGCACGCTGCAAGTTATCTTTTGGTGTAACGAAATGACTTTTTGGGTAAATCGTCACTCGCGGAACTTTACGTACCATTTTGCCCGTTAAAGGATCAAACCAACGAATAGAATCCACTTCCTCATCAAACAGTTCAATACGAATGGCATTTTGATCCGATTCGGCAGGAAAAATATCCATAATTTCACCGCGTATACGATACGTACCGCGTAAAAACTCGAGTTCATTGCGACTATATTGCATTTCAACCAAACGACGAATCAAGTCATCACGACTAATTCGGTCACCTTGGACAATATGCAACAGCATACTCATATAAGCATTCGGATCACCTAAACCGTAAATTGCAGAAACCGAGGCTACAATAATGGCATCACGGCGTTCTAATAATGAACGTGTTGCAGAAAGACGCATCTGGTCAATGTGATCATTGATAGCTGAATCTTTTTCAATAAAGGTATCTGAAGATGGAACATACGCTTCGGGTTGATAATAGTCATAATAACTGACGAAATATTCAACCGCATTGTTGGGAAAAAAGGATTTAAATTCGCCATACAACTGTGCCGCCAAGGTTTTATTATGCGCCATCACAATGGTTGGACGTTGTAGCTGTGAAATCACATTGGCCATGGTATAGGTTTTACCCGAACCTGTTACCCCTAACAATAACTGGTCGTGATAACCTTTTTTTATGCCACTGACTAATTTTTCGATGGCTTGTGGCTGATCACCTGCGGGTTGATAGCTGGTGACTAATTCAAAAGGTTGCGGAGTATCCTGCATAGTATCCATCATCTTCAACGACATAACCTTCATAGTATGAGGGCTAAACGCCAACATACAATATGAACAGTTCTATATTTATGTATTTAAACTATATTCTTAGTGATGAAGCACTACGACTTCCCTATCCAGTTATGCATACTAAATTCTTAAATACGATTTGATATCTATAAATACAAGATCATGCATTTCTAATTCCAGATGATTGATTTCAATTTCAAAAAAGCTGATCTTTCACTTGACCCTAGACTATTTCGATTGCAACATGAATGAAATGCCATCACGATGTAGTGCTCACATGTCATATCTCTATCACGATGAAAATATTATCAAAAGCTTACCTGAAGACACGGTCTTTGTTTTTGGTAGCAATCTGGCAGGACAACATGGAGGGGGTGCAGCATCGACTGCGTTACAATATTTTGGTGCTATGCAAGGTGTGGGCCGTGGCTGGTCTGGGCAAAGTTATGCCATTCCGACAATGAATGAACATTTACAGCAAATGCCTTTGTCTCAAATTCAGCATTATATTGATGACTTTAAAATATATACCAAAAACCATCAGAAAATGACCTACTTCGTGACTTCAGTTGGCTGTGGTATTGCAGGTTATACCACTGAAGAAATTGCTCCCATGTTTAAAGGTATTTCACAAAATGTGATTTTACCCCATTCATTTCGTCCTTTTGTCGAAAAAGCATTACCCAAATTGACCCGTCATTTTCTAAGAACGGTCTTCAACGATGAAGTCATTTTCTCGACACGTGATGAAGAGATCATTACGCAATTAGATTTATCAGAAAGTGAAAAAAGTGCTGCGCGAATTATTTTAAATACTCAAATCTACCCGACAGACAGTAATGGACGAGATCGTATTTTTGAAATTTCCGATATTTTACATGTATTGAATGGTAAAATTTTTGACTGGCAAAATAATGCTGAAGGCTCAATGCTGTTTGGTGGTGTGATTTTAGCTTTGCTTGAACTCTATAATATTAATGAAAAGGATTTTATGGATGTTTGGCAAGGCGAACGGGAAATTCCACCACCTAAGCCTGAAAACAAAGCACGCAAACAGATCCGTTAAAATCTATTTGAACCTTTCAAAAAAGCCAATATAAATTGGCTTTTTTTATTTCCAGCTCAAAAATAAGCAATAAATCTATTCATCGTGAGCCATAATTTAAAAAGCATATTATTTCAAAAATATTTTTATCAATTTATACTACAAGACTAGATGAATAAAAATATGATGAGCTCGTGAATGGAAATGTTGGATTCGCCTTTTTTTGAACTCTCTCCCGTGGCAATGTGGCTTGAAGATTATAGTGAAGTAAAAAAACAATTTGATCTTTGGCGTGAACAAGGAATTCAAGATTTATCAACATTTTTACGAGAAGATGAGTCTCGAATTTTAGCATGTGCCAGAAAAATTAAATTATTACGTGTCAATTCAAAAACACTGGAACTGTATCAAGCTGAAAACTTTGAGGCATTGAATGAAAACCTTCATTTGGTTTTCAAAGAAGATATGTCTGGAACGCATATTAAAGAATTGGTCAGTTTATGGAAAGGTGAAACTCAATTTTCACATCCTGCTGTCAACTATACCCTAACCGGTCAGCGTATAGATATCCAGCTTAAGGGTGTAGTCCTGCCACAACATGAGCATGATCTATCCTTGGTTCTAATTACCACGGAAGATATTACGGCTTATACCGAAGCGTGTCGTCTTGAAGAAAAAAGCCGCCATTTGGCCGAAGCGCGTTTTATTTACTCACCGACTTCTCTGTGGGTAGAAGATTTTAGTCGAATTAAAATTAAATTAGATGAACTTCGCGCCTTAGGTATTGAAGATTTCAGTACATTTTTAGATGTGCATAATGATTTTGTGAATGATTGCATCAAAGATATTCTGATCCTTGATGTCAATCAGGCTACGCTAAATTTATTTGGCGCACCCAATAAACAAACTTTACTTAAAAATATTCATAAAGTGTTTGCGCAAGAAATGTTTCAAACCTTTCGAGAGCAATTAATTGAACTTTGGAATGGCAATATTCATCATCAGCGTGAAGCAGTGAATTACGCACTCGATGGCAGTATTCGTCATGTTGTTTTACAATTTAGTGTATTTCCAGATTACCTAGACAATTGGGGCATGGTTCAAGTTGCCCTGACCGACATTACCGCACGTAAAAAAGCAGAGAAGTATCTTGAATATTTAGGTAAACATGATGTTTTAACCAAACTCTACAACCGTTCTTTTTACAATGGTGAAATCAATCGTTTACAACGCAACAGGCTTTCTCCTGTTTCTTGTATTTTTATGGATATGAATAGCTTAAAGGAAGTAAATGATAGTTTGGGCCATGATGCAGGCGATAACTTATTACAGCGGATAGGTAATGTACTCAATCAACTGGTTCAACAGACGCTTTATTCTGCTTGTCGTATTGGAGGTGATGAATTTGTGATTCTTTTACCAGGAGCAGATGAGGCAGCATTACAGAATTGCGTACAAAGCCTAGAAGAACTTTTATCAGTTGATAATCAGTTTTATGCAAATCAACCCATTCTTTTATCGATTGGTTATGCCACTCTGCAAAATGGAGAAACGATGAAAGATATGCTGAAACGTGCAGATACAGTGATGTATCGTGAAAAGAAAAATTACTATTTAAAGTATACAAAACACACAACAACACTCACTGAATCTTAATCAGCTAAGCGATGATTAAACATAAAAAAACCATGAATCTCCATGGTTTTTTTATTTGACGCTTAACGCTTACCAAATGAACGCCGAGTACCACGAGGTGGCATCCATGTACGATCAGCATAACGCTGTGGACGTGGACGAACGTCATCCAAGATTTCATCAAGGTTCTGCTCAGTTTCTTTTTGTATCGGAAATGGCAAATTGACTAATGCTTTCTTCTTGGGAGTATTTTGGGTGCTCATATGATTCACTCAATAATTTATAGAGGGTATTGTACGAAAAAATGAGTTTAAGTGCGAGATTAGATTCTTCAAAAAAATATTGAACGATTTAAAATATTTATTTCGCCATTGCAAATTTAAAAAACCACTTCCCGTTTAATAACAAGTACACGATAAAAATATGTTAAAAAAAGAATCATAATATCGCATAAAAATTAATCAAAATCTAAATAAAAAACCATAAGTTACTGAAATTAAATAATTTTATAGAATAAAACACACCTACTTAATTAAAACAAATTAGCCTATTTTTTTACATGAAGACAACTAGTTTTATAATTTTTAGTACATTTTGTTTTAAATACAACTATACAATCCGCATTGTCAAAGAAAAAAAATGTATAAACGTAAATGGACATGGAGTCCCCTCGAATGAAAAAATCGTTACTTTGTCTTATTTCATCACTTGCTGCCGTACCTGCAATCAGCTATGCCGAATCACCTTATTTTAGTTTAAAAGATGGTGATGGTTTTAAACGCTTTTCTGTATCGGTAGGTGCATTACATGTCATGCCTCAAGGTAAAGCTCAGCCATTTCAAATTAGTACCGCAGTTAAAAATGGTGAAGTTGCTAAAAACGGTGATATTAAAGTTGATACCGTATTAAATAACCTCAATCCAGATGTTGATCAGGCAGGACTTGCCGCAGCCTTAGAATTTGTAGGTTTTTTCACGGGTGGTAACTTACCCGCAGGCCTTAGTGGCAATTCAAAAATTAGTGGTTTAGAAAGTTGGGAAGCACAAGGAACTGGTCTTGAAGCCGATGACGTGACCACATTGGGGATTATATCGAATTACTTTTTCACCGATCATGTTTCATTCGAAATTAAGGGTGGAATTCCACCGAAAGTAGATTTACAAGGTAAAGGAAAAATTTATGCACCTTTTTCCGCGATTGCTACCCCGCAAATTGGTGATCTTGATTTAAAATTTCTGAATATTGACCTTAAAAACGATCTTTTAATTACCGATTTAGAAGCCTATGGGCCTGCGGCATCAGCTCGTGCTTGGACGCCAGCTTTTGAGTTCCAATATCATTTTGGCAAAACAGGTGTAAATAAATTCCGGCCTTATGTTGGTTTGGGTGTGATGTATGCTTATTTTAATGAACTTGAAATTAATCCACGTACAGAACAAGATTTAATTGCAGCAGGTCATATGATTGCGAATATTAAAGAAGGTAATGCAGGCGCGGCTTTAGAACGTACGCCAAGCAAAGCCAACCCCCAAGTCGATTTAGAAGCAACTGATGCTATTGCACCTATTGCCACTGTAGGTTTTACTTACGACTTTAATGACAAATGGTTTGCTGTAGGCTCTTTGTCCTACGCACATTTAAAAAATGAAACCACTATCACAGTCAGTGATGCAAAACTGGGTGAATTGATTCGCTCAACAGCCGATATTGAGATTAATCCTGTTCTGGCTTATGCAGGTGTAGGGATGCGCTTCTAAATCAAAATGCTAAAGAAGACGACTTTATGTCGTCTTTTTTATTTTAATTCTCTGTTCTATAACTTAATTTTATCTTTTGTTTAAATTTTATTTCATCGCATCACCCTTCAAAAAGGAATAATATCCTGATATTAAAATAAGTTTATGGCTAAAAATATGTCGGACACACGTTTTTCTAAACCTCTGATTTATATGTTAATTGGAAGTGCGCTCATTTTGGGTTTATCTTTAGGTATTCGGCATGCATTTGGTCTTTATCTTGTCCCTATGAGTAGTGAATTCGGCTGGGGGCATAATGTTTTCAGCCTCGCGATTGCTATGCAAAATCTAGTCTGGGGAGCTGTTCAACCTATTACGGGTGCTTTCGCAGATAAATATGGTAGTAAAATAGTGGTCGCAGTAGGTGGTGCACTCTATTGCATCGGCTTGTTGCTTATGGCCTTTAGTTCTACAGGGTTACTGTTAAATTTAAGTGTCGGTTTAATTTTAGGCTTGGCTTTATCTGCCACCTCTTTTCCAATTTTATTATCTGCGGTAGGACGGGCAGCGCATCCTGAAAAACGTAGTCTTGCCATGGGAATTGCCAGCGCAGCAGGGTCCTTTGGGCAATTCATTATGCTGCCTTCTACCCTTCTACTCTTACAAAATTTTGGTTGGTCAGCGGCCTTGGTCGTGAGTGCAATTTTAGTGGCTCTCATTGTGCCATTGGCATGGATGCTTAAAGCCCCAATGTATGTTGCACCAAATATTATCGGTCAAGTGACAAAACCATCCTTAGGTTTTAAACAAATCTTAGTCATTGCGAAAAATCATCAGCCCTTTTGGTTTTTAGGCTTAGGCTTTATAGTCTGTGGATTTCAAGTGGTCTTTATTGGTATCCATTTACCCGGTTATCTGATTGATCATGGATTTAGTGCAACGACAGGAACTATTTTTCTGGCTTTAGTAGGATTATTCAATATTGTCGGAACATATACTGCAGGTTGGTTAGGCGGTAAATATTCCAAACCCAAACTTCTGATGGGATTATATGGTTTACGTGGAATAGTCATTATAGGCTTTTTAGCCCTTCCATTAAGCACATGGACAATTTATACATTTGGCATCATTATGGGTTTATTGTGGCTCTCTACTGTGCCATTAACCAATGGTATTGTGGCCAACATGTTTGGAGTTAAATACCTATCCATGCTCAGTGGCATTATATTTTTTACTCATCAAGTCGGTTCATTTTTTGGTGGATGGCTCGGTGGTGTCAACCATGACATGACGGGCAACTACAATTTAGTATGGATCGTTTCAATAGTATTAAGTGTGGTCGGTGTACTGGTACATTTCTTCGTCAATGAGAAGGCTGTCATTCATGATTAACACTCAATTGGGTTTAAAAATTATACTGGTTGTGATGATGATTGGATTATTCAGTTTAGCAATTCTACTGTGGTTACAAACACCGCAACTGTTTGAATACTTCAATCAAGCCTTCTGTGCACATTAATTGTCAATTCTTTGACATTTTCCAGCAGTGATTTGACTTTAATTTCCAAGATTAAATAAAAGTTAATAAATCAAACATTTATTAACTTTTTTCTGCCTTTTCATAAGCTTAGCAATTCTTGTGATTTCTATTAAGCGGTATTTTTTTCTAGATTGATTTGATATTAAACAAACTAGAGAAATTACCATGACCAGCTTAACCCAACTTTCACAAGCCATTCATGACGCACCACGTTGGCATCAAGCTGAACAATTTCAAAACCCGACTGAAATTACGATTGTTCCTTTAAAAGATGAAGCCTTAGGTGCTGCAGTTTTTGGATTAGATGCAAAAAAAGCACAGTCTGGAGAAACAATTTATCGCTTAAAGCAGGCATTGGCTGAACATTTAATTCTGGTCTTTAAAAACCAAAGTTTAGACGACCTGCAATATTTGGCTTTTGCCAGTTATTTTGGCTCAATTTTCCGTCCAAGTGCAGATAATCCCGTATTGGCCACACAAGAAGATTCCGGCACACCGCCTGATGTTGTTCCCGTATCCAATGCGGTAGGTAAAGGCGACTATACAGGTCATGGTGAACTTACCCCACATGCAGATCACCAATGGACACCACTTCCTTCTTTTGGTTCATTGTTATATGCCATAGAATTACCACAAAATGGTGGACAGACTGCTTGGTTTAATACCATTAAAGCCTATGAAGCTTTAGACGATAATACCAAACAGTATATTAATCAGTTACAGCTCATTACCTATAACCCATTCGTACGCTTCCAAAACAACAAAGGTACTCCAAAGGAGGGTGGTTATGGTACTTCCCCGAAATATCGCTTTAAAGATCAGCCTATTATTGGGCATGCTTATCCACATCCACTGGTGAGAACACATCCTGAAAGTGGCCGTAAAGCATTGTGGCTGAATACGCATAGCGAAGTAGAGCTTGTAAATGAAGATGATCAGATTGGTAGTGAACTCATTGAAAAATTACGTGAACATATTTTAAAACCAGAATTCCGCTATGAACATCAATGGGAACAAGGTGATATCATTTTTTGGGATAATCAAGCCACTCTACACTCACGTCGTCCATTTCCAAGTGATCAAAGACGTTTACTCAAACGTATTAGTCTGGCTGGTGGAAGACCGTTCTAAAACAGGATCAAGTGATACATTACCCTTTCAACATTTGATCGATCAATGTATCGCTTTCTTTAAAAAATCTCTAAAATTTTTATTATTCTAATCATAAAATCTTCACAATCAATTCCAATATTTTTCATTTTTCTCATTTACTGTATTTCAATTTTCTGACAAAAAATGATTTTCTCCCATCATAGATAGGTAAGCTTTTTAAATTTATAAAGAAAAATAATCAACGAAAGAAATCTTCAAAATTTCATTCATATTACATCCAAATTATATTTATACAGGATTGATTTGGCTGATTTCATGACTAAATTGATGATGTATCGATTTCCAATGCGCGAACAACAAAAAACCCGCAAGCATTCAAACTTACGGGTACTCAACACAAGACTTAAATTAAAATTAGAACAAACGATTCATACCGTTCAAAGTCGCGACACGATACGCTTCGGCCATGGTTGGATAGTTAAACGTAGTTTCAACAAAGTACTTAATAGTATTGTTTGGACTATTCATGACTGCTTGACCAATATGAATAATTTCCGCTGCATTATTACCAAAGCAATGCACACCTAGAACTTCCAAAGTATCACGATGGAATAAAATTTTCAGCTCACCGACGGTATCACCCGTAATTTGCGCACGGGCAAGATGACGGAAAGAAGCTTGTCCAACTTCATAAGGAATTTTTTCCTCAGTCAATTGTTGTTCATTTTTACCAATCGATGAAATTTCTGGAATGGTATAAATTCCCGTTGGAATATCAGTAACAGGTGCAACATTTTCTTCACCGCTCATATTCGCGCCTGCACAACGACCTTGGTCATAGGCAGCAGAAGCTAAAGATGGCCAACCAATTACATCTCCAGCAGCATAAATATTTTCGACTTCAGTTTGATACTGATCGTTAACAGTAATTTGACCACGACTATTCGGGGTAATGCCAACATTTTCCAAACCTAAGCCATCAGTATTACCTGAACGTCCATTACACCATAAAATAGCATCTGCTTTAATTTTCTTGCCACTCAGCAAATGCATCACGACATGATCATCAAAGGTTTCCAAATGATCAATTTGTTCATTGTGGCGAATCAAGACACCTTGTTCACGTAAGTGATAAGACAAAGCATCTGAAATTTCATCATCCAAATAACTGAGCAATTTATGCTGAGTATTAATGAGATCGACTTTATGACCTAATCCAATAAAGATGGAAGCATATTCACAGCCAATCACCCCAGCACCATAAATAATGATTTTTTGAATCGGAAAATCCAAATCTAAAATTTTATCCGAATCAAAAACACATGGATGATTGAAATCCAATATCGTTGGACGATATGGACGACTACCTGTTGCAATCACTAATTGTTTGAAGATAATACTTTCTTTGATGCCATCATCAGTAAAAATTAACGCTGTATTTTTATCTTGGATATAAGCACGTCCATGATAAATATCAATCTTATTTCGATCATAAAAACGTGAATGCGTATCCACTTGTTGTTGAATGACTTTATGTGCATTACGTAGCACTTGTTTCATGGTGAATTGTTTCCAATCCCCCACTTTCTGAAACATCGGGTCACGTTGATAACGAATAATGCTAGATACGGTCTGACGCAATGCTTTACTTGGAATTGTTCCTACATGTGCACAGTTACCACCTAACTGCTCACGCATATCCACTATTGCAACACGCTTACCTGCTTTCGCCAGCTTCATTGCCGCGCCTTCACCTGCAGGGCCTGAACCGAGAACGACCGCGTCATATTTAACGAAAGTTCCGTTAACGACCTCTTTTTTACGTGGCATTCAACGCTCCTCTTTTCAATATTCTGTTTATCTTCTGCATATTATGACGTAATTAATCGCAATTTGCTGTATTTACCTGTCCTATATTATCTGATGACTACATTTATTAAATGAATACCCTTTTCGCCCTATTTAGACTCAAGTTCGTTATAATAAAAAAGCTTCTTTTAGCATCTCCCCCGTCTAAAACAGTGGAAAGTTGAATATGTCTGAAAACCGTAAACCTGAACAGGGTGTCAAACTTCGTGGCGCAGAAAAGGTCGCTCGTATACCTGTAAAAGTGATACCTACGGTTGAAACCCCACGTAAGCCTGATTGGATTCGGGTGAAAATGGCAGCTCCTGAAGAAGTTCAACGCATTAAAACAACTTTACGTGCTCAAAAATTACATACCGTTTGTGAAGAAGCTGCATGTCCGAACTTACCTGAATGTTTTGGTGGCGGTACGGCAACCTTTATGATCATGGGTGATATTTGTACACGTCGTTGTCCGTTCTGTGATGTTGCACATGGTCGCCCGAATGCGTTAGATCCAGATGAACCACGTCACATGGCGGAAACCATTTCAAATCTGGGTTTAAAATATGCTGTGATTACATCGGTTGACCGTGATGATCTTCGCGATGGTGGGGCTCAGCACTTTGTCGATTGTATTAAAGAAGCACGTGATTTAAGTCCAAAAACTTTGCTTGAAATTTTGGTTCCAGATTTCCGTGGTCGTATGGATGTGGCTTTACGTATCATGACGGAATGTCCACCTGATGTGTTTAACCATAATATTGAAACCGTACCGCGTTTATATAAAGCGATGCGTCCAGGTTCTGATTATCAGCATTCATTAGACTTACTTAAAATGTTTAAAGAATACTGTCCTGATGTTCCGACAAAATGTGGTTTGATGGTTGGTTTAGGTGAAACTGAAGAAGAAGTATTGGCGCTCCTAGACGATCTACGTGCACATGATGTGGACTACATCACCATCGGTCAGTATTTACAACCGTCTAAACAACATGCACCACTTGACCGTTTTGTAACCCCTGAAGAGTTTGAACGCTATACCGCACACGGTCAAAAGCTCGGTTTCAAAAATATCTGGGCTGCACCAATGGTGCGTTCAAGCTATTTTGCAGACCGTCAATATTATGGCGAGCCTGTTCCAGCGGTACGTCGCAAAGCCGATCCTGCGAAAAAAATTGCCGTGCAAACTATCGAAGCTTAATTTACAGCAAATTAAAAAACCAAACTGATCTAGCGATGCCAATTTAATCCATTTAGGTTGGCATTTTTGTTTTTTATATTTAAAAATTAAGAGTCATAAAAAATCCCCTATACAAATAGAGGATTTTTTGAAGAACGAGAGATTAAGCCGCTTGACTTGGCACGCCGCTATGAAAGCGAAATAGATGATCTGGGCTTAAAATCAGATTTTTTTCAACTTCACGAAAGTGTGCAATACGCTGCTGAATATCTTCTTTAGGGTTTTTTAACTTTGACGTTTGAGCAACATCTAATGCTAAGGCTAAATAATCCTCAAAATGGCGAGATTCAGATTTCAGAAGATAACGATAATATTTACCCAAGTCTTCATCTACAAGTGGTGCAAGTGCATAGAATCGTTCACAGGAACGCGCTTCTACAAATGCCCCAATAATCATAATGTCGATTAAAGCTTCAGGCTCATACGTTCGTACCTCTTTACGCATGCCTCCCGCATAACGACCAGCACTAATCGATTGCCATTCCTGCCCACGCTTGGTCATTAATTCAAGCACTTGTTCATAATGCAGCATTTCTTCGCGCACTAATTGTGCCAATTTAACCTGTAAATCGGTAAAAAAAGTGTAGCGAAACATCAGGTTCATGGCTGTACCTGCTGCTTTTTTTTCACAATTGGCATGATCTTGCATGAGTAACTCAAGGTTATTCATAGCTTCATCTAACCAAGCTTTCGGTGTTTCACATCCCAAAAAACCCAAAACGGGTTTCATGAGATCGTTATAATTTATTGAGGACATCATTCTAAACTTATCTTGCTGCTTTAATAACAGCTTTCATTTGTTGAACCGCTTGGGCTAAGCCGACAAATACAGCATCAGCAATAATCGAATGACCAATATTAAGCTCATGGATTTGTGGAATTTGAGCAATTGGTGTGACATTTTCAAGGTTTAGACCATGCCCTGCATTGACCACTAGGCCTTTGGCTGCGGCATATTCAGCACCTTTTACAATACGCTCCAATTCATATTGTTGCGCTTCGGTAGTTTCTGCATCAGCATAAGCACCTGTATGCAATTCAATCGTGGGTGCACCGCAAGCAAGTGCAGCATCGATTTGTGCAATATCGGCATCAATAAACAAAGACACATCACAACCAATGGCTGTTAAGGCTTGTGTCGCTGCTTTGACCTCGTCGAAATGACCTAAAACATCAAGTCCACCTTCAGTCGTCACTTCCTGACGTTTTTCTGGCACTAAACATACATGTTGCGGTTTTATTTCTTTGGCAAATTCGACCATTTCAGGTGTAACTGCCATTTCTAAATTCATATGCGTTTTCAGTAAAGGACGCATACGTCGTACATCATCATCCTGAATATGGCGACGGTCTTCACGTAAATGCAAGGTAATCCCTTCAGCACCCGCTTGTTCACACATCAATGCAGCATTGACTGGATCTGGATAAGTCGTTCCACGCGCTTGTCGCAATGTCGCTACATGGTCAATATTTACACCAAGCAATGCAGCCATAAGAATGTCCTACCAATTATGATTGAGATTGAGTATTTTGAATCCACAATTGACGGCTTTTAAGCGGTCGGTCTCCCAACAATGAAGTGATCATCTGTCGGTAAAGTTGTGCCAATAATTGTAACTGTTCAGGATTAAAATCCCTACCCTTTTCATACTCACGCATGGAGAGAATATTCTGTCCTGATAAGGTTGAGCGTGATTGTTGTGCTGTCGCAATAAATCCATCATTCAGTTGGAATAAATAATTTTGTTTTTCTAAAATCTGTTGTTGCTGTGCGTCTTGGGTAAAATCAAGGGCATAACCCAATTCTTCCAAAAGTGCATGTTCAAACTGACGTAAAATCTGTCTTAAAAAAACATTCGAATTTGTTTGTTGAGTCAATTGCTGTAACTGTTGCAAAGTATGATGATATTGCACAAAAGTTTCTGGCATTTCGACTTCAATGGGGCATAAGCGAAGAATAATTTCATTGAGATAGAAACCAGAAAAAAAAGCATCTCCAAAGAAAAAAACAGGCTGATTGACAATTTCTACCTTGGTAAAATTTTTAAGTTCCGATTTACCAGATGCCTGCAAACATATCGGCTGATATTGCGGTGGTGGCGTTTGTCTTAAAATACCATCGACACGACCATGCTCTTGTGTAAATAAATGCACAATATGGCTACGTTCACGGTATTTACGATGATGGATTAAATAACCATGCAATACTTCATTTCGCATGAAATTCGGTGTCTAATCTTTATTTTTTTTAGAGTCTGCTTCATCTTCATCATCCCCATCGGGAATCACTGCACCTACGACAGCTGCAGTTCCTTTTACGACACCTTTGGTGGTTTTATAAGCCACTTTTACAGGAACAGTAACAAGTTTATGAATACAGCCTTGCAAGAATAGAACACATGCCACAATAGCTAATACTTTCATCATTACCATTCCTATAAAAGAGTGACTTAAATTAAAATGCTTAGATATCACTATACCCTAAGCTTTTTAAAGCACGTTCATCATCAGACCATCCACCTTTAACTTTCACCCACAGGGTCAGCATGATCTTTTGTTCGAACATTTTTTCCATATCAGCACGGGCATCCATACCAATTTTTTTCAGTTTGGCCCCTTTTTCACCAATCACAATGGCTTTTTGGCCTTGGCGATCAACGAAAATAGTGGCATCAATATAAGTACACGCGGGTTTTGGACGACCTGTTTTTTCATTCACTGTCGCCTCTTCAGTCTTAAATGATTCAATTTGCACCGTTAAATCATAAGGCAGCTCTTCACCGAGTTGACGCATAATTTTTTCACGAATCACTTCTGAAGCCAAGAAACGTTCTGAACGATCCGTAATTTGATCTAAAGCATAAAGGGGTGGTTGAAATGGTAAATATTGCTCAATCGTGTCACGTAAATGTTCAAGATTTGCACCACGAAGTGCAGAAACAGGAACAACTTCTGCAAAATTCATTAATTTAGAACGTTCTTGAATCAAAGGTAATGCATGGTTTTTATTTTCAAGGGTATCAATTTTATTGATGACCAGAATCACTGGCATTTCAGCATTCTTCAGTTTTTCCAAAACGAGCTCATCATTTTGAGTCCATTTATCAGCATCCAGAACAAACAATACTAAGTTGACATCACGCAATGCCGAACTTGCTGCACGGTTCATCATTTTATTGATGGCACGGACTTCTTTTTTATGCATCCCTGGTGTATCAACAAATACAGCCTGAGATTTTTCACGCGTATCAATCCCAACAATTTTATGACGAGTCGTTTGTGGCTTACGAGAAGTAATCGAAAGTTTTTGTCCTAAAATATGGTTCATCAAGGTAGATTTGCCCACATTTGGACGACCTACAATCGCGACAAATCCACTTTTAAAATCGGAAGGAATCGTGGTTCCTTGCGAACTAAAAAAATCATTAATTAATTCATTACCGTTATTTTGCGGCTCGTGATCAGCATCAGTGTGATCAGAATGTGTGGTCATTTAAACGACTACTCCAATTGTTTTAAAATATCCGCTGCAACTGCTTGTTCAGCAAAGCGGCGACTAGAACCTTCACCATAGACCACTGGCAATCCTTCGATAATACATTCCACTTTGAAATGCTGATTCGGAGCATCACCTTGAATATCCACGACATCGTAAATAGGGAGAGGTTTTTTACGTGCTTGTAAATATTCTTGCAGACGTGATTTAGGATCTTTAAGTTGGTCTGTAGGTTCAATATGGTCTAAATATGGGGTGTACCATTTCAGTACAATATCTTGCAAGATATTTAAGTCACTGCAATCCACATAAATAGCACCAATAATGGCTTCTACAGTATCAGCAAGAATAGACTCTCGATGATGTCCTCCCGACTTTAACTCGCCCGTGCTTAAAATTAAACAAGGGCTCAGTTTTAGATCGTTTGCAATTTTGCCTAATGCTTCTTGGCGAACCAATGTGGCACGCATACGTGTTAAACGCCCTTCATTTTCATGTGGGTAGGTTTCATACAAATAATGGGCAATGATCATCCCTAATAATGAATCGCCTAAAAACTCCAAACGCTCATAATTAGATTTGTGACTTACCGATCGATGTGTCAATGCAAGCTTTAATAATTCAGGCTGCTTGAACTGATAACCGATACGGCTGACTAAGCGCATATCACTTAGTTTGGACTGACCTTTGATCAAAACTTTTCTCGAAATTTAACACTAAATCTATATTGAGTAAGAATGGTTTTCTTATCTCATAATCTTTTTTCACTTGTAGACCATCAATATTCGTCACTTGCGCAATTTCATCAAACTTAATATCACGCACATTGTTCATGTCTAAACGTTGACTCATCTGACTTGCAAATTTGGCAGGATCAACGTTAGCTGGACTACTTTTCACTAATTCTTCAATCTGTCCATTAATCACTCTATCATCCCAATATGGACCCCATACTGCAATTGCAATTTTTGCTAAAAAAGCAAAACCGACAATTGCAATTAATATTCCAATATATGATGCACCTTTTTCATTTTTATGCATTTTTTATTTTCCAATGATGCTTAATCAATTTTACCATTACGAGCAAATGATGGTAATTTAAATCCAGGTTCTTTGTGCATCCAAATAAAGAATGCACGTCCTGTTAAATTCTCTTCTGGTACAAAGCCCCAAAAACGACTGTCAGCACTCTGATCACGATTATCTCCCATCGCAAAGTAATGACCTTGAGGTACTTTAACTTCCCAATATAAACCATTTTCAACCGAATATTTACCATTTTCAACATAATTGATAAATGGGGCTTGGCGTGCCACATTTACACCTTCTAACTCACGCATTTTGAAGGTATGTTTACCTAATGTTTCTTGATGGTAAATTGATGTTGGCGTATCTAAAATATCTTTTTCACGACTAAACTCAACGGGAACTTTAGCAACTTTATTGCCATTGATCGTCAATTGGCCATGATCATAAACAATATGATCACCTGGCAAACCGACCACACGTTTAATATAACTAATGGTCGGTTGCGGTGGATAACGGAATACAATTACATCACCACGCTCTGGTTCACCAACATCTATTATTTTTTTATTTACAACAGGTAGACGTACACCATATTGGTATTTATTCACCAAAATAAAATCGCCAGTTTCTAGTGTCGGCACCATTGAATCAGATGGAATATTAAAGGGTTCATATAAAAACGAACGGAGAATCAATACCACAGCCAATACAGGCCAAAAGTCATAAGCCCATGTAATAATGAAGTTTTCATTGCCCTTGCCACGAGTCTGTCTTTGTTTAAACACAAACTTATCCAATAACCACACCAAAAAGAAAATGAGTGTGGCGGGTACAAGGATTAAATTAAAATCAAAATCCATGGGTTTATATCCTCAACTTTATTATCTTTCTACTTTTAATACAGCAAGGAACGCTTCTTGTGGAATTTCAACACTTCCCACTTGTTTCATGCGTTTCTTACCTTCTTTTTGCTTAGATAACAGTTTTTTCTTACGTGAAACGTCACCACCATAACATTTAGCCAATACGTTTTTACGCATTGCTTTTACAGTAGAACGCGCAATAATTTGTGCGCCAATAGCAGCTTGAATGGCAACATCAAACATTTGACGTGGAATTAATTCTTTCATTTTTTCCACAAGCGCAATACCACGATGACGTGCGTCATTACGATGACAGATCATCGCCAAAGCATCTACTTTATCACCGTTAATCAGTACATCGACTTTGACTAAAGATGAGCTTTCAAAACGGACAAAATTATAATCGAGTGAAGCAAAACCACGTGAGCAAGACTTTAAACGGTCAAAAAAGTCCATGACGACTTCTGCCATCGGAATTTCAAAAGTCAACGACACTTGTTTACCTAAGAATTTCATCTCTTTTTGAACACCACGACGCTCTACACACAGGGTCATGACATTACCCAAATATTCTTGCGGAACAAGAATATGACATTCAGCAATGGGCTCACGTAAATCTTCAACAGTAGAACCATCAGGCATTTTTGATGGACTGTCGATATAACGTATTTCACCATTTTTCATCAATGATTCATAAATAACCGTTGGTGCGGAGCTGATCAGGTCTAAATCATACTCACGCTCTAAGCGTTCTTGTACAATTTCCATGTGTAGCATGCCTAAGAAGCCACAGCGGAACCCAAAACCAAGTGCATCAGAACTTTCAGGTTCAAAGAATAACGCGGAATCATTGATTTGTAGTTTATGTAAAGCTTCACGGAACGGCTCAAAATCACTGGCATCAATGGGAAATAACCCTGCATACACCTGCGGTTTGACCTTTTTAAAACCGGGCAAAACAGCAACATCAGGCGTGCTAGACAATGTGATGGTATCACCAACGGGTGCACCAAAAATGTCTTTAATTCCTGCAATCACAAATCCAACTTCGCCTGCTTCTAACTCACCTGTTTCAAAGTGTTTCGGATTAAAAATACCCACTGATGTAACAATGTGTGTTTGACCTGTTGATTTCACCAACATTTTGTCGCCCTTACGGATACGACCTTCTTTAACACGAACCAGAGAAACAACACCTAGATAATTATCAAACCATGAATCAACAATTAAGGCTTGTAAAGGCGCATTACGATCGCCTACAGGTGGCGGAATCACATTAACCAGCGTTTCTAAAACCCCTTCAACACCCAAGCCAGTTTTTGCTGAACAGGTCGGCGCTTCAGTTGCTTCAATCCCAATAATATCTTCAATTTCTTGAATGACACGTTCAGGCTCAGCTTGAGGTAAATCAATTTTATTTAATACTGGAAGAACTTCTAAACCCTGCTCAAGAGCGGTATAGCAGTTTGCAACGGACTGTGCTTCGACCCCTTGTGCTGCATCAACGACCAACAAAGCACCTTCACAGGCAGCCAATGAACGTGATACTTCATAAGAAAAGTCGACGTGCCCAGGCGTATCAATAAAATTTAATTGATATTCTTCACCATTGGGATGGGTATAATATAGCGTGACCGAAGCCGCTTTAATGGTAATACCACGCTCACGCTCAATATCCATAGAGTCGAGCACTTGAGCTTGCATTTCTCGGGCTTGAAGACCACCACAGGTTTGAATAAATCGATCTGCAAGTGTCGACTTACCGTGGTCAATATGCGCAATAATCGAAAAATTCCGTATATTATTGATATTGACTGACTTTTTAGCAACTGCCATAAACTACTCTAAATCAAAATACACAATCACTTACCTGAATATAAACAGTGTTTATGACGTGCAAAAAAGGATATTCCAAAGATGTTGCACAGTATAAGCAGTACATGGTCAAAAATACAGTGAGCTTTTAAAAATAGTCCGATTCTTCTACAAAACTTTGCTTTTAAATTGCTTAATTAAAATGAACAAGCTCCGCTTCGACCATTTATTGTTCAACAACCATTGTATATAAATTCGAAAAATCTAAAGGATTTAACTGTTCTGTAATAGGCTGATAGGCTTGACTAAATGTAGGTGACATTCGTTTTGGACGACCTGTTGCAATTTCGACACAGGCCCATTTCGTATTACCTGTAAATACAATAGCCTGATCCTCAGAACGATAAAAAACGTATTGGCGGAAAGAATAAAGCGCATTCAAATCATTTAACCATGTACGTAAAATAATTTTTTCGCCTTCAAATGCTGCTTTACGATAATGCACATGATGTTCAACAGCCACCATGGCATGTTTTAACTCAAGATATTCTTTTAGTCCTAAACCTAGGATTTCAATATGTGCTGTTGCGACATTCTACATCCACTGCATATAGATGACATTATTGACATGACCCAAACTGTCTATATGACAGGATTGAACAGTGATTTGTAAATCAAAAACTGTACTCATTGTTTATTTATCTCTTATTTCTAAAAATGACTCAATCATCCGCAGTTTAAGGAATTTAATACGAGAGTAAAATCATCCTCTCACCTATATTTCGGTCAATCATAAAAAAACCACTCATTTTCAGAGTGGTTTTTTATTCAAGATTAATTTTTACTCAATACGCATACCTACAATTGCGCGTTGTCCCTGACGAATAATAGACACTCGCGCGACCGTTCCTTTTTTCAATTCAGAAGCCGCTTTCACAAAATCAACACTATTTAAAATGACTTTATTATTCACCTGAGTAATTACATCACCCGCAGTAATTCGTGCTTGTGCAGCAATCCCTTCTCGTTTTACTTCTTGAATGAATATTCCGCCCTTAACCTCTAACTGCGATTGCTCAGCGGCCGTTAAGTTACGAATACTCACGCCTAATACTGGTCCATTATTTTTCGCGTTTTGTTCCACTTTCGCAGGAGTATCATCTGGTGCAAGAGTTAAAGTCGCTGAAATATTACGGGTTTTATCATCACGTAGTATTTGAAGTTGTATCACCTGATTTGGCGAAGTTCGATTGAGGTAATTCAGTAAATCAGATGTTCTTGAAATAGCAGAACCGTTATATTTTAAAATAACATCACCTGTTTGAAGCCCCGCTTTCGCAGCTGGTGAATTAGGTGCAACCTCAGTCACCAAAGCGCCTTCTGGTTTGTCCAAACGATAAGACTCTGCCAAGTTACGGTCAATATCTTGAAGCATGACTCCCAAATAAGAACGGGTGACTTTACCATTCTTTTTCAACTGATCAGCAACATCCATGGCAACATCAATCGGAATAGAAAATGACAAGCCCATATAGCCACCTGTTCCACTAAAAATCCGCGAGTTCACCCCCACCACTTCACCACGCTGGTTAAATAAAGGGCCGCCTGAATTACCTGGATTTAAAGCAACATCGGTTTGAATAAAAGGCACGGAGGTTTCCCCCATCATATTCCGCATTTTTGCACTGACAATACCTGCTGATGCAGAATAATCAAATCCAAACGGCGAGCCGATCGCAAGTACCGGCTCTCCCACTCTTAGCTGATCAACATTTCCAGTTTTTAACTCTGGAAAGTTTGAACCATTCACTTTGAGTAAGGCGACATCTGTACGTTCATCACTACCCACCACTGTGGCATCAATTTCACGGCGATCGTTCAACATAATAGTCACTTTAGAAGCATCTTCAACCACATGGTGATTGGTCAGCAAATAACCATCTTTACTAATAAAAAAAGCACTACCGTAGCCCGTTTTTTCTTGTGGTGCTTGTTGCTGAGGAATAATCACTTGATTACCAAAGAAACGACGTAAAATTTCTGGAACTTGCTGCTGTAATAATTCTTCTTGTGTCATTTTTTTTACAACATTGACACTCACTACCGCAGGACTGACTTGTGCAACCAAATTCGAAAAATCAACGGGAGATGCTGCATAAGTTTGTATACTCGCCAATGTAAATACAGTAGCGAATACCCCTTTGGTTAAATAGCTATTTTTCATATCAGCATTCATTCCATTTCATTATAGATATGTGTAGGTAACCCGTTTTTAGCATAAATTTTGTTTGTTTTGGGTAATAAAATGTTGATGATGTTTACGCTAGAATATAAATAAAATTTCTTAAATCTTCTGACCTTATTGCTTTTTCTGATCATGTATAAGCATATTAGCTCTTGTTTTTTGATCAAAAAAGCGGTGTCATTACCAAACTTTTTTGAAATTAGCTGATGGACATGTCTAATTTAAACACAACGCATCATTTTGATGTGATCATTGTGGGAAGTGGCGGTGCAGGTTTAAGCCTAGCGTTATCGCTACCTGATCACTTCAACATCGCAGTTTTGGCAAAATCGACTTTAACAGATGCAAGTACGTTTTATGCACAAGGTGGTGTAGCAGCTGTTCTTGATGAAACTGATTCGATAGAACAGCATATTGATGACACCATGATTGCGGGTGCACATTTGTGTGAAATAGAGGCAGTCAGACAAACGGTGGAAGGTGGAAAACCTTCAGTTAATTTCTTGTTAGAACATGGAGTGCAATTCACGCTAGATGAACAAGAACAACTTCATTTAACTCGTGAAGGCGGTCACTCACAACGCCGTATTATACATGCAGCAGATGCGACAGGCCGCGCCATCTCAACCACTTTAGTTCAACGTGCTCAAGAAAAATCAAATCTTACAATTTTTGAAAATTATATTGCAATTGATTTAATTACTTCGCAAAAACTAGGATTAGCGACAACACCGAATCGTAATTTGGGTTTATATGCTTTAGATGAAAAGACTGAAACAGTACACACCTTTTTAGCACCCTCTACTGCTTTGGCTTGTGGCGGGGCGATGAAAGCCTATTTATATACCTCTAACCCTGACATTGCGACGGGTGATGGAATTGCCATGGCATATCGGGCTGGTTGCCGTGTGGCCAATATGGAATTCAATCAATTCCATCCGACCTGTCTTTACCACCCCCAAGCCCGTTCATTTTTAATTACTGAAGCGATGCGTGGTGAAGGTGCTTATTTACGCCTGCCTGATGGTGAGCGCTTTATGCTTCGTTTTGATGAACGTGCAGAACTTGCGCCACGTGATATTGTGGCACGGGCTATTGATTATGAAATTAAACGTTTAGGAATACGTCATGTTTGGCTAGATATTACTCACAAGCCTGCTGAATTTGTGAAAGAACATTTTCCTACGCTCTACCAACGCTTGCTAGAACTGGGCATTGATATTACCAAAGAAATGATTCCTGTGGTTCCCGCTGCACATTATACCTGTGGTGGAGTGATGGTAGATGAACATAGTCAAACCGATCTGGCTGGACTATATGCAATTGGTGAGACAGCCTACACTGGGCTACATGGTGCTAACCGAATGGCAAGTAACTCACTTTTAGAATGTTTTGTTTACGGTATGAGTGCTGCCAAACACATTGAAAGCCAATTTGATAGAAATTACGTTATTGTTGATGCACCAGCATGGGATGATTCACAAGTAATGAATCCCGATGAAGATGTAGTCATTTTACAAAACTGGGATGAGTTACGTCAGACCATGTGGAATTACGTGGGAATTGTAAGAACGACTAAACGCTTGGAACGGGCGCTACATCGTATCGAAATGCTGAAACGAGAAATTAACGAGTACTATAATGATTATCAAGTCAGTAAAAACTTGATTGAACTGCGTAATCTTGTTTTGGTGTCGGAGATGATTGTACGCTGTGCGATGGAACGTAAAGAATCACGCGGTTTGCATTTTACTTTGGATTACCCAGAACTCTCCGAAGAATTGCGTAAAACCGTATTGGTGCCGCCTCATTTTGAAGTAGAAACGCCTTTGGTTAATCCTTAATTTTTTATTTTGTGTACTTTTAAACCTCAGCATAGATTTAAAAAACCGAACATAATGTTCGGTTTTTTAAATTAAAATTATATTTTTACGTTTTAGCAGGAATAGAGTACGTGCCGACAACATGTGCTATAGCTTGGTCCGAACCAATAGAATATAGCCACACATCGCCAACAATTAATGCTTTACCCACTTTCATTAATTGACAAACTGCACGAATATTTTGCTCTGCTGCTGGCTTCTTTAAAAAATTAATCGACAAATTAGTGGTAACAGCCAAAGCAACTATGCCTATCTCGCCCAAGATGGCAATATACAGTGCATAATCGGCAGCAGTCATCATGGTGGGACCTGATACTGTTCCGCCTGGTCTTAAATCTTCAGCACCTACATAATAAATAATAGATGCGCCTTTTTCAGTTAAATTTTCTATCTCACACTTTTCAAGACTTTGCGGAAATTCGGCTTGTAGGAAAGTAATAATCTCTGCCTTGGTACTTTTCATTTAATCATCCATGATTATTTTAAATATAAGAAAATAATGTACATTAAACACTGATATTTTTAATATTTATTGCACTTAGAAAAAAATAGAATAAGACACAAAATCATTTTAAGTAGCTTAAAGCTTGCTCAAAAACGTGTTCAGGTGTTTGTGTCGCATCCAAACGCTTAATTCGGTTACCCTCTCTTTCGAAAAGTGATTGATAACCTGCGCGTACTTTCTCAAAAAAAATAGCTTTTTCTTGTTCAAAACGATCTAAGTCACCGCGTTCGCGCGCACGTGACATGCCTATTTCGGTCGGTGCATCGAGCCAAAAAGTAATATGGGGCAAGTAAGACACAAAGTTTTGATTCAATAAATTCAATTTTTTTGCGCTTAAACCACGTCCTGCACATTGATAAGCAAAACTTGCATCAACAAAACGATCACATAGTACTGTTTTACCTGCCTCTAATGCAGGCTTAATGACTTGCTGTAAATGTTGTGCACGTGCCGCATACATCAACAACAGTTCGGTGTCATTGGTCATCATTTCGTCAGGATTAACAGACAATAAAAGTGAACGGATATGCTCTGCCATAGGCGTTCCGCCAGGTTCACGTGTCAGTACAACGTCTTGGCCTTGTTGTTGTAAATAATGATAAATTTTACCAATCAGCGTGGTTTTACCAACACCTTCTGTGCCTTCAAAACTAATAAACATTCCTTAATCCTTTTTCGCTTTCAATACTGCCAAGTAATCTTGCACGGCACGATTATGCTCATCTAAACTTGCAGTAAAGGTATGTCCACCATTGCCTGTTGCAACAAAATAAATATTTTTTGCATTGTCAGGATGCATGGCGGCCTCAATTGCTTTCTGGCTTGGCAAAGCAATTGGCGTTGGCGGTAAGCCATTATTGGTATAGGTATTATAAGCTGTAGGCGTGCGCAAATCTGCGCGGGTAATATTGCCTGTATAATTTTCCCCCATACCATAAATTACAGTAGGGTCAGTTTGTAGACGCATCCCCAGTTTTAAACGTCGAACGAATACACCTGAAACTTGTTCTAACTCACGATCTAGACTGGTTTCTTTCTCAATAATTGAAGCCATAATCAAAGCTTCATATTTATTTTTATAAGGTAAGTCAGTTGCCCGTTTTTCCCACGCTTTGTCCAATGATTTCATTTGACGTTGATATAAATCCGTCAAAATTTTCTTATCCGTTTCACCTTTTGCAAAAAAATAAGTATCCGGTGCAAACAATCCTTCTGGATGCTCAAATGGAATATTGAGTGCTTTAAGCATTTGCTCTTTTGGCAGATTGAGCACGTCTTTAGTGACTAAATCATCTTTTTTGAGTTGCTCAAGCAGTTGCTTAAATGTGGTACCTTCAATCACTAAAATCCGATTCATTTGTGCATTTTCAGAATTGGATAACATCTCCATAACTTGACGAATACTCATGCCTTTTTGCACTTCGTAAACTCCAGCCTTTAAAGTGTCATGAATAATAAATTTTTGATAAAGCTTGAGAATAATAGGAAAACTGACTTTATCTTCTTGTCCTAAACGATCAATAAAACCAGAATAAGTATCTCCTGTGCCTATGGCTAACATTTGCTTTTGGCCCTTAACAGGATAAGCCTTAAATAAACTCGACCATAAAATAACAAAAGCTAGACCAATAAAACCCAGCATTAAAAGACCAAGACCTTTTAAGGGTAATATTTTTGTCGCTTTCTTTTTTGATTTTTGCTTTGTGGTGGGCATATTAATGAATCTGATTCAATTGAAGGATATTAAAAAGTTCAGTACAAGGCTGAACATTCAAAGGTCGCTGATTAAGTTCCGTCGCTATTTTCATGGCAGTTAAAGCATTACAAAAAAATACGCTTTCAAATTTTGAAATTTCTTCCATATCAATGAAACGTTGTTGACATGCAATACCAAACTTCTGCATACGCGATAAAATTTCAGCACGCATTACACCATGCACACCATTATAACGAAGTTCTGGGGTAATCCATGTATTGTTTAAGCGAATGAAACAATTACTACTCACACCTTCAACGACCGAACCTTGAACATCTGTGACTAAGGCCTCTTCCCAGTCTTTTTGATTTGCCTCATGTTTGAGTAAAACTTGTTCCAAACAGTTTAGAGTTTTTAAACCGACCAAACTTGGCATCGTAAGCCCTAAGGCTTGTTGTAATACACCCGACTTGGTTTTTTGTATTTCAAAATCCTGCACAGCATGTGGATAAAAAAATACCCACACGTCTGCTACATGATCTGGCAAATGATATCCACGTTGTCCATCACCACGGCTAATGATGATTTTTAAAGTACCGTTAAGCTGTACAAATTGTTGTTCTAGAACACTCAAACTTTGTTGAATTAAACTTAAATCGACCTTTAGTTTTAAACGCTCACAGGTCAAACTTAATCGAGCCATATGTAACGCTTGAAGTTCAATTGCTCCGTCTCTCACTCGTGCTGTGCTAAAACAGCCATCGCCATAATGAAAAGCACGATCTAATAATGATATCCCAGTAATTTCCTGTGCATTCTTTAAACATGACATAACCAGATATCCTGAAATTGATGGCTTAGTTTAAGAACTGCTTCAGCAATTTAATATCTTTTTTATTCATATAAAATTCATTTTTTATTATTTTTTATGCATAGAAGATATGGTTATTCTCAGCTCATGTTTTAAAACATTTAAAAATATTGCTGAGGAAAAAGACATGCATTTTTCAAAATTTAAATTAGGGGTGGTTGCTGCACTTATTTCTGTTTCATCACTGAATGTAGCAGCCAAAGATTTCTTAAATGTTTCTTATGATCCAACCCGAGAGCTTTACGAAAATTTTAATCAACAATTTGGCGCTTACTGGAAAAAAACCACAGGGCAAGATCTTAATTTCAAACAATCACATGGTGGTTCGGGCAAACAAGCACGAGCAGTCATTGATGGTTTAGATGCAGATGTAGTCACTTTAGCTTTGGCTGCTGACATAGACGCAATTGCAGAAAAAACCAACTTATTACCCAAAGATTGGCAAAAAAAATTCCCACAAAATTCAACACCATATACTTCGACTATCGTCTTCTTGGTTCGTAAAGATAATCCTAAAAAAATTAAGGATTGGGGTGATTTAGTTAAACCGGGAGTAGAAATCATTACACCAAATCCAAAAACTTCTGGTGGCGCACGTTGGAATTACTTAGCAGCATGGGCATGGGCTAAACACCAAGCAGGTGGCAATGATGCCAAAGCTCAAGAATTTGTTCGTCAAATTTACAAGCAAACCAAAGTTCTTGACTCAGGCGCACGAGGTTCAACCACCACATTTGCTGAGCGTGGAATTGGTGATGTATTACTGGCATGGGAAAATGAAGCCTATTTAGCAGTCCGTGAGCAACCAGGTAAGTTTGAAATCATTACGCCATCTTTGTCTATTTTGGCAGAGCCACCTGTGGCGATTGTTGAAAAAAATGTAAAAAAAGATGGTAATGAAAATGTGGCTAAAGCCTATTTAAATTTCCTCTATTCACCGCTTGGACAAGATATTGCAGCGAAAAATTATTATCGTCCACGTAATGCTGCAGTATTAAAAAAATACAGCGCTACCTTTAAACCGTTAAAACTAGTAACGATTGATAAAGAGTTTGGCGGTTGGACCAAAGTTCAAAAACAGCATTTTGAAAATGGTGGTGTTTTTGATCAGATCGTGAAAACGAATAATTCAAAATAAATATTGAATTGCTCAAGATATTTGAGGGAGTAAAGACATGATGCATACCGTAATTGTGCCGGGTGTTGGCGGCAGCGAACCTGCCCACTGGCAATCTTGGTTACAACGACAACTCATGTCTTGCTCACGAGTACAGCAGCAAGATTGGAATAATCCGATATTAGAGACTTGGATAAAGCAATTGGTTGATACCGTTCAATCTATTCAAGACAATATTCAAATTGTGGCTCACAGTTTTGGATGCCTAACTGTTGTTGCAGCATTAAACGAATATCCTGAGTTAAATCGAAAGATAAAAAATTTGATTCTGGTTGCGCCTGCCAACCCTGCACGTTTTGGCGAAGCCGGTTTTGCTCGGTATAGCCAGCAAGATTATCAAGACTATTTTCATCAATTGACCATTCGCGTACCGACAACATTATTAATCAGTGAAAATGATCCATGGTTAAGTTTTTCAGATGCAACGCGCTTAGCGGATGCGTGGAAACTTAAAGCGATTAATTTGGGCCAGGTCGGTCATATTAATGTGGCTTCTGGATTCGGTGCTTTTCCTGAAATTTATGATTATTTAATTTCAGACAATAATCCACAACCTATCAATTTTATTGATGAAAGCCAGTACTTTTTTAGATTTGCAATTTAAAAGTCGCAAATTATGCTTGTGTCAAATTAAACTTTATTTCTGCTGGCCATATTGGTCAGCATTTTCTCTTTTGAGGAGTCAGCATGTCGCAGCGATCCCGAGTGCTGCCAGGATTTGGTCTTTCTCTAGGCTTTACCCTAGCGTATTTGTCATTAATTGTACTTATCCCACTGTCCGCAGTGTTTATTAAATCACTTGGCATTGGCTGGGATGGTTTATGGGAAATTTTAAGTTCAGAACGTATTTTAAAATCCTTACAGCTCAGTTTTAGTACAGCCCTGTTTGCTGCATTAGTAAATGTGGTGTTCGGTTTATTATTGGCGTGGTGTCTGGTGCGTTATACCTTCCCTGGTAAACGAATTATTGATGCCTTGGTTGATTTACCTTTTGCTCTACCTACAGCAGTTGCAGGTATTGCCCTGACATCTTTGTACGCGCCGACAGGCTGGATTGGTCAATATTTGGAACCGATGGGTATTAAAGTGGCCTATACCCCGATTGGCATTACGCTTGCGCTAATTTTCATCGGGTTACCCTTTGTCGTCCGTACTGTACAACCGGTATTAAGTGATTTGGAAACAGAACTTGAAGAAGCAGCGTCAGCACTGGGTGCCAACCGTTTGCAAATTGTGACGAAAATTATTTTACCTATCTTGTTTCCTGCGCTGCTGACTGGTTTTGCCTTGGCCTTTGCCCGCGGTGTGGGTGAATACGGTTCTGTCATCTTTATTGCAGGTAATCAGCCTTTTGAGACTGAAATTGCACCGCTCATGATTATTTCTCGTTTAGAAGAGTACGATTATGCGGGTGCAACCACCATTGCTGTAGTGATGTTGGTACTTTCTTTCGTCATTTTATTCCTGATTAACTTGCTACAAGCATGGGCAAGCCGCCGCACAGGGAGAACTGCAAAATGAGTTTAATTACAAATAGCAATGCTTTAGCAAAAAAGCTGCAATCTCGAGATGCGACGCGAGAACCGACTTGGGTACGTAATCTTCTCATTATGATTGCTTTAATATTTTTCTTAAGCTGCCTGATTCTGCCTTTAATTTTAGTTTTTGTTGAAGCCTTTAAGCAAGGTGTCGGCGTTTACTACCAAGCGCTTATTCATCCAGATACCTTATCGGCAGTTAAATTAACCTTACTGACCGCAGTCATTGCGGTGCCATTAAACGTGGTATTTGGTGTAGCAGCAGCGTGGTCCGTTGCAAAATTCAATTTCCGTGGCAAGTCTATTCTCACCACCATTATTGATATGCCTTTTTCAGTTTCTCCAGTCATTGCAGGTTTAATGTTGGTGCTGATGTTTGGTACTCAAGGTTGGTTCGGCGGTTGGTTAATGGACAACGACATCAAGATTTTATATGCCGTACCTGCAATTGTACTTGCGACCATTTTTATTACTGTACCTTTTGTTGCTCGTGAACTGATTCCGCTGATGGAAGCACAAGGCACTGAAGAAGAAGAAGCTGCCATTGTACTGGGTGCATCAGGCTGGCAAACCTTTTGGAAAGTTACTTTACCAAATATTAAATGGGGTTTAATTTACGGTGTGATTTTGTGTAATGCCCGTGCCATGGGTGAGTTTGGAGCAGTATCTGTCGTATCGGGTCATATTCGGGGGGAAACCAACACGTTACCTTTGCATGTAGAAATTCTCTATAACGAATATACCTTTAGTGCCGCATTTGCAGTGTCATCACTGTTGGCTCTTTTGGCGATTGTCACTCTGATTTTAAAAGCATGGGTTGAGATTCGCCAAGAAAACCAAAACAAACATAATGAAGATTCAACAGTTTCTTAAGGAATGACATCATGAGTATTCAAGTTAAAAATATTGAAAAGCACTTTGGTGCATTCCATGCATTGAACAATATTTCACTAGATTTTCCAGAAGGTCAATTAGTTGCACTATTGGGTCCATCTGGCTGTGGTAAAACCACTTTACTTCGTATTATTGCCGGTTTGGAGTCGGCAGATGGAGGCCAAGTTATTCTTGAGGGTGAAGATGCAACTGATGTTCATGTCCGCGAACGTCAAGTGGGTTTCGTATTTCAGCACTATGCTTTGTTTCGTCATATGACTGTATTTGACAATATTGCTTTTGGTTTAAGAGTTCGTCCACGTAAAACTCGCCCCTCAGAGGCTGAAATAAAAAAACGTGTAACTCGATTATTAGATTTGGTTCAATTGGGATTTTTGGCAGATCGCTTTCCTGCGCAACTCTCAGGTGGTCAGCGTCAACGTATTGCTTTAGCACGCGCATTGGCCGTCGAGCCTCGAGTATTATTGCTTGATGAACCGTTTGGTGCTTTAGATGCCAAAGTGCGTAAAGAGCTTCGTCGTTGGTTACGTACCTTGCATGATGAATTGCATATTACTTCAATTTTTGTTACCCACGACCAAGAAGAAGCATTAGAAGTTGCAGATCAAATTATCGTCATGAATAAAGGCAATGTTGAGCAAATCGGTTCACCGCGTGAAGTGTATGAACACCCTTCTACTCCGTTTGTCTTTGACTTCTTGGGTCAAGCCAATCGTTTTGAAGGTCAGCATCAACAAGGTATTATTCAAATTGGTGAAGACCGTATTTTATTGCCTCAAGCGACCGATGCGCCTCAAGGTGAAATTATTGCTTTTGCTCGCCCAAATGAATTGCGTATTCATGCAACTCCGCAAGAAAATGCGATTCAGGCCACTTTCTTACGAGAAATATGGATTGCAGGTAAAGTGATTGCAGAATTACAAGATCGTCAAGGCAACTTAATTGAAATCTCATTACATTCCGATGAGTCCACTCTGCATCAATTAAAACCAAATCAAACAGTGTGGTTAAGCCCGACAGCATTGCATTTATTTGCCAATGACGTTGCTTAAAACAGCTTTAGATGAGGTACAAAAGCCTCATCCCCTTTTTAGGTATACAGAATTATGAATTTCCAGCAATTAAGAATCATTCGAGAAACCGTTAGACAAAACTTCAATTTAACTGAAGCCTCGGCTGCACTTTACACCTCACAATCAGGGGTAAGTAAACACATCAAAGATTTAGAAGATGAGTTGGGCGTACAATTGTTTATCCGTAAAGGTAAACGCTTACTCGGTTTAACCGAACCTGGTCAATCATTACTCGGAATTGTTGAGCGTATGTTGGTCGATGCTGATAATATTAAACGCTTGGCAGATGACTTTAATCGCGTCGATGAAGGAACACTCACGATTGCCACGACCCATACTCAGGCACGTTATGTATTACCGCCTATTGTGAACCAATTTAAAAAAGAATTTCCAAAAGTACATTTAATTTTGCAACAAGCAAGTCCTGTTGAAATTACTGAGATGTTATTGCAAGGTGAAGCAGATATCGGAATTGCAACCGAATCGTTAACCACAGAAGATAACTTGGCAAGTGTCCCTTTTTATGAATGGCAGCACAGTATCATTACGCCACAAAATCATCCGCTCGCCAATAAGTCTCAAATTCTGTTAGAAGATTTATCTCAATATCCAATTATTACCTATCATGGTGGTTTCACAGGCCGCTCCAAAATTGATAAGGCTTTTGAGGATGCGGGTATTGATGTCGATATTGTCATGTCTGCTTTGGATGCTGATGTGATCAAAACCTATGTTGAATTAAATATGGGAGTCGGTATTGTCAATAAAGTGGCTTACGATGCCGAACGGGATTATCGCTTAAAACAAATTCCCACTGATATTTTCGGTATGAATACCACTTGGATTGCAGTTCGTAAAGGTCATTTACTCCGTGGTTATGGTTATGAGTTTATTTCACTTTGTTCGCCAGAAGCCGATATAAAGGCACTAAAAAAAGTCGCTTATCCAGACGACTAAAACCTGAAAAGACATCAAGGGGATAATTCAATCCCCTTTTTTATTGGTCAGTTTTTTTGATAAAACGATGATCATATTTACTTTTGAATCAATGAAACTACGTTATTTAATTTTTAAGTTTCATTTTTGTTTGGGATCATTTAAATAAATCATTACAGAAGAATCATATCTAAAAATTCAAAAAATAAAAAAACGAGCCGAAGCTCGTTTTTTTAAAGAATATTAACTTACCAATGGAAACTTACACCCACTTTACCCACAGGCATCCACTCGTATTTGTCATCATTTGCTATTTCATTAGCTTCTTTATTAACGGCATCTTGAGCTGATACAGTATTACCATTTACTGGAACTAAATTACTTTGTGTTAAGTTAACGTCTGGGTTACCAGTGTAATAAGCACCGACTTCACCAAACACACCCCAGTTCTTATTAATTTTTGGTGCAAAACCAAAACCTACATATGGTGCAATATCATTTTCATATGACATTTGACCACGTACAGAACCTTCATTAGCGCCTGTTGCTAATTGATAGTTATTACCATCAATGCTTAAAGTTTCACCTGCACCAATACGTTTTTGTAGATCATATTGATTATCTAGATAACCTACACCCGCAGCCATATATAGACCTTGAGCCCACATATTATTGCTTGCGCCCCAAGGACGAATCTCAGCATTTAAGTAAGCAAGTTTATTGTCCATATCTAAGTCATATTTTGTACCGTTTACAGATACATCATCAGACCAAGAAATATCACCACCATTATAACCCAGTGCTAAACCTACATATGGGTTTGCCGTCCAAAGTAAAGCACCACCATAACCTGTCGTACCTATTTCAGCACGAACACCTGTTGGAAGCAACTGATTTTGCTCAAATACATAACCATCTTGTACTACAGAATCATCTGCCATTGCTGTAGCAGAAAAAGCTGCAAACAATGATGCTGCTAAAATTGTACTTAAAGTTTTCATTGTGTATCTCCTCAAATAAATAACGCGTTTCTTTTTTGACATTCATACTTATTTCTCGCATGAACTATAATTTATAAACACATAATGTTTTATTCTAAATTTGCTTAGTTTTTGTTATTTTTTGATACATTTTCATTTTTCACATTGATTCCTAAATCTTTTTTGGTTAGTAAATCTTCAAAAACCCTCTTTTAAAGCTTAAATTTTAATCCTTAATAATTAATTCCGATCCAAAGCCACTTTTTCATCAATTGTTAGCTCAATATAGTGTAAAATCTTGAAAATTTTTTTTGGAAATGGAAGATCATGTCTCAGCTTTCAACAATCATTGAACAAGCTTTTGATGACCGTGCAAATTTTACCGCAGCCGATTGTTCTGCTGAAATTCGCAGTGCTGTAGAAGAAGCAATTGCAGGTCTAGATAACGGCACACTTCGTGTAGCTGAAAAAATTGATGGTGAATGGATTGTTCATCAATGGCTTAAAAAAGCTGTTTTGTTGTCTTTTAAATTAAATGATAACAAACCGATTGAATCTGGCGATCTTCGTTTCTATGACAAAGTAGATACGAAATTCAAAAACTGGACTGAAGCACAATTCAGAGCTTCTGGTGTACGTGTAGTACCACCTGCTGTTGCTCGTAAAGGTTCTTTCCAAGCTAAAAATGTAGTATTGATGCCATCTTATGTAAACATTGGTGCATATGTTGACGAAGGCACCATGGTAGATACATGGGCAACTGTCGGTTCATGTGCTCAAATTGGTAAAAATGTACATTTGTCTGGTGGTGTAGGTATTGGTGGTGTGCTTGAGCCATTACAAGCCAATCCAACGATTATTGAAGATAACTGTTTCATTGGTGCACGTTCAGAAATTGTTGAAGGTGTTATCGTTGAAGAAGGTTCTGTTATTTCAATGGGCGTATTTATTGGTCAATCAACCAAAATTTATGACCGTGCAACAGGTGAAGTACATTATGGCCGTGTACCTGCGGGCTCTGTAGTTGTAGCGGGTAGCCTACCGTCTAAATGCGGCACTTATAGCTTATATGCTGCAATTATCGTGAAAAAAGTCGATGCACAAACACGTTCTAAAACAAGTTTGAACGATTTATTACGCGAAGACTAAGATGTCTTAACGCTCTTGCGGAATTTTAGCCATCTTGCGTCTCTACGATCAGACATGACCGTAGAGATTTTTGTTTTTGTACCCAGTTATTTGTTTTGGTGTGGTAATTTGTTGTTATGAATACACTTCGATCTTCCGCTATCCCTGTTTCCGATCCGTCTGCGGGTTTACGCATTACGGAGATTTTCTATTCATTACAAGGTGAAGCGAATGCAGCGGGTCTGCCAACGGTTTTTATTCGTTTAACTGGCTGTCCTTTACGTTGTAGTTATTGTGATACGACTTATTCGTTTGAAGGTGGTGAACGTCAATCTTTAGAGCAGATTATTCAAACCACGCTCGATTTTAAAACCCCTTATATTTGTGTAACTGGTGGTGAACCACTTGCTCAGCCAAATGCTCTTCCTTTAATGACACGCCTTGCCGATTTGGGCTGCGAAGTGTCTCTTGAAACCAGTGGTGCTTTAGATGTCTCTAAAGTTGATCCGCGTGTTTCTAAAGTGCTTGATTTAAAAACACCAACCTCTGGTGAAGAAAAAAGAAATTTACTCAGTAATTTGGATTATTTAACTCAACATGACCAAATCAAATTTGTGATTTGTAATCGTGAAGATTATGAATGGTCAAAACAGCAAGTTAAACAATACCAATTAAACAATAAAGTCAGTACTGTTTGGTTTTCCCCTGCTTTTGCAGTTGAGAAAGGTCATGTTGGTTTACCCCAACTTGCTCGTGATTTAGCACAATGGATTTTAGACGACCATCTCCCTGTTCGCTTTCAGTTGCAATTACATAAATTGCTATGGAATGACGAAACTGGTCGTTAATTTTATTGTGATGATTGAATAAAGATATTTGGAGATTTTAATATGCGCGCTCGTGCAATCGTTTTATTATCTGGCGGTTTAGACTCAACGACGTGTTTGGCTTGGGCACAAGCACGGTATGAATGTATTGCTGTAAGTTTCATGTATGGTCAACGTTCGACCACTGAACTGGATGCAGCACGCGCCTTAACACAAGGTGCAGGTGTAGAACATCGAGTGATCAAGATTGACTTGGGGAATTTAGGCGGTTCTGCTTTAACAGACTTAAGTATTGATATACCTGAACAGGAACAAGAAGGTATTCCTGTAACTTATGTTCCAGCACGTAACACCATTTTTCTCTCTTATGCTCTGGCTGCGGCTGAAGTTTTTGGTGCAGAAGCAATTGTGATTGGTATCAATGCCGTTGATTATTCAGGATATCCAGACTGTCGTCCTGAATTTATTGATGCTTTTGAACGCATGGCAAGGTTGGCAACTAAAGTCGGTGTAGAAGGAAAACCTCTTAAATTTGAAACACCTCTGTTACATTTATCCAAAGCAAATATCATTCGCTTAGGTATAGAACATGGCGTAGACTACAGTCAAACGGTGTCTTGCTACCAAGCAGACGACCAAGGACGTGCTTGTGGCAAATGCGATAGTTGCCGTTTACGCAAACAAGGTTTTGCTGATGCAAGTGTCGAAGATCCAACACGTTATATACCGTCATAACAGGTTCCCATATATGAAAAATTTAAAATCAAACATTATTCTTTCTACTTTATTTTCTGCTGTAGCGTTAATGACTACTGCTACACATGCAGCAGAATCTAATAAGCTGCAAGAAGCTTATAAAAGTACCAATGTAAAATCAGCTTTGATCAATGTTTGTAAAGATGAAACTGGAAAAAGTAAAAAACTATCTGCTGCTGAAGTCAGCAAATATTGTACTTGTGCAGTTGAAGCAGATGGTAAATTGACTAACTCGCAAAAATGGGAAATCCAAAGTTCTGTGAATCAGAAGAAAAGTCCTGCAACTTTAGCTTTTGTACAAAAACAGAATAAAGATTTACAAGCATGTTTTGGCCCTCAGTTAACAGGTAAATTAAAAACTTTAACTGAAGATGCAATGAAAGCAGCTCAAGCCAAAAAATAAGCTCAGTCAAATTCAATAAAAGCCTGCGATATGCAGGCTTTTTTATATGTAGAGATACTATGCAGCAACTCTGGAAAACGAATGCGACTCAACGCAAATTTATTGTGTCCTATAGCGGTGGCAAAGACAGTACATTGGCGCTCTACCACGCAAAAAAAATGGGGCAATGTCTGGGTTTAATCGTGATGCTTGAAGAACAAGGCCAACGTTCACGCTCACATGCTATGCCAATGGACATTATTTATGCACAAGCTCAAGCATTAGGTCTTCCTGTACTATGTACACGTTCCTCTTGGCAAAATTATGAAACCAAGTTTCTTGAATTATTACATCAGGTAAAACAGCAAGAGGTAGAAGTGTTGGTGACAGGCGATTTAGATATGCCTGAACATGGATGTTGGCATGACAAAATCACACAACAAGCAGGTCTTAAACTGTGTATGCCGCTTTGGGAACGCCCTCATATTGAGGTCATTAAAGAGTTTATTCAGCTCGGTTTTAAAACTAAAATTGTGACTGTAAATTTAAGTTTAGGTATGGCGGTTAAAGACTTAGGCCAAGTTTTGACTTTCGATTATATTCAGGAATTACAGAATAGAGGGATAGACCCATGTGGTGAAGGTGGAGAATTTCATACGACTGTTTTAGATGGCCCGATCTTTAAA
Organism: Acinetobacter sp. TTH0-4; assembly: GCF_015602665.1. Taxonomy (NCBI): domain Bacteria; kingdom Pseudomonadati; phylum Pseudomonadota; class Gammaproteobacteria; order Moraxellales; family Moraxellaceae; genus Acinetobacter; species Acinetobacter sp. TTH0-4. Next base: position 978,316 of record NZ_CP059079.1, on the reverse strand, counting down.
CATCCAATTCCTGTACGTTCTGGTGAAATTCTGTATCATGGTGATTATGCTTTTTTAACTCTCGAATTAGAACAAGATTCAAACACTTAAGGAATTATTGATGACCAGTATCACTCTTCCAAACCAAATTTTTCCAACCACAACGGGTGAAGTTAATTTATCCGCTGTTTCATCAGAATGGTTGATTGTCTATTTTTATCCAAAAGATTCAACGCCAGGTTGCACAACACAAGCTGTCGATTTTTCAGCTTTAAAAGATCAATTTGATGCTTTAAATACCACAATTTTTGGAATTTCTCGCGATTCAGTTAAAGCACATCAAAACTTTACGGAGAAGCAAACACTTCGTATTGATTTGATTAGTGATAAAGAAGAAACGTTGTGCCATCATTTTGATGTCATTAAAGAAAAAAACATGTATGGGAAAAAAGTGATGGGCATTGAACGTTCAACCTTTATTTTTCATAAGGGTACGTTGGTAAAAGAATATCGAAAAGTCAAAGCGGCAGGTCATGCTCAAATTGTTTTAGAAGAACTAAAAGCTCTTCAGGACAGTTGATTTTTAAATTTTGTCTTAGCCTTATAGATGACAATATAAGGTATTAGTATGCATAAAAATATCAATTGCCGCAGCTAAAGACTTTAACTTCAGTTTTGACACAACCAGCAAAAGCGAATAAAAAAAAGCCATCTTTAAGATGGCTTTTTGAGTTTCTAAATTTTAAATGGCTTGCCATTGACCTGATAATTGAATATTCACTTTTTCACCTGCGCCACCTATGGCTTTTTTCATACCAAAATCAGTACGATTAATGATAGTAGAAGACTGTACATCCAATATTTTTGGATTACTTGCATTTGGCTTTAACGTAGTATTAAAAACCACAGGTTTGGTCACACCGCGCAAGGTTAAATTGCCTGCAATATTATATTTTCCCTGACCTAAGGACGTAAAATTGGTGCTTTTAAAACTGACTGTTTTATATTGAGCTGCATTAAAAAGATCTTCGCCCATAATCATTTTTTTAAGCGATGGTTTACTAAAACTTAGGCTATTCACATCGAGCACAAAGTTGGTATAAGCCTTTTGTGGAGCGTTAGAATCAAAATTCATTTTAGATTGAACTTGATTAAATTTACCTTTGACCACAGATAAACCGACCGATTTAATTTCAAAACCCACATTACTCTGAGGGGTTAAAGTCCAGTTTTGTGCATTGACCTGAGTCAACCCGGCTAAACCTACTGCACCCATAATCAATGCACTTTTCATTATTTTTTTAATCTTCATTTCACTTAACTCCTAAGTAATTTCATTCGTTTCCTTAAAAAGCAAGATTACTTAAGATTTATCTAAATTAGTTTTATCTTGAGTCAGATATTTGTTTTGCAATTGTTGATAAATACACGTTTTTTGAAAATTTTGTAAAAATTCACTGGTTCCTAAAGGTAGAGCGGATTCAATAATTTCGCCACGATAATAGGCTTCACGTAGCGGAGTTGCTGAGATTGAACCTTTTAAACTGTCCAATTCAACCAAAGTCCATTCAGGGAAAAGTTGAAGATAATATGAAGAATCATCTTTGAAATGCCCAATCAAACCCACTCGGTTGTCAGGCTCCACGACTTCTGCTACCAACGATGTCACCAGTTTTTGCCATTTTTCATCGTTATACATATCTACAACATGAACAAATTTAATCCGCCTTTGATCTGATTTCGAAAAATTGGATAAAATCATTTTTTGACGTTCAAAGACAGTGAATGGATTTTTAATATTGCGTTCATTCTGTGCAGAACCTAAAGCCAAAATAATTGTTTGGCATTGTTTTAAAGCAATTTTAATCGTTTGCATATGGGCCAAATGAAAAGGCTGAAAACGACCAATAAAAACTAGATAATCAAATAAATAATTCATAACAGATCAATTTTTTATGACTCATGAGTTGTGTCACCTAAATAAATATGCGACATAATAAACAGCATAAAATCAAATTAAGTTTTAAAGCAAGGATAGTACGATGACACTGAGCTGTATTCAACAACCACATGAACATTTGGATGCGAATTTAGAAAATGGCGTACTGACCTTAGCCATTAATAGACCAAAAGCAAAAAATGCACTTTATGGCGAACTTTATTTATGGATTGCGCAAGCATTTGATGAAGCCGATCAAGATAAAGACGTTCGTGTATTGATCTTCCGTGGTACGGATACAGATTTTACTGCTGGTAATGATATGCAGGATTTCATGAAATCAGCAGCCATGAAAGGACAAGCACCTGCAAGTGAAGGCCCTCCATTTATTTTATTAAAAGCTGCAGCAAAATTTTCCAAGCCACTGATTTGTGCAGTTCGTGGTGTTGCGATCGGAATTGGTGTCACTATTCTGTTGCATGCTGACCTTGTATACAGTGACCCTACTGCCCTCTTCCAAATTCCTTTTGTCAGCTTAGGCCTATCCCCAGAAGGTGCTTCGAGTAAACTTTTGGTTGAGCAAGCGGGTTACCATAAGGCAGCTGAACTTTTATTGACTGCACAGAAATTCGATAGTGAAACAGCCTTGAGTATCAATTTAATCAATAGCATTGAGGATGATGCTTATGCTAAAGCGCAAAAACAAGCTGAAATAATGTCTGCCTTGCCTTTAGCTTCACTTAAACAGTCAAAAGCACTGATGAAGCATAATGTGAATGAGATCGTGGCATGGATTGATCACGAAGCGGAAATCTTTATGCAACGTGTCGGCTCCCCTGAAATGATGGAAGCTGTTGCTGCATTTATGCAAAAACGTAAACCTGATTTTTCACAATTTAATTAATGATCTTGACTGTTCAATAAAAAACCACTCAACAATCATCTTGTTGAGTGGTTATATCATTCTAAATTTTACCAAAACGTCTATATTTTCATCTGAGAAAAAAATGAGCCATTCAACAGAAGTCGAAAAAAAGCGATACTTTGAACCTGCACCACATGATCTTGATGTAGAAAATTTTAAAAAAGTGATTCAAAGTCGTCGTTCAGTTCGTAAATTTACCAATAAAGCGATTCCAGCCAATGTACTTGATGATTGTTTAGATCTTGCTTTGCTTGCACCCAATTCATCAAACTTGCAACCGTGGACCTTCTATATAGTGCAAAATCCAACGAAGAAAAAGCAGTTGGTTAAAGCATGTTTAAGTCAATTGGCTGCGAAAACAGCTTCCGAGTTAATTGTTTGTGTCGCACGTATAGACCGCATTGATGAAATGGCCAAGCAAAATGTTAGTCAATTTCCTTTTCCTGAAGCACCTAAAGCAGTGAAACAATATTACCGTTTTATTCCTTATAACTACAAAACAGGTTACTTCAATGCACTGGGTCATTTCAAAAAAGTAGCATTTAAAGTAGCACGTCAACTCGACAAACAGCTTCCTGTCACTGCATTTAATCCAGCAGATGCCAAACTTTGGGCGAGTAAAACCACTGCGTTGGCCTGTGAAAATCTAGTATTAGCATTGCGTGCCTATGGCTTTGATAGCTGTATGATGGAAGGTTTTGATGAGCCCTTGGTCGCTAAAATCTTAGGGTTAAACGATCAACAGTTTCCAGTGATGGTCATTGGTGCAGGTGAGCGTGCAGAAGATGGTGTATTTTTCCCGCAGTATCGTTTTGATCGTGACTTGTTTATTCAAAAGGTTTAATTTTAAATAAGCATAATTTTATCCACATCCATCAAGTAGTTTAAACCTACCTAGATCTAGATGTTACTTTAAGACTCTATGTCACTCAATCCTATGTATAGACAGAATATTCATCTTTGAAACTCTGTCTGTCTAAGGGGTAATATTTGAGTCCCCCTTTCACCAGCCATATAGCATCAATCATTTATATCGACTGTTTGAATAAATTCAAAAGCAGGTTCTTCATAAGGATGAGTTTGCTTTAATGCTCTGGCCACGTCTCTTGCTTTATCTTCTGCGACTATGATTTCCACTCGCCATTCTGATACTTTTTCTAAAACATCAAGTTGCCCCATAAATGGATGTGCTGCTTTTACTGGTTTAAATTGTCCAGTTCCTAATACCTGCCAAGCACAATGTTCATAATTTCCAATCCCACCACCACCTGCATTAAAAATAGCACTTTTGGTCGATTCAAGATGGGTTTCAGGTACATAATAAATGAGTTTGAGCATGTAATAACCCAATTTAAAAGAAAAGAAATATCCATAAACTCTATGCTATTTTTCATAATTATTGTGAATCTATATCTCAAGGTATACTCATAAATACAAGATGACATTACTTTTCTTGACATTTTTCTGACAATTCAAGCTTTTACATCTCTTTAAAAAGTCTCTATTTTTAAAAAATAATATTTCATTAATAACGGCGAGTTTGAAGTTTCTTAAAATTTCTCTCGATCATTAAAACAAAATTTATTACACCCAAGCTAGACAGATGAATGATTCTATAAGAGAGTTAAATCTGCTTATTGTTAATCACATTCACTTTAATTTGGTGTAGCAACTGGAGAAATGAATGCTATTTATTATCAGTGTGCTTATTCAATTTTTTACACTATGGGCCATATTTTTTTTCGGCTTAAGTCGTAATGCTGGGGCAATAAGCACGATTATTGTGGCAATCGTGACTGCTTTTATTAGTCCTTGGTCACTTGTTTTGGGTATTCCACTTATTTTGCTGAGTGTTGTAGTGATGATTGACTCCCTCAGGATGATATTCATTACCAAGCCTGCTTACAAAACTTTGGCGAATGCAATGCCAAGTATGAGTACAACTGAACGTGAAGCCCTAGATGCGGGAACAAGTTGGTGGGAAAAAGAGCTGTTTATGGGTGCACCCGACTGGTCTAAATTTAATGCTTATCCCTATCCAACCCTTTCTACCGAAGAACAATCCTTTTTAGACCATGAAGTCGAACATTTATGTCAAATGCTCAACGATTGGGATATTCATCACCAGCTTAAAGATTTACCACCTGAAGCTTGGACTTATATTCGTGAAAATGGATTCTTAGGACTGATTATTCCCAAAGAATATGGCGGGCGTGCATTTAGTTCATTTGCACAAAGTCGTATTATGAGCAAAATTGCATCTCGTTCATTAACAACAGCAGTCAGCTGTATGGTGCCTAATTCTTTAGGACCAGGTGAATTATTACTGCATTATGGAACGGAAGAACAAAAAAATCGCTATCTGCCAGGTTTGGCCAAAGGTGAAGAAATCCCATGCTTTGGTTTAACCAGTCCAGAAGCGGGTTCAGATGCAGGTGCGATTCCAGATACTGGTGTGGTCTGTTATGGTGAATTTGAGGGTCAGCAGGTTCTTGGTTTACGTATGAACTTTTCTAAACGCTGGATTACTCTTGCTCCGATTGCAACCGTCATTGGTCTAGCATTTAAACTTTACGATCCTGAAGGACTTTTGGGCGATAAAAATAAAACTGAACATGGCATTACCTGTGCACTGATTCCTGCAAGTCATGACGGGGTAAAAATTGGCGCACGACACAATCCTGGTTCACCTTTTATGAATGGTACTGTGGATGGTCAAGATGTCTTTATACCATTGGATTGGATTATTGGTGGTTCCCAAAATATTGGAAAAGGCTGGCGAATGTTGATGGAATGCTTGGCCGTCGGACGTGGTATTTCCCTGCCTGCGTTGTCTACTGCGGCCAGTGAAATGACCTATTTAAATGTGGGTGCATTTGCCAAAATTCGTCAGCAATTCAAAATTTCTATAGGCAAGTTTGAAGGTGTACAAGAAGCCACCAGTGATATTGCCAGTGATACCTATATGTTAGAAGCTTTCCGATATTTGGTCACTTGTGGGCTAAATCAAGGCGGTAAACCTGCGGTAATGACGGCCATGGCAAAATATTATGCGACCGAAACCATGCGCCGTGTAGTCAATCATGGTATGGATGTGGTCGGTGGTCGTGCTGTACAAATGGGGCCACGTAACTTTATTGCTTTAATGTATCAAGCCATTCCCGTTTCTATTACAGTGGAAGGTGCAAATATTCTGAGTCGCTCTCTGATGATTTTCGGTCAAGGCTCTATGCGTTGTCATCCTTATTTGTTTGAGGAATTACAACTTCTACAAGCCGAAGATAAAAACACTGCTTTATATCATTTTAATGACATGCTGTTTAAGCATTTAGGCTATACATTTAATCGTACCGCACGTGCTTTTGCTTATGGGTATATCGGTGGTGCATCAGATACTCCTCAAAGTGCAAATGATTTTACTCGCCCTTATTATAAAATTATCAATCGTTTAAGCGCTGACTTTGCCTTAACTGCAGATATGTGTTTGGGTTTATTGGCCGGCGATATCAAACGTAAAGAAATGCTTTCAGGCCGTTTAGCCGATATCCATGCCAATTTGTTTATCAGTACTGCTATTTTGAAATATTATGAACATGGTAAACAGACGGAAGCTGAACAAATTCATGCAAAACTGGCTTTAGAAAAAGCCCTATTCAATGCACAAGAAGCTTTTTATGGATTATTTGCTAATTTTCCAATCGGAATTGCAGCAGGTTTGGTCAAATTTATTTGCTTCCCACTTGGGCGTCCAATCAAAAAATCAAGCGATGCTTTAAAACAACAGGCAGGTGAAATTATTATGCAGGATAATGCTTTCCGTGATGAGCTCAAAAAACATGTGTTCTATACGACCCAAGAAGATGATGTCACGGGTCGTATGGAATCTACGTTTAATCTATTAATTAAATTAGAACCACTTTGGGATAAGTTTAAAAAAGCTGAATCTAAAGGACAATTTAAAGGCTTAACTTTTGATGAACGTATGAGTGATGCGTTAAGTATTGGTTTTGTGACTCAACAAGAAGCTGCTAGCCTCATGATTTATAATAAAAAACGTTACGATAGTATGCTAACGGACATCTTTGATTCTGAACTTAATCAAACGTTAGAACTGGAAAATCCTTATAATCAAGAGCAAGAATCGGCTCCTTTGCCTAATCCTGAACAGCAAGAACCATTAGCACCATAAAAATTTTAGTAATAAAAACGGCTTTCTTAAGCCGTTTTTTACTCTAATCACATCAAATTTATGGTTTATTTATCCTATTCAATTCAATAGTGGAAGACCTAAATATTGATGTTGCCTACCTTTAAAATGATGACAAAATAGAAAATACTACCTTTCTTTCCCACCCAAAATGTATTTTGATATTTCAAAGTTAAAATATTCCTTCACTCTTTGTCCTTCAAACTTAACAATACACTTAGCTCTACTCAATAAATTTTAACCCATAAAAAAACCACCCGAAGGTGGTTTTGAACATCTTAAAATAGATTAACCAATGAACTTACGTGCATTGCGGAACATACGTAACCATGCGCCATCTTCCGTCCATTCTTCAGGTTTCCAAGAATGCTGAACTGCACGGAAATTACGCTCAGGGTGTGGCATCATAATCGTTGCACGGCCATCCATTGAGGTCACCCCTGTAATGGCTTCTGGTGAACCATTTGGATTCAATGGATATTGTTGGGTTGCATAACCTAAACTATCCACATAACGCAAAGTCACTTGGTTGTTGGCATTTAAAGCAGCAAGATGCTGACTTGTTGCAACCACACGACCTTCACCATGCGCAACAGCGATAGGTAAAATTGAACCTTCCATGCCATCTAACAAAATCGAGTGAGACTTTTCAACGCGAACGTTAACAGCACGTGCTTCAAAAACTTCGGAAGTGTTACGGTGGAAACGTGGCCAAGCATCTGCACCCGGAATAAGGGGAGCCAATTGCGACAACATTTGACAACCATTACAAATACCTAAAGAGAAGGTTTCATCACGATTAAAGAATTTCTCAAATTGATCACGAAGTTTCGGGTTAAACAAAACTGATTTAGCCCAACCACCACCTGCACCCAATACGTCACCGTAAGAGAAACCGCCACAAGTCACCAGACCTTCAAAATCATTTAGATCGATACGACCCGCAATCAGGTCACTCATGTGGACATCAATAGTATTGAAACCGACTTTATCGAATGCCGCTGCCATTTCTACATGACCATTGACACCTTGTTCACGTAAAATTGCCATACTTGGACGGCGTGAATTGATATACGGTGCTTCAACAGGTTCGTTTAAATCAAATGTTGGTAATGTGATGATACCTTTATGCTCTTTGTTGGCAATCAAGCTATATTCTTGATCTGCTGTTTCAACATTGTCACGTAAACGTTGGATCTGATGCGATACTTCAGTCCATGCTTGTTGTAAATCAGCACGGTCTAAGTTCAAACCATTGATCGTTAAAGTATCCGTTGTATTGACTGTACCCACTACAGCAATTGCATCTTTCAAGATCGATGCTGCAACTTCTGCTTGAAGTGAATCCCAATCAGATACGCTGATTTGAAGCACTGCACCAATTTCTTCAGCAAATAAACTGTCTGTAGATTGATCTTGTAGTGCTACACCCAAACGTGATGCAAACATCATTTCTGCAACAGTCGCAAGCAAGCCACCATCACCGATGTCATGATAAGCCTTGATTAAACCACGGTTGTTCCAATCTTGAATCAATGCAAAGAATGCTTTGAACTCATCGAAACTATCAACATCTGGTGTGATTGAACCAATCGCTTTATACACTTGCGCAAGGATTGAACCACCAAGGCGGAACTGACCTTTAGACAAGTCGATACGTACCAATACTGAATCTTCATTTTTCAATTCAGGTGTCAATGTTTTACGCACATCACCTACGGGTGCAAATGCGGTAATCACACCAGTCATTGGTGAAGTGACTGACTTATCAACACCTTCATCGTTCCACGTGGTACGCATAGACAATGAGTCTTTACCGACTGGAATTGCAATTCCAAGTGCAGGACACATTTCCATACCAATCGCTTTAACACCTTCAAACAAGGCTTGATCTTCACCTGTTTGACCAGCAGCGGCCATCCAGTTCGCAGACAATTTAATATCGCTGATCTGTTCGATGTTGGCACACATAATATTGGAGATTGCTTCAGCCACAGCCAAACGTGCAGATGCAGCAGGATTTAACAATGCAACAGGAGGACGTTCACCCATCGCCATTGCTTCCCCAGTGAAGCCCACTAAACTGGTGGTGGTTACCGCAGCATCCGCTACGGGCACTTGCCAGCGACCGACCATTTGGTCACGTGCAACCATACCCGTAATTGAACGGTCACCAATGGTAATCAGGAACGATTTAGACGCAACTGTTGGATTTTTAAGAACACGGTAAATCGCTTCTTTCAAATCAACTTTTGATGCATCAAAGTCATCACCTTGACGTTCAATTGATTCAAAAGAACGGCTCATGCGTGGTGTACCCCCCAGCATGACTTGCATTGGCATATCCACAGCTTTGTTATCAAACAATGGATCTTCAACAGTTAAGTGACGCGCTTCAGTTGCTTCACCCAATACAGCAAACGGACAACGTTCACGTGCACAAATCGATTCAAATAATGCTAAAGAACTTGGACGAATTGCCAATACATAACGTTCTTGCGCTTCATTTGACCAGATTTCCATTGGAGACATACCTGGCTCTAATGAAGGAATCTTACGAAGATTTAACACTGCACCAAGTTCATGATCATTCACAAGCTCAGGCATGGCATTAGAAACACCGCCTGCACCCACGTCATGTACAGAAACGATTGGGTTGGCATCTTCAAAGCGCCAACAGGTATCAATGACTTCTTGGCAACGGCGTTCCATTTCTGGGTTTTCACGTTGTACTGAAGCAAAGTCAAGGTTTTCACCGAGTTTACCGCTATCTACTGAAGATGCTGCACCACCGCCTAAACCGATCAGCATGGCAGGACCACCCAACACGATAAGCAAGTCACCCGGTTGGATTGCATCTTTTTCTACATGGTCAGGACGAATGTTGCCGTAACCACCAGCGATCATAATCGGCTTGTGGAAACCTTTAACGTCACCATTTACATTTTGTTCAAAGGTACGGAAGTAACCATTTAACGCAGGACGACCAAATTCATTATTGAATGCAGCGCCACCCAGTGGGCCTTCAATCATAATTTGTAGCGGAGATGCCATACGAGATGGTTTGCCGTAATTCTCTTCCCATGGTTGTTCGAAGCCCGGAATATTCAGGTTAGACGTGGTAAATGCGGTTAAACCTGCTTTAGGTTTACCGCCACGACCTGTCGCACCTTCATCACGAATTTCACCACCCGAACCCGTCGCTGCACCTGCAAATGGCGCAATCGCTGTAGGATGGTTATGGGTTTCTACTTTCATTAAAATGTGAGCAGCTTGGCTCTTATATTTATAAACGTAATGACCGTTTTCATCTGGTTTTGGATAAAAACGTTGCGTGTCATAACCGACGATCACAGAAGCATTGTCTTTATATGCCGACAAAACATCTGTAGGCGATTCTTTATAGGTGTTCTTAATCATTTGGAACAATGATAAAGGTTGTTTTTCACCATCAATGGTCCATTCAGAACCAAAAATTTTATGACGACAATGCTCTGAGTTCGCCTGTGCAAACATCATGAGTTCGATGTCGTGCGGGTTACGACCCATTTTGGTAAAGGCAGCTGTTAAGTAATCAACTTCTTCATCAGACAAAGCAAAACCAAACTCAGAATTGGCTTTAACTAAAGCATCCTTACCTTGACCTAAAATATCAATGCTATTTAAGGGTTTTGGCTCAGTTTCAGAAAATAGTGCAGAGGCATCCTCAATTTGATTGAACACACTTTCCGTCATACGGTCATGTAACAACAATTTCACTTCATCCGATATTTCAGAAATACCTTTTAAAGTAAACAAAACACCACGTTCTAAGCGGTGAATTGGCGTATTACAATTGGCAAAAATATCGGTTGCTTTTGATGACCACGGAGAAATCGTTCCCAAACGTGGTGTAACCAGCACTTGAATTTCGTCACTTTCGACTTGGCGAATTTCAAAAGAAGCACCGTCATTTAATAGTTGTAATGCAGAATGATGCTGCTGCTCGTTGAGCGCTTGATCAAACAGATAAATCCATTGACTTTCAATTGATTGAACAGAACTCAATGACGCGAGGCGGTTTAAGAGTTGAGTTTTCTTAAAAGAAGAGTGTGCTTGCGCACCGGCCACGATAAACATGCTGATTTTGGCTCCACGGGCAGGTCTTTTGAACCATGCCGCCAATGTGACTTAGAGAGAGCGCATATTCTACTTCGTATTGACCAAATCAGCTAGATAGAAATTCATGAATGTGTCATGTATATCGGATATTCCCCCCACAGCTTCGCTTTATTGTTGGTTAAAAAATGCATCTCTCCTGAGTTAATCCTGAATTATGTTATTTTCAAATGCTCTTAAATCTTTAAAATTCTATGCTTTAACTTAATTAAGCATGTTATTGATCTGATCTAACGACGAATCGAGAAGAAAAAATGAATAATAATTTAAAAATTGTTACATTTTAATTGCTTATACAATGAATGTTTCTTTTAAAACTTGAAATAAAAAATAAGCGCCTGTATTTCATTAAAATATTTAGACTTTGGCCTCTGATTATTAATATGAAAAAAGGTCCTAAACCGCTATATAAGTAAAAAAATTTTACAATGATAGCATTCATCAGTAAATTTGATGAACTTATGTTACACTCGCCTTCCGCACGTATGCAGTTGTTCTTCTCACAACAACTATTCGTGGATGTTCTTCTATATTGTAAATAAGAATATATCAATAATATATTCATACACTTACACTCTTGTTTTTATCTCAATATTTCTGCTCTTTCTTCATTAGAGCCTTAATCTGTCACTCAGTTTTTCGGTTATTTTGACCAGACTGTGACGCGCTTAAGGAGTCATTATGTTTCAATTCTCTAGTACAACCACTGTACTATTGATGGTGCTTTTTTATGGCATAACTTTTTTACTTTCGTTACGGATTAAACGAAAAAATGAAAATGTCGATGGTTATATGGTATCCAATGGTTCCATAGGATTTGGTATGTCAGCCGCAAGTATGACAGCCACTTGGATATGGGCTGCCTCATTTTATGCAGCGGCTTCTTCGGGTTATAAATATGGCGTTTCAGGCGCATTGCACTATGGTTTTTGGGGTGCGCTGATGATTTTATTTATTTATCCCTTTGGTAAGCGGTTTCGGGAACTTGCACCCAACGCCCATACTCTAGCCGAAATTATGCATGCCCGTCACGGCACGCAAAGCCAGCTTATTTTGGCAGGTTCAAATATTGTCGGTAGCATTATTAGTTTGATGGTGAACTTTACTGCTGCGGGTGCACTGGTTGAAATTCTTTCACCACTCAGCTTTATTCATGGTGTTCTCATTACAGGTATTGGCGTTTTATCCTATACGCTTTGGTCAGGTTTTCGTTCCTCAGTATTTACCGACTTTGGTCAATTGGTAGCGATGATTGTGGCCGCAGTGATCATTATTCCTGTTATTTTTTACACTTTGGGTGGGCCAACTTTATTCCAAACCGGCATGCACAATTTAACTGCCGACCAACTCAATTTCTTTTCTAAAGCTGCTTTTTTAGAACAAGGTGCGCCTTTTTTTGTTGCAGTGCTTGCCTATGCGATTGGCAACCAAACCATTGCACAGCGTTTATTTGCCGTTCGTGAAGATTTAATCAAACCCAGTTTTATTACTGCAACGATTGGCTACGCCGCGATTGTGATTGGATTAGGCATGCTCGGTTTGTTGGCGCTATTCGCAGGCGTACAACCGATTGATGGCAATTTAAACAATCTAATTCCGCAAATGGCTGCAACATACCTTCCGCCGTTTATGGTGGTTCTACTGTTTATTATGGTGATTGGTGCATTGTCATCTACAGCAGATTCTGATTTGTCTGCCCTTGCTGCTTTGGTCATGACCGATATTTATGGCAAACAAATTGCTAAAAACCGTCCTGATCCTAAGAAAATGCTGCTCATCGGGCGTATGACCATGATAGTCGCGACGCTACTCGGTATTCTCATTGCAACCTTAAAATTCGATATTTTATCGATGTTAATTTTTGTGGGTGCATTATGGGGAGCGATTGTTTTCCCCGTTATTGCCAGTCTGTATTGGAACAAAGTAAATGCACGTGCCTTTAATTGGGCAGTACTTGTTGCATTTATCAGCTTCCTGATTGTGCGTTTTGAATGGGTTCCAATTCAAGGTCTAACAGCTTATAGCTTTGAGTTGGTTGCAACTTTAGGTGCTGGCGTGGTGCTTGGTTTAATGAGCTTTGGCTTTTTTGGTAAGAAAGTGGGTTTATGGGTCGGTATTTTTGCCACTCTCGCATTATTGCCTTGGACAATCGGATTTTTACGCGATTACACCACGTTATTGAGCTCTCTCACTGCTTATGGTACGAGCGCTTTGGTGTGTACGCTCATCACCTTGTTCAATCGAGAAGATCGTTTTGATTTCAAACAAATCAATCAAATGGTGATTGAGTTCCATCAATTATCCAACAAAAACAAATAAGGAGTTTTATATTATGAATACGCAATTTCTCACCCTCTATGTTTTATTTTGGCCCATGGTGGCTACAGGTATTCTCATTACCTTATGTTTGGCAGTGTATCGAGATACGCAAGAAGCCAAAGCCAATGGTGAAGACTTAGTTTAAATCGTCGTCTCATTAAAAAAACAGATCTCAAGATCTGTTTTTTTAATACTGAAATTCTGATTCAAAATCACAGCTTCCACTCAAACAAATTTTCCCGACAATTCATGTCGCCCCATACTGGTCTGTAAGACTTTTTTTTGGCATGATGAATCTAGGTCATCACTGAATCATGATACATGGAACAAATGCGTTGGTTAGAACTGCTTTCAACAGTTCGTATTGGTAGCAAAAAACAAAGTACAGAACAGGCACGTAGCCCCTTCCATAAAGACTATGACCGCATTATTTTTTCACAAAGTTTTCGACAACTGAATCGTAAAACTCAAGTTCATCCCCTGACCCAACATGACGGCATTCACACACGTTTGACCCATTCTTTAGAAGTATCCTGTATTGGTCGCTCCTTAGGCATGCTTGCTGCTGAAAAAGTTAAAGATCAATTGCCAGTTTGGATTTCTCCTGCCGATGTGGGTGCGATTATCCAAGCGGCTTGCCTTGCACATGATATTGGTAATCCACCTTTTGGTCATGCGGGTGAATATGCCATCCGCGAATGGTTTGATGATGCTTCACATGGAAACTTCTTAGAAAAACTAAGCGACAAAGAACAAGCCGATGTGCGCCAGTTTGAAGGTAATGCACAAGGTTTACGCTTACTGACTAAGATTGATTATCATCCCAATGACGGCGGCATGCGTTTAACTTATGCAACATTAGGGGCTTACTTAAAGTATCCATGGTTATCTAAAACCATTGCATCGCAAGGTGATCGTCCTGCCAGCCAACGCGCCAAATTTGGTTGTTATCAATCTGAAAAGGACATATTGCAACAGATTGCGGAACAATTGGGTTTAATTCAACTGGGTGAATATCACTATTGTCGTCATCCACTGACTTATCTTTTGGAAGCAGCAGATGATATTTGCTATGCCTTAATTGATCTTGAAGATGGCATTGTTTTAAATATGCTGTCTTATGAAGAAGTTGAACCCATTTTTCTAGACTTAATTGCAGATTATGGCAAACCCTCAGAGCTTTCTATGCCCAGTACCACTTGGCAGCAAAAAATTGCCGCCTTACGTGGTCGCGTCATGAAACGTCTGGTAGATGAAGTCACCACGGCATTTGCAAAACATCACTTTGAAATTTTAACCGGTCAACTCAAAGGCAGTTTACTGCAGTATTGTTCTCAAGATATTGAACGCGGTATTGAGCGTGCCAAAAATTTAGCCCGAGATAAAATTTTTGAGCATCCACAAAAAGCAGGACTTGAAATTATTGCACATCAAAGTTTGCAAAATATCTTAGATGCGTTTATTCCATTAACAACACCCCATAAATCCCTAAGCTTTAAGGAACAACGGTTAATGTCGATGTTGCAACGTGCTGGCGTCAATTTTCAAAGTGATCATTATGAAAATATTATGCAAGTTCTGGACATTATTTCAAAATTCTCAGACCATCAAGCCTATAATCTGTCGCAAGAGCTACAAGGGAATAAAGCGGGTTTAATCTAAAAATCTTCAAGATATTTAAAAAATTACACTGGAGCATTTTGCCTTTATGACAAATGCTCACTACTATGCAGGCAACGATAAACAAGTGAAAAATTCAAAATGATTGGATGTCTTATTGGTGAAGTATTTGCTTTGGAAGCACCGACAGTTTTACTGAATGTGAATGGAGTCGGCTATGAAGTCGATACCCCTCTCTCTACTTTTTGCCAACTACAAAAAGGACAAACAGTAACACTGTGGACGCATTTAACCGTACGTGAAGATGCACAATTACTTTATGGCTTTTTAGATGCGCAAGAAAAAACCATTTTTCGGACCTTACTTAAAGTAAACGGCGTAGGACCAAAAATGGCGCTGGGTATTTTATCGACTTTAAGTATCGACCTGTTAATTCATACTGTAGAAAATGAGGACCTCAATACTTTAATTAAAGTTCCAGGTGTCGGTAAAAAGACTGCAGAACGTTTGATGATTGAACTTCGTGATCGCTTCAAGGCAATGTCTTCAAACCATGCACCGAGCAACTCTACCGCGTTACAAATTCAATTTACAGGGAACTCAGCTATAGCCGAAGCAGAAGCGGCATTACAATCACTCGGTTATAAACCAGCTGAAGCGCAAAAATTGATTAATGCCGTAAAGGCTGATTTTACTGAAGCCAGTGATATTATTCGTGCAGCGTTAAAATCGATGAATCGTTAAAGTGATATATATACTTTCAAATGAACCTAAAAACAGATTGTGATGCGTGTATACCGCATAAATATGGTTAATTAAACAGAGCATATAAAGCCTATTCTCTGCTTAATCTAAAAAATTTAAACTCAAATGTTTATCTGAGGCTGTATGAATCATCACAGACTCAATGGATGCCTAAAGGTAAATCTAAATCATTATGCAAGACCGTCTCATCAGTGGTTCTGAAAAACCCGAAGATCATTTTGATCGTGCCATTCGCCCCACTTCACTGGATGATTACATTGGTCAGCCTGTGGTGCGTGAGCAAATGGAAATCTTTATTGGCGCAGCACGGGGTCGCGGTGAAGCACTCGATCATACTCTCATTTTCGGCCCACCCGGTTTAGGAAAAACCACACTCGCCAATATTATTGCGCGCGAAATGGGCGGAAACCTGAAATCCACCTCTGGGCCAGTCCTTGAACGGGCAGGTGATTTGGCAGCCATGCTCACCAATTTGGAAGAAGGTGATGTTTTATTTATTGATGAAATCCATCGTCTTTCTCCTGTCATTGAAGAAATTTTATATCCTGCAATGGAAGACTACCAACTTGATATCATGATTGGTGAAGGACCCGGTGCACGTTCGATCAAACTGGATTTGCCACCTTTCACTTTGGTAGCAGCCACCACGCGTGCGGGTTTGCTAACTTCTCCGTTACGTGACCGTTTTGGTATTGTGCAACGTCTAGAATTCTATTCTGTGGCCGACTTAACCCATATTGTGTCGCGTTCTGCCCATTTAATGAACGTCCCCACCACACTCGAAGGCGCAAAAGAAATTGCGCGTCGTGCCCGAGGTACACCACGTATTGCCAACCGTTTATTGCGTCGTGTTCGTGACTATGCACAAGTCAAAGGCAATGGTGAAGTTACACAAGACATGGCTCAGCGTGCACTCGATATGCTCAATGTCGATAAAGATGGTTTAGATACCTTAGACCGTCGTTATTTAAGTATGTTGCTTGAACGTTTTGATGGTGGGCCGGCTGGGGTGGAAGCTTTGGCTGCGGCTATGGCGGAAGATTCGGGAACCTTAGAAGATGTGATTGAACCCTACTTAATCCAACAAGGTTATGCGATGCGAACAGCTCGAGGTCGTATTGCGACCACTATGGCCTATTTGCAGTTTGGCATGACACCGCCTGAACCAAAGTAAGCGCGACAAATAGGGAGATTTATTCTCCCTGATTATTTTAATCAGATCATTCATCTAGTGAACTATTTTATTTTCATTTACAGATAAAGACTGCAAACTGCAGTGTTTAAGTGATTTTTAGCCTCGTGTATTTAACAAAATTATGGTTCTTAAAACCTAAGATTTCATAATTACCCTCACCTCTTGCACCAACATCAATTCACATGCACCACCGCCTGTATCTTCACGACTTAAAGAACTACGCCAAGTCCAGCCATCTTGTGACTTCACCTCTACTAACTGCCCTTTTAGATAAATCAAATCATCCTTATCAATGGCTTTAAGTTGTTGTTCAATGTGTTTTGAAGCAGGTATTAAATGCGTATTGGCACTTTGTGTCTGAATATCGTGTACAGGAATTGGCGGGTTGTTTTCATAGCGCCAATAATACCAACGGTTGCTTTGCCGAATTGATAATTGTTTATAGACTTGAGGATCAGCCATTTTGTTCCAACCCAAAGCAAAATCAACAGGACTAATTTCTGCTTCACGCCCCAAATGATAGTTTTCTTTTGCGAGAACCCGAAACTCTCCCGCATAAGGCTCTAAATTCGTGATGTTGTAACCCTGAAATTGTTGAATACCATTGATACTTTGAACACTGGTCGTATTGAAATTAACATGATCTGGCTTAAGCCAATATGACCAAAATCCATAACCAATAGCCAAAATAATTAAGCATTTGAAAAAACGATTCATTTTTAAACTTTAATACGCATTTTTATCATGTACTGATGATAAATTAAATTTAATCAAAGCTCTGCGCCACAGGTCTGAAAATAAGGATTTATAATTCGCGTAGTGAAATTAAAATTTAAACCAAATACATAATTTTACAATGTATAATTTTGCTATAAACTCCTTTAATACCAAGCTTTAACGCTTAAAATACCTTAAAAGTATAAAAAAACACTTCGATAGTTTTGGTTAATTTTAAAACAGTATGCAATTCTAGAGAATCACTTTAACTATCTCAAAATCTTAAGGTTCTTCCATTTATGCACACCTATAAGCAGATCGCGCTTTCTCTTCCTTTCCTTTTTTGCAGCCAACTCAGCCTTGCAGATTGGATTAATGATTCAGCTCAAAATGTTGAGGCGCATACCATCAAGCTACGCCAACACATTCATCAGCATCCTGAACTTGGCAATATGGAATTCAAAACCTCTGAGCTGGTACAAAAAGAGTTAAAATCTTATGGGATTGAAGTGCGTAAAGGATATGCCAAAACAGGTGTTATTGGGATTTTAAAAGGAGCTAAACCTGGCCCAGTCATGGCATTACGTGCCGATATGGACGCTTTAGCAATTGAAGAAAAAACAGGACTTCCTTTTGCTAGCAAAGTTAAAGCTATGTATCAAGGTAAAGAAACCCATGTCATGCATGGCTGTGGACATGACGCGCATACGGCCATGTTATTGGGCGCGGCCAAAGCACTTGCAGCCAATAAAGATAAAATTGCAGGTACAGTGGTCTTTGTCTTCCAAGCTGCAGAAGAAGGCGGTGCAGATGTGGACAACTTTACTCAAGGGCACTTGATTGGTTCACGCAAAATGATTGCTGATGGTGCATTAAATAATCCAAAGCCTGAAGTGATTTTTGGCATGCATGTGATGGCAGGTATGCCAAGCGGCACTATTTCATATAAAGACGGTGCTATCTTAAATAGTGGCGATCATCTGCGCATTCAAGTGAATGGTAAACAAGTACATGGTTCTATGCCTTGGTTGGGCCGCGACCCAATTTATGCGTCATCACAAATGATTAACAACATACAAAGCTTGATTAGCCGTAAAGCCGACTTAAGCAAAGGTATGGGTGTGGTGAGTATTGGGAGCATTCAAGGCGGTACAGCGGGCAATGTCATTCCTGAACAAGTGAATATGACCGGCACCATTCGCTCAAATAGTGAAAATATTCGTCAAAACATTCTCAAAGATTTACCGAAAATGATTGAATATAATGCACTGGCCAATGATGTTACGGCTAAAGTTGAAATTGCACCTTATGCACCTGTGACGATGAATGACAAAACATTAACGAAACTGATGCAACCCACTCTAGCCAAAGTTGTAGGTGACTCTAAACTGCATGTGCTTGAAAATAACTCTAGTGCCAGTGAAGACTTTGCCTATTATGGTGAGTTAATGCCGTCTTTATTTGTGTTCGTTGGTGCTACACCAGCCGACCAAGATATGTCCAAAGCGGCACCGAACCATAATCCACTGTTTATTGTGGATGATGCGACTTTAAAAACTGGGGTGGAAAGCCACATACGCTTCGTGATGGATTATCCTAAAGTTGCTGAACAAGTTCAGGCCGATTGGAAAAAAACACAAGCTACTAAAATTTAGTCTATGAATAGAAAGATGAAAAGTGAGCCTTAGGGTTCACTTTTTTTATTCTAAAATTCATTAAAATTTTGAATATTTATTCAATTCACCTTTAAAATAAATCAATTTGGTCAAGGTATTTTTTACCTCTGTTTTGATTTATTTGGTTTTGACACCTTGTGCCATTGGTCAAAAACCTTAAGCTGCTAAACTGCAATGCGTTACACAGCTTGCTTCTTAGCGGAAAAATAATGTTTAGAAACTTTTTATTCCATTAAATCTCAAGCTTCATCCATAAAACCAAATTAAATATTGGAATACCATCATGGCGAATAAATTTGAATTCAACATTCGTGTATATATTGAAGACACTGACGCAGGTGGCATTGTATATCATGCAAACCATATTCGTTTTATGGAGCGTACTCGAACTGAATGGCTCCGTGCGGCTGGTGTTGACCATTACTGGCACCAGAAAGAGTATCACTTTGTCGTCCATAAAATAAATGTAAAATATTCACGTCCAATCCTTATGGATGACCTCATTACTGTTACAGCGCGTGTAGTTTCGTGTAAAGCGACATCATTTGTATTGCAACAAAATATTTATCGTGGTGAAATCATGCTGGCATCTGGCGAGGTGGAATTGGCATGTATTAGTGCTGAAATGAAACCTTGTCGCCTGCCAGACGAAATTCGCAGTCTAATTCTTAATGAGTTAGAACAAGATTAAAAAAATTTATTGGCACATGTAACTTATGGCAACTCAATTAGAATCTTCTCTACACGTATCAGATCTTATTTTACAAGCAAGTCCTGTCGTTCAACTGGTCATGTTGGTGCTGTTACTGGCATCGCTATATAGTTGGTATCTAATTGCTAAGTTACATATGAGCTATAAAAAAGCACAGGCAGATGATGAACATTTTCAAAAAATCTTCTGGTCTGGTGCTGAACTCAATACCTTGTATAAAAATGCGCAACTTAACTCAAAGCGTACTGGTTTAGAGGATATTTTCTATCAAGGTATTGGTGAGTTTTTTAAACTCAAAAAATTCCAAGCACCAAATACACAACTCATTGAAGGCACAGAACGTATTTTACGTGTTGGTTTAAGCCGCGACCAAAGCTTACTTGAACGTGGCTTAGGTGCACTTGCCAGTATTGGTTCTGTTGCTCCTTATGTGGGTTTATTCGGAACCGTTTGGGGCATTATGAATGCTTTTATTGGCTTAGCAGATGTTGATCAAGTGACTCTTGCAACCGTAGCACCAGGTATTGCCGAAGCATTAATTGCAACAGCAATCGGTCTTTTTGCGGCTATTCCTGCAGTTTTGGCATTTAACCATTACACAGCCAAAGGTGAAACAGTCTATTCGGATCGTGCTTTATTTGCAGAAGAAATGGTGGCGCTATTACAACGCCAAACTGTGAGCTCAACACAGGAAAATGACTAATGGCAATTCAGCGTGCTGGACGCTTTGAGCGCATCAAGAAACCGCTAAAAAGTGAAATGAATGTCGTCCCCTATATTGACGTCATGCTGGTGCTTTTGGTGATTTTTATGGTGACTGCACCTATGATCACCAGTGGCATTAAAGTCGATTTACCTCAAGCCAATGGCAATCCTATTGAATCTAAAGATGCACCGACTATTGTCACTTTAGATAAAGACGGTCTTTATTACTTGCAATATAAAAACCAAAAAAATGGCCCAGTTGATCTAGATCAATTAACCAGTGTTTTAATTGAAGCACAAGCACAAGCCAAAAATGACAATAAAGAGTTGAATGTGGTCATTAGCGGGCATAATACCCGCCCATATGGAGATGTCATGGCGTTAATGTCGGGTCTTCAAGATGCTGGTCTAACTCAAGTGAGTTTACTCACTCAGCCTTTAGAATAAAGTATGAACGATTTGAAAAAACCGCAATCTAAAGAAAAAAAAATTGCACTGGGGTTTACTCTAGGTGTTCATGTGGTGGCTATTACGGGCTTACTTTTTTTAGGAATGAGTCAACCTGTCGAACCCCCAAAACAAATTAAAATGGTTTTAGTCAAACCAGAAGATTTGCTTCCTCCTGAACCTTTAGAGCAGACAGATTCGGTAGAGACTGCAAGTGAAAAAGTCGCGCAGCAAGTCCAGCAAACTGCTGAACCAAGTGTTGAACCTGCACCTGTTATTCCAGTTGCAACCCCTACTCCTGTAACTCCTGTCAAACCCGAGCCAAACCTAGCAGCACAACAAGCGAAAGCTGCTGCTGAAAAAGAAAAATTAGTAGAAGCAAATAAGTTAAAAGCGCAAGCTGATGCGGCAAACAAAGCAAAGGCAGACGCTGCTGAAAAAGCTAAGGCAGATACTACTGCAAAAGCAAAAACCGATGCAAATAAAGCCAAAGCTGATGCAGCAAATAAAGCCAAAGCAGACGCTGCTGCAAAAGCAAAAACCGATGCAGCAAATAAAGCTAAGGCAGACGCTGCTGCAAAAGCTAAAGCTGATGCAGCAAATAAAGCCAAAGC
The DNA here is from genome assembly GCF_015602665.1 of Acinetobacter sp. TTH0-4. Lineage (NCBI taxonomy): Bacteria > Pseudomonadati > Pseudomonadota > Gammaproteobacteria > Moraxellales > Moraxellaceae > Acinetobacter > Acinetobacter sp. TTH0-4. The sequence goes on along the minus strand of NZ_CP059079.1, from coordinate 956,338 downwards.
AGATGCTGCTGCAAAAGCAAAAACCGATACTGCAAACAAAGCCAAGGCAGACGCTGCTGCAAAAACAAAAACTGATGCAGCAAACAAAGCAAAGGCAGATGCTGCTGCAAAAACAAAAACCGATACTGCAAACAAAGCCAAGGCAGACGCTGCTGCAAAAGCAAAAACCGATGCGGCAAATAAAGCTAAGGCGGATGCTGCTGAAAAAGCAAAAATCGATGCGGCAAATAAAGCCAAGGCAGACGCTGCTGCAAAAGCAAAAACCGATGCGGCAAATAAAGCTAAGGCGGATGCTGCTGAAAAAGCAAAAACCGATGCGGCAAATAAAGCTAAGGCAGACGCTGCTGCAAAAGCACAAGCTGCAGAAGATGCCAAAGCATCAGCTGCGAAACAAGCGGCTGAAGAAGCTGCAACTAAAAAAGCTGAATCAAAGAAAATTGCTTCAACTGCAAAACGTGACTTTGAAAATAAAGTGAGACGTGCTTGGGATATTCCAAGTGGTTCATCGGGTCAAAAAGCCACAGCACGAGTAACTTTGAGTGATAGTGGGGCGGTTCAATCTGTTATTGTCAACGCCAGTGATCCAGACATGAAAGCCAGTGTAGAAGCAGCCGTTCGAGCAGCGGCCCCTTATCCAATGCCTTCTGACCCAGATGCAAGACGCGAAGCCAGAACATTTACCTCAAGCTTTACAGCAAAATAAAAATCTATCCCCTCTATGGCATGGGGATATGGTTCTTTGACATAGCCTATTAAATTTTGCTAAAAAAGAGTTAAATTTATTCATTTTTCACAGTCTTATAACAGTTTTCCTATAATGCTATGCTTTTAATAATTCAAAATCATGCCATTATGTGTCAAAGCTGAAATGACAATAATTTATATTCTAGAGTACGTAGCGGATGATGGAAATGACGCGTAAGCATTTACTTTGCCTCACTATTTTAACAGTTTTAAGTCCAGTTTTAACAACCCATGCCTATGCCCAACTGCATTTGGAAATTGCTAAAGCACCAGAAGCAGCTCCTAAAATTGCGATCATTCCATTCAATAATGATCAAAGTATTTATCCCATTGTTGAAAATGACTTAAATCGTTCGGGTAAATTTTCGAGTGCTTCAAAGAACTTACCTGCAACCGCAAGTATGAATACCCCAAATGCAGATGCATGGAAAACTGCGGGTGTACCCTACTTAGTGACAGGCACAGTAAAAACTGCTGCAGATGGTAGCTTTGAAGTTCACTATCAACTTTATGATGTGGAAAAACAGCAATATTTGCTCAATGAATTATTAACAGTGCCCGCTTCACGTATTCGTCAAGCTGGACATCTGATCAGTGATGCCATTTACCAAGCATTGACTGGTATTCCAGGTGATTTTAGTGGACGTATTGCTTATGTACTACGTAATCCTGCTACTCCTGAGCAGCGTTATACTTTACAAATTGCAGATACAGATGGTGAACAACCGAAAACTATTCTGACTTCACGTGATCCTATTTTGTCTCCGGCATGGACACCTGATGCGAAAAAAATTGCTTATGTTTCTTTTGAAACGAAACGTCCTGCAATTTATGTTCAAGATCTATCAACAGGTCAACGCGAAAAATTGGCAAGCTTCCGTGGTCTAAATGGTGCACCCAGTTTTTCGCCTGATGGTAAAATGATGTTATTTACCGCCTCTATACATGGTAATCCTGAAATTTATCAAATGAATTTGGAAACACGTCAATTACAACGTATGACCAATGACAGTGCAATCGATACTGAAGCACGCTATGCACCAGATGGAAAATCCTTTATTTTCACTTCTGATCGCGGTGGCTCAGCACAAATTTATACTTATAATTTTGCCAATGCTTCAAGCAAACGTCTGACTTTCAGGGGTGCATTTAATGCACGAGGTTCTTTGAGTGCAGATGGTAAAAAAATTGCGTTAGTCCATCGTCCAAGTGGTAGTAATTACAAAGTAGCAATTCAAGATATTAATACAGGTATTACCAATATTCTGACACCAACCAGTCTAGATGAATCACCAAGTTTCTCTCCAAATGGACAAATGGTGGTTTATGCAACACGCGAAGCTAATCGTGGCTTACTTTCGATTATGTCACTCGATGGCCGTTTCCGTATGAACTTACCAAGTGAACAAGGTGAGGTTCGTGAACCTGCTTGGGCGCCTAAATAACAGATTAATTTAAAGTAATATTACAATCATCATGGAGATCAAAATGAAATCAATCAAATTCTTGGTACTTCCTGTTCTTGCAACAGCTTTAGTCATGACAGGTTGTGCAAGTCGTAAACCTGCAACAGACATTCAAGCAGGTCAAAATCCAAATAGTGCAACTACGGTCAGTACTGATGGTTTAAGTGAAGATGCAGCGTTAAATGCACAAAACTTAGCAGGCGCTTCTGCAAAAGGTGTAACTGCCGCCAATAAAGCATTTTTAGCAAAACGTGTGGTGCATTTTGATTACGACAGCAGTGATCTTTCTAATGAAGATTATCAAACCTTGCAAGCCCATGCACAATTCCTGATGGCAAATGCAAACTCTAAGGTCGCTTTAACTGGTCATACAGATGAGCGCGGCACGCGTGAATACAACATGGCTTTGGGTGAACGTCGTGCCAAAGCTGTGGAAAGTTTCTTAATTACCAATGGTGTTGCAGCAACACAATTAGAAGCTGTGAGCTATGGTAAAGAAATGCCGATTAATGCAGGTCATGATGAGAATGCATGGAAAGAAAATCGTCGTGTAGAAATTAACTACGAAGCAGTGCCGCCTTTATTAAAATAATTTAAGCATCAAAAAGCGCTCACTCTGAGCGCTTTTTTTCGTTTATATTTTCTCAGATTGTTCTGTTTCTTCTGAAGATATCTGCATAGATTCTATAAGGTCATGTTTATTGAATTTTTTGTATTCAGGTTTAGCCTCATAATCTTTCCATGCTTCTTTTACATTTTCAGTAGAAATCTCATCTAAGCTCATCGCTTCATTTGGCGTTGGCGTCGCATCGAACCTTTGCGTTGTCATCCTTGTGCTCCTATCACGCTCTGCAATATTCTCTCTTCATATCAACATAGCACCTTCCACAGAACTTACAAGCGTAAAATCGCGACAAATAATCGAGTTTAATTGTTCTTTTGCTGCGTTCTCATCTAAAATGACCTCCCATAGTGTTTTGATAATTTTTTATCAGTTTTTATTGGAGTTTTCCCATCATGTCGCACCTCACCCTTTCCCAATTTTTAGAACAAAAAACAGGGAATTTGACACCTGAACTTGCACAAGTGATTGAAACAATTGCAAATACCTGCAAAACAATTGATCAATTGTTGCAACAAGGTGCTTTAGCTGGGGTATTAGGTAGTGCAGAACATGAAAATGTACAAGGTGAAACTCAAAAGAAACTCGATGTCATCTCAAATGATTATTTAATTGATGCGTTAAAAGTTCATCCTCAAGTCGGTGGTTTGGCATCAGAAGAATTAGACGAATTCACGCCTGCACAAGAAAATGGTAAATATCTGGTTTTGTTCGATCCACTTGATGGTTCAAGCAACATCGATATTAATATGTGTGTAGGCACAATTTTTTCTATTCTTTCAGCAAAAAATGCGGTGACTCAAGCTGAAGACTTTATGCAAGCAGGAACCGAACAAGTTGCTGCTGGTTATGTATTATATGGTCCTTCAACAATGATGGCACTGACTGTCGGTGCGGGCACTCTATTTTTTACTTTTGATCCAGAGACTCAAGCATTTTTACTCACTTCTGACCAAGTTCAAGTGGCAGCTGATACACAGGAATATGCCATTAATGCATCAAATCAACGTCACTGGGAAGCACCTGTAAAACGCTATATTGGCGAACTTCAAGACGGTAAAACATCAGTACGTGCTAAAGATTTTAATATGCGTTGGGTGGCATGTATGGTCGGTGATATCCATCGTATTCTTTGTCGTAGTGGTATTTTCTTATATCCATATGACACCAAAGATCCACAAAAAGCGGGTCGTCTACGCCTAATGTACGAAGCAAACCCAATGAGTATGCTCATCGAACAAGCCGGTGGAGCATCTACGACAGGCCGTGTTCGTATTCTTGATATTCAACCTACCGAAATGCATCAACGTGTGCCTGTTATTATCGGTTCAAAAAATGAAGTCGAATTAGTCAGTCACTATCACCATTAATTTAAACAATGGAAGTAAGTAAACATGCTTACCTCCATGGATATTTTCATATGCCAGCTTTTTTTCTTGAATCTAAAGATAATCCTAAGATTAAACACCTACGGGGTTTAATTGAACAAAGTTCATTTCGAAAAAAGAATCGTCAAACAGTATTAGAAGGCACACATTTAAGCCTTGCTTGGTTAGAACAAAACCGTAGCATTCATTCCATTTTTACTACTGAAGTTGCTTATAGCCATCCTGATTTAGAAAAAATTGTATCGATGTATGAGGGTAATGTATTTGTACTCAGTGAATCTTTATACAATGATATTAGTACACTCGGAACTTCTTTAGCGTGTCTTGCGATTGTTGATTTACCCAGTTCAAATCAAGCCTTAAATTTTAAAGAAGACACTCTTATTCTGGATAATATTCAAGACCCAGGCAATGTCGGAACACTATTACGTTCTGCTGCCGCAGCAGGTATTGAACAAGTGGTCTGTACTAAAGGTTCAGCTTCTATTTGGTCACCGCGCGTGCTTCGTGCAGGTATGGGTGCTCATTTTTCATTGCAAACTTATGAAAATATTGCGCTTGAAGATTTGTTAGAAAAATTCACGATTCCTGTCTATGTGACCAGTTCACATCAATCTGAAAGTGTTTATTCTAAAAATTTAAGAAAACAATGTGTCTGGATCTTAGGCAACGAAGGCCAAGGTGCATCTAATTATGCATTAAAACATGCAGAAGCTGTCTCAATTCCGCAACCGGGCGGACAAGAATCATTAAATGTGGCTATTGCAGGTTCGATCTGTTTCTTTGAAATGGTACGTCAGCGCTTATAATCCATTTCTTTCGTTACTTTATTTTAAACAGCCGTTGTGAAGGTTTAAAATAGATTACACTAGAAAAATAATAAATTTTGTGTCAACCAAACCATTATTTCCAACGTTATATGTGCATGAATGTGGAAATAATGGTGGGTATCCAATGACAGGATTTTCCATCTCTATGGATTTAGCACCCAAACAGTCTGAATCGGAAAACTTGAGTATTCTAAAGAGTACGGCAGAACAACGCTTAAAAGTTTTTATGCAAGATGTGACTGGACGGGCCTTAGTCATGATGGAAAGTGCAACACAAGGCCAACATGGTATAGCGATGGATTTAGTGCAAGAAGCATTTATTTCCCTACATAAATCATATGCAGAAAAATCAACTACCGAATGGTACCCCCTGTTTTACACCATTTTAAACCACAAACTACAAGATTGGCGTAGAAAGGAAGCACGTCGTGCTCAACCTTTCTCTTTTTTTAAAAAGATTAATCTTGATGACGACGACATTGAACTCAACGAGATTGTTGATGAAAATACTCTGAATCCATTCGATTTTCTTGATCAAGCAGTCACTGCCGAAGAAATACAAGATGCGATTGGCCAACTTCCTGTACGGCAACAACAAGCTTTTATGCTCCGAGCTTGGGAAGGTTTTGATACCCATACGACTGCAGAAATTATGCAATGTAGTGAAGGTAGTGTAAAAACACATTATCACCGTGCTATTCAAGGTCTTAGAACTTCTTTAGCACATTTAAACCCATATGGTGGAGGGTCATCCGAATGAAACAAGATGATTTCTTAAAAAAACTTACATCCAAACTTGATGGACTTGCACAGCATCACCAAAATAAACCTGTGGTGATGACGCAGGTGATTGAAAAAATTCAAAACAGAGAGACATCTCGCTATGGTCTTTGGAAAATGTCTGGTTTTGCACTTGCTGCGGCCATTACAGGATTTATGATATTTCCAAATGCAATGGATATTGCAGATAAGCCACAAAATCAAGTTATTATCACTCCGAAACTTTCACCACAGATGGTTGAAGATTTGGAAATGTTAATGGTTCTAGGTGAGGATAATGCTTCACATGGCAGCTAAAAGATTAGTCTTTGCTTTTTGTGCACTCGGATTTTTGCAAACTAGTTTCGCGGGTTTTGAACGTTTTTGGATTTTTTCTAAAGATGCGAATACACAAGTTGCTGAAACATGGGAAACTCTTTCTGAGGCTGAACAACGTGCACTCATTCAACGTTATCAATCCTTAAAAGAGCTCCCTAAAGCCCAAGGCACTGCTTTACATCAGCGTATGGATTGGTTTACTCAACTCCCTGAACAAGAAAAACAGAAAATGCGCGAGACTTGGCAACAAATGAGTAGTCAGGAGCGTAAAGATTTGGGTTTACGTATGCAAGAAGCCAGCCCCGAAGAGAGACCCGCTATTCGGGCTGAATATATGGACAAATATTTAGCACCAAAATCTTTAAGTCATTAATTTTAAAAAGATATGACCCACAGTTTCTAATTCTAGAAATTATTCCCCAAACAAAATTTATGCTTAAAATATAGTAAAAATGACATTTTAATAATTTTCGTTTTCATCGAAAGCGAGCAGAATTTTTTGATGGATTTGAAAATATACTAGATTAGCATTCTCAAATCTTACTGCGCTCATTCAATTTTATAAAAATCATTCATAAAAAATGCCTCACAAGTGAGGCATTTAAATTATTGAATTTATACGTATTTTCTACGACTTCTATACAGACCAAGCCCGATTAGCCCCAGAATACTCCATAGGCCGACACTACCGCCGCCACCTGAAGCAGTTGAATTGGTATTTTTTACCGTATTGATTAAATCAATAGTGGCTTCATTCGAAATTAAGCCTTCTGCATCAAAAATAGTATATTTAATTTCATAATCAAACTGACTAAAGCTATTTTTAACTTCGAACCGCAGCTGTCCACCATAGCATGTATCTTTAATATTATTACCCGGACATGGTCCACTGCGGTCTGCTGTAACTGTTAAACCAGGAGGCATAGGCCCCAATTTTATAGGTAACTCAACTCCATCCGCATTTTTATAAAATTTGCCAATATAGGGTACATTTAAATGTGTCGTGACACCATCACCATCATCGCTATCATTGGTTAATGGATTGACACTGATGACCGTATTTGAGCTTGGAGTAATAGAATAAGTATCATTTTTTGCAATTGGAGCCGTGTTTGAAAAACTTACCCCTAATATTCCAGAAGAAGTGGATGAATCTCCAACTTTATTAGAAGTAAGGGTATAAGAGCAATATCCTGAACCTTCCAATAAATCTGCCTTACCATCTAAACGATAAATGATGATGCGTTTTAAATCAGCTTTCCATTCGCATTTTAAATTAGGATCTTCCTTACCGACAAACTCAAATGCACCATTCTTTTCAATAAATGCACCTACCCCATATACACGAGTCGAAACATTATAATTACTGGTATTTAACGCTCTTAATTGAGTGGGACCATTCATGTCAGTAGAAACAAGTTCTTCTGTTGGCAAAGCCAGCGCAAATGGATCAACATAGATAGGACGATACTGAGCATACTGCTTCGTATATTTTAGCAAGTCTTCAAATGCTTTTAAGTCTTCTTTATCTTTTTCAATATAATCTTGATTGTTTTCAGGATTAGCCAGATATTCCTTTAACACATCAATATTTTTTTGATAATTCTCTATTAAAGTAGCATAAGACTGATTCTTCAAATCGCTTACATCAGTTGCAGTTAACCGCATTAATTCAATTGAACCGATATCACATGTATTTTTCAGTGTTGGATTTAACATCAACGTTTCTTCAGTTACGCGTGTTACACCTCGCTGATCAATTTCGCTACATCCTTTTACATCGCCAATATTAACTAAATCTGTATCATTCTGATTATCTTTAGGATAATACATTGGCAAAAATAAATTATATTTTGAAGCTGTCTGTAAAGGGGATAAAACTGTCGCGAGACTTATGCCACTTAAATCTTTATTTTTATTTGAATTATCAGAATTACTGGTCGCCTTTTCCGGTAAATCACATTGCCCCACTCCCGCATTAAGTTGAAGTGCATTTTGTGAAGCCACCAGTGGCAACTCAACATCTTTTACATTGCCATTATTTAAGGCATAGCGACAAGACTTTCCTTGGTTATAGGCCAGAATATTAAAACTTAAACCAATTATACCGTTATTGTCATAATAAAAAGTACTAAAAGCATTATTCTCTACGATGGTATTACTGAATGCAGTAAAAACATAAGCTGAACTTAATTTATGATTTATTCCATTCACTGCGTAAATAATATGACCATTTGTACTATTTGCTACATTTTGCGCAATAGTATTTGCACTTAAGCTTACTTTTGGATTACCACAAATATCAATTGTACTTAAGCTGGTAGGTGATCCATTTTTGACAATACTACTATTAATAATACTTAAGGTCGGTTGCGTATTGAGTAAGTTTGCTTCACAGTCCATCGCAATGACACTACCCCGCTTAGCATCATTCCCTTCAATAAGCGTATAACGAATATCAATTTTCTTTTCCGTGTTTTGTGCAACGAAATAAATTGCACCACCTTCTTGGTCCGATTTAGAATTTAAGATTGCACTATGACTTAAATTTAAAGGCCCCCCAAGCAGTAATGCTCCACCTCCACCAGTCGATTTCCCATTTTCCAATGAAATATATTCAAGACCAAGTACTGACTGACTATCTAAAGTATTGAAAATTCTTGAATTACCTTGTGCACTGATTTTAGTTTTCAATTTCACAGTCGCAGGATATTCATTGGTCAATACATCTTTACTTGAATAATCAACGGGTAGTTTTCCAGAAATAGTAATCTGAGAAGCAGGTCTCAATTCACTTTTAAGAATATATTCGCCTTCTTCAAGTTGAATTCTATCACCTTGTCCCAGACTCGTATTACCTGCTCCACAACCACCGTAAGCTTTATTCATCTGAGCTGTTTTAATGGCTTCTCTTAATGAGCATTTATTTAAATTTTCACCATCTTCATCATCAAAAGTATTAACGTAAAGCGTTTTATCCTCTGCAGCCATTAATGACATAGCAGACAATACCATGACGCACAGCAATCCCTTTTTATAATTTTTCATCGACTATCCCTAACTATTTTTTATATCGACGTAATCCGATTAAACCTAATAAGGTCAATAATCCGAATAATCCTGTTGCTCCACCTGAGGTTTTTACACTGCTACTTTCCATTTCATTTTTAGGTGATTGCACAACATTTACATTCACTTCCAAGTACGGTCTATTTTTATTTAAGCGTGTAGAGGATGTTACCAAACGAATTTTAAATAAATCTGCGCCATGCCATGCACCTTGTGGTTTATAGACCAAGTTTCCTTCTTCATCAATGGTCAGTTTACCCTTAGAAGGTGTTTGAAGTTGTACCACCTGCATACACCCTGACTGCCAAGCTTCACCTGTAGGATTTTCACCTAATATTGCATTACATTCTTCTTTTGGAACCAAATCACTATCGCTGAGTTTTTCAACGACCGAAATTTCTGCTATCTCACCAATCAATAAATCTTTACCGACTAAACCAGCAGTTGGAGGTACAATAATTTCTATTGCACCTCGATCACAAAAAGAATTATCAAGATCACGACTTTGACTACGCTGATCTGCAAATTCACATCCGATTAATTTTTTCTCTTCTTCACGCTGCTCACGCCCTTTATTAATAATGAGTGAATCTGATAGATACTGATAGCTCATTAAAATACGTGGACGGAAGTAACCTAAAAAAGTATTTTCTGATTGAAAATATGGACACAATAAACTGTTTTTATCTGCACTGAGTGATTTACATTTTCCGTCTATACTCTCGCCTGCGATGAGTTGAGTTCCATTCCAAATATCATTGGGATAATTGATATCTCCAGTGGTACAGCTACTTGTAACCAAATTGTTTTGATTAAAGCTTTTGTCTCCAGCCGTAAAACTACAGTTATTATCTTGATTTACAGGATACGGATTCCCTAAAACAATACTATTAGCCAAATAAGCTTTTTCTGCAGGTGCATTAAATTGAATACCCGCACTATTTCCAACCACGGTAAGATTATTTAACCCCATACCATCCCGAACATTGACAATAAACCCTTTATTTTTATAAAAAGTACTATTTGCAATTCTAAATGACATTGAAGGGAAAGCAGAAATTGTTGCGGGATCTAGAGTATTCGCAGAATAAACGTTAGCACTATTGGCCAAAGTCGTTTCATTTTCACGAAGAACTGAATTGTATATTCTAAATTGAGGCACTTGACTATAAAGGATAGCTCCTTGAGCCGCTTTATTTTTTTCGATTAAGCTAAATCTCATTTCAACGAGACTTCGAACTGTCGTTTCTTTATTTGGAAGTGTAGCCATATTATAGATAGCACCACCTTGAGTCGCAACGCCACCAGATAATTTTACATGATCCAAAAACAAGAGTTCATTGTTATAAATCAGCCCACCCTTCTCGGCACAAACTGACTGGTTACAACCCAGCAAATTCACTTCAATAAGGTTAACTGAAATTACCCCATCTTTTTTATCGTCAATTCGAAATATATTATCTTTGGCTGTCATTTGAACGATAGCATTATTGATACCCGCTTCAGGTTTTTCGCCCTCGGCTGTATCATCAATGGTTTTTAAACTCAGTGCAGCAGTAATGTTAATATGACTGTTTAACTTATAAATTAATTGTTTTTTTAGCACGATGGTTGAACTAGATTCTTTTCCACCACAACCAGAATACCCAGCTTCAGGTAAACCTTTATTCACGTACTCAATCGCTTTACGCAATGAACACTCCTGACTTTCTGCTCCGACATCTTCAGTCGTTGTAACGACGATATCAGCACTATAAGCATGTCCTGCAAGACATAACATACTTATGCCTATGCTCCGTTTGAGCATAACCTTCTCCTTGTATTCTTTCTCTATATTTTTTTTCTTAAGTTGCACATTCCTTGCAACCTCGAACTATTTTGCTGTACTTTGTCACAGCTTGAACGATTTCTCAACTTTTTTTATGCTTTACCGATATTCATCGATCAAAGCATAAATTTGTCTTAAATTGGCATGACTGATTTTAGTTTTCTCACCTTTGAGCAGTTGAACCAATTGTTCTAAAGTCTGTAATAAAATAGAGGTTTGATGAGGCCCTTGATTCAGTAAATAGTCAATAATTTGCTGATCAATATGAATACCTCGACGCATCAATACTGAATTCACCAAAGCCAAACGATCTGCATATAAGCTTCCAGTTGGAACTTTAACGCTCACAGCTTGAGTTAATCGTGATTGTAAGTCTGGAAGTTCAAGCTTCAATTCTATCGGGGCTACTCGCGAAGAGAAAACCAACTGACCGCCCCCTTCATTGTTGTAATTAATCAGATGAAATACTGCTTTTTGCCAATGTGGAACACCACTGATGGCTTCAATATCATCTAAAGCAACTAAATCATATCGATCTAGAGAAGTAATGGCTTCGGTGGGTGCATCCAGTAATTCAAGCAAAGAGACTTTAATTGCAGACTTCCCGACATCTAAATAAGAATCACAGATGGCTGAAAGTAAGTGACTTTTACCAGAACCTGCACCACCATAGACATAAAATCGGTTCATTAAACCTGCATGCAGCTGTCGAACTGCATCAATTACATGTCCCCAACTCGGACCCGAAAAGTCACCAATTCGGGCATCAAGCTGAGGTTCTATATCTAACTGCAATTGACGCATATATGAATCTTGACCTTAAGGTTTTTTATTTTCGATTATTTCAATCTTACTGTTTTTTTCAGTATCTTGCAGATTTTTTAAAGGATCAGTTTTAATCTTTACATCTACATCGACCTGTTCAGATTCTACACTCACACGACCAGATGAAGTCCCTTGAATAATGACCATCGAAGGATCATATAATCGACTTCTTTCATAATAATCACGTGCATGGCGAAGTAGAACTACAATCACAGCGGCAACAGGCAATGCAATTAACATTCCTAAAAATCCTGCCAATTGTGCACCTGCCAGTACAGCAAAAACCACGGCTACTGGAGATAGACCAATTTTATCTCCCAATAAGAAGGGCTGCAAAACATAACCTTCAATCGCCTGACCAATCAGAAAAACACCTAGAACCAAAGCCAAATGCGTCCAATCTAAGCCAAACTGAAATAATGTTGCAATCACAGCAGCAATAATGCCCACACCAAATCCGAGATAAGGAATAATACTGGCAAGCCCTGCAATCATGCCAATGATCAAACCAACTTCCAATCCGATCAATTGCAAACCCACTGCATATACAATGCCCAAAAGGAACATGACTAAAAATTGTCCTTTTACAAATGCACCCAATACACTATGACATTCACCCACAATACTTAAGGTACTTTTTTCATACGAACGCGGAATAAGGCGGCGTAAACTTTCAAGCATACGATCCCAATCTAGCAAGAAGTAGAATGCAATAATCGGAATAAGAACAACAACCCCACCAATTTGAATAAAATTCAAACCTGATTGAGCCACTCGCAATAAGACGGTTTGAATGCTGTCAGCACTATAATTGGTCTGAATATATTGCATCACCACACTGGACATTTGTTCAGTATCAATTTCCATGGCTTCGACATTAAAAGTTTGCGATATCCAAGGTAAAAAAGTGTAATTTATCCAATGTATACCGGCAGGAATACTGTCACGTGCATACATTAATTGCTGCCAAACCAACGGCACAACATACCAAATGGCTAAAGTAACAAGAACGCCAATTCCGATAAAAACAATACCAATTGCCAACCAGCGTGGTAACCCTATTTTATGCAACTTATCGACTAAAGGACTGAATAAATAAGCAACTAAGAATGCCGCAATAAACGGCAAGACTACAGGCTTGAGCAAATACAAAATCCAAAGGATTAATGCAATTCCTGAAAGTATAAAAATACGACGCAAGGTGCGATCAACCATAGATTCTGGCCTTTTTTTGGTTTATTCATTTTAGAAATTAAAATATTTCAATAAAGATAGCATTTTGGCGCATAAATAGCATAAGAATTTCGTATATTCAGGTATAATCGCGGCGCGAATGCGGAGACTTCATAATGAGCAACTCAACTTCCCCAAACACTGGTTTAAGCTATAAAGATGCAGGCGTCGACATTGAAGCAGGTGATGCGCTTGTTGACCGTATCAAATCTGTCGCTAAACGCACCTCACGTCCTGAAGTTATGGGCGGATTAGGTGGCTTTGGCGCTCTTTGTAAAATTCCGAAAGGTTATGAAGAACCTGTTTTAGTATCTGGCACAGATGGTGTAGGTACAAAATTACGTTTAGCATTGAACTTAAACCGTCATGACACAATTGGTCAAGATTTGGTTGCAATGTGTGTAAACGATCTTTTGGTCTGTGGCGCAGAACCATTATTTTTCCTCGATTATTATGCAACGGGTCATCTTAATGTTGATGTGGCTGCAAATGTTGTGACAGGTATTGGTAAAGGTTGTGAGCTTGCAGGCTGTGCGTTGGTCGGTGGTGAAACTGCAGAAATGCCAGGCATGTATGAAGGTGAAGATTACGATCTTGCTGGTTTCTGTGTAGGTGTCGTTGAGCAAAGCAAAATTATTGATGGCACCAAAGTAAAATCAGGTGATGTTTTAATTGGTGTGGCATCAAGTGGCGCCCATTCAAACGGTTACTCTTTACTTCGCAAAATTATTGATGTGAAAAATGTAGATTTAACTCAAATTGTCGATGGTCGTCCACTTGCCGATGTCGCAATGGAGCCTACACGTATTTATGTTAAATCGTTACTACAACTTTGCAAAGAAGTTGATGTACATGCGATGGCGCACATTACAGGTGGCGGTTTACCAGGTAACTTACCTCGTGTACTTCCAGACGGTGCTCAAGCAATTGTCAATGAATCTTCTTGGGAATGGCCAGAATTATTTAAACTGCTGCAACGCGAAGGCGGAGTTGAACAGTTTGAAATGTATCGTACCTTTAACTGTGGCGTAGGCATGGTGATTGCAGTTGATACTGCAGATGCTGAAAAAACAGTTGAATTACTGACGAAGCTTGGTGAAAAAGCATGGAACATGGGTCACATTGTTGATAATGCTGAATCTGTGGCAGGTGCTGACGAAAAAATTCGCGTTATATTTGCTTAAGTATCTCGCATGATTAAAATTGCTGTCCTTGTTTCAGGCAGTGGAAGTAACTTACAAGCCCTGATCGATGCCAATCTTTCAGGGAAAATTGTGGGAGTTATTTCTAATAAACCTGAAGTTTATGCATTAAAACGTGCGGAACATGCTCACATTCAAACTGCGGTCATTGAACACAAACAATATCCTAACCGTGAAACTTTTGATGATGTCATGCATCAACAATTGCTCGAATGGGATGTTGATTTAGTGATTCTTGCAGGCTTTATGCGGATTTTAAGTGCTAAGTTTGTGCAGGCGTGGGAAGGGAAAATGCTGAATATTCACCCTTCTCTTTTGCCATATTATAAAGGTATGCATACACATCAACGCGTTTTAAACACAGGTGATGTTTTGCATGGCTGTACTGTGCATTACGTGACTGCTGAATTAGATGCAGGTCAAGCATTAGCTCAGGGTTTAATTCAAGTGAATGTACATGATGATGCTAAAACACTGGCAAATCGTGTACATGTTCTTGAACACATCATTTACCCACAAGTGGTAGAGTGGATTTGCACACAAACCATTCAACATACTGAACAAGGTGTGTTATATCGGGGTCAACCACTGTCTAAACCTGTTCAATTCTGTACGTTTTAAATTAAATTTGATTGAATAAAAAAACGCATCCTTGGATGCGTTTTTTTATCATAAATTTTATAACCCTACTTATTGTTTGGCTTGTGATTGAATCAGCGTTTTTACCAATGTCACAACTTCAACAGGAAGCTCTAATGGGAACATATGCCCACCTGGAGTTATCGTAAAAGGAATTGCCAATTTCTTCTTGGCAATTTGAGGAAAACCTCTTTTAAGGAATACACTTTGCTCCCCCACCACCAAATGCACTGGCATTTTTGGCTTCGGCATAGGTAACCACCACAACGAAGGATTATTCCGAAAAATAGCGACTTCATCTGCTTTAGGAATGGTGAGTGTCACACCACCCGTGACCTGGTCATCCGTTAAAGCATGTTCAATATAAGCATCGAAACAGTCTTGATCAAAATCCTTATAAAAGCCTTTAGAACGCAAAAGTTCAGCTGCTTGTTCACGTGACTCCCAATGGTCACGGCGTCGTGCTGATAAACCTGCTGGTGTCATTTGATCGACCAATTTCGGTTTAAACAGTTTGGCCAAATGAAATGCGAAAGAGTTTTTACCCAAGATCAAAGGTGGATCCAGCATAATCACTTGTGAAAATAATTCAGGGCGTTGATAAGATGCCATCAATGTCAGCACAGAGCCTAATGAATGGCCTAAACCGATCACTGGACGGCCTTTTGCTTGCCTTACAATACTATCGATGACTTGATCAACGAGATAGGTCCAGTGATTGCTGATGGGATAACGTTTATCTGGCCCAATAAGTGGTAGATAAATCACGTCATATTCGTCTTTAAGTAAATCAAATAACTTTTGATATACTTTTGAAGGCACACCATTGGCATGCGCAAAATGGATAATTGGCTTCATTGTAAATTTATCTTTTGTTCTGATTGAACCTGCTGAGAAAGTGAGCTCGCAAAACCTTGACCGATTGAACTTCCTACACGACCCAGCACGGAATCGAATGGACTATATTCGATGGTGTAATTAACCGCTTTTTGTACATTTAACTCACGTTTAAGCGTGTTTAAACTTCCTGTACGATCGGCAATTCCCAATTTCACCGCTTGCTCACCTGTCCAGAACAAACCTGAGAATATGGCTGGATCTTGTGATTTGAGCTTTTTACCACGGCCCTGTTTTACAGCATTAATAAAATGATCATGAACGTTATCTAATACGCCTTGTACATGTGCTTTTTGTGCAGCATCAACAGGTTGAGTCATAGACAGTAAGGCTTTATTCTCACCTGAAGTCATAGTGCGGTCTTCAACACCCAGTTTCTGCATTAAACCATTTACCCCATAGTTTGGCATAATAACCCCGATTGAGCCGACCAAACTTGAAGGATTAACAATAATCTCATCAGCGGCAGAGGCAATATAATAAGCACCTGAAGCACCAGTATCACCAATTACAGCATAGAGTTTTTTATCAGTATGATTTTTTTTCAAATATTGAATTTCCTGCCAAATTTCATCTGACTGAACAGGTGAACCACCTGGCGAATTAATATTTAAAACCACAGCCTTGCTTTGCTTATTTTCAAAGGCTTTCTTTAATGCTTTGACAGTATCGGTACTGTTGACACTTTGCTTATCTGCAGCAATCGTTCCAATAATATCCACTACTGCAAGATGTGAACCAGCGGCTGCAGTCGGGTCTGAATTTGCCATACTGCAACTTTTGCCAAGTAAAACTAAAACAAACAAGATATAAGCAAAAGTCAGAAATTTAAAGAAGATTCCCCAACGACGGGCACGACGCTGCTCTTGAACAGAAGCTAAAACAGCTTTTTCTAAAATCTGCCATTCTTTGCCAGTGGTATTTGACGTGTTATGTTGTCTGTTCTGATGGTCATTTTCTGGTTTTGGTGGCCAATCGGACATGGAAAAGAATCCAATGATGAGTTAAATTGATCTCATTATATACATTGAATCACACAAATCTGTTTAAACAATATAATTTCCCCTATAATATTTTTTCTTTTTGGCTTTTTTCTAGATTGACGATGGGTAATGACTGATCATACTTCACCTAATGCAGCATATCGCTTACTCAAATTTGTAAGTCGACAACCGATTCAAATTTCAAGATTTATTGCTCGAGGTTTGGCGGGTTTAGTTAATGTGCTTAAAATATCAAAAACATCAGCAACAATTCGCCTTAATCTTCGAATTGCATTACCAGAACTTACTGATGAGCAAAATGAAAGAATTATTCAAGAAGCAATTCGCAATGAATTGACCTCATATTTTGAATTTTTTAGTATTTGGGGTTCAACCAATAAAAAAAATATTGCCCGTATTCATTCTATCCAAGGCGAGCATTTGCTTTTCGATGCTATTCAAGGCCAAAAGGGCTTAGTGTTGGTTATTCCTCATTTTGGCACTTGGGAAATTATGAATGCTTATCTTTCCCAATTTACCGAAATGACTATTCTTTATAAACCTGTTAAAAATCCAGGCACCAATCAATTTGTTCGTGAAGCACGTAGTCGAGAAAAAGCCCATTTGGTGCCTACGGATGAATCTGGCGTGAGACAAATTTTTAAAGCTTTAAAACAAGGCGGAACCACTGTCATTTTGCCAGATCATACGCCCAATCTGGGCGGAGAAATGATTCCGTATTTTGGGATCCCTTTAGCGACCAGCAACTTAAGTGCGAAACTGATTCAAAAGACCAAAGCGAAGTCTTTATTTTTATATGCAATGCGCAATGAAGAACAAGGTTTTGATCTGTATATTGAACCTTTAGATGAATCTATTTATCAAGGCAATGCCAATGATGGTACAGCGGTTATTTTTAAAGCCCTTGAAAACTTGATTCGTCGTTACCCTGAACATTATCACTGGAGTTACAAACGCTTTAAAGCGAATCCAGAATTACACAATGTGTATCATTTAAGTACAACAGAAGCCTTAGAGAAAGTTGCTGAACTTCGAGCTAAAGCTCTTGATAAAAAGACCCTTTAACGCTTTAACCAGTGCCTTGTATCACGTTCAAATTCAATCAACATCTTATTTTGATGCTTTGAGAAATGAATACTGCCTTTTTCTATCGTCGTAATTAAAGGAATATTCAAAGCTTTTAAACGTGCTTCAAGTATGACACTTGGATGCCCGTAACGGTTCGTAAAACCTGCGGATGCAATAGCAATTTTCGGATTTAATTGTTTTAAGAAAGCATAGGCAGAACTATGCCGACTTCCATGATGTCCAAGCAAGAGCACATCAACCTTTAAATCAGGATAATCTTGTAAAATGTTATATTCAGTTTGCCATCCCGCATCGCCCATTAACAGAAAATTTTGATAGGGTTGAGCATTTTTTACTTGTAAATAAAGCACGCAGGAATATTCATTTTTTTCATGTTTCGCATTTGCCAAATGTTCTTTGCTTGGCGATAAAACTGTCATTATAATTTCATTATTTTGCCAATACCACTCCTGCCCTTGATGACAATAATTAAACTGGCTTGACTCTGCTACGTCGATCTGTTCATTGGAATAGACCTGTTGAACCTTTAAATCTTGTTTAATGGTTTCATATGCACCGCTATGATCTTGGTCTAAATGAGTCAAAATCAGTTGATTTAACTCGCTTACCCCTTTAACGGACAAAAATGGCAGAATGATTTGCTTACCGACACTAAATTTAGTTTCATCATAATTCCCACCTGTATCTACCATTAAAGTTTGTGCTTGATCACGAATAAAAATAGCTTGTCCTTGACCGACATCAAGCACAGACAATTCAAACCCATTTTTCGTCGAATCTATCAGAATGAATGGTAAAAAACATAAGATAGACCATGTTTTAGGAACAATACCACGGGGTAAAAATAGGATAATCAAACCTAAGCACATGCTCAGTAATACCCAAAAATTCATTGCAACAGGCTGTAATGTTGGTGAAAAAACATGATCTAAAATCTGCATAAACATGAGTAAGATAGCGATACATAAATCATTGATCTGAAAAATAATACTCCCCAAAGGCTCAAAAATAAAATAACCCAGTGATGCAAGAATATCCAAAGGCACAATCACTACGCTAATCCACGGAATAGCAAACAGATTACTCAAAGGCGTAATCCACGCAATTTGTTTAAAGAAAATAATCATTAAAGGAAATAAGGCTAAAAATATTTTCCATTGGGCTTCGATTAATATTTTCAGTTGTATTTTGAGTGTTTGCGTCTTCCTTTTTACCTCAGCCGTGCGGCTTTGCTGCTGTACAGTTTGATAAATTCTTAATAGTACAAAACATGCACCATATGACAACCAAAAAGCTGCGGATAAAATACTGAATGGATCAAAAATTAATAAGATAGAGGCACTCAATAGCAAAATACTGAGCGGTTGAATTTTTTGTTTTAATAGAATGAATGTAGTGATTAATAAGCAACTCAGTAATGTTCTTAGCGCTGGAATTTCAAATCCAACAAAGGCACAATAGAACAAAACACAGATACAAAATGGCACAATCAACAGATATTGCTTTGGCCATGTTAAATAAAGATCAGGCCAATAACGACAAATTAAATGATGCGTCGCCCAACAGAATAATAAAGCAAAAATCAGTACATGTGGCCCAGAGATTGCCAATAAATGACTCATCCCAAAACGTTGAAATAAATTTTCGGTATCAGTGTGAAGTAAACTTTGATCACCTGTTAACAAGGCTAACAGCAGTCCTTTATGTCGTAATGGTTGCTGATCAATAAAATTTCTTAAGGCCAAACGCTGTCGTTCTATGCCAAGTTTAATCTGCTGAAGATAACCATGCTGAGCTCTCAGATAACGGCTATATCCTAAACGATAAATATCTTGCTCGGAGAGTTCTTGCACGGTTACAACTTTAAAACCTGACATAATATTTTGCTGGATATACCATTTTTCTTGGTCAAATGCACCTTGAGTGGCATAACTGTGAGCAGGTCGCGTTTGACCTTGCATACGATAGTAATGCCCCAGTTCAAGTTTGGGTTGAACATTCAATGCTGCTTCATTTTTTTGAAATGTTTGCCATTGCACAACTTCACTATGCCGATTCAACACATGAACTTTTTGTTGAATCGATTGATCACTCAATTGATTCAAGGTTTTGATATGAACAATAATTTCGGTCTGGTCAGGCATTTTTTCTCGAAATTGCAACCGCTCATTCAGTTGAAGCGCTGCAAAATGTGCACCCAAAGTGAGACTAAAAATAAATGCTAAAACAAATTGAAAAAATTTAAACCACAAAGAGTGAACTTTTTTAAAAATAGTCAGTTGTAAAATTAAAGCGAGAATCAAAAGAAAAATACTGGGCAGCAGCAATAACTCTAGTGTAGGAAAACTTCGCCCCATTGTTGCAATACCGATTATCCAACCGACACATATAAATTGAATCATTATTTTTATAAACTATTTTATTTGCTGCAATATTAAAGCCCACCAAGGTGAGCTTCAATCATTTTTTTAATTTATCGATCAATGTCTAAGCATCAATCCAGACACCATCTTGCATATGTAAGATTGAATCCCCAGCCTGCGCCAGTTGCTCATCATGCGTAACAATCAACATCGCCATATTGAACTCGCTGCGTAATTCGCTCAAAAGCTCAAAAATCTTCACAGCCGTTTTACGATCTAAGTTACCCGTAGGTTCATCTGCCAGCATCAGTTCAGGTTTCGCCACCAAAGCGCGTGCCAAAGCTACACGCTGACGCTCACCACCTGATAGTTCACCTGGTTTATGGGTCATACGATGTGACAATCCAACCCGATTGAGCAAGTATTCTGCCTGTTCCTTCGATTGTTTATACGTCGTACCTGCACGTAACATCAGCGGCATAGCCACATTTTCTAAGGCAGTAAATTCAGGTAGCAGATGATGGAACTGATAAACAAAACCAAGGTGCTGATTACGTAAATAGCCACGTTCAGCTTCGCCCAAAATATCAAAACGCTGCTCGTTCAAAAAGACTTGCCCTTCTGTTGGGCCATCTAAACCACCCAATACATGCAACAAGGTACTTTTACCTGAACCACTCGAACCAACAATAGAAACGAATTCACCCGCTTTGACTTGTAAGGATAAATTCTTAATTACTTCTACCGTGGTTTTACCATCAGTAAAACTTTTCGAAATATTTTTGGCTTCGAGGACAATATTACTCATAACGTAAAGCCTCTGCAGGTTGAGTTTTCGCAGCGCGAAAAGCAGGATAAATCGTTGCAAGGAAACTTAACAGTAATGATAGACACACAATGATCACGACATCTTGCCAACGTAAATAAGACGGTAAGTAATTGATAAAATACGCATCGAATAAATTTAACCCAAAAGCACTGTTTAACCAGCCAATAAAGCCACTGATGCTAGAAGCAAAAATAATACCCAAAATAGCGCCAGAAACTGTTCCTATCACCCCAATAATCGTTCCTTGTACCATAAAGATTCGAGTAATGGTGGATGGTGAAGCACCTAAAGTCCGTAAAATTGCAATATCCGATTTTTTATCAGTGACCACCATCACAAGCGATGACACAATATTAAAAGCAGCGACTAAAACAATCAGGAATAAAAGCAAGCTCACCATGGCTTTTTCCATCTGAATCGCACTGAACAGATTGCCATGTGTGAATGTCCAATTCGACGCATAAAAATTACTTGGTAAATCTTTGACAATATCATCAGCAACTTCTGGCGCACGGAAAATATCATCTAGTTTTAAACGAATGCCTTGTGCCCCATCTGGTAGCCGCAACAAAGTTGAAGCATCATTTAAGGCAATGTAACCCATCATCGAATCAACTTCGGCACCAATACTAAAAATACCCACAATTTTAAAGCGCTTGAAACGTGGTACCACACCAGCAGGTGATGGCGTAGCCTCAGGAAGCACCAAAGTAATATTGTCATTGAGACCCAATCCAAGTGAATCGGTCATTTGTTTACCTAAAACAATACCAAACTCACCTTTTTTAAGCTGGTCAATACTTCCTTCGACCATATGATTCTGAATAATGGAAACGTTTTTTTCATATTCAGGTTCAATGCCTGAAATCATAATTCCAGCCACTTGCCCTTGTGCGGTGAGCATTCCCTGCAATTGGGTAAAGGGAGCTACACCTTTGACATGTTCGTGTTGTTGAATTTTCTTTGCAAGTTCTGGCCAATTTGTTAAAATTTGTGTTGAGGAAACAGTAGCTTGAGGTATCATTCCTAAGACACGGTTTTTCAACTCTCGGTCAAAACCATTCATTACAGATAAAACAGTAATAAGTACAGCCACACCTAAGGTGAGACCGATCATAGAAACCAAAGCAATAAAAGAAATAAAGTGGTTACTACGCCGTGCGCGGGTATATCTTAACCCTATGTACAGCGAGATTGGTTTAAACATACCATCAAGTCCAAGGAATAATTATGGAAAATATACAGCATCAAGATCACAATACAGAACGCCGCGTTATGTCGCGTATAGATGCTGCTTTACGAATTAATTATCAGATTATTTCTGATGATGTTGCACTTAATGATCCTTACGATTCAAACTTTGTGTTGCCACGTTATTTTCTACTACTCGCAGAATTAGATCAATTTGATCATGCTGTAAACTACGAATTAGAACAATTAACTCAAAGAGATCAACAAATTGCTCGAATACTATCCTTATTCAATCAAAAATTAAACCTTATTACAGGTTCTTTGTACGACGCAATTGTACAATCCATGTTACCCATTCCTGAGCATGTTAACTTTTCTGAGACAGGATTTAGTTTTTTTAATGAACGTCCAATTCAAGAAGGCACATATGTTCATGTGACTCTAAGTCATCCTGAAAATTTCTTTCATATTGCGGCAACAGCGCAGGTGGCGTATAGCCGTGAAGAAAATAATAAATTCCGTATTGGTGCTTATTTTATTACTTTGCATCCACAAGATCGGGTCAAACTGTCTGAAAGTATCGCTTTAAGCAAACCTAAAGATGAATAAACTTAAATATGATTTTTGATTTTTTGATTCAGTTTTCGACTTGTTTTAAGATCACGATAAAAGTAAACAAATAAACCAAAGAGTAAAATAAATGCACCAACAAAAACCATCACTGACAAAGCCTCATGGTTTAAAATTGCGCCAACCAGTAACGCAATAATAGGTGTCATGACTGTCGTCAACGATAATGTTGTGGCTTGAATATTTTGTACCAATTTAAAATAACAGAACATTGCCAACAGTGACGCCATCACAACCGTATAAAACAGCGCCATTAATGATTTTATATTGGGAATATGAGTCGGCGCATATTGCCAAATAAACGGCACAATACATAAAGCTATCGCACTTGAAACCATTATAGAACCCGTTGCCTGCGCCATGGGTTCAACTTGTGCATTGACTTTTTTGACCCAATAAATGGACAGTGCATATATAAATACACTGATTAACATCAACGCAATACCAATTGGATTTACATGGTGGTTTTCACCCCCAAAACAAATAATTGCCAGCCCAATTACTGCGATCAGCATGCCTAGCCATTGCATTCGATTTAAACTTTGCTGAAAACCAAAACGTCCAATCAAACCCGCCATAATAGGTGCCAAACCAAACATTAAAGCAATGATGCCTGAGCTTAAATAACCTGTCGCAATATAAGTGAAAATTTGTGAACCGATAAAGCCTATCGCACCCGCTAAATAACTGTGCCAAGCTGAGCGACTGGTCGGAAGCTTTATTTTTAAAATCACCAATAAACCAAGTGCCAACGGAAGTG
Organism: Acinetobacter sp. TTH0-4; assembly: GCF_015602665.1. NCBI lineage: Bacteria > Pseudomonadati > Pseudomonadota > Gammaproteobacteria > Moraxellales > Moraxellaceae > Acinetobacter > Acinetobacter sp. TTH0-4. Next base: position 932,631 of record NZ_CP059079.1, on the reverse strand, counting down.
CAATAAAAAACCGCAACACTAAAGCCCAAAGCAAATGAAGATCTGAAACACTCCACACAATTGCTAACGGTGTGGTCGACCAGATAAAGACCAGTAAGGCATAGGTGAAAATAATATTTGCTTTAGAAGGCATTATAGGCTCGGTTTAGAGGGCAGTTTTACGTTTCTGTTTTTGAATGGTTTGATCCAGTGCGCTTGAGAACTCACGTTTATCCCGTTCAGAAAGAGGTGGTGGTCCCCCAGTATTCACGCCTGCCCCACGTAAAGAATCCATAAAATCTCGCAAATGTAAACGCGCTTTGACATTGGCTGTGGTGTAAATTTCCCCACGAGGATGAATAGCGATGCCACCCTTTTCAATCACTTGAGCCGCCAAAGGAATATCCTGTGTCATCACAATGTCATTCTCTTTCATACGCTCAATAATTTCTTGATCTGCTGCATCTGCCCCACTCATCACTTGAATGGAATTAATCCGAATGGAAGGCGTAATACCAACATTTTGATTGGCCACAAAAGTGACTTCTAACTGATAACGATCTGAAGCACGCAGGATGACTTCACGTAGAATTTTAGGCAATGCATCGGCATCTACCCAAAGTTTAAATGGCAGCACAAGACCTCCATAACGAAAAATGAGGATGACTTAGTCTAACAAATTCCAAATGATAATATGATGCTTAAATGGATTAATTGAGTGCAACTTTTATATTCAATTCTGCTCAATTGAGTTTTTAGCTCAAATTAATCATAATTTTTTTGATCATTTCATCATAATTACCTCAATTCTTATATTTGATCAGATTAATTTTCTGCTTCTGACTTGAAATTTAAGAATAACCCTCGATTTAATATACAAATACAATTTAATATTAATGGTGAATATGAAAAATCAGAATAGACCAGAAGTGATCACCATTGACGATCAGAACTTTGGCAGCCATGTTGAACATTGGAATTTACTGACCGATGAACCCTGTACAGAAGTGCCTAAATGGTTGGGTCTTGCCCTTGATGCTCCTGTTATGCCTATGGGCTTGTGTCAGGCAGAAAGCGATATGGATCAAGCAAGTTGGTTGATCCAAGGCCCGCATAAAGCGCCAGTACAAATGACCCAAGTCGTTGCTGTTGCAAATAATAAACCACAATCGGTCAAAACCGCATTTCCAAGTTTTGAAAGTCCTTATAAAGTACCTGCAAGTATTGAGCGTATTATTTGTAACACCTCTAACTCCCAAGCGGTACTGCGCTTAAATCTAGGCTCAAATACTATTGTTTACGCTTTTGACACATTATATAGCGTTAACCGTGAACACTATGAAAAAGACCAGAGTTATCAGGCTCAGCTCAACGCTTGGGCGTATGAATTAGAAGTTGTTTCTGATCATGAGCAATTGGTGGTAGATGATCCTGCCTCAATTAAACATCACCGTGCTTTAAATGACATTTTAGCGGCTCATGATGGTGTTGCTCCAGCAAATTTGCAGGAACAAATTGAGGCGTGGGAACCCAAATCCGATGATGATAAAGAACCTGTCACCGTCGACTTTTCAAAAATGGTGGCCTATCTGTATGGCGAAAATATGGGGCAAGAAGATGAAGCTTGGTTCCAAGGTAATATTGTTGGAAAAACCTCCATGCAGTTTATGGATCAAGACTATACCTTGTATGATGTCGCATTAATTCATGATGAAGACCAAGCAGCCACATTAATTCGAATTGCCACTAAAAATGCAGCGTATAAAAAATTTCAAATTGGCCAATTTATTCGTGGAAATTTGTGGATTCAGGTCAATATTTATACTAAAAATTAATTAATCTTGACGCTCAGCTTAATATAAACAGACAGTTTTTATATTAAGCTGTTTTTGAAACAGCTCTTTTTTTATTATTTTAATGTTTATTTATAATTCATCTCTGATAATTTAATATTATGAATTTAACTTAACTAACTTATCCACAACTTAAATTCAAAAATGTGTTTTTATTGTTTGATTTCAACTCTACTGTTAAAACATATTTAATATTGTCAGTTTTAAACTTTGCATAGAGTAATACTCAAATAAGCAATTTTTTTAGTTTTAAAAAAATGCATTATTATAAAATGGTGATTTTAACTGCCTATTTTTATTTGGCACTTTATTTCATCAATTCTTTATGGTAAAAAGATAAGCTAGGAATATAAATTAACGATAAATAAATCGGAATAGAGTTTTCCATGAAAATCGTGCAAGAAGAAAATATACAGCAAGTTGAACATCAACTCATTAAACGTTTCCAATTAGACCCTATTTCATGTCTATTTTTTGTGTTGGGCATGTTTATGTCGGCTTATCTTTTGCATCACTTTATTCTCTAATTTTATTACAATATCCAAGACCTTAAATCCCCTTATAAAATGTCATTCCACTCCTTTATTAGAGGTCAAATGTGACTTGAAACATCACAAGAAAAAATATCATCTTAAACTTTAAAAGCATTTGCTTAGATGATTCATCATCAAATCTATTCACTTATTTCGAAGTAGAAGAAATTTATCAAAAAATCCACTTTTAATTTTCAGACCTATATAGCTTACTCATCGAATAAGTTGCCCTATTGATAGCTAAGATACTGAATTAAAATTAAAAAAATGTCAGCCAATTTTAACTGACTGACATTATTCAACACATTTCAATTTATGGATTAAATGACCATTTAACCATTACGTTTTGCAAAATCATCCATAAAGCTAACCAAAGATTGTACACCTGCCAAAGGCACAGCATTATAAATACTTGCACGCATACCACCGACTGAACGGTGACCTGCAAGATTTAACAAATGATTTTCTTCGGCTTCTTTCAAGAATAATTTCTCCAGATCAGGATTTGCCAGAGTAAACGGCACATTCATAATAGAACGGTTCGGAACAGCGATTGGATTTGCATAAAACTCGCTAGAATCAATATAACCATAGAGAAGATTGGATTTTTCTAGATTAATCTTGTGCATGGCATCTACACCACCCTGCTCAAGTAACCATTCAAATACCAAGCCAGATAAATACCAAGCATAAGTCGACGGCGTATTTACCATTGAATCATTTTTTGCCTGAGCAGAATATTTCAAGATACTTGGAATTTCAGGTTTGGCTTGATCGAGTAAATCTTCCCGAACAATCACCAACGTTAATCCAGCAGGTCCAATATTCTTTTGCGCGCCTGCATAAATTAAACCAAATTTAGTTACATCAATCGGGGCAGATAAAATGCTTGAAGATAAATCAGAAATTAACGGTGCACCAACCTCAGGAATTCCTGCAAATTGTAACCCACCAATGGTTTCATTATCGGCATAATGAACGTAAGCTGCATCATCCGATAAATTCCACTGACTTTGTTCACTAATCGCTAATTTACCATCGATGCTTATACCTGCTTCTACAGTATGAATATCGCCATAGCGCTTGGCTTCTTTTAACGCTTTTTCAGACCAAATTCCCGTATGGATATAATCAGCTTTGGTATTTTTACCGAGTAAATTTAAAGGAATGGCAGAGAATTGTAGAGAAGCTCCACCCTGTAAGAACAATACTTTATAGTTCTCTGGAATATTCATTAATTGGCGTAAATCTGCTTCTGCTTTTTCTGCCACCGCGACATAATCTTTACTACGGTGACTCATTTCCATGATGGAAAGACCCTTGCCATGCCAATCGAGCATTTCAGCTTGGGCTTTTTCTAAAACGGCAGTAGGTAATGCAGCAGGACCAGCACAGAAATTGTACGCGCGCATGATTTTTCCTTTCAAAGGGGAACACAATAAAATAACGGCATTTAACCACAGATAGCCGAGACGTGCAGTAAATTATCCTGAAAATATTTCAATGTTGTCGGACATTTAAAGTCAAAATTTCACTCAAGATCGATTAAACCTTGAAGCAAATTGGTTTATACAAATATAAAATATATACTTTATAAAATGTATAAATCACCATTTTCTATCTCAGGAAAGATACCTATTCACAGATAGAGCGATGTATAATTTGTTACAACGATGTTGAGAGATAACTCTATGTTACTGAATTTAACATGGACACAAAAAAAAATTAATCCGTCCAGTCAAAGATTTTTAATCATTTCATTTTTATCAAAAACGCTTATTTCTACAGCCTTGATGTATTCAACTTTCGCATCTGCGCAAAGTATAAGTTATGGTCAGGCTGAACAATCTATTTCAACTGATTCATATAGCACACAAGCCAATCAAGCTTTGCAGCAAGCGTCAAAATTACAAGCTGAAGCGTTAAAAGGCCTAGGATTACCTCGTGTCGATTTAAATGTACGTGCCTATGCTTTTCATAATGAAGTAGATCTTCCGCTTGGGGCTTTGAAAAACAATCTAGAACAGTCCTTGAGCAATGGCGTAAATAATAAAATTGATGAATTGAATTTGGAGGGTTTTGCCGATCCATTAAAAGAAGGTTTGAAACAACCTATACATGATGGCGTGGGATTAATTCCAGATTCTGCAAATGTAATATTAGAAGATCAAGTTGTGCGTCCGACTGTTTCAATACTTATGCCACTTTATACAGGTGGACTGACTTCAACTAGTAAAGAAGTCGCTAACATTCAAGCCAAGCGCAGTCAACTGACCAGTAAACAACAACAAGATGTACAGCGTTTTGAAATGATTCAAGTTTATTTCAACACCCAGTTACAACAGCAACTCTTGCAATCAAATCGTTCTCATTTTAATGCGATGCAAATACATTACCGCAATGCAATCAAACTTGAACAGCAAGGTTTTATTAGTAAAGGCCAACGTATGCAATTTGAAGTGGCCCAAAATAATGCTGAACGCGCTTATCAAAACACCGAAGGTAATTTTAAAGCCAGCCTGTTTCAATTGAATAATCTTCTACAAACCAGTCAAATTACAGACTTGAGTACACCTTTATTTATTAATTCAACACAAAACCAAACTTTAAATAGTTTACTTAAAACCTATCAAGAACAATCCGCTTTGATTCGTAAAATGCAAATGGATACCCAACTTGCCAATGCCAATGTTAAAGTACAAAGTGCCGCTAAAAAACCCAATCTTTTTGCTTTTGGCGAATATAGTTTAGATGAAAAACAAAACTGGATTGTCGGAGTAGTCGCGCGTTACAACTTATTTTCAGGAGTTGATAAGAATAAAAATATTCAGGCGGCTGAGTTACAACGTTACGCATCTGAACTTCTGACTGAACGAACCAAGCAAGAAATAGAAAATATCATTTATAAATCATATAGCGAAATTAGTACTGCACAACGAAGTCATCAGCTACTACAGCAAAACATGAAAGCCGCACAAGAAAACTTAAGAATACAAACCCTTTCTTTTAAAGAGGATATGGGCACAGCGACCCAAGTTATTGATGCTCAAAATACTTTGGCATTTTTAGAAAGTGAGCAGGCTTTAAATGCTTATAAATATATTATGTCACTTGCAACGTTATTACAAAGTCACGGTTCAATCGACCAGTTTCAAGGCTATGTAAATCAAGCACAAACTGACTATATTCGTTAATTTTTGCTGGGGAAAAATATGAACCACGATCAAAATAAGTCAGATCAAGAGATAAAAAATAGCTCATCAGAAGGTGAGTCTAAAGATATATCAGGTCAAAAAAATCAGTTAGACCAGCCCTCTCCTCTGCCTGAGCATTCTGAACAGCGCACAGATTCAGAAACGATAGCGCAGTCTAAAACAGATGTTCAATCTTCATCATCTGATCTGCCTCAAACTGCTGCTGAATTAGAGACAAGACAAAAAAAATCATCCGCCATTAAAGCCATCGGATTGATTGTTTTATGTCTAATTTTAGGCTTAATTGCATTTGGTCTATGGAAAAGCTATCAACCCTCATTAATCGAATTACAAGGACGCGTTGAAGCTGAAACGATTCATATCAGTACCAAAGTACCCAGTCGAATTGAAGAAATCTATATACAGGATGGACAAAAAGTATCTAAAAACCAAGAATTAGTGCGCTTATTTAGTCCCGAAATTGATGCAAAAAAACAGCAAGCCTTAGGTGCCTTACAATCTGCTCTCGCTTTGCAATCTACTGCGGAACGTGGTTCACAACAAGAAAATATTGAAACGCTCTATGCCAACTGGCAGAGTCTAAAAGCTCAACAGGCTTTAGCAAAAACCACGTATCAGCGCGGCGCAAATTTATTTAAAGAAGGCGTTATTTCGCGTCAACGTCGTGATGAACTGCAGGCTGCTGCAACTTCTGCCAGTCAAATGACCGAAGCGGCCTATCAACAATATGCACGTGCCAAACGTGGCAGTACACCGCAGCAAAAATCGTCTGCTGATGCACAGGTACAAATTGCACAAGCTGCCGTTGCCGAAGCCAATGCGCTAGAAGCTGAAACTAAATTACGCTCTCCCGTTTCTGGAACAGTTTCTAAAGTCTACGGGAAAACCTCTGAATTGGTGGCAACTGCTGTACCTGTCGTCAGTATTATTCAAGATGATGATGCTTGGGTAAGCTTAAATATTCGTGAAGACCTGTATGCAAAGGTCTACAAAACCAAAACTATGCAGGGATTTATTCCCGCATTAAACAGAGCTGCCACTTTTAAAATTAAACATATAGATGCCGAGGGTGAATTTGCCACTATTAAAACCACACGACAAACAGGTGGTTATGATATTCGCAGTTTTAAAGTTCATCTTGTCCCCATCCAGCCCATCGCAGATTTAAAAGTCGGTATGAGTGTTTTGTTTAAAATTCAAGAGTCAAAATAATGTGGTCTGGCTTACAGCGTGAATTCCGTTATTTACTGTCACATAAATGGGACTTGTGTTTAGTCACATTTGCACCTTTATTTATTATTGTATTGTTTAGCAGTATGTTTTATCAGGGTAAAGCTGAACATTTACCTATCGCGATTATTGACCAAGATCAAAGTGAGCTCAGTCGAACTATTGAAAAGCATCTCAGTCATCATTCCAGTTTAAAAATAGCATTGATTTCCCAAAACCCTGAGGAAGTAGAAAGCCTCATTAATCAAACTAAAATTTGGGGTTATATTTTCATCCCTGCAGGTGCAGAACAACGACTGGTACAGGCCAAAGATGCAGAGATCAGTATTGCTTTTAACCAAAGTTATTTTAGTGTAGGCAATACCATATCCTCTGCCATGTTGGTCAGTACTTTGCAAGCCATTGCCGAATTTAGTGGACAAAGTTATTTAGAAAATAGAATTCCTTATCTAGATGTACCTACCCCAAATGTTAAAATTTCTACTTTGTACAATCCCAGTTTAAGTTATGAGTTTTATCTTGAACCGTTTATGATTTTGGCAATTCTGCATTTACTCTTGTGTTGTTGTGTAGCTTTTTCAGTCGGACAAGAATTAAAATTTGATACCACAGAACAATGGCTCAATCAGCAAAATATTCTTAAAGCTTTGTTCTCCAAAAATATAACTTATGTTTTGATTTTTACAGTGTGGACATGGCTGTGGATGTTCTGGTTAATTGAGATTCGCGGTTGGTTTGTCGCAGGTCAATTATGGAGCATCTTACTCGGTCAATTTTTATTATACAGTGCTTATGCATTTATGAGCAGTACCGTTGTGTTAGCTACACGAAACTTGGCTAAATCGTTTGGTTTTATTGCAATTTATGGTGGTTCGTCTTTAAGTTTTGCTGGAGTTACTCTACCACTTAACAATGCCCCACTCTTTACACAGTTTTGGGCCAATATTATTCCTTATACGCCGTATGCAAAATTACAAATCGAACAATGGGTCATTGGCAGTCCAATCACTGTTTCACTGTTACCGCTTGGCATTTTATTTTTTTACACCATCATTTATTTTGCTTGTGCTTGTTTCTTCCTTAAAAAAAATCTCAAGGAAAAATTGACGTGAAAAATAATTTCAAAAAATTCCTGCATGTTTATCTCAAAACATTTAAAGATATTCTGGGTAATAGCTCAATTTTTACCACTTTGGTTTTATCAATTTTTTTATATAGTTTTTTTTATCCAACAGCTTATAAAGCTGAACATGCAGAGTCTCTGCCTATCGTCATTGTAGATGAAGAACAAAGCCTGATAAGTTCTCATATTATTACTCAAGTGTCGAACAGCCCAAACGTTAAAATTAAGGCAGTTACGGGTAATTTTGCTGAAGCTGAAATGATGATCAAAAATCAACAGGCTGATGGTATCTTGCTTTTACCAAACAATCTGACGAATAGCATACGACGTGGAGAGATTGGTGGCGTGGGTTTATATTTAAGTGCAGCAAATTTTTTAAAAACTAAGCAAATAGGTTTAGGACTAGCAAGCTCAATTGAACATGCTGTTGCGCAACAAGCAGAAAAGTTTGGACAGATCTCACATTTTAACCTTGCACTTTCTATTCATCAAATTCCTTTATTTAACACTCTATCAGGTTATGGCAGTTATGTTTTTCCTGCTATTGCACCTCTCATTGTTCACCAAACCATTTTATTAGGCTTAGGCATGCTACTTGCGGGATATCGTATACAGCATTGGCGTCCGAACAAAATGGAGTTTTTTGCGATATTTAGCTCGATTTTAACAATTGGCTGTTTAGGTTGTTTCTATTTATTTGGGTTTACTTTCTGGTTATATGATTATCCACATGGTGGAAATTTTTGGGGTATGTTACTCGGTGTTCCTATTTTCATCAGCAGTGTGATTGGTCTGAGCATGCTGTTTGCCTCTTTTTTAGATTTACCTGAACGCGCAGGCCATGTCTTTGTATTTACCTCTATTCCTTTATTTTTACTTTCAGGAACTGCGTGGCCACATGCAGCCATGCCTGAATGGATTCAATGGTTAGGCAATCTGCTTCCTTCAACTCAAGGGATACAAATGTTTATTCAACTCAACCAAATGGGTGTACCTCTACAAATCGTCATTCCTAAAATGATTTATTTATCAACAATGGCAGCAATCCTTTTAATTTGGTCATATTTTAGGTTAACGCAAAACCCCAAAAATTAAAATTTGCGCACTCCTGATAAGATTAATAAATAAAACTAAATAAATAGATCGAATATTCAACTAAAACTGAAATATTTTTGATCAATTGAACCATGATCAAATAGAAAAAGTTAGATTGTATGCAGTTATCAATGCAAAATAGCGTTTTTTCCATACTCCCAGAGTATATATTTATACTCCTCCCCATGCTCCCATTAACATGTCGCCATGAAATTGACAGCGTTATTACAGCTTTTTATTTACTAAATATCTGATTTTAAGGGATTAACATGAAGAAAATTAAGATAAGCCTTGCATGGCAAATCGTAATTGCACTCATTTTAGGTGTACTTGTAGGCTCTTTTTTACACTACTCTCCCGAATACCGTGATGTATTGATTAATAATTTTCTTCGCCCATTGGGTGCAATTTTTATTACGTTAATTAAAATGATCGTGGTTCCACTTGTAGTGTCCATGCTGATTTTAGGTATTGCCAATACAAGTCATGGTCAAAACATCGGTAAACTGGGTTTTAAAACCATTGTTTATTTTGAAATTATTACTACTGTTGCAATTGTTGTGGGTTTAGTTGCCGCTAATATTTTCCAGCCAGGTGCTGGTATTGATATGTCAGCTTTAACACAAGCAGATATTTCCCAATATCAAGAGACCTCACAAGAAGTCAGTAGCCATGCACATGGTCTAGTCAATACGATTTTATCGGTTATTCCCTCCAATATTTTTGGCTCGTTGACTGATGGTCATATGCTGCCGATTATCTTCTTTTGTGTCATTTTTGGTGTAGGTTTGGGTTCATTAGCACATGAAACTAAAAAACCTTTACTCGATGTACTGAATGCTGTTTCTCAAGCCATGTTTAAAGTGACTCATATGATCATGCTTTTTGCACCATTTGGTGTATTTGGTCTGATTGCAGCAACGGTTGCGACTTTTGGCTTTAGCTCTTTACTACCTTTGGTTAAATTGGCACTTTTGGTATACGGTGCTATTTTATTCTTTATTTTCGTCATTTTAGGTTTTGTTGCCAAATTCTGTGGTTTCAATATTTGGGAATTGATTAAAATTCTTAAAGATGAGCTTATTTTAGCTTACTCAACTGCAAGTTCTGAAGCCGTTTTACCTCGTATCATGGAAAAAATGGAAGCCTATGGTGCTCCTAAATCGATTACGAGTTTTGTTATTCCAATTGGTTATTCATTTAACTTAGACGGTTCAACACTTTACCAAAGTATTGCGGCTATTTTCATTGCGCAACTTTACGGTATCGATTTAAGTTTGACACAACAACTGGTTTTGGTTTTAACCTTAATGATTACCTCTAAAGGAATTGCAGGTGTTCCAGGTGTTTCTTTTGTTGTGTTATTGGCAACATTAGGAAGTGTCGGTATTCCGTTGGAAGGTTTAGCCTTTATTGCAGGTATTGATCGTATTTTAGATATGGCACGTACTGTACTGAATGTGATTGGTAACTCTTTGGCTGTTCTTGTAATTAGTAAATGGGAAGGTCAATTTGATGCTGAAAAACAAAAAGAATATCAAGTTGAAATGAAAGAAGCTGCTTAATTAATCAAATCAAAAAAGGAAGCTTCGGCTTCCTTTTTTTTGATTCATAATAACTCTTTTAATTTATTATAAGAACTTTGTAAAAGTCTTACTGATTGATTTTGATGACCAATCATTTTATCCAGATTCAAAATTAACTCTTTTTTTGATTTATTCAATTTTGTTGTCGCACGAGGAAACTTTGTAATACTTTCTTTAAATTTTTCCATAGCAGGAATACTATTTTTAGTAATTTTACAATATTCTAATAATGAATGAAGCATATTTTTTATATCTTGCGCTGTATAGTTAAAATCTTCCACATAAATTTTTGAAGCTACATCCAAAAAACTCATTGATTGAATGATATGACTATTTTGGGTCCCAATATTATTTTCGATGATTTCATTAAATAGATTTATATCTATACTAAAATCGTTAATTATTTGATTCCTTTCTCTATCACTAAGAGCACTATCTAACTTACTTTTTACACTTATCATTGCATTATTAAAGTTCTGCGCTGCTTTAGTATTTTCATTTGTGATCAAATTACTTTTTTCCAATTCTTCAGTAGCACTAAATATTGCATCATAATATCCAATATCTTCATCAATACTATCGAGTTGTGATGGAACATTCATCTTAGATTCATCTGATAGGTGTCGATTAGAGATTCTGTCCCAATCTATTAATATAGTTGTTAGTAAATTTCTAATATTATTCTCAAAATCATCTTCTTTAACGTCTGACCTATAGCAACCAATTTCAGAAATTTTCCTTTTAAATTCTTTGACTAAAGTAAATTGCTCAATATCTATATCATTCGCTGTAAAACCATCAGTTTCAAAAAAGAAACAAATATCAGCTAACTTCCCTTGTTTATATCTATCATATGCAAGATTGAATTCTTCTTCTGTTCCTGAACCAGCTTTGGGAGTTGCAGTGCCAAATCGTATTGATAAAATACCAATAAAAATATCATAATCACCAACCTGCTCATTAATTACATTTTGTGCATAACTAGAAATTGATGGGGTTACATCTTCCCAACCAACTATTTCCACTCTTCTCCCCAAAGCATGAGACATATTATTATTTAATTCATTAGCTACTTTAAAAACTTTATTTCTTTCAAATTGCACATCTGATGGAGATGACAAAAAGACTCTAATATTTTTTAGATTATTTACCATAAACTAGTAACAGCATAATTAATATAATCTATTGTTATCTAACTTATTTTTAAATACAAGATATTCAAACAATGATATATCATTTAAATATTAGTCAATTATTTCAATATATTACAAATATAAAAAAAGAGCGCTTAAGCGCTCTTTTTTTAAACCAAAACTTACTCTTTTTCAGACGTATTTAAATCTGCTTCAGACTCAGTTTTATCAGCAACCGTCTCATTATCAACCAAAGTTTCAGAATCAATTAAAGCTTCAGAGGCAATGACTTCTTCGCCGTCAACTGCTTCAATAAACTCTTCTTCTTCAACGGCTTCTACAGAAACAACCCCAACCAGAATTTCTTCCTGACCTAAACGAATCAGACGAACACCTTGTGCATTACGTCCAGTGGTTGCAACTTCAGAAGCACGTGTACGAACCATCGTACCACCATCAGAAATCAACATCAGTTCTTTGCTTTCATCAATAGATACTGCACCGACCAATTCACCATTACGTTCAGAGGTTTTAATGGCGATTACACCTTTACCACCACGTTTTTTGGTTGGGAATTCGCCGACTGGCGTACGTTTACCATAACCGTTGGCACATGCACAAAGCACTTCGCCAGTTTCTGGCACAACCACCAATGAAACGATACGGCTGATGAATGCCGAATCTGAAGTATCTTCATCATCTGAATCTACCTCAGTTTCTGCATCTTCAAGCAGCGCAGCTGCACCGATAGTCACGCGCATACCGCGTACACCTTTGGCAGAACGACCCATTGAACGAACATCAGTTTCTGCGAAGCGAATTGCTTTACCTTCATTTGAGAACAACATGATTTGCTGTTCACCATCGGTAATGGCTACACCAATTAAGGTATCGTCGCCATTCAACTCAATCGCACGTAAACCATTTGAACGAACATTCGAGAATTGCTCAAGCTCTACACGTTTAATCGTACCGTACTCGGTCGCCATAAACACATAGAAGTTTTTACGCACTGCTTCAGCTTGCTGTGCAAAGTCAGCCATGATGTCATCATCTAAATCATGAGTAGATAACTCAATACCCAATTGTTTTAATTGGATACGTAACGCATCTGATATATCATTTGCGCCATCTTCGAGTTCAGCTAAAGCAGCTTCTAGCTCTACAAAATGACCATTAATAATTTCATTTTCTAGCAGTTTGACTTTATTGGCTTTCACAAATGCTTGGAAATCGGCTAAACGATCTTTAAATTTCTTCGGCGCATCAATCACAGGCAAAATTGCAGTAATCGTTTCATTCGCATCCAATGGCAACAAGTTCACCATTGGGCGACCTTTTGCACCACGTGATGCTTGTGGCACATCATACACTTTCAAGCGATAGACTTTACCGACATTGGTAAAACATAGAACAGTGGCATGGTTTGACGTCACAATCAGATGTTGAATGTAATCATCTTCTTTCATTGAAGTCGCAGATTTACCACGACCACCACGACGCTGAGCAGCATAATCAGAAAGTGGTTGTGTTTTCGCATATCCTGTTTTTGAAACAGTGAGAACCATTTGCTCTTCAGGAATTAAATCTTCACGAGAGAAATCGATACGAGATTCAACAATTGATGTTTTACGTCCATCACCATATTGCTGAATGATAAGCGCCAACTCTTCACGAATCACATTCATCAACAAATTAAAGTCATTTAAAATTGCGGTAAGTTCAGCAATTTGAGCCAAAATTTCAGAATATTCAGCATGTAATTTATCTTGTTCTAGACCCGTTAAACGATGTAAACGTAATTCTAAAATTGCACCGACTTGAACAGGCGAAAGACGATAAATACCTCCATCAAAACCATAAGGTTTAGACAGATCTTCCCCTTCAATAATTTCTGGACGAACAGAAACTGAACCCGCTTTTTCCAGTAATGCAACGACACCGCCAGCCGACCATTCACCAGCCTGTAATCGCTCACGCGCCTCAGCAGGATTGGCAGAGGTTTTAATGGTTTCAATGATTGCATCAATATTGGCTAAAGCAACCGTTAAACCCTCTAAGATATGACCACGTTCACGTGCTTTACGAAGTTCGAACATCGTACGACGTGTTACTACTTCTTGACGGTGACGAATAAATGCTGCAATGATATCTTTTAAATTCATCAACTTCGGTTGGCCGTTATCTAGGCACACCATGTTGATACTGAAAGAATTTTCTAATTGCGTGTTTTGGAACAGGTTATTGACAATAACTTCTGCATTTTCACCACGCTTTAAGTCAATCGCAATACGCATGCCGTCTTTATCAGACTCATCACGTAGCTCTGAAATTCCTTCCAGTTTTTTCTCTTTAACTAACTCCGCAATACGTTCAATGGTTCTTGCTTTGTTGACCTGATACGGAATTTCAGTGAAAACAATCGTGGTACGACCATTTTTAGGATCTTCTTCAAAGTGATATTTACCACGAATATGAAGACGACCTTTACCAGTACGGTAAGCATCAACAATACCGGATTTACCGTAAATGATACCACCTGTAGGAAAATCTGGGCCCGATATATGTTCCATCAAGCCTTCAATACTGATGTTTGGATTATTGGCATAAGCAAGACATGCATTCACAACTTCGGTCATGTTGTGTGGCGCCATATTGGTCGCCATACCGACGGCAATACCCGTCACACCATTGATCAATAAGTTGGGAACACGCGTTGGCATCACCTGAGGAATTCGCTCAGAGCCATCGTAGTTATCTTCCCATTCAACCGTATCTTTTTCTAGATCAGCTAAAAGTTCATGAGTCAGTTTACGCATCCGCACTTCGGTATAACGCATTGCTGCTGCGCTGTCGCCATCGACAGAACCAAAGTTACCCTGACCATCGACCAATTGATAACGCAAGCTAAAATCTTGGGCCATACGTACGATGGTTTCATAAACAGCTGAATCACCATGCGGGTGATATTTACCGATCACGTCACCCACCACACGGGCAGACTTTTTATAAGCTTTGTTGTAGTCGTTGCCTAACTCGTGCATAGCGAAAAGCACACGACGATGAACAGGTTTTAAGCCATCTCTCACATCTGGTAATGCCCGAGAAACAATTACACTCATGGCATAGTCGAGATATGAGCTTTTGAGTTCATCCTCAATGGCAATCGGTCGGATTTCCGATACGCTCATGCATACTCCTTATTACAAACAACTCGAAGTTGTTCGTTTTATATAATCAATCTAGCAAAAAATTAACCCAAAATTTGTTGAGCTAAAATCTAAAATACAGCCGTAAATTGTATCATAAATTCTCTTATTTTTGTCTCTTGTAAGTGTGGTTAATCTTGTTAATTTTCTACAATTTATGGATTCTTTTTTTATCCATTTTAATTGTCGATTATTTATGTAAATTCATGCTCTCGCTTGATCCTAATTTAAATTTTAGAATACATACTTTAGATCTATTGCAGCGAATAAGAAGCTCACTTTAAATCGACTTAGACATGATTAAAAATTTATCAATCATATTGAAAATTAAATATGCTAAGAAGAATTAAAAATCATTTGAAAAATAAGCAATTATAAAACTAAAAACGCCCCTAGAAACTAGGAGCGTTTTTTAAATATGCAGTAATGAATTAGATTTTAGAAACCAATTCAGGTACTACAGTATTTAAATCGCCAACTAACCAGTAATCAGCGACTGCATTGATTGGTGCTTCTTCATCTTTGTTAATTAGTCAGCCCTAAGATGCATCTACCTCTTATATTCTGCATGATCCTTAAAAACTCAGGTTTTTATAGATAAATTTTTAACTTTGAATACTTCAATACTTCTGAAATGGCATCACCAGTCTAATCAAAAACGTTAAAATCAAAGCAATGACACCGATGACTAATCCAACAGTAATTATAAACAAGATATACATCACCAGCCCAATGGGATCAGCTGAAGGTCCTTCAAATAGCCAGCCTGTCCTCCGATTGAGTATTTCATTATCGGCGAACGCTGCCAACATAAATAGCATACCGATATAGGCAAAACATCCACATATCAAAAAAACAATTACTAGCCAAAAAGATAGACTCAACTGGATGCAATAGACCAAGCCCCCCACATTTAGGAAAAAGATAATCAAACCAATAATAAAAATAAAAATACGCTGAAATAAAGGATCATTAAAAATCATATTTTTTTCAGCTTGCTGCAAGCCTGACATTTATTTTCTTATTTAAAGTTTTTATTTATTTTAATTTATCTCATAAATAGACCTCTTGCGAAAGTAAAAACTGCCTCAATATAGATTTCATGAAATATCAGAAATTAAATCGTTTTTCAGATTCTGAATTCCAGCGCTTGGTTGGTGTACCTCGAGCAGTTTTTAGTGAAATGGTCGAAGTTTTAAAAGAAGCAGAATCACTCAAAAAGAAACCAGGTCGTCCTCATACTTTAGATATAGAGGATCAGTTGTTATTAACTCTGAATTACTTATGGAACTACAGCACTCAACTGGAATTAGCGGCAAATTACCATATCGCTGAAAGTAATGTGAATCGAACCATTAAAAAGGTTGAAGATGCATTAATGAAATCAAGACGTTTTACCCTGCCAAAACGAAGCATTACCACAGCAGACGAACAATTTAACTGGGTAATTATTGATGCGACAGAATGTTCAATAGAACGCCCGAAAAAAAAATCAGAGTAAGTTCTACAGTGGTAAAAAGAAGAAACATACGCTAAAAGCACAAGTGATCTATCATCCGAACAGCAAACAAATCATAGGGCTAGATATATCGAATGGCAGTCAGCATGATATTAAATTGGCAAGAAAAACGGTTAAGAAATTCAAACATTGTGAATATGTTATGACCGATTTAGGGTACTACGGATTAGAGCAAGATGGCTTTAAATTATTGATGCCAATAAAGAAAAAGAAGAATTTACCCTTATTTGATATTGAGAAAAAGTACAATAAAATGATTGGGAAAATACGAGTTGTGATCGAACACATTAATAGTCAATTGAAAACATTTAGAATATTAGACCTCTTGCGAAAGTAAAAACTGCCTCAATATAGATTTCATGAAATATCAGAAATTAAATCGTTTTTCAGATTCTGAATTCCAGCGCTTGGTTGGTGTACCTCGAGCAGTTTTTAGTGAAATGGTCGAAGTTTTAAAAGAAGCAGAATCACTCAAAAAGAAACCAGGTCGTCCTCATACTTTAGATATAGAGGATCAGTTGTTATTAACTCTGAATTACTTATGGAACTACAGCACTCAACTGGAATTAGCGGCAAATTACCATATCGCTGAAAGTAATGTGAATCGAACCATTAAAAAGGTTGAAGATGCATTAATGAAATCAAGACGTTTTACCCTGCCAAAACGAAGCATTACCACAGCAGACGAACAATTTAACTGGGTAATTATTGATGCGACAGAATGTTCAATAGAACGCCCGAAAAAAAAATCAGAGTAAGTTCTACAGTGGTAAAAAGAAGAAACATACGCTAAAAGCACAAGTGATCTATCATCCGAACAGCAAACAAATCATAGGGCTAGATATATCGAATGGCAGTCAGCATGATATTAAATTGGCAAGAAAAACGGTTAAGAAATTCAAACATTGTGAATATGTTATGACCGATTTAGGGTACTACGGATTAGAGCAAGATGGCTTTAAATTATTGATGCCAATAAAGAAAAAGAAGAATTTACCCTTATTTGATATTGAGAAAAAGTACAATAAAATGATTGGGAAAATACGAGTTGTGATCGAACACATTAATAGTCAATTGAAAACATTTAGAATATTAAGTGAACGCTATCGAAATAGACGGAAAAGATTCGGTTTACGCATTAACTTAATTGCTGCACTCGTAAACCGGATAAACTTGCAATAATGACTTTCGCAAGAGATCTAATATTTAAAAATAAATAATATTTAAAAATAATGGACAATAAAAAACACCTCTTAAGTACAAAGACCAAGAGGTGTTTTTTGAACCTGATTCAGAAATTAGATTTTAGAAACCAATTCAGGTACTACAGTATTTAAATCGCCAACTAACCAGTAATCAGCGACTGCATTGATTGGTGCTTCTTCATCTTTGTTGATCGCCACGATCACTTTAGAATCTTTCATACCCGCCAAATGCTGAATTGCGCCAGAAATACCAACTGCGATATATAGATCTGGTGCAACAATCTTGCCTGTTTGACCGACTTGCATATCGTTTGGTACGAAACCAGCATCCACCGCAGCACGTGAAGCACCTTGAGCAGCACCCAGCTTGTCAGCTAATGGATCAAGTACAGTGTGATAGTTTTCACCTGAACCTACACCACGACCACCAGAAACTACAATACGTGCAGCAGTTAATTCTGGACGTTCAGATTTCACGATTTCTTCAGAAATAAACTTAGAAATGCCTGCATCTTGAACATCGCTTACTGCTTCAACAACCGCAGAACCACCAGTCGTAGCAACAGGATCAAATGCAGTACCACGAACAGTTGCAACCACGATAGATTCAGATGATTCTACAGTTGCAATTGCGTTACCCGCATAGATTGGGCGTTTAAAAGTTTTAGGACTTTCAATCGCGATGATGTCAGAAATCATGCTGACGTCTAACAGTGCAGCAGCACGTGGAAGTACGTTTTTACCATTTGACGTTGATGCAGCAAGGATATGGCTATAGCCTTTACCCAAGTCAGCCACTAAAGCCGCCACATTTTCAGCCAATTGTTGTGCATAAACAGCGTTGTCAGCAAGTAATACTTTGCTTACACCCGAAACTTGAGCTGCTTGGTCGACAACTGCTTGTGCGCCAGAACCTGCAACCAATACAGTGATATCACCACCGATTTTTTGAGCTGCAGCAACAACGTTTAAAGTTGCACCATTTAGTGCTTTATTGTCGTGCTCAGCGATAACTAAAATACTCATGATTTTATCCTTCTGTATTAGATCACTTTCGCTTCGTTTTTAAGTTTTTCAACAAGCTCATCTACAGATTTTACTTGCACGCCAGCTTTACGTTCTGCTGGTGGTTCAACTTTAACAGTTTTAAGTTGAGTTGTACCTGTAACGCCATAATCCGCAGGAGACTTGGTATCAAGCGGCTTTTTACGCGCTTTCATAATATTTGGCAGAGCAGCATAACGCGGCTCATTCAAACGTAAGTCAGTGGTAATAATAGCAGGGAGGTTTAGTTCAACCGTTTGTAAACCGCCGTCGACTTCACGCGTAACTTGAACTTTGTCGCCAGCCACATTTACAACAGACGCAAATGTACCTTGACCAGCACCCAGTAAAGCACCGAGCATTTGACCGACTTGATTCGAGTCATCATCAATCGCTTGCTTACCCAAAAGAATCAGTTCTGGTTTTTCTTGTTCTACAATGCCTTTTAAGATTTTAGCCACTTCAAGTGCACCAATCTCATCAGCAGTTTCTACCAAGATACCACGATCTGCTCCAAGCGCCATTGCAGAACGAATTTGTTCTTGCGCTTCTTTAGGACCGATAGAAACCACAATGATTTCTGAAACTGTTCCTTTTTCTTTTAAACGAACCGCTTCTTCCACTGCGATTTCACAGAATGGATTGATCGACATTTTAACGTTAGTCAGGTCAACCCCAGTGTTATCCGGTTTTACGCGAACTTTAACGTTGGCATCAACCACACGTTTTACAGCAACAAGAGCCTTCATGTAATCCTCGGCTGTTTTAACAAAAGTAAATGTTGAGAAAAGTGAGTGTAACTCTTCACTTAAAATTTTTAGGTGCCCTATCTTGCAATGCGTTTGGCATTTCGGTCAAGTCACAATTATCGAAACAAGCTTAAAATAGATAAAAATTCTTGACCTTAGCGTTCATATTTTTTTGTAATTTTTTTATTAAGATGAATTTACTCATTATTTTTTCATTTTTAAATATTGATTTTTATTATATTTTTATCTGATTAACTTCATCAAATGTTCTGATAAAATCTTTAATTTCAATCCTTCTAGTACGTCAAATTTTTACCTTTCTTGCACAATAGTACTTATTTTAGCCTGTCATTTAAGACAGATTGATGAATTTTTTTTTTGATATTTGCTCTAAAATTATGCTTTTTTTACCATTTAAGGTGTAACAAATTAAGTTTACTCCATAAATTTGCTTGATAAAAAAGCATGCTTTTACACATGCTCTCTATTTATTGATTAATTCATGCCTAACCAAGCGGCCGCCAATATTAATAATCCGCCTGAACCGCCATCTATCCATTTTTGTTTACGTTGATTCATTTCAGTTTTTTGGGTAATTTTGGCCAAAATTAAACTTAAGCTGCAATACACCACAAAAATTAAACCAATAAAGATGAATGAGAGAATTAGACCTTGAGTTACGGTATCACCTGTCTTGTCTATAAATTGCGGTAAAATTGCAAAATAAATCAATATTCCTTTCGGATTCAATAACGCTGTAAAAAAACCTTTTTGAATCGGTTGTGCAGTATTTGCTTTTATAAGAGTCATTTTCTTCTGATTGAAAACTGATTTGATTAATCCAAACGCCAAAAATAAAAGATAACCAATCCCTAACCAACGGATTGTTTCAAACAATACTGGAAATGAAACGATAATCGCAGCAATACCGAGTGCCACAAATACAGAATGGACTAAATACCCCAGACAAATGCCCACTGTCGCTTTCATGCCAGCTTTTGCATCTTGACTTACCACCTGTGACAAAATAAAAAGCATGTCTGGTCCAGGTGTAAAAATCAGCGGAATAACTGTTAAAGCAAAGAGCACAAATACTGACATTTTCTTTCCCCTTTCTCGCGTTTGAAAGTGAAAATTAGTATTCAATAATCAGTACAAAATAGGATGCTAAATATTCTATAATTAAAGTTATTTTTCGCATTAAATTCTAATTTATGAAATTATCTTCTCATTCTATTTCAATAAAATTGGATCGTACCGATAAAAATATTATTCGGGCTTTACAACAAAATGGTCGTATGCAAAATAATGATCTTGCCCGCGAAATAGGACTTTCACCCTCTTCATGTTTACGTCGGGTCAAATTATTAGAAGAATCAGGTGTCATTCAAAATTACACCACGGTGATAGACCCACAGAAAATTGGCTTACCGCTTATTTTGTTTTCACGTATTTGGCTGGTTGGCCAAGATGCTGAAACGATAGATGGCTTTATTGAAGCCATGAAAGAGCTGCCTCATGTGATGGAGTGCTACATTATTTTGGGCGA
Source organism: Acinetobacter sp. TTH0-4 (assembly GCF_015602665.1). Lineage (NCBI taxonomy): Bacteria > Pseudomonadati > Pseudomonadota > Gammaproteobacteria > Moraxellales > Moraxellaceae > Acinetobacter > Acinetobacter sp. TTH0-4. The sequence goes on along the minus strand of NZ_CP059079.1, from coordinate 911,609 downwards.
ATGCGATGCAATGCTTAAAGTCGTGGTTCCTGACTTAGAAAGTTATCGTAAGTTTCAATCTACTCATTTAACCAAGAAAAATGGCATTACCAGTGTCAAAACGGATTTGCCAAGCCAGATTATTAAACAAAGTTTTCAACTGCCATTAGATAATCTTTAACGCTTCACAAATTAAACCTGAATTTTGGTATGCCTTTAATGGTCAAAATCAGTGACTCAACATTTTAAGCTAAACGTATAATTGATTTAAAAAGTCACGGTGGATATGACTCAGATCAATCAATTCATAGGCTTGAAGATTAAATATTTCCCAAATTTTTAAGATATCTTCTTTTAAATCAATATGCATAGCTTTCACTTGACGTTCCTGCCATTGCAGGTCAGAAATCCAGATATACACTTGTTGGGTATCTAAATTAATCGCCTGAACTTTACCTTCTGCATTGACGCCTTGTACCTGAGTATTTTCAGGTAATGACGGCTCTATATTGGGTAAACTAATTTCTACAAAATGCTTAACCTGACGTAAGCCATAACCGGCAAAAATATCTTTTTGAGCCGCAGTGAGTTGTGCATATTTCTGTTCAATATTGGTCATTTTTTCTATCCTCTTGCTGTGCATTTTTCATTTTTTCTGCAGACTATCTTATTTTTATTCCACAAAAATGAAATACGACCTTTTATTCGGCATTAATTTATAGAATAAATTAAGTTGTCCGTCTATGGATGAATAGGCTTACAAAGAATAAGCAAGTCTTATTCCAGATTGATGAATTTTAAATTTCTATTTTCAAATTTCTCTATTAATCCGCAATGACTTTCTCGCAATTCTATGATTTTCCCCACATTCACCCTGTAAAAAATTCTATTAAAAAGTTTTAAAATTGAATTTTGCAGTAAACCAGTAATCTCTTTATTTATTACAAACATTCACTCTTAATCAAGTCAGGACTTGTGTGCTCGCGGATGTGCCTGATCATAGACTTTAGCCAAATGATCAAAATCAACATGCGTATAAATTTGCGTGGTGGTTAAATTTGTATGCCCCAACATTTCCTGTACAGCTCTTAAATCACCACTGTTTGACAACATATGACTCGCAAAACAATGCCTTAATAAATGTGGATGTAAGTCAATATTAACCCCAGCACGTTGTGCCTGAAATTTGACGCGATTTTCAATTTGGCGTGCGCCCAATGGATTACCTTTTTGGGTGATGAATACATTGGCTTCTGGTACAAAATCACCATTCCATAACGGATATATTTTTAACCACTGCATAACTGCGTCTTTGGCTTTTGATCCAAAAGGAACCACTCGGGTTTTATTTCCTTTACCTGTAATGCGCAATAATTGTCGATTAAAATCAATATCTCGAATGCATAAACCTTGTATTTCTGCCAAACGTAAACCACTCGAGTAGAGCAACTCTAAAATTGCCTTATCGCGCAACCACATTTGTTGTTGAACTTCACTTTCAGGTTTAGCTTGATCTAAAATTTGATTAATCGTTTCAATATCAACCATACCGGGTAAGGGTCTAGGAAAGCGTTTGAGCTGAAAGTCATCGGCAGGATTAAAAGCCAAATATTGTCCTTGTTCGGCCCATTTCATAAACTGACGAATAGAGGATAAAAGCCGTTGTAAACTGCTAGAACTGAGTTGATGGCGTTCAACTTTTTGTGCTAAAAATTCACGTAAATCGGTGGATTCAATATTATTTAAACTGAGTTTTTTAATTTCACAAAAGTTCAAAAAATCGGAAACATCACGCTGATACGCTTGCAAAGTATGTTTCGACTGATTTTGAATTTCTCTTTCTTTCAACCACATAGAGAGTAATTGTATTGATGTATAATTCATTTTAAATTTCCATCCCTATGTGTGGATTATTCAATAAATAATCCTGTATCAAAAGCGCCACCTCATCGGCGTGAGCTTCTGCCAGCATGTGATCACCGCCTTGAATAATGTTCAAATGTGCATCTTTAAACTGATTTTGTAAATGTTTACCTACTGCCACTGGACTAATAGGATCACAATCTCCCCAAATGAGTAAAATATTCAGCTGAATTTCAGATAATAAGGTTTCATAGTTCACATTTGTCCGCATAAACCAATCAGGATAATCTTCATACTGCTGCTGATAATCTTGACGCCAATCTCGTGCATGAAAGGGTTCTAGATTAATTCCACCTGATGTTGCAATCAGTACTAATCCTTTAATTAGATCGGGTTTTTGTAATGTTGCAGCGACTGCAAAAATCCCTCCCATGGACTGGGCAATCAATATTGAAGGTTCTTCGATTTGATTTAAAACATACTCTGTGAGGGTTTCAAAACTTTGAATTTCTGGTTGTATAGGAGTATCACCAAATCCTGGATAAGCAATGATTTTATGGGAATAAGATGTCTTTAAACACCGAATCAGTGGATACCAAAATGACCTGTTACCGGATGCTCCTGGCAGGAACAGCAATTGTGGGGATTTTTGTGTCATTTTTCATATCTCTATTTTGATGTGTTTCAGACCAACCACCTCATTCTGAAAACACATATAAAAAAACCCTGATGATTCAGGGTTTTTAAAATATTATGCTTGATAAAAACTGAGATCGATTCGACCTTCATAGACATTTGTAGTTGGGCCGGTCATCCAGACCACTTCACCCTCACGCCACTCAATTTGAAGCTTACCGCCTGCCAATTCAATTTCCACTGCATTGGCCAGTAAACCACGGCGCATACCAGAAATTGCCGCTGCACATGCACCAGTACCACACGCTAAGGTTTCGCCCACTCCCCGTTCAAACACTCGTAAACGTGCATGTGTTTCATCCATAATTTGCATAAAACCTGCATTAACGCGTTGTGGAAAACGCTCATGCGACTCAATCTGAGGCCCCATTCCTGCCACATCAGCCTTCAACACATCAGGAACTATCGTTACTGCATGCGGATTACCCATATTGACGACATCAATGGTTAAACTTTCATCATTGGTTAAAAGCAAGCTATATAAGTTTTCAGCTTCATCTGCAAGGAATGGAATTTGCTTAGGCAAAAATTTGGGATAACCCATATTTACGCGTACCCACCCATTTTGTCCAAGTTCTGGTTCAACTATTCCTGCTTTGGTTTGTACTTTAATTTTAGTTTTTGTTGTTAATTTACGTTCATGTACAAAACGAGCAAAACAACGCACGCCATTACCGCACTGTTCAACTTCAGAACCATCAGCATTAAAAATACGATATTTAAAATCAACATTAGGTAAATCAGGTGGTTCAACCACAAGGAGTTGGTCAAAACCAATTCCAAAATGACGATCTGCTAAACGCTGAATTGTTATACTATCCAAATATGCGCGCTGGCTAATCAGATCCACCACCATAAAGTCATTGCCTAGGCCATGCATTTTGGTAAATTCTAAAAACATCTCGAATTACTCCTTAAGGCAATAAGCGCTCTTTATCCCATAATGATTCTACGGTTTCACGTTCACGAATTAAATGCGCTTGATCAGCATCGACCATCACTTCAGCCGCACGACCGCGACTATTGTAATTTGAACTCATTACAAAACCATAGGCGCCTGCACCCATCACCGCAAGAACATCATTTTCTTGAATCGCGAGCTGACGTTCTTTGCCTAGAAAATCACCCGTTTCACAAATCGCCCCGACGACATCCCACTCTTTTTCTTCAACATCAGTGCGGGGTGTAACAGCTTGAATGTCCATCCATGCTTCGTACAAAGCTGGACGAATCAAGTCATTCATAGCTGCATCAATAATCGCAAAGTTACGATGATTGGTGGGCTTAAGTATATCCACTTGTGTGAGTAATACGCCCGCATTGGCAGAAATACTCCGTCCTGGCTCCATATAGACTTTTAAGCCCAATTTTTCTAAAGCAGGTTTCAATGCATTGGCATATTCAGCAACAGTCGGTGGAATCTCATCTTTATAAGTCACCCCTAAACCACCACCAATATCGATGTGTTTTAAGTGAATACCCAACTCTTTGAGTTGATCAATCATGATGATCACGCGATCAAGGGCATCGACAAAAGGTTGAGTTTCAGTGAGTTGTGAACCAATATGACAATCAATACCCACCACATCTAAATTTGCTAATGATGCTGCATATTGATAAGTTTCAAACACAGTATCGGATGGAATACCAAATTTATTTTCTTTTAATCCCGTTGAAATATATGGATGTGTTTTCGCATCAACATCTGGGTTGACCCGTAATGAAACTGGGGCTTTTTTACCCAGTTCAGCCGCAACTTTTTGAATGCGATCTAGCTCTGCATACGATTCAACATTAAAACAAGCAATGCCCACTTCCAACGCTTTTTTAATATCTGCTTCTGATTTACCCAAACCCGAAAACACAATTTTAGAAGCTGTTCCACCCGCTTTGAGTACACGAGCCAATTCACCGCCTGTCACAATATCAAAACCTGCGCCTAGCTTCGCCAATACATTCAATACCGCAATATTCGAGTTCGACTTTACCGCAAAGCAAATTTGATGATCGATAAAGTCAAATGCACGATCCATATCAAGATAATGCTTTTCAAAAGTTGCTTTTGAATAAACATAAAGTGGCGTGCCAAATTGCTGCGCAAGTTGTTGCAAAGAACATTGCTCTGCGTGCAAAACCCCATCAATGCGGGTAAAACTCATGAATCTATCCTTTCTATGAAAGTGTTAAGCGGTTAAAAAGTTCGAGAATTTGAAGACTAATTCGATTCAGTATCCGGTACGGTAACTTCTTTCTGTTCGGAAACTTTCTCTTGCTCTGATGCTAATTTCTGCTCAGATTGCTGTTTTGAATCAACATTGGGATATAACAAATATTGAGCACGTTTGTCATAATTTGGGTCATTCGGTAAATGTAAAGTTCCAGATTGACCACAACCAACAAGACTAAAACCTGTTAGCAATAAACTGATGTAGCAAATGACAAGACGCATCTGACCACCTATCCTATATTTTCAAAGAAGTATAACTCGATCACAGCCGTGACCAAAGGATTAAACGCTAGAGATTATCGTGAGTGAAAAAAAAACGCCAGTTTTGAACTGACGTTTTCACACCAAAAGCTTTATTTATTTTTTGGTTTGTAGAAACCAAAGTAACCAATGATTAAAATAACAAACCAGATTGGACTTACCATGAGCGCTTTCATGGTATCTGCTTCAAGTGACAACACATAAATCATCCCAATAAAAAAGATGATGACGACCCAGCAAGTAAACAAACCACCTGGTAGTTTAAAGGTTGATTTTGCATGTAATTCTGGACGAGTTTTATAGTAAACAATATAGCTCCAGATAATCATCAACCACACACAAATGAACAAAATAGTCGATAATGTTGTCGCTAGAGTGAAAGCTTCAATCGTATTCGGTACGAAGTACTGAAGTGCGGCGCCCAACAACAAACACACTGCTGAAAAATACAAAGCATTCGCAGGAACAGCACGTTTATTTAAATGTCCAAACGCTTTTGGCCCTTGCTGTTCACGTGACAAACCAAACAACATACGACTGGTCGAAAATACACCACTGTTCATAGAAGACATGACAGAAGACAATACCACCAAGTTCATAATAATGGCTGCTGCCGCAATTCCGGCTTGACTAAATAAGTTCACAAATGGACTAATTGATGGATCAATTTGATTCCATGGCGTCACCGACATTACAATCACTAAAGCCAACACATAAAAAATGATAATTCGGATTGGAATTGAGTTGACTGCTTTAGGTAAGTTCTTTTCAGGATCTTTGGTTTCAGCTGCGGTTGTACCGACCAGCTCCACCCCAACGAAGGCAAAAATAGCAATCTGGAAACCTGCTAAGAAGCCTGTCGCACCTGTTGGGAATACACCACCATGCGCCCACAAATGCGTGAATGATGCCACCTCACCTGCTGTAGAGGTGAATCCAGTAAAAATCATCCACAAACCTACGCCAATGAGGACCACAATCGCAATAATCTTGATTAAAGCAAACCAAAATTCGAGCTCGCCAAACAATCTGACGGTCACCAAGTTCAGTCCCATAATAAAGAAAATGGCCGCGACGCTAAGCATCACCCCTTCGGTCGGGCTAAAGGGCAGTCCTCCATTAAAGAATTGTAGATAATAAATAATGGCGGATAAATCAGCAATACCAATGGTAATCCAGCATAACCAATAGGTCCAACCCACAAAGTAGCCTGCCCAAGGCCCAATCAAATCAGTACTAAAATCAATAAAAGATTTATACTCTAGGTTAGATAATAATAATTCACCAAGCGCACGCATGACGAAAAAAACCATAAAACCAATAATCATATAAATAATGAGAATTGAAGGCCCTGCTAGACTGATGGTTTTACCCGAGCCCATAAACAGACCTGTACCAATTGCCCCGCCAATCGCAATAAGTTGCAAATGTCGATTCGATAAACTTCGCTGAAGCTCACCGTTCCCAGCAGATGAAGGATAGTGTTCATTTGACATTTTTATTTTCGTCTCTCAAATTTTGTAGGGTAAAAGTAGCTCAATTTTAAATAGAGGAATAAAGATTTTTGAGCATTTGCCTCATTTTATATCAATCAAATGCGATATCTGCTGTTTTTTCACCCAGTTCCACTCCATGTTATTTTCCTGTTTTTCATTTCCTTTGATAAAGCAGTTTCTATGCCAATATAAAGTTTGACCCAATAAACGGCAAAAAATTGTATTTCCATACAGCTATTGCTACATTCTTCATCAATCTTCTTAATATATAGATACTCTTTCCATGAGCAAAGTTAAAACTGTTTACCGTTGCGAACAATGTGGTACGGATCATCCTAAATGGGCAGGTCAATGTATAGATTGTGGAGAATGGAATAGTTTAACTGAAGTCCGTATTGAACCAACCGTGACCCATCGCGCTCAACCGAAAATAGGCGGTGGATATGCAGGTCAAGCGGCAAAAATTACCACTTTAAATAAAGTTTCTGTTTCACATGAAACGCGTTTAATGACCGGTATTGGAGAATTCGACCGCGTCTTAGGGGGCGGGCTGGTCACAGGGTCTGTTGTTCTTATTGGGGGTGACCCTGGCATTGGTAAATCCACAATCCTTCTACAAACCGCAACGCACATGGCATCAGCACAAAGTGCCGCACTTTATGTCACAGGCGAAGAATCACTTTCTCAAGTGGCTTTACGCGCGCACCGTCTTGATCTACCGACTGATCATCTTAAAGTTATGGCCGAAACCTGTGTGGAACGTATTTGTGAAGTTTTAGCACAAGAGCGTCCTGCAGTAGCGATTCTAGATTCAATTCAAACGCTATATACCGAAACATTACAATCTGCACCAGGTGGTGTTTCTCAAATTCGAGAATCTGCCGCACTCCTGACTCGTTTTGCTAAAAATAGTGGTACAGCACTTTTCCTTGTGGGGCATGTAACCAAAGAAGGTGCTTTAGCCGGTCCGCGGGTTTTAGAACACATGGTCGATTGTGTTCTATATTTTGAGGGTCAATCCGACTCACGTTACCGTATGATTCGTGCGGTCAAAAACCGTTTTGGTGCGGTCAATGAGCTTGGTGTATTTGGTATGACCGATAAAGGTTTACGTGAAGTCTCCAATCCATCCGCTATTTTCTTAAGCCGTTATGATGAAGCTATTCCTGGTTCCATTGTCATGATTAGCCGTGAAGGTACGCGTCCTTTATTGGTCGAGGTTCAAGCCTTGGTGGATGATGCACATGGACAACCACGCCGCGTAGCACTGGGTTTAGAACAAAATCGTTTGAACATGTTACTTGCTGTGATGCATCGTCATGGTGGAGTACAGACTTCAGGACAAGATGTGTATGTCAATGTGGTCGGTGGTTTAAAAATCACTGAAACAGGGTCAGACCTTGCAGTTTTACTGGCTTGTGCCTCTAGCTTACGTGGCAAAGCATTGCCTCAACAATTGGCTGTATTTGGAGAAGTGGGTTTATCAGGAGAAATTCGTCCTGTACCTAATGGTCAGGAGCGTTTAAAAGAAGCCATTAAACATGGATTTAAATATATTATTTTACCAAGAGGCAATGCCCCACAAAAACCGATTCCCAATGTTCAGATTATTTCTGTGGCACGGCTGCATGAAGCACTCAGCGAAGCCATGAATTTAAGTGAAGAATTGTCTTAAGCTTAAGCATATAAACAGTGATATAAAAAAAACATCAATTTGATATTGAAATTCGATGTAAATGACTGCATAAATGTAAGGCTATTATTTAATTTTTTATTTAGGATAAAATCAATGGAAGTTCGACAGCGTAGTTTGATGACGGGTATTTTAATGGCTGCTTTAATGGTTGCGCCATTAGCAGAAGCAAAACGTGCAGGTGGTGGTAAAAGCCATGGCATGAGCCGTTCTGCCGCACCAAGCCAATCTTACCAACAACCGCGTCAAGCTGCTCCTGCTCAACAACCGACTACAGCACCTGCACAACAAAGATCAGGTCCGGGTGTAGGTGGTATGGTTGCTGCTGGTGTTGCTGGTGCTGCGATTGGTGCAGTTGCAGCAAATGCGATGGCAGATGATAATTCTGCTGCAAGCGGTGCTGATGCTACAACCCAACAGCAAGAAGAAAAAGGTGGACTTCCAAGTTGGATTTGGATTCTTTTAGCTGCTGCAGTTGCTTTCTTCTTATTCCGTAAATTCGGAGCAAAAAAAAAACTAACCGCTAACAACCCGTATGCACCGAACAATGCTGGAAATACAGCACCGTTCGGTCAGCAAAACGCAGCACCACGTACTTCAAATGACAATAGCAATATTTTTGGTCAATCAGTAGGTGGTTCTGCCGCTGCTTCAACCCAAGCCCCTTTTGGTGCAGCTTCAACCAGCAATGGTAATCAATTACCTGATGGTACTGAACCTGCCGCATTCTTGCGTGTTGCTCGTCAGCGTTTTAATCATATTCAATCGATGAATACGGCAAGCAACATCACTGAGATTCAACGTTATTTAACACCTAATCTTTATCAGTCAATGCATAACGACATTATGACTAACCAAGATCAAGATGTAGCTGAATTTTCTAACCTGAATGCAATGGTGACAGATTCTGCCACTGAAAATGGTCAATACGTAGTCAGTGTACGTTTCACTGGTACTGTAAGCGAAGATTTAAACAGCTTACCGCAACCTTTTGCAGAAGTTTGGCACTTCACCAAACCTGCAGGTTCTAACCAAGATTGGTTGGTTGCAGGTATCCAACAAGAATCTTAAAATCATTTAAAGTTAAAAAGCAGCGACTTTGTTCGCTGCTTTTTTATTACTTCATTGTTCCTCATCATCTTTGCTTTTATTTATGCACTTCTAAAAATTAAATACCCAAACATTCCTTATTGTTCTATTTAAATGTATTTCTAATTCAATCCATCTCATGTTTATTAATTTGTTAATAAGCTACTTAGCTAGATGATTTAATTTTTTAAATAGCATAATAGCTGCTATTAAAACTTATTAACTCCATAAAAATGCTTTGTTCAACAACTCTTATCCTCAAATGAAATAAATTAAAAACATGTTTGTCTTTTAAAAAGATTCTTTTTAACTAAATATTTAAATTATATCGTTTTTAGCATATTAAATATAAACAATAATTGTTATCATTTACATTATTAAATGTACACCCCACCACTCTTCACTCCAGCATGATGAAAAGTTCTCAAATGAATACGATGACCACTCCTGTTGCGACTTCTTCGCACACTTCAAAAGTCAAAACTAAACCCGCCTTATTGGCTTATCGTTGTATGATTTTCTATCGCTTCGTTTTAGCTTTATTGGGTGGTTATGTGCTTTCTGCATTACTGGCCATCTTAATTGCACAATATTTTATGGCGTACGGTACAAGTGCAGCCATGTCTGCAACCCTCTTGGCATTTACCCTACATACAGCAGTATTCATTTGGGTATTTATGGTCAATAAAACATTTCACGCAAGTTTGGGCATTATTGTGCCCAGCATTTTATTGTTTGTCCTATATAAGTTTATAGGGAACTGACATGCGAGCAGATGCAAAAGTAGAAGGCCCACGCCAATCTATGTCTTGGTTACATACTTGGGCCAGTCTTATTTTAGGCTGGTTACTGTATGCTATTTTTCTGACTGGAACTTTAAGTTTTTTTCAAAATGAAATTACCATTTGGATGAAACCAGAGTTACATCAGTCTGCTCCTCCCGCCTCACAAATTCAGCAAACCCAAATCGCTTTGAATTATTTACAAACTCATCATGCAAGTGCAGGCAGCTGGAATATTCAACTCCCCAATTCACGGCAAAATACGACCTTATTAAATATCCGTAAAATTGGTGAAGATCCGCGCGCACGTCGTGGTGGAGAACGCATTACTATTGATAGTGCAACGGGACAAGTATTAGAAACACGTGAAACTCGCGGTGGCAGTTTTCTTTATCGTTTCCATTTTGAACTTTATGGCTTGCCACGTATCTGGGCGCGATGGCTTGTTGGAATTGCCACACTCTTGATGATGGTCGCTATTGTCAGTGGAATTATCACACATAAAAAAATATTTAAAGATTTCTTTACTTTTCGTTCAGGTAAAGGACAACGTTCTTGGTTAGATGCACATAATGCCACCGCAGTATTTGCCTTACCCTTTCATATTATGATTACTTTCAGTGGTTTACTTTTGCTGCTTTTTACCCTGATGCCTTGGGGCGTGAATCAGATTTATGATAATCGCGGTCAATTTTTACAAGAACAACGCAATGCAATGCTCCGAGAAAAAAGTATATCCACAGAACAAATGCGGCCCGAACGTCAATCTGGTGAACAAAAGCGGCAAGACCGAGGAGAAGGTCGTCGTCAAAAAACCGAATCGAAGCCTGCTGTTTTAACTGATCTGACCCCAATTTTGACTGAGGTTCAAACTCAATGGAAAAACAATCCTATTGCCAGCATCAACATTGTTGCGCCCAATACTGATCAGGCCAAAATTGAAATTCGAGCTTTACATGCAGCCAGTGTAGCGCATCGTAATATTTATGACACAGTGGAATATGATGGTATTACAGGTCAAAATTTAACGGCTGAAAATCCTCAAATTCGCAACCCTTCTATTCCAAATGGTATTTACAACGTGGTGACTGTATTACATGAAGCACGCGGTGTCGATTTAGCATTACGATGGTTACTGTTTTTATCTGGGATTTTAGGAACCATGATGGTGGCGACTGGTCTAATTTTATGGTGTGTAAAACGTGCACCACAACAGCAGAAACAGGGTTATAAATCTTTCGGCTACCGTGTCGTTGAAGTTACCAATATTGCAGCGATTATTGGTTTACCGATTGCTTGCGCCGCCTATTTCTATGCTAACCGTTTTATTCCTACCGATATCGAAATGCGATTAAATTGGGAAATTCGTATTTTCTTTAGCATCTGGTTGATGACATTTTTCTACGCCATGATTCGTAGTCATCGTCAAGCTTGGTTAGAACTCCTGATGGTTGCCAGCATTGCTTTTGTACTTCTTCCGATTGTAAATTTTATGACTGGTGGTCAAGCGTTGTGAAATAGTATTCTTCATGATCAATGGATGATTGCTAGCTTTGATCTTGCGATGTGGATACTTGCCGCCTTATTTGCTTATGCATTCTATAAAGTGAAAAAGCATCAGGGTTTGCCAGTTAAAAAAGGCAAATTGCCAAAAACTACACCACAGGAGAATGAATCATGATGTTTTTTTTCTTCATTTGGTCCATCAGTAGTCTTGGTTTTTTTGCCCTTGCAAGTTCAATGACCAAACATCAAAAACAGATATTTGGTCATGAATTAAATAGCCAAAAAACCAGATATGCCACAATAATCGGTTGGGCTTTATTGATCATTGCCTTAATGGTGTCTGTAGTTTCAGGTTCAGTCAGTAATATGATCAGTTATTGGCTAGGTGCTTTAACCTTTGCGGCTTTATTCACGGGACTATGTTTAAGTTATTTAGAAACGAAAATTAAGCGCATAGCTATGATTATAGCCATCTTAGGTACACTTTCTGGGTTAATTGATATTTTATAAATATACCCAATGTTCACAAAAGCCAATCTTCGGATTGGTTTTTTGATAACAAGCGATTAGGCTATGCATATTCTGTACTTTTGGATTTATTATGTCTGATCTTCCTATTTCCCCTGAACTATTCAACCGTGCCACAGCAGGCAACAGTGAAGCACAATTTGAACTTGCTGAAATTTATATGCAAAGTGAAAATGAAGAGCATGTCGAACTTGCCGAAGAATGGGCGCTTAAAGCTGCACAATTAGGTCATGTGGAAGCCATGTACTGGCTTGGTGAAGGTTATGCTTTTTATGCCAAGGACTTACTCGAAGAAGAGCCGAACGAGGCTAAAACTTATTTTGAACATGCCTACCGCTGGCTTAAACAAGCCAGTGAAAGTAATCACGCCTCAGCAATTTTAGAGTTGGCAGCGTTGTACCGAAAAGGTCATGGCGTAGAGAAAGATGTTGCTTTGTCTATCGAGCTGGTCAAACAATCAGCTGAATTGGGCGAAGCTCAAGCTATGCGTGACTTGGCTTGCATTTATGAACATGGCCTAGGAATTGATATGGATGCTGCTAAAGCTGATTATTGGAATGATAAAGCCCATATAGCGGAAGAAAAATAAAAAATTTAAAAGCCCATCTTTTGATGGGCTTTTTTCAACTAAAGCTTTCGAACAAAAATAATATCTAAATCCTGTTTGGGTATAAAATTCTTTTCTGTCATTTGAAACTGAGTTGCATTTATTTTCTTCACCTTGCCATTCCAGCAGAAGGAAACCAGTTCATTGGCATCACGCTCAACCGTAAGTCTAAAGTTTTGAATTGGTTTAGCCCAATTTGCTCCTGTGGTTAAAATATAGCCCAATGCTTGGTATGGCGCATGTTGAGATTTAGCTTTTTTCAAACCAGTTCTAAAATTTTGATCCATACAATAAGTTTTAGAATCTTCTGCAGGATATAAAGACACAGAACCACCGACTAAAGGTGCATATTGATGCTGAACTTGGGTGATTGCATTTGCTTTAAAGCTTTGTTGCCAACTGTAAATGACTTGCGCTGACCACATAATCGAATCATCATGATTCTTGGGTAAAATACGCTGTAAATTTGAATTTTTACAGTTTCTTAATTTATTCTCAAATTTTTCAGAATTATCGTTTGTTCGGTTCCATGGATTCAACATTTCTACTTCAGTAAAGCCACACTGGTTAAATTCTGCTGTGACATCTACAGGCTTTGAATATTCATCTTTCTGGAAAAATGCCCGAACATGCATTTCTGGTTGAATTGACTGTCCATTGACCTGAACGTTAAAACTTTTGAGTAGTTTTTCAGTGTCAGCGAAATCAGATTCGAAGGTATTATCAATTCTGGGTAAAGGAAAAAGTATCGTCTCAGTAATGTCTTTATTGGTTAAATTTTTAAATTGATAATCCACTTTAATCAGATTTTTGCGAATCAAGAGTTCTTCACTGTACATTTGAATATTTTTGTTTTTCAGGTATTTCACACCGCCTGTACCCACATAACCCGTACTATCATTGGCAGAAATACAAGTACTCAAGAACAAGATTAAACCTAAGTTGTATTTATTCATATCCTTCACTTCCATCATTTGACTTTAAGCATGTTTTATTCGATTCAAATTCTAATTTTTTATTCTCTTATCTAATGTAAGCAGTTCAACACTAAAAGAAACATCAATTCAATTTGATTGATTGCAGTTGTAAATGACGGCCATCAATTACAATTACCTGCTGACAAATGCCTTCTGCTTTTCGTTGCTGTTCAAAGATCATCTTGGGCATCGGATCAAAGCTATCAAAAAAACAGATTTCCTGATCGTCCATTGAATACACCAAAGACTGATTTCCAGCCCCTTCTAAAGTATCGTAATAGACTATGATCAACTTACCTTGTTCAAATATCTGTTGAATCTGCTGATAACTTAAAGCAGCTTGAATAGAGAGCTGCATTTTTTGTGCAGTCTCATAATAACTGACTTCTTTTGGATCGACGTGAGGATCGACCTCACTATAAAAAGACACCTCAAAACCATATTTTTTCAAAGCGACTGCAAGCGCAAGGGTAAATGTACCATCTTCATAATGATGACCACTTACTTTAACCAATTCATCAATATCCATTTCAACACCATACTGTTGAAAAATCATCCACAAGGCAAAAACACCACAGTTTGCTTCCAAATTCAACAATGCTTCAGGAATATTTAACGCCATTGTTCTGTTCCAAAATATAATTGTGCCGATAATAACCAAAACACGATTGGAACTGTAATCATTTCCAAGTACAATAGCGCACTCGTCGAGGGATGCTGCGACTTTCTTATAAGCTGATTTTTCAAAAAATAGTCATGTAAGATCGCTAGGCTCGACCATTCGGTCAAAATTTCGGTGAAATACCCGTTTTGATCAACAACGGCATCCGCGAACATAACGATCCAATCTATTTTTTCCTAGGAGATCCTGATGAACGCGGTTACTGCTTCATTTACAGATTACAAAGTTGCTGATATTTCACTTGCTGATTATGGCCGTAAAGAAATCAAACTTGCTGAAGCAGAAATGCCAGCGTTGATGGGTTTACGTAAACGCTATTCAGCCGAAAAACCACTTGCTGGTGCAAAGATTCTTGGTTGTATTCATATGACCATTCAAACTGCGGTTCTAATTGAAACGCTCGTTGAATTGGGCGCAGAAGTTCGTTGGACATCTTGCAATATTTTCTCAACTCAAGACCATGCTGCTGCTGCTATTGCGGCTTCAGGTGTTCCAGTATTTGCTTGGAAAGGCGAAACTGAAGAAGAATACATGTGGTGCCTTGAACAACAAATCAATGTCAATGGCAAACCTTGGGATGCCAACATGATTTTAGACGATGGTGGTGACTTAACCGCTGTTGTACATGAAAAATATCCTGAATTGATTGTTAAAATTCACGGTATTACTGAAGAAACCACGACAGGTGTTCAACGTTTACTTGAAATGTGGAAAGACGGTTCTCTTAAAGTTCCTGCAATCAACGTAAACGATTCAGTGACTAAATCAAAGAATGACAATAAATACGGTTGCCGTCACTCATTAAATGATGCGATTAAACGCGGTACTGACATGCTCTTGTCTGGTCGTCGTGCGCTTGTGATTGGTTATGGTGATGTGGGTAAAGGTTCTGCGCAATCACTTCGTCAAGAAGGCATGATTGTTCGTGTTACTGAAATTGATCCAATCTGTGCAATGCAAGCATGTATGGATGGTTATGAAGTTGTATCTCCATATAAAAATGGCGTGCAAACAGGCAAAAAAGAAGACATCAACTTAGATCTTCTTCAAAACACTGATTTGATCGTAACCACAACAGGTAACTATCACGTATGTGATTCTGCCATCCTTGATACTTTAAAAGCGGGTGCAGTAGTCTGTAATATCGGTCACTTTGACACTGAAATTGATACCAACTATTTACGTGGTTACAAGTGGGTTGAAGTTAAACCTCAAGTACATCAAGTATATCGTACAGAAAATGAAAACGATTATTTAATCCTGTTATCTGAAGGTCGTTTGGTGAACCTAGGAAATGCAACAGGTCACCCATCACGTATTATGGATGGTTCTTTTGCCAACCAAGTATTGGGTCAAATGCACTTGTTCGCTGAAAAATTTGCTGATCTTGCTGAAGATCAAAAACAAGCGGCAATTCGCGTAGAACTCCTTCCTAAAAAATTAGATGAAGAAGTTGCGGCAGCAATGGTGATCGGTTTTGGTGGTGTTTTAACTCAACTCACTCAAGTTCAAGCAGACTACTTGCGTGTTCCCGTTGAAGGTCCATTCAAATCTGATGCTTATAAATACTAATTGACGACATCCTCTCTTTAAACCCTTTTTTAAAGCACTACATTAAAAAGAGTCCAAGAGAGGATTTTTCCTAGTCAAAGGTCATACAAAGAGTATTTATAAAAAGGATTTTAAAATGACGAAACGTGTTCCTTTCTCGTTTGAGTTTTTTCCAACAAAAACAGACATAGGTGCAGAAAAACTTCGTGTTGTTCATCAAGAATTACAATTGCTGAAGCCTGAGTTCTTTTCAGTGACTTATGGTGCGGGTGGTTCAACGCGTGAACGCACACTTGCTGCAATTAATGATTTTAATGGCAAAGGCACACCTGTTGCCCCTCACCTATCTTGTATTGGTGATGACAAAGCGCGTATTGCTGAATTATTGGATCTATATAAGTCGCAAGGCATTGACCGTATTGTTGCGTTGCGTGGTGATTTGCCATCAGGTCAAGTCGGATTAGGTGAACTGCCTTATGCACAAGATTTGGTTCGTTTCATCCGTGAACATTCTGGTGATCACTTTAAAATTGAAGTCGCCGCTTATCCTGAAATGCATCCACAAGCAGAAACTTTTGATAAGGACATCCAGCACTTTGTTGAAAAAGTGAAAGCGGGCGCTAATGCAGCAATCACACAATTTTTCTTCAATCCAGATGCTTATTTCTATTTTATAGACCGTTTAGCAAAGCAAGCAATTGATATTCCAGTTGCACCGGGTATTATGCCAATTACCAATGCTAGCAATTTAATTCGCTTTGCCGATGGTACAGGTGCAGAAATTCCACGTTGGATTCGTAAGCAACTGGCAACTTATGGTGATGATTCTGCAAGTATCAAAGCTTTTGGTCATGAAGTCGTGCTCAAACTTTCTGAACGTTTAATTGCAGGCGGTGCACCAAGTTTGCATTTCTATACCATGAATCATACTGAGCCTAATCGCCAACTGATACTTGATTTAGGTTTAGCCTGATTTAAATTGATCAAATCTTTTTCACCGATTTTAAGAGTAATACTAAATGCCTCGTTTTTTTATAGAAGCTGATTTGGCGGTGAATACCCAAATTGAATTAACCGAAACAGTTTTTCATCATTGGGTCAAAGTATTACGGGCAAAAGTCGGTGAGTCTGCCACTTTGTTCAATGGACAAGGCGGTGAATATGAAGTAACGCTGACAGAAGTTTTAAAAAAATCAGCCAGCGTTTCAATCAATAGTTTTAATCCTGATAATCGCACTCCCGCATTTACCACCTTACTCGGACAAGTGATGAGTAAAGGTGATCGCATGGATTATGCCATTCAAAAATCGGTAGAGTTGGGTGTGTCTAACATTCAATTGCTCACGTCTGAACGTTGTGAGATGCGTCTTAAATATGACCGCGATCAAAAAAAATTAGATCACTGGCAAGGAGTCGCGATTGCAGCCTGTGAACAATGCGGAATGAACCAAGTTCCACAAGTATTAGCCCCTATTGCTTTACAAGATTGGCTAGACAGCGCATTACCCAGTACTAAATTAGTTTTAGCACCCAACAAAGAACAAGTTGACGTTTTAAGTCATATCACAGCAGATATTGCCCTACTTATTGGTCCTGAAGGTGGTTTAAGCGAAGCTGAAATTGAAGCCTCAAATCAAGTTGGTTTTGTGAATTGGTGTATTGGTGAACGCGTGCTGCGTACAGAAACTGCACCTATCGTTGCACTTTCTATTCTCAATTATAAAATAACTGTCTAGTTCAGTTTATTTTCAATAAATCGATCTTAATTGGATTGATTTTTTTTGATAACAGAATTAGTCTTGATTCAAATATATAAATGTAGGTTAAAAGCTAATTTAGTTTGATTAAACTTGAAATTTTAATGAATGGAAAAATAAAAATAAGGTTTCTGCTTTTATGTCAAATATTCAGGATGAATATCTTCAAAAGCATGTGAGTGCTGCTCAAATTACCAATACGATTCGGCTTAGTCGCTTATTCCTCATCAGTATCATGATTGTATCTGTCTATATATATGGTATTTATCAATTTTATTTCACGAAAGATTCTTCTTATTTTGACCTCTGGTTTATTGTTACTGAAATATTGTGCTGCCTAGCTTTACTGATTACAACCCTGTATTTCAAGCCTCATACTTTGTCTTTAAAATGTTCAAATCGCTGGTTGCAATTTCAACTTTTCGTAATAGGCAACTGTATTGCTACGGGTATTGCATTACTTTATTATTATTTACCTGAATATAATCAAAGTTTTAGCCATGTGCATGGACTCATTTTATCTGCACTCTTAATGATCGTCAGCCAAGCATTTGCGCTAACTTTTCTCACCCAACGACTCAATTATTTTTGCTGGGCTTTTATTCCCACTATTTTACCTTATTTTGTTTCACAGTTTATGCCAGGTGAAAGTTATAGCTATTTATTTTACTTGAGCATCAATTTTATTTTAATTGTGACTTTACTCTGCGGCAATATCAGTACCCGCATTCATCAGCGTATTTCGCTGTTGTATACTAAAAATAATCGCTTGGTGCGTAATGCAGAACAGCAAGTTCTCTGGTCAGATGAATTATGTAAACAACTCCAAACTGAAATTAATAAGTCAAAAGATATTGAACAACAATTAAAACTGAATAATCAATTGCTTGAGCAAAAAGTCAAAGAACGTACTTTTGATATTGCCCAAATGAACAATCATTTAGAAAACCAACAGCACAATTTAATGTTGGCCCATCAAACCGCAGGTTTAAGACCTTGGGATTGGAATATTACAGATCGAGAAATTTTGGTCACTGATTATAAGTATCAAAAGGTATTAAAACCCTCGAAACAGCACCATTACCAATTACAAAATATCATTCACCCCGATGATCTTAGTACCTTTAAATCTTTATTAAAGCAGCATTTACGTGGTCAAACTGATCTTTATGAAGCAAGTTACCGTGTAAAAAATAGTCAAGGAACTTGGAAATGGGTGCATGATAGCGGAAGAGTAATTTCGCGCCATCCCGTCAATCAAAAACCTTTACGTATGGTGGGCATCCGCCGCGATATTCATCAAGAACGGCTTGATCAAGAACGAGTTAAACTTGCAGCGAGTGTATTTAAGAAAGCCGCAGAAGGTATTTTTATTCTGGATGAGCATCTTTGCTTTCTTCAAGTGAATCCATTTTATGAACAAATCACTGGATTTTCACACCATGACCTTCTAGGCAAATATCTTTTTGATATTAGCAAAAACTGTGAGTCTCATCTCAATAGCACTCAAGACTTGCTACTACATCAGTTGCAACAGAAAGGTGAATTTGATGGTGAAATGAATGAAAAATTTCTGTCCGGAAAAGAATTAACCCTATGGGTGCATATTAATGCTGTGACCAATGAGAAAAATCAGGTCACGCATTATATTGGTATCGTTTCAGATTTAACTGAACGAAAACGACAAGAACAACGTTTATCTTATTTAGAAAATTATGACTTGCTTACCGATTTACCCAATCGTTTTTATTATAGTGAACAACTTCATCAATATTTAGTCAACCCACAAGAATCAATTCAACAATTGGCCATTATTCACATCAATATTGACCGTTTTAGACCTCTAAATGAATTTTTAAG
Organism: Acinetobacter sp. TTH0-4; assembly: GCF_015602665.1. Classification (NCBI taxonomy): domain Bacteria; kingdom Pseudomonadati; phylum Pseudomonadota; class Gammaproteobacteria; order Moraxellales; family Moraxellaceae; genus Acinetobacter; species Acinetobacter sp. TTH0-4. The sequence goes on along the minus strand of NZ_CP059079.1, from coordinate 892,055 downwards.
TAACAGTGGTGGCAATGAGTTATTACGTCAGGTTGCACAAAGATTAAGACAAACCAATATTGAGGCTTTAACGCTGGCTTATTTAAATGGTGACAACTTTGCTTTAGTCTATGAATATCTGCCCACTCAAACCTCCATACAGCAGTACTGTACTCAAATCAGCGAAGCATTTTGTTCGCCTTTTAATATTTTTGGCCAAGATCATATTATTACTCTCTCGATGGGCGTCGCTTTTTATCCAGAGCATGGTCGTCAACTTGATTATCTTAACAATTGTGCTGAACAAGCTTTAACTGAAGCCAAAAGCTTGGGGGGTAATACAGTATGTTATTATTCCAACCACAATAAGTCTTTGCCAACACACGATACCTATCTCGAACGAGATTTAAGACTCGCTATTCATAACAATGAGCTGATCGTTTACTATCAACCCAAAATGAATTTTATTGACCAAAACATTTATGGATTTGAAGCGCTGGTGCGCTGGAATCATCCAACAAAAGGCATTATTCCACCTAACTTATTTATTCCTTTGGCTGAGCAAACCAGTTTAATTTCGGATATTGGTAAAATTGTCATCCAACAAACGGCTCAACAAATTAGACAATGGAACGATGCCGGTTTTCCATATATTTGCGTTTCAGTCAATGTGGTTGCCCAACAATTACAACGCGGTCAACTGCTTGAAGATCTAGATAATGCCATTGAAAAATACAAAATTTCAGGTTCAAGTTTAGAGCTTGAAATCACTGAGTCTTCCTTGCTCGAAAATTCAACCAAAGTTAAAACGCTGCTGGGTGAAATCAAGAAACGGGGTATCAACATTTCATTAGATGATTTTGGAACAGGCTACTCATCTCTTTCCTATCTGGCCGATTTTCCTATTGATATATTAAAAATTGATCGTAGTTTTATTTCAAAAATAGGTGAAAATAAACAAGAGGCTATCGTCAGTGCCATGATTGCAATGGGTAAAGCGATGGGCTTAGTCGTGGTTGCAGAAGGGATAGAAACCACACAACAAATGGAATATTTACATGGACTTAAATGTGATATTGCACAAGGTTATTTATTTTCAAAACCCTTACCTGAAAATGAAGCGACTCTTTTTCTTGAACGTCATCGGCTGATTCCTTCTTAAACTGGATCCTTCTGACAAAATAAAACTTTGCATGAAAAAGGTATATTCGCAACTGTGCTAAGATCACAACAAATGTTATATTCGACTCAATCAAGTAAAAAACCACCAGCTCGGGCTGGGCAACTCAAGCAACAATAGAGATTCAGATGGACGATCAATCATTAAAACAGCAAGCTTTGTACTACCACGAATATCCAACACCAGGAAAAATCAGTGTTACACCAAGTAAACAGCTGGTCAATCAACATGACCTTGCACTTGCTTACTCTCCAGGTGTTGCAGCACCATGTTTAGAGATTGAACGTGACCCATCAACAGCAGCACTCTATACCGCACGCGGTAACTTAGTGGCTGTTATTACAAATGGTACAGCAGTATTAGGTCTCGGAAATATTGGTCCTTTAGCGTCTAAACCTGTCATGGAAGGTAAAGGCGTACTGTTTAAGAAATTTGCGGGTGTTGACGTTTTTGACCTTGAAATTGCAGAAAATGATCCTGATAAAATTGTGGATATTATTGCAGCATTAGAGCCAACGTTTGGCGGAATTAACCTTGAAGATATCAAGGCGCCAGAATGTTTCTATATCGAGAAAAAACTTCGTGAACGCATGAATATTCCTGTGTTTCATGATGATCAACATGGTACATCTATTATCGTTGGATCAGCCTTACTCAATGCTTTACAGTTGACAGGCAAAAAAATTGAAGAAATCAAAATTGTTGCCTCAGGTGCGGGTGCAGCTGCATTATCATGTTTAGATTTGCTTTGTGCTTTAGGTGCGAGCAAGGAAAATATTATTGTTGCCGATTCGCGCGGTCTGCTCACGACCAAACGTGACAATCTGGATGAATCAAAAAAACGTTATGTGCAAGATATTGAAGGCACTCAACTGGCAGATGTTATTGCCGGTGCAGATATGTTCTTGGGGCTTTCAGCGGCAGGTATTTTAACCAAAGAAATGGTTAAAGTGATGGCAGAAAATCCAATTATTTTCGCTTTGGCAAATCCAGATCCTGAAATTTTACCTGAACATGCACATGAAGTACGTCCTGATGTCATCATGGCAACAGGTCGTTCAGACTATCCAAATCAAGTGAATAATGCCCTTTGTTTCCCGTATATTTTCCGTGGCGCACTTGATGTGGGTGCAACCACCATCAATGAAGAAATGAAAATTGCGTGTGTTCATGCGATTGCACGTATGGCTCATGTTGAAGCCGATGCTGCAACTTATGGGGAAAAATCTGCATCATTTGGTCGTGACTATCTCATTCCACGCCCATTGGATCAACGTTTAATTCTTGAAATTGCACCCGCAGTTGCACAAGCAGCAATGGATTCTGGTGTAGCCACCCGTCCAATTGAAGATTTTTCTGCTTATCGTCAAAAACTATCTGAGTTTGTCTATAATTCAGCCTTTATGATGAAGCCTATTTTTGCTCAGGCTAAAACTGATCCAAAACGCATTGCGTATGCCGAAGGTGAAGATTTACGCGTTCTGCGTGCCGTACAAATTGCAGTCGATGAAGGTTTAGCCTTCCCTATTCTTGTGGGTCGTACTTCAGTCATTGAAGCAAACATCAAAAAATTGGGTTTACGTCTAGAACACGGTGTCAATATTGAAATCGTGGACCAAGAAAACAACCCACATTATGAAAAGTTTGCTGATGACTACTATCAAACCATGCAGCGTAAAGGCGTTACCCCTGAATATGCGCAACGTGAATCACGTCGCCGCTCTACCCTAATTGCGTCAATGCTGGTCAAACATGGTCATGCAGACGGAATGTTGTGTGGTACATATTCAAGCTATGACATTCATTTAGATTTTGTTAAGAACGTGATTGGCCTTAAAGAAGGTCGCAGCACATGCTTCACTCTAAATGCATTAATGCTTCAAGATCGTAATCTGTTTATTGCAGATACCTATGTAAATACCAATCCAACTGCCGAACAGTTGGCTGAAATGACGATTTTGGCTGCTGAAGAAGTTCGTCGTTTTGGTATTACACCACGCGTTGCACTACTTTCTCATTCAAGTTTTGGTAGTGATCAGCAAGATGCCAGCGCGCAAAAAATGCGTAAAGTTTTTGAAATTTTGTCTGAAATTGCACCTGACCTTGAAGTTGAAGGCGAGATGCATGGTGATGCAGCACTGGATGAAAATATTCGTCAATTTGCATTCCCAAATTCGCGCTTTAAAGGCACAGCCAATTTGTTGATTATGCCAAATTTGGATGCGGCTAATATTTCATTCAACCTATTGAAATCAACTTCAGGTAATAATGTGACTATTGGTCCAATTTTACTTGGGGTAGCAAAACCTGTTCATATTTTAACGCCAACCACAACCACACGTCGTTTGGTTAATATGACTGCATTAACTGTCGCTGAAATTCAACAAACTGAAGCTTAATCAAGTTCTTTAGCAAAAGCTAAAGTTCTTTACTTGAGAAAACCTCTATTCTGTAGCATGATTGCTTGAAGAATAGAGGTTTTTTCATGCGAGTTTATTTAGTAGGCGGTGCGGTACGTGATCACTTACTCGGTCACCCCTATCACGAAAAAGATTATGTCGTTGTTGGTGCACGCCCTGAACAACTTTTAGCGCAGGGCTATCAACCTGTAGGTAAAGATTTTCCTGTTTTTTTACATCCTCAAACAAAAGAAGAATATGCCTTAGCCCGAACTGAACGTAAATCTGGGCAGGGTTATCACGGCTTTAAATTTTATACCGATGTCAATGTTACTCTCGAAGAAGATTTAATTCGTCGTGATCTCACCATTAATGCCATGGCCATGGATGAAGATGGCAAAATTTATGATCCTTATCATGGTCAGCGAGATTTGAAAGATCGAATCTTGCGTCATGTCTCCCCTGCTTTTGTAGAAGACCCACTCCGTGTTTTACGTATTGCACGTTTTGCCGCACGTTATAAAGCATACGGCTTCACTGTGGCCGCAGAGACTTTGGCAATGATGCAACAATTGGCTGAATCAGGTGAGTTACAGGCTTTAACGCCTGAACGAGTATGGAAAGAAACTTCACGCGCTTTAATGGAACAGCATGCTGATGAATATTTTGAAGTGCTGCGTAACTGTGGTGCACTAAAAGTTTTATTTCCAGAAATTGATGCACTTTATGGCGTTCCACAACGACCTGAATATCATCCAGAAATTGATTGTGGTATTCATACCATGATGTCACTTCAACAAGCTTGTAAGGCCAATTATTCACTTGATGTTCGTTTTGCAGTCTTGGTTCATGATTTGGGTAAAGCATTAACACCCGTTGATGAGTTACCCCGCCACATCATGCATGAAGAACGCGGAATAAAACCGGTCACTGAAGTGTGCGAGCGACTTAAAGTTCCCACCAACACCAAGCAGCTTGCGCTGGCGGTATGCAAAGAACATTTAAAATGCCATCAAGCATTAACGCTCAAATCAGGTACTTTATGGCGTTTATTACAACGGCTTGATGTGTTACGTCGTCCAGAACGTGTCGAAGCTTATGTACAAGCCTGTGAATGTGATTCCCGCGGTCGTCTCGGTCTAGAAAATCGTGAATATCCACAAGCACAATATGTACTCGATGCTATGCAGGTGGTGCGTGGGATTCGAGCACAGGACTTGCCTGCAGACATTCGTGGTCCTGATATTGGTGAAATGCTGATTCAGCGTCGTATTCAAGCAATTGAAGCGTTAAAACATCGACAAGTGGTCGCGAATGTATAGGGTACAAAAAGCTTCTCTATGGGGAAGCTTTTTATCATTTCATTGCCCATCTTCACTTTAGGCCAAAAAGAGAAGAAATCCAAAGCAGCCTAAGATACACTTGCTGGAAAAGTAATGACTTTTTCAAGCTTCATCTGTTGCATTGCAATCATCAATAAACGATCAATCCCCAAAGCAATGCCTGAACATTCTGGCATGTCTGCTAAAGCTGCCAGTAAATATTCATCTAAAGGCATGACAGCTAAATCTAATTTTTTTCGCTCAAGATTATCCGCTTCAAAGCGTGAACGTAAAACGGTGCTGTCAATCAACTCATCATAGGCATTGGCTAATTCCAAACCTTCAATATAGAGTTCAAAACGAGCAGCGACTTGTTCACCATCTTCATCCAGTTTGACTTTGGCAAGAGATGCCATTTCAGGAGGGAAATCCGTTAAAAAGACCGCTGTATCAAAACCTAAACTCGGTTCAACCATGTGCGAAAATAGCAAATCGATATAACCCAAACGATCATCACCCAAATCCAAATTTAAACCTACACGCTGACAGCAATCTTTCAATTCTGTTAAACTGGCTTGTAAAGGATTTAAATCCAAACGATCCATAAATGCATGTTTATAACTCAAAATAGTCGGGCGCACCTCACCAAAACGCTGTGCCAAAGTCAGATTGAGTAAATCTGTGACTTCAAACATCAGTTCTTTTAAGCTTAAATTTGGACGGTACCATTCCAACATGGTGAATTCACTGTTGTGTTTACGCCCATGTTCATCATCGCGGAAGACTTTACAAATTTGATAAATAGCACCACTGCCACTGGCCAATAAACGTTTCATGGCAAATTCAGGTGAAGTTTGTAAATAATGGATTTGCTTGTGTCCACCAATATGGCGCAACGCCTGAACAGACGCTAAATGCACATCCGTCACACCAGCTTGAGATAAGAGAGGGGTTTCAACTTCAAGCACATCACGCTCAGTAAAAAACTGCCGAATTTGTCCATACATTTTGGCACGGGCTTTTAAGGCTTGAAGATCACAAGTGGGCTGATAATTGATACTTTTCTTATTTTCCGTACTCATGCTTTTGGACCTCCATGTGCAGCCCATTCACGGCGCAATGGATAATTTTTACGTAAATGATCAAAAGCATTTTGGTCTATTTTACCGTCTTTTAAACAAGCTCGTAGATTGGTATCATCCCGCGAAATATCATACATCTCAGTCAAATGCTGTTTCAACGCTTGTTTTAAATGATGATTTTCAAAATACTGTACACATACAGGCAACTGCGTTTCAAACTGCTTATCCGCAATAAAATGAAAGTTTTTGCAAAATGCTTCATAAACCATTTGTGTGCCGCGAGCTTTTCCTTCCAAGCTATAACCTGCAATATGCGGCGTTACCACATCAATGACGTTGAGTAATTGTTCTGAAATTTCGGGTTCATGCTCAAATACGTCTAATACGACTTGGCGATTGGTGCTTTGAAGATCAGCAATCAAAGCCGACTCTTCAACCACTGGGCCACGTGCTGAATTAATAAGAATAGCTTTAGATTTCATTTGAGCCAAAGTAGCTGCATTGATTAAATGAAAAGTTGGATAATCGCCTGTGAGTGTCAAAGGAACATGAATAGAAATAGCATCTGCAGTTTTTAATAATTCGGTTAACTCAACCTGTTGAACCTGCTCAACTTTGACATAGGGATCATAAGCAAGTACGTTCCAACCTAGCAATTTTGCCATATAAGCTAAACGCGAACCGACATTTCCCAAGCCAATAATGCCTAAAGTGAATTGTTCATTTTTTTCAATTAAATCGGGCTGTAAATATAACAATGCCGTAATGACATATTCCGCGACTGCTTGAGCATTACAGCCTGCAGCATTTGACCAAACGATATCATTTTTTTCTAAAGCTGAAATATCTAAATGATCGGTACCAATCGTGGCACTACCAACAAATTTAACTGCGGTATTTTCTATCAGCTGCGAATTTACTTTGGTCACAGAACGCACCAACAAAGCATCTGCATCCTGTACATCTGCACGGGTTAGTGTACGCCCTGCAGCGTGTTGAATTTCCCCAAAGCCTGCAAAGAAATATTCGGTAAAAGCCAGATTCTCATCTGCCACGATTTTCATAGCGCATTCCAATGACATGAAGATTGCTATCATAACGTGAAGTCGTGAACCTGACTATGCTGGTTCATACTATTGTAAATGCATAAAACAAAAACAATCTATCTTAAATAAGTCTTATATTTTTAAGATAGATCACTTGTTCAATCTCAGCACTCAATCCTTTATTTTCTTAATTACAAAAAGCAGCAATGCCTGTTTGCGCACGACCTAAAATCAAAGCATGCACATCATGCGTCCCTTCATAGGTATTCACCACTTCTAAATTCACCAAATGTCGTGCTACCCCAAACTCATCACTAATGCCATTGCCGCCCAACATGTCTCGTGCCAGTCGTGCAATGTCCAAGGCTTTACCACAGTTATTGCGTTTAATCAGTGACGTACCTTCAACCGATGCAATCCCTTCATCTTTCATACGACCAAATCGTAAAGCCACTTGAAGGCCTAATGCAATTTCAGTTTGCATATCAGCCAGTTTCTTTTGGATTAGTTGATTGGCTGCCAACGGACGACCGAATTGTTTGCGGTCCATGGTGTATTGATGTGCCATGTGCCAACAAAATTCTGCTGCTCCCATCACCCCCCAAGCAATACCATAACGGGCACTGTTTAAACAGGTGAATGGACCACGTAAGCCACGTATCTCTGGAAAGGCATTTTCTTCAGGGACAAAAACATTGTCCATCACGATTTCACCTGTGATGGAAGCACGTAAGCCAACTTTACCGTGAATGGTCGGTGCGGATAGCCCTTCCCAGCCTTTTTCCAAGATGAAACCGCGAATCTCACCTACGTTGCCTGTCGCAGATACTTCTTTGGCCCACACCACAAACACATCTGCAATCGGACTATTGGTAATCCACATTTTTGCACCAGATAGACGGTAGCCGCCTTCTACTTTTTTAGCACGGGTGATCATGCTGCCTGGGTCTGAACCATGATCGGGTTCCGTTAGGCCGAAACAACCAATGTATTCGCCTGTGGCAAGCTTTGGTAAATATTTTTGTTTTTGTTGTTCAGACCCGAATTCATTGATCGGCACCATCACCAATGAGCTTTGTACACTGGCCATAGAGCGGTAACCTGAGTCGACGCGTTCAATTTCACGGGCCACTAGACCATAGCTGACATAATTTAAGCCTGAACCCCCGTATGTTTCTGGAATGGTCGGACCCAAAAGACCCAATTCACCCATTTCACGGAAGATCTTGGGATCGGTTTGTTCATTACGGAATTGTTCTAAAACACGTGGCATGAGTTTGTCTTGGCAATAGGCGTATGCCGTATCGCGAATCATGCGTTCATCTTCGGTTAATTGTTGTTCAATTAAAAATGGGTCTTGCCAGTTGAATTGAACTTTTTCATTTTTAGCGGTATTGATCATCTGATTCATCGCGTCCTCTGCACTGTATCATGTTCTATTTATCTGGCTTCATCCTAGAGTGGAACAGCTATGGTTTCAAACGATAATTTTGCATGCAGATATTTGATTTATGCATATCTTAATGTAAAGAAATAGATAACAATTAGTTGAGTTAATGCAGTACTCACTCATCATGCAACGTTTACATCACAACTTCATCAGTTTTGATTTTCATATGCTATTTTTAAATATCTTGTGCGGATAAAAAGGATCTAAGGCATGCGTCGAAACATCCCCTCAATGCAAAGTTTATTATGTTTTGAATCTGCGGCTAAGCATTCAAGTTATACGCATGCATCACAAGAACTCTGTATCACACAAAGTGCGGTATCTAGACAAATTCAACAACTTGAAGATTCTCTTCAACTTGAATTATTTACCCGTACTCGACATGGCGTAGAACTGACCGTTGCAGGACAACAATATTATAATTTGATCAAGCCACATTTATTGGGATTAGAACAAAGTACTTTAGACTTGATGTCACACAAAGGTTTAGGTGGAACACTCAAATTAGGCGTAGTGCCCACTTTTGCGACGTGTTGGCTCCTACCTAAACTACACCGCTTTAATGAGATTTATCCTGAAATCACCATTCATTTGGAAACCAGTACTAAACCTTTTTTATTTAATGAAAAAATCTTTGATGCGGCAATTTATGCAGGTACACCTCAACAAATTCAGCATTGGCCTGGAGCTGAAACCCATTATTTGATGAAAGAAGATTTGATTGCAGTATGCTCGCCTCAGCTGATTTTAAAAAACTTTCCCGAAGCAGTGAGGATCAGTGAATTTAGCTATGATTTGAGTCCTGAACAACTGATACAACTGCCACTTTTACAGCAAACCACACGTCCGAGCATTTGGCATGAATGGTTTAAAACCCATGAAATGATTCATCCAAAAGTATCTGCTGGGCATCGACATGAATTATTCTCTATGCTTGCTGTGGCAGCAAAACAAGGCATGGGTATGACCTTGATTCCGCAAATTTTGATTGAGTCTGAACTGCAAAATAAAGAACTGGTCATCGCATCGAGTAAAAAACTACTGGGTAGTCGTTGTTATTATTTGGTTCATTCGCGTCAAGAATCATCCCTACTGATCCAAAAATTTATTGACTGGATTCAGCAGGAATTAAGCATTTCAACACATCAGCAGTAAACTGAAAACGCACTCCAACGCCTCTAAAAAAATACAGAAATTTAGATGACTCAACATTTTTCGATATCAGCCATTGTCATTTTATGCTTCAATTTCAGCCACCAGTCTGACTCGTTGACAGATATTCACTGAATCTAAATATACATTTATTTTTTGGTACTCTCGCTCCCTTGTCGGATTTTCTGTTGACGTTTCATCCCAATTTCACGCATTCGTTTGACCTGATGGGCAGTAATACTTGGAAATGCATTGGCCGCTTTAGCAATCACACCACGCCAAGCAGGTAGAACTATTTCTAAGGGTTTATCATGTAAAGCAGGCCCGAGTATTGCCTCTACCACTTCCTCAGTGGTTAAGGCACGCGTACCCGAAAAAGTGAGTGCTGCTTGTGCTTTATCTTTTTGCTGATCCAACATCGGCGTTTGTACTGCATCAGGACAGATCGTAGTCACTGCAATTCCTCGTTCTGCCAATTCCATACCCGCAGCTAAAGAATAACCACGTACTGCAAACTTACTGGCACTGTATAAGGCAAGCCCCGGCACAGGTGATAAAGCGGCAAGCGATGCCATATTGATAATGTGACCTTTATTTTTTGAAAGCATGTGTGGCAAAACAGCTTGCGTACCCAGAATCGTTCCTTTCACATTAATATCGAAATGCAAATTGACATCGTTCTCTGTTGCATCAGCAACCCAATTTTCACGTAGTACTCCCGCCACGTTACATAACACATCAATACTTTGCCATTGTTGTAAAACTTTTTGGATCACTGCTTCCCAGTTTTGAACATGTCGTACATCAAGTTGCTGAACCATTAACTGATCCGTGTTCAAGTTTTGAGTTAATTTTTCCAGTTCTGCTAAGTGAATGTCGCAGGCACATACTTTCGTACCCTGTTTTAACAATTGCTGAGTAAGCGCAAGACCAATACCTGAAGCTGCTCCTGTCACAATAAAAACTTGACTCATTTCCTCACTCCTTGAGCTGTTAAGCGATTTGGCAAAGTGATTTGTCCAAATTCCAGTTCTCCCATACGTACAGTCGGTTTAGTCGCAGGAAATAACCAATAACCGTCTGACTCCGAAGATAATGCCATATTAAAAAAGCGTTCATCTTTCGGCCAAGGTCCAGCCACCGATTTTTCCTGAATCATCGATAAGTATTGTTCATTGCCACATTCTAAAGTATTGCCATTAATAATAATTTCAGACTGTGTTCGTTTAGCATAATTGGCAATGCCCGCTATTTTCGAATGGAGCGGTGCATAAGAATCCATACTGACGCCATTTTCTGAAGTGACCAATAAACCTTGATCGGTATGCGCCACAATAGAATGATTGCCTTCGGTATGCCCTTTGGTCCGCATTAATGCGACCGAACCATCGCCTAAAAATACACTGTCGTCTAAAAGTTCGATCCGACTTGCATCAATACCCAAGGTTCCATCTGGACAATACCATTGATTTTGCCAAGGCAACAAAGACAAAGTGCTTTCCCATTCTTCACGCATGACCAATAATTTAGCATTTGGGAACAGCGCAGCTTGTCCTTTACCGCCTAGCCAACGAGTCACATTTTGAGTATGCAAATGATCATAAGTTATGTAGTCAATATCTTCAGGACGTAAACCCAATTGTTGTAGCGCGCCTAAAACGGTATTGGTACCCTTCACGATTAACTTTTCCATTTGATTGGAAAATGGCCCTGCGCTCTGGTCAAGTTGCGCGAAGAATGGTGTTTCACGTTGATATTCCCAATCCGAAGGGCTCACCAACAAAGTCTTAAGCCCTTCTTCACTATCAAATTGAATCACGAATAATTTATTACATAAATGAATAAAAGGCGTAGGCAAAGTAAAGGCATTGAGATAACCGTATTTTGCAGGATAAGGTACACGAATTAATTCGATTGACTTATAAAAACGCACTTTTGGCTTTGCCAGCATGGTTTTTTGAAAGTCTTTGCTGGCTTCACGTATATGGTCAATGCGGTCTAAAGGACGAATCGCATCACGTGTGCCCTTAAAATGATAAAATGGGGTCATCATACTCACTGCCGTATCCTTGTCAGTTGATTAATCGGTCTGGATAAATTATTTTTTTACAGACTAAAAATAGCAAAGTATATTAGGAAAGATTTCTTGTCAAATTTAAATGATAGACAGCAACCTGCCCCAGCTAAACGTATTTATGCGAAAAAAAGTGCCACAGATCGTGCACAGGAACGGCATGAGCGTTTATTAGAAGCAGGCTTGCAACTGTTTGCTACACAAGGTTATGCACAAACCACGATTGAAGCGTTATGCAGTGAAGCCAAAGTCACCACTCGACATTTTTACCAATCTTTTCAGGGACGTGAAGCTTTACTACTCGCTGTTTATAACCAAATGGTTGGAGAGTTACAAATAGGGCTACTGAGTGCCATTCAAGCTGAACATCAAAACATACAGGAAAAAATACAACAAGTCATTCAAGCTTTGGTGACTCACTATTTAACGGATACACGACGTGCTCAGATCGGTGTATTAGAAGTGGTTGGAGCGAGTGCCACTGTCGAGCAACGTCGTCGTGAAGTGATTCATAGTATCGTCAATTATGTTCAGGTATTTTTAAATACCGTCATGCAAGAAAAAAAAATCCCTGAACGAAATTATTACTGGTTGGCTGTAGCCATGGTGGGTGGTATTAATGAAATGATGGCTGAATGGCTCATGAATCGTAGTATAAGCCTTGAAGAATTAGTACAAGAAATGATCAATTCAGTAAACTTTATGGCTGGAAATCAGGGAAATTAATTTTATTTTTCAAGGTAATTCTCGCTAAAGATTTACAGCAGTTCAATTTTACTCAAGCTGCTTAAATGCTAATTATTTTTAAAAACAGTGGATTCACCTGAGCTGGGATCAATACAATACTTTATTGTTAGGATGCGCATAGCATGAACTAGCGATAAAAATAAAAATGCTTTTAATTTAATGATGATCAAGCAATCTAGTTCTCATTTGAGTCCTGATGCTTATTTAAATTTAGCATTTTAGAATAGATTGCTTACGGCCTAAATTCAGTAAAATATGTTTAAAAAACATCTAACTTTCATTCAAAATTAGGAATATACCCTATGTATATTTTAAGATGAAATGTGCAACCAATTAATCGATAGCTGATATTGGCTCTACAAATTCTGATGAAATTCTAACTTTTAAAATACTTCATTTCTTATCACAGACAATTTTTTATTGATTGGCAGCTCAAACTGAATTGAACAACTGATTATTTTTAAATCTCTCAGCTCCAGACCGTTTCAATTTTTTAGTATTTTCAAGCTTCTATTAATTTTCCTTGGTTCAATTGTAAAATAGGAGCGTCTAGAAATACCAACTCTTGCTCGTGATGAGTAACATAAATCATGGGCAAATTCAGTTCATCTTGTATTCGTTTAAAAAAAGGTAAAATGTGTTGTTTGAGCTGATGGTCTAAACCCGTTAAAGGCTCATCAAGAAGCAATAGATTGGGTGAAGATAATAAAGCACGTCCAATCGATACTCGCTGCGCTTCTCCACCTGAAAGTTGATGTGCTTTTCGCTGAAGGAGTCCTTTTAATTCTAATAATTTCACCATTTCTTCAAACTGAAATTTTCGCTCAGATTTAGGGACCAGTTTTACTGCATAATTTAGGTTTTGTTGCACATTCATATGCGGAAATAACAAGGCATTCTGAAAAATTAATGCAATTTTTCTTTGATGCATGGGCACAATAAGTTTCTGCTCAGTATCCACCAAAATCTGCTGTTGAAATTGAATACACCCTTGGGTGGGTGTTAATAAACCTACAATATTTTTTAAAAACGTACTTTTACCACTTCCTGATGCTCCAACAACCCCTAAAAGTTGCGATTGCATATCCAGTTTGATCTTCAGGATAAAATCGGCATGTTGATAGTTAAAATCGCATTGCAACATTTCAACCTCCTAATTTACGCTGATATTTTTGTAAAATAAAATAATTGGCGATCAAGGCTGAAAATGCTAAAACCAAAGACAGTACGACTAAGCGCATGGCCATAGTTTCTCCATTAGGTTGTTGCATAAATGAATAAATAGCAATTGGAATAGTACGCGTTTCATTTGGAATGTTGCCAACAAAAGTAATGGTTGCACCAAACTCACCCAAGCTTCGGCTAAAACATAAAATACTCCCAATCACAATTCCAGGAATTGCCAAAGGTAAATTAATCGTTAAAAATACTTTCCCTGGTGCAGCGCCCAGTGAACCTGCAATATGCTCCAGCTGTTGATTCATTAATTGAAAAGATAAGCGAATAGGTTGTACCATCAACGGAAAAGCCACAATCATGGAAGCCAGAACAGCACCTTTCCAATTAAAGGCCAATTGAATTCCAAATGTATTTAAAATTTTCCCAATAAATCCCTGATTGCCAAACAAGACCAAAAGCATGTAACCCAGTACAACAGGCGGCAATACCATCGGTAATTGTAATAAAGCTTCAACCATAAATTTAAGGCGAAATTCATGTCTCGCTAACACCCAAGCCAGCGCGATTGAAAATGGTAAGCAAAACAATGTGGCAAAGCCTGCAACTTTAGCAGACAAATATAAGGCACTCAGCTCATCGGGACTGAACATATTCGATTTATCCCTCAGCCAGCTTTTAAGGATTTAACACTGAAACCATATTTTTGGAAAATCGCTTTGGCTTGCTTACTGCTTTTTATAAATTTTTCAAACTGTACGGCTTCTTTATTTTTTTGTCCTTGTTTGGTCAAGGCCAAAGGATACACTATTGGACTATGTGAGTTTGCGGGGAAAATGCCAATAATTTTGACCTTGCGACTGATTAAAGCATCGGTTTTATAAACGATACCGACTTGACACTCTCCTCTCTCTACAAAAGCCAAAGCTGAGCGCACATCATCCGTGCCCACAATTCGCCCTTTTAAAGACTCGAACCAATTCAATTTAATCAGGCTTTGCTTGGCATATTTTCCGACAGGGACGGATTCCATTTGCCCTGTACACAAATGCCCTTTGAAGGATTGTGCAAAATTAAATGCAGGTGAGGCCTTAAATGCAATATTCAAATTTTGAGGACTAATCGCAACCAATTGATTAAACAGCAACGGCTTTACAGCATTTGAGTGGATCACCTTCTTTTGAACCAGATAATTGACCCAATCCTGATCTGCCGAAAAAAACAAATCACTACTGGCACCCGCTTCCACTTGTTTTGCTAAAGCAGATGATGCACCAAATACAGGCAAAATATTTGTGGTTGGATAGTGTGTTTCGTAAATATGAACAATATCCGTCATCGCATTGGTCAGGCTTGCCGCAGCATACACTTTCACTGTACCTGCTTGTGCAGTGGACAATAACCCCGATAAAACCAATAAACATCCCATTTTTTTGATCAAGCTCTTCTCCTTAATCGATAAACATGCCCTGCACAATTTGACCTTCCTGCATGTTTTTTCCCGCTGGGATACGCACCAAACAATTAGCATGCATTAAATTACTGAGCATATGTGATTGTTGTTTCGATAAACTTTTAACCTTCAAACTGGTTTGATCAAAACTGGCTGACATTCTTAAAAAACGTTCTCGAGCATCCACTTTCAAGTCATGAGTTAAAAGCGCACTGAACCAATTCGGTTGGTGCTTGTATCCCTGTAAGGCATTCAATACAGTTGTCGTGTAAATTTGCATACCCACATAGACTGCGGCCGGGTTACCGGGTAATCCCAGTAAATAACAAGATGAATGGTCTTCTCGCTTAAGGTGAGCAAACAACATTGGTTTACCCGGTTTCTGCTTCACTTTCCAAAAAATTTCTTCAAAACCTAAACTGAGCGTTACGGGCCGAATAAAATCATAATCGCCTACTGAAACCCCACCCGTGGTTAAAATTAAATCATAACGTTCGGATAAATCTTGAATTAATAAGCGCACGGCTAATTCTGTATCAGCCACATGAAAAATTTTAATTTGTTGCCCTGAAGCTTCAAACCAAGCTTGAATTAACGGTGCATTGGCATCAAAAATTTTACCGGACGCCACATCTTCTACATTTTCTGCAATTTCATCACCCGTGATCACTACAGCAACTTTGGGATATTGAAACACTTGAACCGCTTTAACGCCTGCCATACTTAACGAGGCAATCGCTCCGACAGACAGCTTTTGACCTTGTTTCGCCAATAATTGTCCAATGGCAATTTCTTCACCTATATCACGAATATCTGCATGAATTTTTAGATTTTCTGTGATTGCAATGGTAGATGAACTTTGAACTTTTACTATTTCTTGCCGAGCAACTGTCGTTGTTCCTATAGGAATTTTTGCTCCGGTGAAAATTCGAACCGCTTGTCCTAACTTTAATTGTAATGCCGAATGATGTCCTGCCTGAACTTCCCCAATTAATTCAAAAATAGCATTTGGCTCAAGTTCAGCTTGTGCACAAATGGCATACCCATCTACCGCACTTTGTGAAAATAAAGGTAGATTTATTTCAGAATAAATATCTTCTGCTAAATAGTGATTTAGAGCCTGATTTAAGGCAAGTTGCCCTACCGCTAAAGCTTGGGTTTTATCTAAAATTAAATCGAGAGCTTGATCGACAGTTATTAGACCTGATTCTGCACTACATCCAGACATTATTGATATCCACCTTGGTGCGGAATATTTTTTTGCACATCAAATAAATGCACCAAAGCCGGCAATATTGCAATGAGAGACTCTTTGGCACCTTGGCGACTTCCCGGCAAAGTCATGACCAAACTTTGATCAATATAGCCTGCCACTCCACGACTTAAGGCAGCATAAGGTGTACGTCTTTGTCCAAAACTTCGTGAAGCTTCCATCAATCCAGGAATTTCTCGTTTTAATAAAGGCTGAATGGTTTCCACCGTTAAATCTTTTGGTCCCAGTCCTGTCCCACCCACAGTCAGGATTAACGGGTAGCGATTTTTTTGCTGATCGATTAAAGCCAATAATTGTTCTGGACTGTCTGGAATAACTTGATATGCAATATCGCTAAAATTGGCTTCTTGTAATATTTCTAAAACATTTTGCCCCGCTGTATCTGGTTTTTTTCCTGCAGCGACAGTATCAGATAATACAATAATCGATGCGGACAACGTTTCCTTTAACACACGCGTAAAGTGAGATTTCCCACCCTTTTTCGTTTGTAATTTGCATTGATCTAAACTGAGGTCTTCGGGTTCACAATGCGGTTTTAACATGTCATAGAGCGTTAAACCTGCAAGACTAACTGCGGTTAAAGCTTCCATTTCAACCCCTGTTGGGCCAATGGTTTCGACCACTGCGGTAATCTCGACATGTGCTTCAAACAATTCATACTCTACATCAGCACGATAAATTGGCAGTGGATGGCAAAGTGGAATCAGCTCATCGGTGCGTTTTGCAGCTAAAATTCCCGCAATACGAGCGGTTTTTAAGGCATCGCCCTTATCGGTATTGCCATTACGCAACAATTCAATGCAATGAGGCGGTGCATGTAAAATCCCTGTGGCCACTGCTGTACGATAGCTGTCCGCTTTCATCCCTACATCTTTCATTGCATCTTCCTCTGGTTCATTGCATCTTCCTACTTTTAAGCAACTCAAATTAACATGTATTTAGTGCTTTTTTTAGTGCTTTTAGCTCCATTCTAATTAAAATATAGTTTCCAAAAAAAAAGCGATAAAAATCATCTGCCAAGCTCAAGCGATGAGAAAAATCGTTCGTTGTGGTACTCATTTTTAACGGTATTTTAAAACTTAAGCCAGAACATCATTGCAAAATTCAAGCCAGAATATGACGCAGTCTTATAAGAAATATTCTTTCCAAAAGATAGCCTTAGAACCGTTAGCAACATAATGTGATAGAGAAGAAGTAAGTCTCTCCAGAATTGTCTAAAATAGCCCTGCTATTAATCTTAAAGACAAACGAACGATACTTGAAATTAAGGTGAGTCAAACATGATTCTTTAATTCTATTCTATCTACATTTTCAATTACATTCGACTTGAGAAACCAATGAGGATGATGAATCAATATGAACCGTACCGGGTTTGTCGGAGACTTTTTTATTTAAGTTAGGCCATCTGACCTAACGGGTTAATCTTATCATAGTACATTGCTTCAAACTCAAAAGGCGATACATAACCCAGTGCACTGTGTACACGCTTTTTGTTGAACCAATCTACCCAATTTAATGTCGCAAGTTGTACATCCGCTAAACCTTGCCAATCTGCTTTTAAATATTCAATCACCTCTGTTTTGTATAAGCCATTCACCGTTTCAGCCAAAGCATTATCGTATGAATCACCGGTCGTACCGACTGATGCTCGTAAATTTGCTGCTTCTAAACGATTGGTATAACGAATGGAAAGATATTGCACGCCTCTGTCACTATGATGAATCACGTTCTTTGGCATGCCTCGATCATGCAATGCTTGCTCTAATGCATCGAGCACCATATCTGTATTCATTCGTGTAGATACTTTCCATCCAACAATGGCTCGTGAGAACACATCAATAATAAAGGCGGTATAGACCCAGCCTGAATTTGTTTGAATATACGTAAAGTCACTGACCTGAGAAGCACTGCTTCGCAAGGGTCAGGCTGATCAGCACTAAAATTGCGTTTCACCAAGTCATCTGCTCGTTTTTGATCATCTCGGCTACGGGTAGTTTGTTTATTCTTACCACGCCAAACACCTTGTATACCTAGTTTTTGCATCAATCGAGCAACTGTACAGCGCGCAATAATATAGCCTTCACGTTTCAGTTTTTGCCAGACTTTACGTACACCATACCGACCTGAACTTTCCTTCCAAATTCGTTTAATCTCCTCAGCATGATGCAAGTCATGTAAATCTCGCTTTGCTCGATGTTCTGGATTGTCCGCGAGATCTAGAGTCCGGTAATAGGTTGAAGGTGCGATCGGTAAAATTCTACAAATCGCCTCGACTCCGTACAGCTCTTTATTATTATGGATAAAATCCACCATTATTTGTGTGGGCGGTCGAGCTCCGCCTGGGCGAAAAAAGCGGCTGCTTTGCGTAGAATTTCATTGGCGCGTTGCAGTTCTTTATTTTCGCGTTCAAGTTGTTTAATGCGTTCTTGGTCTGAAAGCTGCTGTACTTTGATTGGATTCTGTTGATTCAAATACTTCTGATGCCAGGAACGTAGTGTTTCAGGAGTACAGCCAATCTTAGGTGCAATTGCTGTGATTGCAGCCCAATTCGATGGATAATCTTTTTCAGATTCAATCAATAATTGAATCGCTCTTTCTCTGATTTCAGGGGTATATTTTGGTTTTGTCATTGGGACATTCTCTCAAGAAAGTTGGTCTCCGACAAACCCGGTACGGTTCAGATCTTTATTTATTGCTACTTGGTATTCAATCCCTACAGCATTTAAAAAATCTGCTGCTGTCTTCTTAATTTCAAATAACGTAATGTAAGCACCAATTTCATATAACGCTACTTGAGAAAAATTGTTACGTGGGACTCCATTGGGGGTCAACCATTTTACAGGACGTCGATTTAAATAAGCATCTTCATCCGCTGAAAAAGCCCTCTCATAATCCCCAATAATAATACCTATATATACCAATCTATCAGATTTACATGGATAAACTACATAATCTCCAGTTTTTACCACATGCATGAATCTGTATATTGTGGCTACTTGAGTTCGTATAGAAGGCATAGACGAATCAGGCTGGCTCTCTTGCAGTGCCAATTTAAAAGCCTCTCTATCTGCTTCGATCTGACTTAAATCGCCTAACTCTGACCACCCTATTCCAATATAATTTTTTTCAACTGGTTCAGTTCCAACATGTACACCCATGTGTACACCCCAAACGGTTGGAGTATCAGACATTTATTAACCTTAAACACTTGTAATTTATATCAATCAGAATATCTTAAATAAGGGCAAATTTGAATAAGGCTATATTTGTGGGTATCGTTTCAGAATTTAAAAAGTTTAATGCTAACCTTAAGAATCCAAATTGGTCGGTATCTTCAATCAACTCCAACAATGAGCTAATTGTTAGTTTGTGGGGACATAAACCTTTACTATCTAAACACCCAACTGAAAAAAAACAGGTCTATCGTGATCGTATTGATAGATGGTCTGGCAATGGACGTAATGAGTTTAAGAAAAATCTTGACCTTGCTTTAGAAGAAAACCTAAAAATTAGACCAATTATTGCAATGCTCAATGACAGTGCAGATTTTCAAAATATCTTAGATGGTAAAGACGCTAGCCAATATCCAAAAAGATTTAATGCAAAAACAAATTGGATCGGTGAATTAACTATTTGGGATGGTATCCAATTTGAGATTGTATTTAGTCTTGAGCAATAATTTAAAATCGAAATAAGTTTTTATTCTGTTTACTATTGGCTTACGTTGCATAACCCCCAAAAACAACAAAGCCCCTATTATCGGGGCTAAGTCATTGATATTTGGCGGAAGCGGTGAGATTCGAACTCACGGAGGGGGTAAACCCTCGTCGGTTTTCAAGACCGGTGCATTAAACCGCTCTGCCACGCTTCCAATGGCGGCTATCATATAAATAAAATTCAATTTTGGCAATTACTTTTATACTTTTCCCTCATCAACCGATCAAAATAGAATCAAAATATTTTAAGGGGTGATATTTTCGCGCATTTCATAACGAATACTATTGATGTACCATATTTTTTTACCCAAAGGTGTTACTACTTCAATCTCTTCATTGACTTGTTTGCCCAATAAAGCACGTGCCATGGGAGAATCAATTGAAATATGTTGGGGATGATGGTCATAAATTTCATCGACTCCCACAACTCTTAAGGTTTTTAGCTCACCTTGCTCATTTTCAATGTCTACCCAAGCACCAAAATAAACCTTTCCTGTTTGCTCAGGAGAGAAGTCGATAATTTTAAGCTCTTCTAACCGCTTTCCTAAATAACGAACGCGACGATCTATTTTTCTAAGTATTTGTTTATTGTATTTATAATCAGCATTTTCACTACGATCGCCAAGACTTGCCGCCCAATTTACTTTTTGGGTAATCTCCGGTCGTTCCTGATGCCATAACTGCTGTAATTCAGCGACTAATTTATCATGTCCAGTGCGGGTAATTAAGTTAGATTTCATGATAATTCTGACTATTGATTTACAATTTGTCGTTAATAATGCGCTATTTTATTCACTATTTACACATAACTAAAGTGTATAAAATTATTTTTCAAGATATATTAATGAGTTATGTTACATTTTATTAAAAAAATTCGTACAAAATTTGACAAGTCTTTTTTTCGGCTTTATTATGCGCGCATGTTTTTTAAATTGATCACTTTTTAACCTTTGTAGAAATTCTACATTATTTTTCTTCATCCCATGTCATTTTTGAATGACGTCATGACTGCCCAACCCTTATTGAATTTATCAAACTTGAAAAAAGTCTGAGGCATGTTTGTCTTTACTTTTTAGGGCATAAATTACTTGTAGCGGAGACAACATGCACAGTAGTTCAATTTCTGGAGTGAGGCTTGGCCTTAACTCTTTAACTTTCTCTCTCTCTTTAAAAATTCTTGCATTTGGTACACTTTTAGTTCCTTTTCACAGTATCAATGCCAGTAAATCATCTCAATATGATTCAGTCGTAAGCGACAAACAATTAACCGTTGTTTCTGTTGAAAACTCAACTACAGTCTTTAAAGATGGCGCACATTTGCACGGTTTTGGTTATGATTTAGCTCGTAATTATGCCAATAGTTTGAATGTTAAATTGGTCTTTAAAACGGTTGCTGACAATGCCACAGCACTGAAATGGGTTTCACAAGGTAAGGCAAACTTTGCCATGACCACGGCCAATGTGGGAATTATTGAACAAAACAAGTTGACTTCATTTTCAGCCACTTGTGGTGATATTAGTAGTTTGCAAACAAATGGCTTAAATACCAATTTGAATTGGGTATTTAAACATGCAGATGATCCACTGACCCAAACGGCAAGTGGTTTTATCTGTCAGGGTAAGAACTCAGGTGCGATTCGCCAACTGGCTTCATTCTATAATCAGAATGTAGTTAAGGAAGAATCTTGGAATACGATTCAACGTGATCTAAATCAGCGCATGCCTATTTACAAGGCGAGTTTTCAAAAAACTGCTGAAAAGTATGATTTAGATTGGCATCTATTGGCGGCTATTGGTTATCAGGAATCCTATTTAAAACCGAATTCCATTTCTCCTACTGGCGTTCGTGGTTTAATGATGCTGACCAACAATACGGCTAAAGCAATGGGTGTCAGTAATCGAAATGATCCTGTGCAGAGTATTCAAGGCGGTGCAAAATATTACGATTTAATGTTGAGCCGTTATCAGCATATTCCTTTTCCTGACCGTAATTGGTATGCGCTGGTGGCTTACAATATGGGGCCAGGTGCCGTGAACCAAATTCAAAAACGAATTAAGGCTCAAGGTAAAAATCCGAATAATTGGGTAAATTTCTACGCTTATTTAGACCGTAACAAAGCCAGCAATGGTCGTTATCGTCAAGCTGTTCAATATGTAACGCGTATTCGCTCATATTTGGAACATATTAAAACCACGCCACAACTGGTCAATATTTAATAGAATCAAGTGATAAAAAAAGCTGAGTCATCGAGATGACTCAGCTTTTTTTATTCATAAAATCTTAAGACGTTTGCTCAAGGACTTTTTTGAATAAATCTTTCTGTTCTTGGCTTGGTTTAGCCGTTTGCAAAGCCATTAACTGAGACATATCACCTTGAACTTTAATTTTTCCTGTCATGAATGCTTGCATAGCTGCTGCCATGTCAAATTCTAGGAATACTTTACGTAGCGTTTCGCCATCCATATTCAATGTTGTTTTCGCATTTGAAGATAGACCTTTTTTAATTGTGCCGCTGTCCAAAGACAAATCTGTATTGCCATTTGAGTCTGCAACCACCAAATTAATGGCTAAATTCGCAAGTGCAGGTGGTAAATTCAAATTACCTGCTTGTGCTGTTAAAGTTTCTACAGTTGAAAACCAATCATCAGTTAAAAAGGCAGGCATGATGTTTCCTCAATTTATTAGTTCATTTGTGGCCTATCCAGACCACATTTAAGTGAAGCTATTTCGCTTGAAGCCTGTTATAGCACGTAAAACTATTTTATGCTTAAAGTTTTTTGAACGAAACGTTCAATTTATATAATTCTTATACATTTATATTATAAATCAATTACATGATCTAGACATCAGTCCTAAAACTGATGCCTAGTATTACATTATTCCACTGCAAAACCTAAATTAACCATATTAATACGTTTATTCAGTGCATCATCTTCAGTTGCATCATTGCCTGTGAAATCAATTTCGCGTTGTTCATCTAAAGCTTCAAAATCAAATAATTCACGATCTGCCAATTGTGAAGGTGAAACATTTTGCATCGCACCAAAAATACTGTGCAAACGCTTTGGATATTGTTCATCCCACTCACGCAACATATTGTTAATCATCGCGCGCTGAAGATTTTCCTGCGACCCACACAGATTACAAGGAATAATCGGGAATTGGCGCATTTCAGCGTACTTAATAATGTCTTTCTCTTCCACATAAGCCAGTGGACGAATCAAAATATTTTTCTTGTCAGATGACAACAGTTTCGGTGGCATCGCTTTTAAACTGCCGCCATGGAACAGGTTTAAAAAGAAGGTGGCCATAATATCATCGCGATGATGACCCAAAGCCACTTTGGTTGCACCAATTTCTTGTGCAAACCCATACAGTGAGCCACGACGTAAACGCGAGCACACCGCACAATAGGTTTTACCTTCAGGGGTTAATTTTTTGGTAATCGTATAAGTATCTTTTTCCAGAATATAATACGGAATATTATTTTCTTCTAAATAGCGCGGCAAAATATCTTCAGGAAAACCAGGTTGTTTCTGATCAAGATTAACCGCAACCACATCAAAATTAATGGGTGCAATTCGCTTAAACTGCAACATAATATCAAGCAAGGTATAACTGTCTTTCCCTCCAGACACACACACCATCACTTTGTCACCTTCCTCAAGCATTTTAAAATCACGAATGGCGTGACCCACTTGACGGCGGAGCTTTTTCAACAAACGATAATATGCCGAACTTGTTGGCAATTCTGGTTTGAAATTAAATCCTTGGGCAGACTCAACTGGCGAGTACATAGACGAGATAAACCATAAATAAAAATACCGCATAATTTTATCCGATTCGGCTCTCTCTCGCATCAAAAGAATGCAATTAATAAAAATTGAATGTCCATGTCATTTTGATGTCATTAAACTCATGTTATTTTGACCTGTTGAGTTCAATTTTTAAGCTCAACGCTTACTGTTTGTACTTTTCCACAGTTGTCCACAAAACCTGTGGATAACTTTGTGGATTTCAGAAGGCTTGACAGGTTCTCTGACTGGTTGTTTAAGGCTTCTCTTTAAATTGATCATTTTTTGATCAATTTATTTTCAATTAATAATCAATAGCTTATCTTAGTCAAGCAATCTCGATTAAAAATAAATTAAATTTTTTTTTTGATTATTCTCTCAGCGATTAGCCCTTGCTTTTTTACAAAGTTCAAGAGAAATAATTTTGAAAATCCTTTTTATCTGATGGTTTTTTGTTAAACTGCGATTGAACTGTTTAAGTAGATTTTTCTACCCTCTAAAAATGAAAAATAATTTTATAAGCTTTGGTCTTTATATTTTGGGGTGTGTGACCGTTAATTCTGTCACTGTAAACAGTTATGCTGGGCAAACCATTTATCAATTGAAAGAATCAAATGGTACAACCCTGCTGACCAATAAACAAAGTCGTTATAGCCATCTAAAAGTTGAAAAAAAAACCTATTATCCAGACAGTAATATCCACAGTTATAGCAATTGGGGCAGTTCTGAAGCTGCGGTTTTACCCAGTTATAGCCGCAATAAAAATGCATTCGATCCTATTATTAAACAAGCAGCATCACAACATAGTATTTCTGAAGGCCTGATTAAAGCAGTCATGCACACGGAATCTGGTTTTAATGTCAATGCACGATCGCCTGTAGGTGCTCAAGGTTTAATGCAACTTATGCCGGCTACAGCACGACGCTTTAACGTTTCTAACGCCTATGATCCGCATCAAAATATTATGGCAGGTGCAAAATATTTGGCTTGGCTAATGAAACGTTTCAATGGTAATACTTCTTTGGTGTTGGCAGGTTATAATGCAGGTGAAGGTAATGTAGCCAAATATGGCGGTATTCCTCCTTTTAAAGAAACTCAAGATTATGTACGACGTGTCAGCAGTCGTTATAGTAATTTATATTTCAATGGTGTCAATTTGAGTGCAAACTCAATTCAGGATGATTCATCAAGCAATCCCAAAATTATTGCGCAGTCCAATAACATTGAGACTTCTATCCTTCCCGCTTCACGTTATAGTACCCAGCGTCAGATTATTACAGCCGCAGATAATAGCTTCACTGATGCGCCAATGCGTTCCTACACCACAGCACATGCGACAGCTACTGCTAAAATTTTGATTAGTGACTAAAATATAGGGGTTTGGGCTGACTTAAAATATAGTCCCCTTGAGCTGATGTGGTTATGTTTCTCTTTTTATCGGCTCCTCAATGCCAAGAAAATATTTTGTAATGATAGTCCATGATTTAAAATATGATCATAGCGAGAAAATCTTCTAATCACCGTTCCCTTTTAGGCTTCACTACTAAAAGTATCTGTGGATCTGTTCAACTCCTCCCTAAATCTTTATCTAACTGAATTGTAAAATTTTTAAATATACGCATTTTATTCTTATTTACTTTTTATCCTTCTATCTATGAGAATGCATAGATCTTCAGTATTCATCTTAGCGTGACCTGTAACTCATGAATCAAATCACAATAGACTCAAGAGCGATCCACAATTTTTTTCTTGAATTTTTTAGGGATAGCCCTCATATTCAGTATGTTGATTTTAATTCATAAATCAGATTATTTTTTTATTATAAGAGGATTCTCTCAATGATGCGGATTGGTTTGTTTTTGCTTACCAACCTCGCGGTACTGGTGGTAGCTGGCATTATTTTGTCACTCTTCGGTGTCGGTAGTTACCATGGCGCGGGTGGCTTAAATCTAGGCAACCTACTGGTTATCTGTTTTGTCTTTGGTATGGTTGGCTCACTCATTTCTCTATTCATGTCTAAATGGATGGCGAAAAAAACCACGGGTACTGAACTGATTGACCCGAATGCGCCACGTAACCAAGCAGAAGTATGGCTATTACAAGAAATTGCGCAATTGTCGCAACGCGCTGGTATTCAAATGCCTGAAGTCGGTATTTTCCCTTCTTATCAGTCAAATGCTTTTGCTACAGGTTGGAACAAAAACGATGCTTTAGTGGCTGTTTCAACAGGCCTCCTTGAGCGCATGAACAAAGACGAACTGCGTGCTGTACTTGCACACGAAATTGGTCACGTTGCCAATGGTGATATGGTTACTTTGGCGCTTGTGCAAGGGGTAGTCAACGCCTTTGTAATGTTCTTTGCGCGTGTTGTCGGTGACTTTATTGATCGTAATGTGTTTGGGCGTGCTGATGGCGAAGCGCCAGGACTGGCTTATTTCGGTATTACCATCGCATTAGATATTGTGTTTGGTATTTTAGCCTCGTCTATTGTGATGTGGTTCTCACGTTATCGTGAATACCGCGCTGACGAAGCAGGTGCGCGTTTAGCAGGTAAGCAAGCGATGATCTCTGCATTATTACGTTTACAAGCTGAAACTGAACTGCCTGATCAGATGCCAAAAGAAATGAAAGCATTTGCCATTACCGAAGGTAAGTCACAAGGCTTCAGTTTAGCGGCTTTGTTTCAAACCCATCCATCCATTGAACAACGTGTAGCAGCTTTACAACAGCTTGACTGTGCATAATGCCACTACATCAATAAACCCTGTGTAAAAAGTCTCTATTTTAGAGGCTTTTTTTTAGTTGTGTTGAATGCAACGCAACAAACTGCCATTAATATCAATCACACAAAATAGATCAATTTCAGCTAACGATTGTATTTCGGTAATTCTGGCTTGTGGAAATAAAGACCAATTGACCTCACGCCAAGTATGATAAAGTGCCGTTAAATCCTGCACCCGAATACAAGCACTATGCCAAGATGCGTGTGGCTCAAGCTCAGGATGATGAAAAAATTCCAATTTTAAGCTGCCTTGTTCCAAAATCATCCACTCAGCAGAGAAATAAGTACATTGAAAGCCCAGTGCGCTATAAAAATCACGGGTTTCATCCAACTGAATCGCGGGTAAATTTGCAGAAATATAATCCATCGATTTTATCCATTTCATTCTTATTTGCTTAAACTTTAAATATTAAAACTCTGAAACCACTGCCACAACCAACTTCCACCGAACCACATTGCAACCAAAAGTAAAATCAAGAAAAGAGCACCAAACAAATCAGGAAGATGTAGCCAAATCCATGCAACCATTGGATTACGCCAAAAAGCAGAGGTTTGCTGTCGATGCTCTAAACTTTCATGCAGAAATGGATGAACCACATGCACATCATTGTGAATCTGATATTCCTCTCGAATATGATCGTGCACAACCGCTAATGCTTTGCGACTAGGCCGAATGAAAATATCAAATATTGTCCCGACTATCGGTATAAAACCGACTACCGCATCCATCATCGCCAATTTCATAACAGGATTAAGCTTATGTTGCGGTACTCCAATTTGTTTGGCTTTATAAATGGCATAACAAGTCAGTACAAACCCAGCGACATCGCCGGCGACAGGAATTGTACTTAAAGCAGCATCTGCACCTACCCCTTGCTTGGTAAATGGAATACGAACCACTGAATCCATCATATTGGCAAACTTAGCCAAATCTCGCTCTAAACGGATGACCTCTTGCTGACTCATTTTTTTTTGTAATTGTGGCATAACCTTATTCCAATGAAATAATCTTTTCTATGATGAAGTTTAGCTGATCTAACCAACCAGATACTATGAACAAAATCGATTTAGCCACTCACGCCAGTCAGTAATTGGGAGGCAATAAATAAATACACCACCACCCCAGTTGCATCACAAATGGAAGTAACCAATGGGGCTGATGCACTAGCTGGATCAAGTTTTAGATGATTTAAAATAAAAGGCAAACTCATACCAATTAAACAACCCAGTAAAACAATTCCAAGCATGCTGAGTGCTAACACTATAGCAATCATGCTATCACCTCTAACATAACCTAAAATTGAAACTGCAAATGCCATTGTACCGCCCAAACACAAGGCCACTAGACTTTCACGTCCCAATAAATAAAACCAGTCTTTGACCTGTACATCACCCGTTGCCAAAGCTCGAACCATTAAGGTCGCCGATTGTGAACCTGCATTCCCTCCACTGCCAACCAGTAATGGAAGAAAAAATACCAGTATAATATTGGCTGCAATAATATCTTCAAAATGTGAAATTCCAATCCCAGACAGTAAACTACCAAAAACCAAAATAACCAACCAAAACACACGCTTTTGATAGAGCAAAATAATCGGTGCTGTTTTTAAACTCAATTTTCGGCTCGTTTCCACAGCGCTTGCTTTTAAAAAATCTTCTGTGGCTTCATCATTTGCTACATCCATTGCGTCATCATGGGTGACTATACCGACCATGAAACCCTGTTCATCTACAATCGGCAGGGCCAATAAATCGTAACGTGCAATCTTTTTAACCACTTCATCCTGATGTGTATCCACGGTCGAAAAAATTAAATCCGTGGTCATCAAATCCTGAATACAATCCTGTTCCTGCGCCAAAATTAATTCTTTTAACGAGATAACACCCAATAATTTACGTGCCGCATCTAATACATAAGCCAAATAAATGGTTTCAGTATCGGGCGCTTCCAGACGCAACATTTTAATGGCTTCAAGAACCGTCATATTGGGCTTTAAAGTGGCGTATTCTGAACTCATAATTGCCCCAGCCGTCCCTTCCACATAGGAGGCTAACTGACGAATATCTTCACGCTTTGCCTGAGCCAAGGCAGGCAAAAGAATATTTTGCTGTTCAGAATTAAGCTGTTTAAAGATATCGACACGTTTGTCTGAGGGCATTTCACCAATAATTTCAGCCAAAGTAGCCCAAGGAATCACTTTAGCCAGCTTAATTTGCTGATCTGGTTTTAAATAAGAAAATACATAGGCTCGCGCAGGTAAATTGACCAACAGGATCTGACTTGACTCTATTGGCAATTGCGTGAGTAAATCTGCGATATCGGCAGCTTTGAAGGTTTGTATTGTCTGTAAAGCCTGCTGAATATCTTGATCTTGAATTGAACTTTGAATAGAAGCATGCAAAAGATCAATAAAATTATGATTACGCATATTCACTATTCCTCAGTTTGCCCTATGCTGGCCATAAGTCCATTTATATTTTTTCAGTATAGAGCATGGCATGTTCTGCCTAATCACGCATTAAATATATTCTTTCACGCTGAGCACTTAAAGAGACTTAAGTGGTAGTTTTAGCCTTAAATAAAGTGCGAATTAAAACATACATAAATGGAATAAAAATAAGCACCAATAATGTTGCGAAAATGACACCACCTAATACACTCACCCCAATTTCCTGACGACTGGCAGCACCTGCACCAAAAGCAAAAACCAACGGCGTCACACCAGCCCCAAAAGCAAGTGAAGTCATTAAAATGGGACGTAAACGTAAGCTTGCCCCTTCCAAAGCAGCCTCAATTACACTGCGACCTTGTTGTTGTGCCATGGATGCAAACTCAACAATCAAAATCGCATTCTTACAGGACAGACCAATGGTGGTTAATAAAGCAATCTGAAAATAAATATCATTGGGAAAACCAGCAAAATAGCTGAATAAAATATTTCCACCAATCCCCAAAGGAATTGCACTCATCACCGCACTTGGAATAGACCAGCTTTCATAAAGCGCGGCTAAACATAAGAAAATAAAACCAATAGATAACAAATACAATAGAAGTGCTTGATGACTTGATTTCTGTTCTTCAAATGACAAGCCACTCCATGCGACATCAATTCCAGATTGCTGTCCAATCAATTGAGCCACATCTTGCATAGCGTCACCTGAACTGACATTTTTGGCAGTATCCGCTTCCATCTGTAATGCGGTGTAGCCCATATAACGATTCACCACCTCAGGCCCACCACTCCAACTCACATTAGAAAAGTTGCCAAAGGAAATCATTTGATTTAAATCATTACGTACATACCAATTATTCAAATCTTCAGGTTTAGAGCGAAATTCGGCATCACCTTGCATAATGACGCGTTTAATCCGACCACGGTCAATAAAGTCATTAATATAACTGCCTCCCCATGCACTGGCCAACGTGCTATTAATGGCCGTCTGTGACAATCCATTCGCCAAAGCAAGTTTCTGATCAATATTGACTTTCAATTCAGCCTTATCAGGATTAGAACGCTTATCTAAATTTTCAAAGGTTTTATATTGTTTGGCCTGCTGTTGCAATTGCTTAAATTGGTCATCCAAATATTGTCGTCCTTGTCCATTTACATCACGCACCCAAAAATCTAAACCATCGGTTTGCCCTAAACCACTGACTGATGAAGGCAACATTACACTAATATTGGCATTCGGATTGCTTTTGAAATGGCTCAAAGCACGTTCACGAATGGCTTGTGCTGAATTTTCTTGTCCAGATCGCTCATCCCAATGTTTGAGTGCAATAAATCCTTGACCTAAATCCTGTCCGGTTCCCGAAAAGTTACGTCCATAGCGAACCATAACCAAACTGACATTGCCTTTTTCATGGGTCAAAAAATACTGTCGAATCTGCTCCCCTATTTCACGACTTTTAGACATGGGAGCTCCATCGGCCAACCGGAACTGGACATTTAAAATCCCCTGATCTTCACTGGGAATAAAACTGGTCGGTAAAGCCCGATAAAACAAAGCAAAAGTGATAATCAACGCAGTAAAAACCACCAAAGATATTGCTTTATATTGAATGGTTAAACTCGATAAATTGAGATAATGATGCTTTAAGCGATCTAATTTTTGATTAAACCAGATGGCCCATTTTGCCGGTTGAGGATTTGGTTTTAAAATAATGGCACACAATGCGGGTGTTAAAATCAGAGCCACCAATAAAGACAAGGTCATTGCGGCAACAAGGGTCATTGAAAACTGACGATATATGACACCTGTTGAACCACTAAAAAATGCCATCGGAATAAATACGGCGGTAAGTACCAAGGTAATTCCGATCAGTGCTCCGGTAATTTCCTGCATAGATTCAATAGAAGCTTGCTTGGCGTTTAAATTTTTCTCATGCATCAGACGTTCAACATTTTCAACCACCACAATGGCATCATCCACCAGTAACCCAATCGCCAAAACCAAAGCAAACAAGGTCAAAGTATTAATACTCATTCCAAAAATGGACAACACCGCCATTGTTCCTAAAATCACCACAGGTACAGTGATGGCCGGAATCAATGTGGCACGCCAATTTTGTAGAAAAGCAAACATCACAATAATGACCAATAAAATGGCTTCAAATAAAGTTTTAACCACTTCTTTAATTGATTCTTGTACAAAGGGCGTATTGTCTCGTGGATAAACCAGCTTATACCCATCAGGCAATTGTTGTGCTAAATGATCGACTTCAGCTTTAATTAATGCAGAAGTTGCTAAAGCATTGGCACCAGATGCCAAAGAAATCCCCATCCCTGCCGAAGGTGACCCATTAATGGTATTAAAAGATTGATAATTTTCCGCACCCAATTCAATTTTTGCGACATCTTTTAAATAAATAAAACTGCCATCGCGGCTAGATTTCACAATGATATTTTCAAATTCAGAAACAGTTTTTAAGCGTGACCCTGAAGTGACTTTTGCATTTAAATATTGATCTTCAACTACTGGTAAATCACCAATTGCACCCGCCGCCACTTGGGTATTTTGTGCTTCTACAGCCGCACGAATATCACTGGGAATTAAATTATATTGTTTGAGTTTTAAAGGATTTAACCAAATTCGCATAGCATACTGCGAACCAAATACATCAACTTCGCCAATACCTTCAATCCGTGCCAGTTCTTGCTCTAAATGGGTCATCATGTAATCTGACAATTCAATATTGTCACTTTTACCCGAAGCATCATAAAGTCCAATGACCATATGCGTGTCGCTCAAGGATTTAAATACGTTTACACCTTGGCGCTGCACATCTTCAGGCAAACGGTTAATCACGCCATTAATTGCATTTTGCACTTGCACTTGTGCTGTATCAGGATCTGTCCCATTTTCAAAACTAATACTGATTCGACTACGTCCCGATGAATCACTACTGGAACTAAAATACAGTAAATGATCAATCCCTTTAATTTGCTGCTCTAGAACCTGAGTCACACTCTCCTCAACCGTTTCAGCCGATGCACCGGTATAGGTTGAACTTACGGTAATACGAGGTGGAGCAATATCGGGATAACGCTCAACAGGCAGACTAAATACTGCAAAAAGGCCAAAAGCCATCACAATAATGGCCAATACACCGGCAAAAATAGGACGTTCAATAAAAAATTTTGACAGCATATGACGTAATCACAGTATGAAAAGGGATGAATTTAAACCATTAAAAGTTCTTATAATTTAACCTAGATACATGGATATTCAGTGACTAAAACTCAAAATACAACAGCCATTAACAGAAAAATTATTTTTTATACTAAATAAGGAGGAAATATGAAGAGTGACCTATTGTTCAATGTAAAGACTTGTGAGTTTTCCGACCTTGTCATATTTTTGTACTAATCTTCAGAAACACTATATCCAGATTAATAACAACAACACTGGAACCTGTATGTTAAAAAAAATGGCTTTATCACTGATGATTTTAAATCTTGCTGCGTGTAATGAAGATAATGATTCAATTTATGCAGCCCCACCGACTGTGAATACACCTGAAATTTTGATTATAGGCCATCGTGGTGCCAGTGCTTTACGTCCAGAGCATACTTTGGCAGCTTATCAGAAAGCCATTGATGATGGTGCTGACTTTATTGAACCCGATTTGGTTGCAACCAAAGATGGCTATTTAGTAGCAAGGCATGAAAACGAAATTGGCGAAACAACCAATGTCAGTGAACTTCCACAATTTGCTGATCGAAAGACCACCAAAGTAATTGATGGTGTTTCTCTAACGGGCTGGTTCACCGAAGACTTTCACTTAAATGAACTGAATCAGTTAAAAGCGCGTGAAAGAATTCCTCAAATACGTCCCAATAATGTGCAATATAATGATTTATACAATATTCCAACTTTAGAGCAGATTATTGAATTAGCGGACCAACACTATCAAAAGACTGGCAAAATTATTGGTTTATATATAGAAACCAAGCATCCGACTTATTTCCAACAGCAAAATTTAGCCCTTGAAAATTCGCTACTGATGAGTTTAGCAAAACACAAATATACTCGAGAAATCGCACCTGTATATTTACAATCTTTTGAAATAAGCAATTTAAAAGCCATGCGTGAGCAATTGGATCAACTTAATTCAATTAAACAGATTAAAATTATTCAGCTTTATGGTGGAAAGTCCACTCAACCTGCCGATGCCGCAATGCAGAAATTAACCATCAATTATGGTGATATGGCCACAGTGGCAGGCTTAAAAGAAGTTGCAAAATATGCTGATGGTGTTGGACCCAGTAAAACCTATATTTTACCCAATACACAAGCTGCAACAGTAACCTCATTTGTAAAAGATGCGCATGCCGTGGGGCTTAAAGTTCACCCTTATACGCTACGTCCAGAAAATGAATTTTTACCTGATTATCTGGATTGTGGTGTCAATCCAGCCGAGCGTTGTGAAACTGGTGCAATCAAAGAATATGAACTGTTCTTTGAAGCAGGCGTAGATGGTATTTTTACTGATGATCCAGCATTAGGTCGCAAAGCGCTTCTAAACTATCAAGCGTCATTGAAATAATCTCGGTAATTCAATTCAAGTCATTTTTGATTTATTAAAAATTTAATGATTTAAATATTATTAAGCTTTTATTTTTAGCCCAATCATAAAAAAACCCTGCATAAGCAGGGTTTTCTCTGAATCAGTCGGGAGGATTAACCACCGAATTGGTTCATAGTGTTTTTCGCATCGTCATGTGCTTTCAACGCGTTGTCACCAGAGAAGATTTCTTTGTGATCATCACCGATGTCAGAACCCGCCATTGCTTGGTGTTTAACACAAGCAATACCTTGACGGATTTCTTTACGTTGTACACCAGCAACATAAGCCAACATACCTTCAGAACCGAAGTAACCTTGTGCAAGCTCATGCGTAGAAAGAGCAGCAGTGTGGTAAGTCGGAAGTGTGATCAAGTGATGGAACACGCCCGCTTCACGAGAAGCATCTGCTTGGAATGTACGGATCTTAGCGTCTGCATCAGCAGCTAATTCAGTAGCATCATACTCAGCGCTCATTAATTTAGCACGGTCGTAAGCAGAAACATCTTTACCTTCAGCAACCCAACGATCATAAGACTGTTGACGGAAATTCAAAGTCCAGTTGAAAGATGGTGAGTTGTTATAAACAAGCTTCGCATTTGGAACTGTTTCTTTAACACGGTTAACCATGTGAGCGATTTCTTCAACGTTTGGCGTTGCAGTTTCGATCCAAAGAAGGTCAGCACCATTTTGAAGGCTAGATACGCAGTCAAGTACAACACGGTCAATTTGAGTGTCAGCACGGAACTGGTACAAGCCAGAAGCTAAACGCTTAGGACGGTGTAATTTACCATCACGCTTGATTAGGATTTCATCTTCTTGCGCATCAGCAATATCAATTTCAACAGTGTCTAAGAAACCGATGTATTGAGAAGCAATGTCGCCTGGCTCTTTAACCACTGGAATTTTTTGAGTCAAGTCAGCGCCTTCAGAGTCAGTACGCGCAACGATGATACCTTCGTCAAGACCCATTTCTAAGAATGCATAACGTAATGCATGGATTTTAGAGATGAAATCTTCGTGTGGAACAGTGACTTTACCAGCTTGGTGACCACATTGTTTCGCGTCAGATACTTGGTTTTCAATTTGAAGTGCACAAGCACCAGCTTCGATCATTTTACGAGCAAGCAAGTAAGTTGCTTCTTCGTTACCGAAACCAGCATCGATGTCCGCAATAATTGGAACGATGTGAGTTTGGAAACCATCGATTTGAGCAGTGATTTCAGCAGCTTTAGCAGTATCACCAGCTTCGTTTGCTTTTTTAAGCGCACGGAACAAATCGTTTAATTCTTTCGCATCTGCTTGACGTAAGAAAGTGTAGATTTCTTCGATTAAAGCAGGTACAGAAGTTTTTTCGTGCATAGATTGGTCAGGAAGTGGACCAAATTCTGAACGAAGTGCAGCAACCATCCAACCTGAAAGGTAGATATAACGACGGTCAGTTGTGCCGAAGTATTTTTTGTTCGCTATCATTTTTTGTTGTGCGATGAAACCGTGCCAGCAGCCTAAAGACTGAGTGTATTGGCTAGAGTCAGCATCATAAGCAGCCATATCACGACGCATAATTGCAGCGGTGTATTTAGCGATATCTAAACCAGTTTTGAATTGGTTTTGCATTTGCATACGCGCAGCATCTTCTGGGCTAATATCGCGCCAAGTGCTACCGAATTTTGCTTTTAATTCGCGGATTGCATCAATCGCTGTTTGGTATGTAGTCATGATATTTCCTGTATATAATTTTAGGATTTCATCAGTAGGAGGATTTAACTCTGATTAAGTACACTTGTTCAGATTTAGACCATTCCCTAGGTATGAACACAGCTTAGTTGTAGTCAAATAATTAATCCAATATTCTGCATTAATTTTCGGTATTTATTTAAAAAATACATAGATCAAAGTCGTATTAAAATTTTGATAATGCAAACTAAATCATTGTTATATAAATATAAAATAAATTTAAATAAATACAATAAACGTCTATTAGATATACAAATTGTTTATTACATGGTCATTAAATTAAAGTCTTCATTTAGTTTTGAATGATTTATTTTTTAAATATTGAGCTTATGACTTTTATTTTCACTCAGCCAAGCCTTATGCGTTTTTAACACAAAAGTATTTCCTTTGTTGGTATTTAACTGCTTATTTTGTTGAGCAAATATTCAATTGCTTATTTAAAATACAAAGCCTTTTAAATCGCAGTATTTTTAACTTTCAATTTTTTAGTACCACCCATTGTTGCTAATTATTTGTCATTTATAATCGTTCATCCATCAGTAATTCAAATAGATTTAGTGTGATTAGTTTTTATCCTTAATAAGATATTTTTCTGTTGCTTAAAAATAAAAAAATGCTCTTAAAACAATACGACTTTATGCTGAAATTTGGCCTTAAAAGTGATTTTTTATTCGTCATATTTCCTACACAAGCCTTGCTGCTTATGGCATAATCAATACAATTTCATGGCTTTATTATCGGTATTTTTTTTATGAATCTGGAACGGGTCGATCTTAATCTATTAATTTACCTTGATGTTCTTTTACGTGAAAAAAATGTCACCCGTGCAGCAGAACAACTGGGTGTTACCCAACCTGCCATGAGTAATATTTTGCGCCGTTTACGCAATTTATTTAATGACCCCCTGTTAATTCGTTCTTCTGAAGGCATGACGCCAACAGAACGCGCTTTAGAACTTCAGCCACGTATTCGAGATGCATTGGCCGATTTATCCATGATTTTGGAACCTCGTACCGAGTTCCGTCCTTATACTTCAAATCGCGTTTTCCGTATCATGACTTCTGATTATGCAGAAGCGACTCTGGTTCCACGTCTTGTCAAAGCCTTACGTTCAGAAGCACCCAATGTTGTATTGGACTTTTTAACGCCAAGTGATGTGTCTTACCGTGATATGGAACAAGGGAAAGTCGATTTAGCCATTAATCGTTTTAACGAAATTCCACAAAGCTTTCATCAAGTTTTGGTTTGGCGTGATAGTTTTTCCTGCTTGCTCAATAACAAACACCCTGCTGCGAATAACTTAAATTTAAAAAGTTATTTAGATGCTCAGCATATTTGGGTGTCTAAAACAGGGATGGGCGTAGGTTTTGGTGTCAATCCAGATAAACAAGCGGGATTGGGCTGGATTGACCAAGCTTTAGAGCGAATTGGTCAAAAACGTAAAATTTCAGTATTTACCCGTCACTATCAAATGCCTGCCCTTCTGGCTTCCAATGTCGATTTGATTGCAACCCTTCCAAGTCGTATCGCACATTTGCAGTCCAATAATGCAAACCTTTTAATTAAAGATCCTCCTTTTTATATTCCTGAATTTGAATTAAAAATGGCTTGGTGTCCATTGCTACATCATCATCCTGCACATCGCTGGTTACGTCAGCTGATCTTGTATGTAGCTCGACAGATGATTGAAGAAGAAAATCGTGAATTCTTAATGAATAACTCCCAGTTTTCTCACTATTAATGATAAAAAAACTTAAATTCTTCTTTTTTAAGATTATACTGTAGTGATTCAGGTGGTAACTTTCTTACTGCCTTTCATTTTTTGTGTTAAAAATATTTCATAATAATGATGATCTACAGGTGAATTTGTGAGCCTTTTCCAGAATATCCTCATCATCGCAATACTCATTACAGGAGCGGGTTTCCTATCTTTAACTGAAATTGCGCTTGCTGGTGCACGTAAAGTCAAACTTAAAATTCTTGCAGAATCTGGTGATGATCGGGCACAAAAAGTTCTTAATCTACAAGAACATTCTGCCGAATTTTTTGCAGCTTCCCAGATTGGGTTAAATGCAATCGCCATTTTAGGTGGTATTTTAGGTGAAGCTGCCTTTCGTCCTTACTTTGTTACCTTGATTGATCGAGTATATGTAGGACCTTGGACAGATACGATTGGTTTTACCCTGTCTTTTACTTTAGTGACTTCACTATTTATTCTTTTTGCCGATTTAATGCCAAAACGCTTGGCCATGATTGCGCCAGAAAAAATTGCTATTTCTGTTATTAATCCCATCCAAGTTTTTATCAAAATATGTAAACCTTTGGCTTGGATGATCAATGCGATTGCCAATTTGCTGTTTCGCTTATTTAAAGTCAATACGATTCGCGATGACAATATTACTTTTGCAGATATTTCCGCAGTCATGGATGCAGGTGCACAAGCCGGTGTACTGCAAAAGCAAGAACATCATTTTATTGAAAATGTATTTGAACTTGAAGAACGTAATGTGCCTTCAAGTATGACCACCCGTGAAAATGTGGTGTTTTTTACTTTAAAAGAATCTGAAGCCAGTATTCGTCAAAAATTAGCTGAATTCCCTTATTCCAAATTTGTAGTGTGTAGCACCAATATTGACGAAGTCATTGGTTATATTGATGCCAAAGACATTTTAGTCCGTATTTTGAATAATCAGTCTCTATTACAGCTCAATGAAAATACTATTCGTAATGTACTGACGATTCCAGATACTTTAACCCTATCTGAATTACTCGATCGCTTCCGCTCAACCAAAGAAAAATTTGCAGTTGTTATTAATGAGTATGCTCTTGTAGTCGGTGTCATTACGCTCTCCGACATCATGATTACTGTAATGGGTGACTGGGTTATTCCAATTGAAGCCGATCAACAAATTATTAAGCGCGATAATAATTCATGGTTAATTGACGGCAGCACCCCAATTGAAGATATTAAACATGCGCTTCAAATTGATGAAATGCCAGATGACGAAAACTATGAAACCATCGCAGGTTTTATGATGTATAAATTACGAAAAATCCCGCGTCCAGCTGATGCAGTTATTTTCGGTGGTTATAAGTTTGAAGTAGTCGATGTCGATCATTTTAAAATTGATCAGCTTTTGGTGACGCGTTTACTTGAAAAACCAATCGAAAATGAAGAACATGAATCACCACCGACCTAACTTTATTTTATACAATAGCTTGTGCTAGAAATTTTTTAAAAAACCCATCCTAAGTATGGGTTTTTTAATCACAAAATATTGATCTTATTGTTTTGATCCATGTAATTAAAATTTTCATTTTTTTTCATAAAACCTATTAATACAGATTAATAAAATATTTAATAAAACTTAACAATCATATTATTTTTCAAGTCAAAAATTGACCACATATTTTTTAAATTTTCATCACCCCTCACAGAAATGTGCAAATAATCATCAATTTCATAGTATTCTCAATAAGTTAAGTCAAATTATTGATTTTATTTGGCTCTTAAACCCTTATTATTTAAAGAATATTTTTATGCTTTATAGGTATTGAAAAGGCATTTTTTTGTTGATATTTAGTTTTATTAAACGATAGCTTAACATCAGTTCCGACCAAGTGATTAATTTAAAAACACGAGAGTAAATTTACTTTCAAAGGACTGAACTTCCATGCTGACTTTATTAGGTCTCGGCATGATTTTATGCTTTATGTATTTAATCATGACCAGACGCATGAGTGCACTCGTTGCACTTACTCTGATTCCCGTAATATTTGCTCTCATTGCCTATGTATTAGGTTTCTTCTTTGACAGCTTAAGTCACATTGAACTTCAAAATCTTGGCGAAATGATGCTTGATGGTGTGAAAAAACTTGCACCGACTGGCGTTATGTTGTTATTTGCGATCTTATACTTCGCAATCATGATTGATACAGGATTATTTGATCCATCGGTTAAATGGATTTTACGACTGGTCAAAGGTGACCCGTTAAAAGTTACTCTCGGTACGATTACCTTAACTTTAATTGTTTCATTAGACGGTGATGGTTCGACCACCTATATGATCTGTGTGGCTGCCATGCTACCCCTCTATAAGCGTTTAGGCATGAGTCCATTGGTGATGGCCTGTTTAATGATGCTTGCGAGCGGTATTATGAATCTAACACCGTGGGGTGGTCCTACTGCCCGTGCAGCCAGTGCATTGCATGTCGACCCAAGTGATGTATTTGTCCCTATGATTATTCCAATGCTGTGTTCTATCGCTTGGTTATACTTTATAGGCTATATGTACGGGCGTATGGAACGTAAACGTCTTGGCATTATCGAACTGGATGTAAGTCATGGCGATAATATTCAGATTTCTTCAAATCCTGAAGCCAATCGCGCGCACCTAAGATGGTTTAATGCGTTATTGACCATTTGCTTAATGATTTGTCTGGTCAAAGGCGTATTGCCGATGTCGATTCTCTTTATGATTGCCTTGGCTATTGCACTTGTGGTGAATTATAAAGATATCAATATGCAAAAAGATTTGGTTGCTCACCATGCCGGTAGCGCTTTAAATGTCGTAGGAATTATTTTTGCTGCAGGTATCTTTACTGGTATTTTAGCAGGAACAGGCATGGTCGATTCGATGTCCAAAGAATTGGTGGCCATTATTCCGCAAAGTATGGGACCGTTTCTTGCGCCTATTACCGCAGTACTCAGTATGCCTTTGACCTTCTTTATGTCAAATGATGCCTTCTACTACGGTGTCCTTCCTGTACTTTCTGAAGCTGCCTTGCATTACGGGATTACCCCAGTAGAAATGGCTCGCGCCTCAATCGTGGGCCAACCTGTACATTTACTCTCGCCTTTAGTTCCATCTACTTATTTACTCTGTGGCTTAGCAGGAATTGATTTAGGCCAACATCAAAAATTTGCAATTAAGTGGGCCATTATCACCTGCTTAGTGATGATGTTTGCCGCCATAATTTGTGGTGTTTTCCCATTCTATTCAACATTGTCTTAAAATTTTTCATAAAAAAAGCACCTATTTAATTGGTGCTTTTTTTTTGCTTCAATGAAAATTATTTAAAGTTTTCAAGCAGATTTTCAATGACTAACGCATAATGGATACTAATATCTTCTTCTAAAATGGCATAAGCACTGTCAAATTGAACCATCGGCCAGCCTTCTTTCCAAAATGGGAAAATATTATGCAAGCCGTTAGTGACAATTGCATCTTCACGTACAATCGCTTGAGCCACTTGGGATAAAACTTGAGCAGTTTCAGCTCCATCAATTGCCATATAATCAATACCACGTACTTTTAAAATACGAATACGATCTTTTTTATATTTAATCTTTTTCGCTTGACCTTCATTTAAACCCAACGCCAAAGTCACCGCTTCCACAAAGTTTTTTTCAAAAGAATTATGTAAAGCAACAATGGCTTGTTTATACGCTTCTTGACGACCAGCTTTACCACCATTCCGGATAATCTCTTTCGCTTCAGTATTTAGCTCATCGCTTTTCATGGACTGTAAAATGTCTAAAATTTCGATATCGCTTAAAGATTCAGGAGATTGATCAGTCATGAACTGTCCTTGGACAAAATAATAAAGATCTATTTTCGCATAATTCAAGCATGAATACAGAATAAAATCGGACTGAATGTAACATCAGCCACATAGATGATTTAAAAAATATCTATAATTTGATTCAAAATGAGCTCCCCTATTCTTACAAGAATGAGAACACCTAGTTTTACCTGAATAAAAGATGATTTAACCGCATCACCAATTACAACAAGATAAGAGTCAACTTTTTATCTGTCAAAATGATGTGAATCATTTATAGTAGCGCTACTTTTTAATTTCCTTTGATATTTATGATTAGCAATAAACAGGCTGCCCTTTTTTTACAACAAATGCGGGAACAATACCCGTCTGCGTTTAAAAGAAATTATTTGTTTTATAGCATGATTAAAACCAAAGGAATTTTAGATGAACTTAAGGAACTCATTCCTTGGCTATTGGCAGCCATGATTTTTGTTTCCTTTTCCATGAGCCTCAGTCATTTTATTGCGCTTTACTTCCCACAATTTGATCTGTTCCGCGCACATGGTATTGCAGTCTTAATTATTCTATTAATTTTTATGCTTTACACCCCTTTGGTGATTAAGCAAATTAAGCATAGTTCAAACTCGTTGTACCAACAGTTGCGTCATACACCTCTTAAATTAGCAATATTGATTATTATTCAAACGGTTAATATTGCTTATCTTGAAAGTTTAGTTTTACAAATCATTATATTCTTCTTCGCTTTAAGTTTTGGTTTTGTTCGCTTTTATAAAGAAAATATGTTCCGAAAAAATACTCAAAATGAGCATTATTTCTATTTACAAGAAACTCGTCGAATATGTTTTTGGTCATATAAACAAATTTTAAAAATTAAATTTAAAACGATGTTTAAAGCAAAAAATTCTAAAGCACGACAACTGCTTGAACAACAAGAAAAACAGTTTATTGATCTTTATATTCAACTGATTCGTTATGAAAATGAACTGTGTAAAACACATAAACATTTAGACGTAGAAACTTATTTAGACAGCTTAATGTAAATTCAAAAATTGGGTTTCCCTACCCTATTTTTACCACCCAATATTAAGCAATTTTTTGGGTGTCCTTTATATCACTCAGCACAGTATCGACTAAAATATAGTAAGAGCGATCATGATCGACTGTATATTGTTGCTCTTTAATACTACTCACAAACACCCAATTCGCTTCCATTTGCTGTGCAGTAAAATTCACAGTTAAATAACCACGTTGATTCAAATTACAGTAATTAAGCTCATTAATTAAGGTAGTGAAAGCCAATTCAAATTGCTGTAATTGTGCCAACGGGATATTCAAATATTGTTCTAGCCCTGGTGAAGACACTGAACTGGTCGCCAGTTCCAGTCCAATATGTTCACCTGTTTGGCTATGCAAATCTGATGTCCAAGCGTTATGAGTATCACCTGCTAAAACTACGACTTTTTTATTCACTTTTTTTAAAGTCGCATAGAGCTTTTCACGCTCAGCAGAATAACCATCCCAAGCATCTAAATTATAAGGTGCCACAACTGTCAAACGTGCTTTCTCAATCTCAGTTAAACTTGGATCACCCTGCAAGAGACGGATTTTTAATGTTACTAACTCTGGAATTTTTTGATTTAAGCTCACAATATCCATTTGACTGAGAGGTTCTAAAAGTTCCGCGGGAATCAACATTTTACTCATGAGCACTTGTTGACCTAATACATTCCAAATTGCACTAGATTGCTCTAATTGTGTTTGTAACCAGTGCAGTTGCTTATCCCCCATTAAAGTACGTGTCGCTTGGGTTAAATCTTGTTGAAAGAGCGGGAAATCCATGCCTTGCGCAGTCATATAATCTGCATAATTTAACTGTCGATCACGCGCTAAAACTCGAGTATCCAACATATTCAACTGCACTAAATTGCCAAAATTAAATTCGCGATAAATATTCAAATGATCATGATCTGAAACAGGACGTATCGGCATCCATTCGAAATAAGCTTGTAAAGCAGCTATTTTACGCTCAATAAATTGCCCCTCATTTTTATTGTTCGCGGACTCTTCAGTGTGATTTTCTGCACCATTTTTCCAAGCATCGTTCGCCAATTCATGATCATCCCAAATTACAATAAATGCATGACGTTGGTGTACCGTTTGTAAATCTGGATCTGTTCGGTATAAAGCATAACGCTTGCGATAATCTTCTAATTTGATCATTTCTTGATTGTTGTCTGCAGCCAGTTCACGCCCTAAACGTGCTGCATCTTCACTGGCATACCCACCCTGACCATATTCATAAATATAATCACCTAGATGAATCACCACATCGACATTTTGTTTGGCAATTTCTCGATAAACATGGAAATAACCCGCTGGATAGTTCGAGCAAGAACACACTGCAAAACTGACCGTCTGAGGATTTTCTGGCAAAGTTTTGGTTTGTCCGATGGGAGAAGTCACAGTGCCATAATGAAAACGATAATAGTATTGCTGATTTGATCTAAGCTTATTGGCATCAACTTTGACAGTAAAATCTTGGGCTTGTGAAGTTTGTACTTTGCCTGAATTGACTAAATTCTTAAATTGCTGATCTAAAGCAATTTCCCAACTCAGTTCCAAG
Organism: Acinetobacter sp. TTH0-4; assembly: GCF_015602665.1. Classification (NCBI taxonomy): domain Bacteria; kingdom Pseudomonadati; phylum Pseudomonadota; class Gammaproteobacteria; order Moraxellales; family Moraxellaceae; genus Acinetobacter; species Acinetobacter sp. TTH0-4. The sequence goes on along the minus strand of NZ_CP059079.1, from coordinate 848,433 downwards.
CGGGCAGATACTTCATTTGGTGTTAAACGTGTCCAAAGAATAATTTTATCTTGTAATGGATCACCACTTGCAACCCCATGTAAAAATTCAGCTTTCACCTTATTTGACAGTACACCATCTTCAGAATCGCCATCACAAGCGGTCAGTGAAATAGGTAAAGATAAAGCCCCTAAGCTGGCCAAAGATTTATGTAAAAGTTCGCGGCGTGAGATTTTAAATGACATGGGATTATCCTTATTTTTTATTCTTTAAATATAAAAACTAAGGATTACCTTATGATCTCAAATTTATGAAGAAATGATGACAGCTTCTTTTTTTTGATTAAAAATAAATTATTTTCATAGATAAACACATGAATTGATTGAAAAGAAAGCAAATACACTGAAAGAGACTTGCCAAGATTTATTTCGTCCTCTATTATTGCGCACATGCCCGAGTGGTGAAATCGGTAGACACAGGGGATTTAAAATCCCCCGCCCACAAAGCGTGCCAGTTCGAGTCTGGCCTCGGGCACCATTTTGATACTTCTTAAAATGGTGCAATAAAAATTCCAGCTATAAGCTGGTTTTTTTATATCTTAAATTTGGTTCTAGCGATAAGTATCATTTCTAAAAAATTAATAATAGTAGTGGATCATAAAAACTTTAATATTAATTTCAGATCATATCCGTGTATTTATTTGACTTTCAAGCTCAGCAACAACTTTAACTGCTTTCGACAAATTCAAACTTTCGCTTATATAAAGAGATGATCAGAAAGCCTCGACGAAATACGTGTTGAGCAAATCAACCACAAGTTAAACTTGAAGAAGAGATAGAAAACTATGGAGTTTATTTCCGAGTATGGTCAGTATCAAAAATGGTCGTTATATTTTTAATCGCTGTGCTTCAGACCATGTTCATGATTAAGTTATGGATTTTAATAAAGACTACAATAGACGCTCAATTGATACGCTATTAAAGAAAAAGATCACATATTGGCTCAATATTCTCGGGATTTATCATTCGCTTAATGATAAATATCATTTAAGAATAATAATTTGCTTAGATATTAAAGTGGGTTAAAGCTGCCATTTATCTGATAGATTTAAAAAATATTGCGCTCAAAAAATAGAGAGCAGTTTACCACTCTCTATTCGATACCAATTCTTCCAGTTCTATTTCAATATAACCTTTGTCTTGCACCACCATCATCATAGCTTCAGCGATATAATCTGCTGCCGTATCATCTAAAGCAGAATCTAAATCTTCAAACTGTGGCTTCATTTTATTAATGGTGACCACAGTTTCAGCCGCGAAATGATAAATTTCTGTTTCAGACAAATCTGCTTTGGCGACTTTTTTGGCAAATTGTTTAATCACTTGCTTAACTTCAGCAACCAGAATATCGGGATAATATTCATCATCAAACATAGGGAGAAGTAAATCTTCAAACATACAGCACTCAAAAAATTCACGTGTTTAAGCGAGCTTGTATAACACAAAGTAACAAAAATACCAACTCAAACTATAAAATATTAGTTTACTGGCTTCATAATTTTATTTGTTCCAATTGTGCATCAAGCGCAATTCATCGCCTGCCATATTTTAATAGCATCAGAGGTAGCTTTTACATCATGTACACGCACCATGCATGCACCTTGTTGAATACTCAATAAATGGGCTGCCACAGAACCCACTACACGGTTTTGCGCATTTGATTCACCTAACACTTCACCAATAAAACGTTTACGTGAAAGTGCCGAAAGAATCGGATAGCCCAAACTTGTTAATACATGAAATTCTTGTAATAACTTCAAATTTTGCTGAGCATTTTTAGCAAAACCAAAACCTGGATCAATCATGATATTTTCGGGTTTTATTCCGACTGCGAGTGCTGCATTGATACGATGTTGTAATTCGCCCATAACATCCTGAGTCACATCACTATATTGATTCAAATTATTCATGGTCGTTGGTTCGCCACGCATATGCATAATAATGACTGGAATATCAAGTTCAGCAGCTGTGATTAACGCATTGGGGCGTGTTAAAGCACGTACATCATTCCAAATATGCGCTCCTGCTTGTACCGCTTTACGCATTACTTCAGGTTGCGAAGTATCAATGGAAATAATGACATTATGTTGAGCCAGCTCCTCAACGACAGGGACGACACGACGTATCTCTTCCTCAATCTCTACCACTAAAGCACCTGGTCGGGTTGATTCACCTCCAATATCAATCACTGTCGCACCATCAGCAATCATTTGTAATGCATACGCTACAGCCTGCTCTTGACTATTGTGCTTTCCACCATCACTAAATGAGTCTGGAGTTACATTTAAAATACCCATTACATGTGGCTGGGCTAAATCTAAATGATGTTGTCCACACTGCAATACACGTTTAGGTAATGGCATTAACTTCATTGATTACTTTCCTTAGATCTTCAAATCCCAGTGTAGCAATGCTGAGTTTTAAAGATGCTGAAATATTTTCAAAATTGAATGATTACGGCATAAAAAAGAGCCTCCTTTGAGACTCTTCTTAGCTTCACTTTAAAAAATTAATTTGCAGGCAATGGTGGTGGTGTCAGTGGACCATCCGTTGGGGTAATATCAATTACTGGATTTTCAGCAATATATACCTTAGGCGGTTGAGGTTCACGACCTTCCATAATGTCACGGATTTGATCGCGATCAATAGTTTCCCATTCCATCAAGGCTTTTACCATTGCGTGCGCAATATCTTGCTTACTTTCCAAGATTTCTCGCGCTACTTTATATTGCTCATCCAAAATGCGGCGAACTTCTAAATCTACTTGCTGTTGCGTTGCTTCAGAAATCGTACGGCTACCGATACTGCCCATGAATGATTGCTGCGAATCATCTTCATACACCATTACGCCCATTTTATCAGACATACCGTATTTAGTGACCATCGCACGTGCCATTTTGGTTGCACGTTCAAAATCATTCGAAGCACCGGTAGACATCTGGTTAATAAATACTTCTTCTGCAATACGACCACCAAACAAAATAGAGATTTCATTCAACATTTTGTGTTTGTAATGACTCGTTTGATCAAATTCAGGCAACTGCCAAGTCACACCCAAAGCCCAACCACGCGGCATAATCGTCACTTTATGTACAGGGTCTGTACCCGGTAAAGTTTCAGCGACAATCGCATGACCTGCTTCATGATAAGCCGTAGCACGACGTTCTTCATCACGAAGCACCATCGATTTACGCTCAGGCCCCATATACAGCTTGTCTTTTGCATCTTCAAAATCATGCATATCAACTGTATTTTTATTACGGCGTGCAGCAAATAAAGCAGCTTCGTTAATTAAATTGGCGAGTTGTGCACCAGAGAAGCCCGGTGTACCACGTGCAAGCACTTGTACATCCACACCTGTCACTGAAGGCAATTTTTTCATGTGAACATTTAAAATTTGCTCACGACCTTTAATATCTGGCAGACCGACCATCACTTGACGGTCAAAACGACCCGGACGGAGTAAAGCTTTATCCAGCACATCGGCACGGTTTGTTGCAGCAATCACGATAATGCCTTCATTACCTTCAAAGCCATCCATTTCAACCAGCATCTGGTTTAATGTCTGTTCACGCTCGTCATGACCACCACCTGTACCTGAACCACGATGACGACCAACTGCATCAATCTCATCAATAAAGATAATGCAAGGCGCATGACGTTTGGCTTGTTCGAACATGTCGCGCACACGTGATGCACCTACACCCACAAACATTTCAACAAAGTCAGAACCCGAAATACTAAAAAACGGAACTTTCGCTTCACCTGCAATCGCTTTAGCAAGCAAAGTCTTACCTGTACCTGGAGGGCCCACCATTAATACGCCACGTGGAATACTCGCGCCGAGACGTTTAAATTTGGTTGGATCCTTTAAAAAATCAACAATTTCCACTACTTCTTGTTTCGCTTCATCGCAGCCAGCAACATCTGAAAAGGTCACTTTAATTTGATCTTCAGACAACATTTTGGCTTTTGATTTACCAAAACTCATTGGACCACTTTTACCACCTGCACCGCCACCCATGTTGCGCATAAAGAACATGAATAACAAAATGATTAAAAGTACAGGGAAGCTCGCGATAAGAAGTTGCATCAATAAACCTTGGCGCTGAGGTGCAGTACCTTCTACGACAACATTATTTTTGATGAGGCTTGGCATCAGTTCTGGATCTTGAACCGCTGGACGGATACTTTCAAATTCAGAACCGTTTGATTTTTCACCACGGATTCTTTCGCCATCAATGATGACTTGTTTAATTTGACCAGCATTCACCGCTGAAACAAACTCTGAATAATTCATTGCAGTCGGTTGATTGCGGTCACTAATGTTACTGAAAATCAGGATCAGTACACCGAGTATAACCAGCCACAATACGGCATTCTTGAAGAGATCGCTCAAAGCTTTATTCCCATATCAATCTAATTTGATCATGCCCAAAACGGGTGACCTTAATTTAAGCTAAAGATCAGCTTCGCAATATTTTAAAAATGTACAAAATGCACAATTTTTAACGTCTTGGCAAGTAAACTTTATCTCGAAACTTTCTTACGCCCTTGCCCGATCAAAAATACTTCTTTAGAACGGGTACGCGAAGCGGCAGGTTTTGCTGTCTTTAGGACATCAAAGCTATCTACCACTTGTTTACGAAATTCGTCAAATCCAATCCCTTGGAAAACTTTTACCACAAACTGACCTTTAGGTCCTAAAACCTTATTGGCAAAATCTAAAGCAAGTTCACACAAGTAAATTTGACGAGGTTGATCTACAGCCTTGTTACCTGATGTATTGGGGGCCATATCTGAAATTACAACGTCTACGGTACGTCCGTTTAAAAGATTTAACAATTTTTCGAAAACTTCTTCTTCACGAAAGTCGCCTTGTAGAAAAGTTACATCAGGCAAAGCATCCATTTCCAAGATATCTGAAGCGATCAATAAACCCTTATCACCGACCAGTTTTCCAGCAATTTGTGACCAACTTCCCGGAGCTGCACCCAGATCTACCACTGTCATACCTGGTTTAATAATTTTGTATTTTTCTTGCATTTCAAGAAGTTTGTAAGCGGCACGTGCACGATAGCCTTCCTTTTGCGCTTTTTTGACAAAAGGATCATCTAAGTGTTCTCGCATCCAATCTCGACTACTTTTGGATAACTTTTGGTTAGTAATGCGTGTCGCCATAACTCTCTAAATAATAAAAAACTTCTAATTCATGATTGTACGTGAAAAATACCCTGCTTGCAGTATACATCTGTATCTAAATTCGATCTTTTATGCTGTTTTTTTCGATCATCTAAATTGATTATTTCGACAGAATATAAAGCGTTTAAACTTGGCATTTGCTATACTAAGTCGTTTTTAAAATTAGGTTATCTCTATGGCGGCTTTATCAATTCAGGAACGCAAACGTTTGCGTCAAATCGGACACGCACTTAACCCTGTGGTTATGTTGGGTGGCCAAGGTTTGACTGAAAATGTCGTTGAAGAAACAAATCGTGCTTTAAATGATCACGAATTAATCAAAGTAAAAATTGCGGGTGAAGACCGTGAAGCACGTGTAGCAGCAATGAATGAAATTGCTCAAGTAACCGGTGCTGAAATCGTGCAAACGATTGGTAAAATTGTATTGCTTTATAAAAAAGCAGCCAAACAAAATCCAAAACTTTCAAATCTTGTACGCCACGCAAATTTGTCTAGTTAAGCAGTATGGCCAGTTACGAACTTAATGCTTTTGATCGTCGTTTTCAATCTATCTCCCTCGTGGGGGCAATTGAACAACAAGGTCTATATGGTTTAAATGTGGGCTATTGGTTACGTGATCCTAATCAATTCATGCAATGGCCTAAATTATTACAGGGCAACCCACGTCAAGATTTTTTGTGGCAACACACTTGCTATGAAATTTTTATTGGCGTACATGGTGAAGACTATTACCGGGAAATTAACCTCTCCCCCTCTCAAGCTTGGCAAGTTTACCAGTTTGAGGAGTACCGTTATCCTGAGGATATGCCACCACAAGCTGCCCATGACATTGAACTTAATCAACTTAAACGCACGCATTACGGTTTAAATGTCACTTTAGATTTAACTGAGTTTATGTTGAAGCATAAATTAAAGTGGTCAAATATGTTCTTGGGCTTAACTGCTGTGCTTCAAACCTCACAAGGTGATCAACACTACGCGATGCAACATAGCAGCCCAAATGCAGATTTTCACAATAAACGAGATTGGCTACATCAGTTTTAATATTTTTAAAGAATACCCATAATAAAAAAGTGAGGCATTAAACCTCACTTTTTTATGTATAAAATTGTGCTTTTATTAAGAGCAACTTAACTTTTTAATGTAGTCTTAGTTTCAGTTTTATCTGCCACTTTCTTCCATACATCTAAAGTATGATCTTTAGAACGTTTAAAAGTTTCAGCCAACTGATCTTTGTGTTTAACCGAAATTTGGCTCACATCATCTTTCAGTTCTTTACCCAGTTTACTTAAATCTTCTAAAACAGCATTAAGTTCAGTTTTCACAAATTCTTTTAATTCAGTTAATTCTTTTTGAGAAGAACTGAATTGTTTTTTAATAATGTCAATGCGCTGAAGAAGATCTTGCTTTAAGTTCTGAATTTGACCTTGTACATTTGCCTGTAATTCTTTTGCCTCAGCTTGAACTTTTTCTGTCGACTCAACCGCTGCATCTGTAATCTTTTGTTGTGCTTCTTTAGACACTTGCTCTAATTTTTCTGCACTTTCTGCGACTACTTCTTTAATCGATGTTTTCGCTTTCACTTGTTTTTGTTCTGTTGTCATGGCCATATTCCTGTCATTGTGCTTCGAGAATGCTAGAGTAATCCGATTTGATAAAATTTAAACGATGATTTGTCAGACAATTTTCAATTGTTTACATTTTAGTTACACTCTGCTCTCTCAGACGACAAACCAAGATACATGTTATTTATATTTGATAATCAGTACAAATAAAATGGACTTTAGAGGCTTTACTGCGTATAATGCCGTGTTAAGTTCAAGCGAGCAGACATAGGAGGGTTGGTTAAAAAAATAGCCTTCCTTTTTTTTCGTCTACTCGCTTTTTTACAGCCTAAATTTCAGGAGCTTTGGTTTGAGCACTCCCGCCATTTTAGCCCTCGCAGATGGAACGATCTTTAAAGGTACGTCTATCGGTGCATCGGGTAGTACGACTGGTGAAGTCGTTTTTAATACTGCCATGACTGGCTATCAAGAAATTTTGACTGACCCAAGTTATGCACAACAACTTGTGACTTTGACTTATCCACATGTGGGCAATACAGGTTGCAACGAAGAAGACACTGAGTCAGGTCGAATTCATAAGGTTTGGGCAAATGGTCTTATTATCCGTGATCTCCCTTTATTGCATAGCAATTTCCGTGCTAATCAATCTCTAGGCCAATACCTAGAACAACATAATGTTGTCGCGATTGCTGATATTGACACACGTAAATTGACACGAATTTTACGTGCCAAAGGTGCGCAAAATGGTTGTATTCTTGCTGGTGAAAATATCACAGAAGAACAAGCTTTAGAAAAAGCACGTGCTTTCGGTGGCTTGGATGGTTTAGATCTTGCGAAAGAATGCTGTGATCCGACGGGTTTTGAATGGACGGAAGGTTCTTGGACACTGGGTCAAGGCTTCTCTCAACCTGAACTTAAATTCCATGTTGTGGCATATGATTACGGTGTCAAAACCAACATCTTACGTATGCTGGTTGACCGTGGATGCAAACTGACTGTAGTTCCAGCTCAAACGCCTGCAGAAACAGTTCTCGCATTAAATCCAGATGGTGTGTTCTTATCGAACGGCCCTGGCGATCCAGCTGCATGTGATTATGCGATTGAAGCTGTAAAAACCATTGTTGAAACCACAAATTTACCTGTGTTTGGTATCTGCCTCGGTCACCAAATCCTAGCCCTTGCTTCTGGTGCTAAAACGGTAAAAATGCCTCACGGTCACCACGGTGCCAACCATCCTGTACAAAATCTTGAAGATGGTACAGTGATGATTACTTCTCAGAACCATGGCTTTGCAGTTGATATTGATACATTACCTGCAAACCTAAAAGCAACGCACAAATCATTATTCGATCAAACCCTTCAAGGTATGCATCGTACTGACAAACCGGCGTTCAGCTTCCAAGGTCACCCTGAAGCAAGTCCTGGGCCACATGACTGTGCCCCATTATTCGATCATTTCATCGAACTTATCGAAGCATCTAAGCAGTAATTAAGGAAGCGATCATGGCTAAACGTACAGACATAAAAAGCATCTTAATTATTGGTGCAGGTCCGATTGTGATCGGTCAAGCATGTGAGTTTGACTACTCAGGTGCGCAAGCATGTAAAGCCCTTCGTGAAGAAGGCTACCGTGTTATTTTGGTGAACTCTAATCCAGCCACCATTATGACCGACCCAAGTATGGCAGATGCGACATATATCGAACCGATTACTTGGCAAACTGTTGCACAAATTATTGAAAAAGAACGTCCAGATGCAGTCCTTCCAACGATGGGTGGCCAAACAGCATTAAACTGTGCGCTTGCACTGGATGAGCACGGTATTTTAGCAAAATACAATGTTGAATTAATTGGTGCGAGTAAAGATGCCATTGAAATGGCAGAAGACCGCAAATTGTTTGATGATGCGATGCGTCGTATTGGTCTTGAATGTCCTCGTGCTGCTGTTGCAAGTACTATGGAAGAAGCATTCGAAATTCAAGCAAAATTGGGCTTCCCTTCAATTATTCGTCCGTCCTTCACTATGGGCGGTTCGGGCGGTGGTATTGCTTATAACCGCGACGAATTCATTGAAATCTGTGAACGCGGTTTCGACCTATCGCCGACTCACCAACTGTTAATCGATGAATCATTGATTGGTTGGAAAGAATACGAAATGGAAGTTGTTCGTGACAAAAACGACAACTGTATTATCGTATGTGCGATTGAAAACTTCGACCCAATGGGTGTGCATACAGGTGACTCCATCACTGTTGCCCCTGCGCAAACATTAACAGACAAAGAATACCAAATCATGCGTAATGCATCGATTGCAGTTCTGCGTGAAATTGGTGTTGAAACAGGTGGTTCGAACGTTCAATTCGGTATTAACCCGAAAGACGGTCGTATGGTGGTGATCGAGATGAACCCGCGTGTATCACGTTCATCTGCGCTTGCATCAAAAGCAACAGGTTTCCCAATTGCGCGTATTGCTGCGAAATTGGCTGTGGGCTATACCCTTGATGAGTTGAAAAATGACATCACTGGTGGTGCAACACCTGCGTCATTTGAACCATCAATTGACTACGTGGTTACCAAGATTCCTCGCTTTAACTTCGAAAAATTCCCGCAAGCTGAAGCTATTCTAACCACACAGATGAAATCTGTGGGCGAAGTCATGGCCATTGGTCGTAACTTCCAAGAATCTCTGCAAAAAGCGCTTCGCGGTCTTGAAGTGGGCGTGTGTGGTTTTGATGAACACATTGCTGTCGGTGCTGAAGGCGCGCGCGAGAAAATACTGCAAGAGCTTAAAGTTCCAGGTCCTGAGCGTATTTGGTATGTGGCTGATGCCTTCCGTCATGGTTTCAGTTTGGATGAAGTATTTGCTGCAACCAATATCGACAAATGGTTCTTGATCCAAATCGAAGACATCATTAAAACTGAAGAAGAAATTAAAACTTTAGGTTTTGGTGACTTAAATGCCGACAACATTCGCGCATTTAAACGTAAAGGCTTATCCGATCTACGTATTGCAGATTTGATGGGTATTTCACAGAAACAATTCCGTAAACACCGTTGGAACTTAGGCGTTATGCCAGTTTACAAACGTGTGGATACCTGTGCAGCAGAGTTTGAATCTGACACTGCCTACATGTATTCAACTTACGATGAAGAATGTGAAGCAAATCCATCAACCAAAGACAAAATCATGGTGATTGGTGGTGGTCCTAACCGTATTGGTCAAGGGATCGAGTTCGATTACTGCTGTGTACACGCGGCGCTTGCAATGCGTGAAGACGGTTACGAAACCATTATGGTGAACTGTAACCCTGAAACGGTTTCAACGGACTATGACACATCAGATCGTTTGTATTTCGAACCGATTACTTTAGAAGATGTGCTTGAAATCGTACGTATCGAGAAGCCTAAAGGCATTATCGTACAATACGGTGGTCAAACACCTTTAAAATTGGCACGTGCTTTAGAAGAAGCAGGCGCACCAATTATTGGTACGTCGCCTGATGCAATTGACCGTGCAGAAGATCGTGAACGTTTCCAGCAAATGATTCAACGCTTACAACTTCGTCAACCTAAAAATAGCATTGTTAAATCTGCTGAAGAAGGTATGGCTGAAGCATCTAAAGTCGGTTATCCATTGGTTGTTCGTCCATCATACGTGCTTGGTGGTCGTGCGATGGAAATCGTATACAACGATGACGAACTTAAGCGCTACCTGCGTGATGCGGTTCAAGCCTCAAATGAAGCACCTGTACTGCTTGATCATTTCTTAGATGATGCCATTGAAGTTGACGTAGACTGTGTATCTGACGGTAAAGATGTCGTGATTGGCGGCATTATGCAGCACATTGAACAAGCAGGTATTCACTCAGGTGACTCTGCATGTTCTATCCCTCCTTATTCTCTTTCAAATGAGATTCAGGACGAAATGCGTCGTCAAACTGTTGCTATGGCAAAAGAGCTTGGTGTAATTGGTCTAATGAACGTTCAGTTTGCTGTAAAAGGTAATGACGTTTACATCTTAGAAGTGAACCCACGTGCATCACGTACCGTGCCGTTTGTATCTAAATGTATTGGCGAATCTTTAGCAAAAGTAGCTGCACGTTGTATGGCGGGTCAATCTTTAGAATCTCAAGGATTTACTAAAGAGATTATCCCGACTCACTTTGCTGTAAAAGAAGCGGTATTCCCATTTTCGAAATTCCCTGGTGTTGACCCTGTTCTTGGGCCTGAAATGAAATCTACAGGTGAAGTTATGGGTGTGGGTACTTCATTTGGTGAAGCATTCTATAAAGCTGTGTTAGGCTCAAATGATCGTTTACCAGGTAAACCAACCGAAGGTGAAGTGAAACACGTATTTATCTCAGTTCGTGATTCAGACAAACCGCGTGTTGTGGGTATTGCGAAACAATTGGTTGATTTCGGTTTCAAAGTGATTGCCACTGGTGGTACATTTGATGTCATCAACGAAGCGGGTATTGCTTGTGAACGTGTCAATAAAGTCACTGAAGGTCGTCCTAATATTGTCGACCGCTTGAAAAATGGCGAAATTCACCTCATTATCAATACCACTGAAGGTAAACAAGCTCAGCAAGATTCATTCTCGATTCGTCGTTCTGCACTTCAAGGTAAAGTGTATTACACCACGACTTTGAATGGTGCTGATGCTGTATGCCAAGCTTTAGCCATTAAATTACCAATGGATGTATATCGCTTGCAAGATTTAACAACAGGCTAATTATCTATCGAGAGGTCCCGTCACCTGATCGGTGGCGGGATTTTTTTATTTAGAATCCATTCATTTTTTACTCACTTTGAGGGACAACAATGCAACGTTATCCTATGACTCCCGAAGGCAAAGTAGCCTTAGAGAAAGAATTATATCAATTAAAAAGTATTGACCGTCCACGTATTATTGCGGCAATTGCTGAAGCACGTGAACACGGGGATTTGAAGGAAAATGCGGAATATCATGCTGCTCGCGAGCAACAAGGCTTCTGTGAAGGTCGTATTCAAGATATTGAAGGCAAACTGGGTGCAGTTCAAGAAATTGATGTAAAATCACTTGAACAAAATGGCCGTGTTGTTTTTGGTGTGACCGTAACCATCGAAAATTTAGACACTGAAGAAAAGAAAACCTACAAAATTGTAGGTGACGATGAAGCAGACTTTAAGATTAATAAGATTTCTGTGAACTCTCCAATCGCACGTGGTCTTTTGGGTAAAAGCGAAGGCGATGAAGCAAAAATTACGACACCACAAGGTGAAGTAGAGTATGAAATTGTAAAAGTTGAATATCTTTAATTTTTAAAGATACATCACTTTCTAAAACCCCCATTTTTTCGGGGGTTTTTTGTTTTTAATTTTTGTCCTTGATCCTTCGTAAAGAGAGTAAAAATTCCTCTTTCGTAAAAGATAGAGGTGTTATTTAAGTTATAATTTTCTAAACTTTCCACACTGTATTCCAATGTCTGAGCAACTGATTAATTCCCCTGTGAAACATTGGTGTGAATTTGAATTTATTTCAAAAACAGTGAAGAATCCCAATATCCATATTAAAGGGAATTATTCATATTATTCAGCTTTTTGGGATCAAGGTTTTGAGCGCTGTGTAGTGCGTTATCTGCATGACAAACCCACTACTGTTGAAAAACCAATAGATCAACTTTATATCGGCAACTTTGTCTGTTTTGGCGCAGAATGCGTCATTATGATGGGCGGCAACCAATTACATCGTACAGACTGGATTTCAGCCTTTCCGTTTGATACACGAAGTTTTGTCCTTGCTGGCAATACGGTTATTGGCGATGGTTGCTGGATTGGTAGCCGAGCCATGATTATGCAAGGAGTAAAGCTAGGTGAAGGTGCTGTGGTTGCGACAGGTGCTGTGGTGACTAAAGATGTGCCAGCCTATGCTGTTGTGGGCGGTGTTCCTGCAAAAATCATTAAACACCGCTTTCCTGAAGAAGATATAGAAAAACTGCTTGCACTTAAACTTTATGACTTAGATGAAAAACAATTTTTAAAAATGCGTGAGCAGTTACAGACGCAGGATGTTGATTCTTTATTTGAGTTTCTTAAATAAAGCCCGATTCAATATATTATTTCAACTACTGATTAATTCAGTTCAGCGCTTTAGAGCCAGTGCAGAATAATTTTGAATTAAGTATAAAAGCTTATGCTCTCTTATTTCTTAACTCAGCTATTTTATCATGTTTAATAAAAACCGATAATTGATCTATTTCTAAAATAGTCCCTAGATTTGCATCTAGTAATCTGGTTTTAAAATGACTATTAACTTTATAACGATATGATCCTCAAAGTTATTTTTAGCCTAATTTCTTTAGTTTTGTTCGGTCATTTCCACTTCACTATGAACAAGTTACTTTCAGCTCATGTAAAAGTTCTTAAAGTTGATTGATGTATTTTTTACATATGTTTTCAAACTAAAATTCTGCTTACAAATTCAATCATAAATACGCTCCAACCCACCCATCACTTTAACAATCCATGTTAAATTAAATGATAATCAAGTTTTTTATTGGAGTAAATATCTCTATGAAATCAATAATTTTTATTTAAAAACAGATTAAAATCAACTCTTTATTATATTTAGAGAATTGAGTCATCATTTTAAGTTTATCTATTCAATGAAGATTGCAAGGAGAAAGTCATATGGCTTATCAAACTATTGTAGTCCCTGTAGACGGCTCAGAAACTGCTTATGCTGCTGTTGCAAAATCAATTGAATTTGCACAGGCATTTGGCAGTAAAATTATAGTGGTTCAAGTTTTATCCTTAGACCCCTATATTGCAGCAGAATATATTTCTGCCCATCAAACCAATGACTTAATTGAACGTGCTCGTACGTCTATTCTAGAATCTCTCGATGCAGCAAAAGCTAAATTCAATCAATATGGCATTGAAGTCGAAACAAAGATTCTTGAAGGACAAGTCATTCATCGTGAAATTATCAAAGTCGCTGAAGAAAATCATGCAGATCTGATCATTATTGGTTCGCATGGTCGTACGGGTCTTAAAAAGTTCTTTCTCGGAAGCGTTGCACAAAGCCTCTTAGGTGAGTCTCATATTCCTGTACTGATTGTTCGTCAATCATCTTAATCGTCTCTTCCCCCTCTTTTTCTAAAGTTGGGGAACTTTTACTGACTGCTGTTTGAGCTATCAATCATTTATCCATTGATATTTCTTTAAATTAATTTTATCCCCAATAACGACAACCCCTTCAGCTAGTAATTTTAAAGATTGAATATTTTCGCCCTGCAAATTCACTTTGATCAGGCTAATTTTTCCTTGCGAATTAATCACACGATGCCAAGGAATTTCAGTATCAGCATCCATATTTTTTAAAACATATCCAACTAAACGAGCATGTTTGGCTAAACCTGCTAGCTTTGCAATTTGTCCGTAGGTGGCTACTTTTGCATATGGAATTAAAGCAATCACTTGTAAAATTTGACGTGCTAATTCATCAGTTTTTGTATTTAAAGTCGTGTGCATAGATTATCCTTAAAATATCCAATTAAAAGTTTCAAGCAAATGTTTTAATTTCTCAACTCTTTTATGCTAATGACTTACTTAATATAAAAATGATGAGAAAAAATAGATGAAAAGGACTTTTTCAACCCTGTGCCTATCCACTATGCTGCTTTGGACGGGAGTGACAGCGGTGAGTTTGAGTGTTTTGCCCCGCACAAGTTTTGCAGCCCCTACACTCAATTTCCAAAATATCTTACAACAAGAACGCACTTGGGCAGGTTTACAAACAAAAAAATTAAAGGTGCAAGATACTACTTGGACCTATAGTGAAGGTGGTTCATCAGCAAAACCTACGCTTTTACTTATTCATGGTCTATCCGGAACTCGTGATAATTGGAATCGGATGGCGCGTTATTTGACCCCCTATTATCACGTTGTTATTCCCGATTTGCCTGTACATGGTGAAACCTCAGTTCCTGAAAATTTTGATTTAAGCATCCCAAACTTAACTGAAAAAATTCGTCGCTTTGTTGAAGCAGGACAGTTTGACCATCAGTTGCACATTGCTGGACACAGTATGGGAGGTGCGATTGCCATGCTTTATACAGCCCAATATCCAATCAATACGCATTCTTTACTTTTGATTGATAGTGCAGGCGTTTTTAAATCTGCCAATACCCCCTATTTAAAAGACCCAGCATTATTAAAAGATCTAGTCGTATCTAAAACTGGAGATTTTGATAAATTGTTACAATTGGCGACTGCATCTGCACCTTTTATTCCCAATGAAATAAAAGTCGAACAAGAAAAAATGATGATTTCACAATCAAAAAATACTCAAAAAATGGTCGATCAACTGGTGCTGATGTCTAAAACTTACACGCCTGATTCTTTTGCACTGGCAGCACGTTCAATTGATGTTCCAACATTAATCATTTGGGGGAAACAAGACAAAATTATCAATGTTGAAGTTGCCCAAGAACTCAAATCTTTATTCAAAAATGCTCAACCGCCTATTTTGTTAGAAGGCGTAGGACATATGCCGATATTGGAAGCTGAGCAATTAACGGTGCAACCCTATTTGGAATTTTTAAAGACGAAATAAAAATTCACTCTGTAGATTCTACGAATTAACTTGATGATAAAAGCCCGCACCTGAGCTTTTATCCTCTGTTTACACTGTATTAAAAATTATCCGGACTTTCCATTCGTTTTACGGCATGTACCTTTTCTGGATTATGCATCACAGCCACACCATCATCTGCTTTTTTGTCAATCAAAGCATCGGGGTTATACACCGTAATGGTTTCATTTCCATATGCATCTTCCCCAACAATATATTGAAAGCCTTTTTTATTCATTTTATGACAAAGTCTTTGATACCAACCTTTAAACCCATTTTTTTCTTCATGCGGATTATAATAAAAAGCATTCATAACGGCTGGCAAGCCTAAACCACAAACCAGTCCAGACATTAAAACAGCAATAAAAGTATATCCAATCAGAATACTACTATATTCACTCAGCTCAGGAATATTTGCCACGGCTAAAATTAAAGCCAATGAAATACCTCCCCTCACACCACCCCAAGATAAAATAGCCAAGCTGCCGTTATAACTTTTATTTCGAAAACTGGGAAAAAATGCGAAAGATAAATAATTTGCAGCAAAGCGAGAAGCATGCAAAATAATAAAGGCCACCATACCGCCTAAAATCAGACTGATACTTAAATCTAAAATAAACAACTCTAGACCAATTAAAGTAAACAAAAATGAATTAATAATCCCTTCCACGGTATGCCAAAAATGATTTACTTCTCGAATCTCACGTTCTTGTAGAATTTCCTTCCATTTATTCCCCACCACTAAACCGCCAATAACACAAGCAATTGGTGCGGAAGCATGTGCTAATAATGCGACCAGATATGCACCGCATGCCAATAAGGCTGTGGTTAAAATCAAGGATTCCATTTCGTGTTTACCGCGAAGTAATCTTAAAATTCCGAGTCCAAAACCCCAACCGATTATGACTGCTACCACAATTTCATACAGTAAGGTTTCCAAAGTACCAATAATGGTGAAATGCTCACCTTGCAACACATTTAACAAGGTCATAAAGACGGCAATACACATTGCATCGTTAAACAAGGATTCTCCTTCAAGCTTTACAATGAGATGATGAGGCGCGCGTACCGAACTTAAAACCCCTTTTACCCCAATTGGGTCAGTTGCACCCAGTGCAGCACCCAATAAAAGCAGAACCAGTAAATCGACTTGATTTCCAATTAGAAATTGATATCCATACAAAGTTACCCCAAAAAAGACTGCACAAAGAACCAGTGCAATACTGGCTAAAATACTGATGGGCTTCCAATGACTTTTTAAATCTGAAACTTTAAACTTTAAAGCCGAAGAGGTCAGAATAAAACAAATGACCCCGTTAATTAAAAAATCATAAAAATCAATATGACGGACAGCTTCTTCAATGTTATGGATATTAATGGTAATAAACTGGTTACCACTCAGCAAGCTTGCCCCCCACTGCAAGATAAAAACGAAAATTGCTGAAACAATCGGTACACCAATCGCTTGAGGAAAACCTAAAATACGCTTATTAAAAATAGTAGTGGCAATCGAGAGAGCAAAAATAACTGTAAAAACCTGAAGAAAAAAGAAATTTCCCATTAACGTTCCAATGTATGCGCCAGATTGGAATAAAGTGAATTTATCCAAGGGGTATCGAAAATAATGAATTGATTGCTATGAATGAGCTGAAACAGTTTAACCATTTTTTATTTAACCCACAAAATAGTTAAGTTTTTTTACATATTTATCGCCATCAATTAATATAGACACGTCTTAGAAGATTTAGTCCACTTAGACTCCTTCCACTCTCCGCATTAAGTTGAACTTATCTATGCATCAAACTGTTAAAACCATATTTCGACTTTTTTTTGCGGTAGTTATCTTTATTATTACCGTGGCTTTATTTGTGAGTATTTTTTCAAAAACTCAGGAAATTTTAAACGCTGAGAAAAATTTTAAACAGGCAAAAATGCTTTCACTTAAATCAAGTTCAAGCGAACAATTGGTTTTGGTTTCAAACAATAAACGTCCCGATCAATCTATTTTTATCGTAATTGCTAATAATGGTTTTATCAGCAAAATTAATTGTGAACCTTATTTAAAAGATATCTGCACAGACGAGTACAATCAGCTACACACTCGACAAATCAGTCAAATTGATTTGCTTAAAATAGGTCAGCATACCTATATTCAGCAATTAAATTATCAAGATAGTCGTACTCAAAAACAGCAACAATTGCATTATTCCAAAGCACACATTCAGCAGTTTTATCAAAATGATATTTCAAATTTAAAATATATTGTTTTTAGTATTTTACTT
This sequence comes from Acinetobacter sp. TTH0-4, assembly GCF_015602665.1. Lineage (NCBI taxonomy): Bacteria > Pseudomonadati > Pseudomonadota > Gammaproteobacteria > Moraxellales > Moraxellaceae > Acinetobacter > Acinetobacter sp. TTH0-4. The sequence continues at coordinate 830,730 of NZ_CP059079.1, read as the reverse complement.
TTCGCATTTGCGGCGCTGTATGTATCAGTTAAAATTATACGAAATTTTAAAAAATTTTTAAGCCGATAGTACTTTAAATTTAGAAATAAAAAAGAGGATGCACACATCCTCTTTTTTGACCTGACTAAATTGTCTGATTAAAAGTATCACAATCATTGATCTGCCCAGATTTCAGACCTGTTTGAAACCATTTCATCCGCTGTGCACTACTGCCATGTGTAAAGCTATCGGGTACAACTTGCCCTGTTGAGCGCTTTTGTAAATAATCATCACCAATTTTATGCGCTGCATCCATCGCTTCTTCAACATCTCCAGCTTCCAAAAACTGGGTACGCTGTTGGTTATGATTGGCCCAAATGCCAGCAAAACAATCTGCCTGTAATTCCTGACGTACTGAAAGTTGGTTGCCTTGTACTTCGCTCGATTGAGCCCGTGCTTTCTGTACTTGTTCTGAAATACCTAATAATGTTTGTAGATGATGCCCGACTTCATGTGCAACAACATAAGCTTGAGCGAAATCACCTGCTTGATCTTGACGTGATAGTTCAGTCGTATTTTGCTCACCCGTAATACCCATTTGTTGACGCATATCTTTAAAAAAAGCAGTATCGATATATACCTTTTGATCTGTCGGACAGTAAAAAGGTCCCATCGCCGATTGTGCTGTACCGCAACCTGAATTCACTACACCACTAAACATCACCAGTTTAGGAGCAACGTATTGACTATTTAGCTGCTGTTGAAAGACTTGCGTCCACGTATCTTCAGTATCTGCCAGAACTGTTCCAACAAAATCCATGGCTTCTTGCTGTTCTGGTGTAGGATTATCCAAACCTTGGGTTTCAGCTACCTGAGAATGTGAAGTCACTTGTTTGGTTGCTTGATAAGCTTGTTGCGGGTCAACGCCAAAAAACTTCCAAGCCACAAAAGCAACCACTAGGCCTAAAATACTGATCCCCCCTGCTTTAGCTCCGCCCCCACCGCGACGGTCTTCCATATTTGAACTTACACGACGTCCTTTCCAGCGCATAATAATATTCCTTCAGCGTGTATTTATCTTATTTTATATTGTTTTATGATGCAGTCTTGTTCGATTTTGGCCAAAACTTTTTGATTATACTCACCAATAAAAAAACAAGAATACCCGCAATAAATCCCAGGACAAAATTAATTAAAGTTGGGGTCAGTGGCCCGATAATACTCCCGAAAGTGGGAATATGCTCAATATGATTGACTGAGTTTTCAGTTAAATGATGCAAAACAGGAACGGCGTGGGTAATAATACCACCACCCACCAAGAACATCGCAATTGTACCTACGATCGTTAGCATTTTCATTAATTTAGGTGCAAAGGCAAGTAATCCACGCCCAATGCTTTGTTTAAGTGAAGATGCCTGCTCGGTTAAATATAAACCTAAATCATCAATTTTGACAATCATGGCCACAAAACCATAAACACCTACTGTCATTAAAATGGCAATCACAGACAGCACCATGACTTTAGTACCAAAAGTCGCAGCTGCCACTGTTCCCAATGAAATCACCACAATTTCAGCAGACAAAATAAAATCGGTACGAACTGCACCTTTGATTTTATCTTTTTCGAATGTCGCTAAATCAGTTTCTATGGCATTCAATTCAGCCTCAGCAGCTTGTTCAGTTTTAGCTTTTTTATGATGTAAGCTGTGAAGAACTTTTTCGACTCCTTCATAACATAGAAATAAACCACCAATCATCAAAAGTGGATTGATTAACCATGGGGCAACCACACTGATGAGTAGGGCTAAAGGAACCAATATTAATTTATTAATAAAAGAACCTTTCGCTACACTCCACACCACAGGTAATTCACGTTCAGCACGTACCCCACTGACTTGTTGTGCATTCAGGGCCAAATCATCTCCCAAAACCCCAGCCGTTTTCTTTGCTGCAACTTTACTCATCACAGCAACATCATCAAGTACTGTTGCAATATCATCTAATAATATTAATAAGCTACTCGCCATTGTTTTTATCCTTAATGTTTATATTGACTATATTAAATACAAATTTTTAAAAAAACTGTATCAACTTCATTAAATTATGGCCATTTTTTCTATATTGTATTTTTATAGTGCCTGACATTAAAAAAAATAATACCGTACAATATAGTCATTCATCAGCAGATACATGTTGTGCTAACAATTTTGGAATAAAGAGATCATGAGTAATCAAGACAATCGTCCTGTTATTTTGACTGGCGACCGCCCGACGGGACAACTCCACTTAGGTCATTTTGTAGGTTCTTTGCGTTCTCGCGTAGGATTACAAGATTCTCATCACCAACATCTGCTGCTTGCTGATGCTCAAGCTTTAACTGACAATGCCGATAACTTCGAAAAGGTTCGTCGTAATATTCTTGAAGTTGCAACCGATTATTTGGCTGTCGGGATTGATCCAACTAAAACCACTATTTGTGTCCAGTCATGCTTGCCTGCCTTGAATGAACTGACCATGTTATACCTCAATTTCGTGACCGTTTCACGTTTAGAACGTAATCCGACGATTAAAGCAGAAATTCAGCTCCGTGGATTCGAACGTGATATTCCTGCAGGCTTCTTATGCTATCCAGTTGCACAAGCGGCTGACATCACTGCCTTTAAAGCATCAGTCGTTCCTGTCGGTGATGATCAAATTCCGATGATTGAACAGACCAATGAAATTGTACGTCGCTTAAATCGACAAATTGGTCATGATGTTTTACCAGAGTGTAAAGTTCTACTTTCAAATATGAGTCGTCTACCTGGTTTTGATGGCAAAGCCAAAATGTCAAAATCTTTGGGTAATACTATTGTGCTTGATGCATCTGACAAAGATATCAAAAAAGCAGTCAATGCCATGTATACCGACCCGAATCATTTAAGAATTGAAGATCCAGGTCAAGTTGAAGGCAACATTGTATTTACTTATTTAGATGCTTTTGATTCACATAAAGAAGAAGTTGAAGAATTAAAGGCACATTATCGTCGTGGTGGTTTAGGTGATGGAACCGTAAAAAAACGTCTTGAGGGTGTGCTTAAAGAATTGATTACGCCTATTCGTGAGCGTCGTATGGAGCTTGCAAAAGACCCAGACTACATTATGGATATTTTGAAAGATGGCACAGATAAATGTCGTATCATTACTCAAAATACCTTAGATGAAATTAAAGAAGGATTAGGTGTTTTTCGCTTCTAATTCATTATTTTAAAAGCACTCTTATGAGTAAAAAACCAGTCTTTTTTTAATTGACTGGTTTTTTAAAATTTATAATCTTATTGAATATAAAATTAGACTTATTACATACTTTAAATTTTATCCACCAAATAATTTTCATACATGAGTTGATATTTAATTATCCAATAAACAATTCTCAGTATTCGAGTTAAAAGAATAAGCCCCCAATCTTCTTAAATCAACAATACACTAATTAACTTACAAAGATACTTCATCCATTCAGATTACTTTAATCTAAAAAATTTTAATCTAATAAATAAGCGCCATGGATCACACTCACCTAAAGTGATTAACTTTAATTAACACAACTTAACTCAAAGCATCATGAAATGACTGATCATTCATTTTATGATGCTTTCATTGTTTAAGACTCTAAAGAGTTTTGACATTCTCCTTAACCGAAACTGTGTAAACAGATTCGTTGTTCTACGCAATGATCACCCCAATCATTGCGTTTTTTTTGTTTTCAAATTTAAGAAGAAATATTTGTAGATATATTTTTATTCGACAGTATTTACCTTATTTTAAAATAGAAAATAAAAAAAGTCCTACTTCAGTAGGACTTTTTAAAACCAAAATGACTGACTAAATTAATAACTAAAAAGTGTTTTATCTAAAGGAAATTCTATTCCAATCGAAGCACCACCATCATTTCCATTGATATCTGAATCACTAAACCAACCATTAATTTTTAATGGAATTTCAGGTTTTAAATAATGTGACCACGTTAAATCTAAAGCTTTAATTTCGTCTTTTTCTGGGAATGCCCGATTGGTTAAACGTTCAGATTGATTTACTTTTGCAAAAAGTACTCGTCCACTTAATCGGTTCATCGGATCAAAACGAATGTCTCCGCCCACTGAAATCATTTCACCATCTCCACCCATTGCATGTGCAAGTGGGTAACCATGCTGATAATAACCATCTGTATATACACTATGATTATAAGAAATACCGCGCACATCACCATTGGTTCGTGTATCAGCCCATTCGGTATAAAGTTGATAAGGCATATTGTTGAAGTGAGATGAATAATCTACTCCAGCAAGGTACATTTTTTTAGAAGGCAAACCGCCTGCTTCATCTTCACCGACATATTGACCGTACATACTCATAGGGACAGAAAATAAAGGCTGTAAATTTAAGCGTCCGTCAAAACCTGCAATTTGGTTCGAAGGGTCAGGTTCTCCTGTTCCCCCATTATCTTTATTACCGACAAAAGCATCCCAAAGTGAACTTAAACTTTCAGGTCGTCCTTCACCACCCCATTGTATGGCACGTGAAGCACCTAATTCTAAATAGGGTAAAGGTTGTGCTGTTAAACGTAATCCCACCAATTTTGCATCGGGTATTGCTTTATAATCATCTAGTTGCCCACCAAAAGCTTGATATTGCCAAGGTCCAATCCATGATAACCATTTTGTGTCAAATGCGGACTGTTCTGCACGCTGTAGAGTAACACCATATACAGGACGACTGGCATCACCACGAATCAAACTACCATCATGCCCAGGGCCCCAATACGTCGGAATTTGGCCTGCGATAACCCATTGATTCCATAATTTCCCAGCAAGGTATGAGCCTTCAACGTTTACATCTTGACCATTATCAATCTGTGGGTCTTTCTCTGCATTGACACGAATTTTAGCATCCCAATTTTCATTCCCCGCATTGAATTCTAATGCAGCTTGATATTGGGCTTTCTGTTTATCACCAAATGCTTGTGGAATACTTTTTGAATCAGACTCAGCAAATAAACCGGCCTTAAACATATTGTTATCTGCATTTAATGCCGCTTGTACAGAATTAATCACTTTTTGCTGAGTATTATTAGAAACCTGTGCAGACTTTAGCGACCGTTGAATCTCATCACCGCTCATCGGCCAAGTTGAAGTACTAATTTGAATCACACCTTGTTGATTCAACCAATTTAGATCTGTTCTTAAATTTTGATCATTTAAAACCAGTCCTTGAGCAAATAATGCTGAAGATGCACTCGTTAACATCGCGACCAATAGTGTTTTTTTCACAAACATTTTCATTACATTCTGAAAGCTTAATTATACAAACACCTTATTTTCTTTAAGCATTTTTTGCAATGATTCAAGTTTAGTATTGTTGTAATTATCTATAAAAAAACCCGCATTTAAGCGGGTTTTTTATCATTTTGTGACTAACGTTAGTTTTTATGACGCATATGTGGAAATAAAATAACATCACGAATGCTGGCTGCATCAGCAAACAACATGACTAAACGATCAATACCAATCCCTTGACCCGCAGTTGGAGGAAGACCATATTCTAGTGCTTCAATGAAGTCAGCATCGTAATGCATTGCTTCATCATCACCCGCATCCTTTTCTTCCACTTGTGCTTGGAAACGTTCTGCTTGATCAATCGGGTCATTTAATTCTGAGAAACCATTGGCCAATTCACGCCCCCCAATAAAGAATTCGAAACGATCCGTAATATGCTCATTCGTATCATTACGGCGTGCCAATGGCGAAGTTTCTGCTGGATATTCAGTAATGAAGGTTGGTTGACGCAGCTTTGTTTCCACCGTTTCTTCAAACACAATCGTTTGCAGACGCCCTAAACCAAAACCAGGTTTAACTTTTTCTTTTAATTCTTCTTGAATAAATTTCGCTAAGAATTCACGATCAGCTACATTTTCTGGTGTAAGGTTCGGATTATGTTCAAGAATAGCATCGAACATTGAGATTTTCTTAAATGGCCCTTTGAAGCTAAAGACTTCACCTTGATATGGCACATCGGTTGAACCCAAAATATCTAACGCCAATTTTTCTAGCATATTTTCTGTCAATTCCATCAAGTCTTTATAATCTGCATAAGCTTGATAGAATTCAATCATGGTGAATTCTGGATTATGACGTGTTGAAACTCCCTCGTTACGGAAGTTACGATTAATTTCAAATACACGCTCAAAACCACCCACCACTAAACGTTTCAAGTAAAGCTCAGGGGCAATACGCAAAAATAGTGGCATATCTAGTGCGTTGTGATGTGTTTCAAATGGTCGTGCAGATGCGCCACCTGGAATTACATGCATCATGGGCGTTTCAACTTCCATGAAACGTTCATTCGCTAAATAAGCACGCATGCCTGCAACCACTTGAGCACGAATTTCAAATGTTTTGCGTGTGTCGTCATTGACCATCAAGTCTAAATAACGTTTACGATACTTCATTTCTGTATCGTTTAAACCATGGAATTTGTCTGGAAGTGGACGCAGCGACTTGGTTAATAGTTCAAAGTGTTCGATATGTACATACAAATCGCCTTTGCCAGAACGCCCGATATAACCTTCGACAGCAATAATATCACCGAGGTCCAAACCTTTGATACTCTCAAGTACTTCTGGTGCTAATTCTTTACGCGCGACATATAATTGAATGCGACCTGTCATATCTTGAATGACAATGAACGAGCCACGGTTCAACATGACACGACCAGCCACTTTTACATAAACTTTTTCGCCTGCTTCAATGTTTTCTTTAGACTGTTCAGCAAATTGGTCTTGTAAATCTTGCGCATAATGTTCACGCTTAAATGTATTTGGCCAAGGACTGATTCCCTTTTCCTTTGCCTGTTCTTCTATCTGCTTTAACTTGGCATGACGCTGTGCAATTAAATCGTTTTCGGAAATAGGTTGTTCAGAAGTCGATTGAGCGTTATGTTGCGTCATCTCTGCCTCAAATATAGTAAAAAACGGAAGTTGCATAGCATAGCAGATGTAGTTAAAATTTCGTATGAAATATTGCCTCTCCAAAGAATTGATTTATCTAAAATATGATTTTTAAAACTAATCTCATCAGATTTTTTTAATCTGCAGCATAAGAGTTCTTATCAATTGATTTAGTTTTCAACCCAGAATTTGACCCATTCAAACTTCTTTTGAGCTCATTGGTCCATCAAATCTTTATTCTTCAAAATTTCTAAAAGAATGTTGAGTATCATATTGTGACCCAGTTCTTTCATTACAGCCTTTATTGAACAACCTTCCCTTCTTTCTGATGTTCAGAATATTTTTTATTTTGGGCTCTGTCTATGTATAAGAAAAAACCAACCATTTTTTACACTATAAAGGTTTTATTTCATTCGCCTAATGGAGAATAATCAACGTAAATTTTGTTATTTTCAGCTTTCAATGCTTAGCATTAGACCAAAATCTAACTTCTTTATTCAGTAGAGTTGCCTACAATCATCGAAGTAAAATAGTTGAAAAAGAAACTATTTAAGCCTTTTTATTTCGGTGTATAAAAATAGTGTGAATCCTACAACAATGAATGCATGCACTTCAAAAATATTATTTTTACATGGACTCGATTCTAATCGTGAATCGACAAAATTCCATGCCATTGATGCCAATCAAAAATTTTGCATTGAGATAGATTATCGTAATCTAAATTTTCAAACCGTTGCCAATTTTTATCGTGACATTATTGCTAAAATTCAACCTGAAATTTTAGTTGGTCATAGTCTAGGTGCATATTGGGCTTTAAAAATGTCAGTGTTACACAAAATTCCTGCGATTATTGCCAACCCAAGTTTAAGCCCAAATTTCCGTGAAGACTATCCACCGATTGATGAAGATGATTTGGAACACGAAGTGGCACAGATTGCCTACTTGGAATTAGGCGATGAAATCTTAGATATGTATGCAGTACGGGAAAAACTCGAACCTTATATGTTGGTTCAAGCCTATGAAGGTGGGCATCATCGCTTGGCCAGTCCAGAAAATTTAAATAGTTTGATTCAACACATGCAGATTCATTTTTTAAATAAATAAAACCTTGCGTCAAGCAAGGTTTTATTTATTTAATCGACTTAAGCCACGTCTTGTTTGGGCTGAGATTTATCATCTAGAACTGACCAAATTTTCAAACCTAAATCTGTATGTAAATCGGGTAAATCAAGGAAAATACTGGCGCCTAAAATTTCATGCTGACACTTATTTATCAATTGCTGCACTGCTTTTAACGTACCGCCTGTTGCCAACACATCATCAACGATGATGATCTTTTGAGGACGCACCTCAGCAGACATTTCTAAACGATCCATTCCATATTCTAGACTGTAACCCACACCTACCACTGGTGGCGGCAATTTTCGAGCTTTACGAACCAGTAATAAACCTTTATTTAAACGTTGTGCCAATAAACTGGCCAGTACAAAACCACGTGCCTCAACAGCAACAAAACTTTCAACTGCATCCAGTTGTTCAACGGGAATACTCGCAATTAAAGCCTCGGTTAATAACTCAATATTTTCCATGAAAAGAGGCGTCAAATCAAAGAAGCAAATTCCAGGTTTAGGAAAATTATGAACAAGACGAATGTGAGACCACAAAACTGTAGACATAGGCATCATAAGGGAGAGAAATATCAAAAAACAATATGTGAATTTTACCGTTTTATCACGTAAATGACCAGTGAACTACTCTTAACTTCGAAGCACACAACAAAAATAATCCTTATAAATATTTGATTTAAAATATGAATAATAAATTTAAACGCAACTTAATTTAACCTGCATAGATTAAAAAATAAATAAATCACCTCTTTGTATGCTTTAGTGAAAATCACATACAAGTCAAACTATAAAACTGCACTCTTCATAAAGTTTTAAAATACTTTTTAGGTATGTCAATCTATTCAACTTCCTGAAGATTGTTAGGCATAAAATCATTTTTCGCATTTTTATGACACAATTTGTCCTGCTCAGCCATTCCGATTTTAAATTCCCACCCTAAAATCCGATATTTACTTTACATTAATGCTAGAACTGCGTAAGAATTCGCTTGAATATGTACATCAAAGTCATATCAATAGAGTCAAGCTGTATATGAAATTTTTACTGGCTTCATTTTAAAAAGTCAGTGCTATGGAGAGTCAAATGAAAAAGTATCAATGCATCGTTTGTGGATGGATTTATGACGAAGCTGAAGGTTGGCCACAAGATGGTATTGTTGCAGGTACAAAATGGGATGATATTCCAGATGACTGGACTTGCCCAGATTGCGGTGTATCAAAAATTGATTTTGAAATGGTTGAAATCTAATGATTAAGACAAAAGACCAGAGTGAATGGTCTTTTGTATATCTGATAAAATATGGAGAATAATATGCATCCTGTCGTCATCATTGGTTCAGGAATGGCGGGTTATACCGCAGCACGTGAATTTCGCAAGCTAAATCCCGAGCATGAACTGGTCATGATTTGTGCAGATGACGCGATAAACTATGCAAAACCTACGCTGTCTAATGCATTAGCAGGAAAAAAAGCCCCGGAACAAATTGCTTTAGGCGATGCAATTAAAATGGGCGATCAGCTCAAAATGCGTATTGAGTCAAATACGTGGGTCAAAGAAATACACGCTGAACAGCATCAACTTGTCTTAGAAAAAGATGGACAACAGAATATTCAGCCATATTCGAAACTTGTATTGGCTGTAGGCGCAAATCCGATCCGTTTGGCCATTGCAGGCGATGGTAGTGATGATATTCATGTGGTGAATAATCTGAATGATTACAAAAAATTTCGTGAGAATTTAGCGATTCGTGAAGACAAACGTGTGGTCATTTTGGGTGCAGGTTTAATTGGCTGCGAATTTGCGAATGACTTACAAAATACAGAACATCAGGTCACAGTTATTGATTTGGCAGCTCGACCTTTGGGCCGCCTAATTCCAGAATATGTTTCATCGTCATTCCAAGAGAAATTAGAACATATTGGCATTCATTTTGTACTGGGCACGACCGTAGAAAAAATTATTAAAATTGAAAAAGGTGATTATCAAATCACTTTGGCCAATGGTCAGTCTGTGATTGCGGATATTGTGCTTTCAGCTATTGGTTTACAACCTAATTTAGAATTGGCGCAAGCAGCGGATATTCTGTGTAGCCGTGGTATTGTAACCAACGTGCTTTTAGAAACCAATCAAGCTGATATTTATGCGATTGGGGATTGTGCTGAAGTGAATGGTTTATTATTGCCTTATGTCATGCCCATCATGCAACAAGCACGTGCTTTAGCAAAAACTTTAAATGGTGAACACACACAGGTTCATTATCCAGCGATGCCTGTAGCAGTTAAAACACCAACAGCACCACTCACTGTATTGCCTGCTCCAATCGATGTAGATGTCACGTGGACAACCGAAGAGCTTGAGGATGGCATGATTGCTAAAGCAACTGATCAACAGGACACTTTACGTGGTTTTGTGCTGTTAGGAGCTACTGCTGCAAAACAACGCTTAACGCTGACTAAACTTGTCCCCGACTTGATTCCTGCATCCGTTTAAGGTTTAAATATGAAGGACATTTTTTTAAAAGTGTCCTTTTTAGGAAAATAACAATGAATAGCGCACTAAAATTTACAGGCTCACCCTATACTTCTTTTATGCATGAAACAAAAATTAAATTAAGTAATGGTATTGAGCTACATGTAGAAATGGGAGGAAATCCTGAACATCCTCCCATTATGCTGATTATGGGTTTAGGTGCGCAAATGCTGTTTTGGCCCGACTTTTTTTGTAAATCACTCATTGATCAAGGCTATCGAGTCATACGTTTTGACAATCGTGACATCGGGTTATCATCAAAAATTCGTCATGCAGGTCCACGACTCAATACGTTTAAATTGATGGGACGCTTTGCTTTAGGACTGGGCAATCAAGGTGCACCTTATAATCTATACGACATGGCTGAAGATGCAGCTTTATTAATTGAGCATTTAGGATTAGAAAAAGTATCCGTTATTGGTGCTTCCATGGGAGGCATGATTGCGCAAATTTTAGCTGCTCGTTATCCTGAAAAAGTGTCCACTCTTGGTTTAATGTTTACCAGCAACAATAAACCATTATTGGCCCCGCCTTTTCCAAAACAACTCTTTAGCCTCATCGGCAGACCTCAATCTTCAGATGAAGAAGGTATTGTGAACCACAGTGTAAAGGTTTTTAATATTATTGGTTCACCGGGATATATCAATCAAATTGAAATTATCCAGACTGCCAGAAAATTATATCGGAGAAGTTATTATCCAGCGGGTGTACTTCAACAGTTTTTAGCAATATTATGTACAGGTTCTTTGCTACCTTTAGGTAAGCAAATTCAGCAACCGACCCTTGTGGTACATGGCTCTCGTGATCGTTTATTACCCCCGAGTCATGGAAAGGCCGTTGCAAAGGCAATTACAAATGCGAAGTTTGAATTAATTGATGGAATGGGGCATGATATCCCTCCGCATTTTATTCCACATCTAAGCGGACTATTTGCTGATCACTTTAAATTAGAACATTAGGACACTATGGCTGCATTACCCTCTTTAAGACAGCTGTCATATCTTGTTACGCTGTCTGAAACGCTGCATTTTACTGAAGCTGCGCGCCGTTCATTTGTCACCCAATCGACTTTGTCAGGCGGGATTATGGAATTAGAGCGTTTGTTAGGTGGGGTACTCGTTGAGCGCGACCGCCAAAATGTACGCTTAACGCCATTGGGCGAGCAAGTCGTTGCACGAGCCCGTGTTCTATTGGCTGATGCACAGGACTTGATGCGTTTGAGTCGTGAGATGAGCGAGCCTTTAACGGGTGATTTGCATTTAGGCATTATTCCCACCATTGCCCCTTTCATTTTGTCGCAGCTTTTAGATGAAGTGCATAAACAATTGCCTAAAATTCAACTTCATTTGCATGAAGCACAAAGTGAAAAAATTGTTGAAAAATTGGAACATGGCAATCTAGATATGATTGTTTTGGCACTTCCTTTTGATACTCGAGGTTTAAAAGTCGCTGAAATTGCTAAAGAAAATCTTTATTTGGTTTGTAATAAAACAGACCACAATCCAAACACGGCAACCTCTTTAGATGACTTAGACTTATCGCGTTTAGTGCTACTTGAAGAAGGTCATTGCTTACGTAATCATACTTTGAGTGCTTGTCCAATAGGCGAACGCAAAAATGATCACCGGTTAAAAGCCAGTTCATTACCGACTTTGGTCGAAATGGTGTCTTCAAATTTAGGCTTTACTTTATTGCCTGAAATTGCAATTCATACCAATATGATTAAAGCCAATCCAGATTTAGTCGTGAAATCAATTGATGCTGCACCTAGCCGTACTCTTGCACTGTTGACTCGTAAGAGCACGCCTTTGCAAAGCGAATTTGATGTGCTATTACAAATTTTGCAAAAAATCACCCAACATCTTCACTAAGAATTTTTTGATAAAAAAGGAGCATATGCTCCTTTTTTTATTTCAATTTAGAATTTGATTGAGCTATTTAATACTACTCAATAAAATTCTTTGCGCATTATGTGGTTCTTGCCCATCTGCAAGCTGTGCACGTACCCAAGTACCATCTCCTTGAAGCAGCCATGCTTGCTGATTATCTTTTAAATAGGTCAGTAAACCTTGCTGATAAATCCGCTTTTTCAAGGCTGGATCTTCTACTGGAAAACACGCTTCAACACGGTTAAATAAATTACGATCCATCCAGTCTGCACTTGAACAGTAAATACGTGGATTGCCATTATTCCCAAAGTAATAAACCCGAGTATGCTCTAAAAAGCGCCCAACAATCGAACGAACACGAATATTTTCAGACAGTCCCGGCAAACCTGGGCGTAAACAGCAAATTGATCGAATAATTAAATCAATCTGCACACCCGCTTGTGATGCTTCGTATAATTTGTTAATCAGCTGGACTTCAGTTAAAGCATTCACTTTAACAATGATTTGTGCAGATTTACCTGCTTGTGCATTGGCAATTTCTTCATCAATATAATTTATAAGTTGCGCATGTAAGGTAAAGGGTGCATGAAGTAGTTTTTTCAGTTTGGCCATTTTACCCATGCCCGTCAATTCCTGAAAAATACGATGCACATCTTCACATAATTCTTTGTCTGTAGTGAGCAAACCATAATCGGTATATATCCGTGCGTTACCCGCATGATAATTACCTGTGCCTAAATGAACATAACGTACCAATTTATTATTTTCACGGCGCACGACCAAAATCATTTTGGCATGGGTTTTATAGCCCACGATGCCATAGACCACGACAGCACCTGCTTCTTGGAGTACATTTGCAACTTCAATATTCGACTCTTCATCGAAGCGTGCACGTAGCTCAATCACTGCGGTTACTTCTTTGCCATTACGCGCAGCTTCGGCAAGTACCTGAACAATTTCGGAATCTGGCCCACTCCGGTATAAAGTCTGCTTAATCGCCAGCACTTGCGGATCACGGGCCGCTTCACGCAATAAATTAATCACGGGTGCAAATGATTCAAACGGGTGATGGAGCAAAATGTCTTGCTTTTGCATGGCAGAAAAAATATTTTCAGATTTTTTTAAGACTTTTGGAATAATAGGCGTATGTGAATCATAACGTAAATGAGGACGCTTAAAATTTGACAGTAACCGTGCCAAATTGACTGGTCCTTCTACTTTATAAAGCTGTTCTTTATCCAGATCAAATTCATTCAGTAAATAATGATAAATATGCTCAGGACAATTATGCGTCACTTCTAAACGTACTGCACGCCCAAAACGACGTGAATTCAACTCCCCCTTTAAAGCTTGCGCTAAATCTTCCACATCTTCATTTAAAGCCAAATCTGCATTACGTGTGACCCGAAACTGGTAACAACCCGTCGCTGTCATTCCCGGAAATAAATCTGAGACATGTTCATGAATGATTGCAGAGAGCATAACATGATGCTCTTTACCATCGGTTAATTCATCAGGTAAACGTACCACACGTGGCAATGAGCGTGGTGCAGGTACAACAGCTAAATCAATTTGACGACCAAATGCATCCTTCCCTTCGAGAGTCACAATAAAGTTCAAACTTTTGTTGACCAAGCGTGGAAATGGATGTGCAGGATCTAAGCTAATCGGGGTTAATACAGGTGCCACTTGTTCTTGAAAATATTTTTTTACCCACGCCGATTGTGCAGGTGTTAGTTCTCCACGGCGCAAGAAACAAATATCTTCTTCACGTAATTTAGGTAAAATTTCTTCGTTTAAAATACGGTATTGACGTTCAATCGCGGCATGGGCAGTTTTGGAAATGGTTTCTAAAACTTGTTTAGGCGTCAGACCATCTGGACTCCGACTTTCATTGCCTAAATCGAGTTGTTCCATTAATCCGGCAAAACGAATTTCAAAAAACTCATCCAGATTACGAGAGAAAATCAACAAGAAATTCATCCGCTCAAGTAAAGGATGTAAAGGATCGACAGCCTGCTCAAGCACACGTAAATGAAAATCTAAAATAGAAAGTTCACGATTAATGTAACGATCATTATATGTATATTCTGTTTGTGTAGCAGGTGTGCCAGCTGCAGTATTCATGCCTAACCTATGCTTATTTGAAAGTGATCCATATCTTGATCAGTATGCTTTATAATTATGACAATTTCATAAAAAAAAGCCCAAATATTCGGGCTTTTTATTACAATTTTTGAATTAAGGAATATTGCTATAACGCATATATTTTTGAATCATGCGTTTTTTATTCAATAATTTTCGGTCATCACGATGATCTTGATAATATTTTGGATTAGGCAAAATGGCTGCCAAAAATGCTGCTTGTTCACGCGATAAACTTTTTGAACTTTGCCCAAAATAATGCTGAGTTGCTGCTTCTATACCATAGATATTATCGCCAAATTCAACCGAGTTTAAATAGACTTCTAAAATACGTTGTTTAGACCAAATACGTTCCATCATCCATGTGGCTATGGCCTCTTGGCCTTTACGCAGAAAAGAACGCTGATTAAATAAAAATAAATTTTTTGCCAATTGCTGAGAAATAGTCGAGCCACCTGCCACCACTTTGCCTTTGTCTTTATTACGTTCTAAAGCAAACTGGATGCCAGCCCAATCAAAACCATGATGTTGCAAAAACTTGCCATCTTCACCCGCAACCACTGCATGCTTAACATAATCACTGATTTGGTCATAATCGCGCCATTCATGTTTTATCGGCTTTGAGGGTTCAGACCAGTAATCCAAACGCATCATCATGGTGGTTTCTACAGAATGCGTTCTCCACCAGACCAAACTTGTAAATATCCAAAGTTGTACTAAAAGCACTAAACTGACAAGTATTAACAAACTACGAACAATAAAAGCTTTCATGTCAGTAAGTTACTCCCAAAAATTTATTTTTTTCATGCTAAGCTTAATGCCAAATATAGCAAAGATTATAAAAGAATAGCATGCCTGAACACTCGCCACCCTATATTCGAAGTAAACCAGAAGTTCACCTTTGGTGGTTAACTGCATTTTTTATTGCCGTCAATGTCGGTTTATTTATCTGGCAAGTACTCTCAGGCGTCAATATTACCAGCCCAAGTTTAGTCGATGCGATTGATTGGGGAGCCGATTACGCACCTTTAACTTTTTTAGAGGAACCTACGCGTCTTTTTAGCAGCATGTTTTTTCATTTTGGTTTAATTCATTTGATGCTCAATATGTGGGCGCTGTATATTTTTGGTAGTGTAGCTGAACAACTTTTGGGACGCTTTTACTATTTGGGCCTCTATATTTTGGCAGGTTTAATGGGCAGCTTGCTGAGCGGTTTTATTGATATTCAAAATACCTTTGAGTTGCTGCAAAGTAATAACCTTAAACTGTTCCCCACAGTGAGTGCAGGTGCTTCGGGTGCGGTAATGGGCATTGGTGGCGCCTTAACTGTCTTATCTCTGCTACCGATATTACCCAAACAACGCTTTCTGTTAGATAAAAAAACCTTAGTCATGATTATGGCCATTAATTTATTTATTGGTTTTACGATGTCGGGTATTAATAATGCTGCACATATTGGTGGCCTACTCATGGGGGCATTCATGGCACTGATTTGGTATGTCGGACAACGGCTAAACCAACCTAAGTTAGGTTTCGCTTTAGGCTTGATACTCGGTATCGCACTTTGCTATGGCTTTTATGATTACTGCATGCAACAAGTACAGATCCTCAAACCTGTTTGGCGTGAAATTCTTGCAGCCATGCGTGCACAACTGCAATTTTAAGGCTCTCTTCAAGTTTGATTTGAGATCAACATGTTATTGATTGATCTCGCGTAAACTTTGTAGAGGTGGAATATCACATAAATAACTGAGGCGATAACGTCCAATTAAGGCACATAGTATGCTCATAAGCACAGGTAAAATCAGCCAAATCTCCCAATGCATCTGAACCATCAAATTCATTTTTTGACTGGCAACCGCACTGATGACCTCTGCAAAAAGACAAGCCACAATACCCGCCAGCAAGCCAATAAAACCAATTTCCAGCGTCATCATCTGTTTTAGTTTTTGTTTAGAACTACCAAATGAACGCAATAAAGCCACTTCACGCTTACGCTCATCCATCAATAAATTTAAACAAGCGATTAAGACCAAAATTCCAGAAATACTAACCAACAGTGCTAAAACAGTGATAATTTGCACCAATACATTTACCAAACGTTTTATTTCATCCAAAATTAAACTGACATCGATAAAAACCGTATTAGAAAATTGCTGAATCACCGATACCAGTTGTTTTTTATCTTGTTCAGGCACGTAAAAACTACCCAAATAACTGCCCGCATTTTCATCCATCGTTTTAGGTGCAAAGATAAAGAAAAAATTTGGACTGAAACTTTCCCATTCCACACTGCGAAAGTTCACCACTTTGGCTTGAATCAAACCCTCAGGCAAACTAAAGGTGAGACGATCACCGATTTTAATTCCTAGCTCTGCTGCCGTCTTGGCTTCGACTGAGACATCACCTGCTTGATGAAGCACAGCTGAACCTTGCACAATTTTATTATCAGTCGGATATTCTGCGGTTTGTGTTAAATTTAATTCACGCCTTAAGGTATTATTACTTTTAAGTAGTTCATTTGAGAAAGGTTGATCATTTTTCGCGATCAATCGTCCTCGAATATTCGGATACAACGGCGTACTTGACCAATTCCGCTGCTCAAATTCTGCCTGTAATACAGGCATGTCAAAAGGCGGTAAACCATATACAAATTGATTGGGTGTCCCGACAGGCAATTGCTGTTGCCATCGTTCTAATAAATCAGTTCTTAACACCGCCAAAACAGTCATTAGACTTAACCCCAATGCCAAAGCTGTAATTTGAAAAGCCGTCTGATTTGGTGCACGCACGTAGGCAGAAATTGACCATTTCAAACGTCTAATTAACTTTAAACAGCTCCAAATAATGCTATACAACACAGCACATAAAATAATAATTGCCCCAATCACCCAAGCAGTCAAAATTATATTTTCGGTCAGGACGACACTAAACAACACTAAACTGGCTGTACCCATAAGTAACATCCAGAGCAGGGATTGAACAGATTTCTCTTGTTGGCGAATCACCCGAATAGGTGGCGTATTTAGTAATTGCCACAAACTGGGCACAATAAAGCCTAACAACACCACAGCACTGGTGAGCATGGCGATCGGTAATGGCCCCAGTAACATATCCAAGGCAGAAAATTGAATTTGAAGATGTGGAATGAGCTGCAACATCAATTGTAAAAGGCCATAACCCAATGCAACCCCGATGAGGCTCCCAATGAGCATAGCCATGAATAGCACACCTGCTAGCAAAAGCAAATAAGCACTCAGGATTTGGCTTTTACTGGCACCGACACAGCGCATTAATGCGATATTATCCTGATTTTGCAGTACATAGCGCTGACTGGTTAACGCAATTGCAATTCCACATAACAAAATTGTTAAAATATTGCTTAATTGCAAAAAGGTATCCAAGTTTGCAATCGGCTTCATTAAACGCGTATTACCTTCACTGGCATTACGCAGTTTCAAGCCATTTTGATCGTTCATTTCTGGATTTAAAGCTGTTTTATTCTGTATTTTTTGCTGAGACTGTTTAAAGGCTTGTTCAAAATTTTGAATTTTTTGGGCAGCACCAGCAAGTAAGAGGCGATATTCGACCCGACTCCCAACCTGAATAGCATTGGTTTTAGCAACATCAACTTGTGAAATAATGACCGTCGGTGAAAAGCCAGAAAATCCTAATTCTTGATTAGAGTCATGCTGAATTTTCGCACTAACTTTAAATGCACCATCAGCAATATTAATCGTATCGCCCACGTTCACATGTAATAAATCCATGGCACGAGAACTTAACCACACCTCACCTGCCTGAATTTTAGCTGCTTGTGGAACAACGCGAATTTCACCACGTAAAGGAAAAGCTTGATCAATCGCTTTCACATTGACCATGACAAATTGATCAGCTGTATGTGCCATTGAACTAAAGGTGGTGACTTGCGATTGCTTGAGTGACAAATGATTTGCCTGCTCTTGCCATGTCTTTTCAAGCGGTTGATTATCTGAAAGTACTAAATCGGCAGCGAGCATTTCTGCGGCTTGTAGTGCTACAGCATTTTGAATTTGTTCATTGCTAAATTTTAGTGCTGTGGTCGCACTAATGGCCAAAGTTAAAGCAATGATCAGTAAATAGATCCCAGTGGTTTTTAAACTTTGGGTTAAAAGTGGTTTAAAGAGCGGATTCATTCAGACCTCCCCTGCTTTATATGTTCAATTAAACCCCCATCAAATAATTCAAAATGACGTTGGCATTGTTTTGCCAGTTCAGCATCATGCGTGACCAAAATGAGTGTTGTGCCGAATTCTTGATTTAACTGAAAAAGTAATTGTTCAATTTCTTGGGCAGTTTGCATATCCAAATTACCCGTGGGTTCATCTGCAAAAATGATTTTTGGTTCACTGATTAATGCTCTCACAATTGCAACGCGTTGCTGTTCTCCGCCTGAAAGTACTTTCGGCGTTTGCATGGCTTGGCGTTCTAAGCCCACTTTTTTAAGTAAATCCAAAGCCTTTTGTTCCGCCAGCGCAAAATTAAAATTCTTTTGTAAGCGCAGTGGCATCATGACATTGTCTAAAGCGGTCAAATGAGGCAACAACTGAAAAGATTGAAATACAAATCCAATATGCTGTAAACGAACCAATGCACGTTGCTCTTCATTCAGTTCAGCAATAGATGCGCCACATACCAATAATGCTCCTGAAGTGGCTTGATCCAATGTAGCCAAAATTCCCAGTAGTGTCGATTTGCCTGACCCTGAACGACCGGTAATCGCAATTTGTTCACCACTATAAATTTCAAAATTTAAATTCTCGAAAATACACAGCTCTTTTTCTGCAATCTTTATCTTTTGTGTCAACTGCTGTGCAGAGATAATCACTTGTGGCATGATGGAATTGTCGCTGTTCATTTGGGTCATCACATTCCTATATGCAAAATCGTAATTTAAATAATCGTCTATTGCCTTGCTTGGCATTGTTTGGCTTATGTTACATACCTGTATTAGGCTCTGCTAAAACCATTATGATTTTAGGTGACAGTATTAGTGCAGCTTATGGGATGCAACCTCAACAAGGATGGGTACATTTATTACAAAAGCGCCTCGACCAACAGTATCCGAAACAGCATAAAGTGGTCAATGCCAGTGTGAGTGGTGAAACCACCAGTGGCGCAGTTGCACGATTGCCAAAATTACTTCAAACCCATAAACCCCACGTTGTAGTAATTGAACTGGGTGGAAACGATGGTTTACGTGGTCAGCCACCGTTACTCATTCAAAAAAATTTAGCCACCCTAATTCAAAACAGCCAGAAGGCCAAAGCCACAGTGATTGTATTAGGCATGAAAATTCCGCCAAATTACGGTTCAGCCTATAGCAAAGCTTTTGAAAAAAATTACAGCATTGTGAGTCAACAACACAAAGTAAAATCAATGCCCTTTTTCCTACATGGTGTTGCAGGCAATAAAAGCTTAATGCAGTCCGACTTAGTTCATCCACATGCCAAAGCACAAAATATTTTACTTAATAATGCCTATCCTTATATTAAAGGCGCGCTATAAAAAATTGCTGAGCAGTGGATAACTTTTTTATAAGCGTTAATCGCTTTTAAATTCTTCAATAATGCTTTAAAAATAAAAAAGCCAGTCAATTTTTAACTGACTGGCATACGTATTATCACTGCATTTTCGAATACAGCTATGTCTCTATTTTTCTACTTTTAAAAATCAAAAAATAACACTTCACCTGTTTCTAAAGAATACTCTGCACCGATAATTTGCAGCTTACCTTGAGCAATTAAATGTTCTAAAACGGCAGAACCATGACGTAACTGATTAACTGAGGCAAATACATTTGAGCGCACTGCATGTTTAGAGAGTTTAGATAAATCATTTTTCAATTCAGTTTGCATTAAAGTTTCAACCGATGGACGAACACGGTTGACAATCGACATCAAATTTAATGAAGGTGGATGGTCTGGATTCATTAAAGTATCAATTGTGGCTTGAATCGCACCACAATGACTGTGTCCTAAAACAATGACCACAGCACAATCATAACGTTCCGCGGCAAACTCGACACTACCGACTTGTGACGGTGCAACCACATTCCCTGCGACCCGAATCACGAATAAATCGCCTAAACCTTGATCAAACACCATTTCTGCAGGCACACGTGAATCAGAACAGCCCAAAACAATGGCAAAAGGATTTTGATTTTCCGCCATTTCTGCTCTTTGCTGATGGGAAAGTTGTTTGGTCAAGGTGGCGTCACCTGATACGAAACGTTGGTTACCCTTTTTAAGACGTTCTAAAGCTTCTTGAGCTGTTAGCATTTCTTTTTCCCAGCAAAAATGTTTTTAAGTTGTAATATATTAATCTCATGAAAACTGAAAGTCACTTGCAAAAAGAATAGCTGTTCGATTTATAACTCACGTATAAATAAATTTACTCATATTTAAATGGGCATAAAAAATCGTTTTTTTCACGCTTTAAAGCCTTATTTTGCTCATTTGTGAAAATATTTAAGTGACTTTTCTCTAAGAGCAATTACAATAAACTACAAATATTTAAAAAATAAATAGCTTCAAAATTTCATTATTTTTTGATGCGTTTGCTACAATTTTTTCGTCATTTATACATAAGGATATGATCAATGACACAACTAAGTTTAAATTTATCTCGTTTTTTACAGGGTGTAGCTTTAGCAATTTCAATCGGTTTTTCTTGTTTTTCTTTTGCTGCCTTACCTCAAAAAATAGATCCGTCTGTTGCTGTACAAGATTATTTAATCAAACAACGTGATGCTGCAGGTTTAATCAGTAAAACGATTCAAATTAATGATGTCACTTGGAGCTATAGCGAAGGTGGCGCACGTAATAAACCTGCTGTTCTGCTAATTCATGGCTTGGCAGGTAACCGCGATAATTGGAATGGTGTAGCACATTTTCTAACCCCTTATTATCATGTCATTATTCCTGACCTTCCAAGCAACGGTGCAACAAAAGTTGCCGATAATTTTGATCTTTCTATTCCAAATGTGACTGAACGCTTACGCCGCTTTGTTGAAACCCTTGATATAGAAGATAAACTTAATATTGCAGGGCATTCTTTGGGTGGATCAATTGCAACTGTTTATGCCTCCCAATATCCTTTTGATACCCAAAGTTTATTTTTACTGAATAGCGCAGGTATTTATCAACAAGCCAATACCGCTTATACCAAGGATCCCAATTTTCTCAAAAATCTGATTGTTTCTAAACCTGGTGATTTAGATGAAGTTTTAAGCCAAGTCATGCAAACACCGCCGACCTTGCCTCCTTATTTTAAAAAAATCCAAGAAAAAATACTGATTGCTAACGCATCTCAAACCCGTAAAATGATTGATCAATTGGTCACTTTAAATCATATTTACACACCAGAATCTTTTGCTCGTTTGACCCGAACTATAGAAGCACCGACAGTGATTCTTTGGGGTAAACAAGATAAAATTATTAATGTTGAAGCAGCAAGTGAATTACACGGGTTGTTAAAACGTGCAGAAAAGCCGGTTATTTTAAATAATGTCGGTCATATGCCTATTTTAGAAGCACAACAACAAGTCGCTTTGCACTATTTACCTTTTTTGGCTAAAACACAAAAGTTAAAAAATCCGCTAGCTGATAAACTTATCCCTTTGAATTAACATGCAGAGACAGTATGCAAAAATATCCGATGATTGAGCAATTGATTGAAGCTCATCTTGACTTTTTAGAGCAAGAATTTTCCCATACTGCCACGATTCAAACTGAATTTTTAGAATTTTATCACTGGTTCATCCAACAAAAATTAAAAGATATTTGGTCTTTTCAACATATTCATGACCTCTTACAAAAACAAATTTTAGCGACACCGACCACTCATTTTTTAATTGAGCAGATCACGGAACATCTTCATTTCGCCTTAATTCACCCAGTGAATGAAAATACCAAGATTGCAGATATTATTTCTGTCAGCACAATTGATAAAATTGCACAATATGTCGCAAGTAAAAGTGGTCACCGACAACGCCTCATTAAAACAGTGGTCAACAATCCCGCTTTTTCAGCCATGATCAGTCAATTGATTCAGCACTCTATTCAAGATTATTTAGATAATTCACTGATGGCAAAACGCGTTCCTGGCGTATCGCGCTTTATGAAAATGGGCAAATCTGTTTTAGAAACCGTCACTGACTCAAATTTGGATGAAACGATCGCGCATTATCTACAAAAAAATATTTTAAAGTTAAGTCAAATGAGTGAACATGTTTTAAATCAACACTTTGATGATGAAAAACTCTATCACTTTCAAGCCAATTTATGGCATAAAATTAAAGATATGCCCTTGACTGTATTTAGAAATTATATCGAAGTTCAGGACTTGCCCAATACGGTCAGTTTAGGCCATGAAATTTGGGATCATCTTCGTCAAACTGACTATTTAAAACAACAACTTCATGACGGAATATATACATGGTACATCCGCAACCAAGAGCGCCCATTTGATTTGTTATTACGTGATTTGAATATTGATGAACGCTTAGTTCAAAATGAATTGCAATCTTTGCTGACTCCTCTCATTCAAAAAATGGTTTCGTCTAAATATTTAAGAGCTCGAGCAAGAATTTATTTAGAAAAATTTTATTATGCAGAAACAACTCAGAACATTTTAAATCCTTAAATAAAAAAGCCGCAAATGCGGCTATTTTTATAAGAATATTATTAGAAATTAGCAACAAAACTAATGCCATAGCGACGACCATCTAAAACCTGATCGCCATCAGCATCTTCTGCTTTTTCATCTAAAAGGTTATACACGCCAAATTTGCCTTTTAAGCTAGGCGTAAACTGATAATTAAAACCCACATCTAAAAATTGATAGGCTGGCGTCGGCTCAGACATAGAAGCGCGTCCTAAATAAGACGAGGTTTCACTACGATAGTGTAAGCGTGTCCAAACATCTAGCACATCATTGAGGTTGTAATCTACAGTGGCATTAAACATATGTTTTGGTATTTGGTTTAAAGGCTGCCCTTTTAAGTCACCCGATTTTTGCTCAGTTTCTGTGTAGGTATAATTGGTGTTTAAATTGACCCCTTCTGCTAGCTCAGTATCAAATGAAGCTTCAACGCCTTGCATGGTCGCTTCATCTACATTAATTCGGGAACTAATAAAATTCCACAAACGTACATTGCCTGTGGCTGCATCTATACGTCCAAATGGATCCACACATGCCCATGTTGCTGAATCACTATTATTACCATTGGGTGATGAACAGTCGCGCACTTCAGTAATTTTATCTTTATATTCAGTATAGAAAGCCGTCAGTGAAGCTTTGGACTTGTCGCCCTGCCATGCAGTTCCTAGTTCATAACTCACCGATTTTTCTGGTTTTAAATTATCATTTCCCATAATAAAGGCACTGCCTTTACCCGTTACAGAATGTACTTCACTGGAAGATTGTCTTAAGTCAGGTTGTTTGTAGCCAGTGGATACACCGCCTTTAAACGTCCATGCATCGGTCGGGTTATAGACGCCATATACACGTGGAGAAAAATTACCGTCATAGTTTTCGTCATGGTCATAACGTAAACCAGTGGTTAAGTTAAATGTATCTGTAATGGACCATGTATCTTCTGCAAATACTGCAAATGCCCAACGTTCCAGTTCTGTTATCGGCATGTCTGCATTTTGATTGGTTGCACTATCAACCAATGACTCGTTTTTAAAATAGACGCCTGAAATTAAATTATGATTACTCAACTGCCAATTCCACTGCGAATTGGCAAGCCAAGTTTCAAGTTCAATGCCGCTTAAACCTGAAGTCGCATTTTTACGATCTGGATTTTTTGACTTTTCATATTGGATGTATGAACTACTATTCAATATATCGCTATATGTACCATTGTGGGTTAAGCCAAATACTTCACGATAATTTCGACCGTAAGAATCTGCTCCTGTATTTAAAATTGTTTTACCTGCAGTAGATTCTGACTCTTGCTTGGTAAAATTGGCTTCAAACTCTAAATCATGTTGATCATTGATTAAATAGGTGAGTTTAGAATTTAAACTTTCTATTTCTGTGCCACGAAAGCCACCAACATAACTATCTTCTTCGCGCTTTTGTTTATTCAGCCCCAGTTGCATTCCCAATTTATTTTCAATCAAAGGCCCAGTGAGATAGACCGAACCATTCTTAATCTCTCCAGAATTATTCGAATCTTGTAAAATCGTGCCTAATTCAACCGTACCTGACCATTCATCGCTGACTTTTTTAGTAATAATATTGATGACACCCCCCATCGCATCACTTCCATATAAAGTAGATGCAGGTCCACGAATGACTTCAATACGCTCAATTGCTGAAATTGGCGGTAAAATATTCTTCTCAAAACCACTGTCATCGCCATTTGGATTTACATCTTTAGAATATTGACGCTTACCATTGACTAAAAATAAAGTGTAACTTGAGCCCATGCCACGAATACTGATGGTTTGCGCAGACCCAGCCCCTGAAACAACCACGCCCGGTGTATTTCTCAGTACATCGGTAATATCATTATATTGTCGTGTTTCTAATTCTTTCTGAGTAATGACTGTCATTGAAGCCGGTGCTTTGCTGACATCTTGTTCATAACCCGCAGCAGTGACCACAATCGTTTCTAGTTTGGTCGGCTCAGAAATAGATGATATTTTTTTATCATTTGCAGATACAACAGACGCAATAACAGACAAAATTGAAAGCGATAATGCAGATCGAAGAATACGCTTGGTCATTCAAGGTCCCCAAGTGGCAAATAGTGGATAAGTATTGCAATTTTCGTTGCACAGTGTAACAAAAAGTAATTCAATTGCAATTAGTATTGATAATTATTATCATTAATATTCGTTTTTATGTTTAATTTTTAATCAAAATTATTAAATTCGCTACCTATTTTTTAAGATTAATTTAAGCTTTATCTGATTTTTTTAAAGAAGAAACTTTTTCTCAGTTCAAAATTCATATTTATTTTTCTCAAAAAAAACCCCCATATTTGGAGGTTTTTTCTTCATTTAAACTTATTTGAAGTAAGCGCCTTCTGCCTGAGTGTGGTCCGTTTGGTCAACTACACGCGATAGTTCAGGAATATGCTGTTTTAAAGTCGTTTCAACACCTTGTTTTAAGGTTACATCAATCGCTGAACAACCTTGGCAACCACCACCAAATTTTAATACAGCCGTTAAACCGTGTTCTTCATCTTCGATCATTTCCACTAAAGCACAATTACCGCCATGCCCTGCTAAACCTGGATTAATTTCGGCTTGCAAGACATAAGTAATACGCTCTTCAATCGAGGCATCTGCACCTACACGGGGCACTTTTGAATTGGGTGCACGAAAAGTCAATTGTCCACCAAAACGGTCTTTATTGTAATCAATCACTGCATCTAATAGATAAGGAATTGATGGTGCATCAACATAAGCCGCAAAGTCGGGATAATCTTGTTTGTAATCTGTAGAAATAATTTCTTCAGGCGCGCTATAAGCCATACAACATTCAGCACGAGGCGTACCCGCATTTTCTACAAACACACGTACAGCAATGCCAGGCGTATTTTGTTTTGCCAGCAAGTCAAATAAATACTCTTGCGCTGTCGGTGTAATCAATAAATTTGGAATTTCTTCTGCAACTGCAGTGCTGATGTTCTCAGTCGACATAACAATATTTCCTCAAGCTGAAGTTGTCATTTTAACTGAAGATGCGGGGTAATAAAAAAAAATCAACTAAAATTGTCGGAATTATTATAAAAGTTTATTTTAATCCCACTTTTAATGGCATTATAAATTATAAATATTGAAAAGTTGAACTTTCACTTCATGCTCGATTTACCTTTTAATCATACTGTTAGTCTGATTCTGATTACGGTCATTATTTCACTGATTGCCTTTTCCAACCAAAAAGTCATGAACCGTCTTATTTTTTGGCCACCGGCAATGCAGCGCGGACAATATGATCGTTTTGTCACCCATGGTTTTATTCATGCAGATGGCGCTCATCTTATTTTTAATATGATTACCTTGTTATTTTTTGGTAGTGTCATTGAGAGCTTCTATCGCCAGTATTTTTTTGATCTGGGTTTTGTGTTGTTCTATTTGGGCGGTTTAATTGTTGCAATTATTCCCAGTTATCTCAAGCATAAAAATGATCACCGCTGGGCAAGTTTAGGTGCTTCAGGTGCGGTATCAGCGGTTTTATTCGCTTATATTTTGTTTGAACCCTGGAAACTGATTTTTGTTTTCTTTATTCCTGTTCCAGCGATTATTTTTGCTATCTTATATGTGAGCTACAGTATTTGGTCAGGCAAACGTGGTAACTCCAATATTAATCATAGCGCACATTTATGGGGTGCAGCTTATGGTGTCATTATGACCATCATTCTAGAACCACGTATTGTTTCACACTTCATCAATCAGCTAATGCAACTGCCCTTTTAATTGATTTTAAATTACTTTTTGGGATTCTGATGAATAGAATCCTTTTTTTATATTTATTTTTCACTCAGATTTTTAAGTGATCTTTTGATTAATTTGAAACATTCACATAACAATTCTGTATATATTTTAGTCAATTTTATTTCATATAATAAATGACATAGCGAAGATAAATTAAGGATAATGTCATGAGAAAAATAGGGTTACTAACGAGTTTATGCCTAAGTTTTGCTTTAACTTCCTGTGCTGTTCATACACGTGACGGCAGTATTGTTGTTGATCCTGATCGCAGTTCTCATCCACATGACCGAGGTGATTTTTGTCCACCGGGTCAGGCTAAAAAAGGCCGTTGTTAAACTATATTTACTCATTATTTTAGCCTTCACGATTGGATATGCCATCTGAAGGCTTTTATTTTTTCAATTAAATCCGACATTAATTCACTTCATTTTGTCACTTAATGCCAATCAATTGGTGAATTTGGCATAGATAATGTATACGTCTGTATATTAATTATTCTCTTTTGCGAGTTGTGCATGCCAACATCATTCGATGGTCTTCAATTTCCAATCCCCTCTTCTAGCCATAAAGCCAGTAGCTCTCGAACTGGAAAAGAAATTATCGCTGAAGCCCTTTCAATGGTCGATCACCAGTCCTCTCAAAAAGCCTTAGCTGAAAAAAATTGGCGTAAGCGTTACCCTCCTTATTTTAAAATGTTGGTTGAACAAGGTATTCGTAATGGTATACATCCCATTACTATCGCCAAGCAGGGATTACATAAAGCACATCATAGTTTTCATTTTTATCGAAACGGTCAACGTTATTTGCTAAAAGATATGATGAACGATGTAAAAATAGAAAATTTATATACCATTAAACTTCAAGGTGAAAATGATGCTGCACCTGAATGGTATGTACCTTACAAGGGTGAAAAATTAAAAGGTCAAGCGTTACTCGCGCAAATTCAGCATTGGGAAGATACTGGCATTATTGAACCCAGCCATGCTGATGCTTTACGAACTGCGCAATCACATCCTGAATGGTTTAATCTTTCTGACCGTACTTTGGTATTATTTGGAGCGGGTTCAGAAGCAGGCCCACTGACTTGGTTATCCAAATGGAAAGCCAATATTGTTGCCGTCGATCTGCCCAATCAGCGTATTTGGGGCAAAATCTTAAAAACCATCCAACAAGGCAACGCCACTTTATACGCGCCTTGTAGCGAAAAATTAAGTCCAAATACATCTACCGCAATTTTGAAAGAAAAATTAGGTGCAGATTTATTGACGCAAACACCTGAAATTGCACATTGGTTAAGTCAAAATGAACATCAGCTTGATCTGGCAGCAATTGCGTATTTAGATGGTGAAAAACACGTGCGTGTTTCGATGGCGATGGACAGCATTATGCAGCATGTCAGTCAGCAAAAATCTGATACCAGTTTAATGTTTATGTGCACACCCACCGATGTCTATGCCGTTCCTAAAGAAGTCATCACAGCATCACGTCAAAAATTTCAACAACGTTCAAAAACTCAGCAGATGATCAGTAAAACTATTGCGACCGTTTCTGGGCAGTATTTTTTCAAAAAAAATCGTCACACACTCATTACCTCAGAGAATGGCAAAGAGTATGGAATTGCAGACTGTCTAGTGGTCGAACAAGGACCAAATTATGCTTTAGCAAAACGCATCCAACAATGGCGCGCAACTTTGGCACGCCATTCTGGGCAACGGGTCAGTATTAATATTGCGCCATCGACCACCACCCATTCGGTGACTAAAAATCCATTATTAAAAGCTGCTTTCAATGGGGCCAGCTTGTTTGATGTTGAATCATTTGAACCTGAAACGACCAATGCAATAATGGCTGCCTTATGGATTCATGACTTGCGTCATCCTGAATCTGTCGCCAATCCTGAAATGCATCTAGATCATCCTTTAGAACTGATGATGCATGGAGCAAATCATGGGGGCTTATGGCGTGTTGCTTATTTAGCGCGGAGTGCTTTACCTTTTGCTGCTTTGTATGGATTTGCCAATCAAAAATTACGATTAGATAAAATGATAGGCAAACAGAAAAAATAAGCTTATTTTTACAATATTTCTAAAACTAAAAACGCTGCAAATGCAGCGTTTTTTGATGGCAAATTTTAGTTGAACAAAGTTTTAAGTAAACTGTAAGAATAACCAGTACAAACCACCCGATAAACAAATGGTGGCAGGTAAGGTGAAAATCCAAGCGGACAAAATGACCTTCACGGTGGCAAAATTCAACCCCGATTTATTGGCAACCATCGTACCCGCAACCGCACTGTTTAATACATGTGTGGTCGACACTGGCATACCAAAACCATCTGCAGCCGCAATGGTGGTCATCGCGACCAATTCTGCTGACATGCCCTGACCATAAGTCATGTGATTTTTACCAATACGCTCACCCACTGTGACCACAATGCGCTTCCAGCCGACCATTGTGCCTAAGCCCAATGCTAGAGCGACTGCAACCTTCACCCAAGTTGGAATATATTGCAGGAAAGAATCTAATTTACTACGATATTCTTTAATCGCTTTGCCCTGGTCTTGCGACATGGCAGGCAGTTGTTCAGCTTTATCCAAACGCTTAAATGCTGTGCTACTCAAATACATATCGTTGCGAATAATCGAAACTTCCGCTTCAGGAATGGCTTTTAAGTCACCATATTGCGCAACACGGTCACCCAAATGATCGGTTAAACTGGCCAATGCTGGAACCACTTCAGGTGTAATTTCTTTGGTTTGAATATATGTGGTTAATGTATTACGCGCTGTTTCATCGGTTATTGCTGTATGATTTACATACAAAATATCTGCAGTCTGATTCGACAGTTGATTAAAAGATTGAATATGTTGAGCATCTAGATTTTTATTCAGAGAATAAGCCAGAGGAACAATACCAATCAGAATCAACATAATTAAACCCATACCCTTCTGACCATCATTTGAACCATGAGCAAAACTCACCCCTGTACAAGTGAAAATCAGAATCGCGCGGATCATCGGTGGTGGTGGCTTGTTACCTTCAGGTGGCTGAAACAATTCTACTTGTTTTTTAAAGACTTTTTTAACCAGTAAAAATACAATCGCAGCAAAAGCAAATCCGATCAAAGGTGAAAATAACAAAGCCTTACCGACTTTAATCACCTGATCCATATCTACACCACTTGCTCCACCTCCTGAATTTAAAAGATAATTCATGATGCCCACACCTAAAATCGAACCGATTAAAGTATGTGAACTTGAAGCAGGAATACCTAAAAACCAAGTACCCAAATTCCATAGAATGGCTGCAATCAACATGGCAAAGACCATGGCAAAACCAGCGCCCGAGCTAACATTCATAATTAACTCGACCGGCAACAAAGCAATAATGCCGTAGGCCACTGCCCCGCTTGCAACCATGACCCCAAGAAAATTACAAAAACCAGCCCACATTACCGCAACTGGTGCAGATAAGGCATTGGTATAAATGACTGTCGCCACTGCATTTGCAGTGTCGTGAAAACCATTGACAAACTCAAAGCCCAAAGCAATGAATAAAGCGGTAGCCAGCAAGATAACAGAATATAAACTTAAAGTTGGAACATGAGACAAATCAGCAGAAAGCTGAAAACCAATGTAAACCAAAGTTGCAATAATGACCGTTAAAAACACCGGCATAAAAAATTTCGGTGTAGGCACATGCACATTCGTCGATTTCAGTGGCGCTGATGAAACCTGATCTTGGACGGGAGGAATATTAGAATTCATGCAAACGGTTCAAAGGGATAATAATATCCCCTTATTGTTCAATTTAATTGTGACAATTATATGACAAGCGTGCGCCATATTAAGTCAATTATTAAAAAATTGACTTAATTTAAGTCATTCCCCTATACATTTTGGGAAATATTTTTTTGAATCTATTCTTTGCAATATTTAAACTCAATCATCATGCATGGATATATTGCAAAAATAGTCATCTATATAAAAATTTATGAATGGGCAAACTACCTTATTTTTTTGCTGATCTCACTTAAATCATAGTAGTCCTGACATATTTCAATTCGATGAAAAATAAAGCAGTAATCGTTTATTTTGAAGTGGAAAACGGCCCATTTGGCTGAATATCCCTCAAAAGCAGTGTAATTCTGCTAAGATAGCAGCCATTTTATATTCCACTGGATCGGGATTATTTATGTCCACGCTTGCCACCTTAAAAGAGCTTCTCGCCAAACGTATTCTAATTATTGATGGTGCAATGGGCACCATGATTCAACGCCATCAATTAGAAGAAGCAGATTATCGGAGTGAGCGTTTTGCTGACTGGGCATCTGACCTAAAGGGAAATAACGATTTATTGGTGCTGACCCAACCACACATTATTCAAAGTATCCATGAAGATTACTTAGATGCGGGTGCGGATATCATTGAAACCAACAGCTTTAATGGTACACGCGTTTCTATGTCTGACTATCACATGGAAGATTTAGTTCATGAGATTAACTTTGAAGCAGCACGTATTGCCAAAGAAGCCTGTAAAAAATATTCAACCCCTGACAAACCTCGTTTTGTCGCAGGTGTACTTGGGCCGACATCACGTACTTGCTCAATTTCACCGAATGTCAATGATCCTGCATTTCGTAATGTGACTTTTGATGCACTCAAAGAAAACTATATTGAAGCAGCACACGCGCTGATTGAAGGCGGTGCAGATATTTTATTGATTGAAACTGTATTTGATACTTTGAACTGTAAAGCGGCCATTTTTGCAGTCAAAGAAGTCTTTAAACAGTTAGGTTATGAATTACCGTTGATGATTTCAGGCACCATTACCGATGCTTCAGGTCGTACTTTAACGGGTCAAACGGCTGAAGCTTTCTGGAACTCTGTACGTCACGGCGATTTACTCTCGATTGGTTTTAACTGTGCTCTAGGTGCAGATGCCATGCGTCCACACGTAAAAACAGTGGGTGATGTGGCCAATACCTTTATTTCAGCACATCCTAATGCAGGCTTACCGAATGCTTTCGGTGGTTATGATGAAACCCCTGAAGAAACTGCGGCATTCTTAAAAGAATTTGCAGAAAGTGGTCTAATCAATATCACAGGTGGTTGCTGTGGTACAACGCCAGATCATATTCGTGCTATTTATAATGCTGTCAAAGATATTGCACCCCGTCAAATTCCAAATATTGAACCCGCTTGTCGTCTTTCAGGTTTAGAGCCATTTAACATCACCAAAGATTCATTGTTTGTGAATGTCGGTGAGCGTACCAACGTTACAGGTTCAAAAAAATTCGCACGTTTAATTCGTGAAGAAAATTATACCGAAGCTTTAGAGGTTGCCTTAGACCAAGTTCAAGGTGGCGCGCAAATTGTCGACATCAACATGGATGAAGGCATGTTGGATTCACAAGCAGCAATGGTCACGTTCTTGAATCTGATTGCATCTGAACCCGACATTTCCCGTGTTCCAATCATGATTGACTCATCAAAGTGGGAAATTATTGAAGCAGGCTTGAAATGCGTTCAAGGTAAACCTGTCGTTAACTCTATTTCTCTAAAAGAAGGTTATGACGAGTTTGTCGAAAAAGCACGTTTATGCCGTCAGTATGGTGCTGCAGTTATTGTTATGGCTTTTGATGAAGCTGGTCAAGCCGATACAGCAGCGCGTAAACGAGAAATTTGTAAGCGTTCATATGATGTTTTAGTGAACGATGTTGGCTTCCCTGCTGAAGATATTATTTTCGACCCGAACGTGTTTGCTGTGGCAACGGGTATTGAAGAACACAATAACTACGCGGTTGATTTCATTGAAGCAACAGGTTGGATTAAACAAAACCTTCCCCATGCGATGATTTCTGGTGGTGTCTCGAACGTATCGTTCTCATTCCGTGGTAATGAGCCTGTCCGTGAAGCGATTCATGCCGTATTCCTTTACCACGCCATTCAACAAGGCATGACCATGGGCATTGTAAATGCAGGACAACTTGCTATTTATGATGATATTCCGAAAGAATTAAAAGCAGCCGTTGAAAATGTTGTTCTTAACCAAAACCAAGGTGAAAGTGGTCAAGATGCTACAGAAAAGCTACTTGAAGTTGCTGAACAATACCGTGGTAAAGGCGGCGCACAACGTGAAGCTGAAAATCTTGAATGGCGTGATCAACCTGTTGAAAAACGCCTTGAATATGCCTTAGTCAAAGGTATTACCGCTTATATTGATATCGATACTGAAGAAGCACGTTTAAAATCAACCCGACCTTTAGATGTGATTGAAGGGCCACTCATGTCTGGCATGAATGTGGTAGGTGATTTGTTTGGCGCAGGTAAAATGTTCTTGCCACAAGTAGTGAAATCGGCACGTGTGATGAAACAAGCCGTGGCTTGGCTGAACCCGTACATCGAAGCAGAAAAAGAAGAAGGTCAAACCAAGGGTAAAATCTTGATGGCAACGGTAAAAGGCGATGTACACGATATTGGTAAAAATATTGTAGGCGTTGTTTTGGGTTGTAATGGCTATGACATTGTTGACCTTGGCGTGATGGTGCCGGCGGAAAAAATTCTACAAACTGCCATTGATGAAAAAGTCGATATTATTGGTTTATCTGGTCTCATCACGCCATCTTTAGATGAAATGGTATTTGTTGCCAAAGAAATGCAGCGCAAAGGTTTCCATATTCCATTGATGATTGGTGGTGCAACCACATCGAAAGCACATACTGCGGTTAAAATTGATCCGCAATATTCAAATGATGCCGTCATTTATGTCGCTGATGCATCTCGTGCAGTCGGTGTGGCAACGTCCCTGCTGTCACCTGAAATGAAGCCTGAATTCATTAAAGGTTACCGTGAAGAATATGCCAAAGTTCGTGAACGTATTGCTAACAAACAACCCAAAGCAGCGAAATTATCTTATCCAGAATCTATTGCCAATGGCGTGAAAATTGACTGGACAAACTATGTGCCACCTAAACCAAACGTGCTTGGTCAGCACATCCTGAAAAATTATCCGCTAGCGACGTTAGTCCCTTATTTTGACTGGACACCGTTCTTTATTTCGTGGAGTTTGGCAGGCAAGTTCCCTGCTATTCTAACCGATGATGTCGTCGGAGAAGCAGCAACTGATTTGTATGAACAAGCACAGATCATGCTAAAAGATATTGTCGAAAATAATCGTTTTGATGCACGTGCAGTATTTAGCCTCGCACCTGCAAAACGCACTGATGCAGATACGGTGTCTATTTATGATGAAAATCAAAGCGTAACGCATAAATTTGAACATACCCGTCAACAGTCAGACAAAGTCTCTAAAAAACCAAACTTCTCATTAGCCGATTTTATTGCCCCTGAAGAGACAAGCCTTGATGATTACTTAGGTGGCTTTACAGTTTCAATTTTCGGTGCAGAAGAAATGGCACATGAATACAAAGCCAAAGGCGATGATTATTCTGCAATTTTAGCGCAGTCTTTGGGTGACCGTTTTGCAGAAGCTTTTGCTGAGCATTTGCACGAACGTATTCGTAAAGAGTTCTGGGGGTATCAAGCAGCAGAACAACTGTCAAATGAAGATTTGATTAAAGAGAAGTACGTCGGAATTCGTCCTGCTCCAGGTTACCCTGCATGCCCTGAACATTCTGAAAAAGCGACATTATTTAGCTGGTTAGATTCAACCAATGCCATTGGTACGGAACTTACTTCGAGCTTTGCAATGTGGCCACCTTCGAGCGTGAGCGGTTTCTATTACAGCAACCCCCAATCTGAATATTTTAATGTCGGTAAGATTGCGCAAGATCAGTTAGACAGTTATGCAGAGCGCAAAGGCTGGTCGATGGATGAAGCGAAGCGTTGGTTAATGCCAAATTTAGATGATTCAATTGATATTTAAATAAATCAATTTCTCAATAAACCCCTCCAAGTGAGGGTTTT
This sequence comes from Acinetobacter sp. TTH0-4, assembly GCF_015602665.1. Lineage (NCBI taxonomy): Bacteria > Pseudomonadati > Pseudomonadota > Gammaproteobacteria > Moraxellales > Moraxellaceae > Acinetobacter > Acinetobacter sp. TTH0-4. Next base: position 795,654 of record NZ_CP059079.1, on the reverse strand, counting down.
TTCATTTCCAAACTATTCGTATTCATGACAACTCTATTTTTAAATCTACCGGCTACATTCGGACTCGTTCGTACTCATTCAAAAAACTACCCAATTAATGCTCTATTCTTTCCACAAACAACACGCCATCTAAATGATCCACCTCATGTTGCACAATCCGTGCAGGAAAACCACGAAAGACTGTTTCAACTAACTTACCTTGCAACGTTAAGTATTTCACTCTCACCATTTCTGCCCGTACTACTTGTCCACGTTTATCAGGCACACTTAAACAACCTTCTTCACCTATAATTGTTTCTACAGATTTTTCCAATATTTCAGGATTCACCATGACCACAGCATCCATATCAGGTGCATCGGGATAACGTAAGTTTGGACGTGAAGCCATGATAATCAAACGTTTAGATACATAGACCTGCGGTGCGGCAATTCCGACACCATTACGTTCCAGCATGGTGGCTTGCATGGCTGTTGCCAACTCATTTAACCATACGCTGTTTAATTCCAAGGTCGTAACAGATGCAGCTTTTAACGTTAAAATCACTTCACCACGTCGGGCTACAGCTAAAATTGCACTCATATTTTTTCCTAGACTTTAAGTCATATATTTTAAATTTAAATAAAAGCAAATGTACTTTAAACTTCAAAAGTTCGGTTCTTTATCCCAAAACCTTCATTATTTAAGCTAAATTTAATCTTCTACTTTATAATCAGTCCAATGCTATATAAACATAATCAATATGAATACCACTCAACTTTTGCTCGGTTTAATTTTTAGCTTTATAGGCTTAGGCTATTTCTTATATGGCAAAAAGCAAAAAAAAATGGTGCCTTTGGTCTGTGGTCTACTGCTGATGGTCTATTCTTATTTTATTGACACTACTTTATGGTTATCAGGCCTTGGTGTACTGTTCTCCTTATTCCCTTATTTTATTCGCCTTTAAATATTTTTATAAGAATATTTTAATCATCCATCTATTCATAAGTCGATTTAAATCAATTGAAATGCTTTTCAATGAAATAATTTCAATTATAAAATAATGAAAAATTATAAAAAAAAATGCCCGTACATAGTGGCATGAACGGACATGATTGAATTAAAAAAATTTAAAGATTATACGCTGAGATTTTTCTTTAGTTCATCTTCAACAATCTGGATTTCAACATCACTAAATTTACGAATCTCGCCTTCCGCATGTTTTTCCAACATACCGGCCACCAAAGGCACTTTAACTTTGACTTGCCAATTTAAAGTGATATGAATTTGTTGGTCATCTCCTGTTACAGAGCGTTCGCAGTTCGCTTCCAAAGGTAAATTTGCACCCAATTCTATTGTAGAACTTAATGCCTGCAAATCAGTAATATCTGTACGTTTTAAACGAAAGGCATCTTTCAGGAGCTTTTTTGCAATATCTGGAATATTCACATCTAAATTATAAGCACGGCGCAGCGTATAGGTATTTCCATTAATTTGAGATTCAATAATTTCTAATTTTTCACCTGGAATACGTTTACACACCGCTTCGTGTAAACTTGTATTTGCTGCAAGACGTTTAAACTCGTCAATTGAAACACCTTGAATGGTAGAGTTAATCGTAAAACGGTGCGCCATAATTTTGTCCTTTATCTTTTTATTGCTTATCCTGATCATCAGTTCTCAACACAGAGAAATTCAATGATCTAGCGTATTTTCATTCGTCTCTATTTAATTGGATTCTCGCTTTATTGTCATTGACCACACATTCTAAACTATTGGCCATGTACGCCATAACAGATCTCAATTTTATCGGTACACGAGATTTTCAAGAAATGTGTTCGATATTCAACAATGGCATAAAATTGTTCAGCCCCATCATCTAATCCTGTTGCTGACCATGTCGTTCCTCGCGGAAAGTCATTTAACCATTCAGCTTTGTAAAAATCGGAGACTGAATCAAAAGTGATATATTTTTCAGGTGCAGCCTGAATCCTTGCAGCCATTTCTTCAAATTGTCTAAGTTGATATTGTATAAAATCAATCAACATATTCAAAATTCCAATGATGAGTCAAAATATTTAAACGCCTTTAAAATGACTGTGTGCCTGTTTCTTTTTCACTTGTTGCCACTGCCACCAACCAAAAGCGGCCAAAGCAACAAAAGCGGTATATAAACCGGCAGTCAGAAATAAATCTTTATAAATAAACATGCCCACATAAACAATATCGACAAAAACCCACAACACCCAAGTCGCAATATGTTTACGACTGGTCCAATAGGTTGCCAATAAACTAAATGCAGCCAATTGAGAATCTAACATCGGTACAGCAGCATCGGTAAAGTGTTTTAAAATTAAACCAAAAATTAATCCTCCTATTGCTGCAAAGCCCATTTGTAACATCACAGTTTTGGATGCAATCGGTTCAATACGAATTTCATGGTCTTGCTGCTTGCCCTTGAACCAGTGATAGAAACCATAAAAATTCATCCCCATAAAGAAGAATTGCAAAATAGTTTCGCCATATAACTTAAATTCATAAAACAAATAGGCATAGAGTACAAAGGCCACAAAGTTAAACCACCAACACCACATATTTCGTCTAATGGTTAATGTCACACCAATAATACTAATGATGACTGCAATAATTTCTAAAGGTGACATAACAAGCAACAAATGGATAAAGAGAATGCCGTTATTATGAAAAAAAATTCGCTGAACGCAAGCTAAATTAATTCTATTCTGAATCTTGTAAGATTCATAAAATCACCATTTTAATTTTAAAATTAATGGTTAAATTCAAATCAACACGCAGCATTTGACAGTTTTCTAAAGATCACTTAAAAATAGAAAAAATGATCCAAGGAAAATAACTATGTCAGATCATCCAGGGAAAGTGAGCCGAGAAATACGTGGGTCTTTGTTTTTAATTGGCCTTGATCGTGTTGCTAAGCGAAATGCATTTGATAGCCATTTAATTGATGATTTATCACTGGCGCTGACTGAGTATGAAGATCTTCCACACTTACGTTGTGCCGTCATTTTTGCACATGGTGAACATTTTACTGCAGGTCTAGACTTGGTGGAATTGCAGCCCAAATTAGAAACAGGAATATTTGCTTTTGATGACATGCAAATTAATCCTTGGGGAACGAGCGGACGAGTACGTAAAAAACCTGTGGTGGTTGCAGTACAAGGCTTTTGCTATACCGCAGGCATCGAACTGATGTTAAATGCCGATCTCGTCATTGCACAAGATACGACGCAGTTTGCTCAAATGGAAGTGCAACGTGGCATTTTACCTTTTGGCGGTGCAACTATTCGTTTTGTTCAGGCCGCAGGTTGGGCAAAAGCCATGCGCTACTTACTTACAGGCGATGCATTTGATGCAGCAACAGCACTCGATTTAAATCTGATCAGTGAAATTACAACAGAATCACCACTCAATCGTGCCCTTGAGCTGGCGGGACATATTGCTCAAGCTGCACCACTTGCAGTTCAAGCCACACTTGCTTCTGCCAAAGACGCCGCTGAGTACGGCACTGAAATGGCATTTTCCCGTTTACCCCAGCATCTTAGCCCTTTGTTAAAAACACAAGATGCACAAGAAGGTGTGATGGCTATGCTTCAACGACGTGCTGCACAGTTCAAAGGTCAATAATTTAATTCTGATCATTGAACGTATTTTAAAAGCATTTAAATACACGCTATCTATACCCAATGATTAATGTTTAAAACTTAACCAGATGATATTTTTATTAAAATTTAAAAAAATCGGTCACTTAAATGAAAAAGTACTATTTTAATGAAGAGTGCAAATAAGATTTTTTTGCTGAGAGTGGGTCAAACCCAACCGATTAGAACCTTGTAGGTAAAGGCAGATGAATACACTTTAAATATTTATATTGAATAATATAATTGATTAATCTTTTGGTCTGCGCGCAATACCGTCACTAAGCTAAACCTGCCTATATTTTTCCTTAATCTCAAATTTATGTTCCTGACCAAAACGGTCAACATGCGTATAAAACACGCCATAACGCCCGACATAATATTCCAAGGACTGATCGTAAAAAGTCCAATAAATCGACCATTCTTCTAAATCCAGACGACGAATTTGTGTTTGGGTTTTCGCAGGCAATTTTCGGAGTAGATTTTCTTGTATCACAACGGCTTGTTCTGAATCCCGATCTGTCGGGGGATGTTCAAAAAATATCTCACAGACATCATCAAAAAGTTGTTGTTCATATTCTTCTACTTCATCTAGACGTGGTTCAGATAGTGTTGACAGGTCACTACTCAAAAATGAAACAGCGGAAGTTGAGGGTTCTGTTTGCTGTGTTTTACGCCGCTGATGATAGTGGTGAATATACATTTTAAAACCCACTTTCCAAATGACAATCAATCCAATAAAAAAACATAAGCACAAAAGTATTTTGACCATAACGTCACTCTCACGCGTAAATAGTAATTATCTTTATCATATATAAACCAGTTTGAGCAAAAATCATACATTTTCTGGCTTTTTAGTTGTTCGATATTCTTTTTTAAAGACTTCAAGCTCTTGTTTTAAATTGTAAAAAAATAAAAGAATTAAAATGAATACAATAAAAATCCCCAATTTTTTATCCATATTGAGGGATTTTTTTAACATGAGCCAAAGTGGAAAATTATGATTCAATTCGAATAATTTTACCGTATTCATCATGATGGATTACACAGACTTTCTGTTGCTGACCATACTCAATTTCTTGTGCAGTTAAATTAAAGTAATCCCCATACTCATGAATAGTTTTATGCGCTGTTTTCTTTACGCAGTAAGCAGGCATATAGTTCGACCATAACAATAAAATCACAGTACACAAGATTAAAGCACCTATACCGTGTTCTATCCCTAAACCAAACGCTGAAAAAACATGTTGCTTTTGCAAGCCCAAGATTCCTGCAATCAGCAATACAGGTCGCCAAAGAAGTAACCAAACAGCCCACAGTATTGCAGTCGAGGTATTAGATGCATAGCGTTTATGCCAAGGTAAATAATGTCGTAAATCAATAATTAAAGGATTACTTTTCATCGATAATACTCACATCATTTAAAGTTGGATCACGCATTCCTCGGTCAGGACTGACCCATCGTGCGCGTTGACCTTGACCACGAAATAATACTTTGGGGAAGGCCACAATACTGGCAGAAAGTGTAATCAGCCAAAAAACAAATGGATACCAAATCATCCAAAAATAATTTTTGCCTAATCTTGGTTCGTAACGGCTGTCCATCCATTGACTGATCGCAAATTGCAACAAACATGTTCCACCAAGTAGCATTCCTGTTCCGTAAGGCAAAAATGGGGAATTAATACCCGTAATTCCCAACGATGGAATAAAGTGTAGTAACCAAACCAGCAACATAAATAACATTAAATATGACCACACCAAAGTCAAAATTAATTCAAAAATGAGTGGCCATAAAAAGTTAAGTTTAGGTTTAAACAGTACATCAATATTTTTAATGAGTACTTGTGCCCCACCCATCGCCCAGCGTAATCGTTGCTTCCACAAGCCGTTGAATGTTTCTGGCATTAAAATCCAGACCAAAGCATTGGGTTCAAACTGAATATTCCAGCCAGCACGTTGTAATTTCCAACTAATATCAATGTCTTCGGTCAACATATCTGCAGACCAATACCCTACTTCATGCACAGCACTTTTACGAAATGCAGTGATCACGCCAGAGACGGTAAACAGTCGTCCAAAACTTTGTTGAGCACGTTTAATCATGCCGACAATGGATGAGAATTCTCCGACTTGAATACGTCCAATTAAAGTTGAACGGGTGCGAATTCGAGGATTCCCCGTAACGGCTGCCACCGTTTCATCTTCAATAAAATGTTTCAGCATCCACGTTGCAGCATGTGGATCAAGTAAAGCATCGCCATCAATGCCCAGTAAATATTCGGCATCCGTTACTACACTACCTGCTTGTAACGCCATGGCTTTGCCCTGATTTTGTGCCAAATGTACCACGCGTAATTTTTCATGTTGCTTGGCTAGACGATTTAAAACTTCTGCGGTGTGATCTGAACTGCCATCATTAATTGCAATCACCTCAAAATGGGGATAATTCAGTGCCAAAGCGTGACTTAGTGTTTCTTCGGCATTCTCACCTTCATTAAAGCAAGGCACCAACACCGCCACTTTCGGATAAAATGGAAGTATTCCTGGTTGTTGATAGGGTGTTAGTTGTCTTTCGTTCCAATAAAAGATAAGCGCGCCAATCATCCATAAATACGACATAAACAATGGATAGTAAAAGACAAAGTGCAATGCAGAATGCCAAAAATAGTGTAGCGTTGACATATGAAATTCCTTTAAGGAATAAGTTTGTTTGATTTCAAATCAAATGCTTTATGTAATATTTGAGGATCAGGATGATCTTGAATCGGATCATCTGGATAATACGCCACATGCATTGCACCCTGTTCATATAAAGACTGAATAGTGGCAGCCATTTCTTCTGATGGAACTTTTTGATTGGTGCGCCAATTCACTGCTTGTAACTCAAAAACCGTTTTATGAATTCCATTTGGAAATTGCTTTACGCGGTTTAAAATATCGTGATAAAAAACATCATTATTCGGTGCTTGCTCCATATAGGGCATGGCCATAATTGCAGTAAAATCATAACGATTTAAGGACTGCTCCAAAGACTGTGAATACCAATTTTCTGCATAGGGTTTTAAAGCCACTTGCGCATACAAATTACGTGCTGTCAGTAAAAATGGATGATACTGGCGTAACTCCTGTGCCAGTTGCATTGCAAAATCATCAATATATTGCGTTTTAAAAGCAGTCCATTTTTGTAAGTCTGCTTCGCTACTCCGAATTTATGCCAAATCGCGGGGTAACCCAATAGCGGCATAAGCTTGCATAGCCTCTGGACTGGCATCTTCATAATCTGACAAGGTAGTATCGTCGTGAAACAAAATGCCATTAAAAGGCACTGATTTAGCCAAATCTTGATAAATACCACGAATCGTCTGACGAGCATCTGCCGAGAATGGACTTAGACGATGATATCCCATATTCAAATGTTGATTATTCTGTACTTGCTGCGTTTCTACTACATCTTGAGATACTGGATTATCGGCAGGTAATTCCCAAGCCAATAATGGCATCCATGCATATACACGACTGACTGGAGTGCGGGTCTGAATTTGCCAAGCCACACGGTTAAACAAATCTGCACGCATAGGTAAATAATGATTAGGGAAATACACCATGTCTGCCGAACCATTCGCATCAGGATCGGAAAAGGCTTGTAAATACACAGTATTGACCTTCATCGCGACAATTCGATCAAGTAAATGACCTAAATTACGTTCTTGTTGTATCGGGTCTTTGTCATAAATATAATCTAAATCAATATGCATGATTTTTTGTGGACGATTATTGTCACCCAGATTTTGCTGACGATTTTGAATTTCCTGCGCCAAATCCGCTGTAGTCATATCCCCTTCAACCAAAATACGATTCAGTTGGCCCAGTGATTTTTTCACTGAATTTTCACCATCATCTAGACTAATGGCAATCGGCATACCTGCTGTTTTAGCAATATTGACTGTTTGCATATTATAGTGACCATAAGGCCATACCATTACACGCGGTGATTTCAATCCATGTGCGATCAAAATTTCATTGTTCTTTTTTAAATCACGGCTAATACGCTGCTCATAAGCCATGTCATTTTCATAACTGGCCGTTTTAGGATCATATAAGCGCGTTACGGCTGCTGGCTCAAGATTACCTTGTGGATTAGCCAAAATCCCTCGGTGTAAATCGTAACTATGGCTGGCAATTTCTACCCAACCACTATTTTGCATTTCTTTTAATTCTGTCCAAGACAACATCTGATTACGTTGAATCGACTCACCTGAAAAATCAACCTTTTGCCCTTCTTTGGGCTGTAGCCATGAACCCACTACTGCCAATACCACTGGAATTTTATTGGCTTTTACAATCGGATAGGCATTTTGATAAAAAGAAGCATAACCATCATCCACCGTTAATAAAACTGGTTTTTGAGGTAAATGGTATTTGCCTTGATGTGCCTGAATCAACTGGTCAATACTAATAAAATGGAAGCCATTTTTTTGCAGCCAAAGAATATGTTGCTGAAACTGTTGGGTGGTGACAGCATATTGCGGAATCAGCGCATTTTTACTGTTAATAATTTCATGATAACCAATCACCGTCAGATTATCAGACGGTTCTGGCACCTTACTCCAAGCCAAATGGGGTATTTGCCATAAAGCCAAAGAAAGCGACGCGGAAAGCAAAGTTGAAAGCAAGCGAGTTTGCATTGATGGGTGCTCAAAAATCATTTTATTTGTCCAATATCACGCATCATCCATCAATGGGTCATTGCGCTTTCCTTTTTTTAAAGAAGCATGATATTGCGTTATTTCAGATGATATTTTTATCAAATTAAACTGAAATGAATCTTAAAAAGTAGAATTGATTCTGAAAAATAAAACTCTTAAAAATGCAACAAGATCGCTATTTTATAAATCATGTAATTACATTCAAATAGCATGCTTAAATTGATAAAATAATTCACCATGATTAGAACTGCACAAATTCAAGATATTCCCACTGTTGTTCAACTGATTCATGCCAGTATTCGTTCTTGTATTTTAGATCATCAGCGCCGTGAAAGTGACATACAGATTTGCTTGGAAAATATCACTCAGACTAATATTTTATTATGGATGCATTATAACGATAGTTGGGTACATGTCATTAATAACCATATCTTAGGATTTATTTTAGTCAGCGATCAAGGAAAGATTCTACTACATTATGTTTTACCCGAATCACAGCAGCAAGGCATTGGAAAATCATTACTTTTTCATATTATTGCACAAGCACAGCAACACAAATGGTCAGAAATAACTGTAGATAGCACTTTAACTGCCTTACCTTTTTATCAAAAATATGCCTTTGAAAAGCAAGTATTTCTGGCTGATCAGAGTGCTCCCATTGTAATGATTCGCTCCCTATAATATCTCGGGAGAGCGTGGTTGATACTGGTCTCGCCCTGCGTGTTTTGCAACATACAATTGAACATCTGCTGCTTTCATTAATTCATGAATATTGGCATAGGGTTTTTCTCGTGCCATCCATGCTACTCCCATGCTTAAAGTGACATATTGTTTATGGTCAGGTCGGTTCAAATGTTCAAAATGTTTTTTTCTCACTGCATCTAAAACCTGTTGCATCACTTTAAGTACGACCACTGTGGGAATATTATGCAAAATAATGGCAAACTCCTCGCCGCCATAACGGGCGACATATGCAGAGTCTGGTAAGGTCTGTTGAATGACTTTAACCAAATCCTGTAAAACAATATCGCCATTCAAATGTCCATAATAATCATTATAATTTTTAAAAAAATCGACATCTAACATCGCGAAGGCCAAGGTGCTATTGCTATGATTTTGAGTAAATGTAAACAACCTCTGTATTTCAATATTTAAAGCTCGGCGGTTAAAAGCACCTGTTAATGGATCAATTTGAATTTGCTGTTCTAGCTTTTCATTTAATAAACTTAATTGAGAAGTACGCTCTTGGACTTTTTGGTCCAAAGAACTGTTTAATTCAATTAAGTTATTATTTAACTGCTCAATATGATAAGAATGACGCGCATAATTTTTGGATTGTTGAAACATAATTAATAAAGCATAAAAACTGGTCGAAATAAAAGAAAGATTGAATGAGTCGATCAGATTAAGCGTCAATAAAAAGTCATGTGTAAAAGTGACACAAAGTAAAATGACTGCCCATACATTGATCGTGGAATAGTTTTTTTTATGTTTAAGCGTTAAATAAAAACCATAGGCAAAATTTGAAACAACCACCAGACTCAGGACTGAACTGTAAAATGCCAACGGTTGAAACACTTCAGGCAAGGTAAATACCGTGACCAAAATATTGACCAGAAGTAAAAACATGGCAAGCACATACACCACTGGGTGCAAATAGCGCCAATTCAGTAAATACATATAACTAAGGAAAAATCCAATAGTCAAATAAGTAAATAAACTTTCTAAACGTGCGCCCCATAACCAACTAATATTCATAAATGCGGTATACGCATAAGGCGCTGAAAACAGATTATGTAAAGCCAAAAATATAATAAAAAGGCCAAATACAAAAACTCGAACACTACTGCGCCCAATAGATCGCTGGAAAACCGAGAACATGAGGGTAAATAAGCCTACACCCAAGACTGCACCGCACATCAAACCGATACTCATCATAAATTGTTGGAACTGCAAAGCGATAATTTTTGCAATTCCAATTCGCATCGGATTTTCTAATCCGCCGTGCAAAGCATTAAAATTTGAGACTTGAAAAGTTAAAGAAAAATATTCTTTTTCCAATACAAAATAAGCAATTCTTGGCGCACTTTCGGTTTCTTGATTTTTTGCATTTTCTGAAATTTCACCTAAACGAAGAATAAAATCTCCGTTTAAATACATCCGATAAGCACCATATTGATTGGGAATATACACCGCAATACGACGACCGATATATTCTTTAGGGATTTTAAAATGACCAATAAATGTGCCGTAAGTCTGATTTTTCCCCGTAATTTCCTTGAATGAAATCGGTAAAGCCACCGCCTGTGACTTTAAAATAGCACTGGGATTGACAATAAATTGTTCAGGATAATACTGCCACATTCCTTTTAATGGGGATGTACTCTTTTCAGTAAATTCAACTTGGTTTAATAAAGGTTGATTTAAATAAAATTCATCCGTTGCTGGTTCGTAGAGTGCCCAAACACGTGAACAGCCCATGACTATTAATAAACAGGCAAAAAGAAAAAATTGAGTAATATTAATTGAATTATTGATCTTATACAAAAAGCGAATCATCCTTTAATTACGCTTAGCTGATTTCTAATGTAACGCTTAAAAAATAAAGTTTAAACTTTTTTTTTCAGTATCTACAAGATACATCCATTTATCTTGTAGGATATTTATTAATCAGCCATTAATCTCGTGTTTTGACATCAAATAGCTCAATTTCAAAAACTAAATTAGAATTTGCTGGAATAACTTTACCCATTTTTCGTTCGCCATAAGCCAAATGTGCAGGTACCAACAATTTTCGCTTGCCGCCTACTTTCATGCCCATTATGCCCTGATCCCAACCTTTGATTACTCGACCTGTTCCAATCACTGTTTCAAAATAATTGCCACGGTCAATTGAAGAATCAAACTTAGTTCCATCTTCTAACCAGCCCGTATAATGCGTGGTAATGAGCGCGCCTTTAACCGCTTCCTTCCCTTCACCCACTTTTAAATCAATAATTTCAAGTTCGTTTGTCATGATCATTTACCTGAGATTGGCATAAAATTTAAAACTCATTATAAACCGAATTGACTGATTTTTTAGGCTTTAACTCAGAAGGGATTAAAAATGCAGTTTCTGATCACTATTATGATGGACTAAATGAAAGAGAGATTTTTTGATGATTTTCATCCACTCCCCCATCAGACGTTGTAATACTTTTTGTGAGCTATATACGTTCGCTTAAATGAATAATACTTAAAAGTGCTTACTGCTCATCTACATCATTTTCTTCTAATGAAAATATAAGGTCATCATGCTTTTTGGGTTCAATCTCTGCGAGCAATCATGCAAAAAGCTTAAATCCATAGTCATCTTACTAAGCATATGAGTATTTTTTGTCGTTTTTACATAAACAATTTTGCTTGCAGGATGCAAACCTAAGCCCGCATCCTCATCAAGATTACTGTAATTGTTCCCATTCAACCAACACTTGTGCATCATCCCCAATGATCGTCCATTCACCGTCCATGACATTTAACTGAAGCTGCATGGTACGTGCACACAGTTGCGGCAGTGCTTCTGTGGTTGCAGTAGAGAGCTTCCAAACTTGAACATTGCTTAAAGTTTTTAATTTGCTGTTGCGCTTATACCATTCATCTACTGAATTTCCATAAGTGACTACCGCAACTTGTTTACAACGTGCACTGGCTTTTTTGACTTTATCTTCGTCTGGACTGCCGACTTCAATCCATTTGATCAGTTGACCCGTTAAGTCTTTTTGCCATAAAGCAGGTTCATCTGTTTCAAATAGATCTTTGGTAAATTCCAAAGCATCATCGGCAAAACGTGCATAAGCCAAAATACGCACCATCAATCGTTCAATAGTTTCAGATGGATGCAAAGCCATAGTCAATTGATAATCACCATATTGGTGATTATCCATATTGGCGATATTTAAATCAGCCTTATAAATCGTCGCTTTAAGCGCCATAAAAAAGTCCTCAAATTTGGCGCTTAGCATATAAGATTTAAACAGTTTTTGCTGTGCTGTTTTTAAATTTAGTCAGACTTCAACTGACATTTAAACAGTTGTTCTTCAAATAATTGCCAATCTCGCTGGTCTTGTACAATAATTTCAATTCGGTTATCAATATTTTCTTCAGTAGACTGATAATTAAATTGAGAAGGATTAAAATTAAATGTTTTCCAGCCTTGATTGGTATAAAAAATACCTTTGATTCTCAACCAATTTTGTTGCTCACATAACAAATCCAATAAAGGATAAAAATCAAAAAGCCAACGTTTTGGCAGCTTCCAACCTGCAATGCTATAGCCTTGCGCTGTTTCAAAATAATGATAAGGCAATTGTTTAATCTCAGGCAGACTCTGCCCAACCGCTATTTTTTTTTGTAAATGAAGTAGAGGCTGAATTTTACGTTTGATCCCGCTATAAGGTAGATTGATTTGTTCAAGTGTAATTTCGCCTTGCGTACTCATCAGCCATGTTTGCTGATAAGCCTGATATTCATTTTTTAAATTATATAAGGCTTGATCATCTACAGACTTCATTCTATCCACATGGGAGATGATCATTATTTGTGCCGCTTTTAACTGATCTGTATATAAATTCTGCTTACTCCAAGCCTCATCATGTAAACGTGAGCCATCAACTACAGTGATGAGAGCCTGCATCGCAATATTTTGCTGCCAATGCGGTTCAGTCAATTGTTCCAAAAGTTGCGCTGGATGTCCGAGGCCGGTCGGTTCAATAAACAAGCGATCTGGCTGAGTTTCTGAGATTAATCTGGACAATGCGATTTGCATTGGCAATTGACTGCTACAACACAAACAGCCTCCCAGTAATTCTTTCACTTCATAGCCTTCAGTTTGGGTCAACATGTGCTGATCTACACCAATTTGACCAAACTCATTCATCAGTACGGCCCATACTTCATGTTCAGGCTTTTGAGTCAGTAGATATTTCAACAATGTCGTTTTACCCGCACCTAAAAATCCAGAAATAATATGGGTGGGAACGGCTTTTATGGCAGGAATGAGTTTCAAAACTTAATCTCTATCAACTTTAGGAGCGCTTTATATAAAGCAAAATTGGATAAATGCGATCAGGCATTTTCTCATTTTAAACTACTTTGGTCTTTTTTAACGTGAACTCAATGCAATGCTCACATCCTTTAATTCTTTTTTACTTTGACCCACTTCAGCTCAACTGTGATTTATATGTTTAGCGACCTTTTAAACCACTAATTCTATTTTAATTTGAAAAATGAAATATATATTTACATTTTTAGAAAAAAATATAGTGCTCATAAACCTGATTTTTTTAATTTTTTGTTTTATCTCGGTGAGTAAAAATGATCAATAAGCACAAATAGAAATATCTACATACATTTTATGTCCACTTTTAAAGCGATTTGTTACATGAAATTAACATTAAATCATGACATGTATTTTTCACGTTAATTGAACTGTTTCACTTTGTTGCTTTGATTGATCCTGAACTCGAACAACTTTAGCATGAGCTCCAGTTCGTGTTTATGTGATGGTAAATATGAACTGTTTAATTTTTTAATGAATATTAAGGATGCCTAAAATGAAATTAACTCAAATCTTACTTGCTTCTACTTTTGCTTTTGCCACTGCAACTACTTTTGCTGCAACTGCTGAACAAAAAACTCAAGAAAAAGTGGTCGTTTCTACGCAAGAGCAACCTGAAACAACAAATCTTGGATCTGCCGCTGGCCAACCTTCTTCAAATCAACCTGCATCAGAAGCAGCTGCACAAGAAGCACCAGCGCCATCAGCCGCTCAATAATTTTTAAAATGAAGTCTTAATGAATTATTTGCTTTAGTTTGTGCAAATTAATCATTAAGTCTAGAAGCTGGATGAATACTCATCCAGCTTCTTTTTTGACATTCTATTTTTTAAATCCATTTAAAATTTAAAAATAATCTTACAAAACTAAAAAAACCGCATAAATGCGATTTCTTGATTCCATATTTTTGAATATTACTTAATATTGAATAATACTTATGATTTTTTATAAATACTGCAAGATGGGTGATGACTCTCTTGTAAACGAGCCACTTTACGCTGTTCAGCAGCTTCAAAACGACACCGCTTCCAGTCATTGTCTAAAGCCAGTGCCGGAATTTTTTGTGGTTTGCCTTTTTCATCTACAGCGACCATAGTGAAATAACAGCTATTGGTATGGCGAACAGTACGTTTTTGAATATTTTGTGCTTCTACACGAATACCAATTTCCATGGATGTACGTCCTACATGGTTTACACTGGCCAAAAAAGTGACCAACTCACCCACATGAATGGGTTCTTTAAAATTGACTTTATCTACTGACAAAGTCACCACATAACTGCCTGAGTATCTGCTAGCACAAGCGTACGCGACTTGATCCAATAACTTTAAAATTGTTCCACCATGCACATTTCCTGAAAAATTGGCCATATCTGGCGTCATTAAAACAGACATGGTTAATTCAGACTGGTCATCTAATACTGGAGCAATTTGATCTAATGGGGACATCGCTTTCTCTAGACTCTTTAGCAGACAATAGTATTGGCCGTGATTATAACTTTTTTCAACACGCTTGGCGGGCTTATTGCGCCAGAAAGCCATCATTATTATTTATACTAATTTTATTTCCATTCAGAAATCTATATTTATAAACTTTCAGCTCTAGTCAGTGCAGACAAACGAATCAAAAAATGAAAATCGCGGTAATAAACATCATCGATAACTTTTATACTTTCATGGTAGTCAAAAATATCCAGTATTTAAGCCCTTTAAAAGACCTAGCCTGCCATAAATTCTCTCTATCAGATCACGTTAAATTAATCTTGAGCAGTGAGTTGTCGCGTTTTAACAGGAGATGAATCGTTCTTTTGAGCAATAGCAGTAAAAATAGCATTGAGTTGTTTTTGTGCAGCATCCCTTCCCGCTTGGATCGTAATTTCACGATTTTTCACATCGAAAATATGCGCTTTTTCTTTTAACTCAGGTTGAATGATCACATCTGCATATTGCAATTCTTCTCTGGCTAGATGATTTTGCATAATATTAATATTTTGATTAAACAACCCCCATACATTACTGGTTTCTGTGTGAATAGGCTGTGCCAAAATATCAACTGCAATTATAATATCTGCACCTAAATCATGCGCTACTTCCACAGGTACAGGACTCACCAAGCCGCCATCTACATATTCATCTTCACCAATTTTTGTGGGAACAAACATGCTCGGAATAGAGACTGAAGCACGTACAGCCTGTCCAGTATTCCCATAGTTAAAGACCACTTTTTTGCCTTCTTTTAATTGCGTTGCCACCACATACATGGGCGTTTTCAGCTTTTCTAGAGGGGTATTATTCACTTGTTCATTGACATAGTTTTCTACTTTTTTACCGTCAAAGAAACCTTTTAAATCAATTTTTACATCTCGTACATCATTGGCTTTCATATTTAAAGCAATATCACGCAATTCGTTTGCTGTTTTACCGCTGGCGTAAATGGAACCCACAATACTGCCTGCACTGGTTCCCACAATAAAATCAGGATGAATACCGTGTTGTTCTAAGACTTGAATGACACCGATATGAGCATAACCACGTGCTCCACCACTTCCGAGCACCAAAGCAACAATGGGACGTTTTTCTTGTTTTTTTAATTTTTTAAAGTCCAAACGATCTGTATGCACTTGAGCTTCAGCTAAGGTAGATTCAGATAAACTGACCGATCCCTTAGTAATACTGGACTGCGGAATACTTTGACACCCTGCTAAAATAAATAGAGTACAAGCAATAAAGCTATATTTCATACATATCATCGACTATAAAAAATTAAGTATGCCTTTTAAGCGTTGCTTAGTGTATGCGCAATTTTAAAACAAAAATGTAGTGTTTCGTTAAACCGTCATCTCAAAATATTACACTTTAAACCGTTCACCTTCACTAAAAGCAACCATGCCTATACTTTATTATCACACCATTTTTTTTACGTTTTTAAAACTAGGTTGCCTGTCATTTGGTGGTCCTGCTGCACATTTGGTATTTTTTCATCAAACTTGTGTGAAACAATTAAACTGGTTAGATGATGCTGAATATGCTCAACTGGTCGCATTGGCACAAATATTACCTGGACCGACCAGCAGTCAAGTCGGGCTGGCTATCGGTTATGTCAAAAAAGGCTATTACGGCGCTGTTCTGGCATGGTTAGGTTTTACCTTACCTTCTGCCTTACTCATGACCTTAATTGCCGTTTTAGGTCAATCATTTTTTCCATTCATATCTTCAGCATTTTTTCACAATATTCAATTGGTTGTATTAGCAGTGGTCATTTGGGCGTTTTGGCAAATGTTACGTAGTTTTTGTACGCAACTGTGGCAATACATCCTAATGTTGAGTTGTACCTTGCTACTTTACACCCTCGACTTAGCCATCAATCAAATTCTCATCATTTTTATCGCAGCACTTGTAGGAATAGGCTTTAACCGGTTTTCTCCGCTTGTTCAGGGGAAAAAATCTGTTGATCAGGCTTTCATCAGCCAAGTTTCTTTGACCCAAAAAATGAATACTTTCTTTTGGCTGCTTCTGTTTATTTTGCCATTTTGTCTATTTCAATTTTTCGCTGCTTTTCAGGCTGTGACATTTTTTGAAAGTTTTTATCGCACCGCTTCTCTAGTGTTTGGCGGTGGGCATATTATTTTGCCTTTTTTACATCAGGATTTTGTCACCAGCAATTTAGTTTCAGCGGAAAAATTTGATTTAGGCTATGCTTTTGCTCAACTTATGCCTGGTCCGTTATTTAGTTTTGCAAGTTATATAGGCGCTTTAATTCCCATTACTGATTATCCCGTATTGAATGCTGGAATTGCGACGATCAGTATTTTTCTGCCCTCTTTTTTTCTTATTTTTGCAACTTTACCTTATTGGTCATGGTGGATGAATCAGACCTATATTCGTCATGCTGTTATCGGTATTAATGCAGGCGTCGTCAGTCTACTTCTTTACTTGCTCATTGAAATGGCTACAGATTCGATTATCCACTTTACCGATTTCATTTTTGTCACTGTGGTGGTTGGATTATTGAAAACACAACTGCCTGTTTGGCTCAGTTTAGTGGGTAGTGTTTTTGTCTATCAGATTATATTTTTTCTTTTAACATGAAAATAAATCACGATTTCATGCAGTCATGAATCTATTGATTTAAAGCGATACAAACAGTGTTTTTTACTGGCCCAATAACAGCTCAATCTAAAATAAAAAATGCCAGTCAATTCAGCAATTGACTGGCATTTGAATCAATTCATTTTTTTAGAATCAATCGATTAACCAAAGAATTGTAAAATGCCTTGAATCACCACGACATTCACCAAATCAATGAAAAATGCACCTACCAAAGGCACAATTAAAAATGCTTTATGAGATGGACCGTACATATTGGTAATCGCTTGCATATTCGCAATCGCATTTGGCGTTGCCCCCATTCCGAAACCACATAATCCAGATGCCAATACAGCAGAATCATAGTTTTTGCCCATCACTCGGAATGAAACATAAACAGCAAAAAGCCACATCGCAATCGATTGCGCAATCAGAAGAATAATCATCGGAATCGCCAAATCTGACAATTGCCATAATTTAAGTGACACCAAAGCCATCGCTAAATACAAAGCCAATGCAGTATTGCCAAAAACATCAATTGAACGGTCAAAAATTTCTCGTTTAAAAATGCTTTCAACCACATTACGGAGCAAAATACCGCCTGCCAATGCCCATACAAAAGTAGGCAACTCAAATGCAGTCCCGATGGTTAAGTTTTTCAAAATTTCTGCAAAAGCCAAAGCAAAAGCAAACATTCCCAAAGTCACAACAGCATTGTCAGCAGTAATCAGACGAACTTTGTGTGGTGCTTCAAATGCATACTCTTGATCAGATAACGGAGCTGCATCTTTTTCCTTACGCACTTCTGAATTTAAAGGCATCGCCAGTTGATGCTTTTTAATCAGATAACGTGCCAAAGGCCCACCCATCAATCCGCCTAGAACCATACCAAAGGTTGCACTGGCAATCCCCATCGGTAATGCACCTTCAACCGCATATTTGGTTTCAAAAATTGGCCCCCAAGCACCTGCTGTACCTAAGCCACCAATTAAAGCAATAGAGCCTGCAATGACACCCATTAATGGATCAAGACCAACGGCACTTGCAACCACCATACCTACGCCATTTTGCACAATCACAAAAACAGAAATAGCCAGTAAGAAAATCAATAATGGTTTGCCACCTTCTCTTAATTTGGCAAAGTTGGCACTTAAACCAATTGAAGCAAAAAACATAAGCATGAATGTATCTTGCATCGCTTTATTGACTGAAATGGTGTAACCCGCAAAATGGTGAAAGAGATAAAAAATAATCGCACCGACTAAACCACCAGCCACAGGTTCAGGAATATTATATTTGGTTAGAAATGGAATGTATTTATTTAAAATACGTCCCATGTAGAGCACCAACACAGCAAGCATTAAACTGAATGTTGGATTTAAAATGTAATCCATAAATTTTCCCTAAGCGCACAAAATTATAGTTTTTTATACGCTATCCATATAAATGTTAACTTAGCTTTTATAAAGAATAAGAAGATTTGAACTGTAGCCAAATCTCACAAAAGTGCTTCTTTATAAAAATATTACCGACCAAGCCAAGTTAAAATTCAGAACTTACATCAATTTGATTGAAATCATCAAATGCTGAGAAACGAGGTACACTGATTTAAACAGACCATCGAATCGTTCATTTCCGCCCTCAGCGTCAGCATTTCATTTTTCTTGCACTCTTAGCCTTAAAATCATTTAGATTAATATCTTTGCAGCAAGACTGAAATATTCATCTAGACAATTGAATGACCCTTTTTAAAGAATCAAGATGATTAAAAGTGCGACATTATGCATTTATTTTAAGGAAATTTTTTATTTTTTTACACTTTTAGCGATCATTTGAAATTATAGTTTTTTGATTTTGATTTATAAAATAAATATTTAGAATAAACAATCACTAAGACAAATATTTAAAACAAAAAAAAGAGGTGAATAAATCACCTCTTTGATTTTCATTTTTAAATTAGAAACTATATTTTGCCATCAAACCAATACGATTATCTTTATAACTTTGGCCTGCAAATGTTTCACGCTTACCATTAATATATTCTACACCCAAGTCAATTGGAGCAACAGGTGTGTAAATAAAGTTAATCCAAGCCTGTTGTACGGTCTCATTTGCGGTATCGTTCAGTTGAGCATAGTCCGTGCCATCATCGGCAAATAACGCACCGTATGCGAGTGTCGAACGTAAAGTAGGAGAAAATTTATAAGTTGCACCTACTTGAACCGCATTAAACTCATTTTGTTCAATATCGCCATTAACTGGATTTAAATAGAATGCAGAATTACTACCATATAAGTAATTGCTGTTACCCACAACATGAGAAACATCCGCAGATACTTTTAATGGATCAGATACTTGATAATTTACACCAGCCGCAACGCCCCAACCTAGTTTATCATCATCACTCGTTTCAGATTTATACTGTTCAACTAATGCACGACCTGAAACGCTACCTTTACCATCAGCAAAACCTTGGGTTAATTTAGCTGTTAATACTGGTAAAGTATATTTCACACCAGAACTAACATTTTCATTGGTTACTTTAGTGTCTATAACATTACCTGCATTATCTCGGATTAGCGTCGTAGTTTGTTTAAAAGCTGTTGCAGAGCTATTCCCTTCTTCTGCTGAAACAAAGAGTTTGGTTGTTGGAGTTAGTTTAAAACCATAACGTACTTGCGGAATACGTGCAGTACCACCGCCCACGTTTGTCCCAAAATCGATCATTTCTGGTGCATGATTTGATAAGAAGTTAGACGTTGTTTGACCAAACAACCAATCGTTGTAGGTTAAATAAGCATGACGAATACGAAGCGCTTCATTGGTTCCAGCAAAATCTACTTCAATTTTACCGCCAACTTTGCCAGTTTCAACAGGAGTACTGAAATCTAAACCTAAACGTGTCGTTTTTGCAGTTGCACGTAATTTATCTGTGGTTTTTCCATCTGATGAAGCCACTTTATTGAAGTCATCATCTGCACCCTCAATAATATAGTTGGCATCACCACGTACATAGCCGTATATGTTTACACTTGCGCCTGCTTTACTTTTTAAACCTGTGAATGAAGTCTCAGATTTAGTTGCTGGAGCAGCGGCCAATTGTACAGGTTGAGCCTGAACTTGCGCGATTTGGGTTTGCTGTTGCTGCTGAACTTGATGCTGCTGTTGCATTAAGGATTTTAATGCTTCTACTTCTTTGCGTAGTTCTTGAATTTGTTGTTGTTCAGTTTTACCTGCATGCGCTGTGCTCACCATAACCGCAGTGATTGCCACTGCTAAACCTTTAACCATAAATTTACCGTTGAGTAAGCGACTCATTTTAATCTCCAATTTAATTATTCCGCATCCGTGCATCTATGATCTTAAAACTTAAAATAAATAGGCAGTTCACTCTCTATTTTAAGTCTCAAAAACCATGCAAATTATGCTTACCAATACAGTGAAAAGCCTAAAATATTTAAAAAAATACAACACATGCAAACTATATGCTGTCATGCATATAGCAAGTTATATGCCATATTAAAATCAATTTTATCGAACAAAAACTAAAGAATAATTCTTTTTTTAGATTGATATCTAAAATATAGTCAATGTATTCTTAAAGTTAATGTAGATTTACATAAAGTCTGAGAAAGAGCTATTCGACGAATGTATATAATCGAAAAGGCTAAAAAATATCATTTCAAAAGGAATTTTCATGAATTTGGATCAAGTTCGCTACGTAGATGATGCGATTACATCGCGCCATTCAGTTCGCGCTTTTTTAGATAAAGCTGTGGACGTGCAAACCATTAAAGATATTTTGAATGTCTCCTGTCGTGCACCCTCTGGGACCAATACACAGCCTTGGAAAGTGTATGTGGTGACGGGCAAAAAACGCGATAAAATGATCGAACGGGTCTGTAAAGTACAGAATGAAATATTCAGACAGCCTGAACTTGCTGAACAATATCAAGAAACTTTTGCTTATTATCCCGAAAAATGGATTTCTCCGTTTATTGAACGCCGTCGTGAAAATGGCTGGGGTTTATACGGTTTATTGAATATCCAAAAAGGCGACAAAGAAAAAATGGCGCGTCAGCATTTGCGTAATTACGAATTATTTGATGCACCTGTGGCCTTATATTTCACTGTCAATAAAGGCATGGGGATTGGAGCCAAGATGGATATTTCAATGATGCTGCAAAATGTTATGGTCGCGGCAAAAGCCCGTGGCTTAGATACTTGCCCTCAAGCGGCATGGAACCATTTTCATCAAGTCGTACTGGATGAGCTAGGTGCACCTGAAGATGAAGAATTGGTGTGTACCATTGCCCTCGGTTATGCCGATCCGAACGATATTATCAATACGTTTATTACCCCTCGCCTTGCGGTTGAAGAATTCACTGTGTTTCTAGACGCATAAATGCCTTTATAAAAAAAGAGACCTGTATCAGGTCTCTTTTTTATGACTTCAATTCAAATCATGACTCTGTTGCTAAGCTTGATGTTAATTTCAGAATGCAAAGTATAGTAATTCCGACAAAAATCAACATCAAGATCCCCATATTTAAAAGTGAATTCCAGACTAGAAAATTCAAAATTATCCCACCCAGCAAACCACAAGCAAACTGCATACTGCCCATAATTGCACTGGCTGTTCCTGCTCGCGCCCCTTGCTGAGACATGGCTAAAGCCATGGCATTTGGTCCAGTAAAACCAATACCAGACACCGCTAAAAACATTCCAAGCATGATAATCCATAAGCCAATATCATGCATAAAACCAGTAATCAATAAAATTAATGCACCCAAGAATTGTAATACAGCACCCATTTTCAAACGTGTAAATACATGAAACTTATAAGCCAATTTTTTATTGAGGGTCGAGAACAACATAATCCCAAAGGCATTTAAGCCAAAAGCATAGGCAAATTGCTGTTGATTTAGACCAAATTCATCCATCAGTACAGAAGCTGATGCACTGATGTAACAGAATAAAACCCCGCCAGAGAAACAGCCCGCCAACATCGGCCATCTAAAACTGTCATCTTTGATAATGACACTATATAAATTTAAGATTTGCTTCAGGTTTAATTTTAAACGGCGTTCTGGTGCCAAGCTTTCCTTAAAGAAAAAGTGAACACACAGCAAACACACTAAGCCCATCAGCATGAGACAGACAAACACCGCATGCCAAGTAAAGAATTTCAGTATTATCGCTCCTAAACTGGGGGCAATAATGGGTGCAATTCCCATGACAATCATCATACTTGCGAACGCTTGTGCAGAAGCCTGCATATCTAAACGATCACGAATGGCTGCCCGTGCAATCACAACCCCGACGCAGCCGCCCACTGCCTGTAAAATACGTGCTGCAATTAAACTCCACTCATTTGTAGCGAAAATACACAGTGCACTTGCTACAATATAGAGCGTTAAGCCAAAATATAAGGGTTTTTTTCGACCAATTCGATCACTGAGCGGTCCATAAAATAATTGTCCCAGAGCTAAGCCCAAAAAGTATGCTGGCAAAGTATTGGCAACCATTTGTGTACTTACCCCAAAATCCTGAGCCATTTGCGGCAAGGCGGGTAAATACATATCAATCGACAACGGACCTAAAGAGGTCAGTAATGCCAACAGCATAATCCATGCTGTAGAATATTGTGGAGTAGCGGGTTGTGCAGACATATAATTACTTAATTTTTAAATCAGAGTTTTAAAGACTAGCTTACACTGTACATCGTATTATTTCTAAGAATTGAATGTGAAAAGTCACATAATTTCACTTCAAGCGACATCGATCACTTTGAGGTAAGGACATAACTTGAAATCTTGGCTCACACGTATTAAGCAAACCACTTACAACACCACCTTCATGTACAACATACGGATGGTGATTGCATTTTCAGGTACCGCTTTTGTTCCATATTTTATGGGGCATCAAATTGCAACGATTCCACTGACTCTTGGCGTTGTAGCAGCAGGTTTAAGTGATATTGACGACCGTTTTTCGGTTCGTATTATGAACCTGATTTATACCTATATTGGTTTTTTCATTACTGCTGTTTCGGTTTATCTTTTATTTCCTTATCCCATTTTATTTGCTCTAGGGCTGATTGTCTCATGTATCGGCTGGATACTCCTCGGTTCACTGGGTCGACGTTATGCCACTATTTCCTATGGATGTCTGGTTATTTCGGTTTATTCCATGTTAGGCGTTGGACTATTCGATCATTGGTATACACAAGCCCTTCTTTTGGTCATCGGCGCTGCTTGGTATGGTCTAATTTCGACTATTAGTTTTTTATTATTTCCTGTTCGCCAAGTTCAAGATAAATTATCGCAATGCTATTCCTCATTAGCAGACTTCCTGTTTGCTAAATCTAACTTATTTGATGTTGATATGACGCCTAGCAGTTATCAACACACCATGATTGAATTGTCTTTGGAAAATGGCAAATTGGTGGGTATTTTCAATGAAATGAAAACCGCACTTTTAACCCGTCTCAAAGGAGATCGAGGACAAAAAGATACTCGTCGTAGCCTGCAATATTATTTTGTGGCTCAAGACATTCATGAAGGTGCAGATTCAGCCCATATTGATTATCAAAAACTGGTTAAAATTTTTGAACACAGTGATATTTTATTCCGCTTTCAACGCGTTTTATCGATTCAGGCCAAAGCATGTAAAGATTTGAGTTATAGCATTTTACACCGCGAAACCTACCAACATAACACGCGTTTTAAGCATACTTTTGCCAATCTAAAACTGTCATTAGAGAAATTACGTGCAGAACAATACTATGATCAAGTTTCCGTCAATGCACTTTTCGCTTTATATCAAAATTTAAAATCAATTGATGCTCAACTGCGTAATGTTGAAACGGAACGACATATCAAATTCGATAAGACCAAACATATTGAAAATCAACTGAAAGATGATGATTTAAAAGGCTGGGATGATATTGTCATTCGAATAAAACAGCATTTGACCCCAGAATCGGTGTTATTTCGTCATGCTGTACGAGTGTCCATTGTTTTACTGATTGGTTATGTGTTTGTTCAAGTCAGCAATATTGAATATGGTTACTGGGTATTACTGACAGCGCTTTTTGTGAGCCAGCCTAATTTTAATGCCACTAAACGACGTTTGCGCTTGCGTATTGTCGGTACACTGATCGGTATTATTTTAGGTTATACCATCTTGTACTTTGTTCCATCTATTGAAGGACAATTATTGGTTCTCATTTTAAGTGGGGTGCTGTTCTTTGAATTACGCAGTAAACAATATGCACAAGCTACTGCTTTTGTTACCATTTTGGCGCTGATTAATTTTAATCTAGATGGTGTAGGTTTTGCAGCGGCGTTGCCTAGAATGATAGACACCTTAATTGGCTGTGCACTGGCATGGTTTGGTGTGAGTTTCATTTTTCCGGACTGGAAGTTCCGTCGTCTGTCTCGTACCATCAATCGTTCTCTGATCGCGCAATGTAATTATTTGGCAGAAGTAACCGAGCAATATAAATTTGGTCGCAATAATGGTTTGAAATATCGTGTGGTTCGTCGTGCTGCACATAATAATGATGCTGAACTCGCTTCCCTAATTTCAACCTTGGCCACAGAACCTGATTTTGACCCCACTCAAAAAAGTTTAGCATTCGAATTCTTATGTTTAAATCATACCCTGCTCAGCTACATTGCTGCTTTGGGTGCACATCGTGAAAAATTAGAAGATCAGGAAGTCCTTCAATTGTTAGAACTGGGTTTAGACAATATTCAAGGCTCATTACTCAAAGATGAAATGCCCGATCTTAATATTCAAAATATGCTCAGTACCATTCGTCAACGTCTTGCCCACAATGATGAAGAGGATCAAAGTGCTTTGATCGTTTTACAACAGCTTTCTCTCATGTTTAGTATCTTGAAACAGCTCAGTCGCTTAAAACAAAGTCTAAGTCATGACCGTGATGAAAAATCTACTGAATTGGCTTCATTATAAATAGGATGATTTTGGAACAATATACTCACTGAATGATGATAAATAATGCTAAACTTTTTAAAGTTCTAAATTTGTTATTTTGATTATGACCGCGAAAAATTTATACGCTTATACCCTTCAGCCTGTGAACTATGAAATTTCAGAGGCTGAACAACGTCAAGCTCAACTTGCCATATGGCGCAGTACCAATAAAATTAGCACTAAATCATGGATTATTATGGCCGTGATCGCTGTTTTATCGATTGTCGGTATTGTTTTACTGAAAAACTATTCAACCATTTTTTGCTGGGTCGCTTTGGTCGCTGTCGTCGCGTACATTTTAGTGCGCAAGTTCGGTTTAGAGTGGTATGTAAAACGTAAAATGAATGAATTTCCAGTTCAGGAAATTAAAGGCATTCGTTTAGGCATACAACCGCATGGCATCGTGATGCGCCAACAAATGGGTGCACAACAAGGTGTCGGTGCGATTGGCTGGAAAGACATTTATGAATGGTATGACACGCCTGACTTTATGCTGGTCAACTTCAAAGTAAAAGGTCAACAAGGCGCTTACGTTCTACCGAAACGTTTAAATTCAAAGAATTTTTCGTTTAATACTATTCGTAAACATTTGATCGAAAGCGTGGGCCCAGCGAACAAGATTTAATGGATTAAGTGAACCCTCTAAAAAAACCTCCACAATTGTGGAGGTTTTTTAATGAAAGAATACAAATGATAATGAGAATAAATATTACCTTCAAAATCCATATTATCTTCTTAAAGTTCAGTTATAATTCGTGCTAATTATGTTCATCTTTCGTATCTTTGACTGCCATGTTAAAAAAAATATTTTTTCAGATTCATTGGTTTCTTGGCATTACAGCGGGCTTAATTCTTTCGATTATGGGCGTGACTGGCGCCATCTATTCGTATGAACAGCCTATTCAGAAATGGTTAAATCCAGACAGCTATTATGTACAAGTCGAAAATCGTGCCAAACTGACTCCTTCACAGCTTTATCAGCACTTTCAAATCACTGACCCACAAATAAAAATTAATAGTATTACCATTGCCAAAGACCCGACCTCATCTTCTAGCATCAATATTGTTAAAGAAGGTGCTCGTAGGGGTTACAACATGATGGTCAATCCTTATTCAGCGGAAGTTTTACCTGAAATTAAAGGCAAAGAATTCTTTGCTTTTATTCAACAGTTACATCGTAATTTAACAGTTGGACCCGTCGGTAAACAGATTACTGGTGCTTGTGCGCTGATCCTGATTCTTTTTGTGCTCAGTGGTTTATACTTGCGCTGGCCTAAAAAACACTCATTAAAACAATGGTTCATGCTTAAGCCTAAACTTAAAGGGCGTAATTTTCTTTGGGATTTACATGCAGTTGTTGGAACATGGGTGGTTATTTTCTACTTAGTTCTGGCTTGTACTGGCTTGTACTGGTCTTATGACTGGTGGCGAAATGGCATGTTTAAAGTGATGGGGGTAGAACGCCCGCAACCTGAAATGCAAGAAGGCAAAGCACGCGGTCAAAATGCAGAAGGTCAAAAATCTGAACAGACCCGTCAACGCCTTGAAAAACCTGAACATGAAGCCCAACACTCTGCATCAAATCCAGTACGAACTTCAGAAAATAATCCTAATCATGATGAATCAGATTCCAACCAAAGAAATGAGAAAAAGGGTTTATCCGTAGAACAAATCAATTTGGCATTGTCCCAAACATGGACTGGTTTTAATGCTCAAGTTGGTCGTGATTATTCAACTCTGACCGTAAATTTACCAAAAAAACCAGATGGTAAAATTGAATTAAACTTTGTAGATGCCATTCCACAGCATGAACGAGCACGTAATAAAGCCATTTTCAATTATAAAACATCAACCATTGAGAAAATGGAATTGTATGAAGAGCAAAAGTTAAACGAAAAAATCATGAGCAGCATGCTGCCGGTTCACCGCGGCAGTTTCTTTGGTCCTGTTTATCAATTCTTGGCCATGCTGGCTTCAATGGTCATGCCTTTATTCTTTGTGACAGGATGGATGCTTTATCTTAAACGTCGTAAACAAAAGAAATTAACGGAACAAGCTCGCCTTGCTGCAACAGCCGTAAAAATTGATCCAAATGCAAAACCGTGGTTGATTGCTTACGCAACCCAAACAGGTACTGCTGAACAATTAGCATGGCGGACTGCCACCAGTTTGCAAGAAGCTCATCAACCTGTAACGGTGAAGTCCTTACAACACTTGAATCTGGATGAAGTTAAAAATTTTGAACAAATTTTATTTGTGGTCAGTACCTATGGAACTGGTGAAGCACCTGATTTAGCCTCAAGTTTCACCAAGAAAAATTTTTCCAAACAGATGGATTTAAAACATCTCAATTATGCTGTTTTAGCTTTAGGTTCACGCGAATATCCAGAAACATTTTGTAGTTTTGGACATGAGTTAGATCGTTGGTTAAATGTAAATGGTGCACAGCCATTATTTGGATTGATTGAAGTAGATAATGCCAACAATGAACACATTCAGGCTTGGAATAGCGCTTTAGCAAAAGTCACAAAACTTGAGCTACAAGCCATGAATATTGAGAAAACCTTTGATTTATGGACGCTTAAACAACGCCATATCCTCAATCCAAATAGTTTGGGTGCGCCTGCATTTAATATTGAATTACAGCCTAAACATGAGGTTCATTGGCAAGCAGGTGATATTGCAGAAATTCAACCAGGCAATAGTGCTGAACGTATTGCAGACTTTATGCAAAAGCATCAAATTTTCGCCCATACTCCTGTCGATTCCTTACAAATCTCGATTGAGCAAGCACTTTGCAATAAAGATTTGACTCTCGACGTTGAACCTTTTGCCAATATGGAACATTTACTTGAACAGCTTAGTCCATTACCATCTCGTGAATATTCAATTGCCAGTATTCCATCTCAACAAATTCTTCGTTTAGTGGTACGCCAACAAGAAAATTCTCATGGTCAACTCGGTTTGGGATCTGGATGGCTGACACAACATACAGCATTAAATAGTGAAATTGGATTGCGTATTCGCACCAATGAATCCTTCCATCTTATTGATGACAATCGTCCCATTATTTGTATTGGAAATGGTACTGGCATTGCTGGCTTAATGAGCTTATTACATGCTCGTACTCGACAAAACTATACACAAAACTGGCTTATTTTCGGTGAACGCCAGCGCGAGTATGATTTCTTCTATCAAAGTACTATTGAAGCATGGCAAACGACAGGCATGTTACAACGCTTGGATTTGGCTTTCTCGCGTGATCAGACAGAAAAAGTGTATGTTCATCATCTTCTACGTGAGCAAGCCCAGATGCTTCAATCCTGGATCGATAAAGATGCCGTTATCTATATTTGTGGCAGTATTAATGGGATGGCCAGTGATGTAGATCAAGCATTGATTGATATTTTAGGTGAATCTAAACTTGATCTGCTTCGTCAGGAAGGACGTTATCGTCGTGATGTTTACTAAAAAAGATTAATCTAAGCCTATTTCAGCCAAACATAAAAAATCGAGTCCCCAGACTCGATTTTTTATCAGTAAACATTTTTAATTCGTTTAAACTAAATCGACTATTTTCTCAGAGACCGCATATGTCTAGCCGCCTAAAACGTTCTCTTAGTTTCATCTTAGGTGCTTTATTGGCACTTGATGGCTTATATCTCATCTCTCAGAATAAAGTCCATTTAGGTATTATTCTCCCTGTTATTATTGGAATGGGCTTAGTTTTTTATGCTTTGGCATTTGATTGGATTCAAAGCTGTATTCAGGTAAATAAATTTAGGCAGAAAATATGGTCTGGGTTATGGACTGCTTTCTTTCTCTGGCTCAGTACTGTTTTAATATTTTTTATTTATATATCTTCTACTCTTGATCACCGCCTTATCGCACACCCAAGTGCAGCAGTGATTGTGCTCGGAAGTGGCATAGAAAATGGCCAACCTTCTCTCACCCTCAAACACCGTCTAGATGTGAGTGCAGCTTATGCTAAACAGTATCCTCAGACCCTACTTATTATGACGGGTGGATTAGGCTTTCAGCAAAATATCAGCGAAGCTGAAGTGATGTCTCAATATCTACAGAAGCAACATCAAATTGATCAATCTCGTATTTTACTTGAAGATAAAAGTACCAGCACAGAACAAAATCTAAAAAATAGCCAAAGCTTGCTTGCAGCACATCAAATTTCTCTGAGTGAACCAATCGCAATTGCAACCAGCGATTTCCACATCTTACGTGCAAAAGCAATTGCTGAACGACAAGGCTATCAACAAATCATTGGCTTGAGTGCAACCACACCGTTATATATTCGCTATAACTCATGGTTAAGAGAATACTTTGCTTTTATCAGCGGATGGATGCTCAACGAATATTAAGTATTTAGACAATCTCTTAAAAATTAAAGAAACTAATTTAAGCGAATACTGCGTGGTAAAGGTAAATGAGTTTCTTTAAATAATTCAGGTTTTTGTCGATAAAGTTGATATAAATAATTTTTGATGTCTAATAACAATTTTTCAGGTGCAACCAAAATATTCTGCCCTTCAGGTGTTAAATCTAGTGACACTGAGGTGCTTTCTTTGCGCAAAAAAGGAATGACTTTATCAACAAAATCTTTGAGTGAAATATTCTGAATTTGATAATGATGCCAATGGTCTTTAATTAATAATTTTGCCAAACTTTTATTTTGCCAAATCGCAAATGCTCGCTGTCCTGTTGGGGTTGCACATAAAGCCCACCCTTCATCAAACAATGCAATCACGGAATTTTGAGCAACAATATTTTCAATAAATTGTTTATAAATATCTTGAGGATTATATGCAGGATGCAGCGTTTTGGAGGCAGCTTTACGTTGATAAGGATTTCTCATAGTATGCAATATTTAAAATTATTATTGATGCAGATTCTATGAAAAAAACAGATATTGAGCAAGGAGAATATATGGTGGGCGCTGACGGGATCGAACCGCCGACATTCTGCTTGTAAGGCAGACGCTCTACCAACTGAGCTAAGCGCCCTGAGAAAAATTCAAGGCTTGAATTTTTGATACAATAAAAACACAGAAAATTTTCTATGCTTTTAACATTTTCCACATCAGGATATTTGAAAAATGGCGCAGCGGACGGGACTCGAACCCGCGACCCTCGGCGTGACAGGCCGATATTCTAACCAACTGAACTACCGCTGCGTTTCAAACTTATTGACTAAGTTTTATATCCGAAGATATGGTGGGCGCTGACGGGATCGAACCGCCGACATTCTGCTTGTAAGGCAGACGCTCTACCAACTGAGCTAAGCGCCCTTAAAGGGTTTAACATTTCGATTTAAGATGGCGCAGCGGACGGGACTCGAACCCGCGACCCTCGGCGTGACAGGCCGATATTCTAACCAACTGAACTACCGCTGCATCACAAAAATCTGGTGGGCGCTGACGGGATCGAACCGCCGACATTCTGCTTGTAAGGCAGACGCTCTACCAACTGAGCTAAGCGCCCTTAAAAGGTCTATCATGTAAATGGCGCAGCGGACGGGACTCGAACCCGCGACCCTCGGCGTGACAGGCCGATATTCTAACCAACTGAACTACCGCTGCACTTACATAATATCGCTATTAAAGTACAAACAATGTATTAAGAACTAAAGTGGCGCAGCGGACGGGACTCGAACCCGCGACCCTCGGCGTGACAGGCCGATATTCTAACCAACTGAACTACCGCTGCACTAAAGTACTTAACGTAAAGGCTTGGTGGGCGCTGACGGGATCGAACCGCCGACATTCTGCTTGTAAGGCAGACGCTCTACCAACTGAGCTAAGCGCCCTTCACGACTTCATCGTTTGTGTCGTGCATTATAGAGAATCTATGCAGCCTGTCAAACGCTTTTCGGCCTGTTTTCATTTTTTTATGTTTGAGTGATTAAAAAATAGGTTATTCGCTATAAAAACAAACATTTTCTGTAATTTTTTGCCTATTTTATCTAAGAGTAAATTTAAACCAATCCATTTTTTCTAAAAAAATAAACATAATCAACATTTATAAATCACGACTTACCCATTCTTTTATAAGATCTGATTTATTTACATTAATTTTTATGATGATTGTTCCAGTTTTAGGCTATTTTCTGAAATATACACCAAAGCATCTTCAGAAATAAGATCAAATACCTCTAACACATCTTCATTACGCATCCGAATACAGCCATGTGATAAGGGAATGCCCATTGGTTCTGTATCGGGTGTGCCATGAATATAAATATAGCGTTTAAACGTATCGCAACCTTCCCCCTGATTAAAGTTTTCTTCCAAACCTTTCAACCACAAAATTCGCGATAAGATCCAATCTCGTTCAGGAAATTGTGAAGCTAAAGCTGCGTTATACACTTCTCCAGTCGCTTGACGTGCAATAAAAACTGCATTTTGAGGCGCATGATGACCAAATTTAAGTGCAACGGTATGCCAGCCTCGTGGTGTTTTACCTGAATCTTGTTGTTCGCCTATTCCATTTTTACCCGAAGAAATTACATATTTTTTTTCAAGTTTAGGCAAAATTAAAGTTTGCTCTGCCAAATCAATCCAGATATCTGCGTGTTCTAAAGAATATGACATGTGCTGATTACTCTATTTCTTTAATCGGTAAAGCTGAAGGCTCAGGACGTAACCACAGCCAAATCGCAACACTCAGCATGATTAAATCGGTAAAAATCTTGACCCAGATCGGTGCATTGGTCAACAGCATCACTACCGCGCTGATCAACATCATCATGCTAGCTAACCATTTTGCTTTACGCGGTACAGTACCGTTTTCACGCCATGATCTTAAAGTTGTACCATATTTTGGATGATTCAACAGCCAAGCATCCATCTGAGGCC
Source organism: Acinetobacter sp. TTH0-4 (assembly GCF_015602665.1). Lineage (NCBI taxonomy): Bacteria > Pseudomonadati > Pseudomonadota > Gammaproteobacteria > Moraxellales > Moraxellaceae > Acinetobacter > Acinetobacter sp. TTH0-4. Next base: position 763,246 of record NZ_CP059079.1, on the reverse strand, counting down.
AACCTTTAGACGCCGCCCATGCAGCCAATATTAAAAAAACTGTGGTCGGCATCCCAGGTAAAATCGCTCCGATAAAGCCTAGAATGATAAAAATCACCACTAAACTTCGCCAAAACAATATTTTCATTGCACAGTCGCCTTCCTACTAATTGCGTTAGTATAAAGTGTTTTTACACATTATCCGCTGGAATTGTGCACTTTTAATTTAACGCTAGGTGTTGTTATGTTCGCCTCTCAGCCCGCTTTTTATTGTGATGAACCTTGGCTCGAATTTAATCACTTGCTGGTTCGTCAATTGGCTTTTTGCATTTGTAGCCCGAATATTTTAGCTTCGATTCCAATAGAACTTACTGTAAAACATTCCTTTAATTTACATAATAATGAGATTTGGAATACACATTTTCAAAATTATCATTCTAGATTATTGTTTTTAGACCAGCATCCACAAGCCCTTGAGCTTTTTGTACAGCAGCTTAAAAGCACGCGTTTGGGCCTACGTTTTGAAATGCTGCTTTGGTTTTGGTTACTTGATCAGGATTATCATCCCTATCAATTAATCGGTCATAGTATTCAAAAAATAGCAGGTGCAAAAACTTTAGGTGAACTGGATTTTGTCTTATTTAATCAGAATACTCAGCAAGTTGAACACTGGGAAGTTGCTTTAAAATATTATTTGGCCGAACGCGACTCTTCTCTAAAGTATTGGTATGGTTTGAACAGAAGTGATACTTTATTGCGTAAACTTAATCACTTTAGTCAAAAACAATTTCAATTTGAAGATGCCTTAGACCATAGAATTGAACAACGCTATGTCGTATTAAAGGGTCAACTCTATGTACCGCTTAATTTCTCAAATGACACGCCAGAATGGGTGAATCTTGAGCGTCGTCTAGGATGTTGGGGCAGTGTTATCCCACATAAAAATGATGGATTTTATCGATTACAGCGGCTTGAATGGATTTGTCCAGCTCACTCTGTCAGCAGCCAAACAGCAGATTGGTGGACAAACGGATTATATCGGCAGAAAGATCAATCCAATTTCTATATGTTTAGATCAGCTCCACTACTTTCTTGCACTTCTGATGAATAAGTTTATCCAGAATACTGCTGTAATAACAATTAATTACTTTTCTACAATCAAAAACACATATTTTTTATGGAGCACATTAATTAACCTGAGATCACATCAAAATAAAGACTTTATATTTGGAGATGATGATGAAAAAAGTTCTAGCTGCTTCCCTTCTTATGGCTTTTGTTTTAACGGGTTGTAATACATTTAAAGGTGTGGGTAAAGATGTATCTAAAGCAGGTGACGCTGTAACCAATACTGCTGAAAAAACTTCGGATGAAATCCGTAGAAATTAATTCACTCGTTGATGAAAAAGCCTTATCTTTAGATAAGGTTTTTTTATTTAAAACTCCCCTTATCTTCGTCATTCCCCTATTATATTGCCAAATTTTCGATTGATCTAGCCGATATGAACCACTCAGAAACTTTAGAGCTTAGTTTACAATTATTACGTCAACCCTCTGTCACACCAATCGATCATTGTTGCCAAAAAATTATGGCTGAACGATTAGAGAAAATTGGCTTTAATATTGAATCTATGCGTTTTGAAGATGTCGATAATTTATGGGCACGTAAAGGAATTGAAGCACCTGTTTTATGTTTTGCGGGACATACCGATGTAGTTCCAACAGGCAGTTTAGAAGCATGGAATTCTGATCCATTTGTACCCGAAATTCGGGATGGTAAACTATATGGTCGTGGCAGTGCAGATATGAAAACTGCTTTGGCGGCGATGGTCGTTGCTTCTGAACGTTTCATAGCAAAGTATCCAAACCATAAAGGCTCTATTGCATTTTTGATTACTTCTGATGAAGAAGGTCCATCTATTAATGGCACAGTAAAAGTTGTTGAAACGTTAGAAGCTCGCAATGAGAAAATGACGTGGTGTTTAGTGGGTGAACCATCAAGTACCCATCAACTTGGTGATATTATTAAAAATGGTCGACGTGGTTCATTGAATGCCAAAGTACTGGTAAAAGGAAAGCAAGGCCATGTAGCCTACCCTCATCTTGCGATTAACCCTATTCATGCTGCTTCTAAAGCACTAGCTGAACTGTGTGATACCGTATGGGACAATGGTAACGAATACTTTCCTGCGACTACATTCCAAATTTCTAATATTGCTGCGGGTACAGGTGCGACCAATGTCGTACCCGGTACGATGGATTTGTTGTTTAACTTCCGTTATTCCACTGAAGTTACAGCAGAAGAACTTAAATCACGCACTTTAAACATTCTGGACCGTCATCAAGTCAACTATGATATTGAGTGGACCTTGTCTGGTTTGCCTTTCTTGACTCCTGTAGGAGAATTAGTGAATGCTGCGAAAAATGCGATTCGTAATGTAACAGGAATCGAAACTGAACTTTCCACTTCTGGTGGTACTTCTGATGGTCGCTTTATTGCCCCGACTGGCGCACAAGTACTTGAACTCGGTGTTTTAAATGCCAGTATTCATCAAATTGATGAACATGTGAACGTAGCAGACTTAGAACCTCTTGCTGAAATTTATGAACAAATTTTAGAAGGCTTATTGGCCAATTAAATTGGATATTAATCAAAAAAAGGAACTTAAATAAGTTCCTTTTTTTGAATATAAATTGTGATTATGGACATTCAATTAAAGCTTCAAAGTATTTTGAATGTTAACTAAATTGGGTATATGAAAACTTTGATCTGCCATACGTACATATTGAAAAATGGTGGGATCATTTGCTGGACGTTCTTCATCAATTAATTCAGAAATACGCAGACGAATCGTTCTCGGCATTTCATTGCACATTAAAGCAAAACGCTGATTGATTTCATCACCTTCAATCACTAAAGCCACACCTGTTTTACGCTCTGGATCATTTACTGCGTACACAGGCAGTTTCAATTCATGCCATTCTACATGCGGGACTTGAGTTGCACTATCGAGTGCAGATAACACAATATTTTGTGGTAGCAGCATCGCCTCTCGATCATGGCAATCAATAATGTAAGCATCAATAAATCCTGTCGATACAGTAATCAGATGATGCAACTCTTGTTGACTAATTTTTTCAACAGCAGCATTTGAAATCATATTTTGGCTCATTTGATTACCCCTGACTCATCTCTAACAAGTGTTCAACATGGCTGAGAAGTTCTGCCTCTTGAAAGGGCTTGCCCATGTAATGTGAGACGCCTAGGCTGAATGCACGTTCACGATGTTTTTCACCTGTTCGCGAGGTAATCATGATAATAGGTAAATCCTTATGTATCTCATGATGACGAACCAAATTGGTTACCTCGAAACCATCCATACGTGGCATTTCAATATCAAGCAACATCAAGTCAGGTTTTATACTTTCAAGCTGTTCTATTGCATCCACACCATCTTTGGCAGTTACAATATCGTAGCCCTGACGCTCCAGCAGACGAGAGGTTACCTTACGTACTGTCACGGAATCATCCACAATCATGATCAAGCGACGAGCATCATTATGACGCGATAATTCACGTTGTTCTACCGCATGTTTTAGTCGCTGCGTCGCTTGAATTTGACGTGCAATATTTTGACCATCTAAAATCAGACAAACCTGCCCATCACCCAAAATAGTTGCGCCTGCCACCACGCCTACGCTTGAGAACTGCTGCCCTATCGGCTTAACTACAATCTGTGCGCGTGAACCAATTAATTGATCCACCAATAATGCGATGGTTTGACCACTATTGCCTTTAATTAATAATACAGGCAATGAATGTGCAACATGGCTTAAGCGAGGTAGAGGTTGATTGGCGACAAACTCCGATAAATAGCGCAATTTATAACTGGTATTATCAATTTTAAAGAAATCTTCTTTACTATTAAAATAGTCTTCCAGTGCAGAAGGTGAAATCCGGACAATACGCTCAATTTGGGCCAAAGAAATCGCAAACTGTTGATCTCCCGCTTTAACCATTAAGGCATCACTCACCGATACAGTGGTCGGTACTCGAATCGTGAAAGTGGTTCCTTGACCTAATTCAGAGTCAACTGTGACATGACCACCTAAAGCTTTAATCTCACTTTGAACAACATCAAGTCCTACACCACGGCCAGAAATTTGTGTGACTTCTTTAGCGGTACTAAAACCTGGATGAAAAATAAATTGAAGAAGTTCTCGCTTATCCAACGACTGATCAGCTTCAATTAAACCTAAGTTTAAGGCTTTTTGTTGAATATTTTTTTCATCAATACCTTTACCATCATCACTAAAAGATACCAATACATCTGTGCCCTGACGGCTAATATTCAGTTCAATATGCCCAATTGCAGGTTTTTTAGTCTGAATGCGTTGCTCTGCATCCTCAATACCATGATCAATCGCATTACGTAACATATGTTCAAATGGTGTCACCAAACGCTCTAAAATCGTGCGATCCAGCTCACCTTCGGTGTTATTTACCACCAATTCCGTGGGACGATTTAACGTAGAGGAAGTCTGGCGTACAATGCGCTGTAGACGCGGTAATAAACGCGAGAAAGGCACCAGTCGAGTCCGCATCAGACTTTCTTGAATTTCTGCCTGAATACGTGATTGCTGCAATAACAATCCTTCAGTATCACGAATTTTTTCAGCCAAAGTGGTTTTAAAGTCGACCAAATCTGAGGCTGACTCAGCCAAAGATTTAGACAATTGATTGAGAGATGAATATTGATCCATCTCTAAAGGATCAAAATCGATATAACGAGAGTTTTCTGAACCATGTTTTGCAATAATTTGTGACTCTAACTCACCTTCCATACGACGTAATTGGTCAGCTAAACGCTTCATCGCCAATTCCATTTCGTTTAAAGTATGACCTAGCTGACCCAAATCCATTTCAATACGGGATCGGTTAATCGCATTTTCGCCAGATAGATCAATCATCTTCTCTACCAAATCGGCAGAGATACGAATCATCTCGTTATTATTTTCTAATTGAGTACTTGAATCCCACTCGCCCAACATCGCAGGCGGTTCAGTGCCATCTCCTTGAACAAATTCAATGATTTTAGGCGCAGAAGTGTGATCAAATTTACTCACACGTGTTGGAATTTGTGCAGTAACATCCACAAATTCAATAGATTCTAAACTCAGCTTTAAACTGTCAAAATGACTATAGTCCTGATCGAAAATTGCTTTTCTCAACCAGATAAAGGTACTTTCCAATAAAGAATCGTAAGCATTTGAATTAAAATGATGGACTGCAAACTGCTCGAATGTCGTTTCTAACTGATACGAAATAACAGCGACGGGTTCATTTTCAACCATTCGTGCTCCACCTTTAATACTGTGGGCTGCACGTTGTAATTGTAGAAGTAAGCTACGGTCGCTACGCTGCTCAAACCACTGTTTTAGCAACTGATCGGTAGAGTCTAAAATTTCTTCTGCTTCTTCAAAGAATGCTTCTTCCGCAATTGAACGGATACTTTCTTCGGGATCATGAGCAGCGTCAAGATGAGATGAAATATTTTCCTGAACTTTCTCTGGTTCAGTTAGGCCTATTTCGGTAGATTCAACGGGTTGCTCAGCTAGATGCGCAACTTCAGAAATTTCAGAAGCCAGCTCCTCTATGCTTCCAACTTGTGCAAGGTCTTGAATATTTTGCAAGATAGCAATAGATTCACGACCTGAATAATCAAGGTGTTGCTCACGAATAATTTGAATTCGATCGGCAATATCATCTTGTATCAGGCGAATAATACTGATGAGCTGAGGCGTAGCTTGAATCTGTTGACGAATCACACGCTCATAAATTGATTCTAATTCATGCGCAATCAAACCAATATGTGATGCTAAAATCATGTTTGCGCCACCTTTCAAAGTGTGCAAATAACGCATTAAATTATTTAGAGATGTAGTATCTGTATAATCTTTTGACCAAGTATTTAAATCTTGGTCAATACCGGCCAATAGCTCTTCAGCTTCTTCAAGGAAAATATCCAACAGGTCGGCATCAAATTCCTGATTGGCATCCTCTGCCTGCATGTGTGCACGATCCGAACGGATTCTTTGAGAAATTTTTGCTAAATCAATACTTGTAGATAGATTATTTACAGTTTCAAGCGGTTTTGCTTGTACAGCTTCAGTGGTTTTAAATTGCTCTAGGTCTTGTTGCACAAAAGCAGAAAGATCACTTAAGATTTTCTGTACTTCATCGGTCAAGATGACACGTTGTCCTGCTGCCAAGGTATCAAACAGATGAATAAATTCTTGATGAGCGTATGAAAATAGCTCATAAGCATAGTCAATATTGAGTAATTCTGGTTTTAAAACAAGCGCTTCATAATTTAATTTTAGTTCCTGAGTAAAATCATAAATTCCTGTTGCAGCACGATTATCTGTATGAATTAAAAGTTGTTGTGCTTGCTCAGCTAATTTTTTGAGATATTCTGGATATTCTGATTTAGCACGTTTTTCAAATTCAAATTCTGCATCTAATAATAAATCGATATTTAAAGCAATGAGTTTAGACACTATCCCTTGAGGATTAAGCTCTGAATCAAATTCAGTTGAAGCAAAACCATAGTTATTCCATGCAGTATTGAATGTTGCAAAAATCGTATCGAGTTTTTCTGTTTGTCCCAGCCTTAAGGTATGTAAATAATCCCCAATAAATTCTGCATATTGCATTAAAATCGCAGTTTGCTTTGAAGACGAAATAATTTCTTCTTGTAGAAGTGTTTTAAATAAACTTTCAACCTTACTGCTGACTTCAAAAATATGTTCAATTTGTGCCATGGATGAACTGCCACGCAAAGTATGTAGGGCACGGATTAAGCTATTATAACCCTGACTTTGGTTGTGTTCATTTTTTAAGAATTGTTCAATAATCGCCAAATGTTCTTCAGCTTCTTCAATAAAGATTGCCACTGTTTCTTCAATGTCACTCGCTTGACTTGCAAGACTATCAGTTGCGTTTGACTCTGACTCTTCTAACTCCAACCCTGTAATTTGGTTTTCTGCATTCAATGTGGTAGACAGCTCAAGGAGCTGTTCCAGTTCAGGTGCTAAAATTCGATTTTGCTGTATGTGTTGACCTAATAAAACCAATGGACGCAAGTCGATATCTATCGTTTGTACAGTTTTAAAAATGGGGTACAACTTATATTGATAAATTTTAAATACAGTTTGCGTATAGCGCTGTACTGTCATATCTAAAGGAATTGCACCTGAAATAACGCGATTTAAGCTATCCTCTACAGCCCAAGCAAGCTCGCCTGCAGATTTCGCCCCCACCATACGCCCAGAACCTTTGAGAGTATGAAAATGACGACGAATAGTCGTTAAAATTTCTGGATCATTCGGGTTTGCAAACCAATCGATTAATAATGGATTCAATTCAACAAAAATTTCTTCTATTTCTTCAACAAAAATTTCTAAAATCTCTGCATCCTGATCAAGATAGCTATCTTCAGGAAGCGTGGTCGTTTCAACTAAATTTTTTAATATTTCTTTCATAGTTTAGGCTTCTTACGTTTATCTGCCACCAAGAAGGGCGATCAAACTTAATTGTCACCATCACGCAAGACCCAACTTTAACGTTAAGTTTATCTTGTCGATGCATTATCTGTTTTTGTAATAGTGCATTCCATCCTTGAGTAAAATGCACCGTTCCATCCACTATTTTTAGACTTAATCAGGTAATTTAAAATCTGTTACCGACTCACGTAAAGATTCAGCCATATTCGCCAATTCAGATACAGAACGTGCAGTATCAAAAGTTGCAGTCGTCGTTTGCGAGGTAATTTCCTGTACGACATTCATGGTCGTTGCAATATGACCTGCTGAAGCAGACTGAAGTTTTGCCGCATCCGAAATATTGGCAATCAGTTTTGCCAAATTACCCGATACATTTTGAATTTCGTCTAGTGCAACGCCCGCATCTTTAGACAAGTTCGCACCGCGAACAACTTCCGACGTGGTTTGTTCCATAGAAATTACAGCTTCATTGGTATCGGTTTGAATGGTTTTTACCAATCCTTCAATCTGCTTGGTTGCAGAGGCTGAACGTTCAGCAAGACGCTGTACTTCATCTGCAACTACGGCAAATCCACGACCTGCTTCACCTGCCATTGATGCCTGAATGGCTGCATTCAGTGCCAAAATGTTTGTTTGATCGGCAATATCGTTAATCAAGGCCACGATGTTCCCAATTTCTTGTGATGATTCACCCAAACGCTTAATACGTTTTGACGTTTCTTGAATCTGCTCACGGATGGTATCCATTCCTTCAATTGAACGGTTTACAACATCTGCACCATTTGCAGCAATTTGTACTGAACGTTCAGCAACCACTGCAGACTCGGTCGCATTTGACGATACTTGGTCAATTGACATGGCCATTTCATTAATTGCAGCAGATGCCCCTGCAATTTCTTGTGCTTGATGTTCTGAAGCTTCAGCAAGCTGATTGGTAATACCTTGAGTGTTGGCAGTATATTGTGCAACTTCATGAGAAGTATCAGTAATACGCGATACAAGGTCACGTAACTGGTCAATAGCAAAGTTAATCGAATCTGCAATCGCACCAGTAAAGTCCTCGGATACCGTTGCATATGAACGCAAATCACCATCCGCCAAATCGGCAATTTCATCGAGTAAACGTAAAATCGCATTCTGATTACGGTCATATTCTTCTTGCAAACGCACTACACGCTCTTTATCTGACTCACCACGTAGTCCCAATAATTTATAGACCGAATATAAAAAGCCAGTTAACAGTAAAATCATTAACAAGGCAGGAATCGTGGTAGACCAATTACTGCTACCCGATAATTTATTTAAGTTATTTAATAGCTCATCTGCTTGCGCAAAAATAGACGAAGCCGCTTGGCGTACTTTTACAATTTGTGAAGAGTTTTGAAGAATGGTTGCAGATGCTGATTTCAATACATCATCATACTCAGCCTTAATGCCGACCAATGATTCACGTAATTCAGGATCAGTAATTTGTACCACCCCAAGCTCACTACTTCCATTTAACTGTGCATTTAAATATGCACCAAATGTTTCAGTGTCTGCACTGAAGTCATTGGCTGACTCACGAGAATTATCATTCCCTGTAAGTACTGAGTTAATAGAGCGAAGAATACGTTCCGCAATAAATACTTGGTTTTTTGCAAGTACCACCTGATTACTTGGCATATCTTGACGTGCCATTTGGTCAACCATCAAGTTATATTCAGCCTGAATCCCAGGAATACTTTCACCAATCGCAATATTGGTATCGTAAAGTTGGTTAATGATTTTTTGTTGAGAATTAATTAAATCAATGCTGTCCGATATAGTTTTCCATTGCTTTTCAACAGCATCCAAAGCTGCTGTCTGTGAATGAATATCTTTCACAGTTTCAAGGTTTTCAGTGAATGCTTTTTGAGATTGGATCAGTTTGTCAATCGACTCTTTCGTTCCAGATGCAGTTGCTTCAGTTGCTTGACGCGAAATCGTTTGAGATAAAAGACGCAAGTCACCCAAGCTTTGGGTTAATTGGTTATTACGTGGAACACTATAAAATAAATAGAGTAACAGTAGCGTTGCTAAAAATAAACTTGCAATCGCACCATACAGAAATGGCTTAGACTTTTCACTATCACCAAATACTCGAGATAATTGATCCGTTTGGGATTGAATTTTCGTGAGTAAAGCGTTCCTTGTTTTAGGAGCACTGCTTTCACCTGTATTTTTCTTTTTAAGTTTAAAGCCCATTCAGCCTCTCCCCAAGTTCGCCATTATTCTTTAGTGCGACTATTAATTTATAAATTTTATAGATGCATTCATATATTTTGGATTTTGCAATAATCGACTAAATAAAAAAACATGCCAATACTGGTTATGTTGATAAAAACATCCCTGACAGTATTCAGTTAAATTACTTTGCAATTCACTTTGTTTAGAAAAAAAACTTTTCTTATTAAAGTGTTGAATTCCCAAAACTTGATCTACTACCAAACCGACATAATGGTCATTATGACTAATACACAAAACTTTCTGAGTAGGTGAAAACTGACTTCTTTGACCCGAAATATACTGAGCTAAATCAGTCACTGAAAGTAAACGCCCGCGAATATTTGCCAATCCCATGACCCATGCTTGAGTGTTTGGAACAGGTGTATATTTCGGCGGGTAAATTACTTCAAATACTTCCCCTAAAGGAGCAACAAAATATTGCCCCATCATCTCAAAAGCAATGCCTGACCAACGGTTTATTTCATTTTCGGTGGTAACGTAGTTTTTATTACCACGTTTAGCCAGCCGAAGTAATTCGATAAATCCATTCGCTGCCATAGCGTTTTATCCTGCATCGAGGTGCTGTTTAATCACATCAATTAATTGTTTTTCGTCTATAGGTTTGGTTAAATAATCACTTGCACCTTGACGCTTGCCCCAAACACGGTCAGTAGCCTGATCTTTAGTACTGACAATCACGATTGGAATATGTTTTGTAGTCGCACCGCGTGCTATTTGACGTGTTGCCTGAAAACCATTAACACCAGGCATCACCACATCCATTAATACAAGATCTGGCAACTCCGCTTGAGCCATGGTGACGCCATCTGCACCATTTGTAGCTTCAAGAACATCAAAGCCATGTTTGGTCAATATTTCTTTAAAACGAAATGTTTCAGTTGGTGAGTCATCAACGATAAGAATACGTGACATGATTTTCCCCAATATAATTTAATTTATGCGGTGACGTGATTTCGAATTGCATTTAATAATTCGTCTTTACTAAAAGGTTTGGTTAAATACTCATCTGAACCAACAACCCGACCTTTCGCCTGATCAAATAAGCCATCTTTACTCGATAACATAATCACAGGAATATTTTGATAATTTTGAGAGTTTTTAATTAATGCACACGTTTGATAACCGTCTAAGCGTGGCATCATGATATCGACAAATACAATATCAGGATTAACTTCTGCAATTTTTGATAATGCCTCAAAACCGTCTACTGCTGTGACTACTTCAAATCCTTCACGCTGTAATAATGTTTCTGCAGTACGGCGAATCGTTTTTGAATCATCAATTACCATGACTTTTAGATTTTGGAATTTATCGTCCATTTAATGACCCTTCTCATTTTTAGAATGCACAAACAATTTGAGTAGTGAGTTTTATTACAAGTTACCAACGTTTTTAACATATCTTTACTTGCAGTTTCAATGAACATTTTCAGAACAAAGACGCGTTTTGGCATTTTAATAAGACTTATCTCACACTTTACACCGATCAACCATTTTTTTTGACTCTAGAGAGTTTTTTATTCTCAATTTTGAGTCTAATATACCTTTTTATTACTTTTAATAAGTAGTTTAGTCAACTTTAAATTGGGGGATACAATGCAAAGTCAGTTTAAACAAAAACTTGCTTTCATTGGGCAAAAAAAAATGACCAGAAAATTCATTTTATTGGTCGTCATGATTTTTCAATCAGTCTATCTGAGTGCTCAAGAACCTTTGAAGCCAACATGGTACCGCTATTACGATCATAAAGGTGTAGCTAATATTAGTAGCAATGTGACACCCAATCATATTCGTTTTGGCTACGAAGCATTAGACCAAAATATGCAAGTGATTCAACGTAATCGCCCATATAACAGTGAAGCAGATGCTAAGAAAGCGCCACAACGTGCAGCACAAGCCAGACAAAATGCAGCAGATTTAAAACTCAAAAAAGCCTATGACAATGCTCAAGTTGCACTGACAAAAAAAAATGAATCTCTAAAAGGAATAAAAAAACAAATCATTTTTCAGCAAGATCAATTAAAACAATTGCAAAATGATCGAATTTATTTTAAACGTCAAGAAATTGAACACTTACGTAAAGGACAAGGTATTCCTGCCGTACTCAAAAGTACACTGGACAATAACCAGAAAAATATTAAAGAAAGGAAAGATAATATTGAAGTATTACAAAGCTACTATCGTAATACACAGACCAAATACGACAATATTATTACGCGTTTAAAAACATTGGAATAAATGCTTTTCCACTAAAACAGATTTGTCGCTCCCTATGATTAAGGATAAGCACGCATGCAACTTTACAGGCGTATTAAAAACAATAAATTAAATGTCTTTATCGTCTATTTTACATGCAGTGTGTTGTGTCTAAGTATGTTAAGCGCTTGCCAAAAAAATGAAGTGGAACCTTCAGTTGAAACGATAAAAAAAATTGAACTCATCCCCCAAGATTTAGTTTTGGTACAAGATGGCAGCGCTGTAGCAAAAACTCCATTTACAGGCACTCTTCGTGCTGTAAATCAAAGCAGCATTCAAGCTCAAATCACGGCGACTGCAACCGAGGTCAATGCACAAGTTGGACAAACGGTATCTCAAGGACAAATCTTGGTTCGCCTAAATAATCCAGACAATGCCGCACGTTTAGCCCAAGCCAAAGCGAATTTAAGTTCGACTCAAGCACAAGCCACGCTCGCTAAAAATATGATGCAGCGAAAAAAACGTTTATTGGATCAAGGTTTTATTTCCAAGGTGGAATATGAACAAGCCACAGTCGACTATCAAGCCCAACAGGAAAATGTAAAAGCCCAACAGGAAAATGTGAATATCGCACAGAAAGCGAATCTTGACGGCACCATTTTAAGTCCTATTTCTGGTGTGATTACGCAGCGCCAAATAGAAAAAGGACAAACAGTTACCGCAGGGCAAACATTATTTGAAATAGTCGACCCAAAACATTTAGAAATACAGGCGAAATTACCCAGTGACATGCAAGCAGCTTTAAAAGTGGGTCAGAATATTGAATACACGATTCAAGGTAATTCTGCTTCACTAAGTGCAGTTATAACGCGTATTTCTCCCATCGCAGATCCCGCTAGTCGCCAGCTAGAATTTTTTGCAAAACCCAACCAAACCATTCACTCAATCAGTATTGGTGCATTTGTAGATGGCAATATTCTTGCCTCCCAACCCGTTTCTGGTCAGCTAATTCCTCTAGACGTCATTCAAGATATCAAAAATCAAGCCTATGTTTGGGTCATCCGCAATCAAAAAATTGCAAAAGTTCATCTGGTAATTTTAGAACAACGTTATCATGACAATTCCGCTGTGGTACAAGGTTTAAACAAAGGTGACCGAATTAGCCGTATAAAATTTGATGAACAAGATCTTGATCATGATGTGATCATCACTCAAAAATAATAAATAAGCACAGGTTATTGTTATGTGGTTGACCCGAATTAGCGTTAAATACCCTGTTTTCACTCTCATGATGATGTTATGCCTATTGGTCTTAGGCTTGGCTTCTTGGCAACGAATGGGCGTTGAAGAATTTCCAGATGTTGATTTTCCATTTGTAGTGGTCTATACCACTTACCCTGGGGCATCGCCAGAAACCATTGAATCTGAAATTACACAAAAATTGGAAGAACAGATCAATACCATTTCTGGTTTAAAACAAGTCATTTCTCAGTCTAGCGAAGGACTTTCAACGATTATTGTTGAATTTAATTTAGATGTTTCCTCTACTGTTGCAGCTCAAGATATTCGAGATAAAATTTCCAGTGTAACTGCCAAATTTCGTGATGAAATCCAAGACCCTATTGTTGAGCGTTATGATCCAACTGCAAATGCTGTCATGTCGATCGTATTTGAATCTAAAACCCTACCATTGAGAGATTTAAGCGCTTATTTAGATCAGAAAATTGTGCCACAACTTCGTACAGTCACTGGCGTAGGGGCAGTTAATCTTTTGGGGGATGCGCAACGTCAAATTCGAATTGAAATAAATCCACAAAAATTACAAAGTTTTGCGATTGGTATTGATCAGGTCATCAATACCTTAAAAAATGAAAATATAGAAGTTCCTGCTGGAGTATTAAAACAATCGTCTTCAGAACTTGTGGTCGAAATTAAATCTAAAATTATTCATCCGCAGTCTTTCGGTGATTTAATTATCGCCACCAAAAATGGTACACCGATATTCTTAAAGCAAATTGCAACAATTGAAGATAGCCAAGCAGACTTGGAATCAAGTGCCTATCTAAATGGTCAAACTGCGGTGGCTATCGATATTTTGCGCAGTTCCGATGCTAACGTTATCCAAGTGGTAAATGCCACCTATAAAGCTCTCACTCAAATTAAAAAACAATTACCCACAGGAACTGTAGCAAAAGTAGTGGTGGATAGTTCCAAAGGTATTCGTGCCAGTATTAAGGATGTCGCGCGCACCATTATTGAAGGCGCAGTTTTGGCCGTTCTGATTGTTTTACTGTTTTTAGGTTCTTTTCGTTCAACTGCCATTACTGGCTTAACTTTACCAATTGCTTTGCTCGGCACACTGACCTTTATTTGGGCGTTTGGTTTCTCGATTAACATGATGACTTTGTTGGCACTTTCACTGAGTATTGGCTTACTCATTGATGATGCGATCGTGGTACGAGAAAATATTGTTCGTCATACTGATATGGGCAAAGATCCGGTAAGTGCGGCGTTAGATGGCACAAAAGAAATTGGGCTGGCAGTTTTAGCGACGACTTTAACTATTGTCGCGGTATTTTTACCTGTAGCTTTTATGGGCGGTATTATTGGTCGCTTCTTTTATCAGTTTGGCGTCACAGTCAGTACTGCTGTTCTGATTTCGATGTTTGTCAGTTTTACCCTTGACCCCATGCTTTCTGCACACTGGGCAGAAAAAAATATCACCGATCAAAAACCTGGGAAAATTAAGCGCTTTTTTAATTGGATTTCAAATAAACTCGACAACTTAAGTCATTATTATGAAAAACTATTAAAATTGGCTTTACGCTTTCGAATGGCGACCCTGCTGATCGCTCTTGCTTCGCTTTTTGGCGCCTTCGGACTGTCCACTCTCATTGGGACCGAATTTGTGCCCGTACCAGACAAAAGCGAAATTCGAATTAAATTTGAAACGCCTGTCAATGCCTCACTTGAATACTCACAAGCCAAGCTGTTACAAGTTGAGCACATTATTCGTAAGCATCCAGAAGTACTCAATACTTACGGAATTATTAATGGTGCAACTGATCGAGGTAAAAATCATGTCACTTTACGTGTGAGTGTGACGCCGCGTTTAGAGCGTGATAAAAGCTTAACCCAACTCAATAATGAATTCCGTCAACGATTACAAAGCGTTGCAGGTATCCGTATTACTTCGGTTGCTTCTGCAGATGAAACCGTTTCTGGTGGACAAAAACCCGTTTTAATTTCAATTAAAGGCCCTGAACTTGATGAGTTACAGAAAATATCTGATCGTTTCCTGAATGAAATTTCTAAAGTAAATGGCTTGGTCGATGTGGAGAGTTCTCTCAAAGAACCCAAACCAACGTTAGCAGTACACATTAATCGTTTACTTGCTAGCGATTTAGGTTTATCTGTCAATCAAATAGCCAATGCAGTTCGGCCTTTACTTGCAGGTGATAATGTCACTTCTTGGCAAGATGAAAAAGGTGAAAGCTATGATGTCAATTTACGTTTAGGTGAAAACAACCGCGCTCTGCCCCGTGATATTGAATATCTTTATCTCAACTCCTCAAAAACAGATGCCTCAGGTCAATCCATTTTGGTTCCATTGGCAAGTGTTGCAAAGTTTGAAGAAAGTTTGGGTGCATCGCAAATTAATCGACGCGATTTAGCCCGTGAAGTTTTAATCGAAGCCAATACTGCAGGTCGACCTGCTGGCGATATCGGTCAAGAGATTCAAAAAATCCAAGATGATTTTGAGTTACCTGCGGGTTATAGTTTTGAGACTCAGGGTGCAAACAAGGATATGGCCGAATCGGCAGCTTACGCCATGACGGCCATTACTCTTTCAATTGTATTTATCTACATTGTATTGGGATCACAATTCAATAGTTTTATTCATCCCGCAGCGATTATGGCTTCCCTCCCCCTCTCGTTAATTGGGGTATTTTTGGCATTATTTTTATTCAACTCTACCCTAAATTTATTTTCGATAATTGGCATTATCATGCTGATGGGTTTGGTCACGAAAAATGCCATTCTTCTCATTGATTTTATCAAAAAAGCTATGGATCGTGGTGAACAGCGCTTTGATGCCATTATTGCAGCAGGGAAGACCCGTTTGCGTCCTATTTTAATGACCACCAGTGCGATGGTGATGGGCATGGTTCCACTGGCATTAGGACTCGGTGAAGGCGGTGAACAAAGTGCACCTATGGCGCATGCGGTGATTGGTGGCGTGATTACCTCCACCCTTCTTACTTTAGTGGTGGTCCCCGTGATCTTTACTTACTTGGATGACTTTAAGAATTTTATGACGCGCCAAATTCATAAAATCATGTCATAATCCATGCCATTACTCTGAGGTGACATGCTGAAATGTTCGCCTCATTTTTTATCATATAATCTTATGCTTTAACGCTTTGTTATTAGGACAGTTTTCATGCGCGCGAGTCGCTTTTTGTTTGCTACGTTAAGAGAAACCCCAAACGATGCTGAAGTTATTTCACATCAACTTATGTTACGTGCGGGAATGATTCGCAAATTGGCTTCAGGTTTATACACTTGGTTACCGATGGGCGTACGTGTACTCAATAAAGTGGAAGCGATTGTACGTGAAGAAATGAATCGTGCAGGTTCACTTGAAGTATTTATGCCTGTAACTCAACCCTCAAGTCTTTGGGAAGAATCAGGTCGCTTTGTTCAATATGGCCCAGAACTTTTGCGCTTCAAAGACCGTCATAACAACGACTTTGTACTTGGTCCTACACATGAAGAAGTGATTACCGATCTTGCGCGTAACGAACTAAAAAGTTACAAACAACTGCCAATCAATTTCTACCAAATTCAAACCAAATTTCGTGATGAAATTCGTCCACGTTTTGGCGTAATGCGTTCTCGTGAATTTATTATGAAAGATGCCTATTCTTTCCATGTAGACCAAGCATCATTACAAAATACCTATGACATCATGTACGATACATATTGCCGTATCTTTACTCGTTTAGGTTTAGATTTCCGTCCAGTTCAAGCCGATACAGGGTCAATTGGTGGTTCAGGTTCGCACGAGTTCCATGTTTTAGCCTCAAGTGGTGAAGATGATATCGCATTCTCTACCCAGTCTGATTATGCAGCGAATGTCGAAATGGCTGAAGCCGTTTTAGTCGGTGAACGTGCGGCTGCGACTCAAGAATTAAAACTGGTGGATACGCCCAATCAAAAAACCATTGCAGATGTGTCTACGTTTCTTCAAACAGAAACAAAAAACGCTGTTAAAGCATTATTGGTTCAAGGCAAACCAGATGAGAAAGGTCAGGTGCCTGTTGTCGCCTTATTCCTTCGTGGTGACCATGAACTCAATGAAATTAAAGCTGAAAAACATGCTGCCATTGCTTCACCTTTAACGTTTGCAACAGAAGAGCAAATTGCAGCGCTGGATCTCGTTACAGGTTTTATTGGGCCACAAGGTCTAGTCGAAAAAGGTTTAATTGTCATCGTAGACCGTGCTGCATCAGTCTTATCTGACTTTGTAGCAGGCGCTAATCTCGCCGATCAACATGTGACAGGTGTCAATTGGGAACGTGATGCAACATTTACTGAAGTTTATGACTTACGTAATGTGGTTGAAGGTGATCCATCACCAGATGGTCAAGGGACGATTCAGATTAAACGCGGTATTGAGGTCGGTCATATTTTCCAACTGGGTCAAAAATACTCTGAAGCGCTGAATTGTAAAGTGCTCGGAGAAGATGGTAAGCCTTTGGTGGTCACTATGGGATGTTACGGTATTGGCGTTACACGTGTGATTGCTTCTGCAATTGAACAAAACTTTGATGATAAAGGAATTATCTGGCCAAAATCGATTGCTCCTTTTGATATTGCGATTGTACCGATGAATGCGCATAAATCACCACGTACAGTAGAGGCTGCTGAAGCCTTGTATACAGAATTACAAGCGGCTGGATATGATGTACTTCTTGATGATCGTAATGAACGTCCAGGCGTTAAATTTTCTGATTTAGAATTAACAGGTATTCCACATCGTATTGTACTCGGTGAAAAAGGTTTAGATGCAGGCACTTTTGAATATAAAGGTCGTAATGATGCAGAGTCTATAAATATTAGCAAAGAAGCACTATTGGCTAAACTTGCTCAATAATGACGATGACCTGAAAATCCCGCCTAGCGCGGGATTTTTTATGATAAAAATATGTCTTAAATGATAAAAACAATGATGGCGTTACATACCTCGAACATTGACTTTAAGGTTTGTCGCTGACACACCGACTGCCCCAATGTTACCCATTGAGCCATTTTGTAGTCCATTAAATACATTGGCATTGGATTGCCCTTTCTCTCCAAGTTGAAGGTTTTTAATAGATATATTCAACTTATCAGAAACACCTTCATTTCCAAAAACGATTCCACCCGGAATATTTTCGGAACCACTTGTGACATCATTGACTAAACTTAGATAAAAACCATTTAAAGAAAAGCCATTGGCATCTTTACCTGTAATTTGTGCATCAAATTGTGCACCCGTATTTCCTGAAACCAAGTTAAATGAACAACCATCGGGTTGTGCCGTCGTAGACCCACAAATCGAATCGATTGCACCACCAAATTTGATCAATTGACCTTGTGGAGAATGACCCAATTGAATATTCATAGTCGGCTTATTGGCCGCAATAAATTTAATATCAATATTGCTACTGCTGCGTAATAATTCTGTAATATTGTTTTTTAAACTCGTTCCCGTCGTAAAAATGGATTTTTGGGTATACGTTGAACCCAGAACAGAGGAAATAGCATCTGAACCATCAGGCACCATATATGCTGAAAACGGACGTATACGAAGCCCATTGACCTGATTGCCTAAAGATAGGGCAAGATTAGCAAATGCACCATTGATCCCTGAGCCAGAATCTGTATCAATAACCACTTTTAACGCTTGTGAAGTACTATTTTGAATGGTGCCATTTGCACTGAAAATTTCAACAAAATCTACGCCAACAGGAGCCGTAGCACCGGGACTTTTTGCCATCACCAAAGCTGCTTTTGTAGTCGAGTTTGGAGTAAAACCATTTTTATCAATAATTGCCACTTGATTAAAATCAATTTTTGAAATACTCACATCCACTGTTAAACCATCTTGCCCAGTGGTATTGGAAAGACTGTGATCATCAAGTGGCTGCATTGCCATCGTGATTGGACTTAATAATAATAAAGACAAGCATCCCAATTTTTTGTTTTTTTTCATTGTCCTAATCCATAGACAAGTGTTTAAAATATGTCCAAAGTCTAGCACAGTTAAAACATATCATCATGAGTATAAGATAAATGGTTTTAACCACAATTCCACTAGACAAAATTCAACTATTTACACCATAAATTAAATGTACGACATTAAAATTTATTCATTTTAAGACTAAAAAATTGCTAAAAATGAGTTCATTATTTTTATCAATTTGAATTTAACAGAATGTTAAACCACCATAACAGTTATCCACTGGAAACTGATTTTGATTCAAATCTTTTAAATCTAAGCCAAATATTGCACCCAACGTCGTATATACTCGCCTGGTGGTGAAGTTTTCGATTTTACTTTCTGGTAGTTCCATCCACCAACCTTTTTGTGCATTCAGCCATTTTCCATTGGTATTCCACATGACATCCTGCCCTTGTACAGAGATACCAAAATTATCGACACTTTCACCAGGATCATATTTTCTATTCCCATTCGGATCACTACCTGCAGTAATATTATGAATAAATCTTAAATCTTGGTCTAAATTTGCATTAATAGTTAAATCAAGTAACGATTTTACTTTAATCCCATTTAATTCAACTCGACTTGATCGCTGCATTATTAAATCAAACCGATTATCTCCTGTATTCGGATCATTTACATTTATCGTCGAGTTAGTCGTACTTAATGTTAAACCATTACAACCAACGGGATCATTAGCCCCTCCAGTAAGAATAGAGCAAATAGTAGTAGGAACAATACCGTTATTGATAATGGTTGGCATATGACCACTAATACTATTGATACCCGTATGGTTAGCGGCAACATTAGCATCACGACCATCCGTGGGTGGGCTACCAATCGAGAGCATGCCCCAAATAGAATCGGCACCAATTTTAAAACCGACCAACTCCCGAGTAGAAGCACTGGTTGGATTTTTAATGGCAATTTCATAAAAAGGATTAATCAGGGTGAAATCCGATGCAGGTCCTGCATCTGTACCACCTGCCATATTACCAGTAGGCACAATACCTGTAAAACTCACGTTATCAAGGTCAATATCACAACCTGCCCCTTTAACTCCCCCACAGCCCAACTGGAGTTTTTTAATATTGGCATTTAAATCGAGTTGAGCTTCCATTCCTAATTTATAAAAACCCGTGTCAACGTTTGGATTGGTTCCCCCTGGCCCGATATAAGACATGTTAAATAATGCCTGTCCTGTTTCTGCCGACAACTCACTGTCCGTTAATACCTTTAAACTATTGCCTGTCGCGGCTAAAACACTTCCACTCATCATACCCAGCATAGCGATTGCTAAATAGTTCATCCTTTTCATATTTTTATCTCCTATGCTGACTTAATGCGGGGTGATATTAAACTGGCTATTAATTTTCCCGCCAGTAAAAACCATTTCACCTAAACGCTGTGCAGTTCCACCTGTTGGATAGAAATTCAAGTCTTTAACGCGTAATACATCCGAAGCCTGATTATTGGGATTAATTCTTAATGAGGTATTTAAATCAACATTATCCTTGTTAATTTTAATTTGGTTACTAAAGCTGATTTTACCTGAGATATTATCCAGCCCAACAATTGAATTATCAATTGGCTCAACGATTTGAATCGCACCATTGGTCAGATTCATTGTGCCATCAAAACTAATATAATTGCTATCAAGAGTATTACCCCCTGGTACCATCACCATGTCAACACCACCTTCCATGCGCAAGCGTAAACCGAACAGCACATCATTATTCGTGATAAAACCATTAATTGGTGCATAACCTTTACCAATAGTTTTATATTGTGATCCTGGTAAATAACCGACTGCGAACTGGCCCGCAGCAGCGAGCATAAACTTCGGAATATTAATATTGAGTTTGCCGCCTTCAAGACCAATACTGCCATAGCCATTCATCAACATGTCAATATTACGGATACCAAGATAGTAGTTAATAGGATCGCCTGTTAAAGCTTCATCTCTTAAACCATCACCATTACTATCGCTAGCACCATATTTTTTACCGTCAATGAGCATAATTGAGGTTGTTTTTGATCCATCATTTCCCAACGCCAGATTCTGAGCAACGGTCTTGGTAAAATCATAGTTAATCCCTTGTGTTGCCATAGAAAGTGCAAAGCCTAAACGTTCCGCAGTCGTACCATTCCCTTCTGTAGCTGTCGGACCACCATAAAGCGCGATATTACTATTGAGATTATAGAAGGGCAAACCTAAGCCCCATGTACCGCCACCACTTGGATCATTTGCAGTAATTCCATCTTTATATACATCTGGACTGGCAATAAATTGAGTTTGTCTAGCCAAAGCCTGAAAATTGGTACCACGTGAAGCGATGACCAGAGAACGTGGATTCGCTCCACTGCTACGACTGTGAAGTAATTGTGAATAGTTATCTGGAACGGTCAGATTTCCAGTTAAAAATGGTGCAGCATTGAGTACAGCATTTTGTGGCAAGGCCATGCGCTTGGTATCTGCTAGGTTAATATAAACATTACCTGAATCAAAATAAGCACGATCTGTATTTAAAGCTCCTCCACCATTTTGCTTACGCACCAACAAAGGACTTAGATTACTAAAAGATAAGCCATAAGCTTGCGTACCACCATGTCCCAACTCTAGTGTAGTTGCAGCTTCCCCGCTTGGTAAATTATTTTCATTACTGAACTCAGCATACATTCGGGTCGCTAATCCAGTACTGCCCATAATTGTACTGGCAGTCGGTGCTGCAGTAAGAGTGGTACTATTCCTTGTGAATGCTTTACCTAAAATTGCTTCACCAGCACTATCTACACCATTGGTGCCACGAAATTGTAATTTTGCTTTCGGAATATATCCTGAAGCACCTAAACGAATCATTCCTTTGGCATTATCGGTGTTAAAGCTGGTCCCCGTATTACTCTTCATGACCAAATCAATATTCAGACCGGGTTTAGAATTTGCAAACGTCATTCCACCAGAACAATCAGCTCCCACCTCACACACTCGATTTAAATGAACAGCCCCGTCATCTCGTGTTTCAAGTATCAATCCATTGATTGGATCGACATACATGTAGCCTTTGCCTGTAAAATTAAAATTAAAATTTTTAAAAATTAATTGATTCTTAGTAGACGAAGGATCTGCAGCGTTTTCTCGCTGTGTCAGATAAAGATTAATATGTTTAAGTGATATTTCTGCATCAGATAAACTATTTTGATTAAATAATCCATCTTGTGTCTTAAAATGCAATGTCGCATTTTCCGTGGATTGTACTGTTAACCCACCTACACTGGTATCACAACTTGTTCCTGCTGCATCACATAAACGAAAACTATCTGCACTAATGGTGCCATAGCGTGATTCTATTTTCAGATCTATACCCGCTTTACCAGAAACATTTGTGCCTGTTTGAATTTGATATGTTGTACCTAAATTGTTACCTGTGATAGCAATGCCTTCTGCATAAGCACGTAGACTGGTTTCAGCGGTACCAAGAGGCAAACCGGCCTTATCTTCCCAATAGAGTCGATCAATATTTAGATTATCGTATGCGGTATTTATATAAATTCCATCTTGAGCATCGACCTGACGCATAGCAGTATCATTTAGCTCCTGCATCGCAAAAACTGGACTATTTGCTATATACAAACTCACTGCCAATACCGTCAATTGGAAAATGGGTTTCTGATATTTTTTATTTTTTTTCATAATCATCCTATCCGTGATCATTCCTAGCAACGAGACATATCACTCGTACAGCTAAATATTTTCAAACTTCCCTGTAAGGCAAGATTTCCATTCATGGTCAATCCAGTAAAACCCGTTTCACGTCCATTATCAAAGGCATTTGCCGTATTGGTATATTTACCAGCAGCATAAGCGTCTACTCCGCTCCCACCATTTCCCATGGCCAAGTAACCTGGAACATTATTTGTTCCTTCATTGGCTACCGTATCTGTTTCAATGGCTAAGGCACTAAAACCGAAGTTACGAATTCTGATCGGATATTTTTCACTGAAGCTCACTTGGAGCGCTGCTTTAATTTGATCTACGCCACTTGTATTTTTATAGAGCAAATCTGTCCCATCAATTTGAACTTGTTGCAGATCTATCGTGCCTTGAACACCTTTGAATACAACCCACTGTTTTTTACCAGCAGCATCTACCCGATTGTTCAAAGACATTGCAAATCGGCAAAATCTTAAATCACTACACGTTGAGCTATCAAAAGAATAAGTATCCAGAAACCCAGAAGTCGTATTGGTTTGACTTATTTGATTAAGACTGAGTAACCAATCAATCGTTGCAGCAGAAGATGCTTGTCCATCTATTTTTGCGAGTTCGTAATTTTCTACAGCTTGTAACTCAGCATGTGCATTTACACTGATTAAAGTCCATAGTGCAGCACATAATATTGATTTATTCATCATCTGCTCCTACAGCCCCCGAGTGGTAATTTTCATATGTTGAATTAACATGCCATCAATGACTGCAGAACCTAAGTTTTTAGGCGCAGGAGATTCTTGAGGTGCTCTATTTTTTAGAGCACCAAAAGAAACTCCAATCGCATCTGCCCCACTATATCCTGTGACTAAATTACTATCAGCACCTGAATACTTTGTAGAACCTATAGTAATACTGCTATGTGTAGCAGGATAAAATGTTCCACCGACTGTCTTACCACATTGGTACACATTACAAGTTGAACCCAAGTACGTCGTTGAGGCTGGATTAGCATAATCAGTGTAAATTTTTTGATAGACGTTGGCCTGATTCGGAATACGCGTAATTTCCATATTCAAGTTTTTACCATCATCGGCGACACCTATGACCAAAGGTTGATAAAGCGAGCCGAGTGCCAAATTGAAATTGGCTCCATACAAAAACAAACCTTCATTTTCAGCAAAAGTAGGGGCTGTTGCAGCGTTATCTATTGCTGGCGTTGAAGCATTCTCACCA
Source organism: Acinetobacter sp. TTH0-4 (assembly GCF_015602665.1). NCBI lineage: Bacteria > Pseudomonadati > Pseudomonadota > Gammaproteobacteria > Moraxellales > Moraxellaceae > Acinetobacter > Acinetobacter sp. TTH0-4. The sequence goes on along the minus strand of NZ_CP059079.1, from coordinate 739,026 downwards.
GCAACACCTTGAGTACTAAAACGTAATACTGGTAAATTACTAGGTAGTGTAAGTGTTGCCTTAAACCCACTGGTGTCTGTAGCCTGTGTATCACCACCATTGAACCGTAAAGTTCCAGCCAAACCCAGTGTATTATTATAAGATGTACTTAAACCACTAGTAGCTGCCCCACCCAAAGTTTGGAAAAGATTAATCGAACTACCATTGATACTAAAATTATTCCAGATGGCTTGTAATCGCAAACGGTTGGACAATCCCGCGCCCCATCCTGCTGGATTATTATCAGGTGCAGCAACTGTCGGACTACGCATAAACACATCGGTCCACAAACCTAATTTTAAATGGTAATCATCTGTACTATTTGCACCTGTAAAACCTGCAATATCATAAGCAGGTGCTTCAAAACTTAAATAAGAAAGCGGTTTATTTACCCCAGCAAAATCTGGTGTACTTTGTGCAGTTTGTACTTTGAGCAACCATGGATTATTCGTTGTACCCCAAGATTTAACCTGACCTGTACTCGAACTATTATAACGATTGTTAATATCGGTATCTGCACGTGACAAAGCCAAACCGTATAAGAAAATATCGGCTTTTTGAGCTCCCCTTGCAGTGGCTTCTGTGGTTAATGGCCCGACTGGAATGTAACGAATATAACCTGTGTCTTTAGTGCGATCGAGGTAATCAATACCCATACCCGATGTTAAATTAGGGTTGTCATTCGCCCCTTGAAAAACCATTCTAAAGTTTTCAGGGAGCATGGCAATACCCTCACCTGTAGCTTCACTTAAACCAGCATCAGAAATTTCTTGAAGCGCAAAAGTATATTGACTCACACTTAAACCTATCAGTGAAGCCATTAAAGTTTTCTTAAATTTTACCGTATAACGAAGTGCAGTCATCAAGACCTTCCTTTTTATCAGATGCTCCGCATCATTATTTTCATTTCTTCCTAAACTTGGCACGTCCATTTTTTTAATTTGTCATTACAACAATACTTTTACCAAGTCTATACAACTTTTTATTATGCTGAATATTTATGCAATTGCAAAAAAAAAAGGACAAATGTCTCCAATTTCCGATGAATGAATGATATAAAAAATAAGCGGATCAAAATGAGCCGCTTATTCAATTATTTATACAATTTAAGCTTTCGGCAAAGTCACACCTGTTTGACCTTGGTATTTACCACCACGGTCTTTATACGATGTCTCGCACACTTCATCAGATTCAAAAAACAACATTTGTGCCACTCCTTCGCCTGCATAAATACGGGCTGGCAAATTGGTTGTATTTGAAAATTCTAACGTCACATGACCTTCCCACTCAGGTTCCAAAGGCGTTACATTCACAATAATGCCGCAGCGTGCATAGGTCGACTTACCTAAACAAATGGTTAAAACATTGCGTGGGATACGGAAATACTCAACTGTACGTGCTAAAGCAAATGAATTGGGTGGAATAATACACACATCAGATTCAATATCGATAAAGCTTTTATCATCAAAGTTTTTTGGATCGACAATCACGGAATGCACATTGGTAAATACTTTGAATTCACGTGCACAACGTACATCATAACCATAGCTAGATACGCCATAAGAGATGAGTTTTTCACCTGCTTCATCATAACGTACTTGGTTTTCTGCATACGGTTCAATCATGCCATGATTTTCGCTCATTTCACGAATCCAACGATCAGACTTAATTGCCATTATTTCTATCCAAAAAGAGTTAAATCAATTATTGAGCTGTACTTTAACTGAAATTGGTCACAATGAAAATCATGAACAGGGCCTGTACGGTTTTTTTGCCATCATCAGTATTACGCTCTTATTTTAGAGACTTAAAAGCGCAGAGTAACTCAGTGGAATAGAAAAACTGACTAAAACCAAAGAAGCGGTTTTTTGCAAATTGGTTTGATTCAGCCAACGTAATTTATTGGACACTAAAATAGAACCAATAAAAGTCCAGAACAAGGCAATAGGAATAATTAAAACCAAGAACATCAGCATATGTATGATATAGGCATGCATACTTAACCATGCCGCGCTTGGGAAAATAGCTGAGGCAAACAAAAGTGCTTTAGGGTTTAATAATGTTGCACAGAATAATTCACGAGCACGAATACTAGGTTGTTGGTAACTGGCTTGGATCTCTGCTGTTTTCCACAATTTAATCGCAAGAAAAATAATGTACAAAGCACTTAATAATTTTAGCAGAATCGGAATGATCGGAAATTCACTTGAAACTGTTCCAATAATTACGCCCCAAATAGTGATCGAAATTAAATAGCCGATAGATTCTGCGGGAATAAGTCGCAATGATTGGCGTACACCGACCTGAATTCCAGAGGATGCAAGCAAAGTATTTGTTGGACCAGGCGTCAATAAAATGGTCACAACCAAACCGATAAAAAACCATGAAATCATATGCGACCTCTCTGTAGAGAGCACGAAGACTAAATTAATTTATTGTAATGAGCAAATGAGGAATTTCATATTTTTTAGAAAATTTATTTATATTTTAATAAACAATTAAGTTTCAATTGTTTATATAGCAAATACTGTAATAACTGTACGGTCATTTGTTATAAAAGATTTCAAAAAATGCTTGACCCTATTTTTCTGAACAGCCCTTTTAGTTAAAACTGTCATACCATAGGCCTTTTCAGGCACAATACCTCATTACTTTAGCATCTTATTTTTATGGCAAAAAAATTCTTCCAATCATGGCTTCCCTCTTCGCATAAAATCGCAGAGATGAAATTGATGAAGATTTTTGGTCAACGTACCTTAAATCCCTTGCTGTGGTATATAAATAGAAAATCTATTTCTAAAGCCATTTTTATTGGCACTTTTTGGGGCATGTTACCACTGCCTTTTCATAGTATTTTGATTGTATTGACTGTATTGCTTTTTGAAGTAAATTTACCGATCAGTTTATGTTTGGCTTGGCTAACCAATCCGCTTACGCTAGTTCCTATTTTGTATGTGGGTTTTTGGTTGGGTGCAAAAATATTTCAGGTCAATATGATTGATCAAGATATGATCATGGGTGTATTGCATCAGATCAGTCATGTCATTACTCATTTTGGTGAAGGACATATCGATTTAAGTTTAGCGAAAATTTTATTATCTGGTTTAATGCTAGAAGCGCTGATTTTTGCTTTGATATTTTTTATTCTTACTCGTCTTATTTGGCGCTGGAATATTATTCTTCATTATAGACGTCGTCGTTTAACTAAAAGCGAATATTAATTTCAGCAAATCATACTGTCTACACCAGTTTTAAGCTGAAAACAGTTAAGGTGAATGTACAAAAACACCTTAACTGCTCCAATTTATAAATCGTTCATTTCTTGCTTTTCGCTTTTATTAAAGCGTTTAATTTAGAATTAAAAAATTCTGTTTTCTGGCTTTTCAACTTTGGGTAATTGATTGATAATTTTTTCTGCAATCAACATATAGCTTTCGGCTGCATCATCACCCGCAATAACGGATGGTCTACCGGCATCAGCATTTTCACGAATTTGAGTATTTAAAGGCAAGCGCCCCAGTAAAGGAATATTGTATTGTGCAGACAATTGATCTCCTCCTCCTGTACCAAAAATTTGCTCTTCATGCCCACAGTGCGAACAAATATGGGTTGACATGTTTTCTATTACACCCATAACAGGAATTTGAACCTTATTAAACAACTCAATTCCCTTTGTCGCATCTAATAAAGCAACATTTTGTGGTGTAGTCACAATGACCGCCCCAGTGACTGGAATACGCTGCGCCAGTGTGAGTTGAATATCTCCTGTACCGGGAGGCATATCGATCATCAAAACATCTAAATTTGGCCATAAAGTCTGATTAAATAATTGCATTAAAGCGCCTGTTGCTTTCGGCCCGCGCCAAGCTACAGGTGTATTGTTATCACCGGTTAAATGCCCAATAGAAAGTACAGCCATGCCATAAGCCTCAATCGGAACAAATTGTTCCGCTTCAATCATTGGAGTACGTCCCGCATTTCCGAGCATAGTCGGAATACTTGGGCCATAAATATCAGCATCTAGCACGCCGACCTTTAAACCTAACTTTTGTAAAGCCAGTGCAAGATTCACGGTTGTGGTTGATTTACCCACCCCCCCTTGCCCGATGAAACCAAAATAATATTTTGAATACGCGGATGTTTTGCGACATCTCTTTGTTGTGGAGCTGGTTTTTGGATAGGTGGATTATTTAAGTCTTCTTGTTTTTGAGCTTCAATTGAATCAGTTCTTGCGGAAGCATCAATTGTAGGAGGAAGTTTTGGATTTGCTGAAGGAGTAGTTTTTGTTTGAGTTGAACTCGAACCTTGAGGAGCAATGTCGCCATGCTCTGGAGGAGTAGTGTTTTCAGCTTGAGTATGCTTTTGCTGAATTACATGCATATTCAATTCTTGAATACCGCATTTTTCCAGTGCTACTGCTAAATCATCATGAATTTTTTGCAAATCCTCTGCTTCATCGGGATAGGTGCGAACAGTAATTTGTAATATCTGTCCTTCTACATTCACTTGAGTGATACGGTCTTTTAGTAAATAAGAAGAGTTTGGCAATACATAGTTTTGCAGCACATTCTGGATTTCTTCTTCATTCACCCCCTGAGCCGGTGAAAAAACAGATTTAAGCGAAGAAAGCCACGACATAAATTTACTCCAAGTATGTACATACAACTGAATGTCATAGTTTAACTTTAAATACGATGAAGGTTAATCATTAATATCTGGTGTTTAAGTTAACCAACAGATCAGCGCCTGTTGTACTTAAAGTTCAATAAATAAAACTGAGCACAATCATTCAAATAATGATGCTGATAAAACTTAAAAAATTTTCATTTAAGTTAAATTTATTGCTGATCTATATAAATATTTTATTTTTATAATTCCAAAATTAAAAAAAAACTGCTGATCCTTAATCCAGCTTTATCAGTTAAAGCATTCATAAATCATCAACAGTCTTATTTTTATGGTGTTACTTATTTAAAATTATTACATTTTAAAATTACTAGATGTTCAACATTACGCTTGATCATCTTTTTTAAACTTATTCAATTTTTCAGTTGCTGTTTTCTTTAACTCATCAAACTTGGTGGTCGCTTGTGCCTTGAGCTCATCGAATTTAACAGTCGCTTCTTGTTTTAATTCGGTGGCTTTTACTTTCGCCTCTTCAAATTTTTGACTGGCTTCAGTTTTTAAGGTTTCAAGTTTTTCCTGTGCTTTATCTTTAAGCTCAGTAGCTTGATTTTTTAAATCATCTAAACTTTCATTACTTTTTGTTTGCTCTTCTGTCTGAGTGTCATCTTTTAGATTATTTAACGCTTTTTCACCTTCGAGTTTAGCCTCAGATGCTTTATGTTTTAAATCATCGACTACTTTTTCACCTTGTAGTTGAACTTCTTTCGCTTTAAGTTTTAAGTCATCTCCCAAGTCAGATGCTTTGTTTTTTAAATCGTCTAATTTATTGTCATTGGTCATGATATTTTCCTCAGTATTATCTGCATGTTATTTCATAATAGTTATACAGTCTTTAAGAGAAAATTAAATCTAAAACTGCATTTTGAAACAAATGCTGTACAGAGTGTAGTGAAACCACCCTCTTGATTTAGAAATAGTTTTTTATCAAATTTTGGGGTATTTTTTTGAATGTTTCGATGCCAGTTCAATCTATTTATGAATTAGTGCATCGCGCTATTTAAGTTCATGCTTTGGTTGAGTTTCTATCTATCCTATTTTATCCAACTTATTGGTTATCATTGAAGGAATTTAATGAAAATCTAGTAAGTTTACTAATGACCAGAACAATATAGCAGATAGGATAAATTGGCTTTAAAAACTTTCTATGAAGTAACTAGTACTTTTAAACACGCTTAACTGTCTAAATGTTCAGAAATTGCATCGCAATTTCTAGCACTTGTGCTATACTCGCCTTGTACTTTGGGGGTGTTTCTGGCTTCGACGCTGGTGATGAAACTCATAGATGCATGCCGAGAGCGCATTTTCTCTCGTAAATCAAATTTGCATTTTTTAGTCGCAAACGACGAATCATACGCTCTAGCTGCCTAAGGGCAGCTTGTCCGCCTCTCCGAATACTTGTGGTTAGAGAGACCGACTGAAGCGCACGCACACAAGGCCGTATAAAGCCAAGCCTCGGGGCTTTATACTAAACTTAGAGGATCGCGATTTGTATCCTGTTCGTCGGGTCACAAAGAGTTAAAATAATAGACGATATCTAAGCATGTAGTATTCTCGAGCGTAATGCTGGCGGACGCGGGTTCAACTCCCGCCACCTCCACCAAATACCTTCCCAAACATGGCAAAATATGCCTAGTTTTGGAACTGAAAGGCTTAATCCTTAAGGGGTTAAGCCTTTTTTATGCCTGAACATAACTAACTACAGAGTACATGCACCGTGTACACTGTCATGTACATTGCAATATTTATTAAACTCGCTAATGTGCTTAGCAGTAGATAATTTGTATCCCTGTGTGTATCCTTATTTTAAAATCAGAATTATAAGTTACGATAATTTATTTTTAAATTCCACCCACCAGTTTTTTGAATCAACATCATTTATGATTTCGATTTCTAAAACCAAAGCTTTGCTTGATCATCCAGCAAAGCTTTTTTTATACGTATTAGAATCTTTGATTCATCATGAATAGTGGGTGATTTTGTTAATGAATCGGTTGTCCACCGACGCCTTTTTGAGGTTTAGGACATAACCAGATAATCAAAGCTGCAAAAACAAAAATCATCGATAAGATAAAAAACACATGATTTGCAGATAACGTTAAAGCTTCTTTATCCACCAAGCTGGAGATATACGCTAAAGCACTCTCAGAACTCATCCCTTTTTGCATCAAAGTATTCTGAACTTCATTGACATGCAAGTTTGACACCATTTCACTACGTGCGACTTTGGCATGATCATCCCATAAAGTCACTGCAATAGATGCACCAATTGCCCCTGCCATGGTTCTTAAAAAATTCATTAAACCTGCCGCAGAGGCCATTTCGTGTGGCTGAACAGAAGACAAGGCCATATTAGACAAAGGAATAAAGAAAAAAGGGACCGCAAAACCTTGCAAAATTTGTGGTAATGCCAATGCCATAAAATCAGCATCCGTTGTCCAAAAAGAACGCATTAAGGTCACTACAGCTAAAATCATCAGACCAAAACATGCCAAACCACGTTGATCATATTTGGTGGCCATTTTCGCCACAATTGGTGACATGGTTAAACTACCAAACCCCATAGTCGCGGTAAGATAACCTGCCCACGTTGCCGTATAACCCAAATTTATTTGTAGCCATTGCGGAATAAGCACAATACTGGCAAAGAATGCACCGAACGCAAAAGCAAGCGATAAAACTGAAATAGTAAAACCACGATAACGAAAAATTTGAATATTAACAACGGGATGTCTCTCTGTGAGTTCCCAAATAATAAAAATGATTAAACCCACCACAGTAATAATGGCTAAAGCACAAATCAAAGTGCTATTAAACCAGTCATTTTCGTGTCCCAGATCGAGCATCAGTTGCAATGCACAAATCCAGATAATCAGTAGAAATAAACCAATACTATCAATCTTGATTTTTGAAATGGCCGTTTCTGCGGGTTTTAATAAACGCATAGCCGCAAGTGCACAGAATATCCCGACAGGGATATTAATAAAGAAAATCCAGTGCCACGACATATTATCACTAATAGAGCCACCTAAAATGGGGCCTAAAATAGGTCCAATTACAGTCGTCATCGCCCACATCCCCATGGCTTGGGACTGTTTTTCTGGGGGGAATATGCGCATTAACAAAGTTTGACTCAGTGGCATAATCGGCCCACCAAATAAACCCTGCCCAATTCGGCAAAATACCAACATCTCCAAACTGGTGGACACCCCACACAATACAGAAAAAATTGTAAAACCGATCAAACTGACAACAAAAACCCGAACGCCACCAAAACGTCCTGCCAACCATCCTGTCAATGGAACACAAATGGCTTCGGCAACCGCATAGGAAGTAATGACCCAAGTCCCTTGTGAACTGGATACTGCCAAGCTTCCCGTTATATGGGGCACAGAAACATTGGCAATGGTCATATCTAGGACCACCATGAAATTGGCTAAAGCCAACACAAAGGCAGCAAAAATGAGACGTGGCCCTTTCAAGTCGCCAAAGGGTACATAGTTATTCTGGTTCATGGGCAATTACTTCGAAGCGAGATTAATTTTCGCTTCCATAGAGAGCCCTACACGTAACGGGTGCTCCGTCAACTCTTGAGGATCAAGTACAATTCGCACAGGTAAACGCTGAACCACTTTAATCCAGTTCCCTGTGGCATTTTGTGCAGGAATTAAAGCAAAGGCTGAACCTGTGCCCCCTGAAAAGCCCACAACTTTTCCATGAAATTCAACCTCATCGCCATATAGATCAGAAGTAAGAATAACATTCTGACCAGCTTTTACTTTAGCCAATTGACTCTCTTTAAAATTGGCATCGACATACAGCTTATTCATCGGAACCAGCATCATCAAAACACTGCCCGCAGCAACACGTTGTCCAACCTGTATATTTCGACGCGTGATAACCCCATCAAATGGCGCTTTAATTTCAGTACGCTCTAAATCTAGCATGGCTTGTTTTAAACGAGCTTGTGCAATCAATACATCGGGCGTTGATGTTTCATTACTTCCCAAAATCAGTGCTTCATTGGCTGCCAAGGTACTTTGTGCGGCTTTCTGACTCGATTGAGCCTGTGCTAAACCTGCTTGAGCCAAATCAAATCCTGCTTGTGCATTATTTACAGCACTTTGTGCGGTACTCAGCTCTTCTTTAGAAATTGCGCCTGATACACTCAACTTAAGACGACGAGACAAATCATCCTGTGCTTTATTCAATTCAGTTTTCGCTTTCGCTACTTGCGCTTCTGCACTGTGAATTCCATCATCACTGACAAAAACCTGAGAATTGAGTGCACTACTATTGGCTTGTGTTTGCTTATATTGACGTTTGGCTTTCATCAATTCAGCTTGTGCCTGAGCAACTGCAATCTGTGCATCGCGATTGTCCACTCGAACCAATAATTGACCCTGTTTAACGCTTTGAGTATCACTCACCGACACTTGTTCAACTTGGCCATTTACCATAGAGGTAATTGAGGCTGTTTCTGCACCTACATAGGCATTGTCAGTACTGACCGAATGATTAAAAAATAATGACCAGAGTGCGTAGAGAATTGCAGCGATGATCAGAATCAGAGCAACAAAAACTAATGCTTTTTTGCGTTTTGCTTTTAAAACAGTATCTGAAGGTTCAGGCATTTGGCCCGATTCGGGTGAGGTGTTTTGAGCATCTGTCATCAATTATTCCTAAATCCAACAAACTTGGTCACCTCCACCTGTGTATCATTCTGCTTTACAACAGAGGGCTGGGTTAAATACCCGATTGCCTAAGATGGTCTGGATGAGAAAGTCATTTTTTCTTTAATAGAGTCAGCACAATTTTAATAACAAAAAATCATCATGTGATAATAAAAAACGTAACTCATCAGTTTTAAATTAAATTCGGCACTCAATTTTCATTTTATGCCGAATCATTTAGTCAATTCTTTTTATTTTATTTGACCAAGCTTAAAACAACCTTAAAACGCATAAGAGGCTATTGCTGTAGCAATGGCTTTATCTTCATCATTGACCAAAGTCATGCGCATAGTGCAGCCCTTCCGACCTAAACGTAAAGTTTCTGCACGTGCAATAAAATATTGACCTCGACCAGGTGAGAGATAGTCCACACGCATATCTACGGTGGCCAAACGGGTTACTTTTTTTATCGTGTCCGGCAATTCAGCAGCTTCGGCTTTTTTATACAATTCGCCCATTGCCACAATTCCACCAATACTATCGAGAATAGTCGCCGCGACTCCGCCATGTAAAATTTGAAAGGCAACATTTCCAATCATGAAAGGCTGCATCTCAATATAAGCCTCGATTTGACCATCGACTACACGCATCAACATATCGTTGTGTTTAAAGTAGGGAGAACTATTAAATGCATGACACAACTGTTTAAGGACAACATCTATATCCACTTTCGAGCCCAAATGAATACTCCCCGTCCATTTTTTATCTGAATCAGTCATCATCTACACGAATACCTTTATTTGAGAAATAGCACTTAACTTTTGCCCCAAAATTTAATTCTAGGGCTACAATAGCGCTAGTTTAATACTGATCAATGAGATTGTTATGACTTATACGTTCAATCGTCCAGCTTTTCCAGCCACTCGCATGCGCCGAATTCGTAAAAATGACAAATTACGGTCGATGGTACGCGAAACTCAACTGACGACCGATCATCTCATCTATCCAGTATTCGTTCTTCCAGGACAGAATCAAACCCAAGATATTCCCAGTATGCCGAATATTCAGCGTTTATCTGCTGATCTGCTGTTAAAAAAAGCAGAACGTTTACTGGACTTGGGCGTTTCAAAATTGGCTTTATTTCCAGTCACGCCACAAGAAGATAAAAGCCTAACCGCTGAAGCGGCATGGAATGAAAATGGCCTCGTTCAAAATACGCTGCGCCTCCTCAAAAAAGAGCTTCCAGAAATGGTGCTGATTACAGATGGTGCACTCGATCCTTATACCACTCATGGTCAGGACGGTATTATCGATGATACAGGTTATGTTCTGAACGACGAAACAGTTGAATGTTTAATTAAACAAGCCTTAAGCCATGCTGAAGCAGGTGCAGATGTAATTGCACCAAGTGACATGATGGATGGACGCATTGGAGCAATTCGTACCGCGCTTGAAGCAAATGGTCATATTTATACCAGCATCATGGCTTATTCTGCGAAATATGCCTCAAGCTTTTATGGTCCTTTTCGTGATGCAGTCGGTTCATCAAGCAACTTAAAAGGTGGTAATAAATACAATTACCAAATGGATATTGGCAACCGTGTAGAAGCTTTACATGAAATTGCACTGGATATTCAAGAAGGTGCCGATATGGTCATTGTCAAACCAGGTATGCCTTATTTAGATATCGTTCGTGAAGTTAAAAATACGTTTGGTGTGCCGACTTTCGTTTATCAAGTTAGTGGCGAGTATGCCATGCTCGCAGGCGCCATTCAAAATGGGTGGCTATCTGATGATGTGATTATTGAGTCTTTGATGGGTTGTCGCCGCGCTGGTGCAGATGGTATCTGGACTTATTTTGCAGAAGAAGCTGCACTTAAACTTAAAAATATGCAATAAGGGTTAATCACACAAGCTATGAAAATTGCCATTATTGGAGCAGGCATTAGCGGTCTAATGTCGGCTTTAGAGCTTGTGGAACAAGGATGTTCTGTCATTATTTTTGATCAAAAAAGTGCTGGGAAGGCAGCCTCTTGGGCAGGCGGTGGTATTCTTTCCCCAATGTATCCTTGGCGATACGATCCAGCAGTCAACCTACTGGCACGCCATGGTAAATCATTGTATATAGAATGGAATCAAAAATTAAAACCTGTTTCAGGCATTGACTTTGAAATTCAAGAAACAGGCATGATGATTTTTGATGAAGCAGACTTTGAGCAGGGTTTAAACTATGCACAAAAGTTTCAACAACCTATGCAGGAATGTCATTATTTACACCAAAATCAAATCAAGCAAATCAATCCTTTAATTAGCACTCAATTTCAACACGCGCTTTATTTTCCACAGATCGCCAATATTCGAAATCCACGCTTGCTTCAATCGATCACACGTTATTTAAAACAACACCCACAAGTTGAATTGATTGAAAACTGTTGTATTCATCAGCTGAATAAAGTGAATGGCAAAATTCAGTCTGTGACCGATCAAAATTATCAACACTATTTTGCAGACCATTTTGTCATATCAACAGGGGCATGGTCGCAAATGTGGTCAGCACAACTGGATATTGAGATACCCATTCGACCTATTCAGGGACAAATGGTGTTATTTAAAACCCCACAAAACTGGCTACCAAGCATGTGTATGAATAAGGTCATGTATTTAATTCCTCGTGCAGATGGACATGTGGTATGCGGTTCAAGCATGTCAAATTGTGGGTTTGATATCACACCAGATGCGCGAACAAAGCAAACGATTTTGGATGCTTGTTTTGAAATGGTTCCTGAATTGACAAAATATCCGATTGTTAAGCAATGGGCTGGCCTTAGACCAAGTTCTCCGCATGGCGTACCTTATATTGGAAAAATACCGAATATCAATAATCTATGGGCAAATTTCGGACATTTCCGTAATGGCTTGTGTATGGGGCCTGCTTCCGCACGTTTATTAAGACAATTGATTCTTAACCAACCCACACTGGTTGATCCTGCACTTTATAGCGCAGAAAGGTTAAACACTGATCTTTTAGCGATGCCGTAAAAGATCTTGTAAGGCAGCTTTCAAATACGGATATTCAAATTCAAAACCTGCCTCTAATAAGGCTTCCGGTTGCACATACTGACCATTCAAAACCAGTTGTGATTGTTCACCCAATAGCATTTTCAATATGACACTGGGCAGCGTTAGAAGTGGTTTTCGCTGTAATTGCTGCGCGGCGATTTGTGCAAACTTTGCTTGATTCATTTTTTCTGGTGATACGACATTAAAGATTTGAGCTTTGGTTTCATTGATCATTAAAAACTCAATAGCGCGTAATATATCTTGAATATGCACCCAAACCACTGGTTGTCGACCGTGTCCAATTTTTCCAAATAAATTCATTTTTATCGGTAATAACATTTGTGGAAGAATCCCACCCTTCCCAGCAAAAACAACCCCGAAACGCACAATTTTAGTATGTTGCGATTTAAAATTTAAAGCTGCATGCTCCCAAAGCTGACATAATTCAGACATAAAAATAGATTGCGGTGCAGATTGTTCTGTACATAGGCCTGACCATTGTTCTGATGGATCAATACCATAATAGCCAATTGCGGAAGCCGAAATAATTCGTTTGGGGAAAATCTGTCTTTTTTCGAGATAAAGATAAAGTTGATCGGTCATTTTAACCCGACTTTCAATTAATTGTTGTTTTCGGCGCTTTGTCCAACGTGACTGTCCAATATTCTCGCCTGCAAGATTAATTACATAATCAATTTGATCTGTTTTTAGTTCATCTAAATGCTGAATCCAAGTGAGATTCGGATGATCGGAAGAATTTTTTTTCTGTCGAGATAACCCTATCACGCCATAATCACGTGCCAATAAGTAAGGCACTAAATAAGAGCCAATAAAACCACTCGCACCGGTAATCAATACATATGATTTTTGCATTTTATGATCTCACTGTTCTTCTATCTATAGATCAACTAAAGTGAAATTTCAAGCATCGCGCAAATGATTTTAACCAAACATCTTATCGGCCATGCGCTGTGCTTGCTTGCCATAAAACCAGTAAGTCAAAATATAAAGCGGAATTGCGATAAGTAAAAACATGATGAGTACTACACTCATAAACTGTGGATTTTTGATATATAAAAGAAAGTTTTGCCAAATATCGGGATCACTTTTGGCGAAAATTAAAAGACCAACCAGTAAAAAAAATACGTTATAACCCCAAAAAATAAGGGTAAATCCGAGTGTTATTTTTTTTCGTTCTTGATCAGTAGGTGCACGGTGTTGCTGTTTTAAAAATTTGTAAAGAACTAAAATCATCGCCATTAAATAAGGAACAATCGTTAAAATCCCCCCCATACCTGTTGGCAATAGCGCAGCCAATACGCCACAAATGCAGGTAAATATAAAACAAAATAAAAAAAACCATAAAAAATATCGAGTTAAAGACACTTTGAACCTGTTTGAATCATATGATGATCATCAGTATAGAAAAAAATGAGTTTTTTTTCACTTTCTTGTCAACCAATCTGTAAATGTCTACGTTATATAGAACATGAAGTTCATAAATCCGCGAATTTGGACTGGCATCCACAATATTCTCGGTGAACTTTTCCTAAAGCAATAAACTTAGTTTTAAGTTTTGGTACAGTCAGCAGCCTTGCTAAACCTTGAAACAGATTTCTTTGACCGACGATTTCACCATCACTCGAATCGTCGGTCTTTTCTTTTTTACGATTTGATTTATTCTGAATTCAAGTATTTAAAAGAAATATAACTGATTTTTTTGTTCTGTTTTTTTGCAAGTTTAACAATTTCAAAACGACTAAACTGCGGTCGATAGTCAAGCAAATTATTTCATACCAAAAATGAGTTTCAATCCTAGTAAAGTCATCACACCACCCGCAATACGGTCAAAAATAACTTTCGATTTTAAATACACTTTTCTTGGTCCTTCTGCTGACAACACAACAGCGACCAATGAATACCAACTGGCATCAATAAAAAAACACAAGACAGGTAAAACCACATAAAAATAGCTCGGAATGTCTTGAGGCAATAAGGCAGTAAACACACTGGCTAAAATAATGGCAATTTTTGGATTACTTAATTGCGTGATCAAACCTAAACGATAAGCCTGCGCATAACTCATCGGTTGTACATCACCTAAAGTATTTTGCATCGGCTGTTTCGCATGTTTAATAATTTTATATGCTAACCACAGTAAATATAAACCACCACATACTTTCAAAAGCAAATATGCAGAAGGTACAGCCAACAAAACAGCTTGTAATCCCATAACAGCTAAAAAGCCAAACAATGCGGCCCCAGTTCCCGTACCTAAAGCTGTAAATAAACCATGTTTACGTGAAATCGCAATTGAATTTTTCGCTACATAAATAAATGTTGGACCAGGACTAATCGCGCCTAACATCAATGCCAACGTAATTGAGCCTAAGATAAATAAAGATTCCAAAATTTATACCTAAATTTATGCAGGAAATGGGTTGTGTAATTCTACGTGTTTTAGATGCTGATTACCCTAACATTTTATCTTTCTTTTTCATCAGAAAATAAAATGATTTCTCACTATAAAATTTCAGATACAAAATAGAATTGCCCAGCAGCATCATTCATTGCAAGATGATGAGTAAAATTAAATAGTCGATCTGAATATAGGGAAATAATGAAACTTGCAGAAGCTCTTCTTCTCCGAAGCGATTTACAAACCAAATTGGCATCCTTGCAACAACGAATCAATCAAAATGTTTTGGTTCAGGAAGGCGATCAACCCAGTGAAGATCCCAATGTTTTGTTAAATGAAGCTTTTCAGGTTAATACTGAGTTGCATCATTTGATTCAACGCATTCACGCGACCAATGCGCAAGCCAAAACCAGCAATGGTCGTATATTATTAGCAGTATTAAATGAACGTGATGCACTCATTAGCCAACATCGCATTCTACAACAAGCAATTGATCATTCACGTCGTGACAACGCACGTTATAGCTCAAGTGAAATACGCTGGATTAAAGTCATTACTGTGAGTGACTTACAAAAGCAAGCAGATGAGATAAGTGCTCAATTACGTCAAAATAATTTAGATATACAAGCTTCTAATTGGCAAATTGATTTGATCTAACCAAATTCGTAAAGAATGACAAATATATAAGCGTGATTCTTTACTCACAAGTTCGGACATATTGGGCGAGTACAAGACCTTTTTTACAGTGGGTAAGGTTTCAAATAAGACAAACTGTATGCAAGAAGTAAAACGTCTACTTCAAATTTTTCACTCATCTGACGTAGCACTACGCATCTGTTACTTCTTACATTGCACTCTTCACTACCCTGTACTGACAATATGTCCACCCTCTTCTGTTCTAATTTATTCACGAGTTGGACTTTGGGTTTCTAAGGCACTCAATCGAGCGGTTTTATAATCATGATCATGCACAGGCATGCCACCAATGATCATGGTTCTCACTTCTGTTTTAGGTTTATTGTAGTCATTTTTTACATCACATGCTGTGAGCAGCAATAATAGACTTATACATAAACCCATGGATAGTTTTTTCATTACATATCCTCTTTTTCGATATTATTCTATTTTTAGCTTAACATTAATAAGTAGTTAAGCATTATTTATATATATTTTAAATTCAATATCTTATGATATTATTACAAATAAATACAAAGTATACTATTTACACTGGACAAAAATGTCCGCTAAATATTCAAACAGTTTTATTCATCTATTCTTTATGTCAACACGTCAAGAAAGTGCGGTACAAAATCGTCAAATTTTTCTAAATGCAGCTACTGATATATTTCGTCTACACGGTATCAATGCGCCTTTACAGTTGGTCATTAACCAAGCCAAATTAGGACGCGCAACATTTTATCGTAATTTCAAGGATCGTCGGGCTTTAGTATTGGCTTTAATTGAGCAGGCTTTAGAGCGTCTAGAAAAAAAAGCGTATTATTATTCGCAATTTAATGATGGTTTCGTTCAATTAATTCAAAGTCATATTGATCATCTTCCTGACTTAACTGCTCTCATGGAATATTGGCGAGTGATAGAACGTTCTGACCCCATTATGATCGAAATTTATCAACGCCGTGATTCGATTTTACAACCGCTGATTGATAAAGCGATTGCGCATAAAATATGCCGTTCGGATCTGACTCCCAAAGATTATGCCATGCTAACCGCGATTTTACGTTCTTCATTTCAAGGTTTAACAGATTATGAACAACGGGCTTTAGCAAGCCGAGCAATTGATTTATTATTGAATGGTATGCGGGCTTAAGCAGGGATCATCATGGCAAAAGAACCACGTCTCCTCGAACCTGCTCCAGACTGGACACCCGAGGAACAACCCACCCTGCCTGGCTCTCCCGCAGTCATTGCTCATTCATTGCGTAAAAAAATCCTTTATTTTTTGATTGGGGTTTTCATCGCAATTTCAGGTAGTTTAAGTAATGGTTTTATCACTGCCAATTTGCCACTCATTCAGGGAGAGTATGGGTTAACTCCCTCCCAAGCTGCATGGATTCCTGCGGCTTATGTCATGGCTAACATGAGTTCGAATCTCATTTTATTTAAAGCACGCCAACAATATGGGCTGCGACTATTTTCAGAAATTGGTCTAGTGCTTTTTATTCTTGTTTTAATGTTGCATCTGTTTGTACATAATTTTGAAATGGCATTATTTGTTCGCCTAATCAGTGGAATGGTGGCTGCGCCCTTAAGTTCATTGGGTATGTATTATATTATGCAGGCTTTTACACGTGCCAATTTTGGTCGTGGTATTTATCTTGCATTTGGTTTTCAACAACTCGGTATGCCACTCGCATGGATTATTTCTCCAGCCTTAGTCGATGTAGATGATTGGGCTGTGCTTTATACTTTTGAACTCGGCTTGGCACTCTGTTGTCTTGCAATGGTGGTTTCACTTAAATTGCCTCGTAGTTTAAGAATAGCTACCTTTGAAAAACAAGATTTTTTCACTTTTTTCTTACTGGCGCCCGGTTTTGCTCTGCTCTGTATTGTACTGACACAAGGGCCTATTTTATGGTGGTTGAATACAGAGTGGCTTGCATATGCCTTGATTGCTGGATTTGTACTCATTGTAATTGGCTTAACCTACGAGAATTTTCGTGCTAATCCCTTAATTATGACACGCTGGTTAGGTACCTCATCTACTGTTCGTTTTATTATTGGCGCACTTGCCATCCGCTTTTTAATGTCAGAACAAAGTTACGCTGCGGTAAACTTTCTCAAAACCATGGGAATGGGACCAGACCAATTTGTATCCTTCTATTTAGTCATTGCTCTCGGAATTATTTCAGGAACTATTTTCAGTACCGTTACTTTTTCTAAGGAACGAATTAGCTGGCATCTGGTTTTAGCTGTGGTACTGGTTTTGATCGCATGTGGTCTAGATTTACATTTAACCAGTGACGTTCGGCCAGCCAATTTTTATCCGAGTCAGTTTTTAGTGGGTTTTGCCAGTGGTGTATTTATTGGGCCTTTACTTTTAACGGGCTTTATTAATGCCTTACAGAAAGGCCCTTCTTATGTACTCACTTTTATTGTGCTGTTTTCTGCGACCCAAACTTTCGGCGGTTTACTCGGTAATGCTTTTTTTTCTAGCTATCAATATATGAGAACTCAAAATCACCGTATCGAGATTATCAGCAAACTGCCACAAAACAGTCCTTTGCTTACTCAACAGCTTGCAGTCTATCAACACAATGCAACAACCTACACTTTAGACCCCGTATTACAACAAAATCAGGCCTTACGCAGCTTAAATCAGACAGTAAATCGTGAAGCCCAAGTACGTGCATATAATGATGTTATTGCGTTAAACGGCATTTTTGCCCTGTTACTTTTGCTTTGGGGCAGCTTTAATATTCTAAAAAGTCAATACTTGTTGCGAAAACAACCATTCAGCTCAGATACATCCTAAGATTATTTCATCTTCTCAGTCTGATTTAATTTGCCCCGTACGCTTCAATATTTTATGAGAAAATAATATGTCAAAGGATCAAGAGACTCCAGAAAACACAGTCGATGCTGCTCAAACGCAACCCGTGGACACTTTACCAGCACCATCGAGTAAATTAATTCCAACGGCGAAGCGTACTCTCATCTTGATGTTTTTTATTTTACTAATTGGGATAAGTATTATTCTATGGGCATGGAAAATTGGGCCTTTTCAAAATGAAATAGAATCGACAGATAACAGCTATATTAAGGGTAAAACGACTATTTTATCTTCGCAAATCAATGGATATATCAAAGATGTGCAGGTCAATGATTTTGATCATGTTAAAAAAGGTCAGGTGTTATTGCATATCGATACTACCACTTATGACCAAAATATTACTCAGGCTGAATCGGGTGTAGATCAAGCTAAAAACAATTTAGCCAATCAAGCACAAACCATTCAACAACGTCAGGCAGATATTCTTGCAGCTCAAGCCAAAGTCGAACAGACTCAAGCAGCTTACGCACTTTCTTCGACACAATTAAAACGTTATCAGCAATTATCGAATAGCGGTGCAGTGTCAAAAGCTGAACAAGACCAAGCCGCAGCAGATGTAAAAAATAATTTAGCCTTAGTTAAACAGGCAGAGGCAAATGTTTTGGTGGCCAAGGAGGCGCTGAAAACTGCGGAAGTGGCGAAAAAAGGTTTAAATGCTCAAATCACAAGTGCCCAAGCAAAACTCGACCAAGCCATGACGACTAAGGACTATAGTGTAATTACAGCCCCCATGGATGGTCAGCTTGGAGAGGTTACTCCTCGAGTGGGACAATATGTTGCTGCTGGTACACAATTAATGTATCTCATTCCTGCAAAAACATGGGTCATTGCAAACTTTAAAGAAACTCAAATTACTGATATGCATATTGGTCAAAAAGCATGGTTTCATGTGGATGCAATGGGGAAACAAAAATTTACAGGGAAAGTGGAGGAGATTTCTCCTGCCGCAGGCTCTGAATTTAGTGTTCTTAAACCTGACAATACTACAGGTAATTTTACCAAAGTAGTGCAACGCATTTCAGTGCGTATCGCGATTGATTCAAATCAACAAGGAATCGAGCGTTTACGACCAGGCATGTCGGTAGTGACTTCTGTGGATACTCAATCTGATGTTAAATAATCAAAATTTATAGATATTGCTTCGGGAAACAATAGTCTGATGAATCATCCAGCCATCTTTGACCAAATTGCACAATCTGTGACTTATCAAAAGTTGAATCTTAGTGCTCAACTTACAGTGACAGTTAAACGCTTAGACCAGATTCATCCCTATATTTCAGGCAATAAATTTTTTAAATTAAAATACAATTTCAGTGCAGCACACCATCTAGGTTTAAAGCAAGTCCTGACTTTCGGGGGGGCTTATTCCAATCATATTGCTGCCACCGCTTATGCGGCTCATTTATTGGGAATTGAAAGTGTTGGAATCATTCGCGGTGAAGAACTTGCTCATCAGCCACTCAATCACACGCTCAACCTTGCAGCTGAATTGGGGATGCAACTGCATTTTGTATCTCGTGAAAAATATCGGCAAAGAGATCAACCTGAGTATCTAACAACGTTAACACAACAATTTCCTGAATATTTTATTATTCCTGAAGGTGGAACCAATGCACTTGCGATCCAAGGGTGCAAAGAAATACTCTCTCATGAAGATGTACAAAATTATGATGTGATTTGCTGTGCAGTTGGCACAGGCGGCACAATTTCTGGGCTCATTGAAGCCAGTTCAGCACAGCAAACGATTTTGGGATTTTCTGCCTTAAAAGGCGATTTTTTAAAACGTGATATCCATAAATGGACGCAGAAAACAAACTGGCAACTGACCGATGCTTATTGCGGTGCAGGTTATGCAAAAACCACACCCGAGCTCTTAAAATTTATGCAGTCTTTTGAAATAGAGCATGCTATACCCCTTGAACAAGTGTATACCGCTAAAATGATGAAGGGCATATTGGATTTGATTCAACATCATTATTTTCCGTACGGTTCACGTATTTTGGTCATACATACAGGCGGATTACAAGGCCGTACAAATCACAGAGATCAAACCTGAAATTGAGTGTAAAATTGTCTATAATGCCCTGCTTTTATCTCCCATGAGTTTGTCCATGTCTACAAATCAGTATGATGTCATTGTTTTAGGTGCAGGTGCATCAGGTTTGATGTTGGCATATATGGCAGCCCAACGTGGGCGTAAAGTTTTGGTCATGGAAAAAGCCAATAAGGTCGGTAAAAAAATTCTCATGTCTGGTGGTGGAAAATGTAATTTCACCAACCTGTATGTCGAACCTGAAAACTTTATTTCTCATAATCCCCATTTTGTCATTTCCGCTTTAACGCGTTATACCAATTGGGATTTTATTGGTTTAGTGGGCGAACACGGCATAGAGTATGAAGAACGTAAACATGGCCAGCTTTTTACCTTAAATGGTGCCAAAGAAATTTTGGCGATGCTCTTGGCTGAATGTGAGAAAACAGGCTTAGTTGATATTAAGACCAGTTGTGAAGTCAAGAATGTCAGCACTCTAGATGATTCAAATTTTCAAGTGTCCACTTCGATGGGTGATTTCCAATCAGAATCTGTCGTGGTCGCAACAGGTGGCTTATCTATTCCAACATTGGGCGGGTCAGGAATTGGATATGAAATTGCCAAACAGTTTGGACATCATATTTATCCAACGCGCGCAGGCCTAGTGCCTTTTACTTTTTCAGATCAATTTAAAGAAGTCACCACTCGTTTAAGTGGCAATGCCGTAGATGCGACTTTATCCAATGATTTAAATAGCTTTACTGAAGCTTTGCTGTTTACACATCGAGGTTTAAGTGGCCCAAGTTCATTGCAACTTTCCAATTATTGGCAAGTCGGCGAGCGTTTTAATATTAATTTTCTGCCTTCTCTTGATCTCATTGATTTATTAAAAGCAAAAAAAAACAGTCAACCCAAAGTGCTGTTACGTACTTTACTCACTGAATATTTACCTAAAAGTGTAGTTTTAGAATTACAGACCCTCGTTTGGGCGGAATTTGCCGATATAGCGATCGGTAATTTAAGCGATGAAAAGCTTGAACACATTGCACAACGTTTACATCATTTTGAAGTAAAACCTTCAGGAACTGAAGGTTATCGTACAGCAGAAGTGACCTTAGGCGGTGTTGATACCACTGAAGTATCGTCAAAAACCATGGAAAGTAAAAAGCAACAAGGTTTATATTTTATTGGTGAAATACTCGATGTTTCCGGACATCTAGGCGGATTTAACTTTCAATGGGCATGGGCATCGGCACATGCTGCTTCACACTATGTTTAATTATCAACAGTAATAGAATGCCTAGATTCTAACTCCACATAGGGCGTCTACAAGATGTAATTCGCCCTCGTCATTTTTTAAAACAGGCCATGCTATTTGACATTTCCTTAAAATCTACCCGCCTTGAAACCACAGCGCTATATTTTTAAAACAAAGCCTTTACATGACTATAAACAGAATATATTTAAGAACATTTAATGTTTTGAACTTTCATCTACAGGCGCTTGATCTGTTAAAGAATCATGAGGTTCAGCTTCATTTTTTTGCTTGGATTTACCAAACACAAACTTATAGGCACTAATAAAAAATCCTGCAGTAATGCCAGCAATCACAATAGGAGCTAAAAACTTATTGGGTTGTTTTTTTGCCATTATATTCACCTATTTTATATCAAAAAAAAGATCGACCAACTCAGTGTGATCGATCTTCGGTTAAAATTACAGGTTATTTGAGGTCATCCTGAGGACGAATATCAATATCTTTTTCCGCTTCACCTGTAGAACCATACGGATTATTGAATGGTTTATGTGCAGGATCGACATCTACTTCAGTTGGAAGCGTATCAATATGGTGATACTCATCGGTAATAACACTTGAATCGACTTGCTCTGTCAAAGGTGCAATATCTTGCTGTACAGATGGCTCATGATGTGGATTCGGTTCTTTCGCCTTTTCTTTAGCTTTATCAATTAAATTGGTCAATACTCGTTCAGCAGGCTGACGACCACCTAGACCGAAGGCTATTGCAAAAGCAACTGCAACTGCACCTAGCGTTAAACCGAAAGCAAGGTTAACAATTGAATCGGCGATACCCATAGCACGTAAGCCCATAGCGACCACTAAGCCCATAATCAGGATACGAACTAAATTGGCCAACCAACGTGAACTGTTGTATTCACCGCGACCAATCACATTTGCAACCAAATTGGCTAACCAGAAACCCACCATGAAAATTACAGCGCCCAATAATATATTGGCACCAAAATGGATAAACATCGAAATCAATCCACTGACTTGCTCAAATCCAAGACGGTTTGCTGCTTCTGACACTGCAAATAACATGGTGAAGAAAACAATCAGATAACCGACAATACATGAAACTTTGGTGGTTCCTAAAAAGCGTTGTACATCAAGTTTGGCAGGAATTTCATCCACACCTGTACCAGCAACAACCTCAACCACCAAATTGGCCACAAAACGTGATACGACATAAGCCAAAATTAAAATTAGGCCTGCTGCTATAATATGTGGAATCGCATTCATAATTTCATACAACATCGCAGTCGCGGGTTGTGAAATTGCGTCTATGCCTAAAGCTTCAAATGCAATAATTAAAGAGGTAATAATAATAATGGCAAAAATAAACGAACCAAGTACTTGCGGTAAATTAGAACTTTTAAATAAGCCAATTTTTTGCGCTTGTTGTTGTAAATTTAAACTACGAATTAATCCTTCAACAATACCACGTACAATTTTTGCCAGAATATAACCAACAAAAACAATAACACCTGCAATGAAAATATTAGGTAAGAATGAAACGACATCATTCAACATATTTTGTATTGGGAATAATAATCCGTTTAAACCTAAAATCGAAAGTACAATTGGCAAAAATAGAAGTAAAATCAACCAATAAACAATATCACTGATATTCTGGCTAATTGGACTTACACCAACATCTGCACTTAATTTTTCATCTAATTGTGTTCGATCAAGCAGTTTTTGCAGTCCAACTTTGACCAAATTTGCGACAATCCAACCAATAAAACCGACTACAATCGCAGCTAAAAGCTGTGGAATAAACAATAAGAATTGCTGGAGCATATTACTAAAAGGTCCACTCACGCTGGTGAGATTTAAAACATTTAATGCTCCAACCAAGGCAACAATCATGACTAACCAGAAAATGACACGTGAAAGAATACTTTCAACATTGGAACGATGCCCTGTTGTACTTGAGAGTTTTTGATTTGTGCCTAATTTTTGTAAAACTTTTTTAACCGCTGCCGCAAGTATGAGGGCAACAATCCAACCAATCAGTAAAATAGCAATAGCAGATAAAATAGGATGAAATTGATTCCAGTAATACATGGCATCAAATTCGCCGCCTCTAGGGCCTCCAGAAAAATATTCATTCATATTGTCATTTCCTTTCGTTATTACTTATTGAAGTTCTGTAGCGTGCGTAATAGTCGCACTGTTATGTGAAGTGACCTAAATTCTCGATTATGTTATGCACAACCTTAGATTTAGTATGTTTCTTATTCAAGACAAATCAGCATAAATACAACAAAAGCGCACATCAGATTGCACAAAGCCCTCATCTTTTCAGATCGGGGCTTGAGGTATCATTTTATAAGATGATTAATTGGCTGAACGGCCTACGCCAACATTGTCAGCTGCATCTTTAATCGCATCACTTTCATTTGCTTCTGTAGCGGTATCCACACCCGTTGCCACGGCTTCATTTTCTGGAATTGCAGTCGTGCTGTTATTTGGAGTTGCGGGTTGAGCTGATGGATTAGGATGGCCGGGAGGTGCATCTTTAACATCAGGTTTAGGGTCTGCAAACATGTACGCCAGTAACGCGAGTAAGAAAACACCCACCAAAATTAAAATATAAACAGGTAAACGTTTCTTTTGATTCTTTTCTTCTGCACTGGTGACATGAGGTAGTTTATTAAAATCATGTGTCATGTTTATATCCCCTCTAATTTCTAAATAAGTATATTGACTTATAAACTGTAGCAAATGCACTGACAGCATTGTGTATAAATGCATAGCAACATGGTGAAAACATGTAAACTTTTCCTATACTTTTTCAAACTAAATTCTTATTCAGATGATCATTCATCACCGCATCTTTTTCCAGATAATGTTAAATTACCCTTTTACCTCATTAAAGCTTAATCCAGCTTTAAGTGCTGAAAACTCTAAAATGAGCTATAATTGTGCACCTTGTTTTTCCTGCTGCTTAAGTTTATGGCGTATCGTCAACAATCTGTAACGCTTGATCTGGACACAGACGTGACTCATCAATGTTGTTTACATTCCACACGCGATGAACATCTCATTGGTATTATTGAATTTAATAAACCAAGTTATGTGCTGAAATGGGGTGATTTAGAATATTTTCGACGTCGTACTGAAGAATTTTCAGTCATGCCCTTCCCTGAGTGCATCAATGCCATGGTGATTGATATTCGAAATATTGCACCTTTCTTAGACAATGAAGTTCCTATTATTCCTTGGCGTTTATTAGAAGAGGAATGTCCAATTCGTCTAGTAGTACCGCAAGATCGTTTGGAACATTATTCAGGTTTGTTTGAACCGACGTGGCTCACCAGTGATGTTGAAACCGCTATTCAAGAAATTCGTGAATATATCGATATGTTTGTCCATTAAAAGGAAAGAATACCTTTCCTTTTACCTTAAGTTTTAAAAAGTTTAATTTGCCTATTTTTTCGTTAATTTTACCAATAATTTTCTACTGCGATATTCCCTTCACCTCGACGATTCATTTTTAAACCGCGTGCTTTTAATGCTTCTTTGGTGTCCTCGACCATTTGTGGATTTCCACACAGCATAATATGACTGGTTTCAGTGTTAAATTGTAGACCAGTCGCTTGTTCTAATTCACCATTTTCAATCAATACAGGCAAACGTTCATGTAAGGCAGAATGAGGGTCGCGGGTAACAATTGGGATAAATTTAAAGCCTGAGTGTCCTTCCCCAAAAGTTTGAGCAATGTCTTGAATACGTTCGACATACGCAAGCTCTGAAACCGTTCGAACACTGTAGACCAAATAAATATGTTTATATTTAGACCATGTTTCAAAGTCTTGTAGCATTGAAATAAAAGGTGCTAAGCCTGTTCCCGTTGCCAGTAACCATAAATCTTGAGGCAAGGGTAACTGATAACGTGCCAACGTTAAAAAGCCATAAGGTATTTTTTCTAAATAGAGTTCATCGCCAATTTGTAAATGTTGCAAATTTGAAGTAAATGCGCCATCGGGAACCACAATTGAAAAAAATTCCAAAGTTTCATCAAAAGGTGAGGACACCACTGAATAGGCTCTAACCACCAGTTCATCGCCGACTTTAAGTCCAATACGGGCAAACTGGCCTGCGGTAAATTTAAAATGTGCAGGTCGGGTCATGGTAAAACTGAATAAGGTATTGGTCCAGCGGTGTACAGATAAAACTTTTTCTAAACTAAATTTTTCACTTGACATGATTTCAACGTGGCATGAAAGACTATGCTCATGGTAGCATGACCACATAATTTATTAATAATTTTTAAATGTTAAGGCACTATTCATGCGCATGACTTTACGCCAGTTGGCTGTTTTTGTAGCAGTCGCTCAAGAAGGCACAGTAACCAAAGCCAGTGATGCCGTAAAGCTCACCCAAAGCGCAGCCAGTATGGCTCTAGCCGACTTAGAAGATGGTTTGGGCGCTCCCCTCTTTGACCGCTTAGGTAAACGATTACAACTCAATGACTTAGGACGATTTTTATTACCACAAGCTTTAGAAATTCTGGGACGTTGTGATGCTTTCGAACAAGCTGCAAAAGGTGAGTTACAAAGTATTGACTTAAGACTTGGCGCAACACTAACGATTAGTGATTACCTGATGCCTGACCTGATGGCAGAGTTTTTACAAATTCAACCACAAGCGCATCTACAGCTTCAAGTTGGCAACACTCGCCAAATGATTGAAGCCGTCAACCAGTTCCAACTTGATCTTGCCTTGATTGAAGGTTCTTGTCATTTACCCCAATTACAATGTATTCCTTGGCGTGATGATGAACTTGCCGTCTGTTGCGCACCTACCCATCCTCTCGCACAATTGGGCCGCAATGTAACAGCAGCAGATTTCGATCAGGTGGAATGGATTTTACGCGAAGAAGGTTCAGGAACACGTGAAGTTTTTGACCATGCTATTTTAAAAGATTTACCTGATGCCAATATTCGTTTGACCCTCGGTCATAATGAAGCGATTTTGAAAATTGTGGCTGGCGGTATTGGAATGTCATGTATTTCGAGACTAGCTATTGAACCTTTAATTGAAAAAGGACATTTGGTGATTATTGATACGCCTTTTTGGCAATTGGCCCGTCCTTTATTTATGCTAGTCCACCGACAAAAGTATCAAGGTCCGGGTTTAAAAGCTTTTATTCAATTCTGTGAAAAAAAATAAATCATCAAATTAAAATGCGCTTAAACAGCGCATTTTTTTAGCGTCTGAATTGACGTTCACAAGGTTCACCATCATGATTACCGTCCATTTGAGTTCCAAGACAGTGTCTTAAAAAGAATACTGCTTCGTCATAAGAACGCATTTGTGAACAATGCGTACGCCCGTCACACTTAAATGCTGATACCGATACTTGAGGGTACTCCTTTTCTGTAATAGGACTTCCTTTTACTGCAACAGATTGATTGGATCTATTCTCTAAATGCGCTTTACCTTCTTTAGACAGCACATGATCCGGTAAATTACCCAAAGCTTGCCGCTGTTGTTTCACTATCTGTGCTTGTTCATGCATCAATTGCTGTGCTTTTAATAACTGAGTCTGCCTATAAGCCTGATATTTGTTATACACCACTACTGACAATACTAGGATTAGCAATAATCCAATCACGGTGAATAGATAAGATATGCGACTCCTTTTTTCTCTAAACCTTGGCGAAGCCTGTTGATTAGATAGATTTTTCTTCACATCGTAATTTGATTCTTTTATCTCTTCTTTCAAATCTAATCGAACAATCTGATCTGCTTTTAATTTGCCATGATCTTCAACAATAGAAAATCTCAGCTTCTCCCCAATTTTAGGTGCAATATGTGCATTTGGAAAATCATGAATATGAAAAAATAGATCTTTTGCTTCACCTTGAATTGAAATAAAACCAAAACCACGCGCTGTGATATAACTTTTAATTTCCCCCTCAACAAACATAACGCTCTCTTATTATTTCAGTCTTATACATAGAATTATAATAAAAAAACGCCATTTAGGCGCTCTTTTATACGTATAAAATTTCATTCTAAATTAAAATGTAATCCTATATGCGTTACCACAATCAGCGTCTAAAATTAGATAATAATGATGTAGTAATCGATTTATTATGTGTCGAAACTTTTGCTTTTTTTGCTTTTGCAGAAGTGTCTTCAACACGTTCTATACGTACGGCCTTAAACTTTTCTCCATTCTCAACTACCAAGAATTTTACACGCTCATTGCGTTTAGGTTCACCTTCTGCGGCAGGGAAGTCTGAAATGTGGAAAAATATATCTCCATCCATTGTACCGATAAAACCGAAACCTTTTGCAGGGTCATACTGTTTAATTTTGCCCTGTTGAAATTCATCTTTCATGCTGCTGCCTTATTCTCAAAACGCCATGTGTACAGTATATAAAAAAAGAGGCTTTAAAGCCTCCCTTTTGATCAAGTTCAAAAATTAGTCTTTTTGCACAGAACCAAAAATTTTATCACCCGCATCACCTAAGCCCGGTACGATATAACCCTGCGCATTTAAACCGTCATCAATCGAAGCGGTAAAAATAGTCACATCTGGATGTAACGCTTCTACGCGCTTAATCCCTTCTGGTGCCGCCACTAAAACCATGACTCGAATATCTTTACAGCCACTTTCTTTTAGAACATCAATCGCTGCGACAAGAGATGAACCCGTTGCCAACATTGGATCGATAATCATAGCAATACGGTTTTGTACATCAGGAACCAATTTTTTATAATACGTACGTGCTTCTAAGGTTTCCTCGTCACGTTCTAAACCCAAAACAGATACTTTCGCACTTGGAATCAGATTTAAAAAACCATCCAACATGCCAATACCTGCTCTTAAAATAGGTACAACTGTGATTTTTTTACCTGCAATGCGCTGCGTGGTGACTTTACCATTCCAACCATTAATTTCATGATCAATCACAGGTAAATCTTTGGTCGCTTCGTAGGTTAAAAGCATCGTCACTTCTTGTGAAAGTTCACGAAAGTTTTTGGTACTAATATCTGCACGGCGCAGTAGACCCAGTTTATGTCGAATAAGTGGATGTCGGATTTCATGAATAGCCAAGGGAGAGCACCTAAAAGATGAAATAAAATTTTGCTTATTATAAGTGGTTTTTACGCGCTATATAAACAAAAAGCCCCCTATCTCAGGAGGCTTTTTATTAAAAAATAATCGTTTTTTTAGATTACTGTTGTGAGAGCATGAAATGCAGTGGCGATAAAATCTCGGCTTGAAGTGCCATTTTAATCACAGGGTCAGGATAGACACCTATGACTAATACAGCCAACGCAGCAGCCAATACCATCAAACCACCGACTTTTTGGCCCCAGTGTTTATCGGCATCAATACGTGGTGTATCTGGCGGTGTCATATACATCACCACCATAACACGCAAGTAATAGTACAAACCAATACCTGAACCGACCACAATCATGGCAGCAAGGAACCAGTGATGCGTTGTAACTGCCGCCATCACAATCAGGAATTTACCAATAAATCCTGCGGTCAATGGAATACCTGCCAAAGACAACATCATTACAGTTAAAGTGGCCGTTAATACTGGACGACGCCAGAATAAACCACGGTAATCTGCCAAGCTTTGTGCTTCATCCACATTATTATATGGACTAGACATCAGCGCAACTGCACCAAACGCACCAATCGTGGTCAATACATAGGTAATCACATATACCGATACGCTACCCAGACTTGCAAAAGTCATGCTGACTAAACCAATCAACAAATAACCAAAGTGTGCAATCGATGAATAACCCAAAATACGTTTTAGGTTCACTTGACGCACAGCAAGGAAGTTACCGACTAAAATCGAAAGCACCGCAATAATCGTAATAATCGTTACGATTGATTCGACTAAAATTGCACCTGAAGTTAAGAGATAACGAACAAATAAACCAATGGTCGCTACTTTTGCCACAGTCGCAAGGAAAGTTGCAATAGGGGCTGGAGCTCCAGCATAAACATCTGGTGTCCATTTATGAAATGGCGCAAGAGACAATTTAAACGCAACCGCAAAAATGATCAGGCCTAAACCTAAAATCACCATCGGTTGTTGAATCGCTTGCATTAAAGCTTGAACATTGTCATAGAAAGACAAAGAACCTGTATATGCATAAATATAGGCCATGCCCATCAACAACATTGCCGAAGCTGTTGCTGATAGAACCAGATATTTAATACCGGCTTCTAAAGATTGTGAACGCTGATGGGTATACGCTAACAAACCATAGATCGGAATCGACATCAACTCAAGGCTAATGAAGAAAGATGCATAATGAGAGCTTGAAACCATGAGCATTGCACCCGCAACCGAACATAACATTAAAATGTAAAGTTCTTCACGGTTATCTTGATAGCTTTCGATATACGCATGCGACAAGGTACAACATGCCAGTGCAGCAACAATAATCACCAACTGATAGAGCATGCTAAATGGATCAACCATAAACATACCCATCACATTCGCAGGTACAAATGACCCACCGAACATGGCGATTAAAATATATGCTGCGGCAAGGTTTAAACCCACCACAGATGCTGTCGCAATTAAATTATGATTTCGTTTAATGGCAACGAGAATCATCACCACGATCGCAGTTAAAGCCACGATCATCACAGGAGCCAAAGGCATTAGCTCAGAAAATGATATTGTGAAGTTCATGGCTTATTGGATCTCCACATTTTGTTGTGATATGACTTGTTGAGTCACATCGACAACGTCTTGAACTGGAATATAGCTATTGGCTAACCACGCCATACTTGAGTTTGAAATATCAAGAAAGCTTTGTGGATAAATCCCGAGCCACAGTAGACCAAACGCACAAATCAATAAGATCGTAATTTCACGCGCATTCAAATCTTTAAGCGGAAGAGTATAGTGCTGTTTCTGCTCTTCATTCGGCGTACCAAATAAAGCTTTATGAATCAGAATTAAGCCATAAAGACCTGCCATCACTAAACTGATTGCAGCCAAAATGGTAAAGGTTGGGAACTGACCGAATGAACCCATTAAAATCAGGAATTCACCGATAAAGTTACCTAAGCCCGGAATACCGACCAATGCAGCAACAAAGAACATGAGGAAGAATGACAGGTATTGGAATTGACCTCGAATACCACCCATTTTTCGTAAGTCACGTGTATGTAAACGCTCATACACTTGACCACACATAATGAACAATGCAGCAGAGGATAAACCATGTGCCAACATCATAATCATTAAGCCTTGGAACGTTAAAATATTACCCGCGTAAAGTGCAAGCAATACAAAGCCCATATGCGAAATAGAGGTGTAAGCCAATAAGCGTTTCATATCGGTTTGTTGGAAAGCACACCAAGCACCGTAGAAAACACCAATTAAGCCTAAAATGATGGCAATGTCAGCAAACTGTGCAGATGCGGCTGGAAAGAACGGAATCACAAAACGAAGTAAACCGTATGCAGCAGTCTTAATTAAAATACCTGCTAAGTCGACAGAACCCGCTGTTGGTGCTTGAGCATGTGCATCGGGTAACCAACCATGTAATGGAAATACAGGAAGTTTTACAGCAAAACCGATAAACATACACAGCATTAAGGCATAAGCCACTGACGGTAATTGCGCATCGAGTGTATTTGCGACACCTAATAGATAGTTATAATCGAATCCGATCATCCCTGTCATCATGTAACCGTAAATCACCAAGCCCAAAATACCAATGAGCATGATTAAACCCGCAACTTGAGTATAAATAAAGAACTTAGTCGCTGCATAAACACGAGATTTACCATCTGCGCCTTTATGGCCCCAAAGTGCAATCAAGAAATAGATTGGAACCAGCATCATCTCCCAGAAGAAGAAGAACAAGAACAAATCAATTGCAAGGAATACACCGATCACCCCACCCAAAGACCATAAAAGGTTCAAATGGAAGAAGCCAACGTTCTTTTGAATCTCGCCCCATGAACAGCCTACTGCAATCACACCCAGTAATGCAGTTAAACCCACCATCAGTAAAGATAAACCATCCACTGCCAAGTGAATGTTAATACCCAGAGTTTGAATCCAAGGCAACATGAATTCGGCAGACCAAGTCGGAACTTTAGCGCCCATTTCATAGTGATAGGTTCCCGATTGCCAAAGGACAACCGTTAAACCTAGCGTTATAAGCATGCCGAATAAGGCAATATAACGCGGCATTTTGTCATCGAACTTGTCGACTAACCAACAAATAAAACCTGCAATGAATGGTACAAGAATCAGTGCGGGTAAAATCCAGTTGTTTGTGATTTCCATCTTATTTCCCCACGACCTGAATCACGATCAAGATCATCAGTAATACTACGACACCAAGTGACATACTAGATGCGTATTCACGCAATGAACCTGTTTGGCGCGCGCTTGTGAAGCTGTGACCACTTTTCACAATCGCAGGAAGCACCAACCATAAGCCATCAATTGGGTCACGACCGATAATTTTCGTAATCAGTAAATATGGCTTCACAAATACGATGTTATACAAGGCATCAAAACCAAATGCATTACGACAGATATTTGCAAGACCTGCACCCAATGAACTTTGAGCAAAAGTTTTTACTGCACCATATGCAAATGCAAATAAAATCACACCCACTACAAGACCAGCAAGCGCAATACCGACTGCGGTATGCTCAGCGCTGTGTACCCCTGCTTCAAGTGCTTCAGGAATAATAAATGCTGGAATTTTCGCAGAATTAAGAATTGCTTCTACAGGCGCTTTTAAGAAGTAAGCTAAACCAGTTGAAAGTACCGCTAAAATACCCAACGGTGCCCAATAAGTTGCGCCTTTAATCTCATGATACGGTGTATTTTCTTTACCAAAAAATACTACCCAGATTAAACGGAAAGTATAAATAGAGGTTAAGAACGCACCAGCAACACCAACCCAATATAAACTGTTATATACAGGAAGGTTGGCAATATGACCTTGCGCCCAAACTGCACCTAAAATCGCATCTTTCGAGAAGAAACCAATAGTGATGAATGGGATTGCAGCCAATGCACCGCCACCGATGGCAAAGCAAGCAAATAAGAATTTGTTATGTTTAAACAAACCACCCATTTTAAAGATGTTTTGTTCGTGGTGGTAAGCCATAATCACCGCACCAGAAGACAAGAATAATAATGCCTTGAAGAATGCGTGAGAAAGCATGTGGAATAAACCTGCTTGATAAGCTTCAGCACCCACTGCCATAAACATATAACCCAGCTGACTCATGGTGGAGTAAGCCAAAATACGTTTGATGTCTGTTTGAACCAAGGCAGCAAAACCAGCCACAATTAATGTGACCGCACCCGTGATCGAGATGAACATCATCACTTCAGGGGTCATTTCAAACACAGAGAACATACGGCAGCACAGGTAAATACCTGCAGTGACCATGGTCGCAGCATGAATAAGTGCAGAAACAGGTGTAGGACCTGCCATCGCATCAGCAAGCCAAGTTTGTAATGGAATTTGTGCAGATTTACCCGCGGCACCCAAGAACAGCATTAAAGATGTCCAGATTGCCAGTGAATGATCACCGGCTAATACCTGTGGTGCATTGGCAACGATTGTTCCAATATGCAAAGTACCAAATTGTTGATAAAGCAAGAACAATGCGATGAGTAAGAAAACATCACCGACACGCGTTACCGTAAATGCTTTGATTGCTGCAAAACCATTTTCAGGTTTTTCGTAGTAATAACCAATCAACAAGTATGAACATAGACCTACGCCTTCCCAACCGAGGAACAATAACGCCAAGTTATCGCCCAAGACCAACAACAACATGCTGGCCACAAACAAGTTGAAATAAGAGAAAAAACGCGCAAAATCTTCTTCACCACGCATGTACCATGATGCAAAAATGTGGATCAGGAAACCCACACCTGTGACCATGCCCATCATCAGTAATGATAGACCATCTAAATGTAAGCTCATACCGGGTGCAAATCCACCCACATTGAACCAAGTCCATAAATGTTGAACTTGAGCCACTGAGCCATTGGCGACAAAACTGAGACCAGCAATTAATGCAAATAATGCTGAAAGACCGACTGAACCTACACCAATAATCGCTGCAATCTTTTCCGGAAGCTTGTTACGCCCCGCCGCCAATAGGACAAAACCAATGAGCGGAAACAATACTGTTAAATATAAATAACTCATCCGCGCATCTCACTAGCAGCATCTACATCCAAATGATGGAAGCGATGGTAGAACTGAAGGACGATCGCAAGACCAATACATGCCTCAGCAGCCGCAAGTGTTAAAATCAGAATGAACATAATTTGTCCATCCGGTTGTAACCATGCACTACCTGCTAAAACAAACGCAAGTGCAGCTGCGTTCATCATCACTTCAAGGCTCATTAACATAAAAAGTAAATTGCGTCGCACCATTACACCGTAAAAACCGAGTGCAAAAAGAATGGTCGCAACGATCAAACCATGTTCTAAAGGGATGTTGCCCATTATTCTTTTTCCTTTTCTGCACTTGGTTCACGCTTGCCCAAATGGAATGCTGCAACCAAGGCTGCAAGCAATAACATCGCGGCAATTTCAACCAATAATAAATAGTGAGTAAAGAGCGCTTGACCGACTACTTTAGGTCCAATCACTTCAGTGCCCATGACAGGTCCTGCAGTGGTGTAATCTGAACTTAACATCCAGATCAATACCAAACCCATGAGAAAACTCATGAGTGCGGGATAGGCCCATGCAGATGAAGTGAGCCACTTACGTTCTTGTTCAACCGTATGTTGACCCAAGTTCAGCATCATGACCACGAATACGAACAACACCATAATGGCGCCAGCATAGACAATAATTTCTAATGCACCCGCAAATGGAGCACCCACAATCATGAACATACCTGCTACAGCAAGCAATGACACGATTAAACTCAGTAAAGCATGTACAGGATTCGCATTAGTAACAACACGAACCGTCGAGACAATGGCCACAAGTGCCATCAAATAAAATGGCCACATCATGGTAATAAGCTCCGTACATCTACAGGTGCACTTTCACGTTGTGCTTGACCTTTATCTTTACCTGTAACAGCCATACCCGCTACACGGTAGAAGTTATAGTCAGGATATTTACCAGGACCTGAAATGAGTAAGTTTTCTTTCTCATAGACCAAATCTTGACGAACATATTCACCTAACTCAAAATCAGGTGTCATCTGAATTGCAGTCGTTGGACATGCTTCTTCACACATACCGCAGAAAATACAACGCGAGAAATTGATACGGAAAAACTCCGGATACCAGCGACCATCTTCTTTTTCTGCTTTTTGCAGTGAGATACAGCCCACTGGACATGCAACCGCACATAGGTTACAGGCCACACAACGCTCTTCGCCGTCAGGGTCACGCGTTAAAACAATACGACCACGGAAACGCGGCGGAACAATCTGTTCAGCTGGCACTTCTGGATATAAAATGGTGTCACGTTTACGTGTCACATGTGAAAAAACCATCCACAATGAACGTACAATTGACCCGAATCCAGCTAGAATTTTATACATTTTGTACTCCCTGCTGTCCTAGGCCTGATTCATCAGAATCACAGCACCAGTCACTAGCAAGTTGACCAACGCCAATGGCAAACAAATTTTCCAACCAAAGTTCATCACTTGGTCATAACGTGGACGCATTAATGAGCCACGAGCCAAGACAAACATCATTACAAAGAATGCTGTTTTAATAATGAACCAGAATACAGGTGGAATAAACGGAATTTCTAAGTTGAACGGCGCAAGCCAGCCACCAAAGAATAAAGTCACGATCAATGCAGAGATAAGAACCACGTTGACATATTCTGCAACGAAGAACATCCCCCATTTCATACCGCCATATTCAACATGATAGCCTTCAGCTAACTCTTGTTCGGCTTCAGGTTGGTCAAATGGATGACGATGCGTAACTGCAACCCCCGCCACAATAAAGATGAGGAAACCTAAGAATTGTGGAATAACGAACCAAACATCACGTTGTGCTTCAACAATTTCACGCATATTGAATGAACCCGCAATTGCGACCACACCCATCAGTGAAATACCCAAAAACACTTCATAAGAAATCGTTTGCGCAGCAGAACGTAGACCACCTAATAACGCATATTTGTTATTCGATGCCCAACCACCAAACAGTACGGCATACACTGCAATACCCGCCATTGCCATAAAGAACAATAAGCCAATGCTCATGTCCGCAACACCGAGTGTTGGGCTAACAGGAATCACCATGAATGATAGCACTGCAGTTGCCATCGCCACTGCAGGTGCTAAACGGAAGGTCAGTTTGTCCGCAAATTTCGGTGTCCAATCTTCTTTAAACATGATTTTCAGCATGTCGGCAACAATTTGGAACATTCCTCCAGGGCCAACGCGGTTTGGACCATAACGGTCTTGCCACAATGCCAGTAAACGACGCTCGATGAATGACATCAATGCAGCAACCAGCACCACCACCAGTAAAATGACAATCGCTTGAATCACTGAATAAGCAATTGGCCAGTTTTCAGCCCAAAGCGGTGTTTGACGTATTAATTCTTGTTCCATGAATTACACTCCTACCGCGACTGAAACAGGTTCTGCCAAAGATACTGTTGGTGCTAAACCAATTGGATAACCAATATAACCTGCGGGTAAATATTCAATCACTTGCACCGGAAGACTAATAGTGGCTTCACCTGCTTGCACAGTAATTTTTTGGCCATCTTGCACATTTAAACGCGCAGCATCTTGCTCACCGACAGTAAACATTGCATTTGGAATACGAGATTCCATTGCTGGTGTTTTCACCGTAAATTCACCTGAAGCAAAAATGTGATGCATCGGTACTAAACGGAAACTTTCTGCATGTGCAACAACGGGCGTAGGTGCAACGAAAGTACGTGCAGCACGTTTTGCTAAACGATCGAATAAACGAACGCCAGAATCACCACCTTTTAAATGACCACCCACCTTGTCTTGGAATTTATTCCAAGCTTGTGGTGAATTCCAACCTGCAGACCATGCAAATGGAACCAATGCCGCTGGTGTTTCAGCTCCCACATAACCTTCCATCGAGAACGTTAATGCAGAA
Source organism: Acinetobacter sp. TTH0-4 (assembly GCF_015602665.1). Taxonomy (NCBI): domain Bacteria; kingdom Pseudomonadati; phylum Pseudomonadota; class Gammaproteobacteria; order Moraxellales; family Moraxellaceae; genus Acinetobacter; species Acinetobacter sp. TTH0-4. The sequence goes on along the minus strand of NZ_CP059079.1, from coordinate 702,118 downwards.
TCTAAATCAATCGGTTGTTTTGGCTCATGGACAGATAATGGCGCACGCATTGCAGTACGACCTGAATAACGACGTGGCTCACGTGCAACTTTTAGACCATGTACACGGAAACCTGCATCTGGTGCAACATCTTGAATGCCTTCCAATGCTGGAACATTCTTGGCAACAGCTTCAACCACGTCATCTAACAATGTCCATGAAATCGCTTTACCTTTAAGACCAGTTTCAAGGGCATGTAACCAACGCCATGACTCTTTAATTGCTAATTCTGGTTTGTAATAGCTTGGGTCGTAAACTTGATAGAAACGTTGTGCACGGCCCTCTTGAGAAACGACAGTACCATCACCTTCAGCAAAACTTGCCGCAGAAAGTACAATAGATGCTTTCGCAATAGTTGCAGTTTCAGAATGATCAAGCACGATAATATCGTTGGCTTTGGCCAATGCTGCATCAACTTGAGCCGTTGGTAAACGACGATATAGGTCATTTTCCACGACAATGATCGCATCATAATCTTGGGCAAATGCTTGCTCTAAACTTTGACCACCGAAAATTGCTAAGCCCATCGAATTCACTTCAGGCACAGTTAAAGTCAAGCCTGCATGTGAACCCAAGTTTTGAGCAACTTGCGCTGCCGCCTCCATGATCGCTGGATCTTGTAGGCTTGTACCCGAGATGATCAATGGTTTTTTTGCTGCTTTTAAGGTATCAGCAATAGTCTGAGCAAATGCTTTAGCATCGTCATCCAAACCAGTCACAGACTCACCCGCAACTGCAGCAGCAATTGCAAAGCCTAAACGCGCAATATCATTTGGAGAAGCAACCACTTCACCTGTTGCAACGTCGGCTAAACGGGTTTGTGTTGCAGCCAAAATGTAAATCGGAGATTTTTCATCCTGTGCAATACGTTGAACTGGTTCAGCCAACCACTCTTGCGTACGACGTTCTGCTGCCATTTCTTTGGCTTTGTTTTTTGAAGCCTGACGAACAGATAAAGCCATACGTGGTGCAGTTTGTGTTAGGTCTTCACCCAAAATCAACACGGCATCATAGCTTTCAATTTCACGCATACCAGGGTTATAAACACCTTCGGTTTGCATAATTGATGCAGCCAACTCAACCAAGTTTTGCTCTTTTTGGGATAAACCAGTAGAGAAATTTTCTTGGCCCACCAATTCACGCAGTGCAAAATTTGACTCTAAACTTGCACGTGGTGAACCAATACCCAAGACTTTTTTACCTTGGATATTTTCAATCACTGTGTCTAATGCTTGATCTACAGAAACTGTAGTCACATTTACGCCATCACGGAATTGAGGTTGGCGTGGACGATCTGCACGGTTCACATAACCTGTACCGAAACGACCTTTGTCGCATAGGAAATATTGGTTCACGTCACCATTGAAGCGATTTTCGACACGGCGAAGCTCGCCATAACGTTCACCCGGAGAGATATTACAACCTGAAGAACAACCTTGGCATACGCTTGGCGCATACTGCATGTCCCATTTACGGTTGTAACGTTCAGAATGCGTTTTATCGGTAAATACACCAGTCGGACACACTTCAGTCAAGTTACCCGAAAATTCAGACTCTAAAGTACCGGACTCAGGACGACCAAAGTAAACACGTGACGCGCTTGCATACACACCAAAGTCCGTACCACCCGCATAGTCGTTGTAGTAACGAACACAACGGTAACATGCAATACAACGGTTCATTTCATGTGAAATGAATGAGCCTAGCTCTTGGTTGTAGTGCGTACGTTTAGTGAAACGATAGCGACGACGATCGTGTTGTGTCATCACCGTCATATCTTGTAAATGACAATGACCACCCTCTTCACACACTGGACAATCGTGTGGGTGATTGGTCATTAAAAATTCAACAATCGATGCACGAAAATCTTTTGCTTCTTTGTCTTCAATCGAAATAAAGGTATTGTCAGATGCTGGTGTCATACATGACATGACCAAGCGACCACGCGTATCTTCTGGGTTCGCATATTGAGTCACGGCACATTGACGGCAAGAACCGACTGAACCTAAGGACGGATGCCAACAAAAGTATGGAATATCAATACCCAAAGATAAGCATGCTTGTAGCAAGTTCTCTGAGCCATTGACTTCATACGATTTGCCATCGACATGAATTGTAGCCATAGTCGAATTCCTTAAACTTGTTCAGCGTGGCGGGCAGCAGCAAGCGGACTATTGGTCACTTTTGCTTCAAACTCGCTACGGAAATATTTGAGTGCGCCCATCAACGGCTCCATCGCACCTGGTGCGTGAGCACAGAAGGTCTTACCAATCCACAATTTACGGGTAAGTTCAGAGAGATGCTCAATGTCTTCCATCTTCCCCTCACCCGTTTCAAGTGCTTTGAGTGCTTTTACAGCCCAAGGTAAGCCATCACGGCAAGGTGTACAGAAACCGCATGATTCACGTGCAAAGAACTCTTCTAAGTTACGTGTTGCAGAGACCATGCATTGAGTTTCATCTACGACCATCAGCAAACATGTGCCTAAACGTGAACCTGCTTTCATGATACTTTCAGCATCCATCGGCAAATCAATATGTTCGGCCGCCAAAAAGTCGGTTGATGCGCCCCCTGGTAACCACGCTTTAAGGGTTAAGCCATCACGCATACCACCCGCATGATCTTCAATCACTTCACGTGCAGTCGTACCAAACGGTAGTTCCCAAAGACCTGGAAATTTTACTTTCCCTGATGCGCCATAAATTTTAGTGCCTGGATCTTTAGACTTGCCCGCAGACAAACCGACATACCATTCAGGGCCACGCAAAATAATGGCAGGCAAGTTATTAAAGGTTTCGACATTATTGACAATCGTCGGACGTCCCCAAGCACCCGCAACTTGTGGGAATGGTGGTTTAGTCCGTGGATTTGCACGACGACCTTCAAGCGAGTTAATCAATGCAGTTTCTTCACCACAAATATAACGCCCCGCACCAGTGTGCACGTGCATTTCAAAGTTCCAGCCAGTACCGAGGATATTTTCACCCAAGTAGCCTTTGGCACGAATTTGCTCTAAAGCCTCATTTAAGTAACCAGCCGCTTCAATGTATTCACCACGGATGAAGATATAACCTTGAGTCGCTTCCAAGGTATATGCTGCAATCAACATACCTTCGATCAATTGATGTGGAAGTTTTTCCATCAACAAACGGTCTTTGAATGTGCCCGGTTCCATTTCATCGGCATTACAGATCAGGTAACGAGGGCCACCATCATTGGGTGCCATCAATGACCATTTAATCCCAGCGGGGAAACCTGCACCACCACGACCTTTTACTGTGGCAGCTTTAATGACATCAAGTACTTCAGCCGGTTTTAGCTCAATCGCCTTTTTAAAACCCGCATAACCTTCTAGAGCTTCGTAATCATCAGCACTACGCACATGTTCTTGTTTGCTCAAGCGCCAAGTGAGTGGATGAGTTTCCGGATTACCGTCGCCATAAATTGGTTTTGGTTCAGTATTCATACATACTTCTCCAATAACTGTTTAACTGAAGTCACTTCAACTAAGCCGTGAGTATCTTCATCAATCATTAAGGTTGGACCTTTGTCACAGTTGCCCAAACAGCAAATCGGTAGCAAAGTAAAGCGACCGTCCGCAGTGGTTTGACCAAACTGAACACCCAATTCACGCTGGAATGCTTCGGCTAAGGTTTCTGCACCCATCAAAAAGCAGGCAATAGAGTCACAAAGTAAAATGACATGACGGCCTACTGGTTGACGATAAATACGATTATAGAAAGTCGCAACACCTTCTAAATCTGCCACGCTCATGCTCAGCAATTGCGCAATAGCATTCATTTGCGCATCATCTACCCAACCATTACGGCGTTGTACACCTTTGAGCGCATCAAGTGATGCTGCACGTGGGTACGGATAGTGCCCCATGTGATGTTCAATTTCATGAATTTCTTCCGAAGTCAAAATTCCTTCAACATTCACACGTGGCTTTTTATCAGTCAAAATCATCATAATGCGTTTCCCCTAGCGATCCACGTCAGCCATAACCACGTCAATGGTCGCCAAATAAATGATTAAGTCAGACATTAAGCTGCCATTAATCACAGAAGGCATTTGCTGTAAATGCGTGAAGGTTGGCGTACGAATACGAGTTCGATAACTCATCGTTGACTTATCTGAAGTCAAATAGTAGTTCGACGCACCTTTCACCACTTCCGCCATAACAGATGCTTCACCCGCAGGCATAACAGGACCCCATGACACGCTTAAGAAGTGCGTAATCAAAGTTTCAATATCTTGTAATGTCTTGTCTTTCGGCGGTGGAACAGCTAAAGGATGATCTGCTTTATACGCACCAGAAGGCATGTTATCCAAACACTGCTTAACAATCTTTAGTGATTCATTAATTTCATTGAAATGTACCATCACACGAGCATAAGCATCGCCCTCATACTCTAAAGGTACTTCAAACTCGTAATTTTCATAACCACTATAAGGACGATATTTACGAACATCGAAATCAATGCCTGTTGCACGTAAACCTGTACCTGTGACACCCCAAGCCAATGCAGATTTTGCATCGTACTGAGCCACATTACGGGTACGACCAACAAACACCGAGTTTTTCAATGCAGCTGTATAGTATTCATTCATACGCTTCGGCATCCAATCTAGGATTTCGCGAATGAGATGCTGCCAGTTGTTTGGAAGATCGTGTGCAGTACCGCCAATACGGAACCACGCAGGATGCATACGGTAGCCAGTAATCGCTTCGATTGCATCATAGATTTTTTGACGGTCGGCAAACATATAGAATACAGGGGTCATACCACCCGCATCTTGAATCGCAGTACCAATAAATAATAAATGGTTATTGATACGGAATAACTCAGACATCATCACACGGATACACTGCGCGCGATCAGGCACAGTAATTCCCGCCATCTGCTCCACACCCATGACATAAGGCATGTTTTGCGCACAACCACCCAAGTAGTCTACACGGTCGGTATAAGGAATGAATGAATGCCACGTTTGACGTTCAGCCATCTTTTCCACACCACGATGGTGATAACCGATATCAGGCACACAGTCTTTCACTTCTTCGCCATCTAACTGCAAAATGATACGGAATGCACCGTGTGCAGATGGATGGTTCGGACCCAAGTTCAAGAACATGAAATCTTCATCAGCATTACCACGTGACAGTCCCCAATCTTCAGGCACAAAACGTAGGTGTTCTTGCTCGAAATCTTGCTTCGCTTGATTCTGCATATACGGTGTATATTCAGTGGCACGGGCAGAATATTCTTTACGTAGCGGGTGACCTTCCCAATATGTTGGCAACAAAATACGACGGAGCATTGGATGCCCATCAAAATTGATCCCGAACATATCGTAAGCTTCACGTTCGTACCAATTGGCATTTGGCCAAATATTGGTTGCTGTTTGAATATTGAGATCACTCTCATTCAACGCAACTTTAATACGAATATCACTATTACGCTCAAGCGATAACAAGTGATAAAACACAGTAAAGTCTGATGCAGGTAAACCGTCACGGTGAGTACGTAAACGCTCATCTACCGCAGACAAGTCAAACAACATCACGTATGGACGTGCGACTTTCCGCAAGAACATTAAAACGTCTTGTACACGTGCGCGCTCAACCCAGACTGTCGGAAAGTCTTCAAAAGTCGCTTGCACATAGAAGTTCTCACCAAATTTGGTTTTGAGTTCTTCTACAATTGCAAATGCAGGGCGTGAATCAACAGGCGTTGACTCTGGCATAGCAATGTCAGTTTCAGCCATTGGCTTGGCTTCCTATTTAATACAAATTCAGTCAACCTTAACGACAATTACACCCTAATCGGGTGCATCAATATTTCATCGTTAAAATTATTTAATTTCATCCATAGAGCGTAAATTTTTCACGGCAATACGTTCAGCATTTTTACGGTCACGTTCAGGTTGCATCTTTGGCTTATATACTGGCTGAAGATCATCACCAATGACCGCTGAAAGTGGTCGGCGCTCAAGTTGAATTTGGTCTTGGAGTAACATTAATGCTTGCAATAATGCCTCAGGACGTGGAGGACAACCTGGAATGTAAACATCAACAGGAATGATTTTATCTACACCCTGTACCACAGAATAAATGTCATACATACCACCCGAGTTCGCACAAGCACCCATTGAGATCACCCATTTAGGCTCTAACATTTGCTCGTATAAACGCTGAATAACAGGAGCCATTTTGACAAAGCAAGTCCCTGCGACAATCATTAAATCGGCCTGACGTGGCGACGCACGAATAACCTCAGCACCAAAACGTGACATGTCGTGCACACCTGTCAAGGTCGTTGCATATTCCACATAACAGCATGATGTACCAAAGTTAAAAGGCCATACCGAATTTTTACGGCCCCAGTTTACAGCTGTATGTACCACGTCCTCTAAACGAGTCATGAATACATTTTTATTCACTTCTTCTTCAAGCGGATCGGTTACGATTTGACGCTCTTGAAGTGGATATTGATCAGCATTCGGATTCGCACGGGTTAATGTATATTTCATCCCGAGTTACTCCTTAATAGATGATGTAGCCGGTGTTTTTGCTTTCACACGACCAGAAGATTGAGCAGGTATCTGACCAGTAGGGTCGATCACCAACTCTTCAATAGAGTTAAAACGAGTAATCTCTGCAATATCCATATTCGCTGAGCCTAGTTTAGGTTTAATCCCTGCTGCTTTACGACGGTCTGAAGGTGCCCAATTTAGAGCGCCAGTTGAAAGTTCATAAATCAAGCCAACGAGTAAAACTAAAATAAATACAGCGGCTGTTGCAAAACCCACCCAACCCACTTCACGAACAGACGTTGCCCATGCATATAGATAAAGTGCTTCTAAATCGAAAACGACAAAGAAAATTGCAACCAAATAGAACTTAGCAGACAAGCGGATACGTGCGCCACCAGCACCTACCACACCTGACTCAAACTGTTCTTGCTTTGCACGGCCCCATGATTTACCCCCAAGGAGTAAAGGAACAGTGAGCATAAAAACACAAAGAAATGTAACGCCGATCACGAAGGCAATAATTGCCCATTCGTATGGAGTAATGGCACTCATGCGGGGATAACTCCTGGCAGGCCTAATTTATTAACAAAGAATGCATGTATTGGCCTTCAAATACACCAAACACAAAATTAATCCCGCCAATTGTACCTGATTGATGATGTATCTTGCTAGCTTATAAGTCTTAGCCTTTTGGATGATTTTTTAGTCATATTTGATTTTTTATAAAGCCTAAAGCCTGTAAGACCTAATTCATCGTTTTATTAAATAAAAATAAGAAAAACGATTACTTTTTTCAAAACCATCTAACATAGACGAAAATTTAATCTTTTGGATGACTTTCAATTAAAAAATACCATCATTTAAATATTCACTTTAACTTTTTCTTCGCTATTTGATGAGTCGTAATTTTTAATGGGTTCAAGTTATTCAAATATATTTATGAATGTTTCGTGAAAATAAACCAATTTTAAGCCACACTTTTCGAATCATTCAATTCTCATATTAAAAGCAGCCCTTTTAAACAGCACATTTTCTTTCTCTTATATCTAAAATTAATGTTACTTTTCATCATTTAAAAAGAATGATTTTAAATATCAATCGATAGGTAAATTTTACTGCTTTTATGTATTTTTTTTGCAACTCAACACATCTCATACTGCATTTTTTGCGATATTTATGCTATTTCTATAATCACCCCTAAAACCAAAAATAAGGAATAAACACATGAGCTTAGAATACACACACAAACCTAATTATTTTTTCTTCGCACAACTTTTAGTGCGTCATGTGGAGGGATATATAGAAAAACATCCAGATGCTCAAAATGCGATTTTTGACCTCCGTGATGTCTATGAACTTTTTCGTCAAGACTTTGCATCTGCAACCACCAATCTTGATAGTATTTTAAACATTGCTGATGAATACAAAGTAGAAACCTTAAACGGTGACCAAAAATTGATTAGTCGCTATTCTATTGATGCTCAGAATAATGCACTCCTTCTCGATTTTAATGCAGATGCTTTAGAAAGTTTAAAACAAGGCAAACGCATTATTGAACCAGAAGCAACCAGTTTTGAATAAATGACAATAAAAAGCACCATCAGATGGTGCTTTTTATTACCTCAACTCTTAAGTTAATCAAAAATTTATTTTCATGGGTTAATCCACTTAAGAATCTTTACTCTCTTTCAAACCCACTCAATTTCTTTTTTGTTTGATTAAATCCTTGAATTTTCAAAGGCCATGACATCGTAAAACGGGCACCACCCAAAGTTGGACTTTGATCAACGTCAATTTTCCCACCAAACCAGTAAGCAATCCGACTCACAATAGATAAACCCAGACCATAACCACCAGAGGCTCGTGTCCGACTATCATCTAGACGAGTAAATGCTTCAAATATTCTTTGACGCTCTTCTTCTGGTATGCCTGCGCCATCATCTTCCACTTGCACATAAGCATATCCATCATCATCAATTCCACCACTTACAATCACTTTATGATCACAGTAGCGCACTGCATTACCCACCAAATTTTGTACGACACGATGTAGATAACGTCGTTCAGCATCCACCACCACATCAATAGAGGGTGCATGTAGCACAATTTCTTTTTGAGTTTTCAATGCTTCAGTTTCAACAACGACTTGATCAAGCACTTCAAATAAAATAATTTTTTCAAAATCTAAAGATGGCGTCCCTTGCTCTAGTTTTGCATAGGTCATAATTTCATCAATTAAGGTATTGAGTGCTTCAATATCTTTATCAATCATGTCAACTTGCTGCAAGCGGTAATCGTAATCTTCCTCTTCTGCCAACATCTCCATACCAAAACGAATACGTGCCACAGGCGTTCTCAGCTCATGCGAAACGGCTCTCATCAACTCTCGTTGCGCTTCGATCAGGCGTAAAATATGATCTGACATACTATTGTAGTTGGTGGCTAAACTTGCCATTTCATCTGTCCCATCGACAGGCAAACGCAACGTCATATCACCAGATTTCATCCGATGTAAGGCATAATTAACTTCACGTAAACGGCGTTGCATTGGCACCAAAAGACCATACACGCCTAAGCTCAAGACAAACAAACTTAATAAGGTAATGCCAGCTGCCAATTGAAAAGGCATCCAGTTAAAAACCGGTACAGGGCCCAAAACTAAAACTTCAGATGGGGAACTCGGAATTGGCGAAACAATCGAAATAGTTGTGCCACGCACTGATGCACTGTCACGATACAAAATGATGCTGTGATCCAAACGAAGTCGTCCAACTTGTTCAGAATCAAGTGGCAGGCTTTGAACCTTCACAATTTCGATAGGATAAGAAAAGTTTGATTGAATTTTGGCTAAATATTCTTTTTCTTGACCTGGGTAATACACCAGATAATCCAAAATAAAAATAGGCAGCGCTTTCATTTGGCGCTCGCCTATTTTATCCACTTTAATGTAAAGCAAATGCTTAGAATCTTTTTGCAAACCAATAATGATAGAAGCTGCTGAATTCTCAGCATCATAACGAACCACAGCTTTACGATTAGAAATTCGTTTTTGTTCGGTTCGTGACAACTCAACCTTAGCAGCATCTACATAATAAATCGGCAATTCAAGCAAATCAGCAGCATCTGAAATCCAATCAAGCTTTTGCTGCTCATTCGGCTGCCGTGCAATGCCCTCGCTAATGATATAGGACACGCCATCGGTTAACGATTCACGATATTCTTGCGCACGCTGATAATTAATAATTTGTACCAATAAGTAAGCAAATAAAGCAACCAAGGCGACTAAAATTACCAATCCTGCATAAATACGCAAAAATATACTGTGTTTAAACAAGAGCGTGTCCTATCAAATAAGCGGAACGATTAAAGACCGTTGGTTTCTTTAACAAATAAATAACCTTTACTACGTACGGTTTTAATACGCTTCGGATTTTCAGGATCATCACCGATTTTTGGACGAATACGTGAAATACGCACATCAATTGAACGGTCTTGACCATCGTATTCGATCCCACGTAAACGCTCAAAAATATCTTCGCGCGATAAAATACGACCGGCATTAGAAGCCAACAACCACAAGAGATCATATTCAGCACTGGTGAAATCAACCAATTCACCATTTAATGTTACTGAACGACCACCGTTATCAATAACCAGATCATCAAACTCGATACGTTGCGCCACTTCATCTTCAGGCACTTTATCTGTACGACGCAACAATGCTCGAATACGCGCTAAAAGCACACGAGGCTGAACAGGTTTTGCAACATAATCATCAGCACCCATTTCTAGGCCCAATACTTGATCCATATCTTCTGTACGTGCAGTCAACATCAAAATAGGTTGGTGATAGTGGGGACGAACTTCACGACAAATGGTTAAACCATCTGCACCTGGCAACATGACATCAAGCACAACCATATCTGGCTGCTCAGCAATGATACGACGAATCGCACGGTTACCATCAGGTTCTACACCTACTTCCAATCCATTACGGATAAGGTATTCTTGAGTCAAACGCGCAAGGCGCTCATCGTCTTCAACGATTAAAATTTTAGGTAACTTTTCTTCTTGGCTCATAAAATGCCCCTTAATATGGATTTAGGTATCCTTAAAAATCCAACAGATACGTTTTAATATATTCAGCAATATACACACGTTTACAATGTAAACAAGATACCATTCACGAAACTGCTACATCAAAGTAGTTTTTTGTTATATTTTTATTATGCATTGAATTGATTGAGCTTTTCTTGATCTCACTCCCCTAACTCGCTATTTTTGATGTATTTTGTTACAAAATGATCTTTTTCTATACACATCAATCTTTTGCTCAGATTATGAGTGATTAATTGATGTCTTTTTAGTTATCCACAAGGTTATCTATAAGCACTTAATCACAGCTTTGTTATGCTATGCCCTTGTCTAATAAGGCTTATACAAGAAACATAAAAATAGAGATTTTTTTTCAAAACTATATGCCTCAATATGAGAAAAATTTTTACTAAAATGTCAATATTGATCTATCCTCAATTTTACCGTATCTTGTGTCTAATTCGATTTTAAACCACTACTTCTTGTGTTTTCCCCTCAAATATTGAGACAAAATATTGTCCAGTTCAAACGGTTCACACAGATAACAATAGATGACAATGGAGCTATGCCAACATGAGCGTAATCACTTCAATTCCTGGACAACTTCAGGTGATTAAACGCACCGGCGATGTTGCGGCTTTTGATGCAGAAAAAATTTCTGTGGCGATCGGTAAAGCTTTTTTAGCCGTAGAAGGTCGACAAAGTACTGATTCAAGCCGTATTCATGATCGTATAGAACAATTGACTGAAATGGTCATGAATACCTTTAATCGTCGTTTACCGTCAGGCGGCACAATTCATATTGAAGAAATTCAAGACCAAGTTGAACTTGCGCTTATGCGTACTGGTGAACAAAAAGTTGCGCGTTCATACGTCATTTATCGCGACCAACGTGCTGAAGCACGCAAGCAAACTGGTGCACATCATCACCCTACCTTGCAAATCACTGCTGCGAATGGTCAGCTTCAACCGCTTGATCTTGGCACCTTACAAGCACATATAGAAAAAGCTGCTGAAGGTTTAGAAGGCATTGATGTTCAGGCCATCATCGATGAAACCGTTAAAAACTTATATAACGGTGTAAAAGAGTCTGACATCTCAACCACCATGATGATGGCAACACGTACTCGTATCGAACAAGAACCTAACTACACGTATGTGACTGCACGTTTACTGCGTGACAACCTAGTTGCAACGGGTCTTGAGTTCTTAGGCTTAGCGACAGATACCCCTGAGGGTGACGCTTTAGAAACCTTCTTGAAGAAAGGAATCGAGCTTGACCTTTTATCTCCAGAACTGCTTAACTTTGACCTTGCAAAATTGGCTGCAGCAATCAAACCTGAACGCTCAAACCAATTTACCTATTTAGGTCTTCAAACTTTATTTGATCGTTACTTCATCCATTCAGATGGTGTACGTTTCGAATTACCACAATTGTTCTACATGCGTGTTTCGATGGGTCTTACCCTGAACGAAGAAAACCGTGAAGATCGTGCGATTGAGTTCTATAACTTGTTGTCAAGCTTCGACTATATGGCGTCTACCCCGACGTTATTTAACTCAGGGACTTTACGCCCTCAGTTGTCGAGCTGCTACTTAACCACCATTGATGATGACTTGTATGACATCTATGGCGCAATGCGTGATAACGCCATGTTGTCTAAATGGGCAGGCGGTTTAGGTAACGACTGGACACCTGTTCGTGCGCTGAACTCTTACATCAAAGGCACAAACGGTAAATCTCAGGGTGTTGTTCCATTCTTAAAAGTTGCGAACGATACTGCTGTTGCAGTGAACCAAGGCGGTAAACGTAAAGGTGCAGTCTGTGCATACCTTGAAACTTGGCACTTGGACATTGAAGAATTCCTAGAGCTTCGTAAAAACACTGGTGATGACCGTCGTCGTACCCATGACATGAACACAGCGAACTGGGTTCCAGATTTGTTCATGCAACGTGTTTTCGAAGATGGCGAATGGACATTGTTCACACCATCTGAAACACCAGATCTACATGATTTGATGGGTGCAGAATTTGCTGAACGTTATGCTTACTACGAAGGCATTGCGAAAGAAAACAACATGCTACACAAAGTCATTCGTGCAAAAGATTTATGGCGCAAAATGTTGTCGATGTTGTTTGAAACAGGTCACCCGTGGATCACATTCAAAGATGTATGTAACTTACGTTCACCACAGCAACACGTAGGCGTAGTGCATTCCTCAAACTTGTGTACTGAAATTACCTTAAACACAAATAAAGATGAAATCGCGGTATGTAATTTAGGTTCAATCAATTTAGTACAACACGTTAAAGGTGGCGTACTCGATCGTGAAAAGCTTGCACGCACAGTAAAAACTGCGGTTCGTATGCTGGATAACGTGATTGACATCAACTACTACGCTGTTCCACAAGCGCGCACTTCAAACATGAAGCATCGTCCAGTGGGTATGGGCATCATGGGCTTCCAAGATGCATTGTATGAAATGAATCTTGCGTATGGTTCTGATGCGGCGGTTGAGTTTGCAGATGAGTCAATGGAAGTGATTTCTTACTACGCAATTTCAACATCTAGCGACTTGGCTGTTGAACGTGGTGCTTATGAGACTTTTAAAGGTTCACTTTGGGATCAAGGTATCCTCCCAATCGACTCTTTAGAAATCGTGGCGAAATCTCGTCCAGATCGTATGTTTGAAGTAGACCGCACCACACGTTTGGATTGGGATACTTTACGTAGCAAAGTTCAAAAAGACGGTATGCGTAACTCAAACGTGATGGCAATTGCGCCGACTGCAACCATTTCGAACATTTGTGGTGTATCTCAGTCTATCGAACCAACCTTCCAAAACTTGTATGTGAAATCAAACCTTTCTGGTGAATTCACAGTGATTAACCCGTACCTTGTACGGGCGTTAAAAGATCGCGGTCTTTGGGATTCTGTGATGGTGAATGACTTGAAACATTTTGAAGGTTCTGTTCAAAAGATTTCTCGTATTCCAGATGAATTAAAAGCAATCTTTGCAACCGCGTTCGAAGTTGAACCACGTTGGATTGTGGATGCTGCATCACGTCGTCAAAAATGGATCGATCAAGCACAGTCTCTCAACCTTTACATCTCTGGTGCAAATGGTAAGAAACTCGACATGACTTACAAAATGGCATGGTTACGTGGTCTTAAGACGACTTACTACCTTCGTGCATTGGGGGCAACATCTGCTGAGAAATCAACCATTAATACGGGTGCTTTGAATGCCGTTAAAAACAGTGCTGTGACATCTGCACCTGTTGCGGTGGCTGCACCCGTAGTTGAAGCGAAAACTGAAACTGCTGATGAAGATTTCGCGCAAGCAGCACCAGTACCATTGGCATGCTCAATTGACAATCCAGATTGTGAGGCTTGTCAATAATGGAAAATATATCTATGAGTTTAGTGATTATGTTCGTAATCTCTATGATAGTTCTAGTTGGAATACTTAAATTCTAACGCCATCAAAAGAACTTTAGCCTCTTAATTGAGGCTTTTGTTCAACCCATAGATTTTTCATTTTTATAAAATCAAAGGAAAAGATCATGCAACATATGACTCATAACTACATGTTAGGACTCGCAGTGCTGATCTTGGCCTTTATTGTCTTTTATGTACCAATGGTCTACGCCTTTTTAGCCATTCGTAAACAACAACGTAAGCAAAATAAGTAGTGTGGATTTCTGCCCTATCGAATAGCTTTAGTGCTTTCCTTGGCAAAACTTAATTTTGCTTACACATAATGAGCGTATAGTAAGACATCCTCCTTTGTAAGATGTCAGAAAACGGATATAAGCAACAAAGAGAGAATTAATATGTCTATCCTAAGTTGGGACGATTTCGAAGATGATTCGCAAAAACCGGCTGCACCTGAACACAAGTCTGCGCCCATCGACACGCAAAAAGCGCTTAATACGCAGATGGTATCTGATGCACTCAACACATCGTCGGATGTGGCAACTACACAACCCGCTCGAACCAGTCAAAGTGGAACAAAACATTCAACCGATTCGCTGGCAAGAGCATCTGCTGCCTTAGAAACGCTAGACGTTGCACCAGGCTTAGAAGAGCTTGAAATGGGTGCACAACGTGTGCAGGTTGATGATAAAGCGATGATCAACTGTCGTGCTGATTTGAACCAGCTTGTACCCTTCAAATATGAATGGGCTTGGCAGAAATATCTAGATGGTTGTGCAAACCACTGGATGCCGCAAGAAGTCAACATGAACCACGACATCGCGCTTTGGAAATCTGAAAACGGTCTAACTCCAGACGAGCGCACCATTGTCATGCGCTCACTAGGATTCTTCTCCACTGCAGATTCTTTGGTTGCAAATAATTTGGTTTTGGCTATTTACCGTCATATTACCAATCCTGAATGCCGTCAGTATATTTTGCGTCAAGCTTTTGAAGAAGCCATTCACACCCATGCCTATCAATACTGCATTGAATCTTTAGGTATGGATGAAGGTGAAGTCTTCAATATGTACCGTGAAGTTCCATCAGTTGCGCGTAAAGCAGCGTGGGGCTTAAAGTATACCCAATCTTTAAGTGATCCTACATTCCAAACAGGAACGCCTGAAAACGACCAAATTTTGCTTCGTAATTTGATTGCATTCTATTGTGTATTAGAAGGTATCTTCTTCTACTGTGGCTTTAGCCAAATCCTGTCAATGGGGCGTCGTAATAAAATGAATGGTGTTGCAGAGCAATTCCAATACATTTTACGTGATGAATCCATGCACTTGAATTTTGGTATCGACATGATTAACCAAATCAAAAATGAAAACCCAAATCTTTGGACTGCAGAATTCCAAGAAGAAATTATTCAAATGATTCTTGAAGGAACCATGCTTGAAATTGAATATGCACGTGACACGATGCCACGCGGTGTATTGGGTATGAATGCTGCGATGATGGAAGAATATTTAAAATTCATTGCGAACCGTCGCCTAGCACAATTGGGCTTGCCTGAACAATTTGCGGGCGCAAATAATCCATTCCAGTGGATGTCAGAAATGATGGATTTACGCAAAGAAAAGAATTTTTTTGAGACGCGCGTTACAGACTATCAAACTGGCGGAGCTTTAAGCTGGTAAATCATTTGTCGTCGCTGAATGACAGATAATGCGAGATTTTTGACACATATTTCGAGATTGTTACAAACTTAATCAGCTATGCTAAAGCATAAAAAATAGAGCCTAATGGCTCTATTTTTTTATTGAAAATTAAGCTTGCAATATAATTACAAACCCTTATGTGTATAGAATTCATTTAGAAAATCTTATTTCCAAAAATCCCCCCAAATTTTCTCTGAAATCTTTAAATACAATCTTTGTCTTTGATCAAGATAGTTTTTAACGAATAGCTCTTTATTATCAGGATTTTTTAATACATCAACCTTACAAAATTGAAAACTCAATTTGAATACATTTTTAGAATTAGTGAAATTTGGATTCTTAATATATGCACCCTCATTTAAAGAATATGTTAAAAAATTTTCTTTCAAATAATGAGGAATTTTTTCATAAAATACATATCTCTAAATGATTGATTAGTTCCATTTGGAAGTAGTATTAATCAACCTATTCGTGATATAAAACTTTAAGAAGCTCAGGATAGAGTTAGAAAATGAGTTATCAGAGGTTAAAGATAAGAATAAAAAGCAATGGTAATCCTCCTATAAATAACCGAAGTGAAAAGTAGCAAGAATATTGAAAGTAATTTACTTGATTTTATTAGACCTCTTTCATAAATCATTTTTTACTCAGCTCCAAGTTATAGATTCCAGCAATTAAATTGAATCTCAAACCGAGTCTTTTACCTCTATTTCGATAACGCTCAGCAAAGATTTTGAAGGTTTTAAGCCTGCCAAATACATGCTCAATTCCTATTCTTCTTTTATTGATTTCCTGATTATAGATTTTTAGTTCAGGATCCAATTTACAACGTCTTTTGGCTTTTAAAGGTAACAGACTATTCGGATGCAGAGCATAAATACCCTGATAGCCTTTATCTGCAAGAACAAAGGCTTCTGAAGGAATCAGCTTTATGTTTCTTTTAAATAGCTCGAAATCATGTACAGCACCGCGACTGGTACATAAACTCAGTATTTGCTGAGTCTTGTAGTGAATCATGGCCTGTACTTTGAAGGTATGGGTCTTTTTCTTGCCGCTATAGCTTTTCTTCTGTTTTTTTAGGCCTTTGTATTGGGATTTCTGTGGCATCCACGATCACAACATTCCAGTCTATGCCTTCGCCCTCGGGTAAATCTTTGGGTAAATTAAAAAGATTGGACTGAATCAGGCAGTCTTCAACATGACGGACAATTCTTGAGGCTGTGGGCTCTGAAACCCCGTAACTCGTTGCAACGTGAAATAAGGTTCGGTATTCCCGCCAATAGCTTAGACAGAGCAGAATCTGGTCTTCCAGGCTTAACTTGGGCGGTCTGCCTTTAGTAGGAACAAGTTTCTTCAATTGCTCAACCATTAAATAGAAGGTTGACCATGAGATGCCAGTGTATCGCTTGAACTGAGGATCAGAAAGCTTGTTTGAATCGATGTATTTCATCCGCAGATTATGCACGAATGCTAAGAAATCCGGAGTGCAAATATCAACCAAAAAGAAGATCATTTTTTGATTTATGAAAGAGGTCTATTAAATAATTTTAATAAAAATCAATCTAAATATTCTTTTAGTTATATTTGAAATTAGCAAGGAAGATAATATGGAATTGAGATACGAGTTTTCAGAAGATCACTTTTTAGAATTATGTTTGAAAAATCTTGCACGAAAAAAAACAACAATTTTTGAAGATTTATATGAAACTATTAGACACTTTCTGAGCACTCCTGATTCAATCGTGATCACGGATGTAAGGCATAGATTTTACCCTGAATATTATGATGCCCATTTATCTCTACAAGAGTATATAGACACGGGGAAGTTGATATTACCTTATGTTGAATTCGATATGAGTAGTGAACCGTACCGGGTTTGTCGGAGAGTCAATATTCTGAGAGACTATTCCGATGAAAAAACCAAACTATACCCCCGAAATTAGAGAAAGAGCGGTTCAATTACTAATTGAATCTGAAAAAGATTATCCATCGAATTGGGCAGCAGTTTCCGCAATTGCTCCTAAAATTGGCTGTACTCCTGAAACACTACGTGTTTGGTATCAAAAATACTTAGATCAACAAAATCCCGCCAAAGTACAACAGGTATCTGACCAAGAAAAAATGAAGCAAATGGAACGTGAAATTAAAGAATTAAAGCGTGCCAATGAAATTCTACGTAAAGCAGCCGCTTTTTTCGCCCAGGCGGAGCTCGACCGCCCACACAAATAATGGTGGATTTCATCCATAACAATAAAGACTTATATGGTGTTGATGCGATTTGTAGAATTTTACCGATCGCACCTTCAACCTATTACCGGACTTTAGATCTCGCGGACAATCCAGAACATCGAGCGAAACGGGATCTGCATGACCTTCATCATGCTGAACAAATTAAACGAATTTGGAAGGAAAGTTCAGGTCGGTATGGTGTGCGTAAGGTCTGGCAACAACTGAAACGTGAAGGCTATGTGATTGCACGTTGTACAGTTGCTCGATTGATGCAAAAGCTAGGTATACAAGGTGTTTGGCGTGGTAAGAATAAACAAACCACCCGTAACCGAGATGACCAAAAACGGGCAGATGATTTAGTGAAACGTAATTTTAGTGCTGATCAGCCTGACCAGCTGTGGGTCGCTGACTTCACGTATATTCAAACAAATTCAGGCTGGGTCTATACCGCCTTTATTATTGATGTGTTCTCACGAGCCATTGTTGGATGGAAAGTATCTACACGAATGAATACAGATATGGTGCTCGATGCATTAGAGCAAGCATTGCATGATCGAGGCATGCCAAAGAACGTGATTCATCATAGTGACAGAGGCGTGCAATATCTTTCCATTCGTTATACCAATCGTTTAGAAGCAGCAAATTTACGAGCATCAGTCGGTACGACCGGTGATTCATACGATAATGCTTTGGCTGAAACGGTGAATGGCTTATACAAAACAGAGGTGATTGAATATTTAAAAGCAGATTGGCAAGGTTTAGCGGATGTACAACTTGCGACATTAAATTGGGTAGATTGGTTCAACAAAAAGCGTGTACACAGTGCACTGGGTTATGTATCGCCTTTTGAGTTTGAAGCAATGTACTATGATAAGATTAACCCGTTAGGTCAGGTGGCCTAACTTAAATAAAAAAGTCTCCGACAAACCCGGTACGGTTCATAGCGATATAGACACCGATCTTGAGGTTACGGACATCAAGGTTCCTTCGTTTGTGACCTTGAATGATTTCCAATATGGCGGTGGTATTACCCAAAAATTCAAAATCAAGAATAGTAAGCTGAAAACCAAAAACAAAACATCAATACGGCTTCTTTCTATCGAAATTCCACTAGATTTACTAAAAAAACTCTATTCACAAATAACACCACCGATTGAGTTATTACCGTCTAAATTGGGTGTTTGGGAGTGGCGACAAACTTTTTATAACAAAATAACAGGGGAAAGTTTCTTTTGCTCATGTTTTAAGGATACTCTTGCTAAAGATCAAGTTGGTCAGGCGGTACGGCACACTCACCTTAAATATTCGTTAGAATATAAATCTTTTAAAGATTCGATTTGCCACATCTGTACCAATACCAATTCAGATTTAATCTATTGCCACAAAATGTATGGCTCGGCTTTTAAAGCCAGATATGGTGCGTATATTGCTAAACATGCTTTACAGGAAGGTATCAGTGAAAGAGATGCGGAAAACCACATCAGAGGGTTAAAAGGTGTAGCAAGAATAGGTGAAAAGTGGGTCAATGAAACCTTATTGTTCAACTACATAAATCTGCTACTTCCTCAATACTCAGTTCAAAGAGAAACATCACCAAGTTGGTTGAATCGACAAAGGTTTGATGTCTATATCCCTGAGCTAAATTTAGCGATTGAGTACCAAGGGCAACAACATTATATAGCTGTCGATCTGTTCGGTGGAGAAGAAGGCTTAAAACGGACAAAGCAAAGGGATAAGGAAAAGCTTCAACTCAGTAAAGCGAATGGTGTGGAGATTATCTACTTTAGCTACAAGGAGAATATAACTGAAAAATTAGTGCAAAATAGGCTAAAAAGTTATCTAAAAGAAGATTATTAAAGACTGAGCTTAAGGTTATGATAAATATATAGATATAGCAAACAAATTGAATAGATAATATGTATTAGATCAGACTTGATCGGATAGTCACAATAAAAAATGGGTAACTGTCAGATCAGGTTTGAGCTAGTACACTTTAAGTATATTGAAATACAGTCCAATGGCTTATATTTACTTTTCAAAAAGCTCGCAAAAAGGAATATATTCAACATCTTTTGGAATTAAAGGCTCATCATCATGCCTTAATACAATTTTCTCAATATCATTAACTCCAACTTCCCAAGCATTTTTAATAATAAGTTCTTTCTTCTTAATAGAAAACTTTTCAAATTGTGGATATGGATAAAATTGACCATTAAAAAATGCACCGAAACTTAACTTATATGAGCCATATTTCTTATATTCTTTTTCAAAGTTACTCCAATTTTGATTTGAAGATGGCGTCATCTCATGAATACGGCTAAGCATAGTCATAAGTTTATATCTATCATTAATCATAATATTTTCTGTTATCAAAACTCTATAATGATATGGATTATCTTTAGATACCCCTCTTATTATAGAAAATCTAAGTCTTTCCAAATTATCAACCTGACCTAATTGCTCGTATAAATCCATAAAGACATTTTCTCCTCCTTCTTTCTTAAAAATTAAACAGATAATAGGAGGGCTATCTACGAAACACATAAAAGCTAAACCGTACCATCCTGCTTCATCCCATAATTCAGGTTTTATAAGAGTAGTAATAGCAATTTGATCATGGCGTATAGAATCTAGATTTTCAAAATCTGGAGTATTTTTGTGATCCCCCATCTGAATTTTTTTAGCTTCGTTTTGCATATTTTTAGGATTTTTTTCATCCCAACACAATTTTCTAATTAGTTCGAATCTAGTTCCTTTATTACCATTAAGGCAATCTAAGACATTTTTATGGGCATCTCTTCCCATAACATTGTAAATCGCACCAAAACATGTACTAAAAGCAATTGATCTTGTAATTGATAAGTCATTTTTAAAAGATGATTCTAAAAACTCGTCAATATTTGGAATATGATAAACCTTGACCAAACTGATGTGTGCTGAGAAAACAGGAGGTTTTAACTTGGTAAACTATAGACACTCATCAGGAGTTTACCATGAGCAAGAAACAGAAGACTTACACCGCAGAATTTAAAGTTGAAGCAATAAAATTGATTGAAGCCAATCAAGGCAATGTATCGGAAACAGCCAGACAACTTGGCATTTCAATGCAAACTCTTTCAAATTGGAATAATAAAGCAAAGACTGGCACCTTAGCAGGCACTAAACAATATTCACCTGATCTAAATGCCTTACTCGAAGAAAATAAAAAGCTCAAACAACAGCTCAAAACAGCTGAAATGGAACGTGAATTTCTAAAAAAGGCAGCAGCGTACTTTGCGAAAGAAAGTCAGTAAGGTACGCCTATATGAAACAGCAAAGACATTTATTCCCGATTAGCTTTATGGCTAGATTACTTCACGTTTCAGTGTCACGATTTTATGATTGGCTAAAACGAGGCATGAATAAAAGATTGGTTCAGCGAAATCAACAGACAATTTTGGTCAAAATAGCTCATGAGGAAACTAAACAAAGCTATGGCTATATTCGATTAACTAAGCATTTACAAGCGCAAGGTATCAAAATCAGTACGTATGCTGTACGTCAAATAAAAAAGCTCAACCAGCTGTATTGTAAGCGTCATAAGCGTTTCAAAAGAACTACGAAGAGTGATCATAATCGAGCGATCTACGCAAATTTACTAGAGCAACAGTTTTCAATGACTAAGCCCAATCTTGCATGGTCAAGCGATATTACATACATTTGGACTGCTGAAGGTTGGTTATACTTGGCAGCAGTAAAAGACCTGTACACGAAACAAGTGGTTGGCTATAGCTTAAATGAGCGTATGACCGCACAACTTGTTTGCAATGCACTGACTATGGCGATTCGTAATCAAAAACCAACGAAAGGCTTAATTGTTCATTCGGACAGAGGCAGCCAATATTGCAGCCATGAATATCGAAAGATACTGGAAAAATGTGATTTTCAAGGTTCAATGAGCAAACGTGGGGACTGTTACGATAATGCACCGATTGAAAGTTTCTGGGGCATACTCAAGAATGAATTAGTGCATCATTGCAACTATAAAACCAGAGATGAAGCTAAAGCAGATATTACAAAATACATTGTGTTATTTTATAATCAGCGAAGAATTCAAAAGAGTTTGGATTTTAAAACGCCAAATCAAATAGCAGAGAACTTTTATCGGTTAGCTGCCTAGCATATCCCAAGTGAAAGTCTCCTGCTAATTCAGCACATATCAAACATTCTATTAT
Organism: Acinetobacter sp. TTH0-4; assembly: GCF_015602665.1. Taxonomy (NCBI): domain Bacteria; kingdom Pseudomonadati; phylum Pseudomonadota; class Gammaproteobacteria; order Moraxellales; family Moraxellaceae; genus Acinetobacter; species Acinetobacter sp. TTH0-4. The sequence continues at coordinate 679,858 of NZ_CP059079.1, read as the reverse complement.
GAATTGGACAAACCATTCAAAAAATATCTCTTGCCTATTTTGATCTAAATACTCCCAATTAAAGTGAGAGCAAAAAATATCTACACCCCATCCTTTGGGGGATTTATTAAACTCATGTGTTATAGTGCAATTTTCATCATCATCCCCAATAATATTCATGCTTAATGAGCTAATTTTTGTAAGAACATTATCAATTGGATTAGTCGAAAAAAAGTTTTCGATTGTAGTCAAAATAGATTCAGACAATTCAATATAAGGAGAGCGATTTGGGAATTGAGCTTTAAATTCACATCCTGCTACTTTTGTAGTGTAAATAATGGACTTTCCTAATGTCTCTAAAATTTGGGATGTAGGATGTCTAGTATCAGTATCTCGGCATAGAAACAATGTCTTCACAAAATCATCTAATGATGTCTGATTGAATTCCTCTTTCAACTTATCTTCGTATCCTAAAATATATAGAAGAGCACTGTTAGATATAAGAAATTGTAATTTTTCTAAAAAATCAGGTAGGTATTCAAGTTCATTTAACTGATCAATTGTACAATTTAATAATAAATGAGCTAAGCAACCATCAAATTGCATTAGCTTTTGCTCATCAATATAATTATCTTTTATAGCGCTTGAACTCATTAATGCTAATTCTGCCCAACTCCAACTCTTTCCATGCAAGTTGCCAATATACTTTTATAGCTGAGGGGCTTTGTTGCACAAAGATTTGAAATGCAAAGCGCCCCTAATTGAGCCAAATTTAAGGCGTAACTTGGGTAAGTGGTCGACCTAATTCCGTAAATCTGTTAAGGACTGCTACACGTGCATGGATCTCATTCACTTGGCTATCAAAACTCCTTGCACTGAGTTTATCTCCTAATAATTTGATGCAATGCATCTTAGTTTCAACCAAACTTCGCCGATGATAGCCTGACCATTTTTTCCATAGTGTCCTGCCTAAACGTTTAATTGTTCGAAGTAATTCATTTCGCTCTAGCGAGCTACTCTTTGTATCTTTCCATGGTTTCGCATTTTTTCTAGGTGGAATCACCGCATGCGCTTGCCGATCTGCAATGACCTGACGGCATTGCTTGGTGTCATAAGCTCCATCGGTATAAACAGAGTCAATCCGCTCATCTTGTGGAATCTGATTAAGTAAATCACCAAGCACCTGTGAATCACTGACATTATTGGTTGTAAGCTGAACTGCTCGTATTTGCAGGGTTTTAGCATCTATACCAATATGAAATTTACGCCATTGGCGACGATATTCAGGTCCATGTTTCTTGCGTTTCCATTCGCCCTCACCTAGAAACTTCATGCCTGTAGAGTCCATGAGTAGATGCAGCCCATCGCTACTTTTTTGGTAGCTGATTACAATATCAATATGCTTTTGTCTTCTACAAAGCGTGGTGTAATCTGGAGCTATCCAATTTAATCCGCAAAGTTTAATCAGACTTTGCACAAAGCCAGTGACCCTACGTAAAGACAGACGGAATAAGGATTTAATCATTAAGCAGCATTGGATGGCTGCGTCGGAGTAGGTTTGATTTCGCCCTTGTTTGCCTTTTGATGGCGCATACCATTGCGTAGCAGGATCAAACCAAATGGCAATATTTCCGCGACTCATGAGTGCTCGGTTATATGCGGGCCAATTGGTTGTGCGGTAGATTTTGTGTGTAGGCTTCTTCATTTGAAAATTATATCGCTGAAAAACCCTTTACAGATAGGTTTGTGCAACAAAGCCTGTTGCAAGATATTCCCTCAAGATCCTGATCTTTCCTGGATATCCCAACCTTAAAATTTCCTGGTAGAGCACGACAGCAGGAATCCATTCAGGATGAGCTGCATTTACACGTTGGAGTAAATAAGGTTTAGGTGGTGTTTCAAAAAGTATGCTGATTATATTTTAACCACAATTGAAATCTCATAAAGCATTAAAAATATAGTGAATTTAATTTACTTATTTTCAATTTCTCTATTGACAGAATTAACTAGCATACTTTTTGAAACACCACCGGGTTTATATGGGTCAAGGATACTTATTCTAGGCTGTATACGCTGATACTGAGGTGTGGTGTTTTGCCGTAAATATTTACGTACGGTATTTCTGGACACCCCCAGTTCACGACTAATGGCTTTAATAGATTTACATTGTTGATGAAGTATTTGGATTGTCACTGCTTGCTCCAAAGTTAACATGTTGAGCAGTCCAAAATGACCGCTATATTAACCAAGGGGGTCAGTTTTTAAATGCCATTAGGGGGTCATTTTTACACTGCCGCTAACAAAGTGACCGAACGAATAAGCAAAGCATCGGCATCTTTTACATCAACATGGCTTAATGTGCGGCCTGCTTTGTGCTGAATTTCCGCAAACTCGGCAAAGAAATAATCAGTAAAGGCCAAATTTTCATCTGCGACAATTTTCATGACCAAATTTTCCAAATGAAATTTAATTCGTTAATTTTTAGTGTTTTGAATCTTACTACGATTTAGTTAATAAAAGAGTTAGATTTTGCTTGAAATGCGTATTCATTCGGCAAATGAAATTAATAGCTTATGAAACATCAGATTGTTTTCATTCAGTTTATACTAGACCTCTTTCATAAGTCTTTAAAACCCCTCTTGCGGAATATATTCCTCATCCTCCTTCTCAAAGGGGAACTATAGGGGGTTATGAAAGAGGTCTATTGTTTTTATCAAAGCTTTAATTCCTGAATTTTCATATTCAGTATGTAGCGATTGGATTATAATTTTATCAGTTAAAAATTAAAAATAGGATCACCATGAAAAACATTGCTTATCATTTTTTTGCATGTGGTCTGTGTTGTTTTCTTTCTGGCTGTTCGAATCCTCAACCGCAACAGGCTTTGCAGAATCATTTTAATAAAAGCATGGCTCAATCTACGCCATCACAAACTCAAAATTCGCCTGAACAAAATTTAGCATCTTTTGCGAATATTTCTTGTGATGACATTCAAAATCCACAATATCAGCAAGCCGTTTTAAATGCCATTAACGTGATTCGGCATCAACCGCAACAATGTGGAAAAATAGCTTACTCGGCTACCCACTCGCTAAAATGGAATAATCAATTACAAACAAGTTCAACTGCACATGCGCTGGATATTTCGCAACGTCAGATTTTAAGTCATGTCGGTCGAAGTGGTGAAAATCTGAGAGCTCGTATTAAAAAAACAGGATACAAAGGTGGTGGTGGGGAAAATTTAGCAACAGGTCAAAGCAACCTAAAACAAGTTTTAGAAAATTGGCTGGCGCTCAGTCCCGGACATTGCGATAACTTAATGAAACCCCAATTTAAAGATTATGCGATTACCTGCGTTCGAAATGATGTAACTCATCGAACGTATTGGGTGCAACATTTTGGCACTGGAAAAAACTAAAAATGAATTTAGATTTTTTATCTGCTTCAATAAAATGTAAATTTCGCGCGTTTAAAATTTACTTTATAAATCAAAAATCCCTCTTTTCAAAAGAGGGATTTTAAGAGATTTCGGTTTTTATTCGACTTAACGTTCGGTTAAGGCATTATTTTTCGCTTTAAGAATTGGTTTAAGCAGATAAGAAAGAATAGTTTTCTTCCCTGTCATAATATCCAATTGAACGGTCATGCCGGGAATCACGGATAATCCTTTACCAAACGTTGGTTTATCAGTCACTGCACGGACAATATAAAACATATTGCCTTTCTCATCGGTAAATGTGTCTGGGCTAATGTGTTTCACCTTCGCATCCATTCCGCCATAAATCGAAAAATCATAGGCGGTAAATTTAATTACCGCAGGCAAGTCTGGTCGTACAAAGGCAATATCTTTCGGCGATACTTTTGCCTCAACGATCAATTGACCATCTAAAGGCACAATTTCCGCCACTTGGTCGCTTGGTTTCACAACCCCACCAATGGTATTAAAGAAAATTTTCTGCACGATACCATTGGTCGGTGAACGAATATCGGTGGTTTTCACTCGGTCTGCTACGCCTGAAATACTTTCTTTTAAACTCACCAACTGCGCTTGCGCTTCTGCTAATTCATTGCGCCATTGGTTTTTCAAACTGACCGCAGCTTCAGAGGTTCTTGATTGCGCTTCGCCGATTGAGGCTTGCGAACCACGTAAGTTTGCTGCTGCCTGCTTACGCTCACCATCGGCATTGGAGACATCACGCTCTAAACGCAAAATATCCATTTCCGACACCGCACCAGTCTTTAACAAAGGTCGTGTGGTATTGAGTTCACGCACTGCAAGTTGATAGGCTCTTTCAGCTTGTCCGAGTGCAGCTTGAGCACGTTGCGATTCCTGTTGACGAGTCGAAACCGTACCTTGATTGGTCATCGTTCTTTGGCTCAGTTCGCGCAAACTTTCCGCATAATACTGGCTTTCTTGCGCCATAATGATTGCGGCCGCATCAGGTGAAACACCGGCTGGCACGCTGCCAGAAGTATAACCTGAGCCACTGACCTGTGCGCTTAAACGTCTTGCTTTGGTTTGTAAGGCGAAAATCTTGGCATTGATTTCATTCAAATTAGAAGTAAAACGGGTTGGATCAATACGAATTAATAAATCACCTTTTTTGACATGTTGCCCTTCTTGAACATAGACTTTTTCAACCACACCGCCATCGACCGATTGAATAACTTGCATCTGTTGAGAAGGAATCACTTTTCCTTCACCGCGGGTAATTTCATCGACTTTGGCAAAACCTGCCCAAAGTAACAGACCGACAAAAGTCACTGCAATGATATAAAGCGTCATTCGAGTCTTGAGCGGTTTTTGTGATTGCGTGACTTCCTTAACCTGACGTTGCCAATCATTTGCATCGGCAGGTTGATATTGTTTAAACAAACGCAAACGCCCGAAAAAAGGATTCATCACCTTTTCAGAGTTTTCGATACTTTTGCCTACGCCTTGAAATAATTTCTCGCGATTGGTTTTGTTTTGTTCTTCGCTCACGACGTTACTCCTGCAGCTTTTTCTTGTTGAGGAAACATCGTTTTCAAGACCGTTTCTTTATCGCCATTTGCAATGATCTTGCCATCTTCAAGAATGATAATTCGATCGACCAAAGCCAATAAAGCAGGTTTATGCGTGACCAAGATCAATGTGTGTTGGGCTGTCATGTATTGTTTTAAATGATGAATCACATGATTTTCCAATGGTGTGTCCATCGCACTGGTCGGCTCATCAAAAATCAAAATTTTCGCATTTTGAGCAATTGCACGTGCGACTGCGATTGCTTGACGTTGCCCGCCCGACAACTTGTGCCCTCGCTCACCCACTTGCAAAGACAAACCATCTTCATGTGCTTTAAGAATTTGTCCTAAACCTGAAATCACCAAACTTTGTTCTAGTACGGTTCGGCTCACATGCGGATTGCCCAACACAATATTCGACAACACCGTACCATTCAATAAATCAATATCTTGTGGAATATAGCCAATTTGAGTCCGTAATTCAGCAGGATCAATCTGTGCAATATTGGTTTGATCAATAAATACCGCGCCTTCTGTTGGACGATAAAGCGAGAGTAATATTTTTTCAATCGAGCTTTTACCCGAACCGACTTTACCCAAAATCGCCACTTTCTCGCCTGCGCGAATCGAAAATGAAATATCATCTAATGCGGAACGCGATTCATTCGGATAACGCAAGCTGACATGTTTAAATTCGATATTGCCTGCAAGATTCGTATGACTGACCCAGCCTTTTAGATTCTCACGTTCTTGTTCAGATTCCACAGTTTGGTTCAACATCGTTAATGCACTGGATGCCTGATAATATTGCGTGAGTAAACCTGCGACCTGCGCGATCGGCGCTAAAGCACGTGTTGATAACAAATAACAAGCAATTAATGCGCCTTGTGATAATTGTCCATCCGCGATCAAATACACACCGATTAAAATAATCACGACGCTGGCTGTTTGTTGCACCCATGCCGCAAAGTTACCGACCGTCCCCCCGACAAAACGTAACTTGGCAGAATAATGCACAGTAAAACGTGTGGCTTTTTCCCACAAGGTTTGCATCCGCCCATTGGCATTAAAGCTCTTAATCGTTTCCTGATTATTGAGGGTTTCGATCAATAAGGCTTGGCGTTGTTGTGAGGCTTCAGACATGGCATCCGACAGTTTTTTCATACTGACATGTACCGACAACGCATACAATAAAATAATCAAGGATGCAATCAGCAACGGAATCACAAACACCCAAGAAATTATACAAATCACCGCGAGGAACAACACAAAGAATGGCAGATCGATCAAGGAAACCACAGTCAATGAACTGGTGAATGAACGAATCGACTCATAGGATTGAATATTCGATGCCGTCATACCAACCGACATATTATTCTGCTCCATCCGCCGACCGAGCACTTTTTCCATGATATAAGCAGATAATTTATTGTCTGCACGTGTCGCTGCAAGATCGACAAAATAACTGCGCACCAATTTTAAAATAAAATCGGCACAGACAATAATCATGATGCCGAGTGCCAACACCCATAAAGTATCTAGCGCATGGTTTGGCACCACGCGGTCATAAACATTCATGACAAAAAATGGCGTACACAAGGCAAAAATATTGACAAATAATGCCGCGAGCAAAATATCCTTATAAATGGGACGATGTTCACGGATCACACGCCAAAACCAGTGCTGCTGATTTTTTTCCATTTTCAGTTTGTTATCGACAATAAACTGACGTTGTTGCAAATAAATCACTGAACCGACATATTGCGCTTGCAATTCTGCAATTGGAATTTGCTTAACTGTATCGGCTAATTCTGGGAAATAAACGGTTGCTAGTTTCTGCTCATGATCAATTCGATACAACACACACGCTGTATTATTTCTTAACAATAGGATCGCAGGAAACACAAAATGATTTAACTGCGTTAAACCTTGCTGCACCACACTACTAGTCAAACTGACACGATCTGCCGCACGTGCAACAAAGCTCGGAATTAGTAAACCATTGGGCAAAGGCAAGCCAGAAAGTAGCCCTTCTTGGGTAATACTTACCTCATAATCTTTAGCCACCCGAATCAGGCATAACGCTAAAGGGTCAAATATTTGTGTTGTCACTTATTCACCATGGGTCAAAATGCATTTTGATTTTTTGAACTAAAACTTGCTATTAATAGACCTCTCTCATAAGTTTTTAAACCCCACTTGCGGAATATATTCCTCATCCCCCTTTTTAAGGGGGAACTATAGGTGGTTATGAAAGAGGTCTAATTAATGTATTGCTTTCAACTGCTCAATAACAAGAACTTCTCTTATATAAAATGTATATTTTACGAACAAAAATAGGGCACACGTTGCACCCTATTTTTCATTTCATACTTTCATTATTCAGCAACTTGTGCTTGCACGTTCGCAGAACACATATTCGCTGCATTAATTTCACGCTGACTCACGTCTGATACAGCAGGTAAATTATCACGTTGAATACCGAGTGCAGGCAACAATTGACCAGTGCTATACAGTGTTTGGAATTGTGCAACTTTCAAGTCGTATTGCGTAGTGACATAAGCACGATTGGCTTGAAATGCTTCGTTTTCTGAGTCAAGAACGTCAAGTAATGTACGACGGCCAATATCAAACTGATCATTATAAGCTTTTACAACTGAAGCAGATTCATCACGATGACGCTGTAACCATTGCAACTGACTGCTATAGTTATTCACGTTGTTATAAGCCACGGTAGAAGTTTGGCGAATATCGACACATGCTTTGTTTTTCAAATCATCGGATAATGAAACACGTGCATTGGCAGCATTCATGGCTGCTCTATCGGCAAATCCATTGAATAGATTGTAGTTGAGTCTTAATTCAACTGCACTATCTTGCCCATATTTATCGTTATCAGGATTGCTACGCTCATCAAAACTATTACGGTTTTGATATAAACCAGTACGCGCCACAAACGACAGTTTCGGGTACATATTGGCTTTGAATTCTTGCGCACTTGCACGTGCATATTGCATTTCACTTAACGCAGCTTTTAAACTGTTGTTATTGTTGTACGCAGCAGTAACGACTTCTTGTGTGTTGTTTGGCAGTGCCACATTCACACTTACTGGCGCAAGATTACTACTTGGCTCAACACCTACAATTCGCGCAAAACGTGCAGATACATCATTCAAATTGGCTTGTTCAGTCATCAAGTTGGTTTGTGCCAGCGATAAACGACCAGTAATTTGAGACAAATCGGCTTTATTACCTACACCCTGATTAGTACGTTGTAAGACTTGATTATACACACGTTGATGATTTGCAAAATTTCCTTCTGCCAAACGTACCAATTCGCGATAACGTTGCACATCTAAATACGCTTGCGTTGCTTCAAGGGCTTTTTGTTCAATCCCTGAGTTCAAATCATAGTAGCGTTTTAATGCAGCATAATCGCCTTGTTCAACTTTGCTCTTAATGCGAAAACCATCGAACAAAACTTGCGTTAATGCAATTTCTGCCTGACCTTGATTGAACCAACCACGATCGCCATCGAATTCACGATTACCTTTGCCGTACGCTGCATTTAAATCAATTGATGGTAAATAACCTGCCCGTGCCTGTTTTTGGTTCGCAGTGGCTTCAAGAAAGTTTGACCATTGCACCTGAACTTCTGGGTTATTTTCAATTGCAGTTTTAGTCACTGATGTTAAATCTGCTGCTGATACAGTCATTGCTACACTTGCCCCAGCAACCATGCTTGCGATTTTTGTTAATGCTAATACTTTCACAGGTTTCCCCTCTTTTAGAATCATGTTGTATATTTCCGATGCGTACATCTATCTATAAAAGCAAAACAAAGGGTGAAAATAATTTCACCCTTTGTTTCCGTTAAGTTGTTTGGAAGTTCGTTTTTGCAATCATGTCATTTAAGTCAGTGAATGTTTGGCCTTCTACCACAATGTTGACACTTATCGTGTCCGCGGCGTTATGAATATCGATGGTATTGCCAGTTACGGTCACAAATTGGCTCAAAGTTACCATCGAGCCATTCCAACCTAGGGCATCAAGCAGTGCTTTAGCGTCAACTTTGTCGCCTTGAGCAAGGTTAAAGTCCTTGATGGTATCGGTTGAACCATCTGCATCATTGGTACCATTGGTTACGAGATTACCTGTCGTCGTATTTAGCGATTTACCCCAAACAAAGGTATCTGCGCCTGTACCACCAAACAGAATATCGTTTCCTGCGCCGCCAATAAGAATATCTGCACCGCCTTGACCATACAAAATGTCATTACCCATACCGCCATCTAGCACGTCATTTCCACCGCGTGTATCTGCTGTGGCATTGAAACGGCTGATGCCCGTTGTCGTATTCGATTCCGCTTTAATGTAGTTGTACAAATCAATATCTTGTACACCTAAACTAGCATTCACCAAGGTGTAATCGGATGGACTGAGACTTAAATACTCTTTTAATGCTGCCATACCTGAACCTGCGGCATCTGGCTGATTGGCTGCATCCAAATTACGGCCTGTCCAGTCTAACCAATCCGTATTGATGGTATCGCCAAACATGACATCATTTCCATTACCACCAAACAGTTTGTCATTTCCGACTGGGTTCAAAGTAGCCGATAATCCACCAGCCTCTAAAGCATATTGGAATTGATCTGCGGTTAAGACAATATCAGGTTGACCGCCAGTCGTTGTAATAGTGTCCGTTCCCGCACTTGTATTGCGTTGCAGATTATCAATTCTCACAACATAGTCACCTGTACCCGTACCAGAATTATCCTCCACCTCAAACTGCAAACGATATGTTCCCGCAAGCAAGATACCTGATTGCATAAAGAGCCCTGTAGAATTAGTTCCCGATGGAGCATGGTCATTCGATGCAGCATTTGAACCCACTTCAACAGTTTCCCAAACGCCACTATTTTGGCGTTGTAATTTCCAAGTGAAGGCATCACCAGCAACCCAATTACTACGACCATATTCGAAGGATACAAATGTGCTACTTCCTGTCACTGCAAAGCTTGGACCTTGATACACTGCAGCCACGCCATTACCTTGTGTGCTATCTGCAAGTATCAATTTATTTGTATTCAGCGTAGCAGCCGTAGCATCAGCACTTGCCACCCAAGCAGCTGGTGCATTATTACCCGTTGCATTGTCAAAGTTAGCGATAGGGTTGGGTGTAGGTGCTGACGAATCAGTGACATTTACACCCGATACATTCTGCGTTCCTACATCAATCGTAATATTGCCAATACTATCCGTATTATCAAACATTTGAAGCCAAGGTTTTTTAACTCCAATACCTAGCCCAATTGCTGCTACAGTACTTATTGAGCCTATCCCACCATTACCACTAGTTTGATTATAACCATGATCAAACGTACTCTTCGACTGACTTAGAATCGTATTAAATGCAGCGGCATTTTGAGCTTCAGATCCACTTCCTGCTTCAGTATTACCATTCATATAAAACGTCGGGTTACCATCGGTGATAAAGAAGGTTAAGTTTTTGTAGCCCGCAATCGCCGTACCATCGGCATTTGTTGATGCTCTATCAGTTGCATCGGTACCAGCAGTCGTATCATTTGCTCCTGTCGATAAGCCTTTAAACCACCGTTCTGCTTGGTTAAAAGCAGCTTCATAGTTAGTACCACCACTAGCAACCAAGCTATTAATTGTCGCCTCTAATGCTGTCCAGTCACCATTTACCACATCGCCAATACTAATCGTTAAGCTAGTTTGTGCTAAACCTGCGAATTTAATCAATGCAATATTGATGTGACCACCATCTACTGTACCTGCTTTTGCTGCAAATGGCAGTACGGTATTTTGAATATACTGCTTTAATCCATCTTTTAATAAATTCAAGCGTTCGTTAGCATTACCACTACCTTGATCTAGATCAAACCTCATACTACCTGACACGTCGAGAATGAAGGCCATGTTGTAGTTTGTACCAGGTTGGAGAACGGTTTTTACACCACCCCCATCTCCGACTAATACGTCATCACCATTACCACCGATTACGGTATTGTCACCATTATTCACTGGTGAACCTGGCGTACCCGGTGCTTGGATGACATTCACTGTAATATCTGCCACAGCAACATTACTTTGGTTACCATCGACGTCAGTCACCTGTACTTCGACATGACGAATCAAATCTTTGTTCGGTGTAGTCGCGTCTGCTGCAAAGGTAATATTTTTAATCGCAGTTTGATAGTCGGCAAGCGTTGCATTACCCGTCAAGGTAATGGTATTTCCATCATTTGACGCAACAGTAATCCCTGCTGGCAAAGAGCCTACTGCAAGGACATCACCTAATTCAAACCCAGCACCCGCTGTGCCCTGCAACTTAATCGTTGCCGTGGCAATATGTTGTCCAGCTGCATCCGCATCGGTGATCACAGTATCAACATCACCAATAGTTACTGGCGCACCACCATCAACAAAGTGTGTCTTATATCCTGTACCCGTAACACCAGAACTATCATTACCATCAAGATCGATAAACGGCCCAGCAATGGTTACCGTACTGGTTGTAATCAGACTTTCGTATCGACCACCTGTTGCCGTATTAATCGCGTAGGTATGCGGCAGTGCAGGATTCGGGTTTGCAAAAGTCACCGTAGCTGTGGTTTGACCCGCAAGAATAATAATCGTAGGGCCACCATTGGTTAGAGTGATGACAAGATCCGTCGTCAACGGTGCATGATCTACTTGCGCAGTAAGTGTGATCTGCCCAGTAACGTTATTGGTTGTACCATCTAGAGTAATAGTAGTCGGGTTGATGGTGTCGTTCACGGTCACTGTCGCAGTATCCGTGGTCACTAGATTTTCAAATTCTGCGCCACCGGTATAGCTGCTGATGCTCACGCTGTAGCTTTCGCCATCGAGGTAGACGTCGTCGCCTTGTACCGCAAATGGCGTCGATTGCACGATGTCACCCGGGGTGTAGCCCACGGTAAAGGTCACGGTTGAACCGTTGCTTAAGGTCAAGACCACAGGGCCTGCAGTCGGTGCATGGTCCAGACTGGCACCGATCGTCGCGGTTCCTGTGCCTTCATCCACGCTCACGTTATTCAGGGTCACCGTGGTCGGGTTGATGGTGTCGTTCACGGTCACTGTCGCAGTATCCGTGGTCACTAGATTTTCAAATTCTGCGCCACCGGTATAGCTGCTGATGCTCACGCTGTAGCTTTCGCCATCGAGGTAGACGTCGTCGCCTTGTACCGCAAATGGCGTCGATTGCACGATGTCACCCGGGGTGTAGCCCACGGTAAAGGTCACGGTTGAACCGTTGCTTAAGGTCAAGACCACAGGGCCTGCAGTCGGTGCATGGTCCAGACTGGCACCGATCGTCGCGGTTCCTGTGCCTTCATCCACGCTCACGTTATTCAGGGTCACCGTGGTCGGGTTGATGGTGTCGTTCACGGTCACTGTCGCAGTATCCGTGGTCACTAGATTTTCAAATTCTGCGCCACCGGTATAGCTGCTGATGCTCACGCTGTAGCTTTCGCCATCGAGGTAGACGTCGTCGCCTTGTACCGCAAATGGCGTCGATTGCACGATGTCACCCGGGGTGTAGCCCACGGTAAAGGTCACGGTTGAACCGTTGCTTAAGGTCAAGACCACAGGGCCTGCAGTCGGTGCATGGTCCAGACTGGCACCGATCGTCGCGGTTCCTGTGCCTTCATCCACGCTCACGTTATTCAGGGTCACCGTGGTCGGGTTGATGGTGTCGTTCACGGTCACTGTCGCAGTATCCGTGGTCACTAGATTTTCAAATTCTGCGCCACCGGTATAGCTGCTGATGCTCACGCTGTAGCTTTCGCCATCGAGGTAGACGTCGTCGCCTTGTACCGCAAATGGCGTCGATTGCACGATGTCACCCGGGGTGTAGCCCACGGTAAAGGTCACGGTTGAACCGTTGCTTAAGGTCAAGACCACAGGGCCTGCAGTCGGTGCATGGTCCAGACTGGCACCGATCGTCGCGGTTCCTGTGCCTTCATCCACGCTCACGTTATTCAGGGTCACCGTGGTCGGGTTGATGGTGTCGTTCACGGTCACTGTCGCAGTATCCGTGGTCACTAGATTTTCAAATTCTGCGCCACCGGTATAGCTGCTGATGCTCACGCTGTAGCTTTCGCCATCGAGGTAGACGTCGTCGCCTTGTACCGCAAATGGCGTCGATTGCACGATGTCACCCGGGGTGTAGCCCACGGTAAAGGTCACGGTTGAACCGTTGCTTAAGGTCAAGACCACAGGGCCTGCAGTCGGTGCATGGTCCAGACTGGCACCGATCGTCGCGGTTCCTGTGCCTTCATCCACGCTCACGTTATTCAGGGTCACCGTGGTCGGGTTGATGGTGTCGTTCACGGTCACTGTCGCAGTATCCGTGGTCACTAGATTTTCAAATTCTGCGCCACCGGTATAGCTGCTGATGCTCACGCTGTAGCTTTCGCCATCGAGGTAGACGTCGTCGCCTTGTACCGCAAATGGCGTCGATTGCACGATGTCACCCGGGGTGTAGCCCACGGTAAAGGTCACGGTTGAACCGTTGCTTAAGGTCAAGACCACAGGGCCTGCAGTCGGTGCATGGTCCAGACTGGCACCGATCGTCGCGGTTCCTGTGCCTTCATCCACGCTCACGTTATTCAGGGTCACCGTGGTCGGGTTGATGGTGTCGTTCACGGTCACTGTCGCAGTATCCGTGGTCACTAGATTTTCAAATTCTGCGCCACCGGTATAGCTGCTGATGCTCACGCTGTAGCTTTCGCCATCGAGGTAGACGTCGTCGCCTTGTACCGCAAATGGCGTCGATTGCACGATGTCACCCGGGGTGTAGCCCACGGTAAAGGTCACGGTTGAACCGTTGCTTAAGGTCAAGACCACAGGGCCTGCAGTCGGTGCATGGTCCAGACTGGCACCGATCGTCGCGGTTCCTGTGCCTTCATCCACGCTCACGTTATTCAGGGTCACCGTGGTCGGGTTGATGGTGTCGTTCACGGTCACTGTCGCAGTATCCGTGGTCACTAGATTTTCAAATTCTGCGCCACCGGTATAGCTGCTGATGCTCACGCTGTAGCTTTCGCCATCGAGGTAGACGTCGTCGCCTTGTACCGCAAATGGCGTCGATTGCACGATGTCACCCGGGGTGTAGCCCACGGTAAAGGTCACGGTTGAACCGTTGCTTAAGGTCAAGACCACAGGGCCTGCAGTCGGTGCATGGTCCAGACTGGCACCGATCGTCGCGGTTCCTGTGCCTTCATCCACGCTCACGTTATTCAGGGTCACCGTGGTCGGGTTGATGGTGTCGTTCACGGTCACTGTCGCAGTATCCGTGGTCACTAGATTTTCAAATTCTGCGCCACCGGTATAGCTGCTGATGCTCACGCTGTAGCTTTCGCCATCGAGGTAGACGTCGTCGCCTTGTACCGCAAATGGCGTCGATTGCACGATGTCACCCGGGGTGTAGCCCACGGTAAAGGTCACGGTTGAACCGTTGCTTAAGGTCAAGACCACAGGGCCTGCAGTCGGTGCATGGTCCAGACTGGCACCGATCGTCGCGGTTCCTGTGCCTTCATCCACGCTCACGTTATTCAGGGTCACCGTGGTCGGGTTGATGGTGTCGTTCACGGTCACTGTCGCAGTATCCGTGGTCACTAGATTTTCAAATTCTGCGCCACCGGTATAGCTGCTGATGCTCACGCTGTAGCTTTCGCCATCGAGGTAGACGTCGTCGCCTTGTACCGCAAATGGCGTCGATTGCACGATGTCACCCGGGGTGTAGCCCACGGTAAAGGTCACGGTTGAACCGTTGCTTAAGGTCAAGACCACAGGGCCTGCAGTCGGTGCATGGTCCAGACTGGCACCGATCGTCGCGGTTCCTGTGCCTTCATCCACGCTCACGTTATTCAGGGTCACCGTGGTCGGGTTGATGGTGTCGTTCACGGTCACTGTCGCAGTATCCGTGGTCACTAGATTTTCAAATTCTGCGCCACCGGTATAGCTGCTGATGCTCACGCTGTAGCTTTCGCCATCGAGGTAGACGTCGTCGCCTTGTACCGCAAATGGCGTCGATTGCACGATGTCACCCGGGGTGTAGCCCACGGTAAAGGTCACGGTTGAACCGTTGCTTAAGGTCAAGACCACAGGGCCTGCAGTCGGTGCATGGTCCAGACTGGCACCGATCGTCGCGGTTCCTGTGCCTTCATCCACGCTCACGTTATTCAGGGTCACCGTGGTCGGGTTGATGGTGTCGTTCACGGTCACTGTCGCAGTATCCGTGGTCACTAGATTTTCAAATTCTGCGCCACCGGTATAGCTGCTGATGCTCACGCTGTAGCTTTCGCCATCGAGGTAGACGTCGTCGCCTTGTACCGCAAATGGCGTCGATTGCACGATGTCACCCGGGGTGTAGCCCACGGTAAAGGTCACGGTTGAACCGTTGCTTAAGGTCAAGACCACAGGGCCTGCAGTCGGTGCATGGTCCAGACTGGCACCGATCGTCGCGGTTCCTGTGCCTTCATCCACGCTCACGTTATTCAGGGTCACCGTGGTCGGGTTGATGGTGTCGTTCACGGTCACTGTCGCAGTATCCGTGGTCACTAGATTTTCAAATTCTGCGCCACCGGTATAGCTGCTGATGCTCACGCTGTAGCTTTCGCCATCGAGGTAGACGTCGTCGCCTTGTACCGCAAATGGCGTCGATTGCACGATGTCACCCGGGGTGTAGCCCACGGTAAAGGTCACGGTTGAACCGTTGCTTAAGGTCAAGACCACAGGGCCTGCAGTCGGTGCATGGTCCAGACTGGCACCGATCGTCGCGGTTCCTGTGCCTTCATCCACGCTCACGTTATTCAGGGTCACCGTGGTCGGGTTGATGGTGTCGTTCACGGTCACTGTCGCAGTATCCGTGGTCACTAGATTTTCAAATTCTGCGCCACCGGTATAGCTGCTGATGCTCACGCTGTAGCTTTCGCCATCGAGGTAGACGTCGTCGCCTTGTACCGCAAATGGCGTCGATTGCACGATGTCACCCGGGGTGTAGCCCACGGTAAAGGTCACGGTTGAACCGTTGCTTAAGGTCAAGACCACAGGGCCTGCAGTCGGTGCATGGTCCAGACTGGCACCGATCGTCGCGGTTCCTGTGCCTTCATCCACGCTCACGTTATTCAGGGTCACCGTGGTCGGGTTGATGGTGTCGTTCACGGTCACTGTCGCAGTATCCGTGGTCACTAGATTTTCAAATTCTGCGCCACCGGTATAGCTGCTGATGCTCACGCTGTAGCTTTCGCCATCGAGGTAGACGTCGTCGCCTTGTACCGCAAATGGCGTCGATTGCACGATGTCACCCGGGGTGTAGCCCACGGTAAAGGTCACGGTTGAACCGTTGCTTAAGGTCAAGACCACAGGGCCTGCAGTCGGTGCATGGTCCAGACTGGCACCGATCGTCGCGGTTCCTGTGCCTTCATCCACGCTCACGTTATTCAGGGTCACCGTGGTCGGGTTGATGGTGTCGTTCACGGTCACTGTCGCAGTATCCGTGGTCACTAGATTTTCAAATTCTGCGCCACCGGTATAGCTGCTGATGCTCACGCTGTAGCTTTCGCCATCGAGGTAGACGTCGTCGCCTTGTACCGCAAATGGCGTCGATTGCACGATGTCACCCGGGGTGTAGCCCACGGTAAAGGTCACGGTTGAACCGTTGCTTAAGGTCAAGACCACAGGGCCTGCAGTCGGTGCATGGTCCAGACTGGCACCGATCGTCGCGGTTCCTGTGCCTTCATCCACGCTCACGTTATTCAGGGTCACCGTGGTCGGGTTGATGGTGTCGTTCACGGTCACTGTCGCAGTATCCGTGGTCACTAGATTTTCAAATTCTGCGCCACCGGTATAGCTGCTGATGCTCACGCTGTAGCTTTCGCCATCGAGGTAGACGTCGTCGCCTTGTACCGCAAATGGCGTCGATTGCACGATGTCACCCGGGGTGTAGCCCACGGTAAAGGTCACGGTTGAACCGTTGCTTAAGGTCAAGACCACAGGGCCTGCAGTCGGTGCATGGTCCAGACTGGCACCGATCGTCGCGGTTCCTGTGCCTTCATCCACGCTCACGTTATTCAGGGTCACCGTGGTCGGGTTGATGGTGTCGTTCACGGTCACTGTCGCAGTATCCGTGGTCACTAGATTTTCAAATTCTGCGCCACCGGTATAGCTGCTGATGCTCACGCTGTAGCTTTCGCCATCGAGGTAGACGTCGTCGCCTTGTACCGCAAATGGCGTCGATTGCACGATGTCACCCGGGGTGTAGCCCACGGTAAAGGTCACGGTTGAACCGTTGCTTAAGGTCAAGACCACAGGGCCTGCAGTCGGTGCATGGTCCAGACTGGCACCGATCGTCGCGGTTCCTGTGCCTTCATCCACGCTCACGTTATTCAGGGTCACCGTGGTCGGGTTGATGGTGTCGTTCACGGTCACTGTCGCAGTATCCGTGGTCACTAGATTTTCAAATTCTGCGCCACCGGTATAGCTGCTGATGCTCACGCTGTAGCTTTCGCCATCGAGGTAGACGTCGTCGCCTTGTACCGCAAATGGCGTCGATTGCACGATGTCACCCGGGGTGTAGCCCACGGTAAAGGTCACGGTTGAACCGTTGCTTAAGGTCAAGACCACAGGGCCTGCAGTCGGTGCATGGTCCAGACTGGCACCGATCGTCGCGGTTCCTGTGCCTTCATCCACGCTCACGTTATTCAGGGTCACCGTGGTCGGGTTGATGGTGTCGTTCACGGTCACTGTCGCAGTATCCGTGGTCACTAGATTTTCAAATTCTGCGCCACCGGTATAGCTGCTGATGCTCACGCTGTAGCTTTCGCCATCGAGGTAGACGTCGTCGCCTTGTACCGCAAATGGCGTCGATTGCACGATGTCACCCGGGGTGTAGCCCACGGTAAAGGTCACGGTTGAACCGTTGCTTAAGGTCAAGACCACAGGGCCTGCAGTCGGTGCATGGTCCAGACTGGCACCGATCGTCGCGGTTCCTGTGCCTTCATCCACGCTCACGTTATTCAGGGTCACCGTGGTCGGGTTGATGGTGTCGTTCACGGTCACTGTCGCAGTATCCGTGGTCACTAGATTTTCAAATTCTGCGCCACCGGTATAGCTGCTGATGCTCACGCTGTAGCTTTCGCCATCGAGGTAGACGTCGTCGCCTTGTACCGCAAATGGCGTCGATTGCACGATGTCACCCGGGGTGTAGCCCACGGTAAAGGTCACGGTTGAACCGTTGCTTAAGGTCAAGACCACAGGGCCTGCAGTCGGTGCATGGTCCAGACTGGCACCGATCGTCGCGGTTCCTGTGCCTTCATCCACGCTCACGTTATTCAGGGTCACCGTGGTCGGGTTGATGGTGTCGTTCACGGTCACTGTCGCAGTATCCGTGGTCACTAGATTTTCAAATTCTGCGCCACCGGTATAGCTGCTGATGCTCACGCTGTAGCTTTCGCCATCGAGGTAGACGTCGTCGCCTTGTACCGCAAATGGCGTCGATTGCACGATGTCACCCGGGGTGTAGCCCACGGTAAAGGTCACGGTTGAACCGTTGCTTAAGGTCAAGACCACAGGGCCTGCAGTCGGTGCATGGTCCAGACTGGCACCGATCGTCGCGGTTCCTGTGCCTTCATCCACGCTCACGTTATTCAGGGTCACCGTGGTCGGGTTGATGGTGTCGTTCACGGTCACTGTCGCAGTATCCGTGGTCACTAGATTTTCAAATTCTGCGCCACCGGTATAGCTGCTGATGCTCACGCTGTAGCTTTCGCCATCGAGGTAGACGTCGTCGCCTTGTACCGCAAATGGCGTCGATTGCAC
Source organism: Acinetobacter sp. TTH0-4 (assembly GCF_015602665.1). Classification (NCBI taxonomy): domain Bacteria; kingdom Pseudomonadati; phylum Pseudomonadota; class Gammaproteobacteria; order Moraxellales; family Moraxellaceae; genus Acinetobacter; species Acinetobacter sp. TTH0-4. Next base: position 661,003 of record NZ_CP059079.1, on the reverse strand, counting down.
GATGTCACCCGGGGTGTAGCCCACGGTAAAGGTCACGGTTGAACCGTTGCTTAAGGTCAAGACCACAGGGCCTGCAGTCGGTGCATGGTCCAGACTGGCACCGATCGTCGCGGTTCCTGTGCCTTCATCCACGCTCACGTTATTCAGGGTCACCGTGGTCGGGTTGATGGTGTCGTTCACGGTCACTGTCGCAGTATCCGTGGTCACTAGATTTTCAAATTCTGCGCCACCGGTATAGCTGCTGATGCTCACGCTGTAGCTTTCGCCATCGAGGTAGACGTCGTCGCCTTGTACCGCAAATGGCGTCGATTGCACGATGTCACCCGGGGTGTAGCCCACGGTAAAGGTCACGGTTGAACCGTTGCTTAAGGTCAAGACCACAGGGCCTGCAGTCGGTGCATGGTCCAGACTGGCACCGATCGTCGCGGTTCCTGTGCCTTCATCCACGCTCACGTTATTCAGGGTCACCGTGGTCGGGTTGATGGTGTCGTTCACGGTCACTGTCGCAGTATCCGTGGTCACTAGATTTTCAAATTCTGCGCCACCGGTATAGCTGCTGATGCTCACGCTGTAGCTTTCGCCATCGAGGTAGACGTCGTCGCCTTGTACCGCAAATGGCGTCGATTGCACGATGTCACCCGGGGTGTAGCCCACGGTAAAGGTCACGGTTGAACCGTTGCTTAAGGTCAAGACCACAGGGCCTGCAGTCGGTGCATGGTCCAGACTGGCACCGATCGTCGCGGTTCCTGTGCCTTCATCCACGCTCACGTTATTCAGGGTCACCGTGGTCGGGTTGATGGTGTCGTTCACGGTCACTGTCGCAGTATCCGTGGTCACTAGATTTTCAAATTCTGCGCCACCGGTATAGCTGCTGATGCTCACGCTGTAGCTTTCGCCATCGAGGTAGACGTCGTCGCCTTGTACCGCAAATGGCGTCGATTGCACGATGTCACCCGGGGTGTAGCCCACGGTAAAGGTCACGGTTGAACCGTTGCTTAAGGTCAAGACCACAGGGCCTGCAGTCGGTGCATGGTCCAGACTGGCACCGATCGTCGCGGTTCCTGTGCCTTCATCCACGCTCACGTTATTCAGGGTCACCGTGGTCGGGTTGATGGTGTCGTTCACGGTCACTGTCGCAGTATCCGTGGTCACTAGATTTTCAAATTCTGCGCCACCGGTATAGCTGCTGATGCTCACGCTGTAGCTTTCGCCATCGAGGTAGACGTCGTCGCCTTGTACCGCAAATGGCGTCGATTGCACGATGTCACCCGGGGTGTAGCCCACGGTAAAGGTCACGGTTGAACCGTTGCTTAAGGTCAAGACCACAGGGCCTGCAGTCGGTGCATGGTCCAGACTGGCACCGATCGTCGCGGTTCCTGTGCCTTCATCCACGCTCACGTTATTCAGGGTCACCGTGGTCGGGTTGATGGTGTCGTTCACGGTCACTGTCGCAGTATCCGTGGTCACTAGATTTTCAAATTCTGCGCCACCGGTATAGCTGCTGATGCTCACGCTGTAGCTTTCGCCATCGAGGTAGACGTCGTCGCCTTGTACCGCAAATGGCGTCGATTGCACGATGTCACCCGGGGTGTAGCCCACGGTAAAGGTCACGGTTGAACCGTTGCTTAAGGTCAAGACCACAGGGCCTGCAGTCGGTGCATGGTCCAGACTGGCACCGATCGTCGCGGTTCCTGTGCCTTCATCCACGCTCACGTTATTCAGGGTCACCGTGGTCGGGTTGATGGTGTCGTTCACGGTCACTGTCGCAGTATCCGTGGTCACTAGATTTTCAAATTCTGCGCCACCGGTATAGCTGCTGATGCTCACGCTGTAGCTTTCGCCATCGAGGTAGACGTCGTCGCCTTGTACCGCAAATGGCGTCGATTGCACGATGTCACCCGGGGTGTAGCCCACGGTAAAGGTCACGGTTGAACCGTTGCTTAAGGTCAAGACCACAGGGCCTGCAGTCGGTGCATGGTCCAGACTGGCACCGATCGTCGCGGTTCCTGTGCCTTCATCCACGCTCACGTTATTCAGGGTCACCGTGGTCGGGTTGATGGTGTCGTTCACGGTCACTGTCGCAGTATCCGTGGTCACTAGATTTTCAAATTCTGCGCCACCGGTATAGCTGCTGATGCTCACGCTGTAGCTTTCGCCATCGAGGTAGACGTCGTCGCCTTGTACCGCAAATGGCGTCGATTGCACGATGTCACCCGGGGTGTAGCCCACGGTAAAGGTCACGGTTGAACCGTTGCTTAAGGTCAAGACCACAGGGCCTGCAGTCGGTGCATGGTCCAGACTGGCACCGATCGTCGCGGTTCCTGTGCCTTCATCCACGCTCACGTTATTCAGGGTCACCGTGGTCGGGTTGATGGTGTCGTTCACGGTCACTGTCGCAGTATCCGTGGTCACTAGATTTTCAAATTCTGCGCCACCGGTATAGCTGCTGATGCTCACGCTGTAGCTTTCGCCATCGAGGTAGACGTCGTCGCCTTGTACCGCAAATGGCGTCGATTGCACGATGTCACCCGGGGTGTAGCCCACGGTAAAGGTCACGGTTGAACCGTTGCTTAAGGTCAAGACCACAGGGCCTGCAGTCGGTGCATGGTCCAGACTGGCACCGATCGTCGCGGTTCCTGTGCCTTCATCCACGCTCACGTTATTCAGGGTCACCGTGGTCGGGTTGATGGTGTCGTTCACGGTCACTGTCGCAGTATCCGTGGTCACTAGATTTTCAAATTCTGCGCCACCGGTATAGCTGCTGATGCTCACGCTGTAGCTTTCGCCATCGAGGTAGACGTCGTCGCCTTGTACCGCAAATGGCGTCGATTGCACGATGTCACCCGGGGTGTAGCCCACGGTAAAGGTCACGGTTGAACCGTTGCTTAAGGTCAAGACCACAGGGCCTGCAGTCGGTGCATGGTCCAGACTGGCACCGATCGTCGCGGTTCCTGTGCCTTCATCCACGCTCACGTTATTCAGGGTCACCGTGGTCGGGTTGATGGTGTCGTTCACGGTCACTGTCGCAGTATCCGTGGTCACTAGATTTTCAAATTCTGCGCCACCGGTATAGCTGCTGATGCTCACGCTGTAGCTTTCGCCATCGAGGTAGACGTCGTCGCCTTGTACCGCAAATGGCGTCGATTGCACGATGTCACCCGGGGTGTAGCCCACGGTAAAGGTCACGGTTGAACCGTTGCTTAAGGTCAAGACCACAGGGCCTGCAGTCGGTGCATGGTCCAGACTGGCACCGATCGTCGCGGTTCCTGTGCCTTCATCCACGCTCACGTTATTCAGGGTCACCGTGGTCGGGTTGATGGTGTCGTTCACGGTCACTGTCGCAGTATCCGTGGTCACTAGATTTTCAAATTCTGCGCCACCGGTATAGCTGCTGATGCTCACGCTGTAGCTTTCGCCATCGAGGTAGACGTCGTCGCCTTGTACCGCAAATGGCGTCGATTGCACGATGTCACCCGGGGTGTAGCCCACGGTAAAGGTCACGGTTGAACCGTTGCTTAAGGTCAAGACCACAGGGCCTGCAGTCGGTGCATGGTCCAGACTGGCACCGATCGTCGCGGTTCCTGTGCCTTCATCCACGCTCACGTTATTCAGGGTCACCGTGGTCGGGTTGATGGTGTCGTTCACGGTCACTGTCGCAGTATCCGTGGTCACTAGATTTTCAAATTCTGCGCCACCGGTATAGCTGCTGATGCTCACGCTGTAGCTTTCGCCATCGAGGTAGACGTCGTCGCCTTGTACCGCAAATGGCGTCGATTGCACGATGTCACCCGGGGTGTAGCCCACGGTAAAGGTCACGGTTGAACCGTTGCTTAAGGTCAAGACCACAGGGCCTGCAGTCGGTGCATGGTCCAGACTGGCACCGATCGTCGCGGTTCCTGTGCCTTCATCCACGCTCACGTTATTCAGGGTCACCGTGGTCGGGTTGATGGTGTCGTTCACGGTCACTGTCGCAGTATCCGTGGTCACTAGATTTTCAAATTCTGCGCCACCGGTATAGCTGCTGATGCTCACGCTGTAGCTTTCGCCATCGAGGTAGACGTCGTCGCCTTGTACCGCAAATGGCGTCGATTGCACGATGTCACCCGGGGTGTAGCCCACGGTAAAGGTCACGGTTGAACCGTTGCTTAAGGTCAAGACCACAGGGCCTGCAGTCGGTGCATGGTCCAGACTGGCACCGATCGTCGCGGTTCCTGTGCCTTCATCCACGCTCACGTTATTCAGGGTCACCGTGGTCGGGTTGATGGTGTCGTTCACGGTCACTGTCGCAGTATCCGTGGTCACTAGATTTTCAAATTCTGCGCCACCGGTATAGCTGCTGATGCTCACGCTGTAGCTTTCGCCATCGAGGTAGACGTCGTCGCCTTGTACCGCAAATGGCGTCGATTGCACGATGTCACCCGGGGTGTAGCCCACGGTAAAGGTCACGGTTGAACCGTTGCTTAAGGTCAAGACCACAGGGCCTGCAGTCGGTGCATGGTCCAGACTGGCACCGATCGTCGCGGTTCCTGTGCCTTCATCCACGCTCACGTTATTCAGGGTCACCGTGGTCGGGTTGATGGTGTCGTTCACGGTCACTGTCGCAGTATCCGTGGTCACTAGATTTTCAAATTCTGCGCCACCGGTATAGCTGCTGATGCTCACGCTGTAGCTTTCGCCATCGAGGTAGACGTCGTCGCCTTGTACCGCAAATGGCGTCGATTGCACGATGTCACCCGGGGTGTAGCCCACGGTAAAGGTCACGGTTGAACCGTTGCTTAAGGTCAAGACCACAGGGCCTGCAGTCGGTGCATGGTCCAGACTGGCACCGATCGTCGCGGTTCCTGTGCCTTCATCCACGCTCACGTTATTCAGGGTCACCGTGGTCGGGTTGATGGTGTCGTTCACGGTCACTGTCGCAGTATCCGTGGTCACTAGATTTTCAAATTCTGCGCCACCGGTATAGCTGCTGATGCTCACGCTGTAGCTTTCGCCATCGAGGTAGACGTCGTCGCCTTGTACCGCAAATGGCGTCGATTGCACGATGTCACCCGGGGTGTAGCCCACGGTAAAGGTCACGGTTGAACCGTTGCTTAAGGTCAAGACCACAGGGCCTGCAGTCGGTGCATGGTCCAGACTGGCACCGATCGTCGCGGTTCCTGTGCCTTCATCCACGCTCACGTTATTCAGGGTCACCGTGGTCGGGTTGATGGTGTCGTTCACGGTCACTGTCGCAGTATCCGTGGTCACTAGATTTTCAAATTCTGCGCCACCGGTATAGCTGCTGATGCTCACGCTGTAGCTTTCGCCATCGAGGTAGACGTCGTCGCCTTGTACCGCAAATGGCGTCGATTGCACGATGTCACCCGGGGTGTAGCCCACGGTAAAGGTCACGGTTGAACCGTTGCTTAAGGTCAAGACCACAGGGCCTGCAGTCGGTGCATGGTCCAGACTGGCACCGATCGTCGCGGTTCCTGTGCCTTCATCCACGCTCACGTTATTCAGGGTCACCGTGGTCGGGTTGATGGTGTCGTTCACGGTCACTGTCGCAGTATCCGTGGTCACTAGATTTTCAAATTCTGCGCCACCGGTATAGCTGCTGATGCTCACGCTGTAGCTTTCGCCATCGAGGTAGACGTCGTCGCCGTTCGGGTTGGCAAAGGTCACGCTGCCTGTGGTTGTGCCCACGGCAATGGTGATGATCTGGCCATTGTCCAGGGTGATGACCAAATCGGTGTCTTGTGGCGCGTTGTCGACGCTTGCGCTGATGGTGATGTCCGCGCCTTCGTTCACCGCTGCTGCCGTTAAGGTCAGGGTTGTTGTTTCTACTGCTGCAACGTTAATGATTTGTGTTGCAGTTGAGCTGCCACCTTGGCCATCGCTGATGCTGTAGTTAAAGGTCTCTTGACCGCTAAATCCTGTATTTGGAGTAAAGGTGATGGTGCCATCAGCAGCAACAGTCACAACGCCATTGGTTACAGGAATGCTCTGTGCTGTACCTGGTGTCAGGGTGACGCCGTTAATGCTGGTAATGCTTAAGGCGTCATTTTCTGGATCGGTATCACCTTGCAGTGGACTCAGTGTCACTGGCGTGTTGAATGGCGTGGTGTAGCTGTCATCGCTTGCCACTGGTGGTGTGTTTGGTGCTGCTGCAACGTTGATGGTTTCAGTCGCTGTTGAGCTGCCACCTTGGCCATCGCTGATGCTGTAGTTGAAGCTTTCTTGTCCAGTAAAGCCATTGTTCGGGGTGAAGGTAATGGTGCCTTGGGCATCAATGTTCACCACACCGTTCGGGGTGTTGATTTGTTGGGCGGTGCCCGGCGTTAAAGGCACACCATTGATTGCCGTGATGGTCAGGGTGCCACCGTCTGCATCGCTGTCATTCGCCAATGGAGTTAAGGTTACTGGCGTGTTGTATGGCGTGGTGTAGCTGTCATCGCTTGCTAGAGGTGGTGTGTTTGGTGTAGGTGCAAATGGAGACAAAGGTGTCCAGCTACCACCACCCAAACCATGTTCAAATGGCTTAATAACTGAAGATAATATTGGGTATTGAATTCCTAAAGGCGGAATATTATCTACCACCCGGTTCAACATTAATGGTTTGATACCATCAGCGACAGATGTTTCACCTGCCCGTGTCAGTTGAACAAAACGATGCCCACCTTGGGTAACATCAGGATCGCCCTCGAAAGACTCCCCTGCAATTTCAACGTAGTCCTTACCCTCTTTTTTGAATACGCGACCGTCGTCTAAGCGAACAACATCATTTTGTTGTTCAGATTCATTCATTTGCTGAAATGATTTTGCAAAATTTACAATTTTGTCGATATCTGAATTTGACTCGACCAGTAAGGAATTAAGACTGAAATTACCATCGTTATTGATTAAATCTTTGCCGTGTATTTCGACTACACGACCATTTGAAAGCTGCAATACGACATTGCTTTCTTCAGAAAGATGCAATACATCCTTTGCCTGAAGTTTTGCCCCTTTTTTTAGAATTAATTTTTTATTTGTATTGGAAAAGCGCCAAACATCACCGTCAACCGAGATTACTTTTACTGTTGTATTCATTTATAACTTTACCTAAATTTAAATGTTTAGCCATATCAATTATTTATGCCTATATGGCAAAATTTATTTAGCGCAGACATAAAATCGTCCTAGATTAGTTAATTAATATACAATATTAATGCTACAGTCCATATACATTTGCATGCTTTAGTTCGCATTTTTTCACTAAAATTGTTACAAAGGCGCATTTTATATGCATATTTAAATTTGGGGCTGTAGTAGATTAGCCTTGTGATAATCTACTTTTATGAAGATAACTAGATGTAAATTAAATAGAAAAATTCAGATAAGGTTGTTAGAGTTTTTCATTGCTGAAGTTACCGCTAGAACTGCTGCTGATTTATTGGGGATTCAACCTAATTCTGCAGCATTGTTCTATAGGAAAATTCGTCACATCATTATGTTTCACCTTGACCGAGATGCCATTGAAGTGTTTCAAGGTCAGATTGAATTAGATGAAAGCTATTTGGGTGGAGCACGTAAAGGAAAGCGTGGTAGAGGTGCTGCTGGTAAAGTGATTGTTTTTGGTTTACTCAAGCGTAATGGTAAAGTCTATACGGTCATTGTACCCGATACTAAATCGAGCACCCTAATGCCTGTAATATCAAATAAAATCACTCCTGATAGCGTTGTTTATACAGATCACTGGCATAGTTATAATGCTTTAGATGTTGCAGGATTTAGTCATTATAGAATCAATCATTCAAGCCATTTTGCAGATGGTCAGAATCATATCAATGGAATTGAAAACTTTTGGAATCAGGCAAAAAGAGTGCTTCGAAAATACAATGGTATTGACCGAAATGCCTTTTCATTGTTTATTAAAGAATGTGAGTTTCAATTTAATTATGGCAGTCCAAAACAACAGTTGAAAACACTATTAAATTGGACTGAAATTTAACCTTATCTACTACAGCCCCTTAAATTTTTTATTTTTAACTTTATTTAAACTATTGGTTTTGTCATTTTGATAAATCGTTTTACCTTGGGATTAGCTACTATGTTGAGTCGTTTCTTAATTATTTGCTTGAGTAATATGTGTATTTTTTCAACTTATGCAAACGCACGAGAACCGCAAAGTCTACCTAGTATTTCAACTCATGATCAGAACAATTTAGCATTGTTAAATCAACCTAGCACATGGTCTTTAGATAATCTAAATAAAGCCGAATGGTCAGACAATCTTGAAAAAGGCTATCTTCCTGTTTACGCAAAGTTACAAGTGCTGTTGAGTCGCCACTATTCATCCTCAGGGGCGATTGATGGTTCATTGGGCCTAAATACTATTAAAGCGATTTCAGCTTTTCAAATTATGAAGGGTCTAAGTGGTGATGGAATCTTAGACGCAAATACTTGGCATCTTTTAAATGAAGATACAACTCAACCAACATTTATTGAATACACGATTACTGCACAAGACTTGAAGGGGCCTTATGCTCAATCTATTCCTGTAGATTATGCTGAACAATCAAAGATGCGAGGTTTGTATTACACCCGTGTGACTGAGATGCTGGGTGAAAAGTTTCATATGGATGAATTGTTTTTACAAAAAATAAATTCAGGTGCAACTTTTAATAAAGTTGGTGAAAAAATTATTGTGGCAAATGTGAAAAACACGTTGCCAAAAAATATAAAAATGATTATCGCGCACAAAGGCTCAAAACAATTATATTTGCTTGATCAACAAAATAAGATGATTGCTTCTTTTCCTGCAACCATTGGTAGTGAAGATAATCCCTCACCATCTGGCACTCATGTGATTGGGAGCATTGTGCCAAATCCACACTACAGCTATAACCCTAAGAATTTTATTCAAGGCAAAAATCTTAAACCTCTTAGTTTACCGCCCGGACCGAATAATCCAGTTGGAAATATTTGGATTGGTTTATCTCGACCTTCTTTTGGAATTCATGGGACACCCAACCCCGCTTTAATTTCTAAAACAGCTTCGCATGGGTGTATTCGATTGACCAATTGGGACGCAAATAATTTATCTAAAATTGTTCGCAAAGGCATGACTGTCAGATTTTTGGAGTAGAAGCTATTTTTTAAAGGCTCACTTGCGTTTTTAACTATAGTTGAGATCGAATGATGAACCGTGATTTTATAAAGTATGTTATGAGCCAGTACTTTACGACTATGCCAATCTATAATTGCAGCACACAGATAATCGTTTATGAAAATGACAACTGATGTGTCGTTCAACGCAAAAGTCTATTCAAAAAACTTCACAGCCATGTTATCTAATCTCTCTTTCACCACCTCCCAATCAGGCATCACTTGAGTCAAAAGTTGGTAGAAACGCTCACTATGGTTATGCTCAACTAAATGGCATAACTCATGCAGAATCACATAATCAATACAGATTGTAGGCGCTTTAACTAGATGAGTATTGAGCGTAAGTAGACCTGATGGGGAGCAGTTACCCCACTGTGTACGCATTGTCATTAATCGAATATCAGGCTTAGTTTCAACCCATAAGGCCTGTTCTAGAATATGTTGCAAGCGTACTTCGAACATGATATTTGCTCGAAATCTATACCATTTGTTTAAGAGAAATTTAATACTTTCAAGATCGGATTCCGAGGTGTTTACTTCCAATCTCCCTCTCAGAAGTTTTACACCTTGTGGTTTGGTATCATCATGAATCACTTTTAATTGATACTGTTTACCCAAATAAAAGTGGCTTTCACCACTTTTATATTGGCGAGGCGTGATAAATCTGCTTTGCTCACGGAACTCTCGTAATTGTTTATAGATCCAACGACTACGCTGCTTTACCGCTTCAATGTGAACCGTACCGGGTTTGTCGGAGACTTTTTTATTTAAGTTAGGCCACCTGACCTAACGGGTTAATCTTATCATAGTACATTGCTTCAAACTCAAAAGGCGATACATAACCCAGTGCACTGTGTACACGCTTTTTATTGAACCAATCTACCCAGTTTAGTGTCGCAAGTTGTACATCCGCTAAACCTTGCCAATCTGCTTTTAAATATTCAATCACCTCTGTTTTGTATAAGCCATTCACCGTTTCAGCCAAAGCATTATCGTATGAATCACCGGTCGTACCGACTGATGCTCGTAAATTTGCTGCTTCTAAACGATTGGTATAACGAATGGAAAGATATTGCACGCCTCTGTCACTATGATGAATCACGTTCTTTGGCATGCCTCGATCATGCAATGCTTGCTCTAATGCATCGAGCACCATATCTGTATTCATTCGTGTAGATACTTTCCATCCAACAATTGCTCGTGAGAACACATCAATAATAAAGGCGGTATAGACCCAGCCTGAATTTGTTTGAATATACGTAAAGTCACTGACCTGAGAAGCACTGCTTCGCAAGGGTCAGGCTGATCAGCACTAAAATTGCGTTTCACCAAGTCATCTGCTCGTTTTTGATCATCTCGGCTACGGGTAGTTTGTTTATTCTTACCACGCCAAACACCTTGTATACCTAGTTTTTGCATCAATCGAGCAACTGTACAGCGCGCAATAATATAGCCTTCACGTTTCAGTTTTTGCCAAACTTTACGTACACCATATCGACCTGAACTTTCCTTCCAAATTCGTTTAATTTGTTCAGCATGATGCAAGTCATGTAAATCTCGTTTCGCTCGATGTTCTGGATTGTCCGCGAGATCTAAAGTCCGGTAATAGGTTGAAGGTGCGATCGGTAAAATTCTACAAATCGCCTCGACTCCGTACAGCTCTTTATTATTATGGATAAAATCCACCATTATTTGTGTGGGCGGTCGAGCTCCGCCTGGGCGAAAAAAGCGGCTGCTTTGCGTAGAATTTCATTGGCTCGTTGCAGTTCTTTATTTTCGCGTTCAAGTTGTTTAATGCGTTCTTGATCTGAAAGCTGCTGTACTTTGATTGGATTCTGTTGATTCAAATACTTCTGATGCCAGGAACGTAGTGTTTCAGGAGTACAGCCAATCTTAGGTGCAATTGCTGTGATTGCAGCCCAAGTAGAAGGATAATCTTTTTCAGATTCAATCAATAATTGAACCGCTCTTTCTCTGATTTCAGGGGTATATTTTAATTTTGTCATCGGGATAGTCTCTCAGAATATTAACTCTCCGACAAACCCGGTACGGTTCAAACCTATATATATAAACAAACTTTATCCAGCATATTATGCAAGAAAAGATATTCAGTATTTAGATAAGTCAATGATTGAAAATATAGTTACTTATAAAAATAATACAGGGCGTAAAAAAGTTGGAACTGTAGATAAGAGTAAATGTGATGCTTATGTAAGCCTAAATGAAGCATCTCAACTTCTAGGTATTTCCTCATTACAAACAGCTCAACTTATTCAACATAAATGGCTTCAAGTAGAAAATTTAGAGATACGCCCGTATCGTATCCCAAGAAGAAGTATCGACAAATTAATTCAACAAAAGAATAACCCTACGTATGTTGATATAGAGGTGGTACTCAATGCATTGGATTGCTCATATGACCAACTTGAAAAAAATTGGATTATGACAGGTCATTTAAAACTTCGACATATTGGATATTGGCGGTCCTTCTCCAAAACTGAGTTTGATAAAGCCTTGAAGATTCACCAAGAGTATTTTACAGCTTCAGAGGCTAATGACTATTTAGGTATGCATCGCACGCATATGACTAATCTAGTAACTCAGGGATTAATTAAGCCTAAATTTCATGGCAATAAATTTTATTCGGTTCGACTATTCTTACGGGAGGACGTTGAGAAATTACTCGAAGCCGGTTATGGCTATAAAAGTAATCAAAAAAAATCTTGACTTATGTGTCAGAGATTCTCAGAAAATCTTAACTTATGTGTCAAAACCTCGTTAAGATTGAATGTCAAAAAAACTAATAAATAATTGATTTATTTAATTAAATAAATCTCACATTATCTGTCATTTAACGTTTCGATAAAAAACCGACATCTATGTCGGTTTTTTATTACTTATTTTTTTTCATTTAGAAATAAACATTAAAAGCAAAATCACTTTAAGCGAATACTTACTGTTTAAGCAGGAATTCGAAGGACTTGTCCTGGAAAAATATCATCTGCATTTTTTAACAAAGGACGGTTTGCTTCAAAAATTTTATTATATTGGTTACTGTCACCATAAAATTCTTTTGAAATTTTAGATAAATTATCACCAGACTTAACAGTATAAAACTTACTTTCTGGTTCTGGTGTCGCGACTGTCATCTGATCATCAACTTGTGCAACATGATCAACATTTCCGACAGCTAAAATAATTTTTTCACGATCTGCCTGAGTTTGGACTTGTCCTTTTACAGTCGCTAAATCAGAAGCCCCATTATAAGTGACTGACAAACCTGTTACAGGTAAACCTAAAGCTTTAATATGACCCAGCAACTTATTCGCAATTTCTTGCGCAGAAGGTTCTGCTGGTGTCGTTGGAGCGGCTTGCTGTTCAGCTGGTGCTGTATTCTTTTTACCAATACCTTTTACAAAATCAAAAAGACCCATTATATTTCTCCGTAGTTTTTATAAATGCAATTAAAAAAGTCTGCTCTTTTTTATACCTAAAATTTGTGACGAGAAAGGTTGTCTTTAGTAAATTAAACGTAATTATATGTAATTGAAAATTTAGTAATTTTATTTATTAATATAATAGACCTCTTTCATAAATCAAAAAATGATCTTCTTTTTGGTTGATATTTGCACTCCGGATTTCTTAGCATTCGTGCATAATCTGCGGATGAAATACATCGATTCAAACAAGCTTTCTGATCCTCAGTTCAAGCGATACACTGGCATCTCATGGTCAACCTTCTATTTAATGGTTGAGCAATTGAAGAAACTTGTTCCTACTAAAGGCAGACCGCCCAAGTTAAGCCTGGAAGACCAGATTCTGCTCTGTCTAAGCTATTGGCGGGAATACCGAACCTTATTTCACGTTGCAACGAGTTACGGGGTTTCAGAGCCCACAGCCTCAAGAATTGTCCGTCATGTTGAAGACTGCCTGATTCAGTCCAATCTTTTTAATTTACCCAAAGATTTACCCGAGGGCGAAGGCATAGACTGGAATGTTGTGATCGTGGATGCCACAGAAATCCCAATACAAAGGCCTAAAAAAACAGAAGAAAAGCTATAGCGGCAAGAAAAAGACCCATACCTTCAAAGTACAGGCCATGATTCACTACAAGACTCAGCAAATACTGAGTTTATGTACCAGTCGCGGTGCTGTACATGATTTCGAGCTATTTAAAAGAAACATAAAGCTGATTCCTTCAGAAGCCTTTGTTCTTGCAGATAAAGGCTATCAGGGTATTTATGCTCTGCATCCGAATAGTCTGTTACCTTTAAAAGCCAAAAGACGTTGTAAATTGGATCCTGAACTAAAAATCTATAATCAGGAAATCAATAAAAGAAGAATAGGAATTGAGCATGTATTTGGCAGGCTTAAAACCTTCAAAATCTTTGCTGAGCGTTATCGAAATAGAGGTAAAAGACTCGGTTTGAGATTCAATTTAATTGCTGGAATCTATAACTTGGAGCTGAGTAAAAAATGATTTATGAAAGAGGTCTAATATTCGAATTTTAAAATTTCTTCTTAACCCACTTTAAAACTTACCCATCATTATATATTCGTCATAAATAAGAGTATTTAAGACATCATTAGCTTGATTAAAATTATTTTTTGCAAATAAAAATTGATGATCTGATCATTTTTCTTATAAAAAAAGCAGCCTTACGGCTGCTTTTTCTCGATCAATTCAATAATAAATTATTGAGCTTGAGCTGTAGGTTGTGCAATAACTGTACGGCTACCAGAAATTGTCGCGAATACACGACGGTTCATAGCACGGCCTTCTTTAGTTTTGTTGTCAGCAATCGGTTGATCCCAAGCAAAACCTTGAGTAGACAAACGAGCTGGATCTACATTGTATTCATTTACAAGTGAAGATTTAACAGAGTTAGCACGAGCCAAAGACAAACGTTCATTCAATGCACGTGGACCAGTGTTGTCTGTATGACCTTCGATGCGAGCAGTAGCGTTTGGATATTCAACTAACTTTTCAGCAACTTTAGCAATTTCTGGCTTGTATTGATCTTTGATGTTTGATTTATTTGTATCAAAGAACACACGAAGTTCCATGTTAAGGTCTTCAGTCAACTCTTGTGGAGCTGGTTGAACTGGAGCTACAGGTTCAACTGGAGCAACTTCAACTACAGGAGCAGCTGGTTTTAAGTGACCACCAAGAACTACGTTAAGACCAGCTAGAGCTGTATAGTTCCAGAATTTGTCATCAAAATTATAAGTACCACGAGCTTCTGTACGTAAAGATAAAGCATCGTTTAAGCGCCAGAAAGCACCAACACCCGCATTACCTAAAGTACCTTCTTTATCTTCAGTGAGGCCATCAATTTCATATTTATAATGACCAGCACCTAATAACACGTAAGGCTTAACTTTACTGTCATAGTTTTTAGTGATCAAATCAGAAGTAGCATAAAAATTACCATTGATTTGAGTTTGCTTGTATTCAGCGTCAGGAGCAAGACCTTCTACATCACCTTTCACTTGGTTGTATTCAGCTTCAAAACCTAACCATGGAGTTAATTCAACACCAAGTGCAGCACCAACGAATAAATCGTCTTGTAATTCAGCACCAGTAGTTAGCTCTCCCTCACTACCAGCATTATTATGCTGAGTGTCTTGGAAAGTGTAACCAAGCATTAATGGAGTAACAGTTACGCCCGCGTTTGCAGCAGCTAAAGGAGCAGCTACAAGCATTGCCAATGCAATACGACTCATTTTCATGGATTTATCCTCCAGAGATAACAATTGTTGTTCAAACTTAAGCCTAAAATTTGACTATTTCTGAGATAGGCTTTCTTATACCCCAGTTTTATTCTTAAGCTATTCACTGTCAATCATACAAGCACTTTATTTTTTCCAAGTGCTTGATAATTTTAATCAAGTGAATTATTGACAAAATTACTTACAATTTCCGTTGTAATTCGGTAATTTTTTACTCAATTTTTTGTTGTGAATAGCTTATTGTCACTTGCAATTTATTTTAACAGTTTTATCAAAAATGAAGTAATAAATCTTATTCTTAAAAAAACTATTAAAAACAAAATATTAATAACACAAACCACTTAAAATAAATACCTTAGAAGGCTGTTTGTATGTTTTTTAGACAAATAAAAGCGTTTACCCTGATTGAACTTATCGTCACAATCACTATTTTCGCTATTATTACAACGATAGCACTGCCCCATTTTCATGGATTGATGGCAAAACAAGAAATTAAAAGCACCACTCATAACTTGATCATGAGTATGCACATGGCCAAAAATCATGCCGCGATTCAACATAATAATGTGGTGATTTGTCCAAGTGCAG
This sequence comes from Acinetobacter sp. TTH0-4, assembly GCF_015602665.1. NCBI lineage: Bacteria > Pseudomonadati > Pseudomonadota > Gammaproteobacteria > Moraxellales > Moraxellaceae > Acinetobacter > Acinetobacter sp. TTH0-4. The sequence continues at coordinate 645,553 of NZ_CP059079.1, read as the reverse complement.
ATGGGTTAAATTGCCAAGCCAATAGCTGGAACTCAGGCTACCTTGGTTTTATGGATATCAATAAAAATAGACAAGTCGATGTAGATGAAAAAATTATTTTCACAGGCGCCATAAATTTGAAATATGGCAATCTTGATTGGCGAGGAACTTTAAGTATCCCAAGTATAACCTTTCAAGCAAGTAATGGTCTGCCGAATGGTTCAAATGGCAGCTTTTATTATTGTTCTAGCGATCAAGTCACTCACTCTAAGGTTGTATTGAGCCGTATGGGACATATCCGTGTTGAACATCCAGTGAATTGCTAAGAACCCATCAGTCCAAAGCTGAAGAACAATCAGCCTTTATTCCTGTGGATTTTTCAATATACTGCTTAAGTTGGAAAAATAATCCACTAGAAAAGTCAATCACGGAGATATAACAATGACAGACATCGTAATTGTAAATGGTGCACGTACAGCAATGGGCGGTTTTCAAGGAAGCTTAGCCAATGTCACAGCACCTGAACTTGGTGCAGCCTCTATTAAAGAAGCTATTGCACGCTCAGGATTACAACCTACAGATGTTCAAGAAGTTATTATGGGTTGTGTGCTTCCTGCTGGATTAAAACAAGGTCCTGCTCGTCAAGCAATGCGTCAAGCAGGTTTGCCTGATTCAACAGGTGCAGTCACCATTAATAAGCTGTGTGGTTCAGGCATGAAAGCAGTGATGCAAGCTGCTGATATGATTAAAGCGGGTTCTGCTGAAATTGTAGTTGCAGGCGGCATGGAATCAATGACCAACGCACCTTATGTTTTGCCTAAAGCACGTGGTGGTTTTCGTATGGGTCATGGCGAAATTAAAGACCATATGTTTCTTGATGGATTAGAAGATGCTGAAACAGGTCGTTTAATGGGTTCTTTTGCCCAAGACATGGCAAATACACGTGGTTATACGCGTGAGCAAATGGATGCATTTGCCATTCGTTCATTAGAACGTGCTCAAACTGCAGTGAATGAAGGTTATTTTGCAGATGAAATTGTTCCTGTGACTATTTCAACACGCAAAGGTGATGTGGTTGTTGATAAAGATGAACAGCCTTTCAATGCGAATATTGCAAAAATTCCATCTTTACGCCCAGCTTTTGCTAAAGACGGCACGATTACAGCAGCCAATGCTAGCTCTATTTCAGATGGTGCATCTGCTTTAGTCTTAACTTCTGCTGAAAATGCGACAGCAAAAGGCTTAAAGCCATTAGCAAAAATTTTGGCTTATGCATCAAACTCACAACACCCTTCAGAATTTACCATTGCCCCTGTAGGTGCAATTGAAAAAGTTCTAAGCAAAACCGGTTGGAACGCACAAGAGGTTGATCTTTGGGAAATCAATGAAGCATTTGCCATGGTCACCATGTGCCCAATCGATGACTTCAAACTTGATCCAGCCAAAGTCAATATTAACGGTGGTGCTTGCGCATTAGGTCACCCAGTCGGTTCAACAGGTTCACGTATTATCTTAACCTTGATCCATGCTTTAAAACGTACAGGCGGCAAAAAAGGGATTGCTGCTTTGTGTATTGGTGGTGGTGAAGCGACTGCTGTAGCAATCGAAATCATTTAAATTGCTTGTTGTAGAACAAGATAAAAAATCCCTCTCAAATAGAGGGATTTTTTCTTTACATTTTTTATTCAGGTTTCAGTCTGAGCCTGTTAAATTGGAACACTCAAAAAACAATAAAATGGATGATTAGACATGCAACTCAATCACTATCTTAATTTTCAAGGTGAAGCCGAAGCTGCTTTCACTTTTTATAAATCAGTGTTTGGTGGAGAATTTTCCGTCATCACGCGTTATGGCGATCTACCACCTGAGGAAGGTGTCCATCTTTCTGAAACCGAAAAAAATGCCATACTCCATGTGTCATTGCCGATTAATGAATATACGGTACTGATGGCCTCTGATATTCATGAACAATTCTGTGCAGTAAATACTGTCTTTACCAAAGGCACTAATCACTATATTTCGATTAATTTAGATGCCAGTGAGCAAGCAGAAGCACAACGCTTATTCGATGCTTTATCTATTCACGGTCAAGTCGAAATGCCTCTGGAAAAGACTTTTTGGGGTGCGCTATATGGTGCTTTTACCGACCAATTTGGAGTGAAATGGATGGTGAATTGCCAACTAGAAGACATGTAATATTTTCTTTTAAAAATAAAAAAGCCGACATACAGACGGCTTTTTTATGTTGGACTTAAAGGTACTTAAGCTCCTGTTTGATAACTCGCTTGAGTAACTGCAGTTGATGCTTGATAAGGATGTTTAAAATCATTTAAACCCGCAGCAGCTTCAACAATATCTTTACCTTCTTTCACCACAAAACTATCAAAGCCAGAACGCTTCAAATAATTTAAGACATCTTTAAAAATATCGCCTGTCGCACGAAGCTCTCCTTGATATCCTTGACGACGTAAAAGTGCTGCAAATGAATAGCCGCGCCCATCGTTAAAGCCCGCAAACTCAATCAAGATAGTATCAAATTGATCGAGTGGAAATTCATTCACTTCAGGCGAATCATCCACAGTAATATATAAGGCTTTTTTGCCTTGGACATTTTCCAATTGATCCAATTGAGCTGTTGTTAAAACAACATCACCTTGTGGCAAAATCCCATCTTCAGCAATTAACTGATAAGTGTTGTCTGCAATTGTGCCCTCTTTAGAGAGCACTTGTAATGCGGTATTAAGCATATGCACGCTCCTTAAAAGGTTGAATGCCGACACGGCGATACGTTTCAATAAATTCTTCACCCTCGTTTCGAAGGTCTAAATAAGTATTTAAAATCTCTTCAACCACATCAGGCACACGATCGGCTGCAAATGATGGCCCTAAAATATCACCAATTGATGCATCATGGTCGGCATGACCACCTAAAGTAATTTGGTAGAATTCAGCACCTTTTTTATCGACACCCAAAATACCAATATTACCGACATGGTGGTGACCGCAGGCGTTCATACATCCTGAAATATTCAGATCTAAATGACCCAAGTTATATACAGTATCTAAGTCATCAAAACGACGTGAAATGGCTTCTGAAATGGGAATTGATTTCGCATTTGCCAATGAACAGAAATCACCCCCTGGGCAACAAATAATATCGGTAATAAAACCAATATGTGCACGGGCAAGGTTATTTTTTTCAAGAATTGTCCATAATTCAAATAAGTCTTTTTGCGGTACATCTACCAATGAAATATTTTGTTCATGTGTGGTACGAAGTTCACCAAAAGTATACTGATCTGCTAAATCTGCAATCAGGTTCATTTCTTCAACAGTCATATCACCTGGTGCAATACCCGCACGTTTCAGGGAAATAGTCACAATGCGGTAGCCTGTAACCTTATGCGGATTGGTGTTGATATTGAACCACTGTTTGAATTTAGGATTAGCCGCAAACTGTTCAGTGAAATCTTCATCAGCATAAGCTTGATAATCAAAGGGCGTAAATTCTTCATCCAATTTTTTCAAGATTTCAGGCTGAATTTTTAAAGTCTGAATCGTATGGGCAAATTCAGCTTCTACTTTTTCAGCAAATACTGCTGGCGTTAAAGCTTTTACTAAAATTTTGATTCGTGCTTTATATTTATTATCACGGCGTCCATGTAGGTTATACACACGTAGTACAGCTTCTAAGTAAGCAATTAAATCTTCACGTGGCAAGAAATCACGAATAAAGCTACCAATCACTGGGGTACGACCTAAACCACCACCCACTTTAATTTTATAACCAATTTCGCCTGCGTCATTTTTCACGATATAGACACCAATATCATGAAATGAAACTGCGGCACGATCGGTTTCAGCCAATGCAGAGACAGCGATTTTAAATTTACGCGGTAAAAAAGCAAACTCTGGATGAAAGGTTGACCACTGACGGATCAATTCACAAGTTGGACGCGGATCCGCAACTTCACCTGCAACCACACCCGCATATTGGTCAGTTGTAGTATTACGAATACAGTTACCCGATGTTTGAATGGCATGCATTTGAACAGTTGCAAGTTCTGCCAACATATCTGGTACATTTTCTAAAGCTGACCAGTTAAATTGAATATTTTGACGGGTTGAAACATGTGCATAACCACGGTCATAATCTTGTGCTAACTGTGCAATTTTGCGAAGCTGATGAGCATTCATCAGTCCATAAGGCACAGCAATACGAAGCATAGGCGCATAACGCTGAATATATAACCCGTTTTGCAGACGTAATGGACGATATTCTTCTTCCGTCAATTTACCCGCTAAATAACGTTCTGTTTGGTCACGGAATTGAGCAACACGTTCATTGATGAGTTGCTGATCAAAATCAGTATATAAATACATGGCGGACAGCTAGTAGTTTCATTATAACGGCTCACAGCATAACCAGATTTAACCTATCAACGAAATGCGTTTTTTACATATTTAATAGCGGTTTTATTGATAAGGCTAGCAAAAACCCTTTACAGTTAAAGATAAACAGTTCAAACCAGCCACTTTCAGTTAAAGTAATATTATTTTCATTTGCTTATCATTATTTATCATATAAACATAATTTATTGAGCCGTAACTCAAAAATGCGGATTAAAAACATTTTAAGCATATTTTTGAAAATCAGCTGATATAAAAAAAGCCTGACGAATCAGGCTTTTCTATTTAAGTACTTCAATTATTTTTGATCAGGTAAGGCATAAGCCACGAGTGCATCACCCATTTTGGTTCCAAATGAACCGTGACCACCTGCCATAATCACAACATATTGCTTACCATTGCTTTCATAAGTCATAGGCGTTGCTTGTCCACCAGCAGGTAAACGACCTTTCCATAACTCATCACCATTGGTCACATTAATGGCACGAATATAATTATCTTGCGTACCACCAACAAACATCACATTACCCGCTGTCGAAATCGAACCACCCAGCATTGGTACACCCATTTTAAAAGGTGGCAAAGGAATGCCTGGCATACTGTCACGGATGGTACCAATACGACGTTTCCATGCAACTTCATGCGTATTTAAATCCACACCCGCGACATAACCCCAAGCAGGTTGTTTACACGGCAAACCAAATGGAGAAAGAAATGCACTGATTTCTACGCCATAAGGTACACCATACATAGGTTGAATACCTTGCTCTGTCCCTGCACCTTTCGCGGTTTGTTGACGATTTGGATCTGAAGGAATAAGTTTAGTGACAAATGGCAAGCCAATCGGATTCATGACCGCAATTTGACGATCTGGATTGACAGACATACCGCCCCACTCAAACACCCCTAAGTTACCAGGGAATACCAAGGTGCCATTTTCAGATGGTGGCGTATAAATGCCATCGTAATTCAATTTATGGAATGACACTCGACAAATCAATTGGTCAAACATGGTTGCGCCCCACATTTGTTTATCCGTTAATTTCTCTTTTGGTGCCAAATCAAAATCAGAGAACGGCTGCGTTGCGGAATAACGTTCACCTTTGGTTTGTGGACCCAGTTTTACCGTCTGTGGAACAGGTTTCTCGGTAATCGGTACAATCGCTTCACCAGTACGTCTATCCAAAACAAAAGCATTCCCTGTTTTGGTCAACACATAAATAGCAGGCACCATTTTACCTGTTTTGTCTTTAATATCAGTCAAGGTCGGTTGTGAAGGCACATCCATATCCCACAAATCATGATGTGTGGTTTCGAAATCCCAAATTAATTTGCCTGTAGAAGCATTCAAAGCAAGCATCGAGTTTGCATAGCGCTCGCTCAACTCAGTCCGGTTACCACCCCAAATATCTGGCGTACCCACACCTGTTGGCACATACACAATATCCAATTTCGCATCATAGGCCAATGGTGCCCATGCATTCGGTGAGTTTTGAACATACTTTTGACCCGGTGCTGGAATCAAGTTCGGATCTTCTGCACCCGTGTCGAATACCCAAAGCAATTCGCCTGTATTGACATCATAACCACGAATCACGCCTGATGGTTCTTCAGTCGAATAGTTATCGGTGGTTGAACCGCCAATAATAATCGTAGTTCCTGTGACGACTGGTGGTGATGTTGGAACATAACCGCCTGGATATGGGAATGGCATATCTTTTTGAAGATCGACTTCACCATTTTTACCAAAATCGCTACAACGCTGACCATTGTCTGCATTAATCGCGACCAAACGTCCATCATTGACAGGCAAAATCACTTTACGTGGACATTGTGCAGAAGATGATTTCACATTTTGTAAACTCGCTTCGAAACCCACAGTATTGTTGGCATCATAATAAGATACCCCACGACAAGTTAAATGCTGGAACGTATTGTCCGCTTTAAGTTTTGGGTCAAAACTCCATTTTTCTTTACCTGTGGCTGGATCAAGTGCAATCAAACGCTGGTGAGTGGTACAGATATACATGTTATTACCGACTTTAATCGGAGTAACCTGATTGGTGGTTTCACCAGAATCATTTTCTGTTTTCATCTCACCTGTATGATAAGTCCAAGCCACTTCAAGGTTTTTAACATTTTCCGCATTAATTTGAGTTAATGGGGAATAACGCAAACCCGATTGGGTACGACCATATGCAGGCCAGTCTTCATTCGCGACACCAGGAATAGCCTGTGTCGTATCGGGTTGTTTCGTGGTTAATGTGCCACGAATTTCCTGAGGATCATTAAAAATAGAATAAATCATGACAGCAATGGTGATTGCCAATGAACCTGTTAGAACTATCTTTGCAGTTTTGCTTTTCACAAAACCACGGGTCACTGCAGGAATAAGCAACCAAAGACCAAACAAGCCTAAAATATCTAAACGTGGTGCTAAAGCAAAAAAGTCTGATCCAACTTCCCAAAGCCCCCAAATAACTGTACCTAACACAAATACAGCATAGACAATCAGCGCCGAACTTTGTAACTTTTGCAATAAAACCGCAGTAGCGATGAAGAATAGACCTGCAATAATGTAGTACCAAGAACCACCCAGTACTGCAAGCCAAATTCCCCCAATCAGTAGAACTAAACCAAAAATTACAGCGACGATCACTGTAATGGTTTTTAATCCTGAACCTGAAGATGGAGTACGCATATGAACCACCTATTTCTAAAATTCTTTTGAAAAACCCATAGCTTTAAAAACTATAGGTGCCTTATATGAGTTTTTAGATATTAAATATCTCAGTGAATCTCAATAAAAAGGGCATATTTGCCACTTTTATTGAGTGAATTCATTCAAATATTTATCATCTAGAAACTAGAACACTGTTTGTAATTTAATCCCACCTACCCACACGTTTTCGCCGTCTTTATAAGCGCCTACATGACGAATATATTGAATATTTGGACGTATAGTCAGCCAGTTGTTGGCATGTAAACCGTAATACACTTCTGCATCATATTCTTCACGACGACCATCGTTCAGATCATCATTCATACGAATACGTGCAACCCCAAAAGCCAATTGATCCTGAGGACGAGTATCCATCAAACCTGTATAGGCTAATCCAATATTTTGCATATTGCCGACTTGATTGGTGTTTGAATCATGAACTGTTAAATTCACAAAACCAGTCAATCCACGCTTTGCATCACCTTGATGAGTAGTAAGTTGCTGTTTCGCGACGACCCACATCCCATGTTTGTGAGAGGTTTGTGAAATTGTATTAATGTCTAGAGCATCAGCCGTACTGTAATAGTAGCCAAGACGGTATTCACCAGAAAGCTGATCTAAACCCAATTTGGGTGTCCAAACTATTTCAGCTGGAATGATTGCACCCTCAGAACCATCAGTACTGAGATTAAAACCTTGACTCCGCTTTAAATTTTCAGGGTTATATTCATATACACCGACTTGGGTATAAAGATCTGGACGTAGTTGATATTTGGCTCGAACTGCCCATTGGCTCACTGGCCAATTATACCATTGGTCACCGACCCAATTTCCCACTTGAGAACCGCAAAGTGCTAGATTTTGAAAATCACAGTCAAAGCTGTTGAAATCTTCACCTTCACCAAAGCGCCCTACTTTAATATCTAACTTTTGATCAAAAAATTGTTTTTTAATCCAAAAATCAGTTAAGCGCCATGTTTGCCCACGCCCCCATACTTCTTGGGTCGAGCTTAAATGCCCATTAAGTGCATCAGACGTTTGTGACAGGGAACGGCCATTTCGCTGTGTAATATTAATTTGTGCTTCAGTATGTTGCCAACCTAAAATTTTATTTAAATCGAAGTGTGCTCCGACTGCAAATTGGTCAGCATACTCTGTACCATGATCAGAAGCAGATTTTGCATCCAATAAGGTCGCCATTTCACCTGTATAACTGAAACTAAAATCATAACCTTGTTGCTGTAACGCAGTTCGTTTACCGTTCCAATCGCCCAGCATCCATGGACTTTGTGAATTGAACATTTCAGCAGCGTGAACACTTGGCACAGCAACACTGAATAACCCTAAAGATAAAGCAAACCCTAAAGCACTACTTAATTTCTTCACAATAAGTACTCTATATAGAATTTTGTAATAGATATAGGGTACTCTTGTTTTTTATGTAACACTTACAAAAAATGTTAGTAAATTGTTTTTTATCAATATTTATTTATATTATGCATCACAACTACCATTCACCAGCGCCCAGTTTTTGACCTATATATTGATATTTTGTTTTAGATCGGGAAAATTTGATCGGACAGGCCAATTGCGTTTCAGTCTGCTCACTTCCGACAGAAAGAGGAACTTCCACTGTCCACTGTCGCTCCTTGGCCAATTCAGAATTAAAAGCTTCTTCTAAGTCTAAGACTGGCTCAACACAGACGTCTTGATCTGCAAAAATAGCAGACCACTCTGCAAATGTTTTAGTGGAAATTTTCTCTTGGATGGCTTGTTTAAGAAGGTGCTGATCTGCTTGATGGAATGAGTTGCCCAGCTGCAAAAGTACAGGCAAATCAAGAATGCTGGCTAATCCAGACATAAATTGTGGTTCCAAACTTCCAATGGATAAATAACGAGCATCTTGTGTTTGATAATAATCATAAAATGCACCGCCATTTAACAGCCCTTCTTCTCTGTACTGAGGCTTTTTTCCAGCCAATGTTGCCGCCGCAGCCATACTGTTTAAAACAGCACTACAATCCGTCATTGAAATATCAATATATTGACCTTTTCCGCTGTGCTGACGCTCTATCACTGCGGTTAAAATAGCAATAATGGCATGTAAAGAACCTCCAGCAACATCAGCGATTTGAATGCCCATAGGTGGAGGTCCACTCTGTTTTCGACCACTCTGCCCCGCAACACCTGATAGAGCCAAATAATTGATATCATGACCTGCTTTATTTTTATAAACTCCCGTTTGTCCGTAGCCTGTTATAGAGCAATAGATCAAACGTGGATTAATTTCTACAAGTGTTTGATAATCTAGACCTAATCTTTTCATTACCCCAGGTCTAAACTGCTCCACCACAATATCAAATTCAGAAATTTTACTTTTGATTAGTTCAATATTTTCTGCATCTTTTAAATCTAAAGCAATCGACTGTTTATTTCGATTCAAATAGCTATGTGAGGTCGCTTGACCGTTGGCATAAGGAGGAAATAAACGAATTAAATCGGGGCGTAAAGGAGACTCTACATGAATAACATCTGCACCTAAGTCAGCAAAATAAAGCGTAGCAAATGGTCCAGGTAAAAGTGTTGAAAAATCGAGAACTTTTAAACCGTTTAAAGCAGCATCCATATTTTTTTCACTTTATTTGTGTTAGTTTTTTATTGATATTAGAAAGATACAAACAACAAAACAATGTCATTTTCAGCCATTTACCTTGATAATTCAGGCAAATTAATATGTAATTATGTTAAAATATATATTGTAAATTGCCAATCAAATAATTTTTAGCGTCATTTAGGTCAATTGCCCGTGAATATAAAAGAGACAGAAGAATTTAATATGAGTCGCGATACAATTAGTATCCACTTCGTCAATGCGGCTCTGGCAGGCGTTAAACGTCTAGGAATGGATGTTGAAACTTTATTGTCACATGTTGGCATTGAGGCGGAATTATTACGTCAACCTAAAGCACGAATATCCCCGGAACAATACACTCGTTTTATAAAAATGTTGTGGATGGTGACCCAAGACGAACACATGGGCTTTGGTTTACAGCCCCGCCGTTTGGGTACTTTCGCGATTATGTGCCAACTGATTATTCATGCGAAAACTTTAGGCCAAGCGCTAGAGCTCTCGGCTCAGTTTTACAAATTGTTTGGAGATGAGTGGTCTGTCGTATTAGAACGTGACAAACATGAAGCACGTCTTGTTCCTTTTGTTCCAAAAGAACTCGATCCAGATCATTTTATTACTGAAAGTATGCTAATGATTTGGCATGGTTTAGCCTCTTGGTTAATTGAACGCCGCATCCCACTGGAACGTGTACATTTTGGTTATGCTCGTCCGTCGCATGCAGATGAATATGATGCTTTATTTTTTGCACCGGTCATGCAGTTCGATACACAACGTACCGAAATTACATTTGCAGCAGATTATCTCGATTTACCCATTCGTCAAACTGAAGAAGATCTTGAAGAGTTTTTAAAAGCAGCACCAGCCCAACTCTTGGTCAAATTTAAAAACACCAACTCTTTAACTTCACGTATTCGCGACGTATTAAAAAGTCAAATTGGTGAAGAAATGCCGACGCTTAATGACGTGGCTTCAATGCTCTATCTTTCACCGCAAACTTTACGTCGTCGCTTAGCAGCGGAAGGCAAAAGCTACCAAGGGGTAAAAGATGCACTACGTCGTGATGCTGCTATTCATCTCTTGTTAAATCCAAAGTTAACTTTAGAAGATGTGGCTCAACAAGTTGGTTTTAGTGAGACCAGTACTTTTCATCGCGCATTTAAAAAGTGGACTGGGGTTACTCCAGGTTTATATCGTCAATTGCATGGTTATCATTAAAAAATAAATATTGCTAAAAGCCTGAGATCTCTCAGGCTTTTTTATTTCAATTGCTAACATTTAACAATTTTCAAGCTTTATTATTTTCGATCTAAGCAATACAAAAAATAAACTTGAATGCTTAATCCCACCCTCTATTCAAACACTCCAACTGGCCAAAAAAATCATTTGATCTGACTCGTTCTTGTCATTGCACTTCAAAAAATTATCATTACACTCAAAAATATAACAATTTAAATGCATAAAAAGGATTCAATATGAGCGAGGCATATATCATTGACGCCATTCGCACACCACGCGGAAAAGGTAAAAAAGATGGTTCACTTTATGAAGTCAAACCGATTACGCTATTAACCACTTTGCTCAATGAGCTAAAGAGTCGCCATGATTTAGATACGTCAAAAGTCGATGATATTGTACTCGGCTGTGTAACCCCTATTGGTGACCAAGGTTCAGACATTGCTAAAACAGCTGCAATAGCGGCAGGTTGGAGTAATGATGTCGCAGGTGTTCAAATCAACCGTTTCTGCGCATCTGGACTTGAAGCGGTCAATATGGCAGCGCAAAAAGTTCGTTCAGGATGGGAAGATATCGTGGTTGCAGGCGGCGTTGAGTCCATGTCTCGCGTACCAATGGGTTCGGATGGCGGTCCTTGGGCTTTAGACCCAGAAACCAATATGTCAGCCGAATTTGTTCCACAAGGGATTGGTGCAGACCTCATTGCCAGCCTAGATGGTTATAGCCGTCAGGATGTGGATACTTTTGCAGAGAACTCACAAAAAAAAGCCGCAGCAGCGCAAGCAAAGGGTTATTTCAAACAATCGATCATCACGGTAAAAGACAAAGCTGGTGTCACAATTTTAGCGCATGATGAATTTATTAAACCGACCACCACTGCGGAAAGCTTAGCCAAACTTAACCCAAGCTTTACCATGATGGGACAAATGGGTTTCGATGCGATTGCCCTACAAAAATATCCTGAAGTTGGACAAATCAATCATGTTCATCATGCGGGTAACTCATCAGGAATTGTAGATGGTGCTGCTCTAGTCTTGATTGCGTCTGAAAAAGCAGTGAAGGAATACGGTTTAAAACCACGTGCCAAAATATTATCAACTGCATTAGTCGGTTCAGACCCCACCATTATGTTGACAGGCCCTGCCCCTGCCGCACGAAAAGCTTTAGAAAAAGCAGGTTTAAGTATAGAAGATATTGATTTATTTGAAGTGAACGAAGCCTTCGCAGCGGTGGTTATGCGTTTTATTACCGAGTTGAAAGTCGATCCAACTAAAGTCAATGTCAATGGTGGTGCAATTGCTATGGGGCATCCATTAGGTGCAACAGGTGCCATGATTTTAGGTACATTATTAGATGAACTAGAACGTCAAGGCAAAAAGCGCGGCTTAGCAACTTTATGTGTTGGTGGCGGTATGGGCATCGCAACCATTATTGAATTGGTATAAGGAGAATAAAAATGAGTGCAATTCAATATGAAAAAAACACAGATCATATCGTCATTTTGACTTTAGATTCTCCGAATCAATCTGCCAATACCATGAATTCAGATTTTCGTGCTGCTCTAGAAGATACAGTTTCTAAATTAAAAGCTGATGCAGAAATTTCAGGGATTATTTTTCGTTCTGCCAAAAAAACTTTTTTTGCAGGAGGTGATCTAGATGAGCTCATTCAAGCTCAACCTAAACATGCGACCGCTTTCTTTCACATGATTCAGGACATGAAGGCGCAATTGCGCTATATCGAGACTCGCGGTATTCCTGTTGTTGCTGCGTTGAATGGGACGGCCTTGGGTGGTGGTTGGGAACTGGCGCTCTGTTGCCATCGCCGTATTGCTTTAAATGACGCTAAAGCTAAGTTCGGCTTACCTGAAGTGACGCTTGGTTTGTTGCCGGGTGGCGGTGGAATCGTACGTATGGTACGCCTACTGGGTCTACAAAATGCATTTCCTTTTCTGATGGAAGGCAAACAATTTGGAATTGATCAGGCCAAAGCGTTAGGCTTAATTCATGATACTGCTGAAACCGAGCAAGAACTTTTTGATAAAGCTATAGCTTGGGTTAAAGCAAATCCAATATCACAACAACCCTTTGATGTAAAAGGCTACAAAATTCCGGGTGGTGATCCAAAAACTCCTGCCGTGGCACAAGTTTTAGCGATTGCCCCTGCCATGTTACGCGACAAAACCAAAGGATGTTACCCTGCGCCTGAAGCTATTATGGCAGCAGCAGTAGAAGGTGCTCAAGTAGATGTAAATACCGCACTAACGATTGAATCACGTTACTTCACTTATCTCGCGACCGGCCAAATTGCCAAAAATATGATTGGAACTTTCTGGCATGGTTTAAATGCGATTAAAAGCGGTGCAAGCCGTCCTCAGAATATCGAAAAATCCAAAATGACCAGAGTAGGAATATTAGGTGCGGGTATGATGGGTGCAGGCATTGCGTATGCAACTGCCAGTAAAGGTATTCCAGTGATTCTAAAAGATGTCTCACTTGAAAATGCTGAAAAAGGTAAGACCTATAGTCAGAAATTACTTGATAAAAAAGTGTCACAAGGTCGTTTATCAGCTGAAAAACGTGATCAAACCTTGAGTTTGATTACCGCCACGGCCAATGCTAAAGATTTACAAGGCTGCGATTTAATCATTGAAGCTGTATTTGAAAATCCTGCACTGAAAGCGCAAGTGACTCAAGAAGTCGAAGCTTATTTAGCACCTGGTGGTGTGATGGCTTCCAATACCTCTACTTTACCTATTACTGAACTGGCTAAGGCCAGTCAAAATGATGCAAATTTTATTGGACTGCATTTTTTTAGTCCTGTCGATAAAATGCAACTGGTTGAAATTATCAAAGGGCAAAATACCTCAAGCGAGACTTTAGCCAAAGCTTACGATTATGTGCAGCAAATTGGGAAAACGCCGATTGTGGTCAATGATAGTCGTGGATTTTTTACCAGTCGCGTGTTTGGTACATTTGTGCAAGAGGGCTTACGCTTACTTGCAGAAGGTGTCCATCCTGCCAAAATTGAAATGGCTGCGCTCAAGGCGGGTATGCCAATAGGGCCACTTGCCATTCAAGATGAAGTCTCACTTACACTTTCAGAGCATGTCGCTGCAGAAACACGCAAAGCATTACAAGCAGAAGGCAAAAATTTAGCACGTTCAGGTGCAGATGATGTAATCGAAACGATGATTCATCAATTTAACCGTAAAGGCAAAGCGGCAGGTGCTGGTTTTTACGAGTATCCTGAAGGTGGAAAAAAATATTTATGGGCTGGCTTAAATCATTGGACGAAAGAAAATACAATTTCTGAACCAGACATGATTGATCGTTTCCTGTTTGTTCAAGCTTTAGATACTTTACGCTGCTACGAAGAAGGTGTACTAGAATCGGTGATTGATGCAAATATCGGTTCTATTTTCGGCATCGGTTTTGCCCCTTGGACCGGTGGTGCAATACAATTTTTAAATCAGTATGGTGTAGAAAAAGCCTTAATTCGCGCCAATGCTTTAGAAGCACAATACGGCGAACGGTTCCATGCGCCACAATTACTTCAAACTCAAGCTGCATCGGGACAACCCATTCAATAATCAAATGATCTAAGCTTAAAAGTAGATTACGCCTTTTTCAACTTAACGCCTGATGAAAATTATCAGGCGTTTTGTATTTACTCTTTTAGGGTTTATTTCCTATATTTTTGAATTGATAAAATATTCAGCCAAACATGTTCATTTATGTTATAAAATTACATCTACTTAGATTCTTTTTTATCCAATTTTAGGATGTACACATGTCTGATAATTCTTCTCCTGAAAAATCTCCATGGGGCTGGAAAGCTTTAATTATTGCTTTCATACTGAGTGCTTTTTTCTTAGGTTTTTTCTATCTTGCCGTAAGCAATGAACCCGATTACATGCCAAGCCAACAGCAAAAAAACACCCAACAACATGCTTTTAAAAATGCCCCTTCTATGTCGCAAGAAGCATTAGAAAAAGCCAAACAAGATCAGGCGAATCGTGAAGCAGGAACAGCACCTGTTATGACTGAAGGCCATGCGATGAATGCAGAACAACATGCAGACATGAATATGGCTCAACCTACTGAAAAGACTGAACAGGGTCATTAATTTAAGCTCAGCCTACATTCAATAAAAAAGCCACATCAATGTGGCTTTTTTCTGCGAAAATTTTAGAGCTAAACTCATTACTTAAATGAGGTAAAGCCTTGTCGCATATCAATATGTGGAATCCCGCAATCTAAATACTCAACACCTTCTTCCTTAAAACCCAATTGTGCATAAAATGGTAGGGCATGAACTTGAGCAGATAACTTTAAAAAATCACGTTCTTGCTGTTTGGCTTGCTCAATGATGGCTTGCATCAGTAATTTTCCAACTCCCAAGCAGCGATAGGTCTTTAATACCGCCACACGCCCCACACTGTTATTTTTCAATAAACGTGCAGTCGCAATTGCCTGATTTTCATCATAAACGATAAAATGTAATGAAAGAGCATCCTCAGCATCCCATTCATCCTGAGCAGCGATTTCCTGTTCTTGAATAAACACTTGCTCACGAATATGTTTGGCATCCTTTTCTAATTCAGCCCAACTGCCTGCGTATATTTTAAAATCTTTCGCCAACATGTGTTTTCCTCAAATAAAAGTGGCCTTGCAACCACTTAATTAATTCTAAACTAGACAACGCTCTAGATTCAAATACCTGCTGCCTCTCTGATCCTATAAAGCCATAAAGACAGTCTTTTTATGATTTAACTTTCTCATTTGGATCAGATTATTGAAATTCAAAGGTAAGGCTGGATCATTTATTTTTATCCTTTACGCAAAGTTAAATGGACATTCCCGCTAGATTTAAAAATCAGCCTTGCATTTCAGCCACTCCAACCCGATATTAGACTCATCTATCAATACTTGAATTTCGCATGCCTGAATTGCCAGAAGTTGAAACCACTAAAAATAGTTTATTGCCTTTAATTGATCAAAAAGTCCTTTCTGTTGAAGTCCGTCAGTCCAGTTTACGTTGGCCTATTCCTGACAATATACAAAAACTGCGTGGACAAAAATTAGTGAAATTGACGCGTCGTTCTAAATATATTATTGCGGAATTTGAACAAGATACGATGCTGTGGCATTTGGGGATGTCAGGCAGTTTTCGCGTTTGTGATGCTCATACAGAATTGCGAAAACATGATCATTTGATCATTCAATTTGATGGTATGCAACTGCGCTATCATGACCCACGTCGCTTTGGTTGTATTTTATGGTTAGATGAATATTCTCAAACCAAACTGATTGATACTCTAGGGCCAGAACCCTTAAGTGATGCGTTCAATGCAGAATATTTAATACAAAAATTGAATAAAAAAAATGTCGGTATTAAAGTGGCAATCATGGATAACCATGTCGTGGTGGGTGTGGGAAATATTTATGCCACCGAAAGTTTATTTCAGTTAGGCATTCATCCTGCACAGCCCGCATCGAGTCTGACATCAAGTCAAATCGAAAAATTGGTGATTGAAATTAAATGCATCTTAAAACAAGCGATTGATTTGGGTGGGTCTACCCTGCGTGATTACAGTAATGCGATGGGAGAAAATGGTTATTTTCAGCAAACTTTACTTGCTTATGGTCGTTCGGGTGAAATGTGTGTGAATTGTGAAAGTACTTTAGAAAATTTAAAGCTCGGGCAACGTGCCAGTGTATTCTGTCCACAATGTCAGCCTTTAAAACAGGTTAAAATCATCGCGAAGCAAAGAACACTTAAAGGAAATAAAATATGAAATCTGCGATCGTGCGTCATATTTTAGTCAAAGACAAAGAATTGGCAGAGCAACTGAAAAAGAAAATTCAGGCAGGCACAGATTTTGCCAAAATTGCCAAACAACATTCGACCTGTCCATCGGGGAAAAAAGGTGGTGAACTCGGGGAGATAAAAAAGGGACAATTGGTCAGCCCGATTGATAAAGCAGTATTTACATTGGCTGAACGTGAATTGCACGGTCCAATTAAAAGCCAATTTGGTTGGCATTTATTAGAAATTAAATTTCGAATGGATTAATCATTTGCTTCATTTTGCAAAAATTAGATTTTTTGGGAATGAATATTTTATTTTACACATTATGAAATGTTAAAAATCATAAAAAAACGGCACATCGCGTGCCGTTTTTGATTACGTCTATTATAACGGTGGACGTTTTTTAAGTTCGTCACGAATTTCACGTAGCAATTCAATATCTGCTGGTGTAGTTGGTGTTTCTTCAACTGGCCCTTCTTGTTTGCGTAAACGGTTCATCACTTTAACCAGTAAGAAAACCACCCAAGCCAAAATCAGGAAGTTTAAAAGAATGGTTAAAAAGTTACCATAAGTCAAAACATTAATACCCGCTGTTTGCAAAGCATCTAAGGATTGTAAGTTATTTGGGTTATCACCCAGTACAAAAAATTTCTGGGTGAAATCGACGCCGCCACCTGTAATCACAGAAATTAAAGGCATTAAAATGTCTTTCACCAATGAGTCGATAATTTTACCAAAAGCACCACCAATGATGACACCAATAGCCAAATCCATCATATTGCCTTTAATGGCAAACTCTTTGAATTCTTGAATAATACTCATAATTTTCTCCAGTTTTATCTTTCGTAATTTTCTTTATTAAGATACTTAACACACCCGACTGCGCTCTTATAAGTTCGGCACAGCACAAAATCCATTATAATCTACTTGAAATGGCCTGTATTAAATATATTAAATTGCGAATTTTAAACAAAAAGTGCCGTCAATTTTTGACGGCACTTCTGATACAAAACGTTTATCGTTAATAATTTAAAAAATTATTTACCACGGTTACGTTTACGATCATTTTCAGTCAACCAACGTTTACGAATACGAACTGACTTTGGTGTAACTTCAACTAATTCGTCATCTTCGATGAATTCAAGCGCTTGTTCAAGCGTGAAACGAATTGCTGGGGTTAACGTTAATGCTTCATCTGTACCAGATGCACGCATATTGGTTAACTGTTTCGCTTTAGTTGGGTTCACCGTCATGTCGTCAGAACGTGAGTTCATACCCACGATCATGCCTTCATATACTTCTAACTGCGGTTCAGCAAATAGACGACCACGGTCTTGTAAAGTGAACAATGCAAACGCTAAGCAAGTACCGTTCACCATTGAAATAAGTACACCGTTTTGACGCTTCGCTACAGTACCCGCTTTCGCTTTACCATAATGAGAGAAGCTTGAAGTCATAATACCAGTACCAGAAGTAATGGTTAAGAATTCAGAACGGAAACCGATTAAGCCACGTGAAGGAACAGTTGCTTCAATACGGATACGGCCTTTGCCGTCAAGCTCCATATTGGTCATTTCGCCTTTACGGAAGCCCATTTGCTCCATGATTGAACCTTGATGTTGTTCTTCAACGTCAAAAGTTACATTTTCATACGGCTCTTGGATTTCACCATCAATTTCTTTCATGATTACTTCTGGACGAGAAACACCCATCTCGAAGCCTTCACGACGCATTGTTTCGATCAAAACAGAAAGGTGAAGTTCACCACGACCAGAAACTTTAAAACGGTCTGGAGAATCAGTATCTTCAACACGTAAAGCTACGTTATGAATCAATTCACGATCAAGACGTTCACGAATGTTACGCGAAGTTACAAATTTACCTTCACGACCAGCAAACGGTGAGTTGTTGACTTGGAATGTCATCGAAACTGTAGGTTCGTCTACAGACAATGGTGGCATTGCTTCAACATTTTTCGGATCACAAATGGTGTCAGAAATGTTAAGAGCATCCAAACCAGTAATACATACGATATCACCCGCAGATGCATCTTCAACGTCTACACGGTCAAGACCATGGTAACCCATGATTTTTAAGATACGGCCGTTACGTGTTTTGCCTTCTTTATCGATCACAGTCACTTGGGTATTTGTTTTCACAGAACCACGTTGAATACGACCAATCCCGATTACACCTACGAAACTATTATAGTCAAGAGATGAGATTTGCATTTGGAACGCACCATCAACATCAACTTTAGGTGGTTCAACGATGTCTACAATTGTTTCAAACAATGGCGTCATGTCTGGCGCCAAGTTATCTACTTCAAGACCAGCAATACCGTTTAAGCCTGAAGCATAAACTACTGGGAAGTCTAACTGCTCATCCGTTGCACCAAGGTTATCGAACAAATCAAATACTTGATCCATTACCCAATCCGGACGCGCGCCTGGACGGTCAACTTTGTTTAATACAACGATTGGTTTTAAACCACGAGCAAACGCTTTAGACGTTACAAAGCGAGTTTGTGGCATTGGACCATCTTGTGAGTCAACAAGAAGAAGTACACAGTCAACCATCGACATTACACGTTCAACTTCACCACCGAAGTCAGCATGTCCTGGGGTGTCGACGATGTTAATACGGTATTCAGTATCTGTACGTTTATCTAACCATTTAATTGCAGTATTTTTCGCAAGAATGGTAATACCTCGTTCTGACTCTAAGGCATTTGAATCCATTACACGTTCAATCTCACCCGCGCGATCACCGAGAGCACCTGATTGTTGCAAAAGTTTATCTACAAGAGTGGTTTTACCATGGTCAACGTGCGCAATAATTGCGATGTTGCGGAGAGTTTTAATATCTGACATTTAAATATTCGATATGCTTGAAATCTGAGGGCAAATTATACAGAAAAATACTCACTTTTAGTAGTGACAGTTTATTGACAGTTACAAGTTTTTTTGACAAAACGGAGTTTTTTCAGTTTGTAATGTCCTGTAACTCGATTAGAATAACGCCAAATTGCTGCTGTACCTTTCTCAAATGTCTGATTTAAAAAACTCTCCCGCGCAAAAAGATGATCTCGATCTGGTTTACGGATTAGATGATCGCCCTCAACCATTTATCGCTTTTTTAGCGGCTCTACAACACCTACTGGCCATTATTGTGCCAATTGTTACTCCTGGCTTATTGATTTGTTTGGCTTTAGGCGTTTCAAAACAAGATACCAACATGATTTTATCCATGTCATTGGTCATTTCGGGAATCGCCACTTTTCTACAATGTAAAAAAGTCGGCCCTTTTGGTGCAGGCTTACTCATTGTACAAGGTACCAGTTTTAATTTTATTGGTCCTATTATTGGCATTGGTTCAGCCATGGTCGCTGCGGGCACGCCTGTTGAAGCTGTTATGGCCTCTATTTTCGGGGTAGTAATTGCAGGTTCATTTATTGAAATGGGCGTATCGCAAATTTTACCTTGGATTAAAAAACTTATTACCCCTTTAGTGACTGGTATTGTCGTTCTACTCATTGGTTTAACCTTAATTAAAGAAGGTTTAATCAGTATGGGTGGCGGTTATCAAGCCATGGGCGATAAAACATTCGCCAATAGTGATAACTTAATCATGTCATGCACAGTACTGGCGATTATTATTATTTTAAATCGTATCCGTATTACCTGGGTCAAAAGCTCAGCGATCTTAATTGCCCTGATTATTGGTTATGCATTAGCAGGTTTTATGGGGCATCTAGATTTTTCAGGTTTAAAAGATGCTCCGCTTATTCAAGTCCCAACACCGATGCACTTTGGTTTAAGTTTCTCTTGGAGCTTATTTATTCCGATGGCATTTATTTATCTGGTCACCTCTTTAGAAGCCATTGGGGATATTACGGCAACTTCTAAACTCTCTAACCAGCCTGTAGATGGTCCAACATGGATGCAGCGTATTAAAGGTGGCGTGTTGGTGAATGGTGCAAATTCTTTTTTAGCAGGTATTTTTAACACCTTCCCTAGTTCAGTTTTCGCCCAAAATAATGGTGTGATTCAACTGACAGGTGTCGCCAGTCGCTATGTTGGAATCTGGATTGCTGTACTTTTAGTCATTTTAGGTTTATTCCCCGCTGTTGCAGGTATTATTCAAGCTGTTCCACAAGCTGTACTCGGTGGTGCTGTTATGGTGATGTTTGGTGCTGTGGCTGCCTCTGGGATTAATATTCTTTCAGGTGTAGCATTAGACCGTCGCGCTTTATTGATTATTGCCATTTCTCTCGGTCTAGGTTTAGGCGTTGCACAAGTTCCACAAATTTTGGAACATTTACCTGAACTATTCCGTAATATTTTCAGCTCAGGTGTCGCGACAGGCGGTATTGCAGCATTGTTATTAAATATTATTCTTCCAGAGTCGAAGAAATAATTTCATTTCAGCATCAACTCTGCCCAGCATTGTCTGGGCAGAGTTTTTCAATGGCGAGATAAAAAATGGATCCAAGAAGTGAGGTTGTCATTCGACAACACGAATATCTTTCTGGGCGAGTACTTTTGGTCAATGCACCGACAGATGAGCTAGTATCCCATTTAGACCCAGAGATTACTGCGTCTTTATGGACATGGAATTTTAATGAATTCCAATATTTTCAAGCACAACAATCCAATGTGCATTTTGGCGTAAACTTGCCAGAAAACGATTTCGATCAAGCGATTATATTCGTACCGAAATCAAAAGAACTTTTAAACTACTTACTCCACAGTGTAGTGACTCGTCTAAAAGCAGGTGATTCAGTTTTCTTAGTTGGTGAAAAAAAAGGCGGCGTAGAACGTGCTGCAAAACAACTTCTACCTTTTGGCCAAGCCAGCAAACTCGATAGTGCGCGTCATTGTCAGATGTGGCAAATGACTGTTAAAGCCACGGTGACAGCGAAAAAACTCGAAGATTGGGCACAATATTATCCAGTACAAACACCTCATGGTGAGCTCACGATTTGTGCACTACCGGGAGTGTTTAGTCAAAACCGCTTAGATATTGGCACGGCTGTTTTACTGCCTTTTTTATCTCAAGTGACATCGGGTAAAATTGCTGACTTTGGTTGTGGTGCGGGTGTAATCAGTGCTTATTTGGCGAAATTAAATCCCAAAAATCGAATTTTTGCGATGGATGTCGATGCCTTTGCTTTGGCCTCGACCAAAATGACATTTGAGAAAAATAATCTTTCACCAGAGCAACTGGAAATTACTGCGGTGACTGGTATTGAAGATGCTCCCCTGTTTTTACATGCGATTGTCAGTAATCCACCATTTCATCAAGGTATTCACACCGACTACAATGTCAGTGAAAACTTATGTAAAACTGCACGTCGTCATTTAAAATCAGGTGGTGAATTGTGGATGGTATCCAACCGCTTTCTCAATTATCCCGCTTTAATCGAACAAAATTTTGGTCAATGTACTACAAAAGCCGATCAGCAAGGTTTTAAAGTACTGTTCGCCCATACACAAAAGAAATCTTAAGGAATATTGATGAGCGATACAGGTCAAACGATGCAGCTACAGCGTAAGCTGGGTGCTCGCCATCTCAATATGATTGCCATTGGCGGCTCCATTGGTACAGGTTTATTCTTGGCTTCGGGTGCGACCATTGCCAATGCAGGTCCTGGAGGTGCATTACTTGCCTATGTCCTGATTGGCGTAATGATTTATTTCTTAATGACGAGTTTGGGCGAACTGGCTACGCATAATCCCACTTCAGGCGCATTTTTTACCTATGGTACAAAATATGTTGAAGGTGGTTTTGGTTTCGCCTTGGGTTGGAACTATTGGTATAACTGGGCCATTACCGTTGCCTTTGAACTGGTCGCGGTTCAATTTATTATGAAATTCTGGTTTCCAGATATTCCCGGATTTTATTGGAGTGCGCTGTTTCTTGGCGTAATTTTTGCGATCAATGCCCTGACTGTCAAAGGCTTTGGTGAAACTGAATTTTTCTTTTCATTGGTTAAAGTCATTGCCATTATTGTGTTTATTATTATTGGTATCGCCATGATTGCAAAAATCATGCTCACACCCAATCTGGTCACTTTTTCTAACTGGACTAAAGGTGATGCGCCATTTGTCGGTGGCTTACAAGCCATGATTGGTGTCGCCATGATTGCTGGATTCTCATTCCAAGGCACCGAAATGGTGGGTGTTGCTGCGGGTGAATCAAAAGATCCGAAAAAGACTATTCCTATTGCCATCAAACAAATTTTCTGGCGTATTTTATTATTTTATATTGTCTGTATTTTTATTATTGGCACTTTAGTGGCTTATGATGATCCGCGCCTCTTACAGGCAGCAGCCAGCGATAATATTACTCTTTCACCCTTTACCCTTCTGTATGAAAAAGCAGGGTTTGCGTTTGCAGCAAGCTTAATGAATGCCGTCATTTTAAC
This sequence comes from Acinetobacter sp. TTH0-4, assembly GCF_015602665.1. Classification (NCBI taxonomy): domain Bacteria; kingdom Pseudomonadati; phylum Pseudomonadota; class Gammaproteobacteria; order Moraxellales; family Moraxellaceae; genus Acinetobacter; species Acinetobacter sp. TTH0-4. The sequence goes on along the minus strand of NZ_CP059079.1, from coordinate 622,333 downwards.
GGCCATTCTATCGGCAGGTAATTCGGGCATGTATTCATCTACTCGTATGTTATTTGATATGGCACGTGAAGGTCGTGCACCGAGATGGTTTGCTAAGTTAGACCCACGCGGCGTACCAATGAATGCGCTTTATGCAACCACAGCCATTGCTGCATTATGTTTCTTAACCACTTTTATTGGTGAAAAAGAAGTATTTAACTGGTTGCTGAATATGTCAGGCATGTGTGGATTTATTGTTTGGCTCGGCATTGCAATTTCACACTATCGTTTTCGCAAAGGCTATTTGGCCCAAGGTTATAAGCTTCAAGATTTAGCCTATACCGCCAAATTCTTCCCTTTTGCACCGTGGTTTGCTTTTATTCTTTGTTCTATCATTATTCTAGGTCAAAATTACGAAGCCTTAATGGGTGGAAAAATTAATTGGCTAGGTCTACTTTCAACCTATATCAGCATCCCACTATTTTTGTTGATTTGGCTCGGTTATAAATGGAAATATAAGACTAAACTTATCCCCTATCAAGAGATGGATGTTCAGCCAGTGCATGTTGAACGTGATGAAAACTAAATTACCATCACACGATGCCTGAATGTATAGCACTCTTCACTTTAAATTTATTCTCAGTGATAGAGTGCTATTTTATGATCTTTCAAGCTTGATTAGAAAATTTTTAACTGATCCATTTGATATTTGTCAAAACATGAGACATAAAAAAGCCACCCAAAAGGTGGCTTTTTTTTCAGCTAGGCTGAAACAACAATTAACCTAGTTTCTTAGAAACATAGTCAATTGCAGATTGTACAGTTGTGATTTCGTTAGAATCTTCATCAGGGATAGTGATGTCGAAATCATTTTCGAAAGACATAACAAGCTCAACCAAGTCTAAAGAGTCAGCACCTAAGTCATCCATAAAAGATGCTTCGTTTTTAATCTCTTCAGCTTTAAGACCAAGTTGTTCTGCAACCGCTTGTTTGATACGTAGTTCGATATCGCTCACAGGAGTTCTCCTCATTGCTTGTGGCGTTTTTAATGCCGTTAGTTTAATTGAATATCTTGTTTTTGGAAAGTTTTATACTTGAGCTTAGCTCATATATAAACCGCCATTCACATGTAAAACAGTACCAGTGATGTAACTTGCTTTCTCGCTAGCTAAAAAGCTCACTGCATTTGCGATATCTTGTGGATCACCTAAACGGTTCAAAGCCACTTGATCACTCATTTTCTTGCGAATTTCTTCACTCAATTGCTCAGTCATTTCAGTTGAAATAAAACCTGGCGCAACTGCGTTTACCGTAATTTGACGACTGCCCATCTCTTTTGCAAGACTACGACCAAAAGCTTCCATTCCTGCTTTCGCTGCAGAATAGTTCGCCTGACCTGGATTTGCAAAATGTGCAACCACAGAACTAATATTAATAATGCGACCAAAACGTGCTTTCGTCATGCCTTTTAAAACACGTTTAGATAAGCGGTAAACGGCTTTCAAATGAATGTTGAGAATATCATCCCAGTCATCTTCAGACATACGAAGTAACAAATTATCTTTGGTAATCCCTGCATTATTGACCAGTGCTAAAACAGGGCCATATTGCTGCTCAATTTCGGTTACCAATGCATCAATGGCTGTGCCATCACGCACATCTAAGATTTTGCCTGCACCATTTTCAGCAAATGCTACAGATAATTTTTCTGCGCCTGCCTCAGATGTTGCTGTACCGACAACAAAATAACCATCTAAAATAAGTTGCTGAGCAATGGCTGCACCAATTCCTCGGCTCGCACCTGTCACTAAGGCAACTTTGCGTTCTTGTTGTGTCATGCGATTTTCCCTTCAGCCACCAAAATGGTATTTAATGCATCTTCAAGACGGCTTTTGCTGTCCAGTGGCAATGCTTTTTCGATATGTGGTAAACGCTTTGCAAGATTAGCAAGTACATTACCTGGACCACACTCTACGATATATTGTACCCCTTGATATTGAAGGTACTGCATGGTCTTGGTCCATTGCACAGATTGATATAATTGTGCGGTCAATGCCTGACGCAATGCTGCTACATCTGTTGCAATTTCTGCATTTACATTTTGTATTACAGAGAGGTTTGGCAGCTCAATGGCCGTTTGTTCCAAAGCTTGCGCAAACTTTTCAGCAGCTGGTTTCATCAATCCACAATGTGAAGGCACTGAAACGGGTAAGGCAATTGCCTTGCCGCTGTTTTCTTTCGCCAAAGCCATGACTGCTTCAACTGCCGCTTTTTCACCAGCAATCACCACTTGACCTTGTGCATTATAGTTAGCCGCATCTACTGAGCCTGCACCTTGTGCACTGATCTGCGCGCACAACGCAATAACCTGCTCATCATCTAAGCCTAAAATAGCGGCCATGGCACCCTGCCCCTGTGGAACAGCATCTTGCATGAGTTTTCCACGCAAATTAACCAGCTTAACTGCATCACCTAGACTCATCGCGCCAGCAGCTACCAATGCACTGTATTCACCTAGCGAATGACCAGCAAGATATTTAGGTGCAACACCACCTAATTCTAACCACACCCGCCATAACGCGATACTTGCAGTCAGCAATACAGGTTGTGTAAATTCTGTTTGGTTTAAACCTTCACCGCTTTGCGCAATCTGCCACAAATCAAAACCAATCGCTTCAGATGCTTCAGCAAAAGTATCAGTCACAGTGCTAAATTGTTCTGCGAGTTCAGCTAACATTCCCGCTTTTTGCGAACCTTGACCAGGAAAAACAAATGCAGTTTTCGTCGCTTGAGCAGCTTGCTCGAGTCGTTTAGACGACATATAAAAATCCTTTCATGAACCTAAGCTCGTTTATGGAGCGAAATTTAACACTTAATTTTTGTTTTGGTAATTGCCAAATACAACAAAAAACAGCAATAAAAAAAGGGAGCTTTCGCTCCCATTTTTTTCACTAAGCTTTAAGCCTAATGCTTCATCAATTATTCAGCAGATGCTTTAGCGAATAATTGACGACCACGGTAGATACCATCTTTAGATACATGGTGACGACGATGTGTCTCACCAGTAGCTTGGTCTACAGTTAATGCATTCTCGGTTAAAGCGTCATGTGAACGGCGCATGTCACGGCGAGAGCGACTTTTACGGTTTTGCTGAACGGCCATGATGGCTCCTTACAAAGATCGAAAAAATGGATCAGAACAAATTCAGTTGTCTTATACTTAACAGTATAACACAAAAATTAGTTAAGTTTACCCTTCAGATTTGCCAAAACATCAAACGGATTATCCCGTTTTTCTTCGACAATCTCCTCATCGGCAGGTTGGTGCTTATGTCTACAAACATCATGTTTGGGCGACAAAGGCATCAACAATAACAACTCATCTTCTATCAGTGCGAGTAAATCAGCCGACGCAGGCGCATCAATGCTACCTTTTGTCGTTGCTTCACTTTCACCTAAGACAATGAAATCAGCATCCTCATCCAAGCGCTCTATCAGTGATTCATCATCCACAAGCGCTAAATGAAAGTCTGAAACGAGCGGAATTTCAACACTGTTTAGACAACGTTGACACTCCATTGGAACTTTCGTTTCAACATGACCACTTAACCATACGATACGATGATACGCATCCATTGATAGCTTACAGTCTATGTTAATCAATTGATGATCAATTGATCCAACAGCTTCACGGGAAATGCGAACAAAGCGAGACAATGGCAGGGTACCTGACCATGTAAAGCCTTGCTCAGCCCATTTAAACGGCTCAATCTGTGCCGGAAAGGTATTTGCTGACATAATTAAGGCGGCAATTCTACAAATTCATGGGTACTCTGTCAAAGATTAAGATACAATTTTGTACTTATTTAGACAGATCATTTGGGTAATACAAGTCATGCATCAGTTGCAGCCGCAACCTGAAGTCACCACTTCATTACATTTAACCACTCATTCAACCCCAAATTTTGCAGCGTGTTTAGACCATGTGCAACTTTTATCATGGGCTAATCTACAAACAGAAGTTCAACAAGTCGATTGGCTTATACTACACTTTAATCACTGGTTTTCCCACCTAAATGTGATGCTTGTGCGTGGAGATTGTGAACCTGAATATTTTCCTGCAACATCAGATCATCCCGCCCGAATTCAATTTGCCCATGGCTTCTTTAATAGTGCTCTGCATGAAATCAGTCATTGGAGCATTGCTGGCGATCAAAGGCGTCTGTTACCAGACTTAGGTTATTGGTATGCACCCGACGGTCGAACGGCGGAACAACAAGCTTTATTTGAACAGGTCGAAATTAAACCGCAAGCAATTGAATGGCTCTATTCCAAAGCATTTGGTCGAAAATTTCAGGTTTCTTTAGATAATTTAACGGGCGATGGTGGCAATGGCAGTCATTTTAAAGACCATGTTTATGCTCAAGTTCAACAATATTTTAAAGGTGAAGCTCAACTTCCACGTGATACTGCATATTTTATTCGGTGTATCTGTAGCTGTATCAGAGGTGGCAAAACATTACAAAGTGATGAGTTTCAACGCGAAATGTTGGATTGAATTACATAAACCCATCACAGCTTCAATGCAAGACTTTGTAAACTCAGTAGATAATACTTAATAAACATCGGGAGAAAATAATATGCTGCATCTAAGAATACATCCTGATAATCCTCAACCTCGTTTAATCAGCCAAGCAGTAGAACGTATCCGAGCAGGCGATGTGGTGGTCTACCCCACCGATGCCGCTTATGCAATTGGTTGTCAAATCGGTAATAAAAATGCCATGGAGCGTATTTCACAAATTCGTGGTTTAGGTCCAAAACATCAATATGCTATTTTGTGTTGCGATTTATCAGATATTGCAACTTATGCCAAAGTCGACAATGCCATGTATCGCTTACTTAAAAGCAATACCCCTGCGGTAACCACTTTCATTTTACCTGCAACCAGTGAAGTGCCTAAACGTTTAATGCATCCGAAAAAGAAAACCATTGGTTTACGTATTCCAAGCAATCCAATTTGTCGAATGTTATTAAGTGAATTAGATGAGCCTTTACTCACAAGTACGCTGATTCTTCCCCATCAGCAAGACCCTTTAGACGATCCTTATGAAATTGAGATGGAACTGGGCAAACGGATAGATGTTTTTATCGATGGTGGACTAGGTACGTTAAGTACCACCAGCATTGTCGATTTATCTGGTGAGCATCCTGAAGTCATTCGTCGCGGTGTGGGTGATGTAAGCGCTTTTGAATAAGCGCTTTATTTTACGTTGTTGAATACTGTAGAACCAATTACAGACATGTTATGCAATGCTCCAAATAATCCAGTAATCATTAAAATCACGCCATCTTGCCCTGTTTGTTTATTCAAATACTCAGGGGAACTTTTTAAATTATTTTACTACTTGAGTGGTTAAATCACTTAAGCGTTTCTTCTGTTTACCATCCATATCAAAATTTTCAGGACTTAACCACTGTTGATATACCGTTTCTAAGCTTGACCATTCTTCATCTAAAATGGAAAACCATGCCGTATTGCGATTTCGACCTTTCGCTATCCGATCTTGACGAAAAGTTCCTTCATACTGGAAGCCAAAACGTAAAGCTGCGCGTTTCGACGGTTGATTTAATTCATCACACTTCCATTCCACACGCCGAAAGCCCTGCTCAAAACATGTTTTCAATAATAGATAAATCACTTCGGTTGATGCAGTTGACTGCTTCATTTGATGTGAAAAATAAACATTTCCAACTTCAATAGCACGATGCGCGGAACGTTCATTAATCAAGCCAATCCAACCAACAATCATATGATTGACTTCAATTAAATAATGCACAGTTCCCTTAAAGCCAAAATAGTCTTCTAAAGCAATGTGTAGTTCTTCAGCACTCTCAAAATTTGAATACGGTAAATATGTCCAACAACCACGATCCTCTTCCGTTTTTACACACTGCCAAATTTGTTGAACACGCTCTTCATTGAGTGTCGTTGCTGACAAATAATGTAATGTGACATCCTTTCCATATAGATTTTCGACTAAGAGATGGACGGGTAAAGAATTAGATACAGGAACACCCACAATTTGACCATATTCATTTTCTTGTACTTTTTGATAATGCTTCATATCTAATCACAAAATATTTCATTCATTTTATTTTGCACAAAAATTTTCTTTTATACTAGAAAAGATATATTTAACAATAACATTTTGCTGATTGTTGTTGTCTCAATAAATATTCCCTATTTATTTTAGGTTTTTCGTCGTTTTATTGAATTTGCCAATTTATTTGAAGTACATTTTCCTTTAGACTATGCGAATTAATTCTGTGCTTTTTCTCATCACCCTTATCCATCCTGAAAGCTGATCCGAAATAGCATCTTCATGCCTTTGAAAATTCGCGTGGCCTATAACTGTAATGAATCAACCGATCCATAGTCCTATGGAGCAAGCTTCACACATCCGTGTTATGGATGAGTGGCAAGAATCATTTCCAGAGGATTTATACATTCCTCCTGCTGCATTCGAAATTCTGCTTGAACATTTCGAAGGACCACTCGACTTTCTGATTTATCTGATTCAAAAAAATGGTTTTGATTTATTACAGCTTGATATTGCACCCATTGCAGCTCAATATTTATCTTACATGGATGCAATGAAGTCGCTCAATATCGAGTTAACTGCTGACTATATGGTGATGGCAGCGTTATTGGCTGACTTAAAATCGCGTTTACTGCTTCCAAAACCAAAAAATATTTCTGCGCTTGAAACTGATCCTAAACAAGAATTGATCGATCGTTTAGAAACCTACTTAAGAGTCAAACAAGCCGCAGAACGTCTAGGTCAAATTCCTGTATTAGAACGTGACACCTTTCCAACCAATGTTAGTTTAGGGCAAAGCACACATCATAATGAAGGCTACGAGATTGCTCAGTTACGTGATGCTTTATTATGTGTATTTAATCGTCCAGAACCAATTACGCATCAAATTTTACAAGAACCGGTATTACTTGAAGAACGGATCGCTTTTATTGAACGTTGTTTACGCTCAGGTGAAATATTACATTTTGAAAACCTACTTAAACCCAGTCAAGGTCGCATGGGTATAGTCGTGACCTTCATGGCTATTTTAGAACTTACACGTCAGCAAAAAGTGAATATCATTAGCACTGGTATTGAAGCACCTCTTAGCATTCAAGGTGTGCTAGCATGAACAATAATCAAGTTTTATCTTTGTCGGTTGCAGACAATCAGCATGAAATTTTAATGCAACTTGAAGCTATTATTTTTGCCAGTGAGACAGCTGTTTCTCTTGCACGCTTAAAAGAAGCATTTCAAAATACTTACAACAAATCTGAGTTGCGTCAACTTTTACAACAACTGGCAATGCTACAACATGGCCGATCGATTGAACTCATTGAAACTGCACAAGGTTTCCGTTTTCAAGTTCGGGCTAAATATCGCAATGTCATTACTCAAGTATGGCCAGAACGACCAACTCGTTTATCGCCAACTTTGCTCGAAACACTTGCTGTTGTTGCTTACCATCAACCCGTAACTCGAGCAGATATTGAACAAATTCGTGGAGTGTCAAACAATAGTCAAATTTTAAGATCATTGTTTGATTGGAACTGGATTAAAGAATCTGGTTTTAGAGAACTCCCAGGAAGACCTGCGTTGTTAGTTACAACGCCACAATTTTTAAATGCATTTGGCCTAGCGTCTTTAAGCCAACTGCCTCCCCTACAGGATGCCAAGGAAGCTTTTATGGCGCTCGATGCTCACGCACCGAAGTCATAAATAGGTGAACTGTTGATGATAATTTCTAAGGTTATGCTGTCATGAGTGAAAAATTACAAAAGGTGCTTGCACGCGTTGGTCTGGGTTCTCGCCGTTATATGGAAGAAGTCATTGCCGCTGGACGTGTCAGTATCAATGGAAAAGTGGCCCAAGTGGGTGAACGTATTGAACCTGCTGATGAGCTTCGCATCGATGGTCGCAAGGTACAATTCCAGATTGAAGATGAAATTCGTCGTCGCGTTCTGATTTATTACAAACCAGAAGGTGAAATTTGCTCTCGCAATGATCCAGAATCTCGTCCAACCGTATTTGAACAGCTTCCTTCTATTCCAGGTGATCGCTGGGTCATGGTCGGTCGTCTAGACATTAACTCGAGTGGGCTTTTACTGTTCACAAATGATGGTGAATTGGCGAATCGTTTAATGCACCCTTCAAATGAAATTGAACGTGAATATGCCGTGCGCGTGATGGGTGAAGTTACACCACAAATCAAAAAAAATATGACCCAAGGCGTAGTTCTAGATGACGGTCCGGCCAAATTTGAATCATTCTCTGAGATTGGTGGTGAAGGCATTAACCGTTGGTATCAAGTCGTAGTCAAAGAAGGACGTAACCGCGAAGTACGTCGTATTTTTGAATCCCAAGGTCTTAAAGTCAGCCGCTTACTGCGTACTCGTTACGGTACAGTCATTCTTCCACGCGAACTTCGTACGGGTCGATGGATAGAACTTGATAAAAATGATATCGATAACTTAACCAAATCGGTTGAGTTGAAGCCACGTCAGGGCACAGGTCTTTTCGGTATGGCAAAACGCCGTAACGAACGTATGCAAGATAAACCCATGGCAGCACGTCGTGGTGGTTACTTACGTCAGCAACGTCGTGATACAGATGGTGAAACTCAACAAACCGAACAACGTCGTGAGCCACGTCAAGCTGGTGCTGAGAATACGCGTAGCGATAAGCCTTTTAACGCTCGCGCTGTCCGCACAGATGGCCATAACAATAGCCATTTTAACAAACGTAATGACCGCTCAGAACAACGTAATGATGACCGTGGTCATCGCGTAACGAATGAACGTAACGGAAACACGATGGATAACGAAAACCGTGGTGAAAACAAATTTGCTCAACGTAAACCTTTTGGCATAAATAAAGGCTTTAAAAAGTTTTAATGATGCAAAGTTTTAAATCAAAGTAGTTTATTTTATTAAATGCCAATCAGTTCAATATTGATTGGCATTTTTTAAACGCATTATCTTGTTTAATACATGAAATGCTCTTCATCACTGCTTGAAAGATGAGATATAAACAATACAAGATGTCTTTTATACAAACTGAAAAGGATCTATTTTAAAAACTATGAACGAATTAACCTTACACCTGATGAATGGTTTCTAATTTTCAAAACAGTTTTTCCTTAAATAAAAAGAATTTTTAAATTACAGGAATATCGATCCATTTTGCCTTTGGAAAATGTTTAATCAGATAATTTTTTAAGAATTCAGCCGTATCTTTGGAAATAATCGCATCTTGAGACTCATCCTTTAAGTTATACGCCAGCGCATAAAGATCTAGACCACGCTGTTTCATCGCTTCCAGACTCAGTAAAGTATGGTTAATACTGCCTAGCCGACCTGAACTCACCAAAATCACAGGAAATTTTTTTTCTGCTACATAATCAATGGTCAGTAGCTCTGTCGTTAAAGGCACCATTAAACCACCTGCACCTTCAAGCAAAACGCATGAATAGTTTTCGGTCAGCTGTTGGGTTGCATCGGCAATTTTCTGAAAATCAATTTCACGACCATCAATTTGAGTGGCTAAATGCGGGGAAGCAGGATAACTAAAAATTTCTGGCATCGTCAGTTTACTTTCATCTTCAGGGAACCAGCCCATCTGCATAATTTCTCGATGCTGCTCAATATCTTCAGATCTATCTACATTTCCCGTTTGTATTAATTTTTGGGTAATGGTTTTCGTCCCTTGTTGATTCCATAATTTTGCCAAATAACCTGTTGCATAAGTTTTACCAATCCCAGTATCAATACCACTAATAAAATAAACTTGTGCAGTCATAACTTGCTCCGTGCGATACAGTAAATAGGGTGATAGCTTAATGTATACAAGCATTCCCCTGCTTGATTGATCTGTGAAAATTGCTGATAGTCTTGATAAAATTTTTGCAGTGATTGTTTTGTCCAACGATGTTTGGATGCTGTGGCAGTTACACCCGTGGCTTTTAAATGTTGCAGAATATACTTAGGATGTGGGAAGGTCAAAGTTTCTATATGTTCAGAAAGATGCAATATTTCAAAATTTTGAGCAGTCATTTTTTCCTGAATCTCTTCAATATTTAAATAACTTAAACCTTGACGTGTGAGCGCTTTAATTTCTGTTAAATTGTGCGGCCCAAAAGTTGAAAAACAAAAATAAGCATCCGGTATTAACGCCTCAGAACATTTTTTAAAAATATGCTCGATATGGCTCATCCACTGCAAAGCAGAACTTGAAGTAATCAAATCGAGCGATTGAGGAAAGTCGAGTTGCTCTACATCTCCAATTAACCATTCTATATTTTGTAAATTGGAAAAATGCGTTTTTACTTGTGGATAAAGATCATTGAATACACAGTGCTTCATCTCAAAATTTTGCATCAACAAATGACTAAGATTGCCTGAACCACAACCCATTTCAAAAGTTTGGTTAAAACACCGCTGAGGCAAATGATTCAACATCAAGGTCAGAAGTTGCTGGCAAATCTTTTTTTGAACGACTGCATGTTCCGTATAGCTTTTCCCTGCTTTAGCAAAGCGCTGCGCGACTTGAGTTTTATCAATATTTAACATACAACACTCACAGCATTTCAACTAACTGATCAAGATCAGTCTGATCGATTTGCGTATTTAGACAAATACGTAATCTGGAACTGTTTTTTGGTACGGTCGGCGGCCGAACGGGCATGATATAAAATCCTGCATGCTGCAACTGTTTGGCTTTTTCTACCGTTTTTTGTGAATCCCCAATAATCACAGGCACAATGTGTGAAGTGGATGGACATTCAAAACCTTTATGCTGGATTGTATGTTGTAAAGATTGACTAATAGCGTGTAAGTGTTGACGCTGTGTGCTGAGCTTTAAAGCTTTTTGAAAGATGAAATGCGTCCATGCCATGCAAATCGGTGGCTGCGCAGTACTAAAAATAAGTGGTCGCATAGCATTGATTAAATATTCACGGACAATTGGATGACACATCAAATACCCACCGACCGAAGCCAAAGCTTTACCAAATGTTCCAACCAAAAAATCTATCTCGTCTACCACATCATACTGTTCAGCACAGCCTAAACCTTGCTCGCCGCGCACGCCTATTGCATGTGCTTCGTCGACATACAACATCACTTTATTAAATTGCTGTTTAATCCGCACCAATTCCGATAAATCGGTTTCATCACCATCCATGCTAAAGATCGATTCAGTGACAACAATAATTCGATCAAAACTTTCATCGACATGATATTTCTGTAACTGTTGCATCAAATGATTTAAATCATTATGACGATAGCGCAGATATTTTGCTGTAGATAGGCGAATACCATCAATGAGACTGGCATGAACCAATTTATCTGCCAAAATTAATGTCTTGCTGTCACTCAATGCAGGTAAAATACCAATATTCATATGATAGCCACTATTAAACAAGAGCACAGCGCGACCATGAAAGGCATGGCTTAAACTGTTTTCCAATTGCTCATATTCAGGGAAATTTCCTGTTAATAAACGAGAGGATGAAGAACTCATAATCCGATGTTCATTCGGTGTTTCATCAAAAAATTGTTCACGCAGATGAAGATTTGATCCTAAACCCAAATAATCATTCGATGAAAGATTAAGCATACTTTGCTGATTAATCTGAATGTTACGACCATCCTGTATATTGGTCGTAAATTGACGCAGATTACCTTGCTGCTTCAGTTCATCTAGCTTGGCCGCATAATTATTTAATAGGTTCATGCTACACCTTCTTGCATCAGTATGACCACTTCAACCAACTGTTCTAATAAACGGTTTAATTCAGTTTCACTGATCACATAAGGTGGCATGACATAAACCAATTTTCCAAACGGTCGAATCCAAATCCCTCGTTGGACGAATTCTTGTTGTAAGGTCTTAATATCAACATTAAAAGTCAGCTCTACCACACCAATGGCACCTAAAATACGCACATCTTGCACATAATTAAGGGTAGAGAGTGGCAATAAATGCTGTTGTAATTGTTTTTCGATACGTTGAATTGTCGCTTGCCAGTCTTGTGCCAATAAAATCTCGGTGCTTTTTACGGCAACAGCACAAGCCAAAGGATTGGCCATAAACGTTGGGCCATGCATAAACACACTGGCTTCACCCTGACTGATGGCTTCAGCGACTTTTTGACTGGTTAAGGTTGCAGAAAGCGTCATATAGCCGCCCGTTAATCCTTTCCCGATACACATAATATCAGGTTCAACTTGAGCGTGTTCCCAAGCAAATAATTTTCCTGTGCGTCCAAAACCCGTAGCAATTTCATCAAAAATTAACAAGACTTGATACTTTTCACAGAGCAATTTGGCTTGACGTAAATATTCGGGATGATAAAACCGCATCCCGCCTGCACCCTGCACGATGGGTTCTAAAATTAAGCCGGCAATATTCTTGTGTTGCAATTTTAATATCTGCGCTAATTCGGCAATATCTGACTGATCCCATTCTTCATAAAATCCCACTTTAGGTGCGGGTACAAAAAAACGATTGGGCAAGCTTGTGCCAAAAATTTGGTGCATGCCCGTGACTGGGTCACAAACCGACATTGCGTTCCATGTATCACCATGATAGCCCGAACGTGGCGTGACAAAATTGGTTTTAATCGGTTGACCCAGTGAAACCCAATACTGCACTGCCATTTTCAAAGCAACTTCTACCGCAACGGAACCTGAATCGGCATAAAAAATTTTATCTAAACTGGGCGGAGTTATTTTGAGCAGTAATTTTCCCAATTGAATGGCAGGATCATGGGTAAACCCACCAAACATGATGTGTGACATTTTTTGTAATTGTTCGGTCACGGCTTGATTTAATTCTGGATGGTTATAACCATGAATGGCACACCACCAAGAGGACATTCCATCAATTAATTGACGGCCATCCTCTAACTCTATAATCGCTCCATATGCTTGCTTTACCTTAAACACAGGTAAAGGCTGAGTCATAGATGTATAAGGATGCCAAATATGCGCAAGATCAAATTCCAGATCAGTTGTTTCGGTCATCCTTAACTCCGTATATGCAGCAAAAACCTAGGTGCTTGATCTTAAACCTGCACAGATAAAAAATAAATTGCGATATTTACCACTTATCCTGATGTTTAATTTATTTCCTGTAAATATTGGCAGATTTTGTCAGTTATTTGCTGCATTTGAAATAATGGACATGCATGTGAACCTTTAATTCCTGTCACTTTTAAAAACTTCGCTTCGAATTCAGCAATTTTTTGCATAATCTTGTAATCAACCAAAGTATCTTGCTCTGCAAAAACATGGTATTGATGACCTGCATATTTTTTTAAGATACTGACGGTATTTAATTTTTCCAACAAAATTAAACCCTGTTTTAATAAAAGAATTGGCTGAGGTTGAATTAAATTTTGTAAAGTCAGGAAGTCTGGTTTAAGTGTACTCATGCCCTGACACATCATATATCCAAATTTCTTTAAGGTCGCAATGTGATCTTGTTCAAAAGAGTGTTTAAATTGTTGAAAATTGAGTGAACTCATTGCAGTTTGCCAAGTGGTATCGGCTACAAAACAAGGATTAGAGGCCAAACTAATGAGAACTTTTTGCTCGGTGTATCTTAATTCAATTTGCTCAACCAAGAGTGTTGCTAACTGACCACCTAATGACCAACCAACAATCGCATCAAAGCCATGAGCAAGAGCCACTTTTTGCTGTAAAATATGTTGGTCTAAAACATTAAAAATATTCCATAGCTCGACGGCATGTCCTCGTTGCTCTAATGCTTGTTTCAAAGGTTCAAGTGGCTGAATTCCGCCCCCCCAACCTGTAATCAATAAAATTTTTTGCTTCAATGCTAAGCTCTTCTTCAATCTATTGAGTCGCAGTATAACGGCTTTTATTTTTAGCTTTTAGTCTTCAATACTAGAGCCTATCTGCTCAGTCTAGCAATCATTGAGTAGAAATAACTTTTTTGCCAGCGCGTTTTAAAACTGTTTCTATATTTTATCCAGATCAAACGTGCTGTTTCGGCCTACTTACTGAGCATCAGCAATATTTTTACACGCACATAAACCAATAAATAATCTTGATCTTCGAAGTCTAACTGGGATCGCGTTTCTATCCGTCCATGCTCCGCGTGACGTGTTTTGATAGCTTCAGTTACGAATATTTCATTGTGCTTGCCATGTCTCAAGCGAGGCTACAACATTCGGTTTTCACTTGATTCATGTTGCGCCAATCTCCTTGCTGTTCTGATTTTTGTCGTAAGTTTTAGTTTTACGATTGTTGTTATATACATCAAGAAACAAATACCCATACATTCTTATCTACATTCAATTTTAAATCTTGGTAAGATCAAATGATTCTCGATGAATCTTATAAAGTATATATGATGAACTACAATAAAATATTGAATATCGGTCTAGTTTGCATCAGTACAACCTTTGGGGCTATTACACTGGGTCATGCTGAAAATTCGGTTTTAAAAAAAGATCTAAACTCCCAAAAAGAATGGGTGGGCAAAATTGCGCCTGCCTTTAAACTTCAAGATCAAAATTCAAAATGGCATTCACTTAGCCAATATAAAGGCAAATGGGTTGTGCTTTATTTTTATCCGAAAGATAACTCACCCGGGTGTACGCAAGAAGCCTATCAATTCAAGGCACTCTATCCACAATTTTTAAAAAATAACGCCGTGGTGCTCGGTGCCAGTTTAGATGATGTTAAATCTCATCAAAAATTTTCTGAAAAATTAGGTTTACCTTTTCCGATTCTGGCCGACAACAATCACCATCTGGCCACTCAACTCGGCATAGTACGCAATTTAGGCATAACTAAAATTGCAAAACGTGAAAGTTTTTTGATTGATCCTCAAGGGACAATTGTTTATCACTACAATAGTGTCAACACACAATCCCATGCTGGCCAAGTTTTAGCAGATATTCAAAAACTCTCAAAAAATAATGTTAAATCAGTTAAATAGATAATCTTAAAATTTTGCTCTCAGCAAAAAGCCCAGTATGTACTGGGCTTTTTGCTAAACACTTTACATTCTACATTTGTGATTGAATATAGTTTTGTAAACCAATCAATTCAATCAGACGAATTTGTTTTTCTAACCAATAGGTATGGTCTTCTTCAGTATCCGACATTTGCTGACGCAACATATCGCGAGTAATGTAATCGCCCTTTTCTTCGCAAAGTTTTACGCCAATCGCTAATTTTTCACGTACATGATATTCAAGCTTTAAATCTGCTTTCAAACACGTGATTACATCTTCACCCGTTTCAATATCATCACGATTCATATTCGGTGTGCCTTCCAAGAAAAGAACACGGCGAATAATCGAATCGGCATGCGCTGCTTCTTCTTGCATCTCATGATCGATACGTTCAAAGATTTTAGCTAAACCCCAATCTTCATACATACGAGAATGAATGAGATATTGATCACGAGCAGCCAGTTCGCCACCGATCAACATATTTAAATAGTCTATGACTTCTGGATTGCCACGCATTTCAAATTCTCCTACCCTTTTTCAATAGTATGGCCAAAACAGCTCCTGAATGCAAAAGATAAATTATGTAAGTTTATGATTTTTATAAAATAAAAATGAGAAGCATACGCATTTTCACTTTACCGCGTCTCACTTTTTATATAAAAAATAAGCCTTTGCGTCATTCAGAGCATTTTTATAGATCTGTTTTCCATCTAAAACTATTATTTTAAGATTTGTAACGATTACAAATGGTTCTTATTCATGGGAAGACTGAGCAGAAAGACTTTATGAGTCTTATATTATGGATGAAGTAGGCTCAACCTAGATGTACCACGCGATTAAAATTAAAGTTTTATACGGATGCTTATATAGACAAATGATTACTCCCAAATCATTTGAATGATTTTACTCATTATAAAAGATCGCAAAAGCAACGGTACATACTCTGCTAAAAGATTGAATCAATATTAACCCCACCGTCTTAAATTATTTTAAAAATGAAGCAGAAACTGTACTGTAAAAGATAAATGGTTTATTCAATCGAGCTCCATTTTTGGATAAAATTTAACTGAAATTAATATTTCTATTTTCCACATTTATCCATTTAAATGAAATAACTAAACCCAATCTTCTCGATAGTTAAACTCATCGAAAATGAAGGACATAATGTTATAAATTATGTCCTTCATAATGACTTCTTCTTGAATCAAGGATGCTTTTAGACGCATAAGACTTTTATAAAATGTTATAAAACTTGTCCATATTCTGCCATTAAGCTTAAAAACTCAGTTTCATTCATCACTCGTATGCCTAGCTTTTCAGCTTTTTCAAGTTTTGAACCTGCTTTTTCACCTGCAACCAAACATTTGGTTTTGCTCGAAATACTCCCACTGACGCGTGCACCTAAGGCTTGCAACATATGTGTAGCATCATCACGTCCCATTTGACTGAGTGTGCCTGTAATCACCCAACTTTCACCGTTTAGAGGCTGACGCGTTGGCGCAAGCGGCGCATCCCAGTGTATTCCAGCATCCACTAAACGCTGAATCACCTCTAAATTGTGCTCGGCCTGAAAAAAATCGACAATCCATTCAGCTGTAATATCACCGACATCTGGTGTTTTCTTTAGTGTATCCAAATCAGCAGCTTTGAGTGCCTCAAGCGTCTGAAAATTATTGGCTAGCATGCGTGCGGTAGTTTCTCCTACACCACGAATTCCAAGTGCATAGATGAAAGCAGCAAAAGTTGTTTTTTTACTTTTTTCAATCGCATCAAATAAATTTTGAACCGATTTTTCACCCATTTTTTCTATCGTGAGCAATTGTGCGCGGTGCTCATGCAAACTATAAATATCGGCGACATTTTTTAATAAATTCAGGTGCAATAAAGATTCTACCCAGCGTTCACCTAAACCCTCAATATCCAGTGCCTTACGTGATACAAAGTGACGAATCGCTTCTATACGCTGTGCAGCACAGTATAAACCGCCTGAACAGCGTGCTAAAGCTTCACCTTCTGGCATAACGACAGGTGACTCACAGACAGGACAAGTTTCTGGTAAATGAACGTCTAAAGTATTTTCAGGACGAAATTCTAACCACACTTTTTCTACTTTAGGAATAACATCACCGCTACGATATACACTGACAGTATCGCCAATACGGACATCTAAACGGTGAATTTCACCTATATTATGCAGTGTCACATTAGAGACAGTGACGCCACCTACCGCTACAGGATTTAAACGTGCGACTGGCGTTACCGTTCCAGTACGTCCAACTTGCCAATCAATATTTTCAACCGTGGTTAAAGCCGCGACTGCTGGAAACTTATATGCAGTTGCCCAGCGTGGTTCACGACTTAAAAAGCCCAATTGCTGCTGTTGTTTTAAGTCATTGACCTTAATGACTATTCCATCAATTTCAACACTCAGCTTTGCACGTTTTAAATTAATTTGATCATATTTTTCTTGAACATCCTGAATACTATCGCAAACAAAATGACATTCGCCTACAGCAAAACCAAACTGCGTCAACCATTCCAAACTTTCAAACATCGTGGTTTGTTTATGATGAGGTTCACACTGTGCAATTCCATAAGCATAAAATGCCAACGGTCTTGATGCTGCAATGGCTGGGTCTAACTGACGTAAACTGCCTGCAGCAGCATTTCTTGGATTGGCAAAGGTCTTTTCACCTTTGGCTGCATTTTCAACATTCAGTTTTTCAAACCCAGCTTTAGGCATAAGCACTTCACCGCGCACCTCCAAAAGCGTAGGGACAGGTATCTGAGAAGAAGAAAGAAACTTGGGTAAATTACGAATTGTTTTTACATTTTCAGTAATGACTTCACCTGTTTCACCATCGCCTCGGGTGACACCACGCACCAGAATGCCATGCTCATACCAAAGTGAAATGGCTAAACCATCAAATTTGAGTTCAACATCGTATTGGATATTTTGATTGGGTAATCTTTCTTCAGCACGACGTGCAAAAGCAAATAAATCATCTTGATTAAAGACATTGCCCAAAGACAACATAGGTACAACATGGGTAATCGTTTCAAATTTAGATAAAGCTTTCCCGCCTACTTTACGCGTAGGTGAATCTGGGTGTACCTCTTCAGGATATTGTTCTTCTAAGGCTTTGAGTTGGTGAAAGAGTTGATCATATTCACTATCTTGGATGGTTGGTTGATCCATGACGTAATAAGCATGATTATGCTGGGCTAAAATTTGGATCAATTGACGCATTTGCGCTTTGATCGTTGAATTTTGAGTCATGTCTTCACCATAAAAAAGGGCGGTGTATTTTCCGCCCTTAAAAAATATTCAATCTATTTGCTATTATAGAAATCACGCCACTCAGTTTCAAACTAAACTTCTGCTGCATGACCTGAACGGTAATCAATCGCTTGATGACGCCATTGTTCGCGGAGCTGTGGGGTAAATTCCTGATTGTTTTGATCATAAACTGTGCCGTCAATTTCACGGGCAATTAAACGCGAAATACTATCCATCGTATCAAAAGCATTTTGTACATCGCTATGCGGTAATGCCAAGAAAAAAGCTAGCCCTTTGACTTGTTCAGTCGAGAGCGTTTCTAAGTCAAAACCTGCTGCACCTTCATCTGTAATTTGCAACACTGAAAAAAGCAATTTACTTTCATCTTGGCTATAGCGGTGAAAACACGCCATTTCACCAAAGCGCAAACCATATTTAAGCAAGACTTTTAAGGTTTTTTCACCTGAAAGCACTCGACGTTCTGGATAAATATTGAGGGCAATAAAATCAACCGCAGTCGATAATGCACTTTCTTCATCCACACGTTGCTGTTCATGTAAATGCTCATCTAAAATACTGCTTTCATCATCAAATTCTGAAATTTCAGCTTTTTCAATCTGAGTATTTAAACTAAATTCTGGCAGCGTATTTTCTTTTTCGGATTGAGCTTGTAATGTTTCAGCTGCCATCAGGCCGTCTTGGACAACGCTTGGGTTTTTAGAGTTTTGATCTTGAATTTTTTGGTCACTGAGCGCTTGTTGTTCGATTTCAACTGAGTCAGGCATTGCGGCAATTGTTGGCTGAACACCAACTGCTTCCGCCATTTTCTCTTCAGAATGTTCAAGCTTCTCATTCGTCACCACGGGTACTTCAGCCAAAGTTGGTTCTACCCGTGCGACCGCTTCAGCTTTGCTACTGTGCAATTGATCGCGAACATGACGTGGAATCACAGGTTGCTGGCTATCTTTATCCATATGCAAGTTTGATTCTAATGACGGTGCTGCATCAGTAGGTTTTTTAAACAAAATTCTTAAGCCGAATAGCATAATGATAACGGCAATAACAATACCAACGATGGTGGTGACTTCCATATTATGACTCCGCGACTAAACCGTATTCTTTTGCCTGTTCCAAATCGACAGTAACTAATTTTGATGTGCCAGCTTCTGGCATGGTAACACCTAACAAATCGGTTGCCATGGTCATTGCAACTTTATTATGAGTAATGTAAATGAATTGCACGTGTTCAGAAAGCTCTTTTACCAAATTACAAAACCGACCGACATTGGCATCATCCAACGGCGCATCAACCTCATCTAAAACACAAAATGGTGCAGGATTTAAACGAAAAATCGCAAATACCAAAGCCAATGCAGTCAGGGCTTTTTCTCCACCCGACAATAAAGCCAAAGTGCTATTACGCTTTCCTGGCGGACGTGCCATCAATTTTACACCTGACTGCCAATCATCTTCGAGGCTTAAACTCGCTTCTCCACCATCAAACACTTTTGGAAACAAATCTTGTAGCTCTAAATTCACTTGATCAAAAGTATTCATGAACAATTTACGGGTTTCTTGATCAATACTTTTCATGGCATTTTTCAATTGATCAACTGTTTTCTCCAAATCCTGCATTTGATGACTTAATTGCGCAAAACGTGTGGAAATTTCTTCATATTCTTCAGAAGCTGCCAAATTAACTGGACCCAATTTATCAAATTGCTGCTGGGCTTTTTCAAGTTGTTTTTGATGCGAAATGACATCAATTTTTAAGCCACAGATCATTTCACTATTTAAAGCAGTGAGTTGTTCTGAATAATGTTGAAAATCGGATTTTGCCACTTGCCAAGCCAGTCGTTTTTCTTCTAATTGCCCACGTAAATTTTCATCTTGTTGTTGATGTTGATGACGCTGCTCGGTCAACTGTTGCTGTTTTTCTTGCAGATTATTCAGCTCTACTTGCCATTCGCTCCAAGTTTTTTGTAATTTCTCAGTCATTTCTGCTTGTTGATGGAATTGCGTTTCCAATATCGGCAATTCCAACTGAACCGGATCAATTAACTTTTTAGCCTGTTCTATTTGTAGCATAATTTGTTGATATTGCATTTTTAAAAACGAAATATCTTTTTCAAGTAATGCCATTTGCTGCTGAGTTTGAGTACTCTGACGGCGCAGTAACTCTACATCCTGTTGAGCATGCTGTTCTGTCTGCTGATTCTGTTCAAGCTGTTCACTGAACTGTTCAAGCTGAAACTGCAAATTTTTATAATTTGGTAAAAGTTGCTCAAGCTTTAAATTTAAAACATGTAAATCAATTTCTAAATCATCTTTTTGCATCGCATCTTCTTCCAACTGTTCATCAAGTTGTTGAAGTTGACTTTGCAACTGCTGTTGCTGCATGGAAAATGCTTGCAGCGTACTTTGAGCCTTCGCCATTGCCACATCAATCATTTGCAAGGCTTTATGCTGTTGCTTTAAGTTTTCCTGCTGATCTTGAATATTTTGTTGGAGTGTTTGAATCTGTTGTATCACTTCAGGTAATTGCTGTTCAATACTTTTAAGCTGCGGTAACTGGACACTTAATATAGTGTCAATTTCATCTAAACGAATACGATGACTTAAGCTCCCTTGTCCCGCTTGACTGGTTTCATCGAAAAACAAACCCACCAACCAATCCGCAGCAACCTGATAACCATCTAGCGTTAAAATGGATTGCCCGTGTCTGAGTTGGTTTTGTAAGGACAACGCATGATTTAAATTTTCTGCGACAGCCACCTGCTGCCAAAGCGAATGTTGTGGTGATTCAATCCAACTGGCTAAACAAGGTAAATCCGCCAACTGAATCGTATCTTGTTGTAAGCTATTTATTTGAAGTTGACGTGGTATATTTTCTATAATGCCATGGTCGGCATCCACTACATTGGCACCCAACCACTCTGCTAAAAACTTTTCAATTAAATTGGCATGTACTTTGGCTTGCCCCTTCAACTTCAAAACTTGTGCCAATTGCACCACATTATCCAACGCTTTTGGGCTATTTTTCACCAGTAATTGCGTCAGATTTTTTTGTTCCGCTTGCAACACATGAATAGCAGATTGTAAGTTTGAAACATCATTTTTTTGCTGGGCATACTGCGTCTGTGCATGTTTTAAATCTTGTTGCTGGATTAAAATATCTTGTTCTAGCTGTTCAATCTGTTGACTCAGTTCGCTTTTTTGAAATTCCAGTTGTTCAATATTATTCAACTGATCTTGCTGTTGAAGTTGTGCAGTCTGTTGTTGCAAACTTTGTTTTTGCTGTTCAATTCGCATAATATTTTTGGCTAATTGTTCACTTTGTGCCAGCATTTGCATTTTTTGTTGTTGCATTTTCTCAACTTGAGTTTTAACCCCCTCAAATTGTTGTTCTGCATGCTGCTTTTGTGCTTTTAACTCACTGCTGCTTTGAGTGTATTGATGACTCTGGCTTTCTTGTTGTTGTAATTGCTCAGTTTGCTGATCCTGCTGAACCTGTAAGCTTTCTATTTGTAACTCCAGCAACTGTAGACGCTCTTTAGTCTGCATTTTTTGTTGTTGCAACTGAGTGATGATTGAACTATTTTGCTGCAACAAAGATTGCTTTTGTTCAACCGTCATTTTCAATTCAGAACGCTTTTTTTCTGCCTGCTGCCATTCTTGTTGCAAAGGGGTCGACTGTTGAATCAGACGTTGGAATAATTCACTGGTCGCGGTTAAATCGTGTTCGAGTGTATTCAACTCAGAGCGAACCAATTTAAAAGTGTCACCTAAAGCAGTCATCTGCACAGTATATTCTTGCTGTAAACGGCTACTTTGCTCACATTGAAAAGACAAAACTTCAACTTTAATGGTTCGAATCTGAGTTTCTAATTCTTTATATTGAAGCGCACTTTCAGACTGACGTTTCAAAGTTTTGAGCTGTGACTTAAGTTCCGCAGCAATATCGTCCAATCGCGATAAATTTTGCGTGGTATGGTCTAAGTGCAATAAAGTTTCGCGACGACGTGCTTGATAACGTGAAACCCCTGCCGCTTCCTCAATGAAAATCCGCATTTCTTCAGGTTTAGCATCAATCAAACGGTTAATCATGCCCTGTTCGATCACTGCATAGGAGCGTGGTCCAAGTCCTGTTCCTAAGAAAATATCGGTAATATCACGACGACGACACTTGGTACCATTTAAATAGTAATCAGATTTTCCGTCACGAGTGACTTGTCGACGCACTGCCAATTCGTTGTAAGCATTATAAGCGCCACCCAGCTTGCCATAGGTATTGTCAAAGCGTAATTCTACACTGGCCACACCCACAGGTTTACGTTTCGCCGTACCGGTAAAAATGACATCTTGCATGCTACCGCCACGAAGCTGGCGTGCACTTGATTCACCCATGACCCAACGAATGGCATCAATCACATTGGATTTACCACAACCATTGGGTCCTACTACGGCGGTACGATTCGCCTTGAAATGTAAAGTCGTACTATCGGCAAAAGATTTAAAGCCAGAAAGTTTTAAGCTGCTTAAACGCATAATGTCCTGATCAACGTCGTGAACGTCTTGCCCATGCAAGTTCGATTTGTTTCATCCGTGTCAGCGATTCCAACACAAGGTTACGCAAGTGTCGACAAAAATCATCCATAAATAAAGTAGCTTGTTGTGATTTTCGGATCAAAACTGCATCAGTCACCAACTTAAATAAATCAAAAGATTCTTGAAGCTCCCGCCGAGAGATATTTAAGGTTAAAAAATAACTACGGCGCAGAGATGGCAACAGTTCTTGATAAAATTTCATCAAATAAGGATTTGCCACCATTTCATGTTGCTGGGACATACTTTTAAAAATTAAATCATAAAATTTTTCAGTATTGCCTTGACGGGTCTCCTCATGTAATTGAGCCAAAAGTTCTTGAAGTTTTTCCGCTTCATGGGTACGCCAAGTTTCTGCCATACGCTGAACAATTTGACCCAATAATAAAGCACTCATGTCAAATAAGGCACGCATTTGTTGGGCCGACATTTCGGATACAATCGCACCCCGTCTTGGATAAATTTCAATCAGCTGGGTTCGTTGTAGTAAAAGCAAAGCTTCACGTACAGAACCGCGACTGACATCCAGCTCAGCCGAAATTCTGAGCTCCTGAATCCGCTCACCCTCCACCAATTCGCCACGAATAATTTGCTCACTGATATGCTGTGCAATCTGTTCGGACAAACTCTCCCGTTCTTGTTCTGGCATATTCGTCCTATTTTGTTTTTATAAGATGAAATTTAAAAATTTCATCTGTGATTATTGACATCGTACTTTGTACTAATTTTTTAAGCGAAAGAAAATGACATTGTTAGACAATTTTAAGTCTTTAAAGCCAACTCTAAATTTTAGTTTTTAATTAGACCGAGGTGGAGTACTAAATCATGAATTTATTCTATCAATTGAGCGATTTTCAGCTCATTTTAGACGTTAACTTCTAGATTTATGTATTTTGAACGAGTTGTTTGTTCTCAATTAATGTATTCAGAACAAAGGAGCGTCAAAGAATCAGACTCCTTCTATCTTGCACTTCATTTGAAATAACCTTTCATGCGCTCATAAAACTGATTTATAACCCTTTTTGATTGATTTTCCTTAAAATCTAGTTACATAGCTCAGTTTAAATTTAAAAATAGACCGAAACACCTTGATAAATAAAATATAGGCCGACCGCTGTGAGTAGACCGGCAAAACATTTTTTCAACATGACCGCTGAAAGTTTATGCGCGACTTTTGCACCCAGTTTCGCGGTGATGAAACTCATAACACTAATGCCAATAAAAGCATAAATATGGACATAACCAATACTATGCGGCACTTTAACTGCTGTATTTGAGCCAAACCACATAAAACCTATTGCACCTGCAACGGCAATAGGTAAGCCACCCGCAGCCGAAGTAGCCACGGCTTTTTGAATGACCACACCATGACGAAGTAAGTATGGAACAGTCAAACTTCCGCCACCAATACCAAATATTGCTGAGGCAACGCCAATTCCGCCACCGGCAAGCATTTGCTTGGTATTAGAAGGTAAAGATTGAGTCACATCGACAGACTTACTAGCACCAAAAAACATACCATATGCCACCCAAACTGCAAAAAAACCAATTAATAACTGTAAACCTTGACCAGACAAATAATCAGCAATTCCTGCACCTAAAAATGCACCTAAAGCCAAACCCGGAGCTAAATTACGAAAAACCTGCCAAAGTACTGCACCACGTTTATGATGTGCTGAGACCGAGCTAATTGAAGTCACAATAATGGTGGCCAAAGATGTGCCTAAAGCCAAGTGCATAATCACGGAGGGATCATAATTGAGTTTAGTAAATACAATATATAAAATCGGTACAATGATCAGACCACCACCCACTCCAAATAGGCCTGCAGCAAAACCCGCCATTGCACCAATCCACAAATATATGATTAACTCCATGATTCACATTCCACTATTGCTTGATTTAAATGGATTTAGAGACCCGTCAACTGCAAAAAATTCTTGATGATGCTGGGCAAAACCCCGAAGTGTTAATACTCAAACCCGTCACAACATCCACCAATGATGATGTGCGTGAAATCGCAATCAACGGCATTCAAAGTGTTTTGGTTTGTAGTACAAAGCAAACCCAAGGTCGTGGACAACGCCAACGGCAATGGGTTTCGCCAGAAGGCAATATCTATTTAAGCACATTGTTGAATACAGAAACACCTATTGATGGCCGACTGGCTCTTGAAATTGCACTGAATATCTTACAAATGCCGAGCTTTAAAGACTTAAATCTACAAGTCAAATGGCCAAATGATTTGTATAGCCAGCACGGGAAATGTGGCGGAATTTTGGTCGAACCACTCTCTCCGAATCAAGTCATTGTCGGTGTTGGAATCAATCTAGAGCCTATTCCCAAAGAAAATATTGAACAGCATGCAACATCGCTTCGCGAATTAGGCCTACACAATATTTCGCGTATTCAGTTAATTTCCGAACTTTATCTGGCAATTCAACAAGCCAAATCTTGGTTTGATCATAATTGCTATAATTTGGCGGCACGTTTTAATCACTATGCAGCTTTTAAAAATCAAGCTGTTGAGTTTGAACATCATGCGGGTCTTTGTTCAGGCATTTTTTTAGGAATTCAAGATGATGGATCGGTCAATATTGATACTCACGCAGGTTTAAAACAATTTTATCAAGGGCGTTTGCGCTGCTTAGACAGCTCTACTTAGAGAAAGACAATGAAGAATTTATGGCTAGATATTGGGAATACGCGCCTAAAATACTGGATTACCGACAATCATCAGATTATTCAACATGCAGCCGAAATGCATCTTCAATCTCCAGCCGATTTACTTTTAGGCTTGATTCACCATTTTAAAGATTTGAACCTGAACAATGTCGGTGTTTCTTCAGTTCAAGATCAAAAAAATAATGACCGTATTCAACGTATTTTAAAAACCTTAAACGTTCCCATTATTTTTGCCAAAGTCCATGCTGAATATGCAGGTTTAAACTGTGGTTATGATAATACCACTCAACTGGGCATTGACCGCTGGTTGCAAGTATTGGCAGTAGCCAACAATCCACAGCAAAACTATTGCATTATTAGTTGTGGCACCGCGTTAACGATTGATCTTGTCGATGGGTTACAGCATTTAGGGGGATATATTTTACCTAACCTGTATTTGCAACGTGATTCACTTATTCAAAATACCAAAGGCATTAAAATTCCTGATGCGGCTTTTGACCAACTCACGCCAGGTCGAAATACCATTGATGCAGTTCATCATGGCATTCTTTTGGGGTTGGTCAGCAGCATTGAAAATGTCATGCAACAATCCCCCCGAAAACTTATTTTAACGGGTGGTGACGCACCTTTATTTGCCAAGTTTCTATCACATCATCAACCACATATAGAAACTGATTTATTGCTCAAAGGTTTACAACGCTATATTCAGCACTCTCGGCAGAACTTATCTAAAGCTTAAATAAGGCTGGATAGCCTGCCAAACTTCGGGCAATTCAGTACAGCCTTCTGAGTCAATAAAATGACCTTGATGCTGTGCAGAAATCACCGTCGCCTCTAAACTTTGTGCTTGTTCCAAACTAAATTTGGGCAATACTCGATCATCCCCTTGAGAGTAAATCACTGTACGATGTTGAATCTGCTCTTTTAGAAGCTCAAAATTAATTTCTGCCGCATCGATAAAAGGGTTTACCTCATCAAGCCGACCTAAACGACCATTAAAACCTGCCACAAGTACCAATTGCTTTATTTTTTGTTGATGCAATTTTTTTGAGAGAAAATGTAGGGTCGCTATACAGCCTAAACTGTGCGCAATAAAAATACTGTTTTCATTGATTTCTTCACTTTGCTCATCCATTTGTTGTTCCCACACCTCAAGTGTAGGCGTAGTTGAAGGATCAAGTCGCAGTACTTTTAAACCAACCTTTTCTTGTTCGGCTTTTTTCAACATCCAAGGAAACCAGTTTTCTTCAGGACTCGCTGTATAGCCGTGGATGACATAGACTTGTGTCATTAATCTTCTCTTTTATTTTAAATATCATTGAGTGTGCCGCAAACCCCTATGATTTCGGGTAACTAAATGTTGGCTTTTTCTTAATACATCTGTGTATGAAAATTTAAAATCTATATTTAGTTAAGAAAAAAGGCGCACAAAGCGCCTTCTTATCATTTTAAAAATTATTTTTTTGGATCATTGCCGCCAAACAATGGCCCCATACCGCCACCACCGCCAAATTGCTTTTGCATTCCACCAAGTGAACGCATCATTTTGGCCATACCCGATGGATTGGCAAATTTCTTCATCATTTTGGCCATTTGTGCATGTTGTTTAATCAATTTATTGACTTCAACTACATCCATACCACAACCTGAAGCAATACGCTTCTTACGACTTGGATTCATCAAATCTGGATTACGGCGTTCTTTGACCGTCATCGACTGGATAATCGCTTCCATTTTTTTCACTTGTTTTTCAGGGTTCGCTTGAGCTATCGCATCCTGAATTCCGGAATTGCTCATGCCAGGCAGCTTGTCCAAGAAGCCCATCATGCCGCCCATTTTATTCATTTGTTCAAATTGCATCAGCATATCTTCAAAGTTGAAGCTGCCGCCTTTTTGCAATTTCTTCGCCATTTTCTCGGCTTTGTCGCGGTCGACTTTACGCTCAAGCTCTTCGACCAGTGACAGTACGTCACCCATACCCAAAATACGCTGTGCCACACGTTCAGGATGGAATGGCTCTAAAGCATCAAGCTTTTCACCCATGCCTAGGAATTTAATTGGCTTGCCAGTGATTGCACGTACTGAAAGTGCAGCACCACCGCGAGCATCACCATCAGTTTTGGTTAAAATGACACCCGTTAACGGGAGCGCATCATTAAAGGCTTTTGCCGTATTCGCCGCATCCTGACCCGTCATGGCATCGACCACGAACAAAGTTTCAGTTGGATTAATGGCTGCGTGAAGCTCTTTAATTTCGTCCATCATGTCATCATCGACATGTAAACGACCTGCGGTATCGACAATCAATACATCAGCAAACTGAATTTTGGCTTGTTCAATCGCACGAGTAACAATGGTAATCGGCTTTTCATCAGCACTTGATTCTAAGAAAATTGCACCGACTTCGCCTGCAACCGTTTGTAGCTGTTTAATCGCTGCTGGACGGTATACATCGGCAGAAACCATCGCGACTTTTTTCTTTTGACGTTCTTGTAAAAAACGTGCCAGTTTTGCCGCAGTGGTGGTTTTACCCGCACCTTGTAAACCCGCAAGCAACACGACTACAGGCGGTTTTGCTGCAAGGTCAAGGCTCTCATTGGCCTCACCCATCATTTTTGTCAGTTGGTCATGGACAATTTTAACGAATGCTTGCCCAGGTGATAACTGTGTCATCACTTGTTGGCCTAATGCTTCTTCCTTAACTTTCGCGATGAACTCACGAGTTACAGGTAAGGCAACATCGGCTTCAAGAAGTGCCATACGTACTTCACGTAACGTATCTTTAATATTGTCTTCTGTTAGCTGCCCTGAGCCAGTAACATTTCTTAAACTCTGCGTGAGTCGTTCTGTTAAGGTATCAAACATTGCAAAATCCGCTTAAAATGGTTGTTGCAAAAAAATCTTTCTTAAAATAGAAAATTTATGCATAGAATGCTATAGGATACTGTAGTTCGAGGCGAATTTATATAAATGAATATTCATCATCCTGAAAAAGGTTTGACATGATCAGTCTCCCCTTGGTGTACACGATCTTAGCGTTAATTGCTTATACCACGTCGTTTTGGTATTTGTTTATTAACCTCATGGCTAGACGTGATTCAAACCATTGGTTTATTGGCCTTGTCCTAGGCTTAGGTTTAGCCTTACATGCCACAGTTTTATACTATGACATGTTGACGCCAATGGGCGTTAACTATGATGTATTTGTACTGATGTCATTTACATCTGGACTGATGTTACTTCTGAGTCTGCTGTTTAGTACCTACCGCCCTATTTTAGCACTCAATCTGATTGGTGTACCCGTTGCTGCCGCAGGATTGATTTTAGGTTTTACCTTCAGTCAACCGACTCAATTTATTGAACAACGTAGCTGGGATTTGGACATTCACATTATTTTGTCCCTGTCAGCATACGCTGTATTGTTAATGGCAACCATACAGGCAGTCATTTTATGGTTTCAAAATCGCGAACTAAAAAACAAACAAAAGAAACGTTTTTGGGTCAATTTACTGCCTTCTTTTCAAGCTATGGAATCGCTTTTATTCGATTTGATTATTACTGGTTTTATTTTACTCACCATCGCACTCGGTTTTGGCTTTTTCACAATTGAAAATTTCTTTGCACAACATCTAGCGCATAAAACAGTATTTAGTATTATTTCATGGTTTGTGTATGGCACGTTATTGGTGGGACATTATCAATTTGGCTGGCGCGGACAAAAAGCCATTCGCTTTACTTTAATTGGTTTTGGCTTACTGGCGGTTGGTTTTATTGGTTCTAAATTTATTTTAGAAATGGTTTTAGGCAAATAGAGCTTTTTGTTTAGATTTACCAACTGAAAGCTGTGAAATAGTGGCTAAATATTAATTAAACCTGAAACGTCATAATTTAATAAGGCTCTTACCAAAAAAATAAATAATTGATTTATATTAAAATAAGTATAATTTCAACCAATATTAAAAAAAATGATTCAATATTTGACAAATCGTTCCAAAATATCTACTATGCACCCTCAGCTCACCCCCTCTCTGGATCATCCATGAGTGATGAAAAATCAAATCTTCCAGGCCGTCCTAGACAGTTTGAAGATAAAGAGATCATCGATGCCGCCGTAGCCGTTTTTAGTACCAATGGCTATGCAGGTACTTCTGCACAAAATTTGTGTGATAGTACAGGTTTAGGACGAGGAAGTTTATATAATGCTTTTGGTAGCAAACAGGCCTTATATGAACAAGCTTTATTGCGTAGTCATGAACAAACCATGGCAGCACAATTATCCATTCTCAAACAGTCAGGACTGTTCAAAGATCGATTACGATCCCTTTTACTTTGGGGGATTGCCGAAGATCTTTCACAATCGGAACAGCACGAAGCTATGGTCTTATTCTCTGCTTTGGAAATGGGAGATAAAGATCAGGCCGTCTCTAGCCTGAATCAAGAATATCGACAACGCTTAGAGAACTCTCTCCTCGCAGTATTTGTCGAAGGGCAAGTTAATGGGGAATTCAGTCGCAAAGCTTCAGCACTTGAAATGGCGCGAGGCTTTTTAGCTGGTTACTACGGGTTACGTGTACTGAATAAAAATATTTCAGATAAAAGTTTTCTGGAAGATGTGGTTAATGGCCTTTTAGCCAACTTGTAACTGCATCACCAGCACAAATGAAATAAAACCCTCAAATTTTGTAATGATCGTTAAAGAATAGGAATGCGTTAAAAAAATGCCGTTAGCAGTATATATATTGGGTCTGGCAATTTTCTCAATTGGCACAGCAGAATTGATGGTCGCTGGTATGACCGCCACTTTATCTCATGCCTTTGGAATTAGTGTCGGTGATGTTGGACATTTAATTTCATATTATGCCTTTGGGGTCATGCTAGGTGGGCCTGTACTCACCTATTTTTTCCTCAAATATAAAGTTCAATATCGAAAAGTCTTACTGATTCTTTTAGCACTCTATGTCGTGATCCAAGGCTTAAGTGCCTTTATCTCCAGTTATGCTATTTTGGTCGTCATCCGCCTTGTCACGGGTGTTTTATGTGCAGGCTGTTTAAGCCTTTCACTCGCCATCAGTATGGCGATGGTTCCGAATCATGATCGTCCACAAGCAGCAGCGATTGTTATTGGCGGCTTTATGATTTCCACTGTGTCTGGTGTCCCTCTTGCGACGATGATTGATCAACAATGGGGCTGGCGCATTACTTTTGGCTTAGTCGCTGTGTTGGTGTTTATTTGTCTCATTCCTCTAGTACGTCTCTTGCTAAGGTAACTGGTGGTGGGCAAATCAAAATGGAAGAAGAGATCAAAGCCTTTAAAAATAAAGCCTACTGGAAAGCCTGTGCAACAAGTTGCTTAATTTTAGGTGCAAGCTTTGCGGCATTTAGTTATTTTGTCCCTGTATTGGTCGATATTACAGGGTTTAGCATGCAAGTCGTACCCTTTATTTTAATGGCATTTGGTTTTTCAAATATTGTGGGCAATACAATTACAGGTCGCTTAGCACATCATCACAGTCTTAAAATTATGCTCATCGGACTCACTGTATTAAGTATATCCTTGTTCGCTTTTGCAATCTTTGCCGAATATAAAACAGTAGCGATCATCGCAATCATTTTGATTGGATTATCTGGTGTTCCAATGAATCCAGCCATGATGGCGAGAATTGTCAGTGTTGCGCATCCAGGCCCTATGGTCAATGCAGTTCACACCTCAGTAATTAATATTGGTTTAGGTGGTGGCTCCTATATTGGTGGTTTAGCGATTACAAATGGTTATGGATTACGTTCAGGTTTGTGGATTGGTGCAGTATTAGCAGTGTTGGCATTAGTTTCAATTTTGCCTTACATACGTCATCGTCAACAAGGTTGGTCTTAATCTTATTTAAATCAGATTAAAGCTGAGCGCAAAATAAAAAACAGCAGAATTCATCTGCATCCAGAAAATTGGACTCTTCTATTCTAATTTTCTGGATACATTTTTATAGCTAAATCTTCTCAAGAATTTAGCCCCGAACTCGTTCACGGTTACTTATCTGGTTTTAGTAAACGAATGATGCACGAGAAATTCAAGGCTTTTCAAATCGATACTAGAAAATGAGTGAAAGCATTTAAACAGCATGAAACAACAGGGCTTAGTATAAAAAATAAAACTTTAACTCGTCTCAACAACTTAATGTTTCAACTATACAAAATACCTGCAATATCCTCAGTATAAGAGCGATAGTCAAACCTATAGCACTCTAGAATATTTCAAAGCCCTTTTCCTAGACATCTCCCTGAAAAAAACGTATAACACCACTTTTTGATTTGATTGGTAACACCTCTGTGAAACTTATCCTTGCACCCATGGAAGGCTTAACCGATCCGATCATGCGTGATGTACTCACCCATATCGGCAGCTTTGATTGGTGTGTCACTGAGTTTATTCGTGTTACGAATTCAGTCTTACCAGATCACGTTTACCACACCTATTGTCCTGAATTATTGACTGAGGGTAAAACTGCGGCAGGCACTCCCGTACATGTACAATTTCTAGGCAATGATCCTGAAATGCTGGCAGCCAATGCCATTCGCGCTGTAGCACTTGGCGCACCTGCCATTGATATGAACTTTGGTTGCCCTGCCAAAACTGTGAACCGTCACCGTGGCGGTTCAGTGCTGTTAGATGAACCTGAAGTGGTTTATCAACTGGTCAAAGCCGTTCGGGATGCTGTACCTAGCCACATTCCAGTATCTGCAAAAATGCGGTTAGGCTATATGGACAGAAACTTTACTTTAGAAAATGCACATGCAATTGAAGATGCAGGTGCTGCTTGGGTAACAGTACATGCGCGAACCAAAGCCGAAGGTTATACGCCCCCTGCATTTTGGGATCAGCTCCAACCCATTCGTGAAGCACTGAAAATTAATGTGATTGCCAATGGTGAAATTTGGACCAATAGCGATGCAAAACAGTGTCGTTTAGAATCAGGTTGCAACGATTTAATGATTGGTCGTGGTGCAGTCACCACTCCTGATTTGACCCAATGTATCCGCCAAAATTTAGATGAACCGCTCATCACATGGGATGAGCTTTTAGCCCTACAAATTCGTTTCTTACATGGCCCTTATAAAAAAGAAATTAATATGGTGGGACGCTATAAACAATGGCTTGGGATGATGTCCAAGCATTACCCTGAAGCAAAAATGCTATGGAATGAAGTCAAACGTATCAAACAACTCAGTGAAATTATTTACCTGCTTCAAAGTAATTCAGCTAAATAAGATCGTCCTAGACGCTATTCTTCAAAACCTATTTAAAGGTTTCGAATAGGCTAGACGAATGTTTCAATAATCAATTTTTTCCGTTGCGTTGTTGCAGATTAGCAACATGTAAGCGGTCTGTTTTCCAAGATTTTTCCAGAATCTCTTTCTCTATTCGCAGTTGAATTCGTTTCAGTTTTATCGCTGGAATAACCTCATCTTTAAAACATTTTACATAGTCAGTCCACGCCTTTCCTCTAAACACATTCACAGGCATCACTGTTTTAAATTCACAATCAGGCATAAATACAATCACAGAATGTAAATATTCAGAGGCAACAATATCACTCAGGACAGCTTCTAAAACCTTTTGATGTTTATAGTTTTGGTGCAGTGGATTTTGAAATTTATAACTCTTCTTAAAGATTTTTTGTGTCCACATTTTTTGGCGTTCACCCCCAAAAATCCAGCCTTTATAGTTTTTGGTTTCAATAATAAAAATGCCGTATGGGCTTAACAAGATATGATCAATTTGTGTTGTACCCGACTGCTCATCGGGTAAAGTACAATTATTGAGTAAAATATAATCTTTAGTTAAGTATTTTTTGGCATGAACACTCACAGCGAATTCGCCAAATTTCCCTTTTAGAAATGGCGTGAAGGCTTTAAAAAGACCTAATCCAACAAAAAGGAGTATCATCCACCAAAAGGTTGAAAATAATTGACCGAATATTGTTTCCATTATTTTACCATCTTTAATTTTAGATAGAATAATAACGATTATTTGATTTAAATTATTGTTTTTCTAAACAAAGTAGAATTTTTTTATTGTCTAACCCACCTGCAAATCCGACTAACTTTCCATTCATACCGACTACACGATGGCACGGCGCAATAATCGAAATTGGATTTTTCCCGTTAGCTGCACCCACAGCACGAACTGCTTTGATATTTCCCACTTGCTCAGCAATGTCACGATAACTTCGGGTTTCACCAAAAGGAATATCCAGTAAAGCTTGCCAAACTCTCTTCTGAAATTCGGTTCCTTCAAAATCTAATGGCAAATCAAACCGCTGTCGTGTACCTGCAAAATATTCACTTAATTGTTTTTGGGTTGCCAACAAAATTGGATGATCCACTTGTTCAATCAATTCTGCTAAGCGAACGCGTTTTGGGTTTTCATTTTCCCAAAGCACAGCAACTAAAGCATTTTTTGTCGCAACTAATTTTAAAATACCAACAGGAGAAGGCATTTCCATAAAAGCGAGTTCCATTGTCTTCTCCTGTCGTAAAAATCATATTCAGTTTTATGATGATGACAGTTTCATCAACACTAATCCAGAAACAATCAAAACCGCAGCCAACATACGCATGGCAGATGCAGGTTCACCCAAAATAAAAATCCCCACCAGAAATGAACCTACTGCACCAATGCCTGTCCAAACTGTATACGCTGTACCAAGCGGTAAAGTACGCATTGCATAGGCCAGCAAAGCAAAACTCAAAATCATAAAAATGATGGTAATAATGCTAGGTGTAAGCCGTGTAAAACCTTCTGAAATTTTCATGGTGTATGCCCATACAATTTCAAAAAGTCCCGCGAGTACCAGTAAAATCCAAGCCATGACGACTATGCTCTATTTGATTAGAGTCAGGTCGTCCTGACGAATTGTCTTGGCTAAAGAAAAGCTACGCCAAGGGAGGTCGTTCCTCCAACAACATCTTATTATATAAATAATGAGTTTAAATGGGGACAATTTTTACATCTTTTGACTCACTTCTTCTACTAAAAATACGACTGGCATTGACCCGTCGTATTTTCTTCAGCATAAAAACTAATCTAAAATTTAAAACGAATACCTACACCATAGAATAGTTCATTTTCAGAAGACGATGATTTCTGCCATGCTGTTTCTTGAACCCCTTTGTTATATCCGTATGCCAGATCCATAAAAGGCATCACCTTTTTATTGATCTCATAACGTGTTTCCACACCCACCTGTACTGAGTTTAAACCGTTCTTTTTGGCATAGTTGGAATCGTCACTCAACACGATATTCATATCTAAATATGGCTGAACAATCAATTTTTGCGTAATCAACAAATCACGTTCAGTTTCTAAATTAAAAGAAACTTGACGGTCTTGCCCGATATATAGATAAGCATCCGTTTCAAAAAAATACGGTGCCATACCATGAAGACCGAATACGGCATCGACTTGGTCTTGATCAATTTTACGATTTGGATCATTACGATAACGGAGACCCACCTGTAGATCCCAAAAATCAGCAACCTTTCGGCTATACAACAGTTTGGCATCATATTCAGTTTGATGTGATTCGACTTTATCAGCATGAACTTTAATAAAAATTTTATTTTCATCCGTTCCAATTCGAGTCTCAAGCTCTGACTTTAAAGCCCCCTGACCCTCATCATTATCATTACGCTGCCATTTAGTTTCCAGCGTTGTTTGTTGATAAATTTGTCCACCATGTTCTTTCAAATGCGCTGCATGATCAAACTGCTGATCCGATTTATATGCAAAATCATCTGAGTTTGAATGTGCATGCTGTGGAGGTGATACTTGCTTTTCTTCAACAACAACTTGAGGCGCTATCGACATCTTTTGATGCTGTGAATGATCCATCGGGATGTTTTCTGATGGCTGTCTCTGCTGTCCAGACATCGACATGGCATGATGCTCTTCATGAGCAAAACTCTGTCCACTGAGTAACAATAATGAGGCACTCAATGTACTCATCGCAAATAAATTAATGATGCGCATGTGAGTCTCCTTGCTGTAATGGACTTGAGGTAGCGGGTGTCGTTGCTGCTTGATTGTTATCTACATGTGCGACAATCAATTTACTCATCATTCCTGAGGACATGTGATACAGCAGGTGACAATGAATCGCCCATTCGCCTAACTCATCTGCAGTGAGCAAAGCAGTTACCTTTTTACCTGGCGGCACAATCAAAGTATGTTTATTCGGCAGTTGACTGCTGCTTTGCCCATTTTCCAACTGCATAAACATGCCATGTAAATGCATCGGATGCGCCATCATACTGTCATTGATAAATTTCAAACGGATGCGTTCACCATATTTCACCTGTAAAGGTTCTACTTCAGTAAATTTTTTTCCATTTATGGTCCAAATATAACGCTCCATTGTGCCACCTAAACGAACTTCGAGTTCTCGCTCTGCTGGACGGATATCTTTTTGCGCGGTTAACGATTTTAAGTCACTATATTGCAGTGCTTTATGACCTGCGGGTGTCGAAGCATTAGCCCAACCATAAACTGGCTGTTCCTGATCATCCACTGTTGGTTTCGCTGCTGCATGTGCTGAATGATCCATCTGCTGCTGTGGCGTAGAATCAGAGTTGACTTGATGTTGCGAATGATCAGTAACTTTGGCATGGCGCATTTTCGTACGATCCATTAGCACAGAATCATGTTTCATCATAGAGTGATCCATTCTTTCATGATTCATTTGGCTATGGTTCATCTGACTATGATCCATATTGGCATGATCACCCGAAGAACCATGTCCCATATCTTCCATCGTTAGCAAGGCACGTGGACGTGCTTTTGGCATATGAATAGCATGTGTCTGTGCAATGGCTTCATTATGCAATGTACCAATTGCAAATCCACTACGGTCAATGGATTCTGCTTCAACTTGATAGTGATCGGCCTTTGGCTCCACCACAACATCATAAGTTTCCGCAGTTCCTATACGAAATTCATCGACAACAACAGGTTGAACGGGCTGACCATCAGCACTTACCACGGTCATTTTCAAATTTGGAATGTTGACATCATAAAATGACATAGCGGAGGCATTCACAAAACGCAGTCGGACTTTTTCATTCGGTTTAAACATACCCGTCCAGTTTTGTTCAGGCGTTTTACCATTCATCAGAAAGGTATAACCAGTAACATCAGACAAATCCGTTTTCAACATGCGCATTTGATTCCACATGGAACGATCCTGCCATGTGCTTTTTAAACCGTCGCGTTTTACCTGTTTTAAAACATCGGCTACGGTTTCACGCTCGTTTTGATAGTACTCTGCTGATTTTTTCAGATTTTTCATAATCTGATCGCTGGTCGATTCATGAAAATCGGAGAGCATCACCACATAATCACGCTCTGTTTGTTCATGTGTTGCAACGGGCTTTTTATCTTTCGGATAAATCACCAAAGCACCATATAAACCGTCCTGTTCTTGTCCTTTTGAATGAGCGTGATACCAATAAGTGCCGTTCTGACGTACTTTAAAACGATAGATAAAATCGCTTTGAGGCTTAATCCCTTTAAATTGGTTAAAACCGGGTACACCATCCATTAAGCCAGGCAGCAATAGACCGTGCCAGTGGATAGAGGAATCTTTATTTTTTAGCTTATTATGCACATGAATAACAGCTTCATCCCCTTCTTCAAACTCTAAAAACGGTGCAGGAAATTGACCATTCACGGTAATACGCTTGAGTGGCTTGCCTGTAATGTTGACCATCTGTTCATCAATATTCAGATGATATTCTTTAACTGCGGCACATACCCAAGAGGATGTCACCAAACATACGCCCACAAGGAGACTTTGACTTAATTTTATAGACATGACTTAACCTGTAATTTAAAAATGAAAATATTTTTTAAATCGAGGTTAAGCTTTAGGAGGACGTAAAATTTGCTGCCAGAAACCGTTTAAATGCTGGGCTGAATAGTCAAAATTGAATTGTTGTAATTGTTGAATTTCTTCTAAATTGAATAATTTAATGGTTTGTACATCTAACCATGTACTTAAACTTTGACAATGCAACTGCGCGCACTCATGACAACTTGCATGCTGCATTTGCTCATTGGCTGAAAGGTGACAATCTAGAGCAACTTGCGATTGCGTATGCTGCGAAGCATCGTGTTGTATAAGCACTTGTAAAGTCTGTGCCTCGTGACAATTCGACATTGCCAACATTTCTGCATGACTCTGTTTTACACTCAACTCAATCATCATGGATTGATGTACTGGTTTAACTATGGCGAAGACAGCGCTACTCCACCCAATGGCAAAAGCCATGAGGCACACAAACCAAACATGTTTGCGTAATGAAGTCAGCAATGATTCATCCTTGATGGGTCGATTCAACATTTAAAGCAGTTTAACATTAAACAAAAAAATTGATCTACTTCATCTGATCAATGAACCAAAATTTAAGTTATACACATTTCTTTAAATTTATATGAATGCCATCACACTCAGATAAAATCATGCCTAATTAAACAATAAAACTATTTTTTAAACAGCATTATTTTTAGACAACGATGATTAAACAACCATATTTTTGAATTACTTAAACCATAAAAAAGGACTCATTTTGAATCCTTTTTATACATTTAACGTCTAATTATTAAACCATTGATCGTGCATTGTTTATAAAATAAACAAGTTATCCATATAGTTATCTACATAGATATCCATACAGTTATCCATAAACTTATCCACAGACTCAATTTCGCTTATAAAAATAATTAGATATTTATAGCACCGACTTTTGCAAGCTCTGAACGCATTTCGTCAATCACCATTTTATAATCAGGTTGACCAAAAATAGCCGAACCCGCCACAAACATATCTGCACCTGCTTCGGCAATCTCGCGAATATTTGCGGGTGTGACACCACCATCGACTTCTAAGCGAATATCACGCCCCGATGCATCAATCATTTTACGTGCTTCACGCAGTTTATCTAAAGTCATAGGAATAAATTTTTGCCCGCCAAAACCAGGGTTAACACTCATCAATAAAACTTGATCAACTTTATCAAGAACATAATCCAGATAATGTAATGGTGTCGCTGGATTAAAAACCAAACCCGCTTTTGCTCCACCCGATTTGATGAGCTGTAAAGAACGATCAATATGATGCGTCGCTTCAGGATGAAAGGTAATAATGTCTGCACCAGCATCCAAGAAATCACCAATCATACGATCTACGGGTGAAACCATGAGATGCACATCAATCGGGGCTTGAATACCATATTTTTTTAAGGCTTTACATATTCCCGCACCAAAAGTCAGATTTGGTACATAGTGGTTATCCATGACATCGAAATGTACTACATCTGCGCCTGCAGCAAGGACACGATCAACTTCATCACCCAAACGGGCAAAATCGGCAGATAAAATGGAAGGTGCAATTAAATATGGCTTAGACATAGGGAAAACCTGACAATCTATTCAAATTGATTTAGCACATTATAACAAATTGTACCCATATTCGGTGATTCAATCCTGTTTAACACCCTTAGATTGATTATTCCAAATTCGCAACATTGCGTTCCATTTTTTTACTTTTATGAACGCATTAATCTGTTATTTTAGCTGTACACCACAAGGTAAATGAGAATGAAAAGCAATACAACCATTAATACCTCTGAAGCTGCTCGTATCGCTAAACGCCTCTTGAATCACTGGAAACATAAGTTTGAAGTGAGTGAAACAACAGAGAAACTGAGTATTTTTATGCCTGATGCAACGGTTAACTTAACACCAAAATCAGATATTCTATGGGTATCTATAGAAAGCACGTTAACCGATTTAAGTCACTTAGAAAGAGTAGTTCTCGACCATCTCAATCGTATGGCACAACAAGAGTTTATCGTCACTTGGCAGCATGAATAAATAAAGGAGAATCAGATTCTCCTTTATGATCAAAATTTAATACATTTTTAAGTTTTAATGTTCGAGTTGTACAATATGAAATTGTAAATGTTCATCAATAAAACTTTGAATAAAATAATAGCCGTGATCGTAGCCAATATGTTCACGCAAAGTAAGTGATTGCCCGACTTGCGCGCACACCTGTTTAAATAATGCAGGATTTAATTGAGCATAAAATTGATCTTGTAATCCCTGATCAATTAGAATGTCTTTAAATACTGCACCTTTGGCTTGAACCAAAGCTGTTGCATCATGCTTTTTCCAATCACTTTGTTCAGTGCCTAAATACTGAGAAAATGCTTTTTCGCCCCATGGACATTGACTTGGCGCACAAATCGGTGCAAAGGCAGACACTGACTTAAATTTTTTCGGATATTTAAAGGCCAACGTCAATGCACCATGCCCCCCCATAGAATGCCCCATTATGCCAATTTTTTGGGTTTGAATAGGCAGGTTTTGGTTGACCCAATCATACAGTTCGTCTGCAATAAAACTTTCCATTTGATAATGCTCGGCCCAAGGCGTTTGGGTTGCATTAATATAGAAACCTGCACCTTGACCAATATCCCACGAATCACCTTCTGCAACCTGTTCCCCTCTTGGCGAGGTATCAGGGGTAATCATAATCAACCCTAGCTGTGCGGCTAAACGTTGTGCATGTGCTTTAATATTAAAGGTTTCTTCCGTGCAGGTTAAACCTGCCAAATAAAAAAGTGCAGGACAACGCTGTCCCAATAAAGCTTGTGGTGGTAAAAATACTCCCAATTTTGTTTTAGTTTTTAAGACTTGAGAGTCCAATGTATAAATTCGTTGCTCACCCTCAAAACACCGATACTGTTGGGTTAATTCCATAGTCATTGTCCTTTATTGGGGTTGAACATTCAGTGACGTGTTTTCTACTTTGTGCGTCAGGTTTGTTGCTGCTGGAAATAAACGTTGTTCCAATTGTGGCAGCATAAATTCCATATTTTTGCCGATTGACCATTGTGGTTCAGATGCTTCAAAACCTTGCGCGGTTTCCCATTGCGCTACGGTTGCCTTACTTTGCTCAAATGCAGCACCAATTGAATTGTTTTCACGCATGGCCTGATCAAAAAAAGCCCGACCGAAATAGGTATAATCGGCTTCATTTGAACAACCGAAAGATGCTCGATCTGCAGCAGATGCAGTAATAATCAAGGTATTATCATCTTGTAAAGCAGGAACAAAACTGCCTGAATAACACGCTGAAATCACAATCACACGCCAGCGAATACCCGACTTATCTAAGGTTTCTTTTAACCATTTGGGATCAACATCCTTTAAATCTAAAGGTGCATTTTCCATCTCAAACTGGTTAGATAAACCATGCGACGTCATATATAGAAAGAGAACATCACTTTCTCGATTCATCTGCTGACCAATTCGGCGTAATGCCAGTTCCATGCTAGTACGTGAAGCAATTGGTGTTTCAGTTCGTGTCGCTGGATTATTAATTAACGCAAGTGAACGACCAAAAGTCCCAAAACGTGTATCAAATTGTTCTTTAATTCGTTCTATTTCAGATTTAAATACATCTTGATAACCGGCACCTGCCACACCTAAAAAGTACCAGTGCGATTGTGCAAACTCACCATATTGGACGGCTTCTAAGGACTTATTTAAAAGTCGACTTTGCGCATAAAAAGCATCTTCAGCAAAGGTTGGTGGTATTTCCTCAACTTTCCAAATCGGTTGACTTTTAACTGACATTTGCCAAACGACTAAAGTAAAAAGCGTAGCAGCGACAATCAGTGCTCTTTCCCACCATGGCCATTTTAATTCACGTGAAAAAACCCACACGACAGCCAAACTTTGCCAGACAAATAGCACCATAAAAATCATGGGTAAATAGTCATAGAACACATAAGGCAATATATCAATGAAGCCCAAGTACTGAATAAAACTTTGTAATAAAGCAATATGGGTATCCAGCACCAGCCACAGCAATGCAGGCACGAGCATTAAACGTGGATTATTAATCCGTTGCGAAAGAAATATCCCAACAATTAAAGCAATAAAAGGCCACAACGCATAACTAATCAAACCTTGCGGGTTGAAATCGCCAACCTCGCCAGAGCTTAACCAGCTAAATAAACTATTGGCACTACCGCCTAAAATCCCCCAAAAAATCAATTGTAAAATCGAAGGACGGACAATTTGTAACGATCGGCGCGACCCCAAAAAAAGCCACATCCCTGCAGTTTGGTTACTTTTAAAATCATGCCAAAAATTAATGGAGGGTTTAAAGTCGATCATAAGATTTAGAGTTAGCTGCGCTCGCGGGTTTACCCCCTAAGTGTATGCTTAGTGGTCATTTTATCAATATTATTTTTCA
Organism: Acinetobacter sp. TTH0-4; assembly: GCF_015602665.1. Lineage (NCBI taxonomy): Bacteria > Pseudomonadati > Pseudomonadota > Gammaproteobacteria > Moraxellales > Moraxellaceae > Acinetobacter > Acinetobacter sp. TTH0-4. Next base: position 580,394 of record NZ_CP059079.1, on the reverse strand, counting down.
CTATATAACAAATTAATGCTCAATATTGAGGCATTTACCAAACTACTCTATAAGATGCTGCTGAAAATAGGCATCAAAACGGCAGGCATCTCCCGACCATTGATGTTGTGGCTCCTGTTCAGCAAGAAATACCGCCAAACGTGGACGCTTCACCACCACACGTTTGGCTATTTTTTGGGCTAGAATCAATAAATTGTTCCCAAGATCCATTTCTCCATCCTCTGGCAAAAGCAAATGCAGTAACTGCATTTGCTTTTTAACCTGAGCCTGTTTTTTAATGGCTTGCTGGTTTTGATCGCGTTGCGGAAACATCGGATCAAGATAAACCACATCTACCGTATTGTGTTGATCTGCTTGCTGTTTCAAATAATCAGCAGAATCAGAAAAAACCAAATGAATCCGCGCAACAATTGGACTTAAAAATGAATCTTTTTCAGCATTTTTTTGCGTATCTTCCAGCAAGGTAAATAAAATCGGATGCCGTTCAACGAGTGTGACCTGCGCACCTAAATGCGCCATCAGTAAACTGTCATGTCCCAATCCGGCAGTCGCATCAATTAAACTGGGTTTCTCACCCAAATTACATGCTCGTGCAATCATTTCAGATTTTATTGATGATCTTTTTAAGCGGGGAATTTCAGCTTTCCAGTCGGGTTGCATTTTCATGCCATCGGCGCACAGCCACAGTCCAGCATGATCTACACATAAGCCCAATTCTGGGTTCAAACGTAAGAAGCGAGCATTGATTTTTTCAACCACGCTTAGATTGACTTGTACCCCACGATCAGAAAGCACAGCAGAATAGTGCTGTGCTTTCTCTTGAAATTCTGGTTCTACAAATAAGCGGATATCGCTTACCATAATTTCCAGCCTGTCAATGCAAAGAGTAAAATGAGGAGGCCTGAAGCAATACGATACCAAGCAAAAATCATGAAATCACGCTTTGCAACATACGCTACCAACACTCGAATTAAAATCAAGGCAGATATAAATGAAACAAGCGTCCCTGTAGCAAGCACAAGCCAATCTTGATTAGTCTTGAACACATCATAACTTTGATATAAATCTAAAAGACCTGCACCAATAATGACTGGAATGCCCAAGAAGAATGAAAATTCAGTGGCTGCTTTACGGGATACGCCTAAAAACATCGCCCCAATAATCGTTGCTCCTGATCGCGAAGTTCCAGGAATAAGCGACAAGACTTGGATTAAACCAATCCAAATCGCTTCTTTATAACTAATATTTTCTACTTCTTGTGCTTTAACAACAGGTGGATTTTTTTCAATCCAGATAATAATTAAACCACCGATAATTAAACCAATCGCCACGGCAATGTCGTTAAACAACAGCTCTTTGATGGATTGACCCAAAGTCAGTCCAATCAACACAATCGGAATTGAAGCCATAATCAGGCTAAACCCTAAACGACGACCTTTCGGTTCACCTGTAAACATACCCGTTGCTGCACCCCAAAGACGTGCCCAGTATTCATAAATCACTGCTGCAATTGCCCCCATTTGAATGGCAATCACAAATACATCACTTTTTTCTTTGGTCCAGAAATTCATCAGTTCCGAAGCGAGAATTAAATGTCCAGTACTCGAAATTGGTAAAAATTCGGTAATACCTTCAACAATACCCATAATTGCCGCTTTGAGCAGCAGTAAAAGATCCATAGAAAATCCTAATTATGATTTGCCCTGTTCTGGAATTTTTTTCCAAGCATTATCACGTAAATACACAGGTAATGCCTGTTCAGCACTGACCCATTTTTGTTGTTGCACGTTTAAGCGAGCAATGGTAGCAATATCTTGCGCAGTCGCACTTAAGTCTTTGTATTGTATTTGTTCAGGCTGAATTAAAGCTGAGCCTGAACCGACCATTTCAAACTGAACCACTTGACTGGCATTGCTATAATTCAGAAGTTGCTCTTCATCTACTGCTTGCATAATGCCATGTTGATCAAGCTCAAAACTCGCAATATATACTTCCTGCATTCGTGCATCGAGTACGGCCGTAACTGATTTTAATCCCAGCACCCGATAAGCCGCTTGTGCAAGTGCTTGTAAACTTGAAACAGGAACGACTGGAAGATCGTTTGCCCAAGCCAATGCCTGAGTCACAGCTGCATTAATTCGTACACCACTAAAAGAACCGGGACCGCGACTAAAGGCAATCGCCGTTAATTCAGATGCAGATAGGCCAAGCTGTGTAAATGCCTGATCAATCATCGGGAGAATCGTTTGCGTTTGTGCTTTTGCTCGCGCATCTAATTGGAAAAACAATTCTTGGGTTTCATCTACAATAGAGACGGAACACTGCTCATTGGCAGTTTCCAACGCCAGCAATTTCATGCACGACCTTAATTAATTTAAATATAAAAAACGATGCATATCATACTCCACTCATCCGTACTAGGCGAGATTTTCCATCTGGGGAATACAAAAAAGCCAAGCATTTGCTTGGCTGAATAAAGTCATCAAATCACAGTTCAACTCTTTCTAAGTTCTGAAAATTCTTAAAATGTTCTGCATAATGCAGCGCGGATATTTTCAGCTTAATTTCATCGGCAGGCTCTAAAGTTTTTACTATTTTCCCCGGTGATCCCATCACGACTGAATTATCTGGAATGACCTTGCCTTCAGGAATTAATGCATTTGCCCCGATAATGCAATTCTTACCAATCACTGCATGATTTAAAATGACCGAATTAATGCCAATTAACGTATTATTTCCAATGGTACAGCCATGCAGCATCGCTTGATGTCCAATCGTGACATAACTGCCTATCTGCATTTCAATTCCAGCATCGGTATGTAACACTGCATTTTCTTGCACATTGGTCAAGTCACCAATTTTTATTTTACTATTATCTGCTCGAATAACAGCACCAAACCAAACACTGACTTGCCTACCCATTTCTACTTGGCCGATGACTGTTGCATTGTCTGCAACCCAACCATCCCAAGGTTGATGTAAAGCTTGTGGGGCATGACCTTTAAATTTATACAACATTTTTCTCTATTCCTTTTCTGAGCTTATTCATCACGTTTTGTTTTATTTATACGAAAAGCAGGTGAATTTAATAAAAAAGGCCACTCCTTTTGATAATTCAATCCATATTGAAAAAGTGAAACCAGCATACGAGCTGTTAATCCCCAAACAATCTCATTTTCGACTCGCATACTGGGAAAATATAACGATTGATGGGCATAACGCACTTCATAGGGAATAGGAGGTGCATTCATCAAGCTACTTAATGAAGCAAAGAAAATCCGATCAATTTCGGTAGGTTGAGCAATTAATTTGACTTCAGGTGGAATCAATCCAACCACAGGTTTGACTAACATTCCATTACGTGCTTTTTGCATTGGCAAATCACCAATCAATTGCACATCGAAGGGATTTAATGCTGTTTCTTCATAGGCTTCACGTAACGCCACAACGATATTACTGGTGTCTTGAGGATCTCTTTTTCCACCTGGAAATGATACTTCGCCGGCATGATTTGAAAGATAAATAGAACGGCGTGTTAGTAAAACCTTGGGATTGGATTCATTGGTAATAGCAATTAATACAGCCGCTTGAGCAGGTTTAACGCGTGGAGAAAAACGTAATCTCTGCTGTAATAATTGAGTTAATGAATCATCATCCATACGTTATTCTTCCATTATTTCTTCTTTGATTCATCATAGCTGAATTTTTCTTCCAAAAGATAGAAATGATGCTAAAGTTCGATTTTTCAGTTATGCTGATCATACCTTTATCATTGATGATGAATATGAATTTCTGTGTAATTTGTGGACATAAAACAACGGAAAAAATTCCACTAGGCGACCATCAATTGCGTCGTGTTTGTACAGATTGTGGCAATATTCATTACATCAATCCCAAAGTTATTTGTGGCGCACTGGTACTTTGGGAGAATAAAGTTTTACTTTGCCGTCGAGCTATTGAACCGCGTTACGGTTTGTGGACACTTCCAGCGGGTTATATGGAATTATTTGAAACCATGGAGCAAGGTGCTGCTCGTGAGACACGAGAAGAAGCAGAGGCAGAAGTAGAAATTGAACATCTTTATTGTATGTACAATATTCCACGCATTGGTCAAATTTATGTTTTATTTAAAGCCAATCTAATCAATGGGGCATTTGGTGCAGGTGAAGAAAGTATCGAATGTCGACTCTTTGAAGAACATGAAATCCCATGGTCTGAATTGGCGTTCCCAAGTGTAGAACACACACTAAAACATTATTTTTCGGATAGAAAAAATAATACTTTTGACATGCATTTGGAAACATTAGGTTCACGTTTAGATCATACGGGCTAATTTTAAAAAAATGACGGTTATAAAGTATAAAAAAAGCTCATCCATGGATGAGCTTTTTTTATTCAAAATTACTTCATTTTTACACCATAACATGATGCTAATTTAAGCTCTAAATTTCCGCCATTTAATTGCGCCAAAGCGGTATCCGCAGGCGTTACTGCATCTTTATTATTGGTATTATAAACACCTTGGAAACTGGCTAAGCTACTGCCCCATTTAACATCAGTACTACCATCTGATTGTTTAAATCTGATTACAGCTTGTCCATTATTCACTTTTAATAATTCGGATAAGTTTAAAAGTGCCCCTCCAATAACGACATCTGCACCAGAAGATTCAGTTGAAGTTTTAATGGTGGTGTTCATGCCAACCAAAGCACCATTTATTTTCTTAAAAACATCATTGGCTAAAACCATACGCATAGAAATGGTTTTATTCTCAGTAAAGGCTCGTGCCACTGTTCCTAAGCGATATTGCTGCACATCATTACCATCTATAAATGTTGTACGATCAAAGTTGTTTTCAGTACATGCATTATTTGAAGTAGACATATCATTGTCTGTAAAGCCGGACTTCATATTCGAGCGAATATCACCATTTTCATCAATCACAATACCTAGTTTCACTTCGGGTACCGTCGTATCTGTAAATTTAAACGTCAAATCTGCATACAGAGGAAAAACATAGCTCTCGCCTACTTTCACATTATTTACAGATTTAAAAACGCTTTTATCTAAATAAGTAATTGGGAAAATTTTATATAAATCTAATGACCCTTTATAAACTTCACCTGTTGTAAAATTCTGTTGCCATTTCCCAAAATCTTTACGATCTTCAGCACTCACTGTGGTTTTCTTCGTGAGTAATTTATAAAAATTCTCTTTCCCCGCAATCATATAATCATTATACAATCTGCCTTGAGTCACAATTAAAGGTTGTGAATTGACATCTGCAATATCAAATTGATAGTTTTGATCAATTCTTTTATTCACTGGATTAATCCAATGTGATTGGGCTTGCGCTGTCATACGGACAGGTTTTACTTTGCGTATTAATTCAGCATTTATTCCACTGATGGTCGATAATGAGCCTGTCATAGGCCCTTTCCACTGTAATCCACTGCCGAAAGTATAACCTTGTCGGTCGGTAAGCAACAAGAAATGCCCAAATAGATATTGAATAGAACTGTTCGTTGTCGGAGTACAATCCTCTTTGTTACAGCCCACCAAACCATCAGAACCTGACAATAAATTACCAAATGCACCGCTGGTTGAGAATAATGAAAATTCAGGTTGGTAAACGGCTGCATTTGAAATTGTAATGAGTTTTTTCACCACTTCAAAAGCTTGATCATCGCTAATGACTGAAACATCAACCCAAGGCTTAATAATACCAACATATTGATCATTAATAATTTGTTGTGCTGTCACTGAATTTAAAATCAGATCTAATTTGGTTCGCATTGCATCAGTAATATAAAGCACTTGAACATCTGTAGGTTCAACAATTTTACTGTCTTGTAATGCCAAAGCCTGAAAAATCTTGGCTAATTTCATCGCTACTTTGACGGTTGGATCATCTTGGGATAAAGCAGCAGCAGGTTGATTGGTCATGCCAATTGCAATATCTAAAATAGTTAAGCGTGGCGGTTGAGCAGTACTGACTAAAGCAATTGAATTTAAATCGACTACACCCAAATTAATTTTTTTATCTTTTTCACTTTTAATGAAGAAAGATACTTTATCCCCAACTCGACAACTCCCCGTTGCAGCGCCATTATTTAAACTCATAATAGAAATAAAGCTATTGATCGTGTCACTGCTACAAGTGAAATTTAATCCATCAATTGGATAATCTAAAGCGAACTGCACACATCCTTCTGTGCCTATCGTACAAGCACCATTTTCGGTACTCGAGTCATATTCTTCAGGGACAACATTGGCACTTTCTCCACCACAACCGCTTAAAGCAGCCATTAGACTGGTGAGTGCAAAAGGTAATAAATATTTATTTTTCATCCTAAATTCTCTTTTTATAGCTTTAGCGAATTGCAATTAATTTCAATTGACCGTGATTGGTCAGTGCTCTATTTTCTAAATCTATGGCACTGGCCAAAGGTGTTAATAATAAATATTGACTGTTAACAGGCACATGAATTACGCCTTCAATTTTTTCATGAGAGCGAAAGGAAGCAGCGGTATCATGATTTTTAAAGCCACCAGCACCTTCAAGTACACAGCCCTGTGCATCCAAAAAAACCACAAATGGCCAATAAAATGTTGGATTCTGTTGGCGTGAAGCATAAGAATTAATTTGAATATTTTGAATTGCATCAGATATTTTGACAATCTCAAAGTCAAATTGGTCTTTTAAAGGTGCACGAGGCCAAATATTGACTTCTTTATTCAAACTCACAGCTTTGGCATTTTTAATTTTTTTATCTTGAAAACATTGTTGCCCTAAGCCATTTATAGCATTTTGTTGTGATATTCGATAATAGGTGGAAGATAAAGTAATCGGTCCAGTATCTTGTTTTTGATTTTTCTTAAAAAGTGATTGTAGGATGGACTGACTCACCCCTTTTTCTCTTTCAACAAGTTGCAAACGTGTTGCACCATGCTTGATATCAATCACTCCTTCAGGCATGGCATAAAAACGTTTCTTACCTTCTAAATTAAACTCTTTATCTTCTAAATATTCATTTTTAATATATTTTTCATCATCAATAATGACAAAAGCATCACTCGCTTGTGAATTTCCATCCTGTTGTACCGTTGAAGTTACTACCTGAGTTTCAGTTTTTTTCTGCTTCTGCTCGACTGTAATCGGTACAACCGTTTGTAGCGGCTGAAATGGCTGCGACTTTACAGGAATCTGCGGATGAGATTCTTTTTTAATCTTGTCAATTGTTGTTTTTTTCACAGGTTTTGCTAACGGCTCTTGAATTACCGCTACTTGAGGAGACTTCCGTTTTATTTCAGGCTCAGGAATAGAGGCCACTGCTGGTGGTATATTTTCTTGAAGGTCTTTTTGTGGATAAGTTTCTTTATGATTACTGTCTGGCTGCTTTTTCTCTGATGTGACTGCAACGCTAGGTTTTGACTGCATCACTTCTATTTTTTTAATTTTTGGCTGACTCGGTTGTTGCACCACTATTGGCCGCCCATCAGGTCCAATAATGGTATAAAACTCACCTGCATATGAAACAGATACTTGCATCAAACATAATGTAAGTATCGTTTTTCTTAAAGAAATCCTTTTCAATTTTTTCAATTTATTTACCATCGTGTTCTATAGTTCAATCCTAGAATCGTGACTTTAGTATCGGTTTTAATATTTAAACCCGCATATGGATTTAATAAAATATTATTGACACCTGTTTGGTTTGCTAAGCTACTGGTATTCGCTGGAATTTTATCTCGACTGCGTAAAAATCCGATTGATAAATCTAAATCAGTATCTGCATCAAATTGATACCCTACGCCCAATCCAAACAATTGTGCATTGTTAATAGGAATCATGGTATTACGTTTATTATCAGGAATTGCACTGGTACGTGGCTCATAGCCTGCACGTAACTTTAAACGATCTGTGGCTGAGTATTCGAAACCAATACCGAAATTCCATGGAGAAGTAAATTCCAGAGGTAAGGCCAAAGACGCATCACCAATATTTTCAGAAAGTAATTTTGCAATTTTTAAAGCTGAAATTTGTCTGTCAAATTCAAACTTGAACTTATCCCAAGCCCGATAATCAGTCCATCCTATATCAAAATTTACTTGTAAATCAGGTAGAATCTTATATTTTATACCCGTTTGAAAATGCGCAGGATATTCAAAGTCCATTGAAACCAAACCAGATTCACTGGCAGGAATAGAGTTTGGAAAGCCGAGAATCGCAGCAAGAATTTGTCCTGTAGGTGAAGACATCAATCCTTTGATTAACTCACGCGGCGCTTTCGCATTATCAATATGGTATTTACCCTTTAAACGCATTTTCGCAGAACTTTGATACACCATACCAAAGCTAAAGTCTTCAGTCGGTTCCCAAAGCACACCTAAGTTATAACTTGGACTTAAGGATTGTTCTAACGCAACCTGCATTTGTCCAAAACGACCAAAAGGATTCATACCCTCTTCTGTATTACATATGCCCAGCAATAAAATGTCGGTAATAATATCTTGATTTTCTTTAAAAGGAGTACAAACCACTTCATCAATCATTCGCAACATCCCAATTAACTCATTGGGAAAACGTAAGTCTGTTTTGAGTCCAATCGCTTGATAGGACATACCTACGGAAGCACCGATAGATAAATGGTCATTGACCTCATAGGCAATAGAAGGTGATAAATAGGTAATCCGCTCTAAAGCAACTTGTTGCCCCATGTAGTTACCAGCATTTCCATTTTCTGTACCAAAACCAGCAACTAAGGGTGCATAAATTGCAGTTGCGAATGTGGTTTTTGAACCAGGAGGATTATAAGCAATACCTGCAGTCGGAGCGACCATCGGAATACCTTCACCCAAATCGACCATTTTCTTTAAAATGGGAACGTACAGGCTAACGTATTCTACATCCCCATTGACGGTTCCTTTAAAATCAGTACAAATATCGGCCGCGACTTCTGGACCATCGTTACAGACTAAGGGATCGTCAGAGTAGCCAAAGACATTAAACCCCTGAGGAACTGAAAATTCTCTTTTTACATCAAAATTTGCTAGAATTCCCTGCACATCGGTTTGTAAACCTTCAATTTTCGTTAAAGCTGCAGGGTTAAAATGAATGGCACTAATCCCAGGTGGGTCTGCTGTAACAGCATTACCCATACTGAGTGACCGAATATCAACTGATAAGTTAGTGCCCAATTGAGCAAAAGACAAACTTGAACAACCCGATAATATAATTGCTACAGCTAGCGGGCGAAGTCGAATTGTGTACATACGACTACCCTCTTAGCGTAATTTCTTGCCGAAGCCTAAAATATCAAGCGGGAAAGATAGACCTAGAGAAACATCTGGTGCATCCTCCGTTAATCCAATACCCACTGTGCCATTCACAATCGTTTCTGGTGAAACACGAACACCCAACGAAATTCCGAGTGTAGAACTGGTTTGATCAGCAGGCGAGTATGATTCAATTATGCCATTAGTGTTATAAGTGAACTCAGAACCGGTATTAAAACTTTGCTGATATGACATGGTCATAGATACATCATAATTAAATGAATAAGCAAAACCAAAGGCAAAACCACCACTGATTCCAGGTTCAAATTCATCAATAATACGTGAACCACGCTTCTGATTTAAGCCAGATTCTTTAAAACCATAATTGGCAGAAACAGAAGCAAACAGCACTACTGGATCAATATATTTACGCGTGCTTGCACCTACGCCAGCAGAGTAATAACCTTTACCTGTTGATAAATCCTCTGTGGCATTAATTTCATAAGGGCTATCACCCGTTTTAGTCGATACATTACCAAATAAAATCAGTGGCAGTCTTCCCGCTTTTAAAGGGAAAGGTTCCCAACGCGCACCAAAAGAAATATCACCCAATCCTGCTGTAGAAGTATCTTTTAATAAATCTGTTTTAGCCACGAGGGGCAATGAAGCAGTAAATGTTAAATTATCTAAAACACCATACTGTGCAGTAAAATTATTAGTAATAGAATGGGTTGCATTCTCTTGAACTCGAAGTTGATATAGCTGACCTTTCGCCATTTCCGCATCAATTTGAGTATCACGATAATACGTATAATCAATATCGTAAAAAGATGAGATTTCACCCTTTTTAATTAATGAATACTGTCTTTCATTCGAGGTGAAAACTTCTTGTAAATTAGCTTCTTTACTGGCATCACCTTCTTGCTGCTGTAATGCCGAAGAAGCTTGTGAACGTTCATCTACAGGTTGAACTTCGGTTTGCGCAAGAGTTTCAGATTGTGATGATGCAGCCACAGTATCAGTATTTTTCTGATCTGCTGCCTCACTTTTTGCAAACGTAGGCGATGCTGCTAGAGTTTCAGAACTTGATGGTGTAGAAGCAACGTCTTGTTGCTCTACAACCTCATATTCTCCAAGGACTGGATCTTCTGCTGCATACACAACCCCAATTGCCATTTGAATACTCAAAGCCAATAAAGTTTTGTTCATCCATTTACGATTCATATTTCATCCTACCATTTTTATTTTTTTAATCTGCACTGTTAAAACGTTATTTACTTTTGTAATAAAGTCTTAAGAAATTATATGTCGGGTCACCAAAATTGGCTGAATCTTCATTTAAATTTTTATCTAACCGAATTGTTGAGGCTTTATCTGCAATTTTTTCACTATAAAATTGAGGATATTGCATATCAACAAAAGCATAGCGATTCACTGTTGCATCCTCGACATGACGTAAGTCAGCATCTTGTAAAGCCAATAGACTTTTTCTTTGCTCCGGTGCGACATTAATTAAGAACAGCGTATTATTTTCCCAAATTTCTTTAAAACGCTGCTCATCAAAACTAATATTCCCTAAGGCAGGATCGGCGACATATACTCGACCATTTTTATACGCCTTAAAGACAACAAAATGTTTAAACCCAGCATAAGAAATAGGTACAATTGCAGGTTGAGCTTGCTTGACTAAATCTGAAAATTCGCCCTTAAAGCCACCGCTTTCTAAACCCAATGCACCAACAAAACGTTTCATATCTAAAAGAGAAAAACTGCGGCGTTGAATAATCTTTTCTGTTTCGCCAAATTTCAACAATCCATTCATGGTTTGTTGCTCAGATAACTGCGTACCAACATAACCATTGAGTAATGTAGTTAATGCTGCTGATCCACAGCTATAATCATAAGCTTGACGAACAATACCGCGAAATTGATCCACTAAAGCAGGCTTAATGAGAACTGGCTCTCTGTGCATGCGATTAAAGGAGTTTTGGCGAGAATCGAGCATTTCTGTGTAATACACAGCCTCTGCTGGTTTTTTCTTAATATCAAAGGCTTCAGTGGCAAAGTAGTACATCAATGCCGAGCCTAATGCAATCTCTAACATATCTTTTAACTTTTCTATTTATCGGCATGACGCGCCTTTGTATAATATTGTTCTAGAGCTTATGCTCTACATCCATGTAACAGAAAGATAACCTTTTTTATAAAAAAAAACAGCTTTTATTTAGCCTTTTTGAAAAATTTAACATTATTTTTGTAAAAAAAAAGCGCGTGAATTCACGCGCTTTTTTCAAACCAAATTAGTGACCAGATACTGTGATTGCAGTACCAATCACATTAGCACCGAAAGCGCGAGTTGGGTTGTAATAAGTTTTCAAACCTTGCACTTCAATATCACCAATTGAAGCAGCAGCTGAACTACCTAATTTAACACCAGAAACATAAATGTCTGTACCTGTTGTATTTTTTGTCCCAGCAACAATTTGTAAGTAACCATTATTGGTATCAGTTTTACCATAAACACTTACTTTAGCATCTACAGCCAAATCAGTAGTATTAGCAGTTGCAACTTTTATGCTATCGATATGGATTTCACCAGCTGCACGGTTAGCCGCACTAGTACCAGCACCCGTACCAAGCTTAGTTGAATTATCCAAAATACCCAAGTTAGTGATTTCTAAACCACCAATCATCGTTGTATCAAGAATAATCATCGCACCTTGAGGTGAAGCACCGACTTGAATGTTGGCATCCATTTTACCAGTTTTAAGGGTTAAACCACTTAGAACTGCATTGTAGTTCGCATCATCACCACCACGACGAATCGAAGTTGCACCAGCAGCAGGAGCAGCATTAGAAGCTGTAACACCAATTTCACCAACTGCAATATCTAAACCAGATACTTTCGCAGCAATATTGATAAATGCAGTGTTTCCTGTACCTGTACCAGCATCCGAATCGATAGACAAATCAGCTAAGTGACCAGTCGCTAACATACGAGTTAGATCATAAGCAGTACCCGCAGCATTTACTGGAGCAGAAATAACGATACCATTGGTTGCTGTTGCACCTGTACCATTTGCTTTAATTGAAATAGCACCCGCAGTTGATGTACCACCAAAACCTGCTGTACCCGCTGTACCCGCTGCAGTTAAACCATTATTGTCATGAATAAATAATTTTTCAATTTCAATTTTTGAAAGACCAATCCCGATGTTAATTCCATCTTGACCAGTAGTAGCGCCCAATGTAGCATCATCCATTGCTTGCATTGCCATCGCGTTTGCGCTAATTGCTAATGAAGAAACTAAAGCAAGTTTAGTGAATTTTTTCATTTCGTACTCTCCCAAGAGTATTATTTTTTTTCGATTAGGAATCACTCGATATTCACTATTGCTGTTCTTTTTTAGTCAACAGTGAATTTTCCTTGAGTGATCTTTATTGCCTCACTAAAGTTATATCTGTGTGATGTTTTATTCAACTGTTATTGGTCGTAATATTTATGTTACCGACAAACGGTATTTACGTACTTTGTGCATAAATAGTGTTATAGAATAGAAAATATCTGTATAGCCTTTGATACTTTTATCTATATGCACCACTCTCACATCTTTCAAAAATTATTAATTAAACAATCAATTAGCGCCGCTCAAATCCTTTCAGCTTTATCATCTTTCAACCATTTGGTTTATTTAAAAAACAACAATCAACCCGTTATTGCTTTTTTTGCTTCTGAATATCTTTTGATTAAAAATAAAATTTCTCAAAATTTTAAAAGAATTACACTCTGTCAATATCAAGAACAAACTCAATTTACAGATTTTAATTTTGTTTCCAAACCTCTCAATCAAAATAATTTACATGATTTTAAGGGCGGTTTAATTGGTTTTATTAGTTATGATCATGCGGCTCAAGAATACGTTAACCTTCAAGAAAAACTACAACCGAGCTTATTTTTAGGGGTTTATCATAGCTATTTAAAACTTACTCCTCAAGGATGGACATTTTTTAGCGATGAAGAAGAAGGAGAAGCAATATTTGAACGTGTTCAGAAAGAATTAAATCGTGAAAATAAACCTTTTTTTTTATTGAACCAACCATGTACGCCAAGTTGGGATAAAAATAACTATCTGAATGCTTTTATGCAGGTCCAAGAATATATTCAAGCAGGTGATTGCTATCAAATCAATTTAACACAGCAATTTACTGCAAAAGCTGAAGGGTTATTATTGGCAACCGCTGAAGACTTTTGGAAACTCACCGATGCCCCCTATTCAGGCTATTTAAAAATTGATGATTTTGAATTACTCAGTTGTTCCCCCGAATTATTCATTGATTTTAAACATGATCGGAAAATAATTACACGGCCGATCAAAGGAACAATGCCTCGTTATAGCGACTCTACTTTAGATGAAGGATCTAAACAAAAACTGATTCAATCTGAAAAAGATCAAGCTGAGAATCTGATGATTGTCGATTTAATGCGCAATGATTTAAGCCGTTATGCCGAAATAGGTTCAGTGAATACAACTCAACTTTTTGAAATTGAGTCCTTTAAGCAAGTTCATCATATGGTCAGTGAAATTACAGCAATACTAAAAGAATCTGTTTCCCCGTTAGATGTACTGATGTCCGCACTGCCTGGTGGTTCAATTACTGGTGCACCTAAAATTCGTGCCATGCAAATTATTGATGAACTTGAAGTGGCACCACGTGGTGCTTACTGCGGTAGTTTGGGTTATTTTAATGTTGATGGGACAGGTTCTTGGAATATTTTAATTCGCTCTATTCAAAAATATCAAGAAAATGTTTCATTGTGGGCCGGTGGCGGCATCACTATTGCTTCCGATGCCGATGCCGAATATCAAGAATGCTTTGATAAAGTTTCTGCGATGCTGGATTTACTCAATCATTATGCAAAAAAGAAATAAAAAAGCGAACCATCAAATGAGCGTTCGCTTTAAATTGATCTTTATCTTTTTGCAATCAGATACTGAATAATAAAATTAAACCAAGATATTATTTTTTAAAGTATCTATTAAACGCTGATTTTGCTCATCGGTACCAACCGTAATACGTAAATATTGATTAATACGCGGCTTATTAAAATAGCGGACAATAATGCCATGCTCTCTTAATTCTGCAGCTAACTCACCGGCATCTTTTTCTGCTAGTGTTGCAAAAATAAAATTAGCTTTTGATGGTAAAACCTTAAAACCTAATTCCACCAAATCATTCACTAAATTTTCACGACTATCAATCACTCTTTGACATTGTGTTTCGAAATAAGCTTGATCTTCAAAGGAAGCAACTGCTGCTGCTATCGCGAAACGATCAATTGGATATGAATTAAAACTATTTTTAACTGCTTCTAAGGCCGTAATCAAATGCGGCTGTGCAATCGCGAAACCTACTCTTAAACCCGCAAGTGAACGCGACTTTGAAGTCGTTTGACAGACCACCAAATTGTCATATTTTTTAGTCAATTGGATTGCAGATTCAGCACCAAAATCGACATAGGCTTCATCAATCACGATGACCGAATTTGGATTTGATTGAAGTAACTGTTCAATTGCAGATATACCAAGTGCAATACTGGTCGGGGCATTTGGATTAGTAATAATGATGCCGCCATTGGCTTGCTTATAGTCATCTACTTCAATTTCAAAATCTTCATTTAAAGGTAAAACTTTGGTTTTAACACCAAAAAACTGACTATAAACAGGATAAAAACTATAAGTAATATCTGCATACAACAAAGGTAAATCTTGTACAAAAAAAGCTTTAAAAATATGGGCTAATACTTCATCAGATCCATTCCCGACAAAGACGTTGCTCATATCAACATTTTGTTGTTGTGCAATGGCTCGTTTTAATTCTGATGCATCTGGATCAGGATATAAACGCAGAACATCGGCTGTATTTTCTAAAACACCCTGTACAGCGGCAACCACTTTGGGTGAAGGTGGATAAGGATTTTCATTGGTGTTTAATTTCAATAAATTCTGAATTTTTGGCTGCTCACCTGGAATATACGGTTCAAGTTCACGTATGCTCGGGCTCCAAAAACGCATTTGCTCTGTTGTAATTTTCATTTTTTAATATCTCGATTAAATCTGTTATAGGCTTAAAAAAAGGCCGATCAATCAGCCTTTTTTCAATCAAAACTTATTGATAACGATAGCGCGCAGAACGTGCATGCGCATCTAAGTTTTCTTCTTGCGCCAAGATATCTGCTGTTTTGGCCAATGTCTTTACACCTTGTTGCGAGCACATAATTAAGCTTGAACGTTTTTGAAAGTCATAGACGCCAAGTGGTGATGAAAAGCGTGCTGTACCAGAGGTTGGTAATACGTGGTTTGGCCCTGCACAATAATCCCCAATCGCTTCAGGCGTATAACGGCCCATAAAAATTGCACCAGCATGGCGAATTTGTTCTGCCATTTGCTCGGCTTCATCTAAACAAAGTTCTAAATGTTCCGGTGCGACTTGGTTAATCAAATCAATGGCTTCTTGACGATCTTGTACCAAAATCAAAGCACCACGATTTTTAATAGAAGTACGAGCAATTTCAGCTTTGGGTAAATTGGCTAAATGTTCTTCAATCGCTTGTTCAACTTCATTTAGCAGTTGCTCATCTGGTGTAATAAAAATCGCTTGTGCAACGGTGTCATGTTCTGCTTGTGACAATAAGTCCATCGCTAACCATTGAGCATTATTCTGACCTTCGGCATAAACCAAAATTTCAGAAGGTCCAGCAATCATATCAATGCCGACTTGACCGAATACGGCACGTTTTGCTGCGGCAACAAAACGGTTCCCAGGACCAGTAATTTTATCCACACTTGGAATCGTTTCTGTTCCGTAAGCCAATGCAGCCACAGCTTGTGCACCGCCAATGGTAAATACGCGACTTACACCGGCCAAATAGGCAGCAGCTAACACAAGTGGATTTAACTCACCCTTTGGCGCAGGAACCACCATAATAATTTCAGGTACGCCCGCAACATGAGCAGGAATTGCATTCATCAAGACTGAGGATGGATAAGATGCTAAACCACCAGGGACATAAATTCCAACTCGATCAAGCGCTGTAATTTTTTGACCTAAGGTATTCCCCAAATCATCGATATAAGTCCAGCCTTCTTGTTTCTGAGCTTGATGAAACTCACGAATTCGATTCGCTGCCAATTCTAAAGCTTCACGGACGTGATGATCCAAACCATCAAAAGCAATTTTTAATTGTTGTTGAGTCAGTTCAAGTTCTGAAAATTGATGCGCAGGATGTCGATCGAACTGTTGAGTCAATTTAAGAACATGAGCATCGCCATATTGACGAACATCAGCAATGATTTGCTCTACAGTTTTTAAAAGTTCAGGGTCACTCACTGTTTCAAAAGCCAATAATTCAGCAAATATTTGCTTAAAGCTTTGATCTTGAGTCGATAAACGTCGCATCAATTTACCCACAAGGTTGAATATGGAAAAGTTAAGTTTACCTTGTTTCCTAAAGTTTGTGGGTATCAATCACGCATCTATTCATGCAGTTTTAGCAAAAAAACTGGGTGGAAACAGCAAATAAAGTTTTGGCTCAGATATCGATTTAAAATGAGTATAAAAAAACCGCCACAGCGCGACGGTTTTTCGAAGTAGTATAAATGAATACTAGTTTTTACTTTCACGCGCTTCCACTGCTTTTTCAAGCTGGGTCAAAATTGGACTTAATAAAGTTTGTTTGCGTTTAAAACTGGCTTTATTCACAATGAGGCGTGAGGAAACCTTACAAATTTCTTCAAGTGGCTCAAGACCATTGGCACGCAATGTATTACCTGTATCGACCACATCGACAATGTAGTCGCCCAATCCAACTAAAGGTGCAAGTTCCATTGAGCCATACAGTTTAATGACATCTACTTGTTCACCTAAACTCGCATAGTATTGACGCGTTAAATTGACATACTTAGTTGCAATTTTTAAACGGCCTTTTGGACGAACCATGCCAACTTTGCCTGCTGTCATGAGTTTACAGTTGGCAATTTTTAAATCCAGCGGTTCATATACATTTTGCGCGCCATGTTCCATCAGCACATCTTTACCTGCCACACCTAAATCAGCTGCACCGTTCTCTACATAAGTCGGTACATCAGAAGCACGTAAAATCAAAATACGGACTTGCTTATGTGTAGTAGGGAAAATCAATTTACGTGATTTATCTGGATCTTCCAGCAAGTTAATGCCTGCTGTTTCAAGCAATGGTAAAGTTTCTTTTAAGATACGCCCTTTGCTTAATGCTAAAGTTAAACCATGATCAAAATTGCCGATTACGTCAAAGTTTGGATCATCGTTTCTCATATCGCTCATGCACTTACTCGCTTAATTCGGGCACCTAAACCCTGTAACTTCGCTTCAATATCTTCATAACCGCGGTCAATATGATAAATACGGTCAATCAATGTTTCTCCGTCCGCAGCCAAAGCCGCTAGAACCAAAGAAAATGAAGCACGTAAGTCTGTTGCCATCACAGGAGCAGCAGACAGTTTTTCTACGCCTGTCACTACGGCATCATTACCTTCAACCTGAATATTTGCGCCCATACGTGACAATTCAGGCACATGCATAAAACGGTTTTCAAAAATCGTTTCTGAAATAGTGGCAAATCCACGACCAATCGCATTTACAGCCATGATCTGTGCTTGCATATCCGTTGGAAATTCTGGATGTGGAAGTGTCTGAAAACTCACAGCTTTCGGACGTTTACCCATCATGTCCAGCTCAATCCAATCATCACCACGCGTTACTTCTGCGCCCATTTCTTCGAATTTATCTAAAACAGCTTCAAGTAAAGATGGGTCGGTATGGGTAGTTTTAATTTTACCACCAGTGATTGCGGCAGCAGCAAGATATGAACCTGTTTCAATACGATCAGCCACCACAGCATATTCACAACCATGTAAGCTTTCTACACCAGTCACCACCAAAGTGTCAGTATCTAAACCTTCAATTTTTGCACCCATGGCAATCAGCATTTGTGCAAGGTCAGTAATTTCAGGCTCACGAGCAGCATTGCGTATGGTGGTGACACCTTCAGCCAAAGCCGCAGCCATAAGAATATTTTCTGTTCCACCCACGGTCACCATATCAAAAATAACTTCACCGCCTTTAAGACGTCCATTAACTTTGGCATGCACATAACCATTTTCAACTTCTATTTCAGCACCTAAAGCCTCTAAGGCTTTCAAATGTTGATCTACGGGACGTGAACCAATCGCACAGCCACCTGGAAGTGACACTTGCGCACTCCCATAACGTGCAAGCAACGGGCCAAGCACCAAAATCGAAGCACGCATGGTTTTCACCAACTCATAAGGTGCAAACTGATTATCCAGTGTTGAAGTATCGGCTTTTACCGTATCACCTTCATACGACATCTGAATGCCAAGTCCAGCAATCAGTTTGACTAATGTACTTACATCTTTTAAATGTGGAACATTGGTCAACGTCGTTGGTGTATCAGCCAGAATCATAGCTGCAAGTAAAGGCAAGGCTGCATTTTTTGCACCCGATATACGCACTTCACCTTCGAGCGTAACACCGCCCTGAATTAAAAATTTATCCATTTATTTTTAAGCTCCGAATAAGCTTGCTTTACGCCATTCTTCTTGAGTCATTGCACGAATAGTGACGGCATGTACTTCGCCGCTGGCAATATATGAATTTAACGGAGCATAAACCGTTTGTTGACGTGCAACTGGGCGCTTTCCTTCAAATTGTGCATCTACGATTCGAAGATCAAACTTACCGCCTTGCCCACTAACTGCAACTTCAGCCTCTGGAAAAGCAGCTTTTAAAATTTCAGTGAGCTGTTCACTATTCATCACAAAGACCTCTTATAGGATCAACGGTGTAAAACCTGCCATTTTACTATAAATATGTAAAATAAATCAGGAATGTCTTACATTTTATATATAAAAAAAGAGGTCTTTATAAAACCTCTTTTATTCAAAATAAATCAAATATTCACTAAGGGGGGAACAATAGCCTGCATTTCACGATGCTTATGAAGTTGTCTTTTTAATTTATCTGTTAATTTTTTAATCGAAGTATACATATCATCAGCACTGGCCTGAGCAAACATTTCAATCCCAGGCAAACGTATAATTGCCTCCGCAATATGGTTAGCACTGCCTTTTTTAGAATGTTTATCAATCTGATGATCTTTTGAAAGCTTCACCTGCATACTATTAACTTGATCTAAATGTTTGATCATTTGCCCAAATTTAAGGCGAATATCTTCTTCAATGGCAGGAGTAATCGTTAAATGGTGACCACGAATTGTTATTTGCATAATTCTATCCCTCACCTTCTTTTAGGATAATAAAAGAATAATCGGGCTGAGTTAATGAAAGTAAAATTTTATCTGCTTCACATTAAATCATTGCAACTATTCCTTAAGTAAAAAGAGATTCATTAGGTTGTCATAATGAATCTCTAGAATAGTCATATTTTAAATTTTAGATCAAGACTTTTCGTTCAGATGATGAGGGAATATGTAACGACTCTCGATATTTTGCGACTGTTCTTCGCGCGACATCAATACCATCATCTTTTAATAAATTAGCAATAATATTATCTGACAAAGGCTTACGCGGATTTTCTTCAGCAATTAATTTTTTTATTTTAGCGCGAATGGCAATTGACGAAGCCTCTCCCCCAGTGGTTGTAGAAACATGACTGGAGAAAAAATACTTTAATTCAAATAAACCACGCGGAGTGAGCATATATTTATTGGTCGTGACTCGTGAAACCGTAGATTCGTGTAATTCTACTTCCTCTGCAATATCACGCAGTATCAAAGGCTTCATCCCTTCAGCACCGATTTCCAAAAATCTTTTCTGATGCTCCACGATACAAGTCGCAACTTTTAATAAAGTTTTATGACGCTCATCTACACTTTTAATAAAATTTTTGGCATCCAACATTTGATTACGCAAATATTGATTGTCATTGCTTTGATCAGCGCGTCGAATCATATTGGCATAAAACGAATTGATTCTTAATTTTGGAATGACATCAGGATTTAATTTGACCTGCCAATGATTGTTCTTTTTCATCACCACTACATCGGGTATTTGATAGTCTGAATCTTTATTCTCAAACTCCATTCCTGGATAAGCTTTTAACGTTTTTAATAATTCCACCGAAGATTTCAATTGTTCTTGATTTAAACCTGTTTGCTTGATCAATTTTTGTAATTCATTTGAAATTAATAACTCATAATGAGCCAATAAAATGATTGCTTCACGACGATATGGTGTTTCTGATGGCAAACTTTCCAATTGTACCAATAAGCATTCAGCCAAATTACGCGATGCGACACCAGGCGGATCAAGTCGTTGAATATGCTTTAAGACAACAACAACTTCATCATTTTCGACTTCAGCCGCATAATCCATAGAGTCCAGTAAATACTGAACGGATGTCGTAATTTCATCGAGATCAGCATCTAAAAAGCCTTTTTCATCCAAAGCATCCACAATACAATGGGCAATTAAATTATCCACTGGCGAAAAATGTAATAAATTAATTTGTTCAAGCATATGTTCTTTTAAACCCAGATGACCGTGACGATTATCTTCACGCTCCTCATATTCGGGTGAACCTAAATTTGTTGGTTGATGGGTATAAATATCATCCCAATCTGTATCTACAGCCAATTCATCAGGAAGTGTATTTGCATTTAATTCATTGGTAAGATCTTTATTTTCATGTTCATTTTCTTTCTGCTCTAAAGAAGCTAAACTCTCAATATTTAACTGATCTTCTACTTTATCTAATAGCGGATTACTATCGAGTTGAAGTTGAATTTCTTGTTCAAGTTCCAAACTAGATAATTGAAGTAAACGAATGGCCTGCTGTAACTGCGGTGTAAGCGATAAAGAGTTAGCAACTTTTAATCCAATCGATAACTTCATACAATTCCTAAATTTTTAAAATAATTTACAAGCAATTTTTATGCCTAATTATATTTTTATAGCATATAACTTAAAAAATTCCTACAAATGCTGTTCATTTTCTAAATTTATTTCACTTTTTACTTTTTAAATTATGTATAGAAAAACCCCCCTCAGTCTTAAGACTGAGGGGGGGTTAGAATAATGAGCTGGCGATGACTTACTCTCACATGGGTAACCCCACACTACCATCAGCGCGAAGAGGTTTCACTTCTGAGTTCGGGAAGGGATCAGGTGGTTCACTCTTGCTATTGTCGCCAGCACAACTGTTTATGGACTTGTTCGGGTCTTATTTACGGGATTTATTTCGTAAGCCTTACTTTGTACCAAAAGAGTTATTAACAGACATTAAATTTGAGTTGAGATTTTAGTTTGTAGCGTTAACTAAATCAAGGGTATATTGCTTGGTTTTGAATCACTTAGATGATGCAATACAACTGTTTGGGTGTTGTATAGTCAAGCCTCACGAGCAATTAGTATTGGTCAGCTTCACATATCACTATGCTTCCACATCCAACCTATCAACGTCGTAGTCTTCAACGGCTCTTTAGGTGACATAAAGTCACAGGGAAATCTAATCTTGAGGTAGGCTTCCCGCTTAGATGCTTTCAGCGGTTATCCCTTCCGAACATAGCTACCCGGCGATGCAACTGGCGTTACAACCGGTACACCAGAGGTTCGTCCACTCTGGTCCTCTCGTACTAGGAGCAGATCCTCTCAAATTTCCAACGCCCACGGTAGATAGGGACCGAACTGTCTCACGACGTTCTAAACCCAGCTCGCGTACCTCTTTAAATGGCGAACAGCCATACCCTTGGGACCTGCTTCAGCCCCAGGATGAGATGAGCCGACATCGAGGTGCCAAACACCGCCGTCGATATGAACTCTTGGGCGGTATCAGCCTGTTATCCCCAGAGTACCTTTTATCCGTTGAGCGATGGCCCTTCCATACAGAACCACCGGATCACTAAGACCTACTTTCGTACCTGCTCGACTTGTGGGTCTCGCAGTTAAGCGCGCTTTTGCCTTTATACTCTACGCGTGATTTCCGACCACGCTGAGCGCACCTTCGTACTCCTCCGTTACTCTTTAGGAGGAGACCGCCCCAGTCAAACTACCCACCAGACATGGTCCTCGCTCCAGATTATGGAGCAGAGTTAGAACCTCAATATTACCAGGGTGGTATTTCAAGATTGGCTCCACCGAAACTAGCGTCTCGGTTTCAAAGCCTCCCACCTATCCTACACAAGTAAGATCAAAGTTCAATGTCAAGCTGCAGTAAAGGTTCACGGGGTCTTTCCGTCTAGCCGCGGGTACACCGCATCTTCACGGCGAATTCGATTTCACTGAGTCTCTGCTGGAGACAGCGCCCCCATCATTATGCCATTCGTGCAGGTCGGAACTTACCCGACAAGGAATTTCGCTACCTTAGGACCGTTATAGTTACGGCCGCCGTTTACTGGGGCTTCGATCAAGAGCTTCGCTTACGCTAACCCCATCAATTAACCTTCCAGCACCGGGCAGGCATCACACCCTATACGTCCACTTTCGTGTTTGCAGAGTGCTATGTTTTTAATAAACAGTTGCAGGGGCCTGGTTTCTGTGGCTGTCAACCGCTCAGGGAGTAAATCCCATCACCGTCGACAGCGTACCTTCTCCCGAAGTTACGGTACCATTTTGCCTAGTTCCTTCAGCAGAGTTCTCTCAAGCGCTTTGGTCTACTCGACCTGACCACCTGTGTCGGTTTCGGGTACGATTCCTGTGTAACTGAAGCTTAGAGACTTTTCCTGGAAGCATGGTATCAGCCACTTCACTGTACAAGTACAGCTTGCTATCAGTTCTCAGCATAGAGCACCCCGGATTTGCCTAAGATGCATGCCTACAACCTTTCACCTGGACAACCAACGCCAGGCTGACTTAACCTTCTCCGTCCTCTCATCGCATTACACAGAAGTATTGGAATATTAACCAATTTCCCATCGACTACGCCTCTCGGCCTCGCCTTAGGGGTCGACTCACCCAGCCCCGATTAACGTTGGACTGGAACCCTTGGTCTTTCAGCGTGCGAGTTTTTCACTCGCATTGTCGTTACTCACGTCAGCATTCGCACTTCTGATACCTCCAGCAGACTTCTCAATCCACCTTCATCGGCTTACAGAACGCTCCCCTACCACTTGCAATAAATTGCAAATCCGCAGCTTCGGCATATAGTTTTAGCCCCGTTACATCTTCCGCGCAGGCCGACTCGACTAGTGAGCTATTACGCTTTCTTTAAAGGGTGGCTGCTTCTAAGCCAACCTCCTAGCTGTCTATGCCTTCCCACATCGTTTCCCACTTAACTATAATTTTGGGGCCTTAGCTGGCGGTCTGGATTGTTTTCCTCTTGACTACGGACGTTAGCACCCGCAGTCTGTCTCCCGGATAGTACTCATTGGTATTCGGAGTTTGCATCGGTTTGGTAAGTCGGGATGACCCCCTAGCCGAAACAGTGCTCTACCCCCAATGGTATTCGTCCGAGGCGCTACCTAAATAGCTTTCGGGGAGAACCAGCTATCACCGAGTTTGATTAGCCTTTCACCCCTATCCACAAGTCATCCCCCGGCTTTTCAACGACGGTGGGTTCGGTCCTCCAGTTAGTGTTACCCAACCTTCAACCTGCTCATGGATAGATCACCCGGTTTCGGGTCTACACCCAGCAACTAAACGCCCTATTAAGACTCGATTTCTCTACGGCTCCCCTATGCGGTTAACCTTGCTACTGAATGTAAGTCGCTGACCCATTATACAAAAGGTACGCAGTCACCGAACAAGTCGGCTCCCACTGCTTGTATGCATGCGGTTTCAGGATCTATTTCACTCCCCTCACAGGGGTTCTTTTCGCCTTTCCCTCACGGTACTGGTTCACTATCGGTCAGTCAGGAGTATTTAGCCTTGGAGGATGGTCCCCCCATATTCAGACAAGGTTTCACGTGCCCCGCCCTACTCGTCATCATTATCTAAGCCCTTTCGTGTACAGGACTATCACCCACTACGGTTGCACTTCCCAGAGCATTCCACTAAAACTTAGATAACTTAATGGGCTGATCCCCGTTCGCTCGCCGCTACTAAGGGAATCTCAATTGATTTCTTTTCCTAAGGGTACTGAGATGTTTCACTTCCCCTCGTTCGCCTTGCATGACTATGTATTCATCATGCAATACCTACCTTATGGTAAGTGGGTTTCCCCATTCAGAAATCTCCGGATCACAGGATATTTGCCGCCTCCCCGGAGCTTATCGCAGGCTATTACGTCTTTCATCGCCTCTGACTGCCAAGGCATCCACCACATGCACTTAATTACTTGACTATACAACCCCAAACAGTCGTTAACACCCTACAAGTGATGTAACAACAGAGTCAGCCTTACGACCTTCTCATACAGTTTGTGGTCTGTAGATTTAACTACAGTACAGCTTCAATCTAAATTCATCTACCAAAACGCTTGATTCAGTTAATTTCGCTAGTTCTCAGTTCTTCTTCGTCATTGAAATGAAATACTTGCGTATTACAGTCAATGCTGAATTAGTTCTGAGTTCAAACAATTATTTCAACTCAAATTCTCAATCTGTTAATGATTAACTACGTCTTCGTCAGACCGTAGGTAACTGTGATAAATCACAGAACTTAATAAATTAAAAAATCATTTAATCATGATCTTATTTATTAAATTCTATAATCTAACTTCTTAGCTTATATATTGAAGAACAATATATGGTGGAGACTAACGGAGTCGAACCGTTGACCTCCTGCGTGCAAAGCAGGCGCTCTACCAACTAAGCTAAGTCCCCAGCTTATCACTTATTAGCTTTATGTATCTCTCGTTTGTAACTCAACTCCAAGACTCTCATCTCTTCATTATTTCAGTTAGTAGACTTGGTGGGTCTGACAAGACTTGAACTTGTGACCCCACGCTTATCAAGCGTGTGCTCTAACCAACTGAGCTACAGACCCATCGATACATCATGAAGAACAACTTGTTGTGGATTCTTACCAATCGTCAATCTTTCGTTAAGGAGGTGATCCAGCCGCAGGTTCCCCTACGGCTACCTTGTTACGACTTCACCCCAGTCATCGGCCACACCGTGGTAAGCGTCCTCCTTGCGGTTAGACTACCTACTTCTGGTGCAACAAACTCCCATGGTGTGACGGGCGGTGTGTACAAGGCCCGGGAACGTATTCACCGCGGCATTCTGATCCGCGATTACTAGCGATTCCGACTTCATGGAGTCGAGTTGCAGACTCCAATCCGGACTACGATCGGCTTTTTGAGATTAGCATCCTATCGCTAGGTAGCAACCCTTTGTACCGACCATTGTAGCACGTGTGTAGCCCTGGTCGTAAGGGCCATGATGACTTGACGTCGTCCCCGCCTTCCTCCAGTTTGTCACTGGCAGTATCCTTAAAGTTCCCGGCTTAACCCGCTGGCAAATAAGGAAAAGGGTTGCGCTCGTTGCGGGACTTAACCCAACATCTCACGACACGAGCTGACGACAGCCATGCAGCACCTGTATGTAAGCTCCCGAAGGCACCAATCCATCTCTGGAAAGTTCTTACTATGTCAAGACCAGGTAAGGTTCTTCGCGTTGCATCGAATTAAACCACATGCTCCACCGCTTGTGCGGGCCCCCGTCAATTCATTTGAGTTTTAGTCTTGCGACCGTACTCCCCAGGCGGTCTACTTATCGCGTTAGCTGCGCCACTAAAGTCTCAAAGACCCCAACGGCTAGTAGACATCGTTTACGGCATGGACTACCAGGGTATCTAATCCTGTTTGCTCCCCATGCTTTCGTACCTCAGTGTCAGTATTAGGCCAGATGGCTGCCTTCGCCATCGGTATTCCTCCAGATCTCTACGCATTTCACCGCTACACCTGGAATTCTACCATCCTCTCCCATACTCTAGCCAACCAGTATCGAATGCAATTCCCAAGTTAAGCTCGGGGATTTCACATTTGACTTAATTGGCCACCTACGCACGCTTTACGCCCAGTAAATCCGATTAACGCTCGCACCCTCTGTATTACCGCGGCTGCTGGCACAGAGTTAGCCGGTGCTTATTCTGCGAGTAACGTCCACTATCCCTAGGTATTAACTAGAGTAGCCTCCTCCTCGCTTAAAGTGCTTTACAACCAAAAGGCCTTCTTCACACACGCGGCATGGCTGGATCAGGGTTCCCCCCATTGTCCAATATTCCCCACTGCTGCCTCCCGTAGGAGTCTGGGCCGTGTCTCAGTCCCAGTGTGGCGGATCATCCTCTCAGACCCGCTACAGATCGTCGCCTTGGTAGGCCTTTACCCCACCAACTAGCTAATCCGACTTAGGCTCATCTATTAGCGCAAGGTCACAAGTGATCCCCTGCTTTCTCCCGTAGGACGTATGCGGTATTAGCATTCCTTTCGAAATGTTGTCCCCCACTAATAGGCAGATTCCTAAGTATTACTCACCCGTCCGCCGCTAAGTTAAGTAGCAAGCTACTTTTCCCCGCTCGACTTGCATGTGTTAAGCCTGCCGCCAGCGTTCAATCTGAGCCATGATCAAACTCTTCAGTTTAATATTGCTTAGTACCTATAGGGCACCAATCTTGGCTCATCAATTTTCTGACAAATATTTCTCAAATAAACTTCGAGTAATTTCTACCATCAATCAATGAAAATAATTTCGATCAATCAATCAGTAAAAATCCACACAAGTTGTTCTTCATAAGCTCTTAATGATCTTCTTGCTGATTCGTCACCAGCAAGCTAGGTCGGCTATATTACTCTTTATTCATAAAGAGTCAACTGGTTTTATTGATTATTTTTAAACTTCTTTAAGATCCTTAGATTTAACCCTTTAAGCTAAATCCTTGTTTCTCAACAAGTTTTAATCAACATCACCGCCGATGGATGTGCATTCTACAGCATTTTAATCACCACACAACCCCTTTTTTATTTTATTTTATTAAAAATGCTTCAAATGTTTATTTATTCTTCTATTTGTTAAATTAAATACTAGGTTTTGCATGCAAAAGGTACAGAATGTGCAAAATTATCTTTTATTTTTGCTTGTTTGTTTAATTAGTCAATAAATAAATACTATTTTGGCAACAATAGACTTCTATACCTGATTTAGAGTCGAATTAATATTTTTCATTTAGCATAAACACATATAAGGAAATTTTTAACTTAGTAGAGCTATAAAGAATCCACCTAAAACCAACGTTATTTTATATGAAAGATAATTTTTATAAATTTTAGACATAAAAAAACCGCATTTAAGCGGATTGATTACTTTAAGCTATATAAATGGTCGGAGCAGTAGGATTCGAACCTACGACCCCCTGGTCCCAAACCAGGTGCGCTACCAAACTGCGCCATGCTCCGAAAGTGGGGTGAATGACGGGATTCGAACCCGCGACAACTGGAATCACAATCCAGGGCTCTACCAACTGAGCTACATCCACCATTACAACTTAGATTCTATGATATCAAGCTACCAATGGTGCGCCTGACAGGATTCGAACCTGTGACCATCCGCTTAGAAGGCGGATGCTCTATCCGACTGAGCTACAGGCGCATGAGCAATGATATAAATACCACGGAACTTTGCCTTGAAGAATTGGTCGGAGCAGTAGGATTCGAACCTACGACCCCCTGGTCCCAAACCAGGTGCGCTACCAAACTGCGCCATGCTCCGATTCATCTTAGCTTTCGTACTACACATTGTGCGGTACGGTGTGCATTCTAGGCGTGACGCTACAAGACGTCAACACCTATATTCAAAAAAAATTAAAAAACCACTTCAAATGTATATTTATCAAACACCTTAGATATTTTTCAATCAATTTTTAACGTTTTAAACTCGCACTAAAGTCCAACATACGATCAAGCGGTAGTTTTGCACGTTTTGCAAGATCACGATCAACCAGTATTTCTTGGTCACCCTTTTGCAAAACAGATAAAATTCCATCCAACTCATTCATAGCCATCCATGGACAGTGTGCACATGATCGACAGGTCGCACCCTCACCTGCGGTAGGTGCTTCAATCAAGGTTTTATTCGGTACAGCTTGCTGCATCTTATAAAAAATACCTCGATCTGTGGCTACAATCAAAGTTTGCTGTGGCAAAGTTGCTGCAGCTTTAATCAATTGTGAAGTACTCCCGACCGCATCTGCAACTGCAATCACTGATTCTGGTGATTCTGGATGGACCAATACTGCTGCATCTGGATAGATTGCTTTCATATTGGTAATTCCACGGGCACGAAATTCTTCATGAACAATACATGCGCCATCCCAAAGTAGCATCTCTGCGCCCGTTTTTTTCTGGATATAACGCCCTAAATGCTGATCAGGTGCCCAAATAATTTTTTCACCTAAACTATCCAAATGCTCAATAATTTCGACCGCACAACTTGAAGTGACCACCCAATCAGCACGGGCTTTAACCGCAGCAGAAGTATTGGCATATACAACAACGGTATGATCTGGATGTGCATCACAAAATGCAGAAAACTCGTCTACAGGACAACCCAAATCGAGTGAACAGGTTGCCTCTAGCGTAGGCATGAGCACAGTTTTTTCTGGCGAAAGAATTTTTGAAGTTTCCCCCATAAATTTCACCCCAGCAACCACCAAAGTTGATGCCTCATGGTCACGACCAAAGCGTGCCATCTCTAGGGAATCAGAAACACATCCTCCTGATAACTCAGCCAGTTCCTGCACTTCAGGGTCACAATAATAATGGGCGACCAAAACAGCATCACGCTTTTTGAGTTCCGCTAAGATTTGCGTAAATTTTTCCTGTTTATATGCTTCACTTAAATGAATATTTTTAGGCTCACCTAAACGATCTAAATGCGCCTGCACAATCGATTTAGCGTCATTGGCAATTAAGTTGGTCGCATCACTCATAAACATGCTCTCTAATTTTCATACTTGCTTGACCACAAACAGTATCTTTAATCCCCCATCAAAATGGCGATATGCTTTTTTGACCAAGGGGTAAAATCATTCCATTATAAAAAAGCCTCACAACGGAGGCTTTTATCATTCCATCAATTTAAGAACGGTAATCTGCATTAATCTTGACATAATCGTAAGATAAGTCACATGTATAGACCGTATCTTTTGCATCACCTCGGCCTAGATTGACACGAATCAACATTTCAGCTTGCGACATTACACGCGCACCCGCTTCTTCGGTATAGTCCGCTGCCGCACCACCATCTTTACAGATTTGCACATCATCTAACCAAACTTGAATTTTTTCAACATCTAAATTTTTAACGCCTGCGTAACCAATTGCAGCCAGAATGCGCCCCCAATTTGGATCAGAAGCAAAAATGGCGGTTTTCACCAAAGGTGAATGGGCAATACTATACGCAATATCACAGCATTCTTGTGTATTTAAACCACCTTCAACGGTAATGGTGATAAATTTGGTCGCGCCTTCGCCATCACGAATAATGAGTTGTGCAAGGCGTGTCATCACGCGAGTCAAAACATCCAAAATCACTGCATAGCGTGAATCATCAATAGATGAAATTTCTATTCCACCCGCTTGACCGGTAGCAATCAAAATACATGAATCATTGGTTGATGTATCCCCATCTACGGTAATGCGGTTAAAAGAAACATCAACCGTTTCTTTTAATAACAGTTGTACCAATTCACGACTAATCGGTGCATCGGTCGCCACGTAACTGAGCATAGTCGCCATATTTGGACGAATCATACCTGCACCTTTGGAAATACCCGTCATGGTATAAGTGATGCCATCTATTTCAAATTGCTCAGATGCACCCTTAGGCAAGGTGTCTGTGGTCATAATACCAGTCGCAGCATCTAACCAAGCATCTTCTTTTAAAGAATCAAGCGCGGGTTGCAAACCTGCGGTCAAACGCTCAATAGGAAGTTGCTCACCAATGACACCTGTTGAAAAAGGCAGAATTTCATTTTGAGATATATTCGTGAGTTCAGCCAGTTTTATGCAGGTTGCCTCAGCATTTGCTAAGCCCACTTTTCCTGTTCCAGCATTGGCATTCCCTGTATTAATTACTAAATAGCGGGGATTGGTGACCTGTAAATGGGCTTTACAGACATGTACTGGCGCAGCACAAAATGCATTTTGGGTAAATACCCCTGCAACATGAGAACCTTCAGCAAGTTCAAAAATGACAAGGTCGCGTCGGTTTTGATAGCGCACATACGCTTCAGCTGAACCAATTTTAACCCCTTTAACCACATGCATCTGTGGCATTGTTACGTCGCCCACCGCCATTTTTAAACGTCCAAATAAATTCATCAGAAAAAGACAGCTTAGTAGAAATTCAATAAAAAATCGAGCGTAACACCCGCTTTGCTTTAGTTTTTATTTTAGCGTGATGTATGTTGATAAAAATCAGTCACCACCTGTTATGTGAAGCAGTGAAAAATAAGCATAATAAATGCTTTTCATTTTTGAGAAATTAACAACAAAATCTTCACTCAAAAAAGCTATAAAGATATTTATAGCTATTAAATAACCACATGGCTTTAAAATAAAAAAAGCCAGTTAACGGCTTAACTGGCTGATATTTATCCGAAGACGAATTAATACAACACAAGAAATTTAATTTGAAGCCAATTGAGCAGATTCACCTAACAATGTTTGTTTCGCTTTTTCTTGGCTTGCAGTCGACAATGCAGGATTAGCGGCTACGATACGACCTACATTGGCTGCATTTGCAGCAGTAATTGCCGTAGTTTTCAATACAATAGGACGTTGATTCGGATTAGCAAAAGTATAACTAATTCCTGTGCGAGGACTCATCACTGTGATGTTATCATCCTTCACTACAGCTTGAGCAGTTGTTGCACCACGAGCTGCTTGAACTTTATCTAATGTCGTGGTTTGAGATGGACTGTTTGCAAAGGCCAAAGAAGGAAGAGCCAAAGCTGCAATTATCAAGGGCTGTAATACTTTTTTCATTGTCTTTCCGCTTTTCAGAGTTAGATATGCAACTCACTAAATAACATTTAATCGCATAGGCTGCAATCCCATTCAATATTTGTAAAATAAAACTTTCACAATCCATAGACATAAAAAAGCCACTTTAAATATCCGTCCAACATGAGTCAGAGAAATACCTAAAGTGACCAATTCATTTAACTTAAACTAAATTTTACCGTGACACTGTTTGTATTTTAAACCTGATCCACATGGGCACGGTGCATTACGACTTGCAGGTGGAACAATATTTTGTTGATCAATCGGTTCGAATTGACTTTCATCACTTAACAAATTGTCGTTATTTTCAATTGCTAAGCCATCAAAATCAGCATGTGAAAGATTCAATTGCATAGACTCGGCTTGTGCTTGTTTCTGAGCTTCCATTTCCGCCAGCTCTTCAGCAGTCGGCACATGTACACGCGATAAATCAGTAATGACATCCGATTTAATCACAGCAAGCATATTTACAAACAAGTTGAAAGCTTCTTTTTTATACTCTTGTTCAGGATTTTTTTGCGCATAACCACGTAAATGAATCCCTTGACGCAAATAGTCCATAGCTGCCAAATGCTCTTTCCAATGACGGTCTAATGCGCTCAGCATAAAGTGACGTTCTAGCATGGCTGCCGATTCATCACCCATTTGTCCACGACGATCACGATAGCGTTTTACAATTTCATCTGAAATACGTTCAACCAAAGCTTCTTCATCTAAACGACGATCTTCCTCTAACCATTGATTTACAGGCAAATCAATACTTAGATCATCACGTAAAGCACGCTCTAAACCATCAATATCCCATTGATCATGAATTGATTCAGGTGGAATATAATTTTCAATCACACCTTTCATGACTTCGTGATGCATTCCTTCAATGTAATCTTGTAAAGTACTTTCGGTGAGTACTTCATCACGTTGAGAATAAATGATCTTACGTTGTTCATTGTTGACATCATCGTATTTTAACAAGTTCTTACGAATGTCAAAGTTACGTGCTTCCACTTTACGTTGCGCATTTTCGATAGAACGTGAAACCATTTTGTGTTCAATCGCTTCATCTTCTTTTAGACCCATTGCACGCATCATACCGACCACGCGATCACCAGCGAAGATACGCATCAAATCATCTTCAAGCGATAAGTAGAAACGTGAAACACCTGGATCACCTTGACGACCTGCACGACCACGTAACTGGTTATCAATACGGCGCGATTCATGACGTTCAGAACCAATAATGTGCAAACCGCCTGAGCTTAACACCATGTCATGCTGCTGTTCCCACTCGGCTTTTAAACGCGCTTCATCTTCAGTGGTATAATTTTCAATTTTAGCCAGTTTTGCTTTCCAGTTACCGCCAAGCAAAATATCGGTACCACGACCCGCCATATTGGTGGCAATCGTTACTGCATTAGGCGAACCCGCCTGAGCGATAATGTCTGCTTCTCGTTCATGTTGTTTTGCATTCAATACTTCGTGAACGATGCCTGCTTCTTTCAATTTATCAGACAAAATCTCTGATGCTTCAATGGTCGCAGTACCAATCAGGATAGGAGCAACGCCCGCTTCATGAACATTTTTAATTTCTTGAATAATCGCATCGTATTTACCATTACGATTTAAATAAATCAAATCGTTCATGTCATTACGAATCATCGGACGATGGGTTGGAATCAATACGACATCCAAACCATAAATTTCTTTCATTTCCGCAGCTTCAGTATCGGCAGTACCTGTCATACCTGAAAGCTTTTTATACAGACGGAAATAGTTCTGGAACGTTGTGGTTGCAAGCGTTTGGTTTTCAGGTTGAATTTCTAGACCTTCTTTTGCCTCAACAGCTTGATGCAAACCTTCTGACCAACGACGGCCAGGCATAGTACGACCCGTATTTTCATCGACAATAATGACTTCACCATCATTGATGATGTAATGCACATTACGCTGATATAAATAGTGAGCACGAATCGCTGCGGACACATGATGAACCAAGTTCAAGTTCGCTGATGAGTACAAGCTCTCGCCTTCTGCAAGTAAGCCCATACGAATTAATTCGTCTTCGACTGTTTCATAACCAATTTCAGTCATTTCAACAGTACGTTGTTTTTCATCAATCCAGAAGTGCCCACCATCGGCCACTTTTTCTTCTTTTTGAGTTTTTAACTGTGGAGGAATGCTATTGATTGCTGCATACAATTGTGAAGAATCATCACTTTGACCAGAAATGATGAGCGGAGTACGTGCTTCATCAATCAAGATCGAATCGACTTCATCAATAATGGCATAGCTTAAGCCGCGTTGCTTTTTCTCAGCCAGTGAAAACACCATGTTGTCACGTAGATAATCAAAACCAAATTCGTTGTTGGTCCCATAGGTAATATCAGCACGATAAGCTTCTGCTTTTTCGGTCGGATTTTGCATGGAATAAATAATACCAATGCTTAAACCTAAGAATTCAAATAACGGGCGGTTTAACTCAGCATCACGCTGTGCCAAATAATCATTCACGGTGATGACATGCACACCTTGACCACCAATCGTATTTAGATAACAAGCCAAAGTCCCCATCAGGGTTTTACCTTCACCAGTACGCATTTCTGCAACTTTACCTTCGTGAAGTGTAATACCACCAATCAATTGCACATCATAGTGACGCATGCCCATGATGCGCTTTGCAGCCTCACGACATACAGCAAAAGCTTCAGGCAATAACTTATCGAGATTTTCACCTTTATTGTAGCGTTGTTTGAATTCTTCGGTTTTTGCAGATAAGTCTGCATCGTTTAGTGCAGATATCGTCGGCTCGAGCGCATTAATCTTATCTACGATTTTACGCATGCGTTTGAGTTCGCGCTCATTTTTGGTACCGAAGATGCCTCCGATCAGACTTGCCAACATGAATAGACTCTCTAAATCTTGCTTGTCGAATGAATAAATTTTTTCTCAGTCGTTATTATGGTGCTAGAAATTTGAAGTACAAGGGTTTTGCACAAAACCCATCAAAAAATTCTTGCTTCACAGAATCTAGCACATGACAGCCAAGGGAACACAATGTAACAAATTTTAAACAGCCAATATAGTCATAAAATTTGTCATTTATAAACATTTTACAAATTCTTCCATAACGCTATATTCCAATTTTTCACAAAGAAATACAAAAATGCTATTTTCTTTGCAAAAAAAAATACGCCATATTGAGGCTTAAGAAAATTATAAATACATCATTTGAGGTGGTTAAAATGACATTACGTTTAGGCGATATTGCACCAAACTTTGAGCAAGACTCAAGTGAAGGTCTGATTAATTTCTACGACTATTTAGGTGATAGTTGGGGGATTTTATTTTCACACCCTGCTGACTATACCCCTGTATGCACCACTGAACTTGGATTTACCGCAAAATTAAAAGACGAGTTTAGCAAGCGTAACGTAAAAGCGATTGCACTCTCGGTGGATGATGTCGAATCCCATAAAGGATGGATTAATGACATTAATGAAACGCAAAATACCACAGTCAATTTTCCAATTCTTGCCGATCAAGATCGTAAGGTCTCTACCCTGTACGACTTTATTCATCCCAATGCCAGCGAGACGCTAACTGTACGCTCTTTGGTCATTCTTGACCCAAATAAAAAAGTGCGTTTAATTATTACTTATCCTGCATCTACTGGGCGTAATTTCCATGAGGTTTTACGTGTGGTCGATTCTCTTCAACTGACCGACAACTATAAAGTCGCTACCCCTGCAAACTGGCAACAAGGTGAAGATGTTGTCATTGTACCCTCTATAAAAGACGAAGCAGAATTGAAGCAGCGCTTTCCTAAAGGTTATACAGCAGTGACACCTTATTTACGCTTAACCCCGCAACCTGAGCAAAACTAAAGCACTGCTTTGGTTGCAGCGCAAGGCAAACGAAGTGCGTAGTAATGGATAAGTGGAGCACCGTTCCACCTGAACGCAAGACAAGAAGCTGTGCTTCGAGTTAAAAATAAGACACTGTCTTATTTTGTCTCAAGACGAGCGTAGTTTCGGATAAAAATACACTGCTT
The DNA here is from genome assembly GCF_015602665.1 of Acinetobacter sp. TTH0-4. Taxonomy (NCBI): domain Bacteria; kingdom Pseudomonadati; phylum Pseudomonadota; class Gammaproteobacteria; order Moraxellales; family Moraxellaceae; genus Acinetobacter; species Acinetobacter sp. TTH0-4. The sequence continues at coordinate 545,047 of NZ_CP059079.1, read as the reverse complement.
TAATTAAAGCGTGAAGCAAACGGAGTATCAAAATAAAGCCAGTATTACTTGCTGAAATAGAGGATTTAAATGACGAGCCAAATCCTGATTTCTTTAAAAAAACCTGTCTAATGACAGGTTTTTTTATTTCACTAAGCATTTGAATTACAAAATCAAGTTGGTATTTCAGTGATAGTCCGTTTATAACTAGACTCACTTAACGTTAAGAATAAAGCGCGTGATTTACAATATTCATCATTTGCATTGTGGCACTTTGTGCCCAATTTGTGGCCCCTTATTTGGTCAAAAAGGATTACATGCCAAAGTAGTTTGCCATTGCCTTCTTGTTGAAACTGATCAAGGTCTGGTTTTAATTGATACCGGTTTAGGTATTCAGGACTATTTATATCCCCAAGCACGTCTAGGTCATATGGCTTTACGCTTAGGACGTATTGAGCAGAATCTCGATTTAACAGCAATTGCACAAGTTCAAAGTTTGGGATTTAACCCCAAAGATGTAAAGCATATCCTTGTGAGCCATCTCGATTTTGATCATGCTGGAGGAATTTCTGTCTTTCCTCATGCGATCGTCCATGTATTATCCAATGAATTTAATGCAACACAAAATTTGCTCTCTGTTAAGAATCGAATGCGCTATAAACCCCAACAATTCAAACAACATCGTTACTGGAATTTTATTGAACCTACTCAAGGTGATGCTTGGTTTAACTTACATCAGGTTCAAGGGTTTAGTTTATTTCAGGATGAAATTTTAATGATTCCCTTATTGGGTCACACCCAAGGTCATTGCGGAATTGCCATAAAAAAACAGGAGGGCTGGTTATTTTTTTGCGGAGATGCGTATTATTCACACCTACAACTCAACCCTAAAAATAAGCTTCGAACACTTGATACATTGGAACGTATTTTTGCCGAAAATAACGCTATGCGTTTGGATAATTTACACAAAATTCAATCCTTGGCTCAAATTACGACAAATATTGAGATTATTTGCGCCCACGACCCCATTGAACTGGCAAGGTATCAAGCATGATCAAAAAAACTGTTCTTGCCATTTTAATCAGTAGTGCTTATTTAAGCGGTTGTGTCAGCACCTCGAGCATACCAGTAGACCATCGTCCACCCCACTGGGGTAAATCCTTAAATAGTGAACGTAATTTTTATCAAATTAGTGAGCAAGTCTTTCGTAGTGAGCAACCGCAACCAGAATTGATCGCTGAATTAAAAGCCCACCAAATTGATGTCGTTCTAAATTTAAGGTCGAGAAATCCTGACTTAAAGATTCTTCCAAATACTGACTTTCAATTGATTCATGTTCCAATTCACACATGGGCCATGTCTCGAGAAGATTTATTACTGGTCATGCGACATATTCAACAGGCAAAAACATTGAATAAAAAGGTGCTCATTCATTGTTATCATGGCTCCGATCGGACTGGTGCTACGATTGCCATGTATCGTATTATTTTTGAGGACTGGTCAATTGAAGATGCATTAAATGAAATGAAGCATGGTGGTTATGGTTTTCATCCAATTTGGATCCATATTGAAAAACTATTCAGCCCTGAAAATATAAAATGGATTCAACATCATCTGTCAAATCCATCTTAAAAGTCGATTTAAGCAAAATACTGCCTAATGACTGACTTAAAACAGTTTAGCGCTTATCTAACGGCACCCACTCAATGACCCAAGCCGACTTCATATTTAAACCGTCGTCTGTATTAATTTTTTTACGTGCAGCATCTGCTGCATCTCTATCTTTAGAAGGGCCAACCATAATTCTAATCCCTTTCGAGGTTGGGCTTTTGGTGACTTTATAACCTTTAGCACGTAGTTTAGAAGCAACTGCATCTGCATTCGCTTCATTGGCAGCCAAAGCCACCTGTACCATCCATTGCTTCTCACCATTTTCCAATAAATCACGTGCTTTTTCAGCTTCTGCCTTTTTCTTAGCAGCGGCTTCTTGCGTTTGTGCTTTTTTCTTTTCTGCTTCTTTACGCTCTAATTCTTTCTGTTCGGCAGCTTTACGTTTACTTTCAGCTTCTTTGGCTTTTTCATCCGCTACTTTTTTCTCAAGGGCTTTTTTCTCAATCGCCTTTTGTTCAGCTAACTTTTTTGCGGCATCAGCCTTGCGTTTTTCTTCAGCTATACGTTTATCTTCGCCTAGTTTCTGATTAGCCTCAGTATTTTGTTTTTGAGTTTGCTGTTGTTGTAACTTTTTTTCGGCACTCAATTTTTCTTCAGCCAAACGTTTCTGTTTGACCTTTTCATCTTCTATCAACTCAGGTGGAATATTGTCTGAACTTTGCTGTGCACCTAAACGATGTGCATTTAATGCCGCATATTCTTCGGCAGCTTTTCGTGCTGCATCAGCTTCCGCTTGTTGCTGCATGACCAAAAACTCAGCCGCACGTGCTTCTTGCTCTGCCACCGCTTTTTCACGACCACGGCGCTGTTCTTCAAGCAAACGTTTTTCTGTTTCTACATCCACTGTTAACGGTTGTAGTTGAACCATTTCACCTTCTGCTACAGGTTTTTGTGGCTCAATCAAAGCCGCTTTTTCTGGAGCTGAATGATTATTTTGATAGATTTCTTCTTTGCCTTTTAAAAGCAAAGCGGCCAACAACACACCGCCACCTAATAAAACAACACCACCCATCCAGCGTTGTTTGTTATTCATTGACATTCTTCCAAATACTCCCATACGGCTTCTAAGGTATGAAACGAACCACATACCAAGATCAGCTGATTATTCTTTGTTTCATTCAGCGCTGATTTAAAAGCCAATTGAACACTTTTAAAGTGTTGTACTGTTTCACCTTGTAATGCGTCATCAAGCTGCGCTATTTCAGCTGCTCTCGGAGCTATTAAGGGTGCAATTTTCCATGTTGAAATCGTATCTTTCAATAAATTTACGACGGAATTAATATCTTTGTCGGCCAACATGGAAAAAACACTAATCACTTCTGTGTACTGTTTATGGTATTCCAAGAATTTTCGCAACTGCTTTAACAAAAACTCAACGCCATGCGGATTATGTCCAGCATCAAAAATCACCGTTTTACCTTGAATTTGACGAATTTCAAAACGGCCTTGTAAGTGTGCTTGCTGAATGCCTTGAGTAATTGCGGCTTGGCTAACCGTTAAATCACTCACTAAAATAGCAGCAACTGCTGTTGCAATATTTTCAAGTGCTAAGGAACCCATCGGGAGTTTTAAGGTCGTGCCTGAGGATGCAAACATCCACGCCTGACCATCGTCGGTATATTGATAGAAATAATCACGATCAGCGACATAAAGTTTCGCCTCACATTCTTTCACTTTATTTTGAATAGCATGCGGAAGTGACTGTAAACCACCAAAAATGACAGGAATATCTGGTCGGATAATCCCTGCTTTTTCAAAAGCAATTTTTTCAATGGTATCGCCCAGCCAATCAATGTGGTCGAGTCCAATATTGGTAATTACAGCTACATCTGGATCAACAACATTCACCACATCTAAGCGACCACCTAGACCGACTTCAAGCACCCAAACATCACATTGTTTATTTTTAAAAATGACAAAAGCAGCCAGCGTGGTTGCTTCGAAAAACGATAAGCTTAAATCACACGCGCGACGTGCTTGATCCACTTGTACAAACGCATCCACCAAAGTTTGGTCATCCACTTCAATCCCAGATAACTTCACTCGTTCATTAAAACGGTAAATATGCGGTGATTGATATAATCCAACTTGATAGCCTTGTGCATTTAAAATAGCGGCCAAAGTGGTGGTGGTTGATCCTTTACCATTGGTACCCGCTACAGTAAAAACTTGGGCATTTGGACGAGTTACTCCGAGTTTTTCTGCAACTGGAATAACGCGCTCTAAACCTAAATCAATACCCGTAACGTGAACATGGCTCCAATAATTGAGCCATGTGTTTAAATCATCTGTTGCAAGTGGAGCTGTGTTCAAGACAAATTCATCAGTTTCGCGACAATACGATATACAGTATCACGTAATGCGTGACGATGAACAATCTGATCGACCACACCATGATCAAGCAAATATTCAGCACGTTGGAACGGTTCTTCCAATTTTTCACGAACTGTTTGCTCAATCACACGTTTACCCGCAAAACCAATCATGGCTTTAGGCTCTGCAATATGTACATCACCTAACATGGCCAGTGAAGCGGTTACACCACCATAAACTGGATGAGTTAAAACCACTAAATACGGTAAACCTGCATCTTTCATACGTTGAATGGCTGCTGAAGTACGCGCCATTTGCATCAGTGACAACATGCCTTCTTGCATACGTGCACCGCCTGATGCAGCAAAACAAATTAAAGGCTGTTTATCTTTAATCGCACGTTCAGCTGCTTGTACAAAACGGTCACCTACCACTGTACCCATTGAACCGCCCATAAAGTCGAATTCAAACGCACATGCAATTAAAGGAATTCCTTTCAGTACACCTTGCATTACCACCAAGGCTTCAGTTTCACCGGTTTTCTTTTGCGCTTCAGACATCCGCTCTGGATAGGGCTTACTGTCTACAAATTTTAATGGATCTTTCGCGACAAATTCTTGACCAAATTCATTTTTTACCTGATCAAAAAACCAGTTCAAACGTTCGCGAGCCTTCATACGCAAATGCTCATCACATTGCGGACAAACATAGGCATTAAATGACATGGCTGTACGTGTCACTAAGGCATGACATTCAGGGCATTCGATTGTTGGCTCTGTAAATGTTGCCTTGAGTGCAGTTTGCTCATCGGGAATGTGAATACCTGGAACATGACGTTCCGTCCATGGCGTCGCTGGGCTCAGGATTTTGCCTGATTTCACTTCTTGATTCATACTAACTCATCGAGCGCAGCTCGAAGCTCCTTGACTTTATTAACCGTTTCTAAAACGGCTTGTTCTGGCGCTAGGTTTGCAAATTGTTTGACAAAAGCACTGCCTACAATCACTGCATCAGCGGCTACACCCATTGCTTTTGCAGATGCAGCATCGCTAATACCAAAACCCACACCCACAGGAATATCAGTCACAGTTTTAATTTTTTGGATACGAGCCGCAGCTTCAGACACATCTAAAGTTGCTGCACCCGTTACCCCTTTCAAGGAAACGTAGTAAATAAAACCACTGGCTTGATTGGCAACATGCTGAATACGCTCATCGGTTGATGTCGGTGCAAGTAAAAAGATTTGGTCCATATCAAATTTCTTTAATACTTGATCAAAATCCTTTGCTTCTTCAGGCGGTAAATCGACCAAAAGCACTCCATCAACACCACATTCATTGGCAATGGATACAAATTTTTCATAACCAATCACTTCAACAGGGTTTAAATAACCCATTAAAACGACAGGCGTTTCTGTATCTTTTTGGCGAAACTCTTTGACCATGTTTAAAGCATCTAAAGTATTGGTTCCGCCTGCCAAGGCACGTTCTGCTGCAAGAGCAATCACTGGACCATCTGCCATTGGGTCAGAAAATGGAAGACCCAGCTCAAGCACATCTACACCTGCCTCAACCATTTGGTGTAACAATGGAACTGTTACTTGAGGATGAGGGTCACCAGCCATTACATAAGAAACAAGCGCTTTACGTTGCTGAGATTTAAGCTGTCCAAAACGAGTGGCTAAACGTGACATAAGGTGTACTTTCCTTGAATTATTTAAAAACTGAGGAGTTGGCTTTGTAGAAATACAAGACAACGCATTGTAACGCTATTTTTTGCCCATTGAATAGAGCTTAAAATATTCACGCTACGCTAAACTGACAATCTCATTTTTTCAGAACAATCCGAGAAACCCATTTACCGATATTTATGACTTTTACTCAATGATCAAAGATGCCTAATTTTGCGCTTTAAAAAAATATTCAATATAAAGATAAACTTATTTTAATCCACAAAAATCTGATAAAAATAATTAAGTTAGCTCATACTTTTCATCTTTCATCTAATAGCAAAACCTGCATTACCTTGCGCACGATTTCGTTTTTTTCCTTTTTATGACATGCGATCTTCACACTCAATGATCAACTTATCGATGATCACTGCGACTTATTCTTATATTTTTAAGCACTTTTATTTATCATTTCTCACTTGTCTAAATAGCTTAATTTGTTGTTTACGTTGTAACAACGTGTGCCCCGTATAGGCTTTATAAGCCCGTGTTAAAGCGGACTGGTCTGAATATCCTAGGTGCATCGCCAAATCAGTCAGACTCATATTTTGCAATAAGAGCTGTTCACAACGCTTCATTCTTTCAATTTCAATAATTTTTTTAAATGATGTCTTTAGCTGATCAAGCTGTCGCTGTAATGTTCGTGTCGATAAATACAGTTCTGCCGCTATTTGTTCAATTTTAGGGATCTTGTTTTCTGTCCGTAAATAATCAGCCGCCCAAGTATGAATATATTGCGCCAAACTGATCTCATTGGGCTTTGCGGCAATTGCTTCTTCTGCCTGCTTGGTCAATAAATGAATTAGCGAAGGATCCGCTTGTTGTGACGGTAACTTTAAACTTTCCAAACTTAAAACAAGTTGATATTCGGACTGTTTAAACAAAACCTCAGCGTTATAAAATTTTTGATAGTGATAGATACTGTTTTGTGCTGCATGGGCAAAATGAATAGATTTCAATAAAGGTTGATTAAAATTAAAAATTTGACGCGCCAAGGCGACAATACAGGCAAATGTCATTTCATGTATTAAAGCGTATTTTTCATGAATACATGGCCAAGATAAATGAATTTCATCTCCCGACTGATACACTTGCAAAGTCGTTGCAGCCGAACCATCAATCACCAAACGACTAAATCGCATGACATAATGAATCGCCTCGGCCACGCTATGACTTCGAGAAGCCATGTAACCCAATAATCCAAAATGTTCTGGACGAATATAACGTGCCATGTCAAAAATGAGTTGCGGACAGTCCAAATGCTGTTGGGTGCGCTGCACCACCTCTAAAAAAAAGGTATACGAAGACTGAGTATCTATCGGCAAGCTTAAAATATACTCTAATTGTTCACGCTGATTGTGCATGAAATCAAGCTGTAAGCCATTTAGACCACGTTCGATCAAATACATTTGCCAGAGTTGAAAATAACCATTCGGTATTTGTATTTCTTGCATGACCCAACTCAATATTGATTAGTAATGTTGACATACGACATTTTCACTTTGTCATAAAATGTATAAAAAATGGCAAGTACTGTCAAAACAAAATTTTAAAAGCCCGACATACTGGGTTTATCTCAGGCCATTTAAGTAAAATAATATGAATGCCATTATGCAATATCAAGTAAATCCTGTGGTTCGAAGTGATCTTGACTTTAAGCTCGATGAGATTCCCCGTTTTTGGTTTGGCGGAGATCCATTTATTACCCGTATGTTTGATGCATTAAGCTTGACCTTCCCTGATGGCGAACGCTATTTCATCCAATCTGTGCGTTTGTTTCGTGACCAAATTAGCGACCCCGATCTAAAAATGCGTGTCGCTGATTTTATTCGTCAGGAAGCTCAGCATGGTATTGCACACGACAAAATGAATCAGGTCATGAAAGATCAAGGCATGCCTGTGGACCAATTTATTCAGCGCTTAAAAAAAATATTCAAATTTGAATTGGAACAGCGTTCTCCGCAATACAACATTGCTATGACTGCAGCAGCTGAACATTTGACCGCACTGATGGCAGAAACTTTTTATGGAAATAAAAATACCCTCAAAGATGCACATCCCTATGTACGTGCTTTACTCGCTTGGCATGCCATTGAAGAAATGGAACACCGCGATGTAGCTTTTGATGTCATGAAGCAAGTGGGTGATGTACCTGAATCATTGCGTAAATTCACCTTGGTCTGGACCACATTTCTAATGTTTGGATTCACTCTGTACCGTACTAATATTATGCTTAAATACGATGGATATACTGCCTTAGAGCGCCTTAAAATGAATATCAAAGGCTTGCCTTGGTTTTTTGGGAAAAATGGCTGTATTGTACAAATGAAACAACAATATCGAGATTGGTTTGACCCAGACTTTCATCCAAGTCAGCATCCTATTATTGCCCAGTATGATGTTTGGGTAAAAACCTTAGCAGAAACAAATGATCCAATTCAGGCCGGTGAAGCTTTTTGGCAAGCCGCAAAAGGTTAAGCATTTCCAAGCGAAAAAAACCAAGTTTTCATCACTTGGTTTTTTTAGGTTTAACTTGATCCATTACCATTTGGCATAATGTTGTTCTATTAAACCATATTCATTGGAAAGTATAATTTCTTGATCATCTTGCTGGATACTACCGCTAATTTTGGCCTGCCACTGGCTAAACTGACTTCCAACCCATCTTAAATTGAGGTTTTCATAACGACGCCAACCTGTTTCTACCGTCAAATTAAGTTTTTGATCAAGCGATCGAATGGTCCAACATCCTTCAGATTGCAATTGAAATAAAACATCACTTTGCGGATATAAAATCCCATTGATCCATAAACAATTCTCATTGCCAAAACTTTCATTGACACCCGAGGCTAAATTTAAACCAATACGATTATTGTGTGTATCCCAAAAATTGCAAGATAACCAAAACCAAGCCGTTTCTGGTCGCAGAAAACCACAGGTATCATCTAAAGAAGCAAAGGTTTTTTCATTGAATTGAATGGTTTTTCCCTGCTTGTTCATAAAATACCCTTCACAAGTTAAGGTGGTTAACTTTTGGGTATATGTCCAACCATTGGTTCCCGTTGGACTACACATGCTTAAAGGGTCTGTTCCAGCGCAAAAAATACGTGCACTCAGTTTAATTTCACCATGTTTGGTGACATGGATATAACGCACACCGTTGGCATGTTGCATTTCAATTTGAAAAGGTGACTTTGAAAAAAAGCTTTGGCTATACAACGGTTGCTCATCGACCGAGGTATGACGTGCCAAGAAATGTGTGGCATTCCATTCTAAAACTTCATCGGTTTGATGATTATAAATATAGATAAAACCATGTCCTGCCCAAGCAATATCGGCAATTGCCAAGCCAATCGTGTAATGCTCATGCTGAATACAACAAAACTTAAATTTTTTATATTTTAATTTTTTACGCCAGCCTTTAAGTACATCGCCATAGGGCGTTTTATATTGATACTTATTTAAATCGATACTTCGAGGAAGTGTACTAAAGCGTCCATAATTAAGTTGCCCATTTGATTCAATCAAATCCATTTATTAAATTCCATCTAGCAAAGAGATTATAAGTTGTTGGTCTAATTATGCCCTGATAATGCGCATTTAAAATGACTCCTGCTTTTATTTCATCGAAAAAATACAAAAAAATTTAAGTTATTCAATTTCAAACTTAAATAAAAATAAGTGGCTGAACCCTAAAATCAAACTCAAAGTCAGACATTTAGATTGTGAGATAGGTGTTTTCCCAACGATTGCCACAAAATGTGCCTTCTTTTAATTCAACATAACGTCCGTGAATTTGATCAATCGCAATACAATCATCAATCTCTAAAACTCGATCAGTGTGCGGCTTCTGCCATTGCGCAGAAAAATACGCTTTACCACGCTGTTTTGCGACCATTCTGTTTTGTGCAACGACTAAAATATAACGATGTAATTCACCAAATTCACGCGAATCATAGCCACCTAAATTGATCAGCCAAAGTTTATCATGGGCCTGATTCGGCTGAGTATTTGTGAATTGGATTTGGTAGTGTCTACCTTCAAATTCGATGCCATTTATTTGCGCCCATGCATCAATATGTAGACCTTTTTGTTCAGCAAACCATGCTTGTTTTAATTGTGGATAAACATCCTCAAGAGAGTCGCCCACGGCCAAGACCACATCGTGGACTTCTGTATTGGCACGAGCATGACGGCCACCGAGCATGACAATAAATAGGCTAGGCATTTTCTGCTCCTTTTTAAATTAAAATGCACATGCGGAAGTTTTACAATTTATAGTTCAAGTAGATCATCATATTACTTTGGTTTCGCTCAAAGTCGTCAAAGACATTTTTTATGTTTGCGAAACTCGGTACACCCTATCTTTTCAGCTCACTCTATCGCAAAAACTGTATATTTCAACTGACCGTCTACCCCAAACAATTGCAAATGGTCTTTTCATTCATCCAATAACCATATTAATTTTCAAAATTTTCAGCTTTAATTTTTTAATCCGAATGCTATACATGACAAAAAAAACGTGCTGAGCTTTCACCCAACACGATTCTTAAATTCAAGAATGTTAAGAAATTACATCTCAACCATTTCTACACCATCAATACGTGCAACCGTCATTAAATCTTTATCACCACGACCTGAAACGGTCGCAATAATAATTTGATCTTTAGACATGGTTGGTGCAAGTTTCGTCACATACGCCATCGCATGTGCACTTTCAAGTGCAGGAATAATGCCTTCAATTTGCGTCAAATCACGGAAACCTTGTAAAGCTTCATTGTCAGTAATCGGCACATATTGAACGCGATTCATATCTTTCAAGAAACTATGTTCAGGGCCAACTCCAGGATAATCAAGTCCCGCCGAAATTGAATGCGTCTCCATAATCTGACCTTGCTCATCTGACATGAGATAAGTACGGTTGCCATGCAATACACCCACATGACCTGCATTTAAAGGTGCAGAATGTTTTCCTGTCTCAATACCATGACCTGCGGCTTCCACCCCATACATTTTCACATCTTCATCATTCAAGAATGGGTAAAACAAGCCCATTGCATTTGAACCACCACCGACACAAGCAACCAGTGCATCTGGCAGGCGACCTGCTTGTTCCTGAATTTGCTTACGTGCTTCGCGACCAATAATGGATTGGAAATCACGAACCAATTGTGGATAAGGATGTGGTCCCGCTACAGTACCAATCACATAATAGGTGGAATCTACATTAGTCACCCAATCACGCATCGCTTCATTCATGGCATCTTTCAATGTTTTAGAGCCACTTTGTACGGGTACGACAGTCGCACCAAGTAAACGCATACGGTATACATTCATAGCTTGACGCTTGACGTCGTCAGCACCCATAAATACGACACATTCAAGGCCTAAACGTGCAGCAATTGTTGCAGTCGCTACACCATGTTGTCCTGCACCTGTTTCCGCAATAATACGTTTTTTACCCGACAACTTTGCGAGCAATGCTTGACCAATCGTATTATTGACCTTGTGTGATCCGGTATGATTTAGGTCTTCACGTTTTAAATAAATTTGCGCGCCGCCTAACTCTTTTGACCAACGTTCAGCATGATAAAGTGGGCTAGGACGTCCCACATAGTAGGCTAAATCACGGTCGAATTCTGCCAGAAACTGTGGATCATCTTTCATGCGGAAATAAAGCTTTTCTAAGTCTTCCAAAGCCGCCATCAGTGTTTCTGACACAAAACGTCCGCCATGGATACCGAAATGCCCTTTGTCATTCGGGAATTGGGTATAGTCAATCACCTGATTGTCGTGATTAATACTTTGCTGATCCACGTTGGACTCCTTGCATAAAGTGTTCAATGAGTTGTTGGTCTTTTATACCTTTTGCGGATTCTACGCCTCCGCTCACATCGACTGCATAAGCACCAGTCGTTTTTATAGCCTCTTCAATATTGTCAGGTTTCAGTCCACCTGCCAAAATTAAAGGAATATCCAATTTCGGGAACTGCGACCAATCGAATTGATGCCCAGTTCCGCCTTTAAGATCAGGATGCCAAGCATCCAATAATACGGCACTTGCACCCGCATGTTGGTAGTTTTTTATAATTTTTATAATATCAAGGTCTGGTTTAACCTGAATGGCCTTGTACCAACGGCGTCCTACAATTTTTGCAATATCGTGGCACTGTTCTGGAGATTCATCGCCATGAAATTGTACGATATCCAAAGGCACATTTTTTAAAACTTGCAAAATTTCGTCGCTGCTTGCATTTACAAACAAGCCGACCAACTGAACATAAGCGGGTATGTGATGGGCCAGTTGTTGCGCTTGCGCGAATGTCACATAACGAGGACTAGGCGCATAAAATACAAATCCTATCGCATCTACACCGGCATGTACGGCTGAATGAATATCTTCAATTCGCGTGATTCCACAAATTTTGGCACGAGTCCGCATACAAGTCGCTCTATGTTTTGGTTTTAAATTTAGCCTAAATCAACCAGTCTAAAGATTGGAGGCAAATCATTGTAATGCAATTTTAAAAACTTGAGTAAAGTTCATCCTCAATATTATTTACATACATTGTGTAATTCACATACAAACTTTATACTGCGCGCAAAATGCAGCAAGTCTAAGCATTCGCTTTAGGGAAGTTGGTGAAAGTCCAATACTGCCCCCGCAACGGTAAAAATGAAAAGCATATCAATGAAATCTTTTTTAAGATTGACACCACTGCACGACCGTGTGGGAAGGTGGATATGCAAATATCCTAGATATTACATTTAAGTCCGGAAACCTGCTTGTTGCGCCTTTAACTCAATCATTCACGGGGGGTGAATGTATGGAGCCTAAAATATGTCTAATTTATTTCAACCGACGGCACTTGTGGGTGCAATCGCTATTGCTATGGGTTTTTCGGTATCTGCACAAGCGAATACTGATTCTTCTGTAAAGGCTTCTTTAGAAACTTTGGTGGTTACTGCTTCTCGTTCAGAGCAAAAAATCAGTGAGGTTCCTGCGCGCATCAACATTATTGAGCCGAAAATTCTTGAACAATCACCTATTGCCTCTTTACCACAACTATTACAGACCGATGCTTCTATCAATATGGTACAAAGCGGTGGCTATGGGCAAACAGCTTCTATTTTCCTACGTGGTGGTAATTCAAATCAAACCCTTGTTTTAAGAGATGGTGTGCGACTAAATTCAGCAACCTCTGGTACTGCATCCCTAGCATTTATTGATACAACAGATATTAAACAAATTGAAGTACTAAAAGGACCTGCATCTGTCTTATATGGTACTGATGCAATTTCTGGCGTTGTACAACTCATTTCAAAAACACCTGAAAAAATTTCAGCTTTTGTGACAGGTGAAATCGGCGAAGATAAAACTTATAAATCAGTTGTTGGTGCTGACTTAGCAGAAAATGGTTTCTACGCACAAATTCGTGGTCAACGCTTAGAAACTGATGGCACACCTGTAAAAGACGTAAAGAATGCACCTGATGCCTCATTTAATCAAAAAGGTTATAGTGCAAAAGTAGGTGTTGATAAAGAGCGCTATGCAGCTTCCGTTGATTATAGTGAGAATAAAGGCTATAGCGATTACGATAACTACGGCGCTCTCGTTTCTCAAGACTTCAACAATGAAATCATTAATATCAAAGGTCGTTTAAATGTTCTTGAAAATCTAGCGCTACATGCGCGTTTTTCTCAATTTAAAGACGAAATAGATCAAAATAATTCACCCGATTTTGTACATAGCAAAACCCAAGAATCAGAAATTTATGGCCAATGGGACTTTACACCACATCAAAATATCTTAGTTGGTTTGACACAGCGGAATATTGATGGTGATATCCTTTCATTTGGTTCACCTTACCAAGAAGATATTGATTCAACAGGCTATTATATTCAGCACAAATATAATCAAGCTGGATTAAATACCCAAATCGGTATCCGCGTTGAAGACAATGAAAAGTTCGATACACATACTGTTGCTCAAGGCTCTGTTCGTTATCAAGTTTTACCATTAACAAGTATTTATGCAAATGTCGGTTCTGCCTTCAAAGCACCGACACTGAATGATATGTACGGTTATGGTGGTAATACTGAGCTTAAACCAGAGGAAAGCATTTCATACGAAGTTGGTATAGACCAGAAACTAGCTTATAACATTTCAACGGGTTTATCACTGTATACAACAGAAGTCGACAATCTAATTGATTTTGATAATGTTCTGAACCAAATGACAAATCTTGAAAAAGCCAAAATGGAAGGTAGTGAGCTTTATGTAAAATGGCAAGGTGAAAATCTGTTTACAAATTTAAGCTATAACTATGTCCGTGCTAAAGATAAAAAGACTGATGAAGACCTAAGTCGTCGCCCTCGCCAAAATATTTCTTTAACAACAGGTTGGGCAGATGAGCGCTATACATTCTCAACGACTTTACTGGCAAATGGTGATTATGATAATAGTGCCTTTGACAATGTTCAAATTCCAGGACATTTCCGCGTAGATATGCATGGACAGTACAAAGTCAGTAAAAATATAGATATTTTTGCAAATATCCAAAATGTAAGCGATTCAAAATATCGTACGGCTTCTGGTAGTGGCAGTTACTACATCAACGGTGGTCGCCTAGCCTCTGCGGGTGTGACATTCCGTTACTAAGATCTAAACTCAAAAAATACATTTAAAACAGCGCAGTTTATGGATAATGTTTTGACCGACATTATCCTTTTTTATAACTTTAAAATTCTAGGAAACACTATGGGCCACCGTTTAAGTAAAATTTACACCCGTACAGGCGATTCAGGCACAACAGGACTTGGTGATGGTTCACGTGTTGCCAAAGATGATTTGCGTATTGCTGCTTTAGGCGATGTCGATGAACTCAACTCTTGTATTGGTGTGCTACGTGCCCAAATTACAGCAAGCTCAATTCAAGATAAAACAATGTGGGATAAGTCTTTAAGCTTAATCCAACACTGGTTATTTGATCTTGGTGGTGAAGTGTGTATTCCAAATTATCATTTGGTTTTGCCTGTTTCTGTAGAGTTTTTAGAAACTGAAATAGACCGTATGAATGAAACGCTCCCTATGCTCAAAGATTTCATCTTACCTTCAGGCAGTCTGTCTTGTAGTTATGCACATCAAGCGCGTTCAGTTTGCCGTCGTGCAGAACGAAGCCTCATGACGGTTCAGAGCCGTGACCAAAACATTCAACCTGCGTCATTACAACTTTTAAATCGTCTTTCAGACTGGCTCTTTGTCGCTTCACGTGCTTTACAACGTGCAGAAGGTGGCAGTGAAGTGCTTTGGCAAAAGAACATCAATGACACGATTTAATGATAAATCACTGTCTAAAAGTAAATTTTTAACAGTATGATAAAATGAAGTTATTGCTAAAACTAAGATTTAAACAATTACTAGACAGATGAAAATGAATATGTGAGTTCATTATGAGAATTATCGGACATCGTGGCGCGCGTGGTGAAGCACCTGAAAATACCTTAGCTGGATTTCAATATATTCACGCTTTAGGCATCCGTGCAGTTGAATTCGATGTTCGACAATTAAAAGATGATGAACTCATTATCATGCATGATGATAATTTTTTAAGAACGACCGGAATAGATCAAGCACTTTATGATTTAAACAGCACTGAATTAGAGGCCTATAACCAAGCCAATATCTGGATGGATTGGGACACACAAATCACTCCAACTTTAACGCAAACTCTAAATATTATTCATGATTTTGAACATATTGAAGTGGAAGTCAAAGCTGTTGCAACCAAAATTGAAGCGGAAAAACTCGTTTTAGCGTTACAAAAACAACTGCAAGGTTTTGAACAAACTGCCGTAATTACCAGTTTTGATTTAAAAATTCATCAAGCTTTAGAGCAGCAAAAATCGAGCTTTAAACGCGGCCTGTTAATTGAAGAAGATATTAGGGAACTTGCCATTGAACAAGCTTTACAGCTGGGTTGTTGTCAAATAGGCTGGATGAATCAACTTGCAACCGATGAGATGATTCAAGCCACACAAAAAGCGGGATTATCTATGAGCGTTTGGACAGTCAATGATATTCAACGTGCAAAGCAGCTTCAAAAACTTGGCATTGATGGGCTAATCACAGATTTCCCCAAAATGATGTTAGAGAACCTACACCCTTAAAAAAGATAAAAATATATTTGGTTTTTGGATTCACAACCTATATGTATTGTTACAACAATCATTGATAAAGCATTGATCCTCTTGGTGTGATCAAATAACATACACTCTCAAATCAAATAATCCTTGTGGTTGTATTTTTAATTTGCTTTATCGTCCTATCGCTGAGATGCAAATAAGTCCTCTTATTCTTCGGTAAAATCAATCAATTCCTGCTGTGATTCTGTTACTGTTGAGTACAATACAACTGTACAATAATGTTAGTGAAAATTTATTCGCTCATGTTAATATCGATGAATCTTAATCCTTATAAAATGTATTGAATTAAGACATTTATTTACCTTACCTTTAAAAGGTTCTAGGAGTGCTGTTGGAGATGAATGCTCCCTTACCCAAAGCCCCAATTAACTGGATTGCAGTATTCGCATTGGTTCTTTTACCAATCGTGGCTGTAATTGCTCTCCCTTTGTATGCTTATCATCATGATTTTAGCTTAGGCGCATGGATCAGCTTATTTGTACTACTTGGTGTGAGTAGTTTGGGAATTACTGCGGGTTATCATCGCTTGTGGGCACATCGTGCTTATGAAGCCAGTTTGCCATTAAAAATTATTTTAATGCTAATGGGGACTTTTGCCGTTCAAAATAGTATTTTGTTCTGGGCATCGGGTCACCGTACGCATCATCGCCATGTCGATGATATCGATCAAGATCCTTATTCAATTAATAATGGTTTTTGGTATGCGCATATTGGATGGATGCTTCGCAATTATCCAGCAGCAGAATCAAATTATAAAAATGCACCCGACTTACTCAATGATAAAGTCGTCATGTTCCAAGATAAATATTATATTCCCCTTGTCGTTGCAGTCCATGCGGTTATTTTAACCACAGTGGGTTGGGCTGTGGGTGATATGTGGGGTGTATTATTATTGGGTGGCTTACTTCGTCTCATTTTAAGCCATCATGTGACCTTCTTTATTAATTCACTTTGTCATATGTGGGGCAAACGTCCATATACCGACGAAAATACTGCACGTGATAATTTCTGGTTAGCCATCGCCACTTGGGGTGAAGGCTACCATAACTATCATCACATCTTCCAATACGACTACCGTAATGGCGTAAAATGGTGGCAGTATGATCCAACGAAATGGCTGATTTGGTCATGTTCAAAATTAGGCTTAGCCAAAAACTTACGTCGTATTCCAAGCTTCAATATTAAAAAAGCTGAATTGGCGATGCGTTTTAAATACGCAGAACAAGATTTAGCGGTGTATGGTCATAATGTGAATGAAGATTTAGCCACTGCAAAACTTCGTATCGCACAAGAGTATGAAGCATTTACACATACCTTAAATGACTGGGCGAAGCTCAAAGAGCAAGAAATTCAAGCCAAAAAAGCATCTGTAGCCGAAAAAATTCACCAAATAGACCACAAGCTTAAAGTGGACTATCAGTTGGTTGAACAACGTCTGGCCCATCATCGCAATAGCTTAAAAATCTTGGTTCGTAGCATCAAAAAGAATCCTGCATCTGAATAAATAAAGAATAAGAATAAGCCCCCATTTTTGGGGGCTTATTTATTTATAGAATAAAATAAGCTGCATAAAAATAAGGCTGAGGCGTTCGTCCAAATGAGCAAAAATACGTAAAAACTTAGATTAAATCTTCTAAGTAATGACGACCTACTTTTTTGATTGATACAGAAATACAACTTTGTGTTTGAACATAAAATGAAATCACATCATGCGACGTTGTATTGTACATTTTTATCCCTAAATTCTCTTTCGTCAGATTGCAAGTTTGCTATAGTCAACCTCATCTTCTTTATCTTTAGATTGTCTTATGCAATTTAATCCGCGTTATGTATTGCTCAATCCCAAGCTCTTTCATCATCAATTGCCGAAACCATTAAAAAGTGCAAAAGCGGGCCATTTTAATGAAGCACTAGCGCATCAACTCCAGTGGTCAGATCAAGATAAAGCCCAATGGGTAGAAATTTGTAGCGGACAAAAAACGTTTACTGAATTTGAACCACTCGCGATGGTGTATGCAGGCCATCAATTTGGTCAATGGGCAGGACAACTCGGTGATGGCCGTGGTTTACTGATTGCTCAAATACTGGATCAAAACCATCAAACCATTGACTTACATTTAAAAGGTGCTGGCGCTACGCCCTACTCACGTATGGGCGATGGACGAGCGGTATTACGTTCAGTCATTCGAGAGTATTTAGCAGGTCATGCCTTAAATGCCTTAGGTGTTCCCTCTAGTAATGCAGTCGGTTTTACCTCATCAGAACAAGGGGTACAACGTGAAAAATTAGAACTTGGCGCCATGATGTTACGGACTTCAGACTGTCATATTCGCTTGGGTCATTTTGAATGGATTAATCAATATCAGCCTGAATTACTGCCAGAATTTGTCGATAAATGTATTGAATGGCATTATCCAGATTGTCTTAAAGCAGAACAGCCGGTTCTCGCTTTTGCGACTCAAGTGATACAACGCACTGCTGTCATGATTGCAAAATGGCAATTGGTGGGATTTGCACATGGTGTAATGAATACTGATAATTTAAACATCACAGGTTCAACACTGGATTTTGGCCCTTATGGTTTTATGGAAAGATTTCGACCGAATTGGATCAACAATCATTCAGATCATCAAGGCCGTTATACTTATCAACAACAACCGAGTATCGGACACTGGAATGTATGGAACTGGCTGAATAATCTCATTCCACTCAAAAAAGACTCTGCTGAAAAAGAGCAATTCAAAGCTGACTTGGCTCAATGTTTAGAACATTTTGAAACCACCTTTTTAGAACACTATACTTTGGGTTTATGTCAAAAAATGGGACTTCCACCCATCCATAAAGACAGTTTTAATTGTGGCATAGCATTTTTGCAAATTTTACAAACGGAGCAGCTTGATTACACAGGTAGCTTCCTGCGCTTGCAAAATAAAGAATATGAAGCGATTAAAGATGATTGCTTAGACCGACGTCAATTTGAAAGCTTCCTGACACAATATCAAGCAATTCGTGGGCATCAGGAAATTGCTGAATTGGACCAAGAGATGCAACTTGCCAATCCGCAATATATTTTACGCAATCATATGCTACAAATTGCGATAGAACGTGCAGAACGTAACGACTTCTCGGAAGTAGATCGGTTGTTTAACTTACTCAGCCAACCCTATTTAAAACAATCAGATTTAGAGCGAGTTGAAGATTTAAAACCCTTACCTAGTGATGTAGCAGAAATTATGGTGAGTTGTTCATCTTAAACTTATTCACAAAAGCTGGATCAACTGTGGATCATTTAGACATTATCCACAACTCCATTGAGTAGAGTGAGCTTATGTTTTTACATCAACTTGCCTTAAAAACAACACGAAGCTTACCTGAAGTAACTGTGACTCAGCCTTTTGGTGAGGGTTATGATGTCTTTAAAGTGATTGATAAAGTGTTTATGTTGAGCTTTCATTTACATAATAAAGCCGCAATCAATTTAAAAGTTGATCCTGATCATGGGGCCATGCTACGAGATATTTATCCTTACATCCATACCGGTTGGCACATGAATAAACAGCACTGGATTTCTGTATTTGAAGATGAGCATTTGGATGAAGATTTGGTTCAAGACTTAGTTCTAAACTCTTACCATTTGGTGGTCAACAAACTCAACAAAATGCAGCAAAAACGGATTGCTCTATTAAAATCGGCGCCATAAAAAAAGGCAGATAAGCATAGCGTATCTACCTTTTAATTCTTCTTTAAAGGCGATCAATCTTCAGGATATTCAAATCGATAACCTACCCCATAAACGGCCTGAATCCATTCATGACGGTTGCCCGTTTCTGCAGCATCAGAAATTTTGCGACGTAAATTTTTAATATGACTATCAATGACACGGTCTGCAACATCAAAACTGTCTGGATTAATATGATCAAGCAATTGCGCACGTGAATAGACTTGCCCCACATGTTCAAGAAATAATTCCAATAAACGAAATTCCGTTGGAGTTAAATTTAAAGTCTTTTGTTGATACCAAATCCGTTGCTGGGCTTTGTCCATACGAAATAGACTATTTTGCTCAGGTTCAGCTTGACGATCCAAACGTCGTAATACCGCCTGCACACGCGCCACCAGCTCTTTTGGGCTAAAAGGCTTACAAATATAATCATCCGCACCCATATTTAAACCCAAGACACGGTCAATTTCTTCGGTTCGTGCAGTCACCATAATAATCGGTAAATCTGACTGTTCACGTACTTTACGGCAGATGGTCAGACCATCCATACGCGGCACCATCAAATCCAAAATCATTAAGCTCGGTTTACGCTGCATAAAGCTCTCATAGGCTTCTTGGCCATCATGAAACATGCTGACTTCAAACCCTCCAGCTTCCAGATAATCTCGCACCAATTGTGCAAGTTCAACTTCATCTTCAACCAGCATGACATGTTTCATGAATCTAATTCCTTATGAATCTAATTGTTTTGGAAAAGTGAGTCTGCATCGCAAACCACCCAATGGAGAATGTTCAAAACTTAATTTCCCACCCAATGCTTGGGTAATTTTAACAGATAATGCCAAACCTAAACCTGTGCCACCTGTACTGCGCGTTCGTGAATCATCAACTCGATAGAAACGTTCGCCTAAACGCGTCAACTGCTCATCACTTAAACCCAGTGGCGTATCATCTACAATCACACTCCATTCCGTTGCGGTTTGTTGTGTATGAATATGTACTTTTCCACCCGCTTCGGTATAACGAATACTATTGCCCAGCAAGTTGACCATAATTTGTTTAAAGCGATCTATATCTAATTGTAAATTTGCGCCAGTGCCTTGAATAGAAATGGCTAAATCAGCTTGGGCAAATTTAGGTTTAAAGTTTTCAACTTCCTGTAACACCACATGCCATGGATTAACATCAGCCAAATAACAGGTCAATTGCTGTGCTTCAGCTTGCGCTAAATCAGCCAAATCCTGTGTCAGCTTTTTCAAACTGGTCACTTGACGCAGCATCGACTCAAAATGCTCAGGGGTGGGTTTACGAATACCATCCTGCATCGCTTCGATTTGTGCTTGCAACACAGCCAGTGGGGTTTTTAACTCATGTGAAGTATCAGCTACCCACTGACGGCGTGATTGTTCATGCTGATCTAAAATAATAGCCAGTTGATTAATTTCATTGGATAAATCACCCAATTCATCATTACGATTGATTTTGACCTGATGCTGATAATGCCCTTTGGTCAATTCACGGGTTGCATTGAGCAAGCGTTGAATCGGCTTTTTAAAATAGGTGGCAAGCAACAAAGCCGCGATTAAACTGGTTAAAAAGGTTAAAGCATAAACCAATAATAAATAACGTTTTTGATTACTAAAGAAATTAATACTTAGGGCATCATCTTGATCAAGCACTGGCTTTAAGCCCAAATAACCAACCACTTTTCCATCGACTAAAATGGGGCGATAAGACACTGGAATATCTGAAGGTTCACCCACCACAAATTGCTTATTGGCATCATACAAAGACAATCGTGAACTGAGGCCTAAACGGTCAGGCAAAGAAATAAACTGCTTTTTTTTGTTTTGATTTGGAATGGCTTCAGGCGATGGCTGTTCCGCTTTTTTATCCGAGCGAAACATATTCTTATTGGAGCTTAAAGGAAACTTGAGTCCCTCGAAAGGCTGATATTCTGAGGGTAAGTTCAACTCAATCATCTTAAGCTCTGCTTCATCTAGAATCGGCTTAGGTTGTCCAGTTTTGTCTAAGTTGGGAGATACATTCAAGATTGAGTTATCTTGAAAATATCGTTGTTGCAACGCAATATCGTACTGACGACGCAACCACCACCGAGATAACTTGTCATAATCATCTGGATCAGCTTTACCTTCAATTTGAAGAATTTGTGCCTGAATGGCATTGCCCCAGTCATGATAAACCGTATACACCCCTGCCAAATTATTCATGACATGATCCAGCTTTTGCATTTCAACATCGGCCACATATTTGGCAAAATTCTTTTGCATGGTCCAATGCAGCACCCCCAAACTAATGGTGGTAATGACTAATGTACTCAGCAGTACCGTCAAAAATAAGCGTAGGGCAATTGGAATACGGCGAATATTCAAAAGCAAGGTCTCAGTATTTTTCTCAGTTTATGATTGTAGCGAACCCTGTCTTAAAAAACTCTTCATTGTTTCTTCATCATTATTATTTATTCTTTAACTCATCTATTTATATTATTTTTCATTCGAGATAAAAACAATGAATACCATGACAAAACTTGCTTTAGTGGGTGCCAGTATCGTCAGTATCGGTGCATTAACAGCCTGCCAATCTACCGATTCGGCCAAAGGAAATCATCATCCGCGTATGATGAAAGATCATTCATCGAAACATGAGCATAAACTTACAACTGAGCAACGCGAACAATTCCGCCAAGCACGGGGTGAACGTAAACAAGTTTTCGAGCAAATTAAAAAAGCGTGTGATGGCAAAGCTGCCGGACAAATCGTGCAAATTAAAGCAGGCGATAAAACGTTGGATGGTACATGTGCCATGACATTTAAAGCTGATCACAAAGCCATGAAACAGCATGGACAAAAACATCATATAAAAGGCGAATACCGTTCAATGCGTGCTGATCAAACTGGTTCCATTCATCTGCAACGCGGTGAACCGATTACTGATGCCAAACGAGCCGAATTGACCAAGCAGTTTGATCAACGTTTAGCTGAACGCCAAGCGAAACAACAAGCCTTATTCAAAGCGTGTCAGGGTCAAACTCATGGCAAGACCGTTCAGGTCAAATTGAACACGCAAACGATTAATGGGAAATGTGAAGTTCGTTTCCAGTCAAAACCTACGGCCAATCACTCGCCTAGCGCAAAAGCAATGCTATAAAAATTGAATTCAAATATGTAAAGGCGCATAAATGCGCCTTTTTTTATTGGACATAAAAATTTACGTATTTGACTATTTATCACATTCAAAAAAACAGAAAAGCATTTACACTCAATATACTTAGCTATTTCAAGTTATAAATCTTTGACTTTACAGTCACCAAGAAAAAGCATGCAAACGCTTGTACCAAACCAGAAGATGTTGCACGATTAAGCCATAGAAATACGTGTCCTTTTAGGCATGTTTCAAATTTTTATTAAGATTATAAGCTGGTTAAACCAGTATTGAGGAAAATGATATGCCACAATACAAAGCGCCCTTACGTGATATGCAATTTGTTCTACATGAATTATTAAATGCTGAAGAACATTATGCAAAACTTCCTGCCTTTCAAGACACCGTAAGCCGTGAGCTGGTTGATCAATATTTAGAAGCTGCTGCTGATTTCTGTGAAAATGAACTTTCTCCGATTAACCAAGCAGGCGACCGTGAAGGTTGTACTTGGAATGATGGTGTTGTAACAACCCCTACTGGTTTTAAAGAAGCCTATCAAAAATATATCGAACTGGGCTTCCCTTCTCTTTCTGCGGAAGAGCAGTACGGTGGCCAAGCTTTGCCGGTCTCTTTAGGCAACGTTATTTCAGAAATGGTGGGTACTGCAAACTGGGCTTGGGGTATGTATCCGGGTCTTTCTCATGGTGCAGTACGTACTTTAGAACACCACGGTTCTGCTGAACAAAAAGATGCTTATTTACCCAACCTTGTTTCAGGGGTTTGGACAGGCACCATGTGCTTGACGGAATCACATGCAGGTTCTGACTTAGGGATTATTCGTACCAAAGCTGAACCGAATGCAGATGGTAGCTATGCAATCACTGGCGAGAAAATTTTTATCTCTGCGGGTGAACATGATATGGCTGAGAACATTATTCATATTGTTCTTGCACGTCTACCAGGTGCGCCTAAGGGCACCAAAGGGATTTCATTATTCATTGTACCTAAGTTCAATTTAAACACCGATGGTTCAGTCGGTGAACGCAATGCCGTTCGTTGTGGTTCAATTGAACACAAAATGGGAATCCATGGCAATGCAACTTGCGTCATTAACTTTGACAAAGCTCAAGGTTTCTTGATTGGACCTGAAAACCGTGGTCTAAACTGTATGTTCACCTTTATGAACACTGCACGTATTGGTACAGCGGTACAAGGTCTTGCAGCCTCTGAAGGTGCTTTCCAAGGGGCTCTTGCCTATGCAAAAGACCGTTTAGCTATGCGCTCACTTTCTGGTGTTAAATCCCCAGAAAAAGAAGCAGATCCTATTATTGTCCATCCTGCTGTGCGTAACATGCTTTTAACGCAAAAATCTTTTGCTGAAGGCGCACGCGCATTGGTGTACTTGTTGTCTTTACATGCGGATGTGGTAGAAAAAGGAGCAACGGAGGAAGAACGTAAATCTTCTGACAATATTCTCTCCCTGCTTACTCCAATTGCAAAAGCCTTCTTGACTGAAACTGGCTCTGAGTCTGCAAAACACGGTGTTCAAGTGTTTGGTGGTCACGGCTTTATTTCAGAACACGGTATGGAACAAATTGTTCGGGATACCCGTATTGCCTGCTTGTACGAAGGCACTACTGAAATTCAGGCACTGGACTTGTTGGGTCGCAAAGTTTTGGGTACTCAAGGTGCAATGCTCAAAGATTTCACCAAAATCATTCATAAATTTGTTGAAAGCAATAAAGATAACGCGGCAATGCAAGAGTTTGTTGCACCGTTGGCTGCTGTTAACAAAGAATGGGGTGATTTAACTATGCAGATTGGCATGCGTGCCATGCAAAACCCAGATGAAGTGGGTGCTGCTGCTGTAGATTATCTTTACTTCTCAGGCTATGTGACATTGGCTTACCTTTGGGCACGTATGGCTTTGGTCGCTCAAGAAAAACTTGCTGAAGGGACAACAGACGTTGATTTCTATAATGCAAAAGTGACTACAGCTCGTTTCTACTTCAAGAAAATTTTGCCACGTGTACGTTCACATGTGGACGTGATTGCAGGTGGTGTAGAGCCATTACTGGCTTTAGATGCTGAACATTTCGCGTTTTAATCATAATTTAATGTTGCTTGCAACGATAAATTAACAAAGGAGGACTGGTCAGTTTTGACCGTCCTTTTTTTATGCAATCAATGCTACATTTATGTCATTCGATACAACGTGACATTGCGTTTTATTCATTATTTAGTACACGCACAACATAGGTAAAAAACAATGCCAATTTATAATGCACCGCTTGCAGATATGAAATTTATCCTAAATGATGTTTTTAATGCAGAGCAATTCTGGCAAGCCAATGAAAACCTTGCTCACATAGATGCAGCAACAGCTGAAGCTATTCTTGAAGAAATGGCAAAGTTTGCACAAAATGTGACTTTACCACTGAACCGAAGCGGTGATGAAGAAGGCGCAAAAATTGAAAATGGTCAGGTCACTACACCTGCTGGTTTTAAAGAAGCCTTTAAACAATATGCAGATGGCGGCTGGATTGGTTTAGGTGCAGATGAAGAATGGGGCGGTCAAGGCATGCCAAAAATGCTGACTGTGCTTGCTGATGAAATGCTATTCGCGACCAATCCATCTTTTCTGCTCTACCCGCTGCTTTCTGTCGGTGCAGGTATGGCATTAAATAGTTATGCATCTCAAGAACAAAAACAAACCTATTTGCCGAAAATTTATTCAGGTGAATGGTCGGGGACGATGTGCCTAACAGAACCTCATGCAGGTACTGACTTGGGGATTATCAAAACCAAAGCTGAACCTCATGCTGATGGTACTTATGCGATTACAGGAACTAAAATCTTCATTACAGGTGGAGATCATGATCTAGCTGAAAACATTATTCATTTAGTTCTTGCAAAAACACCTGATGCACCTGCAGGTTCACGTGGTATTTCCTTATTCATCGTGCCTAAATTTATCGTCAATGCAGATGGTACTGTAGGGGAACGCAATGCGGCAGGTCCAGGTTCTATTGAGCACAAAATGGGGATTAAAGCCTCCGCGACCTGCGTGATGAACTTTGATGGTGCAACAGGCTATCTTGTTGGTAAAGAAAATGAAGGTTTGGCTGCCATGTTCGTGATGATGAACTACGAACGTCTATCTATGGGCCTTCAAGGTTTAGGTGCATCTGAATTTGCGTATCAAAATGCAGCACAGTATGCCACTGACCGTATTCAGGGACGCAGTGCAACTGGGGTTAAATCTCCTGCAAAAGCAGCAGATAGCATTTTAGTACATGGCGATGTGCGTCGTATGTTGTTAAATGCACGAGCAAATAATGAAGCATCGCGTGCATTTGCCGTTTATGTCGGTCAACAACTGGATATTACCAAGTTCTCTACTGATGCCGAAGCGGTAAAAGCTGCAAATAATCGTGTAGCCCTGCTGACGCCAGTGGCCAAAGCCTATTTAACTGATACCGCATTTGATGCAGTCATTGATGCACAAATGGTCTTTGGTGGACATGGTTATATTCGTGAATGGGGAATGGAGCAATGTGTACGTGACCTTCGTATTTCACAAATTTATGAAGGAACCAATGGCGTTCAATCGCAAGATTTAATTGGTCGTAAAACCATTAAATGCGGTGGTACTTTTATGGCGGAATATATTACTGAAATTCGCGATTTTGCCAATGGTTTAGATGCAACGCTTAACTTTATTAAAGATGCGACACTTGATGCAGCAACTGAAGTTGAAGCAGTAACTGAGTATATTATCGAAGCTGCGCGTGAAAATGCTGAGTTTCCGAATTCAGCCGCAGTAGATTATTTACACGCGGTCGGTCTTCTCAGCTTCTCTTATATGTTTGCAAAAATTGCGAATGCTGCTCAAGCCAAAGAAGGTGATTTTTATCAAAATAAACTGGCGCTTGCACAATATTTTGTACAACGTATTTTGCCTGAACTGGATATGCGCATTCATAAAGTAAAAGCGGGCGCAGAAGTAATTATGAACTTCTCTGAAGACTACTTCACAAACCAATCTTAAAATAAAATGACATCAAACGCCTGCAAATGCAGGCGTTTTTTATTGCGCGTATTCGTCCTCCACCTCCTGTTGAATGATGTTTTTTTTATTGTCTGGTATTCATGTGCATGAAATTTGCATGCGTTTTAATGAATATAAATGGCGTAATACACAAGTGAATAAACTATGACGAAGCGAAATCCAAAAGTTGAAATGATTGAAACATTCCTCGATAAATTAGGCAATTTAGCCGTCGAAACTTTTCATTATATCGCCCTATTTATTATTGGCTGTATGGTGGCATGGTCAGCTGTTCATACCGTTATTGATATTTTAACCGTCAAACAATATGCCACTATTGATGACATTTTATTATTATTTATCTATTTAGAACTGGGAGCAATGGTCGGAATTTATTTCAAAACCAATCATATGCCAGTACGATTTTTGATTTATGTCGCTATTACAGCACTCACCCGTTTGCTGATTTCAGACATCCAGCACGACCATAAAGCTGATATGGATTTGGTGATTATTACTGGCTCAATTTTAATTCTTGCCTTTGCCATTTTAGTGGTGCGCTTTGCATCTTGGAATTATCCCTCAGTCATTCGAGATAAGCATAGTGAAAAACCCTTGGTTGAAGCGAAAACACCGCGTCCACAAGATGATGAGTTGGCATAATATAGGCTTATCATTTGGCTGAATACGTTAAACACCAATGCTTTTTATGCTGGAGATAAAAAGGCAAATGCCCGATCACGACTAACGATTGGGCACCAAAACGTAGCGACCTTGTTCATAAGTCCAATAGGTGCCTGTCGGTGGTGCAGGTAAACCCAAACGTTGCCAATCTGTAATTAAAATCGCATTTGAGCTCTCAATTCGGGCTGTATTGGGGTCGCCATTCACCCAATGATAACTCTGAGAGTGTTGGTTAATGATGGTTGGTGCCTGATATTGAATACTCACGCCATTTTGGATGGTTGGAGAATAATTCGGTCGTGGGCGAGATGGATACGGGCGTGCGAATGGTTGAGGATAAGGGCGATGATGTTGTAAATTATTGCTGTATGGAGCGCTATTTTGAGGATAACTAGGTTTGTGCTGATATTTTTTGCTATCAACCCCTTGATACTTTGACCACTGATTTTCTGCTTGAGCCTGTAAAGATGCCCCTAAAAGTATCATCCCACTCAGTATCGCTAAAGTTGCAGTTCTCATAACAACCTCCACACCCTATTGATCACATCATTTATTTAACATCTATTTTAAGCCGAAGATGAGAATAAAAATTGAATAAAAAACCATCTAGTGCAACGTTTTGTAAATGAAAATTTTATATAATTTCATCCTTATATACATCACGCCAAAGATCGGGTTTATACTTCCCTCTTGTTTTTATTACTGGATGACACAGCGTGACTGATTTAAGTTTTGATCGCCTCCATCAATTTTTTTGTAAAGTACCCAGCGTACAAGAATCTTTAATTGATGCTTATGGGTCAGATGGTCAGCATGCATGGTGGTTTAAATTTCAGATTAATATTGAACATCCATTTGCTTGGCAAACGGTTCAAGAACTGGGTCATGTTTTGAATTACATTTCTAAAAATGAACGATTACCTACACAATTCCTCCCCGTATCTCCTCCACCCTACATGAATGGTGAAGCGAAAGATTTTTTAGCATGGGTGATTCAATGTAATCATCCTGACTTTAGCCCTGACGTAGTGTGTGACTGGCTCGAAGCACGCTTACCGCAGCCTGTTGAAGATGAAAAGCAATGGAAAATTAAAACTGATTTGGCCGATTTGGATAAAATGAAAGATGCGGATTTGGATAAACTGATTCCACCTCATCCACAGCCTTCAAAATAATCAAACCTTTGATCCAATGAACCCCCTTTTTTAAAGTGGGGTTTTCTTTATATTTAACAGGTGCAATTTAGCGTAATTGATCTTTAAAACGTAGAGATTCCACTCCATTCCATAAAGCGGTAAAGCGTATATTTAAGTTTCGATTCATCTGCATAAGTGCGATATTCCACACTCATATTTTTACCGTCTAAATTTGACCAAGCGGTATTAAAATATTGATTAGCATCTTTAAAAACCTGCGCTTTTGATGTTCCGATCACACGGAAATCAGTTTCTAAATTATAATTTTTTATGTTACGTGCAGTGAAGTTAGCTGAACCTAAAATTAATTCTGCCTGCTGTGCATCATGTTTGATGATCATTTTGCTGTGACATTGTTCTCCTTGAGTATTGCACCAACGCACAGCGACACCAGCAGCATGTAATTCAGACGCCACTTGACGGTTGGGAATGCCATTTTTTTGACGTCCAAATGCATCTTTGTTGGGATCTAATAACACTCGAAGTTTTACCCCACGTTGATGTGCTGCAATTAAAGCTTTCACAATGTGACGTTCAGATAAGTAAAACATGGCCAGATCAATCTGATCTTGCGGTTGCGCTGTTTCAATTAATTTTAAAGTAGCCTCATAAATCGCTTTTTCAGTCAATACTTGAACTTGAGGTAAAGAGGATTCAGCTTCAAACTCCCCGACAACCACCATTGGAATGTCACCTTTAGACATTCTTCCCACCGTTTGTTCAGTTTTCAATACATCAATCGCGGTATTGCCTGCAACCACCAAGGCCACATTAGAATGACGTGAACTACCATCATGTGGATTTGCAGAAGTGACTAGAGTTTTCCAACCTTCTTCTGTATCAACCACCAATGTTTTACGGTGATTGGCCTTAAAGTTAAAGAGATTTAAATAACTTCTTAAAGTAATTTTTTCATGACCAAAAGGATTGGCAAGCCAGCCTTTTTCAGCATTATTACCGATGTCTTGACAGCAGATATACCATAAGCCAGACCATAGTGGATTCGATGCACGTAAGGGTCTAAGATCAGTTTCAATCACTTCAATACCCGCTTTACGTAACTGACGATAATGTTCAGGAGCCACACCACCATAGACCGAGTTAATTGGATCTGTAATCACCTTAATATCAATATTGGGTTGTACTTTACGTTTTAAAATTAAGGCGTCTGTTAACTGCTGAGCCAATGGCCGATGGCTCAGATTTGACTCACCGACTTCTTGATTAAATAAAAATATATCAAGCACAATGGTCGTTTGCGCTGCGTCAATCAGGTTTAACATTTCATTAAAAATATGATGATTTTGTTGTTGTTTGCCTTGCACATCCAAATAAGTTTGATCTGCAATAAATTTGACTTCTGCATGCCGCAATTTGCCTTTAAAGTTTAAACCTTCAGGCAAAGGCTTATACGTATGATAAAGGGCTGAAGAGAGATAACCCAAAGCCAGTAAGCCGACAATCACAGTCACATAATGACGACGTGACCAATTTAATTTTTGATGAATTCGCTGAAAAATACGCATAACAAAAAACCTAATCCAATAGTATCAGACTAGGTTTTATGGTTTGATTTTTCAAGCGCTTTTCTGTGATTTCAACTTAAAGTCATGCTATTTGGTATGACTAAACTTAAAAAGCAAATTCTAATCCTACAGTGAAATTACGTCCTACTTGCGGAATATTCGACAGGAATGAAGCATGTGAATAGACTTGATCATCCAATAAATTATTGGCTTTAAAATAGACACGATAGTCGTTGTTTTTTGCATACTGCCCTGTATAAGAAACGCCTACATTGACCATATTATAGCCATCCGTTTCTTGTTCATAACTGGCAATCTTCTCTTGCTGAAACACATGATAGTATTCAGCCAAACCTGACCAACGATCATCAAAACTGGCATTGACTTTGGTTCCTAGGCGACCAGCAGGAACGCGTGGTGCATTTTCACTGTCAATTTTACCACGCACATAATCACCGAACACACTTAATTTATACACATCTGTTAGAGCATAAGACGCTTGTGCTTCTGCCCCATAAAATTTTGCCTTGTCTTGGGTATAATCGACTAAACGGAAGTTTTCATAACGATCTGTGGTTGCTGCATAAATATAGTTATCAAACCAATTGTGATAAATATGCACATGGTAGTCTAACTTATCTTGTTCATAATGCAGACCCAACTCAAGATTGTTCGATTTTTCCGCAGTTAAGTTTTCATTGCCGCGTTCATAGGTATTGGTCGCGAAATGTTTGCCATTGGCATATAGTTCTTGCGCCAAAGGTAAACGTGCTTGATGAGAGCCAACCAGCGACAATTTATAACTCGGTGCAAATTCCCAGTTCACGGCGCCTGAATAAGAGAAACCATAATCATCAAAATCTTTTTTGTTCGAATCAATAGCAATTTTCTGCTGATCTAAACGTGCGCCCAGTTCCACATGAACATCATTAAACTGCTTATGCTCTAAGGCAAACAGGCTCCACTTTTGGGTTTTGGTCGGATCAAGTAAAGATTCTTCGCCAGTAATATTCAGCTTTTGCTGGTTATATTGAGCACCAATTACCCCTTCCCAATTCGCAACAGGATTGTGGACCAGTTCTAAACGTGCATCATAACCCTGACTTTTAAAATTGGTCATGACTGAATTTTCTTCAATTTCATCATGTTTATAGTCGGTATAACTGGCATGGGCGCGAAGCTTTTGAAAACCGGCAAACGGATCGCTGAGTTCGGTACGGAAATCATAACGTTCTGATTTTAAATCGACCCATGGCCCAGCGGCATGAGCGTGTTCTTCATCATGATCATGCCCATCATGGTTTAACGTATGACCTGAATGATCGCCGCAAAAAAGTTCATTGTCATGCGGATGACAATCTTCATATTCATGGCTATGTCCCGGCAAACCATACTGATCTTGACGATTACTATATGAAATACCGCTAAAGCCTCGGTCGTGAATCCAGGATAAACCCACATTTACCGTTTCAGCTTTCGCAAAAGTATTATCCATGCGACGCTCTTTTTCTAACTCACCATCATGCTCATGAAAATAGTTCGGTACAATATAACTGTTGGCATCGCGTTTAGACCCTTCTACACGTAGTGCGACTTGACGACCCAAAGCCACAGTGGCACCAGCACTGGCTAATTTTTCATCACTGCCTGAGTTATAACGAAACCCTGCCTGCCCCTCGATAACTTTTTCTGGCATTTGAGTCGGAATTTTATTGTCCGTGACATTGACCAAACCACCGACTGTGCCTGCGCTATACAATAAAGTTGAAGGCCCTCGAATCATTTCAACTTGTTTGGCTATAATTGGATCGACTGTTACAGCATGATCAGGAGATAAAGCTGAAACATCGGCCGTTTCTGAGGCATGCTGTAGAACTTTTACCCTTGGCCCATCTTGACCTCGAATCACGGGTCGACTTGAACCCGAACCATATTGATTAGAATAGACCCCCAACTCATCGGCTAAAGCATCGCCAATGGTCGCTCCACGCTCAGTTAAAACCTGATGCTCTACAACATGATCTGCAACAGCAAAATCTGCAGCCGATTGAACCAAAGGGTGTGCTTGTAATTGTATGGTTTCTAATTGTTGATTCTGAGCAGAACTATCGGCAAAAACAGAAGGTGCAACAACTGCAAAAATAGATAAGGTCATAAAATTCTTGTGGAGGCGCATGGAACAGACTCAAGGCTACATTTTTAATTTGTGTTATAATATAACATTTCATTATTTTTGCAATAAAAAACATTCCTTTTCTTATGCTTGAACTAAACTACATTTTGACCCACTCAATCACGATTCAAATCTAAAGAGTTTAGATGCCTTTTACTTTATCTCACGCTGTACTTGCACCTCCGCTTTCTAAAATAACAGGCAATATTTTACCGATTGCTGCTCTGGCTATTGGTTGTATGGTGCCGGATTTAATTCGATTATTTAGTCATGATCAAGGGGGGCACAACCACCTTTGGCGTTCAATGATCCATCCAAACCTATGGATTGGTTTAAGCTTTTGTTTGGTATGGTATTTGCTCTATCGACCTGTGTTGTATCGTTTTTTAGGTATACAGCACGATTTGGGTATTCAGAGTATTTGGAGCGCGATTAAATTTTCACTTGGTGTAATGGTGGCAATTCTTGTAGGTACCGCCACGCATCTTATTTGGGATGGCTTGACCCATGTTGACTTTAGAACTTTTGCCTTTAAAGATTTTTTAAGTCAGAACATGGTTTTGTTTGGCCACACCTATCCTGTACATCTTATTTTTCAAATCGGCAGCTCAATTTTGGCTTTACCATTTTTATTGTGGATGTCTATGCAGTATTACCGACGACATCAGCAGCATTTTCCAGTCAGTCTTCAGGTCAAAACTTTTGCGGTCATTTTATTGTTTTTCACTGTTATAGCGGGTTGTTTTTCTGCTTGGGATTATGCACGCTATTTCTCAGCAACAGTCTGGCAATCCAATCTGTATTTTTTTACCGGCAAATCGATTAATGAATTTAGCCAAGCAGCATTAATCGTGTTTAGCCTGGGCTGTTTGATGTTCTTATTTTTTGACCGTGACCGTCGTTTGGGTTAATCCACAAAATCTTGTTTTAAACCCTCAATCTTGCCAATTTAGCTGTATTTTTACATCTATTTGTTGTGACAAAATGTCCAAAGAGGCATAATCTCACATTATTTTTAGGCGATGCGCTGTTTACGTATTCGCTTCCTTAACCCATATAGTTGGATTATTAACGCTATGATGCGCACTCATTACTGCGGTTCTTTAACCGAAGCTCAAATTGACCAAACCGTTACATTATGCGGTTGGGTACATCGTCGCCGTGACCACGGTGGTGTCATCTTCCTTGACATGCGTGACCGTGATGGTGTTGTTCAAGTGGTTATCGACCCAGATACCCCAGAAGCTTTTGCAACTGCAGACAAAGCACGTTCAGAATTCGTATTAAAAATTACAGGCCGCGTACGTCGTCGTTACGAAGGTACTGAAAACGCAAATATCGTCAGTGGTCAAATTGAAGTATTGGGCAAAGACATTGAAGTTTTGGCTGCTTCTGAAACTCCGCCATTCCCATTGAATGATGAAAATACCAATATTTCAGAAGAAATTCGTTTGAAATACCGTTTCTTGGACATTCGTCGTCCAGAAATGTTAGATCGTTTACGTTTCCGCTCTAAACTGACCAACCTGATTCGCAACTACTTCGAAGACAATGGTTTCTTAGATGTTGAAACGCCTATTTTGACTCGTGCAACGCCTGAAGGTGCACGTGATTATTTAGTGCCAAGCCGTGTTTCTAACGGTAGTTTCTATGCCCTTCCACAATCACCACAATTGTTTAAACAGTTGTTGATGGTGGGCGGGATCGATCGTTACTATCAAATTGCTAAATGTTTCCGTGATGAAGACTTGCGTGCTGATCGTCAGCCTGAATTCACCCAAATCGACGTTGAAACATCGTTCATGAGTGACGATGACATCATGGATTTAATGGAAACATTAACCGTTAAGATGTTCAAAGAACTTCTAAACGTGAATTTCGATAAATTTCCACGTATGACATATAACGATGCAATGCGTGACTATGCATCTGACAAACCAGACATGCGTATTCCTTTGAAACTTGTAGACGTTGCAGACATGATGCAAGACGTTGAGTTCAAAGTCTTCGCTGGCCCTGCTAAAGATCCTAAAGGTCGTATTGTAGCGCTTCGCGTACCAGGTGCAGGTTCACTTCCACGCAGCCAAATCGATGAATACACCAAGTTTGTAGGTATTTATGGCGCGAAAGGTTTGGCTTACATCAAAGTCAACGAACTTGAAAAAGGCATCGAAGGCTTACAATCGCCTATCGTTAAATTCATCGAGCCAATCGTGCTGGATTTGTTAAAACGTGTAGGTGCTGAAAATGGTGACATCGTATTCTTTGGTGCAGATAAAGCGAAAGTTGTAAACGATGCAATGGGCGCTCTTCGTATCAAAGTCGGTCACGACATGAAGCTTGCGACTTGCGAGTGGGCGCCGCTTTGGGTTGTAGACTTCCCAATGTTTGAAGAAACTGATGATGGTAAATGGACGTCTGTGCATCACCCATTCACGCTCCCTAAATCAAGCGTTGAAGAGGTCAAGAGCAATCCTGGTGCTGCGTTATCTGTAGCCTATGACATGGTATTGAACGGTACTGAAGTCGGTGGCGGTTCTTTACGTATTCATAATCTTGAAATGCAAAAAGCAATTTTTGAAGCTTTAGGGATTAATGAAGAAGAAGCAGAAGAAAAATTCAGCTTCTTATTAAACGCACTTAAATTTGGTGCGCCTCCACACGGTGGTTTGGCATTTGGTCTTGACCGTTTAGTGATGTTGATGACGGGCGCAACTTCTATTCGTGATGTGATTGCCTTCCCGAAAACGAAAACTGCGGAATGTCCATTAACTCAAGCACCTGCACCAGTTGAAGCAAATCAATTACGTGACTTGGGTATTCGTTTACGTGAAAAACCAAAAGCAGAAGAATCTAAATAATAACGGATTCTTTTATTAAAAAAACCTCGCAAAATGCGGGGTTTTTTTATTGCGTTGAGATCGAACAGCGAGAGTGGCATAATAGCGTCTTATTTTCTCCTTTGGTGTGAGCTAAACCTTATGGCTATGCGTCCTGCTGTTCGTCGTCGTGCATTTGTATTAATGATATTCGCTATCGCTCAGTGGTTATTTATGCGTTACATTCTAGCCAATGGTTTATTTAATATAGACACTAATCAACGAATTTTGTACTTTTGTGTCAGTAGTTTAGGTGGCGCCTTAATTATTTTCGTTAGTTTGATTTATATGGTTTTAAAAGGTAATGCTGATAAAGCTAAATAACATTTTCTCTACACCATTAGGTTGACCTGATCTTATTGCCTAATGGTTATACTTCATTTCTCTATTTTGTTCTCAAGACTTTTAACCCCATTTTTTATGCTTTAGAAATGGTGCGGCCGCATTCATGCGACAAAACTCTTTCCAGAATTATTCTTTTTATAATGATATTCAATATAAATGAGTTGCGCTATTATGTATTTTTTATTAAAGCTAGTCGCATTACTTCCTCTTTCTCTGTTACAGCTTATTGCTTCTTGGTTTGCTCTTTTACTCAATAGCTTTGAATCCTCTATAAAACGCACTACACGTATAAATGTGCAATTGGCTTATCCTGATTTAAACGCTGAGCAATATAAAATATTGATCAAAAACAGCTTAAAAAGCCAGTGTATGACTTATATTGAGTCGATTAAATGTTGGGGTATGCCAGCTGAATATAATCTAGCTTTGTTCAAAAATATTTATGGCGAACAGTACTTTACTGAAGCTCTGGCTAATAAAAAAGGTGTAATTGTGGTAATTGCGCATTTTGGCTGTTGGGAGCTTTTAAATGCATGGCTTAATCAGTATGCCTCTCCAATGATTATGTATAAACCGAATAAAAACAAAGGCCTTGATCGCTTTATGTTAGAAGCACGCCAACGACTGAATGCTACCCTCGTGCCAACCGATGAAAATGGTGTGCGTTCAATATTTAAGCACCTTAAACAAGGCGGTTTGACTGTAATATTACCCGATCATCTACCCAAAGAATCGGGCGGTATTTATTCTCATTTTTTTGATCAAAATACATTATCAACCACACTGGTTTCAAAATTAGCCAGTAAAACCCAATGTAATATCATTGGACTCAGTTGTATTCGTAATCACACTTCTGGATTTAATGTCCATTGCAGACCACTCTCCTCTGATATTCTTTCTAGAGATTTACAAACCTCTGTAAATAGTTTAAATAAGGAGTTGGAAAAAATGATTAATCTTGCACCTGAACAATATTTATGGGGATACAAACGTTTTCGTAAAGTTGAAGGGCAAGAAAATATTTATCAGAAAATAAAATAGTAATATTCTATTGAATTTAATATATTTAAGTTTATATATCTCCAGTTATTAGATAAGAAATTTTCCTAGAGTAATATTTTAGTTTACTTAATTTTTTGATCGGTTTTAACTTATATTGCTTAACCATATTAAATTTTGCTTTTTTAAATAATACTTCATCTTTATACTTGTTTAATATTTTAACAAGCTCAGTGAACATAAAATCTAAATCAGCTGACATATTATTTTCATGTATTCGGTAATAAGCTAAAAACTCTGGGATACATAATATTTTCTTACCCATTTTTGTTAATCTTAACCATAAGTCCCAATCTTCAATCTTAACATTTGGATCAAAACCACCAACTTCCTGTAAATCTTTTAATTTATGCATTTGAGTAGGTGCATATAAAATAAATTTATGCATAAAAATATCTTCGAAATTATAATATTGCAGAGGAAGATCTTTTTTTTCTTTTAACTGACCTAAATTATCTATTAACTGCACTTCGCCATAGAAAGAACTGACATCTGGATTTTTTAATGCATATTCAATTTGAATTTGAGTTTTGTTTTGAGTCATTTTATCATCTGATGCAATAATGCTAACATACTCTCCTTTACAAAGTGCTAATGCTTCATTTAATGTATTACATAGACCTTTATTTTCACGCGCTTTAAAATAAAAATTTTCAAAACGTATTTTGCACTGCTCTAACATCTGTTCAATTTTAATCACTGAACTGTCTTTAGATCCATCATCAATCACAATTAATTCGATATTTTTATAATCTTGATTTACAACACTCTGAATACACTCTTGAATATAAGCTTCATGATTATAACAAGGGATAATTACTGATACTAAAGGCTGCATTAATTTAGTCCTTGAGGTATAAAACCATTACATAACTCAACCACCTTTTCTGTTTCTTCTAAAGTCTGAGTCGGCCCCATTGGTAAACTTAAAACTTGTTGATGAATTTTTTCAGTCAAAGGAAAATTCAAATCGTTCCATTCTTTATAAGCTTGTTGCTTATGGGGAGGAATTGGATAATGAATTAAGGTTTGCACGCCATTTTCAAGTAAATATTGTTGTAGCTCATCCCGATAATCAGTTTGAAGCACGAATAAGTGCCATACATGTTGCTTATATTGGAGTACATTCGTTTTCTCTAAAGGCAATTTAATATATGAGTTTTTTATTTTAGACAAGTATAAATCGGCAATCCGTCGACGATGAGTCGTTTCTTGATCTAAATATTTTAATTTCACATCTAGCATTGCGGCCTGTATATCATCTAAGCGGCTGTTTACTCCCGGAACCAAATTTTTATATTTTTCATGCGAGCCATAATTTCTCAAGGCTTTCAACATATTTGCCAATTCAATATCGTTGGTAGTTACAGCTCCGGCATCCCCTAAAGCACCCAAGTTTTTTCCTGGATAGAAGCTAAAACCTGAAGCATCCCCCCAATTCCCAGCACGAATACCTTCTATTTCAGCACCATGAGCCTGTGCTGAATCTTCTAGAACCAATAAATTGTGTTGTTTAGCAATCTGCATTATTTTTGGCATATTGGCTAACTGTCCATACAAATGGACGGCCAGAATCGCTTTTGTCTTCAGAGTAACGGCTTGCTCAAGCGCTTCTACAGAAATGTTTAAACTCTTGCTGTCAGGTTCAACCAATACCGCTTTTAAATTATTTGCGGTAATGGCCAATATACTTGCGATATAGGTATTCGCAGGAACAATGACCTCATCTCCATCTCTTAACTTGCCTAACTCTTTCCACGCACGAAGTACCAAAATAAGTGCATCCAGTCCATTTGCAACACCTATCGCAAACTTCGTACCGCAGTAAGTTGCAAAATTTTGTTCAAATGTTCCGAGTTCTTGACCACCAATATACCAACCCGAATCAATCACACGATTACATGCTGCTTTTAATTCATCTTGATATTGTTGATTTACTTTTTTTAAGTCTAAAAATGGGATCATTCTTCTATAAAACCTTTCACAGTAGCTGGATTACCTACAACAATTGCATTTTCAGGCACATCTTTTGTCACGACCGCACCTGCGCCAACCATTGCATTTTTGCCAATTTTAATACCCGGCAAGATTGTAGCATTGGCACCAATGCTCGCTCCTGCTTCTACGACTGTTCTTAAAAATGCTTCAGGATATTGCTTTGAACGCGGGTTTTTATCATTGGTAAATGTAACATTCGGGCCAATAAATGCATTATCTTCAATCGTAATGCCATCCCAAATAAAGACACCCGATTTCACAGTCACATTGTCACCGATAGATACATCATTTTCGATAAGTGTATGGGCGCAAATATTACAGTTTTTCCCAATAATGGCTTGTGCTAGGATCACGCTATATTGCCAAACACGACTATCTTCACCTATTTGTGAACTATGCACATCAGCCAAAGGGTGGATAAATGGTTTTTGGGCCGCTTTGATAAAATCAGCATAATCACGAATATAATCCGACTCATCATAGTGTTCGCTGGCTAGAACAAGTAGAACACAATCTTCTGAAAAATCATGCATTTCATGCCAAATCATTGGAGGAATGCGCAATCCCTTATTGGACTGATCAAGCCATACTTCTTCTTTTATAAAACCATTATCTATCAACATCTTACATTTACCTTTGATGCAAAATGCTATTTGGTGTAGTTCTTTATGAGCATGAAACCCGCGAGGAATATCCGGTTTTGCATCAAAAATATAGTAAATTCGTTTTACATCAAAAGGGATGTTTTTACATGACTCTGCAACGACTAATCCACCCCGTTGGTCACCTAAACTAGGTAATTCAATCCACTCTATCAAACTCATCTTTATTCACTTACCAACGAAATTAAATATTGACCGTAGTCATTTTTACTCATGCTTTGACCAATTTCTAAAACTTGTATCGCAGTCAGCCAGCCATTGTTAAATGCAATTTCTTCCAAGCACGCAACCTTATAACCCTGACGTTTTTCAATGGTTTCAACAAAGTGTGCTGCTTCTAATAAACTTTCATGCGTACCCGTATCTAGCCATGCAAAACCACGACCCAATAACTCTACATTTAAATCACCACGTTCAAGATACATCTGATTTACAGTAGTAATTTCTAACTCACCACGATCAGATGGCTTCACCTGTTTGGCAATTTGAATAACGTCATTATCATAAAAATATAAGCCAGTCACCGCAAAATTAGACTTCGGATGTTTTGGCTTTTCTTCAAGGGAAATCGCACACTTATTTTGATCAAACTCAACCACACCAAAACGTTCAGGGTCTTTTACCTGATAACCAAATACCGTTGCACCTTTTTCACGTGTAATCGCTTGTCTCAACATTGGTGTAAAGCCTTGACCATAAAAAATATTATCGCCAAGCACTAAACATACATTGCTCTGACCAATAAACTCTTCACCAATAATAAATGCCTGTGCCAAACCATCTGGACTTGGCTGTATCGCATAACTTA
Source organism: Acinetobacter sp. TTH0-4 (assembly GCF_015602665.1). NCBI lineage: Bacteria > Pseudomonadati > Pseudomonadota > Gammaproteobacteria > Moraxellales > Moraxellaceae > Acinetobacter > Acinetobacter sp. TTH0-4. The sequence continues at coordinate 504,885 of NZ_CP059079.1, read as the reverse complement.
GCTCAATACCAAAAATTGAACCATCTCCCAATAAGCGCTTAAAACTTTCTACATCTTCGGGTGTAGTAATAATAAGAATTTCACGAATACCCGCCAACATCAAAACTGATAACGGATAGTAAATCATCGGCTTATCATAGATAGGTAGCAGTTGCTTTGATATTCCCTTGGTAATCGGATATAAGCGTGTTCCCGAACCACCTGCGAGAATGATTCCCTTTGTATTCATGATTGACGTACTCCTAGTCTCTCGCGTTGATAGCTACCGTCTTGAACCCTACGGCACCAATTTAAATGACTTAAATACCAATATACCGTTTTTCTTAACCCTGTTTCAAAAGATTCTTGTGGCACCCATCCAAGTTCATTCTTTATTTTACTCGCATCAATTGCATAACGAACATCATGCCCTGGACGATCTTTTACATACGTAATTAAATCTTCGTATTTCGCTATACCTTCTGGCTTAATTGGAATTAATTCTTCGAGTAATTCACAAATATATTGGACAACTTCAATATTAGCTTTTTCATTATGTCCGCCAATATTATACGTTTCCCCAACCAAGCCCTCAGACACAACCTTATAAAGGGCACGAGCATGATCTTCTACGAATAACCAATCACGTACTTGTTGGCCATTGCCATAAATAGGTAAGGCTTTACCTTCTAGGGCATTCAAAATCACCAAAGGAATCAGTTTTTCTGGAAAATGATAAGGTCCATAATTATTCGAACAGTTGGTTACAATCGTTGGTAGACCATAGGTTCTATTCCAAGCCCGAACCAGATGGTCTGAACTGGCTTTGCTTGCAGAATAAGGTGAACTTGGTTCATAGGAAGTTTTTTCGGTAAATAAATCAGTGGTTCCTTCTAAATCACCATAAACTTCATCGGTAGAGATATGATGAAAGCGGAAACTTTGCTTTTTATGTTCATCTAAAGCTAACCAATATTTTCGGGTTGCTTCTAAAAGTGTATAAGTTCCCACAATATTAGTTTGAATAAAGGCTGCTGGACCATCGATCGAACGATCTACATGAGACTCAGCAGCTAAATGCATTACTGCATCTGGCTGAAATTCATTAAATATTTGATCTAGCGCTGAACGATCACAAATATCAGTTTGACTAAACTGGTAACGTGGATTTTCAGATACTGAAATAAGAGACTCTAAATTCCCTGCATAGGTAAGTTTATCTACATTTAATACTTCATGATTAGTATTGTGAATAATATGACGAATTACGGCCGAACCAATAAAGCCCGCACCACCTGTGATTAAATATTTCATACAACACCAATTCAGAGTTTTTATAATGAGATCTTAGGATTTCACGCGATAGTTTTTTAAAGATAATTTAACCAGTAGCTTTAAAAGCGGTTGATAAAATTTATGCGGATCATGATTTTGATTAAGAACTCTCAAATTTTGAATTCTTTCCATTTCTAAATAACTGGCTGTTTCAGTAGGGTTCACAGGGGGATGGTCAAAGAGATATGTAGCATAAAGATTAATATTTGGTTCCAAACAAGCCACTCCAGCCCAATGATCAAAAACTTGTGGCGTTGAATGATAACGTAATAAGAGTTCTGCCATTTTTCGATCTACAATATAGGCATATGCAGACACAAATTTATGATAATAGTAAGGGTGAACTTTTAAAATATTGCGTTCCAACATAGGTTTAGAATAAAAATTTCCCTTAACCTTTTGGCTATGCACTAATTGAATTCCACCCAAACTAAAAAAGAAACAATTTTCTAAACCAAGATGCTCTAGATTATTTTCAATATCATCGAAAGAAAAGTCTCCATCCTGTAGAGCATCATCTTCAAAGATGATGGCATATTTATCCGTTGTCTTTAAAAAATCTTTCAGAGCTTCAAGGTGAGATAAAGTACAGCCAAGTTCGCCTGGAGTAAGTGCTTTGGCATGTCCTGCAACAGCCAATTCAAAGTATTCTTTGACGGTTAAATCAATACCTTTTATACCAAATTTCTTAAATTCATTTCTGGATGAATTAAAAATTTGCTGATCAAAAAAAACTTTAAGTCTTTGACTTTCGTTATTTTCAATACTGATTAAATATTTTTTCAAACTCGCTCTCTCACATCTACTCTTATCGGGGATAAGTTTTATACTTTAATTTTGCAAAATTATACCCGAGTGAATTACCATAAATACTTTGAGGTAAATTGGTGGATTTTACACGTTCACCCTCGATTGCGCTTAACTGAGTATTTGTCTCTCCGGCTTCAATAACGGGATGATCAACAATATGAGTCATTAAAATATTTGAATTCTTATTAAAATCAAATAAGAAACTCCAGTCATCCGCTTTTCTAATTTGCCGATGATAATCAAGTAGATTTTGCGCCATATCACGATCTACAACATAAGCAACAGCGTAATTCACCCTATTATAAAAATGAGGATGTACCTCTAATACTTGCTTGTCTAGAAACAGCTGATCTCTTAAAGTACCTCTGACTTTCAGGCTTTCTTTCATTTGTATGCCGCCTAAACTAAACAGCACATTCTTAGGTAAATTAAAATTTTTAATTTCTTCTTCTAAACTCTTCAGAGTCAGCTGCTTTGGTAAAATAGCATCATCTTCAAAAATTAAAGCAAACTCATCATCTGTAGCTAAAAAGGATTTCAGTGCTGTTAAATGAGACAAGGTACAGCCTAGCTCTGCTGGAGTTAATGGCTTTGAACGGCCTCGCACTGCTTTTTCGAAATATTCTTTTGCAGAAAGATCTCCCCCTTTAATACCAATTTTTGTCAAAGACAATTGCCCATTTTTAAAAAAATCTTGATCTAAAAATTTCTTTAATCGGAGAGATTTTTCATCTTCAATACTTATGACATAAATTTTCATTGAGGCTCACCTTTTCACACTTGTTGAATGATATATAATGTAGAATTAGATGGATAGTTTTTTATATTTTTCCTTGGCAATGAAACGCATCTTCTTAAAAAAATGGTACAAATACCAACAGAATCAACAGGCCAAAAATTTTGACTCACATTGGTATATTCGTTTTGGTTGGCTTAATGAGCCCTTAAATAATCAAAATCAATTAACTCATTTATTCGAAATTCATTCTCCCCAAAAATTTACTTTTGCCGATTGTTTTTATATACAAAATGATGATCGTCATTTTATCTTTTTTGAAGAGGTCGATGATCAACACCCTGTTGGTTTTTTATCGGTTTTAGAAGTCTTTAAAGATGGTACCTATACAGAACCACAGACGATTTTAAAACTGGATTACCACCTGTCTTATCCCTGTGTATTCAAAGTTGAAAATGACTGGTATATGATTCCTGAAACCAGTGCCAACAAAACCGTTGAACTTTGGAAATGTAAAGATTTTCCGATGCAATGGGAGAAACATTCAAACCTTTTAGAAGGTATTGAAGCTGTTGATACAACGCCTTTTTATCATGAAGGCATGTGGTATTTATTTACCTCAACACGGCGCAATTGTAAAAAATTTGGTGATCGTTTAGATTTATTTTATACCCATCATATTTTGCAACCTGATTGGAAAGAGCATCCTAAAAATCCGGTCTGCACAGGCCAACAACAATTCCGCATGGCAGGTAAACCATTTGTCTATGACGGCAAACTGGTACGCCCGAGTCAAGATTCATTAAAACGTTATGGCGGCAATATTGAACTAAAAGAAATTATTAAATTAAGCCCCACTGAATATCAAGAACAGTTATTCGAGGTTATTTTACCGCATTGGCATAGTGAAGATGACGGCTGTCATACCATTAATGCTGAAAATAACTTTGTGGTTCTCGATGCTATTCGTCTTACACCTAAAATGTAATTATACAGACAGCAAATGCTGATAAACCTGTAGTGTTTGCTGTGTCATGGCTTCAACCGTTAACTCCGCTTTAGCACGGGAAAATAAAGGCTGAAAATCCAATTGTGATGTTTGATTTAGGGCATTTTCAATAGCAGCCTTTAAACCTTGCGCATCCCCAATATCGGCTAAATACATCTCAGGCAACCATTCAATAACCCCATTGACTTTGGTTGACGCCATAACCTTATCGCTTTGCAGCGCTTCCACCATGACCAAAGGGAAACCTTCCCGATCTGAAGACAACGCCACAACATGGGCAAGTTGCAGTAAATCACGTGCATCGGTTCTAAAACCCAAAAATGCGACCCGATCTTGTATCTGTTGTTGGCTAACTTGTGCTTCCAGTGATTGGCGTAAAGAACCATTACCTACAATCCATAAATTTGCATCAATTTTCTGCATCGCCTGAATCAGTAAAGCAATATTCTTCACTGACTCTAAGCGACCAATACACATCACTATTTTTTTATTGGAATCTAAGTTTGGAAATTGTGTTTCAATGCTTTTTTTTAAATTTAGTTTTTTATCAAGGGATAAGATAGGTTGTGGATAAACCCCATTATAAACCACCTTGGCTTTACTGACTGGAATGCCTTGGGTCAATGCCTGACTTACTGCAATCACGGCATCACCCACTAAATAGGCAGACTTATTCTTTTTAGTACCATGTATTGTGGTCACAATTTTAGCATTCGCTAAATATGGATGAATTCGTGCGATTAACTCAGACGCTTTACCTGCTTGAGCATGTACGATCTCGGGTTGAATTTGATTAATCAAACGCTTTAGCTGCCAAAGTAAAACAATATTCCAACGGCTACGCGAAAAATCAATTGCATGAAATCGAACATTTGGATTAAATTTTTCGGCATAGCATGGATGCGCAATAATATGCACCTCATTAAATAAAGAGAGTTCATTCACAAGGTTAAACGTGTGTTGTTCAAGCCCTCCTATACCGCCACTGGTGGCTAAAACCTGAACAATCTTCATCTCTCATCTCTATTATTTTTTTTAGACTGCAAGTGCTGTTCAAATAGCTTGGCTTCTTTTAAAAAAGCATAAAAAGCATTGATCATGCTATTTACAAAACCACGCCAACCATTCAAACAACTACGTCGAATAAAATACGACTTTAAGAAGGTGACAGGCATCACCAAAGTTAATTTTAATACACTCGGTTTTTTACCTTTCTGAAATTTTTCAGCGGCTTTTAAGTTGGAGTATTGGTTATTTTTTTCAACTTTGACAAAAATACTCGACTCACCATAGTGATAAATATCACCGCTGGCACGAACACTTATCCCTTCAACAATCACATTTTCATGCACTTTATTGGCAAGATCATACTGTCCTTTACTTTTACGGAAAAAGCGCACTTTGGCATGTTTTTTCGTATGCTTACTATTCGGTACAGCTAAAAATACATCATTAATCGGGGTAATTAAAGCATCAATATGATTGGCTTGAATAGTTGCTTCAATCTCGTGTTTGAGCTCATCAGATAAAACTTCATCACCATCTAAATTCAGTACCCAATCTTGCTGACATTGTGCCAAAGCGAGACTTTTTTGGGCTGCATAACCTTGCCAATCTTGATGGCTAATGCTTACATTTGGAAAGTTTTGGGCAATTTTATAGGTATCATCGGTACTACCTGAATCCAAAATAATCACTTCTGCAAAATCAGCAACACTATTTAAAGTGTCTTCAAGCCAAGCCGCACAGTTCAAAGTGACGATATAAACACTACATGAAATACTCATAATTTATAACGTCCTTTGGCTAAAGCAATCCGCATTTGCACCGCATTCATTGCCCCATGGGTACTGACGCGGGGAATATTAAATTGATTTAATTCAGTATAGGTTTCAACTTTTTTGCGTGTTGAGACGGCATTTTTAAAGCCAATCTGTTTAGCCATTTGTTGATGTTTTTCATTAAAACGCCCAAAAGGATAAGCAAAACTTGAGCAATGTCCAACCAACGCTTCAACATCATGTTTGGAATTTTGCATCTCTTGATAAGCTTCATTATCACTTAATTTCAGTAAGTTCACATGATGCTGGGTATGTGCGCCAAACTCAATTAAACCTGATTCTGCCATTTCGCGAATGTGTTCAGGCGCTAATTTTTCAATGCCTTCAATTTGCGTGGCTAAATAAATGGTCGCTTTGGCATGATATTTTTTCAGTAGCGGATAAGCATATTGATAATTATCCAAAAAACCATCATCAAAAGATAACGCTACAACATTTTTTTGCCCCCGATACTGATCGAGTTCAGAGACAAAACAAAAACGAGTTTCTTTTTTAGCCAGATATTGCAGTAACTGTTCAAACTTTTGTGGGGGCATATTCATCCCCGAGGCGGCTTCATGGGGTGTAACTTGATGCAGCATCACAATTCTAGGTAACTTCGCACCACGAAAAGGTAACCAGAAAGTATAGTTACCTAAGAGATAGAGCATCGCAGCCAGAGCCATTATGCCAATCACCATATAAAGCAGCCACATCATGCATAAACCTCATTTGCCCATTCATAGGCTTCAGACAAAGGTTGATCAAAAGTCACCTCAACCATGAACTGTGTAATCCGTTTAGCATTGAAACTGGCGCGTGTTTTATTCCAACCCGCTTCGGCAATACGTTTCGCACCTTCAGGATGTGCAGCATAGAATTGAATTTTTTCAGCTAAATCGAACTGATCATCAAAATAAACCACTTCTTGTTCAGTATATAGTTGATCGAAGCCTGGAATGCGTGGACTAAACGTCAATAAACCATTGCCTGTGAGTTGCACAATTCGGTCTGAACTATACAAAGTCACATCATTTTTGCGTGAATAATTTAAGCCCATACGCGATTGGGCAAGAACTTTGTAATAGCCTTTTCCATACACTCCGGGTTGCTCAAAACAACCATAGTATTGATATTGAATATGATTATTTTTTAAAATATCGGCTAATTCTTTTAAGAACTTTTCACGCTCAGGCTCTTTATACACGACACCACAGAAAATAAATTCTTTATCAATATTGGTCGATTCAAATTGTTTTAATTGTTCAACATTACGATGTCCAACATTCGGCATATACGCCACTTTTAAATGCGGTTGCTTGAGTTTTTCAAGATACTTACCGCCCGTGGTACAAAAAATTGCATCCAAATAAGGTGAAAATTCACGAACAAAGCCCAGTTTATGCTCTAGATACAAGGGATCGACATACCAAAAAGCTATTTTAGTTTTTGGATAGTGTTGCTTAATTTTTTTTAAAACCTCTGGACTCATTAAGTCACTATGACCAATCAGCACTAAATCTGGTTCAATATGATCCACAATTTTTAAAATTTCTTTATTGGCCCAACTTGCACCTAATTTTTTAGTTTTAAAGACCGTACCCATTCGCGCCATATCACGGAAACTAAAATCATAAACAAAATGGCCATTCTCAATGAGACCAGCGGAAATCTTACGGTCTGTACAATAAAAATGTGCACCTTGTTTATTAAAACCAAAGTTTGCGATATGTAAAATTTTCATCTAAAAAACATCTCTATGTTTTAATAAAATATCAGCGACGCGAGACGCTTCATCCAATTTTAAATTTAATAATTTAATATGCTGTTTATCTAATAGATCATTAGATAAAAGCTGATCTAATAATTGGGTAATTCTATCAGATTTCAAACGGTCTATTTCAATGATTCCTACTTGACAACCTGCGGTCAAAGCCTCAAAAATCATCGAAACACTATCTTCTGTCACCCAAACGGTTTCTGCTTTTTGCATTTCTTCAAACACCCACCCTTGTGGCGTATGCTCAACTGGAAAAATCTGCAATTTTGAATAAATATTTTGCTGAGCCAACGTTTCCAAAAACGTATCAGGTGTCCGTCGTGAAGTGGTTAAAATAAACGTTGCGTGAACATTATTTTCTACTAGCCGCTGAATACTCGATAAAACTTTTTCATCATTCCATTGATGTCGCTTAGAATTTCCACCTAATGCAATTAATATTCTATTTGGTTGATGACGATTTTCATTCACAATCGGATTTAAAGCCCCTTGTGTGGTAATGACATGCATAGACTCTTTCACACGATCGTGTTGTGGAATAATGGCATAATCAAACCAATTCACTGGAAAGTTAGGTTTCATCATAATCACAGTTTTGGCTTTAGGGTAAACTCTCCCCAGCAATAAAACACGTGCTTGGGTATGACTCCCCACTCCAAAAATATAATCTGGTTTTTTTTCAAATAACCCAAAGCGTCCTGCCCATATCGCTTTTAAAAGTGAAAAAATAGACAGTTCCTGTATAGATATTTCTTGAAAAGTCACTTCAATATTGCTTTGCCGCTGCATCGCTTTATACAATCCTACAGCTTGTGAACGGTGCCCTGCTTTACAATCACTCACATAGACAATATGCATAAAAGTGTCCTAAAAAGAATATAAACTCAAATTTCAATCAATAAAAAAGGCGAAACTATTGTTTCGCCTTTTCATCTTAACCGATCAGCTTATTTTACGTAAGTTAACCAGTGTGCATATTTAGGGTCTTTACCCTGAACTGCATCAAAGAATGCTTTTTGAATTTGTGTGGTAATTGGACCACGTGAACCACAACCAATTTCACGATCATCATATTCGCGAATTGGCGTTACTTCAGCAGCTGTACCCGTAAAGAAAGCTTCATCACCAATGTAGAACTCATCGCGTGTAATACGGCGTTCAACCACTTCATAACCTAAATCTTTGGCAATGGTGATAATCGTTTGGCGAGTAATACCGTCGAGTGCACCACCTGAGATATCAGGTGTATGCAATACACCATCTTTCACCAAAAATACATTTTCGCCAGAACCTTGACAAACATAGCCTTGTGGATCCATTAACATCGCTTCGTCATAACCCGAATGAGCCACTTCCTGATGTGCAAGAATAGACAAGGTATAGTTACCCGAGGCTTTTGCCTTACACATGGTCACGTTTGGATGGTGATGAGTAAATGATGAAGTTTTAACGCGAATGCCTTTTGCCATCGCTTCATCACCAAGGTAAGCACCCCAGCTCCAAGCAGCAACAGTGGCATGAATCGTATTATCCGTTGCAGCAATACCCAATTTTTGAGAACCGATAAAAATGATTGGACGTAAATAGCATGATGCTAATTTATTTTCACGCACCACATCAATTTGGGCTTGCTCTAATGTTTTATGGTCAAATGGAACTTTCATTTGATAGATTTTTGCAGAGTTAAGCAAACGTTTTGTATGATCCTGCAAACGGAAAATCGCGGTTCCATTCGGAGTTTCATAGGCACGGACACCTTCAAACACACCCATACTATAATGCAAGGTATGTGTTAGGACGTGAATTTTTGCCTCACGCCAATCAACCATTTGTCCATCTTGCCAAATAAAACCATCACGATCAGCCAAGTTCATGGCGCACTCTCCATTTTTTTATACACAGTCATGTTTATCCAATGCAAATAGTTGCAGTTGGATCAATTAATCTTTGCCATAACTTGCAAACGATCACGCGGGTATCGTGCCAATCCGCAGCATTCACTTGCATGGATTGATTTGCAAGTGCTAAACGGTGGCTCTCGGCTCGTTCACTGAGATAAGCTTGAATCAATGCGGTCGCATCGTCACTGGATAAGCAACTGGCTTTTGCGGCATCTTCAAGGATTCGTACATTGTCGGAATAATGGGCGAGATCAGGATTCGACCCACTCCAAGCTAACACCGCATACTGTGCCATAAATTCGATATCAACGATACCACCCGCGTCCTGTTTTAAATGAAAAATTCCATCTTTTTGCTGTTCTTTGGAAGAGCCCAAATGGTCTTTCATTTTTTGACGCATTTTAAGCACTTCTGCGCGAACTTTTGTTTCCTCTCGCGGTTGAATTAAAATCCGACAACGCAGTAATTCAAATTTTTCACGCAGACTTTGTTCGCCCGCAATCGAACGTGCCCGTACCAAGGCCTGATGCTCCCATAACCACGCACTTTTCAACTGATATTGTTCAAAAGCTTTTAAACTGGTCACCAATAAACCCGCTTCGCCAGAGGGACGTAAACGGGTATCAATTTCATAAACTCGTCCATCTAAAGTTTGCGTGGTCATTAAGGACATAAATTTTTGTCCAACTCGCATGGCAAACTCAAAACCACTAATTTGCTTGGTTCCATCGGTATCGCCCTGCTCACTCATATAGTGAATAAACACCAGATCTAAATCCGAACCGTAACCCAGTTCAATTCCACCCACTTTGCCATAACCGGCAACCACAAATGCCATATGATCGAGCGAACAACGCTGTCCTTCTGCATCCAGCGGATAGCCATGTTTTTTTGCTGTGATTTGATAAGCTAAGTTCAAGGTCGCATTCACCGATACTTCAGCAATATCAGTCAAGGCATCAGACACTTTCATCAGTGGGCTTTCAGCCAATACATCACTTGCAGCCACAGCTAAAACATTAGATTTTTTAAATAAACGCAATACTCGCATCTGATCTTCAACTTGATCAATTTCAATCCGTAATAATTGCTGACGTAAAGAATCTTCTAAATCTTTGCGTCGAGGCAATTCAAAATCCATCGATAAAAATTCATCAAGTAAAACAGGATAATGAGTCAATTCTTCACATATCCATGGACTCACAGTCGCCATTTTGACCAAGCGCTGCAAGGCTCCTTTACTTTCAATCAGCATCACCAAATACACAGTACGCCGCATCACCGACTCCACTAAAGGCATTAAGCGCAGCAGTGCAATTTGTGGTTTATTGGATTGTAAAATAGCTTCAATCAAATGCGGCCAAAAGGTTTTTAAACGTTGTACTGCTTTTGCGGGCAATTTTTTTAAGGCATGCCCATGCCAGAATTCATGAACCAAATTTTTAGCACTTGCATCCAACACGTTATCTAATTGTTTTTCGAGTTGGCTAAAACTTTCTAGCTGTGGATCAGGTTCTTTTTCTTTAATTAAATGTTCAAACTGATAAATGACTTTGGCACGTTTCTGATTGAGAAAAGAAATAAACGCCTCCCAATCATTAAAGCCTAAAGTTTCAATCATGCGATGGCGTAAATCTGGTTCACTTGGTAAGGACTGGGTTTGTTGATCATTCAATGCTTGAATGGCATGCTCAACACGACGCAAGAATAAATATGCATCTTCCAACTCAGTCACTGCATCCGCTTCGAGTAAACCAAACTCACCTAAATGATGCAGACTAACCAAGCATTGACGGTCTTGGAGTTCAAATTTAGCTCCCCCATAAATCAGCTGAAAGACTTGCACAATAAACTCAACCTCGCGAATTCCCCCTGCACCAAGCTTAATATCATCTTCAATATTACGTCGTAATACTTCACGCTCAATCATGGCTTTCATTTCACGCATGGCTTCAAAAGCAGTGTAATCAACATATTTTCGAAACACGAAAGGTCGTGTCATATCGAGCAGTTCTACACCTTCTTTTCCACCCGTCACAATACGCGCCTTAATCCAAGCATAACGCTCCCATTCGCGCCCATGCTGACTTAAGTATTTTTCTAATGCCACGTGGCTAATCGCCAAAGCTGAACCATCTCCCCACGGACGCAAACGCATATCTACCCGAAAAACAAAACCATCTGCAGTCATGTGATCCAGTAGATAAATCAGTTTTTGCCCCCATAAAATACAAAACTGCTGTACATCTATGTCTTTACGTCCATTGGTTTCTCCTTGTTCATCGAAGGCAAAAATCAGGTCAATGTCACTCGAAAGATTCAATTCTTGTGCGCCCAATTTCCCCATTGCAATCACAATTAAGTTTTGCATTGCCCCATTGTATCCAATCGGTTCACCATGTTTAGCAACTAATGGGATACGGGCAAAATCTTTGGCAGCACAGATAGCAGCATCAGCAAAGTCTGAAAGCTCACGTGTTAATGTGACGACATCGGTAAGTTGATTTGCATCTTGCCAAATCCAACGAAACATCAGTCGCGCACGTAGAATACGAATTTCTCGCATCCATACAGTTTCATCGGTAATTTGATGCAAACAGATTTGAACGGAATTTTGAATTTGAGTCGTGCTTAACGGACTTAGAAATTGGTCAACAGCATAGTCTTGTTCTAATAAAACTGCGTGATTTCCCAATACCAACTCGGCATATTGGCTCGCACGTAATGTTCTATGCAATTGTTCCGCATTCATTTTCACATCTTCCACTTGGTTTTTTCTATTTATAGCAGTTGAAAATGAATGCGTGGAAAATAAATCTTAAATTTTATGTTTTTTATTCAAGAACAACGTGTTTGATATTTTCTACTGACAAAGCTTGATGCTCATTCAAAGCCAGCGGTAAAGACACCTTAAACGTAGTTCCTTCACCTTCTTTAGACTGTACGGAAATTTTACCCTGATTCAAGTCGACAAAGCGTTGACACAAAACCAAGCCCAAGCCCATGCCTTTTTCACCTGCCGTACCTTTAAAACTTGCTGTTAGCCGCGGTTGAAAAAGTGCATCAATTTGACTTTGCGACATACCCAAACCCGTGTCCTGAATATAAATATTGACGGTATATTCAGACTTCTCTGCACGAATGGTGACTGTACCCGAACCATCGACATAGGTGAATTTCAGCGCATTTGAAACTAAATTTTGTAAAACAGAAGTTACCATATTGATATCGGCATAAACTTTTAAATCATCTGGCACCAAATCAATTAACTGAATATTTTTCTTGATGGCCAAAGTATTCAAGACATCAAAAACAATTTTAGAGGACTGTTTTAAATTAAAATTGATTGGGTGATACACAAAACGGCCACCCGCTGCCATTGCCCAATTTAATAAACTTTCTAAAAGGTTATAGGTCGATTGTGATGTATCGAGTAAATAATCGGCAATACTCTGAATATTGGTATCATCGAGCGTATCGCGTTCCTGTGCCAGAACTTCACAAAAACCAATTAACCCATGAAAGGGTGCACGTAAATCATGGGCAATAATTTGAAAAAACTTGGTTTTACTGATATTTAAAGCAGATTGTTGCTCATACATTTCTTTTAATTGTGAATGTTCTAAACCCAACTCAATTGACTGAATGAGGCTTGCAGCAAATTCTTGAACAAACTCTAAATTTTGATCATCAAAAGATTTTAACTGATCATCAAATAACAAAAATTGGCCAATCGATTCTGTTTCATTGATTTTTAAATCAAAAGCCATAATACGTTGATGAGGTACGCCTAAATCCTGCACATGTTCAGAAAATGCTGCATAATTCTGATGTTGCTGGGTCAGAACACTTTGCCCATCAAAAAACGAGAGTAAGTTGGCTTCTTTTTTCGTATGAAATGCTTTAAAACAGTCAGAAGAAGAATACCAAATGTAGGGTTCATTGTGAAAAGCAAGAAAACCATTCTGGGCATCTAACATTTTGCAGGCAGTTTTTAAAAAACGATCAATACGATTATCTGAAGTAAATACACCCAGCAATAATGATATTTGACATGCACTGAGCTGCTCAGTTTCTAAGCCTATTTCAAGTAACTGCATATTCATCTCGGCCTCGTCAAACTGTTTTACTTTTTATGGATAAAAAACCGAACTCTCACCTTAACTGTATTAACAAATTTTCACATAAATTACAATCAAAAACAGTGTAAGCAGATTAAGGTGAAAAATTTAGTCAGATTTATTTTGTATTGATCATTTTCACTATATTTGAGTTTTTTAAATTTAGTAAATTTTTCATTAGGCCAATAAAAACCCCAAACCTTTAGTGCGGGTTTGGGGTTTTGAATCTGGTCCCGAGGGTCGGACTCGAACCGACACGTCATCTCTGACAGCGGATTTTGAGTCCGCCGCGTCTACCAATTTCACCACCTCGGGAAAGGGGCTGCAAGCTGTTAACTTGTGAGGCTATATTACTATCAAACTTTGAATTGTCAATTATCCAGCCTCATCAATCGTTCACTTTTAAAGCAAAATCAAAAACTTTGTCTTAAAAAACGCCAGATATGATCTTGTATTGCTTTTTCAAGACTATAATACAGCTGTTTTTTTTATTCTTATTTAGTGAAAATGCAACTTTCTGACTTTAACTTCGCTCTCCCTGATGCGCTCATTGCTCGCTACCCTTTAAATACGCGTAGTGCTTCACGTCTTTTACACTTAGATGCTCAAGGGCAATATCACGATGGTCATTTTACCGATATTTTGAATTTACTTGATGCAGGTGATTTACTCATCCTTAACGACACTAAAGTCATGAAAGCGCGTTTAAAAGGCAAACGTGCAACAGGCGGTGCAGTAGAAGTTTTAGTTGAACGCATGCAAGATAAATTTATTGCGCATTGTCATATTAAAGCCAGTAACTCCCCTAAAGCAGGTGCTGAACTTTTTGTAGGTGAAGACGAAATAAAAGTAACCATACAAGGTCGTCATGAAAATTTATTTATTGTCGAATTTTCACAACCGATTTTAGATGTACTTGATCAGTATGGTGCTTTACCCATCCCACCTTACTTTAACCGTGAAGCAGAAGAAATTGATACAGAACGTTATCAAACTGTGTTTAATGACCCAACCAAACTGGCCAGTGTTGCAGCACCGACGGCGAGTCTACATTTTGATCAGAACTTACTCGAAAAATTAGAAGCCAAAGGGATTCAGAAAACTTTTGTCACTTTACATGTCGGCGCAGGCACTTTTTTACCTGTACGTACCACCGATATTGCCAATCATATTATGCACAGCGAATGGTGTGATGTTCCAGAACACACAGTTGAATTGATTCGTCAAACCAAAGCACGTGGTAATAAAGTCATTTCAGTGGGCACCACTGCAACACGTGCTGTTGAAAGTGCAGCGCAAGCCCATGGTGGAAAACTCGCTGCATGGACAGGTGATACTCAAATTTTCATCTATCCCGGCTATCAATTTAAAGTCATTGATCGTTTAATTACCAATTTTCATTTACCAGAATCCACCTTGTTAATGTTGGTTTCTGCCTTGTCTAATCGTGATGCTATTTTGAATGCCTATCAGCATGCGGTAGAAGCACAGTATCGCTTCTTTAGTTATGGCGATGCCATGTTAATTGATCAAATCCATCCTTAAACTTTACTGATAAAAAGAAGCAGACCATGCCGCTTGATACTGTTAGACAGTCCATTCATATACGTCGAAAGAAAAATGAACGGGTTTTTAGTAATATTACGCGGCTTTGGGAAATTGGGCGTAAGGCACAAAGCCATCAAGATATTTTAGATGCACTTCACCCATGGAATGCCCCGATTATACTTAAATTTGAAAATGTCTTGCCGTTATTTTTGGCTGCCACAGGCGTATTTTTTATTCTCATTTTATGGGTCAATCCAGCGAATATTTGGACCCAAGTAAGCTGTTTTTGTGGATTGATGATGGTGTTCTGGGCTTATATCAGTTATGAAGACAAAGCCCCGATCCATGAAGTTATACAATTTTTAGAACAACAAAGTATAGCTAAAAAATATCAACTGGCCTCACATCAACAACCACAACATATTTCCATTCCATTGCAACCCGTTTTATTTATTGCACATTTAAAACGTTTGTTCCCTGTATTTAATCAGGGCAGTATTTCCAATCATTTCCCCTATTACGCCAGCACCATTTGGACAGATGAAAATGAGCAGCAACACCAAGTCATGGTTTTTCAATATCATTATGTCAATGAAGTCCGAGTAAGGGATAAAAATGGGAATGATGTCAAAGTTAAAGAAATACATAAAGATTTATGGGGCGTGTTTATTTTTGACATAGCCATACAAGGGCTTGCTGTCACCACAGGCAACAAAACTTTTGATCATTCTTATCGTTTTCCTTGGCATACCAGTGATATTCAAACCAATCAAAAACTAAATATTTTTGGTAGTGATGAAATGCAAACCGCTAAATTACTCACCCCTGCCTTTGTGTTAAAACTGGCTGATTTTTTTGAGCAGCGTCAAGGCGATCTCATGTTTCATCCTACCCGTTCTACTTTGTGTTTTTTAGGTCCTTTGAATTTATTTAAAATTTCGACTCAAGCAAAAAATATTCAAGATATTTCGACATTACGTGGACACTTACGAACTTTTAAATTACCTTATCTTGAAAGATTACAAGATGATTTAACGCATTTTTTAAAATAGAAAATATTTATTTTTGGGGAAATATTGATGGGACTGTTGATTTTTTTCGTCTTGATCATTGCAATAGTCATTACCTGTATCATGATTCGTAACAATATTGTACGTCATCATAATGCGTCAATTCGTGCATGGTCTGATGTTGCTACCTATGAACGCCAGAAAATTAAAATTTTGGACGATTTACAACCACTTGTGGAACAATATTCGAGTTTTGAACAAGGTACTTTAGAAAAAGTGACCGAACTACGTCAAAATATTTTAAACCTAAACATCAATAGCGCAGATGTTTCTCAATTACAGCGTATTGAAAGCCTAAATAAAGAGTTGATGCGCAGTTTAAATGTAGTGGTTGAAAACTATCCTGAACTAAAAGCCAATGAAATTTATCTTAAAATGATGAGTGAAATTGAAGAACAAAATGAAAATGTTGGTGCAGCCATTACCATCTTTAACCGTAATGTAGAGCTCTTTAACAATCACATTCAAATTTTCCCAAACAATATCGTTAACACCATGACATTGGGTAAAAAAGCCATTCGCCCTTTTCGTGATCATGCTGCAACTCAAAATTTTGATTATCGTCCTAATTTTTAAGACATCAGACTTCTTATTTTTCGATTCTGAGAAAAGCAAGAAGTTTCCTCTTTTATACCAATATTTTCCTATCTTAATTCCCTGCGATTCAATTATTTATACTTAACTTATTCGAATTTACTGCAACCAAAAACCTTCCACTCTAAACTACTTCCTGATTTTTCAATAAAATAGTCACCCATCATCTCTTCTGTTTACAAAGAAAATATTGAGTTAAAACTCGACAACACTGGTGTTTATCTGCGTAATCTAGGAAAATAGCGAACTTTTAGCAGCGAACTGTTTATTCGCCTTTGCACTGGAAGTAAGACAGTGCTTTGCTCTCGTTCAGGATAATGTATGAAGTTTGAAAAACTAGGTCAGTCGGGTCGTGCCCGTCGTGGTCGTTTAACGCTTGAACATGGCGTCATTGAAACGCCTGTATTTATGCCAGTCGGTACTTACGGTACAGTCAAAGGCATGTTGCCGCGTGACATTGAAGATATTAAAGCGCAAATTATTTTAGGTAATACTTTTCACCTTTACTTGCGTCCTGGTCTAGATGTGATTCGTGAACATGGTGGCTTACACAAATTCATGAAATGGAACAAACCCATTCTCACCGATTCAGGCGGCTTTCAAGTTTTTAGTTTAGGCGCTATGCGTAAAATCAAAGAAGATGGCGTAACTTTCCGCTCTCCAATTGATGGTTCAAAAGTCTTTTTATCCCCTGAGATTTCAATGGATATTCAATATACTTTGAATTCTGACATCGTGATGATTTTTGATGAATGTACGCCTTACCCAGCGACCCATGAAGAAGCGCAAAAATCACTACAATTGTCACTTCGTTGGGCAAAACGCTGCAAAACACAGCATCATGAGATATTAAAAAATAAAAATGCCTTGTTTGGTATTATCCAAGGCGGCATGTATGAAGATTTACGTGACGAATCTTTAAACGGTTTAAAAGAAATTGATTTTGATGGGTTCGCGATTGGTGGCTTGTCCGTTGGTGAACCGAAAGAAGAAATGATTAAGGTTCTAGATTATCTTCCTGTAAAAATGCCTGAAGAAAAACCACGTTACTTAATGGGTGTGGGTAAACCAGAAGATATTGTAGAAGCCATTCGTCGTGGTGTAGACATGTTTGACTGCGTCATGCCAACCCGTAATGCACGTAATGGTCACTATTTTGTGACAGATGGTTTGGTTCGTATTCGCAATGCCAAATTCCGCCATGATCAAAGCCCACTCGATCCACATTGTGATTGTTATACCTGCCAAAATTTCACGCGAGCTTATTTATTCCATTTAGAAAAATGCGGTGAAATGTTGGGCTCTATGCTTGGAACTATTCACAATTTACGTTATTACCAAAGATTTACCCAAGATATTCGTGATGCCTTAGATAATGGTACTTTTGATGCTTATGTTCACGATTTTTATGCACGTCGTGGTCTAGAAGTTCCGCCTTGTCCTGAAGATTAATCTTTCAGCATTTGCGCTGAGGAAAAAGACAAGGTAAATTGCACAGCAAGTCCGTTTATTTATCATTAAGTTGATTATACATTTTTTAGTTTAGGAAATTGAAATGAGCCTTTTTATTTCTACTGCACACGCAGCAGGTGAAGCATCACAACAACCCGGTCTAATGACTAACCTTTTAATGATTGCCGTTTTTGTTGCAATTTTCTACTTCTTAATCTGGCGCCCACAGGCAAAACGTGCCAAAGAACACCGTTCTTTGGTTGAAAGTTTAGGGCTAGGAAGTGAAGTGGTTTTTGCTGGCGGTCTTATGGGGAAAATCACTAAAATTGAAGGTGATTTTGTCGTGGTTGAATTAAGCCGTGGCGTAGAAGTAAAAGTTCAACGCGCAAGTGTGATTTCAGTTTTGCCTGAAGGCACTTTAAATAACTTTTAATCAAAAAAAAGTCGTGCCCTAGCACGACTTTTTCATTTTAAGAAGAAAACAAATGCGTTACCCAGCATGGAAATATCTGCTGATCATTGTGGTCTTGGTGATTAGTACATTATATGCCCTGCCTAGTTTGTATCCAGATGAACCTGCTGTTCAAATTTCGGGTGCCAAAGCTGGTACCCAAATTGACCAGAGCATCGTACAAAAAGCAGAGCAATTATTAAAAAGTGAAAGCATTCCCAGTCATGACAACAGCTTTAGTAATAATGCTGCCCTTTTACGTTTAGACTCATCCGAAGCACAGTTAAAAGCCAAAGAAGTCTTACGTCGTGGTCTTGGTGATAATTATGTTGTTGCACTGAATCTTGCGCCTACCACACCAGAATGGCTACAAAAAATTGGTGCAAAACCAATGAAGTTAGGTCTAGACTTACGTGGTGGTGTTCACTTCTTACTTGAAGTGGATATGGATAAAGCCATTAGTCAGCGTATGGAAACCTCAGCAACAGACTTACGTCGACAGTTCCGTGACAACAAACTGAAATTTAACAGTTTAGCCTTAAATGCCAACACCATTACTGTACAGTTTGCCAATAATGCTGACCGTGATGTGGCTATGGACTTCCTACGTCGTAATGGCAATGAGTTTACACAACAGGCTATTGCAGCTAGCTCTGGTTCCACCTTACGTTTGAACTATACCGATGTACGCAAACAAGAAATTCAGTCGTATGCTGTTAATCAGAACTTAACCACGTTACGTAACCGTATTAATGAGTTAGGTGTTGCCGAAGCTTTGGTTCAAACTCAAGGTAGTAATCGTATTGTGGTTGAACTTCCAGGGGTTCAAGATACCGCTGAAGCAAAACGTGTTTTAGGTCGTACTGCAAACTTGGAATTCCGTTTAGTTTCTGACTTAAATGACCAATATATTGATCCGTATACGGGTAAATTGAATGGTCAAGCATTACCACCAGGTACAGAAGCGTTTGCTTATGAATCCATTGAGAGTGGTCGCCAATTATTGTTAAACCGTAATCGTATTTTGACAGGTGAGCGTGTACAAAATGCATCCTCTGGTTTTAGTCAAGATTCGGGCGGCGCTGAGGTTAACATTACCTTAGACAGTGCTGGTGGCAAGCTGATGGCTGATGCAACCCGTAATGCAGTGGGTAAACGCATGGCAGTATTGTTTATTGAAAATAAACAACGAATTAGTTATGTCCCAGATCCTGTAACAGGTGCACAGACAGAAGTACGTACCCCTTATGCAGAATCTGTCGTGATTAATGCTGCTACTATTCAAGCTGTACTGGGTTCACAATTCCGTATTACTGGTCTAGATTCACCACAAGAAGCGGCTGAACTTGCCTTAATGCTTCGTGCAGGTGCGCTGGCTGCACCGATGTACTTTGTAGAAGAACGCGTAGTCGGTCCAAGTCTTGGTCAAGAAAATATTGACAAAGGTGTACTCTCTACCCAAATTGGTTTCATTCTCGTGGCCATTTGGATGGTGGTTTTCTTCCGTCTATTCGGTCTTATTGCGAATTTTGCCCTTGTGGTTAACTTAGCAATGCTATTAACGGTGATGTCTTGGATTGGCGCCTCTCTTACCCTACCGGGTATTGCAGGTATCGTTATTACCATTGGTATGGCGGTCGATGCCAATGTTCTGATTTGTGAGCGAATACGAGAAGAAATGAAGTGGGGTGCATCGCCCAAGCAAGCGATTGTGGCGGGTTATGATCGTGCCTATAACACCATTTTTGACTCGAATTTGACTACATTCTTGGTCGCTTTCATTCTATTTGCGATTGGTACAGGTCCGATTAAAGGCTTTGCCGTGACCTTAATGATTGGTATTGTTTGTTCAATGTTTACAGCGATTACTGTTACTCGTGCAGTGGTACAACTCATTTATGGCAAAAAACGTAACTTGAAGAAGTTGAGCATTTAAGGAGATCTACAATGACTGATATGACTCAACCCGATTCTAGAAAATACGGTCGTCCAGATGATGAACGGGTCATTCCGTTTATGAAAATTGCTAAACCAGCAGCAATTTTCTCCATCATTTTGACCATTGCCAGTATCTTTTTTATCACCACCAAAGGGCTTAACCTCGGTTTAGACTTTACGGGTGGTGTTTCTGCCGAGTTGAATTATGCACAAGCGGCTAGTCAAACTGATGTGGTTAAAGCCTTAGACCAAGCTGGTTTTAAAGATGCAGTCGTTCAAACGTTAGGAAGTAATAAAGACCTTTTAGTGCGTATGCCAGTTCAAGATATTGAAGTGGAAGATTTGAGTAATGCTATTACCAAAGCCGCTCAATTACCGAATAACCCAGCCCAAGTCCATAAAGTTGACTCGGTCGGTGGTCAGGTGGGTAATGAACTCTATGTTCGCTCGGCAGGCGCGGTCGCTTTGGCCCTCATTTTAATGTTGATTTACGTGACCATCCGTTTTGAATTTAAACTCGCGATGGGAGCAGTACTTTCATTATTCCATGACATTATTGTCGCAGTGGGTATTTTTGCGATGATGCAATGGCCATTCGACTTAACGGTTCTTGCCGCTATTCTTGCCCTGATTGGTTTTTCACTGAACGATAATATTGTGGTATCGGATCGTATCCGTGAAAACTTCCGAAAAATTCGTGGTGCAGAGCCTGTTGAAATTATTAATATCGCTTTAACCGAAACGCTCCGTCGTACCATCCACACCTCTATGACATTAATGCTGGTGGTTGTTGCAATGATGCTTTTGGGCGGTGATGGTTTGAAATGGTTCTCGGTGGCAATGTTTGTCGGGATATTTGTAGGTACCTATTCTTCTATTTATATTGGTACTGCTTTTGCCTTATGGCGCGGGCTAAATCGTCAAGACTTCATTGTTCAGGTTAAACCTGAATTTGAAGAGGAAGAAGAAATTCCGAGATAAAAATCTTGGACAGCTGTGCCTAATAAGCAAATAAACCCCTTCATTTGAAGGGGTTTATTTTTTGAGCCTCTTTCTTTTAAATTCGACTAAAAAATCTTATCTCTATCCTGTAGTATAAAAATAGTCATGTGAACACAAACTAAAATCTAAGAAATAAAAAAGTCCCACGTTCAAGTGAGACCTTTTCCATTCATTTCACACGATGAAAAAACAAACTTTATAGCAATTTTCTCATCTGCACTTCATCTCTAGCTTAATTGCCCTGCACC
The DNA here is from genome assembly GCF_015602665.1 of Acinetobacter sp. TTH0-4. Taxonomy (NCBI): domain Bacteria; kingdom Pseudomonadati; phylum Pseudomonadota; class Gammaproteobacteria; order Moraxellales; family Moraxellaceae; genus Acinetobacter; species Acinetobacter sp. TTH0-4. The sequence goes on along the minus strand of NZ_CP059079.1, from coordinate 483,091 downwards.
ACTCGACGTGCACTGATAATTCCTGGTTGCTGCTCTAAACGCGCCAATAAGCGTGACAATTGTGCCAGACCTTTGACTTCAATCAAAAGCTTCATATTCGCAATTCCATCGGACTCCGAAATGGTATTTACTTGACGAATATTGATTTGATCAGAAAAAATCACTTGCGTTAAATCTTTAAGCAATCCACGACGATCGTAAGCCTCTACTACAATCTGTACACTCTGACCACGTGTTGGCTGCATTTCCCAGTCAGCTTCAACTGCACGTTCAGGCTCCTGAGAAATCATACGCACATAGTCAGGACAAACAACTTGATGAATACTCACACCACGATTTAAAGTGATATATCCACCAATCGATTCACCATGTACAGGTTGGCAACATTGAGCCACATGCAATTCCACATTATCTAAACCATCAATCAAAATGCCATGCGCAGACAACGTATGACTGGCGCGTGGATTTAATGTCGGTTTAAGTACCAGTTCGGGCTCATCTTGCCCCAAGTGCATATGTCGATTGACTTGATTAATCAATGAATGCAGACTTAAGTCTCCATTGACCAATCCAATCAGAATATCTTCACCCAATTTGACATTAAAATGATTGCAATAATCATTTAAATCAATGCTTTTTGGATGAATAGCCAAACGTAAAAGTTCTTTGTTGAGAATATCACGTCCAACTTCCAAATTTTTACTGCGATCTTGTTGTCTAAACCAATGACGCAGTTTGTCACGTGCACGCGAGGTTTTGATATAACCGAGCGAATTAACCAGCCAATCTCGATTTGGTTCACGATCTTTTTTAGTTAAAATTTCAATTTGTTCGCCAGTTTTGAGCGTATAGGTTAAAGGTACATAACGCTGATTGACCCGTGCCGCATAACACTTATTCCCTACTTCAGTATGTACATGGTAGGCAAAATCTAAAACGGTTGAACCACGCGGTAATTCTTTAATATCTCCATCACGGCTAAACACATAAATTTTTTCAAAACCTTCCAAGTCCTGAATTTGCTCAAAACTTTCCTCTTCAGAATCTGATTTATGTGCACTGGCATCATTACGTTCTTGGTAATGTTCTAAAACCGCACGTAAAGAATGCAAACGATGATTAAAAGAATGGTCGGTATTTTTTCCGCCTTCTTTATAATTGAAATGTGAACAAACACCCAGCTCTGCTTCCTCATGCATCGCCTTAGTACGAATTTGTACCTCAAGCGATTTATTTTCTGCAATCACAGCTGTATGTAATGAGCGGTACCCATTGGGTTTAGGATTGGTAATATAATCATCAAATTGATGTGGAATATGCCGCCAAATTTGATGTACGATACCCAGTGAGTGGTAACATTCAGGCACATTTTTAACCAAAACACGCACAGCACGAATATCATAAAGCTGATCAAAACTCAGATCTTTACTTTTCATTTTTCGATAAATCGAATAAATGTGTTTTACTCGGCCATTAATTTCAGCTTCGATATCATAGTTTGCCAGTTCTTTTTTGAGCTTATCAATTACAAACTGAATATATTGTTCGCGCTCTAAACGTTTTTCATTCAAAAGAGAGGCAATTTCTTTATAACGCTCAGGCGCTAAATAACGAAAAGCTAAATCTTCAAGTTCCCATTTTAACTGGGCAATTCCCAAACGATGTGCTAATGGTGAGTAAATCGTGAGAATTTCGCGTGCTACCCGTTCCTGACGTTCTTTAGAAGAATTGGCCAGTTCACGTAATGCATACGTCCGTTCCGCAAGTTTAATCAATACTACCCGAACATCTTCCGTGACAGAAATCAGCATTTTATAAATGCCGTTCAAATGTTCTCTCTGATTATTATTGAAATGATCTTCTAGACGTTTGTTTTTCTCAATCAGTTCTGAAAGTTTACCCATAGCCAGTGTGCCTTGGACTAAACTATGAACTTGCTCTCCAAAATGATTCCGCACCTCTTCAAGGGTCATCACACCTTCACGCACACTACGATATAGCATCGCAGCGGATAAAGTATCTTCGTCAACATGCAGATGGGCCAAAATATCCGCCATTTCAATACCGGTATAAAAAGTATTTGAACGGTGGTTTAGCCTCGACTGTAACTCTTTGTGTAACGTCAAATGCGCAACTTCTTCGAGTTGTTTAAGGGCTGCGTCATCTAATATGCCACGTACACGATCTAACCATTGCGTCAAATCTTGTCGAGCTTGTTCGGCATGCTCTACAGTCGCTTCCTCAGACAACTCATTGAGTCGTCCTGGAAGTTGTTCACGTACTGTGACCATACCCTTCTCCTACCTCTTTACTTATCATATTCTAAATCGTTTATTTGATTGTCTTTTTCAAATAAGGCAATAGATTCGACATGTCCAGTGTGAGTAAACATGTCCATTACCCCAGCTTTTTTTAATCGATAACCTTGTTTCACCAATACACCAGCATCCCTTGCCAATGTTGCAGGATTACATGACACATAAACGATTCTTTTTGCACCAAATTGCGGTACATAAAGCATTATTTCTTCTGCACCTGAGCGCGGAGGATCAATCAATAATGCATCAAATCCTTGATTTGCCCAAGAATGATGCGAACAATCTTTTGTTAAATCTTGTGAATAGAAATGGACATGATCAATATGATTGCTTTTCGCATTTTCTTGACCGCGTTGTACCATTTCTTCACTTCCTTCAACCGCAATCACTTCACCGGTCGAACCCACGCAACGTGCAAGTGGTAACGAAAAATTCCCCAACCCACAAAACAAATCGAGAACACGTTCTCCTGCTTGCAGTTGAAGCAAATCACATGCCAGTTTGACCATTTGTGGATTAACTGTCGAATTCACTTGAGTAAAGTCGAGTGGATTAAAAGCAAAATTTAAATTAAATTCATCCAACCGATAATGTAAACGCATTGCAGCGTGAGGATCATCCACACGATGCAAACTATCGCTACCTGTAGGTTGCAAATACAGTTGCCATTGTTTACTTAACGCAAATTGTTTCAATTGGTTGACATCGTCTGGTGACAATTTGTCCAGATGGCGCACCACCAGTGCAATATCATTATCACCCATTGCTAATTCTATATGACCAATGCTGCTTTTGGCTTTTAGACTTTCGAGTAACTGCCTAAGTGCCGTAATAGAACAAAACTGCTGATCCAAGATCATACAGCGATCTATTGAAGTCAATTTATTGCTTTGATTTTCACGAAAGCCCACGATTAATTTATTTTGGGCGGGAAAATAACGTACCCCAATTCGGGCTTTACGACGGTAGTCCTGACGTTCTGAACGTAAAGGCGCTAACCACTGTTCAGGCTGAATACCTGCAAAATGTTGCAGATGTGACTTCAAGACCTCTTGTTTAAGTCTAATTTGTTCATCCTGTTGAATATGTTGCATATTACAGCCCCCACACACTGTAAAGTGTGGGCACTCAGGTTGAATACGAATAGCAGCAGGTTCACTTAACAACTCAAGATAATCTGCTTCTTCTAAACGTTTTGCCACATGGGTAATTTGCGCTTTTACGGTTTCGCCTGGCAAAGCGTAGCGGATAAATACCTTTTTACCCTGCTTCTCACTGGGATGATCAGGATGTGTACCGTAGTGTGCAATTCCTCGTCCTTCATGGGAAAGTGACTCAACTTTAAAAGTATAAATAGGATGTTGAGTTGGACGTGGCTTGCTTCTCTGTTTCATGAATACCTAATGTGTAGGAAAAGAAATAAAATCAACGGCTGTAAATTCAGTTCGCTGCGATGTGTCACGCCAAATAGCTAAAAAATCTGCATGTTGAGCTTGAGTAGATAAAAATTGAATGGTCTGTTGAACCAAATCACGGTAATCATTGAGTAAAAGCTGACCTTTTAACAATAACCACCGCAAATATACCAACCAAGTATTTAATACATCAGCTTCGCAATAACTGGTCAATTTTTGCCATTCTTGCTGATGCACATATTCGGGGACATGATAAGCACCATCACCGCGTTTACCTGGATAGCCGAGTAAATGCGCAACATCATCTAATTTCTGGAAATGGCGACCATTAAACATCGCCATGATGTCCATTAAATCGACATGTCGATGATGATAACGATTCTGATAGTTATTATAGCGCTTTTGCTGATCTATTTCGCCCTGATCGAACAAACTTGGAGCAGATAAACCATGATACATGGCACGAAATAAAATGACGGGCAAATCAAATTGCGAACCATTCCAACTCACCAGTGTAGGATTGCGCTTATCAAAAATAGAAAGAAATTTGGTCAAAATTTCAGATTCACTATGTTGCTCTCGGCTAAATGAAAATATTTTCATACTGCCTTGTTCATCGATCCAGAAACCAGAAATACAGACAATTTCATGTAAAGCCAAACGCTGAAAATCTGTTCCCGATTCTTGACGACGTAATTTCATCAACGCTTGCGCCAAATCTGCCTCTGGCAAATCTAAACCAAATAAATGCGCTCCCGATTTTAAATCGGTCAGGGTTTCAATATCGAAAACTAAAACAGGTAAGCGCATATCTACTCACAAAAATGCCAGTGTTATTCGGAATCTTGTACCGAGAATAAACCCGTAGATAAGTAACGGTCTCCTCGATCACAGATAATACACACAATAACAGCTTCAGGATTTTCTTGCGCCAATTGAATCGCTGCCCACACTGCGCCTCCAGAAGATGTACCTGCGCTGATACCTTCTTGTTGTGCAAGTTTACGCATGGTTTTTTCTGCAGCAATTTGTGGAATATCAATCACCAAATCAACACGGCGACGATCAAAAATGGTCGGTAAATACGCCTCAGGCCAGCGACGAATACCTGCAATGCTTGCCCCATCTTCAGGTTGTAAACCCACAATTTGAATCTCAGGATTCTGTTCTTTTAAATATTTTGACACGCCCATAATCGTGCCAGTCGTGCCCATCGAACTAACAAAATGAGTGATTTTTCCGCCAGTTTGTTGCCAAATTTCTGGCCCCGTCGTGAGGTAATGCGCCTCAACATTGTCAGGGTTACCAAATTGATTTAGCACAAAACCCTTGCCGTCTTTTTCCATTTGCAACGCTAAATCACGTGCACCTTCCATGCCTTGTGCTTTAGTCACTTCAATTAAAGTCGCACCATAAGCCTGCATAGCATCTTTGCGTTCTTGGCTCATATTGTCGGGCATGATGAGCGTCATTTTATAACCGCGCATCGCTGCAACCATGGCCAAGGCAATACCTGTATTTCCACTGGTTGCTTCAATTAAGGTATCACCAGGTGTGATTTGACCGCGCTTTTCAGCCTGCATAATCATATTGTAGGCTGGGCGATCCTTGACCGAACCAGCTGGATTATTTCCTTCAAGTTTGGCCAATACCGTTGCTTGAGTGTGACTGGCTAGACGCTGTAAACGCACCAACGGAGTATTTCCCACATAGTGGTCTAACAAAAATTCGTCTGCTTGAAAATTAGGAATCGGCTTCATCATGGTGTGTACCTATATCGAGGTGCGGCTATTGTATGAAAAAATGTACCGTGCTGCACCCATTTAGCAGTCTTTTTATTAAAACTGTTGAAATTACAAATGATTTTTGCCGTTTCTAGCACGCCATCCAATTTCACCATAAAGTAAGAAAATTTATTTTTATCAGATATTCAAGATTAATGATAAATATTAAAATACTTAATCTGTGGTGATGTTCAGACAGTTTTATACTCATTTAAAATACTTGACTAAAACTCGGAGTCCTTGAAATATTTTTGGTCAATTACACTTGCTTATTCACTGTTTATGACTTTGATTTTAAAGTTAGAATTAACTCAGTCAGTCAATTATTCCATGAATTTTTAACAGGCTGTTTAAAGCATGCTAAACTGCATTGCACAGGAAATAAACTGCTTAACCATGTCAAATATCAATAAAAAATTATTTAAACGTCTTCACTTAAATCATGCTTATGGACAACTGATTGCATTGATTTTTGTGCCGATTATGGTTTTGGCATGCGTTGGTGCCTTGCTGGTTTTATCAGAAACTTCAAATGCTTCACGCGCTCAACAAAAACAAATGGCGATTGCCATTATGACCCGCTATCAACTTACCTCTGAAGCAGCTCTAGATTTACTGGATCGTTATCCTTGGCAATATGATCAAGCTCGCAATGCAATGCAGAGTATGCTGAATGAAAAACATTTAGTCCGTGCAGCGATTATTGATCAAAAAGGTCGGACGCGCTTAAGTATCGGGTTTCAGGATCAAGAATCATGGCCTGCAATTGAGGACAAAAATGCTTTTACAGGACCCATTACCTATCATCAAAACAATATTTATGCCTTAAGAATTAATGAAAATTCGCAAAGTCCTGCCAGACTGATCATTGAGCTGGATAATCAACCCTTACAAATTGCTCATTATCGGGTCATGATTGTGTTGATCACCACGGGCCTACTTACTTTATTATTACTTTTACTGTGTTTGAATTTTTATTCACGTCGCTGGATTGCGCCCATGTACGAAATTCGTATGCAATTACAGCGCTTAAGTGCCGATACACTTGATCAGCATATGGTCATTAACAGCACAGGTGAATTGCGTTTATTACAACGTGATATTGCCAATGTCGTGAAACGTTTGCATTTTAGTTTTTTAGAATTAAAAGAACACACCGAACAAACAGAAGATGATTTACGTCGAACCTTAGATACTTTAGAAGTTCAAAATATTACCTATCGCCAAGCACGCGACCAAGCTATTTCAGCAAATCAGTCCAAATCAGTTTTTTTGGCCAATATCAGTCATGAATTACGTACTCCGTTAAATAGTATTGATGGATTTATTCATTTATTGCTGCGTCAGGGCAATCTGAGTAATGAACAAAATTTATATTTGCAAACTATCCGTAAATCTTCCGCACATCTTTTAGCGCTGATTAATGACGTACTGGATTTTTCAAAAATTGATGCAGGCAAATTGGAACTCGATACCGCTCCGTTTGACCTAGAAGAAGCGATTTTTGATGTGATGGATATGCTCTCGCCTCTGGCTGCGCAAAAACACATCGATATGGCATTTTACTATGCCGATAATATTCCGACTCAGGTCGTGGGCGATGCTTTACGTTTTAAACAAATCCTAACCAACTTAATTTCCAATGCCATTAAATTTACTCCCGATGGAGAAATTATCGTCCGGGCTCGCATGGAACACGACGATATTGGACAATGTTTATTGCACTTTAGTGTCCAAGACAGCGGCATCGGCTTAAGTGGAACAGATCGTAAAAAATTATTTGAATCATTTTCACAAGGGGATGCTTCGGTCACTCGTCAATTTGGCGGAACCGGTTTGGGCTTGGCCATTTCCAAACAATTGGTGCATCTGATGCAAGGTCAAATTGGTTTTGAAGATAACCAAGAACGCGCACCCACGGAAAAAGGCTCTACCTTCTGGTTTACTGCAATGTTTAGCGTAGATGATGAAATTGAAACCATCCATCCTCGCTTTAATACGATGAAAATTGTGTCTTATTTGGCACATCCTGCAACCGCCAACATTCTGCGTCATTATCTTGAAAATTATGCAGTTGATCATATTGAAACCAGTTCTATTCTAGATTTATTCAGTCAACTCAATCAACTTTCAAACTGTGATGAAAATACTTGGTTGATTGTTGATCACAGTGGTGATGGGGAAGCTTTACTTAAAGAAATTCGTAACCGCTATACGGGCAATATTGCAGTCTATGGCTATCAGATGTCACTGGATCCCGACATGTTGAATGTGTATCGGGCTCGTCCTCTCTATCAACCTCTCAGTCGTAGTGCATTGATGCAGCTGTTAAGTAATCAGCCGATTTTCGATCATGAGGTTCATCAAGAATTTAATGGACAAGGCCTACATATTTTGGCTGTGGATGATCATCTGCCTAACCTGATTGTTTTAGAAGCACTCTTGGGTGAATTGAATGTTAAAACCACCAAAGCATTGAGCGGTCAACAAGCACTAGACATTATTCAAAATAGAATCGACCAAAATTTGGCTGCATTTGACGTTGTATTTATGGATATTCAAATGCCCGTGATGTCCGGTATTGATACGACACGTGCTATACGCTCGTTAGAATCAACTTTAGAAAATCATAAACGCTTACCCATTATTGCCTTGACCGCACATGCATTGGCGGATGAAAAACAAAAGTTACTCCAAGTGGGTATGGATGATTATGTAACCAAGCCTATTCAGATGGAACAGATCATTCAAATTTTGACTCAATGGACCTCAGAAAATTTCAAAAAAACCAAAAGTGTCGAGAAAGTTATTCTCATTGAAGCCCTCGATCCAGAAATTTTAAACTGGCAACAAAGCTTACAGCTTGCGGCCAATAAAGAAGATTTGGCTGTCGACTTACTCAATATGCTGGTGGACAGTTTTACAACCGAATTGAATGAAATGAAGCAATTAATTGAAATGGAAGACTTTCCTCAATTAGAGCATGTTTTACACCGTTTGTATGGTGCAACGCGTTACGTCGGCGCTCCAAATTTGCAACAAGTTACAGGCGGATTTGAACAGTTTGTTTCCTCTTTACGCAAAGAACGGCGTAAAGCAGATGAAAGTTTCATTCAAGAAACCTTAAAACGCTTTGATGAACTGCAATCCGTGATGCAACAATTTGAACAGGCAGCACAACAAGTTTTGAATAAACAAAATATATAATCGAATGAGAACTGAAAGAGGTGAAGCATATCCACTTTTTAGATGTGACTCATCTGTCATGAATCGATTCAATGACTCTGTTATGCTCAAAGCCATAGAAAAATATAGGTCAATCCAATGACATTACTGCGTATAGAAAAAAACAATGGAATTGCAACAGTTTTTTTAAACCGTCCCGGAAAACGTAATGCCATGAGTTTTGCACTGTTACGTGAACTGGTTTGTGCAGCCAATCAGATAAAAAAAGATCGATCTATTCGTTGTGTCATTTTAACAGGTGAAGCAGATGTCTTTAGTGCAGGAATTGATCTTGCGGATTTAAATGCACCTAAAAATACGGTGTATGCGGCATGGGAACTGATTAAACCGGGACAAAGCTTATTTCAAAAAGCATTTTTAATTTGGCAAGACTTACCTGTTCCTGTTATTGCAGCGATTGAAGGTTATTGTTTAGGCGCAGGTATGCAACTGGCATTAGCTGCAGATATTCGTATTGCTCATCCTGACACCAAAATGTCAATTATGGAAAGTCGTTGGGGATTGGTTCCAGATATGGGACTGACTCGCTCGATTAAAGGCATTATTAGCCTTGACCTTGCCAAAGAGCTTACACTAACAGGACGTATTTTCGATGCCAAATATGCCAAAGAAATTGGTTTAGTAACGCATTTAGATGAATCACCGATGCACAGAGCCCAACTGCTTGCAGAAGAAATGCAACAACGCTCTCCAGATGCGCTGATTGCAGCCAAACGCGTTCTTGATGCCATGCAACATGCACCGAAAAAATCGTTACGCTTAGAAAAAATCTGGCAACTTAAATTACTTTTGGGTAAAAATAGTAAGTTAGCGCGTCAAAAAGACAAAAAACCAGAGGTTCAATTTTTACCCCGCCAATATAAGTAAAATAACCAGAGAATTGGATTCATCCAGAGAAAAAATACATGTGTTTTGACCGTAATACAAAAATTGCATTTTTAGGTATGGGCCTCATGGGAAGCCGAATGGCTGCCCGTTTGATTCAGGCAGGTTTTGAAGTGGCTGTCTGGAACCGAACTCTGTCAAGCTGCGACATACTGGTGGATATGGGGGCTACACTTCTAAACTTGCAAGATATTGCAGCCTACCCTGTTCTTTTGACTTGTCTTGCGGATGATAGTGCGGTACAAACCGTTTATGAACATATTCAAAATCAACTCCAACCTGATCAAGTGCTTGTAGATTTTTCGAGTCTCTCCGTGGCACAAACCCAAAAATTAGCCTCTCAAGCACAAGTTCGTCAGGTCAAATGGATTGACTCCCCCGTTTCAGGTGGAATAATGGGGGCTGAACAAGGCACTTTGGTGATATTTGCAGGAGGTGATCTGCAAACCATCCAAAATTTATCGCTGATTTATAATGTACTTTCACAACGTGTCACCCGAATGGGTGAAACAGGCACGGGCCAAGCCACCAAAATTTGTAATCAATTGATTGTTGCCGCAAATAGCACTTTGATTGCTGAAGCGGTTGCACTTGCTGCACAAGCAGGTGTTGATACTAAGCTTCTCGCGCCTGCACTTGCTGGAGGTTTTGCTGACTCTAAACCTTTTCAAATTTTAGCCCCACGCATGGCAAGCCACACTTTTGAACCTGTACAGTGGAAGGTACAAACCTTATCTAAAGACTTAAATAATGCGGTACAACTGGCTGAGCACTTTAAGTTAAATATTCCTGTCGCAAAACAAGCACTTTTACAATTGAAAGCCCACCAAAATAAAGGCTATGCTGAAGCAGATCTTGCCACAGTGATTCAGGTGGTTGAATCTTAATTCACATCAATTTGAAGCAAAGGAATAAATGATGATGAAATTAGCGGTTAATTTATCGATGATTTTTACTGAAATGCCGCTGATTGAACGTTTTGCACAGGCACGGGCACATGGTTTTCAATCTGTTGAAATTCAATTTCCTTATGAACTGAGTATCGAACAAATTCAAACCCAACTGAGCTTACATAATCTTGAGCTTTGCCTGATCAATGTTCCTGCTGGCGATTTAATGCAAGGTGGAAATGGGCTTGCAGGTATACCGGGAATGGAACTTGAGTTTCATCGTGGGGTAGAAAAAGCCATTTTATATGCCAAAGCTTTAAATGTGCCTAGTGTTAACATCCTCGCAGGGAAGCAACCACTTGACTGCGACCTTCTGCCTTGTTTAAAGACCTTGGCTACAAATTTAAAACTGGCTTGTTCTATGTTGTCTGACCATCAAATTCAACCCGTTTTTGAAATGATTAATGGCACAGATATGCCACGTTTTTTAGTCCAGAATATTGCTCAGGCACAAGAAATGCTTGAAGCTGTTCAACATCCCGCCCTAAAGATGCAATATGACTGCTATCACATGGCGATGATGGATGAAAATATTTTAGAAACATTAAAAGAAAATATTCAGAATATTGGACATATTCAATTTGCAGACTGTCCAGGACGACATGAGCCTGATACAGCAAAAATTGCTTATACTGAAATTTTTCAATGGCTTGATCAAAGTGCGTACACAGGTTATGTCGCTGCGGAGTATCGACCGCAGGTCACTTCCCAAGATTCTTTTGCTTGGAAAGATAAATATTTTGCAAAACATCCGCAAAGTTAAATTCTCTACAGAATTGAAATTCTGCTCCAAAACCGCTATATTACACGATGAGTAATAGTCCGGAAATAAAACCCTTTATGAATTTAGAACCATCGCCCAGCGCTTCTAATTCTCTCGATCTCACAATGAATTCTCAAGCTCAAGATGTACAAGCTTGCTTAAAAGTTGTACATGAAGCCTTATTAGATGTAAAAGCAAAAGATATCCTTGAATTAGATGTTAGCGCAATTAGCAACGTGGCAGATGTCATGGTTATTGCTAGCGGTACATCGACCCGTCATCTTAAAGCCCTTGCGAATAATGTTGCTGAAGAAGCACGTAAAGCAGGTTTTCGCCCTATCGGTGTTGAAGGTGAAAGTGATGCAGAATGGATCTTAATTGATCTCGGTTTTGTGGTCGTTCACGTTATGCTGCCAGCTGCACGTAAATTTTACGACCTTGAAAGCTTATGGCGTACAACGCCAGAAGCGACAGCTTAAAATGATCCAATAAAAAAGCGACCGAATCAGGTCGCTTTTTTATGTGTTATAAACCTACAAATATTCAATGAATTGCAATGACAAATGATTAAAACTCAAGCATTATATTTTCGATTAAAACAATACACCTTAAAAATATAATAACGGGAAATCGTGCATGAAAATACTCATTACGGGTGCCAATACAGGTATCGGCTTTGCTAGCGCAGAGCAACTGGTTAAACAAGGGCAACATGTCATTTTAGCCTGTTGAAACCTACAAAAAGCGCAAGATGCACAGAAAAAATTACGCTCACTCAATCAGGGACAAGTCGATATCGTTTCACTTGATTTAAATAGCCTTGTATCGACTCAGAAAACGGCAGATGAAATTGCTGATCGTTATGGTGTACTCGATGTTTTGATCAATAATGCGGGGATATTTTCCAAAACTAAACAACGAACTAAAGATGGTTTTGAACAACAGTTCGGAGTGAATTATCTCGGTCATTTTTTACTGACCCAAAAATTACTTCCTGTTTTACGACAAGCACCACAAGCTCGTATTGTTCATATTGCTTCAATTGCGCATTGGGCAGGTTCAATTAAACCTCATACTTTTCATGCTAAAGGGTTTTACAATCTTGTGTTCTATTATGGTCAATCTAAATTGGCAAACTTACTGTTCAGTAACGCACTGGCAGAGCAAATGGCAGGCAGTTCGATTACCAATAATGCTCTCCACCCTGGTGGTGTCGCTTCTGATATTTATCGCGACCTACCTAAACCTGTATATGGAGTGATGAAACTCGGATTAGTACCCACCTCTGTACCGGCAAAGCTGATTTGCCAAATGGCGATTGGAGATGAATGGGCCAATCGTAATGCTGAATATGTCAGTGCACATATGCCAAACTGGAAATCGCCTCATGCCAAAAACCAGCAACTTGCACGTGAATTATATGCTCAATCTATGACGCTGGTTGAAAAATTTCTTTAAACAAGCCATCAAATAAAAAAGCCACTCAAAGGTGGCTTTTTTAATTCTGATTGACTGTTAAATCAGTGACCTGAACCATTAATGGCTTTGGTCATATCTTCAACGACTTTCTTCGCATCACCAAACACCATCATGGTTTTTTCGTTATAGAACAAGTCATTATCTAGACCTGCATAACCTGTTGCCATAGAACGCTTAATCACCATGATCGTACGTGCTCTATGTGCTTCCAAAATGGGCATACCGTAAATCGGTGAAGTTGGATCATCTTTTGCTGCAGGATTGACCACGTCATTTGCACCAATCACCAAAACTACATCGGTTGCTGGAAAGTCTGAATTGATCTCATCCATTTCTAAAATATCTTCATACGCTACATCTGCTTCAGCCAGCAAAACGTTCATATGACCCGGCATACGACCTGCCACTGGGTGAATGGCAAAACGAACTTTCACACCTTGTTCTTTCAAAATTTCACACAATTCTTTCACTGCATTCTGTGCACGACCTTGTGCCATACCATAACCCGGTACAATCACAACACTGTCAGCATTTGACATCAGGAAGCCTGCGTCATCCGCTGAACCTGAACGATGATTACGTTGTGCCTTCTCGCCATTGTCTACTGCTGCAACTGCTGTACCGCCCATTGCACCACCAAACAAAACGTTAATGATTGAACGGTTCATCGCTTTACACATAATGTAAGACAGAATAGCACCAGAAGAACCGACCAGTGAACCTGCAACAATCAGCATGTTATTTTCAAGGGTAAAACCAATTCCTGCTGCTGCCCAACCTGAAAATGAATTCAGCAATGAAACCACAACAGGCATATCACCACCACCGACAGGTGCAATCCACACCCAGCCAAATGCAAGTGCCAAAGCAGTCATTGCCCAGAAAGCTTGCATGTTTCCTGTGGAGAAGAACATGAAACCTGTGGCTAACATCGCAAGGAAAATAATGGCCTGTACTGGTTTAACCCAAGCACCAGAAATCGTTTTTGCCCATTTTTTTGCAGCCAATTTACCATAGGCAAATACAGAAGCAGTAAAGGTAATCGCACCGACGAAACAGCCCACAAACAATTCAAATAAATGAACTTTGCTCATATGCGCATGTTGAACACCTGCCGCAGTTAAAGCTGCTTCATTTTGAGTGAACAAATCTGTCAATTGGTTGTTATGCAAAATCGCAGCAATTGCAATCAAAACAGCAGCCAAACCCACCAGTGAATGCATGAGTGCTACGGTTTCTGGCATTTGTGTCATTGGCACTGTACGCGCACGTGCAATACCCACTACCCCACCCAATACCATCGCACCAACAATCATCCAGACAACAGGATGATCAGCAACAAAGAAGGTCGTCAGTACAGCAATTGCCATCGCGATCATGCCGTAACGGTTACCTTGAATAGCTGTTTTAGGGCCAGATAAACCACGAAGCGTTAAAATAAAAAGTACGGCGCCTACTAAGTAGAACCAATCCGCATAGTCTCGAATAAATTCCATTTATGAACCCTCTTTTTTCTTTTGCTTCGGCTTAAACATTTCAAGCATGCGCGCAGTCACAGCAAAGCCACCAAAAATATTGATGCTGGCTAAGAACACAGCAATCGCACCCAAAATACTGACGATATTTACACTTTGGAAAGCGACGTTTGCCTCCATCCCAATGACTGGCAGGCCTACAGTTTGAATCATTGCACCCACCACAATAATGGAAGACAGTGCATTGGTCACAGCCATAAGCGGTGTATGTAAAGCAGGTGTTACGCCCCAAACGACGTAGTAACCTACGAAGATGGCAAGGACGAAAATTGTAATTGTTTCAACCATGATCTCTCTCCTTAACCACGCTTTAACAGCACTTGGCCGCCATGAGTGACCAGTAATGCTTTTTGAATTTCTTCTTCAGGATTGATGCTAAAGTTTTTATCTTGATCAAAAAGCGTTTCTAAGAAATTAAAGACATTACGTGCATAAAGTGCCGAAGCTTCAGTTGCAACTGTCGCTGGAATATTCGGAATTCCCAAAATAGTCACACCATTATCGGTAAAGACATTTTCGCCACATTTTGAGCCTTCGACATTTCCACCAGATTCAACTGCCATATCAAGGATGATTGAGCCTGGTTTCATTTTTGCGACTGTTTCAGCTTTGATTAAACGTGGTGCATCACGACCTGGTAATAGCGCAGTGGTAATCACAATATCTGCATTAGAAACCGCTTTATCTACAATAGTCGCTTGGTCTTTGATGTATTGTTCACCAGGCATCCAGCCATATCCGTTTTTAGCGGCATCCGCAGCTTTTTGCTTTTCTTCATCCGACATCGGTACATCAAGCCATTTACCGCCTAAAGACTCGACTTGATCACGAGCGGTTGGACGTAAATCGGTTGCTTCAACAATAGCACCTAAACGTTTTGCAGTGGCAATGGCTTGTAAACCTGCAACACCAACACCCATAATGACGACACGCGCAGGCTTTACTGTACCTGCTGCTGTCATCAACATAGGGAACATACGTTGATATTCTGCTGCAGCCAAAAGCACTGATTTATAACCAGCTAAATTTGCCTGAGAAGACAACACGTCCATATTTTGCGCACGAGAAAGTGTACGCGGTAAAAGTTCTAACGCAAATGCAGAGATTTGGCTCGAAGCAAATTGGTCAAGTTCAGTGTTTCGGTAAGGATCAAACATTGCAATAACGGCTGTATTGGCTGCAATTTTTTTAATTTCCTCACCTTGAGGTGCACGAACTTTCAAAATAATTTGACTGCCTGTATAGGCATCATCCGTAATTTTGGCACCAGCTTGTTCATAGGCACTGTCAATATAAGCTGCTTTTACACCTGCTCTACGTTCAATGACAACGGTATGACCAGTACTGATCAACTTTTTTACTGTTTCTGGCGTAACTGCCACACGGCTTTCACCGATCACAGTTTCGGTTGGGATTCCGATTTGCATGAGCCTTCCTCAAGCTAATTTTTCTTAAGTAAACATCGCGATGAGCGATATTCCCGCAGGACACATTCTTATTGAATTTTTGGATTCTAATTGAACCTCTGTAAATTACCACCCAATATTTATTTAATAAATACCTATATTTTGAACTGATGATTCATAAATATGATCATTCGATATATCATTCATTCGTTTTGCTTTAATGAAAGTCAAAAATTATCTTCATATTTGTACTTAGAAGTTGCATAAGTGATCAATTTTAAGATGCAGATAACACAATTTTAAAAACCTTTAAATCTTCAAATTGATGATTCTGCCGATCCACCACTGGAGACCCGCATTTAACTTTTAAATAGATAACTTGGTATATTCGTAGTCAGTTACTATAATTTTTTGCTCAATTGACCGAAATGACAAATTTCAACATTGTCAGTATGAACAATTTTTTTGAATTTAAGACAGTATTTCACGTTAACAAAGATACAAATGGTTTATTTTTTAATGACTGTGACTTTAGTCTTCTTCTTTATTTAAATTTTCTAAAATGGAACTCCAAATGTTTTATTTTATGAAAAAAATAAATTATCTTTTTTATTGGTCATTTCGGTTGATGATGATTTAGACAAAATAGCATAAAAAAACAAAAAATGCCTTTTTTTGGTGCGCTTTGCTCTATCCATACTCTTTTCTCTGAAGTTTAGCTGTTTTAACTTGTTTTAGAATTGATGATTGCTTCAATCTAAATTTTAAATCCATATTTTGAGCTTTTCTCGCCAGTGAAATCTGACTCAAGAATCTATGTGATTAAATAAAATTTGATTCATTCCATTCTGGAATTACCACCATCATATTTTTGCATTTCACCTGCCCGACTAAAAACTTTATAATTCACGCTTCTTCTCTTTATTCATTCGAGTAAAAAACTCTGATGAAGTAGGTAAAATGAAACTTCATCTCACAAGAACACAATTGGGTTCATTGTTTGCTGTTTGTGCCGCTTTTTTGTTTAGTACCAAAGCTATTTTTATTAAGCAGACCTACGCACTTTCTCCCTTGGTCGACGGTACAGTATTAATGGCCTTAAGAATGGTCAGTGCACTGCCTTTCTTTTTCTTAATTTATTTATTTTCGCGCCGTCAAGCCCGCGAGATTGAGAAAAAAGATTGGATATTACTGATTATTGCAGGATTACTCGGATATTACTTTGCCAGTTGGCTCGACTTTGCTGGGTTAATGTATATCAGCGCTTCGTTAGAACGCATTATTTTATTTTTATATCCCACTTTAACGGTGTTGGCTTCGAGCATCATTTATAAACAACGCTTAAATTGGAAAAGTTTTTTCGCCATTGGTCTGAGTTATGGCGGCACTGTTTTGGTCATGTTGCAAGAACAAAGTAATGTTCCGCATCAAGGCAATTTCTGGTTGGGCGCGAGTTTAGTTTTTGCGAGTGCCGTGGCTTTTGCTGGTTATTTACTGTTAACCCCAAAATTAATTCAAAAATTTGGCTCTTGGAACTTTACGGGTTTGGCACTTATGATCGCCTGCATGGGAACACTGGTGCATTATTTTATTGCAATTCCGCAGCCCTTTCTGCTTCTAACTCAACTTCCAAGTACTGTTATTTGGTACGGTGTTGCGTTGGGTTTTTTAGTTACCGTATTGCCAACCGTATTGCTAATTCAAAGTATAGAACGCTTAGGTGCTTCACAGTCTGCCATGATTGCATCGATTGGGCCTATTCTCACGCTTATTTTAGCCACATTTTTTTTAGGTGAAAAAATGAATAATATTCAATGGCTCGGCTGTGCTTTGAATATTATTGGCGTCATGATGATTACGCTTTCCAAGAAGAAACTTGCCCATTAAAAACAAGTGAGTCAGTGAAGTATTGAGCACATTTTCATTATGCAATCACCTTGCATATGAGCTTAAAACATAATGCTGCCATTAAAGTCTTTTTGAATGTTTGTTAAAAATATCCAAAGCTTTTATAGTACTGAACCTATTTTAAAATATGCTCATTTCATCAAACCAACAAGGGATTTTATGTCTGCTCCTCTCGATATTAGCCGAGACAAATCATTATTGTGGCTCATGACTATTGCTTGCGGTATTTGTGCAGGAGCAAATTATTATAGCCAGCCTTTAGTTCACTCTATCCAACAGTATTTTGATGTGCCTGAGTCGCAAGTGGCATTAACGGTCACCTTTGCTCAAATCTCTTATGCACTCGGTTTACTTTTTATCGTGCCTATTGGCGATATTGTTAACAAAACCAAATTTATTCCTTTATTGATGCTTTTAGCAGCTGTTGGATTATTGCTGTGTACTTTTGCAGTCAATTTACCCATGCTTTGGATCGGAACGATTATAGCGGGTCTATTTTCAGTCGCTGCTCAAATATTAATTCCGCTTGCAACCATTCTGGTCAAACCTGAAAAAACGGGTGAAGTGGTGGGCTTTCTGATGAGTGGCTTATTAGTCGGCATTTTACTTTCCACAAGCCTTGCTGGACTCTTGTCTCATTTATTTCACTGGAAAGTTATCTATGCAATCAGTGCAGTGATGATGATTGTTTTAGCCGTTTTACTTAAAGCTAAATTGCCCAATATTCCTATTTCAAAAATAAAATATATTCATATTTTCAAATCGATGGCACTCCTAATAAAGCAACAACCCCGCTTAGGTTTTCGTGCAATCATTGGTGGTTTCGCTTTTGCTGCAATGAGTATTTTATTCTCTACGATTGCCATTTTATTAACGTCGCCTCAGTATAACTTTTCTGATGTATTGGTTGGTGTGGTCACCTTAGTGGCAGTCTTTGGCGCACTCTCTACTGCTAAAATTGGTAAAATTGCAGATCAAGGTCATACCTTGGTGTTAACTTGGATTGGACTATTTATTTTAGCCATCAGTTGGATTTTCCTTTATTTTGGCGGACAGCATTTAATCAGTTACATCTTCGGCTATGGATTAATTAGCTTGGGCTTAACTATTGTACATACCAGCAATCAAAGTATTATTTTCCGTTTACATCCCGATGCTAAATCACGCATCAACTCCATCTATATGACCACTTATTTTATTGGGGGGGCGTGTGGTTCTGCTGTTGGGGTTTATTCATGGCATCACGGCGGGTGGCTGATGACCTGTATTGCCGGTCTTTGTCTGGTGATTTGCTCAGCCTTATTTGCATTTATCGATATGCGCTATCATGCTAAATCCCTCGCAGCGTAATCTATGTAGCGTTCAACTCTATCAAAGTGGCTTATCATGTCTTGGGTAAAAATAATTTTATTGAGCTCAGTCGATTGTATTGGTCGGCCACCTTTGGTGTTTCTTTCATCCGAAAGCACGTATAATCTCTGCTTTGGTTTTTTCCTTATTTTTAGGTTTATTCATGACTGCTCTCCCATCTTTACAGCCTCGCATATCCGTTGCACCGATGATGGATTGGACCACTCGTGATTACCGATTTTTTGCACGCTTATTTAATCCCAATATCATCATGTATACCGAAATGGTCACGACAGGTGCGATTTTATTTGGCGGCGCAGCACGTCATTTAGACTTTAATACTGAAGAACACCCAATTGTGTTACAGCTTGGTGGTTCAAATCCAAAAGATTTAGCCACATGTACCAAAATGGCACAGGATTGGGGCTATGATGAGGTCAATCTCAATGTGGGTTGTCCGAGTGATCGAGTGCAAAATAATAAAATTGGTGCCTGTTTAATGGCAGAACCTGACTTGGTTGCAGAGTGTATTGCTGAAATGCAAAATGCTGTCGATATTCCTGTCACAGTTAAACATCGTATTGGCATTGATGACATGCACTCCTATGAAGAAATGCTGCATTTTGTTGATACCGTTGCTAAAACGGGATGTAATAATTTTATCGTGCATGCCCGCATTGCCTTATTACAAGGTTTATCACCGAAAGAAAACCGTGATGTTCCCCCCTTACGTTATGAAGATGTCTATCGCTTAAAACAAGATCGTCCACATTTAATGATTGAGATAAATGGTGGTATAAAAACCTTTGCTGAAACTCAAGAACATTTAAAACATGTTGATGGGGTCATGATTGGACGCGAGGCTTATCACAATCCTTATTTATTGGCAGAATTGACGCAATTATGGAATATAAATACTCCCAATCGTTTTGATATTATGGCAGAAATGATGCCTTATATTGCTAAGCGCATGGCAGAAGGTGCGCCACTTTCCATCATCACCCGTCATATTTTAGGTTTATTTCAAAACTTACCAGGTGCACGAAAATGGCGTCAGGCTTTAAGTGGGGGAAATGCCAAAACCCTAAAAGATGTAGAAATTGCATTGCTAAATATTCAAGATGCGATACAACGCACTGAAGACTACTTAAAAGAAAATCAAGTCCAAGAAATAGTGAAAGAGGTTTAATCATTTTCATGGTCATTAAAAATGCCCATCCGTTTTTAAACTGACGGGCATTTTTAATATCGCTTTCAATCTGTATTTACCCTTCAAAGCTTGAATCTGCTTCACATCAGTGATGATTATAAATTCCATGTCCTTGAGCTTTCATCACCGCGATTTTCTTAGCTTCAACTTTAGCTTGATCCAGTTTGCCTGCTTGCACGAGGCTAGTGGTTTGATCAATCTGTGCCACCAATTGATCAAATAAAGCATCTGAAGTCGGTGCTTTAGCATCTTTGGTTTTTAATTTCACTTTTTTTGCATCTAAAGCAGCTGATTTCATATTACTGAGTGCTTTTAGAGCATCTTTTTGATTATCCGTCGTGTTAAATGCTTTAAAGTTTTTCCCCAATATTTCCATATTATGTTCAAGATCAGCGGCAAAACTGAAACTACTGAACGACAAAGTCGTTGCAAAAATAACGATGGCTAACGTTTTTTTAATCATGCGGATATCCTTTTTTAGATCAATTTAAAACTGTGGCTCTTGTTGTTGAATTATTTTGAAATTTAAGTCTTAAAACAGAGTCTAAAATTTATCAACCATGCAACCGAATCACTGAATTTTATACCATAAAACCTGTTACAAAGTAGGTGCTAGAGCATGATTTAAAGCATCATGTATGGCATCAACCAACTGTTGAGCAATCTCTTGTTTCGATGCTTTATCTAAATCCCGTTTTTCCATGTGATAGCGTTCTGCAAAAAATACCGTCATGGCATTTTCGTCTGATGCAAAACCAATATCTGAACGTGACACATCATTACAGGCAATCATATCCAGTTTTTTTGCCACCAATTTTCCAGCCGCATATTGCTCGACATTGCGGGTTTCCGCAGCAAATCCCACCATAAATGGCCGTTTTTGTTGTTGGGCAATCGTTGCCACGATATCTGGATTTTTGATTAAGGCAACATTTAATTCGTCACCCGATTTTTTAATTTTATGTTCAGCCACTTCTGCAACGCGATAATCTGCCACCGCTGCTGTCGCAATAAAAATATCACAACCTTCATCAAGCATCTGCATGCTGATTTCTAACATTTTGATTGCAGAAGAGACATTAATGCGGTGTACCCCATTCGGAGTATCTAGACTTACAGGCCCTGCAATTAAGGTGACTTTTGCACCAGCTGCATAACATGCTGCGGCTAAAGCAAAGCCCATTTTTCCTGTACTGTGATTGGAAATATAACGGACCGGATCCATTGCCTCACGAGTAGGACCTGCTGTAATGACCACATGCTTATCAGCCAACAAACCAAACTTTTCAGCAATCGCGCGTTGTGCTTGATGAAAATATTGTGTGACTTGCACAGCCAAATCTTCAGGTTCAGGCATACGCCCCAACCCCACATCGCCGCAAGCTTGTGAACCTGCGTCTGGCATAATCACATGCACGCCATCTTCAACCAAGGTGTTTAAATTTCGCTGCGTGGCTTTGGCTGCCCACATTTGCTGATTCATTGCAGGTACAACCCAAACTGGGCAAGGAGTCGCAAGATATAAGGTACTGAGTAAATCATCGGCCAAACCTGCTGCAAATTTTGCCAAGATGTCACAACTGGCAGGTGCAACCAATAATAAATCTGCCCAACGCGCCAGCTCAATATGCCCCATTCCCGCTTCAGCTTCTGGGTTAAGTAATTCTGTATGAACTGGATTTCCAGATAAAGCTTGAAATGTGAGTGGTGTAATAAAAGCTTGAGCACCTTGTGTCATGACGACGCGTACATTAAAGCCCGCATCTTTTAAACGGCGAACTAAAATTGCACTTTTATACGCGGCAATACCACCAGTTACAGCCAATACAATATTTTTGTTGGAAATTACACTCAAATTGAAGCTCACAACAAGCTACCTTTCTATTGCAGTGGCGCCCACAATATCATTAAATAATGTTAGCCCCAAGTATCCGCATTGGGTCAACCACTATTACTTATAAAAAAGTCTAAAAATAATGAACTTATCGATTAAACATTGGCCAGAACAAGAACGACCACGCGAAAGACTCATTCGGCAAGGTGCAGCAAGTTTATCTGACGCCGAGTTATTGGCTATTTTTCTACGCTCAGGCTCAAAACAACATTCTGCAGTTGAGCTTGCCCGCCTATTGTTACAGCATTTTGGCGGCTTAAATCCTATTTTTGATGCCAGACTTGAAGATTTAAGTCAGTTTCATGGCATTGGAGAAACGAAATACGCACAGCTTATGGCAGTTAAAGAGTTGGGGCGACGTTATATTGCTCAACATTTAAGACAGGAAAAAATCGAATTAAATCACTCCACCCTCTTATTAGATTTTTTAAAATTTGAATTATTGGGGGAGTGTCAAGAAGTTTTTGCAGTGCTTTGCTTAGATGCACATTTAAGAAAAATTAGTTTTAAAAAAATGTTTTATGGTTCAGTACATTCATGTGAAATTTCGATTAACCAATTGCTACGTCATGCCATTCATGAGCATGCCAGTCATATTGTAATTGCACATA
This sequence comes from Acinetobacter sp. TTH0-4, assembly GCF_015602665.1. Taxonomy (NCBI): domain Bacteria; kingdom Pseudomonadati; phylum Pseudomonadota; class Gammaproteobacteria; order Moraxellales; family Moraxellaceae; genus Acinetobacter; species Acinetobacter sp. TTH0-4. The sequence goes on along the minus strand of NZ_CP059079.1, from coordinate 460,337 downwards.
ATCATCCTTTGGGTAAAGCTACTCCATCGCAAGCAGATCTAGAGTTAACCGAGCGAATTTTACAGGCCTGCCATTTGGTCGACATTCACTTAATTGATCACTGTATTGTTTCACCCGAAGGAACTTGCTCATTTGCCGAGCATGGTTTGATTCAAGCGCCATAATCATACGAACAACGATTGACAAAAAGCCCTCTAACACTGAAGATCATTCAAAATATAAATGATTCTTAAAACATGATTGTGCGTGACCAACCCAGCGTATTTAAGCTGTTGTTTTCTTGGCGAGGGACGATCCTTCCAAAGGTCTTACCTCCTTTAGGCGTGGTCATGCTGATCTCGGCTTTAATTGGTGGACTATCTTATATTGGTTATTTTCACTTTCCAGAATTTCCTTTGGTCGGCTTTACTTTAATTGGCGTAGTCCTGTCTATCTTCTTAGGCTTTAAAAATACTGCATGCTATGACCGTTGGTGGGAAGCGCGTAAGCTCTGGGGAATGTTAATTGCCAATGCCCGACATTTTGATCGGGATTGTCGAATGTTGGCACAAGGTCGACGTGAACGTGTGATTCAACACGTTATTGTATTTGCCAATGTATTACGTGATCGTTTACGCCATGAAACAAAAAATCCATTGGCATTGGTTGAAACCAGCGGTCTGAGTCAACAGGCTTTAACGCAGTTATATCAACAAGCCAATGCACCGCAATACACACTCAGCCTGATTCAATGGGAATTGATGCAAGCACTCAAAGAAGGTGAAATTTCCGATATTATTTATGCCCAAATGAATGATCATGTGGCTGAACTCAGCCTTGTTCAAACAGGCTGTGACCGTATTGCCACCACCCCTTTGCCTTTTGCATATTCAGTGCTCCTTAACCGCACTGTGTATTTCTTCTGTTTCATGCTGCCATTTAGTTTAGGTGCAACCTTAGGTTTAGCAACACCTTTACTGGTTGGTATTTTGGCTTATACTTTTTTAGGATTAGATGCCTTAAGTTCAGAAATTGAAGAACCTTTCGGTACACAAAGTAACGATTTACCCTTAGATGCCATGGTACGTACTATTGAAATTGAGTTGTTGGGCACTTTAGGTAAACCAACCCCACCACCGATTCAAGCGCAGGATCATAATTTACTTTAATTGCTTTAGCCTTAGAATATTACATGATGTTCTGAAATGTCTCTCTTCCTCTCAAAAATGCGAGAAGAGAGAATCACTAAACAAAACTTTCCCAAATCCCAACTTGACCTTCTTTAAGACGTGGAATGTTGCCCAATCGAATCCATGGCATGTGATCGCCATGAAAATCACTGCCAACAGAAACTTTAAGTGAGTATTCAGCAATCATTCGATCCACCATTTGACGGGTGGAAGCAGGTTCGATTGCAGTGGGAAGTTCAATTGCATCGCCGCCAAATTTGGCAAAAATTTCGATTAAATAACGAATATTGGTCGCAGATAAGTCATATTTGGTTGGATGCGCCAATACTGCATAACCTGCACTTTCATGAATAACTTGAATGGTATCTTCTAAACCCACACCATCAAATTTCACATAGGCTTTTTTACCTTCTTTAATATATTTATCAAAAGCTTGTTGCGGACGGCTAACAATGCCTTTTTCCACCAAAACTTTCGCAATATGGGTTCGAGTAATGCGGTCTGCAATGTGATCCACTTTAGCCATGACATCAGCATAAATGTCCTGACCAATCAATGGAATCAGTAAATCACATATTTGTTTAGCACGAATGGCTCGAATCTGTTTTTGTTGTTCCAGTAAAATCTGTAAAGGTTCTGGATTTTGCATATTTAAAGCCACGATATGCACACCGTAACTCTTTTGCGTTGCAGGTCGTGACCATTGACTGGAAATTTCTACCCCTGAAATAATGGTTAAAGGCAAATCAATCGCTACTTTTTCAGCAAGCTGTAAGCCATCCATTGTATCGTGGTCAGTCAACGCAAGGGTATGAATCCCTTTTTCGATGGCTGCAAGCACAAGTTGTTCTGGAGACAAAGTTCCATCAGAAATATTACTGTGTGTATGTAAATCTACGCCTTGCATCACTTATACTATGTCATTTATTTGATCAGATTTAGATACTCTAACATGAAAGCACTTTTAGACTTTGTGCCACTCATTATTTTCTTTTATTTATATAAAACCGTCGACCCAAAAGACACAGACCATCCTTTATTACAATTGATTGGTTCTACAGGCGGTATAGATAATAATAATATTTTGGTTGCAACCACTGGCCTGATTATTTCTATGCTACTGATATACGGCGCTTTATTTGTAATTCAAAAATTCCGTTTAGATAAACAACAGTGGATTGTATTGTTTATGACAGTGATTTTTGGCGGCATTACCCTCATGCTGAGTGATGACTTTTATATCAAACTGAAAGCTGCGCTGTTAAACCTTGTTTTTGCTGGTGCTTTCTTACTGTCGCCTTATTTTATGAAAGATAAAAAGCCCCTTATTCAGCGTTTATTTGGGCCTATTTTTGATTTGACAGTGAAAGGCTGGAAAAATTTAAACTTTGCATGGGCCGCCATGTTTATTTTGATGTCATGCTTACATGTCTTTTTTGCTTTCATATTCGCAAATGGAAAATATTGGGGTGAATTCACCGCATTTGGTGACATGATTGTGATGTTTTCCTTTATTATTATTCAGTTTATTGTTTTACGTAAATACTTTAAATCACCTGAAGCATAATTCAGGTGAACGAATCGAGAAAAAAATATGCCTTTATTCGTCTTAAGCTGTACCGATCACGAAGGTACAGTTGAAAAACGCCTTGCTACACGTCCACAACATTTACAACGCTTACAACAATTAAATGATGAAGGTCGTTTAATTGTAGCAGGTGCAATGCCCAAAGACCCTAACAATCCACAAGCGGGTTTTTATGGCAGTACACTCATTGTCGACTTTGAAACACGTGAAGCACTGGATCTATGGTTAAAAGACGAGCCTTTCCTTAAAGAAGGTGTTTATGCTCATATTGATGTGAAACCTTTTAATAAAGCGTTCCCTCAAGGATAAAATCATGCGTGTTGTTGCCTCAAGCTTATTGGGCTTATCTTTCATCTGTATTTCTGCTTGGGCAGTTGAAACTGCACCTATCACTACTGTAGCCCCTGCTCCTCAAGCAATGACTACGACAACACCTCAAACTTTGGCGGCAAATAAACCTAATCTTCTTCCTGCGGCCGTGGCGGTCAATCCAAACGGTTTACCACAAGAAGTAAAACCGTTGACTGCTGAACAACTGGCAAAAAATAAAGCATTGCAAGATGCCAAAGTTAAAGCCTTAGTCAAAGATCAGGCGACCCGTTTACAACAGTTAGAAAAGGCCAATTTGGACGCTTTATCGCAAAACCAAGAACTCCAATTAAAAAATGACAGTTTAGGTGTACAAGTTCAAGTATTACAAAGTGAACGTAGCGCACAAATGTTTTTATATGGTGCTGCCACGATTGCTATAGGTGTTTTACTGGGTTTTCTTATCGCAAGTTATGTTCATACTAAACGTCGTCGTCAGTGGTAAATCATCATTTTTTAATGTTTGCTTTAAAGGTGGTCTAGCTTTTGTCTGATGCAATTCAAACTGCTGATCTAGATTGGCAGTGTATTAATGGCATGGATATTCCGATCTGCCAACAATGTGGGAATGTCTACTCTTCTATAGAAAATGGCTTGCACCCAATTCAGCATGTTTTTATTCAAGGTCATAATTTATCTACACGTTTAGCAAAACTATACGATTTTGAATATTTTTGTGTAGGTGCAACACATTTTGGTACAGGTTTAAATGTTTTGGCCTTATGGCAACTCTGGCAGCAAGTTCGCCCAGATAATCACAGCCATCTGCATATCATTAGTGTCGAAAAATTTCCTTTAAAAAAAGCAGATCTTATTCGTGTACTTGCGATGTGGCCAGAACTGCAAGTTTTAGCACAACAGCTCATTCAAGCCTATCCTTTGCCTATCGCAGGTTGCCATAGGCTGGATTTCCCAAAACAACGATTCTCAATTGATTTATGGCTCGGTGATGCCAATGAGATTTTTCCTGTCATTGCCAAAACCAAAACAGTAGATGCTTGGTTTCTCGATAGATTTTTTCATGTGTGTAATCTTCAACTTTGGCAAGAGCATATTTTAAATCATATTGTTCGACTTTCAGACTATGGCACTACATTTACAGCATCCAGTGTAGAAGATGTATTAAAGCAAGGTCTTAGTCAGCATGGAATAACCATTTCTTGTCCAGTGGCTTTTAACAATCAAGATCTGATGCTTAAAGCCATATGGAGTTTTCCAGAATCAGAACATCAAGACCGAATGAAGACAACAACTCAGGCATCAATCCAACTAAATACAGTCGAGACATTTCGACAACGTCAAATTGCGATTATTGGCGCTGGAATTGCAGGATTAAGTTGCGCCTATGTATTTGCACAGCGGGGGCATAAAGTCACGATTTACGATCAATCAGCGCCATTGGCGGGTGCATCAGGTAATCCACTGGCATTGCTCAATCCTCGTTTAGGTCGTATTGAGCAAAGTGGCAAGCATTTGGTTACGTTGGCGTGGCTATATGCCATGCCCTATTATCAAAAATTTCAAGCGTTTAAACCGATTCATGTCAATCAATTACAATTAAAAGAAGACGATGATTTAATGACACTTACAGCAAATTATCCATCAGGCATTTTTACTGAAGGTGTAAATCAAACTCAGATTGAATCTAATCTTAAGACCCAGTATTCGAGTGTCACATTATTATCCGCAGCGACTCTATCACCACACCAATTAAGTGATCAAATTTTACAACATCCTTTGATTCAGTTTCAGAAAGCAGATATTTTGGAACTTAAGTCCAAAACGAATGTTCAGGTCATGGATATTAATCAGCAATGTTTAGGTGAGTTTGACCATGTTATTGTGTGTGCAGCATTAAATAGCCAAAAAATTTCGACTCAGTTGCCCAAATTAACACCAAATCGCGGCCAAGTCAGTTGGGTCGATAATTCCCAGCAACCTTTAGACTCTAATCAAGCTTATAGTTATGGCGGCTATTGCATGCAATTAAATGCTCATCAATTACTTTTAGGCGCTTCTTTTGTTCCTGATCAAAATGATCATACGGTTTTAGTGGAAGATCATGTGCATAACTACACACTTATCCACAATGTCTTTCCTGAATATGCGCAATCTTTAGCACCGATTGACACTTGGCAAGGACGCGCCTCAGTACGCACCCAAAGTCCAGATTATTTTCCATTATTGGGCAAAATCCAGCCAGACGCTGAAATTTATACATTCACTGCACTTGGATCTAAAGGTTTTTTATTCGCTCCTCTGTGTAGTGCGGTTTTAGTGGCTCAAGTTTTAGGTGAGGCTTGTCCACTGACGAGCTATTGGGTCAATAAACTTGATCCGAGGCGCTTTATCAAAAAAGTAAAGCCGAAAAAACCTTACTATCAAAAACCCAATTGATGTGTACAAGATAAAAATTGATTCACTCTATGAGCAAGAAAAAACTGAAAAAAGACAATTTATTTTAGACTGATATTAAAAAAGCGCCTGATGGCGCTTTTTTTTAGCTTCCCTGTTCTAGAGGGAAACCTGCATCGCGTGCGGCACGCGTACCACCCATCAATACCACATACTCACGTGCGCCATCCAAGCTTTCTAACTTTTCAGCAGCACGTGGCGCTTTACTGCCGCCGCCACATAAAATGTAAATGGGCTGATCCGACTCCACTTGAGTTAAGCTATTTGCATCCAAGCTATCAATGGGCTGATGAACAGCACCTTTGACATGACCTTCTGCAAAGGCTTTTGTATCACGAACATCCCAGATTACTGCATTTTCTGGGAACTCAAATGTTGTAATTTCTTGTTTACGGATCATTGTGCACTCCTTTGATGTAAACAACACTTGGCAAATGAAGAAAACATCCCTAGCATCTCAGATATTCTTTCCCTTTGCAAAGGTCTAAACCATGCCTTCTTTCGATATTGTCTCTGAATTAGAGATTTTTGAAGTAAATCACGCCGTTCAAAACACGCAAAAAGAAATTGCGACCCGTTTTGACTTCCGCGGCCAAGATGTTTCTATTGAACTCAGCGAAAAAAATAAGGAAATTAAAATCAGTACTGAAAGTGATTTTCAATGCGAACAGGTTTATAGCATGCTGGAAAATCACTTCTTTAAACGTAAAGTTGATATTCAAGCACTTGATCCACAAAAAATGACGGCTTCAGGCAAAAATGTCATTCAAGTGATTAAACTGAAAGACGGGCTTGACTCTGATACAGCAAAAAAAATCAATAAAGCCATTAAAGAAAGTGGCGTAAAAGTGCAATCTTCTATTCAAGGTGACAAAATTCGTGTGACAGATAAAAAACGCGATACATTGCAACAAACAATGGCGTTTTTAAAGGAACAACAATTTGGCGTGCCTTTACAATTTAATAACTTTAAAGACTGATTTATTCATACAATAAAAGTCGAGGAATCTTATGAAACCCACCAATCGCTTATCAAAAATGGTAAAAGCTACATCTAAATTACCCAAAGGCATTCGCAGTACCTTGTGGAGCAAAGCGTTTGGTCGGGTGGTTCCAATGGTCGGTAGCGCCAATCTTCGTTACCTAGAAGTCAGCCACGCAAAAATAGTGGTCAAAATTGAAAACCATAAAGCGATGCAAAATCATATTGGTCAAGTACATGCCTGTGCCATGGCATTAATTGCTGAAACAGCGACTGGTTTTGTTACAGGAATGAATGTTCCGGACACTTGTATCGTATTAATCAAAAGTTTTAAAGTTGATTTTAAACGCCCAAGCAAAGGTGCAATGATTGCAACTGCAACACTAACAGATGATCAGCAAAAACTGATGCAAAGCACTGAAAAAGGTGAAACCTTAGTGAACGTAAAGGTTACTGATGAATCAGGTGAAGAACCGATTCAATGTGAAATGCTCTGGGCTTGGATTGCAAAATCTCAGTTAAAAAAATAAGTATTTCGCCTTTCTTTTTACTCGCGGTTTCACATCAGGTTTGATGACTTCAATAGTTTTAACCATCTGATTCAAAATAACTTGATATAAAAAAGCCCAATCATGATTGGGCTTTTTAAATGTTTATTTATTGCGCAAGTTGCGCTGAAATAAATTTTTGTTTTATATGCTCTGAAATTTGACGTTTTCCACCTTTGACATCCACTGCAACAAAAGTGAATACCCCTTCAGTCACTCGAATCGGTTCACGTGAACTATCATGACTATCCCAAACTTCTATTTGCATCTGAATCGAAGTATTTCCAACTTTTAAAATTTTGGTATAGCAACTAATCACATCACCGACTTTAACTGGAACCAAAAAAGTCATTTGATTAATCGAAATCGTGGCACAGCGCCCTTTGCTAAAACGCTCAGCATGAATTGCCCCTGCCAAGTCCATTTGAGAAACAATCCACCCACCAAAAACATCACCACTCCAATTGGTATCTGCAGGCATTGCAATGGTTTGAAGGGAAAGCGTTCCTTCAGGTTTTACATGAGTATCTAACACATTAACTCCGGACATTTGCATTATGAATGGGCACTTAACTGCTGATCAAGCCATTGTTGTAGCTCTGTCGCTCGTAGTGCACCACTTATTCTAGCAAGTTCACTGGTTTTATTCATTAGAACCAAAGTGGGAATACTCCGGACATTAAACGCGCTGCTGAGTCGTGGAGATTCTTCAGTGTTAATTTTAGCAAAAATAACTTTCGGATTTTGTTTCGAAACTTGTGCAAAATGTGGTGCCATCATTTTACAAGGCCCACACCATTCTGCCCATAAATCAATAAAAACAGGCAAATCGCTATTGGCAATAAAGTGACTAAAATTCTGCTCATTTAATTCAATTGGGGCCTGAGGTAGAAGCTCATGATGACACTGACCACAACTTGGACTTTCTGTTAATTTCTCTTCAGGCACTCGATTCTTTGCACTACATGCAGGACAGACAATAATCATTTAACTGACTCCAATATATTGATGTAAAAATTCTAATTGCGTCGTGATCGCTTTTTCAAACCATTGCCCATGATAAATATCAAAATGTTGCATATCCCATTCATGATATTCCACAAAAGGTGCAATATTAGTTGCAGTTTCACGGCTTGATTCAATCGGAATTAAACTATCTTGTTTAGAGGCAATAAATAACACAGGTACACTAATTTTACGAACATCCAGAATAGGACGATAACGAATGAGATTAAAAAATATTCTGGCTGGAATTTCACCACTCCAATAATAATCTGGATTTACAATGGATAAATATCCACTGTAGCTATCTGCTGTCGGCATAAAACATAAGTCTTTGTGACTGACTACAGGCAGTGTTTTCGGTGCCATACCGACTTTTGCACCCATATAATCCTGACTCGATATTTTTAAAGCTTTGGGTAATTTTTGCAAGGGATAAAGCTTGGCACTTTCTGCCCCATCTACAAAGGGAATTTGTGCGATTACAGCCTGAACATTTTTTAATTCAGCAGCTAAATTTAATACATAGCCCCCACTTAAAGAGGTTCCCCAAAGTACAATTCGCCGATTATCCACTGATTTTCGCTCAAAAATATGCGCGATCATCGTGCGCCAATCTTCGAGTTGGAATTGAATAGACACTAATTCCCGTGGTCGTCCCGTACTCCCCCCCCAGTAACGATAATCAAACAGTACCACTGCATAACCCGCTTGAGCAAAACGCTGAGCGTATTGGATCAATTTAAATTGACGTAATGCTGCTAAACCATGGGCCATAATAATGACGGCAGGTTTATGTTCTGTTTTAGGTCGATAAAAGTCTGCGGCAATCACTTCTTGCCCACTTTTCACATACAGTGGTTCAACTGTATAGGAATGCATATGCGCTCCATTGCGTTATTTTATGGTTATAATTGCTTATAAAAATTTCTTCAGATCAAGCTCAACTTTTAGCTTAATGCTATCATAAAGCATAAAACTATTTAACGAATGATGGAGTGACAAAATGAGTGAAAATGTCGGCTTTGCAGGTCAAATTAATCCAGAACAAGTGATACAAGTCGTAGAAAAAGGCTTTAAATCGATTATTAATAATCGACCTGATTTAGAAGGCGGTCCTGAACAACCGACTAGCGCTCAAATTGAAGAAGCTTCGCGCAATGCAGGTTTAGATTACGTTTTTCAACCTGTAGTAGCAGGTCAAATTACCGAACTGGATGTACGTACTTTCGCCAATCATTTTAATGAACTTCCAAAACCAGTATTGATGTTCTGTCGTACTGGAAATCGCTCCAATAATTTATATCAATTGGCCAAGCAAATGGATTTGTTAGATGATTAAGGCCATTTTACCTACGCTTTTATGTTGTTTATGCTTAAGCTATGCCCCGCATTTATTTGCTCAAAATGAGAAGTTAAGTCAGGCACTGAATGCGCAAGTAAGTGTGTCAGGGGAAATGACCACAGATAAGTTTCAGCAATTAATTAAAAATGGCTTTAAATCTGTGATTGTCAATCGCCCTGATCAAGAACAAGGGAATCGTATTTCGGTTTCACAATTACGCCAAATTGCAGAACAGTCACATGTGAGTGTAATTTATCAACCCATTGTGAATGGTCAAATTACTCAAACTGATGTGATTGAATTTTCAAAATACTATAAAGAATTGCCTAAACCCATTCTAATGGTTTGTCGCAGTGGTTCTCGCTCTAGCATCTTATTTAATCAGGCTCAATCACAAGGATTACTTCATGAATAAAATGATTTTTTTATTATTGGTGTCTAGTTTAATGCTGGGATGTAGCTCAATGAATGTCAGACCTACGGTCGGTGTAAGTGTAGGCACCAGTATTTAAAAAAATTTAAATTATCGAAAATATTAACTATTTTTTAGTTATGTTAGTGAATCAAATTTGAAGATATCGTCCCATAGATTAATTAATAATTTAAGTAGAGTAATTTTGAAATCCCTAAAATAAAAAATGGAAGCTTTTAAGCTTCCATTTTTTTCAATAATTCTTATGGACAAGTACTATTTGTACCATAAGGACTCATAAGATTCGGACCATAAGAGCCATCAGTACTATAATCCGAGGAAAGTGGCGGTAAACCAAGATCATACACAGTACGTGTTGGTAGAGTTGCTACCGTAGAAGCTGCAGCAATTTGTACATTTAACCATTGAGAATATATTTTCGGATAACGAATTGTAAAATCAAATTTCCCATCACTATCTGTTGTATATTTTGCAGTCGTCCCAGCACTTCCTAGGAAGGTCGGAACTTTTACTGGAATGTTGGTTACTTGGCTATTTGTTACAGCCGCACCTAATGGGTTAGCAGGGCATGCCACGGTTGGATGAATCACCCAATCTTCTTTTTGATTACCTAAAGCATCTGTTACAAGATCCCATGTGTAACGCCCTTTTATATAAAAGGTAGGCGTAATATCCATTGCTACTTCTTGGTTGGACAAAGGTTTACCATCAAAATCTACTACACTAACCGAAAGATTACGTGTGTAATAAACGCCGTCTGTCGAAGATGCTACTTCCGTAGGATTAACTCCAATGACAATAGATGCAACTGGGTTTTGAATAACTGCTTGAACCACATTAACCTGAGTGGCTTGTGAGGCATTAAGATAACCTTCTTCTTTAAATCTCGCTGTCAATAATAAATCATCAGCAGCAAAATTGGCAGCATCATAACCAACAGCTCGAGTAAATTCATCTACTTTCACTTTAAACACAGCTTGACCATTTTCATCTGTGGCTAAACCTGATGGTCCAACAATAATTGCACCATTACGAGCAAAATCGCTAATTGCTAATTCAACATATTTATTAACAATGCCACCACCATTTGTGTCAACCAATGTTACTGTAACATCTGTTATATCACTTCGAACATTTAGAGTGGGTTTAGCTGCTTGCACACGTACACTATAACGAGCTGGTTGCACACCAACAGGAGCAGGTTTAAAAGCACTTAAGCGATGAATTTGTTTCACTACACCTGCATCATTTGAATGCGTAACGGTTAATTCAATTCCACTTGCAATTAATAAATCATCATCGATAGTAGTTCCATCTGTTTCAACCGAAAAGAATGCATTACCATTAGAGTCAGTTTTAACAGTTTGTGGCTCACTTGTATTTGTAGGGTTTCCGCTACCTGGTGTACCTATAATGATACTCGCAGAATTATTGGCAGAAAGTGTTACATTTTCATTTTTGACAGGTTGATTATTTTGATCTAAAAGTGCAACTGTGATAATTGCCTTATCACCATCAACACTTAAATTAGTTTTTGAGCTCAGAATAATTAAGTGATTACGATTAATTGCTTCATTTACATCAAAATGTACTGGTGTTGTACGAACTACACCATTTGCCAATGTAATCGATGCAATAACATCTACCCCATTAGCCAATAATTGATCGTATTGTTTGCCTGTAATTTTGGTTAAATCAACCTTAAATTTTGTATTCCCGCTGCTATCAGTCATTGCAGTTGCTTTTTCTAGACCTGAAATGGTTACACCATTTAAGGCGGAATTTTTCACCGTTAACGTTATAGGATATCCCTTAATTGGTTCACCCTTTATATCAACGAGTTTCGCATATACTTCCGCACTATCACCTGATGCCAATAGTTCATTTTTAGAGGTACTTGCAGTCAAATTAATTGCTTCAACAGGCGCAGTAACGTTTATTTTACCAATCTGATTAATGGGTTTAGTTGAACCGCTATTGTATGTGGTGACTGCATAAGTAATCCCTTTCTCCAATAAAAGGTCTTCAATATTTCCATCTGCAACCGTCACAGTAAAATAGGCAAAACCTTCTGAATCTGTAATCGCAGAAGTTCTATCCACGTTTACACGAGAACTTAAACTTGGAGAAAGTGCAAAATTCACTTCCTTATTGATTAAACCTTTACCAGTGCTATCTTTCGCTTTAACTGCAATAACTGTTTTATCACCTAGAACAGAAACCGTTTGTTTTGATGGTGTAGCTTCTAATACACTTACATCTTGACTTAGAGGTGCTTTTACCATTACTTGGGTATTTTGGCTTAATCTAGAGCCATCAGCTTGCACCACTGATGCGGCAATCGTAATACCATTCGCAATTAGATTTTCAATTTTTTGATTATCTGATGCTTTTACTAAAATTGTAAATTTAGCTTCCCCACTCGCATTCGTCGTTACACTATTTACATTAACAGTTACCCCATTCTCTGTAGCAGCAGTATTTAAACCAATACCGACTTTTTTACCCACCAGAGGATTACCATTTTTATCAAAAACTTTAGCAGTAAAAGTAAATGTATCATTGTCTGCAATTACAGCGCCTTTGGATGCTATTAAATCAATACGTAATGCATCTTTTTTAACATCTTCTGCATCAATATTGAATTGCACTATAGTACTTTGCGTCACATTCTGACCAGCATCAGAAACATATGTAGCAGTTGCCTGAATACCAGTTAGCAAGGCATTGACTTGCGCTTCTGTTAGCGTTGCTGGAGCCGTGTACGTGACGATAAATTGAGCTTCACCATTTACAGTAGTCGTTTTGCTTGCTACATCCAGTTTAATATTTAAACCTGTTGGAATATTAGCTAAATTTAATTTAATCAATTTATTCGCAATTTTTGAACCTTGACTATTAAACGCTTTAACAGTAATAGTTGACTTTCCACCCGTAGTTTTAACAGTATTTGAAACATCTGTTGTGAGATAGCTCACCTCCGCTAAAGACACAGCAGAAACAATATTAACTTTAGTATTTTGTACAATTACTCCACTACCATCACCTTGTACTACAGAGGCACCAATTCCAATCCCAGAGCTAACTAAAGCTAGAACTGCTTGTGCCGTTGTAGGCTTAACAAGCAGTTCAACTGGAGCCTGCCCTGCTGCATCGGTTGTAACAACAATTGAGCCACCCGTTGTATTTATAATGCTTACACCATTTTGTAATGCACCATTATCTAATGCTAATGTGACTTGACGATTTGTTATTGCTTTACCTTGACTGTCTTTCAAAATCGCTGTTACTTTTATTTTTTCATCGCTTTTCGTATTAATTACCAAAGCAGGTTTATCTACAATCAAGTCCATACGCTGAATATTGACAGCTTGTTGATAGAATGCCGCTTTTACAGTTTGAGTAATATTGCCGTATTTAACACTAAGAACCAGACCATCTTTTTCTAACTGTGCTTTATCTACACTTGAAGTAATCGATGCATCATAAACCAAGGTAAATTTAGCTTCACCATTCACATTGGTTGTAAGTTTCGAACCTTCTTTTATTCTAATGCCCGAATAGACTTTGCTCAGACTCAAATCAATATCTTTATTGGCAACGATGCTACCTTTACTATCATAAGCTTTAACTGTAATAGTTTTTTCGGCATTTTGATCAATATCTACAGCTGCAAAGTTCTCAATTGCTAAATATGCAACATCAGCAGATGAAGAAACCGATGCCGCAACCATAACTTTTGCTGTTTGAAAAATAGCTGAACCATTACTTTGTTCAGCAGATGCTGTCACCAATAATCCTTCAGCCACTAATGCGTTAATTGCTTCACTATTTGGTGCTGCTAATTTCACAATAAATACAGCCTGACCATTGGCTGGTGTTTGAGCAGATGCACCCAGAATTGATGCACCATTATTCTTTGCAATTTCAGTTAATGCGAGATTTAATTTACGATTAGAAATTAATTGTCCATTCTCATCTATAGCTTGAACTGTAACTCTAACTTCATCATTAGCGGCAACAACTACACCTTTGTCTAAATTAATATTGATTTGTTTAACATCAACATTTGCAGTCTGCTCATAGTAACGAAGATTCGTAGTTTGCGTAACGATTGCACCAGAAGAGGCTTGTTGATAAGTTGCAGTTAACAAAACGCCTTCTGCTTTTAATTTTGCTAACAACGCTGCATCAGTAATATGACCGTCATAGTTTAATACAAAAGTCGCATTACCATTACTGTCCGTTTTTGCTTTAGAACCACCAAGCAGTGTTAATCCATTTTTTGCACTATCAGCAACTCTTAAAGTAACATCCTGACCAATTAAAACACCACCATTACTATCTACCGCTTTAACAGTGATAGTCACTTTTCCTTTATTAATATTAATCATTTGATCAGCAGATATAGTGAGATAACTGACATCTACTCCATCTAGTGTTACAGCCTCAACCATTACTTGCATGTTTTGTTTTACGGTCGTAGAACCATCCGCAAGCATCGCGCTCGCGGCAATAGCAATGCCTGAATTAACCAAATTTTCAATTGCTGCCGCATTATATGCATTTACTTTTAAAGTATAAGTTACATAACCACTGCTATCCGTTACTTTGGTTGCAGCGCCATCTAATGTCACACCATTCGACTGTGCTGCTTCTGTTAAACCAATAGTTACAGATTTATTTGCAGCAAAATTACCAGATACATCTATTGCACGTACTTTAATCTGTACTGTGTCATTGGTCGAAGATACTACACCTTTTGTAGCACTTAATTCTAAACGTTGGACTTCTTTAGATTGTTCAATTGTTTGCTGTTGATAAAAACTGACTTTTGCGGTTTGTGTCACTTGTGTATTTGCAGATGTTGTATAACCAGCCGAAACTGTTACACCATTCTTCAATAAAGTATTAATATTATCTGGAGAAATATTAGTTTTATTAAATGCTAAATTAAAACTGGCTTGACCATTATTATCTGTTGTAACTTTTGAACCATTAACAATCGCTAAACCGCTGTTTTGGCTATTTGGTACATTTAATATAATTTGTTTATTCGCAATAGAACCGCCATTTTTATCTTTAGCAGTAATTGTGACAGTTGCTTGACCTCCTTTAATTTCAATTTGATCAGACACAACAGCACTTAGATAAGCAACTTCCTCTTGTGGTGTAGAAACAACTGTAATTTTACTAGTTTGCTCAGCACTATTTTCTTCATCTAAAGAAGATATTATTGTAATGCCATTGGTCACTAATAATTGGCCAGTAGGGTTTGCACTATTCGCTTCAGTTCTAATCGTAAAACTGGCCTCACCGTTTGCATTTGTTGTGGCAGTCTGGCTAACTAACTTTGCACCAAATTCAAGTGCTAAATCATCTAAAGATAATTTTACCTTCTTATTTGCAACAGCATTACCCTCTGGATTCTTTGCTTTTACTACAACATTTATCGAACCATCAATAGCATTAACTTTATTATTATCTGAAGTTAAAATAGATAAACTACTCACCACACTCTGAACAGAATCAACTATTACAGTAGATATCTGTGTTTTGGTAGCACCAGACTGTTCAGTTAAAGTCGTTTCGAGTGCAATACCTGCTTTAATCAATTCTTGACGATCTATTTCTTTACCCTTTGGTAATACCAAGGTAAATACTGCATAACCTTCATTATCGGTTACTACACTAGATCCACCCTTAATAGTAACGCCATTGTTTTTAAAGTCTTTTACTGCAAGCGTAACCTTTTCATTAGGTACGCCACCACCATTCACATCCATTGCTCGGACACGTACAACACTTTCACCACCAGATACTGGCAAATGTTTAATGTCATCAAAAGCCAACTCATACTGGCTTTGAACGACTGTTCCAGCACCTGTTACTGCTACTTTTCTAATATTATTAATTTTTGTACTTTTAATTGTTGTCGTAAAAATCAGTTCTGTAAGGTTTAAATTTGTTCCATCCAATTTTACAGAAAATGTTACATTACCTGCTTGATCTGTTATTTTCTCTGAAGCATCACTGGTGGCTCCATTTTTTGCAAAATCTGCAATGTTCAAAATAATAGTCTTACCTGCAACCCCACCACCGTCTTTATCTACTGCTTTAGCAGTAATGCTTACTTCATCACCCTTTACATTTAATTCATTTTTATTAACTGTCAACGTGATACCTGTGGCTTCTTTTTTTTCTGTATCTACGTTTGAACCATTTCCATTTTGATTACTATTCGAATTATTATCTCCATAGTAACCATCACTTCCACCACCACCACAAGCAACTAGTGCCACTGAAGAAACTAAAACTGTTGATTTCACCCCTAATTTTTTTAAATTAGTTAAATATGTCATGATTTTATCCATTTTATAAAAATAAGTATCGTTATACAAAAACAAGTATAGATTTTACATTAAATGTACCTAACCTAACAAAAAATTTCAATGTTAGCTAATTGAAAATTTAAAAACTAATTTTTTATTTAAATTTATTTTTAGGTAAATGAAAATTCTTCAAAATTGATTGATTTTAAGTATTTCTAATAATTTAAAATAAAATCAACTTTCTACTTTTTAAATTATGTATAGAAAAACCCCCCTCAGTCTTAAGACTGAGGGGGGGTTAGAATAATGAGCTGGCGATGACTTACTCTCACATGGGTAACCCCACACTACCATCAGCGCGAAGAGGTTTCACTTCTGAGTTCGGGAAGGGATCAGGTGGTTCACTCTTGCTATTGTCGCCAGCACAACTGTTTATGGACTTGTTCGGGTCTTATTTACGGGATTTATTTCGTAAGCCTTACTTTGTACCAAAAGAGTTATTAACAGACATTAAATTTGAGTTGAGATTTTAGTTTGTAGCGTTAACTAAATCAAGGGTATATTGCTTGGTTTTGAATCACTTAGATGATGCAATACAACTGTTTGGGTGTTGTATAGTCAAGCCTCACGAGCAATTAGTATTGGTCAGCTTCACATATCACTATGCTTCCACATCCAACCTATCAACGTCGTAGTCTTCAACGGCTCTTTAGGTGACATAAAGTCACAGGGAAATCTAATCTTGAGGTAGGCTTCCCGCTTAGATGCTTTCAGCGGTTATCCCTTCCGAACATAGCTACCCGGCGATGCAACTGGCGTTACAACCGGTACACCAGAGGTTCGTCCACTCTGGTCCTCTCGTACTAGGAGCAGATCCTCTCAAATTTCCAACGCCCACGGTAGATAGGGACCGAACTGTCTCACGACGTTCTAAACCCAGCTCGCGTACCTCTTTAAATGGCGAACAGCCATACCCTTGGGACCTGCTTCAGCCCCAGGATGAGATGAGCCGACATCGAGGTGCCAAACACCGCCGTCGATATGAACTCTTGGGCGGTATCAGCCTGTTATCCCCAGAGTACCTTTTATCCGTTGAGCGATGGCCCTTCCATACAGAACCACCGGATCACTAAGACCTACTTTCGTACCTGCTCGACTTGTGGGTCTCGCAGTTAAGCGCGCTTTTGCCTTTATACTCTACGCGTGATTTCCGACCACGCTGAGCGCACCTTCGTACTCCTCCGTTACTCTTTAGGAGGAGACCGCCCCAGTCAAACTACCCACCAGACATGGTCCTCGCTCCAGATTATGGAGCAGAGTTAGAACCTCAATATTACCAGGGTGGTATTTCAAGATTGGCTCCACCGAAACTAGCGTCTCGGTTTCAAAGCCTCCCACCTATCCTACACAAGTAAGATCAAAGTTCAATGTCAAGCTGCAGTAAAGGTTCACGGGGTCTTTCCGTCTAGCCGCGGGTACACCGCATCTTCACGGCGAATTCGATTTCACTGAGTCTCTGCTGGAGACAGCGCCCCCATCATTATGCCATTCGTGCAGGTCGGAACTTACCCGACAAGGAATTTCGCTACCTTAGGACCGTTATAGTTACGGCCGCCGTTTACTGGGGCTTCGATCAAGAGCTTCGCTTACGCTAACCCCATCAATTAACCTTCCAGCACCGGGCAGGCATCACACCCTATACGTCCACTTTCGTGTTTGCAGAGTGCTATGTTTTTAATAAACAGTTGCAGGGGCCTGGTTTCTGTGGCTGTCAACCGCTCAGGGAGTAAATCCCATCACCGTCGACAGCGTACCTTCTCCCGAAGTTACGGTACCATTTTGCCTAGTTCCTTCAGCAGAGTTCTCTCAAGCGCTTTGGTCTACTCGACCTGACCACCTGTGTCGGTTTCGGGTACGATTCCTGTGTAACTGAAGCTTAGAGACTTTTCCTGGAAGCATGGTATCAGCCACTTCACTGTACAAGTACAGCTTGCTATCAGTTCTCAGCATAGAGCACCCCGGATTTGCCTAAGATGCATGCCTACAACCTTTCACCTGGACAACCAACGCCAGGCTGACTTAACCTTCTCCGTCCTCTCATCGCATTACACAGAAGTATTGGAATATTAACCAATTTCCCATCGACTACGCCTCTCGGCCTCGCCTTAGGGGTCGACTCACCCAGCCCCGATTAACGTTGGACTGGAACCCTTGGTCTTTCAGCGTGCGAGTTTTTCACTCGCATTGTCGTTACTCACGTCAGCATTCGCACTTCTGATACCTCCAGCAGACTTCTCAATCCACCTTCATCGGCTTACAGAACGCTCCCCTACCACTTGCAATAAATTGCAAATCCGCAGCTTCGGCATATAGTTTTAGCCCCGTTACATCTTCCGCGCAGGCCGACTCGACTAGTGAGCTATTACGCTTTCTTTAAAGGGTGGCTGCTTCTAAGCCAACCTCCTAGCTGTCTATGCCTTCCCACATCGTTTCCCACTTAACTATAATTTTGGGGCCTTAGCTGGCGGTCTGGATTGTTTTCCTCTTGACTACGGACGTTAGCACCCGCAGTCTGTCTCCCGGATAGTACTCATTGGTATTCGGAGTTTGCATCGGTTTGGTAAGTCGGGATGACCCCCTAGCCGAAACAGTGCTCTACCCCCAATGGTATTCGTCCGAGGCGCTACCTAAATAGCTTTCGGGGAGAACCAGCTATCACCGAGTTTGATTAGCCTTTCACCCCTATCCACAAGTCATCCCCCGGCTTTTCAACGACGGTGGGTTCGGTCCTCCAGTTAGTGTTACCCAACCTTCAACCTGCTCATGGATAGATCACCCGGTTTCGGGTCTACACCCAGCAACTAAACGCCCTATTAAGACTCGATTTCTCTACGGCTCCCCTATGCGGTTAACCTTGCTACTGAATGTAAGTCGCTGACCCATTATACAAAAGGTACGCAGTCACCGAACAAGTCGGCTCCCACTGCTTGTATGCATGCGGTTTCAGGATCTATTTCACTCCCCTCACAGGGGTTCTTTTCGCCTTTCCCTCACGGTACTGGTTCACTATCGGTCAGTCAGGAGTATTTAGCCTTGGAGGATGGTCCCCCCATATTCAGACAAGGTTTCACGTGCCCCGCCCTACTCGTCATCATTATCTAAGCCCTTTCGTGTACAGGACTATCACCCACTACGGTTGCACTTCCCAGAGCATTCCACTAAAACTTAGATAACTTAATGGGCTGATCCCCGTTCGCTCGCCGCTACTAAGGGAATCTCAATTGATTTCTTTTCCTAAGGGTACTGAGATGTTTCACTTCCCCTCGTTCGCCTTGCATGACTATGTATTCATCATGCAATACCTACCTTATGGTAAGTGGGTTTCCCCATTCAGAAATCTCCGGATCACAGGATATTTGCCGCCTCCCCGGAGCTTATCGCAGGCTATTACGTCTTTCATCGCCTCTGACTGCCAAGGCATCCACCACATGCACTTAATTACTTGACTATACAACCCCAAACAGTCGTTAACACCCTACAAGTGATGTAACAACAGAGTCAGCCTTACGACCTTCTCATACAGTTTGTGGTCTGTAGATTTAACTACAGTACAGCTTCAATCTAAATTCATCTACCAAAACGCTTGATTCAGTTAATTTCGCTAGTTCTCAGTTCTTCTTCGTCATTGAAATGAAATACTTGCGTATTACAGTCAATGCTGAATTAGTTCTGAGTTCAAACAATTATTTCAACTCAAATTCTCAATCTGTTAATGATTAACTACGTCTTCGTCAGACCGTAGGTAACTGTGATAAATCACAGAACTTAATAAATTAAAAAATCATTTAATCATGATCTTATTTATTAAATTCTATAATCTAACTTCTTAGCTTATATATTGAAGAACAATATATGGTGGAGACTAACGGAGTCGAACCGTTGACCTCCTGCGTGCAAAGCAGGCGCTCTACCAACTAAGCTAAGTCCCCAGCTTATCACTTATTAGCTTTATGTATCTCTCGTTTGTAACTCAACTCCAAGACTCTCATCTCTTCATTATTTCAGTTAGTAGACTTGGTGGGTCTGACAAGACTTGAACTTGTGACCCCACGCTTATCAAGCGTGTGCTCTAACCAACTGAGCTACAGACCCATCGATACATCATGAAGAACAACTTGTTGTGGATTCTTACCAATCGTCAATCTTTCGTTAAGGAGGTGATCCAGCCGCAGGTTCCCCTACGGCTACCTTGTTACGACTTCACCCCAGTCATCGGCCACACCGTGGTAAGCGTCCTCCTTGCGGTTAGACTACCTACTTCTGGTGCAACAAACTCCCATGGTGTGACGGGCGGTGTGTACAAGGCCCGGGAACGTATTCACCGCGGCATTCTGATCCGCGATTACTAGCGATTCCGACTTCATGGAGTCGAGTTGCAGACTCCAATCCGGACTACGATCGGCTTTTTGAGATTAGCATCCTATCGCTAGGTAGCAACCCTTTGTACCGACCATTGTAGCACGTGTGTAGCCCTGGTCGTAAGGGCCATGATGACTTGACGTCGTCCCCGCCTTCCTCCAGTTTGTCACTGGCAGTATCCTTAAAGTTCCCGGCTTAACCCGCTGGCAAATAAGGAAAAGGGTTGCGCTCGTTGCGGGACTTAACCCAACATCTCACGACACGAGCTGACGACAGCCATGCAGCACCTGTATGTAAGCTCCCGAAGGCACCAATCCATCTCTGGAAAGTTCTTACTATGTCAAGACCAGGTAAGGTTCTTCGCGTTGCATCGAATTAAACCACATGCTCCACCGCTTGTGCGGGCCCCCGTCAATTCATTTGAGTTTTAGTCTTGCGACCGTACTCCCCAGGCGGTCTACTTATCGCGTTAGCTGCGCCACTAAAGTCTCAAAGACCCCAACGGCTAGTAGACATCGTTTACGGCATGGACTACCAGGGTATCTAATCCTGTTTGCTCCCCATGCTTTCGTACCTCAGTGTCAGTATTAGGCCAGATGGCTGCCTTCGCCATCGGTATTCCTCCAGATCTCTACGCATTTCACCGCTACACCTGGAATTCTACCATCCTCTCCCATACTCTAGCCAACCAGTATCGAATGCAATTCCCAAGTTAAGCTCGGGGATTTCACATTTGACTTAATTGGCCACCTACGCACGCTTTACGCCCAGTAAATCCGATTAACGCTCGCACCCTCTGTATTACCGCGGCTGCTGGCACAGAGTTAGCCGGTGCTTATTCTGCGAGTAACGTCCACTATCCCTAGGTATTAACTAGAGTAGCCTCCTCCTCGCTTAAAGTGCTTTACAACCAAAAGGCCTTCTTCACACACGCGGCATGGCTGGATCAGGGTTCCCCCCATTGTCCAATATTCCCCACTGCTGCCTCCCGTAGGAGTCTGGGCCGTGTCTCAGTCCCAGTGTGGCGGATCATCCTCTCAGACCCGCTACAGATCGTCGCCTTGGTAGGCCTTTACCCCACCAACTAGCTAATCCGACTTAGGCTCATCTATTAGCGCAAGGTCACAAGTGATCCCCTGCTTTCTCCCGTAGGACGTATGCGGTATTAGCATTCCTTTCGAAATGTTGTCCCCCACTAATAGGCAGATTCCTAAGTATTACTCACCCGTCCGCCGCTAAGTTAAGTAGCAAGCTACTTTTCCCCGCTCGACTTGCATGTGTTAAGCCTGCCGCCAGCGTTCAATCTGAGCCATGATCAAACTCTTCAGTTTAATATTGCTTAGTACCTATAGGGCACCAATCTTGGCTCATCAATTTTCTGACAAATATTTCTCAAATAAACTTCGAGTAATTTCTACCATCAATCAATGAAAATAATTTCGATCAATCAATCAGTAAAAATCCACACAAGTTGTTCTTCATAAGCTCTTAATGATCTTCTTGCTGATTCGTCACCAGCAAGCTAGGTCGGCTATATTACTCTTTATTCTTAAAGAGTCAACTGGTTTTATTGATTATTTTTAAACTTCTTTAAGATCCTTAGATTTAACCCTTTAAGCTAAACCCTTGTTTCTCAACAAGTTTTAATCAACATCACCGCCGATGGATGTGCATTCTACAGCATTTTAATCACCATACAACCCCTTTTTTATTTTATTTTATTAAAAACACTTCAAATGTTTATTTATTCTTCTATTTGCTAAATTAAATACTAGGTTTTGCATGCAAAAGGTACAGAATGTGCAAAATTATCTTTTATTTTTGCTTGGTTGTTTTTTTCTTGCCACCTTAAAGAGCGGCAATCGATGTATTCACAATACCCACTTTCCCCCTCTTGTTCTTCATTATTTATTTTAACTTGATATTTAAAGCTTCCAACATAACCCGCAGCCAACCCAAACTTAAAATCACCACGACTTTGCGCTTGAACTGAAAGAGCATAACCATCTTTACCCAAATAACGCCATTCAAACTCGCGTGGTAAATACATGCTATGCCCATTTGGAGTTTTTACTTTTGGATAAACACGATGAACTTTGAAATGAACATTTTGATCAAACATTTGCACTGTGCCATTACTGGCATCTCTTAAATACAACCGAGATTGTAAAATTCGGTTAAATGAGTCACGGAGCTGCATTAAAACAAGTTGACGATTGTTGGCTAAATTGATGATCTGGTGGGTAAAAAAAGCAAGAGGTAAATATGAAAAGTTAATTGCTCGCCCATATTCAAATGCACCTATATGTTGAATGCTAAATTTCTGATCTTTGTAGACTACCTCACCTTCACATGTGCACAACACCGACCAATATTCAGCCATCCCCATCGGCAATTTAATAAAATAAGAAATAATATTACTGGTATGAATATTTAAATCAAAACTGAGCTCATTATCTTTACGTAAGATATGGAAGTGTGGAAAACATCCCGAAATAAGTTCCCTTTCAGCAAACTGGAATTGCTCTTTGTGGAATTGACAATCTTTGAGAATTGAATAGGCATTGAGTTGCCCAACCATATGTGGACTTGTGCTAACCATCACAGTCGCAGTATCTTGAGCAGTACTACAAATTACACTTTCATTACGCAATATAGGCACATTGGGCTGCCCTATCAGGCTTCGAAAGTTTAAATAATGTAAGGGAGTAGGTAGATCAGGAATGATCAAGCCCTGATGAATGATTTTATATCGCCCTTTTGGTGGATGATAAGCAAGCTGGGCTTGAAAAGGAGCCTGACTGAGTTGTTTGGATTGGTCAAATAAATCTGGAAACAACTGCATCTCATGCTCCTTTTTATTGTCGTTATATTAATCTCATTTTATATAGGGTTATTTTTTTTTGCCATAAATGTTGTCACAAAACCAGACAACGCATAAATAATTGAAATGATCAAAATGCCGACTGGAATATTATAAGTAACTGCCGCCAATATAAAAACAATAATCGGTAAAACTGCAAAAGGTACACGTTTACGATCTACTGTTTTAAACGAATAATATTTGATATTTGAAATCATCAACAAACCCACTGAGATAATGACAGCGGCATTAATGGCTTGAATACCTTTTTCACGTAAATCGAAAACTGCTGGAAAATCTCGCGCGACCAGTACTAATGAGATAATCATCACCGCAGCCAATGGACTGGCAACACCAATAAAATAGCGTTTATCGACTACACCAATTTGTACATTAAAACGTGCCAAACGAAATGCAGCACATGCAGTATAAACAAAGCATGCTGCCAAACCCAAACGACCTAAATCATGCAGGCTCCAGCTATACATTAAAATAGCCGGCGCAACACCAAATGCGAGTAAATCCGACAAGGAGTCAAATTGCTCACCAAACGGACTTTGCGCACCAATTGCGCGTGCCACTCGCCCATCTAGACCGTCAAGTAATGCCGCGATAAAAATGGCGTACACCGCTTGGGTATAATCACCATTCATACTGGCAATAATTGAATAAAAACCCGACAGTAAAGCAGCAGTGGTAATCAGATTCGGCCACAGATAGATTCCACGACGTTTTACCTTTTGCCCTTCTTGGGTATGTTCCTCTTCTTCAACTTCAAAGGTGATGCCATCAAAAGCATGCTCATCCACTGTAGAAGACTTACTTTCAGGTTTGTTTATATTTGTCATTCTTGTCGATCCTAACTGTAACCGTATCTCTTCTTAAGCGCTTATCTTACTCGCCAACCAACCAGCGTACCGCAGCATGACCACCATTTTCACTCATTCGCAAATGTGGAAATAACCATTGGAGTGCTTCATCTGCATCTTGTGAGAATTTCCAAGGTGGGTTGATCACCAATAAACTACAACCATTTAATCCCACAGGAGTATCATCAGGCCATACACAAATTTCACACACCAATTGACGACGAATCCCAGTTTTGATCATTTTCTTTTCAAAACGATCAATCATGGCGCGATCTTTAATTGGATACCACACAGCAAAAACACCTGTTGGCCATTTCTTGTGTGCCATTGCCAACAATTCTACCAATTGTGGAAAATCTTTACGTTCTAATTCGTAAGGCGGATCAATCATCACTAAACCACGCTTTTCTTTCGGTGGAATAACGCCTAACAATCCTTCATACGCATCACGTTCATGCAGACCTGCACGGCGATCACGAATATTAAAATATAATTGCTGAAAAACTTCACTTTGCATTTCAAAAATAGTGGCTTGATCAGTTTCACGCATGCCCTCTAAGGCAAACCAAGGGGAACCTGGGTAAGCACCTTGACCTGAACCTGCACGCATATCTGCAACAATTTTAAGATATTGTTTGATGGCTTCTGGCGCATTACGCGTAATTGAATCATCTAGTTTAACTAAACGATGAATACCATTTAAAAACTCACCTGACTTTTGTGCAGCCGATGTCGATAAATCATATTTACCTGCACCACCATGCGTATCGATATAGCGATAAGGTTTATCTTTTGCATTTAAACGTGTTAAAAGTTGGAGCAATAACACATGCTTCATAACATCAGCAAAGTTGCCTGCATGAAAATGGTGACGGTAATTCATGTTTCTTTCATTCCTATAATCAATAGATATTTTAGCATGAAAAATTGTTTCATTCCGAAGGATATCTTGCTCTAGAATACGCCACCCTTTTTCTTATTATTTTTGAGTATAGCGATATGGATGCAACTCGACTCCCAAAGTCATGTCATGTTGATCAAATCATTGACGATTTAGATCAACAGGGTTTTACGATTATTGATCATACTTACCCGCTCGACTACATGAGTTCTTTATTGGAAGAATGCATAACCAATTTAAATCATTTTCGCACTGCTGCTATTCAGAGTGGTGTTATCAGTAAAATCCGCAGTGATCATATTCTTTGGATTGAGGATGATTTAGCCATAGCTCAACAGCATATTGAAATACTACGGCATCTCTCTCAGCTCCTTAATCAAAATTTCTACTTAGGGATTAAAGAAGTGGAAGCGCATTTTGCCTGCTATCAATCAGGCGAATATTACGCTTTACATCGAGACAATCCACAACAAAAAAATAATCGTGTGATTTCGAGTGTTTATTACTTACACCAAGAGTGGCAACAAGATTGGGGTGGAGAATTACACCTTCAAGACAAAAATCAAAAATGGCATACCATTCAACCTCATCCCAATCGCTTGGTATTATTTCAAAGTGATTTATTGCATGAAGTACTTGTAGCAAAACATCAACGCCTGTCTATCACTGCATGGCTACGTAATGGTTGTTCTGTATTGTAATTGATGCTTTTAAAAGCAGAATGCAGCCGCGCCCTTTTAATTCTTAAATTTGACCCGATATACCGATTATTCATTTATGAGGTTGGGCCAATGTTTGAAAATACAAAACAAATTATCGAGCGTATCGGTGAGACCGATCAATTGTATTTAACAAATAATACGCCTGAACTTGCTTTAGAACGTGCAGACTTGCGCTTACAACTGGTGGTATTTAGTAATTCCCGCCAAGAACAGATTCATTTTCTACAAGAAGCAATTGTTCTTTTAGAGCAAGCACGTATTGAATATGAAGAAATGCCTATGCGGGTTTATTTAAACTTGTCTATTCAATTGGCTAAAGCATATATGATGTATTTTGACATCAGTAAAGAAGTACGTTTTGCATTAATTACACAGCAAATTTTAAAACCGCTTAATCAACATGCGCACAGTGATATTTATTTTTTACTGGCATATGCGTCTATTTCTAAAAATGAGATTGCGCTTACACGGCATTGGCTAATGAAATACAGTAAAACCAGTGATTTTGATTTAGAACTTTTGCAAACGCATCCTGCTTTTAAAAATATTCGACAAGATCTGTGGTTTGTCGAATTACTTCAGACCAAGCTTCATTAATTAAAAAAATAAAGATTTCAATTAAAAAACTAAAAACTCCTTCAACCGGAGTTTTTAGTTTTCTGATGTTCTATTTTAATCAAATTTCATCAGATATTTTTTAAGCCATATGTGCTTTAGACGCATTCATATGCAGCTGTTGATTCAACTCATCCACCCACATGACCCATTCATCCGCATCTTCTACTAAATAACGAATAAGGAACTCACGCTGAGACTTAGTCCAGAACGGTGCATCATGCAGATTGATATGTGCAGGCAATTGATGGGTACGAATAAACAACTCTATCGCTGCTTGGCTACTGGCAAGACCAAGTTGAGAAAACAGTAACTCCAAAGAAGGCTTATTATTCATGAGCATCGGGTACTCCTTATTTGCTAAATTGTCATTTGTTATACATTTAACTTATAAGAAATATCAGCAAAATAATAGCCATCCAAACTATTATGTTGTTTCAATTTGTGATTAAAACACTGTCTTACAAATGCACATGTGCATCACTATGTAATTGTTCATTTAATGTATCGACTACAATGGCCCATTCATCATCTTTTTTCCAATGACTTTGTAAAAACTCGCGCTGCCCTTCACTCCAAAAATCTGCACAATGGAGTTTAGTCTCAGCAGCCAATTGATGGGTTTGAATAAATTTCTCAATAGCTTCTTGGTTATGCTCTAAGCCTAACTGTTGGAATAAAAGTTCTAGGGTCGGTTGCTCATCAAACATCTTTTTTCCTCAAGTTTTTATTCTGAATACTCAAAATAACGTGATTTAGTAAAGAGTTCAGCTAGAACTCCTTATTATCTTGTTATGGTTTTGTTCCCTTTACAAAGTTCAGGCATTAAAAAAGCACTCTTGTTAGAGTGCTTTTTACAATTTAGCTTTAAAACTAAATTTTTAAAAAATTAGTTAAACAAGTGAGCAATTGCTGCACGTTCGCCTTCTAATTCTTCAAGTGTAGCATCCATACGTTCACGGCTGAATGCATCAATTTCTAAGCCTTCAACACGTTTGTATTGACCGTTTTCACATGTTACTGGAACACCGTACATCACGCCTTCAGGAATACCATAAGAACCGTCAGAAGGAATACCCATCGTTACCCATTCGCCATTTGTGCCAAGAGCCCAGTCGCGCATATGGTCGATTGCAGCATTTGCAGCAGACGCAGCAGAAGATAAACCACGTGCTTCAATGATTGCAGCGCCACGTTTACCAACCGTAGGAAGGAATACGTTTGCGTTCCATTCTTGATCGTTGATCATGTCTTTAACGCTTTCGCCATTGATGGTCGCAAAACGGTAGTCAGCATACATGGTTGGAGAGTGGTTACCCCAAACAGTAAGGTTTTTAATGTCTTTAACCGCTTTACCTGTTTTAGCCGCAACTTGACTAAGGGCACGATTATGATCAAGACGAAGCATCGCAGTGAACTGACCTGGGTTTAGATCTGGAGCAGATTTCATCGCAATATAAGCATTCGTGTTCGCAGGGTTACCTACAACAAGAACTTTAACGTCACGGCTTGCATGGTCGTTAATTGATTTACCTTGAACAGTAAAGATTTTAGCATTTTCTTGTAAAAGTTCAGCACGTTCCATACCAGGACCACGTGGACGAGAACCTACAAGTAAGCAGTAATCAGCATCTTTAAATGCCACATCTGGATCATCAGTACCGATCATGCCTTCTAATAGAGGGAATGCACAGTCTTCAAGTTCCATCATGACGCCTTTAAGCGCAGCTTGAGGCTTCTCAAAAGGAACTTCGAGCAACTGCAAAATAACCGGTTGATCTTTACCTAGCATCTCGCCGCTTGCGATACGGAATAGTAAGCTATAACCAATTTGACCTGCAGCACCAGTAACGGCAACACGAACGGCTTGCTTCATCTAATTATCTCCAATTGAGGATAGTCAATGCGATTAAATAGTTAGTCCATTTAATCTAATAATCGTAATCGCCAAAGATTGTACTCCAATCAATCAACCGATGCATGCAAAAGAGAATGAATTTCAACAAAAGTCTGATAGGAAGTATCAATAAAATAGGTCAAAAAGACTAGTAAGAACCTTTTATTGTAAATGAGGCTGGACAATTCGTGTCTACGGTGACTGAGCATTGCTTATATTGACCATTGGTTTTATAGCAAAGTTTGACTTCCGTTAAAATGGTGTTTTGTTGAATAGCGGCACAATTAAATCTAAGCGCTTGACTTGGTAGCGTTGGGTTTAAACGCAAAAATTGTGAACGAAACTCAGTAAGTTGGATCGTACGCGTTTCAGGACTGGTTAATTCACTGGGTATTTTTAAACGTTCAGCATAATTAATCACCGTACGAAAATATTGACTGGCATTCATCGGGACACACCCACCAATCGATCTCCAGAGTTGTAACCGAGTATTTCCATCAGGCATAACACGAGCAACGACTTTTGCTTGTAACGGTGAGAGTTCAGCGGAAGAATTGGTTTTGCAATCGGTTTTTGATGTTTCAGGATATAAGCCTGAAATATTTAATGCATACCCCTCTAAACATTTCCTCTTCTTTGAGCTGTGGGTATCTAACATACATACGGCAGGCGTCATTTGTATCACCATGACATAGCCCTGCACGGGCACTGCATAAATACGAGGCGTTATCAGGATGAGTCCTACTCCACTCAAGCCAAAAGCTGCCCACTTTTTTAACGCAGGCATGTATTCAAAAAAAATCATCAACAAACCAGACCTATCGCTACAACTCATATTAAGGATTGTTTCTTAAAGGAATAATATTCATACGTTTTTCAAGTGACTGTGCACCTTGTCCAAGCAATACACCATAATGTGTAGCATTGGTCATGACGTGTTTAACATAATCACGTGTTTCATTCAGGGGGATCGATTCTGTATATTGATCAGCCGCAATCGCTTGAGTTTCAGGTTGCCAACGACGTGCTCGATTTGGACCAGCATTGTAACCCGCAGTAGCCAAAACAGGGCTATTGCTTAACTGACTTTGAATCATAGATAAGTAGAACGTACCATAACGAATATTGGTGTTCATATCAGTCAATGCAGCAGGATTA
This sequence comes from Acinetobacter sp. TTH0-4, assembly GCF_015602665.1. Lineage (NCBI taxonomy): Bacteria > Pseudomonadati > Pseudomonadota > Gammaproteobacteria > Moraxellales > Moraxellaceae > Acinetobacter > Acinetobacter sp. TTH0-4. The sequence goes on along the minus strand of NZ_CP059079.1, from coordinate 430,710 downwards.
TAACTTTCACCCATTTGTCTTGCGATCAGTTTTGCCGTGTCTGGCATAATTTGCATTAAACCACCAGCACCTACGTGTGAACGTGCATTCGTCACAAAACGACTTTCCTGGCGCATCAGACCATACGCCCATGCAGGATCGACGCCAGCATTACGACTGTGACTGACCACATAGTTTTGATGTGGCATGGCATAACGATAAGCATAATTATGTTTATTTTCAGTCCGATCTGCAGCATAAATGGCACGGTCATACCACCCCATATCTGTGGCACGTTTAGCTGCGGCCAATAGAAGACCATCATCATGTTTTAAATAGGCCTGACGCACTGCCCAATTCCATTCACGATTAATATAATTTTCAGGAGCATCTACACGGCGCAAAGCAAAGGCACGACTAAAATGAATATCCTGATTCAACCGTTGTAAATCATGATTAGAGGGTTGAACATTATTCGGCAGGTTGCTGTATTTTTGCCCCAACTGGTCTTTAGCCAGCAAATTATGATAGTCATCACCTTCAGCCAGTTTTTTAAAAATCTGTTGTGCTGCACGTTTTGATGAGGCATCGCCACGCTGTTCTGAAGCACGTGCCAACCAATATTGCCAACGATCTTCTTGTTTTTGGGTGACGCTCATCGCATCGATGGCGCGAATCAAACTTTCCCATGCGCTAAAGCGAATCGCTTGACGGGCATAAATCTCTGCTTCTTCTGAACTAAAAGGCAGACCATAACTGGCATCTAAATAATTTAGCACTTCACGGTTAAAGTTATTTTTCATGACCGTTGTACCACCAATATATCCAACTGCACGATATAAGGCTTTTTGTACTTGTACAGGTGTCCCTTGTGCTGCACGCTGAACTGCAGACAGCGCAGAATTTAAATCACTGTCCGCTAATCGTCCCATTGCAAAAATTAAATAAGCGTGATCAACGCTTGATGCTTTGGGTGCAGACCATAAATAATTTAATGGATTTGCCTGAATTTGATTGAGCTGTGCTAGAGATAAATTAATGCCTAATGTTTGTGCTGTGGCTAATGCCTGACCTGACTGACCTGCACGAAGTTGCCCCCATACGCGTTGTTGCCGATCTTGCTCCGTCATTAAGGGGCTAGATAGCATCATACGCCCCAGACCTGTACATAATTCTGGCTGTGAATTGGTCGTCAACCACACATCTTTAAATTCGGCAAAAACCAGTGGATCACCTGACTTGGCTCGCACTTGAGCCACTGCACAGCTTTCTGCCTGATCTGCATTGGTTACATACGGCAAAACCGGCTGTGCAGATGCAAAATCTGCTTGTTTAACTTTTTCCTCAACATAATCTGCTGCCAATTTTTCGGTCATAGCAGATTGTGGATAACGTTGGGCAAAACTGGTAATTTGACTGGATGATTGTGCAGCTAAATTGGAATTGAGTGCCCAATATTCAGGATAATAGCCCAATACATCATTTTGCATAGAGCGTTGGTATTGTTGAAGTAACCCTATATTTCCAGAATTGGCGGCTCTTAAAGCATCATTAAATTGTTCATCTGCCGCATGGCTTAGGGACATACAACCTGTTGATGCCAAGCTCAACGCAAGCATTTTATAATATTTTTTATGAATTACCCGATTGAACATATGCTGGTCTTCCGTCCTTTAATCTTGTATAGATCTTGCCTAATCATGTGTAAATAGTTTAAGTACTATTCAATAGGTCTACTGTTCTGTTATGTAACCTTATGATTAGACAATATTAATTTTCAATCATTTTTACTGCATAAATCAATATTTTTATGCGCTTATTTATATCTATAAGTTTATCTTCAATTCCTGCTAAAATATGCGCCTTTCTTCTATTCAAATTACAATTAGACAGATTGAGCCAGCCTAATTTTTTTCACTTCAGTTTTAATCCAAAATTGAAATCAAAAAGAAAAGTGGTTCTCCCTGCATCCCATTTCACTCATGGGAAATAAGGGAAATCTAAAATTGTGATTTCTTTGATTTATCCTTCTAGGAGCCTACATGACGGTTCAAACCTTCATTCCAAAAAGTGCCCAAGCTGCTTCAGAAAACACTGTCACCCAGCCACAGCACACCCATGTTCAAGATTCAGTCAAAAAACTGTACATTGAAACGCAAGGGTGTCAGATGAATGAGTATGACAGTCATCGTATGGCAGATCTTTTGGGCGACTCACATGGCTATGTGCTCACCAAAGATCCAAAAGAAGCCGATATTCTCCTGATGAATACCTGCTCTATTCGTGAAAAAGCGCAAGAAAAAGTCTTTTCTGAACTGGGTCGCTGGCGTAAGCTAAAAGAAAAAAATCCTGACTTAGTGATTGGTGTCGGTGGCTGTGTGGCATCACAAGAAGGCGATAACATTCAAAAACGCGCGCCTTATGTGGACATGGTTTTTGGTCCGCAAACCCTGCATCGCTTACCGCAAATGCTCGATCAACACTCTGATCAAATTGAAAAGCCGAAAAAAGACAAAATCAAATTGGTGGATATTTCTTTCCCTGATATTGAAAAATTCGACTTTTTACCTGAGCCACGTGTTGAAGGCTATAAAGCATTTGTTTCAATCATGGAAGGCTGTTCAAAATACTGCTCTTTCTGTGTGGTTCCGTATACCCGCGGTGAAGAAGTCTCTCGTCCTTTAGATGATGTATTGGCTGAAATCGCAGGCTTGGCTGAAAAAGGTGTACGTGAAATTTCGCTTTTAGGTCAAAATGTGAATGGCTACCGTGGTGAAACTTTCGAAGGTGAAATTTGTACCTTTGCCGATTTATTGCGTCTGGTTGCAGAAATTTCGGGCATTGGTCGCTTGCGTTATACAACCTCGCACCCGCTTGAATTTAACGATGATCTGATTCAATGCTATAGTGATCTACCGCAAATGGTCTCGCATCTGCATCTGCCTGTTCAAAGTGGTTCAAATGATGTCCTTCAAGCCATGAAGCGTAACCACACGATTGATGTGTATATCGATAAAATTGCGCGTTTACGTCAAGTCCGTCCGGATATGCATTTATCGAGCGATTTCATCATTGGTTTCCCAGGCGAAACGGATGCGCACTTTGAAGAAACCTACCAGTTTATTCAAGATTTAGATTTTGATCATTCTTACAGTTTTATTTATTCAAAACGCCCAGGTACGCCTGCTTCTGACTTGCCAGACAATACCCCTGAAGATGTCAAAAAAGATCGTTTAGGTAAAGTTCAACGCTGGATTAAACGTTCAAGCATTGATAAAACAGATGCCATGTTAGGTACAGTTCAACGCGTTTTGATTGAAAATGTATCCAACAAAGATCCAAATTTATTGGTCGGAACTGCAGACAACACGCGTTTAGTCTCATTTATTGGTGATGCTGCGTGGGTCGGGCGTTTTGCAGAAATCGAAATTACTGAAATTAAAACTTTAAATTTTGTTTACGGTGAGCTATTGAATCTTGAGCCTGACGTGGCGTAATGTAAGAGCTGACACACAATCATTATAAGGAATTATCTTGACTGCAGCGATTCGACGTACCGTGGCTTTTCCAGGCATTTCAGTAGACCGTTTAAAAAGTATGTTAGGTGCTTATAACGGGCATCTGAAACAAATCGAACAACGTTTAGATGTCAAAATAGCGCACCGAAGCGATAGTTTTTATATCGACGGTGAAATAGATGCGGTTGAGAGAGCCGAAAGCTTATTGCAGCGTTTGCATGAAGAAGCGGAACTCTCACAACAAATCAGTGCCGATGTTATTCATTTGATGATTCAGGGCAGTCAAACTGACCGTGAATTACAGATTGATCCAGATCAGGAACATACAGGTTTGGAAGAAGTCTGGTTACAAACGCGTAAGGGTCGTATTAATCCACGAGGAGCCAATCAAAAACGATATGTACAACGTATTTTACAAAGTGACATTTCGTTTGGTATTGGCCCTGCAGGTACAGGTAAAACCTATTTGGCTGTAGCCGCAGCAGTGGATATGTTGGAACGTAATGAAATTCAACGTATTCTTTTGGTGCGTCCTGCTGTTGAAGCTGGTGAAAAGCTTGGCTTTTTACCTGGCGATTTAAGCCAGAAAATCGATCCTTATTTGCGTCCTCTTTACGATGCTTTATATGAAATGTTGGGTTTTGAAAAAGTTGCAAAACTGATTGAACGTCAGGTGATTGAAGTCGCACCACTTGCCTATATGCGTGGTCGAACGCTGAATCACTCTTTTGTCATTTTAGATGAAGCACAAAATACCACGCCAGAACAAATGAAAATGTTCTTGACCCGTTTAGGTTTTGGTTCACGTGCGGTCATTACGGGTGACATTACTCAGGTCGATTTACCACGTGGTCAACAGTCAGGTTTATCTCATGCATTGCGTGTGATTGAAAACATTAAAGAAATTCATATCACGCGCTTCCATTCACGTGATGTGGTCCGTCATCAGCTGGTACAAAAAATTGTTGAAGCCTATGAAGGCTGGGACAGTGAACAACACCGATTAAGTGCAGAAGGACGTGCTGAACGTAAAGCTCGTCAAGATGCCTTAATTTCTGAAAATGACTCAGCTGCAGATGCTCAACATCATGGGCAGACAGAGCAAAGTCAAGAAAATATGTAAGGATTGTTTTGAAACTTAGTCTATCGATTCAACAAGCGTTTGAAGCACCTGAATTGGTGCTCAAACGTGTTTATTTAAAAAAAGTCATTGAAACGACACTACGCTATATCGATACACAAAGTGATTGTGAAATGGGTATTGCCTGTGTCAATCATGATGAAAGTCATAAACTCAACCTTCAATATCGAGATAAAGACAAACCAACCAATGTACTGTCTTTCCCGAGTGACTTGCCTGATGAAATGGCACAAATTTTAGATACATTTCCTCTTGGTGATTTAGTGATTTGTATTCCTGTGGTGTTACAAGAAGCAATTGAGCAAAACAAAACACCAATTGAGCATTTTACCCACATGCTCGTGCATGGCACATTACATTTAATGGGTTATGATCATGAAACATCTGAGCAAGACGCGGAAGAAATGGAAGCTTTGGAGATTCAAATTTTAGCCAAATTAGGTTTTGAAAATCCCTATCTAGAACAATAATTTTTATATAAAAAAATCAAACCCGATGCATCTAGATGAGTCGGGTTTATTTATGCTAAAAATAATCCAATATTAAAAAATAGATCTAGGCCTCATAAAATGTATCAGCCGATTTCGAAAATAGTATGTGTACTCGCATTATGTTGCACCACCCCACTCTATGCCAATCATGCAACCGACTGTAAAGAGGTAAAATTTCAAGCTACAGATCAAGCGTGGACTGGGCATTATTATTTACAAGGTGTCATGGAAGTCGGCTCAGAACTGTTACTTCAAGACCATGGCAAGTTTAAATGGTATTTAGCCGTGGGATCTTTAGACCAATATGCAGAAGGCACATGGTGGAAAAATGGCAACTGTATTGGCTTAAAAGCATTGCCGAAATACACCAAACAGTTAGAAATTTTTCCTACTCGTTTAAAAATTTCAGATGCTCATTTAATGGTCACTTGGATGGATGGCAGCCATCAAGGACATTATATCCGTGCCACACCATAAAATATAAATCATTGAAACCGTGAAATAGAAATCATTACTGGCAAATCATCAATGCACTTCAAATTCAGCTTCAGCAGGATCGAAACGCCACGTTCGTACAACCCGAAGCTCTGAAATATCCTTCATATTTTGCTCAAAATCACCAAATGGCGCAGCCTTGCGCACCGAAGTTTTAGCAGCTTCATCTAAAACTGGATGCCCTGAACTTTCAATTAAACGCAGTGCGCGAATACCGCCATTTTTATTTAAGATGACCATTAAACGAACTTCACCAGCTAAACGTTGCTCTTTTGCAGTATCAGGATAATAACGGTTGCCGTAGAACTCGACTTTCTGCCGAAATTTTTCTAAATATGCTGCAGAAATATCTCGTTTAGCTTGAATGCCATCGACTGTTTTAATTTTTTGCTGACGGCTAAAGTTTTGCTGACGTTGTAAATATTGTGCTTCAAGACTGGCGACCATTGCAGCTTTGGCCTGAAACTGGCTATTTAATGCTTGCATGGCCTTTTTACGTTGATTTTGTTCCGCTTCTTTTTTCCAACTGAGGGTGGTCATTAAAACCTTTTCCTCAAAGCTGAGTTCACTTTTTTGTTGTAAACGCTCTAAAGTTTCTTGTTCTTGCTCACCCGCAGTCTGTTCAAGTTCAGCAGCCGGCATATCACTTGACATACGATGTGCCTCACGAAATGTGCCTGAACCCTGCTGATCAGCCTGTGCCAAAAAATCTGCATTTTTAATTTGATCTTTACTTGGGCGTAAAGTTACTGCAATTTCTTTGACTGCTGCATCGCTTTCTTGTGGCATTGCAAACTGTAAGGTTAAAACAATCAAATGCAGAACTACAGCCAAAATAACGGCACTGCTAAAAACAGGGTCTTTCCACCATGCATGCATAAAAGGTGCAAAACTAATTTTTTTAAGCATCACATTAAACCGACAAAATGTCTGGTTCCCCAAACTGCATTATGCAGTATAAAATAATTACAGCTTCTACTTATGAGCGAAAAACGAGAACTCTATCAATAAGCCAGCTATACCCAATTAAAATCATGAAAATGGTGCAATTAATTTTGCTAAACTGCAAGACAGAATACTTGTATTTTTAATACTTTCGAAAAAATTTATCCAAGTAAAAAGATGAATTAGCTAGGATGCCTAATATGCAAACGCTACTATCCAATATCTCTAAACGTATACGCCAAGTGTATCAAAAAGCAGAAGGGTTTATTGAAGATGAGCGTGAATTCCCATTATCGCAAGTTTTTCTGAACGCCACTTTTCAACGTTTCGTGACTGATAATGTGTCTATGCTGAAAGATTTGCATGCGGACTTACATGAGGATTGGCTACGCTTATATGCCACATTAGACTTTAAAGGCCTGAATATTACTTTGTCAGTCGACTTAAAGCTGATTCAAATGGAAATGAATAAAGACACCCAACTCATTGTTTTTGAGCAAATCAGTGACACGCAAGTCATTGATGCAAAATTTAAAAATGTATTCCAAAAATTAGCCGTCAATATGGCCTTATTTTTCTATCAAAAAGTTTTAAATAAAGATCCTTTAGGCATGATTTTAGAAAAGCTAAATGTCATAACAGTGAAAGACGATTTACTCTATCTAGATTTAAATCGCTGGTTAGGTAAACAACGTTCTATTATTGATACTTTAGCCAAAGTTCATGTCAATCATGCCGTTTTACGTGAAGCCAAACTGGTGGTCATGGGTAATGTCAATCTGACAGCACTGTTTAGAAAAATGTCTGAAGACCCGATAGAAGACTGGTCACTTGACGAGGAATTATCTGAAACCGAAGTCAGTCCCATCAAGCAAAAAGTAAATTCATAATTTGATTAGTTCAACTGTATTCAATTATCCAAAAAGACTACACAAAGATACAGATGAGATAAAAATCCAAATTTTATCTTCATCATCCAAGTGCATAATGTTGCATAAGTAAAATGAACTGTATTTTAATTCAACTTCATAGGAAAAGATGACTTATGGCTCAACATGTATTGAAAACAATTGCGATGGCCACGGGCGTAATGGCGACCTTATTGTTCACAGGGTTCTCAAGCCAGACCTTTGCCATGAGTCCATTCCAAGCAAGTTATCAATTTAGCTATAATGGCAAAAATATGGGTTCGGCTACACGGACTTTAAGCAAGTCAGGCAATAACTGGAGCTATGTCTTTGCTGCAAAAGCAGGTGCTATCGCCTCTGCAACTGAAACCAGTCGTTTCAGCTTAAGCGGCAATAACATCATTTCAAATAGTTTTAGCCGAAGCAGCAAGATTTTAGTGCATAACAACACGATGAGTATTAATTTCAATCCAAATACAAAAACCATTTCGACTAAAAAAGATGATAAAGCACGATCATTTGCATGGAAGGCTGGAGTACTGGATGAATTGAATGCAGAATTACAACTCCGTGAAGATTTAAAAACGTCTGGTTTAAAGCCAAGTTATGCGATTGCAGATGCCAAAGAAATTGAAGCCCGTCGTTTCGTCAAACAGGGTTCAGAGAAAGTTAAAACATCTTATGGTACTTTTGACACCATTAAAGTAGTAATGAAACATGATAAGCCAAATCGCGATACAATTTTCTGGTTAGCGCCTAAATTGGACTACGCACCAGTAAAAGTGTCTCATCAAGATGGTAAAACTTCTTATGGATTGCTATTAACTGGCTACAAAGGCTCAACAAATTAAACCATTTGGTCAATTTTACTTGCATTTTTTGAGAGCCTTTTTAAAATACGCTTTTGCTTGAACAAGCATTTGCCCTTAGAGGACTCTCCCGTGCACGCACTAGAACAGAAAATCTTAACTGAAGGTATCGTTCTATCAGATCAAGTTCTGAAAGTTGATGCTTTCCTGAATCATCAAATTGATCCTGTACTCATGCAGCAAATTGGTAAAGAATTTGCTGCACGTTTTAAAGATGCCGGTATCACCAAGATTATTACCATCGAAGCATCTGGCATTGCACCTGCTGTTATGGCGGGTTTAGAACTGGGTGTACCTGTGATTTTTGCACGTAAATATCAGTCTTTAACCTTAAAAGATGATTTATACCGTTCTAAAGTATTTTCTTTCACCAAACAAACCGAAAGTACCATTGCGATTTCAAACAAACATCTTAGTGCTAGCGATAAAGCCTTAGTGATTGATGACTTCTTGGCAAATGGTCAAGCTGCTTTGGGCTTAATTGACTTAATTCATCAAGCCAATGCTGAAGTGGTGGGTGTCGGGATTGTGATTGAAAAATCATTCCAATCAGGTCGCGACATTTTGCTTGAAAAAGGATATCGCGTAGAATCTTTAGCACGGGTTCAATCTTTAAGTCACGGCACTGTTGAATTTGTACGAGACTAAGTTTCAATTTAAATTTTAAAAGAGTGCTTAAGCACTCTTTTTTTATTTTAGATTGTGTATAAATCATAAACAGCTGATTGCAAAATAGCGCACTAAAATATTATCAATAGTTCAATATAGAGTACATCCAAAAAAATTTCACTTTTTAAAATTTTATGCAGGATTAAAATGATTACTCCTTCTTTGCAAAGTATTATGATCTACGCGAAAGATATGCAAAAAACAGCACTTTTTTATACAAAACATTTTAACTTTCAGAGCAATAAAGAAATTATAGATGGCTTAATTGAATTAAATTCAGAAAGTGGAAACATACAAATTTTAATTCACCAAGCCGCTAAAAGCTTAAAAACAGGACAAGCGAATATTAAATTGGTGTTTTCAGTTGTAGATTTAAACGCTTTCAAACAACAGGCTTTCGAAAATGGCTTGGTCTTTGGTGTCACGCATCAAGCAAATGGTTATCAGTTTTCCAATACAAAAGATCCTGATGGGAATTCAATTTCAATTTCTAGTCGTCGCTATAGATAAATCGACACTCTTTGTATAAAACCTTTCTCCTTAATGAACAGTTTACATTTACAACTTAGATAAACTTCTCAAGCCTATCTTCAGCTAAAATTAGACAAATATAAAATATTCCGAAATTTTATGTTGTTGATAGACATAATTTTTTAGCAAATGTTAGCAATTTTAATAACATTTCTAAACCTTATAACAAGATGAATCAGAGATAAAAGTAAATGGAACAATCTATTCAATGCCCAAAATGTGGATCTGCTGACGTTGAAAAACGAAATCATGAAAAACAATTAAGAACCATTAGTGGTTTATTGATGACTTCTGCTGGTGCAACAGCAGGCACAGTCGGTGGTGCAGCAACTGGCGCATCTACAGGTGCAGCGATTGGAGCTGTCGCAGGCCCTTTAGGCGTTATTTTCGGCGGGACAGTGGGTACTTTTGTCGGTGCTATCGCTGCTGGGGTAACTGGCGGTGTCTTAGGTAATGTATTAGGCAAAAAAGCAGGTGTAATTATCGATAAAAATATTTTCTTAGATTACAAATGCTTAAAGTGTAAGCACCGCTTTAAACAAAAAATAAAAATCGACGTCATCCAAGATAAAAAGTGAGCTGATTTAGCTCACTTTTTGAGAAGAATGTGCAAGCTTATCGAAGATTAAAGCGATTGTAATTTTTGCACGATTTGACCTAAATATTTACCTTGTTCTTCACATAGAACCTTTTCATCCTGACTTAATGTCAAATCATGACGTGGCCCACTGACATGACTTGCGCCATAAGGTGTTCCCCCCGACTTGGTATGAGATAAAGCAGGGTTCGCATTGGGTAATCCCATGATCATCATCCCATGATGAAACAATGGTGGAAGCATGCTCAAAAGTGTACTTTCCTGACCACCATGCATAGAACCTGATGAAGTAAATACACAGGCAGGTTTATGGTGCAATGCACCATTTAACCAAAGACTGGTGGTCTGATCCCAAAAATACTTCATTTCACTCGCCATATTACCAAAGCGTGTTGGTGAGCCTAAAGCCAGACCTGAACAATTTTCCAAATCATCCAAACGACAATAAATATCCCCCTCAGCAGGAATACTTGGTGCTGCCATTTCGACTACAGTAGACAACTCTGGAACAGTACGAATTTTGACTGCTATTCCTGTAGCTTCAATACCATTGGCAATTAAATGGGCCATTTCTTTGGTTGAACCGTATTTGCTGTAATATAAAACAAGAACATAAGGCTGCATAATTTTTTATAATCAAGATCAAAGAAGAAAACTATACGGTATTTTTTCTATTTTTTGGTTAAGCTTGGTGATGAAAATTCATTAAGATGATTAAAAAAATTGAGACTTTATATCTATGTTAGAAAAATATTTAAGTAAACTTCCTTTTTATAACAAAACTTGGTTTCAATTTGTTTTATTTGTGATCAGACGTTTTGAAGCAGATCGTTGCCGTGAACAAGCAGGCTCGTTGACTTATACAACCCTGTTTGCCGTTGTTCCGATGCTGACGGTTTTTTTGGTGATTATTTCATCTATTAAAGCACTCGAGCCTGCCCGTCAGCAATTACAGCAATTGATTTATAGTAATTTCTTACCTAAAACCACAATCGCATTTGATAAAGCCTTTAATGCCTTCACTGATAAATCCAGCAATCTGACTGTCATTGGTATTTTATTTCTGTTTATTACGACTGTGATGATGCTGACCAGCATTGAAACTGCTTTCAACCGAATTTGGCGAGTACGAGAAACTCGCGGTGGGATTATTGGTTTTATGCGCTATTGGACCATTATTTCACTCGGCCCAATTTTACTGGGTAGTGCATTCGTGATTTCATCTGCGGTCGCATCTTTAAATGTACTGAGTAATAATTTTGCAGGCTATGAAGTGAATGGCGCATTTATTTTTTGGTGTATTTCCTTTTCACTTACCATTTTAGGTTTCTTTATTCTCAATTGGACTATTCCAAACCGTAGCGTTCCTATCAAATCTGCCTTAATTGCAGGCACATTCAGTGCAGTGGTATTTGAATTATTAAAGAATTTATTCGGGTTTATCATGTCCAATTTTACTAGTTATGAAATTGTATATGGTGCTTTTGCTGCTGTTCCAATTTTTCTTTTATGGATTTTCTTATCTTGGAATATTATTTTATTGGGTGTAGAAATTAGTTATGCCTTAACCGCATTTTATACAGGCAAAGAACAAAAACGCCATCCCATTATTATGTTGTTAGATTTATTGGAATTATTTTATAAAAAACAACTTAAGGGCGAAAGCGTCACCGATAAAGAAGCTTTAGATGTTTTAGGAAGAGAAGAAATTGGGCGCTGGCCTGCCTATGTACAAATGTTGGAACAACAGAATCTAGTCAAACGGACGGATGATAATGAATTTGTATTGGTACGCAATTTATCTCAAGTCGATTTCTGGAGTTTCTATTCAAAACTTCCTTACCCACTTCCGCAACGCCATGATGTAGGCAACATTCATCCTGATGATGAATGGATGCAGAAACTCGGGCCCACACTGATTGAAACGGATGATTATTTGTCAGCAAAATTGGCTATTCCGTTATCTAAAATTTTAGAACAGAAATAATAGTCAATTTAAGTAAGGCCAAACATAATTTTATTTTTTCCTACATTTACTGACTAGCAAGGATGAAACAAAAAATACAATGAAAAAAGGACGACATCATGTCGTCCTTTTTTTAATTTACCTTAGGCTTGAACAAAAGTTTTCCAGACAAAATCTTGAGTTTTACCTTGCAAAGTCATACTCAACTGATCCCCTGCTTTTAATGCTGCTACACCTGCAGGTGTACCTGTCATTACCACATCACCTGGTTCTAGAGTAAAAACCTGATTAATATTGACCAGTAATGTGGCAATATCAAAAATAAGAAAAGCAGTATCTCCTGCTTGACGCAACTCATCATTTACATGAAAACTATATTGAACGTTGTGCCAGTCTTTAATTTCTGAAACATCAATCCAGTCTGCCAAAACACAAGAACCATCAAAGGCTTTTGCACGTTCCCAAGGCTCACCTTTCTGTTTCAAATCATTTTGTAAATCACGTAAAGTTAAATCTAAACCAAGCGTCACGGCGCCTACAGCCTGTAAAACTTTAGCTGGATCGGTTTCGGCTTTTAAGGTTCGATCAATGCGTAAGCTTAATTCACACTCATAATGGCAACTGCCCCATGCAGAATTCCATGAAATCCCTTGTTCTAAAGAAAGTAAGCTGCTGGGCGGCTTTATAAATAAAACAGGACGATCAGGAATGGCATTGCCTAATTCTTTAGCATGGTCTGCATAACTACGACCGACACAGATAATTTTTGATGGACGTGTACTCATGATCTTCCTTTATATTTCATTTCTACGCGATTAAAAAACTGAGTTCTTAAAAAAACTTACTGCTTAAATGTATGTTCAAATAATGTCTGATCGGCTGATTGCTCAAAAGCACGTTTAGGCACAATAATCACGGTCCGATTTTTAAGCTCAAGCATATAGGTTAATTTACCCATGGCAAATTTTTGCACTTCGCTATAATTAAACGCTTGTTTGCGACCATTCGCAAAAATCTCAGCATGATCTTGAAATAATTCAATCCCTTGCTCACTCTTACCAAACTGATATTTGACAAATTGTCGTTTAAACATCATTGGTAAAAACCAATAACGCATGATCATTTGCATAATTAAGAAAAAAGCCCCCAATGCCACGTAATAACGCCCAACACCACTAAAACCGAGCATAAAGCCCCAGACCATAATGGCGATACTTACCAACGGCGTAATAAAACGTGTGATTTGTTTTTTACCAAAAGTCGCAAGTGCAAAACCATCCTGAGATTCTTCTAAATTCAGGAAATACCGTAAAGACAAGGCAGGCTGATTTTCTGACATAATTCCATCATCAAACATGTATAAATATTAAGGCAAGATATTACACTGAATTTCCATATTTCCTTATTTTTTCATGTTTAGAATTACACAAGCCTACTTTTTAATCGGCTTAAAAAGCGTTAAAACAGCATAGAAATAATTAAAACAGCGATAAACAGGATGTTGTTCTATGCGCACGATTCGGTTTATAGCCCTATTTTTAGGCTGTATATTCAACAGTTATTCTTGGGCAAAATTAATCCCTTGGGATGCACAAGTCCCCAGCAGTCTAAAGAGTTTTAATAACGATCCTCAACAGCTGGCTGCACTTACAGGTAACCGTATTTTTATTTATGCTCATCCTCAACAAAGTTTTCAGCTGCCAACTTACCGCAACAACACCAAAATTGCTGCACAATTTTATAGTGCAGCTGTTGTCGTTCCTGTCGATGCACAATACATTGCAAAAACTCTGACGCATTACACTCATTATGTGAATGTATTCCCTACACTAAAATCGGCCAAAATTTTAGAACAGCAAGGCGATATTACCCAAGTAAAATACCAAGTACATATTCCCACGCCTATTCCTATTCTCAATTTTAAAGAAAATGTAGTAATGCAGCATCATTTAAACAACAGTAGTATTTCAACCCTTGTTGTCGATGCACCCATTCCTTATGGGGCAGGTAAAATTGAATGGTTTGATCTGGGCAATCAACAGACTTTAGTGACCATAACCCAATGGGGTGACCTAAACCATCCTCAAGGTTTTCTATTAAGTAAAATTTTGCAGGCTATTCCAGAGGCTAAACTGGGAATTCCTGCCAGTACCAATGCTTTTCTACTCGAAGCATTACAACAAAAATTCAAAACACCCCGTTCCCCCGTGTTAAAAATGGGACAACTACCTGAACTGCACTTAAATTCTATTCAAATTCAAAAAATTACTGCCTTAAGTCAACGCTCACAGCAACCCGTTTCATTTATTTTTCCAACAGCCAAAGTGTCGTATTCACACGGTCTAGAGAATTTACGCTTTAGTCGCAGTTATCATTATTTTGCGCAAGCTCCACAGCAGATGCAACGCTGGTTAGAACCCACTTCTTTTCAGGTACTTTTTCCACGCCAAATTAAAAAGATGAATATTCAAAAATTTGATGCCAATACACTAGACGCTGATTACAAAATTTCAGTGGGCTTAGGCGTCATTAACATTCCTTTTGACTTCAAACTTCGTTTTAATCATTCTAACAATTTAGCCAACAGATTTTATGCAGTAGGCGGGGATTTAAAATTTATTCAAGGTGGTATGCAGCTTATTCCACAACATTCAGGAACCTTACTTCAAATCAGTAGTGCCATGAAAATTCATGATAAAGCGCCATTTTTGCTTCGCGCAATGCGAAGCCTGCCCTACCATGAAATGTTGCCTGCGATTGGTGGAAATACAGTATTGGCACTCAAAATGAAACAACAAGTGAAAGAATGAATAAAATTATTGATCTCATTTTGATTCTAAAATTTAAATGACAAAAAACCGCAACATGTGCGGTTTCTTTAATTTTACATCTTACGATCATCAAGTTGGTGCGCTCAGAGAGATTCGAACTCCCGACCCCTTAGTTCGTAGCCAAGTGCTCTATCCAGCTGAGCTATGAGCGCGACGTCTTGATGAGCTGCATTATACGCGTTTTTAACATCCTGTTAAGTGCTTTTTCACCAAACTGAAATCAAATGGACAGTTATTGGGCAAAAGGATTTTTTAAAGTAGATTTAGAGTAATACACTATTAAAATCGACCAAACTTAATTAGCCTTAAGGTCTTCTCAGAACAGATGATTTAAAAAAATAGTTTCTCTAATAAATTTTAGACACAAAAAAACCGCAATAGATGCGGTTTCTTTAATTTTACATCTTTCGATGTGTTCAAGTTGGTGCGCTCAGAGAGATTCGAACTCCCGACCCCTTAGTTCGTAGCCAAGTGCTCTATCCAGCTGAGCTATGAGCGCGTACTTGAGTTGTCTTTCGACATCGTTACTATTTTAACATCATTCAATTGAATAATAAAAAATTACACGTTTAACTTGATTGGTGCGCTCAGAGAGATTCGAACTCCCGACCCCTTAGTTCGTAGCCAAGTGCTCTATCCAGCTGAGCTATGAGCGCATTTCAAGTTATTCGTGGCGGTGAGGGAGGGATTCGAACCCTCGGTGGGCTTTAAGACCCACGCTCCCTTAGCAGGGGAGTACCTTCAGCCACTCGGCCACCTCACCGTAACGAGCCGCCATAATACAAACTAAACTCTCATTCTTCAAGTCACATTTCAAAAAATTCTGATATTTTTGATCAATCAACTACTTTTTAAACGATTTTGGCGTAATGTGAGCTACTTTTCTGCGCTTCAATCATATTTCAGCTTTTGAAATAGCACAGCGCACGCTAAAATCGAAGCTTAAAACACAATAATGCAATCATTTACGTGCAGTATCACGCTGCATGACTTATGCTAATCCTATCTTCTGACATGAAGCCAAAGACATGATGAAAAATTGGGTCGATCCTGAAGCTAAAGCTGAAGCTGAGCGTTATGACAATCCTATTCCAAGCCGTATTCTAATTTCAGAAACGATTGAAAAATTACAAGCACCACAATCTCATGCCGATTTAGTCGAGCAGTTCAATCTTGCAGATGAAAAAAGTATAGAAGCTTTGAGCCATCGATTAAGTGCAATGGTACGCGATGGCCAATTAATGAAAGATGGAATAAAGTTCCAACTTGCAACCAGCCAACCGATCCATGAAGCAACCGTCTACATTAATGCAAAAGGTTTAGGTACTGCAAAAATTGCCAATCATGATGACGTGCTATTGGCTGAGCGAGAACTGCGTTTGGTGTTCAATGGTGACCGCGTTAAAGTGCGACAAACCTCTGTAGATCGAAAAGGTAAAGCGTGGGGATTTATTACTGAAGTCCTGCAACACCGTGTGAAACAGATTATTGGTAAAGTGTCCATTTATGATGGTGAGTATTTTATTCAACCTGCCAGTCCAAATGCACATCAACCAATTACCCTAGAAAAAGAATTGATCCAGCACGCACAAGTCAAATTGGGTGATTCTGTTCGTGTCGCCATTGATGATTACCCTACGCGTGAAGAATTACCCACAGGTCATATTGTTCAATCTATGGCAGACAAAGCTGATACTGAAATTATTATTCCGCAAACCATTTTAGAATTTGGTTTGCCGTATGAGTTTCCAGAAGAAGTGATCCGTGACGCAGAACACTTTAAAGAGCCAAATGCTCAAGACCGTGAAGGTCGTATTGATTTACGTGATTTAGCCTTAGTCACTATTGACGGCGAAGATGCCCGTGATTTTGACGATGCCGTGTACGCAGAAAAGCGTCCTGGCGGTGGTTACCGTGTTGTGGTTGCAATTGCGGACGTGAGTCATTATGTACGTCCTGACAAACCTTTAGATGAGGAAGCCAAAGAACGCGGCACTTCAGTGTATTTTCCGCATTTTGTTTTACCCATGTTGCCTGAGGCGCTTTCAAATGGATTGTGTTCGCTCAATCCGCATTTAGATCGCCTGTGTATGGTCTGCGACTTAAATTTATCTCGTGCAGGTAAAGTCACAAGTTTCCAGTTTTATCCATCGGTGATGCATTCAAAAGCACGTTTAACCTACACCCAAGTGGCACAATATTTTGATGGCGATAGTGCAGCGATTCCAGAGGATCGTGACGTTCGTAAATCCATTAATACGTTGTTCCAACTTTATCAAGTCCTTAAAGGCTTACGTGCAGAACGTCATGCCATGGAATTCGAAACTGTCGAAACCTATATGACTTTTGATGAACTGGGTGGCATTAAAGAAATTTTACCGCGTTCACGTAATGAAGCGCATAAACTGATTGAAGAATGTATGCTGTTGGCCAATGTAGCAGCAGCTGAATATGCCTTAGAAAATGACATCCCGATGTTGTATCGTGTACATGAACCACCTGAATTTTCACGCATTCAAAAAGTACGTGAATATGTGAAGTTACTGGGTTTGCCTTTCCCAGAACAACCCACGCAAAAAGATTACCAGATGGTCATTGAAGCAACGAAAGACCGTATTGATGCACCAAGTATTCATGCAGTCTTATTACGTTCCATGATGCAAGCCTATTACGGCGCAAACAATGCGGGACATTTTGGTTTGGCCTATGATGCCTACACCCACTTTACTTCGCCTATTCGTCGTTACCCTGATTTGTTGTTGCACCGCGCAATTAAAGCACATTTAAAACAAAAGCCTTCCCCTCTTTCAGGAGCCGCTTTAGATGATGCAGGTGAGCATTTTTCACAAACCGAACGCCGTGCAGATGAAGCATCTCGTTCTGTCACCACTTGGCTAAAATGTCACTATATGCAACAGCATTTAGGTGAAGAATTCGTGGGCACGATCAGCGCAGTGGCTGAGTTTGGTTTGTTCGTGACACTTAAAGACTTATATGTCGATGGCATGATTCATGTGAGTCAATTGGGTGATGACTTCTTTGTTTATGATCAAGCCAGCCAAAGCTTAGTCGGACAAAATCGTGGACAAACTTTTAGTCTGGGTGATGAAGTCAAAATTAAAGTTGCTGCGGTAAATTTAGAAGATCGCAAAATAGATTTTGAATTATTGCAACAGTTGTCTCATGCTGGTCGTGCTATTCGTAGCCGAGCGCCGCGGGTTGCCAAAACTTCAACTAAAGAAGAAGTGTTTAATCCTCGTGCTAAAGCGGTATTGAGTGAAAATGGTGAACAGCCGATTCGTAAGAAAAAGCCAAAAACCAAAGCCACATCTACAGATAAAAAATCTTCAACCAAGTCTGATGGCAAAATTAAAGACAAAGATAAAGTGAAGAAAAAGTCCAAACCCAAAAAGAAAAAATCCAATGCTAAAATAAAGCAGGATTAATGTCGAAATAAAATGAGAGCTTCGGCTCTCATTTTATTTATAATCAAAAAATGTACATAACTAGAAAATATTTTATGGAAATACACGAAATTTTGACACTAATAATTTCAATTCTAGCCCTTCTAATCACTTACGCTGTTTTTAAATCAAACCAAAGTCCACGAATCATCATATTTGCTACCCCTCATTATGCAAAAGAAACTTTTATTCAACTTAATGTAAAAAATATAGGTAATGGCGTTGCTGAAAACCTTAAGATTAAAACTGACCAGCCTTTACCTAGAAGAGCATTCGGTATAGGAAAATTGGCTAGTCCCAAAGAAATATTTCAAAATGGAATTTTCAAATATGGAATTAAAATTTTTCATCCAGAACAAAGCTATATTTATGATTGGGGACAATTTGGAGGCTTAAAAGAAGCTTTGAACGATCAACCCATTACTTTTACAGTTACTTATACTTATAAACACCCCTTAAATCTGTGGCAATCTAAAATTTCAGATAGCTCCGTTATTGATATTAGAGAACTTGAAGCTCTTCCTGCAAGTACCGGAGGAATGACAGAACAAATTTCAAAAATACATAAAGAAATGAAAATTCTTAATGCAAAAATTGATAAAAAATTTTAAATTACTTGATTTTCTGAAGTCTAAGCCCTACATCTACTATTAAGTTTATCAATGTTATGGCGTATAGAAATGACTTTAGACAAGGCCACTTTGCCTGTTCCTCAATTTGAGAGAATTCAACTTGCCGATTTAAAACAACAAATTGAACAATCTATTCAACAAGGATTAAATTTTTTAAATAATTTAACAGAAATTCCTGAAAATATTCAGACACAGCTTTTAGTCTTGGAACAAGTGGACACTCTCGAAAATAATCTGAGTGAAGTTTGGGGTATTCTCTCTCATCTTAATGCTGTGATGAACAATACAGAAACCCGTGAAGTTTACCAGTCTCTCCTCCCTGCTTTGAGTGAGTACTATACCGAATTGGGTCAACACACGGTGTTGTACCAAACTTTTCAACATGTCCATGATGTGGCTTTATTTGATACCTTGCCGGTTGCACAGCAAAGTGCGATTAAACTTGCACTACGTGATTTCAAGTTATCGGGTGTGGCTCTAGAGGGAAATGCAAAAAAACGTTATGCAGCGATTTCTGCGCGTTTGTCTCAGCTTGCATCTGATTTTTCCAATCATGTGCTTGATGCGACTCAAGCTTATTTTAAGCCGTTGACTGAAGTACAATTGCAAGGTCTGCCGCCCAGTAGTATCGAACTGTTAAAACAATATGGACAACAACGTGAACTTGAACAAGCCGTTGCAACTTTAGATATTCCAGCCTATCTTGCGATTATGACCTATGCAGATGATCGCGAATTGCGTGAAGAACTGTATAAAGCCTATACCACACGTGCCTCGGATCAATCAGAACATTTAGAATTTGATAATACTTCCGTGATGGAAGAAATTTTAAGTCTTCGTCATGAAATGGCACAACTCTTAGGCTTTAGTCATTACGCTGAGTTTTCATTGGCCAGTAAAATGGCACCGAATGTCGAAGCAGTCAATCAATTCTTAATTGAGCTTGCAGAACATGCACGCGCTCCTGCTACACAAGAAATTGCCGAACTCCATGCCATTGCATCGCAAGATGGCGTTAGCGATTTACAACCTTGGGATACTGGATATTATTCTGAAAACCTCAAAGTTCAACAATTTAATTTATCCCAGGAATCATTAAAACCGTATTTCCCTGCGCCTAAAATTTTGCAAGGCTTATTCAGTATTGTAAACCGTTTATACGGGATCAATATCGTCGAACGTAAAGCACCCGTTTGGCATCCTGATGCGCGTTATTTTGAACTTGAAGATCAAGGTATTGTATTAGGCGGTTTCTATTTCGACCTATTCGCAAGAAGTGGTAAACGTGGTGGTGCATGGATGAGTGGTTTCCGTTCTCGTATGCAAACGGGAAATGGCATACAAAAACCCATTTGCTATATGGTCTGCAATTTCACTCCTGCGGTAGGAACACAGCCTGCATTGCTCACACATGATGAGGTGAATACTTTATTTCATGAATTTGGTCATGGTTTACACCATATGTTGACCGAGGTCGATCAAATTTCAGTGGCGGGTACACATGGTGTAGCTTGGGATGCAGTTGAATTGCCAAGTCAGTTTATGGAATTTTGGACATGGGATCATGATAGTCTTGATCTGCTGAGTGAGCACATCGAAACCCAGCAACATTTACCACAAGATTTACTCAAGGCTTTATTGGACGCCCGCTTCTTTCAGTCTGGAATGCAAACTTTACGTCAAATTGAGTTTGCCTTATTCGACTTGTCTATTCACAAGCACCGTTCTGCTTTAAATGCCGAACAGGTACAGACCACCTTGAATGAGATCCGTCAGAAATATGCCCTTGCTCCAACTGCGCCTTATAACCGTTTCCAACATAGCTTTAGCCATATTTTTGCGGGTGGTTATGCGGCGGGTTACTATTCTTACAAGTGGGCAGAGGTCTTGGCCAGTGATGCTTTTGATCGTTTCGAAGAGGAAGGTGTTTTTAACACACAAACCGGAAAAGAGTTTCGTCAATTTATTCTAGCAGTTGGCGGAAAAGATACAGCACTTGATGCATTTATCAATTTCAGAGGACGAGAACCAAAAATAGATGCGTTATTACGTCATCAAGGTTGGACGAACCCCTCTAAAAACCCTTAAAATAGGCGGCTTAATTGATCAGAAGGTAAGTCAGATGACTATTAAACGTCGTTTCATTGCAGGTGCTAAGTGTCCTAAATGTGAAGCGTTAGATCGAGTGGTCATGCTTATCTCTGGTGATGATGAGTGGATTGAATGCATCGAATGTGGATATAGCGAAAATCGTCCGACCCATATTGATGAACCACAGCTACCAGAAATAGCGGATGAAGTTGGTGTCATTCAATTCAAACCTCGTCAGCCAAAATAATAAAGGTTAAAATAAATGACGTCAGATCAAAGACATAGTCCTAAGCTTTTAATGGGCATTATTGGAGGCATGGTAGTCATTATTGTGCTTTTTTTTGCCTATCAATGGTTTATGAATTCATCAAGCGAAGTAACAACTGAACCTGAAAGCATCAACTCTACTGTATCCACGCCAGTAAAACCAAGTGAACCTGTTCACACTATGGATGAAAAAACCATTCAACTGGTCGACGAAAGCATTTTGAAAACTGCTACTCCAAACGATCCAGCTTTAGCCAAAGAAGAAGTGGCAAAACTTGAAGATATTCAGACTCAATTACATGATCAAGAAAATATACTCAAAGCACAACATAATGATGCAGATCAGCTGATCACGCTAAAAGAAGAGCAAATTAAATTAATTGAAGCACAATTGGTACAAAAATAATCCAATGACTACCTTTAAGAGTACTAAAAATAGAAAGCTCTAAAAGTAAAATTTTCAAATCAATTTAGATGAATTTTATCCATTTTTTATTTAAAACACGCTTAAATAGGCTCAATTTCATTTGTTTTTAATGTGTTTTATCTCTTCATCTGAAGTTTATTCAATAAATTTCTATGCTTCTATCATGATGTTAGCTCATCAATAATCTATGATTATTTTATTTTCTCGTTATTTTTTGCGATATAAGAGCTTACTTCTCTCAAGTATGTTCTAAAAATAATGGTTATTGATCGAAGTTCGTGAGCTAAAACTTGATGCCATTAAATCGTCGTAAATGATGATTTAAAAGATAATATGCATAACTAAAAATACTCACTTTAATTTTCACTTCTTTAAACCATATCTTTTTTTCATCCTCATGCAGATTGAATACCAAAGATTCAAATAAAAAAAGCACCCCTTATTTGGAGTGCTTTTTCTAAACTAGATTAAAGCTTATTACTGATACCAACCAAACATCTTAAAGAGATAAGGTGCGTAAGTTACAATCAATAACGATGGGAATAACACCATAATCGGTAATAGCCAACGTTCATAACGATAATAGAACTTGTTGTATTTGGCCTTAGCTTCCGCATCTGCTGCGCGAACTTCCGCATCTCCGACCGACATTCGTGTCAATAGATGATTCAGTGCAACAGGTGGCGTAACATAACCCAGCTCAAAAGCAACCAGTACAATCATCCAGAAATGAATTGGATGTATACCGTTTTCATAAGCGACAGGTGCAATTGTTGCTGCAACTAAAATGACCGCACCAAAGGGATCAGTGGTCATCCCAATGATCGCCAATAGCAATGCAATAAATGCCAATGAAATATAAATATTACTCAAATGAGTTGGTAATAACTCCACCACTTCACTGCGCTCAATTAGGCCGCCTACACTTGCAGACAATGCCATCAAGATGATAAGTGCGCCAATGTGCCCTACAGTTTCAGCTGAAGCAAACCAAAGAGAGTGACGGAAACCGCGTGTTTTCTCTCCGACATGTGGCGTATGTTCACGCATAAAAGTCGATTGCTTTTCATGTTCTAAAGCCAAAGCAGCATGTGCATCAGGCGGTGTCACAAAGCGGTCGCCCCACCACTTGTCAAACATAATATAGGCAATCAAGATAATCGGTAAAATCACAGGTGCTGTGAATTCATCCATTTTGGTATCTAGGCCATACTTGTACAGCCCAATGACAATAATCGTGATCACAATATAAGGAATGACTGGAACCACGGCTTTAAGCATGGCTGGAACAGCAACTTTAGGTGAGTTCACACGGAAACGTGTTTCTGCAAGATAGAGAGATATGCCAAGGAATATAAATGCAGTTAACCAGAATACATAAATACCATGATCAAACAATTCATCAGAAGTTACATGACGACTATCAAGCATTGAAATCAAAATGACCAATAGACATGGTCGAATAACCACACCTAAGGAACCAGACATGGCAGAGACTGCTAAAGCATATTGACGGCGTGAACCTGAATTCCACACTTCTCTATAAATAATTGCACCCGCCGCAACAACGAAAATTCCCGAAGCACCGGTATAAGCAGTTGGAATAGCAGCAGCAATCAAAATAAGCCAAGTTAATGTTTCTGGCGCGAGATTCCACGGGCGTAATATACCTAGGAATAAATCCATAACGCGGGTTTGCGTCAGTAACATACCTGCCCAAATGAATAGCGCAAGATTTAAGAAAATACCTGAGAATTCAACCAGAATTCCAAGATAAATCCCTTGACCCATCGGGTAATCCATAACAAAGGTAAAGACTAGACCCGTCACCAATGCCATATAAGCATATAAAGGAACACTCAGTAAGGCTAGGCCAATATTCCCTTTACCTTCTTGTTGGACCACTGGTGGCTTAAATAATTGAACCAAACTGATCAAGGTCAAAGTAACAAACAGGAAAATCCATAACCAATAGACCACTAAGGTTTCATAGGTTGAGGTGACCCCTGAATTAATAATTGAGTGATATTGGCTAAGTACCGATCCTGTCAATAGACCATTCGCCAGCAGCATAAAGAATGCATAAACGCGATAATCTAATTTGGTCGTCGGTGCTCGCAGACCAATATGATGGAACTTCACTGATGCGGTAATGGCAGCAACCACGACCATCAACAATAAAATAATGACACGGTTTTCTGTACCAAATTTAAATACACCAAAAAATGATGTTTCAATGGTACGGTAAGTTCTTAAACTTGGATGATCATCTATATATTTAATAGCTTTATCATAGAATTGATATTTTTCTTCACATTGCTGTTGCCCAGCCAATACAGAAGCACGAACATCAGCTTCTGACGTTGTCCCAAAAATATCAGCAAACTCGTCATTGGCATTGGTTTTCATTTGCTGTTGTACTTGGGCATCTATATTTGGATGACGGTCACAACTGGGCTGGGTGGGTTCGGCACGTAGAAAAGAATATTGCATCCCAACGGCTTCATTACCATACAAACGCTCCCCTCCACGCAATAATTGACCATGAATCATCTCACCCGTACCAATGATGAGTGTCAATAAAAGTAGCAGTAGAATGACAAAAGTAGAAAACCACTCTATCCATATATAACGTAACAGACCTAATCCTGATCTGTTATTTTCCTCATTTTGCATGTGCATTCCTATTTTTTATTTTGGTCGTTACCACGCCTCCAGTACAACCAATTTTCCTTTCGAGATGAAAAAACCCTTTTCTATCCAATCCCTTTATTGTTATGGATAAATTTGCACCAATATAATTGAAATAAAAATGACAACATCATTTTTCTTTTATGTTTTAAAGGTCAATCTAATTTTCTTTTAAAATATATTTCCAGCAGATATAAACTATTGCGATTACAACTCCACCAACGACACCCAATAAATGTGCTTCAACCAGTACAGGACTACCAATGAGCTCAGCTGTTCCAACACTGCCCATCGTATTTTCCCAAATCAGCTTAGCTAAAATTAAAGCCAAAACCCCTGCTGCAAAAGGACGTTCCTTTCGATCAAGCAAATGTACACCAGCAACTGCAACATATGCACCATGCAATACACCAGACAAACCAGCATAGGCTTCAATATTTGGATAAAAATAGTAAAAACTGATACTAATCAAAACAGGTAATAAGAAAAGCAACGCAGTAAAATGCCAAATTTTAACTTTAGGAAAAATAAAAGGTAAGCAGCAAAAAGCCATCATATTGAGTAGATAATGCATCCAGCCTACATGTACCCAATGCGCAGTCCATAAACGCCAAAACTCGTCAAATAAACTGGCTCTCCAATAAATAAATAAGTCTGCAAAAATCTGAAGACAAGCTGAAAATGACACCACAAATGCAATAAAAACAATTTTTCGTAAAAGCATGGGATCTTTCATTGGCATGTCCTCCAGTTAAAAAATGATGGATTCATCTCATAAATCCATCATTAAAGCTCATTAGAAGAATATTTTAATTGTTCTGCACTTCGGGTTGAGCTTCTTCACCTTCACTAAACAACTCATCTAATTCTGAGGTGTTTTCTTCTTCATCCCAAAAACGTTCCATACCGCTATCACTTGTGCGTACACCTGTATGCTCTGTCCAGTAACGATCTGAAATTCCTTGAACCATATTTTTGGCCATACTATCAATCAATTTAAATTGAGGATTGACGGGTTTTTCTTCAGAGCGTGAAGCTGCAAATGTTTTAAGTGCATCACGAATTTTGGCATCGTCACCACTTGCTTGTGCAGCAACTGCATATAAAGCATGAGATAAACGCACACCTTTTTGCTCGCCCAATTGAATAGACTGTTTTAAGGTTTGATAAGGATCTGGCTTACCATCACCTGCCCCCGGTAATAATGTCCAAATCACAGCACGTGTCGCATTCGGCGCACCCCAGAATTTGGCATTATCCAAGCATGTCATACCACGCTCAACCACAGCCGCAATATCTTTTGGAACATTGACTGCACCACCTGAATTGATGTCATTGGTCATGGCCTGTAGACCACTCAATAAACCCATCAGATAAACGGTTTGATCCAAATCATTTTTCATTTTTGGACATTCTTCGCCCAATTTGTATTTATATTTTTTTTCCCAACGTTTTTCAAACAGTTGATAACCAGCATACTGACGTTGTGCAGCAATTGCGGCCCATCTTTTTTGTTCAATACGTGCATCTTGCGCTTCTGTTACTTGGCCTGCTTTCGCTGCACGCAAATAACGCAGTTCAGATTCGAGTGCCTGATTTTCTGCACAAATACCAGATGAAGCATAAAGTAAAACAGCAATACGTGTTGGATCTGCCCCCATATCTTTGGTCGCCATAATCGCTGGCGTTAAAGCCGTGCCCGAACTACACGCCATTTCTGCATCATCCATGGCTAAAATAGGGGGAACAATATGTTTTTCACTAAATCCAATTGCAATATTTGCTCCTGATTTGACCACTTGAGAGCAACCTGAGAATAAAGTACTTGCAACTGTAATAATTGCCACACCTTGGCATATTTTTTGGACTTTCGACATTTTCCTGTCCTCTATAATTGTGTTTATGTCCATAATCACTAAACATATCAGATGCTAAATCTGAATAAAAGAGTATTCACTCTCATTGGATCTGATACTTTGCCACGGAATGAGATCAAGCAAATTGACTGCATCTAGGAAAGTTTGAAATTTTAGGCAAAAAAAAGTAGCATTGCGACGGTTCGGCACATGCTACTTATTAAGGGTTTAAAGCCTAATGGCTTTTTTGTCTTACAAACTGATCCTTCAGCACTGTTCCTAGTCGTCCAATAACAATCGCTAAAACAATTGCTACCACCAGAAACATCCAAGTTGGAATCATCATCATGATTTCCTCATTTGCTGTGGGTAAAGCTAATGTACATTTAAGCAAGCGATTTGGAAGACAAAATTGTCTAACAATAGAAATATTTCAGAATTTTCTCGTTATCTTGTCTTACACAAATGTGGATATTCTTTTTAATATATTGATTAATAACATTTTAATTAGATTTAAACCAAGTAAATTGTCAAACAATTACAGCAATTGAGCAAGTTTTTTTAATGCTTTCCATTCTAATCGCGGCAATTGATCTCTCCAAATCACCAGAGAGTTGTGCTGTCCTTTTTGAAAATGAACCACGATATACAGTTGATGATCGACCAAATGATGAATCATCACCTTCTGCACGACCAACTGGTCTGTCTTTAAAAGTGACCACTCTTGTGCTTGTAAATGTTCAAAATATAACGGACGAGGTGCTTTTAATAAAAAGAAGTAACCAATACAAGCCAAGATGCAACTTAACAGCCATAGCCATATCGATAACGTTTGCTGCAATACAATCAAGAATAAGATAAAAAAACTACACTGAAACACAATCGCTAAACAACTGCGCTTCAGATGAAATGACCGATTAGCCATGCACGTAATGCTTCAATTTTATAATTAAAGTTTTCATTTCAGGGCGAGGCGGCTCAGAAACTTCCATGAACCAATCAAGTAAATCTGGATCTTCTTGATCGACTAAAGCCGCAAAAATTTCTTTTTCTGCAGAATCTGCAAGCAAATAATAATTTTTTACATAAGGATCAAAATACACATCAATTTCTTTTAAACCACGACGTGCACGATAAATTACTTTACGTTCTTCCAAGCTGATTTCTTCAGTCATAACATCTCTTATTAATGGGTGAAAATTTTTTCTAGTTTACCTGATCGAAAATAAAAAATGGATTCATTTAGTTCAATTGAC
Organism: Acinetobacter sp. TTH0-4; assembly: GCF_015602665.1. NCBI lineage: Bacteria > Pseudomonadati > Pseudomonadota > Gammaproteobacteria > Moraxellales > Moraxellaceae > Acinetobacter > Acinetobacter sp. TTH0-4. The sequence continues at coordinate 403,085 of NZ_CP059079.1, read as the reverse complement.
CAAATTCATCATTCAGCTTCATTCTTTGAGCATTCATCCTATTGTTGTCACTCAACAGATCTTTTATTTTCGTTAAGAAACTTATTTTTATAAATGGATATAAAAAATGCAATCTGGAGCTATTCGCCCATTAACCAATATGCTACCACGTAACTTATTTTCTGAAGAACATGATGCTTTTCGTGAAACTGTACGTAAGTTTTATGAAAAAGAAGTGATTCCCAATATTGAAAAATATGAGAAACAGCAACATGTTGATCGTGATTTATGGAACAAAGCAGGTGATTTGGGCTTACTGTGTGCCACGATGCCTGAAGAATATGGAGGTTATGGGGTAAATCGTCTTTATAGTATGATTCTGATTGAAGAACAAGCCTATGCCATGGATTCTAGTACGGGCTTTTCTCTACATTCTGACATCGTAGCGAATTATATTCATAATTTCGGCAACCATGAGCAAAAACAAAAATGGTTAACACAAATGGCATCTGGCGAAACTGTCACAGCCATTGCCATGACAGAACCGGGAACAGGGTCAGATTTACAAGCAGTTCGCACGACTGCTGTTTTGGATGGTGATGAATATATTATTAATGGTTCTAAAATCTTCATTACCAATGGCTATTTATGCGACATGGTCATTGTGGTTTGTAAAACAGGCCAAGAAGATAAAGGTTCGGCTAACTTATCTCTCATTATTGTAGAAGCTGACCGCGTTGGATTTAGCAAAGGTAAACCTCTAAATAAAATTGGTATGAAAGGCCAAGATACTTGCGAATTATTCTTTAATGATGTGCGGGTGCCCAAAGCTAATCTTTTAGGTATGGAAGGCATGGGGTTTATAATGCTGATGAAAGAATTGGCTTGGGAACGCATGCTGGTGGCTATTATCTGTCAAGCAGGTGCTGAAGCTGCATTCGCACATACAGTTCAATACACCAAAGATCGTAAAGCTTTTGGAAAATCAATCTCATCTTTTCAAAACACACGATTTAAACTAGCAGAATTACGTACAGAAATCGATTTTTGCCGTAGTTATTTAGATCGATGTATGGAATTACAATTAGATGAAAATTTAGGTATTGATGCGGCAGCAGCGGCAAAATATAAAATTTCTGATATGTTTTCTAAAGTTGTTGATGAATGCCTACAACTCCATGGTGGCTATGGTTACATGATGGAATATCCAATTGCACGTGCTTATATCGATAATCGAGCTAACCGTATTTATGCAGGTACCAATGAAATTATGAAAGAGCTGATTTCCCGTTCACTTTAGAACGACGATATAAATAAAAAGGAGCATATGCTCCTTTTTATTTATATCTTAAACACTCAATCAAGAGACCAATTGAGGCTTACGCAACTCTTCCTCTACTCGCTTTTCAAATTTGAGTACAGGATCATTGAATTTAGCTTGTTTCAATTCTTTCCGATCCGCCAAATAGTTATTGGTGATATTCCATGGCGCATGCTTACCTTGTTTAGGCATGACATTTGCTGCACGTGCAATATAACCCGAAGATAAATTACCCATCACAGTATCATCCATCAATTCTTTTTGGTCACCCTGTGCAATCACTTCAGCATAGCCATTTTTATCCATATGATTAATTAGACGACAAATATAATCCGCTGCAATATCCACTTTTAAAGTCCAAGAAGCATTGATATAGCCAATAATCATGGCCATATTTGGCACATCACTCACCATAATTCCTTGGTAGAGCATATGTTTGGAAGTATCTATCGGTTGATGATCAATTGTCGCTTTCATTCCACCTAAAATTTGAATTTCTAATCCTGTCGCAGAAATAATAATATCCGCCTCTAAATGCTGACCTGATTGCAGTAAAATTCCTGTTTCTGTGAAATGATCAATTTGATCTGTGGCGACACTTGCTTGACCAGAACGCAAAATCTTAAATAGATCTCCATCAGGAACAACACAAAGACGCTGATCCCATGGATTATATGTTGGGGTAAAGTGCTTCATATCCACTTTACCTTTTAATTGCATTTCAATCGACTTTAATAACAGTTTACGCAATAGTTTAGGTTGCTTCTGTGCAAGTGCATAAATACCGCGCTGTACACCGATATTACGGGCTCGGGTCAATTTATAGGCCAAGTCTTCAGGCAGTACTTTACGCATTTTATCGTAAACAAAATCGATAGAAGGCACTGAAGCAATATAGGTCGGTGAGCGTTGCAACATGGTGACATGTTTAGCTCCACCTTTGACCATTGCAGGAACTAAAGTAATCGCTGTTGCCCCACTGCCAATAATGACCACTTTTTTACCACTGTAATCAAAATTTTCTGGCCAATGTTGTGGGTGAATGATTTGACCTTTAAAGGCTTCTTGATTTGGAAAATCAGGTTGAAAGCCATGATCATAATTATAATACCCAGTACAACCCAATACAAAATTGGCAATCCAAATCTGTTGTTTTTGTTGTTGATCTTCAATTTTAACCAACCACTTTTTAAGTGATGAATCATAATTTGCACTGATGACACGGTGTTTAAAATGAATTTTATTTTTGAGCTGATATTCATCAACAACTTCTGATAAATAATTTTTAATGGCTGAACCATCTGCCAAAACATTACTTTTTTGCCATGGTTTAAAATTATAACCAAAAGTGGACATATCTGAATCAGAACGAATTCCTGGGTATTTGAATAAATCCCATGTTCCACCAAAACTTTCCCGACGTTCAATAATATCAAATTGACGTTGTGGGCAAATTTTTGAAAGATGTGCAGCTAAGCCAAGACCTGAAATGCCTGCACCTATAATCAAAATATCAACATGCTTTTCCATTTTGTTTTTATTACCTTGTTTGAACTTTATTTTATTAAAGCATAAATCTGACAATACTCAATGTCAAGTTTAAAGAAATCTAATAAAATTTATATCAATTGAGGACAAAATGATTGATTGTCTAACAATCAGACATAAAAAAAGACCAGTGAAACACTGGTCTTTTTTGAACAACTGAACAGATCTGTACGAAATTATTTAACTTCGCGATCTACAAGTTCAACGTAAGCCATCGGCGCAGCATCACCTGCACGGAAGCCCGCTTTAAGAACACGTAGATAACCGCCGTTACGTTCTTTGTAACGAGGGCCAAGAACGGTAAATAATTTACCAACAGTTGCTGCTGAACGAGTACGAGCAAACGCTAAACGACGGTTTGCAACAGTATCGTTTTTAGCTAAAGTGATTAAAGGCTCAGCTACACGACGTAACTCTTTTGCTTTAGGCACAGTTGTTTTAATCAACTCGTGCTCAAACAAAGAATTCGCCATGTTTTGAAACATCGCTTTACGATGGCTGCTTGTACGGCCTAATTTCACACCACTATTACGATGACGCATGGTGATAGTCCTACTTAATTAACGGCTGCGATAGGCAAAACGATCGTCCATACGTAAACTAGCTGGTGGCCAGTTTTCTAAACGCATGCCGAGTTGTAAGCCTTTTGAAGCCAGAACATCTTTGATTTCAGTTAACGATTTTTTACCTAAGTTAGGAGTTTTTAATAACTCTACTTCAGTACGTTGAACCAAATCACCGATGTAGTAAATATTTTCTGCTTTCAAACAGTTAGCAGAACGAACAGTAAGCTCTAGATCATCTACTGGACGAAGCAAAATTGGATCCACTTCTTCGCGAGGTTCTTGAGCAACAGGAGCTTGATCTTTCTGAAGATCAACAAAAATTGCAATTTGTTGTTGCAAAATTGTTGCCGCTTTGCGGATTGCCTCTTCAGGATCAACTGTACCATTGGTCTCAAGATCAATGATCAATTTATCAAGGTCAGTACGTTGTTCTACACGCGCATTTTCAACGGTATAAGACACACGTTTGATCGGGCTATAAGAAGCATCTAACTGTAAACGACCCACTGGGCGAGTTTCGCCTTCTGGGAAACGTGAGTCAGATGTCTCATAACCACGACCTTGAGAAACTTTCAGGCGCATTTTTAATGAGCCTGAAGCACTTAATGTGCCAATCAAATGCTCAGGGTTTACCACTTCAACATTATGAGGTAAACGAAGATCAGCGGCTGTTACATCGCCAGGACCTTGTTTCTCTAATGTCAAATATGCTTCGTTTTGATCGAACAGCTTAATCGACAATCCTTTTAGGTTCAGCAAGAGCTCGACGATGTCCTGCTGCAAGCCTTCTAAGGTACTGTACTCATGCTCGACCCCTTCTATTTCAACTTCAACCACAGCAGCGCCAGGTAAAGAAGAAAGAAGGATACGACGTAAAGCATTACCCAGAGTATGACCGAAGCCACGCTCTAATGGTTCTAGAATCACTTTTGCCGAGGTCCCGCTAGCCGCTTCGACCTTAATCGCTTGCGGAGTTAGAAACTCATTTGCAGTACGCGTCATTATTGCTACCTCAAGGATTATTTAGAATACAATTCTACAATCAAGCTTTCGTTGATTTCAGCAGGTAAATCAGAACGATCCGGTGCAGCTTTGTACGTACCTTCCAACTTAGAATGATCAACTTCCATCCAAGAAGGAATACCACGTTGAGTTGCTAACTCGATTGCGCCTTTAATACGCAATTGTTGTTTAGCACCTTCGTGAACTGCAACCACGTCACCCGCTTTAACTTGGATTGACGCGATGTTAACGCGACGACCATTTAAAGTGATTGAACGGTGAGATACAAGCTGACGAGCTTCTGCACGTGTAGAACCAAAACCCATGCGATAAACGACGTTATCAAGACGGCTTTCAAGCAATTTCAACAAGTTTTCACCTGTTGCGCCTTTAACACGAGCAGCTTCTTTATAGTAATTACTAAATTGACGTTCTAAAACACCATACGTACGACGTACTTTTTGTTTTTCACGTAATTGTAGTGAGTACTCAGATTGTTTACTACCACGAGCTCCACCGTGTTGGCCAGGAGCTTTCGCATGTTTTTTTGTCTTAACATCAAACGGTTTAACGCCTGATTTAAGTTGCAGGTCTGTCCCTTCGCGGCGAGAGAGTTTGCATTTTGGACCAATATAACGAGCCATGAATGATTCTCCTTAGACGCGACGTTTTTTAGGTGGACGACAACCGTTGTGCGGGATTGGCGTCACATCGGTAATGCTGTTAATTTTATAACCCACTGCACCTAAAGCACGAACCGCAGATTCACGACCAGGACCAGGACCTTTTACAAGGACGTCCAAGTTTTTCAAACCATAATCTAAAGCAGCTTTACCAGCAACTTCAGCAGCTACCTGAGCAGCAAACGGTGTTGATTTACGTGATCCACGGAAGCCTTGTCCACCTGAGGTGGCCCAAGCCAATGCATTACCTTGACGATCGGTAATAGTCACAATGGTGTTATTAAAAGAAGCGTGAATGTGTGCGACACCTTCAGAGACGGTACGAGTGACCTTCTTGCGTGCGCGAGTATCTTTAGCCATCTTTTAGCTTCCAGAAATCTTATTTCTTAATAGGTTTGCGCGGACCTTTACGGGTACGTGCGTTAGTTTTGGTGCGTTGTCCACGGACAGGCAAGCTGCGACGATGACGAAGACCACGATAGCAGCCTAAATCCATTAAACGTTTAATGTTCATGGAAATTTCGCGACGTAAATCACCTTCGGTCGGAACCTTGGTAATTTCTGCACGAATCGCATCAAGTTGAGCATCATCCAATTCACGAATCTTAGTTGTAGTCGGAATACCAACAGCCGCTAAGATGTTCTTAGCAGTATGGCGACCGATACCAAAAATATACGTGAGGGAGATAACAGCATGCTTGTTATCCGGAATGTTTACACCGGCAATACGAGCCATTCACTTTCTCCAAAAAGGCGGTAGAGATAATCAACCGCCCGACAAAACCTTGAGGGGCGGATATTAACCTAATTCACCTACTGAAATCAACAGGTCTTGATTAGATTAACCTTGACGCTGCTTATGACGAGGTTCAGCGCTACAAATCACGCGGATAACCCCATTACGACGGATAACTTTGCAGCTACCACAAATTTTTTTTACAGAAGCTTGTACTTTCATGATGAAACCTCAAGTGCGCTTATCCCTTAGGATGAGCAGTCGTTTTTCTCATTAACGTTTGATTATCATATTGGTGTGAAGTCAGATGTGCTTGAAGCTGAGCCATAAAGTCCATCACGACTACCACAACGATGAGTAAAGAGGTACCACCCAAAGAGAATGGAATACCAAATGAACTCTGTAATACCATCGGCATTAAACAAATCACTGTGATATAAATCGCGCCAATAAAGGTCAAACGATTAAGAATATGATCTAAGTAACGAGCAGTTTGCTCACCTGGTCGAATTCCAGGCACATAAGCTCCGCTGCGTTTCAAGTTCTCTGAAACTTCTTTCGGACTAAATACCAGTGCCGTATAGAAGTAGCAGAAAAAGATAATTAACGCACCAAAGAGCACCAAATACAATGGCTGTCCAGGCGACAATACCAATGCCAAGTCTTGCAGACTTCGCTTGACAATCCCTGCACTCGGATCAGAACTTCCCACCCATTGACCTAAGCTCGCGGGGAACAAAAGCAATGAACTTGCAAAAATTGCGGGAATCACACCGGCCATATTAATTTTTAATGGCAAATGTGTCTGCTGTGCAGTAAATACACGACGACCTTGTTGTTTTTGAGCGTAATTGACTGGTATACGACGTTGTGCTTTTTCAATAAACACAATCGCTGCTAATACACCAATAGATAGAAGACCAAATACTACCAAGCCGATAAGACTGGTTTGGCCATTATCTACAGATGATAAAGACTGCATAATTAAATTTGGCAATCCTGCAACAATACCCGCGAAAATGATCATGGATATACCATTACCCACTCCACGTTCAGTAATTTGCTCACCTAACCACATTAAGAACATGGTACCTGCAACCAGTGAAGTTACTGCAGGAATATAAAAAGCAAGACCAGCGGTCAAAGTAATACCTTGACTAATAAGTCCTGCGCACATTCCAACAGACTGTACTAATGCAAGTAACAATGTGCCTTGTCGCGTATATTGATTAATCTTACGCTTACCCTGCTCGCCTTCTTTCTTTAAAGCTTCTAGCGAAGGAACAACCGTCGACATTAACTGCACGATAATTGAAGCAGAAATGTAAGGCATGATCCCTAAAGCAAGGATGGACATTCGCTCTAATGCACCACCCGAAAACATATTAAACAAACCAAGGATCGTGCCCTGGTTTGCATTAAAAAGGTTTTCAAGTGCGGCATTATTAATGCCTGGTACTGGAATATGTGCCCCTAGTCGAAAGACCATCAACGCCCCAATCAGGAACATCATTCGGCGAATAATTTCACGATATTTCACATGAAATGGCTGCCCTTTCATCATGTTAACATGACCTGAAGAACTAGGAGACATAGACACTAGCGATTACTCCTCGACTTTGCCGCCAGCAGCTTCAACAGCAGCTTTAGCGCCTTTAGTCAATGCAACACCTTGAACAGTGAATGCACGAGTAATTTCACCAGAAAGTACGATACGAGCACGAATCATATCTTTACGTACAACATTCGCTGCTTTTAAAGTTTCAAGTGAAACAACATCACCTTCAACTTTAGCAAGCTCTGACAAACGTACTTCAGCAGTTTTTAAAGCAATTTGGCTCGTAAAACCGAATTTAGGCAAACGACGATATAACGCAGTTTGACCACCTTCAAATCCTGGACGAGTACCACCGCTTTTACGTGAATTCTGACCTTTGACACCACGGCCACCAGTCTTACCAACGCCCGAACCAATACCACGGCCTAGACGAAGATTATCACGTTTTGCACCTTCAGCAGGTGCAAGCTCATTTAAACGCAGAGTCATGGCTTATTCCTCTACACTAACCATATAGTAAACTTTGTTGACCATACCACGGTTAGAAGGTGTATCTTGAACTTCTACAGTATGACCAATACGACGCAGACCTAGACCTTGTAGGCAAAGTTTGTGATTTTTCAAACGATGCGAAGAAGATTTAGTCTGGGTAACTTTAATCGTTTTCATGATTGATTACCCTTGAATTTGTGCTACTGAAAGACCACGTTTCGCAGCGACTTTCTCAGGAGAAGTCATATCACGCAAACCTTTAAAAGTTGCGTTAACTACGTTAGCAGCATTTGTAGAACCATAACATTTTGTTAATACGTTACGTACACCAACAGCCTCTAAAACTGCGCGCATAGCACCACCAGCGATTACACCAGTACCTTCAGATGCAGGCTGCATGTAAACACGGCTTGCACCATGACGAGCATTAATAGGGTGTTGAACAGTACCGTCAACAAGCTCAACAGTAATCATGTTGCGACGAGCAGCTTCAAGTGCTTTAGAAATAGCAGCTGGAACTTCACGTGCTTTACCACGACCAAAACCTACGCGACCATTACCATCACCTACCACAGTCAATGCTGTGAAAGAGAAGATACGACCACCTTTAACAACTTTGGCTACACGATCAACGGCAACCAGCTTTTCAACAAGACCTTCGTTTTGTTCAACTTTAGCCATGATTAGAACTCCAAGCCGTTTTCACGAGCAGCATCAGCCAAGGCTTTGATACGACCATGATATTTAAAACCAGAACGGTCAAATGCAACTTTAGTAACACCAGCTGCTTTAGCGCGTTCTGCGATTAGAGCACCTACTTTAGTTGCTGCATCAACGTTACCAGTTGTACCAGCACGTAAAGTAGCATCTAAAGTCGAAGCTTGCGCTAAAACTTTGCCACCATCTGCTGAGATAACTTGTGCATAGATGTGACGCGGAGTGCGGTTTACACACAAGCGAGTCGCACCCAATGCACGGATGTGCAAGCGTGTGCTTTTCGCACGACGCAAACGGGATTGTTTCTTTTCGTTCATAAGAACCTCGCGCCTTATTTCTTCTTAGCTTCTTTACGAAGAACAACTTCATCCGAATAACGAACACCTTTACCTTTATAAGGCTCTGGTTCACGATATGAACGGATATCTGCAGCTACTTGACCCAACATATGTTTGCTTGCTGATTTCAAAATGATTTCAGTAGCTGTTGGAGTTTCAGCAGTTACACCTTCAGGAAGTTTGTAATCGATAGGGTGTGAATAACCAAGGTTAAGGTGAACAACATCACCTTTAACCGCAGCTTTATAACCAACACCGATTAGTTGTAACTTACGTTCGAAGCCTTCACTAACACCCTTAACAAGGTTGTTAAGAACAGCGCGAGCTGTACCAGCTTGCATCCAAGCGTCTTTCGACTCTTTAACTGGAGCAACTTGAAGATTACCTTCTTCCTGTTTAAGCTCGACCAGCGCATGCAGGTTGAAAGACAAAGTACCTTTGCTGCCTTTCACTTCGACCTGCCGGCCGTTCTGAGTAACTGTTACGCCGTTAGGCACAGTTACTGGGGCTTTAGCCACACGAGACATGAGGAATCACCTATTAAGAAACAAAAGCAATAACTTCACCACCGATGCCCGCAGCACGTGCAGCGCGATCAGTCATGATGCCTTTGCTTGTAGAAACAATTGCAATACCTAAACCTTGCTTAACGCTTGGAAGTGCATCTTTACCGCGATACTGACGTAACCCTGGACGGCTTACGCGTTTCACAGTTTCGATAACTGGTTTGCCTTCAAAATATTTTAACGTAATCGTTAAAGTTGCTTTACCTTCAGCATCAGCAACTTCTACGTTAGAAATATAACCCTCTTGTTGAAGAACGTTAGCAATAGCTACCTTCAACTTAGAGTTGGGCATAGAAACGGTCTGTTTCTTTGCCATTTGTGCGTTACGAACACGGGTTAACATGTCGGCAACGGTATCTTGCATACTCATTTATAGTCGCTCCTTACCAGCTTGCCTTAACAACGCCCGGTACATCACCTTGCATTACTGTTTCACGTAGTTTGTTACGGCTTAGACCGAACTTACGGAAGTAACCATGAGGACGACCAGTTAAACCACAACGGTTACGAAGACGTACTGGAGACGCATTACGTGGTAATGCTTGTAACTTCAAAGTCGCTTCAAAACGCTCTTCGTCAGTTGCATTTACATTTGCAATCGTTGCTTTTAACTCAGCACGTTTTGCAGCAAATTTAGCAACTGTCTTTTCGCGTTTTAATTCGCGATTAATCATACTTCTCTTAGCCATATCGACCTCTTATTTGAACGGGAAGCCGAATGCACGCATAAGCGCACGGCCTTCGTCATCAGTACGAGCAGTCGTAGTAATGGTAATATCCATACCACGAATACGATCAATCTTATCGAAATCGATTTCAGGGAACATGATTTGTTCCTTCAAACCCATCGAATAGTTACCACGACCATCAAACGACTTCGCAGAAAAACCGCGGAAGTCACGAATACGTGGGATTGCGATCGCGATCAAACGGTCTAAGAATTCGTACATACGTTCGCCGCGTAAAGTAACTTTACAACCGATCGGCCAACCATCACGGATTTTAAAACCCGCAATCGATTTACGCGCTAATGTAAGAACTGGCTTTTGACCTGCAATTGCTTGCATATCAGAAAGAGCGCCATCTAACAATTTCTTGTCAGCTGATGCAGCACCAACGCCCATATTAATGGTAATTTTGGTAATGCGAGGAATTTCCATCACATTCTTAACGCCCAATTGCTCTAATAACTGAGCTTTAAGTTCGTCGTTATAACGTGTTTTAAGTCTGGCCATAGCCTAGTTCAACCTATTACTTCGCTACCGCCACTGATTCACCATTTGATTTGAATACGCGAGTTTTCACGCCTTCGGCATCAACTTGGTAACCAACACGGTCAGCCTTTTGGGTTGTAGCATTAAAAATTGCCACGTTTGAGATATGAAGCGTAGCTTCCTGAGTTACGATGCTGCCTTCAGCGCCAGTAGCTCGGTTCGGCTTTTGATGCTTCTTCACCAAATTAAGGCCTTCAACCTTAACTCGATCATTTGAAACAGACAAAACAGTTCCCTGTTTGCCTTTTTCTTTACCTGCGATCACAATAATTTGATCGCCTTTTTTAATCTTAGCCATGAGTGCCTCTTATAGAACTTCAGGAGCCAATGAAATGATTTTCATGAACTGTTCGGTACGAAGTTCACGAGTCACTGGTCCGAAAATACGAGTTGCAATCGGCGCTTTGTTGTTGTTCAAAATAACAGCAGCGTTATCATCGAAACGAATAACTGAACCATCTGAACGACGGATGCCGAATTTTGTACGTACAACTACAGCATTCATTACGTCGCCTTTTTTAACACGGCCACGCGGAATCGCTTCTTTTACAGTAACTTTAATAATATCGCCAACAGAAGCATAACGACGGTGTGAACCACCTAGTACTTTAATACATTGTACGCGGCGAGCACCACTGTTGTCTGCTACGTCGAGCATACTTTCGGTTTGAATCATTGCCCTACTCCAAAACCGAGCATCACCGGTCACAATTTCGAAAGGCTCAAAGAGTACTCGAAATTAACCGATGATGCAACAAGAACGTCTAATTACTCAGCAGCAGCTTCAATAACTTCCACTAAAGTCCAAGCTTTAGTTTTAGAAATTGGGCGGCTTTCTTTAATGGTTACAACATCGCCAGTTTTAGCAGTGTTATTCTCATCATGAGCGTGTAATTTAGTTGAACGGCGGATTGATTTGCCATACAACGGGTGTTGAACGCGGCGTTCAATAAGCACAACAATAGACTTGTCCATTTTGTCGCTTACGACCTTGCCGGTTAACGTGCGAACTGTTTGTTCACTCATTGTCCGTTCCCCTGTTTTTCGGTAAGGAGTGTCTTGATGCGAGCAATAGTTTTACGAGTAAGCGCAACTTCATGCGATTTACCCAATTGACCAGTTGCTTTCGCCATACGAAGACGGAATTGGTTAAGCTGTTGCTCATCAAGCAAAGCTGTCAACTCTTCTACCGATTTTTCACGTAGATCATTAGTTTTCATTACATTACCGTCCGAGTCACGATAGTGGTTTTAAACGGAAGCTTCGCAGCAGCAAGCGTAAATGCTTCACGCGCTAACTCTTCGCTTACACCATCCATTTCGTACAAGATTTTACCTGGTTTGATTTGGCAAACCCAGTATTCCACAGAACCTTTACCTTTACCCATACGTACTTCTAATGGTTTTTGAGTAATTGGTTTATCTGGGAAAACACGGATAAAGATCTTACCACCACGTTTTACACGACGGCTAATTGTACGACGCGCAGCTTCAATTTGACGCGCAGTCATTTGACCACGTTCAACTGCTTTAAGCGCAATAGAACCAAAAGATACAGTGCTACCACGATGCGCTAGACCAGTGTTACGGCCTTTTTGTACCTTACGGAATTTAGTACGTTTAGGTTGCAACATGGATTATTCTCCTTTTTCAGCAGAACGATCATTGCGACGACCACGACGCTCTTGACCTTCACCACGACCGCGACCACGTTTAGCTGGACGATCTTCAGCAGGAGCAGGGTTCATGACTTGTTTCATGCCACCTAAAATCTCACCACGGAAAATCCAAACTTTAACGCCAATCGTACCGTAAGTTGTTTCAGCACGCATAGTAGAGTAATCGATGTCTGCACGAAGTGTATGTAAAGGTACACGACCTTCACGATACCATTCAGTACGCGCAATCTCTGCACCACCTAAACGACCAGAAACTTCAACTTTGATACCTTTAGCACCAGCACGCATTGAGTTTTGAACCGCACGCTTCATAGCACGACGGAACATTACACGTTTCTCTAATTGAGAAGCAATTGCTTCAGCAACTAGACGAGCGTCTAAATCTGGGCGATCAATTTCGTTGATACTTACTTGTGCAGGAACACCCATAATAGATGTTAATTCACGCTGTAGTTTCTCAATGTCTTCGCCTTTTTTACCGATTACGATACCAGGACGAGCAGTGCTAATAGTAATTTTAGCAGCACCTGTTGGACGTTCGATAAGAATTTTGCTGATCATCGCATTTTTAAGTTTTTTAGTTAAAAACTCACGAACTTGAAGATCTTTAAGCAAATATTCAGCGTATTGTTTCGGACTCGCATACCAGTTAGCGTTATGACGTTTCACAACACCTAGGCGGATACCGATTGGATGAACCTTCTGACCCATATCAAACCCCTACCTTAACGGTGATGTGACAAGTACGCTTAGTAATACGATCTGCACGGCCTTTGGCACGTGGCATAATACGTTTCAGGCTAACGCCCTCATCAACGTAGATCGTAGAAACTTTAAGGTCGTCTACATCTAAACTGTTATTGTGTTCAGCGTTTGCAACTGCAGATTCCAATGCTTTTTTCACTATCGCTGCAGCTTTTTTATTGCTGAAGTTCAAGATATTTAAAGCGTGGGCAATAGATTTGCCACGGATTAAATCTGCAACCAAACGTGCTTTTTGTGCCGAGATAGCGGCACCGCGTAACTTAGCAGTAACTTCCATCATAGCACCTTAACGTTTAGATTTCTTATCAACACCGTGACCACGATAGGTACGAGTTGGCGCGAATTCACCGAGTTTATGACCAACCATATGCTCAGATACAATTACCGGAACATGGTTACGACCATTATGAACAGAAATTGTTAAACCAACAAAATCTGGGAGTATCATCGAACGACGCGACCAAGTTTTGATCGGCTTACGGTTATTAGCCGCGATAGCCGCTTCAACCTTAGCGAACAAGTGCGCATCGACGAATGGGCCTTTTTTCAGAGAACGAGGCATTGTCAGATTCCTTTACTTGTTACTTAACGCGACGGTCGCGAATAATCATCTTAGTCGTACGCTTGTTGGTACGTGTCTTGTACCCTTTCGCTTTTTGACCCCATGGGCTTACAGGTTGAATACCTTTATTACGCCCTTCACCACCACCATGTGGATGGTCAACTGGGTTCATCGCCATACCACGAACGGTAGGACGAATACCACGCCAGCGAGATGCACCTGCTTTACCAAGTGAACGAAGGTTGCTTTCTTGGTTAGAAACCTCACCAAGTACAGCACGACATTCAACGTGAATTTTACGCATTTCGCCAGAACGTAGACGAACAATAGCGTAAGAACCGTCACGACCCAACAGCTGAACCGAAGTACCAGCTGAACGAGCTAACTGCGCGCCTTTACCGATTTTAAGTTCGACGTTGTGAAGAGTAGAACCAATAGGCATGTTACGAAGTGGCAAGCAGTTACCTGGACGAATTGGAGCATCGTTACCAGATTGTACTTTATCACCAGCACGCAAACCTTTAGCTGCAATAATATAACGACGCTCACCATCAGCATACAAAACTAAAGCAATGTGTGCAGTACGGTTAGGATCGTATTCAATACGTTCTACAGTGGCTGGAATGCCATCTTTATTACGTTTGAAGTCAACAAGACGGTAGTTTTGTTTATGACCACCACCAACATGACGAGTTGTAATGTGACCGTTATTATTACGACCACCAGTACGTTTTTTAGCTTCAACCAACGGAGAGTACGGTGCGCCTTTATGAAGATGGTCGTGAACGACTTTCTCTACAAAGCGACGTCCTGGAGACGTTGGCTTACATTTTTGAATAGGCATAAATTTCGTCCTTATTCCGCTGCGCTTTCAGCGGTATCGCCCAAGTCAGCCATTTCAACATCTTGGCCAGCTTTCAGGGTGACGTATGCTTTTTTAACATCAGAACGACGTCCTAATGTTTTACCAAAGCGTTTAGTCTTACCTTTAGTAATAGTCGTGTTAACTTTAACAACGTCTACACCAAAGAGTTGTTCAACTGCTTTTTTGATTTCAAGTTTGTTTGCATCAATCGCAACTTTAAAAACTTGAACACCAGCAGCCTCACCTAAAGCTTGTGCTTTTTCTGAGAATACAGGTCCTTGTAGGACTTGATAGATACGTTCGTTGTTCATCCGAGTTCTACCTCAATTTTCTTAGCAGCAGCTACAGACATAACAACTTTATCGAACGCAATCAAGCTAACAGGATCAATTGCAGCAGCATCAACCACATCTACATGTGGAATGTTACGTGCAGCAAGGTATAGATTTTCATCTACAACATCCGTAACGATCAACGCGCGAGTTGCGTTTAAGTCGTTAAGCTTAGCAAGCAATTCTTTAGTTTTTGGAGCTTCAACAGAAAACTCTTCAACCAAAACCAAGCGATCTTGACGAACAAGTTCAGCTAGGATGCATTGCATAGCACCGCGGTACATTTTACGGTTTACTTTTTGAGACCAATCTTGTGGGCGCGCAGCAAAAGTTTTACCACCACCAACCCAGATCGGGCTACGAATAGAACCAGCACGTGCACGGCCCGTACCTTTTTGACGGAATGGTTTACGACCACCACCAGATACATCACCACGTGATTTCTGAGCTTTAGAACCCTGACGACCACCAGCTAAATAAGCTGTAACAACTTGGTGTACAAGAGCTTCATTGAACTCACGTCCAAAAGCAACTTCAGATAATTCAACAGCAGAACCGGAAACAGTATTTAAATTCACAATATTTCCCCTCAAGCCTTGATCGTAGGACGAACAGTAACGTCACCACCAGTCGCGCCAGGAATTGCACCTTTCACAACTAGGATTGAACGTTCAGTATCGATAGAAACAATTTCAAGACCTTGAACTGTTACGCGCTCAGCACCTAAATGGCCAGCCATTTTTTTGCCTTTGAACACGCGACCAGGTGTCTGGTTTTGACCAGTTGAACCTAGAGAACGGTGAGAAAGTGAGTTACCGTGAGTAGCATCTTGAGTACGGAAGTTCCAACGCTTAACACCACCTTGGAAACCCTTACCTTTAGACTGACCAGTTACGTCAACAACTTGACCAACTGTGAACAGTTCAACAGTAAGCGTACCGCCAACTTCACGACCTTCAAGATCAACTTCTGTAGCACGGAATTCTTGAACCAAACGACCAGCAGCAACACCCGCTTTAGCGAAGTGACCTTTCTGAGGGTTGGTTACGCGAGATTCGCGACGTTCACCAGTAGTGATTTGAATCGCTTGATAACCATCAGTTTCAAGCGTTTTGATTTGAGTGATGCGGTTAGGATCAACCTCAATCACTGTAACAGGTACAGAAACACCAGCATCTGTAAAGATACGGGTCATACCGCACTTGCGACCGACTAAACCAATAGCCATGTGCATAAACCTCTAAAAAAGCGGCCTAATTAACTTAATAACGTTAATTAACCGAAAGCCTTAACCCAATGCGATCTGAACATCAACACCAGCTGCTAGATCCAACTTCATCAACGCATCAACAGTTTTGTCTGTTGGTTGAACGATGTCGATCAAACGTTTATATGTGCGGATTTCATATTGGTCACGCGCATCTTTATTAACGTGTGGTGATGTTAAAACGTTAAAGCGTTCGATACGAGTAGGCATCGGGATAGGACCACACACTTGTGCGCCTGTACGCTTTGCTGTTTCTACGATCTCTTGAGAAGATTGATCAATCAGACGATGATCAAAAGACTTCAAACGGATACGAATTCTCTGGTTAGACATACCAGTTAACTCCAAGCCAAATATATAAAGAATCACCCTTGACGCATCTCACCCCACTATTAAGTAGGCAAGTGTCAAAGGCAGTGAAATATCACTAAGGTCATGATCGATGCCACGACTGTCACGATGCTAACTACTTTATTCGCAGCCAGCCCCTTTATTCAAGGGTCGCTCATTATAGCGATTGTTTAACGCTTAAGCAAATCTCTTTTCAACTTTTTGCTTATTTATCCTGTTAAATGGCTTATTAATTTGTTCAAAAATAAATCAACAATAATTATCTTGTAAAACATACTCTATTGCTCGATTCAGCAATAGATTTCCTGCATGAAAAGACGATTTAGGTGTAATTTTTAATTGTTGTTCGCTTTGTACATATTTACCTTTAAAGCTTTCCAACTCATCGTCATCATTTAGAAATAAGGTTAAACTTTCGGGAGTGATTTCTGGGTGGAACTGAAACCCCAAAACATTTTTCCCTATCTGATACATTTGATTTCGACAAACATCATTTTCTGCCAAATGAATTGCACCTTTGGGAATTTCAAAAGTTTCTCTATGCCAATGCATGACATTGAATTTCTCGGGTAATTGAAAACATTCTACAGCCTGCTGTTTGACTTTATGAACGTCCATCCAGCCCAGTTCTTGATTCTGATTGGTATTGACTGCGGCTCCAAGGGCATTGGCAATCAACTGTCCACCGAAACACAGCCCAATTGCAGGCTTACCCATTGACAAGTAGCGTCTTAACCAGCGTTTTTGAATTTTCAACCATGGAAAATTTGCTTCGTCGTTTACGCTCATCGTTCCCCCCATAATAATCAGCAAATCTACGTCGGTAACGCTTGGTAGTGCTTCTATTTCTAAAGGTTGATCCACAGGCAGGGCAAAAAATTCGGTTGCAGTAATGTGTGCCTGATGCTGTTTAAGAAATGAATAACAACTTCCAAATCCCTCACCTGCAATATGCTGAAAATAATGGACATTCAAATGTGACTTCATCTGCTCTCACCTATTGTTATGTTTTCGGGAGAACTTTGCAAAAATAGAGCCAATTTTTTAAATGGTATCTGATTTTATACATTTTAGCATGGGTATAGCCTAATCACTCCGTTTCTCTTAAGCTAAGACGCAATAATGAACAAATTAGAGCCAAATTTTGAAAAAGAATTTACAAACAGAACTCATTCATGCACCACGGCGAGCACCGCAATACATATCAACCGTACAACCTCCCTTGTTTCGTGCATCAACCATTATTTTCCCAAACACCCATGCACTGTTTAATCGCCATTGGACAGATGAATATGACTATAGTTATGGTACACACGGTACACCCACCACCTTTACTTTAGCGGACAATATTGCTCGTCTTGAAGGCGGAAAACATTGTCTCCTTGCACCGAGTGGATTATCTGCCATTAACCTCGTTAATGCGTGTTTTTTAAGTCAGGGCGATGAAGTCTGGGTAGCCGATAACATCTATGGTCCAAATATGGAGCATTTGCGCAATCTGGAAACCCGTTATGGGATTCAAGTTAAAGCCTACAATCCAATAGATGTGTCTACTTTTGAACCCACCTTAAAAGCAAAACTGATTTGGTTAGAAGCGGCAGGCTCTGTCACTCTAGAATTTCCAGACTTAATCAATCTGGTCAAAAAAGCCAAACAAGCGAATATTCTCACTGCACTGGATAATACGTGGGGTGCTGGACTCGCTTTTAATGCTTTTGATTTTTCTGAAGAACATTTGAGTGTTGATATTAGTGTGCATGCCCTAACCAAATATCCAAGTGGCGGTGGTGATATCTTAATGGGCTCAGTGGTGACGCAAGATCAGCATTTGCATCATCAATTATTTCGCATGCATGCCATTCAAGGTATTGCAATTTCGGCTGATGATGCAGCACAAGTACAACGCAGCTTAGCCTCTATGCAACTTCGTTATGAGCAACAATCGCGAAGTACAGTGCAATTATTAAAATGGCTCAAGCAACAACCACAGTTCATACAAATTCTGCATCCAGCAAATGAAAATTCTGCGGGTCATCACTATTGGAAAGAGATTTGCACGACAGATCAAAGCGCAGGTTTGGTCAGTGTTATTTTCAAACCTGAATATGATTTAAATGCTATTCGGAAATTTTGCGATTCACTTAATCTGTTCAAACTTGGATTTAGTTGGGGCGGCCCAGTGAGCTTGGTGATGTTATATAACTTAAAGGAAATGCGAACTTTAGAAAATACACATTTACAACAAGGTTTATTGGTTCGTTTTTGTATAGGACTAGAACATCCTGCCGATTTAATTCAAGATATAGAAAATGCACTAAAACAATTGAATATATAGTGACATCAATCATTCAAACACAAAAATAAAATAGGAATAAATATGGGCACACCAATCGTTATTGCCAAAAAAACGTCGAATACCCAACAAGAAATTGTTTTACATTCTCAGTTTGCCAATCGCCACGGTCTCATTGCGGGTGCAACAGGAACAGGGAAAACCGTAACCTTAAAAGTACTGGCGGAAAGTTTTTCTCGTCTTGGTGTACCTGTATTTTTAGCTGATGCAAAGGGGGATGTTTCAAGTCTTGCAAAAGCAGGCTCAAGCAGCCCTAAATTTGATGAACGACTGAAAGTTTTAAATTTAGAGCCTGTTGCTTTTACAGCATCACCCGTGGTGTTTTGGGATTTATTTGGGCAACAAGGTCACCCTATCCGCACTACAGTATCAGAAATTGGCCCGCTACTTTTAGCCCGTATGCTGAATTTAAATGACACCCAAGAAGGTGTACTTTCCGCTATTTTCCGTATTGCAGATGACCAAGGTTTATTACTGATTGATTTTAAAGATTTGAAATCAATGATCACCTATGTGGCTGAGCACACAACAGAATTTCAGGCTGAATATGGCAATTTGTCCCCCGCCAGTTTAGGTGCAATTCAGCGTAATTTATTGGCGCTGGCTGACCAAGGTGGTGAACAATTTTTTGGTGAGCCCAGTCTCAATATTTTAGATTTTATTCAAACAGATAGTGAAGGTCGAGGCTACATTAATTTATTAGCCGCAGATAAACTGATGAATACACCGAAACTGTATGCCACCTTTTTGTTATGGATGCTTTCAGAACTGTTTGAGCAATTACCAGAAGTGGGTGATATGGATAAACCGAAGTTGGTGTTCTTTTTCGATGAGGCACACTTACTGTTTGATAATGCCAGTAGCGCCTTACAAGAAAAAATTGAACAAGTGGTTCGTCTGATTCGCTCCAAAGGTGTCGGTATTTATTTCGTGACACAAAATCCACTCGATCTACCTGAAAGCGTACTAGGACAACTGGGAAATCGCATACAACATGCTTTGCGCGCCTTTACACCCAAAGACCAAAAAGCGGTGAAAACAGCAGCAGATACTTTTCGTGCTAACCCTGAGTTTAAAGTGGATGAAGCCATTACAGCACTGGGTGTCGGAGAAGCACTCATTAGCTGTTTAGATGAACAAGGTATTCCACAAATTGTAGAACGAGGTTGGGTTATGCCACCGTATTCATCGTTTAGTCCCATTAGCTTAGATGAACGTAAAGTCTTAATCAGTCAAAGTATTGTGGCAGGGATTTATGAACAAGCTGTCGACCGTGAAAGTGCTTATGAACTGTTACAGCAAAAAGTAGCCCAACGCCAACAGCAAGAAGTCGCTGAGCAAACAGCCAAACAACAAGCGAAAGAGCAAGAAATCATCAACAAACAACAAGCAAAAGAACAAGATACCCTAGCAAAACAACAACAGCGTGAGCAAGAACGCATTGCCCGTGAACAACAGAAAGAAGTTGAACAGGCTGCAAAAAAACGTGAAAAAATGACTCAAGATATTGTCGGGACATTTGCTAAAAGCGCAGCTCGTAGTTTAGGCGGCAGTACTGGACAAAAAATTGTTCGTGGCTTACTGGGTTCACTGTTTGGTAGAAAATAAACCACCCTTTCCTGCTTTAATTTTGAAAATATGGAATATTTTAATATTCCATATTTTTTTTATGGTTTTTTATAAAGTGTATTTACAATACACCTTTAAAGATGTATTTTAAATATATCTTATAAATTTATCGCCATGAGAGATCAGTTATGACTCCGCAGCAAATTGACCTTGTAAAAGCCACCGTTCCTGTACTACGTGAAAATGGCGTCGCTTTGACGGGTTATTTTTATAATCGCATGTTAGGCAACAATCCCCATTTAAAAGAAACCTTCAATATGGGACATCAACGTAGTGGCGCACAGGCGCAAGCTTTAGCGGGTGCAGTTTTAGCATATGCTGAAAATATTGAAGATCCTTCTGTGCTGTTGCCTGTGGTTGAACTTATTGCACACAAGCATGTCAGCTTGAATATTCAAGCACCAGACTACAATATTGTGGGTGAAAATTTACTGCATTCGATTAGTGAAGTACTTAGCATTTCTATGCAAGATCCACTGATTGATGCTTGGGCAGCGGCTTATGGTCAATTAGCTGATCTTTTTATTCGTACTGAAAAAACCATCTATGATCAACATCAAGAAACCAAAGGCAGCTGGTTAGGCTGGCGTAACTTCAAGATTGCCAAGAAAGTCGTTGAAAGCGATGAAATCACGTCTTTATATCTTCAACCTGCAGATGGTGGTGCTTTACCGAAATACGAAGCTGGCCAATATATTTCAGTGCGTGTTTTCGTCGAAGAACTTGGCTTAAAACAACCTCGTCAATATACGCTTTCAACAAGCCCGCAAGCGGACTATTTGCGTATCTCTGTGAAACGTGAAGATCAAAAAGGCGATATGGTTCCAGGTTGGGTATCGAATACCTTACATGGCTTGCCAGAAGGTTCAGAAATTGAAGTTTCTGCACCAACAGGTAATTTCTACCTGATTGATCCAAATAAACGTAATGTCTTTATCAGTGGTGGTGTAGGCCTTACTCCAATGATTGCCATGCTTAATCAGCTGGTGACTTTAGACATGCCGCAACCTGTGACATTCATCCATGCTTGCCGAAGCAAACATGTTCACGCAATGAAACAGCATATTCATGAATTAAAGGCTCAATATCCGCGTTTAAGCACATTTACAGTTTACGAATTCCCACATCAAAGCGATAAATTAGACGAAGATTATGACGCAACAGGTCGTCTAGACTTAAATGCTGTAGATCGTATATTACTGTCGCCAGATGCAGATTACTATTTATGTGGCCCAATGCCTTTTATGGTTGAACAGCAGAAAGTACTGCTTGCCCAAGGTATTGCTGCTGAAAATATCCACAGTGAAGCATTTGGAACAGGTGGTGTTCACCACTAATCTAAACCTATCAGCAAAATATCTAGGGCTAGTCTGCTTATGATAGACTAGCCCTAATTTATTTAATCAATGAAAATATCAGTATAATCATGCAGCTTAACAAGTTTACTGACTATGCTTTGCGCATTTTATTGTATATTGCACGGCCTAGAGAAAACGCTTACACCATTGCAGATATTGCACAAGATTTGCATGTCTCACAAAATCATTTGGTCAAAATTGTGCATTTTATGGGAAAACAAAAATGGATTATGACCACACGCGGTAAAGGCGGTGGTATTCGCTTAAATGCAGAAACATTAAATTTAAATCTCGGTCAAATTGTGCGTATTTTGCAGGGCCAAAATCCGATAGTAGAATGTCATACCCCCCCCTGTGTATTCCGCAATAACTGTGATTTAAAAGGAATTCTAGATCAAGCACTTGAAGACTTTTATCAATCTTTAGATCAGTATCGGTTAAGCGATGTCGTCGATCCAAACACGCCAAATAAATATACGGTTTCATCCCCCATTCCTCTCATTAATGTCTAAATACTCACGCAAAGTTTTCAGCTTTCAAAATGCAAAGGTCGCTTGCCTAGACGACTTCCTCTATAATGCTTCCTTGTAGATCATTTATTGAAGTTGAGTTATGCACCACAGCAGAGGAAAATCCAAAAACAGTAAGACGGCCAGTGCGCCTAAGCAAAAGATCAGCTATGAGAAAAAAGTTGATTCCGCCATTACTGAATATTCTGTGCGTTCACTCAACTGGTTACGTCAAGCTGAATTCTTAATGAGCGCACCAAAACTGAATTTGTGCGTTGACGATACAGGTTATGAAATAGCTTTTGCAGGTCGCTCGAATGCCGGTAAATCGAGTGCTATCAATGCATTGACCAATCAAAAACAATTAGCGCGGGCCTCTAAAAAACCTGGCCGTACCCAAATGATCAACTTTTTTAGCTTGGGTAATCCTGATCAACGTCTGGTCGATTTACCCGGTTATGGTTATGCAGCCGTACCTGAAGCGATGAAATTGGTTTGGCAAAAAGAGCTGGAAAATTATTTGATTCATCGCCAAAGCCTACAAGGTTTGGTCTTATTAATGGATATTCGTCATCCATTACAACACTTCGATGTCATGATGTTGGAATGGGCATACTCTCGCCAATTGTTCGTACATGTGCTTTTGACCAAATCCGATAAGTTAAATCGTGGTCCTGCATCAAAAGTATTGCAAGAAGTTCAACAACAATTGAAAAAAATGAAGCTCCAGTTCTCGATTCAATTGTTCTCATCTATGAATAAACAAGGCTTAGAAGAGCTGGCCAGTGTCATGGGGGGCCGTCTGAACTTTACCCTTGAACAAGCCAGTGAATTTAATTTAGACAGTATTCCTGACGCATCAGCAGATGATATTGAATTTGTTGAAGGTGAGGAATTTATTGAAGACGCTGAACTTGTGTTTGATGAAAATGAATTTGAGCATACTGCCGAAAACCAAAGTATTGACCATAATTTAACTGATGTATCTCAAAATGGATCATCTTCGACCTAAGTCCTCTTATCTGATCACATTCATCATCTATTGATATCTGAATGTCCTCTATTGCTAAACACAAGAGAGGACATTTTTTTATACTTAATCTCAAGTAATAAATGTTTAGAAAAACAATAGGATCAGATGATGAAACTTTTATCTTTATTTAAGAAGTCTAAAATTGGCTCTTCAATTGAATATCAAATTAAGCCGCGGAAAGTAAAATTTGACTGGCAAGATACGCCTGTGGACTGGATTCCAAATCAGCCTTTTGTCAGTTATTTTATTAATGAAATTAATATGATCTTACCGGCGGGCGAATTTTGGTTTTGTCGCCTTTACAACAAAGTTTTGCCGCAAATTAGCAATGAAAAACTCAAAGAAGATGTGAAAGCCTTTATTCGTCAAGAAGCCATGCATGCCCAAGCACATGCATCTGCATCTGCAAATAAAGAATATTTAACGCTACGCAATATTGATGTTCAGCGTAATTTAGACCTCATGGATTTTTTATTTACGAAAGTGTTGGCAGACCAGCCTTTAGGATTCAAAGTGCCTAAAATACTGGAACATCAATGGGATTTATTTCGTCTTGGGATTATTGCAACGGTTGAACACATGACCTGCGTTCTGGGAAAATATGTTTTATATAATCAACACTGGGAAGAATTGGGTGCAGACCCTGCCATGCTAGATTTGGTTAAATGGCATGGGGCAGAAGAAATTGAACATCGTACAGTGGCTTTTGATTTATACCGCCATTTGGGCGGTGGCTATATTGCGCGTTACTATTTAAGTGGGTTCGTTATTGCTGGTGTCTTAGGCTTATGGGTAGATGGTGCAGCACACATTATGAAACAGGATGCACGTTTTAAATCCATTCAACCGAGTTTATTTAAACCTTGGATTTGGCGAGAATGGTATGTCATTTCGCAAAAAGACAATCGTCTCATGCCAAATCCATTTTGGATTGTTTCACAACAATTGGGTTATTTAATGCCTTGGTACGACCCTGTACATGAAGCCAAAACCGAAGATGCGATTGCTTATTTGGATCAGTCTCCTGCGGCAAAACGAGCTGCGCTTAAAGTTGCCTAAAAAAACATAGAAATATAAAAAATCGGGCTATATGCCCGATTTTTTATGTATTTAAAATCAACCGAATCAAAGCTAGAAGGATTGAAAGAATTGGATTGAAAGGAAATCCCAGCTCTCATGGACTTACATCATCCTTCAAACTTTATAGCAATCACTTTAGTTTATTCTTGAAGGTTTAAACTGATAAAATAAAAATATTTTGGGTCAACAAGGTCCTTAAATAAACAAACCTGCATAAACTATTGCTAAGTTAATTATGCAGGTTTGTTTTAAGCCAGAAACGGATACATATGGGAAAATAGTTTAGAGTCTGTGTGGAATAGCATTTAAACCAAAACGTCATCATCACGCGTGTGACGATCAACCACGACACTAATCATCATATCGCCTTGAACATTGACAACAGTGCGTACAGTATCAAGCAAACGATCAATGGGTAATAAAATTGCAATCGCTTCTGCAGGCAATCCCACAGATTGTAACACCATAATCATGGTCACCATGCCAGCACTGGGAATTCCAGGCGCACCCAGTGATGCAATCATGGCCGTTACACACACAATGAGCTGCTGCCCAATACTTAAATCTAAGCCCATCAAATTTGCAATAAACAAGGCAGCAGCAGCCTCATACAGCGCTGTCCCATCCATATTGAGTTGTGTGCCTAAAGGAATAACAAAACCAGCTGTTGCTGGTCGTACGCCTAAGTTTTCCTGTGCACATTTTAACGATAATGGCATGGTGGCGGAACTGGAACTGGTGGCAAAAGCAGTAATTAATGCAGTGCGGGTGCCTTTAAAAAAGGTCATGGGACTCATTTTACCGAAAATCCATAACAATAATGGCAACACGACTACACCATGAAAAATCGTGGTACCTGTCACCACCGCAGCAAACTCAACCAACCGATTTAATACCGAAATATCTTCTGTTGAAATGAGTTTGGCTAAAAGTGCAAAAATACCAATAGGTGCAAGGCGCATGACCCAAGTAATCATTAACATCATAATGTCAAAAAATTGCTGACTTAAACGACGTACCGTTTTAAACCGCTCACCACCTTGAACCAGTGCCACACCAATAAATAAGGCAAAAAGCACCACCGCCAGAACATTACCTTCAGAAAATGCTTTAAAAGGATTAATCAGGGTATTTTGAATAAAGTTAGTAAAAAAAGAACTAGCAGTTAAGGTGTCTGGGCTTTGATGACTGCTCATAGCATCTTGGAACATGGCAATATCCACACCCTTACCCACATCAAATAGATGTGCACTGCTAATCCCTAAAATCAGTGCCAAGGTGGTGGTCGTAATACAGCAGGCCAAAGTGATTTTCCACACTTTACCCAACTGCCCACCCGATTTTAAGTTTGAGACGCCAACCACAATTGAACTAAAAATCAAAGGGATGAGTAGCATTTTTAACAAGCCAATAAAAATACTACTGGCGATGCCTAATCCATATAAACTGGCATCGAAAAAAGTCGTGTTTGGATAAAGATTTAAAATAAAGCCAAATGCTACGCCTAAAATCGCAGCGACTAAAATTTGTGTATTCAAGCTCATTTGTGCATGCTTTTATCATTAAGTTCTATCAGCACTATGCCATGCAGAATACATAGAATCGAGATTTTTTTTGTCACTCACCTACATTAAAAATAATAAAGCCAATCATTAATGATTGGCTTTTAAAAAATGCTAAAACTTACTGCGTTTCAATTTCGCGAATCCGAATTAAGCCTTCTTGGCTTGTACTACACACCAATTCACCGTTTTGCCACATCCGTCCAAAATTTAAACCACGCGAACTAGCACTCACTGTCGCATCCATATCGTATAGCATCCATTCGTCGGCGCGAAATGGTTTATGAAAATACATGGCATGGTCAATACTGGCACATTGTAAACTTGGTGATAAATAACTTAGACCATGTGGACGAAGTGCCGTGGTCATTAAAGTAAAATCTGAATAAAATGCAGCGATGGCTTGATGTAGAGAAATCTCATCTACTTCTGCTGTAATTTTATCGTGGGTTTTTAAATAGTGGGCATAGGACGGTGCCTCGGGTTGAGGCTGAAAGGGATTACTCGGGTCAATCGGACGAATTTCAATATGACGATCCCGCATAAAGCTAGCACGTACATTTTCTGGTACAAACTCCACTAACATTTTTTTTAATTCAGCTTCTGATTTGACCTGTTCCGGCTCAGGATACTCAGGCTCATTGATTTGATAGTTCAAACCTTCTTCGGGATGGGTAAAAGAAATCATGGCTGTAAAAATGGTTCGACCATGCTGAATAGCACGAACTTGGCGACTTACAAAACTTTTACCATCTCTCAAGCGATCCACTTCATATAAGATGGGTGCATTTACATCCCCCCCATACAAAAAATAAGCATGCAAAGAATGTGCAGGACGGTCAGTGGTATAAGATGCAGCACGCAAGGCTTGACCCAGTACTTGGCCCCCAAAAACACGCTTCCCTACTAAATTGCGACTTATACCGCGATAAAGATTTTCTTCAATTTTTTCAAGACTGAGTAGTTCAACCAGTTCTTGAGTTAAAGTATTCATAAGCGACCTATTTAATATGGGATACCTAAAATGCAGGCGAAAAATTTAAATTAATCAGATAAACTATTTTTCTATTTTGCCACAACTTTAGACGTATCCTCTAGCATTTGCTTGACTGACTTATCATCTGTTTTAACAGCAAGATAGGCTAAAAATACGTTTTTTAACGATAAAAGTTAACTACCCCACTGCATTTTGTCAGAAAATGACATGCAATTTTAATTATAATCATGCAAAACAATCCCCCCTCAGAATATCTGTGGTTTCGGTCAGTGAAGTAGGAGTAGCTATGTCCAAGAGTGGCTTTGGTCAATTATATCGTCAGCTTTCAAGTAAGCTGCTTGACCTTGTGGTAACTCCACATGTTCTTGGTGAGGTTCCTACTGAACCGACAGTTCCAGCAACAGATTTGATCACAGAAGCACCCGTTAGCCAAAAAGTGGTGTGTTATGTCTTACAAAATTACTCTCGAAGCAATGCCTTGCTGGTTGATGGTGAAACACGTCGCTTAAAACTCACAGCAGCCTTAAACTCACTGGTGATTGGTAATCATAAAGAAAAGGCCTCTATCCTTTTTTTACAACATCATAATGAAAATAATCTGCTCCATCCGCCTTCACATACTTTTCCACCCCGACTGTTACGTTTAATTGACGTTTTAGAAAAACACCCTGAAGTGGATATTGAGCTTATTCCAGTGACGGTATTGTGGGGACGCGCACCTGATAAAGAAGACTCTTGGTTTAAACTGCTTTTTACCGATACTTGGGCAACGCCGGGTACAGTCAAGCAACTGGTCAATATTGGTTTACATGGCCGCCAGTCCTATTTAGAGTTTCATCAAGGACAATCTTTACGCGACTTGGTCAATTTTGCCAAAAACACACATCCGAATTTATCCCCTGCCACTTATATCCTCAATACCTTAAATAATTATTTAGATGGTCAACGTGAAGTGGTGCTTGGTCCCGACCTATCTGACCGTCGAAACGTCATGCATTCCCTGATTAAAGCACCTGATGTCCAAGATGCGATTCGTCGTGAAAGTATTCGTAGCAAAGTCAGTATGATTGAAGCAGAAAGTCGTGCCATTGGCTATTTGAATGAAATCGTTTCCGATTATTCACATTCAGCCATCCGCTTTGCCGATATGGCCCTGACTCGTCTATGGACGCAGCTCTATGATGGTGTAGAAGTACATAACTTTAGTACAGTGCGTGAGCTTGCCAAAGATTATCAAATTATCTATACCCCCTCGCATCGCAGTCATATTGATTATTTGCTTTTGTCGTATGTGATTTATAGACGCGGCATGATGGTGCCATATATTGCTGCAGGTGATAATTTAAATATGCCCTTTGTGGGGCAATTACTTCGTGGCGGTGGTGCATTTTTCATTCGCCGAACTTTCCGCGGAAATGGTCTTTATACGACTGTTTTTAAGGAATACTTATTTAATATTTTGTCCCGTAATACACCGCTTGAATACTTTATTGAAGGTGGACGTTCACGTACTGGACGCTTGTTGCCACCCAAGACGGGAATGTTGGCAATGACCGTGCATAGTCATTTACGCGGTAAGGCCAAACCCATTGTATTTTTACCAACTTATATTGGTTATGAACGTCTCATGGAAGGCTCCACCTACGTGGGTGAAATGCAAGGTAAGCCAAAAGAATCTGAATCGATTATCGGCATTCTCAAAACATTACGTAAAATTGAACGCATTTTCGGTAAAGTTCATGTCAATTTTGGCGAACCTGTTTTTTTAGATGCAATGTTGAAAAAACATGGTGCAGATCAAATCAAAATTGAAAAAAATGATGATCCAATTCCATCACCCGTTTCAGATGCAGTAAACAGTTCAGCGCATGCGATTTTGGAAAATATTAATCGTGCAGTCGTCATTAATCCGGTATCGCTCCTCTCGCTCATTCTACTTGCGACTCCCAAGCATACGCTCGATGAAGAAATCTGTATTAAACAGTTAGATGCTTATCGTAATTTGGTCAGCGCTTTACCTTATGATGAACGCACTCAAGTAACGCCACTTTCGGGTAAAGAAATTATTGCTTATGGTTTAAAACTTAAGCTGATTAAACGTGTTAAACACGTACTGGGCGATATTATTGCTATTGCAGACAATCAAGCTGTATTACTGACTTATTTCCGCAATAACATTTTACATGCCTTTGTTTTGCCGTCGCTGATTGCTGCTTTGGTTGAACATAACGGTTCGATCCGACGTGGCGATTTGATTAATGTTATTCGTACACTGTATCCATTTTTAAAAGCGGAACTGTTTTTAAAATGGCAGGATGACGAACTGAAAGATCAAATTTGTGCTTATGTAGAAGCCTTAATTCATGCCCATTTAATTTCGGAAAATAGTGAAGGTCATTTAATTTCTTCCGCACCAAACTCAGAAGAACATAATCAGTTAATGGTTTTGGCTGCGCCAGTCATGCAAAGTCTGGAACGCTACTACATGACATTAGCGCTGATTACCCAACGTGGTTCGGGAAATATTTCAACCCGTCAGGTTGAAGAACTGAGCCATTTGGTTGGGCAACGCTTATCTGTTCTATATGAATTTAATTCGCCAGAATTCTTTGATAAAGCTTTATTCCAAAGTTTCATCAAAGTTTTGACCCAGCAAGGCTATATTCGCAATAACGCAGAAAATGCCATCGTCTACGATCAGCAATTTCAGAATATTGCACAGTATGCCAACTTAGTTTTAGACGATGTCACTTTACAAATGTTACAACACATCACCACCTTTAGTGATCAAGAGCTTAAAGATGTGCTCGATGCAGTGGCAGCTCAGCAAGTCAAAAAACGCTTAAAGCGTAAGAAAAAGTAACCTTTTGTCTTAACTCCTTTCTCTTGTATCCTTTTTCTTAGGTTACAAGAGAAAGTTAGCCGAGGTCAGCATCCTTATCTATTCGAGCATCTATATTATTGTTTAGGCTAATAATTTTTGATAATCTTCAAAACAATTTTCATGTTTTAATTCAAATCCCATTTCTCGCATATGGGTCGCGTAAATGCGTTTTCCTGAAACTTCTAAACTGTCTAATTCCAATATAGGTAAATTGAGTTGTTGTTGAAACCACTGAATAATTAGATGCATGGCAATAGGATGAGAATTCGTCACAAGATAGGATTTATGGGGATGTTCCACGTGAAGCAGATGCACTAAAAACCTTGCCAAGTCCTCGATATGAATGCGGTTACTATAATGAACTTTAGGGTAGTGTTGGGTATTTTCAGCCAATTTGATCATACGGGCAACGGAAGTGCCGTAAATACCCGTCGGACGAATGACAATACATTGCTGTGGAAAAGCTTGCTGATAGAGCTGCTCCATTTTTAATAATAACTGTCCCTGCACATCCTTGGGCTGAATAATAGAATCATCTTTTATCTGTTCACCCTGATTTTCACCATAGATTCTCGTAGACGATACCACGATGATTCTTTGTATAGGATGTTGTTTTAACGCATTACAAATCGGCTGCACAGAATCGACATAAGTTTTTTGATAAGCTTCAAGCGTACTTTCATTTGGGCTTAATAACACATAGACCCCATCAATCGGTGGAATTTGCGTTAAATCGAGCTGATGTACGTCCTGCATGTCATGCGTTGCATATGCATCTGTTTTCGGACTTCGACTAATTGTGGTAATTTGATGACCTTGTTCAAATAATTGTTTGGCAATACCTTGAGATGTTTTACCATAGCCAATCAATAAAATATGCATTAAACACCTGATGATAAATCTAAGTTGAGGGTAAATGGCTGCAGTCCATCAATTACAAGGGGTAGGTTCTGCCTCTGCTGCTTTACTGGAAAAGCTGAATATTTTCACTACAGATGATTTATTGTTTCATCTGCCACGTGATTATGAAGATCGTAGCACGATCATTCCCATGAACCAATTGATCGTGGGACGTAGCTATTTGCTCGAAGGTATTGTCAAAGGTGTAGATTTCCCGCCTGGCAAACGCAAATCGATGGCCGTGCTATTGCAGGATGATTTTGCTAAAGTCACTTTACGTTTTTATCATATCTACAAAGCCTTGACCGATCGGGCCAAAATTGATCAACGTTTGCGTATTTTTGGTGAAGTTCGTGTCGGTGCGCGTGGTTTAGAACTCTATCATCCTGAAATTCAACTGATTACTGAACACACACCTTTACCCAAAACTGAACTTACCGCCATTTATCCCGCAACAGATGGCTTAACACAGCCAAAATTACGCCAATATGTTAAACAGGCGCTTATACAACACAGCGATGATTTACCAGAATTATTGCCTCCACAATTCACCAATGGCTATGTGCTTAAACAAGCACTTGAATATATTCATCAACCGCCCGTCAATGCCAACATGTTGCAATTGGCGCAAGGCTCTCACCCTGCGCAGCAAAGACTGATTTTTGAAGAATTGGTTGCACATCAAATTAGCTTATTATCACGACGCGCCTATATTCAACAAATTGCGGCCCCTGCTTTTTCACCCAGCAAAAATTTTGCAAAACAATTATTGGCTACTTTGCCGTTTCGGATGACCGATGCACAAAGCCGAGTATGCAAAGAAATAGTGGCCGATTTAAAGCAAAATAAACCGATGCTGCGTTTAATTCAAGGCGATGTCGGAGCAGGTAAAACGTTGGTTGCAGGGGTGACTGCATGTCATGCATTAGAAGAAGGTTGGCAAGTTGCCTTAATGGCTCCAACTGAAATTTTGGCAGAACAGCACTATTTAAATTTTAAAAAATGGTTTGAACCGCTCGGTTTAAATGTGTCATGGCTTTCAGGCAAGCAAAAAGGCAAAGCTCGAGCGAACGCAGAACACCTCATCAAACAGGGCAGTGCCAATCTTGTCGTGGGTACGCATGCGCTATTTCAGGAAAATATAGAATTTGCCAAACTCGGTTTGGTAATTATTGATGAACAGCATCGCTTTGGAGTCGATCAAAGACTGGCTTTACGTAACAAAGGCACCCACAACACCACGCCTCATCAATTGGTCATGACCGCGACCCCTATTCCACGGACGCTTGCCATGTCAGCTTACGGTGATTTAGATACCTCGGTCATTGATGAGCTTCCGCCTGGGCGTACTCCTATTCAAACCGTAACCATTCCTTTAGAAAGACGTGAAGAGGTGCTTCACCGAATCGCCAGCAATTGTGGCGAAGGTAAACAGGCTTACTGGGTTTGTACTTTGGTAGAACAGTCGGAAACCTTAGATGCCCAAGCAGCTGAAGCAACTTATCAGGAAATGACAGAACGCTTTCCTCATCTTAATATTGGTCTTGTGCATGGCAAAATGAAAGCTCAAGATAAACAAGCCGTGATGCAACAATTTAAAGAAAACCAGTTGCAATTATTGATTGCCACCACTGTCATTGAAGTGGGTGTAGATGTGCCAAATGCTTCAATTATGGTGATTGAAAATGCAGAACGTTTGGGTCTTTCACAATTGCATCAGTTACGTGGACGGGTGGGACGTGGTGCGACAGCGAGCTTTTGTGCTTTATTGTATAAGAGTCCGCTGTCTCAAAATGGACAAGAACGCTTAAGAATTTTACGTGAAAGTAATGATGGTTTCGTGATTGCAGAAAAAGATTTAGAAATTCGAGGACCGGGTGAATTGCTGGGTACCAAACAAACGGGTGATATGGGGTTTCGGGTCGCAAAATTAGAACGTGATGATCATCTGCTCAACCAAGCACATCATGTGGCACAACAAATTCTTAAGGATTATCCTGAAAATGCCACCGCTTTATTAAAACGTTGGTTACCTGAAGCACCACGCTACGCCTATGTATAGAAAAGATCATATTTTCAAAACAAGCGAGTAGATCATCATATGATTATTCCCGTTAAGCGAGAAGATTTAAATCTTCGCTTAAAACTGATGTTGATCATTTAAAATGACCATCATCAAGCACTAGAAATTATAAAAAATCTATGTCATCAAATAAAAGCTGATTCTTTTAATTGCAAAATTTGGGATTTGAACCTTCGCTTATTTTGTTGCAACTTATTAGAAATTGTGCAAAATTAACGCAAAATAAAAGAACAATAAATATATGTTCAATCTTATTCATCCACTGCTCAACAAAAGCATACATGGCCTTTCATCTTGCATTCTGTGTGGCATAGACCGACAACAACACCATTCACTCTGTCAGGATTGCTGGCAACAACTGCCTTGGTTGAAATCAAGTGTGCAAAGACAGGAAATAGATATTCAAGTTGCCTGCCATTATAGCTACCCGATGGATCGTATTATTCAAAAATATAAGTATGAACAACAATTACAGTTTCAGCGTTTACTGGCCGAAACATTGATTGAACTCCACCTTCCGAAAGTACAAGCAATTGTTCCTATGCCTATTTCGGCTCCGCGTTTAGCAGAACGTGGTTATAACCAATCTTTAGTCATTGCAAAAATTTTAGCAAAACATCTTAATGTTCCCGTTTGGCAACCCATTTCAAGATCAGACCAACACTCACAAAAAGGCTTAACCCGACTAGAACGAATCGAAAATATTGAACAACAATTTGAAATTTGCACACGTTCAAAGCTTCGTTATCGACGAGTACTCATGCTCGACGATGTGGTCACCACGGGAAGCTCTCTGTACGCGTTAAAACAAAAACTAGAAGTTCTCGGTTGCCAAAAAATTTATGCGGCATGTCTTGCCTGTGCAAAAGCTTAAAACAGCTTAAACCACAGTATTAAGCAAGTATGTCCTCTATCAAGAAACGTTTGATCCAAGGAATTACTATTTCAGTACTCAAAGGCGCCAGTTGGATTTGCTGATCGTCTAAATCGACCCACTTCATTTCAACAATTTCCGCTTCAATTTTTGGTTCTTGATCTAAGGTCACGTAGTAAACATAACTGACCAAGTGATGATCAGGCTCATTGGCTGTCGCTGTTTCAAAACGTCCAATAAAGTGTTTTATGTGTGCCTGACAACCAATCTCTTCCTGAATTTCACGAAGCATGGTTGCTTCAGGTGGTTCATTGGGTTCTAACTTTCCACCCACTTGCATAAAACATGTAGTATTTTGCTTTCTCACCACCAGCATTTGCTGTTGCTGATTGAGAATAATGGCAGCAGCAACAGTAATAATTTTCATGGTTATTTCACCAAATCTTGCTGATTGGCCATGCCCCATTTGGGTTGTGGTGCTTGAAATGTCTTAAATTGCTGTAAAATGTCTTCAATTGAATCCGATGCAATAATACTTTCAGTAAAGCGTGCTTGAGTAAAACCTTTCTGCGTGGTCAAGTGGATAAATTTCAGTAAATCATCATAAAAGCCTTCCACATTTAAAAATGCGCATGGCTTTAAATGGATACCCAATTGAGCCCACGTCCACTGTTCAAAAATTTCTTCTAATGTTCCCGCCCCACCTGGTAATGCAATGAAAGCATCCGATAATTCAGACATTTTGGTTTTACGTTCATGCATATTATTGACCACATACAATTCAGTTAAATGCGGATGAGCCAGCTCACGGTCAACTAAAGCATGTGGAATCACACCAATCACTTGCCCACCTGCTTGCAAAGCACTATCAGCAACCACACCCATCAAGCCAGAACGACCACCACCATAGACCAAGGTTTTACCTTGCTCAGCAATGGTCTTTCCCATTTTTTGCGCAGTATCTAAAAAAATGGAATCTGTTCCTAGAGCTGAGCCACAAAAAATAGCGATAGAATTCATCATTTTTTTATCCTGTTTCGAAGTTGTCATACTGTTAAAGTACATTTAAAGGAGATTTTTTAATAAAAAACCGCTTCAATCAGTGTTTTTATTCCATTCCTTGTCTAAAATACACCCATTGATTTAACCCATACTGCGCAGGGGAAAAGACAGCATGCTGGAAGCCTTTTACGCCACAGAGCGCGGTAGTTTGGAAGACGCCACTATTAATGGCGGTTTTGATCTTCACCCAGAATTAGTGTGGATTGACTTAATTGCTCCCTCACAAGAAGAACAACAGTGGGTACTTGATGCCTATGATCAAAACTTACCCACACTAAAATCACTGGAAGATATTTCTTCATCGGCACGATTTTATCGTGATGATGATGGTATTTTACATATCAGCACCTATTTTTTAACGAAAAATAAAAACTTTCAAGTTGATGGTGAGACAGATGACAATGCCAGTATATTAGCCACAGTTCAAACCGTAGCTTTTATCCTGCACAAAGATCACCTGTTTACTTTACGCGGTGAAAAACTGGTCGCATTCCGTGCATTTCGTGCACGTGCCCGTCGTAATGACTATGAAATGGAATACAAAGATCCGACTTGGGTGCTATTAGGTTTGCTCGAAGCTAAACTGGATGAACTTGCGGATATCTTGGAAGATATCCACAAGGATCTAGAAAAATACTCGACAGAAGTGCTCAACAATCGTCATCGAGAACAAATTTTGGATTTGGATGACATGATCACTCGCTTGGCGCAACTTGAAGATGTCCTCGGAAAAGCACAACTTTGTCTGATCGATTTACGTCGGGTATTAACTTTTCTGGCTCGTCCAAGAGCATTAGGCAGTCATATTTATGATGCAGATATTCGAGAATTGAGTGAAGATGTTCGCTCACTGGTCGAGCATGATGCTTTTTTATTCCAAAAAGTACGTTTCTTACTCGATACTACCTCTGGATTTATTAACACCGAGCAGAATGATACGATTCGTCGCTTCTCCATTTTACCAAGCATGCTCGCACCACCTATGCTCGTCGCCAGTGTCTATGGAATGAATACCGATGTACTTCCTTTTGCGCAAGGCACCACAAGTTTTATTATAGTCGGCATCATTCTATTACTGTTCTTCTTTGGTCCACTGATTTACTTCCGTTGGAAGAAATGGATTTAAGTGAACTTTGAAGCAGTGCTTCAAAGCGAAGTGCAAGAAAAGCTCTAAATCTGATAAATACCTATTTACAGAGCATAAAAAAAGCACCTTAAGGTGCTTTTTTTATGCTCTGTATTTAACTGATCAGTTGTAAATCATCTTGTAAATGACAGGCCTGAATAATGTTCATCATTTTGTCAGGTACAGCTTTAAACTTTAAGCCTTTGGCGTGAGGAGTCTGACGCAACCAACGCACTAACACAGCAAGCGCTAAAGTACTCCCCTGTTCCAAATTGGCCAAATTAATCACGACAGGAAACTGACCTTGCGCTTGAATCAATTTCAAACCTTGTTGGTAATAGCTTTCTGCATTGTCATAATCAATTTTGCCAGATACCTGTACTTCCTGATTAATGATTTCAAGCACTGAATACATCCTCAGTTATTTATTGTTAACAGCTGCATCTGCATCAGGTTTAAAGTTTGCAATTGCTTTATCCAAACTACCACCGTTACGTTTTACCGTTGCAGCAAACTGATTACGGAACTGTAAACCTAGATCAATTCCTGAAACATTGATGTTACGAATTTTCCATTGGCTACCTTTATCCACCAACTGGAAAGATACAGGAATTTTTTCACCTTTATTGGTAAAATCTAAAGTGACTACAGGATTTTTGCTGTTTGTCGCTTTATATGGACGCAGGCTATAACTCTGATTTGAGAATTTAGCAAATGCACTACCATAATTTTCAATTAATGTTTCGCGGAAATTACGTTCAAATTGAGCACGTTGTGCAGCAGTACTATATTGATTGGTTGCATATGTTCCCATCACAATACGCGTAAATGACTGAGAATCAATATACGGATCAAGATTTTGACGAACAATACTTTTTACAGCTTCAGGATTATTTTGTAATTTCGCATGATCAGTTTTCAAGCGTGAAATTAAACCATCTGCAACTTTTTTGACAAAAGCGGGTGGCGCTTCTGCAGGTGCTGCAAAGGCTGTTGCCGCGATCATGGTCGATAAAACACTTGCTGTGAGTGTTTGTTTAAATAAAGTATTCATTAAAATCTCCTCTCAAATATTATTCAACAAATGAAGCTTCGGTATTTGCTGATTCACTCGATGTCTTTTCATTTGCTGCTGGTTCTGTTGATTTACCTGCACCGCCAGTAATAAATTTGCTAATCAAATCTTCAAGATCCATTGTACCTTGGGTATTAGCAATGCTTTCACCACGTTTAACGTAATTCAAACCACCGCCTGGGACCACTTTCAAATATTTTTCGCCCAACAAACCATTGGTTGCAACCATAATATAAGCATCTTCATCAATACTGGTAATGGAGCTCATGTTATCTAAGAGTTGTTTTTCCATTGTTTTTTGTTGTGTCGGTGCAGCTTCAGTATAGTCAGTGCTATAACGCAATTCTTCTAAGGCATTGTTAGTAACCGTTTTGAGCTGTTCTGCATTAAATGACGTCAGTTTACCATCAAGCTCAAAATGTACGGTGGCTAAACGTGAAACAGGGTCTAAAGTAATATCGGTTACACGTCCAATAGTGACACCACTCATGGTGACTTTAGCACGTGGTTTCAATCCATTAACATTATCAAACTGTGCCGTCAAAGCATACGCATCGCGTAAATTGGTTCCAAATAATCCACTGACTTTCATCGCAAGGAAAAATAAAGCCAATCCAAAAATAATGACAAAAATACCGACGGTCAGCTCACTTGTACGTGATTTCATTAAACCCCTCCGAACATGACCGCAGTCAACACGAAATCAAAACCTAATACACACAATGATGAATACACCACTGTACGCGTTGTAGATGTTGCAATACCTTCTGAAGTAGGTTCACATGCATAGCCTTGATAAACTGCAATCCAAGTACAAATCAGTGCAAAAACAATACTTTTAATAATACCATTTACCACGTCATGTCCAAATTGAACTGTGCTTTGCATGCCGCTCCAATAAGAGCCTTCATCTACCCCTAAAAAATCTACGCCAACAATTTTACCGCCCATAATCCCAATTGCCGCAAAAATTACGGTCAACATCGGTAAACTGACCACACCGGCCCATAACCGTGGTGAAACAATTCTTTTTAGTGGGTCGACCC
This sequence comes from Acinetobacter sp. TTH0-4, assembly GCF_015602665.1. Lineage (NCBI taxonomy): Bacteria > Pseudomonadati > Pseudomonadota > Gammaproteobacteria > Moraxellales > Moraxellaceae > Acinetobacter > Acinetobacter sp. TTH0-4. Next base: position 364,914 of record NZ_CP059079.1, on the reverse strand, counting down.
CAATCATTTCCATGCTCGACAACTGTTCTGTAGCTTTCATTAAACCTATTTCAGCAGTTAATGCAGAACCTGCACGCCCAGCAAAGAGTAAGGCAGCGACAACAGGTGCCAGTTCACGCAATAAGGTCAATGAAACCATAGTTCCCAGCATCGCTTCAGAACCGACATTGACTAAAATAGAATAGCCTTGTAAGCCCAACACCAAACCAATAAATAAACCAGAGACCCCAATGATCAATAAAGACATGACCCCAATACGGTGCATTTGATAAATAAAAAGTTTAACGCCCAAACGAGTTGGCATAGAAAATAAAATTTGTAGCAACATTACCGTTGCTACTCCAATTCCACGTACACGTTCAATAACGCGTCTACCTAATAAGGCAATGGCATTCATGAACGTACCTCATCACTTAAATAAGCTTGATGACTAAATTGATAATCGACTGGACCTTCAATGGATCCAGTCAAAAACTGACGTACAAAAGGTGAAGCATGTTGTTTTAATTCAGCAGGCGTCCCTTCACCTTGCACTTTTCCTTCTGCAACAACGTAAATATAATCTGCAATGGATAAAGTTTCTGCGACATCATGCGACACAATAATGGTGGTTAAATCAAGTGCTTCACGTAGCGAACGAATCAAACGACTTAGCACACCCATCACAATAGGATCCTGACCTGCAAACGGTTCATCATACATAATGAGTTCAGGATCGAGTGCAATTGCTCGCGCTAAGGCAACACGACGATTCATTCCTCCTGAAAGTTCTGAAGGCATCAGTTGTTCTGCACCCCTCAAACCGACCGACTCCAATTTTAAAGCCACAATCTCAGCAATCAAGTGTTCAGGAAGTTGGGTATGAGCACGCAGTGGAAATGCCACATTCTCATAAGTGGTCATATCGGTAAATAATGCGCCACTTTGGAACAGCATCCCCATTCGTGCCCGTGCAGCAAACAATTCAGAACGTGACATACTGGCAATATCTTTACCATCAAGCAAAACCTGCCCATGATCTGGAATGAGTTGCCCACCAATCAGCCGCAGCAAGGTTGTTTTACCCGTACCAGAAGGTCCCATAATTGCCGTAATTTGGCCACGACGAATGTTTAAACTAACATTGTCATAAATGATACGTTCCCCACGTTTAAAGCTCAGGTTCTTTACCTCAATCAAAGATTGGGTTGAGGAGATTTGATTATTCATAGCTGAGCATTTTCCTACATTTTTTCAGCTTGCCTACTATAAAGGATTAAAACTGAAAATGTTATCTTTAGCTAATCAGCCTCAGACTTGAAGTATTTTGAATACATTTGAATTCTAATGTGATTATTAATGAAATACATCGCTAAATATAGGACGTTGTGTTACGAAAAAGAATGATAAATGTAAAATATGAAATTAAAAAATATGAGGATTAAAACAACATAAGGCATGATGACCTCTTAAATAAGGTGTAAATATTTTAAGAATTTTAGTATAGAAATTGGCAAATTTTAAGTAAAATTTGATTAAATATACATTTCTTATGTTGTGTCATAAAAAAACCGGTGTTTCCACCGGTTTTTTTATATTTTAACGAAACCTAACGAATTAATCGTTAAATTTACGACGCGGACGGTCTTCACCACCAAACGCTGGACGTTCAGTACGTGGTTTATCATCAAAGCTACGACGTGGACGATCTTCACCGCCAAAAGTACGCTTAGGACGATCTTCGCCACCAAAAGTACGCTTAGGACGGTCATCACTGAATGAACGTTGTGGACGATCACCGAAACCACCTTCACGACGTGGTGCTGGACGATCACCAAAATCACGCTTAGGACGATCAGCATAACTGCCTTCACGAGCTGGTTTGTAATCTACACGGTTACCACGGTTGTCATCATTCGAACGCGGTTTGTCACCAAAGCTACGTTGTGGACGATCACCGAAACCACCTTCACGACGTGGCGCTGGACGGTCATCAAATGAACGTTGTGGACGATCACCATAACCACCTTCACGACGTGGCGCTGGGCGATCACCAAAATCACGCTTAGGACGATCATCACCATAAGAAGGACGTTCGCCACGTGGTTTATCATCAAAACTACGTTGTGGACGATCACCATAACCGCCTTCACGACGTGGCGCTGGACGATCACCAAAATCACGCTTAGGACGATCATCACCATAAGAAGGACGTTCGCCACGTGGTTTATCATCAAAACTACGTTGTGGACGATCGCCACGTGGTTTGTCATCAAAGCTACGTTGTGAACGACCACCACCGAAACCGCCACGACCGCCATCACGACCACGACCACCGCCGAAACCGCCACGACCGCCATCACGACCACGACCGCCGCCATCACGACTACCGCGTGCAGGAGGTGGAGATGGCTCAAGGCCTTCAATTTCAGATACATTCAAACGTGCATCAAGGAAATCTTCAAGTGCACGAATTTTACCGCGTTCACGATAAGTCGCTAAAGTAATTGCATTACCTGTACGACCAGCACGACCAGTACGACCAATACGGTGTACATAGTCTTCATTTTTCATCGGTAAACCGAAGTTAATAACGTGTGAAATCGTTGGTACGTCAAGACCACGAGCTGCAACATCTGTAGCAACAAGGATTTTTGCACGACCTTCACGAATACTACGTAAACGACGGTTACGAACAGTTTGTGGCATTGCACCATGAAGTGCAACTACTGATAAACCAGCTTCAGCAAGTTCTTCAGCCAACATATCTGTGTCTTCTTGAGTTGAAGCAAACACAACAGCTTGATCTACAGACTCATCAGACAACCAATGCGTAAGTAACTTTTTCTTGTGTTCGAAACCATCAGTCCAATGCAAAGTCTGAGTGATGTCTGTATTGGTAGAGTGACCAGTTTCAATCGCAATACGTACAGGATTATTCATCATACGTTCAGCAAGCGTAATAATACGCGGTGCAAAAGTTGCAGAGAACATTAAAGTTTGTTTACGGTTTGCCGCTAACTCACCAATGGCTTCTAGATCTTCAGAGAAACCTAGATCAAGCATACGGTCAGCTTCATCGACAATTAACGCATCAACTTGATCAAGTTTAATTTGACGACGGTTAACAAGATCTAGTAAACGACCTGGAGTCGCTACAACTACTTGTGCACCTTTCAACTGTTGAATTTGTTTACCAAAAGGCATACCACCCATGATTGCAGCAACACGCACACCTTTCATATGGCGTACTAATGCAATTGCATCTTGACATACTTGTTGTGCAAGTTCGCGAGTAGGTGAAATCACCAAAATATTTGGTTGAGTTACCGCTTTCATACGATCTTTAAAAGGTACAAGCGTATCTTGATTCGCTAAACCATTTAAAGTAGGAAGTAAGAATGCAGCTGTTTTACCAGAACCAGTTTGGCTTGATACAAGAAGGTCTTTACCTTCAAGTGCCGCTGGAATTGCTTGTTCTTGTACAGGAGTTGGTGTAGTAAAACCTAAACCTTCGATCGCTAGTGTTAAAGACTCATCGAGGGAAAAATCAGCAAAAGTTTTGCTCATAGAGAGTGTTCACCCTAAATTGGGTGCTCCATTTAATAAATTACAATATGGACATCGGCAAAAAGCGGTACAGCAAATAGAGCTGAAAAATATGAATTCAGCAGCGATCCGAATAACGTCGATGTGGATATAACGCACACATGATTACGGCCGCAAACCTGAAGGAATCGCTTAAGCGATTGGGGCGCGAAGGATATGTCCTCTCTATGGACAGAACGCGCATACAATGATTAGAAGATAATGTTCAGGTAAAGAACGGAAATTTAAGTGCGTGGCAGCATGATAGCAGAACTTTTTTTAAAAGTAATCATTTTTTTCGATTAAATTCTTCATCCACACTGTTTTTTTCAGTAAACACCTATTCTACAACCCAATTTAGTTTATTTTTTTATTCAATTATATAAAATAAAGTTTTTCTCTTTCAGTCTATTTATGAAAAATAAGTGATAAGTGATAAGTGAGTAAATTCTATATTTAAGTTCATCGCATAAAAAACTATGCTAAATAGAATTCTTATCTAAGAAGTATCTGCTTTCCAAATACACTCCCTTATACTTTTTTAAAATCAATTATTTAAATTTTTCCTATTTAGCATTGAGCAATTCCCCCATCTACTTACTAAAATGTGAGATTTTATAACGCAAATCGTTCCACCTCTTGTTATTCAGCATCACTACATCGCAAAAAACTATTTTTGTCTTAGTGTATACTTTCGAGAGCTTGATATGACATTTTAATAATCAAATGATGCATTCAAAAATGAAAATGCCAGTCAGCTGAAAGCTGACTGGCATTTATTTAAAATAGCATTTTTATTTCACTATGTTGAATTGACTTATTTTGCGGCATCGCCCCAAGCTGGAATGACTGCACGCATTAAAGGTTTTAGCATTTTCATTGAACAAGCCAAGACCTGACCATTTTCCATTGAATCACTACCACCACGCGCATCGACAACTGTACCGCCTGCTTCTTTCACGAGGAGTTCACCCGCAGCGATATCCCAAGGCTTTAAACCAAGCTCAAAATAACCATCGAAACGACCAGCAGCGACGTAAGCCAAATCTAATGCAGCAGAACCTGTACGACGATATTGCGAACCGGCATCAGTAATATTTAATAATGTTTCAAAATGGTTTTTCGCATAAGAAATAATTTCACCGTTACGTTGCGCACGGTAAGCATGACCTACAGCCATAAATGTATTTTCTAGGCTGTCTTTAACATTTACGCGAATACGGCGCTGATTCATCATCGCCCCACGACCACGACTTGCAGAAAATAGCTCATCTTTCACAGGGTCATAAATCACACCGTGTTGAGTCACGCCTTTGTGCTGAACCGCAATAGAAATACAGAAATGTGGTACGCCATTAATGAAGTTTAGAGTCCCGTCAAGTGGATCGATAATCCAACACCAGTCAGCATCATGACCTTTGCCTTCTTGCAGGCCAAACTCTTCACCTAAAAAACTGTGGTTTTTATAGCTTTTTTTAAGAGTTGCAATTGTTAATTCTTCTAAATAACGATCTACACGCGTTACTGGACCATCAATACCTTTTTCTTCGACTTGTAGATCGAGTTTATGACGATTTTGATGCGCTTTTAAAAGCTCTTGACCAACTAACTGAGCCGCACGCGCAGCCATAACCACCATAGGTTCCATTGAACACCCACTACAAATTTGAAGAAACTGATAAAGAATAATGCATAAAAGCCCGCATATTTTAGCAAATATGCGGGCTTTTAGGGAAAAAATGTTTCTAAAATTTAAGGCATCACAAAGAAGCTGTTTGAGCTCGTTTTAACCAAGCCAATTCTATAGATTTTTCAATACCTTTGGCATTTAGCCCAGCCTGTTCCAACATTTGCGCATGTGAGGCTTGATGCATAAAAGTATCAGCTAAGCCTAAATTTAATATAGGTTTAATAATTTGGGCTTGGGCGAGATATTCATTCACTGCACTGCCTGCACCTGCCATCACGGCATGCTCTTCGACTGTCACAAATAAGTTCGTACTTTCTGCAAGTTGCGAAATTAAAACTTCATCTAGAGGTTTAATAAAACGCATATTGACCACACGCACGCCAACATCATGCCTCAATGAAAGCGCTTGAGCTGCTTCGATAGCCGCACTGACTCGACTCCCAAAAGCCAGAATACTGATTTGCTCATCGTGCTGTTCATTTAAACTTAATACGATTTCAGCTTTACCTAGGTCCAACGCTGTCAACTGTTGTTGAATTTGAACACCGATACCGTTACCACGCGGGTAACGTACTGCCGCAGGGCCGTTATATAAATATCCCGTATGTAACATTTGTCGACATTCATTTTCATCTTTAGGCGCCATAATCACAATGTTCGGCACAGTACGCATAAACGCATAATCATAAGCCCCTGCATGTGTCGGGCCATCTTCACCCACAAGGCCTGCACGATCTATGGCAAACGTGACATCCAAATTCTGTAGTGCAACGTCATGCACCAATTGATCATAACCACGTTGCAGGAATGTGGAATAAATTGCCACAACAGGTTTTAGACCTTCACAAGCCATACCCGCAGCTAAAGTCACCGCATGTTGTTCGGCAATAGCCACATCAAAAAAACGGGTCGGAAATTGCTTTGAAAATTGCACCATCCCCGAGCCTTCACACATCGCTGGTGTTATTGCAAGTAGTCGCTTATCTTGGGCAGCTTCATCACATAACCATTGCCCAAAGACATCAGAATATTTGGGTACTGTACTCACAGCAGTCACTGAATTAATTTTATTAATCGCATGGTATTTAATTTGGTCTGATTCGGCAGGGATAAAACCTTTACCTTTTTTGGTGTAAACGTGAATCAGACGTGGGCCTTTACGCTTTTTTAAAGCTTTAAAAACTTGCACCAACTGTACAACATCATGCCCATCGAATGGACCGAAGTAATCAAAACCAATCGCTTTAAATAAATTATCTGCTGCATCCGTGGCAGCACAATGTAAGCGTGAGTTGTACAACCACTCTGGATGAGGTTGTATATATGCTTCACCCGCATCACTAATATTAACCGACTCACCACGTGCCCAAATAGCAGCTAGATGTTTAGCAAATCCACCAGTACTGCATGAAATTGACATGTCATTGTCATTAAGTACCACCATTAAATCAGCTTGATGTGCCACTGCATCATTCATGGCTTCAAATGCCATGCCTGCTGTCATTGCGCCATCTCCAATAATCGCGACAACATCACAAGGATCGTTTAAATAGCGACGTGCCAACGCCATACCTAAACCTGCAGAAATAGCGGTTGAAGAATGCCCTACACCAAAAGTATCAAATACAGATTCTTCACGTGTTGGAAAGGCAGCCAAACCCGCTTTAGCACGGATGGTGGTCAGTTGTTCACGACGTCCCGTTAAGGCTTTATGTGGGTAAGCTTGATGGCCTACATCCCAAATTAAACGATCATGCGGAGTATTAAAACAATAATGTAAAGCAACGGTTAGCTCGATAACGCCCAAGTTCGCACCGAAATGCCCCCCACTTTGACCTGCTGCATACAAAATGTACTGACGTAACTCATCCGCCACTTTTTCTAATTGGTCGCGCTCAAGTAAACGTAATTGTTGCGGATGATCAATCGTATCCAGCAACGGTGTTATAGGGCGATGAGTAGGTATTTCTGTATACAACATATATGGCAAAGCCTTCTAAAGCCTGGCAAATCCTAAGCTAGGTAAAATGGGTTATTCGATCATCTAACCGAATTGTATCACCTTTAAATCAGCCACATTTCTAGCGATGCAGTTTTGAGGAATCCTCTCAACTGGGTGTTTATTCATAAATTCAGATTATCCTGAATAATCTTACTATTTATCAACTATTATCGTGTGCTTTATACAAAAAAGAAAATCTTATCCATATTTTCATCATACCAGTTCTACCAATGGGCACTCATTCAGCTATACTTTAACGCATTAATGAACTATTTAACGGGTTAAACAGTGCCTATAGCGTTTGTTGCAACATCGAGATTACCCACTGCTTTTGGTGAATTTAAAATTACAGTTTTTCAAGACCCAGAAACCGGCGAAGAACATGTCGCGCTTTCTAAGGGTTTAGATACTCCGCCTACAGGTCCTGTATTGGTTCGTATTCATTCTGAATGCTTAACCGGTGATGCCTTTGCTTCACTCAAATGTGATTGTGGTCCTCAGTTACAAGCCACACAAAAAATCATCAATGAATTTGGTCAAGGCGTTATTTTGTATTTACGTCAAGAAGGCCGGGGCATTGGTCTCACCAATAAAATTCGGGCCTATGCTTTACAAGATCAAGGACACGATACGGTTGATGCCAACCTCATGTTAAATTTGCCTGCAGACGCACGCAGTTATGATATGTGTACGATTATGTTGGAACATTTAAAAGTTAAACAAGTCAAATTAATCACCAATAATCCATCCAAAATTGAAGCATTAAAACAACTGGATATTGATGTGGTCGACCGTGTACCGCTGACTGTGGGTTTAAATCCGTTGAATGCCGATTATTTAAAAACCAAACATGAACGCATGTCGCACATGTATAAACAAGATGATTTTTAATTGATCCATTATTTTATTGATGCATTTAGCAAAGGATTTTAACAAGACAGCGTAAAATCCCTTACTTTTTTTATGACTTTATGTTTTGATGGTTTGAGTCCTTAAAATTGTGCTATAGAGGCTATCTATGCAGAACCCAAATTCAACTGATATTCAACGCGTTCGCGAATTTCTCCTCGATTTACAGTCACGTATTTGTGCCGCTTTAGAACAACAAGAATTACAGAGCAACAGTACTGCTCAATTTGAAATTGATGACTGGCAACGTCCTGAAGGCGGTGGTGGTCGTTCACGTGTTTTGCAAAACGGCGCTGCCATTGAAAAAGGTGGGGTGATGTTTTCTCACATTAATATTTCAAAGTTGCCAACGTCTGCTACAGAACGACATCCCCAAATAGCAGGGGCAAAAGCACAAGCGATGGGTGTGTCTTTGGTGATTCATCCTAGAAACCCACATATTCCGACATCCCATGCCAATGTCCGTTTATTTGTTGCACAACCAGAAGGTCAAGAGCCTATTTGGTGGTTTGGTGGTGGTTTTGACTTAACCCCTTTTTATGTCGATGATGCTGATGTTTTATCTTGGCATCAAAAAGCTCACGATCTTTGTGAACCTTTTGGCGAAAATGTGTATTCAGAACATAAAAAATGGTGTGATGATTATTTTTATTTAAAGCATCGTGATGAGCAGCGCGGTGTGGGCGGTTTATTTTTTGATGACTTAAATCAGTGGGATTTTGAAACCTGTTTTAACTATATACAAGCTGTAGGTAATGGCTATTTAGAAGCCATTTTACCGATTTTTCAACGCCATCAAAATCAAACCTATACTCAAGCACAGCGTGACTTCCAGCTATATCGCCGTGGACGTTATGTCGAATATAATTTGGTTTATGATCGAGGGACTTTGTTTGGCTTACAAACAAGTGGACGTATTGAATCTATTTTAGTCAGTATGCCACCGCTTGCGGCTTGGTCATATCGACCTGCGTGGGATCAAGATTCCGCTGAAAAACGTTTAGTCGATGACTATTTAAAACCGCGTGATTGGTTAAATGAACTCAAGTAAGCAGTTTAAAATAAATAACTTTTAAATGGGTTATTTTCAAGCATTTAGTTAGATCCTAAACTTCCCTTTTTCACTAGGTGACAAAGGGATATAAATTGGATACTTCTTTTATTTTCGTTTGATTATCATTTTAATCGCTCAAATAACAACCTGATCAAGCTATTCTCTCTTTATTTTTGTTGGTTTTTGCTATTGCCATATACGGAACCGACATATTTTCTTACAGCACTACACTCTTTAAATTTCATAAAATCGTTTAGACTGCCTGACACGATTGTTCCCCTGCCCGAATTTAAAACATGCATAAATTAAAAAACACCATGTTTTATGGAGCCTGTAATGCTAAATAAAATATTGAATCATAAAGTCTTTTTATTCTGGTCTATTCTGATCATGATCGTTTGCTCAATCACCATTACTCTGTCATCTGAAAACACACTCTCAGATAGCTTATCGATTACGTTCAGTATTTTCGCAAGTTTTGCCTTATTTTTTACCTCTGTTGTACTTTTAGAAGAAATGGTTCACGAAATCTGTAATCCTTAAAGATCTGCTATTCACTCTCTACATGTTTACTTCACTATTGAAATTTAAAACCGAGCACGCTTTTATTAGGGCCTGTTCTGCTTTATTCTGACTTTAGCCGCGTTTAAAAATCACGTATATTGATGACCATTTCCGCCTCTGGATATTCTGAAATGAGCAAACAATTTGCAGTGATTGGGCACCCTATCGAACAATCACGCTCACCTGAACTTCATCAAGCCTTTGCCCAAAAAACAGGAATTGAGCTGAGTTACACTAAACGACTTGCGCCACTTGATGGTTTTGAGGCCAGCATGAAGGCTTTTTTTACTGCAGGTGGAGCAGGCATGAATGTAACCATTCCTTTTAAAGAACAAGCCTTTGCCCAATGTCATGTTTTAACTGAACGTGCTCAAATCGCCAAAGCAGTCAACACCTTATGGATGCAAGATGGACAACTTTATGGTGACAATACAGATGGTCAAGGCTTGGTCGATGCTATTCAAGCCTTAGATTGGATACTGGAGAATACCAGTATTTTAATCATTGGTGCTGGAGGTGCAACACGCGGGGTCATTTATCCACTGGTTCAAGCTGGGGTCAGAAACATTGTCATTGCCAATCGAACTCTGGCACGTGCAGAACAATTGGTGGCCGATTTAAGAGAAAAAGTGCCAGAAGCGAGTCTCGCTGCAATTTCTTTAAATGATTTGAAAGGCAATTTTGATTTAGTGATTAATGCTACTTCTGCCAGCTTAAGCGGCGATGCTTTAATTTTACCTGAGAACTTACATTTCAAATATGCCTATGAAATGGCCTATGGCAAACCATCTAGCTTTTTGAATCAAGCTAAAAGCCGTGGCATTCCAACCTCGGAAGGGTATGGAATGTTAGTCGGACAAGCGATTGAGGCTTTTTATATTTGGAATGGCCTTAAACCGTCTTTAAAAGATTTTTTATAATTATAAGCTTTAAGTAAAAGGAACTTCATATGAAGCTCCTTTAAATACTTATATTTTTTTTAAGTCGCACGTATACAAAAATTATTGATTTTTAAACTCTACATATTTTTATTTAATCTCGCATTCCCTATTCAACCAACACCCTCTAGATAAATTTCATCAATTTTTTTAAATATTTTAATCCCTGATTTTTCAGGAAAATCTGATTTTTATGTAATAATTTACTTTAAAAATGCATAAATAAAATACCTCAATCCATCCTATAGTTAAGCATGATTAAATTTTTGGTTGGATTTAATGACAAGTTTTAGCTGATTGACGAGCTTCAAACCAAACCGATACAAAGTTAAACCGTTTATTTGCCTAATTTTTTTCTAAATGCCTTATATTATTGAGACTTAACGCTTAATCAATTCACATTATGGTTCAAAAATTTTCAACCGACTAAAGTCAAAAAAATATTTTTAGAAAGCCGATACAATTATTGTGATTCGCTTTTCTGACATTTTTATAAGGCATCATCATCAATGTATTTTAATGAACAATGTGAATAATTAAATCATCGATTTAGATAATCCAAAACTATTTCTACATTAGGATTAATTTTATGCCAGCTTATAAAACACCATTACGTGACATTCGCTTTTTAATGAATGAAGTCTTTGACTATCCTGCCCACTACAAAACGTTATCTAACGGTGAGTCTGCTGATGCCGATACTGTAGATATGATTTTGGAAGGCGCAGCAGATTTTTGTGAAAATGTGCTTTCTCCGATAAATCAATCAGGTGATGAAGAAGGTTGTCATTTTGAAAATGGCGTAGTCACTACACCAAAAGGTTTTAAAGAAGCGTATAAACAGTTTGTAGAAGGTGGATGGCAAGGTTTGTCTTATCCAGAAGAGTTTGGTGGTCAAGGTTTACCGATGTCACTTAACTTGGTTAAATCTGAAATGATGGGAACAGCCAACTGGTCATTTACCATGTATCCAGGTTTGAGTATGGGTTGTATGAATACCATCATGCAATTTGGTACAGATGAACAAAAAAATACTTATATGCCACATCTAACCGCAGGTACTTGGTCAGGCACCATGTGTTTGACTGAGCCACAATGTGGTACAGACTTGGGACAAGTTAAATCTAAAGCTGAACCGCAAGCGGATGGAACCTATAAAATCACAGGTACAAAAATCTTTATTTCTGCAGGTGAACATGACCTGACTGAAAATATTATCCATATTGTTCTAGCTCGTCTTCCAGACGCACCTGCTGGAACACGCGGTATTTCGCTGTTCATTGTACCAAAGTTCCTTCCAACTGCAGATGGCGGTGTGGGTGAGCGTAATCCAGTGAGCTGTGGCTCAATTGAACATAAAATGGGTATCCGTGCATCTGCGACGGCTGTTCTCAACTTTGATGCTGCTACAGGTTACTTGATTGGTGAAGTTAACAAAGGTCTACATGCCATGTTTACCTTCATGAATACCGCACGTATTGGCACCGCGGTACAAGGAATAGCACACGCAGAATTGGCATTCCAAGGTTCTTTACCTTATGCTAAAGAGCGTATGTCTATGCGTGCTTTATCAGGTAAAAAAGATCCTGAACAAGTTGCAGATGCCATTATTCATCATGCTGACGTACGTCGTATGTTATTGACTCAAAAAGCAATTGCTGAAGGTGGTCGTGCCATGATTTATCATGCAGCACAACTTGCAGATAAAATGGCGGATGCCTTATCTCAGGGTGACCAAGCCAAATTTGAAGATTACGATGATAAACTTGGTTTTTACACACCAATTTTAAAAGGTTTCTTAACTGAGTTAGGTTTAGAAGCTGCAAATCACGGCATGCAAGTATTCGGTGGCCATGGTTATATTAAAGAACATGGTATGGAACAAATTGCACGTGATGCACGTATTGCAACATTATATGAAGGTACGACGGGTGTCCAAGCTTTAGATTTAATTGGGCGTAAAGTACTGCTTTCATCTAAAGGTAAAGTGGTTCGTGACTATACGGCTGAAATTTTAAGATTCTGTGCGCAACATGCTACCAACAAATATATGCGCCGTTTTGCATGGGATTTAACCAAAATCTGTGCCCAATGGAATGCGTTAACTGTTCGAATTATGCTTGCAGCACGTAAAGACCGTGACATCGTATCTTCTGCATCTGTTGATTTCTTAATGTTCTCAGGCTATGCAATGATGGCATTTTACTGGGCACAGCAAGCAGCCGTTGCTTCTGAAAAATTAGCCTCTGGCACCGGTGCAGAAACGCCTGAGTTCTACAAAGCAAAAATTAAAGTGGCAGATTTTTATTTTGAGCGTTTACTACCGCGCTCACAAGGTCATGCAGAATCCATGGTTAATCCATCTCGTACCATGATGTCACTTGATGCAGAACATTTCAGTTTCGATTATTAATGTATAAATAGACATAAAAAAAAGAGCGCTTCGGCGCTCTTTTTTAATTTAATCGATTAACTCAAACTGGTTTTATCTTCATTGCATGAAACTCAATATTTCCGTAATCATCAGGCCGCCCACCGAATGATTTTTTCTCATATTCGGACTAAACACATCTTCATCACGAAAGATCTGCTCAAAAATTCAAATCATTTTTAGCAGGGCAAAGTCGTTTAGTTTTGAATAAATCGTACTAAAACGGATATACCGAAATTGTGGTACATAAGTGCCAGTTTGAAGTCACTCGAGAATAACTTCACTTTTAAGGATACAGCAGCATTTTCAATGTCTATTCTTTCTTATAAAAAATGATCCAATACCGAATTTAAAAATACATGTCCTTGCTCAGTACATGAAATTCGAGCTTTATCTTCAACCATCAACTTTCGTGAACGTAAAGAATTTAAAAGTTCGTCCAAGCGATCTAAACTTAAACCCGTTCGTTCTGCGTATAGTTGTGCATCAACACCTTGGTTTAAACGCAGTGCATTCATCATAAATTCAAATGGCATCTCATCAGCTTCAATTCGTTTAAACTGTATATGTTCTGCTGGAACTTTGGCTAAATAGTCTTTTGGTAAACGGGTTTTCTGAAAACGATAGACACCATTAGGCTGTGTCACTTTCCCATGTGCCCCTGCCCCAATCGCTAAATAATCGCCAAACTGCCAGTAATTCAAATTATGTACAGAGGGTCTTTCTTTACGCCAAGCTGACACTTCATAATTAACAAAACCATGGGCCTTTAAATACGCTTCACCCTGAATTTGGATCTCTTCTAGAACATCATCAGTCGGCAAAATTGGTTGAGTCCTGAAAAAAACAGTATTCGGTTCAATGGTCAATTGATACCATGACACGTGCGTCGCGCCATGTTCAACCGCCATTTTTAAATCATACAATGCTTGCTCTACACTCTGTTCAGGTAAGCCATGCATTAAATCGACGTTGATTCGCTTAAAACCGGCCTCACGCGCCAAATGAATTGCAGACACAGCATCCTGATTACTATGAATACGACCTAACTTTTGCAAATGCTCCGTATTAAAACTTTGCACACCAATCGACAAACGATTAATACCTGCCGCAAGATAGCCTGCAAAAGGATCATGCTCCACAGTTCCCGGATTAGCTTCTAGGGTAATTTCACAGTCATTTTCAAAAGCAATCATGTTTTTAAGTTGGTTAAATAACCACACATAACCTTTGGCTGAAATTAAAGACGGCGTACCACCACCAATAAATACACTGTGAATCTGGCGACCTTGAGCGAAATCCACTTGAGTCTTAAAATCTGCAACCAAAGCCTGTAAATACTCATGTTCTAAATCTAAAGATAATTTTCCATCTGGTACTGCATGCGAATTAAAGTCGCAATACGGACATTTACGCACACACCACGGCATATGAATATATAAAGATAAAGGAACAAGTGCAGGATTCAATTCAGCCAAGGAATAAGCTCAAAATAACAAAGAAACAGGAAATATATTTTAACATGACTGCATCAAGACACTAAGGAATACTCATTGTTATTGTTTTAGACTAAGAAAAATCCAACAAGAATAATGGCTTAATATGATGAAAATTTCTAGTCAACTTCTCTTCTTCTTGCCTCTTGCGATGGGTATTGGGATTGCCATGAGCTTGCAAAATGCTTTAAATACACAATTGAGAGAATATTTACATTCTCCACTGCAAGCTGCCCTTTTATCCTTTTTGGTCGGTACAATAGTACTTGCCCTACTGGTGTTTTTTCAATCCGTAGAAAAGCCCACTTTAAATACCCTCATTCAAATTCCTTGGTTTTTGTGGCTGGGTGGTTTTTTAGGGGTGTATGCCATTAGTTTAAGTATTTATGCTGTACCTAAACTTGGTTTTCTGACCCTAACGGGTGTGGTTATTTTTGGTCAAATTTCGATGTCAATGTTACTCGATCATTTTGGTTGGTTTGGCACTGAAAAAACACCGATTCACTGGCAACGTCTTTTAGGAAGTATCGTGATTTTTATTGGAGTATTTTTAACTCTGCAACGCTAAATATCATGACCTTTATTCATTCATAATGAGAATTTTTTGTGTCTAATGTCACTGCTTTAACGACAACCCATCGCTTTGAATTAAAAAAACTCTTTCATCTGATGATTCCTATTTTGGTGACACAGTTTTCCCAAGCAGGTTTGGGTTTAATCGATACCATTATGGCGGGACACCTTTCTCCAACTGATCTGGCTGCAATTGCGGTCGGTGTTGGGCTATGGATTCCCATCATGTTGTTATTTAGTGGCATCATGATTGCAACCACACCCTTAGTGGCTGAAGCAAATGGTGCGCGTACTCCTGAAAAAATTGCGACTATTGTGCGTCAATCCCTGTGGGTGGCTTTTATTTTAGGCGTAATTGCAGGTCTAATTTTACAAGTCATGCCTTTTTTATTGCCTATTTTAGGCGTGCCCGCAGCCTTATTGCCGAAATCTAGCTTATTTTTACATGCAATTGGTTTTGGTATGCCTGCAGTGACGATGTATGCCGCATTAAGAGGTTATTCCGAAGCATTGGGCTATCCAAGACCTGTGACTGCCATAAGTCTGGCTGCCCTGCTGGTATTGATTCCACTGAACTTTATTTTTATGTATGGCTGGGGTCCGATTCCTGAGCTGGGAAGTGCAGGTTGTGGCTTTGCCACCGCCATTTTACAATGGATTATGCTTTTGGTTTTAGCCACATATATCTTTAAAGGCAAAGCATATCGTAAAACCCAAGTGTTTGCGGCATGGGAAAAAATTGATTTATATTGGGTGAAACGGATTTTACAATTAGGTCTACCGATTGGTTTGGCCATATTTTTTGAAGTCAGTATTTTTAGTACTGCAGCAATTGTGTTGAGTCCTCTGGGCGAAACTTTAGTGGCTGCCCATCAAATTGCCATTTCAGTCACATCGCAACTGTTCATGATTCCAATGTCACTGGCCATTGCACTGACTATTCGTACTGGCACCTATTATGGCGAACAAAACTGGCAGGCCATGCGCAAAGTTCAATTTTTAGGTTTAATGACAGGCACAGTTTTCGCTTTAATGACTATGGCTTTAATGTGGCTGTTTCGCGCAGAAATCGTATCGATTTATACCTCCGATATTGAAGTCACACAAGTAGCGATGTATTTGATTTTATTTGCAATTGCTTATCAACTGATGGATGCTTGGCAAGTCAGTGCCGCAGGTTGTTTACGGGGTATGCAAGATACTAAAGGGCCCATGTGGATTACCATGCTTGCCTATTGGGTGATTGCTTTTCCAGTCGGAATTTATCTAGCCCGCTTTACCGAAATGAAGGCAGCAGGTGTCTGGGTCGGCTTAATTGTGGGTTTAACAGTGGCCTGTATATTATTGCTTAGACGTTTATATATGAATAACCAGCGCTTAATGCAGCAGCATTCCTAAGTCAATATAAACCTGTTAACGCGCTGTTTATCTCTAAAATTAAGCATCATGTAGGCGGCAAAAAATGCCGCCTTGGCACTGAAATTATCGAGCGGTTGTTTGAATACAACTCGTTTTTTTAGCCTTACCCAAATACAGGTGAATTTCATTCCTGTCATAAAACTCATGCACTGCTACTTTTTGAAAATTACATTCAAACAATGATTTAATCTGATTCATGAGTATCCATTGATTTTGCAGCAAGGCTTAAAGTATTAAGCTTGTTGAGATTCAAAAAATTATTCTACGCCTCACTCAAAACACATCACCTTGATCCTATAAAAAATAAAGTAGGTCTAGGTAAAATCCATGTTCATTCTGCTCAGTATATCCAGACACCAACAAAGCCTTAACATTTTAATATATGCAATTTAAGTTTTACCGCCTATGATCATTACACCCCATTTATGATGATCTCAAGGTATAGCGCATGGCAAAAACGGCTCGCACACCCGGTCGTCGTTTTATGAAACTGGCCAGCATGACGGCCAGTATCGCAACTAAAACGGTGTCAAATTCAATTAAAAACTTTAACGCCGATGAAGACACAAAAAATGCCGCCCGTAGTCAACTTTTTCAAGAGATTGGTTTAAAGGTTGCAGATACTTTGGGAGAAATGAAAGGGGCAGTCATGAAAGTGGGGCAAATTGCCTCACAATATAAAGATATTTTTCCACCAGAAGTTGCACGTGCAATCAGTAAATTGCAACGTCAAGCACCTGCCATGCCTTTTGCCGATATTAAAGCGCAAGTTGAAAAAGAACTCGGTAAGCCTCTTCATCAAATCTTTAAAGATTTTGAAGAACAACCCTTTGCTGCGGCCTCTATTGGTCAGGTACATAAAGCGACTTTGCCAAATGGGCAACAAGTCGTGGTTAAAGTACAATATCCGGGCGTAGATGAAGCCTGTGAAAGCGACCTTAAACAGGTGCGGTTGGCTTTACGTCTTATGGGTGTTTTAAAAATTGATCGCAAATTACAAGATCAATTATTTAAAGAAATTCAAGAAAGTTTAGACAATGAATTAAACTATGAAATTGAAGCACAGAATTTAGAAATAGCGCGTACTTTCCATCAAACCTTAGACAGTAAAATTATTATTCCACAAGTCTATAAAGACTATTCTTCTCGCCATATTTTAACTCTGAGCTTAGAACAAGGCGAGAGTATTGAAACGGCCAGTACTTGGTCGCAAGACATGCGTAATGAACTGGGACGACGTTTATTTAGGGCAATTGGGCAGGAAATTTTTTATTTAAAACGTTTCCATTGCGATCCACATCCGGGCAATTTTGCGTTTCGTGAAGATGGCTATGTCATTATTTATGATTATGGTGGCGTAAAAACATTATCCAGTGCAACCTTACAACATTTTAAAGATTTAATTCAGTGTGCACGTGAAGGCAATATAGTGGGTATAGAACAACAACTCGATGCACTACATGCCATTTCAGAACAAGGAAAATTCCCCCCTGAATTGTATCAACAATGGTTAGATGTCCTGATGCGCCCTCTGACGACTTTGTATGACTTTGCCGAAAATTCAGCACATCATGATGGGATGGAATTAGTCAAACCATCACTCAAATATTGGGATGTGTTCAAGCCCTCACCTGACACCCTAATGGTCAATCGCACCGTATCAGGACATTACTGGAATATGATTCATTTAAAAATGCATGACAATCTGAATGATGTATTTGATGAATTGGTTCCACCCCGCTAATAAAACAGATTTATCACCTAACCCTATAGTTGGGTGTGATTGATAAATAATTTGTTATGTTATAATATATCAATATTAAATTATTAGTGTGAAATTATTTATGCGCCCTAACATCCATCCAGCATACCGCGAGGTTTTATTTCATGATACCAATGCGGATGCCTATTTTATTATTGGCAGCACTTTAAACAGCCAGCAGACCAAAACCTATCAAGGCAAAGAGTATCCCTATATCACCTTAGATATTTCTAGCGCTTCGCATCCGTTTTATACGGGTGAACAACGTCAGACCAGTAATGAAGGTCGTGTGGCCAATTTCAATAAGCGTTTTTCACGTTTCAAACGCTCACAATAAGTTAATATTCAATTAAGTTTCAGTTGTTATTTTTTAATTACTCAGAAGCCTAAGCCTCCTCCTCCACTTAGGCTTCTTTTTTTATCTTTAAATTCATAAAAGCTATGGTTCTAGTGTTTATTTGCTATTTAAAATCCATTCAAATAAATAAAAGCCAGCTGCTAAAAAGAGGATCCCGACCACTACACTTGAAAGAGCATAGCCAAAAGCCAAACTCGCCTGTCCATGTTTTAATAACTGAAAAGTCTCCAGACCAAAACTTGAAAATGTCGTAAAGCCCCCCAAAATACCGACCATTAAAAATAGGCGTGCTTCATTTTGTAAAATGGGAAATTTTTGACTATAGGCAAAAAAAATGCCCGCCAATAAGCAGCCTAAAATATTAATACTCCAAGTTGCCCACGGAAATAAACTGTTCGGCTTTATTAAAAATACACCTGTGCCATAGCGAAGACTTGCGCCAATTGCACCTCCTAAAGCCACCCATAGCCAGCTCATTTATTTTTTCCTATTGAATGTTTTATATTCAGCGGATGATAAACCATAATGCTTTAATTTTGCATGAACGGACGGTGTTTACTCAGCCATGATGCGCAATAAAATTCACAAAAACTGTGATAGTCTTGGCTTTAAATTCACGATTTAATTGAGGACAATATGGCTCAGAATTTATTACAACAACTGAAAGCAAATGAAGTTAAATTTACCGATGTCATTGCTTATATTGAAGCACGTTATCATCATACCGCGACTGCATTTAAAAATGGGCAACACAGCAATGCTGCTAATGAAAATCAAGGGAGCGCCAAAGTATTTTCTTTTGCTCAACTGAATCATTTAGATCAAGCACAAACATTGAGTTTGTTCGCTGAACATTATGCTGCTGTGGTTGCTACTCCTGATGCCACTGATCACCAAAATATTCGCCAGTTTATGCAAAATGGTTGGGATGGCATTCAATTTGAAGGTCAGGCATTAACGGCAAAATAAGTCATTTTAAATAGTTCGATCAAAACATCCCTCTCGAATATCAAAAGGGATGTTTTTTTTACCCGCTCAATCATTCATAAAAACGATGAAACTCTTACTCTACACGACCATTCTTCAAGCGCATTTTTCTCCCAAGACCGTGCATGTTTGACACGAATTAATTCTTCACCCGGTTTTAAGGCAGTAAAACGGAATAGCTTTTCGCCTCCAGCTCCAAGTATAGGTTTTTGGCTTTTGACTTGATCCTGCTGATAAATTTCATCTACTTTAAAAATCTGCAGTGGCTTGACCACTTGCCAAATATAGCCCGTAGAGGGGTTTTCTGGAACAGTGAACATTAAGGTTTGTCCGACATTCATTTCGAGTAAATTGGGGCATTGTTGCTTAAGAGAATAGACATGGGTTTTTCCATCCACAGTTGGACTCATACTGCTACATCCCGCTAACCATAATCCAGAGAGTACAGCGCAACATATTGCTAAAGCTTTCATTATGGACTCATGTTTTAGTAAGATAAGTTTAGATAGTTTTTTAAATAATTAGCCTTTTACTTTTTCAATCCACTCAATTGAGCTGACCCTAAATAATTCACAAGCACCATCACCAGTATCGGTAGGTGTAAGAGATGACGTCCAGACTAAATCTTTATCTTTAATTTCAACCAATTCACCCTTTAAACGTACTAGATCACCACGTTTTACATTCTTAATTTGTTTAGCAATGTTTGGGTTGGCAGGGATAATGTGCATATTTGACACCATTTGCATGGCTTGTTCTTTAGGCACAGGTAAACGATCCATTTTCCAGTTTAAGTAACGGTCATATTGATTCACAGAAATATGTCGAGCAATTTCAGGTTCAGCAAATAATCCCCAACTCACCGCATAATCGATCGGAGAAAACTTGGCTTGCTCATCATTGTGATAAATTTTAGAACCTAAAATCCGAAAATCGCCTTTAAAAGGTTGAAGCATTTTAATGGATTGATCTTTGGCAAGCGGCGCCAAACCCTTTGAAATATTATGATCCACAGATGCACTTGCACTGACTTGCACCATTAAGGTTGCTAATAAAATACTGAATATAAAAGGTTTAATCATTTTTACGTCTTGCCATTTTTCTATTTACATTTTTTATTTTAAACAAAATAGATTAAATAACATCACAGGCTTGGTAACAATATAGAGCGATTTAGTCATTTTTTTGTCTTCTTGCTTCTTGTTATTATTCCCTACACTTAACAAATGATCGGAAATATTGAGCTTTCAATGATTTACCAATTTTATCAACAGCATATTTTTCCGCATGTACTGAATCAAGTTATGCAAATTCCAAGTCTAATGGATCAACGCAGAGAACTTTTATTACCAGTTTCGGGGCAAGTTCTAGAAATTGGTTTTGGCACAGGCATCAATCTACCTTTTTATCAAAATATTGAAACCTTATATGCGCTTGAGCCTAGCGCAGAAATATATCAATTAGCCGCACAACGTGTGCATGAAAGTGCTTTACAGCTTCAACATGTACAAGCTCGTGCTGAAAAACTACCTTTTGCCGATGCTAGTTTTGACCATATTGTCAGTACATGGACTCTATGCAGTGTTGATCATTTAGCACTGGCGTTAAATGAATTACATCGTGTCTTAAAACCAAATGGCATTTTGCATGTGCTTGAACATGTTGAATATCAAGACAATCTGGCGTTGCATTATTTACAAAATATAATGACTCCAATTCATAAAAGACTTGCAGATGGTTGTCATTTGAACCGTGATATAGAACAAGCCTTACTACAAGCGAATTTTAGCTTTAAAGAACAACACTATTTTGATGCAACGGGTATTCCTAAATTGGCACAACGTATGTTTTTTGCTCGAGCGCAAAAGAGACCAACCCAATCAGCTATCAAATCATCAACTGTAACTCAATAATCATCAGTCATTTAATCACTATAAAATTGCAGGATGAACGGAAAATCTTCAGCCATACCGATAAGCTCAACCTTCATTTAATCATCAAAATCAATACGGATGGTTTCAAAACGAACTCGACCGTTAGCAATTGCTTTGGCAATCGCCTGCTGTCCTTTGGTTAAGCGTGCCCCCCCACTTTTAATATCAATCAGTACGACTTCTATATCTTCTGCTCGGCCTTGACCATCGCGTAGGTCGGTATACCCATCAAAAACCACGTAATCCACAGGATCACCTAAAAATTTAGCATCACTCGGAAGATATTGAAATTCAGGCATAATCGGCGCCATTTGCTCAGCCATTTTACCCTTCAGGACGGCACGGCTGGTATTGACACTGCGTTTTTGAGCATGGATGAGCGCTTGCTGGTGCTCAAGTTCCAATTCTGCAATATATTGTTCATATTCTGCTTTGATCCGTCCATTACGGGTATTACTCAGAATCAGCGTGGTCAAAATCACACCTAGTCCTGCACCAATTAACATTGCCATCCAAATGGACATTATTTTTTCCTAAATCAAAAAAAAGCTGCGACAGATTTATCTTGCAAGACTTTGGTCACGTGTCATATTCATCGCATTAAACAATGATATGCTAGGTCTGAGCAGAATAAAATCGTTAGGGCCATGAAAACAATCTTAATTGCCAATCAGAAAGGTGGATGCGGAAAAACCATTACAGCAATTAATCTTGCTGCCGCTTTAGCACACAAAGGATATCGCGTTGCACTGGCCGATGCCGACAATCAAAAATCGACCTTACAATGGCTTAAACAGCGTCCAGATCATGTTGCACCGATTCAAAGTCTTGACTGGCGACATGAAAAATCCATTGGAGATGTGCCAAAAAATATAGAATATCTAATTATTGATGCACCTGGCGCTTTGTCTGGTGAACAGGCAGAACAGTTAATTAGTGAAGCACACGCGATTATTACACCTTTACAACCCTCATTTTTTGACATTGATAGTACACGTCGCTTTTTGAAACATTTACAAGATATAAAACGCATTCGTAAAGGTAAAGTTCAAATTTTACTGCTTGCGAACCGCGTTAAATCTAACAGCGCCAGTGCTAAAGAGATTCAGGAATTTTTTAGCAAAATCGATCAGCAACCAGTGGCTTGGATTTCTGAAAGAACGGCGTATGGTCAATTGGCCATGCAAGGTTTAACCGTATTTGATAAAACCCAAAAAAATTATTTGCTGATTCAACAGCAATGGCAACCCGTTTTAAACAGTATTATCGAAGATCCAGCAAAGTGGTTTTAATTTCATCAGCTAAGTAGTGTAGTGAATAAATCCAATGTGTTGATTCATTATTCACTACAACTTACCCTGCTTCCATTTTCGTGAGCTTTTTTTTCAGTTAAGATGGTTTGACCTTCGACATAATTCAGTGAATGCAGTGCAACAATACGCGCCAACATTACAAAAAGTTTTATTGTTTGGACTGTTTTTTGTCCTTCTCTTTTTAAGTTTCAATGTACTCAAATATTTCATTGTGCCTGTACTTTGGGCCGCCATTATTGCCTACATGACGTGGCCATGCTATCAGTGGATTTATCGAAAGTGTGGTTCGCGTGCTACTTTAAGCGCAACACTGATGATTAGCCTGATCATTCTGTTGATTGGTATTCCATTAACCTTTGGTATTTTCATGTTGCAACATGAAGGTCGAAGTTTATATTACGAATTACAGAAGCAAGTTTTTTCTGGTCACTTAAATGTTCCAGATTTTATTCGACAATTGCCATTTATTGGTAAAGAAATTACCCGCACTTTACATGACATCAATACCGATCCAAATAGTATTGTGCAAACGGTATCTATCTGGATTCAAAGCCATTTAAATTATGGTCGTTTTGTATTAAATGAAATTGGAAAAAACATTATCAAGCTTTGTTTTGCCGTGATGTCCCTGTTCTTTTTCTACCGCGATGGTCAAACCATTTTAAATCAAGTCAGTAAAGCCTTGGAAATGGTGATTGGTCCACGGATCCATCATTATTTAGATACTATCTCTGAAACGACCCGTGCTGTGGTTTATGGTGTTGGTCTAACAGCAGTTGCACAAGCTGTCTTGGCAGGATTAAGTTATTTAGTTGCAGGCGTACCTAATCCCATGGTGTTGACCATCGTGACTTTTCTGCTGGCGCTCATTCCTTTTGGTACGCCGCTGGCCTACGGTTCAGTTGCCTTGTGGCTCTTTTCTCAAGGACAAACCGTGGAAGCGATTGGCGTTATGGCTTGGGGCGTATGTATTGTCAGCACTTCAGACAACGTGATTCGTCCTTTGGTGATTTCTGGCGCTACACAAATTCCATTCTTACTGATTATGTTTGGTGTATTGGGCGGTATTGCCAGTTTTGGTCTGGTCGGTTTATTTATTGGCCCCGTCATCTTGGCGGTGTTGTTGGCTATTTGGCGTGAATGGTTACATGAAACCAATGAATTTGACCCACTCATGTTGCCTAAAACCACCATGGCTTATGATCTAGAAACCGACGAGAAAAATTTAGATCCAGATGGAAATAAATAAAGTGTGTTAAGAAACTAATACATTCAACTACTTAATTTATATTGAATTGCATGACTCACTTTGTTTGAATGGTGAAAATCATATGATAAAGAAAAGGATGCAATTTAATGTGGTCTTCATTCCTTAAACTCAGCACCGTATGCGCAACCGCCGGTATTACCATGGTGGGATGTGCCAATTTGCCGATGTCATCCTCATCTGCAGAAAAGGTCTCCGTACACACAGTTTCAGCGACAGGTGTTGGAGCAGAAATTGGTACCATTCAATTCAAGGAAAGTCCTGCAGGACTCGTCATTCATACCGATTTATCTAAACTACCGCCTGGCCCACATGGTTTTCACATTCATGAAAAAGGCTCATGCGAACCTGCGGAAAAAGATGGAAAAATGGGGGCAGCGTTGGCAGCAGGTGGTCATTTTAACCCGAACCAATCACCACATCATGGAACTCCTTTACAAGGTCATTTAGGTGATTTACCCGTATTGAATGTCGATGCTCAAGGAAATGCCAAGCAAAATTTAGTTGCACCACGCTTGAAAGTAGCTGATATTCAGGGTCTAGCAGTGATGGTACATGCGGGTGGCGATAACTATGCCGATCAACCTAAACCTTTAGGTGGTGGTGGTGAGCGCATTGCTTGTGGTGTAATTTAATGGTTTGATTAAATTGTTGGATGAAACAATCTTGATTGTGGGTAACATCCAACTTATCCACAATTCAATTAAAACAGCAGGCTCCAGACCTGCTGTTTTATTTTGAAATGAACGGAGTATTCATTGACATCTCTGCTAAAAATGCTCAGTCTATATTTAAAAATATTCTTCATTCAGAAAAAACTGTGAATCATCTAAAAGACCTCTTTCAAGGCTTTAAATCAAATTCTATTCTTATTTACTGTTTACAAATTTTTATTGTTTTTACAGGGACAACTTTAGGCTTATTGTTTTTAGGTCATGAAAATTTAATTGTACCCGTGACCTTAGGTACAATAGCTGCGGCTCTGACTGACTTTGATGACCGCTTAAGTATTCGTCTACGCAATTTGATTTACGTCTGTATTCTGTTTTTTAGCGTCAGCAGTATTCTTGAATTCCTCCTTCCATATAAATTACTGTTTATCCTCTATTTGTCACTCTCTAGTGGCTTTTTTATTTTAATGGGCGCATTGGGGCAGCGTTATGCGACTATTTCTTTTGGCACCATTTTATTGTCTATTTATACACTGTTTGGTTTAGGTGAATACCCTCACTGGTATCAACAACCTAGCTATTTTGTTTTAGGCGCTATTTGGTATGGTTTCAGTTCTATTCTTTTTTACCTGCTGAAGCCGACTCAAGCATTACAAGATAAATTAGCAGCTAATTTTGAGACACTGGCTGCCTTTCTCTTTGCCAAAGCTCGGCTATTTGATCCTGATAATACCGATAATATAGAATCTTTACTTTATGAACTCTCGCTACAAAATAGCCAAGTTGTCCATAGCCTAAATATCACCAAAGCCTCATTACTCACTCGCTTAAAAGCATCACGGGCCAATAAAAATACTATTTATTGGCTGAACCTGTATTTTTTGGCACAAGACATTCATGAACAGGCCACCTCTAATTATTTACATTACGAAGCTATTCATCAAAATTTTAGCCGTACCGACCTGATTTTTCGTATTCAAAAAAATGTTCGACTGCATGCCAGTTCCTGCCAGACTTTGGCCCAAAATATTCTGCACCATCAACCTTATCAATCCAATCCAGATACCGATATTGCAATTGCTCATTTCGAACATTCGATTCACTTATGGATGCAAGAAAACCCACACAATTTAGAAATTAAAAACCTACTGCTGATTTTACGAAACTTAAAAAATATTCAGGAACAATTACTTCATTTAAGTGATGCGCAAAGTAATTATCGACAAAATTATATGCAGCACCCAGACAACATCAATTTACTCGATGATGATATTCATGACTTGGCCGATTTATGGCTTAAGTTGAAACAACATTTGACGCCAAAATCAGCATTATTTCGTCATGCTGTTCGGATCGCTTTTGTCTTTGCAGTGGGCTATGCCTTTTCATTGCTTCCTTTTGCCCAGCATGGCTACTGGATTTTACTGACCAGTTTGTTTGTCTGCCAAATCAGTTATTTCGCGACTAAAACGCGTTTAAAACTTCGTACTTTAGGTACGGTATTGGGGGTGATTTTAGGTATCCCAATTTTATATTTTGTTCCCAGTATTGAAGGAAAATTATTTCTAACGATTATTTTTGGGGTCGCCTTTTTCTATTTACGTTCGCAAAAATATGCCATGGCGACGTTGATGGCAACCTTAATGGTGTTATTGATTTTCAATTTAAAGGGTGCAGGCTATGCCATTCTTTTACCCCGTTTAATTGATACCCTTTTGGGCTGTTTTATTGCTTGGTGTGCAGTCAGTTTTATTTGGCCAGATTGGGATTTTCGGAATATTTCAGAAACCATCAAAAAAAGTAATCAAGCCACATTAGATTATTTTGATGCTGTGGTGAAACAATATCAGCAAGGTAAAAATAACAGTATTGATTATCGCAGAGCACGGCGTTCGGCACATAATGCACAAGTTGAACTGTCGAGCATGATTTCGAGTTTAAGTACTGAACCGAATCCGAATCAGCAATTGATCCATTCGGCCTTTCGCTATTTGGTTTATAGCCATAGCCAACTCAGCTATGTATCAGCTTTAGGCAGTCATCGTGAATACGTTCAAGATATTCAAGTGCTTGATTTAATGCTGTGGTGTAAAAATGCATTATTTACACTCCTGTTACAGCAAAAATCTTTAGAACCACAGGATATTCAGCAGAAATTACATGAGATTAAACTCATCAGCGAACAAGATCACTTATCTGATCATTTATTATTAATCTTAAAACAGATCAGTCTTTTGTTAGAAACTTTACCTGAATTAATGAATTTAAAAACAGCTTTATTGGCTCAGGACATTAAATAATGTGGCACTTTTGGTTCGTCCACTCTTTTTTCTTCGCTTATGAAGAGCAGTATTTCCTTTCCCTACCACTAGATCGATAGGTGTGGGAAAGGAAAATCTATTCATTATTCGTAGAGAGCAATTTAAAAGAAAAATCTATACAGTCTAAAATTGTCCTTGTTCAACGCGCTCAGCTAGAATTTTTTTCAGCATGGCACGCGGAAAACTAAACCATAGCGCAATTAAAATAAAACACGCAAACGTATATGCCCATAAATGGTAATGTTCATAGAGCACACGGACCAATTCAATAATGATGAAAAAGCTAAACATCATCAACATAGATACCGCAGCCGCCACCGTTCCCTTAGACACTTCCGATGACATCAGAGCAAAGCGATACAACACTGAAAAACTGATGCCTTCGCCAAAACTAATCAATGTCATGCCGATAATTAAGCACCAAAGCAGATAATCCTGCCAAATCATACCAAGCATTAATAGACAGGTGCCGAAGAACATAATGGGCAAACCCATTAAAATTGACTTCCCTAAAGCCAGTTTATCAATAATTTTAAGCAGCACGATATTTCCCAAGATCAAGCCACCCAATACTGGAAACTGTGCTAAGCCATATTGCATACTGCTAAAACCGAGTTCTTCCACCAATATCACGGGTGAAAGCGCAATCCAGAGCATCAAGGGCATGGCGACCATAGGCAAAGCTACAGTCATCGCTAAAAAGCGTTTATTTTGATAGACCTGCTTAAAATCATCCCAAATATAAGCAAAAGGTTTTTTCGGAATACTCACCTTTGTTTCTGGCATTTTGGCTTTTAAACCAAACCAACTTAAAAATGCCAATAACGCAATTCCAATAAAACCCCAATGCCATGACACATGGTCAATCATAAATGCACCCAGTACTGGCCCAAGCAAAGGTGCAAGCAATGACACGTTTGCCATCAATGCCATCACTTTAATGGCATCACGTTCTTCAAAGGTTTCTTGAATGGCGGCATAACCCACGGCAGAAATCACGCTTAAGCCGATGCCTTGTAAAAAACGCAAGGCTAAAAAGCTTTCAATATTGTGCGTCAGTAAAATTAGTAAGCAACACAGGACAAAGAACAAAACGCCTGCCAATAATACTTTTTTTCGTCCTAAACGGTCAGACAATGGCCCAAGTAACCATGCCACACATGCCCCACCCAACAAATAAAATGACATAGAAGATGGTGCCCAAGAACTGCTCACACCAAAGTCTTGAGTAATGGCAAGCATGGCGGGTTGGACTAAGTCGTTACCGATATAGACGGAAAATTCAAACAGGACCAATGCCAATGGAAACATGAGCGTGGCACGGCTTAAGGTGGCGGTTTTAACTTTTTGCATTATTTTCTACATATCATTTTAAGCTGGTCAGGCGAGGCACTATTTTCAGGGAGATAAGCGTCAGCCCAATGACAAGCATTGAGTTTTTAAATTAAATTTTAGAAATGGATTGAGTAATAACTCTTAAAACACCGTTTTCACAAGGTGTATCAAAAAATAATTTGGCATGAGAACAATAAGGATATAGCCAGTCAATTCACTGGATGAATAAACTATATTTTAGCAGACTTATAAAATGGCTTGTATTAATTTAATGTTAGGATTTGGCTAACATTGAAGTACTTGATTCACATTTTTTTCTGTCAAAGTCCACTGATGAATTATTCAGAACTTTAAATAGGATCAGTTTATTCAAAAATGCAATGAACATTAAGAATAAAATTTCCCCACCAATCAATGCCAGTCAGTTAAGCAATTAACTGGCATTTTTCAATTTGATCCACTCTTTAATATACATAAAGTCTTTTGCCATTTTATGGCAATAATTTTATGGAAATAAGTGTAGTTCCATTCAAAAAAGATATGCAACAACTTCACTGATCAGCATTACACTGATAAATCATTACGAAGATAACTATCTGATTTTACTTTCAAGCAAAACTCAAATTTTGCTTATGGGCACAACGCAGTTTGAAAAGCCTTATTTTTACCACGTGCACATTGGTAACTTTTCTGGGTATTTTGCAGCGCCCAATCCTGTTTAATATTTTTAAAGCTGTATACAGTTCGAATTGCACGTACCGAATCATCCATTAATCCTGTTTGTGTCACAATCACTTGTGCAGCCGTTGGCGATTCAACGCGATTAAATACCTGTCGAATATCAATATTAGATGATGATTTTTTCAAATCTGGATGCGCTTTGAACACTTGTTGCAATGGTGTATCAGATGACCCTATATTGACTTTTTTCATTAATTTTTCTGTACTTGCACAACCTGACAACAAGCCTAAACTGAGTATAGTGGCTGACATTAAACGTAACATAAATAAATCTCCAGCCTATAAAATCTGAGAATAAAAAAGGCATTACATTTATGATGCAATGCCTTGTTTGTTTACACTATAGATACTCTGTAGTTCTAATGTGCCTTCAATTTATAAATCGAATAATTTGCCTGGATTCATAATTCCATTTGGATCGAATACTTTTTTCAAGGCTTTCATATATTCAATTTCTTGTGCAGTACGTGAATATTCAAGATACGGCTTTTTGGTCATACCCACACCATGTTCAGCAGAAATTGAGCCATCATATTTTTTAACGGTTTCAAACACATATTTATTTACCACCTGACATTTAGCAAAGAATTCATCTTTACTTAAGTCGGCAGGTTTCAAGATATTTAAGTGTAAGTTACCATCACCAATATGACCGAACCAGCAAATTTCAAAATCAGGATAATTCGCTTCAACAATGGCATCAATTTCTTTAATAAATGCAGGAACATGCGTAATTAGTACTGAAATGTCATTTTTATAAGGTGTAAAAGGTGCAATAGATTCTGAAATATCTTCACGTAAACGCCACAAGTTATGCACTTGATCAAGATTTTGGCTCATAACACCATCATGTACCCAACCTTGTTCCATGCAATGCTCGAAAATTTCCATCGCAGCGTCCATAATTGGCTCATACGGCGCTTCAAACTCGAGCAATACATAAAAAGGACATGGAGTTTCAAATGGACGCTGTACATGACCATGGTCCAACACTTTCTGCATGGCCAATTCACCAAAGAATTCAAATGCAGTTAAATCAATTTTGTTTTGGAATGCATGTAAGACAGGCATGATCGAATCAAAATCAGGAATACCCAATACCATCACTTGCAGATCATGTGGTTGACGTTCCAGTTTAATTTCTGCTTCTGTGACTAAACCTAAAGTACCTTCGCCACCAATAAACAAATGCTGCAACGCATAACCCGTGGCATTTTTAACCATGCCCTTATTCAAACGCAGCACATCACCTTTACCCGTGACCACGGTTAAACCCAACACCCAATTACGTGTCATACCATATTTAATAACTTTAATCCCGCCTGCATTGGTACCAATATTGCCGCCAATTTGCGAAGACCCTGATGATGCAAAATCAACGGGATAGTACATGCCTTGGTCAGTCGCATAATTTTGCAATTGTTCCGTCACAACGCCCGCTTGCACACGTACCATTCGGTCAGCAGGAAAAAACGCCAGAATCTGGTTCATTTTATCCATACTGATCACAATTTCACCATGTGCTGCAACCGCACCGGCAGATAAACCTGTACGACCACCTGAAGGTGTAATTGCAACATCAAATTGATTGGCAAGTTTAACAATTTCTTGCACTTGTTCTGTACTGGACGGAAAAACGATGACTGACGGGTTAGGATCAAAATGCTTGGTATGATCGCGCCCCCAATTTTCGAGGCTATCGCCATCAGTTTTAATACGGTTTTCACCAACAATTACTGTCAATTGGTTGAGTAACTCAGGTGTTAAAGCGACTGGAGCATTCATCGTTTGCAGACCTAGCAAGAAGTAAACAAGTGGTTTTCGGACGATTGTACTGTCTTTACCAAGACTTTTTAAAAAAGATTGGCAAAATGTCCAAGTTAGAACAATGTACGGAAAACCCAAAATTTAGTGTTTTAAGTTTGACCGCTACATGATGTTTTATTTTACATGTAAGCGGCTGTGGGATAAAGCTTGGTTTAGAGATAGCATCACCACAAATTGTATATAAGACCTGCCTTGTTGAGTCAGGAAAGTTATTAAATTTCATCCTATTTTTACTTATCCAACAATTCATCTTCAAAAATATAGCATTAGGTCTCTTCTACATCTGTCGACTTCGTAAAAATAAATAAATTGATGAAAGTTTATAAATAATTCCATTGTTGTAAATTTAATCGAAATATCTATATTCCAATGCTCTATGCTATGATACCGCAACTAAATTTGGCCTTTGTAGCGGAGCCGTAATGAGCCAACATCTTTCACTTCCAAAAGATAAAATTCGTTTCTTGTTGTTAGAAGGCGTTCACCAAAACGCGATCGACATCTTAAATGCTGCTGGATATACCAACATCGATTCCCGTAAAACTGCGCTTGAAGGTGAAGCGTTGCAAGAAGCGGTAAAAGATGCCCACTTTATCGGTATTCGTTCGCGCACCCAGTTGACTGAAGAAGTCTTTGCAGCAGCGAACAAGCTGATTGCTGTTGGCTGTTTCTGTATTGGGACCAACCAAGTAAACTTGAATGCTGCCATGATTCGCGGTATTCCTGTTTTTAATGCACCCTATTCAAATACACGTTCAGTGGCTGAACTTGTGCTTGCTGAAGCGATTCTTTTACTTCGCGGTGTGCCTGCGAAATCTGCTTCTACGCATCGCGGTGGTTGGAACAAATCTGCTGTCGGTTCGTTTGAAACACGTGGTAAAACTTTAGGAATTGTCGGTTACGGCTCAATTGGTTCACAACTTTCAGTTCTTGCTGAAAGCTTGGGCATGCATGTGATTTATTATGATGCTGTCACTAAGCTTCCAATGGGTAATGCACGCCAAGTCGGTACTATGGCTGAATTGTTGGCAAATGCTGACGTAGTTTCTCTACACGTACCTGACCTGCCATCTACCCGCAACTTCTTTGGCAAAGACCAATTTGCCCAAATGAAAGAAGGTTCAATTTTCATTAATGCTGCACGTGGTACATGCGTCTTGATTGAAGATTTAGCAGATGCGATTAAATCGGGCCATATTGCAGGCGCTGCGGTTGACGTATTCCCGAAAGAACCGAAAGCCAATGGTGAAGAATTTGTATCTCCACTACGCGGTTTAGACAACGTGATTTTAACACCACACGTTGGCGGTTCAACAATGGAAGCACAAGCCAATATTGGTTCAGAAGTGGCAGAGAAATTTGTCGCCTATTCTGATAAAGGCATGACTTTATCTGCAGTGAACTTCCCTGAAATTGCATTACCGTTGACTGAAGGTAAACATCGTTTACTTCATATTCATAAAAACATTCCAGGTGTATTGTCTAAAATCAATAACCTCTTTGCTGAGCATGGTATCAACATTTCAGGTCAATCTTTGATGACCAAAGGCGATGTAGGTTACTTGGTCATGGATGTTGATGCGACCACATCTAAAGAAGCCTTAGATACACTGCAAGAGGTTGAAGGTACAATTCGCGTTCGTGTATTGTTCTAATTGAACTGAGCATATCAAACCACAGCTTTAAAGCTGTGGTTTTTTTATTTTGATCGTTTTATGGCTGATCTACCACGCTTCGCGTCATCGAATCTAATTTAGTTTAATGTATACATGTCCTCTTTTAAAAATACGCCTTATGTTCAAGCATTGGTTTTATTAATCATTGCGATGATTAGTGTGCAAAGTAGTGGTTCACTGGCCAAAATTTTATTTCATGATTTCCCTATTTTGACTGTTGCAGCCA
Organism: Acinetobacter sp. TTH0-4; assembly: GCF_015602665.1. NCBI lineage: Bacteria > Pseudomonadati > Pseudomonadota > Gammaproteobacteria > Moraxellales > Moraxellaceae > Acinetobacter > Acinetobacter sp. TTH0-4. The sequence continues at coordinate 331,853 of NZ_CP059079.1, read as the reverse complement.
TGCGTCTTTTGTTCGGTGCGCTCATTTTGGCACTGATTTTTAAAATCTGGCAAATCAATTTTAGACAGGTGAAATGGCAAGCCATTATCAGCTATGGCTTTGCTTTAGCAGGAATGAATGCGCTGTTTTACTTATCAATTGATCGACTACCGCTGGGTATAGCAGTGTCTTTTGAGTTTGTTGGTCCACTCAGCGTAGCATTATATTATGCACGGCAAAAATTTGATTTTGTATGGGTTGGATTGGCGATTCTAGGGCTCATTTTATTGTTTCCTTTTGATCAAGTATCGGAAGATTTAGACCTCATTGGAATTGGTTTTGCACTTGGTGCTGGCGCATGCTGGGCGATTTATATTGTTTCTGGACAAAAACCTTCAGGTATTTCAGGCAATCATACGGTCTGTTTGGGAATGTTTATTGGTATGTTGTGTTTAATGCCAGTCGCCTTATTTTCAGGTTTTTCGATTGCAGTATTTGAGCCGTCCAATTTCATTTATTTTATTGCTTTGGCAGTACTGGCCAGTGCGTTACCTTTTACTTTAGAAATGATTGCATTACGTCATTTAACACCACTCAGTTTCGGCACACTGATGAGTATAGAACCTGCGATTGCAGCACTTTCTGGTTTTATATTTTTAGGTGAACAGTTGTTATGGAATCAATGGCTTGCACTTGCGACAATTATTTGTGCCTCTATGGGCTGCACCTACACCACACAACAAGCCAAGAACAAAAGCGATAAAAAATGACTGCAGGATTTTATCAAAAAAGCGATACACCTATCTGATCACCACAGAGAATACTCATTTTACCTTTAAACTGAATCTCATCAATTGAATGATATTGCTATACTAATCCCCCTCCATCTAATCGATGATCTGACTTAATCATCCTGTGTGTATCATGCCGAATACTCAAATGACTGCTGTTTTGTTCATGGTTTTATCCATGGTGGCCTATCAAATCAGTGCCTCATTTGCTAAACAGCTATTTGAAGTACTTGACCCACTTAGCGTCGTGACCTTACGCCTGTGCTTTGCTTCTATTCTCATCATCTTGATGTTCCGTTCATGGAAAATCATTCAACGCCTGCCCTATTTAAAATGGAAAGATTTATTATTTTATAGCGGTTCCGTGTGTTTAATGAATGTATTGTTCTATGCATCTTTAGGCAAATTACCTCAAGGGATTGCGGTCGGTTTAGAGTTTTTAGGACCACTGACTCTTGCTTTACTTTCGATCAAACAGAAAAGTGATTATCTTTGGGTGAGTCTAGCGATTTTAGGTGTCGCATTGATGGTACCTTGGCAACAAGCATCAGCGGAGAATTTTTCTTATTTGGGTGCCGCCTTTGCATTAGGCGCAGGTATTTGCTGGGCCATTTATATTTATTTTGGACAGCGCGTTGTGCGACAAAATATTGGTATGCATGCATTGAGTATTGCGATTGTCTTGTCAGCTCTGGTGATGCTTCCGATCAGTGTAATATACAATCCCACTGCACTCATTCAAACTCAATACTGGCCGCAAGCCTTAGGGATTGCCTTGCTTGCAACAGCCATTCCTTATGCTTTAGATCTCATGGCACTTAAGCAATTAAGTAAACTCAGTTATGGCACCCTTTCCAGCTTATCCCCAGCCTTAGGTGCTTTAGCAGGTTGGTTATTATTAAAAGAGCAAATTACCTTTTTACAAATGATTGCCTTGCTGTGCATTATGTTAGCATCAGTCGGGGTCACCTATAGGGCAAAAAAAACACAATGACCCGAAGTATAAGCAGTTACAGGGATATAAAAAAAGAGGGTATTTAAACCCTCTTTTTTTATATCCAGCTTAAATTTAAACCAAACTGTCTTTATCGGCTTTTTTATACTTTTTATATTCAGCCAAATATTGTTTGGCCAAACTTTGTTTTTGCTCATCTTCTAAAATTTTACCTGCCTGCTGAAAAAAACCATGTTCTTCTTCTTTTAAGTGATGATGAACTTTATCCGATAGTTTTTTCGCAATAGCAAGCCATCCTGGATTGCTAAATTCAGTTTCAGTCAATTGTTCAAGCAACTCATCTATTTCATGATGTTCAGATAAAGCATGACGGGTAATATTTAAACCAGAATCGGTCATCATTAAAGGAATATACAAATAACGATCTTCCCCTACGGCATGGGCAAATAGTTCATTTTTGAGTAGCTCAAACGTCTCCCGACGTTCTTCGGTATTCCCCGATGTTTGTATTAATTTTTCAGAAAGCGCTCTTTGTATTTCGTGGCTTTGACGTAAAGCTTCAAATATATTCATTATTTTATTGACCTCTGGCGATGGGCTATATGATCGTGATAAACATTTTTTTATAAAGAATGGGCAACGCCCCTGTGAATTCTTATTTTTATGCAGAGACGCACAATAATACAGTTAAGTTTTGTGAATTTTTGATTAACCTGAGAAAAATACTTGATAACTTAAACGGAAAATTAAAATCACCACCAAAATAAGGAATAGAATTCGAATAAAACCACTGCCGTATTTTAAGGCCATTTTTACCCCCATCACTGAGCCAAGCACATTCGCCACAGCCATCATTAGACCTAAACCAAACAGTACATGCCCTGTTGGAATGAAAAAACTCAATGCAGCAAAATTGGTCATAAAATTGCCAATTTTAGACAAAGCAGAAGCATGTAAAAAATCCACTTTTAAAAAGCGAATAAAATAAAAAATAAAGAAACTGCCTGTTCCCGGTCCAAAAATACCATCATAAAAACCAATCACCAATCCACCTATGCCGGCCAAGACCAAAGTTTTAGTGGTTAAGCTTTGTTGAAAGTGTACTTGGCCAAATTGCTTTTTCATAAATGTATAAATCGCAATCACAATCAGCATGACCAAAACAAAAGGTTTCAGCACGGATTGCGGAATGAGCGTCACACATGCTGCACCCGCAAAGGAGCTGATAAAAGCGGCGACGCCAATCACAGCAAGTAACTTCCATGAAAGTTTAACTTGACGTAAATATGAAAATGCAGCAGAAGCTGTTCCACAAATTGAAGCCAATTTATTGGTGCCAAACAAAGTTGCTGTGGCCATATTTGGAAAGGCATTCATTAATGCAGGAATCTGAATAAGGCCGCCCCCGCCTACAGCTGCATCAATTGCACCCGCACAAAATGCAAAAAAAATGAGGCTTAGGATAAGTTCAATATCCATATGATTTTATACCTAATGAAAAAGAAGAATTAGAGGTTTAAAACTCGTTTAGGCACTAAACGCTTTTTATCGGTAATTTCTGCTAAACCCAAGCATTTTTCTTCATCAAAAACCAACACCTGTTCTAAAGCGTCATGTTCGATATTACTTTCCATACCTTGAGTAAAATAGTCGGCACGTCCTTCTGGAACCTGAATTTTGGGAAAATGTGCCACAGGTGCAAATACAGGTAACAGCAATGCATCTCGCTCGAGCTCGGTTAAGCTTTCGAGATATTCAATGGTATAGGTCGGAATCAAATCAAAATGACCAGTTTTAATCCGGTGTAAATAAGTCAAATGTCCAAAAGTTCCTAAGCCTTTAGCAATATCTTCACCCAAAACACGAATATAAGTTCCTTTTGAACAAGTGATATCTAAAGTTAAGCTATTTTCGGTGAAAGAAATTAATTCAATCGCTTTTATGCTAATCGGACGTGCTTCACGTTCAATTTCAATACCTTTGCGTGCCAACTCATATAAAGGTCGACCATCTTTTTTTAGCGCAGAATACATCGGAGGTATTTGCTGCGTTTCACCCTGAAAAACAGCCAAGACCTGTTGGATTTTTTCTTCATTGAGCATCGGCACGTCTTGCGTCAATAGCACGTCACCTTCGACATCGCCAGTGGTGGTGCTATGTCCTAAATGTATAGTGGTGTGATAACGTTTGGTCGACTCTAATAAATAATGAGAAAATTTAGTCGCTTCTCCCAAACAAATGGGAAGTAAACCTGAAGCAAGTGGATCTAATGCACCCGTATGCCCAGCTTTCTTTGCACGATATAGGTGACGTACTTTTTGTAAGGCTGCATTTGAACTGAAACCCAAAGGCTTGTTGAGCAAAAAAACACCACTAATGAGGCGGCGTTCAATTTTGGGTGAGGTCTTTTTCATGGCAAAGTCAAAGCAGGACAAACGTGCCACATGTTAACAACCGTTCGTCACCATTTACAACTTCTGTACTCTGGATTTTGTTATTTTATGACAGATTAATTTCATATTTTAAACTGAAAATAAAAAAAGAAGGTTGCATAGGATATGCAGAAATATAAATTATGGATAATTGTCATTGTTCTGATTATTGCTCTATGCACATTACTGTTTTGGCTTGCCCCTTCTCAGTCCAGTGCAGAAAAAATAAACTTAAAGCCATCTCCTGATTTACAACATAATTCCAAAGCCTCGGTCTTGATTCAAACTCCTGTTCAAAAAGAACATTTCATCAGCCCAAGTCAGCAAGATACCGAAATCAACTGTCAGTTACGCTTAGATCCCAGTCAACATTTAATTGTCAATGAACAGACACGCAATTGTTTTGAGTATTTTATTACGCAATTTGGAGAGAAAAATCTTAAACAGATTAAAAAAGATTTCCAATCCTATATAGAACAAAGTTATGAAGAGCCAGCACGAAGTCAAATTTTAGATTTGTGGAATCGTTATATCGATTATCGAGAAAAATTGGGTAAATTAACGCCTCCCAATATTGATTCTGATCATCCTCAATATTATGAACGTATATTTGCAGATACAAAAAATCTTCGCAAACAGCTATTTTCTGATTATGAAATTGAAGGTCTGTTTGGCGCTGAGAATATTTACAATGAATATACCTTAAAACGTATGGCGGTCATGAGCGATAAACGTTTAAGCGAAATCCAAAAAGCTCAAAAATTAAAAGAATTATTCAATCAACTCCCCGTAGATTGGCAAGAAAATTTAGAACAACTGAATAAACTTGAAGACCTGAGAAAGTTGACTGCGGACATTAAAACACGAGGCGGTTCTGCAGAAGAAATTCATCAAATGCGTACCAATTTGGTCGGCCCTGAAGCGACGCAACGCTTAGAAAAGCTGGATAGCCAACGTATTGATTGGAAAGATAAAGTAAATGATTATTTAAATAAACGCGATAGCATTATGCAAAGTGGCTTAGCTGACACTGCTAAACAACAAGCGGTAGACCAACTGCGTAATCAATATTTTAATAAAAAAGAAGAACAACTTCGACTCAGTACTTTTGAATCAGTTCATGACCAAGGGGGGAAATTACCTTTTTTTGAATAAGCGATAACCATTAACTTTATATTTTCAGGATGAAAATAAAATGATGAAAAACAAAAAAATGACCATAATATTGTCATCTATTCTTGCTTTAACGGGTTCGTTTGCAATGACTCAAAGTCAGGCTGCAGCAGGACTACAAACGATCGCAGCTGACAAATATGCCACGTATGCCAAAACCAAAAATCCGATTGTGATGGTTCCTGGTATGTTTGGTTTTACCCGTCTAGGAACCAGCGCATTTGGGATGGACTATTTTTATCAAGTGCTCCCTGATCTTGCGCGTAATGGAGCAACAGCGTTCACCGCTCAAGTATCTCCATTAGAATCAACGGCTATTCGTGGCGAACAACTTTTAACTCAGGTTGAAGAGGTATTAGCAATCACTGGAAAAAGTAAAGTCAATCTTATTGGTCATAGCCATGGAGGACCCACTGCACTTTATATTGAAAGCGTTAAACCCCAATATGTTGCTTCTCTGACGGGTGTAGCTGGTACATTTAAAGGTTCTAAAGTTGCAGATGATTTATTGAGTACTAAAGCATCATCAACCTTAGTAGGCGTGTTTGGGGATATGATTCTTGCACCCATCATGACTTGGGCAGAAGGTAATCCATCTTTACCCATCAATATGGAACGTTCACTTAAATCAATCAGTGTCGCAGGCTCTACGCAGTTTAATCTTGAACATCCAACCGCAGCTATTCCGTCTAACTGTAGCAGTAACGGCCTAAGTTCAAATAATGGCACGTATTACTACTCATGGGCAGGTGCATCACCTACCACCAATATTTTTGATACGATTGACACTGCCATTGGCGTTTTAGCACCACTGTCATACGGAAATCGTAATAATGATGGTTTGGTTACACCATGCAGTTCTCACTTCGGTAAAGTGATTCGTGATAACTATGATCTCACGCACCTTGATGAGATCAACTTAATCTTGGGGATGCGTGGTCTTTTCTCTCCAGATCCAGTTGCATTATTTCGTCAGCATGCAAATCGTCTAAAACTCCAAGGCCTCTAATATAGTCCTTTCCTTCGAGGTTTCAAAATTTCGGAGGGAAGTTTTTTATGAATTACTCACTTACAATCTGAACACAATTTAATCGATTTTTCTACGTTTTTCTATTCCCACCTTTATACTAATTTTCGACCATTTAAATGGTCGTCACAAAAAATAAAAAAGAGGATGAGCAATGAAATATGGATCATTAATTGCTGGACTGCTATCTATCTGCACACTCAGCGCCACACAAACACAAGCAGCGGCTTCACACATTAACTCCACCTATGTCACATCTAGCTACGCAAAAACCAAATACCCTTTAGTTTTTGCACATGGTATGGGCGGCTGGATTCGTGCTGGAATAGATGAGCTTGGTGTGGATTATTGGTATCAAATTTTGCCAGACCTAGCCCGTAATGGTGCTAATGCATGGGCAACACGTGTTTCTCCGTTTAACACCTCTGAGGTGCGTGGTGAGCAATTGCTGCAACAAGTCGAAGAAATTTTAGCGATTACCAATGCACCTAAAGTCAATTTGCTAGGACATAGCCATGGCGGGCATAGTATTGCTTATGTCTCCAATATTTTGCCCGATAAAATCGCGTCTGCCACAGCCATTTCCAGTCCTTTAAAAGGTTCTCCTGTAGCGGATCTCATTGTTTCAGTGCAAGGGACCCCTTTAGAGCAACCCGTGGTAGATTTAATCAATTTTGGTTCGAAAGCCATTGTTTGGGCGCAACAACAAGATCCAAATTCACTCCCACATGATTCACTCGGTGCTGGAAAAAGCTTAACGCTGGCAGGCTCTAAAGCTTTTGCACAAAAATATGCACTGGGTATGCCGAAAACGGCCTGTGGTGAAGGGGCTGCTATGGAAAAAGGCATTTACTTCTATTCTTTTTCGGGTAATTCAACGTTGACGAACGCACTCGATCCAGACTCATTTCTGGCGGCGACTGGTTTACTGATGCAAGCGCCTAATGACAATGATGGCTTAGTTTCACGGTGTAGTGCCAAGTATGGTAAAACCGTTCGTGATAACTATCACTGGAACCATTTAGATGTCATTAACCAATTTTTTGGGCTACGTTCTATTTTTGCCCCAGACCCTGTTGCTGTCTATCGTCAACATGCCAACCGCTTAAAACTACAAGATCTATAATATTTAATATAAAAAAATGCGCCTTAAGGCGCATTTTTTTACTCAAGTAAAACTTAAAATTAAGCTTTAACTTTACGAGCAGGTAACTTTTCACGAATACGTGCAGCTTTACCAGACAATTCACGTAGGTAGTAAAGTTTAGCGCGACGAACATCACCACGACGTTTCACTTCAACTTTAGCTACAATTGGAGAATGTGTTTGGAAAACACGTTCAACACCAACACCGCTTGAAATTTTACGTACTGTGAACGCAGAGTTTAAACCACGATTTTTCTTCGCAATCACAACACCTTCAAAAGCCTGAAGACGCTCACGCTCACCTTCTTTTACTTTTACAGATACAATAACAGTATCACCTGGTGCAAAAGCAGGGATATCTGATCTTAACTGAGCATTTTCAATAATTTGAACTAAAGGATGTTTACCACTCATGTGGGAATCTCCAATGTGCGGGACAGAAGAGGTCTGTTACCGCTGGGGACAGAGGCTAAAGCGCATATCGACCCGTTTATCTTTCCCTTTATGGTTTAAGTCAAAACTTAAATCAATAAAGAGCCTAGTTGTAAATACTCAAAATATTCTAAGTATTCAAATCTTGAAGCCATTTTTTTTGCTGCTTACTCAACTCAACTTTCTCCACCAACTCAGGTCGACGTTCTAAAGTACGTTGATAGCGCTGCAAAAAACGCCATTTTTCAATATTTGCATGATGTCCTGATTTTAAAACTTCGGGCACATCCAAACCTTGAAAATGATCTGGCTTGGTATATTGTGGACAATCTAATAGACCATCTACAAATGAATCTTGTATTGCAGACTGTTCATCAGACATGACATTCGGCAAACGTCGAATAATACTGTCCAATAAAACCATCGCAGGCAATTCGCCACCCGATAAAACATAATCACCAATTGACCATTCCTGATCAACATATTGCTGGATCAAACGCTCATCGACACCTTCGTAACGTCCGCAAAGTACAATGAGTCCGTCATATTCGACAAAATTTTGTACTGCTGTTTCGTTTAAGGTTTTCCCTTGTGGCGACATATACACCACAGGAACTTGGACGCATCCTGCTTGGGCAGCAAGCACTTTGGCATGGCTAATCGCTTGAGACAAAGGCTCAGCCATCATCACCATTCCCGGACCACCACCAAATGGACGTTCATCCACTCTTTTATAGTTGCCCGTTGCAAAATCGCGTGGATTAATACAAGTCACTTGTATTATTTCACGTTTTGCTGCACGCCCGCTAATTCCATACGCTGTAATCGCTTCAAACATTTCAGGAAAAAGCGTAATGACTGCAAAAAACATCGCAGACTCCTCTATTTTCCTGCTGCGTTCATCCTTAAAGGACAAGCTTTTAAATATTTAGTAATCTACGCCCCAATTCACGTAGATACGACCAGCGTCTAGATCAACTTGTTGCACCACATCTTTATGCCATGGAATCATACGCTCTTCACTGTCAATACTGTCTGGCGTTGCATGAACGACCATCACATCATTAGCACCAGTCTCAAACATTTCATGGATTTTACCAAGGTTTACTTCTTGTTCAGCATCATCCAAACCTAACACAGTTAAGCCCTTCAAATCTGTCCAGTAAAACTCATCCATACCTGCTTTCGGAAGTTGCGATTTTGAAATCCAAACATTGACGCCAACCAAGTTATCCGCCGCAGTGCGATCGCTCACATCTTTTAACGAAACAACCAAGCCTTTGCCATGTGGCTTCCAACGTTTTACATCTACTGTTTGCCAACCTGCTTTGGTTTCAATGTACCAAGGCAGATAGTCAAAGATGTTGCTCATGGGTTCTGTATTGGAATAGACCCAGAGCCACCCATTTAATCCATATGCTGAACGTAACTGTCCAATCTGAATACGATCTTCGGGAACATTCTGTGTTGGTGTCATGGGCTACCTACGGCTTAATTTGCAAAAAAATTATGCAGTAGCTGCAGCTTTTTTAGCTTGAGCAGCTAAAGAAGCAACACGTTCAGACGGTTGAGCGCCTTGAGCAACCCAATGAGCAAAACGGTCAGCATCTAAACGAAGTTTTTCTGCTTTACCTTGAGCTGTCGGGTTAAAAAAACCAATACGTTCGATGAAACGACCGTCACGCGCATTGCGGCTATCAGTTACGATAACTTGATAGAACGGACGTTTTTTAGCACCACCGCGTGCTAGACGAATTACGACCATGATAACAACCTTATAGTTTTTACGGATTATCCATGAACCGACCACCGGAACATTTCAAACCCCTTTCATAGAGGGCGGTATTTTACGTTAAATTTACTTTGAATGAAAGATCAAATTTTAGGTTATCGACAGTTTGAATTTATTTGTCGGCCCAGCTTAAACAACTGCCGGTAGCATCATCTTTTTTAAACCAACACTGTGTTCCAGAATGTGTCAAAGTCAGAGCTCCGTTATTTTTTTGCATGCCTGCTGACTTAGGCGTTGCTGTCATCGTCCAAGATGCGTTCGGTGAAACGGTTATGGTTAAGTCATACAGTGCAGGGCCGCTTCTTGGTGATACCGTTTGTCCATAAATCGTTGGGTTTTTCAATGGATTCTGCGCATATGCTGAAGTGGCGTTATTTACCCCATAATCTCCATTGGCCAACTTATAGGACTGCAGCCTTTGTGCAATTTCCATCATTGTGCTTTGGGTCTCTACGCGATTTTTTCTTTTCACATAGCTTTGATATGAAGGCAATGCGATTGCTGCTAATATTCCGATAATAACAACGACAATCAGCAACTCTACAAGAGTAAATCCTTTAAATCCTCTCATACTATCTCCAATCTTCCCCATTCGTGCAGCTGGTGCTGGAAACTGTTAATACATTTTTCGTCATGCATTTCACCCCACGAGAATCCAATAATAAATATTGAGAAGCTCTCAGTGCATTTCCTTTTAATTGATTTGGAAGGGCAATCATTTTCCACCCTTGCCCAACAGCAGAATCTTCCAAGGCAATTGTTGAATCATTGATATCAACTAATTTGATTTGGTAATCATAATCAGTTCCTGAATCATATGGAATATTAATCTCCCCCTTATTCGCTGTTTGATGCTCTGGAACATAGCCCGCATAACTTAATTGCTTGCCTCTATAATTTTCGAGCCGCTCAGCAATTTTGAGCATTTCAGACTGTGCTTTTGATTTATGCGCTTTGGCGACATATGCCTGATAGCTGGGTATAGCGATAACTGCAAAAACTGCAGCTATCACGACAACAATCATCAATTCAAGCAAAGTGAAGCCTACTGTATATTTTTGAATTTTGCCCATACACGCTTCCCTTACCACTCAAACCAGCGGACAGGCTTAATCTTACGTGCCTGACTATATGTATACAGATTTTTATTGGTTAAAGCTGTATTTGCAGTTGGGCAATTTCCCACACAAGCTTCTTGTGTCTCCGCAACAGGTCCAACCAACATGGTTGTTCTCGGATATTCAGATAACACTGCTCCAAAAGCTGGACCATTAATGCCTTGATAGCTGGTTTTGACATATGCCGCACAATCACCATAAGGCATGCAAATACGGTGAGTGGTTGAAATACCTGTCACACCACCACCACAGCCACTTACGGTTCCAGTCAATGTCGCTTTCGGATCATACAAGCTCACATATAAATCACCAGTGATGAGCTGCGACTCTTCAAATGCACGCGCATAATTTCCAGAGTCCACTGAGCGAAGTTCAAAGCTCCAACCTCTAAGCATCGTATTGCCTGAAGTTAATTTCATATTAGCAATGTCAGCAGCAGAAACTTGCTTAGTAACCGTTTTGCCAAGTATGCCTGAATTAGCCAAATTCGCTGGCAAAATAGTCGCAGCAGATGTGAAACTCAAGTTTTCCAAACCATTGGCTGCCGCATCACGGTCAATTAAACCGTAGATTTTGTTTTTTCCACCAACCTCTACTTCCAAAGGAAAACTGCGATTACCAGAACCCGCTGTCACAAGTACAAAGCGGTTTTGGCCATCATCAAAGACTGCCGTAGATAAACGTTCATAAAAACGCGGTACAAATGTTCCATCTTTTAACTTCGCTAATGTTTGCACACGCACTGCAATATTCGTATTTGTTGTTGCAGACATTTGATCGTTGTTATTCAAATCTACACGGAAAATCTGTCCGCCCAAATCTGCAAAATAAATCATATCTGTAAGACCGTCCGCATCATAATCACGTACCACAGGCTGCCCTACAACACTGTAATTTATATCGCCATTAATCGTTTTCTTATAACTGTCGCTAATCCCTGAGCCATTTGAACTACTCATCCAGATCAAGTTACCATTTGTAGCATCGACAACGTATAAAGCATTGCCATAAGTTGAGCTTGGATTTGCAGCGTTCGCTTGCTCATATGCCGCCGCATCGTAACCACCGCCAAAAATTAAAACTTTTTTACGTTCGCCTTTGACACGAATTTCAGCAATAGTCGGTTTAGCCCAGATTTGAGCCATACGCTGAAATTCATTTGTTGTTGTCGGTTTAATTTGGAATAACAGCTTCGGACTTGCTGGACTAAGAATATCCAATCCATAAAGTCCACTTCCGCCCATACGCAGACCGCCATAAATATTCATTTTATTGGCAACATATTTTGTGGTTGTAGCTGTACCAGACTTAGTAATTTGAACCTTAAAAGTATTGTCCGCTACCCATGGCGCATCAACGCCATAAGCAATGCCTGACAGACTAGCCACCCCTTTTGAGTCTTTAGTAGCTAACGTATCATATTGATTCGTTATAATTTCTGGCGGAACAAATACCGACTGTTCTTTACCTGTTGAAGCATTCACAATATGCAAGCCGCCATCCATAGAGCCATAAACAGTATATTCATCACGAGTACCTGCCGCGTTTGCGCCGCTTACTGTCGCTTCTTTAGTCAGCATTAATGGTATTGAATGCACAACCCCGCCAAGGAATCTATATGGGCTAGCTGGATTAACTGCAAGCGTATTAATTTCTGTAGAAGTTAAAGTTGTTTTAGACGCTGCTGCAGGGAATGCAGTTTGATATCCCATGTAATTCAACAAAGCTAAACGCTGGTTAATTGTGTAAGTCCCGCTCAGTGCATCTGTACCAGTAGTATCCGTTGCCAGATTTGTCTTAGTCACTTTCTTTAAAGAACTGCCATCTAAGATGTAGACTTTACGCTCACTATCTACATTGCTGATTGAGTCTGCTGCAGCCAAAGCTGTAGATGGAACAGGAATTTTATTCCATGCACCACCGCTATTAATTAATGAATGATCTGTACCAGCAGCTGCATTTGACCATAAATCTTTTGCAGATGAGTTAATAATCTGCTGATTATTTTCAACTTTATAAATCGCATTATTACTGCTATCTTTTAGCGTACCGCCAAGAATTTTATATTTCTTTAAATTTCCCGCCCATGTACGGAAGGTAGAATCTTCCATAGGCATCATCATTGGGAAAAAACCTTCAGTCATTGACTTAGTCTGATCTAAAGGATCGCGCGGTACAGATATGGAACCTAGGCTTGACGGGGTGAAACCAACTGTTATATCCGATACAAATTTAACAATACTGTTTTTAATGTCATCTGCATTTTCAGCATAGTAGAAACCGCCGTCCCCATATTCAGCTCCACCCCACTTACAAGCGTTGTAGGCATCTGGGTTATAATTTGGTTGTGCAGGATTAGTATGATTAACTGCTTCGCAGTTATAACTACCATCTCCATTTTTGGGAATACCTGCAAACGATGAACCAAAACCAACCACCGCAGTTTTAATTTTCATACCGGCAGGGTTTCTGGTTGGGTTAAGAATTTTTTTCGAATACTCCCCAATATATTCCCAACCACCTGTTTCAACCGAGAAAAGATTGGATTTTAGAGAAGGTGATTCCAATACAGTCCCTGTCGGTTTTTGAGAAAAACCATATGTTCCTGCTGGGCTGCCTGTGACTAAAGCAGTGGTCAACGTATCATTCATGATCCACCGTGCCATACTGTCTTTAGTCGAATTGGGTGCTCCATCTGTTAAAAAGTAAATCCCATTGCCATCACAGCTACTGGTTGAACCACCCGCTTTATATTTAGTCGAATTACCCGGATCTTTAGTAGTCGCAGCAGAATAACTAAAACCGCCAGCGACATTATCGTTCGTACCATCCAGAGTAAATGGTGAGGCACGGTAACTGACTAGGTTTCTAAAATATTGCGTATTTCCTACTTTAAAAGACTCCCAAGCTAAACCTGCAATTGGTTCGATATCCATCGGCTGTTGATCCACTTTCATCCACCCACCATAGCGCCAGCCCGATGGTAATTTAGTGTAAACATCCCAATCATTTGCAAAATTTATAGCATTTAACTTCGTCTTTGCCACATCTACTGCTGTTTTTTTGTCTCCACTATAATTCCCAGTTAAGTTCAGCCATTCACTATCACCATAGGGAATTTTAATATTACTTTGAACAGATGGAATTAATTTCCCACCTGAAGTACTATTTATTCCTGGCCATGCATTCTGACACCATTTTACATTCCCCGTATACCCTAGACCATTTGTTGATCCCGAAGTTGCAACTTCTGCACAAATATAATACGCTTGTTTTGGTTGCCCAGATTGTGCATTTTCATTGACAACAAATGAAGTACCATCGTAAATAAACTTTACATCTCCTGTATAAGTTTGTTTTCTGGTCTGTGTTCCCATCATATACGCTGCTGCTTCTGCATAGGCGTGAGCCGTAGGTGTACCGCTGGAAGCTTTATAATCTAGTAAAGGCGGTAAAAGACTTGAATACTTTTGATTACTAACTTCAACTCCCTGTTCATTAGTCGTTGTATCAAGCGACTTAAAGGCAGCAATCTTTTGGGCAAGTGCTAAACGATGGGTTGGTGTTAGAGCATTAGCAGGTAAAAGAATTGTACCAGAGTGACCATCAACCAATGGGATTTTTCTAGTGCTATCAGTTTTACCTACAAATAAATCTGTTTTGCTGGAAAAATGTCCCAAACCAATTTGAATATTATTTGAAAGTGCAGTATCAGCCAAGAGGGTTAATACTGCATCTTTTAAACGAGAAAGTCGATCAAATCGATTATTCCCCGATTCAACCAATTTACCATTACTATCGACTGTTGCTGTGCCACACCCTCGAACATAATAAGGTACAGTTGTACCATTGATAATAACTTCTTTATAAAACGAAGTTTTTCTTTGTGTTGGATTGGTGACGGTCGTGCCATTCACCTTGACAGTATCACGAAGATCTTTTGCATTGTATTGATATTCATAAATATTACCTGCCATATTACCGCCCGCTTCAGATACTACTGTTGATTCACAAACAGTATTATCCACATCCCCAGGGCTACCATAAGCATTATTTTTCGGCAGTACCAGCGAACTAATCCCCATACTCCCTGATGTATCAAGCATGAGTAGAATAGACGTCTTTCCAGTTGTGTTTCCTCTATACAAGCTCAAGTCACTCGCAAGAACTGCCGTACTTGTTGGCACCGCCATCACTGGAAGCAAGGCCATCATTATTACAAGGGGTTTTAATCTCATTTCTCTTCTCCCAATCTTCCAGTGTTAACTTTTTGTTTCAGTTAAGCGGACGATATATTCTGCGACTTGCGTATTCAGCGGTACACCCAACTGATTTAGGCATTCATACAAAGTCTCTACCTTAACTTGGCCTGTAGAACTATTTGCACGGTTCTTCAATAGCAAATCATCCATTACACGCCCGCTCAAACACGTATTCATTTCTGTTAAGGTTACAGACGGCGCCATAGCAGGAGCAAACGATGTCGCAACCACACGAATACGTTTGGTATCTACATCGGCCTTTAAATCTGTATTTTTATTGGTCAATTCAAATTTACGCATTTCCACTGCAGGATCATCTGGATTAACAACAGAAACCTGCGTCACAATCGCCTTACGGCTGATAGAAAACATTGTTGCTGGATTACAAACCGCATCAATATCTCCAGAAAGCGCAGCACTTACACCTGTAGCAGC
Organism: Acinetobacter sp. TTH0-4; assembly: GCF_015602665.1. Lineage (NCBI taxonomy): Bacteria > Pseudomonadati > Pseudomonadota > Gammaproteobacteria > Moraxellales > Moraxellaceae > Acinetobacter > Acinetobacter sp. TTH0-4. The sequence goes on along the minus strand of NZ_CP059079.1, from coordinate 316,311 downwards.
AGTCGCTGAAGCTCGCTCAATAATCCGAAAATCGCCAAGATTAAAAAACATATTATTTTTAGCCGCACTGCTTTCTATTTCTGTTGGTTTAAAACAAAACTGCAGCTCCTTACCTTGGTTGCCATCTAATAAAACTTGCCCAATTGGTGTACCCGCTAAATTTGCGCTCTCATTGGCATTAAAGTTTTTTTCTAAATGATCCAATGCAACGTCAGAAGTCTGCATTAATAAAGTTTGCACCTGAGCATTCGTCGCCAGCTTTAAGCTAAAAATACTATTGCGGATAGCGTACAAGCCAACAACTGTGATTAATATCAGTAAAATCAATACTGTAATTAGGGTTACACCCTGTTGGTGTTTTGAATGACTTATCATTAGATATCCCCCAATCCACCATTACGGATCGCAATTGTTGTGGTGTAAACTTGACGCATATAACCGTCTTTAGCGGCAGTAATCGTCTGATCTAAAACTTTGAATTCTGTTTTTTCAGCCATTGCAACTTTTTCTGAGGAACGTACAAGCCAGCCTAAATTCACCCCAATTACCGCTGGGCGCGGCAATGTAGTAATTGCTTTATAGTCATTCACACCTAAAGTACGTGTAGTACCATCAGTATTGCGAACAACCAATTGCACTCGCACATACTCAATATTTTTTGCAATAATTTCGCCAGCATTCGCAGCATAGTTTGTTGTCAGTGTATTTACCGCATTAATAGTTTGAGACTCGTAATTCTGTGGAACAGTTTCGCCATCTGCAATAAACATACTTGATGAGCACTTCAGATTTGCTTCACTTTTAGCAGTATCTTTACTAATGTAATAGCGCTCTATGACATACCAGCCTTTGGCATAATTTGTACTGGTTTTTACTGGCCCTTTTAAATTTTTACCGTCACATGTAAAGGTATTCATCGGCGCTTGATACATAATAACCAGTTGATCACTTTTTGGATAAGTACTAAATGCACTGTCATTATTCACACTTGCTGATACTAAGTTATTACCCGTCAGCAAGGCAGTTCCAATTTTCAAACCTTTTAAATTGCCATCTGCAGGAGGAGTCGTGCTGCTTGTTTGATTGCTTAACACAATACCACCATACAATGATGCATCATTAATGATGCTGGCATTGCCATGGTTTGCTAAACGGATATTCTTAGTGACGTAATTAATCCCAAATAAACCGCTATCCTGCAAAGATGCGGCGGAGGATTGAATCCGATAGTTTTGCTGTCCACTGACAAGCATTTGAATTGCCACAGCAACCAATATCAGGCCCAATGTGATTGCAATCATTAATTCTATTAGCGTAAAACCAGCCTGTTTAAATGTTTTCATTAATATGCCTCCAGCACCAAGCAACTAGAATCATCTGCATATTTTCCATCTGTTTTTAAACATGCATTTTGAACTGCGGGAGCATCTGGAGTAGCTTTAGCATCAGTAATTGGCTGAGTTTCCCCCCAAGCCGCGATTAAACATAATCGCTCCTGACTTGCCGAAGTATTTAAACAATTCATTACTCCAAGTTTCATCCCTTTTGATACCGCAACATCACTGTATTGTTTTAAGTCATAAAGCGCCTGATTCGCCGTATTACAGCCGCTATCACAGTTAGGCAAAGAATTAGGTACAGCTGCCTTGTAAACACCTGTCGGATTTAGCCTTACTTTTTCTGCAAGTCCATTCAATAAAATAAGCGCATCAGCCCTTTTAATTGATTCTTCTGTCGCTGCTGTTGCTCTGACTTGCAGCGCCGCATAACCCAGAATTGCGATAGCAAGGATTAACATCGCAACCAGAACTTCCATCAACCCAACGCCTTTTTGGCCGAAAACACCAATCATGAGCAAACTCCCCCTTGTGTAATTTCAACTGTTCCAGGGATACCAACCGTTAAAATATATGATCCAGCAGAAGAGCAAAAAGTTATTGTTTGTGCAGCCGTTAAATTTCCTTGAGCAGAAAACAGAAAACTGTCGCTCGACGTACTTTTAACATTTATTTTTTTTTCAACACTTACCACAAAGACACTATCTTTTTTTAGCGAAGCCGACATAGTCGTTGCATAGTTTGTCAAATTTGCACCGCATCCATCTTGAGTAACAACAGATGCAGACTTGCTCAGCGATGTGCACACTACAGTAGATGTACGATTCAGCAATGCCCTGCTGCGGGCCTCTTTTAAAGTATCCCGCATATTAAAAGCCGTGGTTTTAAGATTCTCTTTAATCAATAAATTCCCAAAAGAAGGTGCAGCCATCGTCGCAATAATCGCCATCACAGCAATGGTCACCATTAACTCTATTAAGGTAAAACCATGATTTATTTTTATTTGCTGCATACACCCTCCTAGGCGGGATAATAAAAAATTACCCTATTTAAAATCATAACTTATTTTTTTACAAAACCAATACAACATAGATAAATGGCATAAAAAAACAGACAACTGAAAAGCAGTTGTCTGTTTAAAGTATGCGACTTGAATTTAAACTTCTGTAATTTGTATTCTTAACTCTTTTGGCAAACTAAAAGTAATATTTTCTTCGCATCCTTCTAGTTCTTCTGGTGCATGAGCGCCCCAATCCTGTAAACGCTGAATCACCTGTTTAATTAAAATTTCAGGTGCAGATGCCCCTGCAGTTACCCCAATTTTCGTGTTTTCAGTAAACCAGTTTTGATCAAGCTGCTCTGCGTTATCAACCAAATACGCTTGTTTACCCATACGCTCAGCAAGCTCACGCAAACGATTTGAGTTAGACGAGTTCGGAGAACCGACCACTAACACGACATCACATTGAATCGCCAAATCTCGAACTGCATCTTGGCGGTTTTGGGTCGCATAGCAAATGTCATCTTTACGCGGCCCCTGAATGTGTGGAAATTTGGCTCGCAAGGCATCAATGACTTTGGCAGTATCATCAATGGATAAGGTTGTTTGAGTCACAAATGCGACTTTTTCAGGATTTATCACTTGAAGCTGTGCAACATCCTCTTCATCTTCAACCAAGTAAATAGAGCCACCCTTTTTCAGGTCATATTGCCCCATCGTGCCTTCAACTTCTGGATGGCCTTCATGTCCAATGAGAATCGCCTCGATTCCTTCACGTGCATATTTGGTCACTTCAATATGAACTTTCGTCACTAAAGGACAGGTCGCATCAAATACTTTTAATCCACGACGCTCCGCCTCAATTTGTACCGCTTTAGACACCCCATGCGCGCTAAAAATAACAATATTATCGTCTGGTACTTCATCTAGCTCATCCACAAAAATTGCGCCACGCTGACGTAAATCATCTACGACAAATTTGTTATGTACCACCTCATGGCGGACATAAATAGGTGGATGAAAACACTCAAGTGCTCGATTAACGATCGCAATTGCTCGGTCGACACCTGCACAAAAACCACGTGGATTGGCCAATACAATTTCCATAGGACCCTCAATGCTCACTTGAATTTAAATTGAATATTTTGAAATAAATGCAAACAAACTACGATCAGCTCTTTAGTTTGATGATGCTCTACTCTAAAATAGAGAAGATATTTTATCATATCAGGAAAAATATCATGTCGGGTCTCTTGTTTGTCGTTTCTGCTGCATCGGGAACAGGCAAAACATCTCTCGTTAAAGCCCTACTTGAGCGTGTGAATAATTTACATGTTTCTGTTTCTCATACAACTCGTGGTCAACGTCCTGGTGAACTCGACGGTGTGCATTATCACTTTTCACAAAAAGAAGATTTTCTCACGCTCGTTAAACAAGACGGATTTATTGAATATGCCGAAGTCTTCGGTAACTATTACGGCACAGCGCAAGCCACCGTTAAACAACAACTGGCCAAAGGTCATGATGTATTACTTGAAATAGACTGGCAAGGTGCCGAACAAGTACGCAAACTTTTTCCTGAATCGAAACAAATTTTTATTTTGCCACCGAGCCAATATGATTTACGTCAACGCTTGTCCAATCGGGGGACAGATTCAGTTGAAGTGATTGAACACCGTTTAGGTTGTGCAGTTGAAGATATGCAGCATTATCTTAATTTTGAATATCTGATTATTAATGATGACTTTAATAAAGCCTTACATGATTTAGAATGTGTCATTATTGCCAATCGCTTAGTGTTATCGCAACAGGCTGCGCGTCATGGTGAACTCATTCAAAAATTAATAACACTTGATGAAGAGTGATTAAAACTTGAGTCTTCGGACAAAGCCTTTTATACTGCCCAGTCTGTTCAGATTTACTATTCAAACGAGAATTCTTATGGCACGCGTAACCGTTGAAGATTGTTTAGACCATGTAGACAACCGCTTTGAGCTTGTACTAGTGGCAAGCAAGCGCGCGCGTCAATTGGCACGTCAAGGTATCGAACCGACTGTAGAGTGGGATAACGATAAACCAACCGTAGTCGCTTTACGTGAAATTGCAATGGGTCATGTGTCTAAAGACATCTTGAAACAACGCGATCAAGACTATCAAACATCTAGTCTTGATCTTGCTCTTTCTGCAAATAATTTAAATTTAGATGGCTTTTCTTTTCAATAAGAAAAAAAATCTTCAAAAAGCCTAGTTTTTAACTAGGCTTTTTTATTGGATAACTTTTATATTTGTTCAATAACCGTTATAACATAAGATGAAAGATCGCATAGAAGAGGATAACCTTCGATCTCTATACCCTCTTTTGCCTCATGAATAAAAAATATACACATCGTGTCATATTTTTTATGCAAGGCTAAACGGTTTAAATTGTCGTTAATTCAGTAGTAAAAGGTGTTATATGCCAGGCCCACAGGTCAGCCAAGCCAGACAGCAGCTCAAAATTATTATCGATGCTTATCTCAGTGTAAGCGAAGTCGAGCGTGTACTTATGGCTTGCGATTATGCAGATATTGCGCATGATGGCGTAACACGTAAAAGTGGTGAACCTTATATTCTGCACCCTATTGCAGTAAGCAGTATACTTTCCCATATGCGTTTGGATGCCGAAACATTGATGGCAGCACTTTTACACGATGTGATTGAAGACACCGAATTCAATAAAGACGATATAAGCAAAAATTTTGGACACACTGTTGCAGAACTGGTAGATGGTGTGACGAAACTCAGCCATTCAAGTGATAAAGAATATAACAAGGCCGCTTCATTCCGAAAAATTTTACAAGCAACCCTACAAGACCCACGTGTCATCATCATTAAACTCGCAGATCGCTATCATAATATGACGACTTTGGGGTCGTTACGCCCAGATAAACGCAGACGTATTGCGCAAGAAACTTTTGATATATTTGTACCGATGGCACGAATTGTCGGCATGAATGAAATGGCCGACAATCTAGAGCACCTGTGTTATCAAAATCTTGATCTCGATATGTATAACAATATCCAAGAAGCCTTATTGCAAACCAAACCGAAACGCTGTGATTATCAAAGTTTGTGGGAAAAAAATCTAACCGACCTATTACAACAACATCAAATATCGGGTCGAATTAAAAAGAAAAACAACAATATTGAGTTACTGCGTCATTTTGTTAAAAATGACATTAACTTACAAGAACTTACTCATAGCCATGCCTTTGAAATTATCTTGCACAGCATTGCTGACTGTGATCGACTAGCTGAAATTCTACGTGAAAATTTTCAAATTTTACATTATGAAGATCATATTCGCCGCCCCCTACCGGGTGGTAATCAATCTTTAATGATGCGCTTAAAAGGCGAAAAAACGACTTTATCTTTAACTCTACAAACCGAGTTAATGCGTAAAGCTGCGCGCTTCGGAGTGGTTTTGGGTGAAAATGCGCCACAAGCCTGTCGCTCTGCCATTCAGGCCTCAATGCAAAATTTAAATGTACTCATTGATGGGGCATGTGCAAAAACCACATTCAGTGATTTACTCGATTATTTACATCAAGAAAAAATCTGGGTCTATACGCCTCACGGTCATTTACACGAGCTACCTCAAGGCGCTACAGCAGTCGATTTTGCCTATTCTGCCAGTCTCTTTTTAGGTAATCATGCGGTGGGTGCAAAGATAAATGGAGAAACCAAACCACTTTCCACACCATTAGTAAGTGGACAAGTAGTTGAAATTATTACTGATGTTTTAGCAACGCCTAATCCAGATTGGCTTAGTTTTGTGAATACTCAAAAGGCACGCCGAGCCTTGCAAAATATTTTGCGTGAACAAGATATTGAAGAACAACAATTGGTGGGACAACAAGCCTTAAATCGTGCCCTTAAACTGTTTAATCGCTCCAGTAAAGATTTAACTGAAGCAGATTGGATTGATATCCTGCAATGGCGACATGTCGAAACCAAAGAACAATTATTTGAACAAATTGCTGTCGGTGATTTACTGCCCCAGTTGGTCGCGAATCATTTATTTGCACATGACCAAAATATCGAAATTCAATTCTCTACCCGTTTAATTCAAGGCACTGAAGGGGTGGATGTTAAATATGCACATTGTTGTAACCCTGTATTGGGTGATCCAATCCAAGGTCATTTATCACGTCGCGGTTTGATTGTACATCGTGCACGTTGTCATAATCTTTTGCATGAACAGCATTTGCATCCAGAAAATATTATGCCGTTACAATGGAGTTCTGAAGATATTGAAGATATTAGCTTCAATGCATATTTAAGTATTGACCTGTCAATGAACGACGAGCAAATTTCCGACCTGATTTACCAATGCCGTAAAGAAAAAACTGGGGTAGAAATGGTGCACAATCATGACGGAAAAACCTACGTAAATATTGTGGTTCATAACCGCAAACAAATTGCTCAAATTATTCGTGATTTACGTATGCATTTTGGTTTTCCGCGTATTGCCCGCCTGGGTCAACCCATCAATATTTCTGAGACGTCTAAAGCCAGTTAAATTTGGCATCATCACTTTTATTTGCGCTATCATGCCTCATGCCCATTTAAGGAGAAATCAATGTCCCGCCAAGTCATTCATACGGAAAATGCACCTGCAGCAATTGGTACGTATTCTCAAGCGATTTTAGTCGAGAATACACTGTATCTTTCAGGTCAAATCGGTTTAGATCCGTACAGTATGGAATTGGTTGAAGGAATTGAAGCTCAAATTCGTCGTGTATTTGATAATTTAAAAGCAGTTTGCGAAGCAGCAGGCGGTTCTTTGGCAGATATCGCCAAGTTAAATATTTTTCTGACTGACCTCTCTCATTTCCAACTGGTTAATCAAATTATGGGGGAATACTTTGCACAACCTTATCCTGCACGTGCAGCTTTAGGCGTTGCAAGTTTACCTAAAGATGCTTTGGTTGAAATGGATGGTATTGTCATTATCAACTCTCAATAAGTAATGGCACTCACTTTTCAAAAAGTATGAAGACAACTTATTTAAGCTGATTTTGTTGAGTCAAAGTCAGCTTTTTTATAGAATAAAAATTCTGCAACATTGTCATCAATATTGATACACATCTTCTTCAATAAAAATGATCATTTTCCCTCCTCAATACCTTTATTTTTGATTTTAAATAAATTTATAAAAATTAATTACTTATAAAATAAAATTACATATACCCAATAAATTGCTGTTTTTTTATTCAAAAACCCAATCATGATTCATCCTTTTTTAAATGAATTTCATTGACAAACGATAATAATTATCAATAATATTACTTATCCTATTTCACTCTTGTGGCGAGACGAAATGTACGTTTGTTTATGTCGTGGTATTACAGATCAAGATATTAAAGATGCTGTAGAAAATGGTGCTGAAAGCTATCGCGAAGTTCGCGACTTACTTGACTTAGGGACTTGTTGTGGTCGCTGTGTACCTGAAGCACGCGCAATCATCAGTGATGAACTCTCAGAGATTGCTGCCCGTATCTCAATTGCTGCATAACGTTTAATTTTCGCCACTCTTTCGACTGTATTTTTCATTATTTTAATTTTATTTAGATACTCCTTAGTTTTTATATATTTGTTGTTCAAGTTTTGATGATCGAAAGATCACTCCTCCCCCGCTTATGACTCTAAGCGGGTTTTTTATTTTTACCCATCCTCACTCAACCTTTAATTGTTCTTGATTGCGATTTTCATTTGCCGTTCCATAAATTACTCGCCATTCTGCGGGGAGTTGTTTAATATCATTGAAAGAATGATGTTTTTGAGCGCCTGAATATTTATATAGGCTGAAAGAAAAGATGAAATGGAGTATTGGGTATGAAAGGCAACCGTGATGTAATTAATCAGTTAAATCAGGTGCTTTATCACCATTTAACCGCCATTAATCAGTATTTCCTGCATTCGCGTATGTTTAATGATTGGGGAATTGAGCAATTGGGTTCAGCAGAATATAAAGAATCTATTCATCAAATGAAGCATGCGGATAAAATTATTGAACGTATTCTATTTTTAGAAGGTTTACCGAATCTTCAACATTTAGGTAAGTTGTATATTGGGCAACATACCATTGAAGTACTGCATTGTGATGTACGTAAAGTCAAAGAAAATATTGAAACCTTACAACAGGCGGTCAGTATTGCAGAACAAGAATTGGATTATGTTACCCGTGATTTGATGCAAGAGATTTTGGAAAAAGAGGAAGAATATTGGGACTGGACGACAACTCAACTCGATCTGGTTGAAAAAGTGGGTCTGGAAAATTATATTCAAAGCCAAATTTAATATCGTTTAATAAAGAGTGAAAAGCCAGTCTATTCGACTGGCTTTTTGTTATTCCCTGTTCTTTTTAATCTTTTTCATTTTCAGTATTTGATTGTGCTAAAGAGGCATAATCATAATCAACTTTACGTATTTTTTTAAGTAACTCCAGTTGATGACGTGCTTCAGCTTCATATCCATTAAAAGCCAGTATTTTGGCGTATTTAACCACATCATATTGTGTCGGATAATTTAACACCATTTCTTGAATCTCTTGCAATTGCTGATGATTAGCCTTGCTGTAAGGATTCATACGAATCCATGCAATTCGTCGGTTAAACTCTTCCAACAGATAAACTTGATCTTGGTTGGTTATTTTTTCGGGTGTATTTTCATAACGCATCGACTGATTCAATTTAGGTACCATGACTGTATAATCACGCACAATCAAAATACAGAGTAGAACAGCTCCTGCATAGCCAACACGCATAAAATTCGGTGATAAAGTCAGCGCCTTGGTGTTTATATTTTGTGATTGAACCAAGCCCAATATAAAACCGACAGGTAGTAAGAAATAGGCATAGTATTGTGGAAATTCCAACATGGCGTGCACAAGTACCGCACCGATCATTAAAATACCAATGACAGATTCAACTGAATTGATCTGTTTATGCAGTTGATAGCCCCAATAGCCAAAATACGCAAGAAATGGAAGCGCTATGATTAAGCCATTCCAAAGCACAAAATCGATAATAAAATTATGGGCGCTGCGAATCCAAACCGGCCCTTGAAAATGTTCACTCACCAAAGCATAAGCAACACTGGTTTGATTCCAGCCATAGCCAAACCAAGGTCGGTCAGCAATCGCATGTAACATTTGCTCCCAAATGGCTAAACGTGACATATCCCCTGTCGCACGTGCAATCACATCTTTGGTTTGGGCAATATTTGCATCAGTGAGTTGTGCAATCAACTGTGTAGCCAAAGGAAGTAATAAAATAAATACAATAAATACTCCCACCCAAGCCAAGCTATAAAACCACTTTAAGCGAATAAAACCTTTGTGTTGCTGATATGCGCCATAAAGCAGAATACATAAGCAAGCTACCCATGAAGTACGTGACTGACTTAAAGCAATCGCAAAAATAATCACGATGGCACAAAGGCTAAGTGTCCATGTTTTAAGTTTTTGAGTTTCATATAAGTAAAGACAAGCCATGAGTGACATGACTAAAAAAGTCGCCATATTATTCGGTTGGGCAAAGTTGGCATAGGGACGAACTGCATGTTGCATATTCACCATACCTGGAATATAGGCGTCTAGGGTTAACCACTGACAGATTGCAATAAATGCTGTAGTCGCTCCCGTTAATAGTAATACTTGACTGAAACCAGTAAAGACCTGTTTACGCTCTATGGGTTGTATCGAAAGATTGTAGCCAATCACCATGCTGAACCAGAAGCCTAAAACGAATAAGCTACTGAGCAAAGCTTTATCGAAGAAGAATAAGGTCCCAAAAAAATATTGTACAAGTGGCACACCTGCCAAAAATAATAAAGGCAAGCTCATCATCGGCAGCTTTATTTTGTCTCTTAAATACAATGCAGCCAAGGCAAAGAGCGATAAAAAAGCAAACAATTCGCCTGTATAGGTGACCCAAGGACGGTAATGAATGGGTAAAAGCCAAGCCAATCCGATAAAAACACTGGCGAGAAGCAATAGAAAAAATTTCATATTTAAAGCGACAAAATAGACTGGCGCTATGATAGTGAAAATTACGTTTTAGCGCAGTATTTTTAGTTTACTACCACGGTCTTAAATCGACGATTTTAGCCACTTCACCTTGCTTATTGATCAATACCGTCATATCTACAGCACTGGCTTTCATAGGTAAAAATGCTGTGGCTTGTGGGTATTTTGCTAAGATATTTTTTACCACAGCTTTATCATTGTATTGCTGTAATAATTCGAGTGATTGTGCACGTTTTTGTAATTGTGCTTTGGCCTCTGCAAAATTGACATAGCGTTCTGGACGTTGAGCCAATGAGATTCCGCCTAAGACTTCAGCAAACATATCGTCATTGTGTTGCTGGGTATTATTAGCAAATTGCATAGCTACAAACTGGGGTCTAAACCAAGATACCTGTTGAAATTGGGGTTTAGCCTGATTTATATTTTGATCCACAATTTCATTTTTTCGTACTAGCTCAAAGCGATCTACATTAAACACAATCCACGCAGGACGACCCTGCTCAATACTATATATCCCATACAGCAATGCAGAAATTTGAATCGCAATAATGACGATTAAATCAAATTTCAGACTTTTCTTGCCTTTTTTATAAACAAATAGCCCCAAAAGTGGCCCGACAATCACATCAATGGCCAGCATCATTAGGAATATCTGCGTAACACCAACAGCTTTTGCCAATGGTGTGGGATACCATATAAAAAATACCAGTCCCATCACAAATAAAGCAATGAGAATAGAAATAGATAAATGGCTAAGGAAGAATTTTAAGCGATTTGACACAAATTTATTCCTTTAAGTCTATTTTATTATTTTCCCATGCAAAGGAAAGTGACTGATCAATATTATAAAGTCTAGCTTCATTCAATTTTAGACCATGTAAATTTTCAATAATCAATAACTGGTCTTTGGCTAATGCCAAATTATTATTAAGTGCCAGTGCTTGAGCATATCGTAATAATGCAGGTATTGTTGGATATCGATAACTAATATGATGCAACCATAATATTTGTTCATCTGACATATTTTTTTTAGGTTGCGTTCGCATGAAGCGAATTTTTTCTCTAAGTTGTGTTAAAAGTACAATATTGGGCGCTGCATGTTTTGCATGTAATTCGCCTATATTCAATGCCTCAAATCGTGCTAATTGCATATCCTTTTCAATGGTGCGATATTCTATAAAAATCCAAACATATAAAATAATCGAAATGACGAGTGCGCTACCAGTATAAAGCCTTGAAAATTTTAATACTTTAGTATTTTGATCTTTCGCTTGAATTAAACCGATAATAAATCCGAGAGGTAATAGAAAAAATGCATAATCTAGAGGATATTCAAACATTGCATGGACTAAAACTGCCCCAACTATTGAAAGTGCAATTACAACTTCTATATTATTAGCTAACTGATATAATTGATAAAACCAGTAAATCAAAAATACAATAATAGCTATCCCAATCGGAATACCATTCCAAACAAATAAGTCTAAAATAAAATTATGCGAATGTTCCGTCCATCCTGTTACTGGAAATTCCAACGTTGTCGCTACTTGGGCCACACTCACCTGATTCCACCCATAACCAAACCAAGGTTGGTTTTGAATCGCAATCAGCATTTGTTGCCACATTTCTAAACGCTCTAAACCTGTACTAGCTCGAGTGAAAACATTACTGGTATTATTGACACCTATAAACTCTGAAAGAGTCGGTAAAGTTAAAATAGATAATATATAAAAACTAACAAACAAAAATAAATACTTTTTGCTTGTTCTAGGTTGAAATGTCGAAGTTTTCCATAACCACCAAACGACAAAACAGAGTGCAAAGATCCAAGAAGTTCGTGATTGTGTTAAAGCGATACCAAAAATAATCAATAAAGCCATTAAACTTGAACTAATAACATTTAATTTTTGTTTTTCAAATAAATATAATAATGAAATTAATCCCATGATGAGAAATGTTGCTAATGTATTGGGTTGAGCAAAATTAGCAAATGGTCTAGCGTTCAGTGGAAAATCGGCAAACCAAACTTGTCCATTCGACTGAAGCAACCATTGTATAAGTGCTATAAATACACTAACTAAACTGGAAAATAAAATACTGCTGAATAAAACCAAATATATTTTGGGATTATTTTTTCCGTGTTGTGACAGATTATAACCACCTATTACGGCACAAAAAAAACTGAATACATAGATTGCCGCAATGAAAGCATCCCCTGCAAAAAAAATCAGGCCAAATATATATTGTACAATCGGAATAAATGAGATGAAGAGTAATGGTAAAATTTTGACAGGTATTTTAATTTCTTTTAAAGAATAAACCACTACACCTATCATAACAACCAAAGCCATAAAAGCACAAAAGTCACTATGTGATGTTACCCAAGGTTCATAATGATTGGGCAACAACCATGCTAAATTTAAAAAACTCAATGCAACAACAATAAAATATTTCATCATTTTTAACTTTTAAATAAAAAAATGAGGTGCTAAACACCCCATTTTTTGAAATAGCTAAACTTTAATTAACCGCGGCAAGAACCTGGTAAATATTTGGTTGGCATAGTTCCTGGACCACATTTCCAAGCTCCCACTGAAGTACCGATATCAGCTGCAGCCATTGCAGTAGTACCGTCTGCTTTCATCGGCGACATTACAATCGTTTTTCCACCAGCATCTTTTAAAGATGAATCCGTAGTAGTCGTAACCGTAATTACACCTGCTGCATCTGTTGATACTTGCTGAACATATTTGCTCGCTTTAGAAGCTGCAGTTGTGCCTCCTACCTCACATCCCCACCCATTTTCTAGTGGTAAAGACCCAGATGCAGATTGGTAAACTTCTGTAACCGTTGTTCTACATGCAGAACCTGCTAATACGGCTTCAGATATTTTAGCCCGTACTGTATAGTCTTGATATGCAGGTAACGCAACTGCCGCTAAAATACCGATAATCGCAACAACGATCATTAACTCGATAAGAGTAAAACCCTTTTGCATTGTATTCATCACATTCTCCACAAATGTTTATTGTTTATTTATAAGCTTTATCAACTTAATTTAGCTTCTTTTCTATGTAGCACTTAATGTGCCAATTTTGATTATAATAAAATGAATAAAAAAAACAGTACTTTAAAAAAATAAAATTATTATTTCGTCGTATTTATATTTTTTTAAGTAACTAATTGACACTTTTTGTCAGTTTTACACCTATTTACTAACCCAAAATAATTGGTTCATTGCTCAATTCGTTACTTTGGTCAGGTATTGAATGTTCATAAAACTGGTTTAGTATCTCGCCTATCTGAAAAACACCTGTAATCACAGCTTCACGATATTGTTGACGAGCCAATGTAGCAAGCATTGTTGCACATATTTCATCCCATACCCCTTGCTCAGTGGCTTTTTCAATGCCACGATCAATCACAATTTCAACTGTGCGTTCACATAAATTTAAATACAGCAGTACCCCACTGTTATATTCAGTGTCCCATACGCCCAGTTCAGCAAACAGTTGCCGTGCACGCATACGTGTATTTTGCTGATACGCTTGATGAGAAGGAAGACAACCTTCAATCACCACCTGTATTTCTCCAATATGCCCATGTTCTGCCTCGCTTACGGCTTGCGCAATGGCATGCTGATCAGATTTTGAAAAATAACGCTTGGTTGCAGGCATATATAAAAAGTGCTTAAACCAACGCTTAAAGCTGGGCTGATTCAGCTGTTCTATTTTCGGTTGTGTCAGTATTTCTGTTGTATCTGTTGTTGTTACCATGAGCCTGATGCGCCTCCCCCGCCAAAACCACCGCCACCACCACTAAATCCACCGCCCCCAAAACCACCACCGCCTCGCCCCCACGACCACCGCCACCCGCCAAAAACAGTTGGAAAATAGTTTGTGCTATGGCCGTAATCAGTAATACAAAAATTCCGCCACCAATCAATAAACTGGTGATTAAACCTGCACCATTGACCAGTCCTGCAACGGTTCCTGCAACTGCAGCCGTTGAAGCACTTAAGCGTTTTCCCACCACAAAAGAACCGACAATACCTGCAATTAAAATAAATAAGGCCGTGCTCAAGGTTTTTTGTTTGGCTTGTTGTTCATGCAAGGCTTGTTGTTGACGTTCTTTGAGTTCCTGTGCCGCTTTTTGCGCCAGCTCAGGGTCCATATTTAAAATACGTTCTATTTCCACCAGACCCGCATCAATACCTTGTGCATATTGAGCCTGCTTAAAATAAGGCGTGATTTGATTGCGAATAATCCGACTGGCGACAATATCTGGAATCACGCCTTCCAAACCATACCCTGTCAAAATTTGAATACGACGGTCATTGACCGCGATTGCCATGAGCAGACCGTTGTCCTGTTTGGCCGAACCCAGTTGCCATTTTTCCGCAATTCTCATGGCAAAATCAAAAATATCTTCCTGACCTGTGGTCGGTACAATCACCACGCCTATTTGCGCTTTGCCTTCCTTATGCAAAGCCAGAATACGTTGACTAATGTCTTGCTTCTGACTGGCATTTAATAGGTTGGCCTGATCGACTACAGGTTCATTTAAAGTCGGCAATCCGCGAATAGATTCGCCCTCTGCCATATCATTGGCCACCGTTGGTACCTGAATCTTGATTTCAGGAGCAGTAGGTGTTGTGTTTGAGTTTTGCGCTGTTTGTTGCTGATCTTTGATTATTTTTCCAACCACCACTGCTTCAGTGGTCTCATCGGTCGCAGTCGCAGTTTCTGCCCATGTCAATACACTGAATAACATGCCAAAGCACAAAATCAACATGGATAGAATTTTTAGGCTGAAAAAAGAGTTTTTATCAAAATCCGACATCGGCAATCCTTATTCAATCACGCAGACTTACTCAAAAGAGACTTTTGGTGCATTTTGCGCGCTTTGGTCTGCACTGAAGTTCGGCTTCGTGTCCATACCAATCACTTTAGCAGTCATCGCTTGTGGAAACTGGCGTGCATAACCATTGAAGTCTTGTACTGTCGTAATATAACGATTACGCGCCACCGCAATTCTGTTTTCAGTGCCTTCAAGTTGTACTTGTAAGTCACGAAATTGCTCATTGGCTTTTAAATCAGGGTAGTTTTCAGACACAGCAATCAGTCGGGATAAAGCAGTGGTCATCTGTGCCTGAGCTTGTTGATATTTTTCAAACAATGCTGGATCTTCTAGTACTTCTCGATCAACTTTTAAACCCGCCACATTGGCACGTGCTTGAGTGACTTCAGTCAGTACTTGTTCTTCATGTTTGGCATACCCTTTGACCACATTGACTAAATTCGGCACCAAATCGGCACGACGTTGATATTGATTTTGTACTTCTGACCATGACGCGGTCACAGCTTCATCTTTGACTTGTAAAGTGTTATAGCCACAACCCGATAATGTTAAGGTACTGACAAGCGCAATCGCGACTAAACTTTTCTTTATTGGATTCATTAATTTATATCCTCTATATTTGTTTGTATTTATTTAAATATTTTTATTGTAGCGGTATTTCAAGTCAGTTCTGTTTAATTTCAGTATTCTTCATAATCTATAAAAAAAGGTGAATATCTCTATTCACCTTTTTTTATTTTATGCATTAATTGAGTAACATGGGTTTTAATTCCTGTTGAAAACTTTCCAACTGATACTCATTAGCCAAACGTGTTTTCCAGACCTCTACAATGGTGCTGTAATCATGACTTGAAGGATGAAAATCTTTTTTAAAATAAGATAAATATTCTGGAGCAAGTTGGACAAACATTTTCATAAGGAAATAAAGCCCAAAAATATTCCCTCCCACTTTCGCTAAACTTTTTTTCCTGTCTTGCAAAAACAAGCGTGTTGCAGAATAAAAGGTCAAACTGGCAAAGCCTGTGGTGACACTACGCATGATCATACGACGAACTCGATCATCACCATAAATATGCTGATAGACATCGAATGCCACTGCACGATGTTCAATTTCTTCAATCGCATGCCAAATCCATAACTTGGCTGCTTCATCATCTAAAGTGCTCAGAATTTCTGGATGTTTCAACAGATATCCCCCCAATAAAGCGGTGAAATGTTCAAATGCACAGGTAATCGCCAATTGAATTTTAGGATGCAATTTTTTGACATGATGATTTTTGCGCTCCAACCATGCTTGAAAACGATCTAAATTATATTGTTCAGTTCGCCACGCTGCATTAAATTCTGTATGAGCTTTGGAATGCATCGCTTCCTGACCAATAAATGCAGCGATCTGCGCCTGTAAAGTTTCATCCTTCACTTGGTCACGTACATTTCGCACACTATGTACAAAAAATTGCTCGCCAATTGGAAAGGTTGATGAGAGTGCGGTGAGTAAGTGAGACATGATAGGCGAGTTGGCAAAATAATGTCGACGGATGGCTTGAGGCTTAAAGTGTAAGCGTCGCACTGTAATCCCGATGGCTTTGGGACGCTGTAAATATGATTTTTCGGCATTAAATTCAGCTTTTTTCACGCGGGCAGCCCCATCTAAAAATGAATAATTCACCTCATACTGACAGATAATATGCAGTTGTATATTGCAAAAATACTCGCAAACTTGACCAAAATGCTCAAATAAATCGAAATGTGCGCTTTATGAAATGCGAGATCAATTTAAATCCAATACACAATCATTAAATATCTATAAAAAAATTTAATTTTCATCATTTAGAACAATAGAAAACTCATAAAAAAGCCTACAAGAATGTAGGCTTTTATATACGGATTTTAAAACTGAATATTGAGCTTAGTAGATATCCTGACTAGATATCTAAGTAATCGAGTATACCTTCAGCAGCTTCTCGACCTTCCCAAATAGCAGTCACGACAAGGTCTGAACCACGGACCATATCGCCGCCAGCAAAAATTTTCGGATTAGAAGTTTGAAAACGGTATTGTTGCTTTTCAGCAGCAACCACACGACCTGAACCATCTAAACCAATATTTGCACCTGCAAACCAGTCTGCTGGGCTCGCACGGAAACCAAAAGCCAAGAGCACAGCATCTGCCGGCAAAATTTCTTCTGAGCCTGGAACAGGTTCTGGACTACGACGACCACGACTGTCTGCTTCACCCAATTGAGTTGTCACGACTTTAACACCTGTGACTTTACCGTTTTCCCCAACAATTTCAATCGGCTGACGGTTAAACATGAATTCTACGCCTTCTTCACGCGCATTTTTCACTTCACGGCGTGAGCCTGGCATATTCTCTTCATCACGGCGATAAGCACATACTACAGATTCAGCACCTTGACGAATCGAAGTTCGGTTACAGTCCATTGCAGTATCACCACCACCGAGAACAATCACTTTCTTGCTTTCAACACTAATATATTCAGCAGCGTCTTTTTCCCAACCTTGTGTACGGTTGACATTCGCAATCAAGAAATCTAGCGCATCATAGACACCTTCAAATTCTTCGCCTGCAAAACCGCCTTTCATATAAGTATAGGTTCCCATACCCATAAATACAGCATCATAATCTGCAAGTAATTGCTCAATCGTGATGTCAGTGCCAATTTCCGTATTTAGACGGAATTCCACACCCATGCCTGTGAAAATTTCACGGCGACGCTTCATGACATCTTTTTCCATTTTAAATTCTGGAATACCAAAAGTCAGCAAGCCACCAATTTCAGGACGTTTATCAAACACAATAGGTTTGACTCCATTACGTACCAAGATGTCAGCACAGCCCAAGCCTGCAGGACCTGCACCAATAATCGCAACCTTCTTGTTTGTCCATTTTACATTGGACATATCTGGACGCCAGCCCAAAGCAAACGCTGTATCGTTAATATATTTTTCAGCATTACCAATCGTTACAGCACCAAAACCATCATTGAGGGTACAGGCACCTTCACACAAACGATCTTGCGGACAAACACGACCACAGACTTCTGGCAAAGTGTTGGTTTGATGACACAGTTCAGCTGCTTGAAAAATACGACCTTCAGCAATGAGTTTAAGCCAATTTGGAATGTAGTTATGTACTGGACATTTCCATTCGCAATATGGGTTACCACAACCGAGACAACGATGCGTTTGATTGGCCGCAATTTCCGCTGTAAAGGGTTTATAAATTTCCACAAACTCTGCTTTGCGGACAGTGAGATCTTTTTTCTCTGGATCTTGGCGTGCAACATCCAGAAATTGAAAGTCATTGTTTAGGCGCTCTGCCATGTCTCTCTCCGTGGGTAGGTGTAGTTGGTTTATTTATCCGCTACACCTGCCTATCAATCTGTTCGTCGTGGAATTATTGTGGATCGGCTTTAGTCGTTTTCAAAAGCGTTTGCAAATTAGCAGCTTTTGGTTTTACAAGCCAGAATTTACGGCTGTAAAAATCAAACTCATTACGGATCTTATACGCCCACGCACTACCAGTCTCTTGAATGTGTTCATCTAAAATACGGCTTAAGAATTCTTGATGTTCTTCCATCGCTTCTGTCGAGATACGATTTAATTCAATCAACTCATGGTTGTAGTGGTCAACGAAGTCATTATCGAGGTCAAGTACATAGGCAAATCCACCCGTCATACCTGCACCAAAGTTATGGCCAACTTTACCCAGTACAGTCACAATACCACCGGTCATGTATTCACAACAATGGTCGCCCGCACCTTCAATCACTGCAAATGCACCTGAGTTACGTACTGCAAAACGCTCACCTGCGGTACCCGCAGCAAATACTTTACCGCCAGTAGCTCCGTATAAACAGGTATTTCCAATAATCGCGGTATTTTGAGTTTGGAATGGTGAACCTTTTGGTGGGAAAATAGAGATACGACCACCCGCCATACCTTTACCCACGTAATCGTTGGCATCACCTTCGAGTTTAATATGTAAGCCGCCTGCGTTCCATACACCTAATGACTGTCCAGCTGTGCCTTTTAAGTTCATGACAACAGGATGGTTTTCCATACCTAAATTGCCATAACGACGTGCAATTTCACCAGAAATACGAGCACCAATTGAACGGTCACAGTTGACCACATTGTAGTTAAACTCAGCACTTTGTCCTGCTTCAATCGTCGGAAGCATTTCAACCACCATTTTCTCAGCCAGTAAGCCTTTATCAAAAGGCGCATTGCCTTGAACTTGGCAGTACTGTGCCTTACCTTCCGCAGAAGGATGTGAGGTTAACAAAGCACTTAAATCTAAGTGGGCATGTTTGTCAGTATCACCAGGTAATACTTCAAGTAAATCAGTACGGCCAATCAAATCCTTAAGACTTGAAACACCTAATGCGGCTAACCATTCACGTGTTTCTTCTGCAATAAAGTGGAAGAAATTAATCAGCATTTCTGGCTCGCCAATATAATGCTCTTGACGTAAATGATCTTGTTGCGTCGCTACACCCGTCGCACAGTTGTTGAGGTGACAAATACGCAAGTACTTACAACCCAATGCAATCATTGGTGTTGAACCAAAACCAAAACTTTCGGCTCCTAGAATGGCGGCTTTTACCACATCTAGACCCGTTTTCAAACCACCATCAGTTTGGACACGGACTTTGCCGCGTAAGTCATTCACACGGAGTGCTTGATGCGCTTCTGCCAAGCCTAATTCCCACGGTGAACCGGCATGGTGGATAGAAGACAATGGTGATGCTGCTGTACCACCGTCATAACCCGAAATGGTGATGAAATCGGCATAGGCTTTCGCAACACCTGCTGCAATCGTGCCTACACCCGGTTCAGACACTAATTTCACTGAAACCATCGCTTGAGGATTGACTTGTTTTAAGTCAAAGATCAATTGCGATAAATCTTCAATTGAATAAATATCATGATGCGGTGGTGGTGAAATCAGCGTTACCCCTGGTACAGAGTAACGTAAACGTGCAATTAAGCCATTTACCTTACCACCCGGTAATTGACCGCCTTCCCCTGGTTTGGCACCTTGCGCCACTTTAATCTGCAATACTTCAGCAGAGGTTAAATAGGCAGGTGTAACACCGAAACGGCCTGAAGCAATCTGTTTAATTTTAGAATTACGAATCGTGCCATAACGTGCAGGATCTTCACCACCCTCACCCGAATTTGAACGACCGCCAATCGTATTCATCGCAATCGCAATGGCTTCATGCGCTTCTGGCGATAATGCACCAAGCGACATACCTGCCGAGTCAAAACGTGGCAAAATCTCTTTAATTGATTCAACTTGCTCTAAAGCGATCGAATTGTCTGTTTTGAGCTTAAATAAATCACGAATGGTAGCAATTGGACGATTGTTAACCAATTCCGCATATTCTTTAAAATCTGCATAATTGCCTGAACGTACTGATTTATGCAAAGCATTAATTACATCAGGATTAAATGCATGGTATTCCTTATCAAAAACGAATTTTAATAAACCGCCTTGATCAATTGGCTTACGCGACTTCCACGCATTCTCCGCCAATTTTTTCAAATCATTTTCAAGGTCAATAAATGTTGCACCCTGAATACGACTTGGAACACCTGTAAAGCATTGATCCACTACTTCATTGGATAAACCAACTGCTTCAAACAACTGACCACCACGATAAGAGGCAACGGTTGAAATACCCATTTTAGACAGAACTTTCAGCAAGCCTTTCTCAATGCCTTTACGGAAATTGGCTTGAGCTTGGATTGGGTCACCCAATAACTCACCTTTCGCCACCAAATCATTGATCACGTCATACGCTAAATATGGATAAATCGCAGTTGCGCCAAATCCTAGAATAACGGCAAATTGGTGTGGATCGCGTGCCAATCCTGTTTCTACAATGATATTGGCATCAGTACGTAAACCCACTTGAATCAAGTGATGGTGTACTGCACCTGTCGCCATTACAGCATTGGCAGGTAAATAATCTTCACGAATTTTTTTATCTGAAAGTACCAACAACGTTTTGCCATCACGAATTGCTTGTGCAGCCTCGATACAAATACGCGTAATCGCAGCTTGTAAACCTTCAGCTTCCGCATAGTTCAAATCGATATCGGCAATTTCATAGCCTTTACGACCCAATGTACGGATTTGATGCATTTTTGAATTAGAAAGCACTGGACTCGATACGATCAAGCGATCTGCATGTTCAGGGCCTTGTTCAAATACATTTTGCTCACGGCCAAAACAGGTTTCTAATGACATCACAATCGATTCACGCAGTGGATCGATAGGTGGATTGGTCACTTGTGCAAACTGTTGACGGAAGAAATCCGAAACATGACGCACTTGTCGTGACAAAACAGCCATTGGCGTATCATCACCCATAGATCCCACCGCTTCCTGACCACTTTCAGCGATTGGACGTAATAACTGGTCACGTTCTTCAAACGTCACCATAAACATTTTTTGTGCAGCTTTTAGCGCATCGCTTTTTAAGCCTTGATCACATAAATATTCTTCAAGCTCTGGGCTACCTTGTAAGCGCACTGAATTTTCGCGTAACCATTCACGGTATGGACGCATATTTTTTAAATGTTTGCTGACATCTTGCGTATCTAGCATTTTACCTGTGAAGGTATCAATCACTAAAATTTGACCTGGACCAACACGGCCTTTGGAAATCACATCTTCAGGCTGATAACCCCACACCCCAATTTCTGATGCCAGTGTAATATAACCATTTTTGGTAATGACCCAACGTGCAGGACGTAAACCATTACGATCCAGCATACAAATCGCATGACGACCATCTTGAATCACCAGACCTGCTGGACCATCCCATGCTTCCATGTGTTTAGAATTAAATTCATAGAAAGCACGTAAATCTGCATCAAGTGTTTCGACATTTTGCCATGCAGGTGGTACCAACATACGCAGTGCACGGAATAAATCCATCCCCCCACCGACCAGAATCTCTAGCATATTATCGAGGCTTGAAGAGTCAGAACCAGTACGGTTTACAATCGGATGAAGTTCAGTTAAACCCGGAAGCAATGGATTTTCAAATTTAGGCACACGTGCCAAAGCCCAGTTACGGTTCGCAGTAATCGTGTTAATTTCACCATTATGCGCAAGATAACGGAACGGCTGTGCCAAAGGCCAACGCGGTAAGGTATTGGTAGAGAAGCGCTGATGGAAGACCACAATATGTGATTCCAAACGCGGATCAGCAAGGTCGGTATAGAAATCTGCAATTGCTGCAGGCATCATCAAACCTTTATAGGTAATCACTGTTGAACATAATGTCGTGACATAGAATGAAGAATCATTCACCAATAACTGTTCAGCACGACGACGCGCCAAAAACAACTTACGGTTAAATTCAACTTCTGTTACGCCCATGGGACAATTAACAATAATTTGCTCAAAAGCCGGCATCGACTGAAGTGCAATTTCACCCAAAGCCGCGACATTGGTGGGAATAACACGCCAAGCCAATACTTTTAGGCCTTCAGATTCAACTTCTTTGGTCAATACTTGTTTTGAATGTGCTGCAAGCGCAGGGTCAAGATTTAAAAATATAGTCCCGACTGCAAAAACTTCACTTAAAGTGATATCACTCAGTTTTTTCGCTTCTTCGCGGAAAAACGCTTTTGGCATGGCCAACAATAAACCACACCCATCTCCGGTCTTGCCATCTGCAGCAATACCACCACGGTGGGTCATACAACTTAAACTATGAATCGCGGTCTTGACCAAATCATGACTTGCATCACCCTGCATATGGGCGATTAAACCGAAACCACAGTTATCTTTAAACTCATCTGGTTGATACAACCCTTGAGTGGGAGCTACAGTATTAGGCGATGGCATGTGCATAGCGTACCCTTCTTTCAACATGGCCCTTAAAATGGGCATCTAACAATCAAATATCTTTTTGCGATTTAGTCCAATTTATGCACACTCAGATCAAAATGAGATCAAACTATTTTTCACATGCTTTCAGCTCATCCGATTTAACCCATAAAACCACAGGTTAAATTGAAGTTTCGCACTGTTTTAAAGCAAGAAAAACCAAATATTTAATCTCATCCTTGAATCTTTTCGCGCCAAAATAGGGACAAGAACTCAATTCATGCACCAATAAAGCAAAAATTATGCCAATTAAAAAAACAAGCATCTAAATCTTTTAAATGTAGAAGGAATTCAGTTTGATTAGCTATAGTGTATTTTTTTAAAAACATTATTCGCACCAGTTTTGTGCATATAAATATTTTTATAACCTACTTTGCTCTATTTTAGAACTCTATTTTTAGTTAAATGGATCATTTATTTCTTTTTCAGGTATTTTGTTTGGCTCAGCATTCGGCATCGTATTTTTAGGCGCAGTTTCAACGCTAGAACGTGATTGTTGTACATCAACAATATTACCTTGCTCATCACGACGTGTCACAGTTGTACTGGTGGTTGCAGCCTTATGATCAACAGACTGATTCGCTTTAGATTGAGCTTTTGGGGTTGGAAAAGACAGTAAACTCTCATCTACGCGAGGCAATGGTGCAGACTTCAATTGTACAGCATATAACTTATGATTCGTGCCCATTTCCTCTGCGCCCATATCATTGACCAAAGGTAAATAGTTTTTCATCTCTACGACTTGAGGTAAAACAGATTTTGGAAATTGGAAAGGTAATTGCTGAAGTATTCTTTTTGCTTCATTGCTATTTTTATATAGGCCATAGACTAAAACATACTGCTCAATCTGGTCTTCACCGCTAAGACGCAGATAGAAAAAATTCTGACGATCTGTCTGCTTTTTTAAAAAGCTCTGAATAATATCGTTCTTCGTGGTACGAAATAGCTCAATAGTGGTGGCATTTTTATTTTCACTGACAAACTTACTCCCCCGAAACTCAGGTTCGTAATTTTCCGTAGTCACTGTACGCGTCATCATTTCTAAAGGACGAACTTCATCCTGAAGCGCACCGAGCAAATTGGTTGCAGCCACTTTTTCAGGTTGAATTTGCAATTCAGATTCTGTTTCAGCTGACTTTTCAACTTCTATTAACGAATCTGTATCCGTAATTGCCCAAAAAACAATCGCTGCAAACAGGCAGACTACGCCACACACAAGCCAAATATAATGTTGAATATGCTGCCATGGTGTACGCAGAGTTGTCATGATTTATGCCTTTTCTTGATTCGCTAAAATCGCCTGTTTCATCAATTCCACATCAAAATCTTTGGTAATGATTGCTTTTCCTAAAGTACTCATCAGGACCAGTCGTAACTGCCCATTCAGTACTTTTTTATCATGCGCCATAAAACCAAGAAATTCATCTAATGGAATAGCTGGGCATTTTACGGGTAAATGCGCACGTTGAATGATTTTTTTTGTACGCTCTAAATCATCAGTGGAAATCCAACCCAAACGCTGCGACAGATCTGCGGCCATGACCATACCCACAGCAACTGCTTCTCCATGCAGCCATACCCCATAGCCCATATATGATTCAATCGCATGTCCAAAAGTATGTCCAAGATTAAGCAAAGCCCGTTCGCCCTGTTCTTTCTCATCACTCGCCACAATCCGTGCTTTGTGTGCACATGAACGATAAACTGCCTCTGCTAAACGTTCAGGATCACGCCCCACTAAATCATCTATATGACGTTCTAGCCAGTCTAAAAAATCGACATCACCCAGTAAGGCATATTTAATGACCTCTGCCAAACCTGCGGACAATTCACGAGTAGGCAAAGTTACCAGCTGTGCCATATCTGCAAGGACCACTTGTGGCTGCTGAAAAGCACCAATCATATTTTTACCCAAAGGATGATTAATTCCTGTTTTGCCTCCCACACTCGAATCGACTTGAGACAAAAGCGTTGTAGGGACTTGAATAAAATAAACGCCACGTTGGAAACAGGCCGAAGCAAAACCAGCCATATCACCAATCACACCACCGCCTAAAGCTAAAACGGTGGCATCACGGTTAAATCCTGCTTCAAGCAAAGCATCAAAAATTAAGTTTAAATATTCAATATTTTTATATTTTTCACCATCAGGCAAAATACATGTTGCCACTTTTTTACCTAACGCTTCAAGCGCAGCAACATAAGTGGTTAAGTACAGAGGAGCCACCGTGGTATTGCTCACAATCATCACTTGCTGACCATGAATATAAGGTTCAAGTAAATTGCGTGGGTTTAAATCGCTACCAATAAAAATAGGATAGCGCCGATCGCCAAGTTCAACATGTAAAGTTTGCATGAAATTAAAACCGTTAATTAAATTAAATCTGCTTCTTGAGCCATAATTAAATGAAGAATTTTTTGCGCCAAATCACGCGCAGCACCCTGATTGGTTTCAATAATATAATGTGCAACTTCTCGATATAATGGATCACGAAGTGTCAATAAATCACGTAACTTTTGTTCAGGATTGTCAACTTGTAATAAAGGACGGTTCTTATCCCGATAAGTACGCTGTAATTGAATTTCGACAGGAGTATAAAGATAAACAACAATACCACGTTGTTTTAAAAATTCACGATTAGGAGATTGAGTAACTGCCCCACCTCCTGTAGCGAGAACCAATTCTGTGCGTGCTGTAAGCTCATTAATCACCATGGTCTCACGATGACGAAATCCTTTCTCACCTTCTTTTTCAAAAATCCAAGGTATAGTCGCTCCTGTTTTACGCTCAATTTCATGATCACTATCAAGAAACTCACGTCCTAATAGTTCCGCTAAATGTCGACCAACAGTTGTTTTCCCAGCCCCCATTGGCCCTACCAAATAAATATTTGGTAGGGTTTCAAACTCATTGCTTGGCAAGGAGTCACCTATTTATTTCGTTAAATTAAAAATATATTAATGATTTCTTGAAACACTGTCATTAACAATTCGTGGTGTCACAAAAATCAAGAGCTCACTCTTATTATCAGATTTTACATCTTTACGGAATAAACGCCCAATATAAGGTAAATCTCCCAAAAACGGGACTTTGGTTTGTTGGTTGGCAGTGGTTTGCTCAAAAATACCGCCCAAGACTACAGTCTCACCATTATCAACCAGAACATTGGTGTTAATTTCATTTTTATTAATCGTTAATTGACCTGTAGGAGTCGGATTGCCCACGGAGTCATTTTTGATTTGCAACATCATTTGAATTTTGCCATCTGGGGTAATACTTGGGGTGACATCCAGACTTAAGGTTGCATCAATAAATTCTGTGGTAGACACTGCATTTGCACCACCACCTTCGGCAGATTGATAAGGAATCTGTGTACCTGAAGCAACTTTGGCAGCTTGTTTATCCGCAGTCAGCACTTTTGGCGTTGAAATGACTTCTCCATAACCATCAGCTTGTAGTGCTGAAAGCTCCAAATCCAACATAAAGTCAGATAAACTAATGAGACCAAAGGCAATCTTACTGGCACCAGGTGCTGTTACACCTAAATCGACATTTAAATTATCTGGACGTTGAATGGTATATTTACCATCATCATCTGGTGTTTTTAAATCCCATAAAGTCGTATCACTACCACCCACTAATAAGTCACTATTTTGGTTAATACCTTGGGATAAAATTCCCCACTTCACCCCCATCTGCTTACTAAACTCAGTAGAAGCACGCACAATACGTGCCTCAACCATCACTTGTTTTACTGACACATCCAACAAGTCAATCATTTTACGGATTTGATCAATTTTTACCGAAGTATCATTTACAATAATCGTATTGGTCCGCGGATCAGTTGAAATTGTCCCTCGTGGACTGAGTAAACCTCCTACACTATCCCCCAGAGAGTCTGCTCCAGAACCACTAGAGCGATTCGATCCATTTGAAGAGTTTTTACCTTGAGTAATGAGTTTCTCAATATCAACCGCTTTAGCATAACTGAGTTGAATATATTCTGTTTGTAATGGCGCAAGTTTAACGCTTTGCGCAATCGCTTTTGCTTCTTCTTCTTCCGATTTAATCAATTCTGTGACAGGGGCAATCCAAATCACATTTCCATTACGACGTTTATCCAAGTTCTTGGTTTTTAAAATGATATCTAAGGCTTGATCCCAAGGAACATCCTTTAAACGTAGGGTAATATTGCCTTGTACTGTATCAGCAGTCACCATATTGATTTCAGTAAAATCCGCCAATAATTGTAGTACACGACGTACTTCAATATCTTGAAAATCTAAAGAAATCTTTTTACCTGTATAACTGTTCGCAGCTTTAGGTTTGAAGGGGTCTTTATCTTCTGGACGCTTCAAACTAATGGTGAGTTTATTATCCGTTTGATAGGCCATATATTCATAGCTACCCTCAGTTTGAATTGTTATAACACCATTACCACCGTCATTCTTTGCATCTACAACTGAAACCGGCGTGGCAAAATCATTCACATTTAAACGACGTGCCAAATGTGTCGGCACTTTATTTCCTAATGTGCGTATTACTACTTTACTGCCTTGTTGTTGCACATCGACAGGCGTATTGCTGCCCAGCAAATCAATCACGACTTGACCTTCACCTTGACTGCCACGCTGAAAGCCAATATTTGAAATGCCTTGTGTTGGATTCTGAGCAACCGCCTGTTGAGTACTAAAATTATTATTCTCAACTGTATTAATTTTTAAAATAAAAGTATTGCCTTCCATACGCGTGGTAAATGCACCCGCATCAGCTAAATTAACTGTTAAACGTGAACGCTGCGCATCAGAACTCACATCAACAGAATTGGCTTCTTTCGTCGCCACAGCAATCGTACTTTGTTTTAAATTTTGCTGTGCTTTATCAAAATCCAATATTAAACGTGAAGGTTGTTCAAGCTGATAGGCTTGTGGCTGCGGTGGTATACCATTGAACATAACACGTATTTCTGTACCTTGCCCTGCCACTTGCATAGGAACAATATTGGTAATACTAACTTGAGCATTGGCAACCTGCATGACTGCAATTGCAACAGCACCCATAGAAAATTGACGGAACAAATGGTTCATTTTATTGCCATCCCCAAATATAAAATCTTTAACACTGTTATTCATTTTTATTCCTTTAAACTTAAGGTGCTGGCCCAATTAATACCAAACTTCTTGGACGTTCCACATATCCATCTCGTCCATCTGGAATAATCTCGACAAGATCAATTTGAGTTGGTGTGATATGCACCACACGTCCGTGATTGACACCCATATAACTGCCGCGTTGTATTCGTTCAATTTCACCGTCTGGTGTTTGAATCAAGGCCACAATTTGCCCAGCCTGACTACGCATGCTGCCTTTCATATTCAGCGATTCAATCGCATAACTTTCTAAAGGTTGCAGCTGACGCGACAAATTCGGATAGACTCGCTTACCTGCCATCACCCTTAACTCTGCAGCCAGTGAACTTGGCAAGAAAGGACTTTTGAGCTGATGAGCTGAATAGTTAAACGTCGGCACTGGAGAAAAAATAGGTGCTGGTTCGATTGGCAAAGGGGGCTGATTACGAATATTCGCCATTTGCTCATTCACTGCATCAATTCGAGAGTCACATCCGACCAACAACATACCCAATAACAGACTTAGTGTAATTTTTTCTAATTTCATTACTGTGTCCCTCCAGCTTGAGCAGCTGAGTTAGCAGCAGTATTTACTGATGGTTGATTAGTTACAGCCTCTGTTATACCAATATAACGATATGTTTTTGCTTTAACGTTATAAGTCACTTGAGGAATGTCTGTTTTTTTCTCTTTATTTTCTATTGCTGAAATATCAAAATCATGCAAAGTCACAATACGCGGCAGTGCAGCAATACCACTCACAAATGAACCAAAAGCATGATAGTCGCCTGTTGCCTCAATAGAAATCGGTTGCTCAATGAAAAACTCTTGTTTAATTTCATTTTCCAAACGAATATTCTTAAATTTTAAACCTGAATTTACGCCACTGACGTTGATGTCCTCAACTAAGCCAGGAATTTCAGTTTCTTTAGGCAACTGCTCTAATTGTTGATTAAAATTTGCTTCCATTTCTTGTAATTGAGCTTGCAACTGCTGCAAATTACGCAGTTTTGAATCTTTTTCACGAAATTCATTCAGTAAATTTTGTTCTTGCGCCTGTGCATTAGAAATATTTTCTAATTTGCTTTTAATCGCCAAGAAATACCCCAGCAAAGCAATCATTAAAATAATCAAAATCCAACAGGTAATTTTAACGGATAACGGCCAACTGCCATAGTTATTCATGTCCAAAGTATTAAACTGCTGAAAAAATTTATCCAGTGTCATCTTTTTCTTGGGACTTACATTTTCTTGGGAATTTAATTCATCAAATTCATCGAGACTCATTGTGCCGCCTCCACTGTAGTTTGTGGTGCTTCTGGTTCTGAAGGTGATGCAATTTCATCTAGATCAGCCGTTACAACAAATGAACCATAACTTTCTTCAACACGTGGCACCACAGAACTTGGTGCTTTATCCTTTTTCTCTTCTACTGCTAAAAAAGAATTCATAAATGCATTACGATACCAAGCAGAGGCTTCAAGATTACGTAAGAATTCTGCTACTGTATTCGGACTTTCAGCTTTACCTTCAATGGTAAATTTATCGCCCACACGGACAAACTTAGTAATATATAAATTACTTGGTGTTACGCGTGCCATCTCATCAATTAAACGCACTGCAATGGGTCTTTGGCTTTGTAATCCCTGAATAAGCTTCATACGCTCGATAATGGCATTACGTTGAGCTTCCAAACCTTCTAAAGACTTTAACTGTACATCAAGATTTTGATTGGTACTGCTAATCAGTTGATTGGCTTGTTCCTGATCTTCAAGTTTATGATTGTAGAAAAACCATGTTAATGCAACGATGAATGCCCCAATTAAAGCTGCCCCAATACAAATGGCTATAAATTCTTTTTTTCGTTTCTCTCTTAGCTCATCGCGCCAAGGGAGTAAGTTAATTCTTGCCATTAATCAAAACTCCTCAATGCCAAACCACATGCCACCATCAGCGATGAAGCATCATTTTCTATTTTTTTAATATCAATTTGTGGAGAAAAGCCCATTTGCAAGAATGGATTAGCAGTGGTAACACGATATCCCAGTTTTTGTTGTAAAAGTTTCGCTAGCCCAGGAATATTCGCATTCCCGCCTGCCAATAAGATATGATCAATTTCGTTAAATTGTGAAGATGAGAAAAAAAACTGTAATGATCTTGCGGCTTGTTGAACCAAGGCTTCAAGATAAGGCCCTAATACTTCAACATCATAATCGTCAGGAAGTGAGCGACTTTTTTTAGCACGACCAGCTTCTTCAAAAGACAAACCATAACGATTCTGAATTTCCTGCGTTAACTGTTTACCGCCAAAGACCTGTTCGCGAGTATAAATAATTTTATTATTTCGCATCACAGACAGTGTGGTCATGGTATGACCAATATCCAAGATGCCTACTGTATTCACACCCATAGGCAAAGTATCAGAAAATACTTGATACGCATTTTCTATTGCAAAGCTTTCTATATCCGCAATTTTTGGACTTAAATTGGCAAGTTCCAACACTTCAGAACGCGCT
This sequence comes from Acinetobacter sp. TTH0-4, assembly GCF_015602665.1. Lineage (NCBI taxonomy): Bacteria > Pseudomonadati > Pseudomonadota > Gammaproteobacteria > Moraxellales > Moraxellaceae > Acinetobacter > Acinetobacter sp. TTH0-4. Next base: position 285,459 of record NZ_CP059079.1, on the reverse strand, counting down.
TCTACATTTTCGAGACGCGTTGCAACCAACAGAACATTTACACGGTTTGGATTGGCTAAACGCTCAGGCTGAACCTCGAAATCAAGACTCGCTTCATCTAAAGGAAAAGGAATATATTGTTCTGCATCCATACGAATCTGAACTTCGCGTTCATCATCTGTCATATCCGCGTCCATTTCAATCGTTTTGGTAATCACCATAGACGTAGGAATGGCTATAGCAGCAGATTTTGATTGGATATTGGCAAGATTGATTGCTCGCTCTAATGCTTCTCCAACCGCCTCTGGATTTAATATATTTTTTTCGACCACACTGCCTTCAGGCAAAGGGACTAAAGCATAGCTTTCTACCCAATACCTGTTACCGCTTTTAACAGAAAGTTCCAGCAACTTAACAGAAGTAGAACTAATATCTACCCCTACTAACCCCTTATTTGGCTTACGATATAACCTGAGCACAATATAATTCCTATTATTTTTTTATCCCCAACAAAAGTAACTTACTAATCCTTGTCGGTCTATAATTTTCTACAGATACAATAACTCATCTAACAATCTGTATGTGTAAAGGCTATACTGATCGTCAATTAGTTTGCCATTAGCTCTTATTAAAACTTACTTGTTATGAAAAAGCTATCTCGTTCAGGCCATGTTCACCCCTTTTTTTTGGTCCTAATTATAATTTTAGTCTCAATTCCGATGGGCTTTTATGGCATGTATCTCTATATTGCCCCATCGTTACCTAAAATGACGACTTTAAAAAAGGCGCCATTATTAAAGCCCTTACAAGTCTATAGTGCCGACAATATGTTGATTTCCGAATATGGAGGCAAATTATCGGTTCCTGTAGATTATCAACAAATTCCAAAACCTTTTATTTCTGCATTTTTAGCTGCTGAAGATTCTTCTTTTTTTGAGCACAGTGGCATCAGTTTTAAAGGCTTGGGAAGAGCAGTCAGCGAAACGATTACAGGGTCAAGTGTGCAAACGGGTGGCTCGACCATTACGATGCAGGTAGCCAAAAATTATTATTTAAGCCCAGAGCGAACTCTAAAACGAAAACTAACTGAAATCTTTCTGGCACGAAAAATTGAGCAGAATTTAAGTAAAGAAGAAATTTTAACGTTATATGTCAATAAAATTTTCTTGGGTAAAAATGCCTATGGCATTGCAGCTGCAGCTAAAATTTATTACAACAAAAGCTTAGATGATCTGAGTATTGCTCAAATGGCAATGATTTCTGGTCTTCCTAAAGCACCGTCAAAATACAACCCCGTGGTTAATCCCACGCGTGCTTTGGAACGTCGTAACTGGATTTTGGGTCGTATGTTGCAATTGGGGTACATCAACCAAAGTCAATATCAAAAAGCGATTGCTGAACCTGTTAATCTAGATATGCCCGACCGAGGAATTAGTAATAAATTTCCTTATGTTGGAGAAATGGTTCGTTCAGAACTGGTTGAAAAATTTGGGCAACAAGCGATCGATTCAGGTTATAAAGTTTACACCACAGTGGATAGCAAACGCCAAGCCTATGCCGAGCAGTCGGTTCAAGAGGGTTTAGAAGCATATGACCGACGCCACGGCTGGCGAGGGGCTGAAGCGCATGATAAACCCTTAAATGAATTTGGGGCATATGCCAATACTTATCCTGCCAAAGTGGTTAAAGTCAATAACACCTCTTTTGAAGCCGTGATGCAAGATGGCTCTACAGTGACGGTTCCATGGTCAGGAATGTCTTGGGCTCGCCCATATAGAAATGCAAACAGTGTGGGAGGAGCTCCTAGCCGTGCCTCTCAAATTGTGAAAGTCAAAGATATTATTCGCTTACGGCCAAATGACAATAAAACCTCTTGGGCACTAATTCAAGTCCCTAAAGTTCAAGGTCAATTGATTGCGATCAATCCTAATAATGGAGCGATTGAAGCTATTGTGGGTGGTTATAATTTTTATCAATCTAAATTTAACCGTGCCTTACAGGGCTGGCGTCAACCCGGCTCTACCATCAAGCCTTTTGTCTATGCCTTAGCACTTGAACGTGGCATGACACCTTATAGCATGGTCAATGACAGTCCGATTACCATTGGAAAATGGTCACCAAGAAACTCGGATGGGCGTTATTTGGGGGTGATTCCATTACGTCGTGCTTTGTATTTGTCCCGTAATACTGTTTCTGTGCGCCTATTACAAACGGTCGGTATTGAACGAACGCGTCAATTATTTATGGATTTTGGTTTACAGGAAAATCAGATTCCACGTAATTTCACTATTGCATTGGGTACACCACAAGTTCTCCCGATTCAAATGGCAACAGGCTACGCTACTTTTGCCAATGGTGGTTATCGCATTCAACCTCATTTTATTGATCGTATTGAAGATGCATATGGCAAAGTAATTTATCAAAGTAATCCAGACTATGCCTGTATTGCCTGTATCAATCAAAAAGATGAAGATCCTGAATCTGCTGAAGCAGTAACACCAGACGATGAAGTCTTTGAAGTAACCAACACCACCCTAACAACTGAAAAAGAGTTAGCACCCATTAAAGTGGATGAATCTAAAAGCCAATATCGTCAGGCTCAGCGTATTTTAAAATCAAGTTCTGCCTATGATATGGCAAATATTTTGCGTGATGTCATTCAACATGGTACAGGTCGAGCTGCACTTAAAATTGGTCGTGGTGACATTGGTGGTAAAACAGGAACGACCAATGATGCTAAAGATGCATGGTTTGCTGGTTTTAATGGCAAACTGGTCACCATAACATGGGTTGGATTTGACCAACCCAATACGCTTGGTCGCCGTGAATATGGTGGCGTAGCCGCTTTGCCGATTTGGACTAATTTTATGGGTCAGGCTTTGAAAGGCACACCTGCAGCTTGGGTACATTTTGATAAAAATGCCAAAGCACCGACCAATCGTCGAACGGAAACCACAGGTGAATATGTTGCAGAAGATCGCTCATCTCCACCTTTAGCTCGCCCTCTTTATCGTCCTGCTCCTGTTGCACCGACACGAGCACCTGAACGTGACTTTGATGACTTACCCGGAGAGGAAATTTTGCTGCCAAATGATGCTGCACCTCCAACAATGCAAAAAGCACCAACTAACAAGCCAGACGCACTTCAGAACCTGATTGATCAAGTTTTATAAATCAAATCAGGTCTATTCAAGTCAGCATCTGTAATCATGCCAGTCCATTTAAAAATAGACTGGCATTTTTATGTTAAAACTGATTTGATTGGTTAATATTCAGAAATATCACTCAGCACTATTTGAAGTGTTGGTAGTGTGGCAATCAAGAAATTCAAGCATCATTTTTACAATTATGAGAAAAAACAGAAAACTGAAGAATAATCTTCAGAACTTATAATATATTTCTAAGTTTCTAATTTTTGAGCGCCTAAAAATAAATTAATAACAATGCTCTAAATTAATTTGATAGGCATTGTTATTGGTCTCATTTCTTTTTGAATAAATAGATTTGAAATTGCCCTTTTAACGCAAACTTTTGATTTTGCTCTAGAGCCTGACGGCGTTCTGGTTTCGCCTTGTAAGCATACGGCGTCATTGCAATCAAGTTCTTTAAGTCAGCCTGTTGTAAAACAAAAGGCGCATCAATCACATATTCTTCAAGCAATTCAAATTCATTTTGCAGTTGTTCCACAAACTTATGTGACTCATGTGGATTGACTTCTTCAAAAAGCACTTCACGCATTGCATATAAATGCTCAATTGCAGGTGCCACCACCATTAAATACGAATTCGGTTTGAGTACACGCAATATTTCTTGTTTTGGAATTGGACTAAATAAGCTGGTACATAAATCAATCGATGCATCAAGTACAGGCAAAGTAGCACCTGTACCGACGACCCAAGTGATATGCTTGTTCAGTTTAGCTGCAATCTGTACCGCATTTTTGGCAATATCGACACCTACGCATTGTTTCACTTCAGCCTGCATAGCATGGGTATAGTAACCTTCACCACAACCAATATCGAGCAGATGATCTACACCAAGCTCACGAATTTTTTCAACCACAGCCTGTTGTAGCGGCGCATAAAAACCAGCACTTAAAAAAGCGCGGCGTGCTTGTACTGATTCGGGTGTATCTCCAGGGTTTTTGCTGTGTTTGTGTTGAACGACATGTAAGTTTACATAACCCTGTTTTGCCACATCATAACTATGCTGATTTGCACACCGCCATGTTTGATCAGTTAAGAGTAATTCCTCACGACACACCGGACACATGAGCAGATTCATCATTTTCTCCCAGACATAAAAAAACTGACATTTGATCAAACAAATGTCAGTTTTTTAAAAATATTTGCTTAACGCAATTTTAAGGTCAATAAGCCTAAAACTACCAGCATAATTGTAATAATCCAGAAACGAATGACCACTTGAGTCTCACGCCAACCTTTTTTCTCATAATGATGATGCAAAGGCGCCATCAAGAAGACTCGTTTATTGCGCATCCGTAATGAACCAATTTGTAAAAATACCGAAATAGCTTCGACCACAAATACTCCGCCCATAATTGCAAAAACAATTTCTTGACGAACCATTACGGCAATGGTGCCCAACATCGCGCCTAAAGATAATGCGCCGACATCGCCCATAAAGACTTGTGCTGGATGTGCGTTGTACCAAAGGAATGCTAAGCCTGCTCCAATCATAGCTGCACAAATCACCACCAACTCAGAGGCATATTTAACATAGGGCATATGCAAATAATCAGCAAAACGAACATCACCTGCAAGATAAGCAAATACACCTAACCCTGCTGCAACCAAGACAACAGGCATAATGGCTAAACCATCTAAACCATCGGTTAAGTTGACTGCATTCGATGCACCATTAATCACCAAATAGGTAAAAATGATAAAACCAATGCCGAGCGGAATCGCGGAAAGTGGAATGCTCAAATTCTTAAAGAATGGAATTAATAAATCCAGCATATTCGCGGTATGGATAGGATTCGTTTGTTGTGTCGCAATCACATACAGTGCAATACCTGCACCTAGCGATGCAACCGAAGTCCAAAAGAATTTCTTCTTGGCCGGTAAACCCGCATTGTCTTTATAACGGACTTTAATCCAGTCATCCGCCCAGCCCACCGCACCAAAAATCACCATCACTGCCAGCACAATCCAAACATAGGGATTGGATAGATCTGCCCAGAGTAAAGTTGAAATTCCAATCGAGAGTAGAATTAAAATCCCACCCATGGTCGGTGTGCCCATTTTTTTTGCATGATTTTCAGGTGCAAATGAACTGACCGCTTGACCATATTTGAGTGCCTGCAACTTACGGATCATGACTGGGCCCAACACCAAGCCAATCGTCAAAGCTGTTAAAACACTCAGCAAAGCACGTAATGTTAAATAACGAACCACTTGGAACGAGCTGTTATAACCCGCCAGTTGTTCAAAGAGCCATAACAGCATTAAATTTTCTCCATCAAATCAGCCATCAATGTTTCCATGTGGGTATAACGAGAACCTTTAAACAGGAAACTCATGGATTGAGGTTGATGTGTTTCAATTAAACTCAGTAAAAATGGCAGCGCTTGTGCTTGTGTCAAAAAAGCCTGCATTTTTTTACCATATTGGGTACTACGTGCCCCTTCTTGTGTCGCTGGTGCAAATTCACCTACCGCGACAACAAAATTAACCTCTGTCGCAACCAAATCTCGACCCAACATATAATGTTGCTGTGCCGCACTTGCACCCAACTCTCCGATGTCCCCGATGACCATCACTTTTATCCCTTCTTGCTGAGCAAGTACTTCTGCTGCTGCTCGCATTGAAGTTGGGTTTGCATTATAAGTATCATCAATGAATAGGTATTTATCCTGTTGAATAAAATTCAAACGGCCTTTTGCACCTTGAGCTTGCTCCAAACCAGTGACGATGTCATCCAGAGCAATACCAATCGCGAGTGCAAAAGCAGTGGCAGCCAAAGCATTTTGGATATTATGATCACCTGCAAAAGGCAAATTTAGCAGACGTAGACCTACTGGTGTATTTAAATTAAAGCTCGAGGATTGCGGATGCAATTCAATTTCTGTGGCGAAAATATCTCCATTTCCTCCAAAGCTTAAAACTCGTTCAGTGTGTACCGCTTTTACAATAACTTCTGCAAAATCATCCGCCGCAGGAACAATCGAAATACCCTTTTTTGTAATATGCGCATAAATTTCAGATTTGGCTCGGCAAATCCCATCGCGTCCGCCAAATTCACCCAAATGTGCTGTGCCAATATTAATAATGCCTGCCACATGCGGTTGAACTAAATTCGAGGTGTAATCAATTTCACCCTGATGACTGGCACCCAATTCCATAACGGCATATTGATGTTCAGCACGCAGCTCCAGCAACATCATCGGTACGCCTAAATCATTATTTAAGTTGCCACGCGTAATCAAGGTCGGTGCAAGACGAGATAAAATGCTGCCCAGCATTTCTTTGGTGGTGGTTTTACCACTACTACCGGTGAGCGAGATCACTTTTAATTGTAAATTTTGAGCACGGCGATAAGCCCCCAAATGCCCCAAAGCCAAGCGTGTATCCGCAACGACCAACTGATAAATATCAGCATCCACAGGATGACTCACAATCGCAATTTCACAACCCTGTATTGCCACTTGTGCCACAAAATCATGCGCATCAAAACGTTCGCCTTGTATCGCTAAAAAAGCATCGCCTTGTTCGGCATGACGCGAATCAGTCAAAATTCGTTTAATTTCACCTGAAGGTATTTTATTGTTATGCCAATAGCCTTGAGTCGCTTGTTGTAATTGCTCTAGGGTCCATGGCGTTAAAGGCACTGTACTGGTGGTGGAAGTATGCATAATGATTTCCTATTAAGCCTGATACGCTGAATTTGTGTTGTGATGCTGCGCTTCTATAGCGGATTGGACTTCAATCACATCATCAAACCAATGTCGCACTCCTTCAATTTCTTGATAGTTCTCATGTCCTTTGCCCGCAATCACCACAATATCGCCAGCTTGAGCATTTTCAACAGCAAATTTAATCGCTTCTCGACGATCATGAATTTCATGCACACTCTGACTGGAAACATCTAATCCTGCTTTCATGTCAGCAAAAATCTGTTCTGGATTTTCAGAGCGTGGATTATCGGACGTGATTAAGGCAATATCTGCATGCTCTAATGCTGCTTGTGTCATGAGTGGGCGCTTGCCACGATCACGATCACCACCACAGCCAAAAACGGCCCATAAATTTTTGGCTACATGACGTTTTAAGGTCTGTAAAACTTGAATTAAGGCATCAGGTGTATGTGCATAATCGACCACAAACAAACGCTCGCCATCAGGAATAACCTGCATACGTCCAGGTGCACCTTTTAATTGTGGCACCGTTGCAATTAAATCCACTAGTCCAAAGCCCGCTTGCTCTGCACTGACTAAACTTGCCACCAAGTTTTCAATATTAAAATGCCCCAATAATGGGCTGTGCACCTCAAATTCACTGTGTGCAGTGGTTAATTTAAACTGCGCCCCACTTAAACCATATTCAATATTAGACACTTGATAATCTGCGGATTGTGTCGTGGAATAAGTAAGTATTTTAGGTTGGGCAGGATTATTTTGAGCAGTATTTATCATCAACGATGCATATTCGTCATCTAGATTAATGATCGCCACTTTTAAACTTGGAAATTTAAACAAACCAGATTTCGCTTCTGCATAAGCGTCTAGCGTGCCATGATAATCTAGATGATCACGACTTAAATTGCTATAGGCTGCAATTTCAATATCACAGCCTTTTAAACGACCTTGTTCCAAACCATGAGAACTGGCTTCAAGCGCCACAAATTGCGCCCCTTGTTGGGCATATTCATGTAAAGCCGTTTGTAAATGTAAAGCATCTAACGTCGTATGCGATGAAGTTTCTAAATTCGGTAAAATACCGTTACCTGTAGTGCCCATGACCGCACATTTTTGCTGTTGCAAAGTCATTAACTCGGCCACCAGACGCGAAATTGTGGTTTTTCCATTGGTGCCTGTGACTGCCAGTATCCGTGCTGCCTCAACAGGTGCGGTTTCCTGTAAATATTGTTTTTGCCACTGCCCCATTAAATGACGAACATTCGGTACAATCACACTGTGATCAAGACCTAAATCAACCTCACTGACCACCGCTAAAGCACCTTTGGTCAAAGCTGACTGTGCAAACTGCATCGTTTTTTCAGGTTGTGAAAAACTATTCAGGGCAATATAAATTTGCCCTGTTTTAACTTTACGGCTGTCCAAACAAAAGCCAATGAATGGCAGAGTCATCCATTTCGCCACTTTCTCAACTGGGTAAAAATCTTGAAATGTCATGGACATTCATCACCTATTACTGAATTTTGGGAGCATCTAAGGGTTTATCTAAAGGAACATTCATTAAACGTAATGATTCTTGCATCACACGGGCAAATACAGGTGCAGACACTGTGCCGCCGTAGTAGGAGCCTTTTGGATTTTCAACCACCACCACCATAGCCAGTTGTGGGTCACTTACAGGTGCAACCCCTGCAAAGAGTGCGCGGTAATCACTTTGTGAATAGCCTTTACGATCTGCACGTAGTTTATGCGCTGTTCCTGTTTTTCCTGCAACCCGATAACCTGGAATCGTGGCACGTGTTGCCGTTCCGCCAGGTAAAGTGGCAGTTTCCATCATCAAGAGTACCTGATCAGCAATTTTAGCATCAATCAGTTGTTCACCTTTGGGTGGCTGTTCTAATTTGTATAGACTCAAAGGCATTTTTAAGCCTTTATTCGCCAACATCGCATAGGCATCTGCCATCTGCAATACCGTCGCATTTAAACCATAACCATAGGCCATGGTAGCGACTTCTGAAACATTCCATTTACTTGGTGGCAAAATTAAACCACCACTTTCACCTGGGAATTTGACTGCTGAACGCTGCCCAAAGCCGACCCGTTTATAGAATGTTGGTAGTGTGGCATAAGGCAAAGACAAGGCCAGTTTCGCAACCCCAACGTTAGAAGACTTCTGGATAATACCGCCTAAGGTCAATGCACCATAATTATGGGTATCTCGAATGGTATGATTACCCACCCGCATACTTCCTGGTGAAGTATTGACCACCGAGTTAGGCATATATTTGCCACTCTCCAATGCCATGGCAATGGTCAAAGGTTTCATGGTGGAACCGGGTTCAAATGAATCGACCGCACCGCGGTTACGCATCGCATCTTTATTATTTAAACTTTTTTTGTCATTTGGATTATAAGAAGGCCAACTGGCCATTGCCAAAATTTCCCCAGTCTTCACATCTACCGCAATCGCAGTTGCTGAACGTGCATTATTGGCCACCCCTGCCGCTGTTAATTCGCGATACATGATGTACTGCAAACGAGAATCGATACTTAACGTAATATTTTCTCCGGCTTCAACCTCTTTAATCACTTCAGGGTCTTTAAAACGATTGCCTTTTTTATCTCGAACAATTTGTTGTTCTCCATCATTGCCTGCTAATGCCGAATTCATTTGCATTTCCAAGCCTTCAATGCCGATTCCTTCACTATTGGTCAAACCAATAATTTGTGCATTCGGTTGAGGCTGTGGATAATAACGCTTATAGTTTTTTTCGGTATAAACCCCCTGAAATTCACGCTTTGCAATGAGATCCGCTTGCTGAGGTGGTATTTCTTTTTGCAACACTAAATAGCGTGAGCGCGGACGGTCGTTCATTTTCTTTTTCAGATCGGCACGGTCTATGCCGACGGCATCGGCCAGTTCATCTAAATTTAAATTTTTATCGGGTAATTGACGTTTAAGCTTACGGTTATTGGGATCTTTCACCAGTTCTGCGCTGATTTCCTCAAACTGTTTTTTTGCATCAAAATAGTCACGTGGATCAATCACAACTTTCATCACGGGTGTACTAATGGCTAAAGGCACACCATGACGGTCATAAATGACGCCACGCATCGCTTTAACTTTTTCAGTTCTTAGAATATTGGCATTGGCTTTGTTTTGTAAAAAATCTTTATTAATAATTTGGACGTAAAATGCCCGTCCCACTAAAGCCAGAAAGCAAAGTAAAACCACACTCCACATCAGATAAAAACGCCACCGATCTAGAGTCAGTGTATTTTTGTTGCTAGTAGACGGCTGCTTTTTTCGCACCTGTTTATTTCTGTTGTCCAACATATGACCGCTAGCCTTATTTTTTATCTTCTGAAGTTATTGGTAAAGAAATGACCACCGTTTGCCCTGCAGGCGGTGAATACATCCGCAATTGGGTCACAGCACGTGTTCCAATTTGCGCTGTTGCACCAAAGGTTTGTTGCTCGATGAGCAAACGTCCCCACTCTGCATTTAAGTCATCTTTTTCTCGGGTAAAAGAACTCAGTTCACGGTAATCATGACGGTATTCAAAGACTTGAAAAACCACCATAATGGCGCTCACAAAGACCAATATCAATAAAACGATATAAGTGATGATTTTTTTCATCGCTTTTTTTTCTGTTTTCTTTGCAACAACTTCAGTTTTCATTATTCGCCTTTTAAAGCTAAGCGTTCTGCAACTCTGAGCCATGCACTACGTGAACGAAAATTGGCTTTGATCTCTTCTTCACTGGCACGTACTCGGGAAATTTTCTTTAAACGACGGGTATCTTCCCGTTCTTGTGGCATGCCCCAACTGGTATCTTCCGCTAAAGTAGATTCTTTTTGAATAAATTGTTTAATTAAACGATCTTCTAACGAATGGAAACTAATGACCGCTAAACGACCGTCTGTTTTGAGCACATCTATTGCTTGCGGCAAGAAAGCTTCAATATCTTCTAATTCTTTATTAATGGCAATACGAATTCCTTGAAAAGTTCGTGTCGCTGCATGTTTATTTTTTTCCCATTTCGGATGGGCAACTTTCACAATTTCTGCTAATTGTGCAGTGGTTTCAATATAGCCCGCAGCTTTAATGGCTTTTGCGATACGGCGACTATAACGTTCTTCACCATATTGAAAAATAGCATTGGCCAAATCTTCTTCTTCAATTTGAACCAACCATTCAGCCGCAGTCGGCCCTTGTGAATTATCCATCCGCATATCGAGTGGACCATTTCTCATAAAGCTAAAACCACGTTCAGCTTGATCCAATTGTGGAGAAGACACGCCTAAATCTGCCATTACGCCATCAACCAAACCTATCTCACGCGCTTCAAGTTCTTGTTTTAAATCGGCAAAGCTAGCATGAATAATTTTAAAGCGTGAATCTTCTTGTTCTAATATTGCTGCCGTTTCTAAAGCTTGAGGGTCTTTATCAAACCCATAAACCCGTGCATTTTCATCCAGTTTAGATAACAGTAAACGGGTATGCCCACCACGTCCAAACGTGCCATCTATATAAATTCCTGTATTGCGACCTGCCAACAAGGCATCAACAGTTTCGTGAAGTAATACAGAAATGTGCGACATAAGGGTTCAATCAAAACTATGGAAAATGTAACTGCACATTATTACCTTGTTTTAACAAAGCTCCAAACGACTTTTTGTTGGAAAATATTACTTTCGATAGGGAAATACGTTTTAACTTTTTATAAAAGCATAAAAATGCCAGTCAATGTGTGCATTGACTGGCATTAACGGATTGAAAGCTTATTAAATTATTGGACACGCATTATTTACGCGCATTATAAATCTGATCAAAAATTGCCCCATTCACAAAATGAGTTTTCTGTGCTTTAGCCCATCCACCAAATACCTCATCAATGGTAAAGGTTTTAATTTTAGGGAATTGGGCAGAATACTGCGCCAACACTTGTGGATTACGTGGACGATAGAAATGTTTTGCTGCCATTTCTTGACCTAAAGGTGAATATAAATAGTTGATATATCCTTTGGCTAACCATTTATTGCCATTTTTCTCTACCGTTCTATCAACAATTGCGACTGAAGGTTCAGTTAAAATTGAAATAGACGGATAAATAATATCGAACTTGTTTTTACCCAAGGTTTTTTGTGTCACTAAAGCTTCATTTTCCCACGTCAGCAAAACATCACCGATGCCACGTTCCGCAAAGGTGGTCATTGAAGCACGTGCTGCTGAGTCCATGACTTTGACATTGCGATACAGTTTACCGACGAAATCCTGCGCTTTAGCATCGCTTCCATTCGGCTGTTTTAAGGCATATCCCCATGCAGATAAATATACCCAACGTGGCAAGCCTCCTGTTTTAGGATTTGGGGTAATAATTTGTACGCCTGGCTTGGTTAAATCAGACCAGTCTTTAATCTGTTTTGGATTACCCTTACGCACCATAAACACGATAGTCGATGTATAGGGCGCTGAATTATTTGGAAATTCTTTTTGCCAACCAGACTGAATTTGCCCAGATTTTACAATTTCCTCAATATCATTGGCTAAAGCCAAAGTCACGACATCGCCTTTTAAACCATCAACCACAGAACGCGCTTGTTTACCCGAACCCCCATGTGACTGTTTGAACTTTACTGTATTTCCAGTACGTTGCTTCCAATATGCACCAAAAGATTGATTGAATTCATCATAAAATTCACGGGTAGCATCATAGGACACATTTAAGAAATCACGGTCAGCCGCTTGGGTAGTGGTCGCAGTAAAAGCAACACTACTGGTCAGTAACACTGCACTGATTAAAGCTTTAAATTGAATTTTCATCACAAGGTCTACTTTTTATCTCATGTAACTAACTATATGAAATAAAGTTAAAAATCGCAATTCATCCATTTTTAATTGTTTAATTTCAAATTCATGTATCTTTTCTTTGTTTTATTTTGAAAAAATAGGGTTGAAATACTTCAATAATTTCAATGAGGATCAGCATTTTTAGTCTAAGAAATGAATAGATGATCAGCTATTCATTTCTTCCTTTATTTATACTTCATCAATGTACTATTTCTTTTCAGCATAAATCTGATCAAATACGGCACCATTCACGAAATGAGTTTTTTGTGCTTTTGCCCAGCCACCAAATACATCACCAATACTAAACAATTTTATTTTTGGAAATTGTGCTGCATATTTTGCTGCAATTTGCGCATTACGAGGACGGAAAAAATATTGCGCAGCTAAGTCTTGTCCTTTAGGCGAATATAAATAATTCAAATATCCTTTAGCTAAATTGCGATTACCATCTTTATCCACATTTTTATCCACAATAGCCACCGATGGTTCTGCCAAGATTGAAATAGAAGGATAAATAATCTGAAATTTGTCTTTTCCTAAACCTTGAGTTGCCAACAAAGCTTCATTTTCCCAAGAAAGCAATACATCGCCTATGCCTCGTTCAGCAAAAGTGGTTAAAGAACCACGTGCGCCTGAATCGAGTACTTTCACATTACCGTAAAGTTTTTTGACCAACTCACGTGCTTTCGCATCATTGCCACCGGGTTGTTTAAGCGCATATCCCCAAGCAGAAAGATAAATCCAGCGTGGCGCACCGCCTGTTTTTGGATTAGGCGTAATAATTTCTACCCCAGATTTGGTTAAATCATTCCAATCTTTAATATTTTTAGGATTCCCCTTACGTACTAAAAATACGACTGTTGAAGTATAAGGTGCAGAATTATTGGGAAATTGTTTTTGCCAATTTTTATGAATTAAACCTGCATTTACAATTTCCTCAATATCATTGGCCAAAGCCAAAGTCACTACATCTGCCTGTAAACCATCAATGACAGAACGGGCTTGTTTTCCAGATCCGCCATGTGATTGTTTAAAATTCACTTCTTGTCCCGTTTTTTGTTTCCAGAAAGTGCCAAAGGCCTGATTATATTCTTGATAAAATTCACGCGTTGGATCATAGGAAACATTTAAAAAATCTTTTGCAGCGAAACTCGCTGAAGTCACACTCCCCAATAAAAGCAAAAAACCAGAAGCGATTATTTTTTTCATTTGTATCAACTCTATCGTCATAATAATGCCACTATATTTATACAAAATTATTTTAACAATCATATAGTTATATTATTTTATTTATTCTTCATCAGTTTTAAAGATATTCATTAAAGTACTAAAATTTACACTTTTTTATCTAAGCACTTAGATACCATCGCTCTATAAAACACCTCGATAAATATACAATCATTGAAATAAAATAAATAAATCTTTAAATTACAAAGAATTAAATAAGTATTTAAGATTTATTCTTTTCATTTCGAACAGATTACAACGTCTGATTTTGCAATTTTGTCTATAAAAATTTATCTTAGCCCTCTTTAATCTTCACGCTATCTACATATTCTTGTGGTACAAAGCCTATAAATTAAATTACTTTTTTATCGTTTTGTAAAAGAGTGTAACTCAATTCTACTTTTGTATTTTTTTATGTGGTTAAATAGTAGTGTAAGCATAGAAAAACAATATTTAGCAGTTTCAGAACCAAAAGGGGGATGTGGAAAATGAAGTATATGTCGTTTGTTAAAGTATTAAGTTTAAGTTTGACGGTCGGACTCATGACCCAACTAAGCCATACTGCTGCTATTAAAACCGCAGATACCAAAGTAACGCTGAGTCCTGAACGCTCATCCCTGATTGAAAAAGTGTTACAGCAACAAAAGCAAGGTGCAAATACTTTACGTCCAGATAATGATTTAAAAGTACTAACAGAAATTAAAGTAGCACCAACACAAAGTTTTTTTGCTGCTCAAAATCAAAAATTTAGCCGTTTTGTGCAAGCGCTTTTCCCTCAAAATTACTCATAAATTTATTTAATTTCTATGATTAGAAATTAAAACTCAGCCTAATCATTTCAATGTTGAATTTAGCATTAAGTGATTAGGCTTTTTCGTTATAATAGTCATCATTCACATTCTGAAAAATACTAATGATGACTGTTCGTACTCGTATTGCCCCTTCTCCTACTGGTTTTCCACATGTAGGTACTGCATATATTGCCTTATTCAATTTATGTTTTGCCAAACAACATGGCGGTGAATTTATTCTTCGTATTGAGGATACCGACCAACTGCGCTCAACACCTGAATCTGAAAAAATGATTTTAGATTCACTGCGTTGGTTAGGCTTAAATTGGTCAGAAGGCCCAGATATTGGTGGCCCACATGCACCTTATCGTCAATCTGAACGTATGGATATTTACAAACAATATGCTTTAGATCTAGTGGAAAAAGGTCATGCTTTCTATTGTTTTGCCAGTGCAGAAGAATTAGATCAAATGCGTGTCGAGCAACAAGCGCGAGGTGAAAACCCGCGTTATGATGGACGTGGTTTAGAATTATCCAGCGATGACGTAGCACGTCGCTTGGCAGCGGGTGAGGCACATGTTATTCGGATGAAAGTACCGTCCGAAGGCAGCTGCAAATTTAATGATTTGCTCCGTGGTGAAGTAGAAATTCCATGGGCACAAGTGGATATGCAGATCCTGTTAAAAACAGACGGCTTGCCAACCTATCATCTTGCAAACGTGGTCGATGACCATTTGATGCAAATTACGCATGTCATTCGCGGCGAAGAATGGATTCCGTCGGCACCAAAACATCAATTATTGTATCAATACTTTGGCTGGGACATGCCAGTGTTGTGTCATATGCCTTTGCTTCGCAATCCGGATAAATCAAAATTATCAAAACGTAAAAATCCAACTTCAATTAATTACTACAAGGATATTGGCGTATTACCTGAAGCATTACTCAATTATTTGGGTCGCATGGGTTGGTCTATGCCTGATGAAAGTGAAAAATTCTCTTTGGCCGACATGATTGAGCATTTCGACATTCAACGTGTCTCACTTGGTGGTCCAATTTTTGATGTGGAAAAACTCAATTGGTTGAATGGTCAGTGGATTAAAGCACTTTCCCCTGCTGAATTACTCAATACGCTTTTGGCTTGGAAATCTGATCGTAACACCCTTGAGGCAATTGCTGCTGCGATTCAACCACGAATTAATTTATTGTCTGAAGCTGTGAATTGGGCAGGTTTCTATTTCAACCAATTTCCGACACTTTCCAAAGAACAATTTGAAAGCAAAAAATTATCCGAAGAACAAGTGCGTCAAAGTTTACAATTTGCAATTTGGCGTTTAGAAAATTTATTTACTTGGAATAATGACACGGTAAGCCAAACCCTGATGGATTTAGCCAACCAAATGGAAATTAAACTCCGTGATTTTATGCCGACTTTCTTTATTGCCATTGCAGGTTCGACCAGTTCAACGCCTGTTATGCAATCGATGGTTACTCTTGGACCAGATTTAACCTTTGCTCGTTTACGTCATGCACTTGAAATTGTTGGCGGACCGAGTAAAAAAGAAACAAAAGTGTGGGAAAAACTGAATGAAAGCTTAAAATTGCCGAAAAATGATGCAGTTGATGATGCATAATTAAATTTATAGTTGACGTGTAAGCACAATGCCCCTAATATTGCGCTCACACAGACTGGGGTCATAGCTCAGTTGGTAGAGCGCTACAATGGCATTGTAGAGGTCAGGAGTTCGATCCTCCTTGACTCCACCAAGTTTTTTATGCTTTACCTGTGTTGCCTCGATAAGTCCCTATCGTCTAGAGGCCTAGGACATCGCCCTTTCACGGCGGTAACCGGGGTTCGAATCCCCGTAGGGACGCCAAATTCTAAAAAGCCACTGATCAAGTCAGTGGCTTTTTTTTATGGAAAATTTTAACTATTTTGTTCTGGGTATTTTTGCTTTCTTTGTTATTCCGATTAAAATAACGCATAGATTTAAATTGTGGAGTCATAATGCAATACCGTTGCCCCAAATGCCAAAGTCCTAAAATTATGCCCGTCGCACAAACAGGGCAACCCGCACCACGACCTGTGGTTCCCAAAAGCTTGGTTTTTTTAATTCCTGCCATTTTTATACTGTTATTACTGGTTTTAATTAGCGTTTCCATGTGGATCTTTGGAGATGGTGCTGGGCAAAATTTACAAATTGCGACTGTCATTGTTTTTAGCATTTGTGTTGTCGCGGGCATTCTGTTTTGGCGTGACCTACCCGACTTTAAAATTTCGATGCAAAGTTTCATGCAATCACAAAAGAAATGGAAATGTCGTGAATGTGATCACGAATGGGAAATTTAAGCATTCCTCTCTCACATCAGCACTGTGCCAAATGTCAGTGCTGATGTGAGTCTTGATTTGTATCATGCAAAGGCTGTTCATGATCATGTTTAGAATGACCAGCATGTGGATATGAATGTACCACACATTCTTCCTCCTCAATTTGCAGTGTCATTTCGGTAATCCCATGGGAGTGACTGAGCATCTGCCATGCTTGCTGGTATAAGGCATTATGATCGGCATTTGGTGCATATAGATGAACCGTTAAATGTACATTTTTTGAAGTAATCGCCCAGACTTTGAGTTGATGAATGCTTTCTACGGCATTTAGACTCAGCAAATCATTTCGCAGTTGTTCAATATCAATTTCTTCAGGCACACCTTCAAGTAAAATATGAATACTTTGTTTGAGTAATATCCAAGTACGTGGCAATACCCAAAACCCAATTAATACAGCTATTAAGGTATCTACCCAAAACCACTGGGTAAAATAAATCACGATTGCACCAATCATCACACCCACAGAACCCAAGGCATCACTCAAGACTTCTAGATAAGCGCCTTTAATATTTAAACTCTCTTGTGCACTTGAAACGAGTATTTTCATCGAAATAAGATTAATCACTAAACCTATCGACGCAACTATTAACATGCCTAGACTTTGAATTTCGGGTGGATGAGAAAACCGTTGATAAGCTTCAAATAAAATATATATCGCTACGACAAACAACATCAAAGCATTAAATAATGCGGCCAAAATTTCAAAGCGCTGATAACCAAAAGTGCGCTTATCATCTGCGGGTAGTTTGCCAATTTTAATGGCAACCAAAGCAATCGCAAGCGCTGCTGCATCAGTAAACATATGTGCAGCATCTGACAGCAAAGCCAGACTTTGGGTCATAAATCCAGCTATCACCTCAATAATTAAAAATGATGTGGTCAAAATCAATGCAAAGGTTAATTTTTTTGCATTGTCTTCTGTGACCAGTGCATGACTATGATCATGTCCATGTTGCGTCATAAGTTACCTCTTATTATTCAATCTATTTAGTTTTAAATTAATATTGATAATCATTATTATTATCAATTAAAATATTTCTTCGTTATACTCATTTTTATACAATTTAATTCTTTCTTGAAAATATAAACCTCTGATTTAGGATCATGCTTGATGAAACCATATTTAGCTTTTGCTTTACTCATTTGCTCGTACAGCCAAGCGCATGAACCTTATGTAGCACCTTTAAATTACACCACCACAAATACTCAAATGCCTATCTTTAGTGGCTATGCTGAAGAAGCCTTAAATAGTGAATATGCCTTAAAAGATGTCCAATTTAATGTCATTCAACCCAATCAAACTGTTGTGACTGTTCAACCGCAAAGTACTTTAGAATCAGTCACGGCATTTGATCTTAAGTTGCCTGAAAAAGGGACGTATACCCTTCATGCCAAAACTTCTTATCCAATTCAATATATACAACACAATAAACAGTGGAAAATATTTTCAGATGTCGCGGCTGACAAAGTACCCGCATTAGCTGAACGTGATTATGTGATTCCAAGTGACTTTAAAGGCAAATTACCTAAAAAAGTAGATACTGTGCGTGAGTGGAGCATTCAAAGCTACCTCAGTAAAGAAAATACCTCTCCCGTTGCAGCGACACCCGCACCGATTCAAGTCAGCTTCAATATCCATCCAAATCAAATCATAGCTGGACAACCTGTCCAACTTCAACTAAGCAAAGCAGGCAAACCCCTTGTTCAAGCAGAGGTTTTACTGCGTAAACAAGGTGCAACCGATCAACAAGCACAATCGATCTCTGTCAATGCCAATGGCTCAAGCACCATCACGTTTCCTCAAGCAGGTGGCTATTTAATTGAAGTCAATGAAAAGTCAGATCCGAAAGCTGTACCTAAAAATCAGTATTACACCATCATCAGCTTAGGCGTAAACAATTCAACATCTTAATCCAACGCGCTATATCTGAAAATATTCAGGTATAGCGCGGCTTAATATTTAATTTTTCAAGCCAACTTTTTCATTCATCCAACGATAGATCACAGGTAAAATGAACAAGGTCAGTAAAGTAGATGAGACAATTCCACCGATGACCACTGTAGCCAAAGGTCGTTGTACTTCTGCACCTGTACCTGTCGCTATCGCCATGGGAATAAACCCTAGCGATGCCACACATGCCGTCATCAAGACTGGACGTAAACGCAGAATTGCACCCTGCCATGTGGCTTGATAGACATCCAATTGTTGGCGTAGCTCTTTAATAAAGGTCAACATCACCAAACCGTTGAGTACCGCAACACCTGACAAAGCAATAAAACCCACTCCTGCGGACATAGACAATGGAATATCGCGTAGCCACAGCGCAACTAAGCCCCCACATAAAGCAAAAGGTACGCCTGTGAATACCAGCAAGCTTTCCTTAATGTTATGAAACACCGCCATCAGCAAAATAAAAATAGTGATTAACGCCAAAGGCACCACCAACTGCATACGTGCTTTGGCAGAACTCAGATTTTCAAACTGCCCCCCATAATCTAACCAATATCCCGCAGGCATTTCTTGTTTTGCCAAGGTTGTTTGTAATTCTGTTACAAATGAACCCAAATCACGACCTTCTACATTGACCGTGACCACCACACGACGCTTGCCATCTTCTCGACTGACTTGATTAATGCCTAAAATATTTTCAACTTTGGCCACATCTTGAAGTTGAATCAGACCACCATTTGGCGTTTGTATCGGCAATACCGCTAAATATTCAGGAGTACGCTGCGCATCATCCAAACGAATCACAAAGTCAAAACGACGATCACCTTGCAGAATTTGCCCAAGATTCTGACCACCTACACTGGTGGCAACCAAATCCTGAATCGCTCTGACAGATAAACCATATTGAGCTGCGGCTGCTTTATTTATTTCAATATTTAACAGGGGCAAACCTGAGGTTTGTTCAACATTGACAGCAGTGGCGCCAGAAATGGTTTTAATGTGCTGTGCAATACGGGTGGCTTGTTGATTTAAAACCACCATATCATCACCAAAAATTTTCACGCCTACATCACTTCGTACACCTGAAATCAATTCATTAAATCGAAGCTCGATGGGTTGTGAAAACTCACTATTGTTTCCAGGTAAAGTGGTTAAAAAAGCAATCATACGCTGACGTAATTCATCAATGGTTTCTTTGGGGTTGTTCCATTGGTCACGCGGTTTTAACAACAATACTGCATCAGATATATTGGGGGGCATCACATCAGTCGCCACTTCTGCTGTACCTGTACGGGCAAAAATCGCTTTAATTTCTGGAAAAGCTTTGAGCAGCAATTTTTCAGTATTTTCCTGCATGCGTAAAGATTGTTCCAAACCTGTACTGGGTGAACGCATTTGCTGAACGGCAAAATCACCTTCACTTAAGGTCGGTGAAAACTCACTGCCGATTTTGCTGGCAAGCACACCTGATAGAACTAAAAT
This sequence comes from Acinetobacter sp. TTH0-4, assembly GCF_015602665.1. Taxonomy (NCBI): domain Bacteria; kingdom Pseudomonadati; phylum Pseudomonadota; class Gammaproteobacteria; order Moraxellales; family Moraxellaceae; genus Acinetobacter; species Acinetobacter sp. TTH0-4. Next base: position 264,905 of record NZ_CP059079.1, on the reverse strand, counting down.
ACACAGCGCCAAGGTGACCACAAAAAATTTAAATTCATATGCCAGATTTAGCAGCTTTTCATATTTTTGTTTCAGCCACAGCATCCAACGGCTTTCTGTTTCTTTGACTTCACCATTGACAAATAAAGCCACTGCGGCAGGTACAAAGGTGACAGATAAAATAATTGCACCGAACAAGGCCAATACCACTGTCATCGCCATAGGATGAAACAGCTTGGCTTCTACGCCAGTTAAAGCAAAGATGGGCAAATACACCACAAGAATGATTAACTGTCCGAAAATTAAAGGACGGCGTGCTTGTTTGGCCGCGAGAAAGACTTCTTTAAAACGTTCGGCTTTGGTCAATAAGTGACCTTTCGCATGTTGTGCTTCAGCCAAGCGACGAATACAGTTTTCAACCATAACCACGGCACCATCTACAATAATACCGAAGTCCAATGCGCCCAAACTCATCAGATTGGCACTGATTTTTTGCTCAGCCATACCTGCCAAAGTAAATAACATGGATAGCGGAATCACACAGGCTGTAATCAGTGCAGCACGAAAATTTCCCAAAAATAAAAACAGAATCACAATGACCAGAATTGCGCCTTCGACTAGATTTTTCTGTACGGTTTTAATCGCACGTTCGACCAAATCTGTACGGTCATATACCGTTTCAATCATTACCCCTTTAGGCAAAGATTGTTGAATGGTTTTCACTTTCGCATCCACAGCTTGCGCAACCGTTCGACTGTTTTCACCCATCATCATCATGGCGATACCCAACACGGCTTCCTCACCATTGTAAGTGGCTCCACCTGTACGCAAATCATGCCCAATCGACACCGTTGCAACATCTGCAACCCGAATTGGAAAACCATTTTTGTGGGCAAGCGTGACATTTTGAATATCTTCAATGCTATTGAGTGTGCCAGGTACACGCACTGTCATCTGCTGACCATTATTCTCAATAAAACCTGCACCACGGTTTTCATTGTTTTGGGTTAAAGCGATTTGTAAATCGGTTAACGGAATTTGCAATTGTTGCAACCGATTTAAATCGGGGGTCACCACATAGGTTTTATTAAATCCACCAATCGAGTTGACTTCTGCCACCCCTGCAACACGTTGTAATTGTGGACGTACAATCCAATCTTGAATTTCACGCAAGTCCGTCGCGCTGTAAGCTGTACCATCTGGCTTTTTTGCATTCGGTTCAGCTTTGATTACCCACTGATAAATTTCTCCCAATCCTGTTGAAACAGGTGACATAGTCGGGGCAATCTCATTGGGTAATTCTGCTTGAGCCTCTTGTAAACGCTGATTAATTTGCTGTCTAGCCCAATAAATATCTGTGCCATCTTTAAAAATAATCGTGACTTGTGACAAACCATAACGAGAAATTGAACGGGTTTGTTCAAGCTTGGGCAAACCTGCCATCGAATTTTCAATCGGATAGGTAATGCGTTGTTCAACTTCTAATGCGGTAAATCCTGTGGCCTGTGTATTAATTTGAACTTGGGTGTTGGTAATATCAGGGACAGCATCAATCGGTAATTTTTGATAACTGTATATCCCAATGCCAATCCAAGCGACAATAAATAACATTACCCAAATGGCATTTTGAATCGAGAATTGAATCAGACGATCAAACATCCCTTCAGGCGCAGGAAGTTGATCTGAATTGAATGTTTTGTTCACTTTTGAGGTTGACTGGTTTGAAGAATCGTCATTAATGCTCATGACTCGCCTCTCCTTTCTCCAGTTCAGATTTCAATAAGAAACTGCCTTGTGCCGCATATTGCTGTCCTTGAGTCAAACCCGATTGCACTTCAACCCATTCAGCATTACCTGAAATTTGTCCCAAAACCACTGGTTGTGCTTTAAATTCAATGTTCTGATCATGTTCAAAGGCAACAAAAACGACATCTTTGCCTTCAACTTTTTGAATAGCACTTTTTAAAATACGCAATGCTTGAGATGATCCCGCTTGTTGCAATTGCACATTGACCATTAAATTTGGACGCAGCTCGGTCGCACTCGATAATATTTTGGCACGAACTTGCAATCGACCTGTTTGTAAATCGGCTTCGGTATTTAAACTTTGAATTTGTGCTTTAAACAGATTGCCTGTTTGTAGCGATTTAAACTCGATTTTTTGATTTAGACCAATTGCACTCAAGTCAGCACTGGGTGCAATAAACTCAAGCCAGAGTTGATCCAATTGATCGATAATAAATAATTGATTTGCAAGCTGAACATTTTCCCCCACCACCAAATCTTTTTTACTGATGATGCCTGAAATAGGTGCAGTTAAAACATAACGACCATTTGAACCCGATGCTGCGCCAAAAGCCGATAAACGCGATTTGCTGGCTTGTACCTGAATTTGTGCCTGTTTGTAAGCATGATAAGCCCGTTGATAATCCTGCTTTGCAGAAATCCCCTGTGACCACAACTGTCGCTCACGTTCATAGTCCTGATGTGCCAATTCTAAATTGGCTTGAACAATCTGCAAGTTGGCTTGTTGATCTACCAAATCAGGCACCATCAACGTCGCCAATGCTTGACCTTTTGCTACCCGTTGCCCAAGTTCCACATTCACTTTTTCCACATAACCACTAAATGCAGGAGAAACATGCGCCTGTCGGTCCGTATTTACGGTCACTTTGGCAGGATAAGAAGCCGATTTTGTAACTGCACCTACCTCAACCAAAGCGAGCTGTATGCCTTGTTCCGTAATTTGTTTTGCTGTCAGCGCAATTTCCTCGCCATGTTCAGTCTCAGCATGTGCAGTATTTGCAGCCTCGTCTTCCGCATGTTCACCCTCTTCCTTCTGTCCATGCGCATCTTGTTTCACAGAATTACCTTTATCTGAAATCAACAAACCCAGTGCAAGCAATGCAGTCACGATTAAAGCCATCACAATGAGTAATTTTTGGGAAATTTTGCCTAATTGATTTTTTAAATTTCTTTGCATTTGTCGCATATTATTTTTCCCCGCCAATGACTGCTAAAGCTTGTGTGTCTTGCCATAAATTCTGATTGATTTGTGCAATAGCATCTTTCGCCATGACTTGGCTAGGCTGAATACCCAAACTTAAACTTTCTGCTTCGATGGCACGTTGCCAAGCTTCTTTCAGCAATTGCACTTTACACATACGCACTTCTTGCAATTGTAAAGTCGCTTGTTGCACCTCAGTCACTGCAAATTTTCCTGCACTAAAGCCCAGCAATGTTTTGCGTTGTACTTGCATCGCCAATGGAATTTGAGTTTGATCCACATGCTTGAATTGCACTTCCAATCCTTGTAATTCAGTTAATAACGTACCGACTTGCAAGGCATTCTGTTTCAAATAAAATGCCTGTTGCTTCTCCAAAACATCGTATTTGGCTTGGGCAATTTTCACCCCATATTGTTGACGATTAAAAATATTCAGCGGAATAGACACCCCCAGCATCAATTCATTTTCTGTTGATGTCTGAGGCGATTTGATTCGATTCATCCCCACATTTAAAGTGGGATTTGGGCGTGCCGATACTTTCAGCTGATCCACACTTGCTTTAGCCTCAAGCAGCTGTAACTGACGTGATTTTTCAAATAAATTTTTTGACAAATACTGTTGTACTTGTTGATGGGTTGAAGACGGCCATAACAACTTCGGTGATAAACCAATCTGAATCGTTTTATCCGAAACACCCCAGACATTGGACAATTGCTGGGTCGCAACCTGTACTTGTAAGTCAGCTTGTCGATATAAACGTATATTTTCTGCATGGCTTAAACGCGCACGATCGACATCGACCTCTGCGACACTACCTGCTTGATAGCGCTTTTCAATGGCATTCAAATTATCTTGACTGACATTAAGCTGTTCTTGAACCACATGACGTTCCAGTTCAAAAATCGCCAGTTGCGACCACAAATATTTCACGGCAAGCTCAAGTTGCGCATGATAAATTTGCTCATTCAAACTCATTTTAGTTTGGGCAATTTGGGCCAGTTTCTGATGGGCTTTACGTTCACCAAAAATATCTAAGGGCTGAGAAAGACCAATGGATAACTCTTGATCTTGATTTGAGCCAAAGCCAGTTTGCGTTATGGATAACTCAGGATTTATCCACAATTTTGATTGATGAATATTCGCCGAGGCAATCTTGTGTTGCGTTGCCCAGATGGTTTGTGACTGCTGATAATCGGTCGTGTTTTGTATTGCTTGTTCCAAGCTTAGACCTGTTTGCCCAGATTCTGCGTAGACCACCGAGGATAAGCACCCCAACAATAACGCACCAATTAAGGAAAACTGAACAGCATGATGCTGTGTTTCGAGATGACATATAATTTTAGACATTTGACTGCCCCACTTAATAAGAAAATAAGTGGTGGGTCATATTTTAGGCTACCCCACCTTATAGCGGGGTAAGAACGGGCGGTGGGTTTGCTCGAGATAAATGCGGGGACTGATATAAATTATGCCAGTCAAATTCTAGACGCGGCACGTATGCAGAGAACAAGGGTTCGTTCGCTGATTGTTGCACATCGCTCAATATAAAATGTGCAAATGAAGGCAAATGATCACGATGATCATCTGTTGCAAATACACTTGATAACTGCATTTTTTCTTGCAATGCTTGCATCTGGGTATGTTTTGTCGTTTGATTCTGTTCACAACGTACCGCACCATGATGACCAAAATGGGGCAATGTGGTTGAATGAGTCGACAATGTTTCATGCACACAAAATGCAGCTGCCACATTCCATAGACTTTGGAATATGAACAAACTTAACATGAAGGTGATAAAAATATTAGACTTCTTCACACCATAAACTTCTGAGCAATAATCAAACGATACGGCACTATAGCAGTTTAGTTGATGTTATAAAATTACAAGGTTTAAACTCAGAAAGCATGGTCGGATTGAAATCTCACAAATCTGATGCTTGTAAAGCATCCATCGATCAAAACTCTGACAAAAAAACCAGCCCGTAGGCTGGTTTTTTAATTTAAAACTGGAGATTAGCCGCCAATTTTTTTGTATTTAGAACGCTTTTGTACACCCGCATCACCTAAACGTGACTGACGGTATGCTTCATATTCAGCATAGTTACCTGCATAGAACTCAGGTTGTTCGTTTTCAAATGACAAGATGTGCGTTGCAATACGGTCTAGGAACCAACGGTCATGCGATACCACCATCACTGTGCCTGGGAATACAAGAATTGCATCCTCAAGTGCACGTAAAGTTTCAATATCCAAGTCGTTCGATGGCTCATCCAGTAAGATCACGTTTGCGCCCATTTGCAGGATTTTCGCAAGCTGTAAACGGTTACGTTCACCACCCGACAATTCACCTACGCGTTTTTGCTGATCTTGACCTTTAAAGTTAAAACGTCCGATATAGGCACGCGATGCAATTTCATAATCGCCAATACGTAAGATATCTAAACCGCCAGAAATTTCTTCCCAAACCGTTTTCTTATCATCTAAAGTATCACGCAACTGACCGACATAAGCCACTTTAACCGATTCGCCCAGTATCACCGAACCTGTATCGGGTTGCTGTTCGCCTGTCATCATACGGAATAATGTCGTTTTACCCGCACCATTCGGCCCCACAATACCGACAATTGCCGTTGGTGGAACAGAGAAGGTTAAGTTCTCATACAACAAGCGACCATCAAACGATTTACTGATACCTTCAACATCAACCACCTTGTTCCCTAAACGAGGACCCGGTGGAATATAGATTTCTGAAGTTTCATTACGTTGTTGGAATTCTTTAGAGTTCAGCTCTTCAAAACGTTCCATACGCGCTTTGTTTTTCTTTTGTTGACCTTTGGCATTAGAACGAACCCATTCAAGTTCTTTCTTTAATGCTTTAGCAAAAGATTCTTCTTGCTTATTCTCTTGCTCTAAACGGGCATTTTTCTGTTCCAACCAATTGGTATAGTTCCCTTGGTAAGGAATACCCATGCCACGGTCAAGCTCCAGAATCCACTCAGCCACGTTATCCAAGAAATAACGGTCATGCGTAATTGCCACGATTGTACCGGCAAAGTCTTTCAAGAAACGTTCTAACCAAGTGACAGATTCTGCATCCAAATGGTTGGTCGGTTCATCAAGAAGTAACATGTCTGGCTTAGACAAAAGTAAACGACACAGTGCAACACGGCGACGTTCACCACCTGAAAGCAAAGTAACGTCAGCATCCCAAGCAGGAAGGTTCAATGCCGCAGCAGCTTGATCCATTTGGTTGCTTAAGTTATGTGCATCCCAAGCATGAATGATCGACTCTAATTTCTCTTGCTCTTTGGCAAGGGCATCAAAGTCAGCATCTTCTGCTGCATATTCTGCAAAAACTTCATCCAAACGTGCTAAGGCATCAAGTGGCTCACGTAAACCATCTTCAACGTTACCACGAACGTCTTTAGCGGGATCAAGTGGTGGTTCTTGCTCAAGATAGCCGATTTTAATACCCGGCTGAGCACGTGCTTCACCTGAGAAATCTTTATCTACGCCAGCCATAATACGAAGCAAAGTAGATTTACCTGCACCGTTTAAACCAAGTACACCAATTTTTGCACCTGGGAAAAATGATAAAGAGATGTCTTTTAAGATTTCGCGTTTAGGCGGAACCATTTTCGACACACGGTTCATCGTGTAAATATATTGGGCCACGTAGGACTCCTCTATAGAAAAAGCAAAATTCGCACGTGATCAAAAACCGCATGCGAACAAATATTCTGGGCATTATACGATGAAAGCAGTGAAAAAATAAGGGATAGCTGTGATCTTGAATAGAATGTTACAACTCTCGGCATGTTTATTTTTTAAACATGGCAATCAGGCTTTTACTTGTGAAATGACTATTTATGAATAGTATCCTTTATATGAATATTTAAGATAACAATTTAATTTAAATCGCAATTTCATTCATATATAGCAATGCTACACTGGATCAATATTTAACTTCACAAAGATGATGTCAACATGACCTATAAAGACGAAACACTCGCTATTCATGCAGGTTATACCCCTGAAGCCACCACAAAAGCCGTGGCCGTCCCGATTTATCAAACCACATCTTATGCTTTTGACAATACCCAACATGGGGCCGATTTATTTGATTTAAAGGTACAGGGCAATATCTACACTCGGATTATGAATCCCACTACAGCAGTTTTGGAACAACGCTTGGCTGCACTTGAAGGTGGAATTGGGGGCTTAGCTGTCGCATCAGGCATGTCTGCGATTACCTATGCCATTCAAACCATTGCTGAAGCTGGTGACAATATTGCCTCTGTTTCGACTTTATATGGGGGTACTTACAACTTATTTGCACATACCCTGCCGAAACAAGGTATTGAAGTACGTTTCTTTGACTACCAAAACCCCGAAGAATTGCATAATTTAATTGATGAAAAGACCAAACTGGTCTTTGTTGAATCGATTGGTAATCCGCTCGGTAATATCATTGATTTAGAGGCCATTACAAAAATTGCCCATGAATATGGTGTCCCTGTCATTGTCGATAATACTGTCGCCACCCCTGCCTTACTTAAACCGTTTGAATATGGGGCCGACATTGTGGTGCATTCACTGACCAAATATATTGGTGGTCATGGTAACTCCATTGGCGGTGCCATTATTGATAGCGGGAAGTTCCCTTGGGGCAAATATCCTGAACGCTTTAAAGTGTTGAATACGCCCGATCCAAGTTACCACGGGGTGAACTATGTCGAAGCTTTAGGCGCAGCTGCTTTTATTGCTCGTGCCCGTGTAGTTCCTTTGCGAAATACTGGCGCAGCCATTAGCCCACACAACGTATTTTTAATCTTACAAGGTTTAGAAACGCTTAACTTACGCATGGAGCGCCACACAGAAAATGCGCAGAAAGTGGCTGAATATTTACAACAACACGCCAAAGTGAAATGGGTCAACTATGCAGGCCTCAAAGACCACCCACAACATGCATTGGCGCAAAAATATGTGAAAGGCAAACCCTCTGCTATTTTGTCTTTTGGTGTGCAAGATGGCATCGCAGGCGGCACACGTTTTATTGATGCCTTGCAACTTTTCACCCGTTTGGTCAATATTGGTGATGCCAAAAGTCTGGCTTGTCATCCTGCCACCACCACGCACCGTCAGTTGAATAAAGCTGAATTAAAAGCTGCAGGCGTCAGTCTTGATATGGTGCGCTTATCGGTGGGTATTGAACACATCGATGATTTAATTGCAGATTTAGAACAAGCACTCTCACAGGTTTAAATTTTTCAAAAACCTATTTTTAGCCATCTTTTGTATAGAGAAAGATGGTTTTTTATAAAGAATAGGTTTTTTTGCTTATTTCTCTTTGCTTTGTTTTAAACCTATGATAAAAAACAAGGAACGGGTCGCATAACAATAGAGCAATTACTCTAATTATATTTGTAAATTCAGTGACTTATTTATGGCTTTTTTTTTAGCATTGAGTATCATGGACTTAATCACAATAGCTCAATTGCGGAAAATTCGAGCTAAATAATGGAATATAAAAAAGCATAATCTAGAATTTTGTTGTATTTAATCAGGAAAAAATAGCGTGAATTCAAAATTAGAGAAACTCTTTCAAAATAGAGTAAACGGTAAAGTTGTTTTAATCACCGGCGCATCAAGCGGGATTGGTTTAACGGCGGCACATAAACTGGCAGCCGCAGGTGCTCACGTTTTACTGGTGTCACGTACCAAAGAAACTTTAGATGAAGTCAAAGCTGAAATTGAAAAAAAAGGTGGGCAGGCTTCTGTTTTTCCATGTGACTTAAATAATATGGAATCAATTGATGAAGTGTCACAACAAATTTTAGCTTCTGTGGATCATATTGATATTCTCATTAATAATGCAGGTCGTTCGATTCGCCGTGCAGTACACGAATCTTCAGACCGTTTTCATGATTTTGAACGTACCATGCAATTGAATTATTTTGGTGCCATTCGCTTGGTCATGAACATTTTGCCGCAAATGATGGCACGTCGTGATGGTCAAATTATTAATATTAGCTCTATTGGCGTATTGGCCAATGCAACACGTTTCTCAGCTTATGTGGCTTCTAAAGCGGCACTAGATGCATTTAGCCGTTGTTTGTCTGCCGAAGTTCATTCACATAAAATTGCGATTACTTCTGTGTATATGCCATTGGTACGTACACCCATGATTGCACCCACTAAAATTTATAAATATGTGCCCACTTTATCACCAGAACAAGCCGCAGATTTAATTGCGTATGCCATTGTGAAACGTCCAAAGAAAGTGGCCACACACTTAGGTCGTTTGGCATCGATTACTTATTCAATTGCACCTGATATTAATAATAAATTGATGTCAATTGGCTACAACTTGTTCCCTAGCTCTTCAGCTTCAGTCGGTGAGCCACAAAAATTAAATTGGGTTCAAAAAGCATATGCACGTTTGTTCCCAGGCGAACATTGGTAAGATTGATTCACTCTTAAACCAGTCAATAGACTGGTTTTTTTATGCTATAAATAAGTATTGTTTTTTGTTGTTAGATTTTTATGCGTATTGCTGCTCTCATTTTCCAATATATCTGTTTTGCTTATGCCTTATTTTTGGGTTATCAAGTCAGTTCTGCCTTCTACCAACAAAATTATGAGATTCTTGAAATAGCCGCAAATATTGGTACCCTGCTGATCTGTATCGATTTAGGCGTTTTTTTACATTTTAACAAGTCGATTAGCGCACTGAAAGTTAAAGCCACCTCGCAACAATCATCAGTCGAACTTTCAACTTTAGAAAAAATCACTCGCAAGCTGGGTCATTTGGGCATTATGCTGATTCTTTGTAGCTGGATTGTGCCCAAACTTGCATAAGAAAACCTCCCAATCAATTGGGAGGTTTTCTTTGGCAGTTAAAGCATTCTAAAAATTATTTAGAACCCTTAATCCCGGCTTGTAATAACAATGCACCTAAACCACCAATTTTTTGCTCTTGAGGTTTAGCTGATTGAGGTTTCTTCACTTGTGGGCGATCACTTTGAGGGCGCGTCTGCTGTGGACGCTTCGCTTGTGGCTTACGCTCAGTACGTGGTTCAGTTGAAGTGTTTTGCTCACGGCGTGGCTGACGTGGTGCTTTTACAGGTGCTTCTGAACCTTCAGGACGCATCGACAAATTCACACGGTTACGCTCAGCATCTACGCTTAATACACGAACCTGAACAATTTGACCAGGTTTAGCCACCTTATGTGGATCGGCAACAAATTCATTGGCCAATTCAGAAATGTGTACCAAACCATCCTGATGTACACCTACATCTACAAATGCACCAAAGTTGGTGACATTGGTGATTACACCTTCTAGTTGCATCCCTTCCGTAAGTTGAGATAACTCAGTAATGTCTTCACGGAATTTTGCAGTACGGAATTCTGGACGTGGATCACGGCCCGGTTTTTCAAGCTCGCTTAAAACATCTTGAATGGTCGGTAGGCCGAATTTTTCATCAGCAAATTCTTCTGCATTCACTTGGCGAATAATTTCAGAATTTCCAATAATATCTTTCACTGTAGTCGCTTTCGCTTCCACAATTTTACTGACCAAAGCATAACTTTCAGGATGCACTGCGGATGCATCTAATGGTTCTGAACCCGCTTGAATACGCAAAAAACCAGCTGCTTGTTCAAATGTACGTTCACCTAAACGTGGCACTTTCTTTAACGCTTGACGGTTGTCAAAAGGCCCATTTTCTTTACGATAATCAAAAATTTGCTGTGCAATCGATTTATTTAAACCTGCGATATAAGACAAAATCGCGGGTGATGCAGTATTCACATCAACACCCACCGAGTTCACACAATCTTCGACCACAGCTTCTAGGGTTTTTGCCAAACCGGTTTGATTGACATCATGCTGATACTGCCCCACACCAATAGATTTTGGATCAATTTTCACCAATTCTGCCAATGGATCTTGTAAACGACGCGCAATCGATACAGCACCACGGATAGAAACATCCAAATCAGGTAATTCATTCGATGCCAATTCGGAAGCTGAATAAACCGATGCACCCGCCTCTGATACTGAAACACGTGTTAAATTCAGATCTGCATTCGCAGCCATCATTTCAGCGACGACCGCTTCAGTTTCGCGACTTGCTGTCCCATTACCAATTGCAATTAAATCGACATTAAATTCACGGCATAGGCGCGTAAGTTCAGCAATAGAACCTTCTTTGTCTTCTTTCGGAGCAAATGGATAAATGGTGCTATGCGCCAATACATCACCTGACTGATTGACCACCGCCAACTTCACGCCAGTACGAATTCCTGGGTCAACGCCCAAGGTTGTACGTGCCCCTGCAGGTGCAGATAGCAATAAATGACGTAAATTTTCAGCAAACACATTCATGGCTTCGGTTTCAGCCGTTAAACGTTTTTCAGTCAATAATGAATGTTCAATTTGCGGACGAATTTTACCCAGCCAGAACAGTTTAGCTGTTTGTTTTAAATAATCTTGACGTGCTTGTGGCTGAACAGTATCTAAGTTGTATTCAGTTTCAATGCGGGACAGTGGTGCAGTATCCTCACCATCGACTTTTAAGCCCAAGACATTTTCTTGACGACCACGCAACATCGCCAATAAACGATGTGAAGGTACTTTATTCAAGTTTTCAGAAAAATCGAAGTAATCACGGAACTTTTTACCGACTTCTTTTTTCTCATCACTGGCCACTAAACTTTTAAGTAGCGCTGTTTTGGCAAATGTTGCTTTGAGATCGGTGGTCAAAGCAATATTTTGAGCCCAGTCATCAATTAAAATATGCTGAACTGCATCGAGCTGACTCTCTAAATCAGGATAATCTTCATGGCTAAAGCCAGCTAAAGCTGCTGCTGGTTCAATCATCTCATGCGCAATTTTTTCTGCAGCTAGACCTAAACCCGCTTCTCTGGCTTTAAACGATTTGCTGGTACGTTTTGGACGGTACGGCGCATATAGCTCTTCTAGTGCATTCTTGGTTTCAGCAGCATTGACGCGATTCAGCAAATCATCTGACAATTTATTTTGTTCTTTCAATGATTCAATGACTTTTTCACGGCGCTCAAATAAATCACGTAAATAAGATAACCGTGTATCGAGTTGACGTAATTGCGTATCGTCTAAACCTTGAGTTGCTTCTTTACGGTAACGTGCAATAAAAGGAACACTTGCACCATCATCAATGAGTTTGATGGCCGCTTCTACTTGATTCGGACGTACCGCAATTTCTTTTGCTAACTGCTGAACTAAGTCAGTCATCGTGTTTGATCCCACAAGGATAAGTACTAAATGGCATGATTATAAAGACCAAGACTATAAAATCCACAATTGTTTTGATTAAATTTTTAAGTGGGCAATATTGCCAATTCAATTATTTTTTATAATTCACGACAAAATTAACCGATTAGCTGATTTTTAGCGGCTAGATTAAGCTTTCTAAAGCATAATCAAGATGTATACATTTGGTATCTATGTCTTGATTTTAACTGCAATATTTGTTGCTTTAGAGCATAGTAAACAGATACAAATGAATCGTATACTCGAGGTTATCCGTACTTTTGTTTACGATGACAATAAAGAATAAAGGAGCACATCATGAGTTTAGTTGTACCTGCGGAAAAGACCGATCCCGTACATACCGAAACCGATCGCGTCGAACGGATTTTGGTGGTGGATGATGATGTGCGTTTGCGTACATTATTGCAGCGCTTTTTAGAAGATAAAGGTTTCGTGGTCAAAACTGCACATGATGCAACACAAATGGATCGGTTATTGCAGCGCGAACTTTTCTCGCTTATTGTGCTCGATTTTATGCTTCCGGTTGAAGATGGTTTAAGTATCTGCCGACGTTTACGCCAATCAAACATCGATACGCCTATCATTATGTTGACTGCACGCGGTAGTGATTCTGACCGTATTGCAGGACTTGAAGCAGGCGCAGACGACTATTTACCAAAACCCTTTAATCCAAATGAATTACTTGCGCGAATTCGTGCGGTATTGCGTCGTCAAGTTCGTGAAGTGCCAGGCGCGCCAAGCCAGCATATGGAAGTGGTTTCATTTGGACCATGGTCATTAGATTTGTCTACCCGTACTTTAACGCGTGAAGGTCAAGTAGTAACGCTCACTACGGGTGAATTTGCAGTATTAAAAGCGTTGGTACAACATCCGCGTGAACCTTTAACCCGTGATAAATTAATGAATTTAGCACGTGGTCGTGAATGGGGGGCCATGGAACGCTCGATTGATGTTCAAGTTTCCCGTTTACGTCGTTTAGTTGAAGAAAATCCTGCACGTGCACGTTATATTCAAACGGTTTGGGGTGTGGGTTATGTTTTTGTTCCAGATGGTGCAGAATAAGAACGAAATTTAACCATATAATCCCTCTATTTGTCCTGTAACGCCATTCGCTGCTGTGTGAGCCAAACTTTATTAAGTAAAGTATAATAAATAGGAACCTGCAGGTTCAGCGAATGGTAAAACATGACTTGATGTAATAGTATTATTTAGTCTTAAAAATTTATACCACACACTGCTTCCCTTGAAGACATCAGCAGTCCAATGCAATAAAGAATAAAAAACTACCCACACTCAGATACGTTCACAGGAATCTAATGTGAAACTTGAACCCATCGACCCGCAAAAATTTACAGATTTTGAAGCTTATTCAGAAAAGAAGCGTACCCGATGGGAACGCTTTTTGGACAAAATCAAGCCACGTTCAGCTGCCATGCGTACTACAGTATTGGTTCTGTTCATTGTATTTTTTAGTCTATTTATGTCGTTGTGGTTCTTTTGGCGTACCTTGTATTTACCAGAAATTCAGCAACATGCGCGTTATTTAGGTGTTGAATTAGAAATTATTAATAATCCAGATTTACGTATTTTTCATAACGACGCTGAAGTTGATGTGGATACTTGGTTAAAAAATCGGGTCGGTATTGAATATATTACCGACCCTAAAGAATATCCAAGTGTGCGAGACAAAGTCATTGCGGAATTTTTTACCAATCAAATTGAAGAAAAACTCGCCAAAGAACTTAAAGTCGAAAATGTGACTGTTTATTTCCAATTTAAGCCAAGTCCGCGTATTTGGATTCAAACTCCTGAAATGAACGGACATTGGGTTCGAGAACCGTTAAAAACCTATGCCAACTATAGTCCAGAGTTGGTGTTTGGCTGGTTACTCGGTGTGCCGCTGATCGCTGCTGCCATTATTTTAACGCTGGTTCGTCAACTGAATCGTCCATTACGACGTCTGCAAAATGCGGCCAATAATTACAGTAAAACAGGTTCTGCACCCTATCTTGAAACCAATCATGGACCTCAAGAAATTAGAGAAGTCAATCAAGCGTTTAATCATATGATTTACACTTTAGACCAAACCGAACGCGACCGCCGTATTATGTTGGCAGGTATTTCACATGATTTGCGTACGCCATTAACCCGTATTCGTTTAAGTGCTGAAATGATGCCAGAGGATGACTTCTTAAAAGAGGGTCTGATTTATGATGTTGAAGATATGGATGCCATCTTAAATCAATTTATTTCTTATATGCGTGATGGTTCAGATGAGGAATTACAAGACACTGACATTAACATGTTATTACAAGAGTTAATGATTCAATTCAAACCTTTAGATGTACGTTTTACTGCACAAGACGTTCCACTCATTCAGGCACGTAGCCAATCCTTAAAGCGTTTAATTGGTAATTTAATCAATAACTCAAAACGCTATGGAGCTGAACCAATTGAATTGTCAGCTCATGTCGAAAATGATCATATTTTTATTTGTGTGGCTGACAACGGTACAGGTATTCCAGAAGATCAAATTGAAGACTTAATGCAGCCTTTTGTTCGAGGCAATGAAGCGCGTACGATACAAGGCAGCGGCTTGGGACTTGCAATTGTCAAACGCATTGTCGATTTACACCAAGGCCAATTGACTATTCATAATCGGGCTCAAGGTGGTTTAGAAGCACTGATCCGCCTACCGATTCCTCAGGAACCCGTAGAAGAAACTTTACCTCACAGTACTTTAGAAAAAATTAAGCAAACTTTTACTGATCATTTTTAACACTTGGTCAATTTAACTCCATTTAATTTTGCTAAATATATTATCTCTTTATTTTTATTTTATGAAAATCAGGTGCTTAAAAATCATCAAAATATCTTATAGCTGCATTTTTTCAAAAAATTAGACCTTAGCCTAACAGGCATGCACAATTTGTTTTTAGGACGGTACAATCCGTCTAAGTTTGAACAAGAATTGAGCGTAACCCATGTCTTTAGATCGTATTCGTTTAGCATCACTTCATGATAAAGTCATGAGCGCAGAACAAGCTGCAACTTTTATCCAAGATGGGATGACTGTAGGCATGAGTGGATTCACTCGTGCAGGAGAAGCAAAAGCAGTCCCATTAGCTCTCGTGAAACAAGCAAAGCAACATCCTTTAAAAATTACGTTAATTACTGGTGCGAGTTTAGGCAACGACCTAGACAAACAATTAACTGAAGCAGGTGTATTGGCACGTCGCTTACCTTTTCAAGTAGACAATACTTTACGTAAAGCAATTAACAATGGCGAAGTGATGTTCATCGATCAGCATTTGTCTGAAACAGTTGAACAAATGCGCAATCAACAGTTGAAGAAACCAGATGTCGCTATTATTGAAGCTGTTGCAATCACTGAAGATGGCGGCATTATTCCAAGTACCTCTGTAGGTAACTCTGCGAGTTTCGCCATTTTTGCAGAAAAAGTCATTATTGAAATTAATACCAACTTAAGTCCAGCTTTTGAAGGTTTGCACGATATTTACATCCCGACCTATCGTCCAACGCGTCAAGCTATTCCACTGACCCAAGTGGATGAACGTATTGGTACTCATGCAATTAATATTGATCCAGCAAAAATTGTAGGCATCGTCATTAACAATGAATATCATGACTCTCCATCGACTGTGACCCTTCCAGATGATGAGACTCAAGGCATTGCCAATCACTTGATCAATTTTTTTGAACAAGAAGTAGCACAAGGTCGTTTACCTAAAAACTTAGGGCCATTACAAGCAGGTATTGGCTCTATTGCCAATGCAGTTTTAACTGGTCTAAAAGATTCGAATTTCGAAGATTTGGTGATGTATTCCGAAGTACTACAAGACTGTACCTTTGAATTGATTGATGCAGGCAAAATGAAATTTGCCTCAGGAAGCTCAATTACCCTGTCTGCAAAATACGGTGAAAAAGTATTTAACAATCTTGAAGCCTATAAAGACAAATTGATTCTTCGCCCACAAGAAATCTCTAATCATCCTGAATTGGTTCGTCGTTTAGGGATTATTGGAATTAACACAGCATTAGAGTTTGATATTTACGGTAACGTTAACTCAACACATGTCTGTGGCACCAAAATGATGAATGGTATTGGTGGTTCTGGCGACTTTGCACGTAATGCACATTTGGCTATTTTTGTAACCAAGTCGATTGCGAAAGGCGGTGATATTTCTTCAATCGTCCCTATGGCTTCTCATGTAGATCATTCTGAACACGATGTTGATATTTTGGTGACTGAGCAAGGTCTTGCCGATTTACGCGGTTTAGCCCCACGTGAACGCGCTCACGCGATTATTAATAATTGTGCACATCCAATGTATCGTGATGCACTAAATGATTACTTTGATCGTGCAGCGGCAAAAGGTGGACACACGCCACACTTATTACGTGAAGCACTTTCATGGCATGTTAACTTTGAAGAACAAGGTCAAATGCTGGTCGCACTTCCTGAAGCTAAAATTGCTTAATCAAATCAGCTAATATGATTTAAAAAGCGTACCTCGGTACGCTTTTTTATTGTTCTCTATTCAGAAAAAATATAAACCTCACATCCAGCAAAGCATTTAAAGTAGAGCACTAAATTATCTTATAAACGCTGCTCAATAGCTTTTCGATTCTGTTTTTTGACCTTGTCGATTGCTGCATTGAGCTGTAAAACTTCTTGGTATAAAGTATTAAATTGCTTTACCGCTTTATCCTGATAAAACATGAAGGTTTTGTTCTTTTTTTCCCATTGATTATTTTTAAGCAGGGCAAATAAAGCATCGGCCTTATTCAATATTTTGAGTTCTAGTGCAAATAAAGCCTGTGATTGATCACTCTCCCGACTTTCACGTAAACTTTTGATTAATTGCTGTCTTAGACGAGTTTGAATCGATAAATGTTTGGCTTTTTCTAAACTCTCGGCTTCACGTCGTTGAGTCTGTTGTTGGTATTGCGCAGCCAAAAGATGTGCCTGTTTTAACATCTGTTCAGTTGCAATAAATTTTTGTTTCCGGTCTTTGTCTAAACGCTCAATATTTAAAAACTGATCCCATTGAATGGCTTTGAGCTGACGTAAATATTGATTTCGGGCTTCTGCATTTTCAATCATGTCATTTAAAACAAAATCTGCCATGATTTTATAATCACCGTGTAGACGATGGTCTGAAACATCAAGTTGAATCGGCTGCGTCCAGTCTTGTGCTTGCTCATAAATCAGTTCTGCTTTTTCATATAGCACGGTTTGATAGCTTTTAAGTTGATGAAGTTCCTTTTGTTGAGCCGTATATTGATAAAACATCCAGCCAAATAGGCTGCACGTTACCAACGCCAAGATGATAAAAACTCTAGGCATACGAAACTCCTTTTGTACGGACTTTTATTATCATAGCCTGATTTAGCAGCCAGCTGATCATTTATTCATCTAAAATAGAAGTGGTTTTTATACCCAATTTTTTAATTCACATTTAATACTTTAAATTTTTGTCCAAAGCCCTATCATTATAGACAAGTAAACAGAAGAGATTTAGCATGCGCGTAGATATTTGGTCAGATGTGGTTTGCCCGTTTTGTTATATTGGTAAAAAACGTTTAGAAGCCGCTGCCCAACAAGCAGGCCTTGAACTTGAAGTACACTGGCATAGCTATGAGCTTGATCCAGACGCACCTATTCGTCAAGAAGTCTCCAACTCTGAACGCCTTGCGCAAAAATATGGGCGAACCATTGCAGAAGTTGAAGAAATGCAACGCAATATTGCCACTATGGCAGCTGAAGAAGGTATCCAGTTTAACTGGGAAAATGCCAACTCAGGCAACACATTTAATGCGCACCGTATTATTCATTTAGCACAAAGTAAAGGCTTGGGTTCAGAAGCCAAAGAAGCATTTTTCTATAGTTATATGACTCAAGGTTTACCGATTGGCGAGCGCGAAACGATTGAAGATGTCGCAGCACGGATTGGGCTAAATCCAGTTGAAGTAGAAGATGTGTTAGATTCGGAGGAATACACAGATTTTGTTAAATTTGATGAAGATGTTGCACGTGATCAATTAAAAGTCACAGGTGTACCCTTCTTTGTATTTGATCAACGTATTGCTTTAGCTGGTGCTCAGCCTCGTGAAGTATTTTTACAAGTTTTTGAAAAAGCTTTACAGACCGCAGCAGTAGAAAATTTAGACACTGAAGCAGCTGAGCATGGCCAAGATGATGTCTGTAATGTGCCTAAAAGCTAAAATGAATCAATAATTTTTTGATGAAAAAAAAATCCCCAATTAAGGGGATTTTTTCTAAGTGCAATATTCAATGATCTTCAACACTCAAATGCGGACAGATGGACTGCTTGATTTGAATTTAATCTACCAAAAAACTGATTTTTAAATTGACCCGATACTCTATAATTTTATTCTCTTTAATCACTACTTTTTGTTCGTTGATCCAAGCACCTTGAACATTTTTGATTGTCTCTGTGACTTTTTGGATACCTGTCTGAATTGCATCTTCAAAACTTTTATTACTGCTTGAGTTTACTTCTACTACTTTTGCAATAGCCATAATTTAACCCTTAAAATTTATTATTTTGAAGCATGATCATAAGCTATTTTTTAATCAGGTTTGGGGTTTTTTACATTACATCGCAAAAACTTACATCTAACATCACAATGATATCGTCAGACCTGCAATGCTTACAAAAGACAACGTATCTACACAAGGCGAGGACAGCATAATTTGGCCAATTGGTTAGGCTAGTGATGTCGAACTTTTTGTTCATTCTCATCATATTGATGTCGAACTTTTTGTTCATTCTCATCATATCAAGAGGTCAACATGAACACTAACATTCATAATTCAGCTCATGATTCAACTACACAAACCACGCCAAAAGCTAAGTCGCGTTTTTCGCCAACTGCGAAGGGTGTTTTGATTGGTGCAGTTGCTGGCAGTGTCTTACCCGTTTTTGGTACAATTAGTGGTGCGATTATTGGTGGTATTTCTGGCAAAGTTTATGAAAAAAAATGTCAGAGCAAGTGTCATAAAAACTGATTTTTTTAATTTCTCAAGATAAATTGCATCAGCAATTTGTCTTGACCTCATCACTATAATTAGATGATTTATATTCAATTTTTAAAACTAAATTGAACTTAAACTATCGTTTTTTAAGATTTATTTTTAATTTTTCGCCTTAAAAATACCCTGAAAGCTATATCTACAAAATAAACTATAACTACGGTTCGAGCCATTGCTACTCAAAACTTACCTTAAAATGTCTTTTAAAAGATACGTGTGGAATCATCAATAAGAATAAAAATATTAGCTTAAAGAATTTGTTCAATTGAATTGATGAGCGATATATTTCGCTGAATTAATCTCTCCTAGAAGACTTCATTATAGGCTTACCATTCTTGTTATTCCGGTCTATAAATGCACAAAATATGACATTTTTTATCATGTTTTTTTCATATAAATCCCTATAATCAAATGGGCTATTTAAATCACTTATCCTAGAATTAATATATTTTCTTATGCAGCAACTTCAAGCGCTTATTCAAGGCAAACTTCCACCACAAGCGATCAATATTGATCAATTAATGATGCTTGCCAAAAAGCATACCAATCCGACGTCGTCTGAATATAAATTACTAGAACTGGCAATAAATCTGGTTTTAGCGAGCTATTTAGAAAAAGCACATCAGCATCTTTAAGGTCAGCGCATGAATGTTCTAGAAAAAGCTCAGCTGATCCAAGAATTACATGCATTAATTGATGGCTTAGAACATCGTTCCTTATCGTTTTATCAAATTGCCTATTCGAAAGCTCGTTTGCATGAAATTTTTAATTTATGTGATGAACCTATTTTCAAAAAACAAATTTTAAAATTTAAAGCACGGACACAACCTGAACAGGCAGCGCATGATTTTGCCGATCACACGCTATATCGACAAGCTTTTCAGGGAGTATTTCAGCATACTAATTTGCTTGAAGAAGCATTATCTGCATATCCAGATTCTGGTTGGGGGATTTTGTATCATCCAGCAACAGGTTGGCAAATTTGGTTAATGACAGCCTCAAAAGGTACAGCAATCACCAGTCAGTGGGGCGATTTAGATGATATTTATTCTTGGTTACTTGAACAGCAAAGCATCTATCATTGCTTAAAAACTGACGTTCAACTCAAACAACCTTTGATGAATATTGAAGCTGTATTTCAGCCAACAGAAACAGAAACAGAAACAGAAACAGAAACAGAAACAGAAACAGAAACAGAAACAGAAACAGAAACAGAAACAGAAACAGAAACAGAAACAGATTTGAATTTATCTATTCAAACTACGCAAGAAAAAAGCGAGCACGTTCATTCAAGTCAAATTCAACAATCTATATCCCTATTACATTTGTCAAAAAAGTCACAACCGATTGATTTGACCACTTTTCAACAGCAGGCTGACTCTGACACAGCGATTGAATCACACCCAATAGTCCATTCTTTAACACCGAATAGTACCGAAATTCCAATAACAGCAATCAGTCAAGATTCTTCAAATCAAAATGCTGTTTCGCAAACTTTTGCAAAGCAAATCAGCTTAAATGAATATTTAGCTGATTTGAATCCAATGATGAATCAGGATTTTTCACCTGTCGATTTATATGTCATGAATATTGTGGGTTTGCCTGATCTTTCTCGACATCTTGATTTATTATTTTATTCATCTAGTTTGAACCTTTGGCAACATCAGCCAATTTATTTGGCTGAGCTGCTTTCCAAACAAGGGCAATTCATTAAATATCTGGCTTTGTTTGGTGCAGATGATAGTACTCAAGCCGCACAATTGATGCATCGCTTTACTGCTCAAAATCAACAATATATTTCGGCCATTAAAACGATTTCTTGGGACAATTTACAAGCTAATTTGACCGATATTGAACACCTATTTTATTGCTATATGCAGCAATCGGATTTCAGTTGGCACATGGAAAATTATCAAGCTTTTATTCCTAACAGCCTTTTTCAGACTCAGAAATTTATTCAGTTTGAAGAAAGCCCTGCCGATATACAAACGCCCCTCCTGTTGTTAAAAGAAAAACAAAAAATACGCCTCATTCATGGCAAAAATCGTTTAAATTTATCCTTACAAGAATCTGCTTATCCTTATCTATTATTAGATCGCCAACAAGGTATCACTTGGCAACGCATTCAATCGGTGATCAACCAGTTAAACTCACCAATTCATGTGACCCAACTCTATGACGCAATTCAAAAAAACATTACCCATTAAGTCTCTATTTTTTGTAGAAAAAACTTGCTTTTTCACCTATTTTTTTATCACACTAGGTCAGGGTTAAAATTATAAGAGCAGGGCTATGTCTCAAGACAAAAAAATGTTATCAAAATTACTCTTATTTACGGTTTTATCAGCAATGATGTATTCTGCTTATGCAGCGGAAACATCAACCACACAAATTGATTTACCTGAAAATCAGAATTCATTATCCAGTCCAAAAGTCGATGGAAATTTACTCTATCAAATTCCCAGTTGGATTGATGCAACACCCACTTTTTTACCACAACAATCCAATGAACCAATTGTTCCTCCAGTGATTGAAACTGAAGATCGTACTTGGGTCGATCGTAAGCAAGTCAAAATTAAGAATTGGGCAGATCGTACCTCCCATAAAATTGATAACTGGTTTGGTGAAACTGATCCCGATCAACCTGCTTCTGCCAGCTTAAGGATCTTGCTAGACAACAGCTGGGACAAACACGATGGTTACGAAATTAAACCCCGTATACGTGGCCGGATTAAGCTACCTACTTTAGAGCGTAAAGTGAGTCTGGTTTTTGGTGATGATTCACTCGACAATGAATTAGAGAATAATGTCGCGATTACCAATGAAAATGCCAGTAACCTCAATAATAAAACCTTAGACCCACAGCGCACCCGAGAAAATAACAGCTCTTTTGCCTTACGCTGGTCAGATTTTTCTAAGTATATTCCTTTCGAAACAGATTTAGATTTAGGTTTACGTTCGGGGGATGATGTTTATCTACGTCTAAAAGCCTCTAAAGATTGGCAGTTAGAAAATGATTTCAAATTCCATGCCGAGCAAATTTATCGCTATGGCGTGGATAGTGAAAATTATTTAAGAACCAATTTAGAGTTGATTCATGCTCGCCCCAATCAGGCTTTTCTCTCCAATCAATTGAATTTGACCTATGCAGATGAACAAGATGATGACTTCACTTGGGATAATAATCTGTTTAGACAACATCAGTTTTTTCATGAAAATAGTTTTAGTTATGGTCTCTATACCGGCGGTTTCCTGAATAACAAAGATTTACGATTAAACAGCTGGGGGCCTTTTATGTCGTGGCGACAACCGGTATGGCGTGAATGGTTTTATGTTCAAGGAAATTTAAATTATTTTAATGATCATAGAGAAGATCGTAGTCATTTTCTGAGTACGATGATTCGTCTGGAAGCTTTATTCTAAATTTCTTTTCATTGATAGGATTCAAGCGAGAAAACCATAAAAACTGAATGTTCTACTGTGATTCAAATCGTGAATGTTTTTGTGTCATAAAACCATAACCCATTTTTGAATACCGTTCTTCTACAAATAAAAATACCAGTCAGTGGTTTAACTGACTGGTATTCATCACAAAATATTTTTATCTTGCGCTGAATTACGTAATATTATTTTAATAACAAACTATTAATACGTTTTACATATTCAGCTGGATTTTCAGGTAAACCACCTTCAGCAATGACAGCCTGATCAAAAATCACATGCGCCAAATCATCAAACTGATTTGAAGATTCTAGTTTTTTCACCAGTGGATGTTCTGGATTGATTTCTAAAATTGGTTTGCTTTCTGGAATCGCCTGACCTGCCTGCTTAAGCATACGGATAAGCTGAGGAGAAAGTTCACCCTCACCTGTCACCAAACATGCAGGTGAATCGACTAAACGTGTCGTCACACGAACTTGTTTAGTTTTGGCTTTTAATGAATTGGTCATTTTATCGACCACAGGTTTAAACTGTTCAGCTGCAACGTCTAATGCTTTTTTCTCTTCAGCGTCTTGTAAATCTCCTAAATCTACAGCACCTTTAGATACATTTTGCATAGGCGTACCGTCAAACTCATTCACGAATTCCATCGACCATTCATCTACACGATCAGCCATCAAAAGTACTTCAATGTCTTTTTTCTTGAATAACTCAAGTTGCGGTGAATTTTTTGCAGCATTTAGGCTATCCGCAGTCACATAATAAATGGCCTTCTGACCTTCTTTCATGCGTGCTTTATAATCTGCCAGAGAAGTTGAAACCTCATCATTGTTTGACGTTGAAAAACGTAACAGTTTTAAAATACGTTCACGATTACCAAAGTCTTCTCCCAAACCTTCTTTAATTACTGAACCAAACTCAGCATAGAACTGTTTGAAATTTTCTTGATCTTTTTCATCTTCCGATTTCGCTAAACCATCTAGCATGGTCAAAATACGGCGGGTATTTCCTTCACGAATAGTTTTGACATCACGGCTTTCTTGTAGCAATTCACGACTGACGTTGAGTGGTAAATCTGCGCTATCGACGACCCCTTGTACAAAGCGTAAATAATTTGGAATCAGGTTATCTGCTTCATCCATAATAAACACGCGTTTTACATACAACTTAATGCCCGCTTTGGCTTCTCGGGTAAAAATATTGTGAGCCGCTTTACTTGGAATATATAACAATTGTGTATATTCAGTGCTGCCTTCTACACGATTATGTGCCCATGCTAATGGTGCTTCAAAGTCATGGCTTAAATTTTTATAGAACTCAATATATTGTTCTTCAGTAATCTCATTCTTATTGCGCGTCCAAAGTGCGCTCGCAGAATTAATGGCTTCCCAATCATCTGTTTTAACCATCTGGCCAGCATTTTCTTGAGCTTCTTCACCTTCAGCAACTTCATCTTGTTGCCAAACTTCTTTTTGCATTTCAATGGGTAGACTAATGTGATCAGAATATTTATTTACAATCTGCTTCACTTTGTGTGCTTCTAAATACTCCAGCGCATCATCACGCAAATGTAAAATAATATCTGTACCGCGGCTTTCCTTGGTGACTTGTTCTACTTCAAACTCACCTGTACCTGTACTGATCCAGCGCACACCGTCCGACGCTGCTATACCCGCATGACGAGATTCAACCGTAATTTTTTCAGCAACAATAAATCCTGAGTAGAAACCGACGCCAAACTGACCGATCAATTGTGCATCAGCTTTTTGATCACCCGATAATTTAGACATAAAGTCCTTGGTACCCGATTTAGCAATGGTTCCCAAATTATCAATTGCTTCTTGTTCAGTTAAACCAATCCCATTGTCTGAAATGGTGAGGGTTTTTTGCTCTCTATCCAAATGAATACGAACATGCAATTCAGGGTCATTTTCATAATATTCAGGATGATTAATCCCTTCAAAACGCAACTTATCGCACGCATCTGAAGCGTTAGAAATCAATTCGCGTAAGAAAATTTCAGGATTTGAATAGAGTGAATGCGTCACCAAATGTAAAAGTTGGGCTACTTCCGCTTGGAAACTATGTTTTTGTGGGTTTTGGTCGCTCATTAATCGCTCCTTAAATTCATTAAACATTTTTCTAGAATGCTTAATGAATGGAGTGACTTGAAAAAATTTCAATAGTTAAAGGAAAAATTTTATTAAAAAGGCCCTTGCCGATAGACCCGATCCATATAAGTTTCTAGTTTTTGTTGACGCATTTTATAGACTTCAATTAAACAACGACTCGAATCGACACATTGATCACGTAATTGTAGCCACCTCACTTGTTCATCCTGTATAACACCTCGGGTTCCCATGGGGACCAAACGCTTAATAATATTATAGGTCGTGACCATTTTTACATCAGCATCATTTACTGCTCGATGTTCACAAATGGCATGTTCTGTCTGAGTTCGCGCTTTCTCACAATTAAAACTGGCTGCATGGATCGAAGCACCCCACCCACTCAAACCTATTAAAAAAATTAATATCCCTGCTTTCATTTTTTTCCTTTTTTATTGGTCATTTTTCTAAACTTACTTTAACAACAACAGTGCTTTATAAAGAAGATACTTTGTGTAATTGATTTGATCTGTTTTGCTGACTTCATGCATTATTAAATAATAAGAATCTATCAAAAGATGGATTCTTATTATGGATTTTATCTTTTAGAACTTATAACTGTACCCTAGACTATAGATTACTGGATCAATGTCTAAATCAAAACTTGTGACTTTTTCTACTTCAACATCTGGACTTAATTGTGCGTAACGAACATCCATAAAGATGCCCCAATTTTTAGCATCGGCAGGTTGATAATTAAATCCGACTTGACCTGCAAAACCAAATTCTTCTTTCACTTTAACGGTAGTACCTGTCAAACCACCTTTTGTTTGCTCATCCCAGGCAATAAATGCAGTACCACCTAATCCAATATAAGGTGTAAAACCCGTTGAATTTTTAAAATGGTATTTTGCAGTGAGTGTTGGTGGCAGATGTTTAAGTTTTAGCGCATCTACCCCATTAATTGTAATACTATGGTTTACAGGAGCTGCCAATAAAAGTTCAGTTGAAAATGCACTGTTGGCAAAAAAGTATTCGATAGAGGGTGTAAAGGCCAATTCACTGTCTACCTTTATCACGCCCACACCATTTACAAAAGTATCATTACTGGGTGCAATCGCAGAAGCACCAACCTTGACTTGCCATCCTTCTGCCATCGCTGAAGAACAAAAACCCAATAAAGCAATAACTATAGTTTTTCTTAACATTATAAAAACTCTTAGAATGAATAATAAATATTAAACCTATCGGATTATTAATATGCAAGAGTGGTATTTATATATTCATTTATATTATTTTCAAGATATTAATATTTATAAATATTTATTTATATCCTATTTAAATGGTTGGTTTTTAAATCAACCATTTAAATGGATTAAATTGACTGTATTCCGATTATATTACTTGGTTTTATTATAAAGAAATACTAAAAAATTTATTTTAAATAAAGCCATTAAATCATTTTAAATTGAGTAAATATTTTTCAATTTAAAGTACCATCGCAGCAATCCAACCAAAGATTAATAATGGAATATTGAAATGAATGAAGGTTGGTACAACCGTATCCCAAATATGATCATGTTGACCATCTACGCCTAAACCTGCTGTTGGCCCCAAGGTCGAATCTGAAGCTGGTGAACCTGCATCCCCAAGTGCTGCTGCTGTACCAATCAATGCTACGGTTGCCAAAGGTGAAAAACCGAATTGTACACAAAGTGGTACATAAATCACGGCCAGAACAGGCACACTGGAGAATGATGAACCAATGCCGATCGTCACAAATAAACCAATGAACAACATTAAGAAGGCAGCCAATGCTTTATTTTCCCCAATAATGTGAACCACACCATTGACCAAACTGTTGATATCTCCTGTATGGGTCATGACAGAGGCAAAGCCTGCTGCTGATATCATGATAAAACCCACCAAAGCCATCATTCGCATGCCCTGAACAAAGACATCGTCTGCTTCTTGCCATTTAAAAATGCCTGCACCAGACAAGACTGCAAAACCAACCAACCCACCTAAAATCATAGAACCCGAATATAACTGTGCAATTAAGGTCAAGATAATGGCAAGCAAAGCCATAAAAATTGTTTTTTTCGCAATAATAGGTGCACGTTCAGCTTCTTGCTGAAGCTCTTTAGCATCGGCTTGTAACGTTACTTCGCCAGCACGAATCGGTTTATCTAAATCAATGGTGGTCACACGTGCCACGGCATGATCAATATAATGACGCGGTTTACGATAGCTTACGAATACAGCAAAAATGGTGCCTATCAACATACCAATCACAGGAATTGCCATTCCCATGGGCATCATCCAACGTTCCACATGTAAGTTGTAAGCAGCGCCAATTTTATTGATATTACCCATCAAAATTTGATCTAGGAAAATAGCACCAAAACCAACAGGTAGAAAAATATAAGTTCCGACTAAGCCCATGGTCAATACGCATGCAGCAGCACGACGGTCTAAATTCATGTGATTCATGACTTTTAATAAAGGCGGAACTAAAACAGGAATAAAGGCAATATGGACTGGGATTAAGTTTTGAGAACAAATTGCAGCGATCAATAAAATCGTCAGCAGCAAATATTTGACCTTTTTGGTTTTTTGATGACTGGCTTCTGCACCCAATAAGCCAATCAATTTGTGCGCCAACAAATCAGGCAAACCTGATTTAGATAAAGCCAAAGCAAACGCACCCAATACTGCATAAGCCAAGGCCACTTCTGCCCCATCGCCTAGCCCCGCATTAAATGCTGCAACAGTCTCTGACAGACTTAGCCCCGCAACCAAACCACCTATAATTGCTGAAATGACCAAAGTCAAAACAACAGAAACTCGCGCCAGTGAGAGAATAAACATCACGGCAATCGCAATTATTACTGCATTCATGAAAATTTTAAGGAAGACGAAAAGCCGACATTTTAACAGATCCAATCTGTTGAAACTGTAAATTGATCGCTTTTATCCACCGCCTGATTTATTTTTAAAATTCAATAAATTATAAAAAAAGATACATACTTATTCATACTGTAATGCAAAGTTACGGATATAAGTTGCTATCAATTCTGGCTGACTTAATATTGCCCAATGATTGGCATCTACTTCGACTCGATGAAAGTCTTCAACCCATTTAGGCATTTCATCAATCAGTTCAGGGCTGACAAAATTATCTCTTTTTAAGACAATCGCCTGTACAGGACAAACTGCAAAACGCTGGCGTGGCTGAGTTAGACGCGGAATAAAATTCGCACGATACAATCCAATGCCGTGTTTTCCATCCGAGGCAATATTGGTATTTGAAGGTAGATTTTTTTTATGTTCTAACTGCTCAAGCACTTTGCTCCATTGATCAGGTTTAAAGAAGCGCCATACGGTCGGCGCAAGCCAAGGCAACTGAAAAGCTGCAATGTACCAAGATTTAGTGAGTTGTTTAAAAAATTTAGATTTATTTTGTTTAAATTGATTACGCATCCAGAATGCAGCATGGTCTAAACATGGACCAGAAATAGTGCTGTAAGAAAGCAGCTGATCACGAAATTTTGCTTCAGTGACTGACTCCCAAGATTGGATAGATCCCCAGTCATGTGCCGCCAAATGAAAAACTTTATCCTTCAAAACAGCTTGGACCACACTTTCTAAATCCAATGATAATTGCTCTAAACGATAGTCTTTGATACAGCGTGGCAGCGAAGACTGACCTGCTCCACGTACATCATAAGTCACAATATAAAAATCGTCGATCAGTTGCTGAATAATGGGTTCCCACACTTCTTGATTATCTGGATAACCATGTACCAAAACCAAAGCAGGTTTTTCTGGATCGCCCCATAACTTAACATTTAAACGCTGTTGGTCTTGGGTCGCAACCCATTGAGTGATAGCTTGCATCATTTTTTCCTATTTTTTTATTGGCGATTTATTCTATCCATGGAATATGATCATCCATGTTTCAATCTCACTGTTCTGTTCAGTATGTTGAAAACAGATGGAAAAATAATTGACCTTTATCCACCCTTTTTTTGATGACTTCCGACAATGCCTATTTTCCCTATTACGCTATTAATTTTACCCACTTCATGGAAGCCATCATTAAAATGGAAGGTTAAATTTTAAGATACGATCAGAGGTATATACACTTAAAATAGGATCAGTACAGAAATCGATCTGTGTATGTTTTAGCTTGATTATTATGATATATGCTTCTTAGACATCATTTGGGGTCAATATGTAGCCTTTTGGCTGGATGAATACGTATTAATTTTATTTGTTTAAACACCAACAAGATTTAGATCATTATTCTTATTTTAGAATTGATGCCATCGCTGTATAGCAAAAAGACAGACCTATCGAAATTAAAAAAAGCGTTTATAGATAAACGCTTTTTTTAATTTCATGAATGGTTTTTAACGATTTTTCTGCTCAATCGCAGCACCTGCACCGCCACCGATTGCACCACCAATCGCAGCACCTGAATTGCCACCGAAAATGCTTTTACCCACGGCAGAACCAATTGCACCACCTACACCACTATACGTCGCATTACGATTAGAACCATTTTGGGTTTTACTCCCAACAGCTGCACCTGCACCGCCGCCAATTGCAGCACCCACGCCACCACCAACATTATTACCTACACCACCACCAACAGCACCACCTAAAGCAGCAGCACCAATACGCTGCTCATTGGCAGACATACTTTCACAACCTGTAAATATTAAAGCAGAAACTGTCGCAATAGCAGCGATACTCATTAATTTTTTCATGGTCTTTCCCCTTTTTTCATTCTATTTAGCTTAGACTTATTTAATGCAATGATTAAGTTTTAAATGTTACTCACTACAGCGAATATGCAGTATTTTGTAACAAGCAGCTAATCAAGCATGATCAATATTGCTCACGAATTCAAAAATAATCATTCTCAGCACTTTAATCATTGTCTTTAAGCAAAATCATATCTTGGGTAATTTTACCATTTTCTTGAATAACCGCGTGACTCATACTTTTATTCTCCTCAGCTTGTTTTAGCTGCTTAAGTTGAAGTTCTTTTTGAGTAGGACTTTGACCTTTCTTAAACGCTATCCCTTTTGCATCAATTTGTTTCGTTTCTGCTATCACACTTCCTGCTTGCTTAAGGGTAGATTTCTCTTCGACTTTAGAGGTCGGGACAACCACTGCTCCTTTCTTTATTACAGGTGTAGACAACGGTTTATCTGAAAAGTGCTGCTCATGATCTTTTGAAATCATTTCACGTGCAACAATATCTTGACCTTGATTGCTTACTTCAAAAATCGTAGCTTCTGTGGTGCGTATTGGCTGTTCACCTTGCATCGTTTGAATTGTTTGAGTTTTCACAATAGGTACAACTGCTTTATCTTGCACGACAATAGTCGATGGCATAGGGGCAGCAAAAGCAGCATTCACAGCTGTCGCCAAAATAGCCATACTGAATAATTTTTTTAGAATTTTCATGTTTTAATTATCCTCTTACAATATATAAATACATTTGATTTCAATAACTCAGCAATTTAAATTACCTTTAATTATTATAAGAAAAATATGATTTTGATTGAAGATTTATACCTTCTGAGTAACAAAAGACATAAAAAAAGACGCTCGAAAGCGTCTTTTTTTACGATTTAACTGACGAATTACAGACCGTTAAACTCATCGCTAAATGCTTGACTTAATGCTTGGTCAACATCACTAAAGTCATTTACAAGTTCGTGTTCAGCAGCTTCTGCTTCTTGACGACGACGCTCTAAGTGATATGCAAGACCTGTACCCGCTGGAATCAAACGACCCACGACTACATTCTCTTTCAAGCCACGTAACTCATCTTCTTTACCTGTTACAGCAGCTTCAGTCAACACACGTGTGGTTTCCTGGAACGATGCAGCAGAGATGAATGAGTCAGTCGAAAGCGATGCTTTGGTAATACCCATCAATTGACGTTCATACTTCGCAGGGAACTTATTCTGAGCCAATACTGCTTGGTTTTCGGCAACCATGCGGATGTAATCCACTTGTTCGCCTTTAATAAAGCTGGTATCACCACCATCAGTAATTTCAACTTTACGCAACATTTGACGCACAATCACTTCGATGTGTTTATCGTTGATTTTTACACCTTGTAGACGATAAACGTCCTGAACTTCGTTCACGATGTAATTGGTCAACGCCACTTCACCTTTCAGACGTAAAATGTCATGCGGGTTTTGTGGACCATCAGAAACAGTTTCACCACGGTTCACATGTTCGCCTTCATACACGTTCATGGTACGCCATTTCGGAATCAACTCTTCATAAATTTCAGAGCCATCGTCTGGCGTAATCACTAAGCGATTTTTACCTTTGGTCTCTTTACCAAAGCTCACAACACCTGAAATTTCAGCAAGAATTGCATGCTCTTTCGGTTTACGTGCTTCGAACAAGTCAGCTACACGCGGCAGACCACCGGTAATATCACGAGTACGTGAAGTTTCCTGAGGTACACGACCAATAACGTCACCAACACCAATGGTTTCGCCATCACGGACAGAAAGAATCGTATTTTGTGGTAAGAAGTAGAACTGCTCACCGCCTTCAACTGTATCGAGTACAACTGCAGGACGCAAATCTTTACCTGACGCAGGACGAGAAGTCACTGGTAAGATTTCAATCGTGCTCATTCCTGTTGCATCATCAGTTTTTGAGGTTACAGTTACACCATCAGCGATTTGGCTGAAACGTACTTTACCTGCAACTTCAGTTACCAGTGGATGCGTATGCGGATCCCAAGTAGCAACGATGCCGCCTGCAGCGACAGCTTCACCATCTTTTAAGATAATAGAAGCACCATATGGGATTTTGTAACGTTCACGTTCACGACCTAGGTCATCAGCAATACCAATTTCACCTGAACGAGACGTAGACACCAAGTGACCCTTGATATGCTCTACAGTTTTCACATTGTGGAAACGTACTGTACCTTTATTACGTACTTGGATACTGTTGGCAGCAGATGTTCGGCTTGCAGCACCACCCACGTGGAATGTACGCATGGTTAACTGGGTACCCGGTTCACCAATAGATTGTGCAGCCATTACACCAACCGACTCACCAGGGTTCACCTGATGACCACGTGCAAGATCACGACCATAACATTTCGCACATACACCGAAGGTCGATTCACAAGATACGACTGAACGTACTTTAACTTCATCGACGCCTGCTTCTTCAATAAAGGCAGCAAGTTTTTCATCAATTAAAGTATTACGTGGTAGAAGAACTTCTTCTGAACCAACGCGCGTCACATCTTCTGCAACAACACGACCTAATACTCGTGCACCTAAGTTTTCGATGACATCGCCACCTTGAATGAACGGTGTCATTACAAGACCACTTAAAGTACCGCAATCAGGTTCAGTAATCACCAAATCTTGTGCTACATCGACTAAACGACGTGTCAAGTAACCTGAGTTTGCAGTTTTAAGTGCGGTATCGGCCAAACCTTTACGTGCACCATGTGTTGAAATGAAGTACTGAAGTACTGTCAAACCTTCACGGAAGTTTGCTTTAATTGGGGTTTCAATGATCGAACCATCTGGTTTCGCCATTAGACCACGCATACCTGCAAGCTGACGAATCTGCGCTGCCGAACCACGGGCACCAGAGTCGGACATCATGTAGATACTATTAAATGATTTCTGCTTCTCATCTTCACCCTGTTTGTTTTTAACAGTCGTGAAAGACAAGTTGTCCATCATCGCTTTTGCAACTTGGTCATTGGTACGTGCCCAAATATCGACCACTTTGTTATAACGCTCACCAGCAGTAACAAAACCTTGTTCAAACTGTTGTTCAATTTCACGAACTTCAGTTTCAGCTTTATCAATAATCGCTTGCTTATTCGGTGGAATAAGCATGTCTTCCATACCGACTGATACGCCTGAACGCGTCGCTTGACGGAAGCCCAAGTACATCAATTGATCCGCAAAGATTACAGTATCTTTCAGACCCAATTTACGGTAGCAAGAGTTAATCAACTTCGAGATGTTCTTTTTATTCATCTCAAGATTAATTTGCTGGAAGTCCATCCCTTTAGGCACAACTTCCCAAAGTAAACAACGACCAGGAGTCGTATCAACAATAATGGTTTGATCTTCACGATTACCATCTTCATCAATCACAGTCTGATGTACACGTGCTTTAACGCGAGCATGTAAATCCACTTGACCGGTAGCAAGTGCACGGTTTACTTCATCAGTATCAGCAAATACCATGCCCTCACCTTTGGCATTGATTGCATCACGTGTGATGTAATACAAGCCCAAGACCACGTCTTGAGAAGGTACGATGATTGGCTCACCGTTGGCTGGAGACAAGATATTGTTGGTCGACATCATTAACGCACGCGCTTCTAATTGCGCTTCTAACGTTAATGGTACGTGTACCGCCATTTGGTCACCATCGAAGTCGGCGTTGAACGCAGCACATACGAGTGGGTGAAGACGGATCGCTTTACCTTCAATCAAGGTCGGTTCAAATGCTTGAAGACCCAAACGGTGAAGCGTTGGCGCACGGTTCAACATCACTGGATGTTGACGAATCACGTGAGCTAAAACGTCCCAAACTTCTGGAGTCTCGCGCTCAACCATTTTCTTCGCAGCTTTAATGGTGGTGGCTTGACCCGAAGCTTGTAGTTTCGCAAAAATAAATGGTTTGAATAACTCAAGTGCCATTTTCTTTGGAAGACCACATTGATGCAAACGTAAAGTCGGACCTACGGTAATCACTGAACGACCTGAATAGTCGACACGTTTACCCAATAAGTTTTGACGGAAACGACCTTGCTTACCTTTGATCATATCAGCCAAAGATTTAAGCGGACGTTTGTTCGAACCCGTAATTGCACGACCACGACGACCGTTATCTAACAATGCATCCACAGACTCTTGCAGCATACGTTTTTCGTTACGTACGATAATGTCTGGCGCTGAAAGATCAAGAAGACGTTTTAAACGGTTGTTACGGTTAATCACACGACGATAAAGATCGTTCAAATCAGAAGTCGCGAAACGACCACCTTCAAGCGGAACCAACGGACGAAGATCAGGTGGTAGTACTGGAAGTACAGTCAACACCATCCATTCTGGTTTGTTGTTCGACTCTTTGAATGCTTCCATCAATTTCAAACGCTTAGACGCTTTTTTAAGCTTCGTTTCAGACGTTGTTTGTGGAATTTCTTCACGAAGACGCGAAATTTCGTTTTCAAGATCGATGTCTTTCAACAAATCTTGAATCGCTTCTGCACCCATTTTCGCGCTGAATTCATCACCATGTTCTTCTAACGCAGTGAAATATTCTTCATCATTTAGAAGTTGGTATTTCTCCATTGGAGTCATACCCGGATCAGTCACAACGTATGATTCGAAATACAATACGCGTTCGATATCACGTAACGTCATGTCTAAAAGAAGACCGATACGGGATGGTAATGATTTCAAGAACCAAATGTGTGCCACTGGAGATGCAAGATCAATATGACCCATGCGCTCACGACGAACTTTTGCAGTGGTGACTTCAACGCCACATTTTTCACAAATGACGCCTTTGTATTTCATACGCTTGTATTTACCACACAAGCATTCGTAATCTTTGACTGGTCCAAAAATTTTGGCACAGAATAAACCGTCACGTTCTGGTTTAAAAGTACGGTAGTTAATGGTTTCTGGCTTTTTAACTTCACCATGAGACCATGATTTGATCATTTCTGGTGACGCAAGACCAATACGGATACGATCAAATTCAACTGGTGCATGACCATCTGAATCCGTCTTTTTGCGCATGATATCGAGCAAATCTTTCAATTTTTTTCTCCGTGTGCCAAGAAGAATCTCACTTCCCGACTGGGTCACAAATATTGTTTTTTAACTGAATTTTAATTCCTCTTTTTCTCCCTTTTTCTAAGGGAGAAAAGTCCCTCTTTTACAAAGAGGGATTTAGAGAGACTTAATGGAAATGATTAATCACCATTTTTCAGTTCAATGTTGATACCTAAAGAACGGATCTCTTTAGTCAATACGTTGAATGATTCAGGCATGCCTGGATCCATATAATGGTTACCATCTACAATGTTCTTATAGATGCGAGTACGGCCTTCAACATCATCCGACTTCACCGTCAGCATTTCTTGCAAAGTATATGCTGCGCCATAAGCTTCAAGTGCCCAGACTTCCATCTCACCGAAACGCTGACCACCGAATTGTGCTTTACCACCAAGCGGCTGCTGTGTCACAAGCGAGTACGAACCAGTCGAACGTGCATGCATCTTGTCATCAACCAAGTGGTTTAGTTTCAACATGTACATGTAACCTACAGTTACTGGACGGTCAAAACGCTCACCTGTACGACCATCATACAATACTGTTTGACCAGTACGTGAAATACCACCAAGCTCGAGTAAGTCTTTAATTTGCGATTCTTCGGCACCATCAAATACAGGCGT
This sequence comes from Acinetobacter sp. TTH0-4, assembly GCF_015602665.1. NCBI lineage: Bacteria > Pseudomonadati > Pseudomonadota > Gammaproteobacteria > Moraxellales > Moraxellaceae > Acinetobacter > Acinetobacter sp. TTH0-4. The sequence continues at coordinate 229,471 of NZ_CP059079.1, read as the reverse complement.
TGCCAAAGGTACACCTACACGAAGGTTTTTAGACAGTGCCAAGATTTCTTGATCGGTTAAACTATCAAGATCTTCTTGCTCGCCACCGACTTTGTTGTAAATCTTATCTAGGAATTCACGAAGCTCTAGAACCGTACGCTGTTCTTGCATCATCTTGTCGATTTTGTCGCCAAGACCTTTTGCAGCCATACCCAAGTGAGTTTCTAGAATCTGCCCCACGTTCATACGCGAAGGTACACCCAGTGGGTTCAACACGATATCAACAGGTACACCGTTTGCATCATGCGGCATGTCTTCTACTGGTAAAATGTTAGAAACGACACCCTTATTACCATGACGACCCGCCATTTTGTCACCAGGTTGAATGCGACGTTTAACAGCCAAGTAAACTTTAACCACTTTTAAAACACCAGTGGTTAATTCATCACCCGTAGAAAGTTTGCGTTTTTTCTCAGCAAATTTTTCATCAATCTCAATGCTCTTTTCTTTCAAGAACACTTGAATTTGAGTTAAACGTTCAGCAATCGCTTCATCCACAGGTTGAATTTCAAGTAAATCAACAAGTTCTAAGCCAGATAACACGTCTTCAGCCAGTTTATCACCACGTTTAGTGGTACCACCGCCATTCGACTGTTGTCCTTTTAACAAACGAACAATACGTTCACGTGCTGCTTCTTCAAAGATTTTGTATTCTTCTTTCAAATCTTTACGGTAAGCATCAAGTTGTGCTTTTTCAATTGCTTGAGCACGTTCGTCTTTATCGATACCGTCACGTGTAAACACTTGAACGTCAATCACTGTACCTTTGGTACCTGATGGAACACGTAAAGATGAGTCTTTCACGTCAGCCGCTTTTTCACCAAAGATTGCACGAAGCAATTTTTCTTCTGGTGTCAATTGCGTTTCACCTTTCGGTGTTACTTTACCAACAAGAATGTCACCCGCAGTCACTTCAGCACCGATGTAAACAATACCTGATTCATCGAGTTTAGACAGTGCTGCTTCGCCCACGTTCGGGATATCCGCAGTAATTTCTTCAGCACCCAATTTAGTATCACGTGCAACACATGATAATTCTTGGATGTGAATCGACGTTAAACGGTCTTCTTGAAGAACACGTTCAGAAAGTAAGATTGAGTCTTCGTAGTTATAACCATTCCACGTCATAAATGCGACGCGCATGTTCTGACCGAGTGCAAGCTCACCGCCATCTGTTGATGGACCATCGGCCAACACATCACCGCGACCCACTTTATCACCCATGTTCACAAGAACTTTTTGGTTGATACAGGTATTTTGGTTTGAACGGGTATATTTGATCAGGTTATAAATATCTACGCCTGCCTCACCCGCGATCATTTCGTCTTCATTAACACGAATAACCACACGAGATGCATCAACATACTCAATACGACCACCACGATCAGCAATTACACACACACCCGAATCATGCGCTACGTTTGCTTCCATCCCTGTACCAACAAGCGGCTTGTCAGCAATCAAGGTCGGCACAGCCTGACGTTGCATGTTTGAACCCATCAATGCACGGTTGGCATCGTCGTGTTCAAGGAATGGAATCAGTGATGCTGCAACTGAAACGACCTGCTGAGCAGATACGTCCATATGCGTCACTTTTTCGGGTGGCATACGTACGAAATCACCTTGATGACGTACAGATACAACTTCTTCTGTTAAGTTACCATCTTTATCCATTGCAGAATCGGCCTGTGCAATGACAGTGCCTACTTCTTCAATCGCAGATAAGTATTCGATATCCATGGTCACTTGACCATCAATAACTTTACGGTAAGGTGTTTCTAAGAAACCGAAATTATTACATTTTGCATAAACTGAAAGTGAGTTGATCAAACCAATGTTTGGTCCCTCAGGCGTTTCAATTGGACAAACACGACCGTAATGCGTTTGATGTACGTCACGTACTTCAAAACCTGCACGTTCACGTGTTAAACCACCAGGCCCAAGCGCTGATACACGACGTTTATGTGTGATTTCAGACAATGGATTATTTTGGTCCATGAACTGAGACAATTGGCTTGAACCAAAGAATTCTTTGATTGCCGCTGCAACAGGCTTCGCATTGATTAAATCTTGCGGAGACAAGTTATCTGTTTCAGCTTGGCTTAAACGCTCTTTCACTGCGCGTTCAACACGAACCAAACCAACACGGAATTGATTCTCTGTCATTTCACCAACAGAACGAACACGACGGTTACCCAAGTGATCGATATCGTCGACTTCGCCTTTACCGTTACGGATTTCAACCAGTGTTTTAAGCACATCAGTAATGTCTGAATTTGAAAGAATCCCTTCAACTTCACGCGACTTCTGATCTGTACCGACTTCGTAAGGACGACCCAAACGACGGTTAAACTTCATACGACCGACTGGAGACAAGTCATAACGTTCAGAAGAGAAGAACAAGTTGTTAAACAAGTTTTCTGCAGCTTCTTTGGTTGGTGGCTCGCCTGGGCGCATGACTTTATAGATTTCTACCAGTGCTTCTTCACGACCTGAAGTGGTATCCGCACGTAAAGAATCCGCAACGAAAGAACCACGATCGATGTCATTAGTGAATAGGATGTTAAATTGTTTAACACCACCCTCAGCCAACTTCACCATCACTTCATGACTAAGAACGGTATTTGCAGCAATCACATCACCATCATGTAACTTGATGTCTTGTGCAGTAATACGTTCATACAAGTACTCATCAGGAACAGCAAGCTTGGTTAAGCCAGATGCTTCCATTTGACGAACATGACGTGCATTAATACGTTTACCTTGTTCAACAATCACTTTGCCGTCAGCATCAAGAATGTCGAATTGAGCCATTTCACCACGCAGGCGTTCAGGCACAAGGTCAATTTGATAACTACCCATGTCTAAGTAAACAGGTACTTTTTCATAGAACATGTCAAGGACTTGTTCATTGCTATAACCTAATGCACGAAGTACCACAGTCGCGAGTAATTTACGACGACGGTCAATACGAACAAAGACTAAATCTTTCGCATCAAATTCAAAATCTAACCATGAACCACGGTAAGGAATAATACGTGCAGAATAAAGAACTTTACCGCTTGAATGCGTTTTACCTTTATCGTGGTCAAAGAACACACCTGGTGAACGATGTAATTGAGAAACAATTACACGCTCAGTACCATTGATCACAAAGGTACCATTTTGGGTCATGAGTGGCATTTCACCCATGTACACTTCTTGCTCACGCACGTCTTTGATTGATTTTGTTTCGCGATCTTTAATGATCAAACGAATTTTTACGCGCATTGGTGCTGCATAAGTCGAACCACGTAAAATACATTCACGCACATCAAACTCAGGCTTACCAAGGCTATACTCAACAAATTCTAAAGCAGCATTGCCAGAATAACTTTCAATAGGAAAAACTGAACGAAATGCGGCTTGGAGACCGATATCTTCGCGGTTTTTTGGAGTTTTGCCGTCTTGTAAAAATGTTCTATACGAGTCAACTTGAATCGACAACAAGTACGGAGCATGCATGACGCTAGGCAATTTACCAAAATTCTTACGGATCCGTTTCTTTTCGGTATATGAGTATGCCATCTGGAGTCCTCGGAAAGTAAACTAAGCCCGCCTGCAGAACGGGACCTAGAAGGAATTACACAGGCCGATATGGCCACCACTGTTTACAAATGCTGCAATTTTTAGTGGTATGAAAACGCTTAGCAATATTTTCAAATATGAAAAAATATTGGTAAGCGTTTGATGTTTTTGATTTATTATAGTAATTGACGCTTTTTACATCAATCAAACAAAAATCGAGCCGATAATTGTAACGCAAAAAGGCTGATGACCCAAGAGCCATCAGCCAAATTTCGGGATCAATTTTCAAATCGATCCCTGGCTAAATTACTTAACAGTAACTGTAGCACCAGTAGTTTCAAGTTTTTTCTTAAGTTCTTCAGCTTCTTCTTTAGAAATACCTTCTTTAAGAACTTGTGGAGCACCTTCAACTAGGTCTTTTGCTTCTTTAAGACCAAGACCAGTTACTTCACGAACTGCTTTAATTACAGCTACTTTGTTTGCGCCAAAAGAAGTCAATTCAACATTGAATTCAGTTTGCTCTTCAGCAGCAGCAGCAGCAGGACCAGCAGCTACAGCTACAGCAGCAGCAGATACGTTGAATTTCTCTTCAAAAGCAGAAATAAGTTCAACAAGTTCAAGAACAGTTTTTTCTGAAACTGCGTTTAGGATTTCTTCGTTTGTTAAAGCCATGAGAATAACTCCAAATGGGTATTGAATGGTGTGAAAGGGTGTTTAAGCTTAAGCAGCTTCTGACTCGTTTTTCTCTTGAAGCGCTGTAAGTAAGCGACCCAATTTCGAAATAGGAGCTTGAAGAACAGAGGCAAGCAAAGTAAGTGCTTTCTCTTGGTTCGGAAGATTTGCGATAACACTAACTTCTTCACCTTGATAAAGTTTGCCGTCAAATGCAGCAGCCTTTAATTCAAATGCTTTGTTAGTTTTAGCAAATTCTTCGAACAAGCGAGCAGCTGCGCCCATGTCGTCTTCAGAAGTTGAGAATGCTAAGATTGTTGGACCAACGAGGTTGTCATTCAAGATATTAAATTGCGTATCTTGAAGAGCGCGTTTAGCCAAAGTATTACGTACAACACGTGTAGCAACACCTAGCTTACGAGCTTCAACACGAAGAGCAGTTAATTGCCCAACAGTTAAACCTTGATAGTCAGCAACAACGGCAGCGAACGCTGTAGAAGCAATTTCAGCCACTTCAGCAACGATCTGTTTTTTGCTTTCGATAAGAAGAGCCATTGTAAAACCTCCTAACGGTGATTTATGCACTCAAACAAGTGCACTCCCAATTCGCAAATCAAAAAAGACTTGCACGCGGAGGAGGAATAAATCACACCACCGCGTCTACTCGGACTGATTTTTTAAGAAGTGAGTTTCGAAAAACTCCCCTCGCCCGAGGTCTTTGACGCTGATAAATTTACATCTATCAATTCAAAGTTTGCCTAAGCTTGCAAAATACGACAGAGCGTTTCTTGCGTAAAAATCAAAGCAGCGCTTTGATTTTTACTCAGGGCTTTAAAATTCTGTTCTAAGTAATAACTTAGTTAGAAACGCTAGATACATCAATAGTAAGACCAGGACCCATAGTTGAGCTCAAAGTGATCTTTTTGATGTAAATACCTTTTGAAGTTGCTGGCTTCAATCTTTTTAAATCAGCAACTAATGTTTCAAGGTTTTGACGAATAGCAGCAGCTTCAAAGCCAACTTGACCAATCGCAGCGTGGATAATACCGCCTTTGTCTACACGGTAACGTGCTTGACCAGCTTTTGCATTTTTAACTGCAGTTGCTACGTCAGGAGTAACCGTACCCACTTTAGGGTTTGGCATTAAGCCACGTGGACCAAGAATCGTACCCAACTTACCTACAACGCGCATTGCATCTGGAGCAGCAATCACTACGTCGAAGTCTAAGTTGCCAGCTTGAATGCTTTCAGCAAGATCATCAAAACCAACAATGTCCGCGCCTTCAGCTTTAGCAGCTTCAGCAGCAGCGCCTTGAGCAAACACAGCTACACGTACAGTTTTACCAGTACCAGCAGGAAGCGTAGTCGCGCCACGAACAACTTGATCAGATTTACGCGGATCAACACCTAGATTTACTGAAACATCCAAAGATTCTTTGAATTTAACAGCAGGAAGGCTAGATAAAACTTGTACCGCTTCTTCCAAAGTATAAACTTTGTTTGCTTCAATAGCAGAAGCGATGGCTTTTTGACGTTTCGTTAATTTAGCCATGTCTTATAACTCCACTTCCAAGCCCATAGAACGCGCAGAACCAGCAATGGTACGTACACGTGCGTCTAAATCAGCACCAGTTAAATCTGGTTCTTTAGTAGTCGCAATTTCTTCTAACTGAGCACGAGTCAACTTACCAACTTTAGTTTTGTTTGGTACAGCTGAACCCTTCGTAATACCAGCAGCTTTCTTAAGAAGAATAGCAGCAGGTGGAGTTTTCATGATAAATGTGAACGATTTATCGTTATACACAGTAATCACAACTGGAATTGGAAGACCTACTTCAACTTTTTGTGTAGCAGCATTGAATTCTTTACAGAATGCCATGATGTTTACACCACGTTGACCTAATGCAGGACCAATCGGTGGAGATGGATTTGCTTTACCAGCTGGAACTTGCAGCTTGATATAGCCGTCAATCTTCTTAGCCATTTCAATTACCTCTGGGTACAAACGCCGTTAGGCTCCCCAATGCTATATTTGTAACGATACCATTACAACAACAATGCCCGATTTATAAAATCGGGCGTTTTACAACCAACTCAAATTAGTTCGCTTTTTCGACTTGGCGAAATTCGAGTTCAACCTGCGTTGGTCGGTTAAATACATTAATCGTCAACGTTAAACGTGACTTTTCGTACTGAACTTCCTCTACCACACCTTTAAAGTCGGTAAACGGACCATCAGTCACCAATAATTCTTCACCTGGTTCAAACATCGTCTTAGGACGAGGCGCTTCACCAGTGTTACGTACACGCGCAAGAATCGCATCTGCTTCTTTTTGCGTAATTGGTGCGGGCTTTTCAGCCGTACCACCAATAAACCCAAGCACTTTTGGACATTCTTTTACAATATGCCAAGTATCATCATTCATTTCCATTTCGACCAATACATAGCCTGGAAAGAATTTACGCTCTGATTTACGCTTTTTACCATCCTTCATTTCTACCACTTCTTCGGTAGGAACCAGGACTTCACCAAAGCTATCGGCTACAGCGCTACGCTGGATTCGATCATTAAGTGAACGCATCACTTGCTTTTCATAACCTGAATAGGCATGAAGGATGTACCAACGTTTCATAGCTCTCTTACCCGATAATAAACTTCATTAACCAGCCTAAAATGTAATCGAAACACCATAAAACAATGGACGCGATTACTACCACAGCAAGAACATGCCAAGATGTGGTCACGGTTTCCTGCTTGGTTGGCCAAGTCACACGACGTAACTCTATTCGTGCATCTTTCAATAAACGAACAAAGCCTTTGCCTTGATGGGTGGCGTATAATAAACCCAAAGCCACGATGATACAAGCCAAAATTACACCGATACGCACACCGACATTATTTGCAGGTGCCCAATATGCTGGCAAATACTGACCCACCATAGCTGCACCGACCAATAAAATCAATGCGATAACCCATAGAACTATATCTATAGGAGAACCAGCATGAACAACTTCGGCAGAATTATTTCTTTGTGGAATTGGCGCTTCGCTTAATGCGTCACGCGATTTATCATTCGACATTTTTGTACTCGTCGTAGGCTTCGCGACTTATTATATGACAATTTAACCAGCATCAAGTTTTTTTTTAAAAATTTGGCAGGCCAGAAGAGATTTAACCCGAACATTCGGCTTTGAAAACCAATTTCGTACCAGTGAACAACTGACCTAGGCGGGTTGGATACTAAAGTACCCAACCCTGCTTTCAACTTATTTTATTATGCAGTTACTTTCGCAACAACACCAGCACCCACTGTACGACCACCTTCACGGATCGCAAAACGTAGACCTGGGTCCATTGCGATTGGGTGGATTAATTCTACTGACATTTCTACGTTGTCACCTGGCATTACCATTTCCACGCCTTCTTGTAATTGGATTGCGCCAGTTACGTCAGTGGTACGGAAATAGAATTGTGGACGGTAACCATTCAAGAATGGTGTATGACGACCACCCTCTTCTTTAGAAAGTACGTATACTTCAGCATCGAATTTAGTATGCGGTTTGATTGCACCTGGTTTAGTCAATACTTGACCACGTTGAACGTCTTCACGCTTAGTACCACGTAGAAGAACACCACAGTTCTCGCCAGCACGACCTTCGTCAAGCAATTTACGGAACATTTCAACGCCAGTTACAGTCGTTTTAACTGTATCTTTAATACCAACGATTTCTACTTCTTCGCCGACTTTAACGATACCCGCTTCAACACGACCTGTTACAACCGTACCACGACCAGAGATAGAGAATACATCTTCGATTGGCATTAAGAATGCTTTATCGATTGCACGTTCTGGTTCTGGAATGTAAGTATCAAGCGCTTCAACAAGAGCAAGTACTGCAGGTACACCGTACTGACCTTCTTCACCGTTAAGTGCAGCAAGTGCTGAACCACGGATAATTGGCGTGTCATCACCAGGGAAGTTATAAGTAGAAAGAAGTTCACGAACTTCCATCTCTACCAATTCAAGTAATTCTTCATCATCAACAAGATCACACTTGTTTAAGAATACAAGAATGAACGGTACACCTACCTGACGAGATAAAAGGATGTGTTCACGAGTCTGTGGCATAGGACCATCAGTCGCAGCACATACAAGGATCGCGCCGTCCATTTGAGCAGCACCTGTGATCATGTTTTTAACATAATCGGCGTGACCTGGGCAGTCTACGTGCGCGTAGTGACGAGCAGGAGAATCGTATTCTACGTGCGAAGTATTAATGGTAATACCACGTGCTTTTTCTTCTGGTGCAGAGTCAATTGCTGCGTAATCTTTCGCTTCACCGCCGAAAGTTTTAGCACATACAGTTGCAATTGCAGCTGTTAAAGTTGTTTTACCATGGTCAACGTGACCAATTGTACCCACGTTTACGTGTGGCTTATTACGTTCAAACTTAGCCTTAGCCATGATGATCTTCCTCGTTTACGTCGAACACGGTTTTAAACAACTCAGCATCGACATGTCGCCTAAAAATTAAACACCTAATACTTGAAAAGCAGACTAATAAGTCTGCTTTTTAAAAATTTGTGAATGAATCACTAAACTGTATATTTGGAGCTCTTATCCAGATTTGAACTGGAGACCTCTCCCTTACCAAGGGAGTGCTCTACCACTGAGCTATAAGAGCAAATTTTCGCTTCAATGGAGCGGGAGACGAGGGTCGAACTCGCGACATGCAGCTTGGAAGGCTGCCGCTCTACCAACTGAGCTACTCCCGCACGATGTTGGTACTAAAACCACTTACTGAAGTCTTAAAATTGGTGGTGAGGGAAGGATTCGAACCTTCGAAACTTTCGTAGCGGAGTTACAGTCCGCCCCCTTTGACCGCTCGGGAACCTCACCACTTTACACTTACTATCAGTGCTATTCTCTTACTTAACCACTCAACAATCTAAGATGGTGCCGGCACACGGATTCGAACTGTGGACCTACTGATTACAAGTCAGTTGCTCTACCAACTGAGCTATGCCGGCGTTTCTTAGTGTTTCGTACGTTTCGTATCGGAACGGTGTGCAGTTTAGCAAAACCCTGAATCCTTGCAAGTGTTTTTTTAATAAAAATACGCAAAAACTTATAAAATCAATCCGTTTGACGATAATTCAACCGCTTTGATCACTGCACGTGCTTTTATTTGGGTTTCATTCCACTCAGATTCAGGATTTGAGTCCACTACCAACCCTGCACCCGCCTGCACATAGACCTTATTTTCACGAATCACACAGGTGCGAATCGCAATCGACATATCCATTTCACCATGCCAGCCCAAATAACCGACAGCACCACCAAAAACACCTCGTTTTACCGGTTCAACTTCATCAATAATTTCCATGGCTCGAATTTTCGGTGCACCCGACAACGTTCCTGCAGGAAAAGTGGCTTTAAAAACATCTAATGCATCAATATCATCACGTACTTCACCTTGTACATTCGAAACAATATGCATGACATGTGAATAACGCTCAATCACCATTTGATCTGTCACTTGAACTTTGCCAATTTTAGACACGCGTCCGACGTCATTGCGCCCTAAATCAATCAACATCAAATGCTCTGCAATTTCTTTTTCATCAGACAACAAATCTTTTTCCAATGCCAAATCTTCTTCTTTGGTTTTACCCCGTGGACGTGTTCCCGCAAGAGGACGTACCGTTGCAATACCATTCTCCAGACGAGATAAAATTTCTGGAGAAGATCCCACAATGTAAAACGGTTTTTTATTGTCTAAAGTTTGCCCTTGTACCAAAAATAAATACGGCGATGGATTTAAATGTCGTAAAGCGCGGTATACCTGTAGCGGCTCACCATCAAAATCTGAAACCATTCGGTGCCCTGGGACCACCTGCATGACATCTCCCGCCCGAATATACTCTTTAACCGTTTCAATCGATTCCAGATATTTATCTTTCCCTGTAAGCGACTCAAAATGCGGTGCAGTATGCTTTTGCGCTTGTAGCCTGATCGGTTCTGCTAGCAAGGCTTCTAAATGGTCTAACTGTTGTTGTGCCTTGTTATATGCTTCTGAATCGTTGACATCAGCATGCACAATTAAAAATAAAGTATCTTTTAAGTTGTCAAACACAATGACGGTTTTGGATAGCATCATCCAAATATCAGGCAACCCCACAGGATCGGCTTCTGGCACATTGGTTAAACGTGGCTCAATATAACGCACTGCATCATAACCAAAATAACCAACCAATCCGCCCGTAAAGCTCGGCAATGCAGGCAAATCCTGTTGAGTCGGCACATGAAATTGAGCTTGGAAATTGCGAATATATTCAAAAGGGTCACTACAGGTTTGAGTTTCAATTGAACCATCGGCATGCTGAACCGTAAGCACACCTTCATTACATGAAAAAACCGTCGACTCACCCAACCCAATAATAGAATAGCGCGCCCAGTTTTCGCCACCTTCAACCGATTCAAACAAATAGGCTTGTTCATGCTGCTTAAAACGCGCAAAAACAGATAATGGTGTTTCAGTGTCAGCCAAGCGCTGACGATAGACAGGGATGAGGTTATAACCAGCAGATTTTAAATGATCGAATTGAATTTGAGTGGTCATGAGTTTCTCTATATATGTTTTTAAATAGGCGTATTTATGTGTGCTTCGGTGTTATCTGCTTTAGAATCGCCATCGAAAAATCATATACTTCCTCATTGCACTGCCCCTTTTAAGCTTCCAACAACAATTCTGTCAAATTATCGACCACTTGCTGCGGCTGACAATTTTGAATATCTTCACCATGATTATAGCCATAGCTCACCACAATACAATCTACCCTTGCACGCCGTGCGGCTTCAACATCATTGCTTGAATCACCAATCATCAGCACTTGTTCCTTTGCAAGCTGATAGTGATCTACACAAAATAAAAGCTGACGTGGGTGCGGTTTACGCTCTTCAAAACGATCTCCACCAATCACATCCACAAAATATTGATTTAAACCCAAAGCGTCTATAATCATACGTGCAGGCTGCTCAGGCTTATTGGTGACGCAAATCATTTTTTTGTTATGCTTCATACCCCATTCTAAAAAGTCTACAATTCCCGCAAAAGGTTGAGTATCAACGCAGGGTTCAGCATTGTAAATATCTAAAAAAGTGTCTAATAATTGTTGATGTTGTGCAGGGTCGACCTGCCCTGTTAAATACTGCAAAGTACTCTGACAGAACACTGCTGTACCTTTACCAATCCAAGTTCTGACCTGATGTTCGGTGACCAAGGGTAATTGTAAAGTATTCAGGCTCATATTCATGGCACGATACAGGTCAGCGGCAGAATCGACCAAAGTACCATCCAAATCGAACAAAAGCAGTTCACGATTTGCCAGATTTGCTACAGACATCTTCTTCCTCTCATCATCATTATACTAACGCATATCGCTATATAGCATTAAGGCATGCGATTGCATGCCTTAATTGTAAATTTTAAGCATGCTTATTTAAATAACAACCAAGCAATGAATGCAAAAATCATCAACGCGATAATCGAAATCAAACCCACAGAGGCGTTTTTACGTTCAACTTTTTCAAGCTCAACACGAGATACGGGTTCTTCAAACGCAATTGCTTTTGGTTCAGGCTGTGCAATGACTTCTATTCCTTCTGGAATAGGCGCTGGTTTTGGGATATCGATATTGGTTGGCAGACCATCACGTGTGACATTCATCTGACTGTCACGCTCTTTGAGTTCAGGCATACCCTGTTCATTCATTTGCTGTGCCGCAGTTTTAGGCGGCTCCTGAGCTTGGATTGCTGCGGTTTCAGAAACAGCAACTGCCTCTGATGGTTGTTGCTGCGTTAAAATAGTGTCTGTTTCTACAACTGGATTAACCACAATATGAACGGGCTCAAGCGGTTCAGTTTCAATATTTTTTGCAGGCTCAAGAACTGAAAATTTTAAGCTGGCAAATTGTACAATATCCCCTTGTTTTAATAAGATGTCATGCTCAATCTGTAAATCATTTACAAAAGTACCATTTGAAGATTGTAAATCCTGAACCCAAAGAACCTGATCTTTGAGTAAAAAAGCAGCATGCTTGCGTGATATCTCCGCAGCATGCAATACAATATCAGCACTTTGATGACGGCCGACCCACATATCACGGTCGATACTGATTTCTTGTCCCGTCAATTCACCCGTAATTGCTTGTATTTTCCAAGTCATGAAATGTACTTCTCTTTCCGATTTTTTCTTATCATATCACGGTAAATATTTAACTTTTTAACCACTCTGTTAAGAACCTGAACGAATGGTGGTCGTGGTTACAGTATTTTTGGTTTTCTCAACTTCTGATTTCGGAACCTGTACCGCCTGTTTTTGTACCACTGGCTCAATTGCAATTGGAGTAGTGAACACAGTAGGTTTCACTTGTGTTTGTCCGCCCGATGGAACAGTTTGATAAGGAGCAACTTTAGGTACTGAAGGCGTTACAGGAATACGTTGTTGATAAATATCTTCAACATTTTCAGGCAATTTTGAGAAAGTACCATCTTGATCCATAGCCAACTGCAAACTATACAGTTGACTATAACGTTGCTGCGACAAACGACGCACGTCTTTACTATCACCCACAATTGTTGGATGAATAAAGACCAGCAAATTACGCTTTTCATTGGATTTTGCATCTGCTCTAAACAAACGACCAATACCAGGAATAGAGCCTAAACCCGGCACTGATTGTCGACTATGAATCGAGTTATCAGAAATTAATCCTCCCAAAACAATGGTCTGACCATGTTCTGCTAAAATAGAGGTTTTAATGGCGCGTTTACTGGTAATTAAATCCTGAGCCTCACCTTTGGGCTGCACAGCAGAAACTTCTTGCTCTACTTCCAAACGAACTGTACCGTTTTCACCAATGTGCGGAACTACTTTTAAGGTAACACCGACATCTTTACGTTCAACTGTGGTGTAGGGATTAATTCCTGCTGTTGTGGTTGCAACCGAACCTGTCACGAAAGGAACGTTCTGCCCTACCACAATATAAGCCTCTTCATTATCCATCGTCACGATAGAAGGCGTAGACAGTAAATTAGACTTGGTTTTACTTTTAAGTGCCTGAATGAGCGCACCATAGAGTTTACGCGAACCATCCGCACCTTCACGGTAATCGCCCAAAACCAAAGAGGTGCCTGTGCCTAAATTGGCAGCTGCCCCCAAAGCCCCCCCTGCGACATAACCTGCCGCAAGCTCTGCAATACTCGAACCCACATTGCTAAAGTTAATTAACCCAACACCACTACTTAAATCACCCAATGCCCATTGCACACCCAATTGATCTGCATCTGTGCCTTCGACCTCAATAATAGCTGCTTCGATCAGCACCTGTTGACGACGGATGTCCAGTTGTTGAATGGCCGATTCAATTTCCCGCATCAATTGTGGGTCGGCTTTGACCACCAACGCATTCTGGCTGTCATCGGCAATAATGCTGACCCCATTGGCATTAAAACTGGTAATACTGTTTTGATTGGTATTGTTCGAACCACTTCCCAAGTTAATACTTGGGGTAGAAATGGTAGAGGCACTACTACCATTTGAATTTGTGGAACTATTATTGCCCATGTTATTTGATGAAGTATTGGCATTGGAAGAAGTGTTATTGGAGTTGGATGAACTAGCAACCGATTGACCTGTGACCAAACCTTGTAAAATCTCAGCCAGATTTTTTGCACTGGCATATTTCAGGCGAAAAACTTTTAAGCCACCTAAGCGGTCTGCTGCGGGCACATCGAGCATCTCGATCATTTGGCGTATGCGCTTACGTGTTGCTGTATCGCCTTTCAAAATAATACGATTAGTACGGTTATCGGCAATAATTCTAATGCGCGAGCCTTTTAAATCTCGTGCAGCACCCGTAGAACTCATCGATTCCAACAAACCAATCATTTCTTCAGCTTGACTGGATTGCAAAGCCACCGACTCGATGTCATTTTGCCCTGTACCATCTAAATTACGAACAATCGTTTCCAATTGATAAATATTATTGGCACGATCCGATACGATTAAAGCATTGGTCCCCGCCACTGCCGATAAATGCGCAAATTGTGGCATTAAGGGACGTAGAGCAGGAATTAAATCATTCGGATTGGTATTTTCAAGCCAGATCACCCGAGTCACAATTTGGTCACCCGTAGCGCGCTGCTTGGCATCAAAAGGGATACCTGAACTTTTTACATTACTGTCTGGCACCAGTTTAATGGTATTGCCTGATGGAATCGCCACCACACCATTTACATTGAGCACACCTAAAAATAAATCATAGACTTCTGCTTTATTTAAAGGCTTATTTGAAATAACAGTAACATTACCTCGCACACGCGGGTCTACAGCAAAATTTTTACCGGTAATATCTGCGACTTCATTGATAAATGCAGTTAAGTCAGCATCACGTAAATTAATTTTCCATGTTTGAGCGTGACTCGTGGTGCTCACCATAGCAATAAGCGGTGCAGCCGCAAATAAGGCCCAAACTGGACGGTGCTGATTAAATAAAGCCATAAAATTCCGTGCTTCCTAACCCATTAATGTGACGATATATCACTTAAAATTTTGTTGTATGGTCATCACTTGATCACCACGTTTTATTTCTAACTTGACCTGACCTTCACGTCGAGCTTGCTCTAACAACTGAGCATCATTTTGCCCCTGTCCCACAGCTTGACCATTTAAGGAAACAATACGATCACCCGGCTGTAATCCGAGTTTGGTGCGCAGTGCAGCAGGCGTATTGGAGGTCACTTCATAACCCTCACCTGCTGTATTGACGCCCATCTCTTTTAAATATTGTTCTCGGTCTTGCTGTATTTTTTGTACAGCTTGCCCTAAAGCGTTACTTTGTTGATTTTGAGCTGTTTCTGTTGATGGTGCATCCGCCGAACCAGAAGGCGAAGTCACTGGCGGAACAATCGTCTGATCAAGCCCATTTTCGATTCCCTTGAATTTTAATTCACGGATGGTGCCATTACTTTGACGTAATACAATTCGATCCCAGTAAACTTCGGCCAATTGATATGCTGAGTTAGCAATGTTTTCTCCGACTCGATAGCGATCGGCCATATCATTCACTTTGATCACGGCAGAAGAAAACTGACTTGGATAGCCCACAACCACACCTTGCAAAATCAGATTAATATTTTCATCTGCAGCTGCCGTGCGTCCCGTTTCCTGAAATAATGCAAATGAAGAAATATTCGGAACTGACGTTTGCTGAGCGCCCAATTCAACACGTTCTATCTGCATAACTTGAGGCGAAGCCAGCACCAACCAAAAAATATTCGCCAACTTCCAGCATAAATATACAATCAACAATCCCAATAAAACAGGGGCTATGCGATCTGCTTGTTTCCAATTTAATTGTTGAATTTTTTCAACCCAATCATTCATTCGCTACCACCTTTTAATAAAGGCTGTCGTGAACTAATGACATAAGTATCTAAACCTGCCTTACCTTGATAAGACGGAATATTAAGCAGTAAACGCTGAGTCAGTTGCACATTTAGCATCAAGTCTTTATCTAATGCGAGTGCAATCAATTTTTGTCCACGCAGATCTCCCATTTCAAAGATCAACTGACTGTTTTCATCTGATAATTTTCCCTGCAACGAAGGCATGGTCATACGCTCTTGTCTTTGAGCATAGCTGTAAACCAAGTTACCACCGGCCCATTGCAATGTACCTTCTGCTTGTGCAAAACCCTGTTCTTTTTTAAAATTAAAATGAATATCACGCAATTGAATGGCATTGGTGGGCCATTGCCAATCCACCACACTTTTTAAGGTTTCAGGTGCGACCTGACCATTTAAATTACGAATAATAATTTTTTTACCAAAGCCATATCCAACAACTCCATCTAGTTGTGTATTGCCACTATGAACTTCTATTTCCGCCCCTAGACGGAGCAAGAATAAATCTAGCGGTCGTGTTTTCCAACTGAGGGAGCCTTTTAAGTTTCCTTTATGCCAATCTGCTTGTCCTTGCCAAATATTACCGCTGACATTTTGTAAAACCTGATTATTTTTATAAAATTTTGAGATCAACCAAGCTGCCGGAATTTGGAGCACTACAAAAATTAAAAAAACGCTGATGGCAAAAATCCACCACGTCAAGGATTTGGGTTTCGTTATCATCCCATTATGACCCACATATCAATTATTCTTCCTTGAGTGTTCATTTTGTCTTTATACACATTATGCACATTTTTATCGGAACACCAATTCAAAGATATAAAAAAACCAAGTATTCATACTTGGTTTTTTGAGCTTAATCGACTTGAATGACGATCTGATGAATTTTTAAATTAAATCAAAAAATCATCCAATTTTGAACCATTTTCCAGCTCTGCAACCAACCAACGTGGTTTTTTGCCACGACCAGTCCAAGTGTCTGCTCCATTATTTTTACTGCGATAACGCGGCTCTACAGATTTACGAACCGTCTTTTTACGTTTAGTCGCACCAAATTCTAAAATTTGTTCAATCGACAAACCTACGTCATCAGCAATATCTGCAATTTTTTGATAAGCATCTTCAATCGCTTGATCTTTTTTAGAGACAATTAACGCTTCTGCTTCAACTTGCAAACGCTTTAACTCTTCAACAGATAAATTACTAATATCTGGCATCATATTAACTCCACTAGGTTTTATATTTATTTAATCAACTCGCACATAATATTTTTATTATTTAAAATATTCAATAAAAAAGTTTAAATAAACAACAATACTCAAACTGATTTAATCATTTACTGACTTCTATCCTTATATTATTTTTAAATCTGATGATTAACCTTCAATTCAGTTTCAATTAATCTTTTTCTTATATGATCTGGTATTTTTATTTTTTGCATTTCTACTTTATCTACACACACAATAACGGCATCACCAGTTGCTACCACCTGTTGCTGTAGCTCACTCCATAATAAATAACTCATACGAAATGCACTACTACGGACTTCCTCTACACGCACTCCGATTTTAAGCTGATCTGGATAAAATACTGGACGCATATATTTGCACTGATTTGATGCAACAACGGTATAAATATCTTCTCGAAGAATATCAAGCTTATTCATATAATCAATTCGTGCGCTTTCCATATAACGATAATATATAACATTATTCACGTGTCCAAAGGCATCCATATCCCCCCAAGCCACCTGCTGTTGATAAATAATAGGATAATCTAAAAGGGTTAACATCGACTTTACCTTTATATTTTCATTTCTACGAAATTTGAATTATTTTCAAAAATTAAATTTAATTGCTGAATTAAATCATCTTGACCATTTAAAGTTGATTTAATTCTTAAATAATTCATCAGGATATTATCAGGATATAATTCAAGTAGTTGATTGGCTTCTTTTTCACGACGAGTGGCCGTATATACATGCCATTTCGCAAAGCTAAATATCGGCAATGCTGGATATTTATTTTCCCAATAATCAATATGCTCTTCAATATTTAAATAATCAGGATTTTGCTTTAATAACTGCTGCTGGAACCAAAAATAGAAAACATCTTGATTAAATTGCTGATCAAGCAAATGCAAGGCTAATGCTTCATGCTGCTCACTCATTTCAGGGATTCGGGATAATACCTTTAACCACAACATTTTTATTGTATAGTTGCGATTATATATTTGACCTCCCAAGTCTAAATATCGTTGTTGCAAATTTTGTAAACTTTCGATATCAGGTTGATCAAAGTTTAATAACAACTGTTGCAACCATTCTTGTTTTTTTATTTCGCCTAAATGTCCATATTTAGTTGAACGCAAATACATCCATGGAAATTGAATTGCAAATTTTCCCCATAAACTGGTTAGACGTAAATCATAAGCACTTTTGACTTCATTTAACCACGGCGAAAGTTCATGCTGATTTAGAAATTCCAAATGCGTTAATGCTTGCTCTCCATTATTTTGTGCAAGAAAAATTTCAATCCGTTGAATTTCAGCCAGCTCAAATGCCATTGGATTGGTTTGATTTAAGCTGGTCAAAGCTTCTGGGTATTGATGCTGCATCCAATACAAACGTGAATCAATAATCCCTTTTAATAAACCTGATTGGGAAAATACAGTTTGGATAAATTCTTGTTGATCTTCGGCAGCTTCTAACAACCAAACCACGGCTAATTGCTCATAAGGATGCAAATTTTTAAAATTGAAAACTGTTTCTATTTTGCGCTGTTGCTGACTCAAGTAACGTTTAATGCTTAGCCAAAGCAACTGCATGCTAAGTGCAAGGCTGATTAAAATAACAAAGAGTACCCAAATATTGGTTTGAATTTGTAATTCGCGCCAATATATATAAATGTAACCTGCACCATAACCATAACTTAAAATACTGAGTAGCGCGACGATAATGAGGCCAATAAATACATAAGCCTGTAAAATTTGCTTCATGAATTTGTTATCCCAAAAGTTCACGTGTATTTAAAATCGGGGTTGGAATAACACTCAATCCTTTTATCTTTTGGATTTTTTGAATCATTTGATGGGTTTTTTCATCGGGTAAAGCATTCAGTAAACTGATAATTTCAGTCAAGGCTTGTTGATACTCTATATATTGCCCCTGTTGTAAAGCATGCTGCGCCAATAATAATCTGAGCTGCGTCTCTTTGAGAATTAATGGTCGTTGAATTAATGCTGTTGCGGGTTGTTTTGCAGACTCAATCACCAACCAGCGCTGCCAAAAATATTCGCGTTGTGACGTATTTGTCTTTAACTGCGGATACATTATTTCTTCAGCTAAAGCTTGATCCAATTGATGGATTAATAAGTTGATTTTGACCTGTTGTGCTATTCGGGCACTGGCAAACTGTTGAATCACTTGCTGATCTTTTTTGATTACTTCATGCAAACTTTGCTTCAATGACGGAGCTAAAGCATACTGTTCAATATTGCGCTCGAGAAGCATCAACCTCTCTAAAGCTTCATTGGTTTTTTGTTGTTTCAGCATAAATTCAATTAAATCAACTTGCTGCTTAATAACAACTATGGGATCTATACTGGATTCTGAAATTATTTTTAAATGTGCTGCTGTTTCTGCTGCAGGATTGACGGTGCCATCTTTTACATTCATATGGCGTTGTAAAGACACCATTTGATCATTTAAATTTGCATTGCTTTGTTCAATTCGATGCAAAGTATTACTGAGTTCTGTCTGTTGTGTATTAAGTGTAAATACGTCATAACTGAGCTTTACCATCCAGACCAAACTCAAACCCAATAATAAAATAAAAATTTTCTTCATGTGGTCCCTTGCACAACTGCAATCTGCTGCAGAATTGAATCTGCTTTTAAATCGGATAATGGGCTGACATTAAAACATGCTAAGTGATTTTTCTTATAATCTGAAACAACTTGATACAAGCGTTCCCCTAAAACAAAATAATGAGCTTTTGAAAGTAATTGTTCTTGATCCTGCATCAAATCCAGCCAATTCAACCAACTTGCTTCACTACTGATCAACATGATGTAACTTGAATATGGTGCTAATTTACTAATAAATTGAGGAAAATTTTGCTGTGTAAGTAAAGGACAACGACGTTCATATAAAATAAAATTCAGAATTTGCATATTCTGTTGCTTAAGCTGTTCCATCATGAACAGGCGACCACCCTCGCCACGCCAAAAAGCAATCTTTGTCCCACTCTTTAGGTGATTTAAAATAGGTAACTGCAACATGCCTTCTGAAGTTTCCACCAAAGGCACTTCAGCAGTAATCCCATAATCTGCCAAGGCTTGAGCGGTTGCATCACCCACCGCAATCCATTGCAGTTGATTAAGTTCATTTAATGAAATTGAGGATTGTTTTAAATAGTCCATTCCTAGTCTTACAGCCGTTGGGCTAACCACAACAACAATCTGAGCCATAGGCAATTGTTGATATAAGTGTGCTAATTCATTGGAATAGGGTCGCTTTAATAATTCCAATAAAGCCAATTCAACAACTTCGACTTGAGCCATACGCAAGACATGACTCAATTTTTCTGCACGGTCTGTAGGACGACTATTGATAAACAACATTTAATAAAAAGATTTCAGTAAATCACCCGCACCTTGCTCAAGCAATTTTTGTGCAAGGGTAATTCCTAATTGCTGTGCGTCTTCCGCAGGACCACTTAGTTTGACTTTTAGTAACGTCGCTCCATCAAAACTCCCCACACGACCTTCAATCTGAATTTGATCCTGATGTAAAGTGGCATAACCTGCAATCGGAACTTGGCACCCACCTTCTAAATACGCGTTAAAAGCACGTTCAGCCCGTACACAAAGATCACTTTCCACATGTAGAAGCGGTAAAATCAGATCCAATACAGCTTGGTCAGTTTCACGACACTCCAAACCTAACGCACCTTGTCCCACCGCAGGTAAACTTAAGGTAGCATCAAGAGTATGACGAATACGCCCATTTAGTCCCAAACGCTTTAATCCTGCGCTGGCTAAAATAATGGCATCGTATAGTCCTGCATCCAGTTTAGATAAACGTGTACCCACATTACCGCGTAAATCGATAATATTTAGATCAGGACGTTGTTTTAAAATTTGACATTTTCGGCGCAGGCTCGAGGTTCCAACCTTTGCACCTTGAGGGAGTTCATCAAAGCAAGCATAAGTATTTGATACAAAAGCATCAAGTGGATCTTCACGTTCACAAATGACAGCTAAACTTAAACCTTCTGGCAAAGCCATAGGCACATCTTTCATAGAGTGCACAGCCAAGTCTGCCCGACCATCGAGCAAAGCTGCTTCTAGTTCTTTAACAAATAAACCTTTACCCCCAATTTTGGCTAAAGGCGTATCTAAAATTTTGTCACCTTGGGTCACAAAAGTGACCAACTCAACTTTAAGATCGGCATGCATGGCCTCTAAACGGGCACGAATGTGTTCAGCCTGCCATAATGCAAGAGGGCTTTGTCGAGTGGCAATCTTCAAAATCTTCATAAATTTTAGATACAGTCAATAATTGCAGTATTGTAAACTTAACCTGCCCATTAGAAAAAGCAAGTAAATTTATCTCTCTACTTTTCTTTAAAACAGATCTAAAGATGCTATATTTTTTGTATTCTTTCCCTTAAATTTGGCAAATGACGTCGACTCACTGCCAAACGCTCCTCCAAGCCACGACAACGCACTTGATACTGCCCCGAACTAATTAATTCCAACCCATCCAAAAAATGCACAGCAACCAAAGCATTGCGATGGATTCGAACAAATTGATCACCAAATTCATTTTCTAAATCTTTCAAAGTTTCATCAATCAATACATTGCCATTCCCATGACGTACAGTGACATATTTTTGATCTGCCAAAAAATAATAAATATTTTCGACTGGCACCAATTCAACACCACGGTATGTTTTTGCAGCAATTTGCTGACGTTTTATATTCGATTCGTCCATATCTTCTTTTTGTTTTAATGTACTCATTTGTGCTTGAGTCAATTTGGTTAAATGATCTAAAACCTGTTGCAATTCCTGTTGCATGACTGGTTTTAATAAATAGCCCTCTGCATGTGATTTAAATGCATCTAATGCATGATCATCAAAAGCAGTACAAAAAATAATGGCGGGCATTGGATCGAGTTGACGCAAATACTGCGCACAAGTCAAACCATCCATTTCAGGCATTTGAATATCTAGAAGTATGACATCTGGTTCATAAAATTTAACCATTTCAATAGCTTCAAGACCATAACTTGCAGTAGCAACGACTTCATGTCCAAGCTGCGTGACCAATCGTGATAAACGCTCTACGGCAAGAGGCTCATCATCACAAATTAGGATGTCCATTTCTCCTCCTTTCACAGTCCACATCTTTTTTTTTATAAGTTAAGCATGCATTTTATTTATAACGATATTGCACCACCGTGGTAAACATTCCCTTTCCTGCATAAGTTTGAAAAACAACAGACCGTCCATAATATGCTTTAAGACGCTGCTTCACATTTTCAACGGCAATACCATGCCCTTGTCGTAAATTTATTTTATCCTGTATATGCGGGTTAGTAATGACTATATTGACTTGATTTTGCAATATTTCGACCAATATATTAATTGTGCTCGGTGTTAAAAAATTTTCAACTCCATGAAAAATACTATTTTCAACCAAAGGTTGTAAAGTTAATAAAGGAATATGTATATCAGAATGAAGGACTTCTGGCTGATATTTCCACTCTACCTTTAGCCGATCACCTAATCGTATCTGCTCAATGGCCAAATAATGTTGGCACAATTCGATTTCATCTTTAAGTTTAACTAACTTTAATTCCTGAAAACTGGCGCGAAATAAACGCGATAAATTCAACAACATTTGTTCTGCTTTGTCAGGATCACTGCCAATCAGACTGATGACGCTATTTAAACTATTAAATAAAAAATGCGGATGAATACGCGCTTGCATGGCTTGAATACGTGCGTTCAACTCACTATGTTGTTGTCGAATCCATTGTTCACGTAAATAAAGATAACGAAAACAAAAAGCACCGATCAACACACCATAACTCAAGTTTAATACAACACCTTCCCATAAAATGCTTAAATTTAAATGAGAAATTTGAAAATTTTGACCAAAATGTAACAGCCCATTGATAACGACTGTGGTCAAAAAAATAATCAGTTGCAGCAAAATAAAACCCATCAATAAGTTTTGAGTCAAACTTAAGTGGCGTGTTGTTCTTTGTATGAGCTCAATTAAAGCAGCAAAAGCCAATAAAACCCAATTAATAAATAAAACATGTTGTAATACACGAGCTAAGCTTAAATTTTCCCAAGATTGTGCTTCAGCCAAAGCCAAAATCATGGCTAAAATATTACTGGCAATAAACAATTCGATTAAATGTTGCCAATGCCCAATTTTGGTAAAAAAGTAGGCATATGTCTTATTTTCTAACGTATGTGCAAAAGTTTGATCATCTTGTCCTTCGGCAAGTGAAGCTGAATTTGTTATACTGTTTTTCGTTCTAATGCTTTTTATCTTATTGAGCCGACATGACCACATCTTCTAATTCCTCAAATCCGTCACAATCCCAAACTTCGGGTATGTGGGGCGGTCGTTTCTCTGAAGCTACTGACGCTTTTGTTGCTGAATTTACAGCATCTGTACAATTTGACCAACGCTTTTATAAACAAGATATCGCGGGTTCAATTGCACATGCCACCATGTTGGCTAAAGTTGGCGTACTCACCGAGCAAGAACGTGATGACATCATTACTGGATTAACCGCAATTCAAGCAGACATTGAAGCGGGCAATTTTGAATGGCGTATTGACCTAGAAGATGTGCACATGAATATTGAGTCTCGCCTGACTCAGCGTATCGGTATTACAGGTAAAAAACTGCATACTGGGCGTAGCCGTAACGACCAAGTGGCAACGGATATTCGTCTTTATGTACGTGATGAAATTGATGCCATTTTAAAATTATTAGAAAAATTACAAAAAGGTATTTTAAGTTTAGCCGCGAAAAACACCACCACCATTATGCCGGGCTTTACTCATCTGCAAACAGCACAACCAGTCACTTTCGGTCATCACCTTATGGCTTGGTTTGAAATGTTGGTTCGTGATAGCGAGCGTTTAATCGATTGCCGTAAACGCGTCAATCGTTTACCACTTGGTTCCGCGGCTTTGGCCGGAACCACCTATCCGATTGACCGTGCTTATACTGCGCAATTACTTGGTTTTGAAGATATTTGTGAGAATTCTCTCGACGCGGTTTCTGATCGTGATTTCGGCATTGAATTTAATGCGGCCGCATCACTCATCATGATGCACTTATCACGTATGTCAGAAGAAATGATTTTGTGGACTTCAGCACAGTTTAAATTTGTGAATATTCCAGATCGTTTTTGCACTGGTTCTTCGATTATGCCGCAGAAGAAAAACCCAGATGTCCCAGAGCTCATTCGTGGTAAAACGGGTCGCGTGTATGGTGACTTGATGAGCTTATTAACTTTAATGAAAGGTCAACCTTTGGCCTACAACAAAGACAATCAAGAAGATAAAGAACCTTTATTTGATGCGATTGATACCGTTCGTGGTTCATTGATGGCTTTTGCCGATATGATTCCTGCACTGGTGCCAAACATTGACATTATGCGTGAAGCAGCCCTTCGTGGTTTCTCAACTGCAACTGATTTAGCCGATTATTTGGTAAAAAATGGCGTAGCATTCCGTGACGCACATGAAATTGTGGGTAAAGCAGTCGCATTGGGTGTGGCTGAATCTAAAGATTTATCTGAACTGACCCTTGAACAACTCCAACAATTTTCGGATTTAATTTCTGAAGATGTATTTGAAAAAGCATTAACGCTCGAAGCTTCTGTAAATGCACGTAACCACATTGGTGGAACTGCACCTGCTCAAGTAGAAGCAGCAATTGCTCGTGCTTATACGCGCTTAGAAAAACTTTATGCTTAAGGAATAATAAGATGTCTCGACAAGTTTTTTGCCGTAAGTATCAAACCGACATGGACGGTTTAGACTTTGCACCTTTCCCCGGTGCAAAGGGTCAAGAATTTTTTGACACTGTCTCTAAACAAGCTTGGCAAGAGTGGCTTAAGCACCAAACCACTTTAATTAATGAAAAACGATTAAATGTGTTTGAAGCTGATGCAAAAAAGTTTCTTGAAGAACAACGTGAAAAATTCTTTAGCAATGATGAATCCGTTGAAAAAGCAGAAGGTTGGACAGCAGAAAAATAATAATCTTATTCATTTTTCTGATGAGTCCTTACTTAAGTTTTAAATCATGTTGATTTAAAAATAGCGATCCCTTTGCACAAAAAAGCTCCATTCAAGTGGGGCTTTTTTATTTAGACCTAAAAAACCATCACTGAAATGCTGTTTAATTTTGAAAATATGGATGCTTTTAAATCAATTTTTAACATTTAGAAATAACTGTAAAGCGAATATACACTTCTCAATAAAACAATACATTCCAACACAATAAGGTACATGATTTTATTTTTTAGTCTGCTTATACTTGTTTTCAACGAGATGGTTAAACATCTTGATAAGAATAGAAATATGTTCGATTTCAATCCTAGATTTCCCCCAAAATCTAGGATTTTTTTTATTCCTAATCACCATTTTTTCATAAAAAATAAAAAAAAACGCCCACTTGGACGTTTTATTTATACTGGATAGATCAAGGTATTAAGGTTGTTTCAAATATGGCCATGCTGCTTTTAAATAAATAAACATCGACCATAAAGTCAAAATAACGGCGGTGTAGAGCAACAAATAAGCCAAAGTATCAAGCGGCCGCCAATTCAATAAAAACACTGAAATTGCGATCATTTGAAAAGCTGTTTTGTATTTACCGACCGTAGAGACAGCCACATTGGTACGTGCACCTAACTCTGCCATCCATTCACGCAGTGCTGAAACGGTAATTTCACGCGAGATAATCACAATGGCAGCGAAGGCCATCGAAATACTCGGTTGCCATTGCACTAGCACTATTAAGGCTGCGGCAACCATCAACTTGTCTGCAACAGGATCTAAAAAGCGCCCAAAAGCTGAAGTTTGATTGAGTGTTCGCGCCAAATAGCCATCAAACCAATCCGTTACAGCTGCCACGACAAAAATAGCAGTTAAAATAACATGACGTGTCATGTCTGTATCGTGTTCAGCCATACCCATTGCAGGTGGCCAATAAGCCACAGCTAAAAAAACAGGTATTAAACCAATACGCGCCAAAGTCAAGATATTTGGAATATTCAGGATGCGACCTGTAGTCATAGACACCGCCAATTTTCCCCTTTATGTACGATGAAAAACCACACATATTTCGAGAATTGATTCATCGTTAATTCAGCCTCACTTTATACGAATTGCTATACAGTGTCACTAGCTAAACACGGTCACGGTCTGTCTGGAAATAGCAATCAGTCGGTTTTCAGCATCCCAAAGATGGGCAGATTCAGTGGAATAGCCGTCTGCAGCATAATCTGTAAATACTTTATATTTAAACCAATCCTGTAATTGATGCTGTACGGGGTGGACATAGGTCACATGCCAAGTGAGAGAACTGGCAGGTGCCAGTGTCTTAAACATAGGCAATACCCCAGGTGGCCAAATATCTATTAAGATCATTAAATCGGCCACACTAAATTCGCGGTTTTCATGCTGCTCAGGATTAAAACGACACCAACCACCAAAATCAGGTGTTTCACTTGCTGTACATGGATATTGACCTTCTGCCCAAGAGACATCAAACTGCCGATAACACTGTGGCATTGCCTCATGCTGGAGAGGTTTAACCAAATGTTCTGGGGCTGGATAATCCGGCGCAATACATTCTTGGTGGACTTGAATGCTCGATGCACGTTGCGTTCCAAAACTGGCAATTAAAATACTTTGTACCGCTTCATCTTGCCATAAGCGCACTTCAATGGTGGTCACCGATTTGCCCTGTCGCAGAATTTCGGCCGTGAGACGAGCTTTACTTTCTTGTACTGGTCCAACAAAGGTGATGCTGGTACTGAGCAAATATTTTGCTGAGTCAGCAATGGTGATTAAAGCCTTATGCATCAAGATGCCTGCGACCAATCCTCCATAAATGGTTCGTCCTTGCAACCAACCTGAAGGAATATCGACCCATTCCGTTTGTTCAATTTCCGTAAATAATTGACTCAATGACATTTTCAATCCTACAGCTTTTCTATAATTTTATCTTTTACTGATTTTTAAAGCGTGTAAATGACCAATGACTCGGGCGTCAATGTACTTTTTGGCCATGTTCAAATTTTTATTCATGTAAAATTTTATAAATCGTACGTGCCATCACCGCACCTAGACCTGGAACCAATTTCAAGTCATTTTCTGACGCTTTTAAGACTCCCTGAATCCCACCAAAATGCGTCAATAAATCACGTCTACGTTTTGGACCTAATCCGGGAATAACTTCCAACACAGAGCCGCCACGTTTTTTATCTCGTTTGGCCCGATGTTTGGTAATAGCAAATCGATGTGCTTCATCGCGAATCTGTTGAATCAAATGCAACGCTTTATGGTCTTCGGGCAGTTGAATTTTTGTACCATCGGTAAAGTGTAAGGTTTCTAAGCCCGGCTTACGGCCCTCACCTTTGGATACGCCCACCATAAAGGCTTCGAGCCCTAAGTCCTGCATCACTTGCATGGCCATATGCAATTGTCCCTTGCCCCCATCAATGAGTAATAAATCAGGCAGCATGGCTTTTTTATAACGTCGCGTTAATGCTTGATGCATAGCAGCATAATCATCACCACCCGTAATATCTTCAATCGAAAACTGACGATAATCTCGTTTACGCACACCACCCGAATCGAATACCACACAAGATGCAATGGTGGCTTCACCCATGGTATGTGAAATATCAAAACACTCAATCCGATCTACGGGTCGCCCCAGCACCTGTTCAAGCTGATGAAAACGCTCATTCAATTCAAAATGATTGGCCAATTGACCTTTAATTGCATGTTGAACATTCATACTGGCCAGTTCTAGCCACTCAGCACGGGTTTCTCGCACCTTGTGTTTAATCTGTACTTTCTGAGCAAATTCTTGCTGGATTGCATCTTCAAGTTCTTTGGTATTGGGCAATTCGGTATTGATGATCAACTCACTCGGAACTTCATCTGCCACCTGAAAATAAAAGTTAGCCATGAAGTCAGATAACATTTGCCCTAAATCTTCACCCCACATATCGGGAAAATAACTTTTACCGCCCAACATTTTACCATTACGGACATGCATGATCTGCACACACGTCACACCTGCATAATAGGCAATGGCCAGAATATCAGCCTCACCTTTGACTTTATAAATGGCTTGTTGCGACTGTACATCGCGTAGTAAGGCCATACGGTCACGGTAAAAGACCGCCTTTTCAAATTCCAAGGCTTCAGCCGCCGCTTCCATTTTGGCAATCAATTCTTGATTGAGTTCTTTGGTGTCACCTTGTAAAAAGCGAATCGAATTTTTAACATCTTCATTATATTCTTCAGGCGAAATCAACCCCACACAAGGTGCGGTACAGCGTTTTATTTGATATTGCAAACATGGACGTTTACGCTGTGAAAAATAACTATTTTCACATTGCCGCACATTAAATAGCTTTTGTAAAACCAATAAAGTGTCACGGGCATTATAAGCACTCGGATAAGGCCCAAAAAATTTACCCTCCTGATGCTTGCCTTTACCACGCCCTGCTGCAATACGTGGATAAGGTTTGTCACTCGACACAAAAATATAGACGTACGACTTATCATCGCGCAGCATAATATTGTAAGGCGGACGATGGAGCTTAATGAGATTTTGTTCAAGCAAGAGGGCTTCGGTTTCAGAACGCACCACCAGCGTTTCAATATGATAAATCCGTGCGACCAATGCTTGTGTTTTAGGATGCTCAATGGTTTTAACAAAATAACTGGATACGCGATTTTTTAGATTTTTGGCTTTACCGACATACAGTAACTCACCTTCTTTACCCAGCATTCGATAAATACCGGGCAAAGTGGTCATATTGGCTAAAATTTTTTCAATATTTTCACGGGCTTTTTCGTTCACAGTCGACTTTTAACATTGGATTATTATTAGATGATGTAGATTCATCTAACCGTTTTCAAGGCTACTGTTGTGAAAAACACACCTTTGGGCATTTTATTTAGTTTTTTCATCAGTCAATAATTTATCTAAGCGCTGAGTTGCTGCAATGTAAGCAATCTCATTCATAAAATCACAAGTAAACTGATTTGGCTGTATCGGAAATACTTCATCCTGTGGATGGTAGAATCCCCAATACACCTTACCTTCAATATTCACGTTCACATCGGCCATCTGTTTTTGGTTTTCATCAGCTATAAACTGTGTCCAACTGACATTTCCCCACTGCCCTGTCTTTATAACTGCTGAATTTTCATCAACATGAGGAGGATCATCATCGCTATAAAATTCAATATAATCTTGATTACTCTTTTGACTGGTTTTTTGCCAACAGCTTGCACCCTGAGGAAATTTTTGTTCCATATCACCTAAACCCAATAGCGCTGCTAAAATTTGACCTTCCACTGATCTGTTTAACTGATGTACTGGATTAGATTGATCACTCATGAGAGGTAAATTTGAAACATCAATTTTCTTAAACGCTTCGCTTAATTTTAAAGCATCTTTTGCCTGATGATCGCCTACCTCATAAACTAATTGTATGCCATCAAAAGAGGCATTTTTCCCTACACGGTATTCATTGTTCCCAATGCTAGGAGAAGTAAAATTCGATAAACCATGTTGTGTCACATAAGTTTTAGGGATATTGCTCGAAGCAGTACCTTTTAAATACTGAATACTCAGATTTTGATGATGATCAAGCTGATATTTTTTCGGCTGATAAGGAAGATATGGATCAATGTCACTCTTTCTCTCATCATAAATATTATATAAAGTGATTAATTGCGCTGATGAGGTAGAGGAACTTTCACCACCGCCACATCCAATTAAAGTTAATGCACACATTACAGGCAAAATTATTTTATACACGCGGCGATTTCTCTCTATTTATTTTAATAAATTATGAAGTATTTTTTATCTGTTTCGAATATACGACTTCGTCTCACAGGCTTTTCGCTTTGCTTGCGAGTTTTAGAACAAAAATAGTAAGGACTATCACAGCTCAATAGCAAGTGATTTAATCCTGATTGAATGAGGCAATTGACTATTTTGACTAACGCTAAATTCAAATTACTCATTTATTATTGAATATATAAATCTCAAAATAAAGCGCTTCAAATAAAAAATAGCTATAAAAACAAATGTTTTATTACCCTGTTCTTCTTATACTCAAGGATAAAGCATGATGAGATAAGCTTTTGCAACAAATAAATTGATGACCATTGCGTCACGGCTTGATACAACTTGTTATGTTCTTTTTAGATATAGTTATCGTAAGCTTAGTGAAGCTCGATGTGCGTCAAAAATACGTACACGCTTCAAAACATCCACTTAAATAAGTCCTCCAAAAGAAAGGAGATCAGGCATGATCCACGCTGGCAATGCCATTACCGTCCAAATGCTTTCGGACGGAATTGCAGAATTCCGCTTTGACTTACAAGGTGAGTCGGTCAACAAATTTAACCGTGTAACAATTGAAGATTTTAAAGCTGCAATTGATGCGGTTAAAGCCAATAACGACGTTAAAGGCCTAATCGTCACCTCTGCTAAATCTACATTTATTGTCGGTGCAGACATCACTGAATTCGGTGATAACTTTTCTCAAGGCGAAAAAGCAATTGTGGATTGGGTCATGCCTGTTCACGACATCTTCAACGCATTTGAAGATTTAAACATTCCGAAAGTCGCTGCAATCAATGGTATTGCATTGGGCGGTGGTTTTGAGATGTGCTTGGTCTGTGACTACCGTGTCATGTCAGAAGCAGCTCAAGTCGGTTTACCTGAAATTAAACTCGGGATTTTCCCAGGTTTCGGTGGTTCTGTTCGTTTAAGCCGCGTGATTGGTATCGACAATGCCGTTGAATGGATGGCAATGGCGAACCCTAAACGTCCTGCTGCTGCACTTAAAGATGGTGCTGTCGATGCAGTGGTTGCTGCTGATAAACTCCAAGACGCTGCGATTGACCTAGTTAAACAAGCGATTGCAGGTCGTGTTGATTGGAAAGCAAAACGCCAAGAAAAATTAGATCCTGTGAAATTGAATCCATTAGAACAAATGATGGCATTCAATAGCGCTAAAGGTGCGGTTCTTGCCAAAGCAAATCCTGCACAATATCCTGCGCCAAAACTTCTTCTTGATTCTTTACAAGCAGGTGCAAGCCTTCCACGTAACGAAGCCTTAAAAGCAGAAGCAGAAGGTTTTGCAAAAGCTGCGATTACGCCACAAGCAGGTGCATTGATTGGTTTATTCATCAATGACCAAATTGTGAAAAAAACCTCTAAAAAACATGAAAAAGGTGCGCATCCTGTCAACCAAGCGGCTGTTCTAGGTGCAGGTATCATGGGTGGTGGTATTGCTTATCAAGCCGCCAGCAAAGGCACACCTATTATCATGAAAGATATTGGTAACCCGCAACTTGCACTCGGTATGTCTGAAGCGAACAAATTGTTGACCAAACAAGTTGAACGCAAAAAAATGACTCCTGCAAAAATGGGTGAAACCCTTGCACGTATTCGTCCAACTTTAAGCTTAGATGAGTTTAAAGAAGTGGATATCGTAATTGAAGCGGTGACTGAAAATCCGAAGATTAAAGCGGCTGTGCTTGCAGATACTGAAAAATCAGTCCGTGAAAACACCATTATTGCATCAAATACCTCAACGATTTCAATTACTCGTTTGGCTGAAAGCTTACAACGTCCTGAAAACTTTGTGGGTATGCACTTCTTTAACCCAGTGCATATGATGCCTTTGGTTGAAGTCATTCGTGGTGAAAAAACTTCTGCTGAAGCGATTGCAACCACTGTGGTTCTTGCTCAAAAAATGGGTAAAACACCAATCGTGGTGAACGACTGCCCGGGCTTCTTGGTCAATCGTGTATTGTTCCCTTACTTCGGTGCATTTGACCTATTGCTTAAAGACGGTGCTGACTTCCAGCAAGTTGATAAAGTGATGGAAAAATTCGGCTGGCCAATGGGTCCTGCGTATTTGATCGACGTTGTCGGTATTGATACTGGTGTTCATGGTGCAGAAGTGATGGCGGAAGGTTTCCCAGACCGTATGAAGCCAGACTTTAAAGGCGCTATTGAGTTGATGTATGAAAACAAACGTTTGGGGCAAAAGAACGACGTTGGTTTCTACAAATACGAGCTTGATCGTAAAGGTAAAAAAGCGAAAACCATCGATCCAACAGCTTATGAGCTTGTTGCATCAATGGCGACTACTGAAAAGCATGAGTTTGATGCTCAAGAAATCATTGACCGTATGATGCTGACTTTCTGTAACGAAACAGTTCGTTGCTTGGAAGATAACATTGTGGCAACGCCTTCTGAAGCAGATATGGCCATGATTATGGGTGTGGGTTTCCCTCCATTCCGCGGTGGTCCATGCCGTTATATCGACCAAACAGGTGTAGCTGAATACGTAGCACTTTGCGACAAATATGCACACTTAGGTAAAGCTTATGAAGCGCCACAAATGTTGCGTGACATGGCAGCTAACAACAAAAAATTCTACCGTTAAGGAGCAACGTGAATGGCTACTTTAAATCCGCGTGACGTTGTCATCGTTGATGGTGTACGTTCTGCAATGGGTAAAACCAAAAACGGTATGTTCCGCAATGTACGTGCAGACAGCTTATCTGCTGAACTTGTACGTGCTTTAGTTGCTCGTAACCAATTCGACACCAATGAAGTTGAAGATGTGATCTGGGGTTGTGTCAATCAAACCCTAGAACAAGGCATGAATATTGGTCGTAACATTGCGTTATTGGCTGATCTTCCAAAAACTGTTGCAGGTCAAACTGTGAATCGTCTTTGTGGTTCATCTATGCAGTCTATTCATACGGCAGCAGCGCAAATTGCTACCAACCAAGGTGATGTATTCATTATTGGTGGTGTCGAGCACATGGGTCACGTTGGGATGATGCACGGCATCGACCTGAACCCAGAAGCATCTAAACACTATGCAAAAGCGTCTAACATGATGGGCTTAACGGCTGAAATGTTAGGTCGTATGAACGGCATTACCCGTGAAGAACAAGATGCATTTGGTGTGGAATCTCACCGCCGCGCTTGGGCTGCAACGCAAGAAGGCCGTTTTAAAAATGAGATCGTGGGTGTTGAAGGTCATGATCAAAATGGCTTCAAAATTCTGTGTGACATCGATGAAGTGATTCGTCCAGATGCCAACATTGAAGCATTCCGTTCATTACGTCCTGTATTTGACCCGAAAGGTGGTTCTGTCACTGCGGCAACCTCTTCAGCGTTGTCTGATGGTGCTTCTGCAATGTTACTGATGTCTGCTGAACGCGCTCAAGCTTTAGGTCTTAAGCCACGTGCTGTGATTCGCTCTATGGCGGTTGCAGGCTGTGACGCTGCGATCATGGGTTATGGTCCAGTACCTGCAACGCAAAAAGCGCTTAAACGTGCAGGTTTCACCATGGCGGATATTCAAACCATCGAGTTAAACGAAGCGTTTGCTGCTCAAGGCTTGTCTGTAATGAAAGGCTTAGGCGTATATGAGAAGCAAGACATCATTAACTTAAATGGTGGTGCGATTGCATTGGGTCACCCATTGGGTTGTTCTGGTGCACGTATCACGACAACATTGCTTAACGTAATGGAACAACAAGATACGCAAATTGGTCTTGCGACCATGTGTATCGGTCTTGGTCAAGGTATCGCGACTATTATCGAACGTGTTTAATATTTAATTAAATACTGAGATAAAAAAACCTCGCTTAGTGCGGGGTTTTTTTATATGATTCAAAGAACTACATGATATTTAAAACTATATGGACCGCATTACAAAAACCTTACTAAATGATTTTCTTAAAACACAAGAAATAGTTAACAAAGATGAAAGTTCAAATTTTGAGAAATTTGTAAATTATTCAATTCTAAGCAATGAATATAATAAAAGTTTTGATATTGACTCTATCTCTATAGGTTCAGGAAATGATACAGGTATTGATGGATTAGCTATTATCGTAAATGGTCATTTAATTGAAGAACTTAACGAAATAGATGGTCTTCTTGCACAAAATAGCTATTTAGACGTTAAATATATATTTATTCAATCAAAAACATCTTCGAATATTGATACTAGTGAAATGCATCAATTTTATAATGGCGTCTATGATTTTTTCTCAGAAGAACATAAACTTATTAGAAATGAAGATATTACCAAATTATCAGAAATTTCAGATTACATTTTCTCTTTAGCTTCGGAATTTAAGCAAAACCCTTCATGCAAAATTTTCTATATCACAACAAGCACAACTGTAATCGCAGATAAAAATATTCAAGCATGTATATCAATAAACAAGCAGCACCTTGAGCAATTAAACTTATTTGAAAATATTGATTTTATTATTTATGGAGCAAATGATTTAGGAAAATTATATAGAAAAACAAAAACTCCTTTATCTTGTACCATTCAATTCCCTAATAAAATTACATTACCAGAAACCTTAGGAATTGATGAATCCTACTATGGTTTTTTGCAATTTTCTGAATTTAAAAAATTAATTATTGACCAGAACGATAATATTCAAAATGTATTTGAAGATAACGTCAGAGATTTCCAGGGATTAAATGCCGTTAATTTAAAAATTGAGGAAACTTTAAAATCTGATAATCCTCATTTATTCAGTGTGCTTAATAATGGAGTTACTATTGTTGCTAACGAAATAAAAATTTCTGGTGATAAATGTACTTTATTTGATTTTCAAATTGTTAATGGATGCCAAACTAGTAATATTTTATATCAAAATAGGGCATTAGATACATTATCTAATATAAATATCCCAATAAAACTAATAGTAACTACTGATGATGATATAAAATCTAAAATTACAGTTTCTACAAATAGTCAAACAGCTGTAAAAAAAGAGCAACTATCGGCAATGACTGATTTCCAAAAAAACCTAGAGCATTATTATAATGCTATGGAAGGTGACGGTAGACTATACTATGAACGACGTGCTAATCAATACAATAATGATTCAAGTGTAGTCAAAAAAAGAATCATAAGTGTTTCAAATCAAATTAAATCTTTTTCTTCAATTTTCCGCCAAGACCCACATCTCGTCACCACTTACTTTGGGCAAATTGCTAAAGAAATAGGAAATAAAAAATCTAAACTCTTTGAAAATGATCATCAATTTGCATCCTATTATTTGGCAGGCTTAATCTTTTATAAGCTTGATACTTTATTTGCAAGTAATGAAATTGATAAAAAATTTAAAAAAGTTAAATTTTACATAATCATGTTATTTCCATTGTTAGCTTCTAAAGAGAACTTCCCACCTTTAAATAGTCATAATAAGGTTGAAAAATATTGCAACCCAATTATTAAAATTTTATTGGATGAGGATTTGTGTAAAGATGTATTTAGAAAAGCTATCCATATCATTGAACTGTCAGGGGCAAAAATAGAAGATAAAGAAGCGTTAAAATCGAAAAAGATGACTGAACAGATTCTAATTTCGCTTGAAGAAAACACTTAATTGTACAAAGGGAATTAAAAAACCCTTTTTCTATTTTAGAAAAAATGTAATTTTAAAATCATCATTTTTTCTGCGCCAACAACGTCGCAAAATGCTGCTTAATCCGATTACCCTGCTTATCGACCCGATGTAGCTCTCCTACATTTTCATTGTATTTCACAATATTCCAACCCTCGTATAGCGCACTTAGCTCTCCTGCTTTAAATGCAAAAGGAAAGTCAGCCTGCACAGGTAGGTCTGGTGTATCCATCGCACAAACAATTAGGTTAAAACCATTCACATTTGTGGCTTGCTGCATCTGAGCAATCAATGGTTTCACAGTTGGCGCTTGCAAGAACATCATCACCACCGTACAGCAAATAAAGTTATATGTGCCTGTAATACTTGGGTCGGCATTTAAATCTCGCTGTTGCAAATGAATCTTTTGAATACCTTCGGCATCTATTATCTGCTGTAGTTTTTGCAAACTATTCGCATTGACATCCCAAGCATCCACCTCAAAGCCCTGCTGATTTAAGTACAGCGAATTTCGCCCTTGTCCACAGCCGACATCCAAAGCCCGACCACCGTGTAAATACGGCATAGCCGCCAAAATTTCTGAATGTGTGGGTGAAAGCTGATATTTCTTATAAAAATAATCCTGCGAGGTACAGTAAAATTGCAGCTGACACTCTATGTCGTCACTGGTCGAAACAATTTTGTGCCATGCTTGAGGCTGAATAAATGGTGGCTGTTGCTCAGGTGTGAATAGATGTTCAGATTGCACTTGACCTGCATCATCTAAAAAAGCAAATTTCAGCTCACCTTGATAAATCTTTAACTTTGCCCAAGTGCCTGCTTTGGTATTGTGTTGCTTTTTAAAGCCTTGAGGAGTGGTTTGTGCTGTCCACACTGGAAGCTCTTTATAACAAATCAAGTCTTGCATACGCTTATTTCCCAGCCTACATTGTTCAGTGAATACATCTCAATAACGCGATTTGATCATGATATTGTCTCTATATTTTAGGTTTTAATGTTAGGCTTAAGGACAATAAAAATACAGCTTTCATAAATTTCAAATAATTTGGAGTCAACAGATGCATTTATCCCCTATAAAAACTGTTCTCAGTTTAGCCATACTTGGCACTCTTTTAGCAGGCTGTGCAACCTCCACCTTAATTCAAAAAGACAACCGCAGCCATACACGCGACGTTAAAACCTCATTAGTCGATGATCAAGTGGTGGCTTTTGGAAAACTTGCCCAAGTACAAAATCATTTACCTGCAGATAGTCTCGTGATTGCTGGATATAAAAATAGCTATGTTTTAACCCAAGGTGGTGCGCAATTTGTTCGATTAATCAATAAACTGGATGCTAAAAATATTCAAATGACCAAAGAACTCACCTTCTATTCAGAAAAAAATGATGGTCATTTCTCAGGTACGCTTCCTTTGTCTTATGTCAAATTACAGGAAGATATTAATAAAAAAGATGTTGAATTTTATATTGAAAATGGCGCAGAGGAATGTTCAACTTCAAGTGATAAGCGCATGAATGCACAGCGTTTTTGTTTTAACTTGAAACTTTCGGGTGTGGTTTATCCGGTTGCAGGCAATATTGCATCATTGAAAGCACTGAGTAAGCCATATCAAGTCAATATTTACCCCATGCAAAAGGAAAGTTATCAAAGTCATTCTGGACTCAATCCTTTACAAAAACTGGTGCTCTTTCCTTTTGCAGTTGCAATAGATGTAATCAGCTTACCCTTCCAAGCCGCTGAAAAAATTTTCGACTAACCCTATTTAAACATTTATTTTCAAGATAAAAATTCTTGCTCTGTGTAGGATTTTTATCTTGGAATGCTTAAAAATCCAATAAATAATATAAAGATAAATATTCCAAAATCTAAATTCCAAATGTAACCATTCCGCAACATCCTGTTATTTATCTGTAAATATGGTTGATTATTCACACGAATTTAGACCAATTCTCAAGCAATGCCTTCATTACTTTTTCCCAAGCGCTAACATAGCCCGCTCAATTTAAACTCCCCCTTCAATTCTGGATACTCACCCATGAATATGCTTCAAACTGCGATGAGCATTGCTCTCGTTGCTGCTACAACTTCAGTGATGGCTACAACTGCTGTGCAACCACAAACAACGACTTTAGCAGACGTTGCAAAAGTTCAAGCAGAACAAGTTCAAACCGCCGTTATTGATACTAAAGATGCAACTATTGTTGAAGCTGTAGAAGCTAAAAACACGGCTGTAACTGAAGCAAAAGATGCGGTTGTGACGAAAACAACTGAAGTAAAAGATGCAACTGTAGCAAAAACAGTAGAAGCCAAAGATACCGCTGTAGCACAAGCAACGGATGCTAAAGATACAGTGATAAGTGAAACCACTGAAGTGAAAGAAACTGTAGCAGAGCAAGTGGTTCAAGCGGAAGAAAAAGCAGATGCGGTAAAAACTGAAGAGAAGAAAGGGTTCTTTTCTTGGTTCAAAAAGAAAGCAGCTTAATGCTTGTGTAATAGCAGAGATATAAAAATATCTCAAACAAAAAAGGATGCATTTGATTGCATCCTTTTTTTGATCAAGGTATTAAAATTTTAGCGCTAAATACTAACGTATCCCGCCTACAGGTAAGCTGTTGGATGGTGGCATAATAATTTCACCACTTCCTAGTTGACGGTCAATTTTATCTATTGAAAACTGCTCTCGACCAATTTGTGTATTGGTTGCATTACGATCTATACCAAAAGGCTGGAGCATAATATACAAACCTTGTTTAGGATCCGAAGACTGTAAACCTTGTGCAATCGATAAAATATGCTGCTGTAATATCAAAGGCAAACTATTTAAATTTGGTAATGGTGCAGCAGGCAAAATTTCCACATTGGTCAGCACATTAGGGGCAATCATAAAATTTTGAGCTTCATCGCTCAGTTTCATCACCTCATGCTGCAACGCTTTGACTCTTGCTGGATCTTCTTGATATTGAATAATCCCTGTTTCAGCTCTTAACTCAGGTTCTGCCAAAGTTTTTAACACAGGTAATTCAACCGTATCTGCAAAGGCAGTAACGCTAGCAGCTACTCCAGCAACAACCAAGATACAATAAGATATAACTTTTAGGAGATTCATGGTAATTCTACTCAAAATGAATAAAAAATGAAGATCA
Organism: Acinetobacter sp. TTH0-4; assembly: GCF_015602665.1. Classification (NCBI taxonomy): domain Bacteria; kingdom Pseudomonadati; phylum Pseudomonadota; class Gammaproteobacteria; order Moraxellales; family Moraxellaceae; genus Acinetobacter; species Acinetobacter sp. TTH0-4. The sequence continues at coordinate 190,804 of NZ_CP059079.1, read as the reverse complement.
CACTCAACCGTGAACAAGATTAATTGTATATTAAACAATCAATCTAAAAATTAAACTCAGATAAATGGTTAAATACATTCATTAGATGCAAACACATTTTTGCTCATCAACTTCAAAAGAATTTATAAAAAAATTATCAATAATTAAATAAAATCAAAAAATTAATCCAAATGAATCGCTGTTTATTTTTATATTTACGCGAGTACAGTTCCTATACGCAACCAAATTGGAAACGTCACAGAAAAATGTTCTGGCGCATCTGTTAAAGCCTGAGCAAGATGCTGAAGTGGATCATCCGAATGTATAGTTTGATAATGTTGTAATGCGGACCATGTTTTTAAATAAGCAAGTAATTGCTGTGCTGTCCATGAATAATTTAAGCTCAGTTGTGGCACGGGATATTCATGAAAAGGAAAAGAAATGGTTTGATATTGCTCATCAATATAACAGCGTTCAGGCTCCCAATAACCATTTAAAGTTTCAGCGTATAGCTGCTCGATTAAATTATGAACCTCAACCTGTTGTACTTGAATTAAGCCATAACCAATCACGGCAATAACACCATGCGGTTTAAGCACACGTTTGACTTCTGCATAAAAAGCATCAAAGTTAAACCAATGAATCGCTTGCGCCACCGTCACCAAATCAATTGACTGGGTGGGAATACTGGTTTGTTCCGCAGGCTGTAATTGATAACTAACCCGAATCGCGGATAAGAAATTGACTTGAAAAATAAGAGGACTAGAGCCATCAGTTGAGTTACCACACCAAACTCACAACTCTCGTCCTGATGTTCAATAGTACCGAATTATTCTGCGTAATTGATGATTTTTTTCTTAAATTTGAATCAACTTATTGGGAGTTTCTCAAACAAAACCGTGGTTCCTTAAGAATCAGAACTGCTCAACTTACAATTTCAGAAATCTGCTTTATTGCCATTTGGTACAAATGCTCTCATTTCAATAATTTCAAAGCCTTTTTCAGCTGGTTAAAAGAAGATAAAAGCCATTTATTTAAGTACTTGCCTTGCTATCAAAGGATGATTCATCTGATCAATATGCATGAATTAGCTCTACACGCTTTACATGTGGCACTGATGAAAGGCCAAGGTACACAATATTTATGGATTGATTCAACAACTCTGCCAGTTTGTAAAAATCAACGTATTCAGCGTCATAAATCATTAATCCAAATTGCATCACGTGGTAGAAGCTCAATGGGCTGGTTTTATGGCTGTAAATTACATATTGCAATGAATCAATTTGGTGAAATTGCCTGTTCTGCTTTATCGAATGGACATGTTGCTGACATAAAAATGGTTGAGCAATTGGTTGCTGGTATAGAAGCAAAACTTTACGGGGATCGGGGCTACATCAGCCAAGAATTAAAAATTAGATTGAAAGATCAAGGTATTGATTTAATTACTTATCATCGGAAGAATATGCAGGCTATTCAACTCTGTGCATCAGATGAATATCACCTAAGACAACGCAAGAAAATAGAAACATTATTCAGCTTATTGAAGGGGCAATACAATTTAGTGACGAGTAAAGCACGTAGTCTTCATGGATTTCTGAGTGGAATTTACGCCTCACTATGTGCATATCAATTAACCCATCGAAATAAGCCAACAATTCAAATTAAGGAATCATCGGCTTAAGCAGGATTCGGGTTAACTAACATTTTCAAAATAAGGCGCGTGTTGTACTTGTGCTGCACTGATATCGGTTGCCACCACATGATCAAAATAAGGTGCCAACAATTGGGTCAATTGCCCTGATCCTGCCCCACAATCCCAAGCAAAACCAAATTCGGGCACGTATTTTAAAATTTCTTCTATAATTTGAATAGAATAATGTGGACGGGCCTGTTTATAACCAAAACTGTGCTGAGAAAAGAGATCTTTCATTTTTAGAATAATTTAATTAATTTCTTATGATTTGAATATATCGAAAAATAGTTCGATTTGAATAAAAACTGTTAGACAATTTTTAAGCATAAAAAAAACCTCAAACAATGTTTGAGGTTTTTCAAAATATGGTGGCGAGACCCAGGTTCGAACTGGGGACACACGGATTTTCAATCCGTTGCTCTACCGACTGAGCTATCACGCCAATGCCGTGTATTAAGCCGTATCTCCGGACATTAGTCAATATAATTCATCACATTTTTATTTGATTGAATATTTTTTGCCCAAAAAAAATCCCTGATGGGATCAGGGATTGAAATCTTAAAATAGATTTTAAATATGGTGGCGAGACCCAGGTTCGAACTGGGGACACACGGATTTTCAATCCGTTGCTCTACCGACTGAGCTATCACGCCAATGTCGCGTATTAAACAGTTTAAGTGTTTTTCAGTCAAGTGGCTTTTATATTTTCTTTAAGCAAGTGTTTATTTTTACAGCAATAACCCTAAAATTTAACTCATTTTGACGATCCATGCGCAACGTAATTTAAGCTGGGCTTATTTCTTGCCATAAAAAAGCAGTCATCAGACTGCTTTTTTAGAGCAAGTTTGGATTAAATTTTTTCCAAATGCGCCAAACAACGATGAATCGCACCACAGCCTGGTTCAAATACCTTTACACCTTTTTCTTCTTCAATACGACAGACTTCACTGACCAAGCGATCTGCAATACCACGTCCACGATTGGCTGGGTGCACCACAATATTTTCCAAGGTGCGACTTTCTCCTTGTCCCGTACTCCAAATTGCAGCAATCAATTTTGTATTAAATTCTGCTGTATAAACTAAGGTATACTGAGCTAAGTTGAGCTCTAGTTGATCAATGGCATCTTGCCCATCTCCAAATTCTGGACTGGTGTCATACAGTCGCTCAAGTTGGCTGCGTACTTCTGCATTTTCTAGTGAAGTGTAAGCATGTACGGTAATAGGCATTGATTAACCCTCCTGAGCAATCTAATATGCGGTGATTTCGTCACCGCGAAAGAACATTTTACATCATCATTTTTAACGTTTTTGAGGAACGTGTCTATGACGCAACGTATCAGTGAAGTGGTAAGAAACACCAACGAAACCAAAATTCGAGTTCGTGTGAATCTTGATGGTACGGGTCAAGGCACCCTCAATACAGGTATTCCATTTTTAGATCATATGATTGATCAAATCAAGCGTCATGGTTTATTTGATATTGATATTCACTGTGATGGCGACCTTGATATTGATGACCATCATACCGTAGAAGACTGTGGTATTACACTCGGACAAGCTTTTGCACAAGCCTTGGGTGATAAAAAAGGTTTACGTCGCTATGGCCATTTTTATGCACCATTAGATGAAGCATTGAGCCGTGTTGTGGTCGATTTATCAGGTCGTCCGGGTTTATTTATGGATATTCCCTTCACGCGTTCAATGATTGGTCGTTTTGATGTTGATCTATTTTCTGAATTTTTTCAAGGTTTCGTAAACCACTCGCTGATGACTTTACATATCGACAATTTAAAAGGCAAAAATAGCCACCATCAAATTGAATGTGTATTTAAAGCATTTGCACGTGCGCTACGTATGGCCTGTGAAGTTGATCCTCGTGCAGCAAACACTGTTGCGTCAACCAAAGGAAGCTTGTAATGACCCGTATTGCCCTTCTTGATTATGGTATGGGGAATTTACACTCAGCAGCCAAAGCCTTAGAACATGTCGGTGCAACGGTTGATGTGACTCACGATCCTAAATTGATTGCTCAAGCGGATAAAATTGTCTTTCCTGGTGTCGGTGCAATGCGTGATTGTATGCATGGCATGCATGAAGCAGGTATTGATGAAGTGGTACGTCATGCCGTCTTTAATAAGCCTGTACTTGCCATTTGTGTGGGCATGCAAGCGTTGATGCAACGCTCAGAAGAAAATGGCGGCGCAGATGCTTTGGCTATATTTGAAGGTGAAGTCAAACACTTTCCCAATATTGCAGGCTTAAAAGTGCCGCATATGGGCTGGAATCAGGTACATCAAGCAGACCCTAGCCATCCGATGTGGAAAGATATTGAACAAGATGCACGTTTTTACTTTGTGCATAGTTTCTATGTTGAACCTAAAGATACTGACCTTATTGCTGCAACATGTGATTATGGTTTAGCGTTTTGTACCGCTTTGCATAAAGAAAATTTATTTGCCACACAATTCCATCCTGAAAAAAGTCACACTGCAGGTTTGCAATTACTAAAAAACTTTGTGGAATGGAAAATCTAAATTTTAATTTTTTAAGCCTAGATAAAGCCTAATCCTGATTAGGCTTTTTTATTTTTTGGAATGGCGTAATTAACGATATTAATGCTTTTTTGCCATTCTGTTTAAAACACGTTAGTCTGCAAAAAAGCTCACGTTTTAGTTCAAATGAATTCTACAAACCTTAATCCAGTTTTACCTAGCAAAGAATACATTCAAAAATTACCCTTGTTTCAGAACCTTGAACCAGAAAATATTCAGGTTATTCATTCTTTATCGCAATGTCTGGCTATAGAACATGTATTCAAAAATTGTACTCTATTCGGTTTTGATACCGAGTCGAAACCCACCTTTAATAAAGGTGAAATTTCTACAGGACCGCACATAATTCAGTTGGCAACTGTCCATCAAGCTTATCTATTTCAAGTCAATCCACAAATTCTCGCATTTTTAAAACCAATATTTGAAAATAGAACTCAAATGAAGGTCGGTTTTGGTTTAAAAAATGATGCGCCACTGTTTCGAAAAAAGGGCATCCAACTTAATAATATAGTCGACTTATCGAAATGTTTTTCCCCTTTGGGCTTTACAAATACTATGGGGCTGAAAAATGAGATGGCACTGTTATTTCAGGTTAATTTCCCCAAAAGTAAAAAAATAAGCACCTCCAATTGGGCCCGAAGAGTACTGACTTCACCACAAATTCAATATGCGGCTGCGGATGCTTATGCGCCAGTATTGGTCTTTGAAGAATTACGCCGCTTAGGATTTATTTCTCATACGACGTCTAAATAGCATAACCATGCTTTGATTATGGCAACAAAATAAAGCCAAAACTGATGCTTAGTGTTTGGACAATACTTTGCTAAAATGAGCAACATTCTATTTAATGAAATTAAGCAAGGAGCGAAGGCATGCTGATCATCCCTGCAATTGACCTGAAAGATGGCAAATGTGTCCGTTTAAAACAAGGCCGTATGGAAGACGATACTGTATTTTCGGATGATCCTGTGGCAACTGCACAACATTGGGTGAATGAAGGCGCACGTCGTTTACATCTAGTCGATTTAAACGGTGCTTTCGCAGGTACACCCATTCATAAACCTGTGGTCGAAGCGATTGCACGTGCACAACCTGAACTTCCGATTCAGATTGGTGGTGGAATACGTTCATTAGAAACCATTGAACATTATTTGGATGCGGGTGTTTCTTTCGTCATTATTGGAACCAAAGCTGTTCAAGATCCTGCTTTTGTTGAAGAGGCCTGTAAGAAATTCGCAGGTCGCATCATTGTCGGGATTGATGCTATGAATGGGATGGTGGCAACCGATGGTTGGGCCAATATCACTGATATTAAAGCCATCGATTTAGCTAAACGTTTTGCTGATGCAGGTGTATCTAGTATTGTGTATACCGATATTGCACGTGACGGCATGATGCAGGGTGTCAACATTGAACAAACAGTAAATCTAGCTACTTATTCTGGCTTACCTGTCATTGCTTCGGGTGGCGTGACCAACCTTGATGATGTACGTAACTTAAAAGGTCAACCCGGAATTTTAGGGGCGATTACGGGTCGGGCTATTTATGAAGGCACGCTCAATCTACGTGAAGCACAATCCTTATGGGATGATCAGTCAATTTAATAAACTGAGTAAGTTGATCGTGTAAAATGATAAAAAAGAGCTCAATTGAGCTCTTTTTTAACGGCTTGCTTCACTTACTGATACATGGGCTGATGATCATTTAAACGAATCATGCCAAGGATCGCCCGATAAACAATCCAGAGCCATGAAATTCCAACCACCAACAGACAAAATGTGGTTGCAATCAGGGCAACACCCGCAAAAACATCAACATTCTCACCAGTAAAGAATAAAAAAAGAAACGGAACAAAAGCGATGATATTCCAAATCAGATACCACCAAAAAGTTCGAATTTGCCAGGTAAAATGGCTTTCAACAATAGAGCCACGTACATCATCACGTTTGATATAATTAATGACTAAAGCCACAATGGCCAATAAACCGCCAGAAAAAATAGCGATAATATAAAGTACATACAGAATTAACGTGAGTGTTCGATTAGAATCTCGATCTATAGCATAATTCATATTGATCCTCTCTTTTAAAGTCATTTGGCTCCTTTAAATTTTCAACACATTTAAAGGAGAAATCAGCCATAAAATCAAAAGTATGTTTAAAACTATAGTACAAAAATAAATTCTTCTAAATGGTTGTTTTTGTGTTTTATGTCGCAATTTTTGTTGTGCGAGCCAAGCACTCGGCCACCCACCCAAAAAAGATAAAATATGTAAGATATTTTCTGCTACACGCTTATTTCCTAACTGTGCGGCCTCTTTATCTTGTGCATAAAACCAATAGGTTGCTGCATTGACGATGCTGATAAATAGCAACAGGATTCCACTGATGAGTCCCGATATGCTCAGTACAGCCAAAGCCAAAATATACACCACAGCAGCTATTTGGATGGGATGCAACTTCGTTTCTTGCTTCATTTTTTTTATCGGGGTAGAAGTTTTTTGGGTTTGAGACGCTTTAAGATAAGTCACTTGGTGAGCACGAAAGCGTCCCTTCCCATCATGTGCTACCGTATATTCTAGCGCACAACCGACGATAGGACGCGGGCCTTGTCGGGCAAAATCCTTAATATGTAAAAATACGCGATCTTTAGCAGCATCATTCGGTTGAATAAAACCGTAGCCTTGATCGTCCAACCATTCGACTAAACGTCCCTGATCGCGCATGTGTGCATCCTATTTTAAGCGGTAACAAATTTAAGTCTTTCTACCAACATATTACGCATCTCTTGTGGATTTTTCTGCAAAATATCTTCCCCTGTACGTTCTTGTTGTGCATTTTTTTGTGCCACTTGTAAACGCATGAGCCAAAAACGCGCGGCAGTAATCGCCAAATAAATTTCTAAACAGGCTTTTTCATCTTCGGTTAATCGACGTACTGTTTCATAGGCTTCTAAAAATGCCTGTGCCTTGACTTCATTTAAATGCACATCAGGGTATTCGGTACAAAAATCATTTAAAGTAATGGCGATATCAAATAAAAATTCATCTTTATTCAATTCATAAAAGTCTAAAATACCATGCAGTTGATTATCTACAAACAAGGTATTGTCACGGAATAAATCAGCATGAATAAAGCCTTTCGGACGGTTTGGATAAACTGATGTGAGTGCATCATAAAGACCCAATACCTCACTGAGCAAAATAGCATCGGCGGGATTCAGAGTCGGTTTTAATTCTTTAGCCACATGTAACCAATAATCATGATTTCGATCTTCAGTACGTTGTAAAGGAAAATCTTGCAAGGCAAGATGTATTTGAGCTTGTGCAATCGCAATCGCTTGAACTTGCGCTACTGTGGATGGAATTGGATGTTTACCGCGCATACGCGGAGCAATTTGAGCAGGTTTATTTTTAAGTATATGAATGGCTTTGCCTGTATAATTTAAAGGTACAGGTACAGGTAATCCAGATTTGCCCAAATGTTCCAGTACAGGCACTAATTCAGCCGCACCTTGCTCATCCAAATCTTCAAATATCGTTAAAACATAATGCTCGCCGGTATTGCAGACTAAAAAATAGTTTGTATTTTGAATGCCGCCTTGAATCGGAATCAGGTCAATCACCTCCAATCCATAAGGTGTAGCAAAAACCTGAACTTCATTTAAAGTCAAAGGGGTATAAACCGACATACAAAACCTGCGAAAAAACTTACATAATTTTGATAGAATACTCGCTCCGACTATTTAGGTGTAGCACCTGAGTCACGAAGTTTCATAATCGACTGTTATTTTTGGAAAAAATTATGCTGGCTAAACGTATTATTCCTTGTCTTGATGTAGATAATGGTCGAGTTGTGAAAGGTGTACAATTTCTTGATATTCGTGATGCAGGCGATCCAGTTGAAGTGGCGCGTCGTTATAATGAACAAGGTGCCGACGAAATTACCTTTTTGGACATTACCGCAACTTCTGGGGAGCGTGATACCACTTATCGTACGGTAGAACGTATGGCTGAAAGTGTATTTGTACCTTTAACCGTGGGTGGTGGTGTTCGTAAAGTGGAAGATATTCGCTTATTGCTCAATGCAGGCGCAGATAAAGTGAGCATTAATTCAGCTGCGGTATTTAATCCTGAATTTGTGCAACAAGCTTCACAGCGCTTTGGTGCACAATGTATCGTAGTTGCCATTGATGCAAAGAAAACAGGTGAGAATAAATGGGAAATTTTCACCCACGGTGGTCGTAGACCGACAGGAATTGATGCGATTGAATGGGCTGTAAAAATGGCTGATTTCGGCGCAGGTGAACTCCTGATTACATCGATGGATGCTGATGGTACAAAGGCAGGTTATGATCTTAAATTGATGCGTCAAATCAATGACCGTGTCACCATTCCAACCATTGCTTCTGGCGGTGTCGGATGTTTACAACATTTGGCTGATGGCATTTTAGTCGGTGGCGCAGATGCGGTACTGGCAGCTTCTATTTTTCATTTTGGTCAGCATAGCATTCCAGAAGCAAAACAATATCTTGCAAATCAAGGTATTGAAATGCGTCTATAGATTTTAGATTTTTTAAATACATTTAAAGAGCATATCAATATGCTCTTTTTTAAGCTGAAGCATAAAGTAAAAATAAAGCTTAAAAAATCAAAATAAAAAAGGAGTCTTTTCAGACTCCTTATGTAAGAAGAATTATAAAATTTCTCTACATAAATTTTTGGTGGTGTTTTAAAAAGTATGCTGACATTAAATGAAGCCATTATTGATATAAAAGAATGCTAAGTCGAAGGCTTTAAAATGGTTTTCAAGCTTTTTCGAAAAATTACAGCTTCTTCTAAAGCCACGCCTAATTCGATGCCTTATTTTACAATTATTGCCTTCAATACCCACAGTAAAAAACTTACCAATACTTTGCTTGCAGTTTTTAAAAGTAGTGATGAAACTGTCCCAATGATCACTTGCAATTCGAGTGTAGTGAACACCTAATTGTTTAAGCTTTGCCTTCAGCAGTTGGACTGTAGCTAAATCTCTTTTACCCCAAACATAAGCAATAATCTCACCTGTTTCTCGATGGTAGGCGTAAATAAGCCATTGTTTATTATTTTTATTTCCTACAAAAGTCCAGAATTCATCCACTTCGATACATTCGTAATAACTTTGTTTAGGCTGAATTTAATATGTTGATTCACTTAAAGTGCGTAAAACTTTACCGATACTGATACGCTCAACTTCAGCAATATCTCGTATACCGCTGCCTCTGACCATTAACTGTAATATTTTACGAGTAATACCTGAATTACACCCTTGATAGCTGAGTGCATGGTCACCAATAAACTGACGTTTACAGTCTTTGCACTGATAGTTTTGTTTCCCATCTACCTTGATGCCATTTTTCTTTATACTATCACTGAGGCAGGTTGGACATTTGATTTCTAGGGTTATTCGCATTTTCCTATTTTATCAAAATCCAACCTGCTTTTTTTCAGCATACTTTTTGAAACACCACCAAATTTTTATGTGCAAAAATACATCTCCTCTGTAGGCCAATGCCAAGATATTGATGCTTGAAGACAGAGCTTAGAAATTATCATTTCATGATAAACACCTAAAATAATTCGACTAAAAATCATCAAGCGATTTTTTACATGTGTGTTTCTAGTTGAGGGACTTTTGAGACCCATTTTGCAGGAAAATAGCTGCTTGCCACTGAATTCAATATTTTTGAAACAGATTGAGGCAGTGCAATTCCCAAGGGATTCTGTTCTTGTAAATCTTCAGATGAAATAACCCGTGTACCCAAAATATAGTCAAACCAAGGTTTCGTGACACACCAATTTGCATCTTGATTGGAATTCATATGGTGGTCATAGTGCCACGGTATTTTTTTCATGGCCCACTCTGGTTCTAAATGTGCACGGCGATGAATATAATAATAATTACATGCACTATAAACCGCTGCTGCTGCCATTCCTTTAGAAACTGGATAAAATAATCCACCTGCCACAGTCGCCACGACTGCTAAAGACACAATTTCATTTTTAGTGCGCCAGTTTGAAATTCCTTCTACGTATCCATGATCAAGAAATGTGGTTTTACGCACTTCACGATGATGTTCCCAATGAGATTTCATACTGTCTGGCACAGGACTATAACGTGGTTTTCCTGTGCGATGTGTACCATGCAAAACATATTTGTGCGCTACCCATTCAAAACCATTGGCAACCACCAATCCGACCAAAAAATCTTTTAACATGGTTAATTCTCCTCTTTGGTATTGAATATAAGCCATCAACCATGCTAAATATTGACCTTAAAATAAGACTTCATTGACAAATTACGACAAAAAAAGAGCAGAATGCAATCACTTAAAGATTATACAGGTTCCGTTTATGGCGGCCTTGGACATTTACTGTATGCTTATAGTCAGGCGAAAGGTCTCGTTATTTCTGAAAAACTACAACAAGTTCAAAACCTAGAACGCTTTGATTATAGTATTTGGCGAGAATTGCTGACCGATATTCAACAACAGATACACGTCCCTGCACTGGGTCTGGATATTGCTGACTACGTACAACCCAAACATCTCGGTATTATTGCTTATATTGCTTTATCTTGTAGCACCTTAGGTGAGGCTTTGCATCGTTATCATGACTTACATCGACTGGTCTATGATGGAAGTAGCTTACAAGTCAATATGCAAGATGATTACTTAATGATTGGTTGGGGAGATATTCCCTTCCATCTCACCACCCAAGTGACCAATGAAATTGCCATTGCACTGATGATCAAGTTTCTTTATCTCTTTATGGAATTTGACAGTATTTACGTATATGAAATTCATTTTACCCATCCTGCCCCTCCCAATATCGCACTGTACGAACAATACTTTCATTGTAAAGTCCGTTTCTCTCAACCTGTTGCACAAATTGTTTTACCTATTCAAGAACTGGCAAAACCGTTTCGTCAAGGCGATCAAACCTTACATCATTTGCTGATGCAGCAAGCTCAAGCCTTATTAGATAAACTGCCCAACTCCACAACGTTAGATCATCGATTACAACAAGCAATTTTGACAGGTTTACAAAAAAATCTATATCAAATTGAACCGATTAGCCGGCAATTGAGAATGTCTATTCGTCAATTACAACGCCATTTACAGCAACAAGACACCACTTATCAAAACCGTGTTCAGGAAGTGCGTCATTTATTGGCAGAACAATATCTCAAGGACCCACATTTGAGTTTACTAGAAATTGCCCTATTGCTAAGCTACTCAGAACAAAGTGCTTTTCAGCGTGCTTTTAAACACTGGACTGGACGAACCCCTCAGCAATGGCGCAAACAACAGCACACTTCACCTTAAAGCTAAATGGTTTCAAATATAAAGCTTAAATGACTTCACTCAAAAAACTCAGACTTACTTTTACGCTAAAAAACTCAGCCTATATTTTGATGTTCCATGTGGAACATTTATTTTTATTTCAATTATAAAAAAGGATTTTCTATTTCCTGTTCAGCCTGAATCCTTATTTTTTCGGGAAGATGAGCGTCATTTTCCAATACTGCAACAATGTCACTCAAAAATGCCTGTAACACCCTCGCTGTTTCTAATCCAGACTTGTCTTTCGTAATTTGTAAATTGCCGTATAGACTGACGTAATCCTGTTGATTTTCTAGCGTTAAATCATGAATCGCATGCGATTCATGACCATTTTCAAACGGCTTGAACATTTTATTTTCACTCATCATTATTGTTATTGCCCCATATAGACCAACTTTATCCTACTTTAAAAATCGCTTATTTCAAGGCTTGTAAAATATATTGTAATAATGCATCCACCAATTGTCGCGCTACGGCATTTTGGCTATCACTATCTATGCTAGAAGTTGTGTTCTTTGTTTCAGTCGTTGAGGCTGTTTGGCTGCCAGCAGAAGAAGATTTAAAATCTTTTTGTACAGCAGTCAATGCCTCTGCGTTTACATCTTCGGCACATTGGCTTTCTGCATCCCAGTGGGAATAAGCAATGGTTTTATTGACTTTAACAGCATTGGCTTTTAAAGGTAAATTATAGGTATTGCGCTTTTGTTCCTCGGTTAATTGAGGAAACACATTCATGCCAAGTTGTTCTTCTAAATAGCATACGCTGACCACTTTAACCTGTAGCGAATGATCATTTGGCGCATAGTACGCCCCTATCGCTCCAGTTTTAGGAATATAAATCGCTTTAAAAACTGCGGTGGGCACAATGACCCCTTGACCAATGGTTTTTAATTTTTTTGTTGCAAAAACAGGGCCAGTGACCACATACACATCATATTTATGTTTGGTCACGATAGCTCTAGTCGCTTCTTCTAGCTCACGCCAAACTTGTTGATTATTTTTAGGCGCTTGCGGCACCATGTTAGCCAAAGAAAAACTGTCATTTTGCGCCGCCTTATTGGGCATATCTGCATTCGGCGCCATGTGTCCACGATCATAACCTGACGCTTTATAATCCGATAAAGTGGCACGATGTTCAGGTCGAATGCTTAATTCCTCATGAAAGCTATCTTCACGTGGTATTTTCTGACTTAAACGCTTAGGAGTAAGTGCTTCTGCTACCCACAAGGGTGTTTTAGAAACACCAGAATACATCACGTTAAAACCGTTAAAACACAACGGGTAGCTGTTTTTTTTCAAACTTTCTTTGGTCAAATAAGGGGGGATATCGCGGTAAAATTGATCGAGACAGGCAGAGTTAGACACAGCAGGTAAAGTCACCAATTGCTGAATTTTTTCTTGCCCAAATGCAATCGCAAAACTGCTGGTTGCCACTAAACCTAAAATAATTTTTAAACTATTTTGATTTAAATACTGAACCCAAGATTTTTTCGTTTTACGCTTTCTAACAGCCATTGCTACAACAAACTCTCAATTTCCACGAGCTTAACAAGCGGGCAAAATGATGTATATGTAGTAAAGTTTGTTTGTTTAACATTTAAACGATAGTTGCTTAACAAAAAATCAGCTGTTGTAACAATATGTCTCGTTTGATAAAGCTTTTATGAATAGTCTTAAGGGTTTTACGTATATTTGATTGAGAAACCCATCCAAACTTGACAAGGTAAAAATACGAAAAAATCGAAATAATGATTTCAATGGAGTATTTTATGCATTCTAAGCTTTTAGGTTTAAGTCTGATTACTGGACTTATGAGTGCAACTGCATTCGCAGAACCCCCTATTCAGCCGGGCGACACTTTGGAAAGTTTGTCTAAAGTGAAAGTTATGACCACCGTGAATGGTCAAGCAGGTTCAATTCAAGACTTAGTTGCAAGTGGTCAAATTCGCATTGTTGATGCGAATCAAGTAGCGAGTGCTTCAACTCAAAACACTTCAGAATCAGTTTCTCCAGCTTCAACGATGCAAGCACCTATGCAACAAGCGACACCTGAACAACAAGATGTAAATAGCACAGCACAAATGATTGAGCCGCCATTGGATCAGTCAAGTGATCCTGCTCATGCACAGGCCGCTGCTGTTGCTCCTGAAAACACACCAGCAATACAGCCTGATGCTGAATTAGCTGCACAACAAGCTGAACAGGTTGTAGGTCAAGAAGTGGCTACACAAGCACCAATAACAAGTACCAATAACGCACCGATGCTTTCGTCATCTGCTCAAACGCCAGTGAATGCAGGAGACGGTACACAAACTGATGTAACCGCTGAAGCTGTTGCAGCAGCGCCAGTCAATAAAGCGGATATAAATATGGATACTGAGGCCTTGGCAGCAGCGCCAGAATTAGATCAATCCAATGATGCAATACAAGCAGCACCTGAGATGCCCAATACAGATGCACCAGTTAATGCTTCTCCAGAAGTACCTATGGCGGACTCAACTGAGAACTAATCACACTCCGTTGGCTTTCATCCTCCAGATAAAAAACCAAGGCTTTTGCCTTGGTTTTTTATGTTTAATTTGAATGATTATTTATATAGCACTAAATTTCAATTTGACTGCCTAATTCGACCACACGATTGGGTGGAATTTGATAGAAATCACTGACTGGACTGGTATTGCGTTGCATAGAAATAAAGAGTTTTTCACGCCATGGTGATAAACCATCTCCAACGGTATGAATCAATCGATCACGAGAAATAAAGAAACTCATTTGCATCATATCGAATTCAAAGCCTAATTGTGTATACGCCCGTTCAAGTGCAAGGGGAATATTCGGCTGATCTTTAAATCCATAATACATCGAAATACGATAGAAACGCTGATCCAGTTGCTCAACTTCAAACCGTTCCTCTTCTGCCACATAGGGAATATCACGGGTAATCACTGTCACCATGATATTCAACTCATGCAATACTTTATTGTGTTTAATATTATGCAACATCGCATGCGGCACAATATTGGGTGTGCCCGTCAAAAAGATTGCAGCGCCTGGTACAAATTGCGTTTCATTGCTCATCCCTATACTTCTAATAAACAGATCAATCGGTAAAGCATCTTTTTCTAAACGAGCCAATACAATTTCCCGACCTGCTTTCCATGTCATTAAAATGGTATAAACCGCTGCGCCAATTAAAATGGGTACCCAGCCACCCGCTAGAATTTTGAGTGACGTAGACGCTACAAAAATTGCATCTAGCAGTAAAAATGGTATGGCAAACAATAAGACCTTCCATACAGGCCAACGCCAAAAACCATACGCCAGAAAAGAAATCAAAATCGTACCGCATAGCATGGTCATGGTCACAGCAACACCATAAGCACTGGCCAAATTCGCACTATTTTCGAATAACAAAATCAGGATAACCACTGAAATAAAGAGCACCCAATTAATGAAGGGCAAATAAATTTGTCCTTGCTCGACATCTGAAGTGTGATGCACGGTAAGACGAGGCAAATAGCGCAGTTGAATTGCCTGATTGGTCATTGAAAATACGCCCGTAATCACAGCCTGTGAGGCAATAACGGCAGCAGCAGTGGCCAAACCAATCATGGGAAATAATGCCCAATCGGGAACCAGCATATAAAATGGATTTGCAATCGCTTCTGGATTACGTAGTAATAATGCACCCTGTCCTGCATAATTAATCAATAAACAAGGCAAAACGACAATAAACCATGCGAGACGAATGGGTAACCGACCAAAATGTCCCATATCTGCATATAAAGCCTCTCCTCCAGTCATGGTCAAAATGACCGCACCCATGGTAAGAAAAGCCACATAAGGCTGATGAACCACAAAGTTAAAGGCCCAATGCGGACTCACCATTGTCAGTACAAAAGGTGTTTGGATAATGCTCCATAAACCCACTGCGCCAATAGACAAAAACCAGACCATGGTAATCGGACCAAAGAGTTTCCCCATAGTCGCTGTGCCATGTCGCTGTACCAGAAACAAACCAGCCAAAATACCAATCGCTAAAGGCATTAACCATTGATTAAACATTGGCGTTGCAATACTTAAGCCTTCAATCGCTGACAATACAGAAATGGCCGGGGTGATAATCCCATCGCCAAAAAATAAAGATGCACCAATAAAGCCCAAAGCAATGAGGTAAATTTTTTTGTTCTCGGCAATGCGCGATGTTCTGAGGTTTAATGCCAACAATGACATAATCCCGCCTTCACCGTTATTATCCGCACGCATAATGATAGTGACGTATTTAAAACTGATCGTGAGCATCATGCACCAAAAAATCAGTGATAAAATCCCAAGAACTGTAGCTTCTGTAATCGCAAGATGTGCGGTGAGAAAACATTGCCGAAGGGCATACAATGGGCTGGTACCAATGTCTCCGAACACCACCCCCAATGCTGCGAGAGTGATCACAGGTAAGGCAGCTTTTTTTGCAGGACTTTGCATATATCGTCTTCGTTTTTAGACACTATTTTTTCGCCATCATATCACCGAGAAAAAACTTTTGCTCTAAATCAATTGTTTCAACTTGGCAGAGTGGATTTTTTTCGTTATTATCGCGGCCAATTGGTGAGGTGTCCGAGTGGCTTAAGGAGCACGCCTGGAAAGTGTGTATACGTTTGCGCGTATCGAGGGTTCGAATCCCTCCCTCACCGCCAAGATTCAATTCCATAGCATCCAATGGAATAGTAAAAGGCCTAAATTATAATGATTTAGGCCTTTTTTACGTCTAACACAATCGACTTCATCTGTTGCAATCTTGATATAGTTGGGGGTATAACTGGGGGTATAATCCATTACACCCATTTCGATCCTTTCAAATCTCTATGGGAAACGTTTAATGATTAAAGATGCTGCAATAAAACCAGCAAAAACATCAATATGAATAAAAATAGTAGAAAGAATGAATTTTTTTTAATACAGATGTGCAATGCTTATACTAAATTTTATTTAAAAACCTCAATCAATAAAATTTCATAACAAGAATGAATCACCTTTTAAAATAAGTGAACTACTTTTGTATATGGAAATCAGATGCTTAGGTTTAACTTTGGCTAAAGAGTGAGTATCTCAATGAATTCCTTAAAGAAGAAAAATAAAGCAAGTTTTGTATTTCTGATTATCACACTTTATTCTTTAATTGGATTTGGCTTAGGTTATATTATCTGGGAATATCTTTTGTAAAAGTCTAATCGTACTCCTCATCTTGGTGACATCTCAAAAATCCGACATCATTTACATCTAAAACAAAATATTTGATTTAAGCAGATGAAATTCGAGCAATACAATAGCTTTAAGCGACTTTTTCTCTTCGCCAGATTAAACATTAGTCTAGTATTTTCAATTTTAAAAACCACATTTTAAATTTGGTATAGGCAAGTTACCCTTGTTTATATTAGCTTATAGCACGTACAAAACAATGCTGGAATGTACAGTACTTCTATAAGGAAAAATGATGAAAAACACACTTACGGCCCTCACCTTAAGCCTCGGTTTATTACTCCCCTTTTCAGCTTTTGCTAAAAATAATGTCGTTGTGGTCGCTACAGGTGGCACCATTGCCGGTGCAGGAGCGAGTTCAACTAACAGCGCAACCTATACTGCTGCTAAAGTTCCAGTAGATGATTTACTTAAAGCAGTACCTCAAATTCAAAATCTTGCCAATGTCACAGGTGTACAAGCACTTCAAGTTGCATCTGAAAGTATTACAGACAAAGAGCTACTGACCATTGCGCGTAAAGTAAATGAATTAGTCAAAAAACCAGAGATTAATGGTGTCGTAATTACGCATGGTACCGATACTTTAGAAGAAACTGCATTTTTCTTAAATTTGACCGTTCATACAGATAAACCTATTGTCGTGGTCGGTTCAATGCGCCCACCTTCTGCCTTGTCTGCTGATGGCCCTTTAAATTTATACAGTGCCGTTGCTTTGGCAGCAGCTGATAATGCCAAGGGCAAAGGTGTATTTGTGCTGATGAATGATGATATTTTTGCAGCACGCGATGTCACGAAAGCCGTTAATATCCACACCAATGGTTTTGCGAGTCAGTGGGGCGCTTTAGGCACATTGGTCGAGGGTAAACCTTATTGGTTTAGAAATGTCGCTAAACGCTTTAATAATGCATCTGAATTCAATATAGAAAATATTCAGGGAGATGCTCTGCCTTTGGTTCAAATTGTATATGGTTCAGGCAATATGATTCCTGATGCCTACACAGCCTATGCCAAAGCAGGTGCAAAAGCCATCATTCATGCAGGTACGGGCAATGGGTCGGTTGCAAAAAATATTGTGCCAACTTTAAATGAACTGCAAAAACAAGGCGTACAAATTATTCGCTCTTCACGTGTTGCACAAGGTTTTGTATTGAGAAATGCAGAACAGCCAGACGATAAATACAATTGGGTGGTTGCACACGATTTAAACCCTCAAAAAGCCAAATTACTGGCGGCACTTGCGCTGACCAAAACCAAAAATGCAAAAGAAATTCAGCGCATGTTTTGGGAATATTAATGTTCAAATCTGAGTAATTGAAAGAAAGTATCTGAGGATACTTTCTTTTTTTATCAATTTAGAAAATATATCAATAGCATGTTGTTGTCCGCTCTTTAACAGACAGAGAAATAAAAATCGAAACCCTACCTACACGTCAAAAATAAATTTAAAAATCATCTCTATAAAAATCTAATCATTTCAAGATGAAATAAAATCAGAAAAAATATCATCAAGCCGTAATATTTGCATGCTAACAATCATAGGACAAGGCATTGAATCAAAATATAAAAGTAATTTGAACACATCGAAAAACTGCTAGTTAGGAGTAAAGATGAATACCAGCAATAATTATGTCAAACAAATTAAAAATGCTAAACGTGGCGGCTACACCCCTACACTTGCCAAAGATATCAACAAACATAAAATTCAAAAAGCAATTCGATTAATCGAGCAATGGCGAAAACTGGCCAATGAACTTAAACCTCAAATGCAAATTGATATGGCTTTAACGCTAGAAGAATGTGCACAGGATTTGGATCAAATTTTAAGAAAGAGATAACTCTGCGTATGCTTATCGTCGAAAATATTGTGCTACTTTAAGAATAGAAGCATGAAAATAAGCCTAGAAAATTCAATTGTTCAATTTTTGGCTTGCGTTTTTAATCAAATTCGCTATCATTCTCGCAACAACGCCGGCATAGCTCAGTTGGTAGAGCAACTGACTTGTAATCAGTAGGTCCACAGTTCGAATCCGTGTGCCGGCACCATGTTTTACTTAGCCTCACTTAATCGTGGGGCTTTGTGGTTTTTAAATGTTCAATTAAAAATAATGAAAATAACCTGATTATTCTGACAGTTTTTTTTGGGCACAAATTTGCACGTATTGAATCAAACCATCTGTATACAGTGTATGACATAATTTTGCTGTCATCTGAATTTTAACTGCATCTAAATTTAAGGTATTTTGGGGAGATTGCTGAATATAGTCTGAAAATCCGTGTAAAACCTCATAAGATAAATCAACAATTTCTATCTCTTTGAAACCATAGTTTTGTATGGTTATTCTCACTTCTGACTGAGACATTAAATAATCCAAATGTATATCAGCAGCTTTTAATAGCCATTTATATTTTTGCTTTTGCCCAGAGCTAAGCTTTAACCATTTTTCACTTAAGATTAAATAATGAAAACCCAACCGAGCATTTGAATTTAAAACAGTATTTACCGAATCAAGAAATGAATTTAAATTTGAGTGATAGGCTGCATCAATACACAACACCACATCAAAGTGATTGTTAAAAGAGATCTGATTTAAATTTAAAAAAGACTGAAGATGAATGGCATGAATATGTGGAAGATAGGTTTGAATTTTATTCACGCAGGCTGTTTGCAACTCAACAGCTTCGATATATTCAATATGATAGTACTGTTGCCAAAACAGCAAACTGGCACCCTGCCCACAGCCTAAATCGAGCAGTTTATCTTGTGAACTAAGTTGCAGCGCTTGCGCCAAATGATCTGCCAATTGACGACAAGCTTCTGGATAGGATGATGTTGCATCATCCCAATAACCCAAATTGCTCCAAGGTAGTTCAGCATGATCTCCTAACTGTTTTGCATTAATTGCATATTTATGTTGGGAGAGTTGCTGCGTTATTGCTTGAAGCCATTGCATGAGGATTAGTAGCCAAGTTGTGGGGCAACTTCAACTTTAGGTTTTAATCCAACAAACGGCAAGGGTGCTTTGAAAATTTCAGCAATATGCATGGCCGAAGTCACTGCTGACTCTAAAATAGGTAAGCCATCGCATGACCATGAACCACAGTAGAAAACTTTACGATTGCTGTCTTTATGACGTTGTTGCAATTCTTTATTGAGCGCTACGGTATGTGAATCGACCACAGCACGCGTTAAAGTCACAGTCGAAATGACTTTCTTCGGATCAATATCAGTTACAGGTTGCCATGTTTGGAAAACCGCTGTTTTACCAACCAAGCTGGGTTCAACCGAGTTTAACCACACAGTAAACTGCTGACGGGTAAACTTACGATCCATCATATAACTGAGTACCGCCCAATCTTTACGCTTTGGTGGCATCACAGTTTGATCTGTATGAATCACCAATTTGCCTTGTTCAAATTTGAATTGTTTCAACAGCGCAAGGTCATCTGCAAATTGTTGAGCATCTAAGAAATCTTCAATTTTATTGGTTGGCGTGGCGACAATAACACGATCAAAAATGCGTTTTTCACCCGCTGCATTGGCAACCAGAACACCGTGTTCTTGTTCTTGTACTTGGGTAATCGCAGCTCCGTTGTGAATTTCTATGCCTTCAATTAGTTTATCCACTAAGGCTGGTGTACCGCCCTGAATACGCAGTAAAGCATCGCCATCGGTTAACTGGCGCAAGAAAATTAATAACGGTTTTGCCGGCCACTCACCTATGGTTTTAGGATTACAAGTACAAATGGTATATAACACTGGCATAACCGCACCGTGCCAAAAAACTTCTTCAATATCATTACGATTAATAAATTCGGCTAGGGTAATATCTTGATCTTTTGATTTGAAAAATTTTGCGATGGCTGTTTTCAGTTGCAACATACCTTTAACCAAACGCCAACCGTACTGTTGAATCCCTTTACGATTGTTAATAATGGGAAAGTTGCCAATACGGCTGCGTGAAGTGGTTAACCATGTTTCAGTACGATCTTCAAATAACCAGCTACAGGCCATATAAGTCCGTACTGGAAACGTTTGAATACCCAAGTAGGTGGCCAAACTTAAAGTATTTTTCCACAGATGCGGATTCATAACCCGTAAAGGTGCATCAATTAAACCATCTTCAAATTCAGTGCTGTGGCTATCCATACCACGCCCAGGTAGTGCTTCAAAAATGGTGATGCTATGTCCAGCATCCTTAAGAATTCTAGCGGTAGCTAGCCCAGCCATGCCACTACCAATAACTGCAATATCCAAAGTTATTATCCGTTAGTTACATATAAGATTAATTAAATTATGAACCAAGACCAATTAAAAGACGGTATTAAAATATTCCAGAATCCAGCTTTTTAACAAAAGTCATGACAAAAAAAATTCCCCAGATTTCTTGTTTTAAGAATACATAAATGTCCAATTTTGCTCTGGCATGTTCAAATATTTAAATTTTTTCTTGACGGGATAACACGCTCAAAGTTAAATATTTAGCCTTAACCAAACACATGACTGATGTGTATTTATACGGATCCGTGCAGGAATTGTTGAAACATTTGAGTGAAATTTTGACAAAAATCACAACAGAGTCATATATTTTTTAAATCAAAAAAATGGGGGATTTATGGGTGCATTGATAGAACACGTTCCGTATGAACCCAATTAGAGGTGAAATTTGGCAAGACCAGTTGGCTGCATCCAGTTAAATATGTGTTTAAAAACCTTCATTACAGCCTCTAGTCTTTTTAAATTTTACTCTCTATAGATAGAGCTAAAATAATGAATTCTAAATAAAAAAATACCAGTCAATGTCTCCACTGACTGGTATGGCCTGCATCAACGAATATCTTTTGATGTATTCAACAGCAAGAATGAAATGAGATATTATCCCGCAACAGGAATTTCTCCGAACTTGCCCTGATTAAAATCATTAAAGGCCTGCACAATTTCATCTTTGGTATTCATGACAAATGGCCCATAACCCTGAATAGGTTCATTCAGCGGTGCTCCGGTCAAAACGACAAATTGGCTATCTGTCGTGGCTTCGAGTTGAATATCAGACTCTCCATCCTGAGCAAACAGCACAATAGAACTGTCTTGAACCTTTTGCGTTCCATTCACTAATAGTTCACCAGACAACACCACCAGCAAAGTATTATGATCAATAGGCACATGAAGAGGATGCAAATGACCTGCTTTTAACTCACCATCCCAAACATTGACAGCACTAAAAGTGCTGGCTGGGCCATGATGACTTATATACTCACCCGCAATGATACGCAGATGACCCGCATTCTCATCAAACTGAATGACAGGAATATCTTTGGCTTGAATCGCTTGATATTTTGGCGGAGTCATTTTGTCTTTGGCGGGTAAATTCACCCAAAACTGCACCATTTCAAGCAAACCACCTTGTTGCGCAAATTCTTCTGCATGAAACTCTTCATGCATTAAACCTGCACCTGCGGTCATCCACTGCACATCACCCGATTTGATTTGACCGCCACCGCCACTTGAGTCTTTATGGGACACCGCACCCTGATAAGCCAAAGTGACCGTTTCGAAGCCACGATGAGGATGTGAACCTACCCCGCGCTGCGTGCTGGTTGGGCTAAAATGATACGGCGCCGCATAATCCAAAAGCAAAAAAGGACTAATCGCCTGTCCTAAACGGTCATAAGAAAACAGGTTTTTAACTGGAAAACCGTCTCCGACCCAATGCATATTTTGATTACGATAAATGCCCACTACTTTTTTCATTTCACAGCTCCTATCACTAGGAAATAATATGAGGATATTTTAATCTTTTTAAAGCCTTTACCCTAGCTGAGTTATGATATACAGCGTCCCAACCATAGGATAGTCATGCATCATTTAGGTATTGATTCCATGAAAAATCCAGGCACATTGTCCTGGATTTTTAAAAAAATTAATTTAAAAGTTAGATTAAATTTTTCCAATCAAATCAATTGAAGGGGCCAAAGTAGCATCGCCTTCTTTCCATTTTGCTGGACACACTTCACCTGGGTGTGCATGCACATATTGGGCTGCTTTTACTTTACGCAACAACTCTTGTGCATCACGGCCAACCCCTCCAGCATTCACTTCAATAATTTGGATTTTACCTTCTGGATCAATGACAAAAGTACCGCGGTCAGCCAAACCTTCTGCTTCAATTAGTACTTCAAAGTTTGTTGCCAAAGTCCATGTTGGATCACCAATCATTGGATATTGGATTTTTTTGATTTCGTCTGAACTATCATGCCAAGCCTTATGGGTAAAATGAGTATCCGTTGACACTGAATAAATCTCTACACCCATTTTTTGGAATTCAGCATAATTGTCCGCTAAATCACCCAGTTCTGTTGGACACACAAAGGTAAAGTCGGCAGGATAGAAAAATACTACGGACCACTGACCTTGAAAGTTTTGTTCAGAGATGTCCTTGAACTCACCATTTTGATAGGCCGTTGCAGTAAAGGGTTTGATTTCAGTATTGATTAAACTCATGATAAATTCCTCTAGCTCGTTTCTGGGATTGCTTATGTTGTAAAACGAGAATACAAAAATTTTAAACATTGGTAAAACCGTAGTTTTTAATAAAAACAATCGAAAAAATAGATTTAATATTTCTATCATTCCGCTTTTTATCATCGTTAAACTCAATTCAAATTTAGGTTGACCAATATCTACTTGTTCTGTAAATTTTGTTTTTGAGTGGATAATTAAAATGACATTTCAGTTTCTTTTTGAACAATTCCAAGCCCTACCTTCTGGCTCTGACAGTTTTAAAGAACTTAAAAATCAGTGTGAGCAGCACATCAAAACAGCAAATTCTGCTTTAGAACAGAGCGCCTTGTTTTTGATTTATGGTTTTGCAAAAAACTATGTCTTACTCTACGAAGATCAAGCCGTAACAGCAGAATTTTCTACGGCTGCGAAAACTCAATTATTAAACTACATGCAACAATTAAATACGGCACTTCAAACTCAAGATAAAGCACTGATTTTAGATAGCCTCAATCATGTCACTCAACACTATATGCTCAGTTCTCGAGTTTTCTGATTTAATCTATGGATGAATTACCATAAAATCTACACCTCATAAAAAACCCTTTGTTTTCACAAAGGGTTTAGAGGATATAAAACGTTTTTCAAATCAATTAGATATATGATCTAGAAGGGTAAATCATCATCTAAATCACTCGGCGCAGTCGCCGCAGGTGCTGATTGAGGTTTAGGCTGAAAAGCCGCTGGGTTATTGTTGGCATAACCGCTTTGCTGACTGTTGTTAAAACCGCCTTGATTATTTTGGTTGTTGTTATAACCCGAGTTGTTTGCACCACCCTGATTATTATTAAAACGAGGTTGATTATAACCACCGTTATCCGCACTCTGTTCACTTTGCTGACGGTTGTTGCTGTCTAGCATTTGCATCTGCTCACCACGAATTTCTGTGGTGTAGCGCTCTTGACCGCTTTGATCTGTCCATTGGCGTGTACGCAATGAACCTTCAATATATACTTTAGAACCTTTACGTAGATATTGTTGTGCAATTTCACCTAAACGATTATGCAATACAATACGGTGCCATTCCGTCTGTTCTTTGCGCTCACCCGTATTTTTATCTGTCCACGAATCGCTCGTTGCAATTGAAAACTGAGTAAGAGAACCACCATTTGGAAAAGTTTTGGTTTCAGGATCTTTTCCTAAAGTTCCCACTAAAATGACTTTATTAACACCACGCATCAGACGTATTCTTCCTATTTTATACTATGTTTTACTTTATAAGAGTTATGCTTAAATGGCTACCTCTTTACCTAACAACTGCGTTAAATCTTGTCGCGCAGCTTCATCTATGAGCTGTTTATCAATTTTAACATAAGCAAATTGCTGATCGGGCATTACCACAACTTCTTCAATACCACGAATTGCTAAAAGTTGAGAAGTCCATTCATCTGTTTGTTTACTCTCGGGTAAGGCCAAAACGAGCGATGAAAGGTAACGCGGTTGTGCCAAACCAAAACTGATCAATAGCCACAGCACAGCAATTGTCGTTAAAATACCCCACCCCATTGAGGTATTATTCAACAACAGAAGCTGTCCGCCAATCATGCCACCAAAAAAAGCCCCTAAAAACTGGCTACTGGCATTTACGCCCATCGCGGTGGCTTTAGATTGAATGGGTGCAGATTTCGACAACCAAGAAGGCAGCAAAGCTTCCATGACATTAAAGGCCACAAAAAATAGACCTAAACCCAGCAGTAAAATATATTTTGATTCAAAGCCAAAAATAAGAACCAGCAAACCTAAAACAATGCCAGCAATTGCAGTCAGAAAAATACCGCGCATTTGTCGATATTTTTCAGCCAAAATAATACTGGGAAATGCAAAAAATAAACTAATAATCAATAAAGGCAAATACACCCAACCATGACTGGCTAAAGGAATATCTGCCACTTGAATCAACTGCGATGGCATATAAATAAACATGGCGGTTAATAATAAATGTAAGGCAAAAACCGAAATATGCAGACGGTTTAAATCACCCATTTTGAGGACTTGTTTAAGTTGTTGAAGATAGCCTTGCTGATAATTTTTATGATGACGGGTTATTTTAGGAACTAAAAACAGCATCGAAATTGCAGCCAAGCCCATAATCGTGGTCACCCAAAATAGACCTGAAATACCGACTAGACTGGTAAGCCAAGGGCCAAGACTAAAAGCCAGCATAAAGGACACACCAATACTCATCCCCATAATGGCCATAGCTTTACTGCGTTGTTCTTCACGGGTAACGTCAGCCAAAAGTGCCATCACTACTGCAGAAACTGCACCACCTCCTGCAATTGCACGACCAATAATCACCCCATAAATGGTTTCGGACATTGCCGCAACTGCACCACCCAAGGCAAATAACAATAACCCAATAATAACCAAGGGCTTACGACTAAATCGGTCAGCAAGCAAACTAAAAGGAATTTGTAAAATCGCTTGGGTTAAACCATACACGCCTACAGCTAAACCAATCAAAGCGGGCGTTGCACCTTGATATGACTGCCCTGCCACGGAAAATACGGGAATAATCATGAACAAGCCCAGCATACGCAGTGCAAAAATACTGCTTAAGGCAAAGGTTGAACGGCGTTCTAAAGCATTCATCATATTAATTAGCTTAGCTAGATGGGTTTCATTTGGATGGTCTATGCTACAACATTCAAAGACCAGATGCTGATTTATTCCAAGTCACGGTTGTATAAAAAAGGGCACATTTTCATGTGCCCACTATTGTATCTATTTTTCTTAAATGACTATTAATCGATGTGTTCTTGACGCTTACTATATTGAATAGAAGCAATCACTGCCCAAACAATAAAGGCCACCCCAATTAAACCTGTAACAACTTCAGGTATATGCAGACCTGCACCACTGGCAATCATAATGAAAGCAAGTGCGCCAATCGCATAATGTGCACCATGTTCAAGGAAAATATAAGCATCCAATGTGCCTTGTTCTACCAAGTAAATCGTCATAGAACGCACAAACATCGCACCAATCGCTAAACCCAGCATAATGATCACGACGTCAGAGGTAATCGCGAATGCTCCAATGACACCATCAAAACTAAATGAGGCATCCAAGACTTCAAGATAAATAAAGCCGCCAATACCTGCTTTAATCACCCCTGTCGGCGCACCATTTGCATCATGACCTACTGCATTACCCTGTTCATCAACTTCAGGCTCTCCGCCCAATAAATGACTCAGTACTTGCACACCAATGTAAACCACAATCCCCCAAATTCCCGCCATGGTTACGACCAAACGTGAAGCATCAGGTACATTAGATGCCATGATTAATAACGCAACCAACGCCAAAAATACCGACATTGCGGGTACATTTGCTAAATTCGACAAACGGCGCTCTAACCATCGGAACCAATGGGTATCTTTTTCTGCATCCAAGAAAAAATTTAAGAAGACCAAAAGTAAGAATGAACCACCAAAAGCTGCAATTTCTGCATGATGTGCCATGAGTTTTGCTGAATATTCAATTGGATTATTCAACGCCATTTTTACGACGTCTAGCATACCCATGTCAGCAGTTACTGCGACAATCACAATAGGGAATACCAAACGCATCCCAAATACCGCAATCACAATACCCACAGTTAAGAAAATCATTTTCCAAAAATGATCCCAACCGCGGAGAACTGAAGCATTAACGACAGCATTGTCAAAAGAAAGTGACACTTCCATCACTGCTAAAATAGTGGTGATCGTGAGTGCCGTAAGCATGGTTTTTATTCCTGCTTCTGGTCCATGGCTGTAGCCCCAGTAAGCAGAAATAGCCAAACACACGATCGTAAAAAAGATTGAGAAACCAAAATGTTTCATCATGGTGGATCGACCTATAGAAAATATTGATATCGAGTGAGTTCGATAATGCTAATAAAAGCAGTTAAATGAGATGGGCACAATTATGACGACTTTTTTAGATTTAGCCAAAGTTCTTCGTATGATTTTTTTGAATTCAGTCGCACAGGCGTTCTGCTACATATCTTCTTATTCAGACTCTTGCTATAGTCATGCGCTTGTTAAATTTTCTTTCGAATATGAATAGGATCACGACATGCATTTTTCCCAAGCACTTTGGCAGCGAAATTTAGCATTGTATGAACGCACGCTTGCTTTGCCTTTTAATCAAGAATTGGCGCAAGGGACATTAAATAAAGATATTTTTTGTCATTATGTGATTCAAGATGCACATTATTTATTGGCCTATGGTCGTGCCTTGGCTGTCTGTGCGGCAAAAGCTTTTGATGCGGATGACGTTATTCAATTTTCTGAAGCCGCAAAAATTGCGATTGTGGTTGAACGCAGTTTACATCATGACTTTATGCAAGACTTTGCAATTTCTAAGACACAATTTGAACATACGCCGCTGACTTTGGCCTGCCACCATTACACCTCATTTTTAACCGCAACGGCATGGTCTGAGAGCTATCCTGTAGTGTTGGCATCGTTACTGCCTTGTTTTTGGATTTATGCTGAAATTGGCAAAGCAATTGTCAACAATTCTGTCCCCCATAATCCTTATCAAGCGTGGATTGATACCTATGCGGGTGAAGAATTTAATCAAGCTGTACGTAATGTCATCGCGACGATAGACAAAGTTGCCGCAGGTTGTGATGCAGATACGCTTGAAAAAATGCATCAGGCATATACACGTGGTGCGGAACTGGAATGGTTATTTTGGGATGGCGCTTATCATCAAAGACAGTGGTCAGGTTTGGATCATGAAGCAAAATGATTATTTTTTGGCGACGCCTTACAGCTATGATATGAATTAAAATAGCGCATGGGTTACTTTGGTTTCACCCTGAGAAGTATTGCTTCGCAAGGACAAAGATCTTTGTCCTTCGCAAAACGCGTCAAGCACTCGAAGATATCAAATTTATCGCAGAAAATAAGTTATTCAGTCTTGCCATGTTTACACCTTATGCCTTGAACAGTTGCCAATAGATTTTCAGCAATAATCAATATTTTTGATGCTTTAATTTTTTTACTTTCTTAGTGCTGAAACATTTGCCAGCCATAAATAAGAAATGCCGCGGCCACAATCCAGCACAGCGTCGCAATACCCAAACACCACCACATCGACATTTTCGTTGCCAATATATAGACCATCAATAAATAAAAGGCATAAGGAATGAGTGACCACAAACCAAATAATGCCGTTTTACGTAATGCCTCTGCCCCCTGCTGCTGTGACACAATCACATGTGCAATCAAGGCAAAAGTAGGAAATAAAGGCACCAGTCCAGCAATATAGAACGCTTTACTTTTGGATAAAACCGAAATCAACAGCACCACTGCCGCACCCAGCGTACATTTTAAAAATAAGGCCAGCATCGTCCTTTATCCATCCGCACCATCATGAATGCTTTAATTGAGACCACCACAGAACCGTTCATTTACACAATATTTATCAAAATTAAAGCCAGTAATGCAGGCAATGCTTGAATATATAAAATTTTTCGACTGGCCGTGATTGCTCCATATATTCCTGCAATCAGAACACAACCCAAAAAGAAATTGGCCAATTGAATGGCAAAGGGTGCAGATGCAAAGAGTGACCAAATCAAGCCTGCAGCTAGAAAGCCATTATAGAGCCCTTGATTTTGAGCCAAAACTTTGGTGAGTTTTGCTTTTTCAGGACTATTGCCAAAAGCTTTTAAACCGCTCGGCTTTTCCCACAGAAACATTTCTAAAACTAAAAAATACACATGTAGTAAAGCAATGATTGCAATTAAAAATTGAGCAATGATCATAAAATGTTCCTGCTTAGATGAAGGTCTGTTGGCATTTTGTCTATACCTTTGACATCGCATGTTTTTTATCAGGTAGACGAGGTATATTCATCTTATTGCCCTATCTACTTGTACTTATTTTGCTGAATAAAATACAGTTCATTTTGCAAAAATATTTTTTTTAAAACAATCCGACATAATTTGTCGTGAAAAAACGTTTTTATCCCACTTGAACAAAATTAAATCGCTATCATATATACCCTTCAATTTGCACATTACCGAGATGTTTTATGAGTCAAAGTCATATCCGTATTCGAGGCGCACGTACCCATAACTTAAAAAATGTGTCACTCGATATTCCACGAGATAAGTTCGTGGTCATTACGGGACTCTCAGGCTCTGGTAAATCTTCCCTTGCCTTTGATACGTTATATGCCGAAGGTCAGCGCCGTTATGTCGAATCGCTATCTGCCTATGCACGCCAATTTTTGTCACAAATGGAAAAACCTGAAGTAGACTCAATTGAAGGTTTAAGCCCTGCGATTGCAATTGAACAAAAATCAACCAGCCACAATCCGCGCTCTACAGTTGGTACAATTACAGAGATTTATGATTACTTGCGTCTTTTATATGCACGTGTCGGAACACCGTATTGTCCTGAGCATGATTTACCTATGGTGGCACAGACCGTGTCAGAAATGGTAGATGCGGTAAAAGCATTAGAAGAAGGCACTGCCCTGATGTTACTTGCGCCTGTGGTGCGAGAACGTAAAGGCGAATACACACATTTGTTTGAACAATTGCAAAGCCAAGGTTTTGTACGAGCCCGTGTTGATGGTCAAGTGATTGATATTGATACGCCACCTGAACTGGATAAAAAGAAAAAACACACCATTGAAGTGGTGGTTGACCGTTTTAAAGTGCGTGATGATTTAGGCAATCGTATTGCAGAATCATTTGAAACAGCTCTGCGCTTAGGCAGTGATATTGCGGTATTGGCGTGGATGAATGCTGAACATCCTGAACGGGTATTTTCTGCAAAACATTCTTGTCCAGAATGTGATCGTGCTGTGGCCGAACTTGAACCTCGTTTGTTCTCATTTAACAACCCGTTTGGCGCATGCCCAGTTTGTGATGGTTTAGGAACACGTAGTCATTTCAGTTCTGAAAAACTCATTCCAAATAACGAGGTTTCGATTAGCCAAGGCGCAATTCGTGGTTGGGATAGACAACGTCCTTATTACTACAGCATGATTGAAAAAGTCGCCGCTCACTTTGGTTTTTCTTTAGATACGCCTTGGAATGAACTGGATGCTGATACCAAAAAGAAATTTCTTTATGGTACAGGGAAAGACAAAGTCGATTTAAGCTATGTTGATGAACGTGGTCGTAAACACAATAGAGTGCAACCTTTTGAAGGGATTCTGCCGCATTTAGAACGTCGTTATCGTGAGACTGAAAGTAATTATGTACGCGACGATTTAGCCCAATATTTATCTAATGCTGCATGTGATGCCTGCGATGGATCACGTCTGAATGAAATTTCACGCCATGTGCGTGTCAAAGATAAAACCATTGCCCAAATCACTAAGATGTCGATTGGCGATGCCGAAAACTATTATCAAAATTTGAACCTTGAAGGTGCAAAAGGTGAAATTGCCGATAAAATTTTTAAAGAAATCCGTGAACGCTTACACTTTTTAGTTTCTGTCGGTTTAAATTATTTAAGTCTATCTCGTTCTGCCGAAACCCTCTCAGGCGGTGAAGCACAGCGTATTCGTTTAGCATCACAAATTGGTGCAGGACTCATGGGCGTCATGTATGTGCTTGATGAACCTTCCATTGGTTTACATCAACGTGACAATGATCGTTTACTTGAAACCTTAGTGCGTTTACGCGACTTAGGAAATACCGTACTCGTGGTTGAGCATGATGAAGACGCCATTCGTGCAGCAGACCATATTATTGATATTGGACCTGGTGCAGGCATCCATGGCGGGCATATTATTGCTGAAGGTACTTATGAAGAGATTTTAGCCAATCCTGAGTCGCTGACTGGACAATATTTATCCGGCAAACTCAAAATTGAAGTGCCGAAGCAACGTGTTCAGCCACCTAAACCGGATGAACAACTTAAATTAATGGGCGCTGCGGGTCATAATCTACAGAACGTTGATTTAACCATTCCTCTAGGCGTCATGACCTGTGTCACGGGTGTTTCGGGTTCAGGTAAATCGACTTTAATTAATCGTACTTTATTGCCCTTAGCCGCAACCCAATTAAACGGTGCAACCACGTTAACGGCAGAAAAATTTGATTCGATTGATGGCTTACAGTTCTTAGATAAAGTCGTCGATATTGACCAAAGTCCGATTGGACGTACGCCACGTTCCAATCCTGCCACCTATACGGGTTTATTTACGCCTATTCGTGAACTTTTTGCACAAACCCCTGAAGCCAAAGCACGTGGTTATGCAGCAGGTCGTTTCTCGTTCAACGTCAAAGGCGGTCGCTGTGAAGCCTGTGAAGGTGACGGGATGATTAAAGTGGCCATGCATTTCTTACCCGATATGTATGTACCATGTGATAACTGTCATGGTGCACGTTATAATCGTGAAACCTTAGAAGTTGGCTATAAAGGAAAGAATATTTCTGATGTTTTAGGAATGACCGTTGAAGATGCTATGCATTTCTTTGAAGCGATTCCTGTGATTCATCGCCGTCTCGAAACCCTACATCAGGTCGGCTTAAGTTACATTCGTCTAGGCCAATCTGCCACCACATTATCTGGTGGTGAAGCACAGCGCGTGAAATTAGCACGTGAGTTGGCAAAGCGTGATACGGGTAAAACGTTATATATTTTGGATGAACCAACCACAGGTCTGCATTTCCATGATATTGCGAAATTGCTGGATATTCTGCATCAGCTGCGCAATAAGGGAAATACCATTATTGTGATTGAGCATAATTTGGATGTCATTAAAACTGCTGATTGGGTGGTTGATTTAGGCCCAGAAGGCGGTGCTGGCGGTGGGATGATTATTGCCGAAGGGACACCTGAACACGTTGCGAAATCGAAAGTTTCTCATACAGCGAAGTTCTTAAAAATGATGTTGAAGTAAGCTTTAAATTATAAAGGTTATATATTAAAACGGTGATTTATTCACCGTTTTTTTATTTAGGAAAATTATGCATTTTTTCAGAAGAAAGGCTGATCTATTTGTTTTAACATTTAAAACTGCTTTAAGCATAATTAAGATACTGCATGATACGCACGACTCAGCTCATTAAATAGTCAACCTATAAGTAAAAAAACAGTCCCAATTTATCCAGTACATCTAAAGTTAATTGTTTACGCTCGCTGACCTCATCTCCATTTTGCATTTCAAGATTTAAAATAAAAGCGGTCACCTTTCCATTCGGCTGTTCAACCCAACCGCTATACCATCCGACTTGTGGGTTTACATCCATGCCCCAACCACTTTTGGCATATAACTTTACATCTCCACGTTGCTCTATCAACAACATCTCTTTCACTTGTTTTTGTACAGATTTATTAAATGGTAACTGTTCGGTGGCAAGCGCATAGACAAACTTTGCTTCCTGTATAGGCGTAATCTTTAAGGGTCCAACAAGCCAAAAATTGTCGACCTGTTGACCAATATTTTGATTGCCAAATCCAACACGAGACACCTCTTTTTGCATTAATTCTGAACCGATTCGTCTTGCCAGTTGTTGATATACAGGAACAGCCGAGGCTTGCATGGCTTGTGCCAAAGTCATATCTTTTTCCCAAGCTGGAAATGCGCGTTTTTCTCCATCCCATTGAAAGATTTCAGTGATTGTGGCCTGATGATGTTGTAAACCAATTAAGGCATTCAACATTTTAAATGTAGAAGCAGGAATATAAGCCTGCTCGGCTCTCATCAAATCATTTCCATAAGATTTAAAGTTTTTTCCATCATAAGTCACAAAAACGGCATGCTTCGCTGCAGCACTAAAAAGCGTTGCAATTTCTTTGGTACGCTGTGTAGCCACATCTTTTACTGTTTTTCCATCAACAGTAGCTTGAGGATAATTTGGTAAGGATTGCATACTATGACATCCAGCCAAAATGCTGATTATACTGAGAAAAAATAAACTGACTCCAATTTTTTGCACGTTTAAATATCCTGTTAAAAATTTCAATCCTGATTTTGTTTTAACAAAATTTTATTGATCATGTTGTAATGATTTTTCAATTACCGAATCTGTATTTGAATGAGAATAAAATATTTACACATGCCTCAAATAAGTGCATAATGCACCCCATTAGGGCAATTTAATATTATTCCTCAGCAGAAATATTAAATTTCTTGCCATTTTGGCTAAAAAACCCCAGTTTTTTTTGAAAACTGGGGTTTTTTATACCTTTATTATTTTATACCAACAAAATAGCACCAATAGTGTGCAAAAATTATCTATGAAATTTTAAATAGAGGCACCGTTTATCGAAACTGAATTTGATTGAATATCAATATATAAAGGAAAATTCATCTTAAATTTATGAAATATTATTTTAAAAAGATAAAAAAAAGCCCAACTTTGGGGAAAGTTGGGCATTAAAACAAAAACTTGTTTATGGAGAATCAGATCATTATCACACTATTGGTGTGAAACACGAATTGATAGGAGTATTATGCAAAAAATAATTTAAAAAGTAAAGCCTATTCAATTGGTCTACTTTTCATTTAAAAAAATTTACTGCTTCAAATGAAAGACGATTCAATCCACAGTGACTTTTATCTCGTTTCATGACTAAAAATATTAAGTTGAAACATGCTACATCTTTATTTTTAAGTGTGATGATATTTGCATAATGAGCTGATACCACGAATCTTGTTACTTAAAATAATTGCTTTTTACAATTAATACCTAAATATTAATCTAATTTTACATTGCGATAATTTCATTCTTTGGTATTAATTCTCTCACTATTTCAAGCACTATAATTCCATATTCTTTTGTTCTAGCAACATTTTTTTTAGGTTGACATCATTTTGACTCAGTGAACAATTTATATTCAATTTTTTATCGCAAAAGAAGTGAAGCAAATAATCATGTTTTAGTTCATTGACTTAATGTTTTGTTACAATACAATGCTCACTGTTTAATCCATTTGTAACAAAACTGGAAATCTATCATGAAAAAACTCGGTTTAGCCACTGCTTTATTATTAGCCATGACCGGCGCTCAAGCTTATCAATTCGAAGTACAAGGTCAATCTGAGTACATCGACATTACTGTAAATGACAAAGATTTTACTGGTGGCTTACAAGGTACTTACTACCTTAAAGATGTTGATTCTTCTAAAGGCCCTTTGGCTGAAGCTGCATTTTTAAACCAAGCATCAAATGTTTCTGTAGCGTATAACTACGGCGAACTTAGTTTTGTTCCTGGTATGGATTTGATTGCACATAACTACGGTATTAAAGCTGAAGCGTATGTACCCACTCAAGTTGTACCTGTATATACAAGCTTGTCTTATAGCCATACTCACCTTGATGGCAAAAATGCAAACACTTCTGATGATAACGGCGACCGTTATGCGTTAGAGCTTGGTGCGGTTGTTGTACCTAACTTTTTGGTTGCTGTAGGTTATACCAGCGTTGCTGACCAAACTGCTATTGATGCGTTCAACCTGATGGGTAATGGCGTGGTTAAAGCTGTCGCTGAAACTGCAACCATTGGACAAGATCAAGATGCCATCACTGCACGTACTAAATATGTAGGCGCGATTGATGACACTAACATGGCGATTGGTTTTGAATCTGGCCTCATCTACGGTGATGACACTGCATTCCAATTAAAAACTGATTTATATGTAACGCCTAAATTAAGCATGGGTGCTTCTTATGCTGAATCTAGCTTTGCAGGTACTCCTGATTCAGCTTGGGGTGCAAATGTAAATTACTTTATCACTCCAGCTGTTGCTGTAGGCGCGACTTATGTGAATGCAAATGCTGAACAAGGTTCTGTATTGGATACTCAAACTGTTGGCGTAAATGCTAAATTCCGTTTCTAAGTTACTTTAGAAAATGAATTAAAAAAAAGGACTCATATTGAGTCCTTTTTTAGGTTTGAATATTATTCAGAAGTTCGGATCAAACTTAAAAAATGTAAATGACGTTCGTACTGGTCGATAATATCTTGTAATAAATCATCTAAAGTCCAGTCCATAACATCATAATTTTGTCCACCTTCTCTGAGAAAAACTTCAGCTTGATAATACGTTATTTCATCCGAAGTCATTTCTGCCATAAAACTCGGTGGAACGGTTTCTCGGGCAACCACTTGATAAACAAAGTTACTTTCATTCTGATGATCAACCCTAAGTTCCATACCATACTGAATATTTTGAATGGAGACTTCAAGCTGCCGACGTTTAAACTCTTTCTTCACCTGATTAAAAGCCACCGAAACCTGTGTATCAATATAGTCTCGAACCTCTTGTTGGTTATGCGGATAATGCATAATCAAACCCAAACGCTGCTGCCAACTGCGTGGATTTTGAATAGCACGCGGGGTAATTCTTGCCTCTTGTAAGGCATTCATTTTGGTCACATCCAAACGCAATGCTTTCAATAATCCCCAGCAAATAAACAACATAATGAACGTAAATGGTAGCGCACTCATCATCGTGGCGGATTGTAAGGCACTTAAACCACCGACCAGAAGTAATACGATGGCTAAAACAGCCATCAATACTGTCCAAAAAAGTCTTTGCCATATTGGAGAATTTTCGGATTTTGCGGTCAAATAATCTGTGACTAATGCACCTGAATCGGCCGAAGTGACAAAAAAGAGCATCACCAAAAAGGTCGCCAGTAAGCTCATGACAGATGAAAAAGGTAAACTGTGTAAAAACTCAAACAATGCCACTGACGAATCGCGTTGTACGGCCAAAACCAAAGCCTGATTACTCTCATGCAAAATGCTGTATAACGCAGCATTTCCCATAAAACCCATCCAAATTAAAGTAAAGCCTGTTGGAATAAGCAATACCCCGACAATAAACTCGCGAATACTGCGACCTTTGGATACGCGGGCGATAAACATGCCAACAAAGGGTGACCATGAAATCCACCATGCCCAATACATAATGGTCCATCCCCCAATCCAGCCATTGGGTTGATAGGCATATAAATTAAATGTCATGGTAAATAAATTTGAAATGTACTGCCCTGCATTTTGGATGGTGGTTTGCAGCAAATAAATCGATGAACTGGCAAAAAATACAAACAGTAAAAGGGTGAGAGCAAGAATTAAATTCAGTTCAGACAGCCGTTTAATGCCTTTGTCTAAACCTAAAAACACGGACATTGATGCCATAGCACTCACGACAATAATCAAAATCACTTGAGTACTGGGTGCTTGCTCAATGCCAAACAGATAATTCAAACCAGAGTTGATTTGTGTCACGCCAAATCCAAGGGTGGTCGCGACACCAAAAACAGTACCGATGGTGGCAAAGGTATCGACTGCATCACCGATTGGACCATAGATTTTTCGTCCGATAATCGGATACAAGGCAGAGCGAATTTTTAAAGGCAGGTTATGCCGATAAGCAAAATAGGCCAAGGACAAACCCACGACAGTATAAATTGCCCATGCATGTAAACCCCAATGAAAAAAGGTCACTTGCATTGCCGTTTGCGCAGCTTGGATGGTTTCACCCTCCCCTGTAGGAGGAGAAACATAGTGCATTACGGGTTCAGCCACCCCAAAAAACATGAGTCCAATGCCCATGCCTGCAGTAAATAACATGGCAAACCAAGAGCCGTTACTATACGTCGGTTGGCTATGATCTGGACCTAATTTGATTTTTCCCATATCGGATAAAGCAATATAAATCAATAAAATCAGAAATATGGCAACAGATAAAACATAAAACCAGCTAAATGAGTCAGTGACCCATTGGTTCAGCTGTTTGGTGATCAAATCAAATGAATTCGGTGCTAAAACGACAACAGCCAGAAACAGCCCAATAATAACAACCGTACTTAAAAAAACATTTGGATTGACGTTGGCAAACCAAGATGGATTTTTCGAAGGCATAAATCCCCCATTTATTTTTTAAATGAATATGACAGACCGTGAGGCCAAAATAGACGCATTTTACAGAGATGAAGCCAATATGCTTTCAGTAGAAATTTGCAAACACTGAGGGCATAATAATTTAATGATATAAATAAAGCAGTTACATTCCTGTAACAGAATCTACATCCATTATTCTTAATTCAATTTATCTTGATTGGGTAAATGGGCAATATATTGCAGCGCAATTAAACGCGATACAACGAGGGCTAAATACATTACACCACAAAACATCTGTAGCATGGCAAGCACACGCGCAGGTGCACTAATCGGAATCAAATCTGAAAGCCCTGTCGCAGATTGGAGACTAAAACTGAGAAACAATAAATCTAACCATGTTTGTAAACCGGTGATATTCGGATTTTGAAAACTCAAAGGTATGAGCAGTTGGCAAATGTTATATAAAAATGCAAAGCCCCAAGCAATCAGAGTAAATACGGCACCCGCTGCAAATAGTTCATCTTTGGTAAGGTAACGATCTTCAAACATATAACGCAGTAAGCCATAGGCTGCACTAAAATAAGCGGCCGCTTCAAAGGCATGAGCAATCACTTGAATCATGACGTGTTTCACACCGAGTAAATGCAATAGCGAGAAAAAGACTGCACCTCCTACAAAAACAAGTCCGATAATCGTAAACATAGGCGTCTGTCGTATGACTTTGGCAATAATCAATAAGACTAAAACGCCCAATACCCACGTTAAAGTCCGATAGGTCGCACTGTGATTAACCACAACCGATAAGATTAAAATAAAGAATTGTAATAACAGTAGCCAAGCACTCGGCAATAAACGAAAAACTTTCCATATACCAATCAGGGCATGCATGTGTGGCTCCATCCAATTTTTATTTTTAATCAAGTTTTAGCTTTATTGAGGTTCTGCTGAATCTAACATGAATTGAATTACTCACTCGCACTATATTTGTATGAAATTTTATCTACAAATAAGTTTAAAAATAACCTGATTCATCATTCTGAATCGAGCATTAAAGTAGCTGAGTTCGACAAGTTTGGACATTTTATTGTTCACTCTTAACAAAAACTCAGATCAATTCAACAAAAAAAAAGCCCCCGTAGGGACTTGTTTATGTGAAGATTTAAACCTTAGTGATCAGAAGCACCTGAGATGCCAATCCCTGTTTGTGAACGAACATATTGCGCATCAAATGCTTTACGTTCTGCCTGTGCACGTGCAGAGTGATCCGTTACAGAGAATAACCAACAACAGAAGAATGACAACGGCATCGCAAAGATTGCAGGGCCATTAAATGGATTGATTGGTGTATCAGAAATACCCAAAGTATCGACCCAAACGGCTTTAGAAAGAACAATCAACAGCACTGCTAAAGATAGACCGACCACTCCACCAATGACCGCACCACGTGTGGTTAAACCTTTCCAGAACATAGACAAAACCAGTACTGGGAAGTTGGCACATGCAGCAACCGAGAATGCTAAACCAACCATAAAGGCTACGTTTTGTTTCTCGAACAAAATACCCAAAATCATGGCAAAAATCGCAAGACCTAAAGTTGCAATTTTAGACATACGAAGTTCAGATTCAGGTGTCGTTTGACCCTTTTTGAATACGTTTGCATATAAGTCATGAGAAATAGCAGAAGCGCCTGACAACGTCAAACCTGCAACTACAGCAAGAATTGTAGCAAATGCGACGGCTGAAATGAAACCCATAAATAAGTCGCCACCCAGCGCATCACTTAAATGCACCGCAGCCATATTGCTACCGCCGACCAACTCTAACTTACCTGTGACTGCCATTTTCGCTACATCAAGGAATTGTGGATTGTTTGAAACAAACAAAATCGCACCGAAACCAATAATGAAGGTTAACAGGTAAAAATAACCAATAAAGCCTGTTGCGACAACAACTGATTTACGTGCTTCTTTGGCATCTTTTACTGTAAAGAAACGCATTAAAATATGCGGTAAACCTGCAGTACCAAACATGAGTGCTAGACCCAATGAAATCGCATCAAGAGGATTTGCCGCCAGTTTGCCAGGCCCCATGATATTGCCTGCTTCTGCTAGACTCATGCTATGAACTTGACTGAATACTTGAATCGATTGTTCAAACATTGTGGTAAAGCTGAAACCGACACTTTTCATGACCATAAATGCCATGAAAGTCGCACCACTCAGTAACATTACCGCTTTAATGATCTGTACCCAAGTCGTGGCCAACATACCGCCAAAAATGACGTAAGCCATCATCAATAAACCGACAATCACCACAGCAATATTGTAGTTCAAACCAAAGAGTAATTTGATCAGCTGGCCTGCACCGACCATTTGTGCAATCAGATAGAACGCAACCACAACTAATGAACTGATGGCGGCTAAAGTACGTACTGGTTTTTCTTCTAAGCGAAATGAAACCACATCCGATAGATTGTATTTACCTAAAT
The DNA here is from genome assembly GCF_015602665.1 of Acinetobacter sp. TTH0-4. Lineage (NCBI taxonomy): Bacteria > Pseudomonadati > Pseudomonadota > Gammaproteobacteria > Moraxellales > Moraxellaceae > Acinetobacter > Acinetobacter sp. TTH0-4. The sequence continues at coordinate 151,074 of NZ_CP059079.1, read as the reverse complement.
TACGTAAACGCTCTGCGACCAAGAATAAAACAATCGGCCAACCCACCATGAAGCCAAGTGAATAGAGCAAGCCATCAAAACCAGAGCTGAACACCAGTGCAGAAATACCCAAGAACGATGCAGCAGACATATAGTCGCCTGCAATTGCCAGTCCATTTTGGAAACCTGAAATTCCGCCACCAGCCGTATAAAAATCAGCAGTATTGGTGGTTTGTTTTGCTGCCCATTTGGTAATGACCAAAGTAAAAGCAACAAAAATGACGAACATGATAATGGCATGCCAATTGGTGGCTTGTTGTTCAGCCACACCTAAATCTGGTCCAGCCCATGCCATACCTGAAAAAAGTACAGTCGCTAGAGCCAGTGCCTGAGCTTTGAATGAAGTCCGTTTCATATTAATACTGTCCTTTTTCATTCGCAATCGCTTCCACTTCTTTCATTGCATCTTGCGTCAATGGATCAAGGATCTTATTGGCAACATAAGAATACACACCGCACAGTACAAATGATAAAACGATGATGCTTAAGCCGAGTGGGATTCCCCAAGTGGTTACACCACCACTAAAAGAACTCATTAGAAATTCTTTGTTATAACCCACCAGCAACATGAAACCTACATATACAAACAGCATAATGCCGGTTAGCGTCCAACTTAAGGCGCTTTTTTTGCTGACCATTTGTTTAAATTTTGGATTCTGTAGAATTCTTTCTACCTGTCTCTCATCCATAACCAATCCTCCTATTTGCACCCAATTTAGGCACTATTTTTTAATTCGAATTATGACGTTGTCTAAGTTAACGATTACGTTGTCTAAGTTAACAATCTTGTGCGGTTGTTGTAAGTACGACTTTGGTCGTTAAATTTTGATCAACTCAAGCCGTCAGATTACGAGATAAGGTATGATGAGCGCATAGCGTTACACTGTAGACAATATGAATAGCTGGCTCATCATGGGGGTTCTTGCCCTCTATATCGCATTACTTTTTATTTGTGCATTTTTTGGTGAAAAACACGCAAGTCGATTAAGCACGCGTGGCCGTATGCTTCTCTTTAGTCTAACATTAGGCGTGTATTGTTCTTCTTGGACATTTTACGGTGCGACGGGTGCCGCAGTTCGTGAAGGAATTATTTTCCTGCCCATTTACCTTGGTCCGCTGATTTTTGTCGGTGTCGGTTATGATATTTGGCGACGCCTAGGTCGAGTCCGTCAGCATCATGCCATTTCATCGATCGCTGACTTTATTGCAGCCCGCTATGGCAAAAGCGGCACACTGGCATCTTTGGTGACTATTCTTGCCGTGATTGCAATTGTGCCCTACCTCGCCTTACAGCTTAGAGCGATTGCTTTAAGTGCAGCAGTGATTCTGCAGCAAAACTCTGGCATTGAAAGCACCACCAATGGCGTACTTTTCCTGACGGGTGTTTTAGCCATTCTGGCGATGATGTTTGGCACTCGGCAGATTGCCAATACCGAACAACATGGTGGTCTGATGCTGGCAGTGGCTTTTGAGTCTTTTGTCAAATTATTTGCGCTGCTTTGTGTGGCTTTATTTTTTGTCTTTGAAGCCCCAGACAACTTGAAACAAATTTCCAGTGATGTTGCCAATACGTTTAAAGAAGTTCAACTTTTTGGTGTGCCCGATACTTTTTGGGTGCAAACCATGCTGGCTGCACTCGCTATTATTTGCTTACCGCGCCAATTTCATGTGGCTGTAGTCGAGTTACGTGATGAAAAACATATCCGTGGGGCGCGTCGTTGGTTTGCCATTTATCTTATTTTAACCACCATCGCAATCATTCCAATTGCCAGTTGGGCATTGCATGCCGCACCGCATTTTTTAGCCATTCCAGATGTGGCCGTTTTATCCCTCCCTTTAAGTTATGATCAAGAATGGTTAACGCTACTGGCCTTTTTAGGTGGATTCTCAGCTTCTACAGGCATGCTATTGGTATCCTCTGTGGCGTTATCTATTATGCTCAGTAATGATCTGATTATGCCAGCTCTATGGCGCACAGGCTTACTATCAAGGCATGATAAGCGTTTGCCGTTGGTGCTGAAATTTACACGTCGTATTTGTATTTTAGCCGTGATGTTACTGGGCTTTTTATTCTTTCATTTCTTTAATGATATTGATCAACTTTCGGTTTTTGGCTTGCTCGCCTTTAGTGCGGTGGCCCAATTTTCTCCCGCCCTCATTGGTGGCTTATATTGGCGTGGCGGAAGTAAACAGGGCGTATATGCAGGTTTAATTGTCGGCTTTTTAGTCTGGGCCTATACTTTATTATTTCCTACTGTTTTACGAAGCTTACCAACAGAATATCAGCAGTTCGCACAAAATTTTCTTCAGCAAGGTCCCTTGGGCATGAGCTGGTTACGCCCAGAAGCCTTGCTCGGATTTGAATCTTTTGCTGCATTAACCCACGGCGTAATTTGGGCGCTAGGACTCAATATCCTGTTATATATTTGGGTATCGCGTATTTTTCGTCCAAGTATTGCCGAACAAATTCAAGCTGAAAGTTTCTTTTATTATGAAACTAAACCGCTTCCCGCCCAAAGCATGACGCATGATACAAATTATTTACAACATGATGTTGCTCGTTTAAAAGTCGGTGATCTGATTGCATTAGCCAAACGCATTACTGGTGAGGGGCCAACACAAAAAGCATTTCAGCAATTTTGCACTCAAAATAATGTGATCTTAAATGAAAATAGCAGTGCCAATGGCATGTGGTGGCGTTTTACCGAGCAATATCTGGCTGGCACCATCGGTGCCGCTTCTGCACGAACCCTCCTCACTACGGCGATGGTCAATAATGGTTTGGCACTCGGTCAGGTGGCCAACATTCTGGATCAGGCTTCACAATGGCAACGCTTTAATCAAAATCTGATTATGACCATGATTGACCATATGACCCAAGGGGTTAGTGTGGTGGATGAAAATATGTGTCTGGTCGCTTGGAATAATCAATACCTCAAACTGTTTGATTACCCAAAAGATATTGTTTATGTCGGTTGCCCGATTGCCGATTTAATTCGCTATAACGCGGAACGTGGCGAATGTGGTCCAGGTTCAGTTGAAGAACACGTTCGTAAACGTATTCATTGGATGGCGATGGGCAATGCACATGAGTTTGAACGCATTCGTAAAGATGGTCGTGTGATTCAGATGCGCGGTAATCCCATTCAAGGCGGTGGTTTCGTCACGACTTTTGCCGACATTACCGCGTTCCGTGAAAATGAAGCTTTCCTAGAAGGTCGGGTACAAGATCGAACTCAACAATTGGCCAATGCCCTGTCTGAACAACAACTGGCGCGTGAACAAGCCGATCGTGCCAATATGTCAAAAAGTCGTTTTATTGCCGCTGCCAGTCATGACCTATTACAACCGATGCATGCTGCTCGTTTATTCAGTACCGCTTTGGAACAAAGTGTACAATCTGATGAAGATCGCAAAACCTTGCAACAACTAGATCGTGCCTTACATGGGGCAGAAAGCATGTTGTCTGCCTTGTTGGATATTGCACGCTTAGAAGGAGGCACCATTCAACCGAAGCGACAACCTTATCCGTTGCATGACTTACTCAGTGATCTAGAACTGCAATTTAAATCGATTGCAGCTCAACGTGGAATACAGTTTAGGGTTCATGATGTCCAATTCTGGATTGATACTGATCCACAATGGATTCGTCGTATTATTCAAAATTTTGTCAGCAATGCTTTACGTTATACTGCAAAAGGTCGCGTTATTGTTGGCGTACTGCGTTCTGCCGAACAGGCTCAAAGCATTCGTATTGGTGTTTGGGATACGGGTCCAGGCATTGCAGAAGAACAACGCATTAAACTGTTTCAAGAATTTGAGCGCTGTGGTCATACCTCACCGTGGGGTGAGCAAGGGTTAGGTTTAGGACTTGCGATTGTGCAACGCATGACTCACCTGCTCGAGTATCCAATGCATGTGTATTCTGAATATGGCAAAGGTTCTTGCTTCATGATAGAAGTGCCGATTGTGCCAGCACCCAAAGTGGCCCTGACACCACTACAAGCCATTCCCTTAAAAAGTAAGGCCTACAAAATTTTATGTTTAGACAACGATGAAACCATTTTAGAAGGCATGAGCACGCTGTTGACCAAATGGGGATATCAAGTCTTTAAAGCGACAGAACCTGAACAAGCCTTACTTCTAATCCAGCAAGAAAATATTCAAGTTTGGTTAGTCGATCAGCATTTAAATAATCACAAAATTGGTTTGGATTTTATTTTGGAAAATCGGCAAGAACAAGTGCCTGTGGCCTTAATTACTGCAGATTCTGATCCAGAGCTTCCACAGTCTTTAAAAGAGCTGAATATTGTATTGCTGAAAAAACCATTAAAACCAGCTTCATTACGTTCTTGGCTCTCAGGATTAAAAATTTCTAACTCATAACATCGCTAAAAACGTTCATTTCACTTGCATGAAATGAACGTTTTCTTACATAAACACACCTTTTCTTAAGCCAACTGGCAATTTATTTTTTGCTCTAGGCGAAACTGTTCAAAAAATCCCGCTTTAGTCCTTATTAAATTGACCAAAAACTTCAACTGTCTATTTTCTATGGCAAAGTGCACCAGATTATAAATGCACAGCTGTATACTTAGTTACAATATTTTTAAGTATATATTTTTTAATAATTTTTTTTAACCAAAAAATACCATCTACAACTTTAGTCGTATTCCGTTTAAGCTGACTCTGCTCCATATATAAGCTTAAGAAACGATCAGTTTTTTTATTTATAGTGGCCCATAAAAATGCGACTCAGAAACTGGTCATCATATAAAATCAGGAGCCAAAAAATGAACATTTCTGACGTGTATTCTATCGGTCTAGATCAGTCACAACAATTTTACCGTCAATACGGCAGCAATGCGTTATTGCCTGAAATTCAATGGGATAAACTTTTTCAGAACAGTAAGTTGACTGATGTTCATATTCAAGCCTTAAATACTTTATATCAAAGTGCTGTTCCACTCGCGCTACAGGTTTTTTCTGAACTAAATTTTGATGTCTTTAAACCCGCAGCTTATAAGCCTCAAGGTTTAGGATTATTTGAACGCCTTGCTGAACAAGAAGATAAACTCATTCAAGCGTTAGATGTTGAATCAAATGGTTTAAGTGAGCAAGTTCGCCATCAAATTTGGAGTATGTTGCTGCGAGGTGGTGCAGTTCTGGTCTTTAAAGCATGGCTTGGTAAAGTCAAAACAGATCAACCTTTATTAGATACCACTCAATTTGACGAGTTATCCGATTTATTGTTTATTAAAACACCACCTTTAGAGTTGGCAAAACGTTTGGACGTAAATGCACATGCGCAGGAAGATCATATTTTTCTGATGTATGGAAATGATGTTTATCTAGACCGTTTTAACAGTTTAGAAACCATGGCTCTGTTTGTTGACTTAGGCGTTTATGATGCAGCATTTCTCAGTTTGAGAGATGACAGTGTAGCGGATTATTTGAAAGAAAAAGACTATGTGTCACAAGAACAAATCGATGAATTACAATGTGCCCTCAACCCACTTTTTTGTACAGATTTAACCCCTAAGCAAAGCTGCGTCGCTTAATTTAAACCATTAAAGCATCAAAAAGGCACTGTTCATTCAGTGCCTTTTTGATGCTTTTCATTCTGTCTTCAAACGAATTACATTTTCTTATCTTCAATATTTAAAGCACTAATCGCTAAAACTGCCTGCGTTCGATTTTGTACATTCAGTTTACGGAAAATCGCGGTAACATGCGCTTTAATGGTCGCTTCAGAAACATCAAGTTCATAAGCAATCTGTTTATTCAACAATCCTTCTGCCACCATCATAAGTACTCGGAATTGTTGTGGTGTTAGCGATTGAATTCGCTCAGCCAATGCCGTTTCATCCGCAGCACGAGGATCAAAATTAGTATGTGTCGGTAAGTTTGGCGGTAACCAAATTTCCCCTTCGAGTACATGCCGAATCGCCTCACCAATATGACTTGGATGCGCCGATTTAGGAATATAACCCATTGCCCCGTGTGCAATTGCCCGTTGAATAATCGTGGTTTCTTCATGTGCCGAAACCACAATAATCGGAATAGAAGGATATTGTGCACGAACATGCACCAAAGCTGAAAATCCTGAAGCGCCCGGTAAATTCAGATCCAATAAAACCAAATCTGGTTCTGGGCCATTATCTAAACGTTCATAAAACTCATTTACTGCTGCTGTTTCATTTATTTGAGCTTGAGGCAAACTGTAACGAACAGCCTGAATCAAAGCATGACGAAACAACGGATGGTCATCAACGATTAAAATATTCATAAGCGATATGAAAGATCTTGTGCACAGTAATCGCTATTCTAACCACACAAGCACAGTAAGGATATGCAAGGCATCATTTTTTTTTGCTGGATATCGCATTATTTTAAATAAAAATTCTTTTTTTATGGTTTGCAGAAAAACTTAAAATCTAATCATATTTAGATATAAATTTTATCCAGATCACATCAATACTTATCTAAATTCAAGATAACTTTAATTTTCATAGTGTTAAATTCTAATTCTCAACAAAGTTCTCCCCAAAAGCACTATATCTTAAAAACAGATAACGTCTTTTTTTTTCTTTATTTTACAGTTCCTGCTGCTCTGTTGGTAAATGAACACTATTCCGAGATTCAATTTAGGTTCGATCTGTATGACTAGTTTTAACTTACAAAAACCACTGAATATTGTTGCTGTATCAGGCGGTTTGAATCATCCATCTAAGACTGAAGCCTTGGTGCAAGAAATTGTGTACGAATTGGGCGAAGCCATTCCAATTCAAGTCCACTTTATTAAATTTAGTGAAATTGGACATTTACTCGGTGGTGCTATTTATCGCCATCAACTTCCGCAACGCGTACAAGATGATTTGGCTGCGGTGGAAGCTGCTGATGCGATCATTGTCGGAACACCCGTTTATCGTGCATCTTTTACGGGTCTTTTTAAGCATTTTTTTGATTTTGTCGAACAAACCGCTTTGGTCGATGTGCCGGTATTATTGGCGGCATCTGGTGGCAGTGAACGTCATGCCTTGGTACTCGAACACCAATTACGTCCTTTATTTAGTTTTTTCCAAGCTCAAACTTTACCCATTGGCGTATATGCCACCGATCAAGATTTCACCCCTGAATATACGATTCACAGCGAATCATTACGTGACCGTATCACCTTGGCTGTAGCACGTGCACTCCCTATTTTGGAATGGGCACCTGCTAAAGGCAAACGAGCTGAAGTGGTCAAAGAAAAAACCCAACAAGCCAATCAGCACTTGGGTATTAATAAACAAATTGAACAGGCTGCTGTCTTGCCTTCTGCGGCAGTTCCCAATTTAGATGCCGCAGAATCACGTTTACATCATAAAAAAATCGCAAAAACCCATGTGGCATAACGCAATTTAAATGGGAGATTCAACCATGTCTGAACAAGAAAAAAATATCACTTTTGCCTATTGGGTGCCCAATGTGAGTGGCGGTTTGGTGGTCAGTAATATCGAACAACGCACTGATTGGAGCTATGAATACAACGTGCGTTTAGCACAAACTGCTGAAAAAAATGGATTTGACTATGCACTGACCCAAATTCGTTTTACCGCAGGCTATGGTGCTGACAATCAACATGAATCGGTGAGTTTTAGTCATGGATTACTGGCCAAGACTGAGCGTTTAAAAGTGATTGCTGCGATTTTGCCTGGGCCTTGGAAACCCGCCTTAGCTGCAAAACAACTTGCAACGATTGATCATCTGAGCGGCGGTCGTATTGCCGTTAATGTAGTGAGTGGTTGGTTCCGCGGTGAGTTCGATGCAATTGGTGAAGAGTGGCCAGAGCATGACCAGCGTTACGTTCGTTCCGAGGAATTTATTCGCGCTTTAAAAGGTGTCTGGACACAAGATCAGTTTAGTTTTGACGGTAAATACTATCAATTTAAAGATTACACTTTAAAACCCAAACCTTTGCAAAAACCACATATTGAAATTTTTCAAGGCGGCAGTTCACGCGCAGCGCGTGATATGGCATCACGTGTGTCCGATTGGTACTTTACCAATGGCAATACACCTGAAGAAATCAAAAAACAAATTGATGATATTCGCGAAAAAGCCAAAGCCAACAATCACAGTGTCAAAATTGGCGTGAATGCATTCATTATTGCTCGCGATACAGAACAGGAGGCACAGGCTGTTTTACAAGAAATTATTGATAAAGCGAACATTCAAGCGGTACACGCGTTTGGCGATGCTACCCGTGAAGCAGGTGCATCTTCCATTGAAGGTGAAGGAAACTGGGCAAAATCAACTTTTGAAGACTTGGTTCAATATAACGATGGCTTTAAAACCAATTTGATTGGAACACCACAACAAATAGCTGAACGGATCGTGGAATTAAAGAGTATCGGTGTTGATTTAATTCTTTCTGGTTTTTTACATTTCATTGAAGAGGTGGAATATTTTGGGCAGAAAGTTTTACCTTTGGTGCGTCAACTAGAAGCACAACAGCAAGTTGTTATTGCCGCTAAGTCAGCTTAATGATCAACAACCAATAAAAATAATAATAAAAGTGACTCCAACTCTCCCCCCTGAGACTCGGCTTGGGGGGAATTTTTATTTAGAGTTTAGGTAGGTGTTCTATCATTTAAAATAATCAAAGCACAAGCGGTAACAGCTATCTATACATGCTGAAATAAAAAACGAGCAGCTTCTAGGTATACATAAAATTTCAATCAAATATTTATCTAGAAAGTCCCACTATTAGGTTATGAGCTCTCACCGATTTATTATTTTATTTATCCTTTAATTTCTTATTCAAAAATAAAATAAAAAAATAAATTAAATACATAAATGGTTGTTATTTATCCATACTATTTAGAAACAACTATTATTTTAAATTTCATAAATAACTCTAATAAGGTAGAAAAAATATGTATGAAGAAAAAATTGTTATTCGAAATCAAATTTCATGGCGCAGCATTTTCGCTGGTGTTATTGCGGTATTAGCCATTTCAATGTTGCTCTCTTTACTGGGTATCGCTTTAGGCTTCGCTCTTTTAGATCCTGAATCTGCAACTGATATTAGCAATGGTTCAGGCACGGCAGTCACCATTTGGACTCTTCTTTCTTTATTGGTAAGTTTAGGTATTGGTGGATTTATTGCAGGTCGCTTGGCTGGCACTGATGGATATATACATGGCTTCTTAGTCTGGGCCTTAGCATTACTGGTCGGTATTTGGTTTGGAGCAATGACCATCAATAATGCTGCCCAGTTAACGGGAAGTGCATTGAGTTCAGTGACTTCAGCAGCAGGTAGTGTTGCAACTGGTATTGGTAAAGGTGGTGTAAATTTAGCGAGTTTAAGTACTCAAGCCTTTGAAGAGTTAGTTCCTTTACCTGAATTAAAAAATGGTGATGTAAAACTCAGTGAAGCATTACAAAAAACAGGAATTAACGAATTACAACCCGATTATTTAAAAGCGCAAGGCGAATGGGCTAAAGATCAAATTAAAAGTGCAGCAAAAGATTTGGTTTTAAATCCCAATAACAGTGATCAAATTATTCAAAAACTTTCGGATACTTTGAAAAATCGTGCTCAAAAAGTGACTGATTCAATTGATAAAAATGAAGTCAGCCAAGCTTTAGCCAAAAATACATCTTTAACGCCTCAAGAAGCAGATCAGGCGGTCAATAATTACTTTATTCAGCAACAAGAATTTTTTAATAGTTTAGAGACCAATGTTCAAAAAGCAAAAATTCAATATATTCAAATGAAAGAAGAAGCAAAAGCGAAAGCTGCCGCTGCTTCCAATGCAGCCGCGAAAGCTGCACTTTGGTCATTTATTGGTTTATTTATCGGTTTAATGGTGACAATGTTCGCTGGTAAATTTGGTGTAACTCACATTTCACGTCATCGCACCTTGATTAAATAAGCTTATTTAAAAATGTTTAAAAGTAAACCGATCCTGAGGGATCAGTTTTTTATGCTTGTATTTATGCTCTACATTAAAATCAGGAATAAAAACTGGGATCAGGTACTTTTCCAGTCAGTACCCACTCCCCGATTTCCTGATATTTATAGTCAATCGGATCATGTAGCGTTTGGGTTCTTACATTACGCCAAAAACGATCTAAATTCAGTTGAGCCGTCGTAGCGCGTGCACCCATCACCTGAAAAACATTTTGGGTCACAAACAACGAGGTCTGGGTAGCCGCGATTTTTGCTGTGGCGATCGCAATACTGACTTCACCGCGTTGCTCTGTCGTCAGGTTTTCACCTATATCCCAAGCTGTTTGTAAACTATCGACTGCTTTATTGGCCAATAAACGGACACTTTCCAGTTGTACATAAAATTCAGCAAAATGCTTTTGGGTAAATGGGTCTTGTACTGCATGTTCAGTTAAAGATTTTGACCATGCTTTTTGGCTTTGTATCGTTTGTTTTGCCATTTCAAATGCACCTTCTGCTACGCCTAAAAAGAGATGTACAAAAATCAGCTGCGCAAGCAATGGACGTAAACTGGAATAAGGCGTACTTAAAGGCCCTGGATCGACTAATAATTCATTTTGGTGGATTTTAACCTGCTCAAAATGGCTGGTGCCACTGTCTGTTTGGCGTTGTCCCATATTGTTCCAGTCACCTAAAAAACTGACCCCTTCACGTTGAGTGGGAATCACGCCAATCAACAATTTCCCTGCCTCGTTATAGCCAGAACATAACAACATATCTGAATCAATTGAACCTGAACAAAAGCTTTTATCACCATGAAAAATATAAGCTGTGTCTGATATTTTTGTTGCTGTGGTTCGTTTATCCAAGGGATTTAAAGTATTTCCCCAAAACAGATTCTCTTGCGCGGTTTGCTTAAACCATTTTGCATACTGAGCGGGTTGAGCAAACAACTGCACTGTGGCAATCAACAAATGGTGAAATCCGTAGACATGTGCCAATGAACTGTCCACTTGTGCAAGCGTTTGAATGGTTTGAAAAATGGTTTTCCAATCGGCATCGCCTCCGCCATATTGCACTGGAATAGACAGCCCCAATAAACCACTTTGACGAATTAAATCACGCTCATGTTTTGGGTTCCCGCCTATTTTGTCACGTTCAGCTGCTGTCTGTGCAAACTGTTGTGCCAAGTGTTGCGCTATTTGGATTGGACTAGCATTTAAAAATGGGGATTGGGCATTCATAATCATATCGATCTATTTCTATATTTTTAGCTTAGCAGATGATGTTTTTAATCTTTATCTGAATGCCTGAAGTCTTTATATGCAAAATAAAAAACCGCCTGAATCCTCAAGCGGTATTTAACAACAATTTATACATGGGGATAGACTGTTTTAATTAAAGCATCTACCACTTGCGGTTCAGCCAGTGTAGAGGTATCACCTAAACTATCCAGTTCATTCGCCGCAATTTTTCTTAAAATACGGCGCATGATTTTACCTGAACGTGTTTTGGGTAAAGACGGTGCCCAATATAAAGCATCTGGGGTGGCCACAGGCCCTAGTGTTTTACGTACCCAAGCGACCAATTCTTTATGTAGCTCTTCAGATTCAGCTGTTCCTGATTGTAAGGTCACAAAAGCACAGATGCCTTGTCCTTTAATATCATGTGGCATGCCGACTACGGCAGCTTCTGCTACGGCTTCATGGGCAACCAAGGCACTTTCGACTTCCGCTGTACCTAAACGATGACCTGAAACATTCAAAACATCATCAACCCTTCCTGTAATCCAGTAATAACCATCTTGATCACGACGTGCACCATCACCAGTAAAATATACACCGGGATAAGCTGAAAAATAAGCCTCAATAAACCGTTCTGGATCACCCCAAATCGTCCGCATTTGTCCCGGCCAAGAGTCTTTGATAATCAGATTACCTTCCGCTTCACCAGCTAACTCTTGCCCTTCAGCATCGACCAAAGCCGGTTGTATACCAAAAAATGGACGTGTAGCCGAACCTGGTTTTAAATCGGTGGCTCCCGGTAAGGGTGAAATTAAAATTCCACCTGTTTCTGTTTGCCACCATGTATCAACGACTGGACAGCGGCTTTCCCCAACTACAGTGTAGTACCAATTCCATGCTTCTGGGTTAATTGGCTCACCAACCGACCCAATCAAGCGCAGACTACTGCGATCACTTTCACGAACAAAAGCATCACCCTCACGCATCATGGCACGAATGGCGGTAGGTGCAGTATAAAGAATCGTGACATTGTGCTTGTCAACAATATGACCTGTACGCGCCCATGTTGGATATTGCGGAACACCTTCAAACATGACCGTGGTAGTCCCATTCGATAATGGACCATACAATACATAGGAATGTCCTGTAATCCATCCAACATCAGCGGTACACCAAAAGACATCGTCCTGTTTCAAGTCAAATACTTCACGAAAAGTACAATTCACATAGGTCAAATAACCACCTGTGGTATGTAACACACCTTTGGGTTTACCTGTTGATCCTGAGGTATATAAAATAAAGAGTGGGTCTTCAGCCTTCATGGGCTCAGGTGGGCAAATTTCATTGACTGACATAATTTCACTGTGATACCACAGATCACGGCCGTCTTTAAATTCAATCGGATTGCCTGTGCGATGAACCACGATTACGTTTTGTACTGATGCAGTCCCCTGAATATTTAATGCTGCATCTACATTTTCCTTAAGCGGAATCTGTTTACCGCCACGCATGCCCGAATCGGCTGTAATCACAATTTTGGCTTGACTGTCTTCAATACGATTTGCCAATGAATCAGGAGAAAATCCACCAAATACCACACAATGTACAGCTCCAATCCGTGCACAAGCCAACATTGAAATAGCGGCCTCCGCAATCATTGGCATATATAACACCACACGATCACCTTTGCGAATGCCGTGCTTTTTTAACACATTGGCAAAACGGCAAACTTCATCATGCAATTCTTTAAAAGAAATAATTTTATGCCGTGATGGATGATCGCCTTCCCAAATAATGGCAGGTTTATGCGGATGTTCTTTGAGATGGCGGTCTAAACAGTTGGCACTGACATTCAGTTCACCATCTGCGAACCATTCAATCTTGAAATGATTGGGGTCAAAACTGGTATTTTTAACTTGGCTAAAAGGCTTGATCCAATCCAATTTTTGAGCCTGCTCTGCCCAAAATTCATTAGGTTGCTCAATCGATTGCTGATAACGCTTAAAATATTCGGACTCTACTGTGCGAGCTGTGGTTTTAAATTGTTCTGGTACAGGATAAATTTCTTTCATAGTATACTTCCTTGATTTTATTCATCTCATCACGAAATGTTATGCCACGTTATTTATTTTATTGACTGCATATTCACAGTATGACGATTATTTTTCAAGCGCTTCAATTCGGCTTTGGTCGTAGTGTATTGATATAATTTAATACATAAACACTTTAAGTTCTGTTGTATTCACATAAAATGTATACAAATAAAAATAATATTATTCATATTTTATGGATAAATTTAAATCTTATTATTGACGCTTAAAATATGGTTACAGTAAGCAAAACAGCCAATTTTTCTTAGCTCAATCTCAATTGGAACAGATATGAACCCACAAGATTCATCTCCATTTTTTTCATCTTCTCAAATGCAAAGCGCAGATAACCCTTTATCAGCAGCAGGTCGTTTTGGGCGTTTAAGTGCGATTGGTTGGTATGGTTTCATACATTTGGTCACTTTTTTTGCTCTATTCGCTTTTAATCTAGCGATCGGTCTTTTTAATCTAAATACTCGTTCTTTGAATTATGATTTTATACAACTGTTCAATAGCCTAGCTGGGCTGGGTTTTATTGTGATTATGGTCGTGTATTTTTATTTTCTGATGGTGGTCAGTGTCCGTCGTTTACACGACATGAACCGAGGTGGTTGGTTGATTATCTTGTTCATCATTCCATTGTTGAATGTCTTTTTAGGGCTTTATCTCATGTTCGGTTCGGGCACAGCCGGCATCAATCGTTACGGTTTACCGCGTGATACAGCTATTTGGGAAAAAATACTGGCTTGGTTAATCATTATTATGACTGTATTAAGTCTCTTGGCTTCGGGTAGCTTCGTCTCTTATATGATGGATACAACTGAACTCAGAACTCCGCAAGAAGTGATTCAAAAAGGCACTGAATATTTTTAAACCCACGCAACATACATTGACAAAATGATTGGCGATACAACGTATTGTGGGTTAAATTTTTATTGTATTTCAGGCAAAATGGCCTGTATTAAGCACAATTTGGACATCCCGTGGTGGAAAAAAATAATACTTTGAATGACGTTACTCAAGGAACATCACAACTTTTACATGAAGCCTCTGAAAAAACTACGCAAACCGTCATTGCACACGCAGCAAAGTACAATGATGCCTATTCCACCATCGACAAATTTGTCAATGCTTTTTGGGAACGTGTACCTTACTTATGTATTGCTATTATCGTTTTCATCATTTTTTACTTATTGGCAAAGTTATTTAAATTCTTTGTTCGTAAAACACTCTCTGATCGCTCTTATACCAAGCAAAATTTAGTCTTGGTGCTGAATCGAGTCGGAAGTTCGGCCATTATGTTTATCGGCTTTCTCATCGCCATGGTCATTGCTATTCCAGGATTTACGCCTGGCCAATTGATGAGTGCACTCGGAATTGGTTCGGTGGCTATCGGTTTTGCATTTAAAGATATTTTCCAAAACTTACTTTCAGGCATTCTAATTTTATTGGGTGAACCGTTTAAAATTGGGGATGACATTATTGTGTCTGGAATGGAAGGCACCGTTGAAGATATTCAAATTCGTGCGACCTATTTACGTTCACCTGATGGACGTCGAATCGTCATTCCAAATGCTACGGTTTATACCAGTCCCGTTACGGTCAATACGGCTTATCAACGTCGTCGTTGCGAATTTATGGTTGGCATTGGTTATGAAGATGATGTGCAAAAAGCCAAAGATATTGTGCTGCAAATTCTAGATCAAGACAGCCGTATTTTAAGCCAGCCGGGCTTTAGTGTGAATGTAACGGCTCTAGCTGATTTTTCTGTGAATCTAAAAGTGCAATGGTGGGTCAATACCACTGAAGTGGTCACTTCCTCCTCGATCAGTGCGGTGCAAGAAAAAGTGATTCGTGCTTTTGCCGAACATCACATTTCTATTCCCTACCCCGTACAAGAAGTCAAAATGTACCGTGGTGATCCATCTACTCAAGATGATGATTCAGCTCGCGCCAAACAAACGACCTAAACTGTAAGCAATCACAGTTTCAGTCCGAATAATTCGGTTGCCCAAGCTTACTGCTTGGCAACCATTTTTGACCAGTAGATCAATTTCATAAGGGATAAAACCGCCCTCAGGGCCAATCAAAAGCGTACAGGCATGTTCAATCGCAAATGGCATTTTGCTCTGTGCGTAAGGATGCGCCACATAAGCAGGCTTTTCCGCTGTCATTAAACTGGGTAAAATATCTTCAACAAAAGGTTTGAAACGTTTATAAATTTCAATTTTTGGTGCAACCGTATCGCCTGCCTGTTCTAAACCTAAGGTCACATATTGATCCAATTGTTGTAAAAAAGGACTTTGCCAATAACTTTTATCGACTCGATAACTGTGCAACAAAATAATGTTTTCAACGCCTAAAGTCACACTGTCCATGATTAAACGACGTAACACTTTCGGACGTGGCATGGCTACAATTAAAGTGACAGGTAATTTTGCTGGAACAGATTCAATTTGGATAGGCTTTAGTTTGACTACCTGCTCTGTCACCTCGACCACCTCAGTCGAGTAACGCAACCCTTCTCGAATGCCGACTTTTAAGGTGTTTCCCACTTGTATATCAATATGTTGTTTTAAATGCTCAAGCTGACGTTTTGAGGTAATTGACCAAAGTTCAGATTCAGTTTGGCGTGGGTCTAACAGGACAATATTCATAAGCTATAAATTCAACTCTTAAAAGCAAATACACCTGCACAGCCACCTATTATTTCATGACTTTATTTTACGTTATGTAGGCGTTCCTACTTTTGACAGATGAGAAGCAAGGCTTCGCAAGAAAACTCTTTATTATGCCGCCTCAGCGAAATAAATTTCAGCATATCTACACAGAACTTTTAAAGATACTGATCAATCACCTCAATATGCTTTACTAAAGAACCTGTATTTTTCGCCATGATTTGCTGTGCTGCAATATTTAATCTTTCGGCTTTATGTTCGTCAGTCAAAATTTCCATTAAAACCTGAGCCGCTTGTTCAGCATTTTGTACCACGGTTACACCGTCAACTGCCACAAACTCATCGACAATCGTTTGAAAGTTAAAATAATTTCTACCTAAAACTGTGGGTACATTGAGTGCAATAGGTTCTAAAATATTATGCCCGCCGCCGGGTTCATTTAACGAACCACCAACGAAACAAACCTGACTTAAAGCATACCACAACCACATTTCACCCATACTATCAGCCAAATAGACTTGAGTAGTGGGCTGAATAGAGTCATTTAAACTGCGGCGTTGAACATTTAAATTTAATGCCTGAATCATCTGAAACACGTCATCAAAACGTTCGGGATGACGGGGTACGACCAACACCACAATGTCTGGATGTTGATTTAAATAAGGCTGTAAAGCCATCAGAAGTTTTTGTTCTTCCGGTGCATGTGTACTGGCAAGTGTAATTACTTTGCGGGAGCTTAAATTCCATGCGTGTTTTAATTGCTTGGCTTGCTGTATAACGCTTTCAGGAGCTGAGATATCAAACTTAATACTGCCCAAAACCTGACTTTTACGTGCAGGCATACCTAGGTTTAAGTAGCGCTGTAAAGTGGCTTGATTTTGCGCCAATAAAGCATCTAAACCCTTCAACATGCCTTGAGTCAAACCTTTAACCTTGGCATAACCTTGCGCAGATTTTTCCGAAAGACGGGCATTAATCAGTAAACAAGACACTTTAAAATACTGCGCTTGATCAATCAAATTGGGCCAGATTTCTGTTTCGACTAAAATCAATACTTTGGGTTGATATTTTTGATAGAACGCACGTACCAATTGTTTCTGATCAGCAGGTAAATATACCGCTTGAAACAAAGACCCATACGGTGCTTTTAAAAAAAGAGATTTGGCGCGGGCTTGACCCGTTTTGGTGGTATTGGTGACTAAAACAGGATGACCCAATTTTAAATAATGTTCAATTAATGGCTGTGCGGCATTGGTTTCACCTACCGAAACCACATGGAACCACATAGCATTCAAATTTTTAGGTTCTTGAAATGGACCAAAACGCTCTAAACGCTCCTGTTGCCACTGCTCCGTATCTAACGCACGTTTTTTAATCCGCCATTGATACAATGGCTTAAGGATTGATAATGCTGCGTTGTACCAAAAAGGAGTAGCCAAACAGGTTGCCTCGAAGAATATAGAATCGGCAAAATATAACAGAGCAGCCCACACATGTTAATGCGTTCTGCTCTGCAATGTTCATTTATTCTGTTTTATTTCTAAAGATTAGCTTTCAGCCAACTGCTTATTCAGAAATGGATAATCGATATAACCCTGTGCTACATCTGTACCAATCATGTTTTCCAGTTTCAATTCATTCAATGGTGCATCTTGCAGTAGACGCTCATACAAGTCTGGATTGGCAATATACGCTTTACCAAATGCAACGGCATCTGCCTTTTCAGCTGCCAACAGCTCAATCGCATCTTCACGACTCAGTTGCATATTGGCAATATAAGGCACTCCACCAGAACGCTCTTTCATATATTCAGAAATACTGTCTTCAGCCAGATATTCACGGGTAAAGAAGAAGGCAATCTTGCGTTTGCCCAGCTGCTCCATGGCATAGCCAAATGTTTCACTTGGATTATCATCGCCCATGTCATGGTCATCACAACGCGGCGCAAAATGCACCCCTACACGATCTGCGCCCCATACTTCAATCAGTGCATCAGTTGCTTCTAGCAGGAACCGTGTACGATTTTCCACTGAACCGCCGTATTCATCTTCACGCTGATTGGTTTTGCTTTGCAAGAACTGGTCAATCAGATAACCATTGGCAGCATGTAATTCCACACCATCAAAGCCTGCAGCTTTGGCATGCAGCGCTGCTTGTTTATATTGTTCAACAATGCTCTGAATTTCGGCAATCTCTAATGCACGAGGCACCACATATTCACGTTTCGGACGCAATAAGCTGACATGACCCGCCTGTTGTACTGCACTTGCAGAGACTGGTGTTTCACCATTTAACAGATCCGGATGCGATACACGACCAACATGCCAAAGCTGGGCAATAATCAGACCGCCCTTCTCATGAACCGCTTGAGTGACCTTTTTCCAGCCTTCGACCTGAGCATCGGTAAACAATCCTGGAGTATTCAAATAGCCATTGGCTTCTTCAGAAATCACTGTAGCTTCAGAAATGATCAGGCCAGCACTTGCACGTTGCGCATAGTACTCAACCATCATTGGGGTTGGAACGCGATCAGCAGTTGCGCGGTTACGGGTCAGCGGCGCCATGATGACACGGTTTTTAAGCTCTAACGCACCGAGCGTTAAAGGAGAATTTAATTCAGCCATCGTTACTCCCACCTGTTAAAGGTGTTGTTGTAGGTGTTCGATAAATTGCTGAATCAACGCTTCATTGCGAGAAAAATAAGACCATTGTCCATATTTTTCCACTTGAATTAAACCGGCCTGCTGTAAAACGGACAAATGGTTCGACATCGTCGATTGCGATACATTTCCCAACCGTTCGATATGACCTGCACATACGCCGCGTCTAAAGTCACCACATTCGTCACTCGATAAAAATTGTTCCGGTTTTTTTAACCATTCCAAAATTTGGCGACGCGTTGAATTAGCCAAGGCTTTAAAAATTAAATCTATATCCATACTCAAGACACGTTTAATGGGCAGCAAAGCGTTGTCAGCTTGTTTTACTTAATATATCGCATTTTTTCGATTTTAATATCGATTTTTTTAGATATATTGTAAAATAACTGATAACACTTTGCTTTAATTCATCATTTAAATTACAAACCTTGTTTTAAGCTTGCTTCAATAAACTTATCAAGGTCACCATCTAGTACTGCACCGGTGTTGGAGCTTTCAACACTCGTACGCAAATCTTTAATTCGTGAATCATCTAAAACATATGAACGAATCTGGCTGCCCCAACCAATATCTGATTTAGAATCTTCTAAAACTTTTGCAGCATCATTACGGATTTGCATTTCACGTTCATAGAGTTTTGCACGTAACTGTTTCCATGCATGGTCACGGTTGGCATGCTGTGAACGTTGGTTCTGACACGCCACTACAATCCCTGTGGGCGCATGGGTTAAACGCACTGCAGAATCGGTTTTGTTAATGTGCTGACCACCCGCCCCAGATGCACGATAAGTATCGGTACGAACATCGGCTGGATTGATATCAATTTCAATATTGTCATCGACTTCAGGTGAAACAAACACCGCAGAGAATGACGTATGACGACGGTTACCTGAGTCAAAAGGCGATTTACGCACCAAACGGTGTACACCTGATTCGGTACGCAACCAACCGTAGGCATACTCGCCTTCAACACGAATCGTAGCTGACTTAATCCCAGCAACATCACCGTCCGATTCTTCCATCAATTCAGCTTTAAAACCATGACGTTCAATCCAACGTAAATACATACGCAGCAGCATTGAAGCCCAATCTTGTGCTTCTGTACCGCCAGAACCTGCCTGAATTTCAACATAACATGGATTTGGATCCATGGGATTACTAAACATACGACGGAATTCAAGTTTTGCCAATTCGTCTTCAGCAGTTGTTAATTCAGCTTGTACATCTTCAAGTAGACTTTCATCATCCGCTTCAACGGCCAAATCAAGCAGAGCTTGTGCATCATCTAGCTGAGTCGATAAACCTTCTAAAACATTGAGTACATTTTCAAGCTCGCCTTTTTCTTTGGCCATCGCTTGCGCACGTGCTTGATCATTCCAAATGTTGGGATCTTCTAATTCACGAAGGACTTCTTCTAAACGCTCTTTTTTCAGATCGTAGTCAAAGATACCCCCGTAATGTTTGACCACGGTCGTTTAAGTCTTTTAATTGGTTTAGATAAGGATTAATTTCCACGTAAATTACTCTCAATCAGAATACTGGGCTTTCAATAGCCCGCAATTATAACACAGAGCAAATATGCAATTTAAAAGCCTCGCTTTCAAATTAATAAACTTATTTTGACTGATCCTAATCAAACGTCTCAAGTCAGTTAAAGTTCATAATTAATCATGTTTTTAGAATCCAAACAGCGTTACTCAAAACTTATTATGTTACAAAATACTTGGGTTACGCCAAAAAGGAGGATGAAATTCATGAAATATTCATATTTTTAATAAAATAAAACATTTGAATAAACTATTAATTATCAATAATTTATTATAATTTAATTACACAAAATTACGTTTGCAACATTTCTGTAACCTTGCGATGATTGACCTGAGGTCATTTTACTTTAGACTAAAAGTTGTAACAAAAAATGTATTATTTTTAACCATCATTTTAAGGGGCAGTATCCATGAAAAAACTAGCAATTGCTTCAGCACTTCTTTCTGCTATAGCAGTAACAGGCACAGCACATGCATATCAAGCCGAAGTCGGTGCCTCAGCAGCTTATCTTGATCCAGACAATGGTAGTTCAGGTAATGCTTTTGGTGTAGATGGTACGTATTACTTTAATCCTGTGCAAACGCGTAACGCACCTCTTGCGGAAGCTGCATTCCTTGATCGTGCTAGTAATGTAAATGCACATGCAACATTCGCAGATCAAGGTGATACAGATAATAACACTTACGGTGTTGGTGCTGAATATTATGTACCAAACTCAGATTTTTATATTGGTGGTGACGTAAGCCGCAACAATACTGAAGTACGTGATATCGTTGGTAACAAATCTGATTTTGATACCACTTATTATGCTGCCGAAGTCGGTTATCTTCCAGCACCTGGCTTATTAATTGCCGCTGGTGTGAAAGGTTATGACAACGACAATGATGATGGTGCAGATCCAACATTACGTGCAAAATATGTGACTCAACTGAGTAATGGTAATGACATCAACTTAGAAGCAGGTGCTTCATTTGGTGACCTAGATGAGTTCAATGTAGCTGCAGATTACTTCATTGATAAATCTCTAAGTGTTGGTGCAGATTATTACAGCAATGATCTTACTGACCAAAATGAATTCGGTATTAATGCCCGTAAATTCTTTAATCAACAAGTGAGCCTTGAAGGACGTGTTGGTTTTGGTGAAGTAGGCAGCAATGACTACAATTCATTCGGTTTAGCTGGTAAATATCGTTTCTAATCCACCGACCTAAATAAAATTTTAAAAAGCCCATTTTCGAATGGGCTTTTTTATCTCTTAAGTTCTTTAAATCGTTTGAAAATAACAGGTAAGGCTTTCGGCCAAGCAGAATCTGAAGATCAAGAGGAGATGCGATTGACCTAAGTTATTTACTCCGCTCTTGCTCCTAGCAGGAACTGATTCTTTTGGGATGGGTAACATTCCGTTGCTAAGCATTCAGCTTAAAAAAACCACCCAACTGAGCGATTTTTTTATTGTTCTAAATAAATAACTCTTAACTGCACACTGACCTTGCCATTAAATTCATTTTTACCCAGTTCATAGATCAATCGAACATGATCTTGCATGCTATTAAATTCAAATTTTTCATGCGCATTAAAGGCAATTGCTTCCACGATTTGGCCATTTTCTAAAGCTAAACGCAGTTTCAAATGTATTTCTTTGAGCCAACGATAATCTAAAATTTTAAATATCCCTTCAAAAATAGGAGATGGAAATTTTTGTCCCCACGGTGTGAGATTTTGTAGCTCATCAACGGTTTCTATTTGAAAGGCAGACAATGGCAATTCGCCATCTGTCCATAAAATTTCATTAAAAAGTGAAGTATCCATACTGGCAATAAATTGCTCAAACACCTGTTTAAACAAATTAAAATGCTGCTTTTGAATGGTTAAACCTGCAGCTGCGGCATGCCCACCAAAATGACTCACCAAATGCGGATATTGCTCAGCAATATGCTCAATAGCATCCCGAATATGAATTCCATCTATAGAACGTGCAGAACCTTTGATATGAATCCCATCATCATCGGCTGCAAACACAATACTAGGACGATGAAACTGTTCTTTTAAACGCCCAGCCACAATTCCAATCACGCCTTGATGCCAATGGGGTTCAAATAAAACCAAAGCCGCTGCCATAGAAGTCTGATCTAATTTGAGGCGCGTTAGCTCAGCTAAAGCCTCTTGCTTCATCTGAATTTCAACTTGACGACGTTCGGTATTTAATTGGTCCAGTTGCTGCGCCAATGGATACGCACTTTGGATATCGGGTGCGAGTAAGCATTCAATCCCAATATCCATGGTTTCCATCCGCCCTGCCGCATTAATGCGAGGGCCAATTACAAAACCTAAATCTTGTGCTTTAAGCTGCACAGGCTCACGATTTGCTATCTCCAAAAGCGCACTAATACCTGCACGACATTGATTCTGCTGAATTCGTTTTACACCTGCATTCACTAAAATTCGATTGTTATAATCTAAACTTGCCACATCAGCGTAAGTACCTAAAGCGACCAGATCAAGATAATCCGCGACTTTGGCAATCGTTTTACCTAATTGACGACGGTGACTCGACAAATTCGCGAGCAAATAAAATGCAACCCCCACACCTGCCAAAGCTTTACTGGGAAATTCACATCCTAATTGGTTGGGATTGACCACTGCTTCAGCAGATGGGGTTGCTTTAGTGGTGAGATGATGATCGGTAATGATCACCTGCATACCATGTGCTTGCGCTTGCTCAACCCCTGCATGGCTTGAAATACCATTATCAACAGTAATTAATAGATCAGGCTGATAGCTCACAAAAGCCAAATCGGCAATTTTTGGGGTTAAACCATAACCATATTTAAAACGATCAGGAACCAGATAATCGACATCTGCACCCATTTCACCTAAAACAAGCACCATCAATGCCGTACTGGTCGCCCCATCGGCATCATAATCGCCCACAATGACTATTTTTTTATTTTCATCAATGGCTTGGTCAATAATTTGAATTGCATCTTGTAAGCCCTTCATATTGGGCGCCAAAAGATGCTTTAATTTCAACTCAAGCTCTAGTTCAGATTGCACTCCACGGCGTGCTAAAAGTTGTGCAATAAAAGGTGACACGCCCTGAATATTTTCAGGACGTGTCAGGAACGGTCTTTGCTGAATGAGAGGTTTAAGCATTTAAGGCATAAGCCGTTGTAATGTCCATGAATCCGCAATTTTTTCATAACTCAAGCGGTCATGTAAGCGATTCGGACGACCTTGCCAAAACTCATAATAGTCTGGCACCACACGGTAGCCACCCCAAAACTCAGGTTTGGCCAATTCCAGTTTTTCTACAACACTCTTCTGCAAGTGTTCAAAACGCGTTTGTAACTCTTCACGACTCGCAATCACACCACTTTGTGGTGTACTGATATGCGCAGCAATTTGGCTTTCACGTGGACGTTTATGATAATACTGTGTCGATTCTTCTAAAGAAATTTTTTCAACTTTACCACTGACACGAATTTGACGTTCCAATTCAGGCCAATAAAACAACAATTCCGCATAAGGATTTGCAATTAAATCTAAACCTTTTTGACTGTCATAATTGCTATAAAAGTCATAGCCTAATTCAGTTGCGCCACGCAACAACACAGTACGTACATGCGGGCGACCCTGCGCATTCGCTGTAGCCAAAGACATAGCATAGGGTTCATGCAATTGGGCGTCTAAAGCAGCATTAAACCAATTTAGGAATTGATGATGTGGATTTTCATCCACACTCGTTTCGTATAATTCACCTTTTTGGTAGCTTAAACGAAGCTCGCTTAAATCTTGAATCACATCATTCATAGTATGACCTTAAGCCGCATGTGAGCGTACAGCATCTGCAAGTTGATTGGCGAGTTGAGTCACTTCTTCAAGATTATCTCCTTCAACCATCACACGAATAACAGGTTCTGTTCCAGATTTGCGAATCAGTAAACGGCCTCGACCTTTCAATATTACCTCAACCTTTTCAAACTCACTCACCAAGGCAGGAACGGCATAAGGATCAAACATCTCTTGCAAACGAACATTGACCAAGACATTCGGTAATAAATGGAAGTCAGCAACCAATTCATGCAGTGCTTTTTTCTGTTCCACCATCACGGTTAAGACTTGTAAAGCCGCAATAATGGCATCGCCCGTAGTACTTTTATCTAAAGTGAGAATATGTCCTGATGGTTCACCCCCAATCACCCAGCCATTTGCATCAAGTGCTTGTAAGACATAACGGTCACCAACACTGGCACGGACAAAAGGTACTTGTGCTTTCTCTAAAGCCAACTCTAGTGCCATATTACTCATCACAGTGCCAACAATACCCGCAGGCTTTTGACTGACTTGTGTGGCAAGAATATACAAAATATTATCACCATCAATAAGTTGACCATATTTATCAACTAAAACTACACGGTCAGCATCGCCATCAAAAGCAATTCCTAAATCAGCCTCATGCTCTACCACTGCTTTTTGTAAATGCTCGGGATGCGTTGAACCACAATTTTCATTAATATTGAGACCATCGGGTTCATTATATAGCGACACCACTTTGGCACCCAATTCTTTAAATACCGAAGGCCCCACGCTGTACGCAGCACCATGAGCACAATCCACCACAATCTTTAAATTGCTAAGATCAAAGTGATAAGGAAAAGTTGATTTACAAAATTCGATATAACGCCCATTGGCATCATTCACACGAATACTTTTACCCAAATTTGCGGTATCTTCAATTTTTAGTTCTTTTTCAAGTTCCTGATTAATCGCTTCCTGAATTTCATCAGGCAGTTTTTTGCCTTCACTTGAGAAAAATTTAATTCCATTATCATCATAAGGATTATGTGAAGCTGAAATCACGATGCCTAAACTAGCATGCAAAGCACGTGTTAAATGGGCAATTGCAGGTGTTGGTAAAGGCCCAAGCAAATGTACATAAACGCCTGCTGCATTTAAGCCTGCTTGAAGCGCTGCTTCTAAAATATAGCCAGACAAGCGAGTATCTTTACCCAATACCACAATCGGTTTACTTTTTTTACTATAATTTTTTAAAACTTTACCAGCAGCAAAACCTAATTTTAAAGCAAATTCAGGTGTAATCGGAAGTTCCCCAAACTTTCCACGAATACCATCTGTACCAAAATAACTCATATTCTTACTCACTTCTTATACATATATGCCGATTTCTTAATCGACCATTTTTTACTGTAAATACTTTACACCAAAACCCAAAAAGCCGTCAGATAAATGACGGCTTTTCAGGAGCTTAATTACCAAAAATCAACCAACGCGATAATTTGGCGCTTCTTTGGTAATCGTTACATCATGTACGTGAGATTCTTGCATACCCGCGGCAGTAATTTTCACAAATTTGGCATTTTGACGTAAGTCTTCAATCGTCGCAGAACCGGTATATCCCATAGAAGAACGTAAACCGCCCATCATTTGATGAACGATATTACCCATTGGGCCTTTATAGGGTACACGACCTTCAATTCCTTCAGGAACGAGTTTTTCTTGACCTGCTTTCGAGTCTTGGAAATAACGGTCAGCAGAACCTGTAGCTCCTGCCATTGCACCCAATGAACCCATACCACGATAGGCTTTATAGTAACGACCTTGGAAAAACTCAACTTCGCCTGGCGCTTCTTCAGTACCTGCAAGCATTGAACCCACCATAATGGTGCTGGCCCCAGCTCCCAAGGCTTTCGCCATATCGCCAGAGAAGCGAATACCACCATCAGCAATCAACGGAATCTGCTCTTTTAAGGCATTGGCAACGCTATCAATTGCAGACATTTGCGGCATACCAATACCAGCAACAATTCGTGTGGTACAAATTGAACCTGGACCAATACCGACTTTTACCGCATCTGCACCCGCATCAAGCAAAGCTAAAGCTGCATCACCTGTTGCAATATTTCCGCCAATCACTTGAACTTGCGGATAGTTGGCTTTTACCCAACGAACGCGTTCAATCACACCTGCCGAATGCCCATGTGCAGTATCTACCACGATGGCATCTACACCAGCTTCAACCAAGGCTTCAACACGCGCAGGGGTTTCAATCCCTGTACCGACAGCCGCACCAACACGTAAACGACCTAAATCATCTTTACAACTGTTTGGATAAGATTCAGCTTTACGGAAGTCGGTTACCGTAATCAAACCTTTCAGTTCGTTATGATCACCAACCACCAATACCTTTTCAATACGGTACTGCTGTAATAGTGCTTGAATATTTTCTTTAGATTCATTTTCACGAACCGTTACTAAACGGTCTTGGCCTGTCATGATATTACTGACTGGCTGTTCCAAGTTGGTCACAAAACGTGTATCACGACCTGTCACGATACCCACAACTTTGCCATCTTTTACAACAGGTACACCACTAATGTTATTGGCTTGAGTAATCGCAATCAGTTCACGAACAGTTGTTTCTGGTGTTACAGTGATTGGGTCTTTAACCATCCCTGCTTCAAATTTTTTCACACGACGAACTTCAGCGGCTTGCGCTGAAATATCCATGTTTTTATGTAGAATACCGATACCACCATTTTGTGCCATCGCAATTGCCATACGTGATTCTGTCACAGTATCCATTGCAGCTGAAACAAGGGGGATATTCAAATGAATGCCACGAGTAAGGCGTGTCTTTAAGGAGACATCTTTTGGGAGAACAGTTGAGTAGGCAGGGAGTAATAAGACATCATCGAAGGTTAGTGCTTCTTGAACGATGGTCAACATAACAGTCTCACTGGTAATTTCCGTGCGCTATTATAAACAAAAAAACCTATTTTACTCATGTTAATTTCAAACTGTGTTGAAAAATAATTATATATAATTGAATATTATAATTTTTTTAATTTAAATATAATCCTGTTGCTTTCCGCTTATGCTGATTCAAGGGATACAGAGTTTAACTGACCTGATCAAAACCATCTTCATGGCTAAGTTGTGCTGTGTCAATCTGCATCAATGGAATCATTTGGTAAGCATGACGGGCTTTATTACATTGCTCATCAGCCATCTGCACTTCTCTACACGTTGAACTACGCATACTATAAATTGAACAACTGACCTGTTCGCCAACTTTACCTTCTAAAGCAGAACAATACGCTTGGGTTTGATTGGTACCTTGCATACATGAATATACTGCAGTGAGTGGTTCTACATAGTGCTCAGGGATATCAATTCCTTCGGCCCAATAAAATGACACACGAAAATGCGCACAGCATGCACCACAACTTAAACAGGCATCTTGTACAGAAACTTGAGACAACATTATTCTAAATTCTCGTTATCTAATTTATTTTTTAGGATGTGATTTTAAAAAATGTTGTTTTTAGACTCAAGTTATTTTTATATTTTTATTCTCAAATGTGAGGAATCCTGACGCGTGTTCAGAATTCCTCATCATCCATTCACTTTAGAAAAAATAATGTTGGACTAAAGTTGAAACCCCGATCATTAAAAAGATAAACGCACCAATTTTATGAATCAATGCAATAGGTAACTTATCCGCCAGTTTATCGCCAATAAATACTGCAGGTGCATTCGCAATCATCATACCCACAGTGGTTCCAAGCATAACCCAAAAAATACTATCAAATCGTGCAGCAAGCGCTATGGTGGCAACCTGCGTTTTATCGCCTATTTCCGCCAGAAAAAATAAAATAAAGGTGGCACCAAACACACCATATTTTTGCCATTTATTAATATGATCTGTTTCATCGCCTAACTCATCGGGTATCAACATCCATAGCGCCATGGCAATAAAACCCAACGATACAATCCATAGTAAAATATTTGGACTGAGTACCGTGGTAATCCATTGCCCAAGTGCAGCAGAAACACCATGATTTAATAAAGTCGCAAGTAAAATTGCCAGTAAAATTGGAATCGGTTTACGGAAGCGGGCTGCAAGTAAAAGCGCCAACAATTGGGTTTTATCACCCATTTCAGCAAGTGCTACAATTGCAGTCGAGATCAGGAACTCATACATATGAACTTTCTCTGGCTAGCAAAATTTGCCCATGACTTACCGCTCTTGCTAGCCAAAATCTGCAGAGTGATAAATCAAAGGTCTTGCCAACAAAAAAAGCTTTGTGAAAAGCTGAATTGGTTCTTTGCTATGATGACCATGCTCTGTTGAGCAATTATGTTGACCATCACCTTTTTACATTGCGTAAAAAGCGGCTACTCCCCAATGAAGTGAAATGATTCTAATCTGAAAGCATATTTTTTTCAAATGAGATTTTTATTTTCGTCTCCTCAATATCACTCAATACATTTTCTTCAATAAAAAACCCTGCCGAAGCAGGGTTTTCATAAAAATCTTAGACTAAAATTAGAGCAATAAAGTACGAATATCAGCCAAAATTTTGGTTAATTTGTTGGTAAAACGGGCAGCGTCAGCACCATTAATTACACGATGGTCATAAGACAATGACAATGGCAACATTAAGCGTGGGTCAAAACCTTGACCATTCCATACAGGTTGCATGGTCGCAGGTGAAATACCCAAAATTGCCACTTGAGGCCAGTTTACAAGTGGCGTAAATGCAGTACCACCGATTGAACCCAAGCTTGTAATGGTAAAATTAGCACCTTGCAAATCTTTTGGTGATAATTTTTTATCACGCGCTTTTTTGCTTAATTCACCCAATTCAATCGCAATTTGCTTGACTGATTTCTGGTCAGGGTTACGCAGTACTGGAACCGTCAAACCATCAGGGGTAGCTACCGCAATCCCCATATGAATTTCATTGCGTAGTAAGACAGACTTTTGATCATCTGCCAAATGACCCGCAAAATAAGGCTCTTCTTTGAGAAGATGCGCCAGCGCTTTGGCGATGAAAGCCAAAATGGTCAAACTAATGCCTTCTTTCTTAAAGTTACCTTTCAATTCGCCACGCCAAGCTTCTAGCTCGGTAATGTCAGCTGCATCAAACTGGGTCACTTGCGGAATAAAATTGTTCAATGACAATTGCGGTACAGAAACCTGTTGCAAGCGTGTCATCGCTTTTTCTTCTATACCACCAAAACCACTAAAATCAGGTAGTTTTGGTAAACCTGAAACTGCTGCTGTAGCTTGAGCTACAGGGGCTGCTTGAGGTGCCGTCAAACGTGTTTTTACATACGTCACCAAATCTTGCTTCATTAAGCGTTCATGTGGACCAGAAGCCTGAACATCTGCTAACACCACACCTAATTCACGTGCAAGCTTACGTACCGCAGGGCCAGCATAAACTTTAGCATTGGCTGCACTTTGTTCTTTGGTTAACTTGTCTACATTTAAGCTTGCACTTACATTTTGTGCTTGAGGCGCAGCTGTCGATTGTACTGATGCATTCGCAGCCTTCACTGGAGTTGCAGGGGTTGCTTGAGCAGTATTTTTTGCTGGAGTTGCCTTTTTAACTTGTCCTTCAATCGTGACCAACGCAGCACCTTGGCTGACGTTTTGTCCCATTTCAACATGAATGGCAGTAATCACACCCGCTGTTGAACTTGGTACTTCTACTGTGGCTTTATCAGACTCCACCACAATAATACTTTGATCTGCTTCAACACTATCACCGACTTTCACTAAAATCTCAGCGACTGCCGCTTTATCTACACCTAAATCGGGCACGGTAACTTCAATGACACCACTTTGCACAGCAGCAGACTCTTGCTCTGTTTCAGATTCTGTAGTTACTGGTTTCTGTGTCGTTTCAGGTTGCTCTGTTTTAACTGGAGCCACAGCAGCAGAGACTGTCGTGCTTTTCACTTTCAGTAAAACCACGCCCTCTTTTACCGTGTCGCCTTCTTGAATTTCAACACTTTCTACAATACCTGAAACCTTACTCGGTACTTCCACAGTTGCTTTGTCAGATTCAACCACGACAATACTTTGATCAAGATCAATAGTATCGCCAGCTTTCACTAGAATTTCACCCACCAAAGCTTTTTCTACACCAATATCTGGCAACTTAACGTCAACCAAAGTCGAAGTAGACGGCTGATCAGAAGCTGAAGACGACTGTGTTGTCAATTCTGACTGAATGTCCTCATCGGGCAAAGCGGTTGGAGTATTTTCCGAAGTTTTTTCTGAGGCATCAGCTTTTTGAGTTTCAGTTGCCGAGCCATCTTCTGCTTCAAGCTCAACCAAAGCTGCACCTTCGGTGACTTCATCACCCAAAGTCACCAAAATGCTTTTAACTACACCTGCCGAAGTGCTAGGCACTTCAACAGAGGCTTTATCCGACTCAAGTAAAACAATACTTTCATCGATGGCAATGGTGTCACCCACTTTGACCAAAATTTCTGCAACCGTTGCTTTATCTACGCCAATATCTGGAGTCATAATTTGCATGATTAGTTCTCCTCTTTGTAGTCAGCAACCGCATGAAGCTCTGGATGCGTTTGTGGCAACCAAGCCATTGGACGGTCTGTATCTAATTCAAAGCTAGAAATCGCATCTTTCACTAAACGCGCATCAACTTCGCCTTCATCTGCCAATTTTTTCAAAGTGGCTACAACGATATGCGCAGCATCAACACCGAAATAACTACGTAAATTTGCGCGTGTATCTGAACGACCATACCCATCTGTACCAAGTGCTACAAATGGACGGCTGTCTGGAAGATAGGCACGAATTTGTTCACTATAAGCACGCATGTGGTCTGTAGCCGACACCACGATACCCTTGGTGCTACGAAGTTGCTTCGAGATCCAAGCTTCTTTTGCTGTTTCAGCCATTGGATGTAAACGGTTGTATTCTTCACATGCCATACCGTCACGTGCCAGTTCGTTAAAGCTCGTTACGCTATACACGTTCGAATGAATTTGGTATTCGTCACGTAAAATTTGTGCTGCTTTAATCACTTCACGAAGAATTACGCCTGAACCCATCAACTGTACAGTGGCTTTCTCATCTTCTTGCAGTAAGTACATACCACGTTTGATGCCTTCCTCAGCGCCTTGTGGCATTTCAGGATGCTCATAATTTTCGTTCATTACCGTCAAGTAATAGAACACACGCTCTTGGTTGACATACATACGTTGTAAACCATCATGCACGATCACAGCAAGTTCATAACCAAAACATGGGTCATAAGAAATACAGTTTGGAATGGTATTCGCAAGAATGTGCGAGTGACCATCTTGGTGTTGTAAGCCTTCACCGTTTAATGTTGTACGACCAGCAGTTGCACCTAACAAGAAACCTTGTGCCTGTGCATCGCCTGCTGCCCATGCAATATCTCCAATACGTTGGAAACCGAACATTGAGTAGTACATGTACATTGGAATCATCGGCAAGTTATTGGTTGAATAACTGGTTGCCAACGCCGCCCATGCACTCATCGCACCGGCTTCGTTAATCCCTTCCTGAAGCATATGACCATCTTTGGCTTCACGATAATGCATTAACTGTTCTTGGTCTTCAGGCGTATATTTTTGACCGTGAGCAGCATAAATACCCAACTGACGGAACATACCTTCCAAACCAAATGTACGTGCTTCATCTGGCACAATCGGTACAACGCGATCTTTAATGGCTTTTTCTTTCAGTAATGCTGAAATCAAACGTACCATCACCATGGTTGTAGATTGTTCTTTACCGCCACTCCCTTTCAGCACTGCATCAAATACAGACAACTCAGGAATTGCAAGCTGCGCACTTTCTTTACGACGCGCAGGTAAATAACCACCCAATGCTTCACGACGTGCTTTCATATATTTCAATTCAGGCGAATTTTCGCTTGGACGATAGAAAGGCACTTCTTCTAATTGATCATCGTTAATGGGTAAGTTAAAACGGTCACGTACATATTTTAAAGATTCAATTTGCATCTTTTTAATTTGATGCGTTTTATTCACCGCTTCAATTTCTTCAGATAAACCGTAACCTTTCACTGTTTTCGCAAGAATAACCGTCGGTTGACCTTTAGCTGTACATGCTTCTGCATAAGCCGCAAATACTTTGTATGGATCATGGCCACCACGATTTAGATTATCAATATCTTCATCGCTTAAATCCTTTACCAGTTCCGCAGCTTCTGGATACTTACCAAAGAATTTTTCACGTGTATAGGCGCCACCTTTTACTTGATAACGTTGGAAATCACCATCGACTGCTTCTTCCATTATCGCTTGAAGTGCGCCCGTATTATCTTTGTCCAACAATGGATCCCAATGACGACCCCAGACCACTTTAATGACACGCCAACCTGCGCCACGGAACAACGACTCAAGTTCTTGAATAATCTTACCATTACCACGTACAGGGCCATCTAGACGCTGTAAGTTACAGTTCACCACCCAAATGAGGTTATCTAACTTTTCACGACCTGCCAATGAAATTGCGCCTAAGCTTTCTGGCTCATCCATTTCACCATCGCCTAAATAAGCCCAAACTTTACGGTCTTCTTCTTTAATTAGGCCACGGTTCATCAAGTACTTTTGAATATGTGCTTGATAAATTGACATGATTGGACCTAAGCCCATCGATACAGTTGGAAATTGCCAATAGTCTGGCATTAAATAAGGATGTGGGTAACTTGGTAGGCCAATACCGCCAACTTCACGACGGAAATTATCTAAATGCTCTTCGGTTAAACGGCCTTCAAGGAATGAACGCGCATAAATACCCGGTGCACAATGACCTTGATAATAGATCATGTCACCGCCAAAGCTATCACTATTGGCACGGAAAAAATGGTTAAAACCGACATCATATAAAGTTGCAGAAGATGCGAAGCTGGCCAAATGACCACCTAAATCGTCCCCTGTTTTATTGGCACGTAATACCATGGCCAAGGCATTCCAACGAATCAAGGCACGAATACGTCGTTCCATATCTTGATCCCCTGGCATTGCCGGAGTTTCTTCAACTGAAATCGTATTGCGGTAAGGAGTATTTAGACGCTGAATGGGAACATGCGTGGCAATCGCGCGCTGATAAAGCTTTTCTAATAAAAATGCCGCTCGTTCCGTGCCCATGTGCTGTAGAACCGAGTCAAAAGCATCTTGCCATTCTTGGGTTTCTTGCGCGTCGGTATCGCCATAATACGCCATATTCCACCTGTTCCTTGAACCTAATTATATTCTCTATATGTACCATACTTTAGTCGGTTTCAGTTATTGCCACAGCTGAATACGGAATAGCACTAATATTTAGAAAATAAATACCCATTGACTCTTCTTTACGCAACACAACAAAAAACCGCCAATAATAGCGGTTTTTTATACAATTTATTGACCTGTAAATGATAGAGTTAAATCTCGAAGCCCAATCGGTTTAGATTTATATTCTTTAATACAGCTAAATTGTTTCAATCAAAGGCAGTGGGTTAAGCTTATGGCAACATAGCAAGATAAGTCGATGGATTTTTGCGCTGTCCATCTTTGACC
This sequence comes from Acinetobacter sp. TTH0-4, assembly GCF_015602665.1. Classification (NCBI taxonomy): domain Bacteria; kingdom Pseudomonadati; phylum Pseudomonadota; class Gammaproteobacteria; order Moraxellales; family Moraxellaceae; genus Acinetobacter; species Acinetobacter sp. TTH0-4. The sequence continues at coordinate 117,477 of NZ_CP059079.1, read as the reverse complement.
ACTTCATAATGTAAATGTGGACCTGTACAACGTCCTGTACACCCTACATTGGCAATATGCTCACCTGCTTTCACTTGATCACCGACACGTGCAATCAGACGAGAGGCATGTGCATAACGCGTCAAATAACCGTTTCCATGGTTAATTTCAACATATTGACCATAACCTGTACCCCAACCCGATTTAGTGACAACACCTGGGCCAGTAGCATAAATAGCCGTACCACTTGGCGCTGACATATCTAGACCAGAATGGTTTTCTGCACGTCCACTCATGGTTCGACCACCATAATTTGAACTTACTCGTTTCATATCTGGAAGCGGATGGGATACCAACCAAGAATAAGGATTGTTAGAATAGCTTTTTGAGGTGCTTGAGCCGTATTTTTTTGCAAGCGATTCATTGTTCAATTCAATCGTTTTTTCACGCAACTGAACACTCATTTTAGTTTCAGCAGGAAGATCAATATTGTCTGATTCTACATAAGACCCTTGAGCCAAAGTATGCGTTAATTGTTCAAGACGATCCGTTGATACATTGCTAGAATTAAGATCGACCAAATCAGCAAATGCTACAGATGCAGCAGACGCTGCCAATGAAAACGCTAATAAAATACGTCGCGTATGCATAAAAAACCTCTTTTAACTGTTTTTAGTTAATGTCCTTGCGTGATCTCTTCCTTGATATCTACTGAACGGAGCGCATAAGATTAAGACACAAATATGTAGGAACAATGTATGTCTGAACCAGTGAAGCTCTTTCAACAAACAAGAAAACACTTAAAAACAGGAAACTTTACGTTTCTCTCTCAACAAGTTGCTGCTTGGCAGAAACTTACAAAACTTATTCAACCGATATTGCCCCAACCAGAGCAATGGCAAGTTGTATGTTATGAAAATGGTGTTTTAACGATTACCGGTGAAAATCAAGCCATGATTAGCCAAGTCGGTTATCTTCAAAAGCAATATATCGCTCAATTGTCACAGTTTGCCGAATTTAAAAACTTACAAAAACTTCACGTTCGTTTAAAAATTACAACACTGCCAACGTTAAAATCTGAAACCCTGTCCAGATCCCTTAGCCCAGATACCCAAGATTTAATCCGTGGTGCTGCTGACTTTGTGAGCGACCCTAAGCTTAGCCAAGCAATGCTGCGTTTGGCAAGCAATAAAAAGTAACTGCCCTAATACTGAAGAAAAAATTTCAATTGAAAATGTGAATTAGTTAACAGTTTTAATTGTTATAATATAACACACGCATTAAAAGACAATGACTTATGTCACACTCACATAAGAGATCGGACATTGTTTTTTGTCATCAAATGTTACAATTTCATAACTACTCGGATCACTTTTAACATTGCGTAACAATTGATTATTTAAAGCATGTCCTGATTTGTATCCATCAAATTTTGCGATCACCTGATGCCCGAGTAAGTATAAATCGCCCACTGCATCTAAAATTTTATGCCGCACAAACTCATCTGAAAAACGCAAACCCTCTTCATTAACTACGCCAGTATCATCAACACCTATCGCATTTTCTAGGCTTGCACCTAATGCCAAATTATTTGCTTTCAAATAATCTAGATCTTTCATAAAACCAAAAGTTCGTGCTCCACTCACTTCATAAACAAAGGTTTCTGTCGAAAAATCGATTGTGGCGGACTGATATTCTTTTTTGAATGCAGGGTGATCAAAATCAATGGTAAAGTTTAATTGGAACCCGTCATGGGGATGAAATATAGCGCGCTTATCATCGATGAGCGCTTCAATAGACTTTAAAATTTTTATAAATTTTTTCGGTGCATTTTGCTCGGCCAAACCGCCTTGCATTAATAAATAAATAAAAGGACCTGCACTGCCATCCATAATCGGTACTTCAGAGGCGGATACTTCAATAATTAAATTATCAATCCCTAATCCAGCAATTGCACTCATTACATGCTCAATGGTGCCGACTTTGGCATTTTCTTGAACCAGATTGGAACACATGAAAGCTTCTTGAATCAGCATCGCATCGGCAGGAATGTCGATTGCTGGATGTAAATCAATACGTCGAAACACAATTCCCCCATCCACATGGTGCGGCACAAAGTTAATTAAGACTTTTTGCCCACTATGAAGACCAATACCGCTCGCTTTCACGATACGTTGCAGGGTACGTTGTTTCAACATGTTTTCTATCATCTGCTCATCAAACCGCTATACGTTAGCATATTTAGCCATTGATCAAAAACAAAAAGGTAGCACGATGGCCACCTTTTCTGTTGATTTTATGCAGAGTTTACTGATTTCTCATTATTTACGTTGCTGATTTTTCAAGTAATCTTGAATACTCATTGGCGTTGGACGCGCTGTTCCCGCTACAGGCGCAGAAGTGGTATTCGCTTCATTCTGCTGACGTTGAATAGCAGGTACATCATCATCTTCAACTACAGTATTTTGAACAGTATTCCCAGGACGAGTTGCAGACTGACTCGTTGGACGTTTAACTGTATTCACAGCATCTGCCGAATTACGGGTTAAACCTGTCGCGATCACTGTAACGCTAATCTCATCACGCGCATCTGGATCAAATACCGTTCCGTAGAATACTTGGCCTTCATCTAAATCGACAATTTGATTGACGACATCCGTAATTTCTTCAATTTCACCAAACGTGACATCATCACCACCTGTGACGTTAATCAGAATACCTTTGGCATTCATAATAGTCACATTATCAAGCAGTGGACTACGAATTGCTTGCTCAGCAGCTTGACGCGCACGGTTTTCACCGCGACCAGAACCCACACCCATCATGGCATAACCACGTGTACTCATTGCAGTTTTTAAATCGGCAAAGTCAAGGTTGATATGACCCGGTCGAACCACCAAATCAAAAATACTACGTACTGCATTCAACAATACGTCATCTGCTTTTTTATAGGCATCTTTCATTGAAATATCGCGGAATACTTTAAGTAAACGCTGATTTGGAATGATAATTAAAGAATCTACATGCGCTTCTAATGCTTCAATGCCTTTCTCGGCAGATTGTTGGCGACGTTTCCCTTCAAAATTAAAAGGCGTTGTCACCACACCCACAGTCAAAATTCCCATTTCTTTCGCAATTTCAGCCACTACAGGCGCAGCGCCTGTACCCGTACCACCGCCCATTCCTGCCGTGACAAACACCATGTCTGTCCCTTCAAGATGTTGACGAATGATTTCACGGCTTTCTTCAGCAGCGGTTTGACCCACTTGAGGATTGGCGCCTGCACCCAAACCACGGGTACTTTGCTCACCCAACTGAATTTTAAATTGTGCATTCATACGATCGAGCGCTTGTTTGTCGGTATTCGCACAAACAAATTTTACACCCTGAATATCAGACTCAAGCATATGCTGTACAGCATTACCCCCAGCACCGCCCACACCAAATACAGTGAAACGGGCCTGACCGTTGCTATCGTTTTGATCATCTTCTAAAAATTCAAATGAGGCCATGACCTTTGGATTTCCTAATTCGTAATCGGCAGTCACTTAAGCCCGTATACTGCCTTGATCTTAATAAACAAAAATTATGTTTTAGGATGCTGTTCAACCACACACTTGTCAAGTCCAAGCCGTTAGACGTACAACTTCCTCACAATATTCCCAAAAAATTCAACTTAAAATATCGATTTTAACTGATTATTCAATGCTGACCATGCACGTCCAACCCGCTTAACCACAGACAGTTTTGCAGTATCATTCACTTCTACAATACTCTCTTGCGTTTCACTTTGGCTAAATATCAATAATCCTGACGCGGTTGCATACTGTGAACGTCGCAAAGCTGCTTGATTGTGTTCTTCAGCATAAACCTGTACTGGCGGATTACCTAAGTGGGCTGAAACGCCTAACATACGACGAACCAAACTGACCATTCCTTCAATTTGAGTGGCATCACCTGTCAGCACTACACCGTGATATAAACCATGAATAGCACCATTACGTTGTAACTCATGATGAACTTGAGTCAATATTTCTTCGTAACGCGCAATAATAATCTCTGATAACTCTATACGGCTCATGGTTTGTGGACCATCAATGCCTTGGAACTGAATCATATGATCTGGTTTGACAACTTTTAAGTCTACGCAGCCATACAATAACTTAATTCGCTCTGCTTCTTCTGTAGTCGTTTGTAGCACAGCTGCAATATCGCGAGTCACATGTTCGCCGCCGCGTTGTAAAGTATGAGTCAATGCCAAACGGCCATCTAAATAGACCGCAATATTGGTCGTTCCTGCGCCAATATCAACCAAGCACACGCCATACTCTTTTTCATCTTTGAGCAAACTTGCTTCGGCAGTCGCCAAGCAAGACACCACCATTTTTTCAACCCCAATATTGGCCCCTTTAAGCGCACGATCCAGATTTTGCATCGTACTAATTGGCAGCATCATTAATTGATAGTGCCCCATCATACTATGCGCAGACATACGGATCGGGTTTTGCACCCATTCTGCCGAGTCATCCAATTCAAAACCCAGAGGGACTGCGCTGACCAAATAATGATCAGAAGTTAAATGACTGGCTTTGGCCAACTCTAGGGCACGCACTACTTCACTGGTGGTAATGATATGTTCATTATTTTCAACGGGCGTACGACCCGAAGCATAAAAACTTTTTAATTCTGCACTTGGAATAGAAATCCAAGCGGAATGCACTCGGCATTCAGCCATATCTTCTGCTTCTTGTACGGCATTTTTAATTGCAGTAATGACTTTGTCTAGACTTACAATTTTTCCTTTATTCATGCCTCGGTTACGAGCGGTTGCCATACCAATCACTTGGATGTTGTCCGGCGCATGTACCTTACCAATCAAAACTGAAACTTTGTGTGTCCCAATGTCAATCGCAACAACCGAGGGAACAGCTTCATTCATTATCTACTACTACCATGACGTGTTTCGTTAATTTATGGCCTTAAGCCTCTAATTTTATATAAAGCCGCTCAATTATGGCTTTACCTTTCTTACATCTGCAATGCTTGTGTCATCAATCGTTACAAGAAAATGACTATTTACAATTTTTGGTGGAGCCGAATTCTTCCATTGTATCGCCAGTCCATTTCGATAACGTAGGTCAACCGATGAAATTTTAGTCCATACTGGCTTTAAATCACTTTGTGCCAGATGACTGAAGCGTTGAAGTTTGCTCATAGTTTGATCTTGATCCACGATAACACGCAGACCTGAATCAAATTGCATAAACCACGTCATCCGCTCTGTTAAATATAATTCTTTTAAACGTATATTGACGGGCAAAAATAATTGGTTAATTTCATTATAACGACGCATCATCATTTTTGACTGCGTGGCTGGTCCGTGAAGTAACGGCAGTTTTTGATTATTCTGCGCAACCACTTCCGTAAAAATATCACCACTGTCACTTAATAATCGACCGGTTCCCCAACGGGCGATGGCATGACGCGGCATGACGCGCACACGAATTGAATTGGGCCATGCACGAGAAACCACGACACGATCGACCCAAGATAATTCCAAGGCCTGATCACGAATCAGCTCCAGATCAGCAGTAAAATAATTTGCGGTTAATGTCGGTGCAACATGGGTCATCACTTGACGGTTTTCAACATCTGAGCGTGTCCCCACCACTTTAAGCTCTGCCACACGCGCATCTGTCATGACAGTATATAAGCCATAAATTCCTACAGCCAGCACCGCGACAGCAATCAGCATGAGTAACCAGCCACCTAAGTTCGCAAGCTTTTCTTTACGCGTAGGTGGCTTATCATGTATTGATGTAATTGCTGCTCGTTTACGGCGCATTGAAGCAGGAAGTTGAGCCATAGTTAGTGCGCCGCAGCGATTAAAGTCTGTTCTAAGATCGCCACACACAGCTCATCAAAACTATAACCCACAGCTTTGGCTGCTTTAGGCACCAATGAATGGCTGGTCATACCCGGAACTGTATTGACTTCTAGCAACCAGAAATTACCCTGTTCATCTTGCATCGCGTCAATACGCCCCCAACCACTGGCGCCAACGGCCTGAAATGCACGTAAACTTAAGGTTTGCAATTGCTTTTCTTCAGCTTCAGTTAATCCGCATGGAATGCCATATTGCACATCATTACGGTTATATTTAGCTTCATAGTCATAAAAAGCCACGTCTTTTGGCGGTTCAAGACGAATAACTGGAAGTGCCTGACCATTTAAAATCACAATGGTAAATTCACGGCCAGTGACCCATTTCTCTGCCATAACAACAGCATCATGAACAGTGGCTTTCGACATAGCTTCTGCAAAGTCTTCCATTTTTTCGACTTTGCTCATTCCAATACTTGAACCTTCATGCACAGGTTTAATGATGAAAGGCAAACCAATACTCTCAATAACTGCATTCAAATCAGAATCTTTGGTTACAATTCGATAGGGTGCGGTAGGCAGTTCAGAGCCTTGCCACACTTGCTTGGTTTTGACCTTATCCATACCAATGGCTGAACCTTGTACACCTGTTCCAGTATATGGAATGTCCAACCACTCTAAAGCACCCTGAATTTGACCGTCTTCACCACCACGACCATGCAAGACAATAAATGCACGATCATAATGAACTAACTCAGTCACACTGCGTTCTTTGGGATCAAATGCTTCGGCATTCACCCCTGAACGGACCAATGCTTCAAGTACAGCCGTACCACTATCTAGAGAAACCTCGCGCTCAGCCGATTTACCACCAAGCAACACGGCAACTTTGCCGAATTTTGAAGCATTTGCCACGTTTCTATCCTTAAACTTTATAATTGAATGATCAAATTCAAAAATCGCAGAAGCGACTACTTTAAATATAATTTATTTTGGGTAAGTTCTAGGGAAATAGCCCCCACATTACCCGCGCCCTGTGTTAATAACAAGTCATTCGCTTGTAATACTTTTTGCATGATATTGGCTAAATTACCATCAACAGGATCAATCAAAATAGGCTCAACCTCACCACGCAGACGAATACTCCGCGCCAAAGCCCGACTATCTGCACCAACAATGGGTTTTTCACCTGCAGGATAAACCTCTAACAAGAGTAATTGATCGACTTGTGACAATACATCGACAAAATCATCAAAACAATCGCGAGTACGACTAAAGCGGTGTGGTTGGAACATCATGACCAAACGACGGTCAGGATGACTCTGACGTGCAGCTTTAATGGTCGCTTCAACTTCTTTAGGATGGTGGCCGTAATCATCAACAAGCGTAATACTACCATTTTCATGTTCAAACTCGCCTTGTACTTGAAAACGACGACCAACACCACTAAAACCTTCCAAAGCACGGCAAATTGCGCCATCTGAAACACCTTCATCGGTCGCAATGCCAATCGCAGCCAAGGCATTCAGTACATTATGTAAACCAGGTTGATTCACAGTGACCCGTAATGGTTCACGATTTTTTCGTAACACCGAAAAGTGAGTACGCATACCGTCTTGATCAACATCTACTGCACGAATATCGTTATCTTCATTAAAACCATAAGTCAGTAATGGACGACCAATCCTCGGCATAATTTCACGAACATTGGCATCATCCCCACAAACCACAGCTAAACCATAGAAGGGAAGTTTTTGTAAGAATTGAACAAAAGTGTCTTTGAGAACATCGAAGCTGCCACCATAAGTATCCATATGATCAGCATCAATATTGGTCACAATAGCCGCCATAGGCTGTAAATGTAAAAATGTTGCATCTGATTCATCTGCTTCAGCCACAATATAACGACTCGCACCCAAAGCCGCATTGACACCTGTGCGGTTTAATAAACCACCAATCACGTAAGTCGGATCCATATTTTCTTCGGCCAACATACACGTAATCAAACTGGTGGTAGTGGTTTTGCCATGCGTACCCGCAACTGCAATGCCATGACGATAACGCATCAACTCACCCAGCATTTCTGCGCGACGTACAATCGGGGTACGTTGTTCAATTGCCGTTTTTATTTCTGGGTTCTCTGGATCAATTGCAGTGGAAACCACAATCACATTGGCATCTTTAATATTATCTGGACTATGGCCGATATATACCTTAATTCCATTTTCTTCAAGCTGCGCAGTGGTTTTCGAGGCTTTAATATCTGAGCCTGAAACTTTATAGCCTTGATTCTTTAATACTTCTGCAATACCACACATCCCAGCACCACCAATTCCCACAAAATGAATGTGTTTGATACGGCGCATTTCAGGCACTTTAATTAACTTTTTTGCTTGATCAGCAGGAGTTGATGGAGACATATATTTCTCTAATTTACAATGCTTGAATTAAATGAACCACATGCTGGGTTGCATCGGGCTGTGCGTGTTGACGTGCTTTGATTGCCATTTCACTGAGTAATTGACGATTCATCAGTGGGGTTAATAGTTCTTTTAAACTTTCAGTGGTCATACTGTTCTGAGGACAAATTTTTGCAGCATGCATATTGACCAAAAATTGAGCATTTTTTGTTTGATGATCATCGACTGCGCTTGGCAAGGGTACAAAAACAGCCGCCACTCCTGCAGTCGCAATTTCAGTGACGGTTAACGCACCCGCTCGACAAATAATTAAATCAGCTTTGGCGTAGGCTTGTGCCATATCTTCAATAAAGGATTGTACTTCAACATGTAAAGAAGCGGGTTTATCTGCATAGCACAACTGCGTCGCTTCGGTATGGTTTTGACCACATTGATGAAACACCTGCATCGGCACATCAAATTGCTTTAAGGCTTCAGGTATACGTTCATTTAAAGCTTGAGCACCTAAAGAGCCACCAACAATTAAAATCTGTAAAGGCGTTGCTGTTTTTTCCCGTTCTTGATAACGCCAAGACGGATTTAAAATTTCAGTAATTTCTTTACGTACTGGATTGCCAGTGGTGACAACTTTACCAGTTGCAGGAAAAGTATTCGGAAAAGCCTGACACACTGTTTTAGCAATGCGTGACAATTGTGTGTTGGTAAAACCTGCTATTGCATTCTGTTCATGAATGATCACGGGAATGCCTAAAGCGCGTGCAGCCAAACCACCTGGGCCTGCCACATATCCACCAAAACCAACCACAGCATCTATCTTAAGCTGCTTCATATAGCGCATTGCACTGAACGTCGCTTTTAAAATTTTAAATGGCGCCAATAATTTTCGCGTTACGCCATTACCCCGTAATCCTTGAATATCAATTTGATAAATAGGAATATTTTGATTTTTTAATAGTCGGTTTTCCATTCCTGTGGGGGTCGCAAGCCAAGATACTTGTATCCCCTGTTGCTGCAATGCTTTAGCAACAGCGAGTGCAGGAAAAACATGTCCACCAGTACCTGCGGCCATCATCATGACATGTTTGGGCTTTGTATGAGTTGCTTCTGTCACAGTCTAATTCTTCAATTTTAAAATAGGGATAACGAAATTTGATTTTAAGCGATCAATTGTAATCACAAACGCATAGCCGTGAAAGGTTATTTACTTTTTTTCAACATGCGTGTCATTGTTTTTTTCTTCAATTTTAAAAGTTTAAACTAGTTTTATTATTAATCTATCAAAAATATAAAAATTCCTGCCTTTTTTCAATGTTTTGCCTAAAATGATGAACATCAAATTTACTCAAGTTTAATATCTAAAATATTTTTTAAAATAAAAAAGAGCTCGTACAGAGCTCTCTCCTTAGGTATAGGTTAATACTTAGGTGGTTAAACCTGCCTCCAATACATCAAATAAATCATCAGCAATTGACGTACCAAACTGCTGATCGATTTCACGAATACAAGTTGGGCTGGTGACATTAATTTCAGTCACATAATGACCAATCACATCTAATCCAACAAAAACCAGTCCTTTTTGCTTTAGAAAAGGGCCTACTTTCGCAGCAATCGCTTTGTCATTTTCAGTCAACGGACGTGCCTCACCCAAACCGCCTGCCGCCAAATTACCACGGACTTCACCATTTTGTGGAATACGTGCTAAACAATAAGGTACGGGTTCTCCATTAATCATCAAGATACGTTTATCGCCTTCAACAATTTCAGGAATATAACGCTGCGCCATGATCGGACACGTGCCTAATTCAGTGAGCATTTCCAAAGTTGCGCCAATATTTACGCCATCTTGATAAAGCCTGAAAATGCCAGTTCCACCCATGCCATCTAACGGTTTTACAATCACATCCCCGTGTTGTTGTAAAAACTCGCGAATTAAGCTTTGTTGCGAGGTCACCAAAGTAGGCACTTGCAGTTCTGGAAATTGGGTCGCAAACAGTTTTTCATTGCAGTCACGTAAAGACTGCGGCTTGTTGATAATCCATGCCCCTTCACGTTCTGCTTGTTCTAAAATATAAGTGGTATACACAAAATTCATGTCAAAGGGTGGATCTTTACGCATTAACACCACGTCATAATCCGCAATAGATTCTTTTTGTTTAGCCCCTAGTTCATAGTAATGATCATAATCCTCAAATACGGTAAGCGGTGCGATTAAGCCAAAAGCTTTCCCTTGCTCGATATAGAGGTCTTGTTGCAACGCATAACCTAACTCATGTCCACGACGTGATGCAGCCCACAACATCGCCATCGTTGAGTCTTTTTTTAGGTTGACATGTTCAATGGGATCCATCACAACAAGTACGCGCATATTGGTCTGCTCATAAAATTTTAAATTGAGAAAAGTATAGCGAATTTCAATTGGCTTGTTACACGCGGTTATGTAAAAATTAAAGAATAAAAAATTGAGTTTATTCAATTTTTTATTCTTTGCTTTAAAAATAATGTTGGCCTGATTCTCAGATAAAAATAAGCCCAGAATTTAAAAAATTACGATCACAAACCAAAATTCATTCAAATTAATCAGGTTCTTGAACAAGATGAAGGTTTAAATATTCTTCTAGATTTTAAGATAAAATTTTTTGAATATCTTTGGCAATTTTTTCTGGCTTAATCAAAGGTGCATAACGTTTAATCACCTTGCCTTCTTGATTAATCAAAAATTTTGTAAAATTCCATTTAATCTTTTGACTACCCAATATACCCTTCGCTTCCGTAGTCAGATACTGATAAAGCGGATGCGCCGTCGAACCATTGACATCTACTTTGGCAAACATTTGAAATGATACTCCATAGTTACGTTGGCAAAAGCCACCGATTTCCTCATTCGTTAATGGATCTTGATGGGCAAACTGGTTACAGGGAAAGCCTAAAATAATTAAGCCTTTTGATTGATAGTCCTGATAAAGCTGCTCCAATCCTTCAAATTGTGGGGTCAAACCACATTGGCTTGCGGTATTAACAATCAGTAAAACCTTACCTTGATATTCAGAAAATTTTTTCTGCTCGCCTTCTAACATTTCAGCCTGAAAATCATAAATTGTGGTCATTTTTCATCTCGCTTTAATAAGTGTATTCGATTGCTTCATTGAGCAATTTCCAAATATCAGTCTTTACTCAAAACAATATTGCATACAACTTACTTGTGCACAAGTTAATTATGCACAATATACTTCCAGCGTGATTCAACTTATACTGGACATGAAAGATTGCGAATTTTAGGAAATAAATGATGGCTGAAATTTCATTTCTGGAAAATCAAGTCTGCTTTGCCATGTACTCTGCCACCAATGCCATGATTCGTCAGTATCGCCCATTATTACAAGCGTATGATCTGACCTATCCGCAATTTATAGTGTTATTGGCCTTGTACGAAAAGGACAATGTGTCCATCTCTGAAATTGGCCAAAAAACGTTATTTGACTCTGGAACACTCACACCAATTATTAAGAAATTAGAAGAAAAAGCTTTTTTAAAACGGATTGCGGTTAAAGAAGATGAACGCATGAAAAAAGTTGTGCTGCTGGATAAAGCAGTTTCTAAAAAAGATGAAATTATCTCAATTCCCTTTAAACTCGCCTGCTCTTTGGGAGTGGATCCAAATGATTTGGTGGCGATACACAACTTATCTCATCGCTTTTTAAAAGGTTTGGAAACTGCTCAATCAGAACGTTTGAGCAATTAAATACAATAAGCAAGTCTTTCAACTGAAGATGAGGGCATCTTCAAAAACTTAAAAGAATATTTATCCATTTTTATTGACTGCAAAATTTTAAAAAAATTTATAGTGATTAATAACTATAATTTAGACTATTGTTTTTTTTAATACTCTTAAATATTGAGAATAATATATAACTAAAAAATCAGAACTCATTAGACCTCTTTCATAAATCATTTTTTACTCAGCTCCAAGTTATAGATTCCAGCAATTAAATTGAATCTCAAACCGAGTCTTTTACCTCTATTTCGATAACGCTCAGCAAAGATTTTGAAGGTTTTAAGCCTGCCAAATACATGCTCAATTCCTATTCTTCTTTTATTGATTTCCTGATTATAGATTTTTAGTTCAGGATCCAATTTACAACGTCTTTTGGCTTTTAAAGGTAACAGACTATTCGGATGCAGAGCATAAATACCCTGATAGCCTTTATCTGCAAGAACAAAGGCTTCTGAAGGAATCAGCTTTATGTTTCTTTTAAATAGCTCGAAATCATGTACAGCACCGCGACTGGTACATAAACTCAGTATTTGCTGAGTCTTGTAGTGAATCATGGCCTGTACTTTGAAGGTATGGGTCTTTTTCTTGCCGCTATAGCTTTTCTTCTGTTTTTTTAGGCCTTTGTATTGGGATTTCTGTGGCATCCACGATCACAACATTCCAGTCTATGCCTTCGCCCTCGGGTAAATCTTTGGGTAAATTAAAAAGATTGGACTGAATCAGGCAGTCTTCAACATGACGGACAATTCTTGAGGCTGTGGGCTCTGAAACCCCGTAACTCGTTGCAACGTGAAATAAGGTTCGGTATTCCCGCCAATAGCTTAGACAGAGCAGAATCTGGTCTTCCAGGCTTAACTTGGGCGGTCTGCCTTTAGTAGGAACAAGTTTCTTCAATTGCTCAACCATTAAATAGAAGGTTGACCATGAGATGCCAGTGTATCGCTTGAACTGAGGATCAGAAAGCTTGTTTGAATCGATGTATTTCATCCGCAGATTATGCACGAATGCTAAGAAATCCGGAGTGCAAATATCAACCAAAAAGAAGATCATTTTTTGATTTATGAAAGAGGTCTATTTATGAAACGATATTTTTAAATAAAAAAGATTTAATCATATTAGGAATGTATGTCTTGTGAATTTAATGTGAACAATTACCAATTAAACACATCTTATCAAAAAAACTTAATAAATCATTTCTTTACTTAACAAATGGCACACTATATTTTTATATAAGCAATAAAATCTAACGCATTACTTTAATGAAAACTAAAATAATCTATATAAGTAGATTTATAAATACAACTTATTCATATTATTTTAAAAATACGCTTCAGTTTCAATAATATTGCAAAAGGATTAGAAATATGAAAAAAAGTATACTGAGTTTAACACTCGCCTCGATTGGCTGTTTTTCTCTGATCGGTTGTAATACCAGCTCAGACCGAACCAATAATATGAGTCCATCCTCTTCTGGTGATACCATTATTTTAACCAGTGAAGGAATGATTAGCTCGATTAACCGAGACAAACCCGACACTGTGGTTTCAAACACTAAAGTGGTTATGCTGCAATCAGAAGATCAGCTTGTTGGCATTGACTACAGACCTAAAGGTGACAAACTTTATGCCGTTGGACTATTAGGTAATTTATATACTTTAGACCCCAATACAGGCGTTGCTACATTCCTTCGAAAGCTCACAGCGGATGCAACGGATACTAGCGATGGTAATGCACCTTTTAGTAAAATTTTAGGTGATGCCAATTTAATCACTGTAAATTTTAATCCTGCCGCAGACCGTTTACGTGTCATCACAAATACAGGGCAAAATTTAAGAATCAATGTGGATACAGGTGCAACCATTACCGATGGTGCAATTAATCCCACTACAAATCAGCCTGTGATTGTGGCCGCAGCTTATACCAATGCATTTTCGGGCACAGCAAGTACACGACTGTATAGTATAGATCAAACATCCAATCGAATTTATTTACAAAATGCCAATGCAGGAACTTTAGGTACATCTGCGCTATTAGGAGAAGGTATTAGCACTCAAGGCGCTGCCGGTTTTGATATAGATCCAATCAATAATATTGGATATGCTGCCTTAAAAGTTGCGGGCAGCTACAAGTTTTACCACCTCAATTTAGCCCATGTAGGCACAGAAAATAATACCGTTTTTAATAGCACAAATTTAGCCAATTATTACACCACTGCGGGGATACGAGGTATCGCATTAAAACGTGCTAAAGATACTACAGCACAAGGAATAGGTCTTAATAAAAATAATAAACTGATCCAGTTTACCCTTAATAACCCCAATCTTGTTACAGAGAAAAATATTACTGGTATTTTAGTGAATGAAAAATTTGTTGGTATTGATTATAGATTAAGAAATACCACCGATAAATCAGGTCAACTCTATGGTTTAACTGATCGAGCCAATGTATATACCATTAACACCGAAACAGGTTTAGCCATGTTGGTCAGTACACTTAAACCTGCCACCGACAGTACATATACCGGTTTAGAAGGAACTGCATTTGCTGTAGATTTCAATCCTACAGCGGATCGATTACGTGTTATTAGCAATACTGGGCAAAGTCTCAGAATTAATGTAGATACAGGCGATACTATTCGAGATGGCGGTATTAACGGCATTGAGGGTGCAGTCGTTACTGCAGCTGCTTATATTAATAGTTTTAAAACAAGTGTCGAAGGCTTGGGCACAGAATTATTTGATCTTGATCAAAACAATCAACTGCTTGCAAAACAAAATCCTCCAAATGCAGGCACTCTCACTTCACTGGGTGGATTAGGAATAACTCTAGGTCAAAATAATGGATTTGACATCGCAGGCGGAGATAATGGCTATGCACTCGCAACAGTGTCTAGTGCTTCTGGTAACTCTATTTTATATCGTGTTGATTTAAATAGCACACCAAATGACAGTCGTGCAAAACCTGCCATCAATGTAGATGGAACACCGAACATGATTGCATCAACGATTGGAACAAATGCAGATCTGATCGATCTTGCAATTTTATTAAAATAATCGAAGGCATTTTGAAGAATACTGAGGTCAAATTTATTTGCTCGAGATTAGGCCTAAAGAGTGGAACAAACCTACTGGATGATGTTGTGATTCCCCAGTAAAAATATTTTAGCGACTGCGCATAGTCAAATAGATTTATTTTGGATAAAAACCCATTCTTTCTAGAATGGGTTTTTAAATAATTTTTAGAATTTTTCAAATGTAGTTCATCATGATGTATCTGCAATAAAAATTAATCAAAAAAAATTCAATTCCTCGCCTCTTAGATCAAAAATTGACATACCATTATTTCAGAGCAGGCTTCTGCATTTTTACTAAAATTTCTTATCCGCTTTCATCTTCCGTTGTTATCTCTTCAATATTTAGACTTTTTGACTACTACAAAAATCGAGAAAAAGTAATTTTAAATTTTATTTTATAAAAATAAATAATTGTTAATATTCAATAAAATAAAAAAATAGCATCATAATAATGTAAAAAATTAATGACAAACATTACAAATAAACGATAAGGCTCTTATAGCAGTTATATTAAATCTTGTTAAGATTATGTAAATGATTATAATTATCAACTTCATTATTGTTGATTGTGATTTTAGGGTCTTGTTATGCATCCTCTTGCTCCCCATGGTTTATCTGGCCAAAAAATTTTTCAATATAGTTTACTCAGCCTGATGATTTTGCATTCGCATGCTCTTTATGCAGAAGAATCTGACGCAGCTCCATCGACAGCCAGTATGCAACAAGACATCGAAAAACAAATTAAAACAACAGCAGTATTGCCTACGCTCAAAATTGAAGCGATGAGTGAGCTCGATCCAATTAAAAGCTATGTTGATTATGATGAAGCCAATGTCACTCGAAATGGCTTAAAGAAAAAAGATATTCCCCAAACGATTGATACCCTTGATGTTCAAAAATATAAAATTTATGGTTCAAATGACCTGAGTGTAATGTTACAAGGAACACCAGGTGTTTCAACCAGTTATGATACGCGAAATGATGGTATCTCTATTCGTGGATTCAACGCAGATACCAATGATATTTATCGTGATGGTGTTCGTGAAAGTGGACAATATCGACGTAGTACTGCAAATGTTGAGCGAATTGAAATCCTAAAAGGCCCTGCCTCGGTACTCTATGGACGCAGTGCAGGCGGTGGTGTGATCAATATGGTAACTAAAGTTGCTAATTTTGACTCAAAAAGCTCAGTGGGTGCATACGTCGGTTCTTATCATAATGTGGGTGGCACCATCGATTTGAATAAAGCACTCAATGATAATTGGGCTGTACGTCTAGTCGGTGAAAAATCAGATAGCAACAGTTTTCGTTCAGGTATTGGATTTAATCAGGAAATGTTGTCACCCAGTGTGACTTATCGAAGTGACGATGAAAAACTACTTTGGACGACGGAATTTACTTACGATAGTTTAAACAGAACACCAGATCGCGGGCCAAACTATGAAAATTTACCTACAGGTATTTCAATTAAATCTGGTTTTGCTGGACAGAATGACAATATTGTCGATGAAACGAAGTCATTTAGAACAGATGTGAAATATGAATTCGCACCCGACTGGAAATTTCACTGGGCTTTAAGCCATCGTGAATCTTTTCAAGATTTTGATAACTTTTTTGGTGGAGCGTGGTGTTCAGCGGCAGGCTTGCTGTCTGATGGTAAAACCTGCGATTGGCAAGGTAAAATACGTCAAAGTTATGCTTGGCAACAAACCACCAATAAAACCTTAATGAATACGTTCGATATTACTGGTGAATTTAAAACAGGTATTTTAGATCATCACATTATGTTCGGTAGTGATTGGTCAAACGAGAAAAGGGAACCCATTCTGGGTAACTATTCAAGTGGTAGCAATGCTGGACTTTATTACCGTGATGTTAATCCATTTAATACATCGGAAAGCTTCCTACCTAGCCGTTGGTCAATGCTTAATGGTACACGTCCAGCAGAAACATCACATAGTGAAACCGATGCGAACTCTTTAAGCTTCTTTCTTCAAGACTTAATCTCATTGAATGAAAAATATAAAATGATGTTGGGTCTACGCTACGACAGCTATGATTTTAAAACTCATGATATTCGTAACAGTAATAAGCGCTCATACAGTGATGAGAGTGTGAGTCCAAATATTGGTTTTGTTTGGCAGCCTGTGGAAAGTCAAAGTTTTTACACCTCTTACAGCAAGAGCTTCTCCCCTTATGGTGGTCGAGGCTTGTTAGGCGTAAGTACAACCATAAATCCAAGTTTATATGATGCGGAGCCTCAATTTAACGAACAATATGAAATTGGGGTAAAAAGTGATTGGTTAGATGGTCGCTTAAATACTCAGCTTTCTATCTATGATATTACGAAAAATAATATTCGCTATCAGCCAGATTCTGTTAATCAACCAAATGAATGGGAAGTCGGTCAAAAACAGCAATCCCAAGGTGCAGAGTTCAGTTTTATTGGTCAAGTCTTTGATCATTTATATCTACGTGGCGGATATGGCTATACAAATGCAGAATGGAAAAGTGATAGTCGTACCAATGTAGGGGAAGCAGATCGCTTAAAAGGCAAAAAACTATCTGGAATCTCTGAAAATACTGGCAATCTGTTTGTCCGTTATTTACCGAATGAAAACTGGTATACAGAGTTAGGGGCAACTTATGTCGGTTCTTATTACACTTCAGATAAAAATATAGTAAAAATGCCAGATTTCACGCTTTTAGATGCGGCCATTGGCTTTAAAGATGAGAAGTGGGGAGCAACTTTTGCAGTGAATAATTTGACTGACAAGGAATATTGGCGTTCAAGTTCAATGCCTGGCACACCACGAAACTATCTATTCAGACTGAATTACTTCTTTTAATTGAATATTTTATCTTAAATCATTTCTATTTTAAAAGCCCAATTTGTCTCAAATTGGGCTTTTAAATTCTGCTCGAAATTTTCAAAAAAATTTCGCATTTGTCTTAAAAAATTAAGTGATCAAATACCATAGTTCAAACGGTAATATTCCATTTTTGCCAAAGCTTCTTTTTCACCTTTCGCATCCAAATAATCCATTAAATCTTTCATCGTAATGAGCGCATGAACTGGAATTTCTAGTTCTTTTTGTACTTCTTGAATGGCCGATAAATCACCCTGACCTTTTTCCTGACGATCCAGTGCCACCAATACACCCGCAATTTGTGCGCCTGCATTTTTAAGAATGGTCACCACTTCTCGAATGGCTGTACCTGCAGTAATCACATCATCAATAATCCAGACTTTTTTACCATGCACCGATGCTCCGACCAAAACCCCACCTTCCCCATGATCTTTGGCCTCTTTACGGTTAAAACCCCACGGAATGCTAAGCCCATGATTTTGTGACAATGCCACAGCCGTCGCTGCAACAAATGGAATACCTTTGTAGGCAGGACCAAAAATTACATCGACATGATTACAAGTGGTTAATTTATTTGCATAGCCTGAAGCCAATAAAGTTAAAGCTTCACCATCATTGAGTAAACCTGCATTGAAAAAATAAGGACTCACCCGACCCGATTTTAAAGTAAACTCACCAAATTTAAGCACACCACGTGATAATGCAAGTTCGATGAAAGCTTGAGGGTTAAAAGTCGCTTGCGAGGTCATGAGGTGCTCCAAAATTTATAAATAGAGGTAAAACTTGCGCATGATACCAAAGAGTAGCTATCCAAGTGATCAAAAAATTTTAAGAGTTGTTTCCATTAATGTGAATGGCTTACGTTCTTCTGTGACGAAAGGCTTACTAGAATGGATAGAACAGTCCGAAGCCGATGTGGTTTGCATGCAGGAAAGTCGAATTACCCATGTACAGTGGACAGATAAATTTAAACCTGAAGGCTGGTATACCCATTTATTTCCAGCTGAACGTGCAGGTTATGCAGGCACAGCCATTTATAGCCGTTTACCCTTTGTGTCAGTCACCGACGGCTTAGGATTTGAACTTGCGGATTCTCAAGGCCGTTTTATACGTGCTGAATTCGATCTCGGTTTAGACAAAACTGTCCATATTTGTTCACTGTATTTACCTTCAGGTTCTTCTGGTGATGAAGCACAGGCACGTAAAGACCACTTTTTAGAACAATATCAAGCCATCTTAAAACAATGGCGTGACGAAGATAAATCGATCATTGTTTGTGGTGACTACAATATCGTACACAAACGGATTGATATTAAAAACTGGTCGGGTAACCAAAAGTCTTCAGGTTGTTTACCACATGAACGTGCATGGCTCGATCATATTTATGATGAATTGGGTTATGTAGACACTTTCCGAGAAGTACGAAAAGAAGCCGAAGTCTATTCATGGTGGTCAAATCGCGGTCAAGCAAGAGCTAAAAATGTCGGTTGGCGGATTGATTACCAAGCGTGTTCACCAGACTGGAAAGCCCGTACAGTCAATGCTTGGGTTTATAAAGACAGTTGGTTTAGTGACCATGCACCGGTGATTATTGATTATCAATTTCCAATATAAATTATAATTTTAAGTGTACAACTGTATACTGAATCGTGTCAAAAATCCTACAACACTTGACGCGTTTGTGTATTTTTATCCATCAAGTTTAGGTGCATTATGGCGTCACGGCACAGGGACATGTCAGGATGACAGCAAAAGGATTGGACGCCGTAGGATGAAAACAAAATAAGCGACTTTGGTCAATTATTTTGCAAGGATGTGACAATGGACGTTGTATTGAGACCCGCATGATCAGGATGATTAAATGCGGGTTTTCTCTTTTTTATATCGTCATTTTTTATTCTTAAGTCTTTCTATCATTCTCTCTATACCTATATTCTGGCAAATCATCATGTCAATTTCATGACACTTTTTTATTTTTCTAAGCTATAAATTATTTTTTGTTAAGGCTAGAGCTTTGGCTCAATTTTCGCTAGTCTATTTGTCTCTAGAACATCAATGAATTGACTTATGCTTAAAATTTACGGGATCAAAAACTGTAATTCAATGAAAAAAGCTTTCGACTTATTAAATGAATTAGGTCTGGTCTATGAATTTCATGATTATAAAAAACAAGGTATTGATACCGAAACCCTAAAAATCTGGCTAGATCAGATTGGCGCAGATCTTGTACTGAATAAAAAAGGCACCACATGGCGCAAATTGAGCGCGGAAGAGCAACAAACTGCGCTTTTGAATGAAGAAAATTTAATTGAGAGTTTAAGCCAACACAGCAGTTTAATCAAACGTCCTGTACTTCAAACTGCGCAAGGCTATATTGTTGGCTTTGATGAAGCCGCTTACCGTGCTTTAAAATAAATTGTGATTGATAGTACAGTAAAAAAGCCCAACTGATGGTCAGTTGGGCTTTTTATGACTTGATCTGTTCAGTTTAAATTAGTTTGCACGAACCCAAACTTGGTTACGACCTAAAGCCGCGATCCCAATAAAGCCGCGCAACTCTAAGTTTTTACCGCCGTTGGTCATTTGGCCTTTTAATTTGTAAGTTTTACCTGTTTGCGGGTCCAAGATTGAACCTTCTTCATAGCGTGTGCCACCAACATTTTTAAGACCATGAACGATTTTTAATCCTTTTAAAGATTTGTTATGGTATGGGCCTTCACATTTGGTACAGGCTTTTTCTTCGCCTGGCGTTAAAATGCCTTGAATACTTGCCGATAACGTCCCATTTTTTTGCTCAGTAAACTTAACCATCGCTTTGGGTTGTTTCGTTTTGTCATCAATCGTTTTCCAAACGGTCCCGTCTAATGGATCAGCCGCATTGGCTAGTGCTGATAATCCAAGCAATCCTAATGCAAATACAATTTTTTTCATTTTTGTTCAATTCCCTAGTCTGGTATAGACCTATTTATTATCAAAAAGTCACAACATTTTTGCAATTTTTGAATGTGACCATTTAGTGTAACCTTGTAACTTGTGTTAGT
The DNA here is from genome assembly GCF_015602665.1 of Acinetobacter sp. TTH0-4. Taxonomy (NCBI): domain Bacteria; kingdom Pseudomonadati; phylum Pseudomonadota; class Gammaproteobacteria; order Moraxellales; family Moraxellaceae; genus Acinetobacter; species Acinetobacter sp. TTH0-4. The sequence continues at coordinate 96,439 of NZ_CP059079.1, read as the reverse complement.
AAATAAAGCAACACGTCTGCATATCAATAACAAGATGGAAAAAACATGAAGATTAGTCCGTTGTGGAAACAATTAATTACAGAGCGTATTTTAAAGACCGTTATCCGTAAACCGAGCCAATTTAATTTGCCGCCGAACTCATTACGGTTAGCCTTAGAACAACTCTGCCGTGCTTTCCCTCAAAATAAAGAAGTCGAAATCAGGACATTACGTTTAGCAGGTCTCAGAGCAGAAGAAATTAAGCCTCAAACTGAATCCACGCAACTCATTTTTCATATTCACGGCGGTGCTTTCTTTTTAGGATCACTAAAAACTCACCGTGCATTTTTAACGCAAATTGCTGCCCGTACTCAAATGCAGGTTCTGCACGTTGATTATCCTTTATCACCAGAACATCAACATCCTGAAGCCATTGATGCGCTGTTTGATATCTATACCACATTGCTTGATCAGGGAGTGCAATCCAAAGATATTATTTTATCTGGCGATTCCTGTGGCGCGAACTTGGCCTTGGCTTTGGCCTTAAGAATTCAACAGGAAAAATTGCCGCAAGTGAGTGGTTTAATTTTGCTCTCGCCTTTTTTAGATTTAACCTTAACCAGTGAATCTTTGCGTTATAACGCGCAGCATGATGCTTTATTGTCTATTGAAACATTAGAAACGGGAATTGATTATTATGTTCCTAAAAATATGGATAAATCAGATCCGACCATTTCGCCCCTATTTGCAGATTTGACAGGTTTACCCCCTATTTTAGTTCAAGTTGGCTCTAAAGAAATTTTACTAGATGATGCGCAACGTTTTAAAGAGCGCGCAGAACAGGCGAATGTAAAAGTTCATTTTAAAATTTATACAGGTATGTGGCACAACTTTCAGATGTTTTCTGCATGGTTTGACGAAGCCCAACAAGCGATTGCTGATTTGGCTGAATTTGCCCATCAACTGGATCAGGATTAAACCAAATTTGTCATTCAGCGTTTGATTCAATAGCTCTAATCAAAAAGGTCAGCCGAAGCTGACCCAATGATGGAAATATAATATATACCGTAAATTATAGGCTGTGAACTTGAGTTAAAGCAGCAGCGATGGCTTGATCTTTTAACTCTGGTCCCATATTCACCCCTTCGGCACGAATAACCTCAATATCATTCACCCCAGTGAAATTAAACACTGTTTTTAAGAACCCCTCTTGAAAATCAGCAGGGCTATTTTCCCCATAAATCCCACCGCGACTGCTAGCAATGTAGGCCTTTTTATCGCCGGCTAAACCTATTGGACCATTTTCAGTATATTTAAAGGTTTTACCCGCCACACTAATTCGATCAATCCAAGCCTTTAAGGTCGAGGTCAAGCCAAAGTTATACATCGCAGCACCAATCACCACAATATCAGCATCCAGATATTGCTGGATGATTTGCTCTCCTAAGACTGCTTGGTCAGCATCTTGCCCCATTAAAATTTCTGCGGTTAAATGTGGAATAGGCTGTTTGGCCAAATCTAAATATTCTACAGCCGCATCATGATGTTTCACTTTTAATCGTACAACAATTGCTTGGCTTAACTGACGTGAAACTGAGGCATCGCCTAAAATACTCGAATCAATATGTAAAATTTTCATGCTTAAAACCCTTCATCTGTATTTATTCAATGACAGCAGTTTAAGCGATCTATAAAAATAGAATAATATACTTAAATACAACACACTGTTTTATTTTTAGAACAAACTTCCTTGAAGTGAACTTTATTTTTAAATTTTATCGGTATAAATCATAGCCATTACACTTCATAAAAAAACGTGCTATGTTGTGATTTATAAGAATAAATTCAATTAAGTGATCATTTAAAGATGTAGAGGTCAGCGTGATTAAATGAAGAAAAATTTGGCCTCCAATACTCGAAGCTCATTCAAAGCAAAAATTGCGAAATATTTGCTCGAAGATGAAGTGATCATGAATTGGAGTGTCCTCAATAAATCTATTCTCATCCTGATTCTAGGCAGCTTGGTGCATATTTTCTGGATTTTTTGGAAAAGTTTTGTTCTTCTTTCTCCAAATTTATGGAATTTCGTCGATTTAGCTTTGCTCCAACTCCAACTCAAACTCGACATTTTATTCTTCTGTCTTTTAATTCTCATGATTTTGCCCTGTGTCTTTTGGTCTAAAAAAAAGTGGGCACAACAATGGTTGCCCTATTTATCAATAGGAATTTTGGTGCTTTCCTTATGTCGCAATGGTGCCATGATTGGTGTACTCAGCCCCGCCACAATGGTTTCTTATGTCAGTTTAGTTACAGTGGGTTTGGTGCTGTTTAATCGCAAAATTGTTTACTTTAGCCTGATTCCCGTCACTCTGTTTTTGATCCTCTCCAATTATTTAAGTTTAGAAGGCCACATCAGTTACGCCCCGCTGTTCCATCTCAACACAAGTCCATATCAAAACAAGTTTTGGGTCAGTTCAATGTTGTATTTTATTGCACCTATTCTAATGATTTGTTTAATTTTATTTGAAATTTTACTCAGCCAATGGCGGCATAGAGAACAATTGATTCAGCATTTAAGTCAAATTGATCCACTCACCAATATATTGAATCGACGCAGTATTAAAGCCTGTTTAGAAAAATTAGAGCACAGGCCAATAAAGTCTTATGCGCTGGTTCTCATTGATTTAGATCATTTTAAACAAATTAATGATCAATATGGTCACAACACAGGTGATGAAACTCTGATTCAAGTCAGTGAAGCGCTCTCAAAAATCATTCGTGATCAAGATGTCGTCGGTCGCTTTGGTGGAGAGGAATTTATTTTGATTCTTCATCAATCGTCTTTAGCACAAGCAAAAATTATTGCTGAACGTTGTCGCCAAGCCATTCAAGCATTGCATTTATTTAGCAGTGTTGGTGACAGCATTCAAGTGACTGCAAGCTTTGGAGTAGCCTTTTCCAGCACCGAAATTGACCCACAAAAATTACTCAGCCAAGCCGATAAAGCTCTGTATGAAGCAAAAGCCTGTGGTCGTAATCAAGTAAAATGCTATCCGGAAAATTTGGGAGAAGCTCAGCTTTATTAAAGTAGGTGGGATTGATCAGGTTCTAAATAATTGCCCCATACCTTGCGTCAAAAAGCCACTATACATTTCTGCGGTCATACAGCGCACGTGTACGTTGTATAGCATTTTTTGGCCATAACGCTAACTCAATATTGTTCAGCTAAATATTCACAGATGGCCAAAGAATCCCTAATGACAACATCCTGATTTACTCAAAATTCAAATTAAATGCTTTCGAACAGCCATGGACGCATAGACCAACTGGAGTAATTTTTGTTAGCAATATACAGCTGATCCATATCGTTATTGTCCTATCTGCTGTGCAAACTCACTTAACTGTTTAAGTAGTTCTGGCTCCGTAAATGCGCCCGTCAAACGTAGACCACGTATTTCTTGCTGTTGCTGGTCTAAAAATAAATAAGTAGGTGGCCCTAAAATATCCCATTGATTCAATAAAGTTTGATGCGTGGCATGATAGTGACTCAAATCAAGTTTAATCAAAAAATAAGGTGCTAAAGCACGCTGAACATTAACTGACTTTAAAATACGATGTTCGATGGGTTGACAAGCAACACACCAATCGGCGTAGACATCAATCACAATGGCTTGATTGGCTGGGACTCGATTCAATAATTGTTTAAATTCATCTGCTGTTTTTGCAATATGCCAACTGGCTTGAGTCGTACTTTGTTCAACAAAAAATCGCTGACTCTGCTGATATTGTGTATAGCCCAAATAAGGAATCATCAGTACCAACGCTAAAATATAGACCCATTTAAACTTCGAATTTTTAGCCGTTAAACCCACGATTAGATAGACAATAAAACCCAAACCAAGTACAAGACTCAAACCTTGCATCCACGCTTCTGACAATAAAGGTCGAACAAAATATAAAGCCAGTGCCAACATGATAAAACCAAACAATACTTTGATTTGATTCATCCATAAGCCTGCTTTCGGCAAAGCTTTAGCACCAAGAATACTGGCCAAAAGTAAAGGTGTCCCCATGCCAAAACCTAGGGTAAATAGCAGTAATGCGCCCTGCCATTGATTTTGGGTCTGAGAAATAAACAACAACGCACCTGCCAAAGGTGCAGTCATACAAGGCCCCACCAATAATGCCGAGATCACGCCCATAATCCCTGCACCCATTAAACTGCCTCCTTTTTGTAAGGATTGAGCGCGGTCTAAACGGTTTACCAAGGCTTGCGGCAACTTAATTTCAAAGAGCCCAAAGAGGTTTAAAGCAAACAAGACAAACAACACGCTAAAAGCAATCAGTGTAGATGGTTGCTGTAACCAACGTTGAAAGTTCAGCCCAGCTGATGAGGCAATCAAACCTAAAATGGCATATACCAGTGCCATGCTAGAGACAAAGACCAAAGCAATCATCCATGCTTTTAAGCCTTTGCTGTCCCGCACAATCAATGAGGTCAAAATAGGCAACATTGGCAATGAACATGGGGTAAATGCCAATAAAATACCCAAGCCAAAAAATAACAATAAACCATAGATCAAAGAGCTTTGGGCTAATTTTTCCGACCACATCTGGTCTTGAGCCGTATCAATTTCTTTAGATTGAGCAGTTGAGGTTGAAGAATTATTTTCAGTGACAAAATTTGGTTGACTTTTTGTAGTGCTATTCGAGGTTTGTGACAAATCCAGTAATCGTTTACTCGATTTAGCCTGATCCTGCAAAAGTACTAGTCCATCAACATCCGTTTGAAATTCTATAGTTTGAGGTGGATAACAAATACGGTCTTGAGCACAACCCTGCCAAGTCACCCGATAGGTTTTTGCAGCTTCTGTTGGAATATCAAAAGAGACCTGCTTAAAATAAACCTGAGTATGCCCATAGTTCTCATCATACAAATCGATGGCTTTGGGTAACTTTAAGCTCAGGTTCTGATGACTTTGCTGTACTTCAAATTTATGCTGATATAAATAATAACCTTCAGGCATCGTCCAATTCAATTGTGCCTGATGTTCACGACTGGACTCTACTGAGAAAGAAAAAGCATCTTCTGCGGAAAGTAAACGATCTTGTGCCTGTGCATTAATTGAAAACAATAAAATGACACTACAAATCAATGCACCTATAGCGCAAGACAACCACAACTCAAGGACTGGAAAATGCTTTTTCATAAATTAATACTGTACTCTTAGAAGAGGAACGACACACCTAAACCAGATTGGTAACTTTTATCAGGACCATTTAAGTCGACCCCAATACTCGCATCCATCTGTACGCGATCGTTGAGTGCATAAATCACACCAGAACCCAGTGCGTATTCATAGTCTTGGCTTTCCGCTTTACGATAAACCAATTCTGAAAAACCAGACCATTTATCTGCAATTTTATATTCAATGGTTGGCACAGCACTTACCGCCCAATCACTATTTTGTGCTTCATATCGCATAGTGATTGATGTTGAAATGAGATCGCTGAGTTCATAGGCCACTGCGGAACTTAAACTATAAATATCATCATGATTGCTAAAACCATCATTTCCTGTGGCGATAATCGCTTCTGCCAAAATGGCCATTGTCAGTTTGTCATCATCTAAATCAATGGCTTTTTTTAGACCAATGCTGACATCCCCTAAACCATCTTCTTCTACCGTCTGACCTGCACGTTTGACTTGCGTCCATGCAGGACCTTGCCACCCCAATTGCAATTCAAGATCTTTGGCTAAACCGGTACGAAATAACATATCCCCATTCAAAGTCACGGTTTTTTGTTTTTCACCATCGACTGTACTTTCATTATAACTAGCACTGGGTAAGCCCTGTTCCCATGCTAATTGTCCAACCGGAGTAATTCCCGTCCCCATCCCAGCCCCTGGCCGATCAAAAGAAAAGTCGGCCGCCATCGTATTCAGACTGAAACCTGCTAAACACACACAACTCAATAGATTGAATATTTTCATTTTTAAAGTCCTATTTATGCTAATTCTTTTGTCATTTTAGCTCCGTGACGACGAAGTAATTCTAGCGTTTGTTTTTCTTCTTCTAGTGCTTCTGACCAGTTAATTTCATCAAAATCACAATCAAAGAATAAATCACTAATTGAAGATAGAATCGTTAAGCCTTCTTCATCTTTACGATTGGGATCGACCTGCTCTTCAAGTAAACGCTTTACTGCGGGTACACAAGCTGAACTGGCAGCATCCCACAATGGACCATAAAGTTCTTCAGCATCCCACAAATGCAAATTAGCTTTGGCCTGAATCAGCGCTTCTAGAATTTCAAGATGCACGGTCAAATTTTGTTGTTTTTGTGCTTCAGATAAAGGCGCACCCGCTTCATAGGCTTCACAAATTTGTTCCCACCATTGAAATAGACCATCTGACCAAATTGAAATGGCGGGGCCTTTTTCTCCATCAATGAAATTTGGATCGAGTCCATCTGCCAAAAGGCGTTGAACTTGAGCCAAATCTTGCTGTTCTAGGGCTTGTACCAAGACTTGTTGTTGCGCTGTTAACATCGAGAAAGTTCTCTTCAATCTATTTAAAACTATTATGCCGAATAAACGGGCATTTGTTTTACGCAAATGTATAACAAATATATTTTTTATTGGATCAGATTGAAGAAGGATCAGACCTAAAAAAAGCTCCGAAGAGCTTTTTTCTGTCTATTTTAGCCGTTTGATTTAATACTTCACATCTTCCGCGTCGTCTACATCAGTTGCTTCAGCAAAGGCCAAAGCCGCAGCACGTGGATTTTCTGTTTTTTCAATAATGTGCTCAAGACTTCGTTTTAAACGATCAATCGCGCCATGGATAGCGGTATCGATATTATGTCCACGATGATTAACCACTACAGGTTTTAATCCTGCTGGACGTGCTTCAATCATACAGTGAATATCGTCGGCTCCACCTTTGGCCCCATTTTCATCACTCAAATGAACTGAAAAATGGGTAATACGATCATTATGACGCTCGAATCCTGCATTCAGTTCTGCACGAACATATGTAATTAAACGTTCACTATTTTGAATATTTTTATCTGTACGGATTTCAATGTTCATATAATATCATCCTCTTTTATGCGAATCTTTTGTGCAAAACTTCTTTATCTTGCCACATTTAACGTTGCCGTAAAACAGCAGTTACCACTTTCAAATAAGTTTGGAATACACTCCTTCACTTTGCACAATGGACACTTTTGAGTCTGCAGAATCATGTCCTTCTAGTTCGAATATACGGGGCTAAGCGAGAAATATGCAAGTAGTATTTTGATATTTTTTAGAACTGTTTATAAAAACTATGCATTACCTCAATTTCACTTAAAATACATGATAATGCTCATATTATTTTTAAGTCTTTTAGGCTTTTTGTATAAATTACTTAAGCTTCTTTATTCATCTATATTTTTTTGAGTATCGAGATTGTATTCAGTTTTTTTGATCACATGATCAAGCTTAAATTTGTTATTTTTGAGTTATTGGTCAATTTTGACTTTATTTTTGCTTAAGAATCTGTATGCTTTGTGGGCTTCTCGGGGGGAGACTTTTTCATGAAATTTACACATTTTTTTGCGGCTTGTACCTTGGCTTCAACTGCGACCTTTACTCAAGCTGCGCCAATTTGGCAAGACTTTAGTTTGACTGGGCTTTATGGCGAAAACTATGAAGTCGTTGATGAGCAGCAAAGTACTTTAACGGTTGAATATGCAGCGAAAGTAAAATATGCAGATGTATTCTTCTTTGCTGACCGTATGCGCGGCGGTGATGACAATAAATCGACCTATTTTGAATTATCACCGCGTTTAAGCTTAGGTGAGATCACTCAGAAAAAGCTTGCGTTTGGTCCGATTAAAGATGTTTTAATCTCGACAACGTGGGAAGCCAATAGTGATGATTTCAACAACTTTGATAACTTCCTTTATGGTTTCGGTTTCGATTTAGATATTCCTTATTTCCAATATGCCAGCATCAATCTTTATCGTGCTAACAATGAAATGACCCAAGACGATTATCAAATGACACTCACTTATGGTGTGCCATTTAAACTGGGTGCTGAAGACTTTTTGGTCGATGGTTTTCTTGATTGGTCAACTGCAGAAAAAGATCATGCCAGCGAATTGAACTGGACAACGCAGTGGAAATGGAATGCTGGAAAACATATTTCTCCTGATACACGTTTATATCTAGGTATTGAACATTCAGTTTGGAACAATAAATTTGGTATTCCAGATGCCAATGAAAATAATGTCAGTGCTTTAGTGAAATATCACTTTTAAGTCGTCTAAAAAACGGATTAAGCAAGACGCAAGTCTTGCTTTTTTATTGCGTCAAAATCAATTTATTTCTAAAATAGTTTTTTACTTTATTGATTCGGCTTATTTAATGGACTTCCACATACGTCCTGCTCAAATTCAAGATTTAGATCAAATTCTCAAGATTTATAATGCTGAAATTTTAACTGGAACAGCGACTTGGAATGATCAAGAAAAAACCTTAAATGATTTGCACCATTGGTTTAACACTCTCAGTAATCAACAATTTCCTGTGCTGGTCGCACAACATATTCCTTCTAAAAAGATCGCAGGTTATGCCGATTATTCTGGTTTTCGTCAAATTACTGGATTTAAGCACACAGTTGAACATTCCGTATTTATTGATCCAAACTTTAGCAGACAAGGTTTAGGTCAAGCATTAATGCTTGAGTTGATCCATCATGCTCAGCAGCAGAAAATCCATGTCATGGTCGCTGCTATTGATCACGCCAATCAAGCCTCTATTGTGCTACATGAAAAGCTGGGCTTTGTGCAAACAGGTTATATGCCACAAGTGGGACAAAAATTTGGACAGTGGCGAGATTTGGTGTTGATGCAATTGATACTGAATTAAAATCTAAACAGTTTTAGTCCAAATAAAAAAGCCCATTTAGGGCTTTTTTATGTTGAATATTTAAACCACCAAATCGGCCAAATTGCCTTTTTGTTCTAACCAGTGTTTACGATCACCTGCGCGTTTTTTTGCCAGTAATTTATCTAACAAACCCGAAGTAAAATGTACATCATCTAAATCAAGTTGAACCAAGCGACGTGTATTCGGATCTAAGGTCGTTTCCCGAAGTTGGCTCGCATTCATCTCACCCAAGCCTTTAAAGCGGGTGATTTGTGGATTTTTAGTTTTGGCTTTTTTCAAAACCGACTCTAATTCATCTTCATCTAACGCATAATGAACGTCTTTTCCATCGTCAATTCTGAATAAAGGCGGCATCGCCACATACAAATGACCTTCCTCGACCAAAGTTGGAAAATGCTTCACAAACAAAGCACAGAGTAAGGTTGCAATATGCAATCCATCTGAGTCTGCATCAGCCAAAATACATACTTTTCCGTAACGCAGTTCCGATAGATCATCGCTGCCAGGATCTACTCCAATGGCTATCGCAATATTATGCACTTCCTGCGAAGCCAAAACTTCATCAGATGCCACTTCCCAAGTATTTAAAATTTTGCCCCGAATGGGCATGATGGCTTGGAAATTTTTATCACGCGCTTGTTTTGCAGATCCACCCGCAGAATCTCCTTCGACAATAAAGAGTTCTGATTCTTCCAACGAATGCCCAACACAATCAGATAATTTCCCTGGCAAAGTTGGCCCAGCGACAATCTTTTTGCGCTCAACTTTTTTTGCAGCTTTTAAACGACGACCCGCTTTTGCAATCATCATTTCGGCAAGTTGCATCGCGGTATCAGAATTTTGGTTTAACCACAGGGCAAAGGCATCTTTAGCGATATTTAATACCACACCTGAAGCTTCACGACTGGAAAGTCGCTCTTTGGTTTGACCAGAAAATTGTGGTTCTTGAAACTTTAAGGACAAAATATAATTTACGCCATCCCAAACATCTTCTGCCGACAGTTTTAAATTTCGCGGTAATAAATTACGTAGTTCGCAGAACTCACGCACCGCATCAGTAACACCTGAACGTAGTCCATTGACATGCGTCCCGCCTTGCGCGGTAGGAATCAAATTGACATAGCTTTCCTGAACCAGTTCACCGCCTTCTATATTCCAACAAATCGCAAATTCAACACTGGCACGCTCCGCCTGTCCTGTTGCGACAAAAGCAGGATGTGGCAAGATGTCACGATCCTGCAATTCATCCATCAAGTAATCGACCAAACCATTTTCAAATTGCCATTCAATTTTTTCATTGTTAATTTGGTCAATATAGACAATTTGTAAACCGGCCGCTAAAACCGCTTTGGCTTTTAAATTATGTTTTAAAGCTTTTAAGGAAAACTTAGGTGAGTCAAAATATTTCGCATCGGGCCAAAAATGCACCGTGGTGCCAGTGGCACGTTTCGGTACTTTACCTTCAAGCACCTCAAGTTTAGAAACAGGTTCACCATGCTCAAATGCCATGGTGTAAATATTGCCTTGACGCTGAACTTCTACTTCGACTCGGCTAGATAAAGCATTCACCACGGAAATGCCTACGCCATGCAAGCCACCTGAGAACTGATAATTGTCTGTGCTAAATTTACCGCCAGCATGCAATTTGGTCAGAATAATTTCAATTCCACTTTGACCATATTCAGGATGAATATCTACAGGCATGCCACGACCGTTGTCTTCTACCGACAAAGAGCCATCTTTATAAACAATAACTGTAATTTTATTGGCATGTCCTGCAAGTGCCTCATCGACTGCATTATCAATGACTTCTTGTGCCAAATGGTTTGGACGCGTAGTATCTGTATACATGCCGGGGCGACGGCGTACCGGATCTAAACCAGATAAAACTTCAAGGGATTGAGCCGTATATTGAGACACGTTGTACTGTTTCCTTATTTAATACAATCCGATAAAAACTGTAATGCCATCGGTATTTTGTCTACGAAATTATTCATTGCATGGCTGCCCTTTGCCTCAGTGATCATCATGGACTGATGCAAAGGGAAACTATAATAACGCTGTGCTTCACGATAATCCAAAATCTCATCGCCTTGTTGTAGCAAGACTAAAATTTTGGATGCATCTTGTACAAATGGCACAGCCATGTGTTTAAGTTGATCCAGTTGAGTATGTTCTAAAGTCCATTGTGCATTTACAACATACGGGATGTTGACCTGATCAAATAAATCGTAAAACAATTGCCATGGTCGCATAGCAGGATTAATCAGTACAGCAGGGACATGATATTTTGCGACCAACTGTGTCGCATAGAAGCCCCCTAAACTACTGCCTATGAGCACCACTTCATCTAGACGTTGAATCATCTCACCTACATGCGACAAGACTTGTTCAGGTGACATATTTAAATCTGGCAAATGTACCTGATCCGCGCTATGTTGCTGACAATAGGCTTGAATAAGCTGCCCTTTAATGGATAAAGAACCACTTTTAAATCCATGTAAATAAATGATATTCATATATTTTTATTACATCTTTGTTTAATTTTATCTGTATTCAACTCATCTTTTTTTACAATTTTTTCATCATTTGCACATATAACAGCAATTGTTAGACAAAAAAAATAAAAGTTAACTACAATTATCGTTATTGTAAAAGTGAATCGAAATAAATCTTAACAGATTATCAGTTCAGTATTTATATTGAATACCCAAGAAAAATAAAATGTCTGAGATATAGCGTCAAATAAAGGATAGGACAAAATGCCAAGCTTAACACCATTGCATGAAACCTATTGTAAGTGGGATCGCACACCACCTAGCCAAGCTGACGTATTAGAAGGGCTTGCACAATTGGTTACGACGCGTTTAGGGGATGCAGTACAAGATCTGATCCAGGTGATTCAACGTGAAATCTTGATTAGCCTCTTTGGAATGAGTGAACAACGTTCAAAAAAATTACAGAATATTCCCTCTATTGAAAAGCTCTATCAATTTTCCTATGACACTTTGCTGAATTATAGTTCTTATTTGCTTGCGCCAGGTTTACGTAAAATTATTGAAAAATATCCAAAACTCCATGATAAACCGCTGACCCCTTCACTGCATTTTTTGGTGGGTGTTTTAAATGGGATATTGGGCGATTATTTATTAAAATATCAAAACCCAGTCTCTTTGCCGATGGTCTTATACGATCATTATGGTGAATTGCAACATGGTGAATTGTCTGGACGTATTGTGATTTTTGCACATGGTTTATGTATGAACCATCTGGAATGGTCAAATCCTCAACATGGGGGGATTGGTGAAAAGTTGTTGGCACAGCGCGACCACAATACGATGCTGTACTTAAATTACAATTCAGGCCGTCGTATTTCTGCCAATGGACGTAGCCTCGCCAATACACTACAAGATTTGGTCCGTCGTAACCCAAATATCAGTAGTATTGATTTAATTGGGCACAGTATGGGTGGTTTGGTATTGCGCAGCGCGCTGTTTTATGGAAAACAAAATATACACCATTGGCTGCATCTTACTGAAAATTTGGTCTGTCTAGCATCACCTCATCATGGTGCAGTATTAGAACGTTTTGGATTTATTTTGCAAGATAAACTCGGACATTTCCCTTTTGTTAAAATTATTCGCCATATTGTCAATATTCGCAGCAACGGTATTTTAGATTTACGTTATGGCAGTGTCCGTGATGATGATTGGGAACACAGTACTGCTCGCATTGGCGGTATGGATGACAATCGAAAACCTGCTCCGTTATCCTCACATATCAACACCTATTTTGTTGCAGGTTCAGTGGCGTATAAAAATAGGAAAAATCGCCACTTAGAGGTATTAGGAGATTATTTAGTCAGTGTTAAAAGTGCTTTAGGCGAGCACCCTGATCCACGTTTTCAATTAAAATTACCCGCATCGCATAAAGCTATTTTTTATGGCGTGAACCATTTTAAAATTCACTACCACGCGCAGGTCGCTGAACAATTAGTGAAATGGTTTTATCCACCCAAAAATCAGACAGTCACAGAGGGTGTTCATGAGTATTGGGTAAATTTAGAAAGTCAGTCCGAGCTTGCAGGATTAGAAAGGTTTAAATAAGGCTTCGTCATGCGACTCTCTCCTCTGTTTACTTCTTTTATGCTGCAAACAGAGGAAATAGATTCTGATTATTTTTTCTTATTCCATTTACGCCCTATCGATGGATAATGACGAAAAGATTGCCATATGCTGACTAACGTCAATACAGCAAAAAACAACAACGACCAGACTGGAAGCGATTGACCCAAGAATGTCCAATCGACTTTGGCACATTCTCCAGAACCCGTTAGCACTTGTTCAAATACCGATTTTAAAGGCAAGGTATTGACCCAATAATCGAGACCCGGACCGCAACTGGGAACTTGATCAGGTGGTAAATGTTGCAACCATACATGACGTGCCGCCACAGCTGTAGACCATAAGATAGCCAGACTGCCCAGCAATGCATAACCACGCTTAAACGCGGTGGAAATTGGATTGTGTAAAAAGGCGATTAAAGACACCACGCCCAACCCAATCAGTCCTAGTCGTTGAAATACACACAAAGGACACGGTTCCAGACCTTGTACGTGTTCTAAATACAAGGCAAAGGCCATTCCCATTATACTGGCCAAAACAAAAAAACCACTGACCAAGCGATAACTCGATTGCATCGCACACCCTCTTCATTTTTATCGATAATCGGTAAGATATTGCTCAAAACTGAGACAATTGTCCTGTTCAAGTTGTTCTTGTTGTTGCAATGACTGCATTGCCAAATCATCAAAATATGACAGTGTCTCTGAACTTAATGGGTGCTGCTCATAACTTAAAGCATGCTGTTGTGCCATAACACTGCCAAAGTTCCATGTACCACCATTTTCTACAGTATCAGCAATCACTTGGGCAGAGAGTGTTTCATCGACCTCATCAATTCGCTTAAGCATCACATTCAAGGCAGTCGAATATAGATCAGTACTGTAGGTTTCATTCAGAACCTCAGCTAAAGTTTGCATCTCCATGATATGAGTACGCGCCCACTGCTCCATCGGATGTTGACCTGTAGGATCAATGATCGAAGCATTTGGTGCCCGACCACGATTGACCACTTCTATTTGGTTTCGTTCAATCTGCTCTTGTTCTGCATCCAACAAATCTGGACTATCTTGTAATAAACAATACAAGGCCAAAACTTCTAAAAATGCTGCAGTATTTTCATCGATACCAATCGGACTGTAAGGATTAACATCTACCGCACGTAATTCAACATAGCCAACGCCACGCTTTTCCAGTGCCTGTGAAGGTGTCTCTCCCGCCAGAGGCACTTGTTTAGGACGCACTAAACTGTAGTACTCATTTTCAATTTGTAATACATGATCATTAATTTGAATCGGTTCATCTTGCGCATTGTTTAAACCCAAACGACTAAATGGCGCATACGGCGTCTTAACGGCTTTTTGCAAGCCATCCAAATAACCTGACATCGTATTGTAGTGAATACCAAGCTGTTTCTGTGCAGAATTTTGATAACCGAAATTGCCCATACGCAGTGCAGTGGCGTAAGGCAGGAATAAAGTGCCTTTTAATAACGGCAACAATTGATGTTCACGTCCAGTCATAAAACACTGGCAGACCGACGGACTGGCCCCAACCAAAAACATCACCAGAGGGGTTAAACGAATAAAATTACGGATTAAACCAAAGTAGCGATGGCTCCGATAATCCTGCAAACTTAATTGCTTTAACGCTGCATCGGTTTCATGCTGTTGCAGCGCTTCAAACACTGGGTCAGGAAAAGATAAATTATAATGTACCCCTGAAATAGTCTGCATACGGCGACCATAACGTACGCCCAAACCATGACGATATAACGTTTTGAAACGCCCTATATTTGAGCTGCCATATTGGGCCAAACGAATATTTTCTTCATTATCATCTAACATGCAAGGCATCGATAAAGGCCACAGTTTTTCACCATGTTCCAAATGACGATGCGCAATCGCATGAATATCTTCCAAATAATGCAGTACTTTTTGGATACTGTCTTGAGGTGGCGTAATAAACTCCATCAAGGCTTCTGAGTAATCCGTAGTGATATGCGGATGTGTTAAGGCTGATCCAAGTGATTTCGGATGTAACGCTTGTGATAAAAAACCATTATTTTGCATACGGAGGCTTTCACGCTCAATCCCACGTAACATGCCTTTAAATAGCGAAGAATCCACCCAAGTCGGTAATATAGCTTGAGAGGTCGATTCGGGTTGATTCATTAACAATCTCGCTTGTCGGAAGATAACTACTAAAATAAAATCATCAGTTTATATCAGTATAACGTGATTTTAAAACTGCACATTATACCCAGTCTATTTTTCAGGCAAACCATTGATTTTATTTTTGGAATTTTTATCACAAAGTTACTCTATAAGACACCTGAATTTTGTGATTGTATTGAAGAATAAATGCTAAGGATTTGTAAATATTATGAATTATCAAGATGTATTGGATTTTTGGTTTAATCCAGAAACTCAGCCTGTCTGGTTTGCAAAAAGTGATGCTTTCGATCAGCTGATTCAAGACAAGTTTTCCGCTGTTCACACACAAGCCGCCCAAGCAGAGCTTTGGTCATGGCGTAAAATAGCTGAAGGCCGTTTGGCAGAAATTATTGTTCTTGATCAATTTTCGCGTAATTTATTTCGTGATCAAGCGCATGCGTTTGCACAAGATGCTTTGGCCTTAGCGCTGGCACAAGAAGCCATTAGTTTAGATTTAGATCAACAATTAAGTCCAGAACAACGTACATTTCTATATATGCCTTTTATGCACAGTGAATCGAAACTGATACATGAATTCGCGTTAAAATTATTTCAGCGTTTGGGTAATCCGCTTAATCTAGATTATGAGAAAAAACATAAAATCATTATTGATCGCTTTGGTCGTTATCCACATCGTAATCATATTTTAGCGCGTCGCTCTACCGCAGAAGAACTGGAATTTTTAACCCAACCCAACAGCAGTTTTTAACTCTTTATTGTGTCTCCTCCCGCACACAGTAAATGGTATGGAGGTTCAACATGAAAAACTATCTTATAGGGTTTAGTCTCATTGCAACTCTTGCACTCTCTGGCTGTGCAATGGCGCCTTCTAAGCCTCTGACTTTCGACCAATTGGGTCAATTCAGTCAAACACCTTTAAATACCCAATCCTTTCGTATTGGTTTTTTGGCTCGTCCCAACATGAGTTTTGCCACAGCAGAGGAAATTACGTTGGTCAAGGCCGCACAAACCACGGTACACAATGGATTTCGCTATTTCAAAGTATTAAATGATCCAAGTAACCGTTCTCAGCAACCGCCACGCCAAGCACTGGTTTATCCATCTCCCATGTACTATCCGTATTCTTATTCTCGTTATGGTTATTCTCGTCGCCATCCTGCTTTTTGGCCTGATCCGTTTTATGATATGCCACGTGTGGTTGATATTGACCCTGTGCAAGTTTCCTATACTATTGAATGTTATAAAGATCAGAAAAAAGCACCCAATGAAGCTTTTGATGCCCATCTGATTTTACAATCTCTGGGAGCGAAATACGGGCTGAGTCCGACTGGACAAGTTTTACAGCCCCAAGTACCGACGACTACAAAATAATATACACGTCAACAGGAATATTGCATGACCACAGCAGAAATTACAGCTCCACCGAGTTTACAACGCAGTAAACGCTTCGCCACAATTGCTTTGGTGATGGCAGTTGTGATCTGGTTAATTCTGATGGTGGTCGCCAAACTTGTTCCTGAATATGTGTGGCTGATTCATATTTTAATGCTTGCTGCCGAAGCTGGTGTGGTCGGCGGTTTAGCAGACTGGTATGCCATTACCGTCCTGTTTCGCAATCCATTTGGGAAAATCCCCATTCCCAAATTTTTACGCGACCATACCGAAATTATTCCACGTAACAAAGCTCGTATTGCAGAGTCAATGGGACGCTTTGTTCAAGAGAATTTTTTGTCCCCTCAAGTGGTACAAAGAAGCTTAAGTAATACCGATCTGAGTCTTGCAATCGGACAATGGTTGGCAAAGCCTGAAAATAACAGCCAAGTCACTCAGCTCATCCAACAAACTGTACCCAAAATTTTTGAATTTGTTGGTCAAGAACAAATTGGCCATTTTATTCGCAACAACAGTGTGCAATGGGTACGCAATACCCAAATCAATACTTTGGCCAGTGAAATGTTACGAGCCGTACTGGAAAATGACTTTCATCAAGATGTATTACAACGGGGACTAGACTTAGCGCATGAATGGATGACCTCGCATCCTGAAGAAACGCATGATTTGACTCGAACCTTATTTAAAGAACTGGGCGTTTGGAAACTGGCCAAAGGGGCCAGTTGGATTGGAATTGATGTGCAGCAACGCACGATTGACTCACTGATAGAACGGGTTGAATCTATGCTGGCCGATCATGAACATCCGTGGCGACAAAAAATTGAAGAGATGGGGCATCAATTGATGCTTGAACTGGCAAATAATGAAAGTCAGGCCAGCGAACGCCTGAACAACACCAAAGATGCCTTACTGGATAGTCCGCAAGTCTTAAATTTTATTAGTGGTGCGGTAGTAATTCTGTGTGATGCGATAAAAGCAGATTTACTCAAACCAGATTCAGGAATTGCCCAAAACTTAAGGGTCGCAATTCAGCAACTCGGGGAAAATATCATCTCCAACTCTGCAGTACGTGAATTATTGAATGATCGAATGAGTGGAATAGCAGTCAATTTAAGTGATCAATACAGTGAGAAAGTGATTCTTTTTATCAGTGAACGCATTCATGAATGGGATTCACGTGAAATGATTGACAAGATTGAAAATGAAGTCGGCGGTGACTTACATATGATTCGTGTCAATGGCGTGGTGGTCGGTGCATTTATTGGCTTAATTTTGGGTATTATCCGCGCTATAGTCGATGTCCTGCTTTAAGGACTTATGCTGAATTTCCATGTCAGTTATTCATCATAAAATTGAAAAGCGATGCTAGGGAATGTCGACCAGTTTACTCGTCAATTTACGCACCATGGGCAAAAGTATTAATACAATGGGAAAAGCAAAAACCCAAGAAATCATCCAGTTATGAAACCAGAGTGTGATAAAACCATCAATCCAGCCTAAATTACGCAGCATATTAATCAAAGAAATAATACCGCTCATCAGACACGATAAAATAAATGGCATCACAATGGTGGCCCATTTTGCAGAAAGTTTTGGAATACTGCCAATAATCATAGAACGCTTAGGCTGCATAGCTGCATACTCTGCAAAATTTTAAAGTGTCATCATATGCCATAGTTCACGCTTTTATCACGCTTTTTTTGCTGGGATTGAGCTTCAACCGATTTCAAAGAGATCTAGATATTTGGACACGATTTATTCAATACAAATGGGTTCACCTAAAGACAGCGAAATTTGCTATATTTGTGGTTTTTCTGCGACACTTATTTTCGACTGATTATGAATACGGCAATCCAAGCAGCTCTCGATCATGCAGTGCAATCTCTTCAAGCTGAAGGTGTACTCCCATCCGACTGGAATAAAAGCGCACATTTAACGCGAACCAAAGACCGAACACATGGTGATTTCGCTTCAAATATTGCTATGATTGGTGCTAAAGCTGCGGGAATGAAACCTCGTGATCTGGCAGAAAAAATCCTTGCTCATCTCCCTGAAGTTGCAGATATCAGTAAAGCAGACATTGCAGGTCCAGGATTTATCAATTTCTTTTTAAATGCTGACCAGCGTTTTACGGTTTTAGATCAGATTCAAGCACAAAAAGATCAATTTGGTCAAAGTAATGCTAATGCTGAAAAACGCATACAAGTTGAATTTGTTTCAGCCAATCCGACTTCAAGTTTGCATGTAGGTCATGGACGTGGCGCAGCGTACGGTATGACGGTTGCCAACCTTCTTGAAGCGACGGGTGCCAAAGTTGACCGCGAATACTATGTCAATGATGCTGGTCGTCAAATGGATATTTTGGCAACATCCACCTACTTGCGTTATTTAGAATTAACCGGTCAAACACTGGTCTTTCCCAAGAATGCCTATCAAGGTGATTATGTTAAAGAAATTGCACAAAGTGTGATTGAAAAAGATGGCAATGCGCACGTACGCGATGTCGTCGATGTTTATAAAGATGTGCCAGAAGATGTACAGTTTGCTGCTGAATTAGATGCCGATGGCAACAAAGTGGTGTTGTCTGGAGACAAAGAAAAACATATTGATGGTTTAATTTTTAACGCTCAAAATTTGCTGGGTGAAGGTTATCGTGTTTTTCATCAAGCGGCATTAGAAGCTATTTTGGATGACATTAAAGATGACCTTGGTGAGTTCGGGGTAACTTTCAATCAATGGTTTAGTGAAGACTCTTTAACGGTTAAAATTGATGAAGCCCTTCAAATGCTTGATCAACGTGGCTTCCTTTACGAAAAAGAAGGCAATATCTGGTTTAAATCAACTGAATTTGGTGATGAAAAAGACCGTGTGGTCAAACGTCGTAATGGTCAAACCACATATTTTGCTTCAGACATTGCCTACCATTTGAATAAATTACAACGCGGCTATACTGATATCGTGGATATTTGGGGTTCTGACCATCATGGTTACATCGCGCGTGTCAAAGCAGCGATTGATGCCCTGGGGTATGACTCGAAAAAATTAACCGTCCTATTGGTTCAATTTGTCAGCTTATGGCGTGGTGGAGAGATGATTCAAATGTCATCTCGTTCAGGCCAGTTTGTGACTTTGCGTGATTTGCGTAAAGAAGTCGGAAATGACGCGGCACGGTTTTATTATGTGATGCGTAAATCTGAACAACATATTGATTTTGATCTTGATCTTGCAGTATCACAAAGCAAAGACAATGCAGTATATTATATTCAATATGCCTATGCTCGCGTCAACCGTATGGTCGATATCAAAGCACCAGAAAAAAATATCCCCTTCGCTCGTGATCAATTGGCGAACTATAATGCCTCTTTATTAACACTTGAAGCTGAAACAGAAATACTCGCTAAACTCGCAGCTTATCCTGAAATTTTGATTCGTGCTGCGAATAGTTATGAGCCGCATCAAATTGGAAACTATTTGAAAGAGCTCGCAGCTTTATTCCATGGTTGGTACAACTTAGATGATGCAAAAGTTTTAGATGATCAAAATATTCCGCTTTCTCAAGCGCGTTTATTGTTATCTATAAACGTACAACAAGTGTTGAAAAATGGTTTAACATTACTTGGTGTATCAGCACCTTATGAAATGTAAAATAAGACAATAAGAGAGGAAACCTACGTGTTTGGAAAAACGCAGCGCGGTGTATCTGAGCGACCGAATAAGCCTAAAAAGCCCCTCATTCCAGCGTGGCTCGGAACGCTTGTCGTGATTTTAATCGTGTTAAGTTTTGCTGTAGCTTTAATGCTATGGAAACCGTGGGCACCTGTTCAGCCAAAAAATCAGATTAATTCTGAGCATTATCAAGAAGAAACCAATAAAGACTATCGTTTCTACGATTTATTGCCTCAGCAACAAGTCACTCCTATTCCTGAACAAGCAGTGCCTGAAAGTAAAAGTTCAGGTACCGTCGTGATTGTCGAGGCACCAGAACCAGAAACGACCATCAATACTGAAAGTACAGAGTCAGGTATTGAGACGTCAGAAGCTCCTGTTGCACATCAAGCTAGCTACATTCTTCAAGTCCGTAGTTATTCTGATCCAGACAGTGCTGACACGCGACGTGCAGAAATTATTTTAAATGGCTTATCTGCAGATGTGATGAAATCGGTAGAAAATGGTCAAACGTGGTATCGAGTCATTTCTGGTCCTTATGATTCTGCAGAGTCTGCTCTTCTTGCTCAGCAAAGCCTACAACGTAGCGGCATTGATTCAATTGTGGTGAAACGCTAATTTGTAGATCACATTATTCTAAAATTAAAAAAGAGCCTACTATCAGGCTCTTTTTTAATTTTGAACTTCACTTTACACCACCTTCTTCCCAAGAGACGCTTAGAGGAGGTTTTGTGCCTAAAGAGTCGTGAAAGCAATTTAAGTCTAAGATAAAAAGAGCAGTTCTTTTAAAGGAAAAGTACTTTCTAGCATTCTAAGAAGACGCCAAATTAATTTAAATCGTATGTCCTAAAGCTTCACCCATCACCACGACAGAGTTTGCTTTAAATGCTGTATCCCATGCCATTTTATCCTGCTCAAATAAAATTACGGCAGTTGAACCCAAATAGAAACGTCCAAGCTCTGCACCTTTTTCAAGTGACAGCGCATGCTGATTCAACTCTAAACGTCCCGTAGGTTTTACTTTTCCAGTGGCTACAGTTTCAATCCCAGCCACAATCATCGCGCCCACTAAAACGACAGCCATACGACCAAGTTCAGTATCAAACAAACACACCATACGCTCATTACGTGCAAATAAACCTGGAATATTTTCAGCAGTGGTTTGATTGACCGAAAATAGTTCACCGGGTACATAGAGTGTTTCTGTTAAGGTTCCCGCGAAAGGCATATGCACGCGGTGATAATCTTTAGGCGATAAATATACCGTGGCAAATTGACCATTTTTAAAGGGTTCGGCCAATTGTGGGTCAGCAATCAGTTTTTCTACAGAAAAACTTTGACCTTTGGCCTGAAAAATATCACCGGCTTCGATTTTACCCAATTGTGAAATAGCCCCATCCGCAGGTGAAACAATACTCGTTGGATCAACATCAATTGAGCGGACACCTTGTTTAAGTGAACGGGTAAAGAATTCATTAAAAGATTTGAATTTTAATGCATTACTTTGTTCAGCAATCGACATATCAATACCATATTGGGCTTTAAAAGCCTGAATAACAGTATTTTTAATAATCGGGTTTTCACTGGCTGCAAGTTTTCCCACCACACGTGATAATGGGTGATGCGGCACAACACGCTGTGCTTGAATAAAAATTTGTTTTTTTAAACGTGATGTGAAGCTCAAGATGGTAACTCTCCGGTAATAATCGGACTATCGAGGCGGTTGCCCCATTCACTCCACGCACCGTCATAAGCTTGAATATTGCAACCAAGTAATCGACCCAAGATATAAGCTAAACCCGAACGATGGTGTGACTGACAATACACCACAATCGGCTGATTTAACTTGAATCCCAATTGTTCTAAGCGTTGTTGAGTGCGTTCTAAAGGATGCAATTTTAAATGATTTTCACGATTAAGGGCAGTACTCCACTCGAAATGTAACGCATTTGGAATGTGACCGCCGCGTCGCGCTGCTAATCGAAGGCCAGTATATTCATCTTCGGTACGGCAATCCCAAATTTGCACAGAATGTTGATTTACTTTATCCAGTAACTCAAGATATTCAATTCGATATTGATCTATTTTACTTTGATTGATCTCGACCAAAGATTCAACAGAATTTAATTTTACAATTTCAGATGAGGTCGGAAAGCCTGCACCTAACCATGCATGAATGCCGCCATTCAGCAAACTGGTGTTTTCAAAACCAAGACAATGTAGATTCCAGATAAGACGTCCCGCCCAAGCACCGCCTTCGTCGTCATAAACCACAACATGATGATCTGGAGAAATGTTCAAATATTCAATCAGTGCTTTTAAGCCATCAAGATCGGGAAGTAAACCTGAAGCTTGCTCGTCTTGGCGCAGCAGTTGTTTAGGCTTAACATGAATCGCATGCGGAATATGCAGTTGATCATAAACTGAACTTCGGCTTAAATCGACAATACGTAATTTCTCATGCCCCAAATAAGGCAAAAGTTCTTCTGCTTCAATCAGCAGGCCAAAATTAAATGTAGGTATAGCCATATTTTTCGAGTTTTATTCAGATCAACAGTTACGATCTTAGCACAAGTCATTTTCACTATTATTCTGATTTTTTGCATTGATTTAGCAAAAAATCAGATATAGAAAAATTGAGATTATTCCGCTTCAGGAATTTTAAAGACCTGGCGTAAATAAGCCAAAAACGTATCATTATCTGTCATGGTTTTGCCAGGACTATCCGAAATTTTAGCCACCGATTGACCATTACACTCAACCAGTTTTAATACAATATTTAAGGGTGTTTGTCCCATATCATTGGTTAAATTGGTGCCAATTCCAAAACTGACCTGAAAACGATCTTTGAAATATTGATGCAAATTCCAAGCCTTTTCTAGATTTAGCCCATCACTAAAGGTCAACATTTTACTTTTGGTATCAATTTTTAGTTTTTTATAGTGTACATATGCTTTATCACCCCATTCATAAGGGTCACCACTGTCATGACGCAAGCCATCAAAAAGTTTAGCAAAATACAAATCAAAATCACGCAGAAAAGCATCCATCCCGACCACATCAGTCAAGGCAATGCCTAAATCACCTCGGTATTCCTGAACCCATGTTTCAAGTGCAGATTTTTGAAAATCACGCAATCTTACATCTAAAGCTTGAAAAGCCTGTAAAAATTCATGCGCCATAGTTCCAATGGGTGTAAGGCCTAATTCTTTGGCAATCAGTACATTACTGGTTCCTCGAAAGATATGAGGTGAAGCTTGATTAAAAACTTCAATCACATGCTTTTGCCATGCATAACTATAACGACGACGGGTACCAAAGTCTGAAACTAAAAATGGAGGATCATTAGGATTTTGTTCTTTTTGATAATATTTCAATAACGCCACTTTGGCCTCTAAGCGACGCTCACCTTCTGCCCAAACTTCATCGCTACGGATACGACGGAAATATAATTCATTTACGATCGCCAAAACAAAGATTTCAAACATCATTGCTTGAACCATCGGGCCTTCAACCCAAATATCCAAACGACCTTCATGATCGATACTGGTTTTAATAAAACGGCGCTTTAACTGGAATAACTCTAAATAATCGACAAAGTCACTTTTAATAAAACGCAATTGCCGTAAATATTGTAATTCATCTGATTTGAATTTGAGCTGACACAAATAATCCAACTGCTGATTTAAATCATCCAGAATTTCCGACAGTGGATAGACCGTATCTTCTAAATTGCGACATCGAAAATGATAAACACTGTGTGTTTGAGGAAATTTATGCAATACCACCTGTAGCATGGTGAATTTATACAGATCGGTATCTAATAGTGATTGGATAATTGCAGTCATAGAACTTTCAGTTTTTATCAACTCACTGCATTAAAACATATTTTTTCACTCACAAAGCGATGATTTGTTAAATCGCTTAAGCGATTAGACCAATGATTTCAAATTTTTCCTTTCAATCAGAAAATCAAAGATTTTATCCTTTTCATTCAGTTTTAATCAATCTGATGCAAGCAAAAATTAATTTTCTACCGCAGATCAAAGCAGATAATGTTTAGCCTAATGCAGTGAATTTGCTACAATTCAGCTAAAATTATATCTTAGTGATCTGGTTAAATTATGCGTGCTTTGTTACAACGAGTGCTTGAAGCTAAAGTTGTGGTCAATGGTGAAATCACAGGCGAAATTCAACAGGGAATTTTGGTGTTTTTGGGTTTAGCCAAAGATGATACTTTCGAGAAAGGCAAAAAGCTGATTGATAAAATTTTGAAATATCGTTTTTTTGATGATGAACAAGGCAAGATGGGCTGGAATGTCGATCAAGCAGGTGGTGGCTTATTATTGGTTTCTCAATTTACCTTAATGGCGCAGCCTCAAAAAGGCTTACGCCCTGACTTTGGTCCAGCAATGCCGCCACAGGAAGCAGAAGCGTTATATGAAAAATTGGTCACTTATACCAAAACTCAATTTGAACAGGTGCAAACTGGTGTTTTCGCGGCAGATATGAAAGTGCATTTGGTCAATGACGGCCCTGTTACTTTCAATCTGGAAGTAGTATAAAGAGCATAAATTTAACTATTAAAAAAGCCCTTTCATCTAAGTGAAAGGGCTTTTTATTGACATTTTTCGGTTAAAAGCTATTTACCTGTTTTTGCTTTAATAAATGAACGAATTAATTTCACTTTTTCTTTTACAGGTTTCGGTAACTTTGGTGGAATAAGTTTGGCTACTTTATTGAACCAAACCAACAATCCAAAATCACCTTCCATTTTAATACTGCCATTTTGCATGCCAGTCATGAAAGCCGTTGGGTCACCTTTCATCAAGGTTTTAACCCCTTGTTCACTGTCCGCAAATTGTAAAGTAAAGTCTGCTTTTTCTGTATCACCTGCGACACTATCCACTTGCCCATTATTGATAATAATTTGACGTGCCACACCCAAATCTGTACCAATTTGAATACGGAACTGGCGCTCATGCACTAACTCGATAAATTTTGGACTGGTACGCGCCAATTGCTTCATACGCAAGGCCAAACCTGCAACTAATAAATCAAGCGGATCCGTGCTTACATCGACCAGTGGTAATTTTACGACAGGAATCGAAGAGAGTTTCATGACATTTAAGCCTATTGTAATTGTGAAAAAATGAACGACTCATCCTACCATAAGTTCTGTTTTTTTGAAGCAAGGCTTTGTATCACAATAATGAAAGAATAAAAAAAGATGTCCCGAAGTACATCTTTAAATTTGATCTGTATTTTATCATTTAACGACTTGAGCATTGTTGCTGATCGTCTTCATACACTGGGGTATGTTCAATATAACGACGTTTAGCTAAAGCACGTTCCGCACGACGATCTTCACGTAATAAAAGCACAATCACAATCGACATTGCTAACATGAGTGCAGTGAGATAACTGTATGCGATAGGCAGATCAAATACAATTTGAGTACTGAAACGAACGGTTTCAATCAATCCCCAAAAAAGCATTCCCGCGAACATAAAGCTTAACAAACGACGATAAGGTGAGAAGAAAACCGCTATCAAAGCAGCTGCTATCAAGCTTAAACCTACAATGGTAGCTAAATTCGCTGTGACCATAAAAACCTCCGTCTAAGATAGATTTTACAGATTTGATATGGCTATCACCTGTTTCAACCTAAACCCCGATTACCGTTTAATAAATGATGGAATATATTTATATCAATTTCTCTGCAAGCATTATGCTGAGTTTTTTAAAGAAAAATAGTCTTGTATTTTTATAAAGCGACACACCTTGTCGCAATATTCTTTTGTCATTACATTTTTTTATTTTTAAGTTTTTATAGAACAGAGAGAGTCTCAGTCTTGCGCTGTCATTACAAAAAAATACCATCGTTAAAGCAGGTAAAAAATATTTTTTTAGAATTGAACAATCAATATTTAAATAAAAAAATTAACTTTACCGTTCATCGTATTTTCATACTTTTAACAATAAAAAACGCGACATTATAGTCGCGTTTTTTCAATAAAAATCGCGATCTAAGCTCGGTTTAAGTCTTTGTCATGCACGCCTAGAAGATAGAGCACCCCATCTAAACCCACACTTGAAATAGCCTGATTTGCATTTTGACGGACTAAAGGTTTGGCACGGAAAGCCACACCGAGACCAGCAATCGATAGCATCGGCAAATCATTGGCACCATCGCCTACAGCAATGGCTTGTTCCAACGAAATCCCCATGTTGTCGGCAAGTTCACGCAGCAATAAAGCTTTACGCGCCCCATCCACAATATGACCTTTGACTTCACCTGTCACCTTGCCATCTTGTACATCCAAAATATTGGCATGCACTTCATCAATCCCTAACTTTTCTTGTAAGTATTCAGCAAAATATTGAAAACCACCTGATAAAATTGCAGTTCTATAACCCAATGATTTCAAAGTTGAAATAAGATGTTCAGCCCCTTCAGTCACCGTTAAACGTTCAGCAATTTTAGGTAATACTGCTGCATCTAGCCCTTTGAGCAAAGCAACACGTGCACGGAAACTTTGTTGAAAATCTAATTCACCTTGCATCGCACGCTCAGTAATTTCAGCCACTTGCGCGCCTACACCTGCGTCAATCGCCAATTCATCAATCACTTCCTGTTCAATCAAGGTCGAGTCCATATCGAAGCAAACCAAACGACGGTTACGACGGTAGGCATTGTCTTCTTGTACAGCTACATCGACATTCAGTTCACTTGATAAACGTAAACATGCAGCACGCATAGCCGTGGCATCCAACATTTGTCCTTTTAAACCAAATTGTACGCACGAGCGTTTTGGTGTATCTGCTTGATTTTCCAGTTCGGGACGACCTGATAAACGAGTTACCGTTTCAATATTAAAACCTTGGCTTGATACAATTTGGGTCACTGCTTGTAACTGCGAAGCGGTCAATTCAGGTGCCAAAGCCGTCACGATATAACGTGTCTGTCCGCCCTCACCTACCCATTGATCATATTCTGTTGCAGAGATTGGTTTAAAGCGCACTGTTAAGCCAATATCATGTGCTAGAATCAGAATCTCCTTCATGGCTAATGCTGTAGCAGTTTGGTCATCTGACGAAACAACAATACCTAAAGTCAGTTGGTTGTGGATGACGGCTTGTCCAACATCCAGAATTTGTAAAGAATGTACGGACAATACCTGCATTAATCGTGTAAATTGATTAGGCTGGTCTGGTCCTAAAAATGATATAAGAATGATTTCTCGCATGAATTGACTCTGATCTGAGCTACAACTATTGTAAGAATCATAATCGAATTTGAATATAAATGCCTTGGAAGTTTACGTTGAATGCGCCTAGACAAGGGCTCTTTGCTAGCCTACTGATTGTAAGTTTTGCTTTACACACCTTTTTACTGGTACTTGCGACAACGCATCAACTGAATGCTAACCGCGCCAGTCAAGGACAGCTCATGACCACGCAATTGGTCACGGACAGCTTATCCGAGCTTGAACCTGCCAATACAGTATCGTTAGCTTTGCTGGCCAATCGTTACGCCACCAATCCAAGTATTGCCTCGATTCGTATTTTAGATGCAAACAATCAGGTGCTGGCCACAGGCGGTTTGACCAAAACTCGTCAAGGTGAAGTATTTGTTCGTGAAGCACTGCAAAATGAAAAGAAAGTCGGCAGTATTGAAATTACGCTGATTAAACCCAGTATTGGTGAAATTTTACGGACTCAATGGCTGGCTATTTTATTATCACTGATGCTACATGGCTTATTGTGGTTGGCTTATCGAGCAATTGCACGTCCAAGTCGCACCGAATATTTAGCACGAATCAACAACGAATCACGTCTGAAACATGAAATTCAAACGCTGACTCAAGCTTTAGAGCAAGAACAACACAACGCTGCTGTGGCGATTGCACAAGCGCAGCAAAATGCACAGGCAAAAACCAAAGTAAAAGAAACCAAACCTGTGGTATTAGATGACCAGTGTATTGCTTTAAATATTCAGTATTATGATCCAAAACAGTTAATGGATTCGGTCAATAAAACCGTTTCTGTGCCTTATTTTAATTTATGTCAGATTTTCCTCAATAAAGCTGCGGAATTGTGTATTCAGCACTACAAATTAAACCGCTCCGATATTACCACTGTACATAAATTCGATGAGCATGGCACAACGTTAAGCATGTCGGCCACCACTCCAAATGCAGTTCAATGTTTGGTGATGATCAGTACCGTATTCCAATTGTTGTCCGATGTATTATATAAACGTTATCGTGAAGAAAAACGTTTCGTTTTACAAACGCGTAGTGCGATTTCAAGTCATGTAGAAGCCATGCAATTGACCCCTGTCCAAGCCGCGGAACGTCTGGTTCAACACTTGTCTGCTAAAGAAAGTGCACTTCATTTACCCAATCATTTACTCAAAGAAATTTCTAGCTTTTATCAGTTGGTCAGTATACCAAATCCAACCAATGTCCTAACTCGGCATGCTTTTATGATGAATGGAATGGATAGTGAAGTGGCAGAGTTGGCACAAACTTTTAGAACAGACATTTTAAAAGCCAAACAATCTAAAGCCTCTTAAAAGATCATCATCAGACAAAAAACCGAGCATCTGTGCTCGGTTTTTTTCCACTTCAAACAACAGGCTATTCAATGGGGTTTGTTTTTATTTGATTGGCTTTACTGGCCCAATACGTCGCTAGTGCTGGCCCTGAAATATTGTGCCATAAACTAAAAATGGCACTCGGTAGCGCTGTAATCGGTGAAGCAGCAAAATGTACAGCCGCCAAAGCCACGCCCAAGCCTGAGTTTTGCATGCCCACCTCAATCGCAATCGCTTTACGATCTGCATAAGGTAATTTAAAGAATCGGCTTGCCCAAAAACCCAATAAATACCCCAACCCATTGTGTAGTGCCACCACAGCTAAAATCAGTAAACCTGATTCTAAAATTTGTGCCTTACTGCCCGCAATAATCGCAGCGACAATTGCAACAATCGCAATAACTGAAATGAATGGCATCACTTGTATATAAGCATCTACTTTTTGCTTTAACATTGAGCGTACAATCAGTCCTAAAATAATTGGAAATAAAACCACTTGCAGGATTGAACCAAGCATCGAGAGTGCATTAATTTCGATCCACTGGCTGGCTAAAAGATAAAATATAGCAGGTGTTAATACGGGAGCTAAAAGGGTTGAAACAGAGGTACACGCTACAGATAAAGCGGTATTGCCTTTTGCCATATAAGTAATTACATTGGATGCAGTACCACCTGGGCAACAGCCCACTAAAATAACACCAATCGCGATTTCAGCCGGAAGTTGAAATAACTGGCACAATAAATAGGCCAACCCAGGCATTACTACGAACTGAGCCACTACACCAATAACCACCGCTTTAGGGCTTTGAAATACCCCCTTAAAGTCATCCATGGTCATGGTCATGCCCATACCAAACATGATAATACCCAGCATCCAAGTAATATAAACTTTCAGCCAAACAAAAGCCTCAGGGAATATCAAAGCCAGTCCTGCAAAAAGTAGCACCCATAAAGCAAATGTTTTTTGAATAAATTCGATAAAGCGTAAAAAAGGAGCCATAAATTACATCCGATCTTTATTCGGTTTTGGGGTTAAAAACATATCTGAATACCTCAACAGCACAATAAAAAATGAGATTCCTTCACATATTTTTATCCAGCAAGGCAATCTTGTAATTGAATAATATCTTTGACTAGAATCCGTTTTACACCTTTAGCCAACATTTCTTGCCATGCATGTTGAAGCGAACCATCCAAGTCAATGGCTTTCGTGGCATCTGAAATCACAAACGTGTTAAAACCAAATTTTCGTGCATCGATGGCGGTCCAAGCTACACAAAAATCGGTGGCAATACCGACAACAAATACACTGTCAATTCCACGTTCTTTTAAATAACCTGCAAGTCCTGTTGTGGTCTTGTGATCTGCCTCCATAAAGGCAGAATAACTATCTAGATGCGCATGATAGCCTTTGCGAATAATCAATTGTGTCGTCGGCAAATCAAGTGCAGCGTGTAATTCAGCATCAAAAGTTCCCTGTACGCAATGTTTAGGCCACAAAACTTGTGTTCCATAATCCAATTCAATGGTTTCAAAAGGTTGTTTGCCAACATGATTCATAGCAAAGGAAATATGATGATCTGGATGCCAATCCTGAGTAATCACAATATTGTCAAAATACTGTGCTAACTGATTAATTTTTGGAATAATCTCGTCTGCATGTGCCACGGCCAAATTGCCGCCGGGGCAAAACCCATTTTGTACATCAACCACAATTAACGCGCTCTTATTTTGCATTGCTCTGCCTCCATGATTGAGTGCTTGTTATTTTGGCTAAGCATATAACAAAATAAATTTCTATATTTAAACCCAACGTTAAAAATATTGATTTTTCACTTAAATTTCTTAAAATTGAATTGCTGTTGTATCAATATAATAGTGTATTCCGTTTATACAAAATGCATCTAAACATCAACAACACCATGAATTTAATAAATTTAAATAATGAATTCACATTACTTTAATGTTTCATCCATTTTAATTGATATAAATAAATAAAATTAAATTGATATTGTGTAGGCTTCAGTGAAATTTGATTGCTTTTCATAAAGTTTTTATCAGTTTGACTAAAGCATATTGTTCTTCATCGTTTGTTCGTTCATAATTTGCATACGCATTACTCAATTCTTGTCAATCGTGTTGAAAATGCTATAAATCAAAATACGCACCCATCCAAATTTATGTTTTTATTCCTCATGGATGGACAAATAGGATATTTTTTTAAAATGACTCAGCAAGCACAGATCATTCAAGGTTCAATTGTCGCAATCGTCACCCCGATGTTTGAAGATGGCAGCGTAGATTGGAAGGGTCTAGAGAAGCTAGTTGAGTGGCATATTCAGCAAGGTACCAATAGCATTGTGGCTGTTGGCACGACAGGTGAAGCTTCTACTTTAAGTATGGCTGAACATACACAGGTGATTAAAGAAGTCATTCGTGTTGCGAATAAACGTATTCCGGTGATTGCAGGAACAGGCGCAAACTCGACCCATGAAGCTATTGAGCTGACCAAAGAAGCGAAAGAGCTTGGAGCAGATGCTGCCCTCTTGGTCACCCCTTACTACAATAAACCAACGCAGGAAGGTTTATTTCAACATTATAAAGCGATTGCCGAAGCCGTTGACTTACCTCAAATTCTTTATAATGTGCCAGGACGTACTGGTGTAGATTTGTTAAATGAAACCGTGATTCGTTTAGCAGATATTCCACAAATTGTGGGCATTAAAGATGCAACAGGTGATGTTGCACGTGGTCAAGAATTGCTTGAAGGTTTAGAAGGTAAACACATGATTGTTTATTCAGGCGATGATGCAACTGCTTATCAATTAATGGGCTGTGGTGCAAAAGGCAATATTTCTGTAACCGCCAACGTTGCACCGAAAGAAATGAGTCAAGTCTGTGAAGCTGCACTTGCTGGCGATCAGGTAAAAGCAGAATCATTAAATCTTCAAGTTGCAAATTTACACAATATTCTGTTTTGTGAATCGAACCCAATTCCTGTGAAATGGGCACTTCATGAAATGGGTTTAATTGGTACAGGTATTCGTTTACCTTTGACCCCGCTTGCAGAACAATACCGCACTCCGCTTCGTGAAGCCCTTACGACGGCGGGTGTCATTAAATAAAAGAGCACGATATTATGCAATTACGTTTTGGTTTAACCCTTGCACTTTCAGCATTAAGTTTAGCGGGTTGTAGTTCACTTGCAATAAAAAATGGTTCACTGGACTATAAAGATACCACCACGTTAGAGCCTTTAAAATATCCGCAAGGTTCAATGGTTCGACCTGCAACGCCATTATATCCAGCGCCTGTGGTCGAAACTTTGGCGATTGAAAATGCCCCTAAACTGGAAAATGAGCGTGGTAATCGCTTTGCCTTACCGCGTCCAGAAAAAGCTCAAACCAATAGTGTACCTGCAAACCAACTTGATGTGACTAATGTTAGCCGCCCACAATTGCTACGTGATGGAAATCAAAATCCCTTACTCAAAATTGATGGAAATTCTGCTACAATTTGGCAATACACACTTGCTAGTCTCAGCACACTGAACCACACTCTTGTTGGCCAAAGTAAAAACCGTTATGAAGTCACGGTTAAAGTCGATCAACAAATCTATGTGCTTAGACTCAGTTCTGTTGGAACAAGCAATAATCTAGCCGTGTTCAATGCCGATAATAGCTTCGCAGACCAAGAAAAAGCTGCAGAACTGTTAACCCAGATTTACCAAAATTGGCCAGCCTAGTCGTACTAGGTATTTTTTTTTGAAAAAGGTTCCCCCATGTTGAAACAAACCTTGCTCTATACTGGTAAAGCAAAATCTGTTTATCAGACAGACAGTAAAGATCACCTGATTTTAGTTTTTCGTGATGATGCCTCTGCTTTTAATGGCGAGAAAATCGAACAACTAGACCGTAAAGGCAAGGTGAATAACCGTTTCAACGCCTTTATCATGGAAAAATTGGCTGCTGTAGGAATTGAAACGCATTTTGAAAAACTGCTTTCTCCGACAGAAGTTTTGGTTAAAAAATTAGACATGGTACCTGTTGAATGTGTCATTCGTAACTATGCAGCAGGTAGCTTGTGTCGTCGTTTAGGTGTTGAAGAAGGTAAGGAATTAACACCACCTACCTTTGAATTGTTCTTTAAAGATGATGCGCTTGGCGACCCAATGGTGAATGAATCTCAAGCGATTGCTTTAGGTTGGGCCAATGCACAGCAACTTGAACAAATGCAAGTTTTGACTTATCAAGTCAATGATGTGCTTAAAGCATTATTTGACCAAGCCAATATGCTTTTGGTCGATTTCAAACTTGAATTTGGTCTATTCCATGACCGTATCGTTTTAGGTGATGAGTTCTCTCCAGATGGTTGCCGTTTATGGGACAAAGACACCAAGAAAAAACTGGATAAAGACCGTTTTCGTCAAGGTTTGGGCGGTGTAGTCGAAGCATATGAAGAAGTGGCTACACGCTTAGGAATTGATCTTTCCGACATCTAATGTTTGTAGACATAAAAAAACCGAGCTTTTCAGCTCGGTTTTTTTATGTCTTTTATCATATTGCTTACAATCGAATAAACAAATTTATTTAATAAGAATGATCGTTTTTACATTATTTATCAATCAGGATAAAATCAATTATACAAAGAGAGCCTGACTCTAACATCATATTTTGAATAGTTTGACTCTAATATGCATTTGCCCTCTAGGATGTTCTTTCTCCCAATCTAAGACATCCTATTCGTCCAACTCTTCCCCAAGAGTTGGACTTTTCTTATTGCTGCTGTTGTTCCTGTTGCCAACGACGTTGCTGTAACCGTTCACCTTCGACTTCACGCTTATTACGGGCCGATTCATACAGTTTGCTGCCTTTGAGTTCAGGTGGCAAATACTCCTGCATGACAAAATGTTCTGGATAGTGGTGCGGATATAAGTAGTCAACCCCATAACCTTGCTCTTTCATGAGTTTGGTGGGTGCATTACGTAAATGTAATGGGACGGGTAAATTTGAGGTTTTATCTGCCAATTCCATGGCTTTATTAATCGCCAAATAAGTACTGTTACTTTTCGCACTGGTGGCCAAATAGACTGCACATTGTCCCAAAATAATTCGACATTCAGGCATACCGACTGCTTGGACTGAACGGAAACATTCTCCAGCCAAAAGTAATGCATTCGGATTCGAATTCCCGATATCTTCAGAAGCTGCAATCAGCATGCGACGTGCGATAAATACAGGATCTTCACCGCCTTTCAACATACGTGCCATCCAATATAATGTCGCATCTGGATCACTTCCACGAATGGATTTAATAAAGGCGGAAACCAAGTCATAATGCTGTTCACCTGACTTGTCATATCGAGCAATGTTCTGTTGTGCCACTTTTACGACAATAGCATTGTCAATTTTATTTTCAAGTTCAGGTTCAAAAGTACTGGCAATTAAATCGAGCAAGTTTAATGCTTTACGTGCATCACCTGCGGAAAACTGAAAGAAAGCTTCATATTCTTCAATCTGAATATAACGTTGTTTTAAAAAGTCATCCTGTTGCAAAGCGTTGTCTAATAAAGTCCGAATCGCATCTTCATTTAAGGCATTTAAGGTATACACCTGACAACGTGACAACAGTGCATTATTTACTTCAAATGAAGGGTTTTCTGTGGTTGCCCCAATTAAAGTAATTTTGCCTTTTTCGACTGCGCTTAACAGTGCATCTTGTTGAGTTTTATTAAAACGGTGAATTTCATCAATAAAAACCACAGGGGTGAGTAAGTCGCCACCTTGAGCAATCAGATCGCGTAACTCTTTTACCCCTGTATTAAGTGCAGATAAGCTGACAAAAGGTCGGTCTACTGCTTGTGCTAAGAGTAAAGAAATGGTGGTTTTTCCTACACCAGGTGGTCCCCAAAAAATAATTGAAGGCAAATGTCCCTGATCAATCATCTGACGTAAAGGGGCTTGTACACCTAATAAATGATCTTGTCCTATAATTTCTGAAAGATCACGGGGGCGTAGTCGTTCAGGAAGAGGAATATGACTATCTGACATCTTTTTTATTTCTATACCATACTTAAAAACCAGTCTACTATGTCATACTCAAAAAACGTATTTCAATTCAATTGTTTTACAAAAAAATCCTACTGTTCTTTTAAAAAGATCTGCAATATGATGAATGAATTGTTAGAATTTACACTTTAAATTCAGTATTTTTAGATTAGAATAAAGTACGACAATAAAAGACTTAAAAAGCGATTGCTCTGCTTTTCATAAAAAAATATAGAATGAATTTTGATGTATTACATTTTATAACGGTTGTTGAATAGGTGAGGTATATGAAATATTTTTTCAATAGCAAGCCTGTCTATTTAAATCAGGAGAAGAATACGAAGCCTCAGCATAAAAATAAAAAAAATATGTCTTCATTAGAAAGTAAAAATTTATTTTTTCAAAATTTACTCGACCAGTTACCTCAACTTGTATGGGTGAAAGTTAATCAAAATTCTTACTATTACAATCAAGCGATTTGTAATTATATTGGTCAAGAGATTAACTTTTATGAAGTTAACTTTTGGCAAGAATTTTTACATCCTGAAGATTTTGAACATTTTATTGTGCTTTGGCAGCACACCCTACAATCTCAACAAAATTTTGAAAAAGAATGTCGAATTAAGCATGTGAAAAAAGGATATCGATATTGTTTAATCTCGGTACAGCACTCTTCAAATCATTTGAATCCTTTTGAATGGATGATTACTGCCACCGATATACATGATTATTCATTAAAACAATCGGAATTGAATCAAACCATAGAGCTGCAAAATCAACATCTTTTTCAAAATCTTGTGCAAAATATACCCCCTATAAAGCAAACCATAACGCCACGATTAAAACCACAAAATCTAAAGTCATCTTGTTTAAATTCTGCGATGTCTGAGCAGAATGCTGATATTCATCTAACACATAGTCGCGATCCTATTTTCAGTCCTGTTTTGAATAAAGAAGGCTTAATACAAAATATTCTGAATATTTATCCGTATCCAAATGAACAAAAAATAATAGAAAAAGAATTTCAGCAAGTCATTGAATTGGATGAATTAACAGGTTTATATAATCGTCATGGCTTTAATAAAATACTCAAAAGAACCATTCAGAAAGCACGAGAATTAAAACAATCAGTCGGCTTTTTACTGATCGATTTAGATCATTTTAAACACGTCAATGACACACTGGGGCATATTGCGGGAGATTATTTATTACAAATATTAGGCCGACGCTTCAATCATTGTTTTCAAGATGATGTGATTGTATCGCGTTTAGGTGGAGATGAGTTTGCGATTATTGTTCCGAATCTGAGTGATAAAAATACGTTATTAAACATTGCAAAAACTGCGCGTTTACAACTGAATATTCCGATTTGCTATTCAGGCCAATATATCAATGGGGGGATGAGTATTGGTTGTGCGATCTATCCTCAGGATGCTCAAAACAGTTCAAATTTATTACGTTGTGCAGATATTGCCCTGAACGATCTTAAAATTAGCGGTCGTGGTGGAATTCGTGTATTTAAAACGGCTATGTTTAAAGCCATAGAAATGACCACAAAGCAGCTTTCACTTGCTCGAGAAATTATTCACAACAATAAAATTCTTCCGTTTTATCAACCTAAAGTTAACCTTCAAACTGGACAAGTTATTGGTTTTGAAGCCTTACTGCGCTGGTATGATGCAGAAGCAAAAATACAATTACCTGCGCATATTTTTTCAGCTTTCCAAGATTACGAATTGGCCACTCGCATTAGTGCCACCATGCAATTAAAAATTTTTAAAGATATGACGCAGTGGCTTGAGATGGGTATGCAACTCTTGCCTATTTCTATCAATGCCGCACCCGTTGAATTTTTACGAGACAACTATGCAGAAACGCTGCTGAATAGATTGGCACAGTTTAATATTCCATTTTCTATGATTGAAATTGAAATTACTGAACAAAGTCTTTCTGAACGTGGTTCTGATTATGTAATTCGTGCTCTGAATATGCTTAAAAAAAGTGGCATCAGTATCGCCTTGGATGATTTTGGCACAGGCCATTCATCTCTAACACGTTTAAGAAATTACCCAGTGAATTGTATTAAAATTGATCGTAAATTTATTGAAAATATAGAGTATGACCCCTCTGCAATCGCAATTGTCAAAGCGATTAGCCAAATTGGAGCGAGTATTTCTTTAGATATCTTGGTCGAAGGCATTGAAGATCTAGCACAATTAGAAGCAGTTAAAGCCTGTGGTTGTGATTTGGGACAAGGATTTTATTTCTATCGAGCCATGGCGATGCAAGATGCGACTCAACTTTTAAAGAAAACTGATGAATTTCTATAATTCAACAAAAGCATCTGTAGCGTATATAAGAAACGCACGGTATTTCATCTATCTAAAAGATAATGAATTAAATCAACGTACCCAACGTACAACATAATCTTCAATCTCTTCTTCATTAATCTTATTTTCAGAGATACAACGACCCGCAGCCGATTTTCTGGCCTTAATTATGCTGTCATGGCTACCTGTATTTAAATAATGCCATGTCGGTAAATTTTTACCTTCTTTTAAACGGCGATAAGCACAACTGGGGGGTAGCCAATGAATGGTGGCTAATTTTTCTGGGGTTAATTGAATACAATCAGGAACAAACTTAAAACGCTGCTTATAATCACTGCATCGTGCCGTTTGGCAATCTAAAAGCTTGCAGGCCACTTTGGTATAAGCCACTTCATTTGAATCTTCATCTTCTAATTTAATCAGACAGCATAAACCGCAGCCGTCACATAAGGCCTCCCATTCAGCAGAATTAAGTTCATCCAATGGGTATGTTTTCCAAAATTCTGTTCGTAATAACTCAGACATTATCATTAAAAAAGAGTGAATATGATCACTATTATAGCCTGTTGAAATGATTCTTGTCGTTATCTGATTTTTACTTTAAATCATACATTTATTATTAAAGTCAACACTTTGTAAACAGAACAATAACACTTTTAGATGTTTCAAAGCCCTATACTGAATTCACTTTGAAAACAACAACACATGGAGAAAGCGTATGTTCCGTTGGGCGATTATTTTTGCTGTGATTGCACTTATTGCCAGTCTACTTGGTTTTGGTGGGGTTGCAGGCTTATCTAAAGATTTTGCTGTTATTTTACTCGTGGTTGCTGTTATTTTGGCAATTGTCGGTTTCTTGTCTCGAGGCAAAGTTTAGAGAGTTTGCTTAGTCAAATAATTCATATAAAAAAGAGCCTACTATTAGGCTCTTTTTTATTGTGTATTTTAATCTTTTTTAATAAATCCCACTCTAAATGTAGATGTCTTATCAATTGAGAGAGGCTAAATAATAAATCTTAGGGTTTTAAATCACGGGGTTTGAATCCTGTAATCAACAAGCCCACTGCATAAGCAATCACGCCAATCACACATAATCCCACCACTTCTAGAATACGTATCCATTGCGAAGCATCGCCATTATACCAACTTAAAGCGTACCAAAGTGCTGCAATCATGGTGATATTCGCTAGCGCAAACTGTAAGAATAGTTTTTTCCAATGAGCCCCAAACCGGTAAATATCACGTTTATGCAAATAAAAATACAACATTCCTGCATTCACTAAAGCCGAACCTGAAGAGGCTAAAGCCAAAGCCATATGTTCTGCTTGCCAATCAATCAGCTTGAAGAAACCAATAAAAATGACATTTAAAATTGCATTGGCTGCAACTGCCATCAATCCAACCCGTACTGGTGTTTTTGTATCTTGCTGGGCATAAAAACCGGGAGCAAAAACTTTAATCAACATAAAAGAGATGACGCCTGCACTCATACATTGCAGCGCCATTGCCGTCATTTGAGTATCTTCTACCGTAAATTGACCACGCTGGAACAATGCCTGAATAATAGGGGTTGATAGCATAAACAAAGCAATACTCGCAGGTACACCGACCAACATAATCACTTTTGCTGCCCAATCAATCATGCCTCGAAACTTAGACTGATCTTGCTCAGCATGCCGTGCAGACAATGAAGGTAAAATGACCGTACCAATAGCCACCCCAATCAAGCCCAGTGGCAACTCTGTCATCCGCTCAGCACTATATAACCAAGAGACTGAACCATCTTGCATAAATGATGCCCAAATGGTGTTGAGCAACAAATTGATTTGCGTGACTGAGACACCAAATAAGGCCGGTAGCATCAACTTCATGATGCGATCTACGCCTTCATGTTTAAAATCAATTTTTGGTGGAATCAGCAAATTTTTACGCCATAACTCAGGAATCTGAATCACCAGTTGTAAAATACCCGCAACCACGACGGCCCAACCCAAAGCCATAATGGGTTCAGCCATATAGGGTGTTAGCCACCACGCGCCTGCAATCATCGTGATATTAAGTAATACAGGCGCAAAAGCAGGTGTCGAGAACGAACCGTAACTGTTTAAAATACTACTGGCAAAAGCAGTGAGTGACATAAACAGTAAATAGGGAATCGTGAGACGAAACATATCGACTGCCAAATCAAACTTTTCAGGATCGTTGTGGAAACCTGGCGCATAAATATAGAGTACCGCGGGTGCAGCCACCATGGCCACAAAAGTCAGCAACGACATTACGGTCATTAAACAACCAAACACCCGACTAATCAGAATTTGAACTTCAGCATGGGTTTTAGTCGTTTTATATTCGGTTAAGACCGGAATAAAAGCCTGCGAAAATGCGCCCTCGGCAAAGAGCCGCCGAAAAAAATTCGGAATACGAAATGCCACCACGAAGGTATCGAAATCTTTGCCTGCGCCAAATACATTAAGCAAAACGATATCTCGAACCAAACCCAATACCCGAGACAACATCGTCATTGCACTGACAATAAAGGTCGATCGCCAAAGCGCCATCGTTTCCACCTAGTATTAAAATAAGTCGTTATTGTAATGAAACTCGATCTAGAATTTCGTTGTTAAATCATTAAGTCGATCTATTATTTATTGGCCTTCAATTGTTGCAATAAAGTTCTGAATTTGACCCAATTAAAAAATGGTCCAGGATCTGTTTTACGATTAGGTGCAATATCTGAATGTCCCGCCAAATGTTGCAATATTTTAGGATAATGTGTCTGCAATACAGCCGTGACCTGAGCTAAAACAGTGTACTGAATCTCTTCAAAAGGCAGGTCATCACTCCCTTCTAGCTCTACTCCAATAGAATAATCATTACATTCTTTTTTAGCCAAATAACTTGAACGTCCTGCATGCCAAGCACGATCATTGAAATTGACAAATTGTAGAACCTCACCAGTACGCAAAATCAACAAGTGGGTTGAAACCTGCATACCTTCAATGCTTTGAAAATAAGGATGTAATGACCAATCCAATTGATTTTGAAAAAATTGTTCAATATATCCGCCCCCAAACTGCGAAGGTGGCAAGCTAATGTTATGCACCACCAGCAATTGGATTTCAGTATGTTCAGGACGCTGATTATAATTTGCAGAAGGCACTTGCCTCGCACCGATGAACTGACCATCGATGACCTGAAAAGATGGTGCTGGTTGCATAGTGTGATCCTAACTTAAATTCGCATAAACAGATCATTTTAACGCAATCCTAAAACTTTAAGCTTAAAATCTCAAATTGCACAGATAAAATCTCGGGAAAAAACATTTCTTTTAAATGAACAATGCTAATATAACGCGCAATTTTCATGGGTTAAAAAAGATACGGAAATACTTATGAGCATATCTCAGTCTTTGCTTGAACAATCAATCCAGATCAATATTCAACAGGCCTTACAAGAAGATGTTGGTGAGGGTGATATCACGGCTTTATTAACTCCTGAAGATGAACAAGCCACAGCAACCATCATCAGTCGTGAAGATATGGTGCTTGCAGGTCAGCCTTGGGTCAATGCCTTAATTCAAGCCTATGATGCCAATGTACAAGTAACTTGGCTTAAAAATGATGGTGATCATGTAGAAGCCAATCAAGCTTTTTTAACCTTGGCTGGTTCAGCACGCAGTCTACTAACGATTGAACGCCCTGCCCTCAATTTTATACAAACCCTTTCCGCGGTTGCGACTAAGACTGCTGACTATGTCAAACAGTTAGATGGTTTAAAAACAAAATTATTAGATACGCGCAAAACACTGCCTGGTTTACGAATTGCACAAAAATATGCAGTAAGCGTTGGCGGTGGAAAAAACCATCGCTTAGGTTTATTTGATGCTTTTTTAATCAAAGAAAATCACATTATGGCAGCAGGGGGTATTCAACAAGCAATTGCCAAAGCACGTCTGATTGCGCCCAATAAACCCGTTGAAGTTGAAGTTGAAAACTGGGATGAACTTGAACAAGCCTTAGAAGCCCATGCAGATATCGTGATGCTCGATAATTTTAGTCAACAACAACGAATAGATGCAGTGCAATATGTTGCGGGTCGTTGTAAATTAGAAGCTTCTGGCAACATTACCATTGAAAATTTGCGTGAGATTGCAAGCTCTGGAGTTGATTATATTTCTATGGGGGTATTAACCAAAGATGTGAAAGCCATTGACCTGTCCATGCGTTTCAATGCTTAAACGTCATCGCTCTGCTTGTGTGGTTTAACGGCTAAATCGTGAATTTCAACCGATGGTTTTTGTTTTTGCCAAACAGACTGTTGGTTTGATTTTTGCGAAGCTCTAGGATCACTGGTCATTAGAGCAAAAGTGACCACAGAAATGAGTAAGATAAAGATATTTAACATCGGCAACTCCTCAACAAGAAAACAGGAGTCTAGTCTGTCAATATGAAGTCGATATTAAGCCAATGTTTAAAACGGTGCAGTAATGTCCTCCTTTTTGTATCCAGTTGGATTTATCTTAATTTCACATAAACCAGCAATAAAAAAACGCACCCGAAAGTGCGTTTATTATATTTAAGACAACTTACCAACCTAAAGCGTCCTGTTGTTTTTTAATTAACGTTTGAATCCCTTGTTCGGCCAATTCAAGCATTTCATTACACTGTGTACGAGTAAACGGTTTTTCTTCCGCAGTGCCTTGTACTTCAATAAATTCACCCGCTTGTGTCATTACTACATTTAAGTCAGTTTGACAGCTAGAATCTTCTTCATAACACAGATCAAGTAAAGCTTCGTCTTGATAAATTCCCACAGAAACTGCAGCAACTAAACCTTTTAACGGATCTTGTTTAATTTTTTTCTTCTCAAGCAAGACATTCATGGCATCAATGAGGGCCACAGCTGCACCAGTAATCGCAGCAGTACGTGTACCGCCATCAGCTTGAATCACATCACAGTCAATAGTAATGGTATTTTCACCCAGTTTTTTCAAATCCACCATGGCACGTAAACTGCGACCAATCAAACGTTGAATTTCTTGTGTACGACCACTTTGTTTACCCCGTGCCGCTTCACGGTCACTACGAGTATGGGTTGAACGTGGCAACATGCCATATTCAGCAGTAACCCAGCCTTGCCCCTTTCCTTTCAAGAAACGCGGCACTGAATTATCAATACTTGCAGTACACAAAACCTTCGTATGACCAAACTCAACCAATACTGAACCTTCCGCATAACGCGTATAGTTACGGGTAATTTTTACATCACGTAATTGATCTAAGGTACGCTGGTCGATACGCATAAGGGATCCTATAAAGGCTAAAATTAATTGCGGTCTAGTATAACAGAAGCAGGCCTGAAGGTTTGATTGGATGTTTACCGATTGAAGAAAAACCATCAAGCCGATTGCTTAGCTGTTTAGCGTGACCAAAAATTAATTCCCATTTTCAATCTATTCATCGTGCTGAAATGACATCTTAGAAGCGCAAGATTGATTTCAATTTTTGCTTAGACTGTTGCAGTGTTGATGTCCACGAGTTCGGTACAGAATGCTTTGCCAAACGTACCCAAACACTTCCAAATTGCTGCATAAAACTGGCTTCATTATAATGAATGCCATATTCGGCGCACAAAGCGCGAATTTTAGGTGCTGCTTCTGCATAACGATTGGCGGGCATATCTGGAAATAAATGATGCTCAACCTGATGGCTTAAATTGCCACTTAAAATATGCAGCCACTCTGTGCCTGTAAAATTACTTGAACCGCGAATTTGACGTAAATACCATTCTGCACGTGTTTCATTTTCAGTATTATCTATTTCGAAGGTTTCTGCATCTTCGGTAAAATGACCATTAAAAATAACTGCTGATGACCATAGATTACGAATAACATTGGCCACCGCATTGCCTGTCAAAACGGGCAAAGCATTTGGTCCTGCAATCACAGGAAAAAATACATAATCTTTCGCTACTTGACGTGTGGCTTTCTGACGAAATTTTGCTGAATCTTCCCAGAGCTGTTTCCATGTTCTGGTCTTGTAAATCAGCGCATCTTCCAGATGTAGATTTTGTAAGCCAACATACCATTCAAAAAACACCATCAATTGAATAGCCAAGGGAATATTCAACAGAAAACGGGGTTCCCATTTTTGTGCTTCACTGACCCGCAATAAGCCATAACCAACATCATGATCTTTACCCACAATATTGGTATAAGTATGATGAATATAGTTATGCGTATGTTTCCAGTCATCCCCAGTAGAAATCGTGTCCCAATCATAATTGGCACCATTTAAGCTTGGGTCATTGAGCCAATCAAACTGACCATGCATGACGTTATGACCCAACTCCATATTTTCAACAATTTTGGATAGTCCCAATAAACCTGTACCGAATAACCACACTGGTGGAATCCAACCGCCGAACATCAACATACCACGAGATGCGATTTCGCTATAACGCACAAAATTGCGTATTTTATAAATATATTGCGCATCTTGTTCGCCAATACTCTCCATGATTTCACGACGAATCGCATCGACTTGTTGACCAAATTGTTCAATTTGTGCTGAATTTAAATGTTTCGATTTACTGGCTTCTGAAAACTTAACTGACATATTCATTGTTCTTCTCCTCAGCGAGAATATTGTTTTATTTTTAAAGGTTAATGACGACTGGGCTGACGGCTTGGCTAATACACAATTTAATTTGGGTATTGCTGGCATGATCAATTTCACCCGTGATTAAGTTCTTGGTGGAACCACTGACCTTGGTACACGTACAGGTATTACAAATCCCCATACGGCAGCCATGGGTTGGTCTTAAACCTACACGTTCTGCACTTTCTAACAAATTAGTACTTGCTTCAAACTGTTGCTGTGCTCGTAAAAATACCACTGGCTGTACGGATGCATTTTCATCGACCATCACCTGAAAATATTCTTGTTTCAGGTGTTCGATAAGACCCAAGTCTTGATAAATTTGATTGATACTTTGCATCATCCCTTGCGCACCGCAGGCATAACTTTGACGCTGCTGAAAGTCAGGAACTAAATCTTGTAATAGCTCTAAACTTAAATGCTGCTTCTGTTGCAGCGTATTGAACCTGTGAAAGTTCAATTGTGTATGTTGATTTGCCAAATTTTGTAATTCATCATGAAATGCCTGATCACGACTAAAATAAATTAGATCAATTTGACTTACATTTTGGCGTAATGCCTGTTGCAAAATTGAATAAATAGCAGTGATGCCGCTGCCAGAAGCCAATAACAGAATAGGCTGTTGAGATGAACTTAATGTGAAATCGCCTTGAACTTGAGAGATTTCAATCACAGTACCTACCGCTAAGTTCGTTAGAACGTTGGATACTTTTCCTTGACGTTTTACCGCAATCAGCATGTTGCCCGTATCAGTCATTTTGACGATTGAATAACTACGCTGCTGACGTACACCTGCAATCACCACAGTCACTAAAATACTTTGTCCAGCACGAAAGGCTGTTGTCTCAAAGTTCCGATTAGGTTGAAGCTGAATTTGATAGAAGTCATCACCAATCATTTGAATGCTGACTAGCGTGGCTTTCACTTTTTTCCACGCCCATACTGGGTTTATTTTTTCAGCAATAAAGTCGACAAAATCTTCGCGAACCCATTGCGGTTGATACTGCATCACATGACTCATATGACGTTCCTCTTTTATTGCT
This sequence comes from Acinetobacter sp. TTH0-4, assembly GCF_015602665.1. Lineage (NCBI taxonomy): Bacteria > Pseudomonadati > Pseudomonadota > Gammaproteobacteria > Moraxellales > Moraxellaceae > Acinetobacter > Acinetobacter sp. TTH0-4. Next base: position 51,483 of record NZ_CP059079.1, on the reverse strand, counting down.
GGCTATTTATTTGAGTGAACACATGTTCTTATAGTGAACAGTTGTACACTATATTTATTTTTCACTTCAGTCAACAGGTGTACACTGACATTCGTCGTTTAATTTGTTTTTTTTTGGTAGACTTCATGCAGAATTTTTTTAGGGTAGTCGAATGTCGATTCGGGATGAGCGTAAACAACAGAGCCGTCAAGCACTTCTGGATGCAGCAGTTGCTCTAACCACTTCTGGACGCTCTTTTAGTAGCATCAGCTTACGTGAAATCGCACGAGACGTTGGATTGGTTCCGACTGCATTTTATCGACATTTTCAAGATATGAATGAATTGGGGCTGGAACTGGTCGATCAGGTCGCTTTGCACTTGAAAGGTATTTTGCATCAACTCGGACAGACTTATATTTATCAACCCAATACCAAGACCCAAATGAGTTTAGATCTGTTTTTTGAGGCAGTAGAACAGCATCCTGAACCTTGGGTATTTATGATTGCAGAACGTTGGGGCGGCTCTGAAGTCATTCGTCATGCGATTGCTAGAGAAATTCATTTTTTAATTGAAGACTTAGCCAATGATCTGACGCAAATTGAACTTGTAAAACGTTTGGGTCATGCCCAAGCCTTACAAGTCTTGGCGAATATTCTCATTAATTTATCTTTTACTTGGGCCATGACATGGATCAATATTAATCGTCAAGCACCTAGCCCAGAAAAAAATGAACAACAGAAACAATTTAAAATACAAACCATTACCCAAGTACAATTAATTTTTCGTGGTATTTCTAATTGGGAAACTGTCCCTTCCACTCTACCTGAATAATTGGGTATAAATTTTGGTATAAAATAATGATAAAAATTGATCACAAAAAAACCCGCAGAGATTGCGGGTTTTTTATTCTACACGTACTTATTTTGCTTTACGCTCTTTTTCCACCAAGTAGCTGACCACTTGAGTGACTTTACCATCTTCACCTTGCACCACATATTTACCATTCACCACGACTGCAGGAACACCCGTAAGCTGGTATTGTTGAGCCAATTTATTGGCTTGAGCAACTTTTGAGGTGATCGCAAATGAATTGAACATACTGTTAAATTTAGCTTCTGGGATACCATATTTCACAAAGAATTTTGCTTGTGATTTTTGATCAAAAATTTGTTGACCACCTTCATGAATCGCATGGAATAAAGGTAAATGGGTTTTCTTGCGAACCCCTAATGCTTCAGATACATAATAACCACGCGCACCTTGCTCCCACACAGGGTTCATTGCAGCAGGAGTACGGATAAAGTTGACATCTTTCGGAATTTTTCTTAACCAAGCCTGCATATGTGGCTCAAGTTTAAAACAATGCGGACAACCGTACCAAAAGAACTCACGTACTTCAATTTTGCCAGGAACTTGAACTTTACCTGGGTTGGCAATGACGGTGTAATCTTTGCCTGCCACAAAATCGGCGGCCATTACTGTGCCAGAAAAAGCAAAAATAGCAGTTGTCAGACCACCTAAAAGGAATTTTTTCATTGACCTTATTGTCCTCTAAATCATTATCATAAGTTTATGCGATCACTATAAATCAATTATGCTGAATTCGTTTTCATTCTGTGAACTTTTTTATCGCTTTTATCGCTTTTTTTTGAATAAACGCTACACTAAGCCCGTATAACTTTTTTTAAATTATAACGACTTGATTGAGGTGACCCCGATGTCGCAATTGAATGTTGATCCACAAGAAATTGCCAAATTTGAAGCATTCGCAGCCATATGGTGGGATCAGCATTCTGAGTTCCGTCCACTACACCAAATTAATCCATTACGCTTAAACTGGATTGATGAACATTCGGGTGGTATCGCCGGTAAAAAAGTATTAGACGTTGGCTGTGGAGGCGGTATTTTATCGGAAAGCATGGCACGACGCGGGGCTGATGTATTGGGCATCGATATGGGGTTGGCGCCTCTAAATGTGGCGCGTATTCATGCTGAACAAGAAGGTGTTAACAATATTGAATATCGTCAAGTTCCAGTTGAGCAACTCGCTCTAGAGCAAGCAGGACAATATGATGTCGTGACCTGTATGGAAATGCTTGAGCATGTGCCTAATCCAGCATCGATTATTCAGGCCTGTTATGCCTTGGTCAAACCAGGGGGGCATGTGTTTTTTTCGACCATTAACCGCAATCCAAAATCATATTTGTTTGCCATTATTGGTGCAGAATATATATTACGCATGTTGGCTAAAGGCACACATGATTATCGTAAATTTATTAAACCATCAGAACTGGCGCACGATATTCGTGAAGCAGGGTTACAGCTAAAAGACATGATTGGTTTACATTTTAACCCAATCACCAAACGCTATTGGCTGGCACCCAATGTCGATGTCAATTATATGGTCTATACCATTAAAGAAGAGAACCCATGAAAGCCGTTCTCTTTGATCTTGATGGAACTTTAATTGATACAGCAGCTGATTTTATTCGCATTATTCAGGAGATGTGTCGCAATAAACCCTGCGACCTTGTGACAGCGGATTTAATTCGTACTCAAGTGTCTGAAGGTGCACGTGCCATGGTGAAATTGGTCTATCCAGAATTGGAGATCGAAGACCCCGTATTTCTCGCCCATCGACAGCGCTTTTTAGATACTTACGGTGAAGATATCGCGGTAGAAACGGATCTATTTGAAGGCATGTATGCTTTACTTGAACAACTGGAAAGCCAAGATATTCCGTGGGGTATTGTGACCAATAAACCACGTTGGCTCAGTGAAGCTTTACTTAAAGCACTCCATTTAGATCAGCGCTGTGCTGTATTGGTTTGCCCAGAAGATGTCACCCATACCAAACCCGATCCAGAGCCGATGTATCTGGCTGCACAACAGCTTAAACTCAACCCTCAGGACTGTATTTATATCGGGGATCATCCACGTGATATAGACGCGGGACGCAATGCCCAGATGTATACTATATTGGCTGCTTATGGTTATTTACCATTGCAACACAAAGATGACTTAACAGCTTGGCAAGCGGATTGTATAGTCAATACAGTTGAAGAATTACATCAAGTGATCCAACAACGTGTAACTCCAAAACAAAATATTGATCCACGCATTTCATAAAGATATAACAACACGATAAACGAGGAGGTATAACATGAAATATTCAGAATATCAGCCTCGCCCAGATCTATTAAAAGATCGCATTATCCTGATTACGGGTGCGGGCGATGGTATTGGTCGTGCAGCAGCGCTCAGTTATGCACTACATGGTGCAACCGTTGTTTTGCATGGCCGTACGCTCAATAAGCTTGAAGTCATTTATGATGAGATTGAAAGTTTAGGTGCACCACAACCTGCTATTTTGCCTTTACAACTGTCGAGTGCCTCGTCTCGAGATTATGAGCTTCTGGTCGATACCTTAGAAAAGCAATTTGGTCGCTTAGATGGCATTTTACATAATGCGGGTATTTTGGGTGAACGGACCGAATTGGTGAATTATCCTGCGGATGTCTGGGATGATGTCATGGCTGTAAATTTACGTGCACCCTTTATCATGACTCAAGAGCTTTTGCCATTACTCGAAAAATCTGAACATGCTTCGGTGGTTTTTGCAAGTTCCGGTGTCGGTCGAGAAGCACGGGCATGTTGGGGTGCATATTCAGTGTCAAAAATTGCCATTGAAGCGGTCAGTCAACTGTTTGCAAAAGAAAATGTTCATCCGAATGTACGTTTTAACTGCATTAATCCAGGTGCAACCCGTACTGCAATGCGGGCTAAAGCCTATCCTGATGAAGATCCTAAAACGTTAGCAACACCTGAAATGATTATGCCTGGCTATTTATACCTCATGGGTGATGATAGTTTGCATATGAATGGTGAAAGTATTGATGCCCAAGACTAGGGTTTAAATAAAAAAGCGTATAAAAGGGAGTTTTAAGAACTCCCTTTTTATTAGGCAAAATCGAACTCAATCTAAATCGCATTTTTAGATGAATTTTACAATAATATTCGGTTTTACAAATTAAAAAATTAATCTAAGCTGATCTGTAATTTAAAATATATTCAGGAAAGTGACATGATTGATTTAAAACGTAAAATTGAAATGATTGGTTTTATTGAACAATTACAACTTCCTCATCTGCTCATTCAAGGACTAGATGATGTTCAGCGGGCTGAAGATATTGCTAAAGCGGTCTATTCTCTACAAAATTTGGCAGAGCAGTGGAATTAGGTCATTTTATTCCAGCTCAAGCTTTAGCCTCAATATGGCGACCTTTTGACAGGCCAGTCTATCTGACTGAAATAAAATCCAGACTGAAATTTTGCTACAATTTATTTATTCATTTTTACTTCTCTATACAGCTGTTTTATCATGTTGAAAACTCAATCAAGCAGTTTTAAATTTGGGCAGCTTTAGCACTTATTTTTCAGCATCTCCTGAATGTCTCTGTATTTTTTAATAAATGAGTGCCGTATCTTCACAGTTTCTCTGCAATTTTTTTGTACATTAAGTCCAATGAAATTAATACTTTTTTTATGAGGGTTCAACATGAAAAAGATTTTGACAATTTTGGCAATTTCTTTCAGTGCATTGATGGCAAGCAGTGTCAGTACTGCTGCACCTCACGATAAACAGGATAGAAGTCGTGGTTGGGATCATCCGCGTCATCAAGAATCGAATAAAAATCGAGATTTCCGTGAGGATGATGACGATGAGCGTATGCAAGATAAACGCCGTGGTCGTGAAGAACGTGGCGTAAAACGTTTGCAACAGCATAAATGGCAAACGGGTTATGTCATGCCACAGCATTATCGCGGCAATGGTTATAAGGTCGATTATAAAAATCTCGATTTACCTAAGCCTTCGCGCAACCAGCAATGGTACAAAATCAACAATGACTACATTTTAGTCGATTCAGACAGTCATAATATTGTACAAATTAAAGGCTTTTAAAAACTTAAGGCGATAAAATTTAAGCTCAAACTTTGGTTTGAGCTTTTTTTGTTTTCTCTCTGCCGCTTTTAGGCGCAGGCTTTTATATTCAGTATGTTTGACAAACGCTAACTCTTCTTTATTTCTCCATCAATTTCACAATTCACCTATACAGCTCTCATTTTTTATCTCTACTTTTTGGTTAATTTTGATCTATCGAAAAGATCTCTAAAAAATCATCTAAGGTGAACATCATGAAAAAACTTTTAACGACTCTTGCATTTTCATTATCCGCACTAATTGCCACTTCTGCGATGGCAGCACCAGATCATCGTTATGATGATCGTCAAGGTTATAATCATGCACAGTCGCATCAAGACAAGCGCTGGGACAATAACAACCGTTATGAACAAAATCGTTATGATAACAAACGTGTAAATCCAAGCCGTGATTGGCGTACGGGTCAAACTTTACCGCGTCAATACAGCAACTCTCGCTTTGAAGTCAGTGACCGTGAAGCGCGTCGTTTACCTAAAGTGAGTCGTAACCAGCAATGGTACAAGGTGAATGGCGATTATGTGCTGGTCAATGAGCGTAACAACCGTATTATCCGTATTCAAGGCTAAGCACTAAAATCTAGCCATTTGGCTTAAGTCTTTTCTTCTTTTTAAAACACCTTAACTGCGCTTAAGGTGTTTTTTTTATTTTATCCTTCCTCTGGGCTTTTTTTTGATTAGAATCATAGCTAAGGTTTTATTCTTGATTTGAGATAGGTATGCATACGAATTCATCGGAAACGTCACAAAGCACAACTTTGCAATATGTGCATTGGTTTCGACATTCTGCGCCTTATATCAATGCTCATCGGAATAAAACGTTTGTCATTATGTTTGATGGCGAAGCGGTACAACATGAGAATTTCCAACATATTGTGCATGACATTGCCCTACTGCATTCTTTAGGGATTCATCTCATTTTGGTACACGGCGCACGTGCGCAAATTAATCAGAATTTAAAAACCAGTGCTATTCAAACACCATTTCATCAGCACCGTCGTATTACTACCCGTGAATCATTAAGTTGTGTAATGAATGCAGTAGGCTCGATTCGCCTGCAAATTGAAGCCTTACTGTCGATGGGACTTGCCAACTCTCCGATGTATGGTGCACGTATTGATGTGGTTTCAGGTAATTTTGTGACAGCAAAACCCTATGGCATTCGAGATGGTATTGACTTTCAGCTGACGGGCGAAGTACGCACGGTCGATACAGATGCCATTCAACGCCATCTGGAAAATCATAATATTGTTTTGCTTGGTCCAACGGGATATTCCAATACGGGTGAAGTCTTTAATTTGGTTGCAGAAGAAGTCGCTACCAATACTGCAATTTTATTAAAAGCGGATAAATTGATTTTTTTGGGTAAACAATCGGGTTTATTTAATGCAATGGGACAATTACAACGTGAAATTGCTCCCCATCAACTGGATCAGTATATTTTGCAATACCAAGATTCCAATCCCAATATTGCTTTACAGTTACGCGGTGCCAAAAATGCCTGCCTTAAAGGCGTCAATCGTGTCCATCTGATTTCCTATACCTCTGATGGTGCACTTCTTGAAGAACTATTTACCCGTGATGGTTCTGGCACCATGATGACCGATGCACATTATGAAGAAGTCCGTACCGCCACTATTCAGGATGTCGGAGGATTAATGAATTTACTTCGTCCACTTGAGGCAGAAGGCATTTTGGTTTATCGCTCACGGGAACGTTTAGAAAGTGAAATTGAACAATTTTCTGTGATTGAACGTGACGGCATGATTTTAGCCTGTGCCGCGCTGTATCCGATTCCTCATGCAGAAAATACGTTGAAATCTGCTGAAATTGCTTGTGTGGCCGTCGATCCGACTTATCGCCAGTCTAATCGTGGCAGTCAAATTCTGAATTATTTACAAGACAAAGCAAAAAGTATGGGGATTCAGCAACTTTTTGTCTTGACTACACGTACTGCACATTGGTTTGTTGAACATGGTTTTGAACCTGCCAATGTGGATGAACTGCCGAACGCGCGTCAGGCAATGTATAACTATCAAAGAAATTCATTGGTTTTTAAAAAGTCACTTTAAGTGGCTTTTTTTATATGTTGATATCTGTAATGTTGATATCGTTATTTATTTTGCATCAAAACATACGCATATAAGCTATTTTATTTTTTCACCCATTTACTGAGAGGGAATCAATCAAATTTAAATTAATAATAATATCAAAAACTTAAAATTTTCAGGCTCATTTTTGTCAGACTCTTCTCTAGCATATTTTTAGCTAAGCTTTACGTTTTTTAGTTTATCTTTTTTATTCATGAACAATTGCGATTTTTTTATTATTTTCGAAATAGAAAAGGCTTTAGCCTGTATTCAATATTGAATCTTTCTATTTCGGAGCAGTCTTTTGTGAGTACCTTTAAGACCAGTTTTTGGAACAAATCACACGTTTTATCCACTTTAGTTGCAAGTGCAATCCTGTTGTCTGGCTGTGCTCAAAAAGAGGCAGAAACGCTGACCTTAAATGTGGGCTATCAAAAATATGGTGTTTTACCCATTTTGAAAGAGCGCGGTACTTTAGAAAAAGTATTGAAAGACCAAAATATAAAAGTCAAATGGATTGAATTCCCTGCTGGCCCACAGTTACTGGAAGGTTTAAATGTCGGTAGCGTGTCATTTGGTGAAGCAGGTGAAGCGCCACCAATCTTTGCACAGGCTGCAAATTCAAATTTGGTTTACATTGCCAACCAACCTTCCGCACCTTTAGCTGAAGCCTTGATTATTCCTAAGAACTCTCCTATTCAGTCCATAAAAGACTTAAAAGGCAAACGTGTTGTCCTTAATAAAGGCTCAAATGTACATTATTTATTACTCAAAGTTCTCGAAGCAAACCAGCTCAAACTTGATGATATTGACGTGGTGTATTTACCCCCTGCTGATGCCCGTGCTGCCTTTGAAAAAGGTGCCGTAGATGCTTGGGTCATTTGGGATCCGTTCTATGCTGCAGCAGAAAAACAACTGGGGGCAAAAGTGCTGGCAACCGGTCAGAATCTGGTCAGCAATCATCAGTTTTATTTAGCAGATCGTGAATTTGCCCAACAACATCCTGAGCTTTTAAAAACTGTGGTGAATGAGTTGAATACAACCACTACTTGGGTGGCTCAACATCAAAATGAAGCAGCTCAGCTATTAGAAAAAGCCACTGGCCTAGACAGTGCAATTTTAAAGACTTCAATTTCACGGATGGGCTTTGGGATAAAACCTATTACAGCGCAAGTTGCAAAAGAGCAGCAGTTTGTAGCGGATGCTTTTTATCAGCAAAAACTCATTCCAAATAAAATTAATATTCAAGCCGCCATTTTGGCGCATTAAGCCTACTCATTTAAAACCATGTAAATCCAAAGTTTGGATTAAGCATAGACCAGACCAGTCAACTCAACTTTAGAGGATGAATAAATGACTCAACATCTTGTACAACATAAAACGTCTATCAGGTTTAATCCCCGTAATCGTGGCATGATAACTTTATTGTTGGCGTGTGCAATGTTGAGTTCAACTGCAAGTTGGGCGGTTGATCCAACTGTCAAAAAATTGCGGATTGGTTTTCAAAAAAGCTCAATTAATTTTGCGATTGCAAAACAACAAAAACTGTATGAGAAAGAATTTCCAAATGCAAAAATCACTTGGAATGAATTTCCTGCTGGCCCACAAATTTTAGAAGCACTGGCAGTCGGTTCTCTGGATATAGGAGTTACAGGCGATACACCGCCTGTGTATGCACAAGCAGCGAATAAGCCGTTGTACTACATTGCCTATGAAGCAGCCAAACCGTTAACGTCGGCTATTTTAGTGCCGAAACATTCGGATCTAACCCAGTTAGCACAATTAAAAGGTAAACGAATTGCCTTGCAAAAAGGCTCAAGTGCACATTATTTGTTGCTACAAGCAGTTCGTAAAGCAGGACTGCAATGGTCAGATATTCAGCCGATTTGGCTCAGCCCTGCTGATGCCCGTGCAGCTTTCCAAAAAGGTGCTGTCGATGCATGGGCTATTTGGGATCCTTACTACGCTTCTGCGCAACTTGAAGATCAAGCCAAAGTTTTGGCATCAGGCCAAGGCCTTAGCCCAAACTACACTTTTTATTTGGCTGCACCCAATTTTGTCAAACAGCATCCACGTGCGATCAAAAGCATTATTCAGCAAATCAATGTCGCAGATCAATGGGTACAAAGCCATCGGGCTGAAACAGCGCAAACCATTGGACAGAATACAGGCTTAAAAACACAAGTCAGCCAAGTGTTTATTGACCGACGCCCGAGGCCTTCTGCTGCTGCTCCCTTAAATAGCAAAGTCATTGCCGATCAACAACAACTCGCCAACCGTTTTAGTGAACTCAAGCTTATTCCTCATTCAATTCAGGTGAAGCAAGCCGTTTGGACAGGCAAATAATCATCATCTATTTAAAAATTCATTTATTAGGATAACAATATGAAAATTTTCTGGTTCATTCCCACTCATGGTGACAGTCGTTATTTAGGTACGAGCAAAGGTGCACGTCAAGTGGATCATAGCTACATGAAACAGATTGCAGTCGCAGTAGATCATTTGGGTTATGAAGGTGTGCTGATTCCCACTGGACGTTCTTGTGAAGATCCATGGCTGACTGCAGCCAGCCTGATTGATGCAACCCAGAATTTAAAATTTTTGGTTGCCTTACGCCCAGGTGTCACTACGCCTGCCTTAGCAGCACGAATGGCAGCTACGTTTGACCGATTATCAAATGGTCGCGTTTTACTAAACTTGGTGACAGGCGGAGATGAAAAGGAACTTCAAGGTGATGGTGTTTATGAAGATCATTCTACCCGTTATAAAACAGCCAATGAATATGTCAAAATCTGGCGCGAAATTCTGACTCGCTCACACACAGGCGAAAGTTTTAGCTTTCACGGTGAACGCCTGAGTGTGGATGATGCGAAATTACTTTATCCACCCATTCAACAACCTTATCCACCACTTTGGTTCGGTGGTTCATCTGAAGATGCGATTGAATTGGCAACCTCACAAGTTGACACTTATTTAACTTGGGGTGAACCGCCTGAAGCAGTTAAAGATAAAATTGCTGTGGTTAAAGCCAAAGCCCAGGCCAAAGGTCGTGAACTTAACTATGGTATCCGCTTACATGTCATTGTACGTGAAACCACTGAACAGGCATGGCAAGCAGCAGATGAACTGATTCAATATGTAGATGATGCAACCATTGCTGCTGCACAAGCCAAATTCAAAACTATGGATTCTGTTGGGCAGCGTCGTATGGCGGAATTACACAATGGTGATCGCAGTAAATTAGAAGTATCACCCAATCTATGGGCAGGTGTCGGTTTGGTTCGTGGCGGTGCGGGTACAGCATTGGTCGGTGATCCGCAAACTGTTGCCGATCGCATTCAGGAATATGCAGACTTAGGGATCAGTACCTTCATTTTTTCAGGCTATCCTCATCTTGAAGAATCGATTCGTTTTGCCGAATTGGTCTTCCCTTTACTGCAACTAGAAACACAACAAAAATTAGTTCAACCGAATTTGACAGGACCATTTGGAGAAGTTGTGGCGAATAATTACGTGCCCGATGCTGCTAAACAGCATAAGCAGTCTCAGGAGTTGGCTTAATGACGCATATTATTTCTGCAGAAACTTTAACTAAAAAAAAGGTTTCACGTGGAACACGAATTGGACGACCTTTATTGCCTTGGTTGGTTCCATTCATTTTAATTGTTATCTGGCAAGCTGCCTCCAGTGTCGGTTGGTTAGAAAGCAGAATTTTGCCTGCACCCACTGCTGTTATTAGCGCTTTTTGGCATTTGCTCATGAATGGCGAACTGTGGCAACACGTTAAAGTCAGTGCTGGACGCGCCTTGCTTGGCTTGCTCGTAGGTGGTGGCTTGGGTTTATTTTTAGGCTTACTGAATGGTTCATCTAAAATCGCATCCAACTTATTGGATACCACTTTGCAGATGATCCGAAATATTCCTGCTTTGGCTCTTATTCCTTTAGTGATTTTATGGTTCGGCATAGATGAGTCGGCAAAACTATTTTTAGTCGCGATTGGGGTATTTTTTCCTATTTACATTAACACCTACCATGGCATTCGCTCAGTCGACCCTCAACTGATTGAAATGGGAAAAAGCTACGGCTTAACGCGTTGGCAATTGTATAAAGAGATCATTTTACCGGGTGCGATGCCCTCTATTTTAGTCGGTCTGCGCTTTGCACTGGGTCTAGTTTGGGTACTATTGATTGTGGCTGAAACAATTTCTGCACAGTCTGGTATTGGTTATATGACCATGAATGCTCGTGAGTTTTTACAAACAGATATCGTTTTAGTTGGAATATTACTTTACGCATTACTAGGTAAACTGGCAGATGTATTGGCTGTTGGTTTGGAAAAATACTTGCTGCGCTGGCATGCGGGATACCAAGAATAAGGAGTACATGATGACTGATTTAAGTTTAGGACGACATGTCGCGAAGAATAAGAACATTGCTGATCATTCGGCTTCACCTGACATCAATCCACATGCTGTAACAGGTGCAGAAATTCTGATTGAGCAATTGTATAAATTTTATGCTGAAGTAAAAGTTTTAGAAGATTTAGATTTACATATTCAACCAGGCGAATTTTTAGCGATTGTCGGTCGAAGTGGGTGCGGTAAAAGTACGTTATTGCGTTTAATTGCTGATTTAGAACAGCCAAGTTATGGCGAAATTAAATTTAAATCGGCACGTCATATTCGTGAAGGGATTAATAGTGATGATATCCGGGTGATGTTTCAAGATCCTAGACTATTGCCATGGCGAAGTATTGAACAAAATGTACAGTTAGGTTTGGCTAAGCAAGACCAAGCGAATGCCTCTACTTTATTGGAAAAAGTTGGTCTTAAAGAAAAAGCGGGCTTTTGGCCATCACAACTTTCAGGCGGGCAAAGACAACGAACTGCTCTTGCACGTGCCCTATCACACAAACCAAGAATTTTATTACTGGATGAACCTTTAGGTGCTTTAGATGCGCTGACTCGACTAGAAATGCAAAACTTGATTGAAAAATTATGGCTTGAACAGGGTTTTACCGCCATTTTGGTGACCCATGATGTCAGTGAAGCTGTTCAATTGGCAGATCGGATTATTTTGCTTGACCAAGGGCAGATCGCAAAACAATTTAAAGTGGAATTACCACGACCAAGGCAAAAGAACTATGCCTTTAGCGAATTAGAACAACAAATTCTAAATGCGGTATTGGCCACTTGAAGTTGGATCATTGAAATGGGCACATCCCGATGAATGGTATTTGCTCATTTCCCCCATCTTAAAGTAAATCTAATTTTTAATTTTATTCTTAAGCTAAATATACAGTTAATTTTATCGCTACCAATCAATTTCAAAATTCAGAAAATTATTTTAATTGAATCATTTAATTTTATTTAAAAGTCAATTTTACTGTGATGTCTCTATTTTTACACAACTTCAAAATGTTGTTCTTTAATCATTGATCTAAAAAAAGAATATTAAAGTTATCTAAAATTAAAATCCTTTGTCTATGCACAAGTCTGCCGATTTGTCGTACAATTTACGGTTCCACTTTTAATTGTCTTTAAATGGCCGATGGAACAAAAAAAGAGTATTCAAAAACGACACCAACTGCTTAATGCAGCGCTAGATGTCTTTTCCCTATATGGTTTTAGTGGGGCAAGCTTAGATGAGATTGCTCAAATTGCTGAAATGCATAAATCCAATATTTTCTATTATTATGAAAATAAAGAAGCCCTATATGTCGAGGTACTGACCACCGTATTACAAAAATGGCTGGCCCCTTTACAAATGTTAGAAGCTGAGCTTGAACCTGAAGAAGCCATCACCAATTATTTATTGCAAAAAATTGAAGTTTCTCGTACCCAACCCAAAGCATCTCGCTTGTTTGCTTTAGAGGTCATTCAAGGGGCACCGCATATTTTGCCAATCTTGAAGGGTCCATTAAAGAAATTATTTAAACGTAAAGCCAAAGTCATTAGTACTTGGCAAGAGCAAGGAAAAATTTCAGCCCAAATTGATCCTGAACTCTTAATTTTAAATATTTGGGCCATTACTCAAAACTATGCAGATTTTGCAACCCAAATGGAAATGGTTACAGGTAAAACCTTACGCAATCGGAGTATGCAACAGCGGATTATTCAACATAGTGTGCATATGATGTTGTACGGCGTTATTCCTCGCGCTTAAAATGTTGAATGATCAAGATGGATCATTTTGGCATACGACCATAGCGTTCTATGGTCGCCAAATTTTTTATAAATGACTTAATAATAAATAATTCTTATAATAAAAATAACGGCTTTGGCCTTTAAACAAAATGATGCTGATAAAGAGCTAACATTTTTTGTGCCCCCAATAATAAATTTTCTTCCCAATCTAAATGTGCGCTGTCATTTGCACCATCTGTAATATATTTGACAGAAATTAAGCGTACATCCAATTTTTTACACACTTTGGCTAAGGCATAACCTTCCATATCAACCAAGTGACAAGGAACTTTGGGTAATCCTATTTCAAAGCTATCCCCTGTTCCACAAATGCCATTCGGCAAATGCTGAAAATAAGTCTCTAAATGAATATCCGCAGGATGATCATGATCCATCGGAGTGACCCCAACTGCAAAACCCAAAGGTGAAACATCCATATCACGTTGTACAAACGTCATGACTTCAACCAATGCATGTGCATCGAAATGTGAACTTCCAGCACTCCCCAAGTTTAACAAGGTTTTACAACCCGTTTTCTGAATGACTTCAAAGGCTTTGAATGCTGCATTCACTTTTCCTATACCGCTGTAATGCACTTGAATGCCTGCCTGTTCAAACAAATCTTTTGATTCATTTGGAAGCGCCATGATTAAAGCCAAATCGGACATTACTTTACCTATACCCCACCAAAAACTGCATACATTAAAAATGAAAAACCAAAGCTCTGCAAATCATAGATGCCACTTGTCTAAACTGTCATTTTAAAATGAAGCGTATTTATAGATATAAATACGCTTAAAGAAAAGATGTTTTAACGTTGTTCGTCCAAATATGCTTTCAAACAGGGAGAGAAAAATAAATGCCCCTGATAAAAGCCCTGTATGGTTTTATAAGCGACCATAATCCAGAGCAGGATTAAAATCGTGGCAAAGCCATATCCGAGCTGAGAAATAAACAATAAATTCATCTGATGGCCCAAGTTCAGCACAGCTAAACTGAATACCCCCAATGGAAAAGTAAGCCCCCACCAACCTAAATTAAAAGGCAAATCTTGAACATACTTCAAAGTCGTCAAAACAGCGATTCCAAACCACCACGTCGCAAAGCCCAATAAAATCAAACTGGCGAAAATACCCACCTGCTGAAAGATATCTCCTAAACTTTGCATTCCAATCACTGCCAATACTTGCGGAGCTTGAGCACCTAATAACAATAAGGCCAATGCACCCGTTGCAATAGGGCCTAAAGCCAACCAACTGCTGATTGCGAGTTCTTTCGCTGGTAATTGATGAAGTGCCAAACGCAGCATTAAAATACTTAAAATTGCGCATGCAGGTAAAACTGAAATACCCCAAAGCACATAGCTGCCCAATAATATTGCAACCGCCTGTTGTCCCATCGGCAGATGTGCGAGCAATAACCCACCTGAACTGGCAGCAACTTCACAGGCGACAATCGGTAATAACCACACGGCAGACATCGTTTTTAAGTCATGCTGTTGTATGCTATACATACAAAATGGAATAATCCAAGCAATCGCAAGTGCCATCACAACATCGATATACCACAACATTTGTGCAATCTGAACAGCAGTATCCCCGTACAAGGGTACGCCGAATTTCAAGAATCCATTCAAAATAGTGGCCAGTCCCATCGGAATGGCACCTAAAAACAAACTCATACTGGCATGTTTAAAAATTTGTTTCGCTTCGTGTGGAAAAATCAACCAACGCAAGCCATACAATATTGAAAACAAGATGAATATCAGCATATTCATTTGCCATAAAATAGTCCCCATTTGCCCCATTAAAAACGAATCAAACGGTAATTCAGCGACAATCAGAGCCAAAACTCCTGTTCCCATCGTCACAGCAAACCAATTCGGGGTAAAATGTCGAATAAGATCCTGCATCTGCGGTAGTTGTTGAAAAGGTCTATTCATCACTGGAAACCTATAAAGTGGCGATATAGACAGTATAAAACCTCTTATAAATAAGAAAAACTGATTAATATTTATTTTTAATATCATTTATATTGATATAAATTTTATTGTTTGTGAAAAAAACTGGCCTAAAAACACAACGACAAGACGAAAGCCAAAGATTATGGCAATATATAGTCCTAATCATTTCTTGTTTATTGATTCGCCCATGAAGCTGCTCCGCTTGAATGCTTTAACACCCAATTTTGAATTGCCAAAGACTGCCGTGACGATTGGTAATTTTGACGGTGTACATTTGGGTCATCAAGCCATGATTGCACAATTAAAACAACTGGCAGAAAAACAAAATTTAAAAACGTTGGTGATGATTTTTGAACCACAACCTTTAGAGTTTTTTAAAGGCTATGAGGCACCTCCACGTATTAGTTCATTGCGTGAAAAAGTTGAATATTTAACAGAATTAGGCGTTGATTATATCGCGATTGCTAAATTTGATAATCATTTCCGTAGCTTAAGTGCAGAGCAATTTGCAGAAATTTTGAAGAATAAACTCAATGCTGAACATTTGGTTTTAGGCGACGACTTTCATTTTGGAAAAAACCGTCAAGGTAACAGTGAGTTTTTAAATACTTACGGTTTTCAGGTCACGAATTTGCACACCATAGAATTGGGCAATGAGCGAGTCAGCTCTACTCGAATTCGTCAAACATTGCAGGCAGGTGATTTAGCCTTAGCTGCAAAGTTACTGGGTCGTCCTTATAGTATTATTGGTCGTGTACAATATGGTGACCAAATTGGACGTACCATCGACTTTCCAACAATTAATGTTCGTTTAAATCGTCACAAACCCTGTTTGAATGGAATTTATGGCGTAGATGTATTGTGTGAAACTGAATCGTTAAAACAGAAAGTTAAAAAGGATCATCCAGACCAATTGGGCATCGCAGGCTATATGTCGACAAGTTTGTTTGGCGCAGGTCATGTTGGAACGCGTCCAGCCATCCAACAAGAACGTCCAGAATGGCGATTAGAAGTACATTTTCCTGATGTTTCTGCTAATCTGTATGGCCTATTAATGCGGGTGACGTTTTTGAACTATTTACATGGTGAAAAGGACTACCCTTCTCTTGAAGCATTAAAAGCGGGAATTGATGATGATGTTGAAAAATTGCTTGATTTTCGACTCAATACTCCCAACTTCCCCTTTTAAATCCCCCAAATTTTATTGAAAAATGCGTCAGCTTAAGACTGATTTAATTGGAAGACAACTTGCATGAGCGATAAGCAAACTACTGAAAATGCTGTGGATTATAAAGCCACGTTAAACCTGCCAGGTACTGAATTTGCGATGAAAGCAAATCTTGCAGTACGAGAGGCAAAATGGTTAGAAGAGTGGTACGCCGACAACATTTATCAGCAGATTCGTGCATCGCGTATTGGCAAGAAAAAATATGTGCTTCATGACGGCCCTCCTTATGCCAATGGTCAAATTCACCTCGGTCATGCAGTCAATAAAGTCCTCAAAGATATCATCATCAAAAGCCGTGTGATGGATGGTTTCGATGCACCGTATGTTCCAGGTTGGGATTGTCACGGTCTGCCTATTGAGCTTAAAGTCGAAGAAAAAGTCGGTAAGGTTGGCGTTAAAGTCGATGCCGCAACATTCCGTAAACATTGCCGTGAATATGCTTACACACAAGTCGAATTACAAAAGAAAGACTTCGTACGCATGGGTGTTTTTGGGGATTGGGACAATCCTTATCTGACGATGAACTTCAAACAAGAAGCAGACATCGTTCGTTCACTCGGTGAAATTGCCAAAGCAGGTCATATTGAGCCGGGTCTTAAACCCGTCAACTGGTGTTTAGACTGTGGTTCAGCACTTGCTGAAGCTGAAGTTGAATATGAAGATAAAAAATCGGATGCGATTGATGTCGGTTTCAACGTTATTGATCTTGCGGATTTATCTGCACGTCTAGGCGTGAGCGTGACTGATTCAACCGATATGGTGATTTGGACCACGACGCCTTGGACCATTCCAGCCAACCAAGCCGTTGCAGTACATACCGATATCGAATACCAGTTAGTAAAAGCACGTGGTGAAGAAAAAGCTGATCAAAACTTTATTCTTGCAAAAGATTTGGTTGAATCGGCAATTGAACGCTACGGTTACATAACGTTTGAAGTCTTAGCAGATTTTACAGGTGCTAAGCTTGAAAATTTACAATTACAGCATCCTTTAATTACTGAGCGCCAAGTGCCTGTGATTTTGGGTGAGCACGTGATTGCAACCAGTGGTACGGGTGCAGTACATACTGCACCAGGCCATGGTGTGGACGATTATAAAGTCGGCTTGTTGTACAACTTAAAAGTGGACAATCCTGTTGGTGGTAATGGGGTGTATTTACCAACCTCTCCCCTATTTGCAGGCGAGCACATTTATAAAGCCAATCCAAAAATTATTGCAGCGCTGGCTGAAAACAATAAGCTTTGGGCACATATTCCAATCAAACATAGCTATCCGCATTGCTGGCGTCATAAAACACCGATCATTTTCCGTGCAACCCCACAATGGTTCATCAGCATGGATGCCAAAGGTTTACGTCAGAATGCATTAAATGCCATCGAAAATGACATCAGCTTTGTACCAGATTGGGGTAAAAATCGAATTCAATCGATGATCGAAGGTCGTCCGGACTGGTGTATCTCACGTCAACGTACTTGGGGCGTGCCAATTCCATTCTTCGTACATAAAGACACCAATGAATTGCACCCACGTACACCTGAACTGATCGAAGAAGTCGCGAAACTGATCGAGCAGGAAGGCATTGATGGCTGGTACAACCGTGATGCATCTGAGTTTATCGGTGCGGATGCTGAACAATACAACGCTGTTCGTGACACGCTAGACGTTTGGTTCGACTCAGGTACAACGCACTATGCAGTACTGCGTGAACGTGAAGAACTGACTGATCCTGCTGATTTATATCTGGAAGGTTCAGACCAACACCGTGGCTGGTTCCAGTCGTCGTTATTGACCTCGATTGCGATTAACGAACGTGCGCCATATAAAGGTCTATTGACCCACGGTTTCGTGGTCGATGAAAAAGGCCGCAAGATGTCCAAGTCGATCGGTAACGTGATCACGCCGCAAGACATCATTAAAGATATGGGTGCGGATGGTTTACGTTTCTGGATCGCCTCTGCGGATTACCGTTATGAAATGACCGCTGGTAAAGAAATCTTTAGCCGTGCCTCTGACGGTTATCGTCGTATCCGTAACACGCTTCGTTTCTTGCTTGCTAACCTGAATGGCTTCAAACCATCAACAGATGCGCTTCCTGTAGATCAATTGATCGCGCTGGATCAATACATTCTGCAACGTGCATCTGAAGTGCAAGAAACCATTAAGAAAGCATACGAAGATATGAACTTCCATATCGTAACGACTGCTCTGACTAATTTCTGTATCAATGACTTGGGTGGTTTCTACTTAGACATTATCAAAGATCGTCAATACACCACGAAAGCGGATTCGCAAGCACGTCATTCTGCACAAACTGCGTTGTATCACCTGGTACAGGCATTCGTGCGTTGGATGTCACCAATTTTAAGCTTTACCGCACAAGAAGCTTGGCCTTTAATTCCGGGTCAAACTGAAAAATATGTGTTTACCACTGAATGGTATGACATTCCTGTTGCTTCAACGGCTAACTTAATTTCGGAAGCAGATTGGCAAACCATGATTGCGGTTAAATCTGCGGTCAATAAGCAAATTGAAGCAGCCCGTAATGCAAAATTGATCGGTTCAAATTTATCTGCCAAAGTTGAACTGTGGGCAAGTGCTGAACTTAAAAACGTGCTTGATCAACTAAGCGATGAATTGCGTTTTGTGCTTATCACATCAACTGTATATGTGAATGCACTAGATGAAACCCAAGGTGAATTCACTGACCTTGAAGGCTTGCGTGTAAAAGTTTCAGCTGCGGAAGGTGAAAAATGCGCGCGTTGCTGGCATGTCTTGCCAGATGTAAATACACATCTTGAACATCCAGGTCTTTGTTCACGTTGTATTATCAACCTTCCTACAGGTCAAGGCGAAGAGAGAAAATATGCCTAATCCACAAACGAAAAAGGGCTTATTCCAATTCTACCCACATAATTTAATGTGGTTAGGCTTATCTATTGTCGCGATTATTCTCGATCAATGGACCAAATGGATTGCAACAACGCATCTGAATTATGCAGATCCAGTGCCTGTACTGCCCTTTTTAAATTGGACATTACTACATAACTATGGCGCAGCTTTTAGTTTCTTGTCCGATGCGGGTGGTTGGCAGCGTTATTTCTTTACTTCGCTGGCAGCATTGGTGTCGGTCATTTTTGTATTTTGGCTGATGCGTATGCCAAAAACTGTGAAAATTTTGCCTATCGCGATTGCTCTCATTTTAGGGGGTGCGATTGGCAATTTAATTGACCGTGTATCTTTAGGTTATGTGGTAGATTTTGTTCATGTTTATTACAATAACAGCCATTTCCCCGCTTTTAATATTGCAGACAGTGCAATCACCTTGGGCACTATTTTACTGTTGATTGATACGTTCTTTCTTGAAAAAAAACGTATTCAACAGGCAGAGATACAACGTCATGACTGAAATTATTTATCCTAATGAAGAAACCCGTATTGCAGATGGCTCAAAAGTAGAATTACACTTTTCAGTTGCCATTGAAAATGGGGTAGAAATTGATAACACACGTAGCCGTGAAGAACCTGTAAGCTTGGTCATGGGCGACGGTAGTTTATTACCGGGTTTTGAAAAATCACTTTTTGGTTTACGTGCCGGCGATCGTCGCACAGTCAGTCTTCCTCCGGAAGATGCATTTGGCCCTTGGAACCCTGAAAACATACAGACTTTTGATACCATTAAATTCGAACAAACGCCTGTGGTGGGTCACATGATCGAGTTTGAAGACAAAGCCAAGCAGAGTCTCTTTGGTGTAGTGAGATCAGTCGGTGAACACATTACCGAGATTGACTTCAACCATCCTCTAGCAGGCAAAGATATTACCTTTGAGGTAGAAATTTTTAAAGTGACCCCTGCTGGTCAACAAGGGATTAAGTTAGTTTAAAAATCAATAATTCTGCGCCAAAGAAAATTGTATTAAAAAAGCTCCTTAGGGAGCTTTTTTAATGTTTAAAGATACAAATTCCTCATACCCAGTCAAAGCTATTCATATTAATTTAAAGCCTACTTGATAAAATGAGTTCACTATGAGAATACAAATTATTGTAGGCAGTGTTCGTGAAGGACGTACCGCGATTAAAGTCGCACGATGGGTACAACAGAGCATTGAGAAGGAAAATTTCAATACTATTCAAGTTGAATTGGTCGATTTAAAAGAATGGGATTTACCTATATTTGCAGGCAGCCATCCACCGCTCACAGGGATTTACGATCAACCCAAACAACAGCAGTGGGCCGATAAAATTGCGTCAGCAGATGCCTTTATTTTGATTAGCCCTGAATATAATCATGGCTACAGTCCTGCTTTAAAAAATGCACTCGACTATTTGGGCAAAGAATGGCAAGGTAAACCTACGGCTTATATAGGTTATGGTAGCACCAATGGTTCACGTTCAATTGACCAAATTCGTCAAGTGGGAACGCAATTGGGTTTGATTGATAGCAATGCAGTGATTGAAATTCGTGACATCTTCTTAAGGAATAAAACTGAAGAATTTGAGCCAAATGAATTTGATACTAAAACACTCAAGTCTATTTTAAATAAATTAATTCAATATGTGAGTGCTTAATTTTTGAAGCATCGTTAATGGTTTTTAGCTTAGAGTATTTGCAGAATTTTGCTGCTATTCGTCAGATTTTTTAATCCTAGACTGAGTTTATAAAGAAACAATATTTTTCTAAAGCGAAAAACAACAATGATAAGCGCACAAAACAACAGAAAGCTGATCGGTACAACAGGAGTTATACATTGTAATGAATACAGCAAAAGACTCAACAGGACGTTGGGATTTTTTTTCTATCTCTTTTTGGGATACGGACGCTACTTCTACAATAAGAGTATCGTCCGTCACATTGTAATAACTTACTCTTTTGCAACCAATTTCAGTAATTTGGCATTTTTGCCATCTTCAAGTACCCAAATTGAACCATCTTGATTTTCAAGTAAAGCCCGAATTCGTTGCTTCATCTTTAAGCGTTGCACTTCTTGGACAGGTCTGACTTCGGTATCGACCACAACAATGGCTTCAGAAGATAATCCACCAATTAATGCCTTATTTTTCCACGCAGGAAATTGATTACCTTTATAAAAAATCAAACTTGATGGCGATATTACTGGAGTCCAACTGATTTCAGGCGCTTGAAATTCAGGTCGAGTAGAATGATCTGGAATATCGGTTCCATCATAGTGATCCCCGTTTGACACCAAAGGATAACCATAATTTTGACCTTTAATCACTCGATTGAGTTCATCTCCGCCTTTTGGTCCCATTTCTACAGTCCAAAGCTGATTTTTGAGGTCAAATGCGAGACCCAATGGATTACGATGCCCTAAAGACCAGATTTGCTTTTCGATCGCTCCTTGACTAAAAAAGGGATTATCAGTAACAGGTGTTCCATCATCATTTAAGCGCAATATTTTACCTAAATTGGACTTCATATCTTGTGCAGGTTCAAACTTTTGACGATCACCCGAACTCAACCAAAGTTTGCCATCCGTTCCAAACAAAATTCGATGGCTATAGTGACCTTGACCAGACACTTTAGGAATTTGTTGCCAAATCGTCTTTAAATTTTTAATTTGCGGTTTTTTTGCATCTGTTAAATCCAATTCTCCCCGAGCCACTACTGCACCATAACCATCTTGCCCAGCCTCGACATAACTAAGATAGATATACTGGTTTTGCTCAAATTGAGGATGTACAGCAAGATCTCCTAAACCACCTTGTCCACCATAAGCCACTTTTGGTAAACCTTGAACCTCAACCTGTTGCTGAGTACTTGGATTAAATAGTTTTAATTTTCCTTTACGCTCAGTAACTAGAAGTTGCCCACTTGGCAAAGCCGTCATAGCCCAAGGCTCATTAAATTTTTCGATAATTTTAACTTGATACGTTTG
Organism: Acinetobacter sp. TTH0-4; assembly: GCF_015602665.1. NCBI lineage: Bacteria > Pseudomonadati > Pseudomonadota > Gammaproteobacteria > Moraxellales > Moraxellaceae > Acinetobacter > Acinetobacter sp. TTH0-4. The sequence goes on along the minus strand of NZ_CP059079.1, from coordinate 29,145 downwards.
ATTTAACTGCTTAGATTTCTGCATTGCAGAGGCGTGATTGCTCTTTTTTTCTTGTTCAGATTCGGAGGATGAGCTGACTTGTGTGCTACATGCACTTAAAAAAAATGTGCCCGTTAATATAATCGTATTTAATATCTGCTGTTGAAATATTTTCATTCAAATTCGTCCCTATGATCAAAATTTATCACTTCCTTCATCCTAAATTAAAAATAAGGACTGGCTGTTTTTATTGGTAACCAAATTGAATGCGGGTATTTTTTAAATTTATTTATTTCACTTTTTACTTTTTAAATTATGTATAGAAAAACCCCCCTCAGTCTTAAGACTGAGGGGGGTTTAGAATAATGAGCTGGCGATGACTTACTCTCACATGGGTAACCCCACACTACCATCAGCGCGAAGAGGTTTCACTTCTGAGTTCGGGAAGGGATCAGGTGGTTCACTCTTGCTATTGTCGCCAGCACAACTGTTTATGGACTTGTTCGGGTCTTATTTACGGGATTTATTTCGTAAGCCTTACTTTGTACCAAAAGAGTTATTAACAGACATTAAATTTGAGTTGAGATTTTAGTTTGTAGCGTTAACTAAATCAAGGGTATATTGCTTGGTTTTGAATCACTTAGATGATGCAATACAACTGTTTGGGTGTTGTATAGTCAAGCCTCACGAGCAATTAGTATTGGTCAGCTTCACATATCACTATGCTTCCACATCCAACCTATCAACGTCGTAGTCTTCAACGGCTCTTTAGGTGACATAAAGTCACAGGGAAATCTAATCTTGAGGTAGGCTTCCCGCTTAGATGCTTTCAGCGGTTATCCCTTCCGAACATAGCTACCCGGCGATGCAACTGGCGTTACAACCGGTACACCAGAGGTTCGTCCACTCTGGTCCTCTCGTACTAGGAGCAGATCCTCTCAAATTTCCAACGCCCACGGTAGATAGGGACCGAACTGTCTCACGACGTTCTAAACCCAGCTCGCGTACCTCTTTAAATGGCGAACAGCCATACCCTTGGGACCTGCTTCAGCCCCAGGATGAGATGAGCCGACATCGAGGTGCCAAACACCGCCGTCGATATGAACTCTTGGGCGGTATCAGCCTGTTATCCCCAGAGTACCTTTTATCCGTTGAGCGATGGCCCTTCCATACAGAACCACCGGATCACTAAGACCTACTTTCGTACCTGCTCGACTTGTGGGTCTCGCAGTTAAGCGCGCTTTTGCCTTTATACTCTACGCGTGATTTCCGACCACGCTGAGCGCACCTTCGTACTCCTCCGTTACTCTTTAGGAGGAGACCGCCCCAGTCAAACTACCCACCAGACATGGTCCTCGCTCCAGATTATGGAGCAGAGTTAGAACCTCAATATTACCAGGGTGGTATTTCAAGATTGGCTCCACCGAAACTAGCGTCTCGGTTTCAAAGCCTCCCACCTATCCTACACAAGTAAGATCAAAGTTCAATGTCAAGCTGCAGTAAAGGTTCACGGGGTCTTTCCGTCTAGCCGCGGGTACACCGCATCTTCACGGCGAATTCGATTTCACTGAGTCTCTGCTGGAGACAGCGCCCCCATCATTATGCCATTCGTGCAGGTCGGAACTTACCCGACAAGGAATTTCGCTACCTTAGGACCGTTATAGTTACGGCCGCCGTTTACTGGGGCTTCGATCAAGAGCTTCGCTTACGCTAACCCCATCAATTAACCTTCCAGCACCGGGCAGGCATCACACCCTATACGTCCACTTTCGTGTTTGCAGAGTGCTATGTTTTTAATAAACAGTTGCAGGGGCCTGGTTTCTGTGGCTGTCAACCGCTCAGGGAGTAAATCCCATCACCGTCGACAGCGTACCTTCTCCCGAAGTTACGGTACCATTTTGCCTAGTTCCTTCAGCAGAGTTCTCTCAAGCGCTTTGGTCTACTCGACCTGACCACCTGTGTCGGTTTCGGGTACGATTCCTGTGTAACTGAAGCTTAGAGACTTTTCCTGGAAGCATGGTATCAGCCACTTCACTGTACAAGTACAGCTTGCTATCAGTTCTCAGCATAGAGCACCCCGGATTTGCCTAAGATGCATGCCTACAACCTTTCACCTGGACAACCAACGCCAGGCTGACTTAACCTTCTCCGTCCTCTCATCGCATTACACAGAAGTATTGGAATATTAACCAATTTCCCATCGACTACGCCTCTCGGCCTCGCCTTAGGGGTCGACTCACCCAGCCCCGATTAACGTTGGACTGGAACCCTTGGTCTTTCAGCGTGCGAGTTTTTCACTCGCATTGTCGTTACTCACGTCAGCATTCGCACTTCTGATACCTCCAGCAGACTTCTCAATCCACCTTCATCGGCTTACAGAACGCTCCCCTACCACTTGCAATAAATTGCAAATCCGCAGCTTCGGCATATAGTTTTAGCCCCGTTACATCTTCCGCGCAGGCCGACTCGACTAGTGAGCTATTACGCTTTCTTTAAAGGGTGGCTGCTTCTAAGCCAACCTCCTAGCTGTCTATGCCTTCCCACATCGTTTCCCACTTAACTATAATTTTGGGGCCTTAGCTGGCGGTCTGGATTGTTTTCCTCTTGACTACGGACGTTAGCACCCGCAGTCTGTCTCCCGGATAGTACTCATTGGTATTCGGAGTTTGCATCGGTTTGGTAAGTCGGGATGACCCCCTAGCCGAAACAGTGCTCTACCCCCAATGGTATTCGTCCGAGGCGCTACCTAAATAGCTTTCGGGGAGAACCAGCTATCACCGAGTTTGATTAGCCTTTCACCCCTATCCACAAGTCATCCCCCGGCTTTTCAACGACGGTGGGTTCGGTCCTCCAGTTAGTGTTACCCAACCTTCAACCTGCTCATGGATAGATCACCCGGTTTCGGGTCTACACCCAGCAACTAAACGCCCTATTAAGACTCGATTTCTCTACGGCTCCCCTATGCGGTTAACCTTGCTACTGAATGTAAGTCGCTGACCCATTATACAAAAGGTACGCAGTCACCGAACAAGTCGGCTCCCACTGCTTGTATGCATGCGGTTTCAGGATCTATTTCACTCCCCTCACAGGGGTTCTTTTCGCCTTTCCCTCACGGTACTGGTTCACTATCGGTCAGTCAGGAGTATTTAGCCTTGGAGGATGGTCCCCCCATATTCAGACAAGGTTTCACGTGCCCCGCCCTACTCGTCATCATTATCTAAGCCCTTTCGTGTACAGGACTATCACCCACTACGGTTGCACTTCCCAGAGCATTCCACTAAAACTTAGATAACTTAATGGGCTGATCCCCGTTCGCTCGCCGCTACTAAGGGAATCTCAATTGATTTCTTTTCCTAAGGGTACTGAGATGTTTCACTTCCCCTCGTTCGCCTTGCATGACTATGTATTCATCATGCAATACCTACCTTATGGTAAGTGGGTTTCCCCATTCAGAAATCTCCGGATCACAGGATATTTGCCGCCTCCCCGGAGCTTATCGCAGGCTATTACGTCTTTCATCGCCTCTGACTGCCAAGGCATCCACCACATGCACTTAATTACTTGACTATACAACCCCAAACAGTCGTTAACACCCTACAAGTGATGTAACAACAGAGTCAGCCTTACGACCTTCTCATACAGTTTGTGGTCTGTAGATTTAACTACAGTACAGCTTCAATCTAAATTCATCTACCAAAACGCTTGATTCAGTTAATTTCGCTAGTTCTCAGTTCTTCTTCGTCATTGAAATGAAATACTTGCGTATTACAGTCAATGCTGAATTAGTTCTGAGTTCAAACAATTATTTCAACTCAAATTCTCAATCTGTTAATGATTAACTACGTCTTCGTCAGACCGTAGGTAACTGTGATAAATCACAGAACTTAATAAATTAAAAAATCATTTAATCATGATCTTATTTATTAAATTCTATAATCTAACTTCTTAGCTTATATATTGAAGAACAATATATGGTGGAGACTAACGGAGTCGAACCGTTGACCTCCTGCGTGCAAAGCAGGCGCTCTACCAACTAAGCTAAGTCCCCAGCTTATCACTTATTAGCTTTATGTATCTCTCGTTTGTAACTCAACTCCAAGACTCTCATCTCTTCATTATTTCAGTTAGTAGACTTGGTGGGTCTGACAAGACTTGAACTTGTGACCCCACGCTTATCAAGCGTGTGCTCTAACCAACTGAGCTACAGACCCATCGATACATCATGAAGAACAACTTGTTGTGGATTCTTACCAATCGTCAATCTTTCGTTAAGGAGGTGATCCAGCCGCAGGTTCCCCTACGGCTACCTTGTTACGACTTCACCCCAGTCATCGGCCACACCGTGGTAAGCGTCCTCCTTGCGGTTAGACTACCTACTTCTGGTGCAACAAACTCCCATGGTGTGACGGGCGGTGTGTACAAGGCCCGGGAACGTATTCACCGCGGCATTCTGATCCGCGATTACTAGCGATTCCGACTTCATGGAGTCGAGTTGCAGACTCCAATCCGGACTACGATCGGCTTTTTGAGATTAGCATCCTATCGCTAGGTAGCAACCCTTTGTACCGACCATTGTAGCACGTGTGTAGCCCTGGTCGTAAGGGCCATGATGACTTGACGTCGTCCCCGCCTTCCTCCAGTTTGTCACTGGCAGTATCCTTAAAGTTCCCGGCTTAACCCGCTGGCAAATAAGGAAAAGGGTTGCGCTCGTTGCGGGACTTAACCCAACATCTCACGACACGAGCTGACGACAGCCATGCAGCACCTGTATGTAAGCTCCCGAAGGCACCAATCCATCTCTGGAAAGTTCTTACTATGTCAAGACCAGGTAAGGTTCTTCGCGTTGCATCGAATTAAACCACATGCTCCACCGCTTGTGCGGGCCCCCGTCAATTCATTTGAGTTTTAGTCTTGCGACCGTACTCCCCAGGCGGTCTACTTATCGCGTTAGCTGCGCCACTAAAGTCTCAAAGACCCCAACGGCTAGTAGACATCGTTTACGGCATGGACTACCAGGGTATCTAATCCTGTTTGCTCCCCATGCTTTCGTACCTCAGTGTCAGTATTAGGCCAGATGGCTGCCTTCGCCATCGGTATTCCTCCAGATCTCTACGCATTTCACCGCTACACCTGGAATTCTACCATCCTCTCCCATACTCTAGCCAACCAGTATCGAATGCAATTCCCAAGTTAAGCTCGGGGATTTCACATTTGACTTAATTGGCCACCTACGCACGCTTTACGCCCAGTAAATCCGATTAACGCTCGCACCCTCTGTATTACCGCGGCTGCTGGCACAGAGTTAGCCGGTGCTTATTCTGCGAGTAACGTCCACTATCCCTAGGTATTAACTAGAGTAGCCTCCTCCTCGCTTAAAGTGCTTTACAACCAAAAGGCCTTCTTCACACACGCGGCATGGCTGGATCAGGGTTCCCCCCATTGTCCAATATTCCCCACTGCTGCCTCCCGTAGGAGTCTGGGCCGTGTCTCAGTCCCAGTGTGGCGGATCATCCTCTCAGACCCGCTACAGATCGTCGCCTTGGTAGGCCTTTACCCCACCAACTAGCTAATCCGACTTAGGCTCATCTATTAGCGCAAGGTCACAAGTGATCCCCTGCTTTCTCCCGTAGGACGTATGCGGTATTAGCATTCCTTTCGAAATGTTGTCCCCCACTAATAGGCAGATTCCTAAGTATTACTCACCCGTCCGCCGCTAAGTTAAGTAGCAAGCTACTTTTCCCCGCTCGACTTGCATGTGTTAAGCCTGCCGCCAGCGTTCAATCTGAGCCATGATCAAACTCTTCAGTTTAATATTGCTTAGTACCTATAGGGCACCAATCTTGGCTCATCAATTTTCTGACAAATATTTCTCAAATAAACTTCGAGTAATTTCTACCATTAATCAATGAAAATAATTTCGATCAATCAATCAGTAAAAATCCACACAAGTTGTTCTTCATAAGCTCTTAATGATCTCTCTTATTCCTCGTCAGAATAAGTCGCTCAACAACATAAACCTAAAAACTCAGCATCTAGCGCTTCGTACTTTCCGTCTATCTCGTCGGGATGAGCACAGTATAGGGCAATTTCTTACACACGCAAGTGCTTTTAACTGATTGTTTTATCAAGTGTTGTATTTTTATGCACTGTTTTGGTTCGTTTTTTACTCAAACCTAAACATAAACCTATAATTTTAAAACAGAAATATGAACAAAATATTTCTGTTTTAAATTTTTCTTAATTTTTATTAGCTGTTGATTTAATCGTCATACTAATAATTTTAATGGCTTGTTTCGGTACGTTTTGATGCATTCCCATATTTGCGGTAGGAACTTTTGTGATTTGATCGACAATATTCATACCTTTTGTCACTTTACCGAAAACTGCATACCCCGCATTCATCTGACTTTTATTAAGGAAGTCATTGTCTACTGTATTAATAAAGAATTGGCTAGTCGCAGAGTTCGGATGATTAGTTCGTGCCATGGCTAACGTGCCACGTGTATTCTTTAAACCATTATAAGATTCATTTTGAATCGGCGCTCTGGTTTGCTTTTCAATCATTTTGACATCCATTCCTCCGCCCTGAATCATAAAATCAGGAATCACGCGGTGAAAAACAGTACCATTATAAAAATTATCTTTAACATAGCTTTCAAAATTTTTCGCAGAAATAGGTGCTTTATCATTAAAGAGTTCTATTTCGATATTGCCCATCGAAGTTTTCATTTCTACTACAGTATTTGCAGCCATAATTTGAAAGCTGATGAAGGTGGTAGCGATTGCTATAAAGGCTTGTTTCAACATTTCTTTACTCTTCTATTTGAAAGGGGCATAGTGAATGTCGATATATTAAGCATTCAATATAAATAAAACAGTTTTTTTCTTATGATTCTTACAACGAGAATTAAAATGAAATCAGAATTATATTCAGTCAATATTTATCACGATCCCCCTTGGCATTTAGACGGTGAAGCCTTTATTTTGAATTATTGGCTAACCCCTAAATTTATTCAGCAAAATCAAAATTTTCGTATTGCACCTTCTCCAATTGGACGAATGGTTCAGATTATGCTGGTTCGGTATCTGGATTCACCAGTAGGTCCATATGATGAATTATTGATTTTGGATCATCCATTAATAAGTAAGAAACGCTTATCTTCAATTCCTAAAATTTATGTGTCCACTCAAATTTCTGTTGATCAGGGCCGACATTTTTGGGGTATTCCTAAACAAGTAGCTCAATTTGAGTGGATTCAAGAAGAAAATGTTGTTCATTGCACGGTGTCCTTCGAACAACAGCAGATGCATTTATCTTTGCATCACTATAAGCACCGTCGATCTTTTTATATTAATAGTCATCACGTACCTGCCTCTTTACTCATTATCCAACAAGCATTAGAAGGTTTACGTTATCAATTCAGCCCTCAATTCCGTGGCAAACTGTGTAAACTCAAACAGGTAACTTGGGAAAATACTCAAGCAATTTTTCCAGATTTTTCTCAAGCTAAATATTTACATAGCTTTTATGTTCCTGAATTTAAGCTCACCCTACCTGAAGCTAGAATTTTGAAAAAATAAAAAAGGTGTTTCACGTGAAACACCTAATCTAAAATCATGACAAAATTTAGCTATTTTTATCCCAAAACTTTCTGTAGTTTTTGCTAATTTCAATCACGTATTTTTTAGCGCGATAAGAAATAGGGGTGATGTTTAAAAAACCGTGTGTTTGGTCTGGATAATCCTGATAATGCACTTTCACTCCACGATGACGCAATTTATTGGCATAAATTTCCCCTTCATCATGCAATATATCGTGCCCTGCAGTAATAATGAACGCAGGTGGTACTTTGTCATGTTTACCATACACTGGAGAGATCAATGGATCATCCAATTCAATCTGATGCTGTTCTGCATAAAATGTCGTAACGTGATCAATATCTTGTCCCGTCAACACCAATCCATCTTTATTCGCAAAGAAGGAAGGATGACGACTTTTAAAATCTACTGCAGGATAAAAAAGTAACTGTGCTTGTGGCGCATAAATCTTGTGCGCACTACGTTGTGAAACGACTGTACTAATATTACCGCCTGCACTGTCACCCGCAACTGAAATTCTATTCTTTAATATTTTTAGTTGTTTTCTGTTTTGATATACCCACGCAAGTGCGTCTTCACAGGTTTGAATTAATTTAGCAGGACTGGTTTCAGGTGCTAAAGGGTAATCGATACTTAAGACCTGAACTCTGGCATGAATAGCGAGTAAGCGACAGGCTTCGTCATGAGAGTCTAAGCCTCCTACCACAAAACCACCACCATGATAAAACACCACCATGGGAAGTTTTTTATTGGGTGCAGGATGATAATGGCGTGCAAAAATAGTTCCACTATGTAACGGTAGACGTAAATCTTCTACGCGCTTCACAAGCGTTGGCTTATTTCGAATGGACTGCATTTGTAAATCAAAGCTTTTCCGAGATTCGGTAATATCAGAACCGATTAAACCGCTCTTTCCTTGCTTTAACTGAACTGCCATCATGCATTTGATTAAAGGATCAAGATCTGGATACTCATAGGGATATCCTAAAATTTTTGCCAAAGATGCTTGTGTAAAGCGCGGCAATCGATCTAAGGTGCGTGCTGCTGTGCCCTGACTCTTTTCTATTATATTCTGTAAAGTTTGATTAAAAGCCACCATACCTGCATTTTCCTTTTTTATGTTCTTCATATTTTCTACATGATCAACACTTAAGTGACCATATTGTTATATAAATCTAATCATCTGCATACACAGTAAAAGCTTCTATACGCTAATCTTCTTTTAATTACTTGTCATTGACAGTTTCTATAGATATTTAGGAGTGTTTTGCTACTCCTTAAGCAGAAGGACATTCCAAATGGTTAAAAAACTTCTCCTCCTTTCATTGGTCACCAGCTTTTTAGCAGTAGGTTGTGTTGCTTTTCCAGAAGATGGTGGCGGTTATTATGATGGACGTTATGACCAACGTAATGATCGTCGTTATGACCGTGATGATGATCGATATGAACGTGAACGAAATCAACAACGCTGGGAATATCAACAAAGACAAAAACGTTTAGAACTAGACCGTAAAAAACGCGATCTTGAGCGTCGACAATGGGAACAAAACCGCCACAAGCAGTCTGATTGGGAACGTAGAAAACATGAACAGCAACATCAATTAGAACAACGCAAAAAAGCAGCACAACAAAATCGTAAAAAATCATCTGACTGGGAACGCAAAAAACGTGACCTTGAGCAGCAACGCAAATCCCGCGAAAAACGTTCAGATAATCGTCGTGATCATAATGATCCAAGAGGACACAATCGTCGCGATTAAATCAACACCCCATTCCTCACCATGCCCTATTTATTTGGGCATTTTTGATCAAACAGTTTAACTGTCTTCGTTACTGTAAATTAAACAATAAAAAATAGATGGTAGAGGCATCCGACCTACCATCTATTCTCACTGATTTAACATCCAGTATTCGTTCAAACTAAAAGCTGATCTTCTAATTTAAACGGTCTTCATTATTGAACAGGCTGAGCTGCTTCTGGAGCTTCACTAGGCGCAGACTGAATAGGATCAGCTTGTACTGACGTATCTGCTTGAACTGCGACACTGCCTTGTTGATCTTGCGCTGCAATTTCAGCACCTGTGGTGACTTGTGCAGTTTCAGGTGCTTGAGTTGATTCTGTTGAGGTACAACCGACAGCAACCCACGATGTCGCAACCATAACCAAAGATAATAAACCTGCTTTTTTCATTAATATTTCCTTTTTCAAATAAAAATACAAAGCTCAACTTTGCGCTGCCTATGATTAAAAAAATCTTTTGACGCTGCGCACCTCTTCGGTTGTAGTTTTGCGAAAATACGTAATCATTAATAGGCTTTTTATTAATTTTGATTTTAAGTGAATTAAGTTCTTTAAAACCACTCACTAAAATCTAAACAATTGTGTTTATTGCTTTAATCTTTTTTTAAATGAAGAAAAAAACAATAATTCACGATCTCATTTCTTTTTTGCTTGACGATAAGTGCTATAAATACTCGTGAAACAGATACATGTTATAAAGTTCAAAACAAGCAGACAAAAAAAAAGCTTACTCAGAGCGAGTAAGCTTAGAAAACACATTTTAAAAATACCAAAAGAAACTACAGCGATAGAATCTGTTGATCATTATTTATTTTTTTAGAGAATTTGTAAAATAGATAATTCCTTTAATATTAATCATGTTTATCAATTCAATCTTAAAATTTTGCTGAATCTAGAAAACTGTATGAAAAATTTCAGATGTTTTATTTCATGTTTTTATAATGGTCTTTATTGTTTTTTTAAAATTTTATGATGAAAATCAAATTGATATTTTTGAAAATAATCTTCCTTCAAATATGCCTACACTTTAGAGCAGTCCACCATTATTGTAAAAAATGTAATAAATATTGAACCATTTGCTGTGAAAATCACTATTTTTTAATGATTTGAATCAAATTAAACAGTTTTAATAAAAGGTTTAGCTTGAATTTTTAGCGCTCGCCCCGACCATTGTAGTATTCATGAATTTTATCACTCATGGCAGTTCAAACTTAACCCAGTTCATACTGAAGCCAAAAGGACTGTACATGTTTAAGAATCTATTTAAACGGAGTAAATCTATGGCAACTGAGCAAAACCAAAAGGCTCAAGATTTAGGACTAGAGCAAGCGGACGAACAGGCTGTAAATGCTCAAACTGAAGCAGAGCAAACAGACCTTTCAGTTGAAGATTTACAAGCTCAAATCACCCATTTGCAAGACAGTTTAAAACTTGAAAAGGCGCGTACTGCCAATGCAGTATACGAAGCACAAAAAAGTGTAGAACGTATTCAACGTGATGCTGAAAAACATAAAGAGACGGCGCTTGAAAAGTTTGCCAAAGAGTTACTCGACTCTGTCGATAATTTAGAACGTGCTATTCAGGCCGCTGGTGATGTGGAATCTCCTTTACTTGAAGGTGTAAAACTTACCCTGAAATCTCTTCTCACCACCTTAGAAAAATTTGGTGTGGTCGAAGTAGATATGAACAATGGGTTTAATGCAGATTTACATCAAGCCGTGGGGATCGCGCCAGATGCCAAAGCAGGTGAAATTGGTACTGTATTACAGAAAGGTTATACCTTGTCGAACCGTTTACTTCGCCCAGCGATGGTTTTAGTCGGTCAATAAGGCAAAGAAATTCGAGAGTTTTTTCACTTTTTTAATCAAATGAACTTGAAAAATTTTGAATGGCTCTCATATCGGATAACAAGCGAAAATATCGTAAAAAGAATTTAAGAGGAAGCACCCAAATGGCTAAAATCATTGGTATTGATTTAGGTACAACAAACTCATGTGTTGCAGTACTTGAAGGTGACAAAGTTAAAGTCATCGAAAATGCAGAAGGTACACGTACAACGCCTTCTATTGTTGCATACAAAGATGGTGAAATTCTGATTGGTCAATCTGCAAAACGTCAAGCAGTCACCAATCCAAAAAATACATTATTCGCCATCAAACGTTTGATTGGTCGTAAATACCAAGACCAAGCAGTACAAAAAGATATTGGTTTGGTACCTTACAAAATCATTCAAGCAGACAACGGTGATGCTTGGGTAGATGTCAACGATAAAAAATTGGCACCACAACAAATCTCTGCTGAAATCTTGAAAAAGATGAAAAAAACAGCTGAAGATTACTTAGGCGAAACTGTTACTGAAGCGGTCATTACTGTTCCTGCTTACTTTAACGATGCACAGCGTCAAGCAACCAAGGATGCAGGTAAAATTGCAGGCTTAGAAGTTAAACGTATCATTAACGAACCTACTGCTGCAGCTTTAGCGTTCGGTATGGACAAAAAAGAAGGCGATCGTAAAATCGCGGTTTACGACTTGGGTGGTGGTACTTTTGACGTATCAATCATTGAAATTGCTGACCTTGATGGCGACCAACAAATCGAAGTATTGTCGACTAACGGGGATACATTCCTAGGTGGTGAAGATTTCGATAACGCATTAATCGAATACTTGGTTGAAGAGTTCAAGAAAGAGCAAGGCTTTAACTTGAAACAAGATCCACTTGCACTTCAACGCTTAAAAGAAGCGGCTGAAAAAGCGAAGATCGAGCTTTCTTCTTCGAATGCAACTGAAATCAACCTTCCATACATCACGGCTGATGCGACTGGTCCTAAACATTTAGTGATCAATGTGACTCGTTCTAAACTTGAAGGTTTGGTTGCTGACTTGGTTGCACGTACCATTGAACCTTGCCGTATTGCGCTTAAAGATGCTGGTCTTTCGACTTCAGACATCTCTGACGTAATCTTGGTGGGTGGTCAATCACGTATGCCAATGGTTCAACAAAAAGTACAAGAATTTTTCGGTAAAGAGCCACGTAAAGACGTGAATCCTGACGAAGCAGTTGCAATGGGTGCTGCGATTCAAGGTGCGGTATTGTCTGGCGACAAAACTGACGTACTTCTTCTTGACGTAACACCACTTACACTTGGTATCGAAACAATGGGCGGTGTGTTAACTGCAATCATTGAGAAAAATACCACGATTCCTGCGAAGAAATCTCAAGTGTTCTCAACTGCTGCTGACAACCAACCTGCTGTAGACATTTCTGTGTTCCAAGGTGAACGTAAAATGGCGCAGCAAAACAAATTGTTAGGTAACTTCCAATTGGGCGATATCCCACCTGCGCCACGTGGTGTGCCACAAATTGAAGTATCGTTCGATATCAACGCTGATGGTATCTTGAAAGTGTCTGCGAAAGACAAGAGCACTGGTAAAGAACAATCAATTCAAATTAAAGCAAACTCTGGTTTGAGCGATGCTGAAATTGAAGCGATGATTAAAGATGCTGAAGCGAATGCTGAAGAAGATCGTAAATTTGAAGAGCTTGCAAAAGCGCGTAACGAAGCAGATGCTTTAGTTTCATCTTCACAAAAAGCGATTAAAGATCTTGGCGAACAAGTGACTGCAGACGAAAAAACTGCAATCGAAACTGCCGTTTCTGAGCTTGAAGCATCTACGAAAGAAAATGACGTTGAAGAGATTAAAGCAAAAACTGAAGCGCTTCAAAACATCATCATGCCAATCAGCCAACGTGCCTATGAAGCGGCACAAGGTCAAGGCGGTGCTGAAGGTTTTGATCCGAACGTTTTCCAAGGCGGCGAAGGTCAACAACAAAAAGCGGACGATGGCGTTGTAGATGCTGAGTTCACTGAAGTGAAAGATGACAAGAAATAATTTGTCATTTTAACAAACTCGAAAGAGTTAAAAACCGCGCGAAAGCGCGGTTTTTTATGCTTGGTAATTTTTTTAATTAATTTGACTTATTTATTTTTCGATCTTATTTTTCCACTTTTTGATCAAAATACAACTCACCTAAAATTGGCATAAATAAAGGAATTACCCCACATGCTTTAATTTCCTCTAAAAACTCAGGAATTTTTGCATCGGGAAGTAATTGAGGTGTCTCACTAATCGGCGTCACCATCGTATCCCAATGGCAAGGAATAATGTATTTGGGTTTCAGTAAGCGCACGACATCTTTCACATAGTTGGGGCGGTATTTACGTCCAATCGCGCACAAACAGACAATATCAGCTTGTCTACCGTGTAATTCCTGCTCAATAAAATCAGCTGAATCGATATGAACCACAGTGAGTTTACCTGTATCAATCCACCAGTTAAACACTTGCCCATGTCGTAAATGATGAAATTTCGGTGGGTATGGTGGTGGTGTCGTCATATCTCCAGGTAAAGGAACACGACCAAAAAGTGCTTTTCCGTGTATAGATGGTAAACCGATAACTTTCCATGTGCCACAATCTATAGTTTCACGCCCTTGAATTTCTAGCATTTGTAACTCAGACAGCCCTACAGAACGGCCATACATCAGCGTTGCTTTGGAACCAATTAATCGTGCACCTGTTTGCTTACATACCTCAGGTGCATCTAAAATATGATCATAATGTGCATGTCCAATCAATACTTCATCGGCCTTTGGAATATATTCTCTCACTAATTCAGGATCACTTAAGAGTGACTGAGTAAAAGTGCGCCACATATTTGGACGGCTAATAAAGGGATCTAAAACCAAAGTCCTGTGGTGTTCAGATAAAATAAAGCCTGCTGTACCCAAATATTTAATTTTTAAATTTTGATGATTTGCTTCAGCTGGAGATGTTGCTACCCATGCTAAATCAGGCTTTTTGAGAAAATATTTCAGCATTCTTTTTCTTTCATTTTTATTGATCTATTTTTATCCATCTATTAGAACAGAATGCTAAAAGTATGAGTGCATATTTTTTCGCCAGCTCTATTTTTGTTATATTTGGATGTATTCAGTTATTAGAGAGTTTTATCATTTCGAACATGCTCATATCGATGAATAGAAGAGGATAAAATGACACGTCTTTTGGTTCTGTTAGGATTGATCATGTTTCTGTTATGGTCAAATTATCAAAGCTCTCAACATCCACAACTCAAATTTAACGCGCTGAGTGATCGCATTCTGCATCCATTAGATACCCGCTTACGTTACCGCATTGCAGAAGTTGATCCTCGTTTTGGATTAACGATAACGGAACTTAAATTAATCACTCAGCAAGCTACGGATATTTGGACACAAGGTACTGCAAAAGAGGCTTTTGTATACGATCCAAAAGCCAAACTCACGATTCATTTAATCTATGATGAGCGCCAAGATAATTCCAATCAACGCCGTCAACAGTTAGGTCATATCGAAAATAATCAAAAAGTTTGGGCAGATAAGAATCAAAACCTTCAGCAATTTAAGCAAGAGATGGATTGGGCAAATATTGAATTAGACAACAACAAAAATCAATTGGCAGCACAATTACAACAATATAATCAGCATATTACCGAAATCAATAAAAATGGTGGAATTCCACCTTCACAGCAGGGTTTATTGATACAACAGCGCCATCAATTACAACAAGACATATTTTCACTCGAACAAAACATTAATCGCTATAACCAAAAAATCCAACAGCTGAATCAGCAAGTAAACGAGTTGAATCAAATGAATGATCAGTTAAATCATGCAGTCGATCAATTTAACCAGCGTTTTCAGCCACGTTTGTTTGATAAAGGCGCTTTTGATGGTAGCAAAATCATGATTTATGAGTTTTCATCGACGGCAGATTTACGCTTAACCCTTGCGCATGAATTCGGGCATGCCTTGGGACTCCAACATAATCACGATCCACAGGCATTGATGTTTCCAATGATGCAAAAACAGGATTTACAAAATTTCAAATTAACATCAGCTGATCTGGCCTTATTGAACGCACGTTAAAACGCTATAAAATATCATGAAAAACCCCCTTACTTTTTATCCGTAGATGTCTGGCAATAGAGCGGCAATTCAGATAATTTCATGTTATGGTGAAAGATGAAATGACAGCAGAAAATTTATGGAGACGCGCGTGAGTTACTACCATGTTCTGATTGAAATGAATGATCACATTAGTACGATTGAGCAAACACGCGAAATCGAAATATTTGATATTGTTGAGATTAAACCCTATCTCCACTCCATTCTATTGCCATTTTTAAATGAACAGATTATTGAGCTTGAAGATGACAATATTGAGTTTAAAGATATTTTACATTTAGAAATTAAGCAGACTTTACTGCCAATTCAACAATTAATTGAAGAAGAACAACGTTTACTTCCAAGTGATACAGATATCACGATCACTGCACATGAAATTTTTAATAATCGTGATTTAAGTCAGGATGTGACGACTGTTATTTTTGATATTTTAGAAGCAGCAAAATTAGAACCTTAATCGTAAAATTTAATATGAAAAAAGCCCTTTATTAAGGGCTTTTTAAACACACTTATATTAAATAGAAAAAGATGAACCACAACCGCAAGTGGTTGTCGCGTTCGGGTTTTGTACAATAAAACGTGAACCTTCTAAACCTTCTATATAATCAACGGCTGAACCAATAAGATATTGATAGCTTAGAGAATCTACCAACATTTTCACATCACCATTAATAAATTCAGCATCATCTTCATTCATGTTTTCAGCAAAATTAAAGCCATAAGAAAAACCTGAACAACCACCACCAGTAACATAAACGCGCAACATTAATTCTTGATTGCCTTCGCTATCACGCAATTGACGTACTTTATTCGCAGCACTGTCAGTCAGTAGCAGAGCCTGAGCATTCATGTTAGATTCCTCTTCAATTCAGATAGCTTTAAAAATAAAGACCATATTTCAAGTATAGCATACCCAATATATGGTCAGTATTTGAAAATTTAAAGTCAAATAGAAGTATTCAACTCTATATTATTTGTAGTTCTCATCTTGCAGGCTGCATTCAAAATTCTTTGGATCTTCTTTACAGCGGAATTGCCATAAAAGTTTCATCATGCGTTTGTCATAAACACCACGTTTCGTTAAATCAACACGAGCCTCACGCATTAATTTTTGATAACCTGGTTTATCTGCAGCAGGCACTTGCATCCAGTATTTGGCTGGAATATCTGTTTTGATCTTGCCTAATATACCAAATGCACGTGGTAATTGGCTTTTTACCCATTCACGTGATTTTTGTCCATAACCCGCAGGGAATTTATCAGGATGTATAATCAGGTTACCTGTCACTTGCAAGATAGGATAATTCACAATAGCGCCTTTACTGCCTAAACCTTTGTGCAATTCTAAGGGTTTAAATACAGCAGCAGGTGCACCAATAATATCGACCTGACCATTGTTAAATTTAGCACCAAAATTAGTTACATCCGCTGTGACGGCTTGTGCCCCTATTTGTTGAACCATGATTTTTTGAGCTTCATCATAATCTAACACCGCAATTTTTTTGCCCGCAGCTTTCGCAACTGTATTGATACTTCGGTCATTGACCATTAAAAAGGCATCACCTACAGGAATAACACCAACCACTTCATATTTACCACGTACCATATGTTTGGCAAAAGTAGGACTCGCTAAGCCTTGCATAACTTTAACTGCAAGTTTTATATCTGGAATTGCGCCAATTGCATCTAAAGAACCGGTAAAGCTATTAAACTGACGACCACGCATTCCTGTGACACTAATCCCATCACATTTACCTGCTTTAAAATCTTCAGCAATAACAGCTTCATTTTGACCAACGCGAAGTTCAATATCTGCGCCCCAATTTTTGGCAGCAAGCTGATAATCTTTCATGAGTGCAAAAACATCACCGTTTTTACCGACCAAATCAAATACACAGATCACTTGTTTGGCTTGAGCTAATCCAGTGATTGCAGACAAACTCACACCCAGTAAAAGTGCTTTAGACCATTGCATCATATTTTTCTTCCTTGTTACTTCGCTTCGTTTTTTCTCATTTTTAAAATGAGTTTCTATTTATCATCAATGACAGTATTAAATCTTTATTTTATCGACATGATAAAGCCTGCTGTTATTTTTCAATGATTACGTTTTTTTAAGTCACCTACAATGGCAGAAATGACGAATTCAACTCAAAAAAAAACCCAGATTTAATCTAGGTTTTTTCTTTAAAAATCAAAACTATTCACCACCAAGTGAACACTCAAAATTCGCTTTATCGACAGAACAACGTGCTTTTTTCAATACACTCATCATCGCTGGATCATAAATTCCACGCTTGGTCATATCCATACGACCTTCACGTAACATTTTTTGATACTTGGTTTTATCTTCTGCAGTTAAATTCATTTTAAATTTTGCTGGAATGCTCGATTCTAGACGGTTAATCATGTTGAAACTTTTTGGTAAGTTTTTCACAAACCAATCACGCGATTTTTGACCGAATCCAGCAGGGAATTGATCAGGACGAATAATAAAATCGGCTGTGACTTGTAGGACAGGAAAATTAAACATACCGCCATTTGGGCTAATACCCTTATAAATCTCTAAAGGTTTGTAGGCATATGCTGGTGCACCTACCATATCTACTTGCCCGTTGTTAAATTTTGCGACAAAGTTAGAAATATCAGAAATAACAGCTTGTGCACCTACACGTTGCACCATAATTTTTTGCGCGTCGTCATAACCCAATACCGCAAACTTTTTACCTGCTGCTTTTTCAATCGAATCAATTTTTTTATCACGTACAAAAATGAAAGCTGAGCCTAAAGGTGCAATCCCTGCGACTTCATATTTTTTACCACTTAAATTACTCATCATTTTTGGTGCATTACGTTTATCTAAAGCAAAGGTAATGGCACGTTGCGCAATAGCGTTGCTTGGTGCACCACCAAGTGCATCAATAGAACCAACAAATTTATTGTACTGACGTGCACGCATTGCCGTCATAAAAACAGCATCACACTTGCCTGCTTTAAAATCATTATCGGCAACCGCCTCATCTTGGCGAGGAACAAGATTAATGTCTGCTCCCCAACCTTTTGCAGCAAGCGCCCATTCTTGTGCCATTTGATAAGATTCACCCGATTTACCCAGTAAATCGAATACACAGACATCTACTTTGGCCGCTTGTGTAGTCGTTGCCAAACCCATAACAGAGAGTGCGGTTAATGCGAAAATCATTTTTTTCATTGTTGCAGTCCTTTTCAGAATCTTTTTGTTTAACGAGAGTCCATTTTACGTAATGGATATTAAGCAAGTTCAATATAAAAAAATAGAGCATTTGCTCCATTTTTTATGATCAATTTGTCACTTTTTTATAAAATTAATAAGTTATTAATAAAATCATATATTTAGATTTTGTGTATTTTTTCATATTTTGATAGAATTTTAGTACTTTTACATATTTATACATAAAATATACTCTATTCGCCACCTAAAGAACACTCAAAATTGGTCCGCTGCATTGTACAACGTGCTTTTTTGAGTACCGTCATCATCGATGAATCATAAATTCCTTGCTTCGTTAAATCTATGCGTCCATCTCGTAGTAATTTTTGATATTGTTCTTCGTCTTTTTTACTCAAATTGATTTTATATTTATTGGGAATATCGGCTTCTAAACGCTGTACCATATTAAAACTTTTTGGGATTTTTTCTACAAACCAACGACGAGATTGTACGGCAAAACCTTGCGGAAATTCATCGGATCGAATAATTAAATCTGCAGTTACATTTACGATAGGAAAATTAATCATTCCGCCTTTTGAACCCAATCCTTTATAAATTTCTAAAGGTTTAAACGCATAAGCAGGCGCCGCGACCACATCGACTTCACCACTGTTAAATTTTTTCACAAAGTTAGAAATATCCGACATGACTGGAATTGCACCTATGCGCTGAGCCATAATTTTTTGCGCATCATCATATTCTAAAACTGCAATTTTTTTACCTTTGGCTTTTTCTATTGAATTTATAGACTTATCACGGACAAAAATATAGGCCAAACCAATTTGACCAATTCCAGCAACTTCATATTTTTCATTATTCATTGTTGTGATTAAACGTCGGTTATTACGTTTATCTAAAACGTAAGCAATCGCTTTACGTGCAATATCATTACTGGTCACTCCACCCAATGCATCAATAGAACCTGCGAATTTATTATATGATCGTGCACGCATGGAGGTCATATAAAAAGCGTCACATACGCCTGCATTAAAATCTTTTTCTACTTTTGCTTCATCTTGATAAGAAAGTAAGCTGACATTTGCCCCCCATGTTTTGCTACTTAATGCCCACTCTTCCATAAATTTATAAGATTCACCTGCTTTTCCCAATAAATCAAATACACATATTTTTTGTTTGTCTTGCGCTTGAACCATACTCGAAAAACTTAAAAGTATCCCTACAGATAAACTTAATATCCCTTTTTGCATATTGTCCCCTGATTCTTTTTGCACTTATGTTGTTCTTAAATAAATATAATGTTGTTCCTTGATTAAAAATAGAGTATTTATTCTATTTCTGACGAAAGGCTATTTTTTGTTCAAGCTTTTAAAATTTTTATTTGGATTAAATCCTGCTTTATTTGAATAATCGTTACGGTATTTTTTCTTTTCTGAGTCGCTTCCTTTAGAATAGGCGCTATTCTTCTTCAGATTTAGATATTTCAATGATTCAGTTAGATCAACTTTCTATACGTCGCGGTGGACGTGTTTTATTTCAAAAAGCGTCTATGCAGTTACATCCAGGATGGAAAATTGGCCTAACCGGTGTCAATGGAGCAGGTAAATCAACTTTATTTTCAGCCCTTTTAGGGGGTATGGAGTCTGATGGTGGTTCATTAACTCGTCCTGCGGTGTGGACGGTTGCACACATGGCACAGGAAATTAAAGCTTTAGACATGAAAGCCATTGATTTTGTGCTTTCAGGTGATGAAGAGTATTGGGAAATCCAAAACAAACTTGACCAACCTGATCTGCTAAATGATGAAGAATTAGCCCATTTATATGGTCGTTTTGATGAGATCAATGGCTATTCTGCACCGTCTAAAGCTTCACAACTGATGGCAGGGTTAGGCTTTTTTGAACATCAGTCACAACTTGACGTCTCCAGTTTTTCAGGCGGCTGGCGTATGCGTTTAAATCTGGCACGTACCCTAATGAGTCGTTCAGATTTACTGCTACTTGATGAACCGACTAACCATTTGGACTTAGATGCAATTCTTTGGTTAGAAGATTGGTTAAAAGCCTATGAAGGCACTTTGGTTCTCATTTCACATGACCGTGATTTCTTAGATGCCATTACCGATCATATTTTACATATTGAAAATCAAGAACTGATTCTTTACACAGGGAATTACTCGACTTTTGAACGTACTCGAAGTGAACGATTGGCCCAACAACAACAGGCTTATGAAAAGCAATTAGAAACACGTGCCCATTTGCAAAAATATATTGATCGTTTTAAAGCACAAGCCACCAAAGCCAAACAAGCACAGAGTCGTATTAAACAATTAGAGCGCATGCAAGAATTGTCAGCCGCGCATGTCGATACACCTTTTACCTTTTCATTCCGTGAACCGAGCAAAATGAGTTCCCCTCTGCTTGAACTTGAACAAGCAGATATTGGTTATGGTGATAAATTGATTGTCACCAATGTCAATTTACAAATTACCCCGACCAGTCGTATTGGTTTACTTGGAATGAATGGTGCAGGTAAATCGACCCTCATTAAATCATTGGTCGGTGATTTACAATTGATGCAGGGATTTCGTAAAGATTCTGAATTATTAAATATTGGCTATTTTGCTCAGCATCAAATGGATGCTTTGGATGGTAATGCCAGCCCAATGTTACAATTAGCACGTATAGCCGATAAAAAAATCAGTGAAGCAAGCCTTCGTTCTTTCTTAGGTAGTTTTGGTTTTAGTGGCGAGCGCATGGATACGCCAAGTGAAAGTTTTTCTGGTGGAGAACGTGCCCGTTTAGCGCTTGCATTGATTGTTTGGCAACGTCCAAATGTCCTGATTTTAGATGAACCGACCAACCATTTAGATCTCGATATGCGTCATGCCCTAACGATGGCATTGACTGATTTTGAAGGTGCAGTCGTTCTGGTTTCACATGAACGCCAATTGGTGGCCAGTGTTTGTGACGAGCTTATTTTGGTTCATGGTGGGCAAAGTCGTGAGTTTGACGGTGATTTGACTGCATATGCAGATTGGTTACGTCAAGCGCGTATCGAAATGATCAAAAATGGTCAAAAGCCTTCAGCACCTGTGCAATCCCAAGTAGAAGTTAAATCCAGTATTTCAAAACTAGATAAAGAAGGCCAACGTAAAGAAGCAGCACGCCGCCGTGAATTGGGACGACCAATTCGTAAAAATATCGAAAAAAATGAATTACAGATTGCGAAAGTACAGCCACGTTTGATTCAAATCGAAGCATTACTAGCAGACACTGCTTTGTATGATGCAAATCGTAAAGATGACTTAATCAAATTAATGAATGAACAAACAGAACTTAAAACTCATTTGGCTGATGCTGAAGAAAAAATGTTAGAGCTGATGATGGAGTTGGAGGAGTTAGAAAGTTCCTTCGAATAATAGCTTTCAGAAGCTTTCTTTAACATTATAAAGCTTAGCTAAACCATCGGTGATTTTTTAATCGCAGTGTGATCCTAAAATTGCACTGCGATTTTTTATTTTTTCTACACAATCGTTTTTAAGCCTTAAGCTATTTTCATGCTTTAAATTCAAAGATAAGAAATTATATTTTTTAAATTCAAATCACCACTTTAAATTCAAAAGATTAAATCAAAAAGATTTAAATTTAAAAAAAATACAGAACGATCTGTGGATAAATTTATTTTTTCATTTTATCAAATAATCAATAAAACTTATCCACAATTACCATTTTACCAATGGTAAAAATCTGAGTTTTAACGCTATTTCTTTACTTTAAAAATCGTAATTCTACAATTTTCCAGCCATTCTGATAAACCCATAACTCTTGAATCTGTTGCTGATTTTTTTCCAAACCAATCGTGATTTGACAACGAGTCTGATCATAATCAAACTCGAATTCTTCAAATTCAACTTCAGGTTTTTGTGGTTTCCATACGCCATTTTTTACTGCATGCGCAATACGTTCATACCGAGTATGGTTGCTTTCCACTCGATTCTGTCGTTCATCCATGACTTTAAATTGTTCATGCTCATACTGTGCCAGTACCTCATATTGCCCTGTAAAAAATGCATTAACCCAAATATCTCGCGCTTGCTCTAATTGATTATCCATGGTGTTGATCTCGTAATATTGCATCATGATCTCCCGTTATAGATATCATCATGACCGAGAAATAAGTCAATTTAATAAAAAAATAGATCAACATTAAATCAAATATATATAAAAATAGCACAAAAAAAGCATCCCGAAGGATGCTTTCTGATGATTGAATATACTTTATAGGCTAAGCATCAATATCTGCATTTAAAGCATTCGCTTCAATAAAGGCACGACGCGGCTCAACATCATCTCCCATTAAACAAGAGAACATTCGGTCTGCTTCGATCGCATCATCAATAGTGACTTGTAACATATTGCGGTTTTCAGGATCCATAGTCGTGTCCCAAAGTTGATCCGCATTCATCTCACCCAAACCTTTATAGCGCTGAATCATCATCCCACGGCGTGAGTCAGACAAAATATGTTGCCAAGCATCATGGAACGTCGCAACATTAATGCGTTTATCGCCTTTCTGCAAATAAGCGCCTTCTTCAAGCAAAGTGAACCAGCTCTTGGAGTTTTGCAATAGACGCTTATACTCACCCGACGCCAATAAACCTTGATCCAGTAAATAGTGATGTGGCAAATTATGCACATACACCGTTACACGTGGCCAGAAATGCTTCACAGTGGTACCGTCGGCATGTTCTTTATCAAAACCTTCCAAAGTAATTTCTGGACGTAAACTTGGTTGATATTTCACAATTGCTAGACGCAGTTGCTCTGCCCATTGCGCCACATAATTTTCATCGTAATTCTGATCAAGTTTAAAAGCATCTAAACCCAATAGACCATCTAACAAACTTGCAGGATAACGTACAGTCAAACGATTTAAACTTTTTTGTGAAACTTGATAATCACCAATGACACTGGCTAATGATTCACCACGAATTGCAGGTGAATCAGCACTAATATGCAGTGAAAGCTCATCAATTGCATTTGAAATTAAATAACTTTCTAAAGCATCATTATCTTTCAAATACTGTTCTTGCTTGCCTTTTTTCAACTTATACAGCGGTGGTTGAGCAATATAAATATAACCACGCTCTACCAGTTCAGGCATTTGACGGAAGAAGAAAGTCAATAGTAGTGTACGAATGTGCGAACCATCGACGTCGGCATCGGTCATGATGATTATTTTGTGATAACGCAATTTATCTGGATTATATTCTTCACGCCCAATTCCACAACCAAGCGCAGTAATTAAGGTACCAACTTCTTGCGAAGAAATCATTTTATCAAAACGTGCACGTTCCACGTTCAGAATTTTACCCTTCAACGGTAAAATTGCTTGCATCTTACGGTTACGACCCTGTTTTGCAGAACCGCCCGCAGAGTCACCCTCGACCAAGTATAATTCAGATAATGCTGGATCTTTTTCTTGGCAATCTGCTAATTTACCTGGTAAGCCTGCAATATCCAAAGCACTTTTACGACGCGTCATTTCACGTGCCTTACGTGCTGCATCACGCGCTCGTGCTGCATCAATAATTTTGCCTGCAATCGCTTTGGCAGCACCTGGATTTTCCAATAAATATTCAGAGAATGATTTATTCATCGCCTGCTCTACAGCAGGTTTAACTTCACTGGATACCAGTTTTTCTTTGGTTTGTGAAGAAAATTTTGGATCTGGCACTTTGACTGAAACAATTGCAGTCAAACCTTCACGTGCATCATCACCTGTAACAGCTACTTTTTCTTTTTTCAGAATGTTTTCACTGTCTAAATACTGATTTAAACCACGGGTTAAAGCTGCGCGGAAACCGGCTAAATGCGAACCACCATCTTTCTGTGGAATATTATTGGTAAAACAACGTACATTTTCTTGGTAAGTGTCATTCCACTGCAAAGCCACTTCAACAGTAATACCTGTTTCAGCTGACTCAGTCGTGAAGTGAAAAATTTCATTCAGGTGTGTTTTACCTTGATTGATATATTTCACAAACTCAGACAAGCCACCTTCATAATCAAAAATATACTCTGCAGCGATCCGATCATCACGCAATACAATGCGCACGCCAGCATTCAAGAATGATAATTCACGCAAACGACGCGCTAAAATATCAACATTGAAAATGGTTTGAGTGAACGTAAGCTCACTTGGATAGAAACGAACAGTAGTTCCTGATTTTTCCGTCTCACCAATTTCACGCAATTTATAAACAGGATCGCCGTGATGATATTCCTGCTCGAAAACTTTCCCAGCACGGTGAATATTCAGTAATAATTTACTTGATAAAGCATTTACAACTGAAACGCCCACGCCATGTAAACCACCTGAAACTTTATAACTATTGTCATCAAACTTACCACCTGCATGCAGAATGGTTAAAATCACTTCGGCTGCAGACACACCTTCTTCTGGGTGAATATCCGTTGGAATCCCACGGCCATTATCTGAAACACTGACGGACTCATCTTCATGAATGACCACCAAAATCTCATCACAGTGACCGGCCAAGGCTTCATCAATCGCATTATCAACGACTTCAAACACCATGTGATGTAAGCCCGAACCATCGTCCGTATCACCAATATACATACCAGGACGCTTACGTACAGCGTCTAAACCACGTAATACCTTGATACTAGAGGAATCATAAGCTTTTTCTTGGGTTTGTTCTGTTTGAGAAGCAGCTTGATCTTCTGAACTCATGGTGTCTCCCTAGTGAAAATATAGGTCTATCCGAAGATGGGTAAAATCTAAAAAACTATTGCACAACAACGCGAACTTGACCATCTTCAACATTGAATAATTGATAACAAATAGACAAATCATGTAAATGTTTTTTTACCAATTCATACTCTAAAGTAGTCATAAAAACTTGGCTGCCCAATTGGCTCAATCGCTCAATTAAACGGCGTTGGGCTATAAAATCTAATTCTGCCGTTAGATCATCTAATAATACCACAGTTTCCCTATTACAGGCATGCAGCATTGCAATCTGTGAGAGCTTCAAAGCCATCAGCAGTAGCTTTTTTTGCCCCCGTGACAACACGGCATCTGCCTCACCTAGCTTTGTTTTTAAACGTAAATCTGCACGATGTGGACCATATTCGGTATAACGCCTATCTACGTCTTTTTGATGGTGGACAGTTAAGTCATTCAATAAACCAAGCTCTGTGTGAAAACCTGGACTATATTCCAATTTAATCTCTAAATCTGGCAATAAATAGTGCAAATCTTGCTCAAAATAAACCTTCCATTGTTCAACAATACCACTGCGTTGGGAATGAAGGATTTCACCGTATTCAGATAGCATTTTATTCCACGGCTCTAATTCATTGAGCGCAATATTTCGTCTAGATTTGAGCAGGCTATTTCTTTGTTTTAATGCACGGGAATAATATTGCCAAGCATGATAAAAATCAGGTTCCACGTGGAACATTAACCAGTCAATCAGCTGACGTCTTGGTTTGGCGCCATGATCAATAATGTCGGTACTTTGTGGATCGATATGTTGTAAAGGAAGAATTTTAGCCAACTGACCTTGAGTGGCAATTAAATCACCATTGACTTTAATCAGCTGCTCGCCCGAAAGCATTTTCTGCATACCAATTTTTTCAGTAGCAGATTGCGCAAATACAATCGCATCTCCCATTTCATTTTGAATATAATTTTTCGGCAAATGAGTCCGAAAAGAACGTCCCGTTGCCAACAAATGAATCGCCTCCAAAATAGAGGTTTTTCCAGAGCCATTGTGTCCATAAAAAACATTAAACGGCTGCAACTCTTGGAGTGCAACCGCTTTTAAATTTCGAACACGCTCTATATGTAGACGCGTAATATGCATAATGAAATGTTGTATAAAATAGAAAAATTAAACACGCATCGGCATGACAACATAAGTTTGATCTTGCTGTGATGGATCATGAACCAGCACAGATTGATTGGCTTCCGTCATGGTCATGGTCACATCATCACCATCCAGTGCACCCAATACATCTAACAAATACTGGGCATTAAATGACATTTCCATTGCTTCATCTGCGTATTGAATCACTAAATCTTCAATCGCTTCATCTTGTTCTGGATTATTGGCACGTAGTTGTAGACAATCTGCACCGAAATTTAAAAATACACCGCGTAATTTTTCATTACTTAAAATAGCGACACGCTGAAGCGACTGTTTGAATACATCATGGGCAATCAATACATTTTTATTGCCACCGCGCGGAATAACACGGCGATAATCAGGGAATTTACCATCAATCAGTTTGGTGGTAAAACGTACAGTAATATTGGCTTGTTCCTTATCACGACTTGGAGCACTAATCGTCACATTTAATAATTCACGACCAATTAATAAAGATAATTGTTCATCTTCAATACTCAACAAACGCTGTAATTCTGCTACGGCTTTACGTGGAATAATGGCCTGAATTGGACTTGTTGCAGTTGAAGTTGCAGTGGTTTCACAAAGTGCTAAACGATGACCATCTGTAGTCACTGCACGAAGCTGATTTTGGTCAATTTCTAATAATGTACCTGTCAAATAAAAACGGACATCTTGCACAGCCATCGCGAAAGCTGTTTTCTCAAACAAACGTTTTAATTCGCGTTGGGTCACAGTAACTTGTGTACCTTGAGTATTTTCCGTGTTTAATAATGGGTAATCTTCTGCTGGGAGCGTACCCAACACAAAGCGGCTATTGCCTGATTTTAAAATACAACGATCTTCAGTAATTTGTAAGTCAATCAAAGCAGCGGTAGGCAAAGACTTACAAATATCCATCAGCTTACGTGCAGGAACCGTACTTTCACCCACTTGTATACATGCACCTTCAGCAAGCGTAGTACTGGCCACCAATTCTACTTCCAAATCAGAACCTGTGATGGTTAATAACTCATTGCTGACTTGAACTTTGACATTGGACAAAATGTTTAAAGTATGGCGACGTTCAACCGCTCCTACAACATGTGATAGAACATTCAGTAAGTTTTCTTTCGCGATCTTTAAACGCACGGTACATTCCTCTAACAACTGAAGATAAATAATCAATAAATATGTTTTTTAGCAGTGTACTATGCGGCAGAATATGCCGCATTGCAAGACGAGAATTTGATCAACTTTGCAGCAAACGTTGCAAGTTTTTATAATCTTCGTTGAAGATTGGATCTTGCTCACGCAGGCTTAAAACTTTCTCACAGGCATGCATGACGGTACTGTGGTCACGACCACCAAATGCCATCCCAATTTCGGGAAAACTATCGCCTGTCAGTTCACGCGCAAGCCCCATAGCAAGTTGACGTGGTCGTGCATAAATACGAGTACGCTTCGGCCCTACAATTTCTTTGAGTGGAATACGGAAATATTCACTGACTACGCGTTGGATATTTTCAGTACTGATGGTTCGGGCACGAATGGCCAAAACATCTTTCAATGATTCACGAACCACGTCCAGATCGATCGGAGTGCCTTTAAAACGAGAAATCGCAACGACTTTATTCAGTGCTCCTTCTAGTTCACGCACATTTGCGACCACCTGTTGCGCCACAAATAAAGCACAATTACGCGGTAAATCAACACCACTGTTCTCAGCTTTTTTTAATAAAATTTCAATACGTGTCTCGATATCAGGT
Source organism: Acinetobacter sp. TTH0-4 (assembly GCF_015602665.1). Classification (NCBI taxonomy): domain Bacteria; kingdom Pseudomonadati; phylum Pseudomonadota; class Gammaproteobacteria; order Moraxellales; family Moraxellaceae; genus Acinetobacter; species Acinetobacter sp. TTH0-4. Next base: position 863 of record NZ_CP059079.1, on the reverse strand, counting down.
GGCTCAACGCCCACCGATAAGCCCCAAGAAAAACGTGAAACCAAACGTGCATCTAATTCTGTCAATTCCTTCGGATAACGATCCGAAGTCAAAATAATTTGTTTTGATTCATCTAATAATGCATTAAATGTATAGAAAAACTCCACCAAACTGGCTTCTTTTCCCGCCAATAAATGAATATCATCGACCAATAATAGATCAAGTGAACGACAGTTTTTCTTAAATTCTTCCACTTTGCCTTGTTGCAATGAGCTGACAAAATCTTGTACAAAACTTTCAGCGGTCATGTACATCACGCGTGCATTTGGTTTCGCTTGTAATAATGCATTCCCCACTGCCTGCATTAAATGGGTTTTACCTAGACCAGTTGGCCCATATAAAAACAATGGGTTGTGTTGAGATGCACCCAACTGGGTTAAAACTTTACGACAAGTTTCAGCCGCCATTTGATTAGAGCGACCTTCAACAAACAATGAAAAAGTAAATAATGGGTTTAATAAACGCTTGCGTGTATTTTTCGATGAAGTTTCATCTTTTTCTTTTTTTGGTTTGATGACTGGGGCAGGATTAGATTGCAACGCAGCAGTGGTCGTTGCAGGTTGTTCATGGGCAGATAAAATTGCACCTGGTCGAGAATCCACCAAAATTTCAACTTTACGTACCCGCCCTTCAGACATTTGTTCAGCTAAAATAGTAATTAATTCCAGATGATGCTCTTGAATATAGCGTGTCCAATACGGATTTGGAGCATACAAGCGTAAGGTGTCATTTAATTCTTCAGCCACCAACGGACGAATCCACATGGTAAAGACATTCCCCGAAAGCTCTTGTCGCAAACGAGTTAAACAGTCTGTCCAAAGCAT